>NZ_JAYKZX010000003.1:0-2877500 GCF_035989265.1 Sphingobium sp. HWE2-09 | reverse complement strand
AAGGGATGACGCGCAAACAGGCTTTGGATGATCCGCAGATTGCCGCAACCGCCTGGGCGCGGTTCCGGCAAATCATGGCCTGGATGGCGCTGGGCGGTGCAGTCTGCGTCGGTCTGGCGCTACTGTTCCTGCACTGGCGGTCGGGCGACATGCCGATCCATATGGTGATCGCGACGATATTGGGCGTATGGCTGACCTTCATGCTGGGCACCGGGCTGATGGCGCTCGCCTTCCTGTCGAGCGGGACGGGTCATGACGAACAGGTGATCGACAGGCTGAAGGACGAGGTGCCACTTGACGACTGAGACGGCAACATATGGCGCGCGGGGCGAAGTCGTGCTGCGGCTGATGCCCCGTTTGAGCGACATCAACAGCAATGGCCATATTTTCGGCGGTTGGGTGCTCAGTCAGATGGACATCGCCGGCGGCATCGTGGCGTCGCGCATCGCCCAGGGGGCGGTGGCGACCGTGGCGATCGAGCGCATGACCTTCATCACGCCGATCCTGCTGGGCGATGTCGTGTCGGTCTATGCGCAGGAGGAGCGACGCGGGCGTACATCGGTCGCGATTCGCATCGACGTGGTGGCGACGCGCGGTCTGGACATGGACGAAGTGGTGTTGACCAGCGGACTCTATACGTTCGTGGCGCTGGATGCGAACCACCGCCCGCGGCCATTGCCGAACGCCTAACGCGCCAGACGCTCGCCATAGGACCGGGCGATCGTGTCATTGGCGGGGATGGTGGCGCGCCAGATCCAGCTATTGCCGCGCCGTTCCATGTCGGTCGGGCGCGGCGTGATGTCATGGGGGATGGTGACTTCCGCCGTCACCGCGAATGGCCGGGCGTTGCTGAGCGTGATCGTCCAGGCGCGTTTCTTGCGCGATTGCGCTGACAGCCGTGCGGCGACGCGGACGTCCGGGCTGAGCGCCAGGTCGTAATCGACGCGTTCGCCCTCCGCCTTGTCGCCGATATCGGCTTCGCCCGCGAGCAGGCGCTGGCCGCCGACCTCTTCGAAGATCGCGACCCGGCCGGATGGCATGGCGAGGCCCAGACCATGGTCCTTCCGGTTCTGGAGCCGCAGTCGCAGCGTCATCGGCCGCGATTCGCCCTGGCGCTCGTCATAGCCGATGGTCGCGGCATAGAGGCGTTCCGCCTTCACGTCCGGCTGACGCAGCAGGGCGACCTGCTTTTGCGCATTGGCGGCGACATCGACGGTCACCGGGACGCGGTAGAGTTTGAGATCGCCGACATCCTCCGGGGGTGGTGGGGGCGGCGGCGGCGGTGGGGGCGGCGGGGCGGGCGCGGCCATGGTGACGCGGTCGGTGCGGCGGGACGAGGTCACGACGATATCCTGCGCCCCCTCCATCATCATCGCGGCGGGCGGGCCGTCCACCGGGAACATATCCCAGCGCGGATGCGTGCTGGTGACGTCCATCGGCCAGCAGGCGAGGCGCAGCGGGCCGCCGGTCGGGCGGGGCTGCGGCCTGCGGCCCTGCTTGTTGGGCTGGCCCGCGATGACGCTCAGTTGCGCGTCGGGGAAGCCGGTGACGCCGCCATTGGCGACCGTCAGCCAAGCCATCAGGTCCAGCGTCCTGCCATCGTCGGCCATGTCCGCGACATAATTGGCGGCCCAGTCGAACCCTTCGGCGAGATAGGTGAGTTGCAGGCGGGCGCGGATCGGGCGGTCGCTGGTCGCGATCACCGACAGGGTCGGGCGGGGCGACAGGTCGGCGGGCGCCCGGGGATAGAGCATCCGTTCGGGCAGGCCGCTGCAGCCCAGCGTCTCATAGCCCTGCGCAGTCTTCAGGATCACGCCGCCGGTCGGCCCGGCGCTGATGATCGCGTCCTGCTCCGTCACCTTGCCGGTCTTGCGGTCGGTGCGGCGCAGGGTGACGCTGCGTTTCAAATAGGCGTCGACCAGCCCGGCGGGGGACAGCAGCCGGGCGTCCCGGTTCTTTTCCCGCACGCCGCGCGGCAGGCCGGACAGGATCGCGGTTTCGGGCATCAGCCCTTCGGCAACGCCTTCGAAGCGGATCGTCGATTCGCCCTGGGGCAAATCGACCTCACGCATTTCGGTGATCAGCGCATAGCCGCCCGGCCAGTTGCGGTCGATCGCGCCCTTCGCCCGGCCCGGTTCGCGATAGACGGTGACGGCGACCGAATTGGCTTTGGCGGAGAGGACGGTGCCCGCCTGGGCCGACGCAGCGATCGTCAACAACAATAGCGTCAAAACATAGCGTGTTCCCGCGAAGGCGGGAATCCAGTTCCGACGGTGCAACTGGGTTCCCGCCTTCGCGGGAACACGAGGTCGATGGTATGGAAGCCGCATTGCGACCGACTTCAATAACGCGAATCGAAGGTGACGCTGAGGTCGACCGTGCCGTTGGCGGGCACCGGTACGCTCCATTCCATCCGGTCGGCCGAGATGCGCTTGCCTTCCAGGCTCTGGGCCGTGACGCGGGTATCACCCCACAGCCCCTGCTGCGCCAAGTCGATCGTCACCGGTTCCGCGCGGGCGTTGGTGAGGGTGTAGCGCATTTTGGTTTCCCAGCGCGCGCTGCCCTTGCGGGTGCGCTGTTCGACGGTGGGCCGGACTTTCACGTCGAAGGCTTCGCCGGTGCGCAGCGCCATGGACGAGCCCATCGGCGTATGGTCGATATTGTTTTCGCCAATGAATTGCGGATTGCCGCGCGCGTCGCGCATATAGACGCGGATCGCGCCGGCGGGCAGTTGGTCGCCCAGGCCGCCCTGTTTCGAGGTCGAAAATTTGAGTACGCTCGATGCGCTTATCGGATCGGCGGAACTGCCAAGCCAGCCATTGAGATATTCATAGGTCGCGCGGGCCGGGGCGCCCTTGACGTCGAGGAAGCTGACCTGCTTTTGCTGGGCGTTGGCGATCGTGGTGCGCGCGGCGAGCGGGTAGAGATAATAGTCGCCCAGCCGTTCGCGCGGGCCGCTTTCCGTGCCGGCTTGGTCGATCGCGCCGCTGCCGACCCCACCCGACGCCTGCCACCAGTTGTTGCGGCCGCCGCCATTGGCCGGGTTGCCCGCGACCAATATCGTCTTGGCGTCGGTGAAGGTCGTGCCGGTGTTGTTGGTGAGCGTTACCCAGCCCTGCATGTCCATCGCGCCCTTTGCCGCGTCGAACAGCGCGACATAGTCGGCGGTCCAGCCGAGATTGGGCGTGAGGTAGGAGAGGCGCGCCGGCACCGTGCCGCCGCGATCCGCCTGCACCGTGACCGACAGGGTCGGGCGGGCGCGCAAATTGGGCGGCACCCGGTCGAAGATGACGCGGACGGGCAGGCCATCGTCGCGCAGCACCTCTATCCGCGTGCCGATCTGGAGGACGATGCCGCCATTGGCCGCCAGGATCTTGGCGCGCTCACGCGTTTCCGCGCCGGTGGCGGGATTGGTGCGCAGCAGCGTCACCTCCTGCCCGACCGCCTTGTCCATCAGCTTGTCGGGCGACAGCAGATCATAGTCGAAATTCTGTTCGACGATGGCAAGGCCGGGACCGGACAGGTTGACCGTTTCGGGCCGGATGCGCGCCGATACGTCGGGAAATTCGATGCGATTGCGCCCCGCCGTCACCGGCAGTTGGCGATCGTCCTGCACCAGCGACTGGCCATTATTATAGATGGTGACGGCGACATCGCCCTGCGCGCTCGCGCCGGTAGGATCGGCGGCGCTTTGCGTCTGGGCGGACAGAGGAAAGGCCGACAGAGGCAGGACGGGCAGCAGCAAGGACAGCAGGCGCGCGGCTTTCATCGGCATCTCTCCAGATAGGACGATGCCTTAGTGCCGGATCGCGGCAGGGTTGCAAAGCAGGCTTTTGTTACGCGGCGACCGAAAAGCCGCGGCCATGAAAAAGGGGACGGCGCGTGGATGGCGCCGTCCCCTTTTTTTCCTGTCGATCGCTTATTCGGCGGCTTCGGTCGCCGGACGGACGCGGCGGGTGCGCTTCTTGGGCGCGTCCTCGGTCGCTTCGGCGTCATTGTCGGCGCGGGCGATCGATGGCGGCAGCACCGTCAGGTCCAGCCCTTCGCTCGCTTCGCTGTCGGCCACGACCTTGCGCGGGCGGCCACGACGCGGGCGGGGCGCTTCGGCTTCGGGCGCAGTCGCGGCTTGGGGCGCTGCGGCGGCAGGCTGGGGCGCGGGTTCGGCGGCGGGGCTGCCGGTCGGTCCCTCTACGCCCATTTCCTGCTGCACCGGCACGTTGCCGTCGGCGTTGAAGCGTTCGCGGCGCGGACGGTCGCGACGGATGCCATTGTTACGCCCGTCGCGCTGGTCGCGGTTGTCGCGCGGTTCGCGGGCTTCACGATTGTCGCGATTATCGTCCTGCCGTTCGGAGCGACGATCCTGGTCGCGAGGCGCCTGATCGCGCTGACCTTGGTCGCGCTGGCCCTGATCTCGCTGACCTTGGTCGCGTTGCCCCTGTTCGCGCGGAGCACGATCATAGCTGGTCTGTTCCCGCGGGGTGCGGTCATAGGCGTGCTGCTGGTCGGTGCGGAAATCGTCGGCATTGTCGAAGCCGTTGTCGAAATCATCGCCATCCTGGTCGAAATTCTCGTCGCGGTTGCGCGGGCGGGGCTGTTGCTCCTCCTGACGGGCGCGATTGTCGGCCAGCACGCGGAAATAATGATCGGCGAACTGGAGATAATATTCGGCGTTCACCCGATCGCCCGCCATCTGGGCATCGCGCGCCATGTTCCTGTATTTCTCAAGAAGCTGGGTCGCGTTGCCGCGCGCGCGGTTGTCGATGCGGTTACCGTTGTCGCCACCGCCCCGGTTGTTGCCGTTGGGACGTCCGTTGTTATTGTTCCGGCCGCGATTGCGGCGGCCGGCCTGCCGGTTGTTGATCAAGACATGATCCTTGCGTTCGCTATGACATCATTGGCTGAAAACACTGTTCAGTCGCCATCCCAAAGCGGCCTGTCCTTCAGGCCGGATACGGCTCCGCCACGGCATGATCCTTTTTCGGACCATTCCCCGACTGCCAGCAGCGCTTGCGCAGCGAGCGCCGTCATGACTTTAAGGAGCAGGAAACTGGCCTTTTCTATCAATGACCTAAACGATCATGTCACAAGATAGAGCCGTTCCTAAGGCCGATGTAGTGGCTTTCGCACCATAAACCAAGCAATTTTCGCTTGATTGATAGTAAATCGGTCGTTTCTAGGCAGGATGGGTGGCGATCAGGCAGCGATCATGGCCGATTAAATCGCGCCGTACCGCGACATATAGCCCCTGATCGCGCAGCAACGCGCCGACACTGTCCTTTTGGTCATAGCCGATCTCGATCGCCGCCATGCCGCCCGGCGCGATCAAACGAGGCAGGTCGGGCGCGATACGGCGATAATCGTCCAGCCCGTCCGCTCCGGCGAACAAGGCGCTTGCCGGTTCGCGCAGCACATCGCCCGTCAGGGGCAGGTCCGCGACGATATAGGGCGGGTTGATCAGCAACAGGTCGAACGCCCCTGTGACGCCGGTTGCCCAGTCGCCCGGCCGGAAATCGGCGCGGTCGGCCATGCCCAGCCGCGCGGCATTGGCCTGCGCCACCGCCAGCGCCGCAGCGGACGCATCGATGCCCAGGCCGCGCGCGGTGGGCCACTGGTCGAGCGCGGCGAGCAGCAACGCGCCGGAGCCGGTGCCAAGGTCGAGGATCGTGGCGGGCGGGCGGGCCGAGAAATGGTCCACTGCCGCCTCGATCAGCGTTTCGCTGTCCGGGCGGGGGATCAGCGTGTCGGGCGTCACGGACAGGCTGATCGTCCAGAAATCGCGCGTGCCGGTGATATGGGCGATCGGTTCGCCCGACAGGCGGCGGTCCAGCAGGGACGCGAAGGTCGCAGGAACGGCGAGGTCACGCTGGCGCAGCAACAGGTCGCGCCGCGACAGGCCCAGCGCATGGGCCATCAGCAGTTCGGCGTCCAGGCGGGCGGTGTCGCTTGCGACAGCGAGTTGGACGGTTGCGGCGCGCAGGGCGTCGGGGACGCTTTCGATCGTCATTCCTGCGCAGGCGGGAATCCATCTCCAGACGGCGCATCAGGGACGGACTGTTGGGAGATGGGTCCCCGCTTTCGCGGGGATGACGGAAAAATGCTGTGCCGGTGTCTCACGCCACCCCGTCCAGCTGCGCCAGGCGCGCGGCTTCGTCTTCCGCGACCAGCGCGTCGATGACGTCGGCCAAGCCCGGCCCTTCGAGAATTTCGGGCAGGCGGTGCAGGGTCAGGTTGATGCGGTGGTCGGTGACGCGGCCCTGAGGGAAATTATAGGTGCGGATGCGTTCGGAGCGGTCGCCCGATCCCACCATCGCCTTGCGCGCGCCCGCCTGTTCGCTCTGGGTGCGTTCGCGTTCGGCTTCGTAGAGGCGGGCGCGCAGCACCTGCATCGCCTTCGCCTTATTCTTGTGCTGCGATCGTTCATCCTGCTGGATGACGACGGTGCCGGTGGGCAGATGGGTGATGCGCACCGCCGAATTGGTGGTGTTGACGTGCTGCCCACCTGCGCCCGATGCGCGGTAGATGTCGATCTTGAGGTCGCCATCGGCGATCTGGACGTCGACTTCCTCGGGTTCGGGCAGGATCGCGACGGTCGCCGCAGAGGTGTGGATGCGCCCGCCGCTTTCGGTCGCAGGGACGCGCTGGACGCGGTGCACGCCGCTTTCGAACTTCAGCTTGGCGAAGACGCCGACGCCGTTGATGCTGGCGACCACTTCCTTGAAGCCGCCGACTTCGGAAGCATTGGCGGTCATCAACTCCATCTTCCAGCCCTGGGTATCGGCATAGCGCTGATACATGCGGAACAGGTCGCCCGCGAACAGGGCCGCCTCGTCGCCGCCGGTGCCGGCGCGGATTTCCAGCATGGCGGGGCGGGCATCGGCGGAATCGCGGGGCAGCAACTGCAGCGCCAGGGCGCGTTCGGCCTGAGGCAGCTGGCTCTTGAGCAGCTGCATTTCCTCCTGCGCCATTTCGCGCATCAGGGGGTCGGCATCGGGATCGTCGCCGCCACCTGCCATCACGTCGAGCGCGGCCAGTTCCTGGCGCAGGCGGCGCACTTCATGCGCGGCTCTGGCGACCGGCTCGATCTCCGCATATTCCTTCGACAGCTTCACGAACGCATCGGGCGCGAGGTCGGCGCGCGTCATCGACGCCTGCACCTCGTCCCGGCGCGCCTCGATCTGCGCGATGCGTTCGGGGGAGATGTGCATCAGGCACGCACCTCGAAGCCGTTCGGGCTGAGCCTGTCGCAGCCCGTTGCTTTCTGGAAGAAGAAGAGCCCTTCGACAGGCTCAGGGCGAACGGAGGTAGGGATGCGTGATTGACGGAGATACGCATCAGAGCGCCGTCACCGTTGCTATCAGCGCGTCCAGCGTAACGGCCTGCTGCTGACCCGTGCCCAGATTGCGCACGGACGCTTCGCCCCGCGCCAGTTCATCATCGCCCAATATGATCGCCCAAGACGCACCAGACGCATTGGCGCGCTGCATCCGCTTCTTCATATTGCCGCGAAAGCCCATGTCGCAGGCGACGCCAGCGCGACGCAGATCGGCGATGATCCCGGTCGCCTTCGCTTCGGCCGCTTCGCCCATGGGGATGAGCACAACCGTCGGCTTGTCGATATCCGGCGCATCCACCAGCATCGCCAGCCGCTCGATCCCCGCTGCCCAGCCGACCGCCGGGGTCGCGGGGCCGCCCAGATTTTCGATCAGGCCGTCATAACGCCCGCCGCCCAGCACGGTGCCTTGTGCGCCCAGCCGGTCGGTGACGAACTCGAATGCGGTGTGGCGATAATAGTCGAGGCCGCGGACCAAGCGGGCGTTGCGTTCCCAGGCCACGCCTGCAGCATCCAGGCCCGCCGTCACTTTTTCGAAGAAGCTGCGCGCTTCGTCGGTCAAATAGGCGTCGATGTCCGGCGCGCTGTCGGCGACCGGGCGGTCGCGGGGGTCTTTGCTGTCGAGGATGCGGAGCGGGTTCTTGGCCAGCCGTTCGACGCTGTCTTCCGACAATTCGCCCCGATGCCCCTCGAAATGGGCGATCAGCGCCGCGCGCCAGGCGTCGCGGCTTGGTCCGTCGCCCAGCGTGTTGAGGGTGAGCGTCACGCCGTCTTCGATGCCCAGTTCCTTGAGCAGCTGGTCGGCCATCACCAGCAGTTCCACGTCCGCGCCCGGTTCGCCCGCGCCGATGATTTCGGCGTCAAGCTGGTGGAACTGGCGGAAGCGGCCCTTTTGCGGGCGTTCGTAGCGGAACAGCGGGCCGTGGGTCGCGACTTTCAGCGGCGCATATTGCTGCCAGCCTTCGGTGATATAGGCGCGACTGATCCCGGCGGTAAATTCGGGGCGCAGGGTGATGCTGTCGCCGCCGCGATCTTCGAACGTGTACATTTCCTTGGACACGACGTCGGTGCTTTCGCCCAGCGAGCGGGCGAAGACGGCGGTGGATTCGAACACTGGCACTTCGACCCGCTGGAATCCGTAGAGTTTGCGCACCCGGTCGAACGTCGCGACGACATGGGCGAAGCGTTCCGCAAACGCCTCCGTGGTGCCGCCCAACATGTCCTGCGTGCCGCGTACCGGACGCGGTGTTTCGATCTTCGCCATGGGGCAGCGCCTTTAACGGCAAATCACCCCCATGGAAACGCGCTTTTTACAGCCGTCCATCAGGGGGTGGACGACGACGCCCGCCCTCGCCATGCTAGGGGCATATGGGCCGTCCGGCCCCGCTGAATTTCTGGAGACCTCTATGATCCGCAGCCTTGCTGCCGCCCTTTGTCTTTCCACGGCGATCGCCAGCCCGCTGTTCGCGCAGGCCGCGATCCGGTCCAAGCCGACCGCGCTGCCGGTCAACGATGCCACGCCTGCACCAAAGGACATCCCCTATCCCGGCGGCGCGATCCGCCTAGAGGTTGATGCGACCGACACGGTGCAGCGCATCTTCCGCGTGAAGGAAACGATCCCGGTCGCCGCGGCCGGGGCGCTGACATTGATGATGCCCGCCTGGCTGCCGGGCAATCATGCGCCGCGCGGGCAGATCGAGAAGTTGACGGGCCTGACCTTTACCGCCAACGGCCAGCCGGTGACGTGGAAGCGCGACCCGCTCAACGTCTATGCCTTCACCATCGACGTGCCGCAGGGCGTGACGGAGGTCGTCGCGCAGTTCCAGTTCCTGTCCGCGACCCAGCCTGCCCAAGGCCGCGTAGTCGTGACGCCCAAGATGCTCAATATCCAATGGGAAAGCGTGTCGCTCTATCCGGCGGGCTATTATACGCGCCAGATCCCGATCCAGGCGACGGTCACCTATCCCGCAGGATGGCAGGCGGCGACCGCGCTGCGGGGCACGAAGAGCGGCAATGCCGTCGCCTATGAAACGATCGATTATGAGGCGTTACAGGATTCGCCGGTGTTCGCGGGCACGCATTTCAAGGCAGTGGACCTTGGCAATAATGTGACGCTGAACCTGGTCGCGGACGATGCCGACGAACTGGATTACAAGCCCGAGCAGATGGCCAAGCACAAGAAGCTGGTCGCCGAAGCGGGCGCGCTGTTCGGCACCTATCATTTCAACCATTATGACTTCCTGCTCGCCATCACCGACGAAATGGGCGGCATCGGGCTGGAGCATCATCGGTCTTCCGAGAATCAGGTCGAGCCGGGCTATTTCAAAAGCTGGGACAAGGGCGAGGCGTTGCTAGACCGCAACCTGCTGCCGCATGAATTCACCCATAGCTGGGACGGCAAGTTCCGCCGCCCCGACCTGCTGTGGACGCCCGATTTCAACGTGCCGATGCAGGATAATCTGCTGTGGGTCTATGAAGGGCAGACGCAATTCTGGGGCTATGTGCTGGGCGCGCGGTCGGGGATGTTCAGCAAGCAGGAGACGCTGGACGCCTATGCCCAGATCGCGGCGAAGCTGGACACGGCGGTCGGGCGGCAGTGGCGGCCGATGGAGGACACCACGCTGGACCCGGTCATCTCCGCCCGTCGGCCCAAGGGCTGGGTCAGCTGGCAGCGGTCCGAGGACTATTACAATGAAGGCCTGATGATCTGGCTGGAGGCCGACGCGATCATCGCCAAGGCGACGCGCGGGAAGAAAGGGCTGGACGATTTCGCCAAGGCCTTTTTCGGCATCAATCCGGGCGACTGGGGGCAGGTCGTCTATAATCGCGGCGACGTGATCAAGACGCTGAACGACATCGCGCCCTATGACTGGGCCGGTTTCTTCCAGAAATATGTCGACAGCACGACGAAGGAGACACCCAAGGGCGGCTTCATCCTGGGCGGCTACAAGCTGGTCTATGGCGAGGAACCGGGCGCGATCACCAAGGCGGCCGAGGGCGCGAGCAAGGCGGTCGACCAGAGTTTCGGCATCGGCGCGATCGTCAAGAATGACGGCGAAGTCAGCGGCGTCGTCTGGGACAGCGCGGCGTTCAAGGCGGGCCTTGTGACGGGCGCGAAAATACTCGCGGTCAATGGCGATGAATTTTCGGGCGACGCATGGAAAGCGGCGATTAAGGCCAAGACGCCGATCCAGATCATCCTGAAACAAGACAAGTATTATCGTGTTTTGACCCTCGATTATTCGGGCGGGCTGCGCTATCCGCGCCTGGAAAAGACAGGAGAGGGTGAAGGCAGCCTCGACAAGCTGCTTAAAGCCAGAACGTGACTCACCCGCAACGCAACATGAAGCAAAAGGCGTTTCCATGAACATCGAACTGATCCCGGTCGGCGACGATCCGCCCAACAGCCTGAACGTCATCATCGAAGTGCCGGTGGGCGGCGAACCGGTGAAATATGAATTCGACAAGGCCAGCGGCGCGCTGTTCGTGGACCGCATCCTGCACACGCCGATGCGCTATCCCGCCAATTACGGCTTCGTGCCGCACACGCTGTCGCCCGATGGCGATCCGCTGGACGCGCTGGTCATCGCCCGCTCGCCCTTCGTCCCCGGCTCCGTCGTGCGGGCGCGCCCGATCGCGGTGCTGAACCTGGAAGACGAAGCGGGTGGCGATGAAAAGCTGGTCTGCGTGCCCGACAACAAGACCTTCCCTTATTATGCCGACATCAGCGAGAAGGACGACCTGCCCGGCATCGTGATGGAGCAGATCGAGCATTTCTTCACCCACTATAAGGATCTGGAAAAGACCAAGTGGGTGCGCATCGGTACGTGGGGCGGGGCAGACGACGCCAAGCAGATCACGCTGGAAGCGATCGCGCGCTATCAGGCGAGCAAGAAGGCGGACTGAGGTCTGTTTCCTGGTGAACAAAAGGCCGCGCGGAGCGATCCGCGCGGCCTTTTCATTATATATGTGCCGTGTTGCCGCGCAGGCGGGAATCCGGTTCAAACGGCGGGACTGGGTTCCCGCCTGCGCGGGAATACGCAGCATTCAATGCTGGCGCCCGCTCAAATCAACCGGTCCGCGTCTAGCGCCATCGCCAGCGAATCGCGGCCCTTGGGCATGCGTGCGTGGAGCCGGGCGTCGGCTTCCACCAGCCGTTCGACGCCGATGGCGAGTTGCTCTTCGGGCAGGGTGAAGGGCAGGCGTAGGAAGCGTTCGAAGGCGCCGCTGACGCCGAAGCGCGGGCCGGCGGCGATGCGGACGCCCAGGCTTTCCGCCAGTGCGGCCAGCGCCGTCGCCTCCGCACGCGGCAGTTCGGCCCAGAGCGACAGGCCGCCCGCGGGCGATTCGACGTGCCAATGGGGCAAGCGCCGCTCGATCAGGCCCAGCAGATGATCGCGTCGGCCGCGCAGCAGGTCCGCCCGCTCGCCCAAGCCGACATCGGCGTCGATCAGCTGGGCGACCGCGATCTGTTCGACCACCGGGCTGGCCATGTCCATCGTCGTGCGCAGGCGGCCGAGCGCTGCGACCGTCTGCGGATCGGCGCGAATCCAGCCGACGCGCAAGCCGCCCCAGAAAATCTTGCTGGCCGACCCCAGGGTGATGACCTGTCGCCCCGACGGATCGTGCATCGCGACGGGCGGCGGCGGCGCGAAATCCAGGCCCATCGCCACCATGGTTTCGTCGACGATCAGCGGCGTATGGGTGCGCGCCGCGGCGGCGACCAGCGCGCGGCGCGTGGCCGGGTCCATGCTGCGCCCGGTGGGGTTATGGAAATCGGCGATGACATAGGCGAAGCGCGGGCTGGTCTGGCGGAAGGCCGCCTCCATCGCGTCCACGTCCCAACCTTGGCGCGGCAGGCCGACTGGCACCGGCACGACATGGGCGCGTTGCAGCGCCTGGATCGCATTATGATAGGTGGGATGGTCGATCACGACGCGGTCGCCCGGCCCCGCCAGCCATTGCAGCAGCAGCGAAAAACCCTGCTGCGCGCCGTTGGTCACCATGATCTGGTCCGGCGATGTCGGACAGCCGCGCCGCTCATAATGGGCGGCGATCGCGCGGCGCAGCACCGCCAGCCCCAGCGGATCATAGCCTAGGTCGCCCAGATAGGCGGGCAGCGCCTCCACCGCATGGGCATAGGCGCGCGCGACGCCGGGCGCGGCGGGCAAGGCGGCGTGGGTCCAGTTGAGCAGATTGCCGCCGGTCATCGGATCGATATCGTCAGCGGGCGTTTCGGCGCGGCCGGGGGCAGGCGGGTGACGCTGCCCGATCCCTGTCGGCTTTCCAGAAACCCTTCGTCGCGCAGCCGGTCGAAGGCGGCGGCGACGGTCGTGCGCGACAGGCCCAGCGCGGCGGCCAGTTCGCGCTCGCCCGGCAACCGGACGTCCAAACCCACGCGCCCGTCCAGCACCAGCATGCGCAGCGCCTGCGCCAATTGGCGATAGGCAGGCTGCGCGCTGTCCTGCGCGCGCCAGGCGCCCAGCAGGCGCAGCAGGGACGGGGGACGCAACAGGGAAGTGGACATGGGGATCAATCCAATCTTGTCATCGATACAGGCCATTTACGCGCGATTGGCTGTTTTGGAAAAGGCCAGTTGCGCGGAATAAGCCTGCCCATGATGACCCATCGCCTTTTCCAGCTGTTCTGGGGCTTGTGCCTCTACGGATTTTCCATGGCGCTGATGCTGCGCGCCAATCTGGGCCTCGATCCCTGGGATGTGCTGCATCAGGGGCTTGCGCCCCGTCTGGGCCTCAGCTTCGGCATGACGGTCAATCTGATCGGCGCGGTCGTGCTGCTGCTCTGGTGGCCGCTGCGCCAGCGGCCGGGGGTGGGCACGGTCGCCAACATCCTGGTGATCGGAACGGCGGTGGACCTGTCGCTGATGATCCTGCCGGTGCCCGAGGGTCTGTGGCTGCGCGCGGCGTGGCTGGGGGCGGGGATCGTCCTCAACGGGATCGCCGGGGGCGCCTATATCGGCGCGGGGATGGGGCCGGGGCCGCGCGACGGGCTGATGACCGGGCTGTGCCGCCGCACCGGTTGGCCGGTCAAATGGGTGCGGACGGGGATAGAGATTGGCGTGCTGGCGATCGGCTGGCTGTTGGGCGGCACGGTGGGCGTGGGCACGATCGTCTATGCCGCGACGATCGGCTGGATCGTCCATCACGCGCTGCCCTTTTTCCGCATCGCCGCGCCGGAGCGCCCGGCGCAGGCATGAGGGCGGTTTCGCCTTTTGGCCCTCATGGCATTGATACCGACAGCGGCAGGCATATCTAAGCGGCGAGGCCAACACCGGCATCAAAACAAAGGGGGGACGCCCACATGGCGACCGCATTATATGAGCTGACCGTGCCGATGTTCATCCGCGGGCTGACCGCGCTGTCGGGCCTGCTCGCCAAGGGCGCGGCCTATGCCGCCGAGAAAGGCATCGATCCCGCGACGCTGACCGGCGCGCAGCTGGCGGCGGACATGAAGCCGCTGACCGCGCAGGTGCAATTCGCCTGCGACACCGCCAAGGGCACGGTGACGCGCATCGGCGAACTGGAGCCGGTGGCGATGGCGGACACCGAACAGACGTTCGAAGAGTTGCAGGCGCGCATCGGCAAAACGATCGCCCTGCTGGAAGCGGTGCCGCGCGAACGGATCGACGGGCGCGAGGATGCGACGGTGGTGCTGAAACTGCCCAATGGCGAAATTCCCTTCACCGGCCGCAGCCATGTGCTGACCTTTTCGCTGCCCAATTTCTATTTTCACATGACGACGGCCTATGCGCTGTTGCGCCAGGCGGGCGTGCCGGTCGGCAAGATCGATTTCCTGGGCGGGGTTTAACCCCCGATCAGCCGCACATAGGCGCTGGCGACCCAGCCGCTGGCGCAGGGACCGGCATAGGCTTGCCTGCGGTCCACAGGGGCGCCGACCCCGCAATCGGTGGCGGGGGCCGTCCCGTCGGCACCGGGCGCGGGCGGGACGACGACGCCCAGCCATTTCTGGTCCAGGCTGCGGGTGCAGACGAAAGCGCGCTGCCCTTCCGCCAACCGCGCCAGTTGTTTGGAATCGGCAAAGGGCGCGGCGTGCAGGTTGAGGCCGTCCGGCCCGGGGCGCACGACCTGGCCCAACCCGCCGCACGCATCGAAGCGCGCGCCATCTTCGCCGATCATCACCGGCCGCGCGACCGGTGCATCCATGCGGCTTTCGGGCACATCCTCGCGCGGGGCACCCGCCAGTGAACTGTTGGGCAGCTCTTCATAGACGTCGGTGCTTTTCGAGCAGGCGGAGATCAGCAGCATCGAAAGCAGCATCAGGGCAGGGGCGGTACGCATGAAAGCGATGATAGACCGCGCCCGACGCCAGCGGAACCCGCTATGTTTCGCTTTAGTTTTCGGGGCGCTTTCCCTATATGCTCGTCCATGAGCGAAGAACCCGTCAACTCCCCCAACAGCAATGAATATGGCGCCGACAGCATCAAGGTGCTCAAAGGCCTGGACGCGGTGCGCAAGCGCCCCGGCATGTATATCGGCGACACCGACGATGGATCGGGCCTGCACCATATGGTGTTCGAGGTTTCCGACAATGCGATCGACGAAGCGCTGGCGGGCCATTGCGACCTGATCACGATCACGCTGAACCCCGACGGGTCGGTCAGCGTCGAAGATAATGGCCGCGGCATCCCGACCGGCATCCACAAGGAAGAAGGCGTGTCGGCGGCCGAGGTCATCATGACCCAGCTGCACGCGGGCGGGAAGTTCGAGAATACGTCGGACGACAATGCCTATAAGGTGTCGGGCGGCTTGCATGGCGTGGGCGTGTCTGTGGTGAACGCGCTGTCCGAATGGCTGGACCTTAATATCTGGCGGGACGGTAAGGAACATTATATGCGCTTCGCCTTTGGCGATGCGACGTCGCCACTGGAAGTGATCGGCGATGCGCCAGAAGGCAAGAAGGGGACGCGCGTTACCTTCCTCGCCAGCATGGAAAAGGCGCCGGGCGACGGCGCGACGTTCAAAAACCATACCGAATATGATTTCGAGAAGCTGGAGCATCGCTATCGCGAGCTGGCGTTCTTGAACAGCGGCGTGCGCCTGTTCCTGGTCGATGCGCGGCATGAGGAAAAGAAAGAGATCGAATTGTTCTACGAGGGCGGGATCGCCGCCTTCGTCAAATATCTCGACCGCAACAAATCGGCGATGATGCCCGAGCCGATCGCGATTTCGGGTACGCGCGACGATGTCACCATCGACGTCGCGCTGGAATGGAACGACAGCTATTATGAAAATGTGCTGTGTTTCACGAACAACATCCCGCAGCGCGACGGCGGCACCCATCTGGCCGCGTTCCGCGCGGCGCTGACCCGGACGCTCAACAATTATGCGGAAAAATCCGGCGCGCTGAAGAAGGAGAAGGTCAGCCTGACCGGCGAGGACATGCGCGAGGGGCTGACCGCGATCGTGTCGGTCAAGCTGCCCGATCCCAAATTCTCGTCCCAGACCAAGGACAAGCTGGTCAGTTCCGAAGTGCGCCAGCCGCTCGAAAGCCTGATGGCCGACAAGATGGCCGAATGGCTGGAGGAAAATCCGGCGTTCGGCAAGATGATCGTACAAAAGGTGATCGACGCCGCCGCCGCGCGTGAAGCCGCCAAGAAAGCGCGCGAACTGACCCGGCGCAAGGGCGTGCTGGATATCGCGTCGCTGCCCGGCAAGCTGGCCGATTGCCAGGAGCGCGACCCCGCCAAGTCCGAACTGTTCCTGGTCGAGGGCGATTCGGCGGGCGGATCGGCCAAGCAGGGACGCAACCGGCATAATCAGGCGATCCTGCCCCTCAAGGGCAAGATCCTGAACGTCGAGCGCGCGCGGTTCGACAAGATGCTGTCGTCCAAAGAGGTCGGCACGCTGATCCAGGCGATGGGCACCGGTATCCGTGATGACTTCAACCTGGAAAAGCTGCGTTACCACAAGATCGTCATCATGACCGACGCGGACGTGGACGGCGCGCATATCCGCACGCTGCTGCTGACCTTCTTCTATCGCCAGATGCCGCAGATCATCGAGGGCGGGCATCTCTATATTGCCCAGCCGCCGCTCTATAAGGCGACGCGCGGCCGCTCCGAAGTGTACCTCAAGAACGAAGCGGCGCTGGAGCAATATCTGGTCGACAATGGCGTCGATACGATGGCGCTGGAAACCGGCGCCGGGCCGCGCACCGGCGACGATCTGCGCAGCCTGATCGAACATGCCCGCCGGATGCGCGCGGTGATGCGCTATGTGCCGCGCCGCTATAATCCCGCGATCATCGAGGCGCTGAGCCTCAACGGCGCGCTCGACCCCGAACTGTCGACGCAGGCGCAGGCCGAACGGCTGGCCGCGACCGTCACCTGGATGGGGGCGCAGGATGTCGAAGGGCGCTGGAGCGGCAGCGTCGCCGAAGAGGGCGGCTTCCATTTCCAGCGAGCCTGGCGCGGCGTCACCGATCATCATGTGATCGAGGGCGGTTTCGTCGGATCGGCCGAAGCGCGCAAGCTGCACAGCATCGCGGCCGAGGACGCCAGCAGCTATCTGACGCCGAGCCGCCTTATTTCCGGCAAGGCTGTTGCCGCGGCGGAGGACGCGGGCGCAGACGACCTGCCCGCTGCGCCGACCAAGGGCGCGATGGTGACCCGGCCAAGCGAATTGCTCGACGCGATCCTGACCGCCGGGCGCAAAGGGCTGGCGATCCAGCGCTACAAAGGGCTGGGCGAAATGAACGCGGAACAGCTGTGGGAAACCACGCTGGACCCGGACAATCGATCGATGCTGCGCGTCGAAGTCGAGCAGGCGGATATCGCCGACGAGATTTTCAGCCGCCTGATGGGCGAAGTGGTCGAACCGCGGCGCGAATTCATTCAGGACAATGCGCTCAACGTCGCCAATCTGGACGTATAATATGCCGGATCGGGTCCGGTGCGGCTGGTGCGGCACGGACCCGCTCTATTGCGCCTATCATGACGATGAGTGGGGCGTGCCGCAGCGCGATTCGCGGATGCTGTGGGAAATGCTGATGCTGGAGGGGTTTCAGGCGGGCCTGTCCTGGATCACCATCTTGCGCAAGCGCGAGGGGTTTCGCGCAGCCTTTGCCGGATTCGATCCCGATGCCGTGGCCGCCTTCGGTCCCGACGATGTCGAGCGGCTGATGGGCGATGCGGGGATCGTCCGCGCGCGCGCCAAAATCGAAGCGACGATCACTGGCGCGCGGATATTTTGCGCGATGCGCGACGCTGGCGAGGATTTTGCGACCTATGCCTGGTCGTTCGTGGACGGCACGCCGTTACAGGGCGATGGCGTCACATTGCCCGCGCAGACGCCGCTGTCGCAGGCGATTTCCAAAGACCTGAAAAAGCGCGGCTTCAAATTTGTCGGCCCGACCATCTGCTATGCGTGGATGCAGGCGGTGGGGCTGGTCAATGACCATGCCGCCAGCTGCTTCCGGCGGTGAGGGCGTGAGGCTGGCGCTGCTTCTGCTGCCGCTGCTTGCCGCCTGTAGTGACGATGGCGCGCCGACGACCAAGCAAGCGCGCGTTGCGGCAGCGCCGACGGTCAGCGCGCCGATCAACGAAGGCGACAGCTCCAACGCGGCGATCGCCACCCCCGCGCCGCCGCCTGCCGTGGTCCGACCCAAGCCTTTGGTTTCACGTGGAACACCGCCGCGCCAGACCAGAGGGCCGGACTATAGCGCGATCGGCACCGAACCCTTTTGGGCGGTGATCGTCCGGGGATCGACCGCCACGTTGCAGCGCCCGGATCATGCGCCGCTGCGCTTTACCATCCGCGTGGACAATGACGGCAGGGCGGTTCGCTATCTGGGTGACGGCTTTGCGATGACCCTGACCGAAGGGCCGTGCAGCGACGGCATGAGCGACGCGATCTGGTCCGACCGGGTGCAGGTGGCCTTTGCCGAGGGTGTGCTGAAAGGGTGCGGCGGGGTGCGGGAGGATGAGGGCTACGCGCCGTAGGAGCGGCTTGGTCCTTTGCCGGTCAGAAAACCGGACTGGGTTCCCGCCTGCGCGGGAACACGGAAACATCGGGGCGCGTCAGTCCGCCCGCATCGCTTCGGCCACCAGCGCTTCGGCTTCCATCAGCAGCGCATCCTCCGACGCGGCCTGCGCCACATGCTCGCGGCCGATCAGGATCAATGCCGGGACCGCAAGCGGGCTGACCCGGTCGAGCGTGACATGCAACATGGTCTGGCTGGCCCGGTCGATCAGGTCGCCCAGCCGCCCGACATCGGTCATCCGCGCCCGCGCGTCCGCCCAGGCGGCCTTGAGCAGCAGATGGTCTGGCTGATATTTGCGCAGCACATCGTAGATGAGGTCGGTGGAGAAGGTGACCTGCCGTCCGGTCTTGCGCTTGCCGGGATGCTGCCGCTCGATCAGCCCGGCAATCACCGCCACGTCGCGAAAGGCGCGCTTCAGGAGGCTGGATTGTTCGACCCAGTCGACAAATTCATCGTCCAATATGTCGGCGGAAAACAGGCGCTGCGGATCGGTGATGGGTTTGAGGCCGTAGACCGCCAGCGCATAGTCGTTGGACACGAAGCCCAGCGGCATCAGCCCCTGGCTCTCCATCCGGCGGGTCAGCAACATGCCGAGCGACTGATGCGCGTTCCAGCCTTCGAAACTGTAGCAGACCAGATAATGGCGCCCTTCATGCGGGAAGGTTTCGATCAACAGCTGGCCGGGCTGGGGCAGGGCGGAGCGCAGCTTCTGCATCTCCAGCCATTCGCTCACATCGGGCGGAAAGCGATGCCATTCCTGCGGTTCGGCCAGGAAATGGCGCACCCGATCGGCCAGGCGGGTGGACATCGCCATGCGGCTGCCGCCCCAGCTGGGGATGCGCGCCTGTTTCGATGTCGCGCGGACGGTGAGGTCGGACGTGTCCATCCGCACCACCTCCAGCGCCATGCCGGAAAAGAAGAAGCTGTCGCCGGGGCGTAGTTGCGCGGCGAAGCCTTCCTCCACCGTGCCCAGCTTGCGGCCATTGGCGAAGCGCACGGCGAGCGCAGGCTGATCGACGATGATGCCCGCGTTCAGCCGATGCTGCTGAATGAAGCGCGGGTGGGAGACGCGCCACGTGCCGTCGGCGTCCTGCGCCAGCCGCTTGAACCGGTCATAGGCGCGCAGGGCGTAGCCGCCCCCTTCGATGAAATGCAGCACATGGTCGAACGCGTCGGCCGTCATCCCGCTATAGGGGGTGGCGGAGCGTATTTCGTCCAGCATCTCTTCCGCCCGGAACGGCCCGGCGCAGGCGAGGCCCATGACATGCTGCGCCAACACGTCCAAGCTGCCGGGGCGGAAATCGTCGGCGTCCCGCTCGCCCGCCTCGACCGCATCCAGGGCGGCGCGCGCCTCCAGATATTCGAAGCGGTTGCCGGGGATCACAATCGCCTCGCTCGCCTGGTCGAGCCGGTGATTGGCGCGGCCGATGCGCTGGAGCAAGCGGGACGACCCCTTGGGCGCGCCCATCTGGATCACGCAATCGACATCGCCCCAATCGACGCCCAGATCGAGCGAGGCGGTGGCGACGAGCGCGCGCAGCTTGCCCGCCGCCATTGCCGATTCGACCTTGCGCCGCGCCTCGATCGACAGGCTGCCATGGTGGATGGCGATCGGCAGGTTTGCGTCGTTCGCCGACCATAATTCCTGGAAGATGAGTTCGGCCAGGCCGCGGGTGTTGCAGAAGACCAGGGTCGTCTGCCGCGCCTCAATCTCCGCCATCACCTGTTTGGCGGCATATTTGCCCGAATGGCCGGACCAGGGGATGCGCCCTTCGGGGATCAGAATGGCGACGTTCGGCTCTGCGCCCGCTTCGCCCAGCACCGGCGTGACCGTGTCGATATCGCCGTCGGGCGCGAGCCAGGCGCGATAGGCATCGACGTCGGAGACGGTGGCGGACAGGGCGACGCGGCGCAGGCCTGGATTGATCGCCTGCAACCGCGCCATCGACAGGCTGAGCAGGTCGCCGCGCTTCTGCGTGGCGAAGGCATGGACTTCATCGACGATAACGGTGCGCAGGTCCGAGAAGAGCAGGGCGCTGTCGGGATAGCTGAGCAACAGCGAGAGTGATTCGGGCGTGGTCAGCAGGATGTGCGGCGGGCGTACCCGCTGCCGCGCCTTGCGATCGGACGGCGTGTCGCCGGTGCGTGTCTCGACGCTGATCGGCAGCCCCATCTCCTCGATCGGGGTCAGCAGGTTGCGGCGCACATCGACCGCCAGCGCCTTCAACGGCGAGACGTAGAGGGTGTGCAGCCGGTCGGTCGGATGAGCGATCAGGTCCGCCAGGGTCGGCAGGAAGCCCGCCAGCGTCTTCCCCGCACCCGTGGGGGCGACCAGCAGGGCGTGGGCACCCTGCTGCGCCGCGTCGAGCATTGCCATCTGGTGCCGACGAGGCCGCCAGCCGCGCGTCGCGAACCAGTTTTCGATGGGGCTGGGGAGAAGCGACATGCCATGGATGTAGGGTGCCATGGCCCCCCTGTCACCGCCTGCGCGCTTTGCCACGGCGTTGCTGTCCTGTTAGAATGGCTGTCGTCGTTCAACGCTGCGCGACGCCCTGTCGAGTCGGGCGTATAGCCGTGTCGCGCCGCATGCCCCACGGACGAGAGGAGCCTTACCCATGACCGAGACGACCGACCCGAAGACCATGCCGGATATGTTCTTCGACATCTGGTTCATGCCCGCCGCCTTCTGGACCCAATGGTGCGGATTCTACGCCCAGACGCTCAATCTGGTGCCATGCTGGACCGATCGAGGAATGTTCACCGCAAAGGAATCGCCGGTCGATGTGGAGGTGGAGGAAGGGCTGGTCGCCTGACGGCAGGATCGGTGACGCGGAATAATCATATAGCGACAAGAAATAATCTTGCTCGACCCTCTGGTCCTTTCCCGTCGCCCTGCATTACACTCCGGCCCATGACAGCGGCGCGCCAGACGTAGCCGCAAGCAGGAGATATAGGATATGACCGGCGACACCCCCGATTTCACCGAGGCCGACCTGACCGGCGTGGACGCGCCGCGCAACCGCCGCCGTCCCAAGGCGCCGATCATGGAAATCGACGGCCGCAAATTGAAGCCCGCTACGCTGATGATGGGCCATGGCTATGATCCGACCCTGTCGGAAGGGTCGTTGAAGCCGCCCATCTTCCTGACCTCCACCTTCGCCTTCGAAAGCGCGGCGGCGGGCAAGCGCCATTTCGAAGGCGTGACCGGCATCCGCCCCGGCGGATCGGAGGGACTGGTCTATTCCCGCTTTAACGGTCCCAATCAGGAGATTTGCGAGGATCGGCTGTCGGTATGGGAAGAGGCGGAGGATGCGCTGCTCTTTTCCAGCGGCATGTCGGCGATCGCCACCACCTTGCTGGCGCTGGTCCAGCCCGGCGACGTGATCGTCCATAGCGCGCCGCTCTATGCCGCCACCGAATCGCTGATCGGGCGGATATTGGGCAAGTTCGGCGTGCAATGGCTCGATTTTCCGGCCGGCGCGACCGAGGAAGAGATTGGCGCGGTGATCGAAAAGGCCAAGGGGCTGGGCCGCGTCGCGCTGCTCTATCTGGAAAGCCCGGCCAACCCGACCAATGTGCTAGTCGACGTGGAGGCGGTTGTCGCGCGGCGCGACTCGCTGTTCGCGGGCGCAGAGCATGTGCCGCCGATCGCGATCGACAATACGTTCCTGGGGCCGTTGTGGCACAAGCCGCTGGCCCATGGCGCGGATCTGGTGATCTATAGCCTGACCAAATATGCCGGTGGGCATAGCGATCTGGTCGCGGGCGGCGTGCTGGGGTCCAATGCGCTGATCAACGGCATCCGCCTGATGCGCAACACGATCGGCACAATTCTGGACCCGCATAGCGCCTGGATGCTGCTGCGGTCGCTGGAGACGCTGGAATTGCGGATGAGCCGGGCGGGCGAAAATGCCGAAAAGGTCTGCGCCTGGCTCAAGAACCAGCCGCAGGTGGAAAAGATCGTCTATCTGGGCTTTCCCGAAACGGAGCGCCAGGCCGACATCTATCGCCGCCACTGCACCGGCGCGGGATCGACCTTCTCGCTCTACCTTAAAGGGGGTGAGGCGGAGGCTTTCGCTTTCCTCGACGCGCTCAAAATCGCCAAGCTGGCGGTCAGCCTGGGCGGCACGGAAACGCTGGCGAGCCATCCGGCCGCCATGACGCATCTGTCGGTTCCGGCGGAACGCAAGGCGGCGTTGGGTATCGGCGACAACATGGTGCGCATCTCGATCGGCTGCGAGGATGCCGACGATCTGATCGCCGACTTCGCCCAGGCGCTGCTACAGGTCGGCTAAGCCATGGCCCGCCCGTTGCTGTTGGTGGGCCAGCCCTTGCTGGCCCCCGTGCTGCCGCTGTTGCGCCCGAACTATGATGTCGTTCCGCTGTGGGATTCGCCGTCGCCGGATCAATTGGTCGGCGTCGACGCGCTGATCTGGGCCGGTGAATTTCCGCTGGATCGCACGCTGCTGGATGCGATGCCCAGGCTGCGCCTGATCGCCTGCTTTACCGTAGGCTATGATGGCGTCGATCTGGCGCTGGCTCGGCAGCGGGGCATTGCCGTGGCCCATGCCGGGAACGCCAATGCGGAGGACGTGGCCGATCATGGTATCGGCCTGATACTGGCCCATCGCCGCTGGATTGTGGCAGGCGACCGCCATCTGCGCGCGGGCGAATGGACCGGGGAGGCCAAGACGCGCACCCGGTCGATAGGCGGCGCGCGACTGGGTATCGTCGGCATGGGCGCGATCGGCATCGCCGTCGCCGAACGGGCGCAGGCGATGAAAATGGCGATCGGTTGGTGGGGACCACGGCCCAAGCCCTCGCTGCCCTGGCCCCGGGCCGATAGTCTGGCGGCTCTGGCGCGAGACAGCGACATAATGCTGGTCGCGGCCCGCGCCGACGAGGATAATCGCGGCATGATCGACGCGCCGATTCTGGACGCGCTGGGACCGGACGGGCTGCTGGTCAATGTCGCGCGCGGACAGTTGGTGGATGAGGTCGCGCTGATCGATGCGCTTCGGGATGGACGCCTGGGGGGCGCGGCGATCGATGTGTTCGATCCTGAACCCACGGACCCGCGCCGCTGGGCCGATGTCCCCAATGTGGTGCTGACCCCGCATACCGGCGGCGCGACGCATGAGGCGGTGGGGCGGATGGCGCAGACGCTGTTGGCAAATCTGGCGGCGCATTTTGCCGGAGAGCCTTTGCCGTCACCGGTGCCGATGGACGGTTAGCGCAGGAAGACTTTGCCTTGGCCGCTCGGTTCGGGCGAAGTCTTCAACCAACAGCCGAAGGCCGGGGTCCAGTTCCGCACTATGGGCTGGATCCCGACCTTCGCCGTGGAACGGCCCGGCGGTTCTGATGAGTCATCATCATCTCGCTTTGGTATAAGGCGAGTCGATTTACGAGCGATCAGATTCCGTTCCGTCGATCAAGACGATGCGACGGCATCAATCGATCAGAATTTGAAGATGGTGCCCAGATAGACGGCCTGGCTGTCCTGGCGCTCGTCGGTCATCGGGGTCAGGCGACCCGCCATGCCGTTATTGTAGCGCACGCCGGCCGTGACGTTCAGGTTGCGCGTCAGCGAATAGGAGCTGGCGAGATCCAGCGAATAATCCTTGTCGCCCGACGGGTTGCGTACGGTCGCGGCCCCACCGGCGCTCGGTTCACGACGGCTTTCGATCAGCACCTTGGTGCTGAAGCGATCCTTCTTGCCGTCATCCAGCGAGAAATTCTTGGCATCGACCATCGTTTCGACCGGCACCGGGTCCAGCGCCTTGCGGCCGACCGCGTCGGGCAGGGCGAACTTGCGCCAGTTATGCGCACCGTTCAGGCTGAACGCGACGGGCTTGATATCGATCGTATCGAAGCTGCGGCTGACCGCCATCCGGTCTTCACCCGCCGCACGCACCATCACGGTAACCGAGCGCTGGCCGCTCAGCGAGCCGCTGGTCGGCGTGAAACGAAAGCCCTGGCGACCCGCCGACGCAGCGACCTTCGCATAGGCGGCGGCCAGGCGCGGATCCTTGATCGTGGGGGTAAAGGAAGAAATGCTACCCAAAGCGCCCAGCGAAACCGGCGCGTCGGCCCGTGCGCGGACAAAATCGGTCGCGGCGCCGAACGCCGGAGACAGCATGAACCCGGCAACGGCCAATACCGCGCCCGTTCCAGCTAAATGTCCCCAAGTTCCACGCATGACCCGATTCTTTTCCCCGACGTTATATCTTGCGTAACGCTCTACACCCGCAAAGCCTCCACTGACTAGAGGCACAACGCCTTTTTATCGTAGCTGTTGCACGGAACACACAGGTAAAAAGGCGTAGGCGGGAGCGTTACCATTGCGCCCTATGGTGCGCCCCGTCGCGCCACTGCGTCGCGCCCTCTTGCCCCCCGCCGCACGGCCACTATAGAAGCGGTGAGTTTCTCGTCTTTTTCAAGCTAGGACATGCCTGATGGCCCGCCGTCTTCCTGCCTTCGCAACCACCGGCCTGCTGCTGGCCGCGCTTATGCCGCTCGCTGCCTGCGGCGGCGGCGCCAAGGACCGGCCCAAGGCCGATATCGCCGCGTCGAAGGTTACGACGATCGGCGTCAACGCCTATCTGTGGCGCGCGTCGCTCGACACCCTGTCCTTCATGCCGATGGTGCAGACCGATTCGAACGGCGGCGTGATCGTCACCGACTGGTACGCCAATCCCAACACGCCGGGTGAGCGGATGAAGCTGACCGTGTCGATCCTGGATCAGGATCTGCGCGCCGACGCACTGCGCGTCGCGGCCAGCCGCCAGGTCAATCAGGGCGGCCAGTGGGTCGACGCGCCGGTTGCGGCAGCCACCGTGCAGAAGCTGGAAGAAGTCATCCTGACCAAGGCGCGCGACCTGCGCCGCACGGCGATCGGCTGACCCCATCCTTTCTGGGTGTCATCGGCGCCCTGTTTACCATCCTTTTGGGCTGGGCTTCGCAAAGGCCCAGCCCACTCGCATTTGTAAGGACATGACATGCAAAGGCGCTTCAACCCGCTGGAGGCCGACGCCCGCTGGCAGGCGACCTGGTACGACCGGCAGAGTTTCAAGGCGGACGACGCGTCCACCAAGCCGCGCAGCTACGTGCTGGAAATGTTCCCCTATCCATCGGGCCGCATCCATATCGGCCATGTGCGCAACTATTCGATGGGCGATGTGCTGGCGCGATTCCGCCGGATGACAGGGCATGAAGTGCTGCATCCGATGGGTTGGGACGCGTTCGGCATGCCCGCCGAAAATGCCGCGATGGAAAAGAAGGTCCATCCGGGGACATGGACCCGCTCCAACATCGCCAACATGCGCGCGCAGTTGAAGAAGCTGGGCTTCGCGATCGACTGGTCGCGCGAACTCGCCACCTGCGAGCCGGACTATTATGGCCATGAACAGGCGCTGTTCCTGGACATGCTGGAAGCGGGCCTGGTCTATCGCAAGGAATTGGCGGTCAATTGGGATCCGGTCGACATGACCGTGCTGGCGAACGAGCAGGTGATCGACGGGCGCGGCTGGCGTTCGGGCGCGCTGGTCGAGAAGCGCAAGCTGTCCCAGTGGTTCCTGAAAATCACCCAGTTCGCCGACGACCTGCTGGAAGGGTTGAAGAGCCTGGACCAATGGCCGGACAAGGTGCGCACGATGCAGGAAAACTGGATCGGCAAGTCGGTCGGCCTGCAGTTCCATTTCGAACCGGTCGCGCCCTTCGATAGCCGGATAGAGGTTTATTCGACGCGCCCCGACACCATCTTCGGCGCCAGCTTCGTCGCGATCGCGGCGGACCATCCGGTGGCGCAGGCCGTCGCGGCGACCAATCCCGATGCGGTCGCCTTCATCGAACAGTGCAAGGCGGGCGGCACTACCGCGGCCGAACTCGAAACCGCAGAGAAGATGGGCTTCGACACCGGGCTTAGCGTCGTGCATCCCTTCGATCCCGACTGGCAGCTGCCCGTCTTCATCGCCAATTTCGTGCTGATGGACTATGGCACCGGCGCGGTCATGGGGGTGCCTGCGCACGACCAGCGCGACCTGGACTTCGCCCGCAAATATATGCTGCCGGTCGAACGCGTGGTCGCGCCCGAGGGGGAAGCCGACACGCCGATCCAGAATGAGGCCTATACCGGCCCCGGCGCGCTGGTGAACTCGCGCCTCCTGGACGGGATGACCGTGGACGAGGCGAAGGCCGAAGTCATCCGTCGCGCCGAATCGGAAGGCTGGGGCGCGGGCAAGACCGTGTTCCGCCTGCGCGACTGGGGCGTGTCGCGCCAGCGTTACTGGGGCACGCCGATTCCGGTCATCCATTGCGAAACGTGCGGCCCGGTGGGCGTGCCCAAGGACCAGTTGCCGGTCGTGCTGCCAGAAGATGTCAGCTTCGACGTGCCGGGCAATCCGCTCGACCGCCATCCGACCTGGAAGCATGTGACATGCCCCAGCTGCGGCCAGCCCGCGGTGCGCGAAACTGATACGCTCGACACGTTCGCCGATTCCAGCTGGTATTTCATTCGCTTCGCCAGCCAGCCGTCGGATAAGCCGTTTGATCGGGCGACGGTCGAACAATGGTTGCCGGTGGGCCAATATATTGGCGGCGTGGAACATGCGATCCTGCATCTGCTCTACGCCCGCTTCTGGACCCGCGCGCTCCAGCATATGGGGCAGCTGGGCTTTGCCGAGCCGTTCACCGGCCTGTTCACGCAGGGGATGGTGACGCATGAAACCTATAGCCGCGAACAGGGCGAGGGGCTGCCCCCTATCTATTTCGCGCCCGGCGAGATTGATCGCACGTCCGAGGGCGCGACGCTGATCGCCGACGCGGCGCCGGTCGAAGTCGGCCGGGTGATCAAAATGTCCAAGTCCAAGAAGAATGTCGTCGATCCCGACGACATCATCGCCCAATATGGCGCGGACGCGGTGCGCTGGTTCATGCTGTCCGACAGCCCGCCAGAGCGCGACCTGCCCTGGACCGAGGCCGGGATCGAGGGATCGTGGCGCTTCGTCAATCGCGTCTGGCGGCTGTTCGGGGAATATGACTCCGCCGCCGAGGGGCAGGACAAGGCGCTCGACCGCAAGCTGCACCAGAGTGTCGATGGCATCGCCCGGGATATCGAAGCGCTGGGCTTCAACAAGGCGGTCGCCAAAATCTACGAACTGGCCAACGCGATCGAGAAGGCCAAGCCGTCCGCATCGCGCACCGCCGCGATTCGCGCGCTCGCCCTGCTGATCGCGCCGATGACGCCGCATCTGGCTGAAGAGGGCTGGGCCGATATGGGCGGCGAAGGCTTAATCGCCGACGCCGCCTGGCCGCCGGTCGATCCGGCGCTGCTGGTCGATGATGAAGTCACCATCGCCTGCCAGGTGATGGGCAAGCTGCGCGACACCATCACCGTGCCCAAGGGGACGGCGAAGGACGAACTGGAACGCCTGGCCCTGGCCGCGCCCAACGTCGTGCGCATCCTGGACGGCGCGACGCCCAAGAAGGTGATCGTGGTGCCGGATCGTCTGGTGAATCTGGTGATTTAACGCTCTAACGTGCTCCCGCGCAGGCGGGAGCCTAGTCCCGCATATGCGTCTTGACGATGCCGTGGGACCAGGCTCCTGCCTTCGCAGGAGCACGGTTCAATTTTGCGCCGACAATGCTAAGGTCCGATCCATGAAGCGCATCCTCCCCTTGCTCGCCATTCCGCTGCTCCTGACCGCCTGCGGGTTGCGCCCCGTTTATGGCGGGGGCGGGCAGGGTCCGGTGGCGCGGGGACTGGGCAATGTCACGGTCGACGCGATCGAGGGCAAGGGCGGTTGGCTGGTGCGCAACGCGCTCAACGATCGGCTGGCCGCGATGCAGAGCGGGTCGGGTCCGCGCTACAAGCTGGTGGTGAAGCTGGACGACGACATCAGCGGTTTCGGCCTGCGCGCCGACGCCGCCATCACGCGGGAACGCCGCACCCTGCGCGCGCGCTATCAGCTGATCGATGAAACCACTGGCGCGCAGCTGCTGGACGATACCGCCGGGTCGGACGCGGGCATCGACGTCACGTCGAGCGAATATGCCACGATCGCGGCCGAAGACACGGCGCTGGAACGGCTGTCGCAGACGGTGGCGGACCAGATCGTCACCCGGCTGGCGCTCTATTCGCGCAAGGCCGCGACCCCTTGAAGGCCAATCGCGGCCAGATCGAACGGGCACTGGACGCGGCGGGGCAGACATCGGCAGCGGACATCCGCTTCTTCCTGCTCTATGGCCCGGACGAAGCGGGCAGCCAGTCACTTAGCCGTCGGCTGGAGCGCGCTATGGGGCCGGGCGCCGAGCGCGTCGACCTGGATGGGCCGACCCTGCGCGACGATCCCGCCCGCCTGACCGACGAAGCCGCCGCCTTCTCCATGTTCGGGGACAAACGCTGGGTCCGCATCAGCGGCATGGGCGAGGAATCGGTGCCTGCGCTGAGCGCCCTGCTGGAAGCCGAAGCGGTCGGCAATCCGGTGATCGCGGTCGCCGGTGCGCTCAAGGCCACGTCGAAACTGGTCAAGCTGGCGCTGGATCATAAGGCGGCAATGGCGTGCATCTCCTACCAGCCCGATGCGCGCGAATCGGAACAGATCGCCGTCGGCATCGCCCGCGACGGCGGGTTGCGGCTGTCGTCGGACCTGGCGCGCCGGATCGTCGCCCTCGCCAATGGCGATCGCGCGCTGATGACCGGCGAGATCGAAAAGCTGATCCTCTATCTCGACGCCGCGCCGGACCGGCCGCGCGAGGCGACGGCCGAGGCGCTGGACGCCCTGTCGGCCGACAATCCCGATACGGAGGTCGGCCCGCTGGTCAACGCCGTGCTGGGCGGCGACCTGAAAGCCATGCACCGCGAACTTACCAGCCTCAGCGAAACCGGGACCGCCATGGCTTCGGTCATACGTCCGCTGCTCAACCGGGCGATGCTGATCGCCACTATCCGCACCGATTTCGACGCCAGCGGGCGCCTGGACGGTGCGGTGGAGGCGGCGGGCAAGGCGGTGTTCTGGAAGGAAAAGGGGCTAGTGACGCGGCAGGTGCGGCAATGGGATGCGCCCGGCATCGCCCGCGTGCTGCAACGCCTGCTGGAAGCGGAGCGCGCCACCCGGTCCGGCCGCGGCACCGGCGACCTGATGGTCCGCCACGAATTGCTGACGATCGCGCGGCAGGCGGCGCGAGAGCGGGCCTGACTCCGCAGACTTGAACCCTGTGCACGGCAAGACCATATTGCGGCTATGGACAAGCTGAACCTGAGCGAAGCCGAATGGCGGAAACGCCTTTCCCCCGAACAATATCATGTGCTGCGCGAAGCGGGCACGGAGCGGGCCTTTACCGGTCCCTATAATGGCAACAAGGCCGACGGCGTCTATTATTGCGCCGGGTGCGGCGCGGAATTGTTCGACGCGGACGAGAAGTATGACAGCGGGTCGGGCTGGCCCAGCTTCACCGCGCCGGTCGATGGCGATGCGGTCGAGGAGATTCGCGACGCCAGTCATGGCATGGTCCGCACCGAAGTGCGCTGCGCCACCTGCGAAGGGCATCTGGGCCATGTCTTCCCCGATGGTCCCGGCGTCAACGGCCTGCGTTACTGCATGAACAGCGCCAGCCTGGACTTCAAACCGCGCGACGAGGCGGAGTAGGCCTTAACCGCGCGGTATTTGTCCGCTGGGGTTCCCGCCTGAGCAGGGACACGGCATTGCTTGAACCCATTCATCCCCGGTAAAGCGCCGGTCCCCATGGAGAGCGCGACGGTCTTTTTCCGCGCCGGACGCATGATTTGCGCTGGCAGGGGCCGGGATTAGCGCGTATCCGGGGCGGCACAGATGGCAGGATCAGGCAAGAGCAAGGGCGCGCCGCGTGGCCGCGCGAAAACATGGATGCTGCGCGGGCTGAAGATCGGCCTCGCGGCGGCGGTGGCCGGGCTGCTGGCGGTGGTGATCGCGGTGGTGATCGCGATGCAGTCGCTACCCAGCTATGACAGCCTGAAATCCTCCCCCAACGGCCAGATGATCCGCGTTCATGCCGCCGATGGCAGCGTGATCGTCTCACTCGGGCCGAGTTTCGGCCAATGGATGCGCTACGACCAGATTCCGCAAGTCATGGTCGATGCGATGGTGTCCACCGAAGACAAGCGTTTCTACCTGCATCCCGGCGTCGATCCCGTCGGCATGGCGCGCGCCGCCTGGGTCGCGATCGAAAATCGCGGCAAGGGCAGGCGGTTGCAGGGCGCATCGACCATCACCCAGCAGGTGACGCGCAACATCTTCCTCAACAACAGCTATAGTTTCGGCCGCAAGATTCGCGAAATGGTGCTGGCGCTCGCGTTGGAGCGCAAATTCTCCAAGCGCCAGATTCTGGAACTCTACCTCAACAAGGTCTATTTCGGCGGCGGCGCCTATGGCATCGATGCGGCCAGCCGCAAATTCTTCGGCCATCCTGCCACCAGCCTGGACCTGCCCGAAGCCGCGATCATCGCTGGCCTCGTGAAAGCGCCGTCCAGCTATTCCCCCACCGCCGACGCCGACGCCGCGATCGGCCGCGCGGGCGTGGTGCTGGACCTGATGCAGCAAAATGACGTCATTACAGCGTCGCAGCGGGCGGACGCCAATCTCGACAGCGTCAAGATGGCGCCCGAACCGCCGCAGAACAGCGTGCGCTATTTCACCGACTGGGCGCTGCCCCAGCTCGACCTGCTGATCGACGAGCCTAACGAGCCGCTGGAAGTCTACACCACCATCGACCTGGGCATGCAGAATGCCGCAACGGCGGCGATCAAGGCCAATGTGCCTGCCGGTACGCAGGGCGCGATGGTCAGCCTGGACCGCGACGGCGCGGTGCGGGCGATGGTCGGCGGCCTGGATTATGTGACGTCCAACTATAATCGCGCCACCACCGCGACGCGGCAGCCGGGATCGGCGTGGAAGATCTTCGTCTATATGGCGGCGCTGGAGGCGGGCTATACCCCCGACACCGGCGTGACCGACGAGCCGGTGACGATCAACGGCTGGTCGCCGCGCAACAGTTCGGGGCGCTTTTCCGGCGATATCGATATCCGCACCGCCTTTGCCTATTCGATCAACACGGTCGCGGCGAAGCTGGGCGTGGAGGTCGGCTTCCCGACCGTCGCCGACATGGCGCGCCGGTTCGGCATCACGACGCCAGTCAACACCCACCCATCCATGGTGCTGGGTACATCGGACGTGCGCCTGATCGACATGACCCGCGCTGCCGCCTCGATCGCGCGCAAGGGCATTGCCGTGACGCCCTATGGCATCACCAAGGTGACGACCGCCGACGGCCGCCTGCTCTACAGCCATCAGGACGATACCAGCCGCGTACTGGTCGCCCCCTGGGTCGCGGCGGGCATGACCGACCTGATGCAGACGGCGGTCAGCACCGGTACGGGCAAGGCGGCGCAGATCGGTCGCCCGGTCGCGGGCAAGACCGGCACCACGACCAGCAACAAGGATGGCTATTTCCTGGGCTTTTCCAGCGGCATCACCACCGGCGTGTGGATGGGCCGGGACGATGCCAGAGCGGTCGGCGGATTGCAGGGCGGCCGTGCGCCCGCGCGCGCCTTTGCCGATTATATGAAGGTGGCGGTCGCCAAGCGACCGGTCGAGCAATTCGAGACCCAGGTCACGCTGCCCGAATGGCAGTTGGAACCGGACGACGAAGCCTATTATGGCAATCCAGACAATGGCGCCGACAGCGGCATGATGGTGGACGAAAACGGCCTGCCGATCGAGCGCAGACGCCCCGACACCTATGACAGGCAGGATGACGATCCGCAGATGGAGGTCGATCCCGAAGATCGGCCGCAGCAGGATCGGCCGCAACCGCCGCGTATCGACCAGCAATGGATCGACAATGTGCTGGGTCGCGATCGTCAGCGGCAGCAACCACCGCCCTCGACACGCCCGACGCCCAATCCCTGACCGGCCCGGTCGGACCGATCGGGATGGGCGGGGCCATCCCGCATCAACGGCGGGCCATCTGAACCGGGGTTTGGCTGTGGCTGATGGTCAGGCCGTCCTGCGCCCATTCGGCCTTCGTGCGGCACTGAGCGACGGGAATGCGCGAGCCGGTGACGGTTTCGCGGAAGCAATAGCGGTCGGTCTTGGCATCATAGGTCACCTTGGCGGCGCCGAAGCTGCCATGCGCCTGAGCGAAAGCGGGGGTGCTGGCGGCCGAAACGGCGACGCTGGCGGCAACAATAGCGGCGGCGAAAGCGATGGTCTTCATGGTGATGGTCCTTCCTGAACATGTGTGGCGATCCGTTGTGGATCATGCCGACAGCATTGCAGGCGCCGTGCCAGTTTTGAAAAACCGCAGGAAATCACGGCTTTTGCACCCATCATACTTTTCTATGCAGGAATATTTCCCGATAAATCGGGAAATATTCCCAATTTATAAGGATTCATTCATGTCCTATCATGTTCAGCGTGGAAATCAGCGTTTGGCCTGATCGTTGGCCGCCAGTCGCAGCGTCTCCGCAATGCTGGCGTCGGGCAGCAGGAAATCGACCTTTCCCCGCCCGAAGTCGATCGCCACCCGATCGAAGATGCGCAGCGCGCTGATCCCCAGCAGCAGCGCCGGTTTGTCCTGCATCCCCAGTTCAGCAAAGGGACTGGCGTCGGCGAACAGCACCGGCACCTCGGTCAGGTTGACACGCCCCATCCGCACCGACTTGATCCGCCCGACCTGTCCGGTCAGCAGACCGCCGGTCACACTGGTCAAGGTCGCCTCCAGCATCGCGGGTGCACGCTTCTTCGCCAGCAATTTGTCGCGCAACGCCAGATTGCCGATGCTGAAATTGGTGCCGGTGTCGAGCATGATGGACACGCGCATCCCATTCACATCGGAATCGAGCAGGATCAGTTGCCCGCGCTTGCGCCGCGCCTCCACCACGATGGTGTCCGGATCAACCGACCGGGCGCGCGTCGCCCCGCTATTGGCGATTTCCATCCGCCCGGTGCGGAAATTGAGCGTCAGCCTTTTGGCGTGCAGGCTGTCCAGCCCCAGCAGGCCCGGCCCGCCCAGATCCTCGCCCTCCAGCACCGGCGCTTCGATATCGTCTATCGTGCCGCCGCCAAAGCCCAGCCGCGGCACCGCGACGGTGCTCGCCTCCGACCGGCCGGTCATGCTGATGATCGTCACATTCGCCCGCGACGGCAGCGCCAGCTTTTCCGCCAGGTCGCGCGCGATGACCGTGCGCTGCGATCCGGTATCGATGATGAAGTTCCACGGCCCCTTGCCGTCGATCGAAATGGGAATCGTCACGCGATCGTCCAGCGCCGGGCCGGTGCGCACCACTGCGGGCGGCGTGTCGGGATCGAGGATCGCGGGTGCGTCCTGGGCAGACACGGGCGGTCGGCCGATCGCAAGGCCGATCCCCAGCCACGCCATCCATGAGACAGCGCGCCGCCCCATATCCTCATCCTTTCCTTTTATGCATCGATCCTATCATGGAAGGCCATCGTCGCGCCAGCGCCACCATTGGGCGCGGATTGGCAGCAAAAAGCCGCTTTTCCGCTGCTGCGCCCTCTGTTCGCATCTTGACTTGCCCATCATCGGATCGCTACACGCCAGACAATTCATCCCGTCCATCCGGAACGGGACTCGACCGGCGTCCTGCCCGGTTCGCCAACCTTCCCTTTTCCGACCCATTTCACCCTCTCGCCATCGGACCGATTCGCAATGCATCTCAAGGACCTCAAGAAAACAGCGCCCGCAGACCTCGTGCAGCTGGCCGAAGAGCTGGGCGTGGAAAGCGCATCGACGCTGCGCAAGCAGGACCTGATGTTCGCGATCCTCAAGGCCGAGGCGGAAAATGGCGAGCAGATCATGGGCGAAGGCACGATCGAGGTGCTGCCCGACGGCTTCGGCTTCCTGCGCAGCCCGGAAGCCAATTTCCTGGCCGGTCCCGATGATATCTATGTCTCCCCCAACCAGGTGCGCCGTTTCGGCCTGCGCACCGGCGACACGGTGGACGGTGAAATCCGCGCGCCCAAGGATGGCGAGCGTTATTTCGCGCTGGTGAAGCTCAACACCGTCAATTTCGATGATCCCGATGTGGTCCGCCATCGCGTGAATTTCGACAATCTGACGCCGCTCTATCCCGAACAGAAGCTGACGCTGGACCCTTATGACCCGACGCAGAAGGATAAGTCGGCCCGCGTCATCGACATCGTGTCGCCGCAGGGCAAGGGCCAGCGTACGCTGATCGTCGCGCCGCCCCGCGTCGGCAAGACGGTGATGTTGCAGAATATCGCCAAGGCGATCACCGACAATCATCCCGAAGTCTTCCTGATCGTCCTGCTGATCGACGAGCGCCCCGAAGAAGTCACCGACATGCAGCGCAGCGTGAAGGGTGAGGTCGTCTCCTCCACCTTCGATGAGCCGGCCACCCGCCACGTCCAGGTCGCCGAAATGGTGATCGAAAAGGCCAAGCGCCTGGTCGAGCATAAGAAGGATGTCGTCATCCTGCTCGATTCGATCACGCGTCTGGGCCGTGCCTACAACACCGTGGTCCCGTCTTCGGGCAAGGTGCTGACCGGCGGCGTGGACGCCAATGCGCTCCAGCGCCCCAAGCGCTTCTTTGGCGCAGCGCGCAATATCGAAGAAGGCGGCTCGCTCTCCATCATCGCTACCGCGCTGATCGACACCGGCAGCCGCATGGACGAAGTCATCTTCGAAGAGTTCAAGGGCACCGGCAACTCGGAAATCGTGCTGGACCGCAAGGTCGCGGACAAGCGCATCTTCCCGGCGCTGGATGTCGGCAAGTCCGGCACCCGCAAGGAAGAATTGCTGGTCGACAAGGCCAAGCTCAGCAAGATGTGGGTGCTGCGCCGCATCCTGATGCAGATGGGCACGATCGATGCGATGGAGTTCCTGCTGGACAAGATGAAGGACAGCAAGACCAACGAAGATTTCTTCGATTCGATGAACCAGTAAGGGGCGACCGCGGTCCTGCCGATCGTGGACCAGCCCAGCATAAATTTTGCCGCGACAGCCGGGCCATGTATATGGTCCGGCTTTCTCCTTTCCTACAGACAGGGACGTTAGCAGGCCGCCATGATCGACCTCATCGCCACCGCCGCCTCCGCGGCTCCGGGCCTCGGCTCTCCTGCCGATATCTGGCAGCATATCATCAATGATTTCAGCAATATAACTTCGCCCAGTGCGCTTGCCGCCTTCGGTCAGGTACTGATGATCGACATCTTGCTGGCGGGCGACAATGCGATCGTCGTTGGCGCGTTGGCGGCAGGGCTGCCTGCCGCGCAGCGCAAAAAGGTGATCCTGATCGGCATCATCGCCGCGCTGGTGCTGCGGATCGGCTTTGCGCTGGTGGTCAGCCAGTTGATGCAGGTCGTGGGCCTGATCCTGGCGGGCGGCCTTCTACTGTTGTGGGTCAGCTTCAAGATGTGGCGCGAATTGCATCCCAAGCGGGGCGCGGAAACGCCCGGCGATAGCAGCGACGACGACATATCGGGCCTGCGCCCCGCCAAGAGCTTCGCCGCCGCGGCCTGGGCCGTGGCCGTCGCCGATGTCAGTATGAGTCTGGACAATGTCCTGGCCGTCGCGGGCGCCGCGAAGGATCACCCCGGCATCCTCATCATCGGGCTGATCCTGTCGGTCGCACTGATGGGTATCGCCGCGAACATCATCGCCAAATATATCGAACGCTTCCGCTGGATTGCCTATATCGGCCTGGCCGTCATCGTTTATGTTGCGGTGAAGATGATCTATGAAGGTGTCGTGGACCAGCATGTCGGGGTGCTGACGCTGTTTAGCTGATTGGTCGTACGCGCAAAAAGGGGGCGGAACCGGCGTGGTTCCGCCCCCTTTTTGTTTGTGCATGCGTTCGAGCTGGCTTTAAGTAAGGCTCGAAATTCCCCTTGTTCCCCGGCGAAAGCCGGGGTCCAGAGCGTCCAACCGCTGCGCTAAAAAACCCTGAACCCCGGCTTTCGCCGGGGAACAGGGGTGTTGCTACGGCACTAAAACCGTCGAACCGGTCGTTTCCCGCGCCTCCAGCGCCCGATGCGCCTGCGCCGCGTCCGCCAGTGCAAACCGCTGGCCGATCACTGCCTTCACCACGCCGCGCTGCATCCGGTCGAACAGCCGATCCGCGGTATGCGCCAGTTCTTCCGCCGTTGCGATATAGTCGAACAGGGTCGGCCGGGTCACATAGAGCGATCCCCCCGGCTCAAGTCCAGCAAACTCACCGGCGGCACCGCCCCGGATGCGTTGCCATAGCTGACCATCATCCCGCGCCGCTTGAGGCTGGCGAGCGACGCGGCCCAGCTATCCTTGCCAACGCCGTCATACACCACATCGACGCCCTGACCGCCGGTCAAGTTGCGCACCGTCGCCGCCAGATCGTCGAACGACCCATGCAGGCTGTGATCGGCATCGACCAGCGCCGCTTTCTCCGCCGATCCGCAATGGGCGATCACGATCACACCCTTGTCGCGCAACCACGGGACGAGGACCGAACCGACCCCGCCCGCCGCTGCGTGGACCAGCGCGACCTGTCCCGGCTTCAACGCCACTATATCTTCCGCCAGATAGCAGGCAGTCATGCCCTTAAGCATCATCGCGGCGGCGTCCTGCGTCGATACGCCGTCCGGAATGCGCACGACCCGATCGGCCGATACGGTCCGATGGGTGGCATAAGAGCCCAGACCGCTGGCGCAGCCCACGGCATCGCCCACTGCAAAGCCGGTGACGCCAAGGCCGACCGCCGCGATCCGGCCCGCGCCTTCCGACCCCAGGGGGGTGGGGAGGGGGGCGGGATAAAGTCCGGTGCGATAATAGGTGTCGATGAAGTTGAGGCCGATCGCATCCTGCGCGATCAGTATTTCGCCCTCACCCGGCACGCCCGGATCGAAATCCTCGCGCGCGATCACCTCCGGCCCGCCATGGCTGCGGGCCACCATCCGCCATGCGCCCGACATCAGGCGAGATGCTCGGCAAAGAAATCGGCAGTGCGGCGATCGGCCAGCACGGCGCCGTCTTCGTCGCGACGCTGGCCCTGCTCAGCCGCAAAGCCATGGTCCAACCCTTCATAGTCATAGAGCGTGACATGGCGATTGTCTGCCAGTCCTTCATGCATCGCCTTTTGCGCGTCGGGCAAAACGAAATGATCGGCGGTCGGCACGTGCAGCAGCACCGGCTTGCCGATCGCATGTTGCTCACCCAACAGACCATCGATGCCGACGCCATAATAGCCGACAAAGGCATCGCCATCTGTGCGGCAGGCGCTCATGAAGGCCAATCGCCCGCCTAGACAATAGCCAACCACGCCGACCTTGCCATCGCCGCCCATCGCCGCGCGCGCCGCCTTGATCGTCGCTTCGATATCGCGAATGCCCTGGTCCTGGTTGAACTTGGGCATCAGGCCCAGTGCGGCCTCCATCTGCTCCGGCACATCGGCATCCAGTTCGATATGCGGTTCGATCCGCCAGAACAGGTCTGGCGCGTAGGCGAGGTAACCGGCCTTGGCCCAGCTATCGCATTTGGCGCGGATGCCCTCATTCACGCCAAAGATTTCCTGGATGACGATGATCGCCGCGCTCGCCTCCTCTTCCGGCTTCGCCACATAGGCGTCGAACTGCGCATCGCCTTCCAGCGTCTTGATCGGAGTGAAGTCGCCCATGCCGCTATCCTTGTCCTATGGAATATGCAGCGCATATTGGCCGATCGGCCCCGCCGTGCAACCACAGGACGCGTTTAAAATTTGCGTTGATGCGGCCAGTTGCGGCATGACGGTCGGCAACGATCGGCAGGCCGAAGGAAAGGCCAGAGGGAAGGGCAGCGACATGAAGGTGACCGTAGATGTGGACTGCACCCCAGCCGAAGCGCGCGCCTTTCTGGGCCTGCCCGACGTGACCCCCATTCATGACAAATATATCAAGACGATGCTCGACGGTTTCGATGGCGTCGCCAATGTCGAGCAGATGGAAACCCTGTTCAAAAGCTTCTCGCCCATGGGCGATGCAGGCATGCGCCTGTTCCAGCAGATGATGAACATGGGCCTGGCGGGCATGAGCGGCAGCGACAAGAAATAAGCCTGTGCCCGACCGCGAAGGCGATACGATATTCGCCCTGTCCAGTGGTGCGCCACCGGCGGGGATTGCCGTCATCCGGGTCAGTGGCCCAGCGGCGGGATCGGCGCTGCAAGCCCTGGCGCGCCGACTGCCGCCGCCCCGCACCGCCAGCCTTGCTCTGCTGAAAGACCCGCGCGACAATGCGCCGTTGGATCGTGCACTGCTCTTATGGCTGCCCGGCCCGGCCACCGTCACCGGGGAGGATATGGCGGAATTCCATTGCCATGGCGGCCGTGCGGTCATCGCCGCGGTTGAGGAGGCGCTGGCCGCAATGCCGGGCCTGCGTCGCGCCGAAGCAGGCGAGTTCACCCGCCGCGCCTTCGCCCATGGCCGCATGGACCTGAACGCAGTCGAAGGCCTGTCCGATCTGCTCGCCGCCGAAACCGAGGGGCAACGCCGCGCCGCGCTGATGATGGCGGAGGGGCATTTTTCCCGCCGCATCGATGGTTGGCGTGGGATGCTGCTCGACCTGTCCGCAATGGCCGAAGCCGCGCTCGATTTTTCGGACGAGGATGACGTCCCCGAAGCGGCGATCGAAATGCGGATCGGGGAGGGGATATTCGCCCTGGCCCAGGATGTCGCCGCCATCCTTGCCGCGCCGTCAGCCGAACGGTTGCGCGATGGCATCCGCGTGGTGCTCGCCGGTCCTCCCAATGCGGGCAAGTCCACGCTGCTCAACGCGCTGGTCGGGCGCGAGGCGGCGATTGTGTCCGACATCGCCGGCACGACCCGCGACCGGATAGAGGTGCCCGCCGCGATCGGTGGCACCGCCTTCCTGTTCACCGATACCGCCGGGCTGCGTGGCGAAACGCGCGACGCCATCGAAGCGATCGGCATCGACCGCGCGCGCGCCGCGCTCGACGCTGCCGACATCATTCTGTGGCTGGGCGATGCGGCGGACATGCCGTGCGAAGACGCCATGTTGATCGCCGCCCAGTGCGATCGCGGTAATAGTGAGCGCCCCGGCCTGCGCCTGTCCGCCCAGAGCGGTGAGGGTATGAACGCTTTGGTCGAAACGTTGCAACACCGCGCCGCTGCGTTGCTCCCAAGGGCTGGTGACTATGCCCTACATGCACGACAGCGACAGGGAGTGAGACAATTGCACGACCATCTCACCGCCGCCGCTGCCAGCCATGACCTGCTCGTTATCGCCGAAGACCTTCGCCAGGCGCGCCGCACGATCGATGCCCTGACCGGCCAGGCTGGGACGGAAAATATGCTAGATCGTCTTTTTTCCGGTTTCTGTATCGGCAAATAGACTCTGTTCCACGTGGAACGCTTTTGACCCGGCCCCCCTGACTCTGATAAGGGCAGGCCATGCGAACAAGCTATGATGTGATCGTGGTCGGTGGCGGCCATGCAGGTTGCGAAGCGGCCGCCGCGGCAGCGCGCAAGGGCGTGTCCGTCGCGCTGCTGACATTCGAACGTGCGACCGTTGGCGCCATGTCCTGCAATCCGGCGATTGGCGGATTGGGCAAGGGCCACCTGGTCCGCGAAGTCGATGCGCTGGACGGCCTGATCGCGCGCGCCGCCGACGCCGCCGCGATCCATTATCGGATGCTCAACAGCAGCAAGGGCGCCGCCGTGCAGGGACCACGCGTGCAGGCTGATCGCCAACGCTATCGCGCCGCCATCCACCAGATGCTCGACGCGCAAGCCGAGCTTGAGATTGTCGAGGGCGATGCCGTTGCATTGCTGATCGGCAATGACGCGGTCACTGGCATAGCTTTGGCGGACGGCCGCGCGCTTACCGCCGCCGCGGTCGTGCTGGCTACCGGCACCTTCCTGGGCGGGAAATTGTTTCGCGGCGACGAGCGCGAAACTGGTGGCCGGATCGGCGAACGCGCCGCCAGCGCACTGGGCGTCCAACTCCGCTCCCTCGACCTGCCGATCGCCCGGCTGAAGACCGGCACGCCACCCCGCCTGGACGGCCGCACCATCGATTGGGCCAGGCTGGAAACCCAGCCGTCTGATGCGGCAGGCTGGACCATGTCGCCGCTATCGGACAGCCGCGTCCTGCCGCAACTCGCCTGCGCCATCACGCGCACCAACGACGCAACGCATGCGATCATCCGCGAAGGCATGGATCGCTCCCCCTTGTTCAGTGGTGCCATCGAGGGGCGGGGGCCGCGCTATTGTCCTTCGATCGAGGACAAGGTGCTGCGCTTCGGTGATCGCGATGGGCATCAGATTTTCCTGGAGCCTGAAGGGCTGGACGATCCGCTCGTCTATCCCAATGGCATCAGCACCTCTCTCCCCACCGATGTTCAGATCGCCATGGTCCGGTCGATGCCGGGACTGGAGCAGGTCGAGATCGCCGTGCCGGGCTATGCGGTTGAATATGATCATATCGATCCGCGCGCGCTCGACACCACATTGGAGGTGCGGCAACTCCCCGGCCTGTTCTGCGCGGGCCAGATCAATGGCACGACCGGCTATGAAGAGGCTGCAGCCCAGGGACTGGTTGCCGGCGTCAACGCCGCCGCCCGTGCGCGTGGGGAAACGCCCATGGTTCTGGATCGCGCCAGCAGCTATATCGGCGTCATGATCGACGATCTGGTGTTGCAGGGCGTGACCGAACCTTATCGAATGTTGACCGCACGCGCCGAATATCGATTGCGGCTGCGCGCCGATAACGCCGAAACCCGGTTGGGACCAATCGGCCTGAGCCATGGCGTCATCGGTCCGGCGCGAGCGGAACGATTGGCTCAGCGCCAAAGCCAGCGGGCGGTGATCGAAACCGCGCTGAATACACAGATGACCGCCAGCGAAATGGCGCGCGCGGGCGCTACTGTTCGCCAGGACGGAGCGCGCCGCATCCTGTTCGAGTGGGCACGTTTTCCCGAAGTCGACAAAGCGCTGCTCTGCAACCTGGTGCCCGTGTTGCGCGAAGCCCCCGCTGATCTGCGCGACGAGATATTGGAGGACGCACACTACGCCCCCTATCTCCAACGCCAAGACGCCGAGATTGCTGAACTGCGGCGCAACGAGCGCGTCGTCATCCCCGCCGATTTTGACTTCCGCACCATCGGCGGTCTGTCGACCGAAATGATCGAGCGGCTAGACGCGGCCCGCCCGGATACGCTGGCAGCTGCCGGGCGAATCCGCGGCATCACCCCCGCCGCGCTGGCCGCCATTCTCGTCCATATCCGCCGGGTGGCCGCGTGACCGAAGACGAAGCCCGCGCTTGGCTGACGGCGCAATGCGATGTTTCACGTGAAACATGGGATCGGCTGGAACGCTATGTCGCCATCCTGCTATCCGCGATGGACGAGCAAAATCTGATCGCGGTATCGACCCGGCCGCATATCTGGGCGCGCCACATCGTCGATTCCGCGCAGTTGCTCCTCCACACGAAAAGCGCTGGCGAAGGCGAATGGCTCGACCTGGGATCGGGAGCAGGGCTGCCCGGCATTGTAATCGCCTGCCTATCGGATCGACCGGTGATGATGGTGGAATCCCGACGTAAGCGGATCGACTTCCTTGAGGACGTCATCGCCGACCTACGTCTCACCCATGCCCGTGTCTTCGGCGGTCGTGTCGAAATGGTGCCGCCGACCAGCGCTGCCATCATCAGCGCACGCGCCTATGCGCCGCTACCCAAATTGTTGGAATTGGCGCTGCACCTTTCTGACAAAAAAAGCCTCTGGGTGCTGCCCAAGGGACGAAATGCGCAAAATGAACTGGAGGCGGCGCGTTCGACATGGCAAGGTGTGTTTCACGTGGAACCCAGCGTGACGGACGCCGATAGCGCCATCATTGTTGCCCATGCCGTAGCACCCGTCGCCAAGAGGAAAGGCCGAGGATGATCCGCATCGCCATCGCCAATCAGAAGGGCGGCGTGGGCAAGACCACCACCGCGATCAATCTCGCTACCGGCTTAGCGGCCACGGGATTGCGCGTATTGCTGGTCGATCTCGATCCGCAGGGCAATGCTTCCACCGGCCTTGGCGTTGGCCATGCCGACCGCGCGCAATCCAGCTACGACCTGCTGGTCGGCAATTGCGCGCTCGACGATACCATCATCGCCACCCGCGTGCCGAAGCTCGACCTGGTGCCCGCAACGCAGGATCTATCGGGCTGCGAAATCGAGCTGATCGATTACGAGCAGCGCACCCATCGGCTGGAGCGGGTGCTCGCCGAAGCTCAGCCGGGGCGATGGGACATCTGCCTGATCGATTGTCCGCCGTCGCTGGGCCTGTTGACCATCAACGCCATGGTCGGCGCGCAATATCTCTTGGTCCCGCTGCAATGCGAATTTTTTGCGCTCGAAGGCTTGTCGCAACTGCTGCAAACAGTCGAGCGTATTCGCGGTCGTTTCAATCCTGGCCTGTCGATCATGGGCGTGGCGCTCACCATGTATGATCGCCGCAATCGGCTGACGGATCAGGTCGCCGACGATGTACGCGCGTGCCTTGGCGATCTCGTCTTTTCGACCGTCATCCCCCGCAATGTGCGCTTGTCCGAAGCGCCCAGCCATGGCGTCCCGGCGCTGATCTACGACTTCCGCTGTTCGGGGTCGGAAGCCTATATGCGTCTGGCGCGCGAACTGATCGCGCGCCTGCCCCGACAGGAGGTTGCCGCTTGAGCGACGAAACGACCGACAAGCCCAAGATTGCCAAGCGTCCTCATGGCCTGGGCCGCGGGCTGTCCGCCCTGCTGGGCGACGTCGCGCGCGAAGAACCGGTCGCACCGAGCGCCATCCCCGCCAATGGCAAATCGGTGCAGAGCATCGAAGTCTCGCTCATCCAGCCGCATCCTGAACAGCCGCGCCGTCATTTCGATGACGGCGCGTTGCAGGAACTGGCCGACAGCATCGCCAAGCGCGGCATCATTCAACCGATCATCGTACGCCCCCATGGCGGCGGGTTTCAGATCATCGCGGGCGAACGCCGCTGGCGCGCCGCGCAACGGGCGCAGCTCCACCGTATTCCGGCAATCGTCCGCGATTTCGACGAGCAGGAAACGCTCGAAATCGCGCTGATCGAAAATATCCAGCGCGAGGATCTGAACCCGATCGAAGAGGCCGAGGCCTATCGCAAGCTGATTGCCGAATTTCACCATAGCCAGGAAGCGCTAGGCCGGATCGTCGGCAAATCGCGCAGCCATGTTGCCAATCTCATGCGCCTGCTGGAACTGCCACAAAGCGTGCAGCAGCAGGTGATGGAGAGCAAGATCAGCATGGGTCATGCCCGTGCGCTGATCGGCGTGCCGGATTGCGAAGCGCTGGCCCGGCAGGTGGAAGATAAAGGCCTGTCCGTTCGCGACACCGAACAGTTGGTCCGCCGCGTGAAGACCGGTGCCGAAGCGACGACAGTGAAACGAAACAGCGGCGCACGAGACAAAGACCCGGATATCGCCGCGTTGGAACAGCATCTGGCCGACATATTGGGTTTGAAGGTCGATATCGTGCATGAGGGCGGATCGGCCGGTGGTACGCTGTCGCTGCGCTATTCCAATCTCGACCAGCTTGATATGCTGTGCCAGCGCCTGTCGGGCGAGCGCATCTAAGTCTGAACGCCGCTAAGCGCGAAGTTCGATGGGTTCGAGACAGGGCTGACGTAAAGCGCACTGGTCTTTTGCGACCCTGCTCCCTAGGTTGATCGCATGGCCGACATGCTCTCCACTAACGCCGCGGCGCCTGCCGTCATTCGCCGCCTGGACTATCGTCCGCCCGACTGGCTGGTCCCGACCATCGCGCTCGACTTCGATCTCGACCCAGCCATGACCCGGGTAAAGGCGACGCTGTCCGTCACGCGCAACGGCGATCATGACCGGCCATTGCGCCTGGATGGCGAAGGCATCGTGCCGCTGGCGGTCTGCGTCGATGGCCGTTCGCTCGCGCAGGACGAATGGCATCTCGAAGCGGGCGCGCTCATCATCGCGCTGCCGGGGGAAGCCCATGACGTCGAGACGCTGGTGGAGCTGACGCCCGAGGGCAATAGCAAGCTGATGGGTCTCTATGCCAGCGGCGGGCTGCTCTGCACCCAATGCGAAGCGGAAGGCTTTCGGCGCATCACCTTCTTCCCGGATCGCCCCGATGTCCTCTCGCGCTACAGCGTGCGCATGGCGGCAGACAAGGCGCGCTTCCCCATCCTGCTCGCCAACGGCGATCCGATCGAGCAGGGCAACCTTGACGACGGTCGTCATTATGCGCGGTGGGACGATCCCTTCCCCAAGCCCTGCTATTTGTTCGCGCTGGTGGCGGGTGAACTGTCCTGCAACGCCGACCGGTTCGTAAAGATGAGCGGGCGTGAGGTGGCGCTTGGCATCTGGGTGCGGGAGGCTGACCTCCCCCGCACCGATCACGCGATGCAGGCGCTCAAGAACAGCATGGCCTGGGACGAGCGCGTCTATGGCCGCGAATATGATCTGGACGTCTTCAACATCGTGGCGGTGGCCGATTTCAATTTCGGCGCGATGGAGAATAAGGGTCTCAACATCTTCAATTCGCGCTACATATTGGCCGATCCCGAAACCGCGACCGATATCGATTATGACGGCGTCGAAGGCGTTGTCGCGCATGAATATTTCCACAACTGGTCGGGCAATCGCGTCACCTGTCGCGACTGGTTCCAGCTTTCCCTGAAGGAAGGCTTCACCGTCTTTCGCGACCAGAATTTCTCCGCCGACATGGGGTCGCATGCGGTGAAGCGGATCGAGGATGTCCGCATTTTGCGCGCCGGTCAGTTTCAGGAGGATAGCGGCCCGCTCGCCCATCCGGTGCGGCCTGAATCCTATATGGAAATCAGTAACTTCTACACGGCGACCATCTATAATAAGGGTGCCGAACTGATCCGCATGATGGCGCTGATGATGGGGCCGGAGCGGTTCCGCGCAGGCACCGACCTCTATTTCGACCGGCATGACGGCGACGCCGCCACCTGCGAGGATTTCGTACAGGCGATGGAGGAGGGAGGGGCGATCGACCTCATCCAATTCCGCCGCTGGTATGAGCAGGCGGGCACCCCGCATGTCCGCGCCCTCATCACCCATGATCCTGCAGCACAGACTGTCGAATTGACGCTGGAGCAGTCGATAGCGCCGACCCCCGGCCAGACCGACAAGCTGCCGATGGCGATCCCGCTACGCACGGCGCTTTTCGACGCCGCTACCGGCGGCCATCGCGACGACGACCTGCTGATGCTGACCGAAGCCAAACAGAGCTTCACCTTCACCGGCTTTACCGATGCGCCAATCCTATCGATCAACCGCGGCTTTTCCGCGCCCGTCATCGTCGAAACCAACCGCAGCCAAGCCGACCTTGCTTTCCTGTCGGCCCGTGACGACGATCCCTTCGCCCGCTATGAAGCGATGCAGCAATTGATGGTCAATGTGCTGGTCGGCCGGATCGCCGGGCAGAGCGTGGATGCCGAAGCGGTCGTCGCGGCCGTGCGCCACACCATCACCGATCCGCTGCTCGACCCCGCCTTCATCGCCGAAGCGATCCGCCTGCCAAGTGAAGCCTATCTGGGCGACCAGATGCAGGTGGTCGATCCCGATGCGATCCACGCGGCGCGCGATGCCTTGCAACAGACGATCGGCCTGGCGCTGGAGCCGCTATGGCGCGACATCCATGCCCGGACCAAGGCCGACGCCTTCGCCCTGTCACCCGCCGCCAAGGGCGCGCGCAAGCTGCGTAGCATGGCGCTCCATTATCTGGTGGCGTCCGGCGTGCAGGATGGCCCCGCCATCGCCTTCGCGCAGTTCAGCGACGCCGACAACATGACGGAACGGCAGGCGGCGTTGGCGACCCTCGCCAATGGCGACAGCGCTGAGCGGGAAGCCGCGCTCGACATCTTCTACAACCGCTATCGCGACGACGCGCTGACGCTCGACAAATGGTTCCAGACGCAGGCGTTCGCGCTACATCCCGATACGGTAGAGCAGATCGCGCAACTGGCCCAGCATCGCGACTTCACGCTGGCGAACCCGAATCGGGTGCGATCGCTATTCGGCGCCTTCGCCGCGAACCAGTGGGCGTTCCACCATATATCGGGGCGCGGCTACAGCCTGGTTGCCGATTGCATTATCGCGCTCGACCGGCTCAACCCACAGACGGCAGCACGGCTGGTGCCGCCGCTTGGCCGTTGGAAGCGGTTCGAGGAAGGGCGCGCGGCCCTGATGCGAGCGGAACTGCAACGCATCCTGGCGCAACCCGGCCTGTCCAAGGACGTCATGGAACAAGTAGGGAAGAGCCTGGACTAAGGTTTCCCCGCTTAGGGCAGCGTCAGTCCTTCACCGCCGCCGCCCAGGCCGCCACATCGGCCGCTACCTTGTTGGCCGCCATGTTGAGCGGCATGCCGATCGTCGTCGCCTCGATCTTGCCGCCCACCGGCTGGCTCGCCGTAAAGCGCTGACGCGCCAATGCGACGCCATTGGGCGTGGTCAGCACCGCGTCATAGGTGACGACGGCCGCATTGCTCGCCGAGTCGATCCCGAACGCCACCAGTTCGCCGCTCAATCGCTGGCCGCCATCACCGGAAAACTGCCCGGCATCCAGCACCACGCGGTCGGTGGTGGCGGAGATCGTTTCGGCCAGCAGTCCGCGGAACAGATGGCGCGGCGTGTCGGCCCACTGCACTTTGGTCACATAAGCGACCGACGTCGGCGATAGCACCACCGGCACCCGCACCGTATCCAGCATCTTGGGCGCATTGGGATCGGCCACGATCAGCGTCCGTCCGCCACCGGCCACGCGCGACGCCCCAGCTGGCACCTTCTGCGTAGCGTCCAGCGTCAACAGCTGCGCCGGCGGCTTGGGACCGAAGGATACGCAGCCCGACAGCAGCATTGCAGCGGTCAGCGCGGCAAAGGCGCTTTGGTGTTTCACATGGAACATAGTCCGCGTCTTTCTCATCAATGTGTCGGGCATCATGGCTTATAGTCCGGCAGCTTGGGCGATCCGACCAGCGAACCTGCACCCTGCTGATCCAGCTTTTCCGCAACGCCGCGGAAGGAGCGCGACATTTCGCGCAGGTCGCGGACCAGCTGGTTGACCTCCGGCATGGTCTGGGTGCTGAACGCCTTCACGCCCGGCTGCGCCTCGCCAATGGTCTTGTCCAGCGTCTCGATGCTGTGGGTCGCGGCCTGTACGCTCTTGCGCAGATCGGCCATCAACGGCTTGCCTTCGTCGGTCAGCATCGAATCGGTGGTCGCGGCCAGCTTGCCGATCTGTTCGACGGCGATGCCGGTGCGCTGCACCGCGATCCGCGCTTCGGCCAGGGTGGCGGCGATTTCCGGGCTGCGATCGGCCAGGGCGCCCGACACGCGCTCGACATTGGCAAGGATGCCCGCGATCGAGCGTTGATTCTTGTCGTCCAGCAATTCGGTCAGCCGCTCGGTCAGCGTCGATATCCGCTCCAGCAGCTGCGGCGCGTTGTTGAGCAATTCGCCCAGCGCGCCCGGCTTGGTCGGGATCACCGGCACGCCATCGGGGCAAGCCGACGGCACGTTATTGGCGGGGCAGGCGATCGGCGGCGCGCCCTTGACCGCGCCGTCCAGCACCACTTCGCTGACGCCGGTAAAGCCGACGCCCGCGATCGTCGCGGTCGTGCCCTGCAGCACCGGCGTGCCGTCCTTCACCGAAATGCGGACCTTCACAAAGCTGGGATCCTGCTTCCACAATTCGATATTCTCGACCTTGCCCGATGGGACACCGGCGTAATTGACGCTGGACCCCTTGGCGAGGCCGCTGACCGATTGTTTGAAGAAGATGTCAAACTCCCTGTTCTCGCCATCGGAGAGGCGCGAGAACCAGAAGGCGGCGGCCATGATCGCGGCCAGCAGCAACAGCGTGACCGTGCCCACCAGCACATGGTTGGAGCGGGTTTCCATATCCTATCGCCTTCCGTCCGACGGGCTGAGCGCCGCCTTGGTCTGTGCCCGATCCTTTTCCCGCGACACCGCCGCCGTGGCGGCCCGGCCGCGCGGACCGTTGAAATATTCCTGAATCCAGGGGTGATCGGTTGCCAGCAACTCGTCGATCGTCCCGACCGCCGTCACCTTCTTGTCCGCCAGCACCGCCACCCGATCGCAGATGGAATAGAGCGTATCAAGATCGTGGGTGATGAGGAAGACGGTGAGGCCCAGCGTCTGCTGCAACTTGCGCGTTTGGTCATCGAACGCCGCCGCGCCGATCGGGTCCAGGCCCGCGGTCGGCTCGTCCAGAAACAAGAGGTCCGGGTCCAGCGCCAGCGCGCGGGCCAGTCCGGCGCGCTTCTTCATGCCGCCGGACAGTTCGGACGGATATTTGGGACCGGCTTCGGTCGGCAGGCCGGTCATGCGGATCTTGTAGGCGGCGATCTCGTCGCGCAACTGCGCACCGATATTGGGATAATATTCGCGGATCGGCACTTCGACATTCTCGGCCACCGTCAGCGTCGAAAACAGCGCGCCGCCCTGAAACAGCACGCCCCAGCGCTTGCGGATAGCCAGCGCCTCATCATCCGACCGCCCGACCATGGATTCGCCGAAGACATGGACCTCGCCTTCGTCCGGCGTCTGCAGGCCGATGATCGCGCGCATCAGCACCGACTTGCCGGTGCCCGATCCGCCGACCACGCCCAATATCTCGCCCCGGCGCACGTCCAGGTCCAGCCCGTCATGCACCAGCTGGTCGCCGAAACTGTTGCGCAGGCCACGCACGGAAATGGCGATATCGGACGTTTGCAGCGCCTGCTCGATCCGCTCTTCCTCGGCTTGGCTGATATCCTCTTCGCTCATCAGTTCCAGCCTACCCAGGTGAAGAAGACCGCGAAGAAAGCGTCGATCACGATCACCAGGAAGATCGCCTGGACGACCGCCGCGGTGGTGCGCAGCCCGACTTCCTCGGCATTGCCCTTGACCTGCATCCCCTGGAAACAACCCGACAGCGCGATGATGATGCCGAACACCGGCGCCTTGATCAGGCCGACCCACAGGTCGGTGATCGGCACGACTTCGCGCAGACGCTGCAGGAAGGTGATGGGCGGAATTTCCAGCGCGATCGCGCAGAGGAACCCGCCGCCGATCACCGCCATTACCGACGCGTAAAAGCCCAGCAGCGGCATCATGATGACGACCGCCAACGTACGCGGCAACACCAGCGCCTCCATCGGCGATACGCCGATGGTCCGCATCGCGTCGACCTCTTCGGTCAGCTTCATCGTGCCCAATTGCGCCGCAAAGGCGGAGCCGGAGCGTCCAGCCACCATGATCGCGGTCATCAGCACGCCCAGTTCGCGGAACGTCAGGCGGCCGACCAGGTTGATCGTCAGCATCTCCATGCCGAACTGGCGCAACTGCACCGATCCCTGCTGCGCGATGACGATGCCGATCAGGAAACTCATGAGGCCCACAATGCCCAGCGCGGACACGCCGACCACCTCGAACCGCTGCACCACGGCGTTGACGCGGAACCGATGGGGATGGCGGATGACATTCCAGGTCGCGATCAGCGTCGCACCAAAGAAACCGAGCAGCCCCATCAACGTCGTGCCCGACGCGACCACCGCTTCGCCGATCTGGCCGACGACGCGCGTAAGTGCGGGCACGGGCTCCGGCCGGATCGGCATCGGTTCGTCCAGATCGCAGATCGCGTCGATCAGGCGCTGCTGCTCTTCGCTCGCGCCTTTAATCTCGCAACCCAGCCGCCTGGCGGTGCGATGCACGGTCCAGGCACCGATCGTGTCCATATGCTCGACATCGGACAGGTCGATCGCGCTGACCGGTTCGTGCACCGCTTCCAACCGCGTCGGCAGGTCGCCCAGACAGGCAATCGCTAGCGATCCTGAAAGCCGGACCACGGTTCCGCCGTCGCGCTTTTCCTCTGCAAGTTCGGCGGCTTTGTTCATGCGATGGGATTAGTGATCCATTATCGGTTGCACGGCAAGCCGAAACGGCCCATCCGCAAGCCAGAACGAAGGGCAACGGCAAAAGTTTCGGACACGACATGACGACCCACAGGCTGGCCATTTACGACATGGACCGCACCGTGACCTTCACCGGCACCTATACCGGTTTCCTGATCCATGTGGCGCGGCGGATGGCACCATGGCGGCTGGTGCTTTTCCCCTGCGTCATCCTGTTGATGCTGGCCTATATCCTCAAGCTGGTCAGCCGACAGCGGTTGAAGGAAGTCAATCAGGCGCTGATGATCGGCTGGAACGTCGAGCGCGCGAAATTGATGCCGCATGTCGAAAGCTATGCCGACCGGGTGATCGCCAGTAACCTGCGCGCGGGCGCGGTGGCGCAGATCGCGCAGGATCGGGCCGACGGCTATCGGCTGGTGCTCGCCACCGCCTCCTACCGCCTGTACGTCGAACCGATCGCGCGGCGGCTGGGCTTCGACGCGGTCATCGCCACCGATCATCTGAGCCAGGATTTGCGCTATGTCCGCGCAAAGATCGCGGGCGAAAATTGCTACGACACCGGCAAGCTGCGCATGATCAAGGCGTGGATGGCCGCCGAAGCGATCGACCGCAGCCAAGCGCATATCCGCGCCTATTCCGACCATGTATCGGACGCGCCGATGCTGGAATTCGCCGACATCCCCTTCGCATCCAACCCGCACCGGCCGCTGGCAAAACTGGCGGCGCAGCGAGGCTGGACGCGGATCGACTGGAAATAGACCAGGTGTTCCCGCGCAGGCGGGAACCCAGTCCCGCCGTTGCGATTAACCGCATCATCGGAACTAGGCTCCCGCCTTCGCGGGAGCACGGTGCTTCACCCCGACAACCCATCGATCGCGGCCAAGCCGTCCGCGCCGATCGCGCGCAGCATAGGCCGATGCCCCCGACGCACGCCGCCTAACGCCATCACCGGCATGTCGACCTGCCGCGCCAACGCCGCAAAGCGCACGCGCCCCAACGCATCAGCGCCCGGGTGCGAGCGGGTCGGGAAGAGGGGCGACACGAAACACAGATCGGCCCCAGCCCGCCGCGCCGCCACCGCCTCCCGTGCGTCATGCACCGCCCGGCTGCGCAGCAACGGGCGCACAGCGGCGCGCGCATCCCGCCCATGCACGCCATCGGCCCGCCACGCCGCCGCCTCCCGCGCCGACCCGGCCAGCAGCAGCACCAGCCGCCGCCGCCGCGCCACAGCGCGCAACGCTTCGAACAACGCCCGTCGCGCCACCGGATCGGTCCGATAATGCCGAAACGCGATCCCGCCGCGCCCCTTGGGCAAGCGCGCCGCCGCCGCCAGCAGCGCCGCAGCCCCCACTCGCTCATCGGTCATCAGCCAAAGCGAGGGCAGGGGGCCGGTCGGATTTTTGCGGTGGCGATGGCGCATGACCATCGCCTATAGCAGCGCGCATGACCACAGACAGAATTATCGACGCGGCGGAACGCCTTGCCACTTTGCGCGACAGTATCGACCGCGCCGCCCGCCTGACCGATCGCAGCGCCGCTGATATCAATCTGATCGCCGTGTCCAAGACGCACGACGCCGACGCGATCCGTCCGCTGCTCCAAGCCGGGCAGCGCGCGTTCGGCGAAAATCGCGTGCAGGAAGCACAGGACAAATGGCCCGCGCTGCGGGAGGAATTTTCTGGCGTGGACCTGCATCTGGTCGGCCAGTTGCAATCGAACAAGGCCACCGACGCCGTCGCCCTGTTCGATGTGATCCACAGCCTCGACCGCTTATCGCTGCTCACCGCGCTCGCCAGGGCGATGGATGCGGCAGGCAAACAGGTGCCCTGCTTCATTCAGGTCAATATCGGTGCGGAGGAGCAGAAGGGCGGCTGCGCCATTGCCGACACGCCCGCGCTGATCGCCGCCGCACGCGCCGCCGACATTCCGATCGCTGGCCTGATGTGCGTCCCCCCGCCGACATCGAGGCTGCGCCTTTCTTTGCGCTATTGGCGAAGATCGCGCACGAGGAGGGGCTGGACCGCCTCTCCATGGGCATGTCGGGCGATTATGAAACCGCGATCATGCTGGGCGCGACCGACATCCGCGTCGGCACGGCGCTCTTCGGTGAGAGGCCGTCCCCCGCTCGCCCCGTACCGGCGAGCGGGAGAGGGATGATCCGCAACTCATCGCGCTAGGACGGATTGCCATTCAGGAGATGGCGTGACGAAAATGGTGACTTGTCGTGACCCGGAGCGGAGCGACCTTTAAGGTCGTGAGCACCGGAAGCGCGGCAAGTCACCATTTGCAGGCCGCCAGAACTGAATGGCGACCGTCCTAGAAACTCCCGCGCAACGTGATGCCATAGGTGCGCGGTTCGGCCAGATAGGCGGAGATCAGCTGGTTCGCCATCGGTACTGCGGCCGGGGGCGTCCCGCACAGTCCCCCGAACTGGCCCGTAGATGACGTACACGGGCTGCTCGACTGGAGCGGGCTGGAGAAGGCGACCTGGGTATAATTCTGGTTGAATATATTCTGCCCCCACAATTCGATCGCCCAGCGCTGGTCCCGCCCGCGCAGGCCGACGCGCGCGTTGACCACCGCAAAGCCGTCCTGCCGCTTTTCGGGGAACAGGTCGGACCCGGTGTTGAAGTCGCTGGTCATGCGCCCATCGACGTAGAAGAGCGCCGACAGGCCCGATGAACCGATGTCCGGCGTCCAGGCCATGCTGGCGGTAGTGACGATCTGTGGCGCGTTGCTGTTGATCGATCCGGGCAACAGGAACAGCGCCGGGTCCAGCGGCACCGCGCCATTGCCGCTACCCACCAGCCGGTTGGCGAATTTCGCGCGCGCATAAGTCGCGCCGCCCGATACGCGGAAATTGCGCGCCGGGCTGACCGACGCTTCCAGTTCCACGCCTTGGCTGATCAGGCCGGGGCCGACATCGTCATCGTCGCACGTCCGCGCCGCCGACAGCGCGCTGTCGCAGCCATTGATATTCTGCACAACGAAGCTGGTGCCGTTGAAGGTGTTCAGCTGGAAATTCTTGAACTCCTGACGGAAGGCGGCGACGTTCACGCTCCATTTGGGCTGGACATATTTGATGCCCACTTCGAACGCATCCACCTTTTCCGACGCGAAGCGCAGGCTGCTGACATCGGCATTGGTGCGCGGCGAAAATACCGCAGGCACCGCGTTCAGGCCGGTCGATCCCAACTGGAAGCGATCGAGATTATAGCCGCCCGCCTTATAGCCCTTCGAATAGCTGCCATAGAGCAGCAGATCGTCGATCGGCTTCCACGACAGCACCGCGGTCCCCGAAAACTGTCCTTCGCTGATCTTGTCGTTGAGGTTCAGTGCATTGAGGCTGGTCGAGCCATTGCCCAGGCAGCCCAAAGTCAGGATACCTCCCGCCAGCGTCGCCGCGCTGCCCAGCGCCGGATTGGTCGCAAGGCCGGGGAGGGCGGACGACTGCAACGCCGCGCAGGTCGCATTATTATTGTTGAAATCGGACGAGAAACGCTTGCTTTCGTGCGTGTAGCGCACGCCAACGGTCAGATCGAGCCGGTTGGTGATGTGAAAGATATTGTGCGTGAACAGCGCCCAATTCTCGCTCTTTTGGCGGTAGAGCGACGCTACGTCGCCGGTGCCGGACGGGATCGCCGCCAACGCGCGCAATCCGTTGCCAAGCCCGGTGGAAATCGCCCCCGCCTGCGCCGCAGCGATCGGCGCAGGCACGCCGTTGCCGATCAGCGCGGCGGTCAGGCCCGCATTCAGCTGCGCCTGCGTGCCGGTGATCAGTGCACCGGTCGCCGCGCCGCTGCCGCACGCGGCCAGTTGCTGCGCGGTGAAATTGCTGTTGACCCCGGCGCCCGCCATCAAACGACAGGCCGCAAAGCGCCCATAATCCGCGCCGAAGCGGATATTGTCCTGCAAGGTCAGCCGTTCATTGGCGTAATAGCCGCCGACCAGCCAGTCGAGCTTGTCGGCAAAGGCCGACCCTTGCAGCCGCAATTCCTGCGTAAAGGTCTTGAACTGGCGATAGGTGTTGGGGTCGCGGTAGAGCAGGTCGGCGCGATTATAGTCGTAATCGCCATAATCGCGGGATTTATAATCGCGATAGGCGGTGATGCTGGTCAGCTTCGCGCCACCGAAATCATAATTGATCTCGCCAGACACGCCCCAATCCTTGAGCTTGCTGACATAGTCGCGGCCCGGCGTCACATGCAGTTCGCGGTCATAGGGATCGGCGGGGATCACGCTGCCCTGGCCCGCCAGGATCGCGGCGATGCGATTGAACGGCGCGGTGCTATAGCCGCCGCCCGCCGGCCGCCGCTCGCGCGCCTCGATATAGGCCGCGCCGCAGCAGCTTTCGTCGCGATTGGTGTAATCGCCGATCAGGCGGATGGAGAGCGCGTCGGTGGGTTCGATCAGCGCCTGGCCGCGCAGGAAATAGCGGTTGCGGTCGTTGGTATCGCCGACTTTATTGCCCGCGCCGTCGACCAGCTTGTAGAAGCCGTCGCGCTTGCTCCACACCCCGTCGAGGCTGAGCGCAATACCATCGGCGATCGGCCCGGTGACGCGGCCCGACAGCCGCCAATAATCATAATTGCCATAGGTGATCTCACCCTTGGCATGGAATGTGTTTTCCGGCGCCTTGCTGATGATGTTGATCAGGCCCGCCGACGCATTGCGGCCGAACAGCGTCCCCTGCGGCCCGCGCAGTACCTCGACCCGCTCGATCTCGCCCAGTTCGTTGAGGCCCGACCCGGTGCGCGATCGATAGACGCCGTCGATGAACACCGCGACCGAGCTTTCGAGGCCGGGATTGTCGCCGACCGTGCCGATGCCGCGAATACGCGCCGACGCATTGGCTTCGGAGCCGGTGGAGGACACCAGCAGCGACGGGGCCAGTTGATTGAGCGTGCGAATATCGCTCGCGCCGCTATTCTGCATCGCCTGCGCGCCCACCGCCGATACCGCGATCGGCACGTCGGACAGGGGGCTGGCGCGGCGGGTGGCGGTGACGATGATGTTGGCGCTGCCGTCATCCACGACCGGTTGCGGCGTCGCATCCTCCTGCGCATGGGCCGCAGATGCGCCAAGGGCCAAGGCGATGATGGCGGCCGACGTCCAGAGACTCTTGTCTGTCATGATGGTCTATCCTCTCCTGGTCCGCGCGACTTTTTGTCCCGTCGGAACGCCCGTCGATTATGCGGACACAGTCAGGCGAAGGCAAGTGACCCCAGCTTTTCCGTGCCTTTTGGTCAGGATGACAGGCGAATGATCCTGCGCTGTTGCTTATCGGCAACGGCTTAACAATAGCTTTCCGCTACGTCACCTTACGATAACGGAAAGCGCAGCAGCCGGTCCGCGACCGGCACCAGAGCCGCCGCGCCCGGCCCCACTGCCCGGCGAATCTCGCCATGGCCCGCATCCAGCCCCCCGGTCAGCGCGCCGAGTGCGGGGAGAATCAGTTTGGTCGCCGATCCCACGAAGCAGCGCCGCGACACATGCCGCCCGCGCAGCGACAGGCGCAGCTTGGGATGGAAATGGCCGGAGATTTCGGGGGCCGGATCGTCCGCCTCCGCCTCATGCCGCAACCATATGCCCGCGACCTGCGCCTCCGCCACCCGTCGTCCGCCCGGCATCGTCGCCACGCCGACATCGTGATTGCCGGTGATCCACAGCCAGTCCACGCGCTGCGTCAATGCGTGCAGCCGATCGCGCGCGCGCGGATCGAGCCGGGCCGCACCGTCGGCATCGTGGAAGCTGTCGCCCAACGACCAGACCGCCTGCGCGTCGGTCCGCTCCACCAGCCCTTCGATCACGTCCAGCGTCGCCTGGCTGTCATGCGGGGGCAGGAACTGGCCGAAGCGCGCATACCAGCTCGCCTTCTCGAAATGCAGGTCGGCGACCAGCAGTGCCCGCTGCGCCGGCCAGTAAAGCGCGGCCTCGGGCATCGCCATAAAGGCCTGGCCTGCGAACGAAAGGGGAACCATCGCCCGCCTATGCGCCTCTACGCCCCGGCTTTCAAGAGGCGCGGCAAAGGCCTATAGGCGCAGCCATGTCCGCTTGTTCCACCGCCTATACCGTCGCCGCCCTCTATTGCTTCGCCCGCTTTCCCGATCCGCAGGCGCTGGCGGCCGATCTGCGCGCGCACTGCGCCGCGCTTGGCACCTGCGGCACGCTGATCCTGGCGGGGGAGGGGATCAACGGCACCGTTGCGGGCGACGCGGACGCCATCGCCACGCTCATCGCCCATATCCGTGCGCTGCCGGGCTGCGCCGATGTCGATGTCAAATATTCCTGGGCCGACGCTGCACCCTTCGCCCGGATGAAGGTGAAGGTGAAGACGGAAATCGTGACGCTGGGCGTGGGCGATCTCGACCCTGCGACGCAGGCGGGCACGCATCTCGACCCCATCGACTGGAACGCCCTGATCGCCGATCCCGACACGGTCATCATCGACACCCGCAATGCCTATGAAGTGGCGGTCGGCACGTTCGAAGGCGCGATCGACCCCGCAACCCGCTCCTTCCGCGAATTTCCCGCCTGGTTCGACACCTTCGCCGCCGACCTGAAGGCGCAGGGCCGCAGCCCCAAGATCGCAATGTTCTGCACCGGCGGCATACGCTGCGAAAAATCGACTGCGCTGGTCAAGGCGCGCGGGTTCGACGACGTCTATCACCTCAAGGGCGGCATCTTGCGCTATCTGGAGGAAATGCCGGAGGCCGAGAGCCGCTGGCAGGGCGACTGCTATGTCTTCGATGAGCGGGTCGCGGTTGGTCATGGGCTGACAGTGGGCGACTATGTCACCTGCAAGGGCTGCGGCCTGCCGCATCTGCGCGACGCCGCGCACGAATGCGCAGGCGACGAGTCCGGCGTTTGGCCGCACCGGGGCTAGAAGCTCACCATGTTCCCGCGCAGGCGGGAACCCAGTTGAAACGGCTGGACTGGGTTCCCGCCCGCGCGGGAACACGCTGTGCTAAAGCGCATCAACCGTTAGTCTCCACCAGTTCCGCAATCTCGAAATCATACCGCTTCCACCCGCGCATCTTCGCGCCGTCCGCCGCGGCAGCGCGCTTCTTCTTCGCCTCGGCCAGCGAACGGACATGGCCCCAGAACACCTCGGTCTTGCCATTGTCCAGCACTGCGACGATTCGCCAATAATGGGTGAAGGGGTCCGCGGTCGGCCCGATCGTCTTGACATAACCGTCCGCCATGGTCGCGGTCAGATAGCGTTTGCGCCGCGCCACGTCCTTCAAGCCTGATAGCGATGCAGGCCAGCGCCATGCGCGCGCAGCCACGCCCGCGCGGGCCTGGGGTCCGCGCCATAGATCCGCTTGTGCGCTGCGTGAAAGGCCGGGCTGTGATCCATGTGCAGCAGATGCGCCAGTTCGTGCGCCACGGTCGCGCGGCGCACCTCCGGCGGGGCCAGAATCAACCGCCAGCTATAGCGGATCGCCCCGGACGAGGCGCAACTGCCCCAGCGGCTGCGCGTGTCGCCCACGCCGACCGACGCGACGATCAACCCATGGTCCTGCGCCATGGCGTGACTTTCCGTCTCCAGCACCGCCCGCGCCCGTGCGACCAGCCAGCGCTGCACCCGCGCGCCCACCAATTCCGCCGCGCCGCCCAGCAGCAGCCGGTCGCCCTCCAAGCGAATCGTGCGCGTCGCCCCCGCGACCCATTCGATCGTCACGTCGCGCCCCTCCAGCGGAAAGGTCGCGCCATGGTCCAGCCGCGCGACGGCAGGCTGCTTCGCCATCTGCGCGCGCACCCAGCCTTCATGGTCCTGCGCCCAGCCCAGCGCTTTTTTAAGGTTCGCGCGCACCGGCAGCGACAGGCGCAACGCGCCCCGCGCGCTGTCGATCGTCAACCGATAGGCCCGCGCCCGCGCCGACCGGCGCACCAGCACCGGCATCGCCACCCCGTCGATCAGGATTGCGACGTCCGGATCAGAGTTCGCGGTCGACAAGATGATTTTCCCAATCGCCCGCATCGGCCTCCGCGATCGTCCAGCCGCGCACCAATTCCTGCGCGCGATGCACCGCTTCGCGATCGCCGCAGATCAGATAATGCCAGTCGGGCAGGGGCAGCCCCTCTTCGCGCAGCCGATAGGCGCAGGTGCGCGGCAGCCAGCCGATCTGCTTCACCTTGGTCGGGGTCAACCGCACGCAATCGGGCACGAACCTGTGCCGGTCCTTATAATTGCTGCATTGCCCGCTTTGCCGGTCAAGCAGGCGGCACGCGACATTGGTGGGATAGATCCGCCCGGTCTCTTCATCCTCGGCCTTGTGCAGGCAACATTTGCCGCAGCCGTCGCACAGCGCTTCCCACTCGGCCTTGTCGAGTTTGTCGAGCGGCTTTTCCCAGAAATGCGTCACTTGATCCATTTTTCTAGAAAGGCGAGCACCTTGTCCGGCGCGCCTTCGTCCATGTCCGACGTGCCCGGATCATCCACCGGCACCAGCGCCACCGGCTTGCCGTCGCCATCGAACAGATAGGGGGTGCGACTGTGGCTGACCAGATAGTCGTTCGCCCCGGTCGATTTCTCCGGGTTGTAGATCACCACGAAATCCTTGGCGACCTTGGCGATCTGGTCCTTCGTGCCCGTCAGCCCGATCAGGCGCGGATGGAAGGCCGCGACATAGGTTTTCAGGACCGCGGGCGTATCACGCTGCGGATCGACGCTGATCAGCATCGGCTGCACCTTGGCGGCGAGGGCGGGCTTGGCTTTCTCGAACAGCGCAAAGCCCTGCATGATCCGTTGCAGATCGACCGGGCACACGTCCGGGCAATAGGTATAGCCGAAATAGACCAGGCGATACTGGCCTTTGAAATCGTCCCACTTGGTCGGCTTGCCATCCTGGTTGGTCAGGGTGAAGGGCGCGCCGATCCGCGCGCCGGTCAACTCGCCCTGTTGGCTGTCACCGCTTGATGCATTGCCGCCCGGACCCATATTGCAGGCAGCCAGCAGGGCCAGCAATGGTAGGGCGATGGAAGGCAGGATGGGGCGCGCGGCGTCTTTGGTCATGGCATGGCTAGCCATGCCCTGCTAGGACGGGATTTGCAAATGCAACGGGGCGCATCATGAAGACGAAGCTTTTTTCCGCTTTCCTGGGTTCGATCGCACTGGCGCTGCTGGTCCCCGGCCCGGCGCAAGCGCAATTTTCGGACAATTATAATTTCCTCAAGGCGGTGAAGGACAAGGACGGGGAAAAGGTCACCAACCTGATCCAGAAACCCGGCTCCACCGTCATCAACAGCCGCGACGTGTCCACCGGCGAAAACGCGCTGCATCTGGTGGTCGCACGGCGCGACGCTACCTGGCTCAGCTTCCTGCTGTCCAAGGGCGCCAATGCCAACCTGACCGACAATGACGGCAACACCCCGCTCATGGACGCGGTACAGGGCCGGTTCGAGGAAGGGGTGCGCACGCTGCTCACCTACAAGGCGCAGGTCGACAAGGGCAATAATAGCGGCGAAACCCCGCTGATCCGCGCGGTGCAGCTGCGCGACGTGGGCATCGTCCGCCTGCTCGTGGCGCAGGGCGCCAACCCGGAAAAGCGCGACAGCATCGCGGGCATGTCCGCCCGCGACTATGCCGCCCGCGAAGATCGCACCCCCGGCCTGGTCGACGCCCTCGCCGCCGCGAAGGCCGCCGCCAAGCCCGCCGGACCGGTACAGGGTCCGGTATTTTGAGGGCGTAGCGATAAGGGTTGAGAGCGCACGACGGCTTTCGCTTCCCCTCCCGCTTGCGGGAGGGGAAGCGAGACTTAATGAGCGCAGCGAATTTAGTCGCAGCGGGGTGGGCCAACGCAACCTTGCGCTTGCCCCCAGCCCCTCCTGTAAACGGGAGGGGAGAAAGACTGTCCGCTTTTAGTCCTTCACAGCCATCAACGCGGCCAGCCCAGTTCCGCGGCATGATCCGGATCACTAAGCGCCGTCAATCGCCGCGCAGCACGGCGCGCGAAACGCAGCGTCTCCGCCTTGCGCCGGGCGGCGGCCAGCGGCTCGACCGGAGCCGGGCGCACCAGTTCGGCGTCATATTGGTCGGCGACGATCAGGCCGGTGCGCGCGGGCCATAATGCCTCGCTCTCGAACGGCGCCAGGTCGAACCCGGCCGGCACCGCCCAGAAAAAGCGGTCGCAATAATCGAAATAGTCGGGCCATTTCATGTCGCCCAACAAATCCGCCCGGCTGCACTTGATCTCCACGATCGTCAGCCGCCCGGCGCCGTCGATCGCCATGATGTCGGCGCGGCGGCCATTGGGCAGCGGCACTTCCAATATGCCGCTCATGTCGTGGCGATAGAAAAGCCGCAACGTCCCCCGCGCCACTGCCAGCGCGGTGCCGTCGGTCAGGGGGAACAGGCGTCGATCGGGGCGCTACTCATCGCGCCATCTTAGAACAGGAAGGGAACAAATGAAAAGGCCGATTCGGATGAACCGAACCGACCTTGCAAGTTTCGCCAACACGAACCGGCGCGCGTCGCGCGCCCGATCCTCACCGATAGAAGATATGATTGTCGATCATCGCCAGCTTGGCCTTGCCCCAGCCCGGCGACACGCGGCGGGCGTGGAAGAAGAGCGCGCCTTCCGCGCGGCTGTCCCAGCTGTCGTTCGCCGCGATCTGGGCGATGGCGACGGCTTCGCGCCAGCTGCGGCTTTCGGCGCGAACCGGGGGCATGCCGCCGCCGCGCACGAAGCTGAACTGGCTCGGCTGATAGACGACGCCGCACAGGCTGTCTGCGAAGCGGCCGGACTTGGCGCGATTGATGATCACGCGCGCTACGGCCAGCTGGCCTTCCAGGCTTTCACCCTTGGATTCGAAATAGACCGCACCGGCCAGGCACTTCATGTCGCCGTCCAGCTCCTCGGGCGCGCCTTGGGCGTCGACCAGAGCAGCGAGGCTGGTTGCCTGCGCGTCGCTGTGCGTGGAAAAATCGGGGTCGGCCTTCTTGGCCGATGCCAGCGGCTGCGTGACTTCACGCGGCGCGGCGAAAATGACGGCGGACTGCGCGCCGGTCGGGGACGTTTGCGGGAACGTCTGGGGGAGGGAGGTGGCGCTGGCAATCGATTCGCCGGCGATCGACATGTCCGATGCCGAGACGGCAGCGGCGGCGGATAAGGCAAAGGCTGCGACGATCGCAGCTTTAAGACGAAAACTCATTACGGCTCAAAATCATGCGGTTCTTGGCCGGAAACGTCGTTTTCACCGATATTCTATGACGTTCGGCCGCCCCCCGTCTGCGTGTTTACCGGTCCCGCCCCCCATTGGACGATGTCGGCAACCTGCGCGTTGGCGTGGGCGGCCTGTGCCCAAACCATATCGATGAGTCAACGATCAGCAGATCGTTTCAGCGGCGAACCGTTCCGCTTCCGGGATGTCGAGTTCTATTATCCACAGGTCGGGGTCCGACCTGCGGCGGCGCGAGACATAGTCGGCCAGCGCATCCGGCCCTTCTTCAGGCGAAGGACCACAGCGCATCAACGCGTAACCCCCGGCAAAGTTCGATACCCGTTCGAAAAGGCCGGATTCGCGCCCCTTTTCCAGCGTTTGCACCAGAATCACGCCGCTGATCTCGTCGCCCTTGACCAGGATCGTGGCAAAGCCCCCGGCCGCGTTCACCCGCCGCCGCAATGCCCCCACCAGCATCGCGCTGGTGAGCCGCGCCTCAGCGGCCATAGCCCGGCAGCGACGACAGCGGAAATTGCGATCGCATGAAGGTGCCGGTGCCCCGTCCCACCTCTTCGCCATCGCTGTCGATCAGGCTGGCCTCCGCCACATAGACGCGGCGCTTGCCGCTGATCCAGCGGCCTTCGGCGCGGATTCGGCCGGGGCCGATCGGCCGGGTGAACAGCAGGTTGAAGGCGGTCGTCAGCAGGAAACGGTCGCTGACCAGACTGTTGGCCGCATAGAAGGCCGCATCGTCCAGCATCTTGAAATAAACGGTGCCATGGACTGCGCCAGCCGCATGGAACTGGCTTTCATCGACCTCGAAATCGATCACCGACCGGCCCGGCTCGCTGATCGTCAGGTCCGATCGGAACAGGCGATTGATCGGCGCGGAGCGATAGAGATTTTCGAGCGCGCGGAAATGCGCCGCTTCGCCACTGGCGACGGGCGGCCGCTCAGGCGTCGTTTCAGGCAGCGTCACGCGCCCCGTCGCCGCCCGCCAGCAGCGCGTGCAGCGCGCCGGTCGACTGTGCGCCGCGCAACCGGCTCACCTGGCCCTCGTCACGCAGATAGCGCGACACCCGTGCAAGCGTCTTCAAATGTTCCGCGCCGCTGTCCACCGGCGACAGCAGGGCGAAGACGACATCGACCGGCGCATCGTCCACCGCGTCGAACGGCACCGCCGGATCGAGCAGGACGACAACACCGCACATCTTGCTCAGGCCCGCAATCTTGGCATGGGGAATGGCGACGCCGCCGCCGAACCCGGTCGACCCCAGCCGCTCGCGCTCGAACAGCGCGTCGCCCACCTCGTCCGCGTCCAGATCATAGGCGCAGGCGGCCAGCGCCGCGATCTTCTGGAACAACTGCTTCTTGCCGTTCGCCGACAGGCCCGTAGCGAGCGCTTCGGGCGCGACGATGTCGTTGAAAGTAACCATGGTAAATCCGAAACGGCCGAGCCGCGCGGGCACAATCTACGCGCTAGTCCTCGGACTATGAAAGCCCGGCCCCATAAGCCCCCCGCACCGTCAGGTCAACAGGGGGCCGGGGCCGGGCCGGGGGGCGACGGGGCGACTTCCCCCGCCGCGACCCGGTTCGTCAGGCGCGCGGTTGGACCCGCCCACCATCTGCGGCGTCAGGCGCGCGGTTCGACCCACCCAATGGTCCCGTCATGGCGGCGATAGACCATATTATAGGCCGACGTTCCCGCATTCATGAACAGCAGCGCGTTGGTGTTGCGCAGGTCCAGCATCATCACCGCGTCCGACACGCTCGCTTCGGGAATATCGACGCGGGTCTCCGCGACGATCAGCGGGGCGTCCTCCGCCTCTTCCTCACCTTCGCCGCCACCTGCGAAGATGGTATAGCCCGCGCCGTCGATATCATCGATGCTATAGCCATTGGCCCGCTGCGCTTCAGCGGCGGCGGCCTGACCGCTGCGGTCCTTCAGACGGCGCATATAGCGGCGCAACTGCTTTTCGATACGATCGGACGTCTGGTCGAAGGCGGGATGCGCGTCCTGCGCCTCGCCCGACCCCTTCAGGATCAGGCCGGTCATCACATGGCAGACGATGTCGCAGTGGAAGGCGCCATGCGGCGCTTTGCGAAAAGTCACCTGGGCGGAAATCGTGCGGGAGAAATATTTCTCAGCCATCGCCTCCAAACGGTCGGTGACGTGGCTCTTGAGCGCTTCACCCGTTTCGACCTGATGCCCGGAAATGCGAATGTCCATATGTCTTCTCCTTATTCTTGCCGGATCGCCAGGAAGACGGCCCGGTTGTCTGGAGGCATGGATCCGATAGGGTCTATGCCTCCTCCAGCCAGAGCGGCTTGGTCAGCGTCGCGATAAACGCTGCATGTCGCTCCAGCTCCTGCGCGCTGGGTGTGAAGATACGCGCAGGTCGCAAGGGGCGAACCACGGCGCTCGCCGTCAGTTCCACCCCGACGATCTCTTTGTCCGCCTCCTGTGCCAGACCCAGGCCGATCTGACGGCCGCCGGTCAGTTCGATATAGAGTTGCGCCAGCAATTCGGCGTCCAGCAGCGCGCCATGCTTGATGCGATGGCTGCGGTCGATGCCGTATCGGGTGCACAGTGCGTCCAGGCTGTGCTTGGCGCCGGGATGCAGGGTGCGGGCGATCGCGACGGTATCGATCATCCGATCGAGCGACACGTCGGGATGGCCGCACAGTTTCAATTCATGGTTGAGGAATCCGAAATCGAACCGCGCATTATGCGCGACCAGCGGGCTGTCCTCCAAAAAGGCGAGCAGGTCGGCGACTCCGCTGTGGAACAGCGGCTTGTCCAACAGGAAATGGCTCGACAGGCCATGCACCGCTTCGGCCGCGGCGGGCATGTCGCGCTGGGGATTATAATAAGCGTGGAAAGTGCGGCCGCTGGGCACGCGGTTGATCAACTCGATGCAGCCGATCTCGACCATCCTGTCACCGGATGCCGGGTCGAACCCTGTCGTTTCGGTATCGAAAATAATCTCGCGCATCGCCCTCTTCATATCGACTCTATGGGCCAACCCTTATCCACCTGTCTGCGCGCCAAGGCAAGCGACCAGACGGCGCACCTGCGCACGCGTGGCGGTAAAGGTCGTGCCGGTGTGGATGATATGGTCCGCCCGTCGCCGCTTTTGCGAGTCGGGCGTCTGCAGCGCCAAAATCTGGCGGAACTTCGCCGCCGTCATGCCCGGCCGCGCCAGCACCCGCTTGCGCTGCTTCCATGCCGGGGCGGTGACGACGATCACCCCGTCCAGACGCCGGTGCCCATGGGTTTCGAACAATAAAGGAATATCCAGCACCACGAACGCGCGCGATCGATGGCGACGCAGGAACCGCGCGCGCGCCGCCCGCACGGCGGGATGGACGATCGCCTCCAGCGCCTTGCGTTCCTGCGGATGGCCGAACACCGCCGAGCCCAGCTTCGCCCGGTCGACGCCTCGCGGCCCGGTCGTGCCGGGAAAGCGCGCCTCGATCGCGGGCAGCAGCGCGCCGCCCGGTCCCTGCAGCGCGTGCACCTGCGCATCGGCATCGAACACGGGCACGCCTTCGCGCCGCAACATCGCCGCCACCGCCGACTTGCCCATGCCGATCGATCCGGTGAGCCCATAGATTTTCATTAGGGTGCAGCGAGCAGCAGCGCGCGCAATTCCTCATCCAGGTCGCGGGGTGCCTGCGCATCGAAAAAGATATCGAACGCCAGCGCCGCCTGGCCGATCAGCATCTCCAGCCCGTCCAGCGTCTTCAAACCCCGCGCCTTCGCGGCCTTGAGCAAGTCCGTCTCCAGCGGCGCATAGACGATGTCATAGACCGTCGCCCCGTCCGCCAAAGGCGAGAGGTCCAGTTCCAGCAACGGCTGCCCCGCCATGCCGAGCGACGTCGAATTGACCAGCAGGTCGGCAGTGGGCAGTGCGTCGGTCATGCCGATCACCCGGCCCGGTGCGCCGCTACGGGCGAACAGCGCCTGCGCCTTGTCCACGTCGCGCGCCATGATCGTGATGTCGGCTACGCCCAGGCTGTCGAGCGCGAACAGGATCGCCCGCGCCGCCCCGCCCGATCCGATGACGACCGCGCTGCGACCCTTCCACTTGTCGCGCAACAATGGCTGGAGGAAGCCGCCCGCATCTGTATTGGTGCCGATGAGCGGCCCGCCGGTTTCGCTGGCGATGGTGTTCATCGCGCCGATCCGTTCCCGCACGCCGCCCGGATCGTCGGTATAGTCCATCACTGCGATCTTGTGGGGCAGGGTGACGTTGCACCCCAGCCAGTCAGGATCGGACCGTCGCTGCAGGAAATAGGCCGCCAGCCCCTGCGGCGTCACATGGGTCTTGCGATACTCCGCTTCGATATCCAGCGCGTTCAGCCAGAAATTGTGAATCAGCGGGGATTTGCTGTGCGCGATCGGGTCACCGATCACTTCGGCATAGGGGAGGGCGTCGCTCATGCCGCCAAAACGCCGCGCACGCGCAGAAAGTCAAGCAGCGGCAGCAGCGGCAGCCCCTGAATCGCAAACTGGCTGCCCTCGACCTTGCTGAACAGCTGCGCGCCCGGTCCCTCGATCCGGTAACAACCCACGCACCAGCGCAGTTCGGCCCAGTCGGCATCGAGATAGGCGTCGATGAACGCGTCGGACAAAGGCCGCACCGTCATCCGTACCCGCTCGACATGGCGCCAGATCGGCTCGCCATTCAATACGATCACCGCCGCGCTGTGCAGATGATGGACGCGGCCGGACAGCAGGCGCAAAATCCGCGCCGCATCGGCCCGATCGACCGCCTTGTCGATCATCACGCCGCGATCCTCACCGCCATCGCCCAGACTCAGCGTCTGGTCGCATCCCAGCACCAGTCCCCCGGCACCCGGCGCGACACTTTGAGCGCCTTCAACTCCGCCAGCGCATCGGCCAGCGCGCGGGCGTCCAGCCCGTCGGCGCGCAAGGCTTCCTTCGCGGCCTCCTCATCCACGCCCGGCGACAGCGTCTCGAACGGCACCTGCGCCGCCGTCAGCATCGCCTTGCGGCTGGCGCTTTGCGATGCGAGCACGATCATGGTTCGATCCCTTCGGCTAGTTCGCGATCGTTGAACAGGTTGATGATCGCGGCGGCCGCTTCCTCGATCGATCGCCTGGTCATGTCGATCACCGGCCAGCCATTGTCGGCGAACATCCGCCGGGCGAAGGACAATTCCTCCTGCACCTTCTCATTATCGACATAGGCGGTTTCGGGCGCCTGATTGAGCGACAGCAACCGGTTGCGCCGGATCTGGATCAGCCGTTCGGGGCTGACCGTCAGGCCCACGACCATGGGATGCTTCAAGCTATAGAGGCTGCGCGGCGGCGGCGATTCCGGCACCAGCGGGATATTGGCGGTCTTGTACCCGCGATTGGCAAGATAGATCGACGTCGGCGTCTTGGATGCACGCGATACGCCCGCCAGCAATATATCGGCCTCTTCCCAATTTTCATGGCCCACGCCATCGTCATGGGCGATAGTGAACTGGATCGCCTCGATCCGGGCGAAATAGGCTTCGTCCAATATATGTTTGCGCCCGGGCCGCGTCCGCGTTTCCTGCCCCAATATGTTGGAGAGCGCATCGGCCACGCTGTCGAGCGCGGCGACATGGGGCAGGCCCAGCGCCCGGCACCGCGTCTCCAGCCGCCGCCGCAGCATATGGTTGGTCAGGGTGAACAGCACCAGCCCCGGATTGGCGCTGATCTCCTCCATGATCCGGTCGAGATGGACTTCGGACCGCACCATCGGCCAGAAATGCCGGATCGCTTCGACATTTTCGAAAAGGCCGATCGCCGCCTTGGCGATATTCTCCAGCGTTTCGCCGGTGGAGTCAGACAGAAGATGCAGGTGGATGCGCGCCATGGGCCTATCTCTGTGGGTAGGCTGTGGATAAAGCAAGGGAGGAAATGGGGGATAAAAACCCCGCTTTCCGCCGTCCCCATAGACGGAAAACTTATCCACACGCCCCCAACAGACCCCCAATTCCATCCACAGCCTGTGGATAATGGGGATGACTGGACTGACTCGGACCGCAAAGCGTGGGTCGCTTGAGTCAAGCTGTTGGCAAATCCGGGCGCAACGCATAAACCCCGCTGCCAACCGACCTACTATCTCCATCATCCCTATAAAATCTTAATTATAAGAGAGAGAGTCACGATGACCCCCGACGCGCCGAGCGACCGTCCAGCCAAACCGCTCATGGCCGTCCTTCAGGGGGAACGCCCCGCCGTGCCGCCGATGTGGCTGATGCGCCAGGCGGGCCGCTATCTGCCCGAATATCGCGCACTCCGGGCGGAAAAGGGCGGCTTCCTCGAACTCGTCTATGACAGCCCGGCCGCCGCCGAAGTCACGCTCCAGCCGTTGCGCCGTTTCGGCTTCGACGGCGCGATCCTCTTTTCCGACATCTTGATCGTCCCCTATGCCATGGGACAGAATTTGTGGTTCGAGGCAGGCGAAGGCCCACGCCTCGCCCCGATCCTGGCCGACACCGACCTTGCCACGCTGACACCCGATTTCACCCGGTTTGAGGCTGTCTATGAAACGGTGCGGCAGGTGAAGGCGGCGCTGGACCCCTCGGTCACCTTCCTGGGCTTTGCAGGCAGCCCTTGGACGGTCGCGACCTATATGGTGGCGGGGCAGGGCAGCAAGGATCACGGCCTCGCCCGCCGCATGGCCTATAACCAACCCGATCGCTTCGCAGCGCTGATCGACGCGATCATCGACGCCACCGTCGTCTATCTCTCCGGCCAGATCGACGCGGGCGTGGAGGCGGTGCAACTGTTCGACAGCTGGGCCGGCAGCCTGTCGCCCGCCCAGTTCCAGCGCTGGGTGATCGAACCGAACAAGCGGATCGTCGCAAAGCTGAAAGCGCTGCACCCGACCATCCCCATCATCGGCTTCCCCAAGGGCGCGGGCGCAAAGCTGGCCGATTATGCCGCGCAAACCGGCGTCGATGCGGTCGGCGTGGACGAAACCATCGATCCGCACTGGGCGAACCAAGCGCTGCCCCACGGCATGCCGGTACAGGGCAATCTCGATCCGCTGGCGCTGATCGCCGGGGGCCGCGCCGTGGAGGAGGCGGTCGACACGATCCGCGCCGCCTTCGCAGATCGCCCGCATATCATGAATCTGGGCCATGGCATTTTGCCCGACACCCCCATTGCGCATGTCGAAGCACTCATTAGCTATGTGCGACAAGGAGACCGGGAATAATGGCCTTTCTAGGCGCTGCCTATCTGTGGGTGAAAGCGGCCCATGTCATCTTCGTCATCTTCCTGATGGCGGGGCTGTTCATGATGCCGCGCTTCTTCGTCTATCATCAGGAAACCGCGCCCGGATCGCCCGAAGACCTGAAGTGGATCGAGCGGGAGGCGCGCCTGCTCAAGATCATCCTCAACCCCTCGCTCGCCCTGGTCTGGCTGTTCGGCCTGATGCTGATGGTCGAAATCGGCGCTTGGAGCTTCGGCTGGTTCCATTTGAAACTGCTCTTCGTCCTGGGTCTTTCGGGCTATCATGGCTGGATCGCGGGCTACACGAAGAAGCTGGCGAAAGGCCAACGCCCGCTCAGCGACAAGCAACTGCGCATGATGAACGAAATCCCCGGCGTCGCCGCTGCCGTCATCGTCATCGCCGTAATCGTGAAGCCCTTCTAGGCGGGTCGTGCTCCTGCGCAGGCAGGAGCCCAGTCCAGACCGTGGAACTGGGTTCCCGCCTGCGCGGGAACACTCTGTCCTACGCGCAGTCTCTTTGCTATTTTTTTGACGCCGATGTCCAAATAGGATCATGCCGACGCAACAAAATATCAAAATCAGCGGGAAAAGTGCGAAGTTAAGCAGGATCGACCGCGATATTGTCCGCCTTCCAACGTGCTCCCGCGCAGGCGGGAGCCCAGTTCAAAGCCCGCAACCGGGTGTCGCCTTGGCGGCAAGATGCTACCCTACGAATACTCGTCAAAACCCAGGATCGACCGCGATATTGTCGATCAGCCGGGTTGTCCCCAGCCGCGCCGCGCCCAGCAATCGCGCGGGCCGGTCCAGCACCGCCATCGGCTCCAGCGTCGCCGCGTCGCACAGGGACACATAATCGATCGGCCCAAAGCCATGGGCCGCCAGCGCCGCGATCGCCTGCGCCAGCGCGCCTGCGACCGGCTCGCCCCGCTCCATCTGCCGCTTCGCCTCGCCCAGCGCGCGGGGCAGGGCGAGCGCCGCCTTGCGTTCTTCATCGCTCAGATAGGCGTTGCGCGACGACAGCGCCAGGCCATCCTCGGCCCGCTGCGTCGGCAGTCCGACGATCTCGACGCCCAGATCCAGATCCGCAACGAAACGGCGGATCACGGCCAGCTGCTGATAATCTTTCTCACCAAAGATCGCGACGTCGGGCCGCACCTGGTTGAACAATTTCGTGACCACCGTCGCCACGCCATCGAAGTGACCCGGCCGCGCCGCGCCGTCTAGCCCGTCGCTGATCCCCGATACGCCGATATTGGTCGCAAACCCTGTGGGATACATGACCGCCACGGTGGGCGCCCACAGGATATCGACACCAGCGGCCGCCAGCATCTGCGCGTCCTTGGCCTCGCGCCGCGGATAGGCGTCCAGATCTTCGTTCGGCCCGAACTGTTTGGGATTGACGAAGATCGACACGACGACATGCCGCCCATGCCGCCGCGCTTCCTCCACCAGCGCCATATGCCCATCATGCAAGGCGCCCATGGTCGGCACCAATACCAGCGGCTTTCCGTCGCTTTTCAACGCATCGACGGCAGCACGAAGGGCGGGGATATCACGCAGCGTTTGCACGGAAGGAACGGCTCCGATAAGGGCGAAAGCATAGGGGCAGTCCAGCTAGGCTCGAGCCGGCGCGACCGTCAACACACATTGCGACAATCAACGGGGTCAACCGGGGCAAATGGGCAATCCGCAGCCGCATCTCATCGTCTTCGCCAATGAAAAGGGCGGCACCGGCAAGTCGACCACGGCGGTCCACACCGCCATCGCCTTGAGCGCGCTGGGCCACCGCGTCGGCATGATCGACCTCGATCCGCGCCAGCGCACCGTTACGCGCTATATGGAAAATCGCCTGGATACCGCGCGTCGTCGCGGCATCGACCTGCCCACGCCCGATTTCGCCGTCTTCACCGGCGACAGCATCGACGCGCTGGACGATCAGGTCGTTACATTGGCGGCAGACAAGGATTTCCTGGTGGTCGACACGCCCGGCCGCGACGATGTCTTTGCGCGCCATCTGGCCCCCCATGCCAAGACTTTGGTCACGCCGATGAACGACAGTTTCGTGGATTTCGACCTGATCGGCCAGGTCGATCCCGAAACCTTCAAGGTCCGTCGTCTGTCCTTCTATTCCGAACTCATTTTCGAAGCGCGCAAGGCGCGGGCGAAGGTCGATGGCGTGTCGATCGACTGGGTGGTGCTGCGCAACCGCGTCCAGCATCATGACGCCCGCAACAAGAAGCGGGTCGGCGACGCGCTGATGGAATTGTCCCGCCGCGTCGGCTTTCGCGTGATTCCCGGCCTGTCGGAACGCGTCATCTTCCGCGAACTCTTCCCCTCGGGCCTGACCCTGCTTGACAAGGGGCATCTGGGCGAACTGGGCGTCAGCCACATCGCCGCGCGCCAGGAATTGCGTGAGATGGTGGCGGGCCTCGCCCTGCCGACGCGCGATGGCATGACATCCGTGGATCTGCTTGGCGCGGCCTGATGGGCATTTTCGCTCTTGTGCTGGCCGCCGTGGCGATCTGGCTGATCTGGACGGGAAAGCTGCAACGCATGACGGCAAAGGATGGCATGGCATTGGGCGCAGCGCTGGTAGGCGCGGTGCTGGCGGCGAAGGGAAAGCCGGTGATCGGCGCGCCCTTGCTGATCGGCGCGGCGCTCTTCTTCGCCAAGCAGGGTAACGCCAAGGCAAAGGCGAAGGCGCGCAAACGCCCCGCAATGCCCGCCCCGCCGCCGCAGGTGGACGCCGACGTGGCGAAGGCGCGTGCGCTGCTGGGCGTGGGGGCCGATGCCGACGCCCCCACCATCCGCGCCGCCCATCGCCGCCTGATCGCGTCGGTCCATCCCGACAAGGGCGGCACCGAAGCGCTGGCCGCCCAGATCAACGCCGCGCGCGACCTGTTGCTCGACGAGCAGCCCTGACGGGTGACCCACCGCTTCGCCCCGACGCTGCTGCGCGACTATGATCTGCGCGGCCGGGTGGGGGACACGCTCCACGAAGCCGACGCCTGGGCGCTGGGCCGCAGCTTCGGCACCATCGTCGCCCGCGCCGGGGGGCGTCGCATCGCGGTCGGCTATGATGGGCGATTGAGTTCACCGATGCTGGAATCCGCGCTGGTGGCGGGCCTTGTCGACACCGGCATCGACGTGCTGCGTATCGGCCTTGGCCCCACGCCCATGCTATATCATGCCGAAACGGCGTGCGATGTGGATGGCGGCATTCAGATAACCGGCAGCCATAATCCCGGCGACCAGAATGGCTTCAAGCTGGTGCACGGCCATGCGCCCTTTTTCGGCCCGGACATCCAGCGGCTGGGCGTGATGGCGGCGGCGGGCGATTGGGAACGGGGCGCGGGCGTGGTCGAAACGATCGCCATCATGGACGCCTATGTCGCGCGCCTGATGCAGGGGTTCGACGGCCCGGCCTGCCGCATCGGCTGGGACGCGGGCAATGGCGCCGCCGGTCCGGTGGTCGAGCAACTTACGCAACTGCTCCCCGGTGAGCATCATCTGCTCTTCACCGATATAGACGGTCATTTTCCCCATCATCATCCCGATCCTTCCGTCGACGCCAATCTGGCCGACCTGCGCACGCTCGTCCTGGCCAAGCAGCTCGATTTCGGTGTGGCTTTCGACGGCGATGGCGACCGCATCGGCGTGATCGACGGGCAGGGCCGGACGATCGCGGGCGACGCGCTGCTGGCGCTCTTGGCCGAACCGGTGCTGAAAAACCACCCCGGTGCGCACATCGTGGCGGATGTGAAGACCAGCCGGACCGTGTTCGACCGCATCGCCGCGCTGGGCGGCAGGCCCGACATGTGGAAGACCGGCCACAGCCATATCAAGTCCAGAATGAAGCAGATTGGTGGCATTCTGGGCGGGGAAACCACCGGCCATCTCTTTTTCGCCGACGATTATCCCGGCTATGACGATGGTCTCTACGCCGCCGTCCGCCTGATCCGCGCCGTGGGATCGCTTGGGCAAAGCGTCACCGCGCTGCATGACGCGATGCCCGTCAGCGTCATCACCCCGGAATGGCGCTTCCCTATCGATGAAGCGCGCAAATTCGCCGTGGTGGAGGAGATACGCCTTCGCCTGCAAGCAGCCGACGCGGATGTTTGCGCGATCGATGGCGTGCGGGTGCAGACGCCCGACGGCTGGTGGCTGCTCCGAGCCTCCAATACCGAAGCCGCGCTGGTGGCCCGCGCCGAATTGAGCGACCATCCCGGCCTGACGCGCCTGATCGCCCAGATGGACGAACAACTGGCTGATTCGGGGGTAAGTCGCGCTCACGCACCGTGAAAATCGCTTTTTCGCAGCGGCCGAATGACAGCCTTGTCACATTTTTCCCGCCATCTTCCCTTACGGAAACCGGGCCTAAACATGATGATTGCATGAAATGCAATCGCGCCGCCATGTTTCGCATTTGCGACAATCCCTGCTGCACCGCAAAAGGAACGGGCCTTTCAGGCATCCTCTCCTAAAACTTCAAGGCCGTCCTCCTGGGCGGCTTTTTTTTGTCTCGATCGGGCTGGCCTCTGTCCCAGTTGCCGTAACGTCCTGCGATCCCGACGACGGCCGGACGCGCCGATATGCGCGCAAAAGCGTGGCGCGCTTACTGGAATTTAACCACAATCCTGATATCGCCGACCCGTTCATGCGCCACTCATTAGGTCGAATGCCATCGATCAAGGCCAAATATCATGTTCAGTAGAGGATCTGCCATGTTGCTTCGCGGTCGCCATATTTCCGCCCTTTGCCTGTCCGGCGTCATGCTGGCGTCGACGCCAGCCTTTGCCGGCGGCTTCTACCTGCAGGAACAATCACCCAAGGAAACCGGCCGCGCGCTGTCCGGCGGCGCGGCGGCGGGGGACGACCCATCGACCATCTATTTCAACCCCGCCGCGATGACGCAGTTGGACGGCATCCAGACCTCGGTCGGCGGCGTCGCGCTGTTCGCCTCGGCGCACCAGACCAATCGCGGATCGCGCCGCTCCATTCCGGGCCTGCCCGTCACCACGCCCGTCACCGGCAATGATGGCGGCAATCCGTTCGAAAGCGTCATCCCCATCCCCAGCTTCTACGCCAGCGCACAGGTCAGCGACCGGCTTTGGGTCGGCCTGGGCGTCAACGCGCCTTTCGGCCTGAAACTGGAATATGATGACGGCTTCTTCGGCCGCTATGATTCGCTCTACACCAACCTCAAAACCTATAATATCCAGCCCTCGGCCGCCTATAAGGTGACGGATAATCTGTCGATCGGCGGCGGGGTCGACGTGCAATATGTGAAGGCGACGCTGACCAACGCGCTGCCCCAACTTTCCCCGCTCGCCGCCACCGACGGCTTCGCCAGCCTCAAGGGTGACGACTGGTCGGTCGGCTGGAACGCGGGCATTTTTTACACGACCGGCGACACCAATTGGGGCGCTCATTATCGCTCGGGGATCAGCCACAAGCTGGCGGGCACCCAGACCATATCCGGGCTGCTCGGCCCGATCGCCGCGGGCAACGGCTCCTTTGCCGCCACCGCCCCCCTCGACCTGCCCGACATCGTCACGCTCAGCATGATGCACAAGCTGACCCCGCAACTGCGCGCGATGATCACCGGCAAATGGTATAATTGGTCGCGGTTCAAGGCCATTGCCGTCACTTCGGCCACCGGCACGACCAACAAGGAACTGGATTATAAGGACAGCTATTCGGTCAGCGTTGGCGGCGAATATGATCTCAGCCCGGCCTTCACCGTGCGCGCAGGCACGATGTTCGACCGGTCGCCAACCAATCCCCAATATCTGACCACCCGCGTGCCCGATGGCGACCGCGTCTGGCTGACCGGCGGCGCGACCTGGAACATGTCGGACGCGATGGCGCTCAATGTCAGCTACGCCCACACCTTCGTGGAAAAGGCGAACATCATCCGCCCCGACAGCTACTTCCCCGCGCCCGCGACGGTGACAGCGACGACGCTGGCCCAGACCAGCGGCAATGCGGACCAGGTCGCCGCATCGCTCACGCTACGCTTCTGACTCTCGCCGCACCGGCCCGCACCCCCACCCGACCGCCCAACCAGGATACTCTGTGGGCGGTCGGGTGGGGGTGCGGGCTGGTGCGGTAGAAACAATAAGGACTCCCGCTTCTAACCGTCACCAAATATCCCTATAGGAGGCTCCGTAGCTTACGGAGCCTCTTTTCATGTCCGACCATAATCCCGGCCTGCGCCCCTGGCGCGACATAGCGCGGCGGCAATCGCGCCAGATCATGGTCGGCAACGTGCCCGTCGGTGGCGGCGCGCCCGTCACGGTCCAGACCATGACCAATACATTGACGCACGACGTGAAGGGCACGATCGACCAGATTCGCCGCTGCGAGGAAGCGGGCGTGGACATCATCCGCGTCTCCTGCCCCGACGAAGAGTCGACCGCGGCGCTGAAACAGATCGTCCGCGCTGTCCGCGTCCCGATCGTCGCCGACATCCATTTCCACTATAAGCGCGCATTGGAAGCGGCCGACGCAGGCGCGGCCTGTCTGCGCATCAACCCCGGCAATATCGGCAGCGAAGCCCGGGTGAAGGAAGTGGTGGACGCGGCCAAAGCCAATGGCTGCTCGATCCGCATCGGCGTCAACGCCGGGTCGCTTGAGAAGGACTTGCTCGAAAAATATGGCGAACCTTGCCCCGAAGCGCTGGTCGAATCCGCGCTCGACCATATCAAGCTGCTGCAGGACCAGGATTTCCACGAATATAAGGTCGCGGTGAAGGCCAGCGACGTCTTCCTCGCCGTCGCCGCCTATATGCAGCTGGCCGACGCGGTCGATTGCCCGCTGCATCTGGGCATCACCGAAGCGGGCGGCCTGATCGGCGGCACGGTGAAAAGCGCGATCGGCATCGGCAACCTGCTCTGGGCCGGGATCGGCGACACGATCCGCGTCTCCCTCTCCGCCGAACCGGAAGAGGAAGTGCGCGTCGGCTATGAAATCCTCAAATCGCTCGGCATCCGTACCCGCGGCGTGAAAGTCATCTCCTGCCCGTCCTGCGCGCGTCAGGGCTTCGACGTCATCCGCACCGTGCAGGCGCTGGAAGAACGGCTCCAGCATATCCACACGCCGCTCTCGCTCTCGGTACTGGGCTGCGTCGTCAACGGCCCCGGCGAAGCGCGCGAGACCGATATCGGCCTGACCGGCGGCGGCGCGGGCAAGCATATGGTCTATCTCTCGGGCGTCACCGACCATGTCGTGCAGGATGAAGGCATGGTCGATCATATCGTCCGCCTGGTCGAAGCCAAGGCGGCGGAAATCGAAGCGGCCAGTGCCGAAGCCGACATGACCGACGCGGGCAAGGCGCAGGCGGCGGAATAAGCGGAGCGATCCGGTGCGTTCCTCGCCCGGCGGCTTTGCCGTCCCGTTCGCCGTCTGCTGCGCCGGTGTCGCGCTGTTTTCCGTGATGGACGCGGCGATGAAAGGGCTGAGTCTCTCCATCGGCCTTTACAACGCCCTGTTCTGGCGCGCGGTCACCGGCACGCTGCTGGGCCTCGCCCTGATGCTGCTCACCCGCCAGCGCTGGCCCTCGCGCGCAGTGCTGCGCATCCATCTGCTGCGCGGGACGGTGGTGGCGCTGATGGCCGCGCTCTTCTTCTGGGCGCTCATGCGGATGCCGCTCGCCGAAGCGATCGCGCTGTCCTTCATCGCGCCGCTGATCGCCCTGTACCTCGCCGCGCTGCTGCTCAAGGAAAGCGTCGGGCGACAGGCGATCATGGCGTCGCTGCTGGGGCTGGTGGGGGTAGGGGTCATCCTGTCGGGCCGGATTGCGGGCGTCTATAATGCCGACGCGCTGCTGGGCGCTGGCGCGGTGCTGGCGTCCGCCATCCTTTTCGCCTGGAACCTCATCATCCAGCGGCAACAGGCGCAGGTCGCGTCGCCGATCGAGGTCGCCTTCTTCCAGCACCTCGTCATGCTCGGTGTTTTCGCGTTCGGCGCGCCCTTTCTGCTAACGCTGCCTCCGCTACATGCCGCGCCACTGGTACTGCTGGCCGCCTGCCTCGCCTTCACCTCGCTCGCCGCCCTGTCCTGGGCCTATGCCCGGGCGGAGGCTCAGCGGCTGATCCCGGTCGAATATAGCGCCTTCCTATGGGCAGCGATCATGGGCTGGCTGGCCTTTGGCGAGCGGCTGACGCTCACGACCGTGGCAGGCGCATTGCTCATCGTCGCGGGCTGCCTTATCGCGGCGCGCAGCAAAGGGGCAGCGGTTGCCCATGTGGAGGCGGGCGCAGCATGACCGACATCATCATTCGTCCGGCCCGCGCCGACGATATCGGCACAATCCACGATTTCATCCTGGCGCTGGCGGACTATGAACGGCTTGCCCATGCCGTAAAGGCCGACCGCGCCACGCTCGCCCGCTATCTGTTCGGCGAACGGCCGATGGCCGAAGTGCTGATCGCTGACCATGACGGCACGGCCGTCGGCTTCGCGCTGTTCTTCCACAATTTCTCGACCTTCGAAGGACGGCCGGGCATTTACCTGGAGGATTTGTTCGTCCTGCCGCAGGCCCGCGGCCTTGGCGCGGGCAAGGCGCTGCTTGCGCGTCTGGCGCAACTGGCGATCGCGCGCGATTGCGCCCGGCTCGAATGGTCGGTGCTCGACTGGAACGCACCCGCCATCGCCGTCTATCGCGCGATCGGCGCGACGCCGATGGACGGCTGGACGGTGCAGCGGCTGGACGGGGCCGCGCTGGCGGCACTCGCCGACAACTGACGCTCCATGTGCTGGGGAACGCCCACCCATCGGGCTATCATATAACGGCGGGACGAGCCGATCCGCCGCACCCTTGACGCGGACTCGCCGTCGGAGGCATTGTGCCGAAACGGAACATTTGGGGGACACACAGCAATATGGCCGTCGGCCGCACCGTGAAACGCACGCCGGAATGGCGCGAAATGCTCAAGCGCAGCCTGTTGCGCAGTGGCGCGCTGATCGGCGCGATCCTGCTCATATTGGCGACGCTGTTCCTCGCCCTCGCCTTGCTCAGCTATGCCCCCAGCGACCCTTCGATGAACACCGTTGCGGGCGATCATGTGGCCAACATCATGCAGGCGCCCGGCGCCTGGGCCGCCGACTTCCTGCTCTGGCTGCTGGGCGTTCCCGTCGCGCTGATCCTGCCGCTGATGGCGATCACGGCGCGGCGCATGTGGGGCGACCAGGATATGAGCGAGTGGAAGGGGCAGTTCGGCAAATGCCTGTTCGGCATCGTCCTGATCGGCATCGCGCTCGCTCTGTTCCAGGATGCGCCGCTGGTCGGCCTGCCCGCCGGCTGGGGCGGGGTCATCGGCCTGGTCGTGGCCAAGGGCGTCGCCAGCCTGACCGCGCAGGCGCCTGCCGCCGCGCCCTGGATCAAGGGCGCGCTGGTGGTCGGCACGCTGATCGCGGGCCTGTTCGCCTGCTACCGCAGCCTTGCGCTGGAAAAGCCGATCATCGCTTTGCGCCGCCCCTCACTGCCTAAGCTCAACCTGCCACGCCCGACGCTGGGCTTTCCCGGTAGCAGCAACACCATCGATGCCGAAGATGAGGACGACGACGAACCGGCCGAGCGCGTCATCGCCCCGCGCAAACAGGTGTCGAACGAACCCAAGCCGCCCATCACCATCCAGTCGCCCAAGCCCGCGCCGGTGCAGCGCGCCATGGCCCCGATCAGCCAGGACGATCTGTTCGGCCACAGCTCGCTGCCGTCGCCCGATCTGCTCAACCCCATTCCCGCCAACCAGGGCGGCAAGATCGACAAGGCGGCGCTGGAACGCAACGCCCGCCTGCTCGAATCGGTGCTCGACGATTTCCATGTGAAGGGCAACATCACCGAAGTCCGCCCCGGTCCGGTCGTCACCATGTACGAACTGGAACCCGCGCCGGGCATCAAGGCGAGCCGCGTGATCGCGCTGGCCGACGACATCGCCCGCAATATGTCGGCGCTGTCCGCCCGCGTCGCGACGATTCCCGGGCGTACCGTCATCGGCATCGAACTGCCCAACGCCCATCGCGAAGGCGTGTCCTTCCGCGAACTCATCACATCCGAACAGTTCATGCAGGAAGCGACTCTGCCGATCATCCTGGGCAAGAATATCTCGGGCGAACCGATCATCGCCGACCTCGCCCCCATGCCCCATCTGCTGATCGCGGGCACTACCGGGTCGGGCAAGTCGGTCGGTTTGAACGCGATGATCCTGTCGCTGCTCTACCGCATGACGCCGGACCAGCTGCGCCTGATCATGATCGATCCCAAGATGCTGGAACTGTCGACCTATGACGACATTCCCCATCTGCTTTCCCCGGTCGTGACCGAACCGGCCAAGGCGATCCGCGCGCTCAAATGGGCGGTCGAGCAGATGGAGGACCGCTATCGCATGATGGCGTCCATCTCCGTCCGCAACCTCGCCAACTATAATGAGAAGGTCCGTGCCGCCAAAGCCAAGGGCAAGCCTTTGGGCCGCCGCGTCCAGACCGGCTACGACCCCGAAACCGGCAAGCCCATCTATGAGGAAGAACAGCTCGATTTTCAGCCGCTGCCCCAGATCGTGGTCGTGGTGGACGAACTCGCCGACCTGATGATGACGGCGGGCAAGGAAGTCGAATTTCTGATCCAGCGCCTGGCGCAAAAGGCACGCGCGGCGGGCATCCACCTCATCCTCGCGACCCAGCGCCCCTCGGTCGACGTCATCACCGGCGTCATCAAGGCAAACCTGCCGACCCGCATCAGCTTCTTCGTGACGTCGAAGATCGACAGCCGCACCATCCTGGGCGAGCAGGGCGCCGAACAATTGCTGGGCAAGGGCGACATGCTCTACATGCACGGCGGCAAGGGGTTGACCCGCGTCCATGGTCCCTTCGTCTCGGACGATGAAGTCCGCGTCGTCGCCGACCATTGGCGCGCGCAGGGCCAGCCCGACTATATCCAGGCCGTGACCGAAGAACCCGAAGAAGGCAGCTTCGCCCTCGACGGCGTGGACCTGGGCGACGACAGCCCGGATGCCCAGCTGTTCCGCAAGGCGTGCCAGCTCGTATTCGAAAATCAGAAGGCCTCGACCAGCTGGCTACAACGGCAACTGCGCGTCGGCTACAACAGCGCCGCCCGCCTGATCGAACGCATGGAGGAAGAAGGCCTGGTCGGCGCCCCCAACCATGTCGGCCGCCGCGAAGTGTTGCGCGACGAAAATGGCAATCCGCTGTGACGCGCTGAAACGGCCCATGATTGCATAACCTGCAATCGCTCTGCTTTCCTTCGCATTTGCGGCATGAAGCGGGATCGGCCAATAGGATCAGGCCTTTCAGGCATCCTCTCCTAAAACTTTACGGGCTGGTCTTCGGATCGGCCCTTTTTTTGTCCGTTTAAAATCGGATCTGTCAGCCAAGCGATACGATCGCGTCCCCCCGCCATCCGCCAATGCTTGCTATTTCGGAACAGCCGGGTTCACAACGGGTTCAAACCCGCGCCTCTACCTCATCCCTTTGAACAAACCGGAGTTGAACGATGCAGCGCAGCCTCGCGCCCCTGATCCTGGCCCTCGCCACCGCGCCGGTCGCCCTGTCGGCGATCGTCCCGACTGCGCCGCTTCAAGCGCAAACCGCGTCCTCGGACCTGACGCAGGTCAACGCCTATATCCGCGGCGTCACCACGCTGACCGCCGATTTCAGCCAGACCGACCGCAGCGGCCAGACGCTGACCGGCAAGCTGACCTTGAAGCAGCCGGGCAAGATCCGTTTCCAATATCAAAAGGGCGTGTCGCTGCTGGTGGTCAGCGATGGCAAGGCGTTGACGGTCATCGACTATGACGTGCGCCAGGTGCAACGCTGGCCGATCGGCAATTCGCCCTTGGCCGCGCTGCTGGACCCCAACAAGGATCTGTCGAAATTCGGCAAGGTCGTGCCGACCGGCGACTCCTCGATCCTGAGCGTCGAGGCGCGCGATCCCAAGCATCCCGAATATGGTACCATCACCATGATCTTCAAACGCAACACGTCCGGTCCCGCAGGCTTGCAGCTTTATGGCTGGGTCGCGCTCGATTCGCAGAATAATCGCACGGCGGTGCGGTTGAGCAACCATGTCTATGGCGCGCCAGTCGCCGATTCCGCGTTCCGCTGGACCGATCCGCGACCCAAGGGGCGGTCGGCGGGCGGCTGATCGTCGGATGGGATAAGACGGCCTGAGCGCCACGCGGGACGGACGGAAAAACTTACATCTTCGTTCATCTGCCGCTCATATGGCGAGCGCTAATCAAGGCCCAAGGCGAGAGACAAACCGGGATTTCCCCCCTGTTACCCGGTCCCCCCTCTCGCCGCGAAGCGCTTCAAGGGCGCGATCGAGACCCCCGTTCCACGCCCCCGGAGCGGGGGTCTTACTTTGTGCGGCGTCTTTGCAGCCGCTTGCGTGTCCGCCCATGGCCTCCTAGGTGGAATCGCATGGCCGACACCCTCTCCATCTGCTCCTGGAACATCAACTCCGTCCGCGCGCGCATCGACATCGTCGAGCAATTGCTGCGGCTCGAAGCGCCCGACATATTGTGCCTGCAGGAAACCAAGGTGGTGAACGAGACTTTTCCCACCGAAATGTTCCGCCGCATGGGTTATGTCCATCAGGTGCTGAACGGCCAGCGGATGCATCATGGCGTCGCGATCATGAGCAAGGTGCCGGTGCATGAGGATGACCGGTTCGACTGGCAGGCCAATGGCGAAGCGCGCCATGTCGGCGTCCGGCTCGACAATGGCGTGCGGATCGAAAATGTCTATGTGCCCGCCGGCGGCGACATTCCCGACCGTGAACTCAATCCCAAATTCGGCCAGAAGATGGATTTCCTCGAACGGATGATCCAATGGTCGTCGGCGCTGGACAAACAGCCCGCCATCCTGACCGGCGACTTCAACATCGCCCCGCTGGAATGCGATGTGTGGAGTCACAAGCAGTTGCTTAACGTCGTCAGCCACACGCCGGGCGAATGCGAAATCCTCGCCCGGCTCCAGGCGTCGAACGACTGGGTCGATATCGGCCGCCATTTCCATCCCGCGCCAGCCCGGCTCTATACCTGGTGGAGCTATCGCGCGAAGGACTGGGCGGAATCGGATCGCGGCCGTCGGCTCGACCATATGTGGATGACGAAGGATGTCGCGGAAAAGGCGATCAGCCATCGCGTGGTCGAACCGGCGCGCAGCTGGATCAAGCCGTCCGACCATATCCCCATCATCACCGAATTCGCCTTCTGATGCCGGGATCCGGCAACGGTCGCGCCAATGGACGGGACGCCGCGCGCGCGATCGACGCGCTGCGCCGCGGCTGGGCGATCCGCCTGTCCGCGCCCGATGGCGCGATCCGGCTGATGGCGATCGAGGGCGCGGACGCGGTGACGCTCGCCGACTTCGATCCGCAGGGTCAGGCCGATATCCTCATCTCCGCCGCCCGCGCCGAAACGTTGAAACTCGCGAACCAGCTGGCCGCCGCCGATCCCGACCTGCCGGTGCTGGTCGAGCGTGCGCCCTGGATCGACGCCGATGTCGCCACCGCCATATCCGACCCGGTGCTCGACCTCGCCTCGCCGCTCAAGGGGCCGTTCCGCGCCCGCGCGCTGCCTGCACCCCAAGCCGCCAAGGCCGCCCTGCGCCTCGCGCGCCTGGCAGGCATCCTCCCTGCCTATTTCCTGGTGGAAGGCGACGGCCCGGTCGAAGCGACGCTCGGCGCCGACGCTATCGCCGCCTATGACGACGCCACCCGCCTCGCCATCGCCACCCGCGCGCGCCTGCCGGTATCGGCCAGCGAACATGGCGAAATCATCGCCTTCCGCAGCCCGGACGAACCGCGCGAACATATCGCGCTGGTCGTGGGCAAGCGGGATGCCTCCCCCGGTCATCCGCCTGCACAGCGAATGCCTGACCGGTGACGTGCTGGGCAGCCTGAAATGCGATTGCGGCCCGCAACTGCACGAAGCATTGCACAGAATAGCCGACGCGCCCTGGGGCATATTGCTCTACCTCCGCCAGGAAGGGCGCGGCATCGGCCTCGTCAACAAATTGCGCGCCTATGCGATGCAGGACCAGGGGTTCGACACAGTCGACGCCAATGTCCGCCTCGGCTTCGCCATCGACGCGCGCGATTTCTCGGTCGCCGCAAGGATGCTCGATCTGCTGGGCGTAGGCGCCGTGCGGCTGCTCACCAACAATCCCAACAAGGTCGCAGGCCTGGAAGCGGCAGGCATCCGCGTCACCGAACGCCTGCCGATCATCCTGCCCGCCAACCCGCATAACGAACGCTATCTCGCCACGAAGCGGGACCGGACCGGCCACCAGCTGTGACGGCGATCCGCGTCGATAGCGGCGCGGGCCGCCTGACCTTCGGCGCTATCCGCATGGCCTGCACCATCGGCCGCAGCGGCGCCTGTCCTGCCGACGCGAAGCGGGAAGGCGATGGCTGCACGCCGCTGGGCGTCTGGCCGATCCGCGGCGTGCTGCTGCGCCCCGGCAAGGTCGACCCGACCGGCCTGCGCCTGCCCTGGCGCTGGGTCCGCCCGAACGACGGCTGGTCCGACGACATCGCCGACCCGGCCTATAACCGCCCGGTCCGCCTGCCGCGCGTCTTCTCCGCCGAAAGCCTGATCCGCGCCGACGACGCCTATGATATCATCATCGTCCTCGGCCATAACGACGCGCCGCCGGTGCCGGGGCAGGGGAGCGCCATCTTCTTCCATTTGTCGGAAGACCGCCCGACCGCAGGCTGCGTCGCGGTGGACCGCGCCGACATGCTGCGCCTGCTCCCACTGCTCGCACCGGGCGATGCGATGGAGATCCTTTAGCGCACCGTGTTCCCGCGCAGGCGGGAACCCAGTACCGCTCTATGAACTTGGTTCCCGCCTGCGCGGGAACACCGGACCTGCTCAAGCCCGCTCCAGCGCCTCGCCCACTTCGCCGCCCGCCGCTTCCAGCAAGCGCCGCTCCAGCGTCTGCAACCGCGCCTTGCTCTCGATCTTCCCGCCCAGCAGGTCGGTGACGTAGAACGTATCCACCGCCCGCTCGCCATAGGTGGCGACATGGGCGCTGTGCACCGTCACCTTCGACTGGAACAGCGCATTAGCGAGGCTGAACAGCAGCGCGGGCCGATCACGCCCATTGACCTCCACCACCGTGAAGCGGTTCGACGCCTTGTTGTCGATCAGCACATTGGGTTCGATGCGAAACGCCTCCGCGCGGGTCCGGGTAAGCGGGCGCGCCGACAGCTTGGTGATCATCCGGTGCCGGTTGGACAGCGAATCCTCGATCGCGCCGCGAATCCGCTTCAACTGATCGGGACTGTGGAACGCGCCGCCAAACGGATCCTGCACCAGGAAATTGTCGATCGCCACGCCATCGCGCGTCGTATGGATGCGCGCGTCGATGATGTTGCCGCCCGCCAGATGGATGGCGCCTGCGATCCGGTAGAACAGGCCGGGATGATCGGCGGCATAAACCGTGACCAACGTCGCCCCGCGCTGCGGATAATATTGCGCGGCGATCGACAGCGGCGATTCGCCCGACGCCAATATATGCTGCGCATTGTGGAACAGGATATCGTCCGGCTCGGCGATCCAGTAGGATTCGGGCAGCCGCTTGCTGAACGTGGCGAAGGCGGCGTCATCGATGCCCAGCGCACGTTGCAACGTTTCCTGCTTCACGATGACCCGTTCGCTGCGCCCCTTCTGCTTGTGGCCCAGCCGCAGCACTTCCTCGGCGCTCTCATACAAGTCGCCCAGCAACTGCCGCTTCCAACTGTTCCACACCCCCGGTCCCACGGCGCGGATATCCACCACCGTCAGGCACAGCAGCAACCGCAGCCGCTCCGGACTTTGCACCACATCCACGAAATCCAGGATCGTCTTGTAATCGGACAGGTCGCGCTTGAAGGCGGTGGCCGACATCAGCAGATGATAGCGCACCAGCCAGGCGACCGTCTCCGTCTCTGCCGGGGTCAGCCCCAGGCGCGGACACAGATGCTCGGCCACTTCCGCGCCCAGCAGGCTGTGGTCGCCGCCACGCCCCTTGGCGATATCGTGCAGCAGGACCGACACATATAGCGCCCGGCGCGACAGCAATTTGCCCATCAGGTCGGTCGCCAGCGGATGATCCGCGCCCAGCTCGCCCTTCTCGATTCGCGACAGCAGGCCAACGGCGCGGATGGTATGCTCATCGACCGTGTAATGATGATACATGTCGAATTGCATCTGCGCCACGACGCGGCGGAAATCTGGCACGAATCGACCGAACACCGACAATTCGTTCATCCAGCGCAGCACCGTTTCCGGGTCGCGCGGGGATGTCAGCACCTCCAGGAAAGCGGCGTTGGCGCGCGGGTCTTTCCGCACCTTCGCGGTGATCAGGCCCGCGTCGCGGCTGGCCGCGCGGATCGCACTGGGGTGAATCTGCAACCCATGCTTGTCCGCGACCGCAAAGATTTCCAGCAGCCGCACCGGGTCCGCCTGAAAGAAATCGTCGCTCGGCAGGCTAAGGCGCCCACGTTCCAGCACGAACCCGTCCAGCTTCTTGGGCCGACGGAACATGGCCGGGATATAGCGTCGCCCCTTCTCGGCCATCTGGTCGTCCAGATGGGCCAGGAACACCGCGGTCAGGTCGCCCACCGTCTTCGCGTTCAGGAAATAATAGCGCATGAAGCGCTCGACGCCCGATCGGCCCGCCCGCCCGGTGAAGCGCATCCGCGTCGCGGTTTCCAGCTGCAGGTCGAAGGTCAGCCGGTCCTCGGCCCGCCCGGTGATGGTGTGCAGGTGGCATCGCACCGCCCACAGGAAATCCTCGGCCTTCTGGAACTGGCGCAGCTCGACCTGCGTCAACAGGCCGACATCGACCAGTTCGGCGACCGACTTCACCCGGTTCACATATTTGCCGATCCAGAACAGCGTGTGCAGGTCGCGCAGACCCCCTTTGCCTTCCTTCACATTGGGTTCGACGACATAGCGGCTGTCGCCCATGCGACGGTGCCGCTCGTCGCGTTCCTCCAGCTTCTCGGTCACGAAAGCGCGGGCATTGCCCTGCATCACTTCCGCGTCGAAGCGGACCGACGTTTCTTCATAGAGCGCCCGGTCGCCCCAGACATAACGCGCCTCCAGCAGGGCGGTGCGCACGGTCAGGTCGGCCTTCGCCATCCGCATCGTCTCGTCGATCGATCGGCTCGAATGCCCGACCTTCAACCCCAGATCCCACAGCGAATAGAGCATGGATTCGATCACCTGCTCGGTCCAGCCTGTAGGCTTCCAAGGGGTGATGAAGCCGATGTCGACATCGCTATGCGGCGCCATTTCGCCCCGGCCATAGCCACCCACGGCGATCAGCGCGATCCGCTCGCCGGTGCTGCGATTGCCCGCCGGGTAGAGGTGATGCGTCGTCGCGTCGTAGAGCAGCCGCAAAATCTGGTCGATCAGGAAGGCGAAGGCCGTGACCGACTCCCGCCCGCGCGTGGGCTTGGCCTCCAGCCGCTTGGCGATTTCGGCCCGGCCTTGCTCCAGCGCCGCCTTCAACTCCTTCACGATGGCGCCACGCAGCCGCGTGCCATCGCCCCGATGCTCTATCGCCAGGGCGTTGATCGTGTCGGAAATGGCGCGCCTATCGATGATCGCACGACGCGATCCAAGGGCGGGGAACTGCATGACCATGGCCGCTATCTAATCGCGCCGCATGTCGGCGGCCAGTTGTTTCAATCGATATATGTGATCGAGCGCCTCACGCGGGGACAGGGCGTCGGCATCGATCGCCGCGATCGCCGCCAGCAGCGGGTCGGGCGCGGCCTCTTCCTGCGCCGCCACCGCCGCGAACAGCGGCAAATCGTCCAGCCCCGCCGCGATCCCGCCGGTCTTCGCCTTCCCCGCTTCCAGCCGCGCCAGCACATCCTTGGCGCGCTTCAACACCGCTTGCGGCAGCCCCGCCAGACGCGCCACCGCCAGGCCATAGCTGCGATCGGCCGGACCCTGCGCCAATTCGTGCAGCAGGATGAGGTCGCCCTTCCACTCCCGCGCCCGCACATGATGCAGCGATAGCGACGTCAACGTCTCGGCCAGTCGCGTCAGTTCATGATAGTGGGTCGCGAACAGGCAACGGCAGCGATTGACCTCATGCACCGCCTCCACCACGGCCCAGGCGAGCGCCAGCCCGTCATAGGTGGACGTGCCGCGCCCGACCTCGTCCAGGATCACGAAGCTGCGCTCGGTCGCTTGGGCAAGGATCGCGGCCGTCTCGACCATCTCGACCATGAAGGTCGACCGCCCCTTGGCGAGATTGTCGGACGCGCCCACCCGGCTGAACAAGCGATCGACCAAAGTCAGCGTCGCCGCCTGCGCGGGCACATAGCCGCCCGCCTGCGCCAATATGACGATCAGCGCATTCTGCCGCAGGAAGGTCGATTTACCGCCCATGTTCGGGCCGGTGACCAGCCACAGCCGGTCGCTCTCGCTCAAACGGCAGTCGTTCGCGACGAAGGGTTGCCCCTCCTTGCGCAGCGCATCCTCCACCACCGGATGCCGCCCGCCTACGATATCCAAACACTGGCCCGCGCCATCGGCCGCGACGAAATGCGGCCGCTGCCAGCCACCCTCGGCCGCCCGTTCGGCGAGCGATGCGGCGACATCCAGCCGCGCCAGCGCGTCGGCGGCGCGCGCGATGTCGCTCTTGCGGTCCAGCACCGCGCCGATCAGTTCCTCAAGATGCGCCGCTTCGGCGACCAGCGCATGGGCGCCCGCCTGCGCCACCCGCCCGGCTTCCTCATGCAGGTCGATCGAATTGAACCGCACCACGCCTGCAAGCGTCTGGCGATGGGTAAAGCCGCTGTCTGGCGCCATCAGCGTATCGGCGGCGCGCGCTGGCACTTCGACATGATAGCCCAGCACACCATTATGCCGGATCTTGAGCGCCGCTATCCCGGTCTGCGCGCGATATTTCGCCTCCAGCGCGGCGATCGCCCGCCGCCCGTCGCTGCTCAGCCGCCGCAATTCATCCAGCGCGGGATCATAGCCATCGGCGATATAACCGCCGTTCGCCGTCTCGGTCGGCGGCGCAGGCACCAATGCACGCGCCAGCGCATCGACCAGCGCGCCATGCCCGTCCAGCGCAGGCAGCAATTGCACCAGCAGTTGCGGCGCATCGGCGATCCGCCCCAGCCGTTCACGCAATATCCGCGCTTCGCCCAGCCCATCGCGCAACTGCCCCAGATCGCGGGGCGACCCACGCCCCACCGCCACGCGCCCCAACGCCCGGCCGATATCCGGCAGCGCTCGCAGCGCGCCGCGCAGCTGGTCGCGCAAGGTCGCATCGTCATGGAACAGTTGCACCAGCCCCAGCCGCGCCTCGATCGCGCCCAGGTCCATCAGCGGCGCGGACAGATCCTGCCCCAGCAAGCGCGCGCCCGCGCCCGTCACCGTCCGGTCGATCGCGCCGAGCAAACTGCCCGCGCGCGTGCCGCTGGTGGTCGCGACGATCTCCAGGCTCTCGCGCGTCGCCGCGTCGATCGCGACATGGCCGCCGCTCGCCTTGCGCAGCGGCGGGGCCAGGAAGGGCAGGGTGCCCTTGCCCGCATGGTCGAGATAGGCGATCAGCCCACCCATTGCCGCCAGTTCCGCGCGGCCGAACTGGCCGAACCCGTCCAGCGTCGCCACCCCGAACAGCCGCTTCAACGCCTCTTCCGCCCGGGCGCTGGAAAAGGCCGTGCGGTCGAAGGGATGGCAATCCGCCACGTCCAACGCCGATCCTTCGGCCACCACCGTCTCGCTCGGCCGCAACCGCGCCAGTTCGGCGGGCAGGTCGCCGATCGGGCAGGTCATCGTCTCGAACCGGCCGGTCGAAATGTCCGCCGCCGCAATGCCGATCTCGCCCGCACTCTCGCCGCCGACCTGCGCCAGCGCGACCAGCATATTGTCGCGACGACTGTCGAGCAACGTCTCCTCGGTCAGCGTGCCCGCCGTCACATAGCGCACGATCGCCCGCGCGACGAGCGTCTTGCCGCCCCGCGCCTTGGCCTGCGCCGGCGTCTCGATCTGCTCGGCGATGGCGACGCGATGCCCGCCCTTGATCAGCCGCGCCAGATAGCCTTCCGCGCTATGCACCGGCACGCCGCACATCGGGATCGGCGCGCCGCCATGCTCGCCCCGGCTGGTCAGCGCGATGTCGAGCGTCGCCGCCGCTTGTTTGGCGTCATCGAAGAACAGTTCGAAAAAATCGCCCATGCGATAGAAAAGCAGGCAATCCTGCGCTTCGGCCTTGAGCGTCAGATATTGCGCCATCATCGGCGTGGGCGCGGCGGTATCGGTCGAAAGGGCCATGGCACAAGCCGATAGCGTGATCCTCCCACCGAAACCAGCGCTTCGCCCAAAGGCTCAGAAAATTGCGCTTCTCGCACTTGCCCACAGGATAACGTTACCGCTAGGGCCGCCTTGTTGTTCCAATATATGGGTGCCCGCGATGTCCGATCGATCGAATGTGGAATTTTCCGAGCGCGAGGCGCTGTTCTTCCATTCGACCGGCCGTCCCGGCAAGATCGAGATCATCGCGTCCAAACCGATGGCGACGCAGCGCGATTTGAGCCTCGCTTACTCGCCCGGCGTTGCGGTTCCCGTGCGCGCCATCGCCGCCGATCCGGCGACCGCCTATGATTACACCGCCAAGGGTAATCTGGTCGCGGTCATCTCCAACGGCACGGCGATCCTGGGCCTGGGCAATCTCGGCGCGCTGGCGTCCAAGCCGGTGATGGAGGGCAAGGCCGTCCTCTTCAAACGCTTCGCCGACGTCGACAGCATCGATATCGAACTCAAGACCGAAGATGTGGACCGCTTCATCGACGCGGTCGAACTGATGGAGCCGACCTTCGGCGGCATCAACCTGGAAGATATCAAGGCGCCTGAGTGCTTCATCATCGAACAGACGCTCAAGGAGCGGATGAACATCCCGGTCTTCCATGACGATCAACATGGTACCGCCATCATCGCAGCGGCGGGCGTCATCAACGCCGCGCTGCTGACCAGGCGTGAGATGAAGGACATGAAGGTCGTGGTGAACGGCGCGGGCGCCGCCTCCATTTCCTGCACCGAACTGATCAAGGCGCTGGGCGTCCCCCATGAAAATGTCATCATGTGCGACAGCAAGGGCGTGATCTACCAAGGCCGTACCGAAGGCATGAACCAGTGGAAGTCGGCCCATGCGGTGCGCACCGACGCGCGCACCTTGGCCGACGCGGTCAAGGGCGCCGACGTGTTCCTGGGCCTGTCGGTCGCCGGCGCGATGAGCCAGGATATGGTGAAATCCATGGGCGCCAATCCGATCATTTTTGCCATGGCCAATCCCGATCCTGAAATCCTGCCGCCCGACGCCCATGCCGTGCGCCCCGACGTGATCGTCGCCACAGGCCGCTCCGACTTCCCCAATCAGGTCAACAACGTCCTGGGCTTCCCCTTCATCTTCCGCGGGGCGCTGGACGTGCGGGCGACGACGATCAACGAAGCGATGAAACTCGCCGCCGCCCACGCCATCGCCGAACTGGCGCGCGAACAGGTGCCGGAGGAAGTGGCGAAGGCCTATGGCCGCTCGCACAGCTTCGGTCCGGACTATATCATTCCCGCGCCGTTCGACCCGCGCCTGATGGAGGTCGTCCCCGCCGCCGTGGCGCAGGCTGCGATGGAAACCGGCGTCGCGCAAAAGCCGATCGCCGACATGGCGGCCTATCGCCAGTCGCTCAAGGCCCGGCTCAATCCCACCACTTCGGTCCTCACCACCGCCTATGAAGTGGCGAAGGCCGATCCCAAGCGGGTCGTCTTCGCCGAAGCGGAGGAAGAAGTGGTGCTGCGCGCGGCGATCCAGTTCCGCGAACTGGGCTATGGCATCCCGGTGCTGGTGGGCCGCGGCGAAGTGGTCGACAAGCTGCGCGCGCTGGGCGTGCACGATCCGGAAAGTTTCGAACTGCACAACAGCGTCAATTCGCCGCTGGTGCCCGACATGGTCGATCTGCTCTACGCCCGGCTGCAACGCCGCGGCTATCTGCGCCGCGATTGCGAACGCATGGTCAATCGCGATCGGCACATCTTCGGCACGCTGCTGGTCAAGATGGGCGTCGCCGACGCGATGATCACCGGCACGACCCGGCCCTACAACCAGACGCTGCGCGAAGTGAAGCGGGTGATGGACCCGGCGGCAGGCCGCACCCCCTTCGGCATCCATGTGCTGGTGGCGAAGGACAAGACCGTGTTCATGGCCGACACCACCGTCAACGAACGCCCCACCGCCAGCGAACTGGCGGACATCGCAGAAGGGACGGTGGCGGTCGCCCGGCGCATGGGTCATGATCCGCGCGTCGCCTTCCTCTCTTACTCCAACTTCGGCAACCCGCCCGGCGCTTTCCTCGAAAATGTGCGCGGCGCGGTGAAGCTGCTCGACGAACGGCAGGTCGACTTCGAATATGAAGGCGAAATGACGGCGGACGTAGCGCTCAACCCGGTGGTGATGAAAAATTACCCGTTCAGCCGCCTGTCGGGTCCGGCCAACATATTGGTCATGCCCGGCCTGCAATCGGCCAATATCTCGGCCAAGCTGCTGCGGGAACTGGGCGGCACGACGATGATCGGGCCGTTGCTGGTCGGCATGGAAAAATCGGTGCAGATCGCCACCATGTCTTCCAACGCGTCGGAATTGCTGACGCTGGCGGTGCTGGCGGCGGGCGGCGTCGCGCTATAGGTTCGCGCCCTCGACTGAGCTTCTCGTCGGTGGACCTGCGCTTTTCACTTGCATCCCCGCTGCGCCGCAGCAGAGGGGGGATGGCATCAATGTTTCGGGAGCAAGGCATGAGCGTGGCCAGTTTCGATAGTGCGACCTTCCGCCGGGTGCTGGGCCATTACCCCACCGGCGTCTGCGTCGTTACCGCGGTGGAGGCGGATGGCGCACCGATCGGCATGGTCGTCGGCTCCTTCACCTCGGTGTCGCTCGACCCGCCGCTCGTCGCTTTCTTCCCTGCCAAAAGCTCGACCAGCTGGCCGCGCATCCAGGCGGTCGGCAAATTCTGTGTCAACATCCTCGCCAGCGATCAGCAGCCGCTCTGCCGCCAGGTCGCCGGTCCCGGCCCGGACAAGTTCGCCGGCATCGCCCATCGCGTCTCGGCCAATGGTTCGCCTATCCTCGACGATGTCGTCGCCTGGATCGACTGCACGCTCGACGCCGTGCACGAAGCGGGCGATCATGACATCGCGATCGGCCATGTCGTCGCGCTGGAAGTCGACCGTCCGGGCAGCCCCTTGCTCTTCTTCCAAGGCAATTACGGGGAATTTTCGCTGCTTGCATGAAGGAAAGGCGCGCGTCGCGCCGTCCCGGGGGGATTTGACGGGTTGATCGGGGGCGGAACTATTACCGCTCCTTAACCCACTCTATCTATGGCAGACTTGCCACACCCCTGACCGGATCGTTGCCCATGACCGCGCTACTCATCACCGTCGATACGGAATTATCCTCCTCCCTGCATCAGCGCGGCGTCAGTCTGGCGGACAATGTGGCCCGCTCCATCTGGGCGGAGGCGAAGGGGGGCGCCTACGGCATCGGCTGGCAGATGGACCTGCTCGACCGCCATGGGCTGACGGGCGTCTTCTTCCTCGATCCTTTGCCTGCACTGGTGCACGGCGCCGATTTCCTGGCACCGATCGTGCGCGCCATTGTCGGGCGCGGGCATGAGGTGCAGATGCACATCCACACCGAATGGCTTGCCTGGGCCAGGGAATCGCCTGTCGGTGGGCGGCAGGGCCGCAATATCGGCGACTTTTCCCTAGCCGACCAGATCGTCCTGCTTGGCCTCGCCAAACAACTGTTAGAGGATGCAGGCGCGCCCGCCATCACCGCCTTTCGCGCGGGCAATTTCGGCGCCAGCGACGATACGCTGCGCGCGCTCGCTACCTTGGGCGTCGCTTGGGACAGCAGCGTCAACCCCGCCTATCTCGGTCGCGAATGCACGATCGCGGCCGACCGCGCGCAGATCGGCGCGATCCGGCAGCATGGCGTCATCGAACTGCCGGTGTCGGGCATCGCCGACCGCCCCGGCGGCTTTCGCCCCGCCCAGATCTGCGCCATGTCGGCGGCGGAAATGCGCGACGGGCTGCGCCATGCCGCGCGCGAAGGCCATGACGCCTTCGTCGTCGTCACTCATAGTTTCGAAATGCTGTCCCGCGATCGCCAGCGTCCCAATCGTGCCGTCATGGCCCGGTTCGAAGCGCTCTGCCGCGAAGCCGCCCGCCTGCCCGGCGTGCAAGGGGCAGGCTTCAACGACCTGCCTGCCGACCTTGCCGACCGTCCGGCCCGCGCGCTGACCCGCGCCGCGCCCAGCCAGTGGCGCACGGGGCTGCGCATCGCGCAACAGGCGTGGGCGACATGGCGCTACGAACATCGACTGGTCCCTGCGTGACGGTTCTTCCCGGCGCATTACTTCTGGGTCTGGAAAATGCGATCGCGCTGACCGTGGTGCGCGAACTGGGCGAACATGGCGTGCCGGTGCATGGCGTCGCACGCAACGCTGCGGCGATAGGCATCGCATCGCGCCACTGCGCCGACTGGTCGCTGCGCCCGTCCGGGCCGATCGCCGACTGGCTGCCCGGCCTTATCGCCCACACCGGCGCCCGCGCGGTGCTGGCGATTTCTGAATCGGACCTCATCGAACTGGCGGCGCTGCCCTCTATGATTGGCGACTGCCACATCCTCGTCCCCCGGGCCGAACCGCTGGCGCGGGTGCTGGACAAGCTGCAGACGCTCCACCACGCCGCCGCCGCCGGGCTGCGCGTGCCCCAGACCTGGCAGCCACGCGAGGGCGAGGATTTTGCCGCCCGCGCGCATCAGATGCGCTACCCGCTGGTCGCCAAATGGGCCAATCCACCCGAAATCATGGCCGTGCTTGACCGGGCGGGGCTGGAATGGATCAAGACCGACTATGTCCGCACGCCCGACCAGTTGATCGCGCTGCTGAATCGCTATGCGCCCATCGGTCGCTGGCCGTTGATCCAGCAATATTGTCGCGGCGTGGGCCTGGGGCAGATGCTCTATATGCAGGACGGCCACGCCACCCTCCGCTTCCAGCATCGGCGCCTGCACGAATGGCCGCCCGAAGGCGGCGTCTCCACCCTCTGCCGTGCCGAACCGGCGGACGCCCATGGCGCGCAAATGGCGCTGTCGGAAAATCTGCTGCGCGCGCTCGATTGGGAAGGGCAGGCGATGGTCGAATATCGCTATGATGCCGACAACGATCGCTATTGGCTGATGGAGGTCAATGGCCGTTTCTGGGGCAGCCTGCCGCTGGCGCGCCATTGCGGCGCCGATTTCGCGTGGGAAGCCTATCGGCGCAAGATATTGGGCCAGGTCGATCCCGCGCCGACGCCGAACGACCGGTTGCGCGCCCGCTATATGGTGCCGGAAACCAAGCGGCTGGCGCGCATTCTCTTTGCCCCCGGCCGGATCGGCGATCCCTTCTTCCGCCGCCGTCCGCTGCGCGACCTGGGCGCCTATCTGCTCGCCTTTGTCGATCCGCGCGCCCGCTATTATGTGTTCAGTCGCTCCGATCCCCGGCCATGGTGGCGCGACATGACGCAGATGCTCAGGAAAGCCGCGCGCCGGGGAAAGCCCTGACCAGCCGCGCCACCGCCCGGTCGATCCTTGCCAGGCACGTCGCCATATAGCGATCGTCTAGGCTGTAGGGATCATGCAGATGCGGCAGCATCGGCCGGGTCCAGCGCCCCAGCAACATCCGTGGCAGATGCGCCAGACGCGGATCGGCGGCCAGCCGATGCAATTGCCGCACTTCCATCGCCAGCAACAGGTCGCCCTCCTGCGGCGCATAATCGGCCATGTCGACCGCCTTATGCGCCGACAGGTCGTGGCCCAGCGCCCGCGCCGCGATGATGGCGGGTTCATGCGCGGGTCGCCCGGTCGTGGTCGACAGGCCGAAGGACGCGCTGTTCAACCCCGCCCGCCGCGCCGCAACATCGGCAAAGGCGCTGCGGCAGATATTGCCCTGGCATACGAACACCAGCCGCTTCACCTGCGCCGGATCGGGCGCCACGCTGGCCGATCGGCCGAGCAGCAGTTGCGGATAGGAGAGCGCCAGGCGAACAAGCCCGCGAAAGGTGCCGAAGCGCGCCCGCATCATCGCCCGACCGCCTGCCGCAGGACCGGTTCAAATGTCATAAAGGTCAAGGCACAGATCCTTCGTCCCGGTCGTCGATCCGCGCAGGATGAGTTTCGATTGGAACGGTTCCGGGGGCGCGCTCCGGCCCGTCGCCGCCGCGACCGCCGCCTTGGCAAAGGCCCGTATCGGTTGTCGCACCGTCGTCAGCGGCGGAAATGTCATCCGGCCCTCGAGCGAATCGTCAAATCCGGCAATGGCGATATCGTCCGGCACCCGGTAGCCTAGCTTCTGCACCTGCGCCATCGCGCCCAGCGCCAGATAATCGGCCGCCGCGAAGATGGCGGTCGGCCGATTCCGCAGCGCCAGCAATGCCTTTGCCGCCTCGACGCCATCCTTGAAGTAGAATTCGCACCGCACCAGCAGATCGGGATCGAAGGGGATGTCGGCCTTCGCCAGCGCCGCGCGATAACCCTCCACCCGCGATTCCGTCGCCTTGGCCACTTCATGGTGCGCGATCATGCCGATGCGCCGGTGGCCCAGGGCGATCAGATGCTCCACCATCGCGGTCGATGCCGCCGCATCGTCGATCGCGACGGACAGGGCATCGTCGCTGGCCGATCCCAGCCTGACGATCGGCACGCCGCGCGTCGCCAGTTGCGCCAGCAGCCCTTCATGGTCCGCGAACGGGGGGATCAGGATGATCGCATCGCTGCGAACGCCATTGTCCATGCCGACGCCGCCCGCGCCGTTCGTCGCGTCAAAGGTTTCGATGACCAGATGATGCCCCACCGCATGGCAGGCCTCCGACACGGCCAACATCCACCGCGCGAAATAACTGCCCACGGCAGGCGGCATGATCAACGTAATGAAAAAGGACCGCTGCGTCGCCAATTGCCGCGCCGCCAGTGTCGGCCGATAATCCAGTTGCTGAATCGCCGCATCGACGCGCGCGCGCAATTCGGGCCGCACATTATAATGGTTGATCACGCGGGACACGGTCTTGAACGACACGCCGGCCCGCTGCGCTACATCCTTGATCGTGGCCAAAACCGACTCCGCTAAATCCCGAACACAGCCTTGCGACGCACAGCCATTCCGATCAAGCCGATTTGCAGAAATTGCGCCGACGATCCATCGACATTATGAAAATGCCGACGTTGTCACTTGCGGCGAACATCGTGTCGCTCCTGTTCATCAGGTAGATAGTTTTCAAGAACAGCGGATATCGCGAATTTTGCAGAGCCTAATATCCATGGAGGATCGACATCCTGCCTTTTCGATGGCAGCATGATGATTGAAAACACAACGTTGTCAGTGACTACCTTTATGGGGGCATCGGCGCGGCGGAAAGTTGGAAGGACCAGATAGGATGAAGCTCGCCCACATCGCCTTGACCGGCCTGCTCATCGGCACGGTTTCGACCGTCGCCAGCGGGCAAGCGCGTCAGGATCGCCGCGACGCCGTGGCGACGCCCGCCCTCTCGCCCTCTCGCCTCCCCAGCATCGGCACGGTCAGCGACCGCTTCCTGTCCTATAATGTGGAAATGGTCGAACTGACCGGCGGCCGTTTCTGGAAACCCTATGCCAGCGCCACCGCCACCAAGGGCAATCTGCACGAATATCGTCCGCCGATCGACCTGACCAACGCCCGCCTGCGCACGCTCGCGGCGGCGCTCGGGCCAGCCTATGTCCGCTACAGCGGCACATGGGCCAACGCGACCTATTTTGCCGACACCGAATCTCACACGGGCGACGCGCCCGTCGGCTATGACAGTGTCCTTACCCGCAAGCAGTGGCGCGAAGCGGTAGCGTTCGCCAAGCTGACCGATGCGCAAATCGTGACATCCATGGCGACCAGCCCCGGCGCGCGCGACAAGGATGGACTGTGGCAGTCCGACAATGCCCAGAGGCTGATCGACTATACCCACAGCCTGGGCGGCACGATCGCCGCGTCCGAATTTGCCAACGAACCCAATCTGATCGGCGGTACCAAGCCCCCCGCCAACTATTCGGCGGAAAAATACCTACGCGATTATGGCACATTCTACGACTGGATGCGCAAGGCGTCGCCCAAGACCCTCATCCTGGCGCCGGGCGCGTTCGAAATCGGCACCGCATATAAACTGCCCGCATCGTTCAAACTGATCGGCCGGGACGATCTGCTCGTGCCCAATGCGTTTCGGCCCGATGGCGTCTCGTTCCACTTCTATGGCGGCACGTCGAAACGCTGCATGGGGACGAAGGAAGCCGAAGCCCTGACCGACCCATGGCTCTCGTCCATCGACAGCGCCATCGCCGATACGCGCGCCCTGCGCGACAAGCTGGCGTCCGGCGCGCCGCTATGGCTGACGGAAACGGCGGAAACGGCGTGCGGCGGCAATCCCTGGGCGCAGACCTTCACCGACAGCTTCCGCTTCGCCGACCAACTCGCCCGTTCGGCGCGACAGGGGGTTCAGGTCTATATGCACAATACGCTGGCGGCCAGCGACTATGCCCTGCTCGACGAACATAGCTTTGCGCCGCGGCCCAATTACTGGGTCGCCTATTTGTGGCGCCGCATGATGGGATCGACCGTGCTGGACGCGGGCGCTACCCGCCCGGAAGACGGCTTGCGCGTCTATGCTCATTGCCAGCGCGATGTGCCGGGCGGGGTAACGCTGCTGGCGATCAACACCGATCGCCAGAACAGCAAGCCCCTCGCCATAACCGGCAAGGGCACGCTCTACAGCCTTACCCAAATGGGCGACGACACGGCGCAAGTCGCGCTCAACGGCACGCCGCTTGCCCTCGGGGAAAACGACGCGCTGCCGACCCTGAAGGGGCAAGCGACCGGCCGTCGCCTCTCCCTGCCGCCCGGCAGCATCAATTTCATCACCTTGCCCGCCGCCGCCAACGCCGCCTGTCGAGCGACGAAGGGTTGAAGAGAAAACCTACTGACCGGCGGCGATAACGGCGATATCCAGCGCCGCGCCGCCAGCCGCGATATCCAGCAGGCGATCGACATTGGGATGCGCGCCCGGGCGCTGGCGCGCATCGGCCGTATGCTCGGCAAACACGGCCAGCCCATGCGCGGCCGCCTTCGCGTCCAGCGTGCCGAACACCGCCTGCAGATATTGATAGACCGCCACCGACCCCTGCTTGCCCGGCTGGTTGTCGATACTGGCGACCACGCCACCTGCAGCATCCAGCAGGTCGATGCGCGCCACACCCTCGACCGATGGCAACTTCCGCAGATTATCTTTGAACGTCGCGCTCGGTTGAATCGTCGCCACCATCGTCATACCCCCACAATATCGCGCGCGCCGATAACAGCTTGCCGCGACGTGCGCCATGCGCAACGTTCGCACGAAAGCGATCGGCAATGGGAGGGCCGACAGGCATCATGCCGATAGTCGCCAGCAACGATCCGGCGCGACACATTATCTGCAAAAAAATAGAAAATTGGCGGAGACGGAGGCTGTAGTTTGGTAGGCTTAGACATTCCCGTAATTTCCAAAAATCATTTAGTATTAATGATTTACTTAATCATCAGTCTTTTCCGCTCCTATTTGATCCTGCCTATTCCAAAAGATTATGTGGGGCGATATGTGGTTCGGGATATCGGCGGAAATGAGATTTATGAGCGGATCGAAACCAGTAGGCGCACACAAAGATAAGCGGTTAACTGCCGCTACTGTTCGCAATCTTGAAAAAGCTGGTATGTATGCTGACGGAAATGGACTCTACCTTAAAGTCGTTGCTAAAGATTCGAAGCGATGGATACAACGCATTGTAATCAACCGAAAGCGGCGGGATATCGGACTAGGGTCTGCTAATCTCGTAACTTTATCAGAAGCCCGCGAAACAGCCCTACAGAACCGAAAGGCAGCTCGGGCAGGGGAAGACCCCCTTGCAGCTAAAAAGCTCTCTCAGGCTATCCTTACCTTCAAGGACGCGGCGGAGGCGGTCCACGCCCTTAATAAACCCACATGGCGCAACGAAAAGCATGGTGACCAGTGGATCAATACCCTCGATAAGTTTGCCTTCCCGTTGATCGGCAATAAGCGTGTCAGCACGATTACCAGTGCTGAAATTTTGCACGTTCTTTCGCCGATCTGGAACACTCACCCTGAAACAGCCCGGCGTGTAAAGCAACGCATTGGGACCGTTATGAAGTGGACAATGGCGAAGGGTTGGCGCACCGATAACCCTGCCGAAGCGGTGTCACAGGGGTTGTCGAAACATGACCGCTCCAAGGTGCAGCATCGAAAGGCATTGCCCTACGATAAGGTCGCAGACGCCATAGGCATCGTTCGATCCAGCGATGCGGGCACGGTAACAAAGCTCGCCTTTGAGTTCCTAGTGCTAACTGCCACCCGTTCGGTTGAAACTCGCGAAGCCCGATGGAGTGAAGTCGATTTTGAAAAGAAGCTCTGGACCATCCCGGCGAGCCGTATGAAGGCAAAGAAAGAGCATCGCGTTCCCCTTACCGATCGCTGCATTGCAATCCTGAATGCTGTTGCATCATTCAAACAGGCAAAGTCGGACCTTATCTTTCCGGGGACGAAGAGGACAGGCCGCTATCCGACATGACCTTCTCCAAGCTGATGAAGGAGTTGGGTATAGCAGCCGTGCCGCATGGCTTTCGGTCTTCGTTTCGGGATTGGGCTGGTGAAGCTACCGCGCACCCTAGAGAGGTTATCGAGTTCGCTCTTGCCCACGTTATTAAAGACAAGGCTGAGGCGGCCTATGCCCGCTCCGACCTGTTTGCGAAGCGGCGGTCGCTGATGAACGACTGGTGTCACTACATCAGTTCATCGTGAAATAAGAACGGTTCACCATCAGAAGTACTTACTTAATATCGTCTTATTTAACTGGAACACTGCGCGCTTCACAGGCTCGTTCCGACTGCTTAGCACTGCCCCACCAACTAAAAGGAGGTAGTGATGACAACTATATTTCGACGTAAGCAGTTAGAAGGTAAGCTCAAAATTTCGAGATCGACCATCTATACCATGATCGCGGCGGGAACATTTCCCAAGCCTATTAAGATTGGCAAGCGCGCCGTGGGCTGGCCTGATGACCTCATTGAGCAGTGGCTGGATGATCGTAGAAACGGACGAACCTTACTTCCCACCTATCAGCTTCCCGTAGCTAAGCAGGAACCGGGGCAATGACGACAGTCGTTAGTTTTGGTCTGATGAAGGGCAGCGCTACGGGCAGAATTGCTCCGTTGAGGCGCGATCTGCGAGCAAGTCTGACTAGCATCGGCTTTATTAAGGAACGCATCGGCTCTTGCTCGTACGGACATGTCGAAGAATTTGACGCCGCTAGAACGCGAGAACTGATAAACAGGCTATATGAAGTCGAGATAAAACATCATCCGGCCCGTATTAACGCTTTGAGGATAAGAGGGAGCTTGGTTGATGTAGAGTTCAAGCGTAGCCGCTACCGAAGCATATAAAATACTCAATTGAGATAGTTATAGATATAGTTCTTCCTCCGCTAAGGGTGATACTAGTTAATGGTTTAAGGGGTTAATTATAACAAAATTAGACCATTATGTAGTATGTTACGCGGAATCTTACACCCGATATCTCTTTCACACATTCCTATATAGCTCAAATGCTTGTTGCCTTTTCCCTTGAAAGGAGAGGACGGTAGCCACACCGTGTATGATACCTTAGTGGACGCACTAAGACGATTGCATCAGCCCATAACTGTTTGAGTTTTTCCGTTGAGCTATATCTACTCGCGGGAGGGTAGGAGGTCAGCCTTTCGGCCTCTAAGTTCCCCTAAGAATGTAACTTGTTACCCGCTACAAGAAATACGAGTAATAGGATCGCACACAGTAGGCCTACTGCACATCAGCTAATAGCAATTCGGCTATTAACCTTCGCTAGAGAGGTTATTATCAATGTATGATACTCTGTAGATAATAAGCCCTACAGGTGGCATTTGGCTTGGAAGTTTAAACGATCTAGCCAAGGTAATCGTCGTCGTTAAGCGATATCATATCACAATGACGGTAAATTTCAATAGCGGAACCCTTCTTCGCAGTGAGGATCACTTTTTCTCTAAGCGTTGCTGATCCAACAGTCGGACCAACCTAAGATAATGTTATGGCAGACGCACAAATTACACCTCGGTAAATTGTTGCTGTATTAATTGTACAATACACTTAATGGCGTCAGAAGGGAATTTAACCCGATTTTTAACGCCAGAGCTAAATTTACGTAAACTCCTTTAAACATAGGCGGGAAATAGGCGCAGGGTTTAGGACCATCGGCTACGGACATACCAATACCGCATCCAAGGTAAGGCTTGCCGGATCGACATACTCGTCATCTAGATCGCAGCCAGTAGCAGTGCGCGCTACTTCTCGGTTCCAATCCCTTATGATCGTTCCGCGTTTACGGCCCGTCAGAGTAGGTATGTGGTAGACCGATATCTTGTTGCCGGTGATGCGGACCTTATAAGATTTGCCGTTATAGGCAATCTTGTGCCGCTTACCGTCTGCCGGGACGTTGATGGTTGGGGCAGCGGTGGCAGGTGTTGCCAGCATCATCACCATAGCCAAAATAAGCATCGGCTTAATACCTCTCTACCGGATTGGAACAGACGGCGGCGTAGGCTGGGGCAAACGAGCTATCCACAGCAGCCCCAAGGCCGGACCGTTGGCCCTCTACCAGCGTAGGTGCGCTTGGATTGGGCGAGGCAATAAACCGTTTAAAGCCAACGAAAGCCCCAAAGGAGTTCTTCGAGTTCACCTTGCCGCATAGCATAAGGTTGCCGCCCTCGATCCGGGATAGGAAGACCCCTTCATATTTTGCTGAATCGGCATCCTTTAGAAGGGCTTTAAGATTGTTCTCTGCCGCATATTTGGCTTCGTCATGCTCTGCCGCTTTGCGCTGACGCTGCTGGTCTTCTGCGCTATATTCGGTCTTATCATTCGAAGCAGGACCATCTTTGCTGCCAGAGCAGAAGCCGAGAAACAGCAGGATTGGCACTACGATGGCAGTACCGATCAGCGTAAAGCATCCGCCCGTAGAGTTAGCCCATTTATCAACGGCTGACATTTCAGGTGCGGCTTCGCTGGCGCTGATAGTCGCTTTATGACTCTCCACCTGCTGGATGGTGGGAACGATGCCTGCGCGACCGCTAGCCGCCTCTATGTCATTCAGGATCAAGCCGCGTCGGACCAATGACTCTCCGAGAACGCGGGCCGACGCTGCATCCCTAATCAGCCTATTGTTAGATAGATTGGCGACCTTCCCCGATGACCTAAGCCATTCCCATGCACGGTCGGACCTGGGCGTGAACTCAACGCCGCTGGCCGTAAGCTGAACATCGAAATCTGCCATATCGCCCCCATGTTTTGTTGGAGGCGTAACCCGGGCTAAGCCGGGCGTTAGTATCCCTGCACGTAGCACAAGGCGCATGTGCCTTTGCCGGTGAAACCGGTTGGACATACGCACATGCCACCCGGCCGATTATTCGACCGAGCTACGTGACATTGAGGATACTAAGCCTCACCGCATAGGACTCACCACGCGGCGTTATCTTCATGGCAAAACAAATGCATGTCGTAAATGGGGATGCCGTGCTGCCTGCGCCTATCCAAGCTTGTAGTGTTCCTCTTTTGTGCTAACCCAAAATGGGAGGATGCAAAAATGTGGCAGCGAGTTAAGGCCGAATTCAGCAACAACCCAATGGCCGTGGTATTCGGCGGCATTAGCTGTGCAACGGGCATAGGTGCATTGATAGCGTCTGCTGGACAAAGTGGACCGGGCTTCTCACCCCTCAACCCAAACGCGCCCGTGGTATCATCAAATTATTTAATCGCCATTGCGGCCTTCATAGGTATTTCGGTGACGGCCGCACTGCTGGCAAGGTTTACCTACTCCTTATCGCGTCTGTCTGGCTGCTTCGGATCGGTAATATTCGCTAGTCTGTCCATGTTTCTAGTTTCTCTAGTATTTAAAGCAGAAAAAATCATTTTCCATCATCTAAAGGATGGGTCGGTATCGACCGCGTCAGCGATATACTGGGGCACATCATTTGTATTTCTTACGTTAAACGCAGAACTGGTCCTTAAAGATTATATAGCCGTAATGCCTAAGCATAGGGGGAGGTCGGAACAGGATAGCGAAGAGCAGAATGAAGCGATGGGTGATGCTGCATTATTAGCATTAGTTGCTGCTGCTTGGCTTGCTGCCGTTGCAAAGGGCCAATCCTTGCTGTCAGGCGGGCTATGAGCGGCTCTGCAACGGAAAATGGTGGCAATGCATGCTCTGTGAGCTTTGGGTTAGGGGTCGATAGCCCTGTGAATCCAAAGGAGTCGGCGTTCCTCCCTTCTACTAGGACTTCCTAACCCCAACCACTACCGAGCGAACCTAGCTCAGATGTTCTAAGTGCTGGGCTATCCTATTACCCGGCATCTAGCATGGCTTATTAGATACCCTCTTGAATATCTGATCTAGCTCAATATCCTATGTATATCTTATGAGCGAGTCGAAGGGGTTCTAATGTCGAAGCTGGCCTACCTGCGTTGTTCAACCGATACGCAGACCATCGACGCTCAACGTGCATCCCTGCCGGGACCGTTCGTTAAAGAGTTTCTGGATGAAGGCGTGTCAGGTGCAATCCTCGCTGCTGATCGACCGGGCTTCGCTGCCCTGCTCGCGTATGCCCGCGAAGGTGATGTGGTGCATATCGCCGCCATTGATAGGCTGGGGAGGGATGCTCTTGATATACAAGCTACCGTGCGAAAGCTCATCGCCAAGGGTGTCACCGTAGACGTTCTGGGCCTTGGTCCTATCGGCAAGGGGGTAGGGGAATTGATCGTAGCTGTTCTGGCCCAAATCGCGGATATGGAGCGCAACAGGATCAAGGAGCGGTGCGATGCAGGAAGGGAGGCTGCTAGGGCTTCTCTGGCGGCTACCGGGCGCACCCATAGGGGTAAGGTAAGCTTAGGCCGCCCGTCCGCTGCTGATGCTGCCTATGTCGCTCAATGGCGTAAGGACAATAAGGCTAGCATCAGCAAGACAGCGGCGCAGTTCGGATTGTCGGATGCGACTGTTAAGCGGTATTGCGCAGCCATTAGCGCAACTAGAAAAGACTGTCTCCTAGCAAGATAGTATTTTCGTAAGATAATGTGTTCTCTAGGTAAACTTTAACACTATAAATATCATCTTTAAGCTTCTTCCGCCAAATCCAGCTAGAAGATGGATTTTCCGGCTGCGCTGAGTGTGATTCGTTAACAAAGTCAATCACATGTTTGCCAGCACTATCCCAAACATCTATTCTAACTGCAATGTTCTGTCTATCTTGTCGCGGATTAAGCCTAAATATAACACCTTCGTTTGTTAGTCTTAACTCTTGTAAAAAAGTATAATCCTTCTGGAACACTCTTAATGTGTCAGAAACATGGCAATAGGACTCCCACTGGCGTCGCTGATCACCAAGTAGGTGGAGTAATGTCTCTCGTTCTGGTTCTGATCTAAGGCAGATAGCTTTAAGGCACCCTCCTAAATTGAGAGGAGAATTTGCTAATACCTCAGCGCAACGTGCATCCGTAAATGATCGGTCGCCACCCGTTCTGCCTTCTGAAAACACCTTCATAAAAGGTATCTGAGAAAAATACGCTTCATCACTGCCAGGATTTGTCTCAGCTAACTGCATGTTCTTATCAGAGAACATGATATTAGGTTCGGTTAAAACAGTTCGGGCATCGAGAAGGAACATCACTAGGACCGCGGCATGTGTGGCGTCGCCATAGTTGCATTCGCCTGCTTTCCTGATGCCTTCAATATGCCATTGGGTAGGCGTTTTAGGTCGAAAATACAGGCGAACATGTCCGTGTGCATGATCCCGAGCGTCAATCACTCCCGGTGCTGCTACGTCTCTTGGGCGAAGATTTAGCGCATCATTGCGCGACCGCAAGTAACCATCCCGAAGTATGGCTACAGCATTTTCTAGAGGAGCGTGATGGAATAGATAGGCTGGCCAATGTTTACGATGCGCATAGAAATCACTGGTTAGACGAGTTTGCCAGCTTTTTATATGCGCATCAACGAAAGCAACGCTTAGTGCCATGCCAATTCGTGCTGCTCGCTTGTCTGGCCGGTCGAAGCTACGCCTCGGGCTTCTGGCCTAGGTTCGATAGCAAATTCTGGTTCAGGTTGGCCTGCCCGTTGAATTTCCACCGGCCGAAGATTAGGCAAAACGCTAAGCAACGAAAGCAGCGGTTCTGCGCCCGTGCTTATAGACCACCCCGCTTTGCGTTTGGTGACTAATCCGCTTTGAAGGTCAAGCCAAACACCTCGAAGGTCATCCTCTTCGATAATGCAACTTTTAGTCTCAGTCTCAATAGACAAGCCTTTGTCTTCTCTTAACCAAGCGCGAAAAGGTGCCAAAGAATCTAAGGTTGTTAACTCGCCCTTTGACACGCTTAGAGCTTGTCCAATCGAGGCCATAAAACCATCAAAACTATTGCTATGTACCCTGTCTTTTTTGAGGGCAGCAGCTACTGGTTCTAGATGCTCAGGCAAGCCTACATCTACGGTATAATCGTGGATGTAAACCGGAATGGATACTTGAGAAAGATGATGCTCCATGATTGGACGAACATCGTTCCAATCTAAGTTACCATTGCCACAGCCAAGCTGAGGGAAAGAGATTTCCGTAATCCCTTGATCCGCATAGGCAGACACGAATTTAGCCAAACCCTGCTCTATCCATTCGAGCTTAGAAGGGTTGCGCCAATGCGTTTTTGTGGGGAAATTCAGTACCCAGCTATCTTGCCCACGCCAAAGCCAAAGCTTTCCGGGAACCAAAGCTTGCTGGTCGCATATGCGCTTATATGCGCGAAACATATCAGGCTCACGCTGCTTAAAAGCGTGGGCCAAGCCCTTTCCCATCACGCCAACGCAATTAACAGTGTTGACCAGCGTTTGCGCAGGCGACTCGAAAATGCTCGTTCTGCGATAGATTAGCATTTGCCATTTCCTATCGAGGGCTGACGGGGGACATTGGTCATACTCGCCTCCTCAATGAGAACAAAAAGAGAACATTTGCGCTAGCAAAAAAGTGATTTGCTGTCCAGTCCATTAAAAGCATGAAAGTTACCGACAGTGCAAGTGGTCCTTGACACGGTGAATCGATAGCCGGTCGAATCGGGCAAACCGGTAAAGCCCGTTTAACCATCATTTGACGTATGTGGGGCTGGTTGTGGGCTTTTCCTCGGCGGGCGCCACAAAACCAACGCATTTCAACAGCATAGGAGAAAAATTGGCGGAGACGGAGGGATTCGAACCCTCGGTAGCCCATTCAGGCTACGACGGTTTAGCAAACCGCTGGTTTCAGCCACTCACCCACGTCTCCGCACGAAATCACTCACCTATTTAGGTCAGCAATGGCTGGCAGGGGCTATAGCGAGGGCTTTGCAGCATGGCAACGGCCTGTATCACGAATTTTCGCGACGATTTATCTTTCGTTCCGGCGCGGAATCGACTCAGGTCGCCGTTCGTTCATTGTCGTTTCAGCTTGCTGGTCGCACAGCCGCACCATGGCTATGAAGCGGGTTTTTCGGGGAGTAACGGGCATGATCGGCATCGAAGGGCATAGGGGCGGGCGCATCACCCGCGCAACCGCGCTGATCGTGGCGCTGACCGGCATGGCGCTGACCCCGCTCGCCGCGTCGGCGCAGGTCAGGACGATCGATCCCAATACCGCGATCGATTCCGATCTCGCCCCGCCGCCGCCTGCCGATCGCACCCCCACCGATCCGGGCGTCGACGCCAGCGCACCGCCCCGTGCGCAGGGGAACGTCAATCCCGGCGTCGCGCCCTATGAACCGCCCGCCGCCAGCATCGGTGGCAACACCGCAACCGGCGCGCCGGTCACGCCCAATTCGCCACCCGCCGCCCCCACGCCCGCCGAATCCTATCAGGAAGACGATCTGATCGGCGCGGCCGAAGGCGTGTTCGGCAAGGGCGCGGAGGGGCTGGCGGGCCTTATCGAAAAAGTGCTGAAAGATCAGGGCCGCCCCAACGCCTATATCGCCGGGCGCGAAGCATCGGGCGCCTTTGTCGTCGGCCTGCGCTACGGATCGGGCACGCTCAACCACAAGATTGAGGGCAAGCGCGAAGTCTATTGGACCGGCCCGTCGATCGGCTTCGACGTCGGCGGGAATGCGGCCAACACCTTCGTCCTCGTCTATAATCTCTACGACACGCAGGATCTCTACCACCGTTTCCCCGCGGCGGAGGGCACCGCCTATCTCGTCGGTGGCTTTACCGCCTCCTATCTGCGTTGGGGCAATGTCGTGCTGATCCCGATCCGCCTGGGCGTCGGCTATCGCCTGGGCGTCAACGCCGGTTACATGAAATTCTCCGAAAAGCGACAGTGGCTGCCTTTCTAATCCTCCCCGGAACGGGGAGGGGGACCGCCGCCGCAGGCGGTGGTGGAGGGGGCGCGCCACCCGGGCGCGCCTACAACCCCAGCGCCAGCTGCCCGCCCCCGCCTTCCTCTTCCTCCCCCTCCAGATTATGCACCCCCAAACCCAGCAACCGCGCGCCCATGCGCAGCGGCAACTGGGCGACCAGCAATTCCCGCCCCGCCTGCGCCAGCTGCTCGGCCGATCGCACCGGCGCGGAAAAGCTGCGCGACCGGGTAATGATGCGGAAATCGGCGAACTTCACCTTCAACACCACCGTCCGGCCCCAGGCCTGCGCCTTCTCGATCCGGGTCCATAGCGACGCCGCGATCCGCTCCATCTCCGCCACCAGCGCCGCTTCCTCGATCAGATCGTCGAAAAACGTGTCCTCCACGCTCACCGACTTGCGCCCCTCGCGCTCGCGCACCGGCCGGTCGTCTTGCGCCCGCGCGGCGCGATAATAATAGTCCGCCGAACTGCCGAAATGCGCCTGCAGGAACCGCATGTCGCGCGCGCGTAAATCCGCGCCCGTCTCGATCCCCAACGCCTGCATCCGCTTGGCCGTCACCGGTCCCACCCCATGGATGCGCCGCACCGGCATCGCCGCGATGAAGGCCGCTCCTTCGCTTGGCCGCACCACGCACACGCCATCGGGCTTGTTCTGGTCCGACGCCAGCTTGGCGATCAGCTTGTTGTAGGACACGCCGGCCGACGCGGTCAGCCCCGTCTCCTCCCGGATCATCCGCCGTATCTCCTGCGCCACCTGCGTCGCCGACGCGATGCCCGGCTTGTTCACCGTCACGTCAAGATAGGCTTCGTCCAGCGAGAGCGGCTGAACGATGTCGGTAAAGCGGCTGAAAATCTCCCGCACCTGGCCCGACACCGCGCGATACACCTCGAACCGGGGTTTGACGAAGATGAGGTCAGGGCACAGCCGCCGCGCCCGCGCGCCCGGCATGGCGGATCGCACGCCGAACGTGCGCGCCTCGTAACTGCATGTCGCCACCACCCCGCGCGGCCCGCCGCCGCCCACCGCGATCGGCAGGCCGCGCAGCGCCGGATCGTCGCGCTGCTCCACCGACGCGTAAAAGGCGTCCATGTCGACATGGATGATCTTGCGCAGCGGCGGCGGCGAGGCGTCCATGCGCCGCCTATGCCATAATCAGGAACGAAAGGGAAACAGACTTGGCTACGTCAATCCTGCACGCGCAGATTGTCGAGCAGCGTTTCCAGATGCGCCCGGCTGATCCGGCTCCACACATTATAGGTGCAACGCTGCCCGCCGATCCGCAGATAGGCGAGCGATTGCAATCCTTTGCCCTGCGGATTGGCGGCAGGATAGGGTTCTGCGCCGACCAGCCCATAGCCCGCAAAGCCGGGACCGGGCAGGGCGGGCAAATTGCGCCTGTGCGGCCATTGCTTCGCCAACCGCGCCCGCTGCGCCGCATCCGGCTCACTGTCGATCGTAATGATCCCCGGCCCGGCAAAGCCATAGGCGCTGCGCACGCCGGGCAGGTCGAACGCCACCGCCCAGCCGCCGCTGAACTGCGCCGCCCGCGCCTTGCCCCGCACGCCGCCGTCGGACAGCAACGCCAGCGGCGCGCACTGCGCCCTGTTCTCCGCCATGTCCCACGCAACCCGCGCCACATCCTCGCCGATTAGGGGCTTGGCCTGCGCGTCGGCAGTGCCCCCTAATGCCAGAGCCACGATCAGCAACGCGCTACGCACGGCGTTACTCCTTGTCTTTCAATCCCAGCAGCGCGGCGAACGGACTCGCCTGCTCCTCGCTCAACACGCCCGCTTCCTTCAGATAGGCGTCGGCGTCGGGCGCACGGGGGAAGGGCGTCATCGCCAGCGCCATCGTCTCGGCCACCGCTTCGCCCATGTCGATGACATGGCCGTCATAGCCGATCGTGTCGCAATCCTCCGCGTCCAGCTCCAGCTCCTCGGCCTCCGGCGCATCCGCGCTTTCGACCACGAAGCGCAGCACGAAATCGCTGTCGATCGTCTCTGGCACCGCCACCCCGGTCGCGACGCAGGGCTGCGCCAGTTCCGCACGCACCCGCCCGCGCGCGATGATCGCGCCATCCTCCACCGCGACGCCATAATCGGCCTCCAGCCGGTCGAGCGCCACCAGCCCGAATCGCTGCGCGAGCGCCGCGCGCTCCGGCTCTTTCGCCGCGATATGCAGCCGTTCGGCCAGCCGCCCGATCTGGTCGGCCTTGTGCGTCCGCGAAAATTCGGGGGCCAAATTCGGGGTAGCATTGATGCTCATCCAAAATCTCCCGCCAGCAGCGAATCGCGCGACACGCAGCCCAGCCGCGTCCAGCGCGCCCGCAGCGCCGTTTCGACATGGGCGATTGCCGCGTCATCGACCGCCGCGCCGCGATACAGATTGCGCCGCAACGCTTCGGCGAAGTCGGCCTCGCCCGTCAGCGCCGCGCGATAGGCGCTGATGCGTCCGCCCAGCGCGCTCATCATCCGCCCGATATGCTTGCCGACCACGACATCGCCAATGCCTTCCTGCCGCAACTGCCCGTCCATATCGTCCACGAACAATTCGGTCAGCCACACGCTTTCCTGCGCCCCATCCTGCTGTTCCAGCCGGATCAGCAGCTGCGCCAGGATCGCGACGATCATGTCGAACCGCCCGTCCAGTGTGTCGGGCACCGCGCCTTCGACATACCAATGCGGCTGCCGCCCCTCCTGAATCACGGCGTTGTAGAGCGGCCGCAGCCCCTCCTTGGGGTCGCTGCGCCCGAATAGGCGCTGGAGGAAAAGGGGGTGGCAGGCATGGGATAACAGCTTTTCGTGACGGATCGGCCGGCGACACGCCGTCCGATGTTTTGCGCCCCTTGCCGGGGCTTGCGCATTTCCATATTGATCGCTGCGTCGCGCAATGCAATGGCGACATCAGTTTCTTGGGTTCGCGGGTCCGCCCCCCGCAGGAGAATGTCATGCGTCAGTTCAGCCGTCATTCGTCACGCGGGCGCATCCTGCTCGCTGTCGGCCTCAGCGCGCTGGTGCTGGGCGCATCGGGCTGCACGCGCGTCCGCACGCATCAGGGCTATTCGATCGATAAGCTGCTGGTCGATTCGGTGCAGCCGGGCATCGACAACCGCGCCTCGGTGGAAGGGACGCTGGGCCGTCCCAGCTTCGTGTCGCAGTTCGGCGAACAGGAATGGTATTATGTGTCGCGCGAAATGCGCGCTCTGGCCTTCTCCAATCCCAAGCCGGTCGAACAGACGGTGCTGCGCATCCGCTTCGACGGCGCGGGCAACGTGTCGACCATCGATCGCATCGGTCTGGAACAGGTCGCGCGCATTTCGCCAGCGGGGGACAAGACCCCGACGCTGGGCCGCAACCGCAGCCTGTTCGACGAGATTTTCGGCAATATCGGCGCGGTCGGCGCTGGCGGCATGGGTGGCGGCGGCGCTGGCCCGACCGGCGGCGGCGGCCCGAACGGCAGCTAAATCGCGCTTCGCCATTGCTGCGTTACGCTTGCAATGGGAATGTCTGCGCGATCGCTTTATCTTGATCCGTTCGCTTCGGGCGAAGTCGAGAAGCCATAGCGCTGCCACAGCGTTTCTCGACTACGCTCGAAACGAACGGAAGAACTTCTATCGCCCGCGATGCGCCCCCAAAGGCGCGGCCGATCGCCCGCCCTCACTCCCAACCGCCACCCAACGCCAGAAACACCGCAATCTGATCCTGCACCAACTGCGTCCGCGCGCCGGCCGCGGTCACCTCCGCGCTCGCCAAACTGCGCTGCGCGTCCAGCAGCGACAGGAAATCGCCCCGGCCGAACCGGAACAGCTTGCCCGCCTGGGCCGCCGACGTCGCCGCGCTATCCCGCGCCCGGTCCAGCGCCGCCGCCCGCTCGGCATCGCGGCGATAGGTTTCCAGCGCCGTCTCCGCCTGGCGCAGCGCCTCCAGCACCGCCCCGTCGAACCCGGCCAGATCGCCCTGCACCGCAGCGTCGGCCTGCGCGATCCGCGCCTTCACCACCGGCCGGTTGGGGAAGCTCCAGCTGATCAGCGGTCCCAGGCTGAAGCCGAAGGCCGATCCCGATCCGAAATCCTTGAGCGGTCCGGACAGCCCTACCGACCCGCCGATGCTGACCTGTGGATAAAGGTCGGCCATCGCCACCCCCAGCCGCGCGGTATCGCCCGCAATCGCGCGTTCGGCCTGGCGAATGTCGGGCCGCCGCCGGATCAGCGCCGCGCCATCGCCCACCGGCAGCGGCGCGCGCAACGCCGGTAGCGCCGCGCAACTCTCCACAGCGCGCGGATAGTCGGCGGGCGGCCGTCCCAGCAATGTCGCCAGCACATATAACCCGTTCTGCCGCTGCGCCTCGAACGCAGGGAGCGCCGCCGCGCTGCCGTCCACCGCTGCCTGCGCCCGGCTGACGTCGAACGCCGTGCCGCGCCCGCCCTTCGCCAGCCGCCGCGTGGCGTTCAGCGTATCGCGCTGCAACGCCACCACCTGCCGATTGACGCCCAGGCTGTAGTTCGCCGCGCACACCTGCGCATAGGCCCGCGCCGTCGCCGCCGCCACGCTCACCCGTACATAGTCGCGCGCCGCCGCGCTCGCGTCCACGTCGGCGCTGCTCGCCTCGATCGCGCGCTTGATCCGGCCGTTCAGGTCCAGCGGATAGCTCGCCGACAGGCCCAGATCATAACTCACCGCGCCGGGCAGATGCTGGGTCACCCCCGATGGCCGCGCCAGCGTCTCGCCGCCGCTGACCGTCGTGCTGATCAGCCGCCCGGCCTCCGCCTCGCGCAGCACCGCCTGCGCCCGGGCCAGATTGGCGTCGGCCTGCCGCAAGTCGGTATTGGCCGCCAAAGCCTGCTCGATCAGCCCGTCCAGCTGCGGATCACTATAAAGCCGCCACCAACGATCGGGCAGCGGCGCTTGCGCGAATTGCGAACCCTGCGCCGCATGAAACGCTCCGGTGGCTCCCGGCGCAGTTGCAACAGACTGTGCAGGCGGCCGATAGTCCGGCCCGGCGGTCGCACAAGCAGACAGCGCGAGCACCAGCAACGCCGCCCCCATCCCCCGCCGTGTTCCCGCGAAGGCGGGAACCCAGTCCCGCCGTCTGAACTGGGTTCCCGCCTGCGCGGGAACACATTGCCCTCTCCAAACTTCACCCATGACGGCAAACCCCAACCGTCCCGTCCGCCCCCTTCGCCGCAGGCTGCACCGTCACCGTCGCCGTCCGCCCGGAAATCAACCGCATTCCTACCGGCGCCTTGTCCAGCTTCACCCGCACCGGAATCCGCTGCGCCAACCGCACCCAGCTGAAGGTCGGTTCCACCGCGGGCAGCAAATTGCCACTGTTCGTCCGGCTGTCGTCACTGATGCCAAAGGAGATGCTCTCCACCCGCCCATGCAGATCCTGCGCCTCGCCCATCAACCGCACCGTCACTGGCGCGCCGATGCAGATCAGCCCCAGCTTGGTTTCCTCGAAATAGCCCTCCACCCGCATCGAATCACTGTCGATCAGCGCCAATGCCTGGCTCCCCGCGCCGACATAATCCCCCGGATGCAGGTCCAGGTTGGTCACCACGCCATTGACCGACGCCAGCACCCGCGTGCGCTTCAAATTCAGCGCCGCGCCCTCACGCGCGCTCATCGCCTCGGTCAGCGCGGCCTGTGCCGTCTCGACCCGCGCGACATTCTGCTCATGCGTCTCCGCCGCCACTAGGTCGCCCAGCGCCAGGTCGCGCCGCGCCTCCCGCCGCGCCTGCGCCAATGTCGCCTGCGCACTGGCGATCTGCGACTTCGCCTGGTCCAGCGCCAGCGCATAACGCGGCGTGTCGATCACGAACAGCAGGTCGCCCGCCTTCACCGCCTGATTGTCCCGCACCGCGACCGACGTCACCAGCCCGCTGATATCGGGCGTCACCCGCACCACATCGGCCCGCACCCGCCCGTCGCGGGTCCAGGGGCTGCGCTCATAATGATTCCACAGCCATATCGCGACCAGCACGGCGGCGATGACCAGGATGATGGTGGCGGCGCTGCGGACCAGCGTGGATGAGAGGCGATTCATAGACGGATTCCAAAGGTGGGGACGATCAGGGCGAGGGCGCCCAGCAGAATGATGAAGAGGCTGAGGTCCACCGCCGCGCGATAGGCCAGGAAGCGGTAGAGGCCGAACGCGCCGATCACCCGCGTCAGCCCCCAGCTCAGCACCAGCGCGACCAGCGCCAGCAGCAGCAGCGTAGGGACATAGATCCCGCCCAAAGCGACCTCGCCGGTCATGCCGCGATCCTTCGATAGGCCGGCGCATCGGGAAAGAGGTTGCGGCGCAGGCTGACCAGCCCCAACACCCCCTCCCGCCGCACCGGCGGCCGGTCATTACCGCTCATATCGGCGATCGCGCCGTCGATGTCGTGCAGCAACGTCGGATCGGCAGGGGCAGGGGCATCGGGGTCCAGTCCGCCATAATGGCGGCTCGCCCCCAGCACGGCGGTCAGCGGCGCGCCTTCCTCGGGCGGCAGGTCCAGTCGCAATTGCCGCAACTCGCCGATCGCCACGCCCGTGCGCAGATCGCGCAGCGCATCATAGAGCGGCGCGCCGCTATCGCTACGGGTCGCCGCCAGCCGCGGCGCGAGCAAAGCGATCCGGTCGAGCATCCGGTTGATCCATCCGCGCACATCGGGCTGGCTCATCAACGTCGCCCGCTGGGCAATGTCGCGCCACCCCGCGCGCACGGTGCGGCGGATCGCCCGCTCGACCCCCGCCGACTGCAACAGCCCGGCCATCACGATCGCGAACCAGATGCCCACGATCTGCGCCACCGCGCCATTGATATAGCTGCCAAAGGCGCTGACATAGCTGCTCGACAACAGCACCGGACTGCCCAGCCCCAACAGGGTCGGCAGCGCGATCCCCGCCCAGCGCGGCGACGCCATCATCGCGCCCAGCAACAGCAGCGCGGGCGCATAGGCCAGCGCCAGCATCGCAAACCCGTCCAGCCGCGGCATGATCGCATAGCCATAAAGCGCGCCCAGCGCCGACGCTGCGATCGTGCCGATCATGAAGCCCTTGAGCGGCGCGATCGGATTGTCCGCCGCCGCGAACAGCGCCAGGAACACGCCGGCCAGCATCACGGCCGTGCCGCCATCCTTCCAACCGCTTAAGATCCAGATCGCACAACCCAGCACCACCGTCGCGAACGCGCCGAAGGCGGCCCGCGCCGCGCTGGCATAGTCGCGATGCAGTTCGCGGTTGCGTCGCCCTTCCAGCAATAGCGCTACGCGCGGCGTCACCGCCATGCGGCTGTGCGTCGCCATCTGGTCGTACAGGTCGCGGCAATCGCGATGCACCGCGATCAGCGTGGCGAGCCGGGCATAGAGGCTCAGCCGCATCATGTCGGCCCAGCCCATGTCGGGCGTCGCGCTCGGCTCCAATCCTGCGCACCGGTCGATCAGCGCCTGCGCCAGCTGCGCGCGGCTGGCATTATCGACCACCGGCGAATCCAGCCAGTCGCGCACATCGGCGATCAGCGCCTCGACTTGGGGCGGCACCGTGCCGTCATAGGCCGCCGTCAACTGCGCCAGCCGATCTTCCACCGCCGCGCCCAGCGGCAACAGCATCGACAATTGATCCTGCAACGCGCGCACCGTGCGCACGCGCGGCGCCAGCCGACTGATGTCGAACGGCAGGTGGACCGACATCTGGTGCAATTCGGTCACGTCCTGCGCCAGCCGCCGACGCTCGGCATCCAGCCCCGCCACCGGTTCCGTCGCGATCGCATCGCGCGACCAGCGTTCGGCGTCGCGCAACATCCCCTCCACTCGCGCCAGCAGCGTGGCGGTGATCGATCCGGGCAAGATGACGCTATGGACCAGGCTGCCACAGGCGATGCCGATCAAAATCTCCTGCACGCGCAGCGACGCGACGGTGAAGATGGTTTGCGGCGTATCGACATCGGGAAACACGATCAGGCAGGCGGTATAGCCCGCCAGCACGAACATATAGCCGCGCGGCGTACGGTCCATCAGCGACACGAACACGCACAGCGCCAGCCAGCTGCCCATCGCCAGCACCAGCAATTCGGGCGCATTGACCAGCGGCGGCACGATCGCGACGGCGAACATCGCGCCCACCAGCGTGCCGACGGCGCGGAACACCGCCTTGGAAATCACCGCGCCCGCCATCGGCTGGGCCACGATATAGCTGGTCAGGAACGCCCAATAGGGCCGCTCCAGCCCGATGCTGAACGCCACATAGAGCGCCAGCATGGCCGCCGCCAGGCATTTGAGGGAGAAGAGCGCGGTCGGCACGCCGAACCGTTCGCCCCAGCGCGCCGCAGTCATGGCGCGCTTTTCCACTCGCTGATGCGCAGGTTCAGCAGGTCCAGCAGCCAGACCGCAATCTCGATCGCGTCTTCGGGCACGTCCTTCAGCAATTCGGCGCGCAGCGCATCCAGCTTGGTTTCGATCCGCCCGACCAGTTCCCGGCCCGCCTCGGTCAGAACGATGATGTTGGACCGTTTGTCGTCGGGATGCTGCGCCCGCTGCACCAGCCCCGCCGCCTGCACCTGATCCAATGTGCGCACCAGCGAAGGCTGGCTGATATCCAACGAATCCGCCAGCGCACTCTGCCCCACCTCACCGCCCAGCCGGTCGATATGGATGAGGCACCAGGCCGCGCTGTTCGACACGCCGAACTCGGCCAGCACCGCATCGGCCAACTGCCGCCACGCCCGCGCAACAGGGGCAATCTTATGCGCCAATGCGCGCTTGGGTTCTGAAAGAGGCATTTCCATTAGATAGCTAACTAACGGAAAATTTCAATGACCCCCAACTGTCGCCTTCCTTGTCGCAAAGCAGCGCATTTTACCCCGACATTTCAACATCATACCCCGGTGTTCCCGCGCAGGCGGGAACCCAGTCCCGCCCGAAGAACACGAGCGTTACCTGTCCGGTAGCGCACCACCAACTGAATGCACTCCACGAGATTAGATAGACAAAATTCGTTCGTTTCGAGCGAGAGAAACACAAGCGCGGTGTACGCAGAAGAGGTGCCGTGTTCCCGCGCAGGCGGGAACCCAGTTCAAACGACGGAACTGGACCCCCGCCTGTGCGGGAGAACAATCACCCAGCGGCGGCACGCCCCGCCCAGCGACAGGGCGCCTCACCAAGCGGAAAGCCGCTTACCCCCGCCGCGTCCCGTTAAACGCCGAAGCCCCGAACGCGCCCAACTGCATCGTCCCGGTAATGGCGTCGCCCGCCACCTGCGCCTCGCATTCCAGCGTCATCGGCATGGGCATGGTCATTTCCATCTTCCACGTCAGCATGTCGCCGTCGACCTTGCCATCGACGACGTCCAGCGATCCCATCATCCCGGCAAAGGTGCCGTTGAAGCGGTCGCCGCTGCTGACGACGGTGAAGACGCCCTTCTGGTCGCCCATCGGCGTCTTGGCCACGCAATCATAAGCGCCATCCACTGCCATCTTGATTCTCCTATGCTTTACGTTCGCGTCAGTCTGCGAGTGTGCCCATTTCCACCGGCAATCCCACCGCGTCAAGCTGCGGCCGCACCAGCTTGGCGTCGCCCACCACGACCCAGATCAGCCGGTCGGGGTTGATCGCCTCGCGCGCGGCCTTGTCCAGGTCGGCGGCGGTCATCGCCCGATAGGTTTTGGGCAGCGTCTCATAATAATCGTCGGGCCGCCCGATCAGGTCGTTGCGCATCATCGCGCCCAACAGGTCGGTCGAAGTTTCGAAACTGCCCGGCAGCGACAATATCTGGCTGTTGATCGTTTGGTTGCGCTCCGTCTCGGTCGTGCCCTTCGCGGTCAGGAAATCGCTGATATCCTTGCGCGCGGCGATGATCGATTCCCCCGTCTTGTCGGTCTGCACCGGGGCATAGACCAGCAGCGGGATCGTCTCCTTGACGCCGGGCAGCGCCGACCCGGCATAATAGGCCCAGCCCTTCGTCTCGCGCAGGTCCATGATCAGACGCGATGACGACGATCCGCCCAGCACTTCGTTGGCGGTCGTCAGCGTCACCGGATTGTCGGTTCCGCTCTTGTTGGTCAGCAAGCCTGCCAGGATCATCGACTGCGGGCTTTGCGGCTTGTCCACCAGCACGATGCGCGATGGGCGCATCATCCTGTCCATGCGGAACGTCTTGACGCCCTTCGCGCTCGTCGGCGCCTTCCAGTCGCCAAAGCGCTTCTCCAGCAGCGGCAGCAATTCGGCCAGCGTCGTGTCGCCCGCGACGAAGATCGTCGCATTGTCGGGCCGCAGCCATTTGTCATGGAAGCCGGTCAGGTCCGCCCGCGTCACCGCCTTGACCCCCGTCTCGGTGCCGGAACCAGTGAACGGAATCCCATAGGGATGCGCCTGCCCATAGAGCAACGGCGGCAACATCCGTTGGGCGATCGCCATCGGCTCGGTCTTTTCCGACGCGATCTTGGTCAGCATCTGGCTGCGCAGCCGCTCCACCTCGGCCGGGGCAAAGGCGGGGTTGCGGATCACATCGGCCAGCAGGTCCAGCGACGCGTCCAGATTGGGCTTCAACGCAAACAGGCCGACCGTGGTCCGGTCCATGCTGTTGGCCGCGCTGATCGACGCGCCCAGCCGCTCCTGCTCCTCGGCGATCTGGATCGACGACCGGGTCTTGGTCCCTTCGTCCAGCAGCGCGGCGGTCAGCCCCGCCGTGCCCAGCTTCGCCTTGTCGTCGGCTGCATTGCCCGCATCGAACGCCACCGACACGCGCACCGTCGGCACCGTGCTGCGCCGCGCCAGCGCGACCTTGATGCCGTTCTTCAACGTCGCATGTTCGATATCGGGGAAGTCCAGATCCTTGACCGGCTCGATCGCGGGTTCGGCGATCTTGGTCGGGGCAGGGGGCGTGGCCGCCTTGGGCGCAGCCGCATCGGGATTGCGAAAATAAGCGGGCTTGTGCGTGGCATTCCCCGCCAGCGCATTGTCGGCGGCCGATCGCTCGCCCGGCGCGACGGTCAGGCGCAGCACCGGCCGCCCCAGCCATTTGCGCGCCGCCGCGCTCACGCTCTGCGGCGTCGCAGCGGCATAGACGGCCAGATCTTTCTTATATTTGGCCGGATCGTTTGAATAGACCGCGCCCTCGGCCAGCGTCACCGCTTTGCCGCTAAAGCCGCCGACCTTCTCCAGGCCAGAAATCGTCCCCGCCGCTTGGCCGGTCGCCGCGCGCAGCACTTCGTCGGCGCTCGGCCCCTTGGCCAGGTAATCGGCCAGCAACTGGTCCAGTCGCTTGCCCACCGCCACCGGGTCCGCGCCCGGCTTCACGTCCACGGTGATCTCCGCGATCGACAGTTTCTCGAACGGCTGGATGCTGGCCTTCACCCCCACAGCGACCTTTTCGTCCCGCACCAGCGCATTGTCGAGGCGCGAGGATTTCAAGCCCCCGAACACCGTCATCGCCAGGTCGAGCTGCTGCAATTCGTCGCTATTGACCCCCGGTACGATCCAGTTGCGATACAGCCGCGTTGCCGCGACATTGTCGTGCATCACCTTCTCGACATCCTTGTCCAGGGTGGGGACGGTCGCTTCCACATCCTTGGGGACCGGGCCGGGCGCGATATTGCCGAACCACTTCTCGACCTTGGCCTTCGCCGTCGCGACATCGATATCGCCCGCCAGCACCAGCACGGCATTGTTCGGCCCATAATGCGTCTTGAACCAAGTCTGGACGTCGGCCAGGCTGGCGGCGTTAAGGTCGGCCATCGATCCGATGGTGGAATGGCGATAGGGGTGGCCCGCGGGCAGCATCGCGTCCAGCTGCGCATATTCGACCAGCCCATAAGGCTCGTTCTCGCCCATCCGCTTTTCATTCTGCACGACGCCGCGCTGCGTATCCAGCTTGGTCTGCGTCACCGCGCCCAGCAGATGGCCCATCCGGTCGGATTCCAGGAACAGCGCCCGGTCCAGCGCCCCGGTCGGCACCGTCTCGAAATAATTGGTGCGGTCGAACCAGGTCGTCCCGTTCCAGTCGGTCGCACCGATATCCTCCAACCGCCCGAAGAACGGCCCATCGGCATTTTCCGACCCATAGAACATGAGATGTTCGAACAGATGCGCAAAACCGGTCTTGCCCGCCGGTTCGAAGCGCGATCCGACATGATACCAGACCGACACCGCCACCACTGGCGCCTTGCGGTCGCTATGCACGATGACGCGCAAGCCATTTTTCAGCGTGAATTCCTCATAGGGAATATCGACTTGCGACACGAGGCTGGCGACCGGGGCAGGGGCCGCCGCCGCTACGGGCTTGGCGGCCTGCGCCATCGGCGACAGCGCCAGGACGGACAGGCCCAGCATCAGGGGCAGGCGGCGCGACATCGGGGAAAGGGCCATGAGAACCTCATGAAAAGGGGGACTTTGCACCGGCAGAACGCGGCCGCTGCACATATGAGCGCAGCATAGCGAGCCGTTTTAGACGCGCAATACGCATATTGCTGGACAAGCCTTTGGGGCGGCGGCAATCCTTCGCTCCATCCCGCCTCTCCAATGGAAAGTCCCTCCATGCGAAGCCCCCTTGCCCTGGCACTCCTCACCGCCCTCGTCCTGCCGAGCGCCCTTCCGGCCCAGAGCGCCGCCGACCCGGTCTTCACCCCCGCCGCCATGCGCGCCCATGTCGAATTTCTCGCCGACGACCTGCTAAAGGGCCGCGACACCGGCAGCGAAGGGCATGAGATCGCCGCGCGCTATGTCGCCAGCCAGTTCGACGGCCTCGGCCTCACGCCCGCGGGCGATCCCAATGGATCAGGGGCCGGCTGGCTCCAGCGCATCGCCTTCCAGCAGACCGAACGGACCAAACCCTCCGCCACCCTGACCCTGACAGGTCCGAATGGCGCCAAAAGCTGGACCCATGGCACCGACGTCATCGTCGGCCTCAATCCCGCCGAACCACGGGTCGATCTGTCCGCGCCGCTGGTCTTCGTCGGCTATGGCATCGAAAATGCCCGCATGGGCCTCAACGACTATGCCGGCCTCGACGTGAAGGGCAAGATCGTCGTCACCCTGCGCGGCTATCCCAAGGGGCTGCCGAGCGAGGAGGGCGCGCATCTTTCCGCGACGAAGGCGAAGGCGGCGCAGGCCCATGGCGCGGTCGGCATGCTCTCGGTCGGCACGCTGCAATCGATGAAGGCGCGGCCCTGGGCGCGGATGTTGACCTTCGCCAATGATCCCGATGTCACCTGGGTCGATACCGATGGCAAGCCGTATGACGACGCCCCCGGCATCCGCGCCACCGCGTCCTTGAACGAACCGGCCGTCGCCGCCCTGTTCACAGGCGCGCCCCAGTCGATCGCCGCCATCCGCAAACTCGCCGACAAGCCCGGCGGCAAGCCCAAGGGTTTCGCGCTGAAAGGCACCGCCCGCATCCAGCTGGAAAGCGCGGGCAAGCGCATCACCAGCCCCAATGTCGTCGCCATCCTGCCCGGCAGCGACCCGGCGCTGAAGAACCAATATATCGTCCTGTCCGCCCATCTCGACCATATCGGCATCAGCGAGGCCAATCCTGGCGACAAGCCTGACACCGACCGCATCAACAATGGTGCGCTCGACAATGCGGCTGGCATCGCGACCATGCTGGAAGTTGCCCGCGCCATGGCCCAATCCCCACAAAAGCCGCGCCGCTCGATCCTCTTCCTCGCCTCTACCGGTGAGGAAAAAGGTTTGCTGGGCGCCGACTATTTCGCCCGCCATCCCAGCGTCCCGATCAACCAGATCGTCGGCAATGTCGATCTCGACATGCCGCTGCTGCTCTATCCCTTCACCGACGTCATCGCCTTTGGCGCCAACCACTCCTCCCTGGGACCGATCGTCGCCAGGGCGGTCGCACCGATGAACATCAAATTGTCTCCCGACCCGATGCCACAGGAAAGCATCTTCGTGCGATCGGACCATTATATGTTCGTGAAGCAGGGCGTCCCCGCCGTCTTCCTCGCCACCGGTTTCGCCAATGGCGGCGAAAAGGCCTGGGAAGCGTTCCTGGGCGGTGCCTATCATCATCCGGGTGACGACATGGAGCAGAAGATCGACTGGAACGCGGGCGCCCGCTTTGCCGAAGCCAACTACCGCATCACCCGCGCGCTCGCCGATGATAACGCCGCGCCCCAATGGTATCAGGCAGACTTTTTCGGCGACACATTCGCGCCCTCATCGAGCAAGGCACCAAAGTAAGGATATTCGCCCGCCACCCCTTGTGTGCCTTTTGAGCAACACTACATCGCGCCTATCATATTGGGTGGACGACTATGAACCTCGAAAAATTCACTGACCGCGCCAAGGGTTTCCTCCAGTCGGCGCAAACCGTCGCGATCCGCATGAGCCATCAGCGGATCGGGCCGGAACATCTGTTGAAGGCGCTGCTGGAAGATAGCGAAGGCATGGCGTCCGGCCTCATCAAGGCGGCGGGCGGTTCGGCGCAAGTCGCGCTGCGCGACACCGACGCCGCGCTCGCCAAAGTGCCCGCCGTCTCGGGCAGCGGCGCGCAGCAGACTCCCGGCCTCGACAATGACGCCGTCCGCATCCTCGACAGCGCCGAACAGGTCGCGCAAAAAGCAGGCGACAGTTTCGTCACCGTCGAACGGCTGCTGCTGGCCCTGACCCTCGCCAACACCACGACCGCGGGCAAGGCGCTCGCCGCCGCGGGCGTCAAGCCCGAAGCGCTCAACGCCGCGATCAACGCCCTGCGCGGCGGCCGCACCGCGGACACGGCAGGCGCGGAGGATCGCTACGACGCGCTCAAGAAATTCGCCCGCGACCTCACCGAAGCCGCCCGCGCGGGCAAGCTCGATCCGGTCATCGGCCGCGATGAAGAAATCCGCCGCACCATCCAGATCCTCGCCCGCCGGACCAAGAACAACCCGGTCCTGATCGGCGACCCCGGCGTCGGCAAGACCGCGATCGCCGAAGGCCTCGCGCTGCGCATCGCCAATGGCGACGTGCCCGATACGCTGAAGGACCGCACCCTGATGGCGCTCGACATGGGGTCGCTGATCGCGGGCGCGAAATATCGCGGCGAGTTCGAAGAACGGCTCAAAGGCGTGCTGGACGAAGTGAAGGGCGCAGACGGCCAGATCGTCCTCTTCATCGACGAAATGCACACGCTGATCGGCGCGGGCAAAAGCGAAGGCGCGATGGACGCGGGCAATCTGCTCAAGCCCGCGCTCGCCCGCGGCGAACTCCATTGCATCGGCGCGACCACGCTCGACGAATATCGCAAATATGTCGAAAAAGACCCCGCGCTCCAGCGCCGCTTCCAGCCCGTCTTCGTCGGCGAACCCACGGTCGAGGATACGATCAGCATCCTGCGCGGCCTCAAGGAAAAATACGAACTCCATCACGGCGTCCGCATCACCGACGGCGCGTTGGTCAGCGCCGCGACGCTCAGCAACCGCTACATCACCGACCGCTTCCTGCCCGACAAGGCGATCGACCTGATGGACAAGGCCGCCTCGCGCCTGCGCATGGAAGTCGAATCCAAGCCTGAAGAGATCGAAAATCTCGACCGCCGCATCATCCAGCTCAAGATCGAGCGGGAGGCGCTCAAAAAGGAAACCGATAAGGCGTCCGCCGATCGCCTCACCACATTGGAAGAAGACCTCGCCAATCTGGAGGAGCAATCCGCGTCGCTGACCACCCGCTGGCAGTCGGAAAAGGACAAGATCGCGGGCGAAGCCAAGATCAAGGAGCAGCTGGACGCCGCGCGCCTGGAACTGGAACAGGCCCAGCGCGCGGGCGACCTCGCGAAGATGAGCGAACTCTCATACGGCACCATTCCCGCGCTCGAAAAGCGGCTCGCCGAAGCGGCCACCGCCTCGGACGGCGCGATGCTGCGCGAAGAAGTGACGGCGGAGGATATTGCCGGGGTCGTCGCCCGCTGGACCGGCATCCCGGTCGAGCGGATGATGACCGGCGAGCGCGAAAAGCTGCTAGCGATGGAAGACACGATCGGCAAGCGCGTCATCGGCCAGGCCGACGCCGTGAAAGCCGTATCGACCGCCGTGCGCCGGTCCCGCGCAGGCCTGCAAGACCCCAACCGTCCGCTCGGCTCCTTCCTCTTCCTTGGCCCCACCGGCGTCGGCAAGACCGAATTGACCAAGGCGCTGGCCGGATTCCTGTTCGATGACGACAGCGCGATGGTGCGCATCGACATGAGCGAGTTCATGGAAAAGCACAGCGTCGCCCGCCTGATCGGCGCGCCCCCGGGCTATGTCGGCTATGAGGAAGGCGGTGTCCTGACCGAAGCCGTCCGCCGCCGTCCCTATCAGGTCGTCCTGTTCGATGAAGTGGAGAAAGCGCATGGCGATGTCTTCAACATCCTGCTCCAGGTGCTGGACGACGGTCGCCTGACCGACGGGCAGGGGCGCACGGTCGATTTTACCAACACGATCATCGTCCTGACCTCCAACCTGGGCAGCCAGTTCCTCACCGGCCTCGCCGACGACGAGCCGGTGGAGAAAGTCGAGCCGCAGGTGATGGAGATCGTGCGCAGCCATTTCCGTCCGGAATTTCTGAACCGGCTGGACGAAGTGATCCTGTTCCACCGCCTGGGCGCCGCGCATATGGCGCCGATCGTGGATATCCAGGTCGCCCGCATCGGCAAGCTGCTCAAGGACCGCAAGATCGTCCTCGACCTCACCGACGAAGCCCGCGCCTGGCTCGGCCGCGTCGGCTACGACCCCGTCTATGGCGCACGCCCGTTGAAGCGCGCGGTGCAACGCTACCTGCAAGACCCGCTCGCCGACCTGATCCTGCGCGGCGAAGTGCCGGACGGATCGACCGTCAGGGTGGAAGATGGCGATGGGGCGTTGAGGCTGGCGGTCGGCTGAGCAACCCCGGATCGACGGACAACAAAAAGGGCCGGAGCGAAAACTCCGGCCCTTCCTTTTTCCATGCGATCCGAAGGGATCAGAAGCGCAACTTGCCCGTCACGAACATCGAACGGCCCATCACGTCATAGACGTTCGGATAGGTGTTCGACTGTTCGCCGTTACCCGCGTTCTGAGCCGATGCCGACAGCGGCGGCTTCTTGTCGAACGCGTTGTTGACACCACCGGTCAGGGTGAAGTTGTCGCTGGCTTCGAAGGCGACGGCGAAGTCGAAATAATTCTGCGCCTTCGCCTTTTCCAGGTAGAACGTCACGTCGTCATTGTCGTCACGTACCGAACCCAGATAACGCCAGGACGTCGAGAAGGTGAACGGCCCGTTCATGTAGGTTGCACGCGCGGCATGCTTCCACTTCGGGGTCGGCTGACCGCAGCTGTTCCCGAAGCGACCAGCGCATTCGTTGACCAGCGGCACGCCAACGATCGGCGTGAAGTCATACTTCAACAGCCGCGAACCGTTGAAGCTCAGCGCGATCTTGCTGTCGGCACCGATCGAGAAGCTGTATGCCAGACCGATGTCGATACCGTTGGTCTTCAGGCCACCCGAATTCAGGTTGGTGTCGACGATACGGTCGACCTGACCCTGGTCGTTACGGCTGAAGGCGTCGCAATATTCGCTCAGGCCATAGACATAGCATGCCTGGAACAGATTGCTCTGGCCGAGCCGCGAGATGTAACCGTCGATCTTGATGTTGTAGTAATCGACGGTTGCCGAGAAGCCGGGCAGAGCGCGCGGCGTCAAAACGCCACCCACGGTCCAGGTCGTCGACTTTTCTTCGCGCAGGTTGCTGTTGCCCAGAACGGTCGTTGGCGGATTCACCAGATCCGAATCGGTCAGGTTGTCGCTGCCCAGCTGCGATGCCGGGACGCCACCTGCCACGCAAGCCGCGGCCAGGGCGCTACCGGCGACAGCTGCTGCTGCCGTGCCGCACGGATCTTCTGCACCGTCGAAGCTGACGGTCTGACCCAGATACAGTTCATAGACGCTGGGACCACGGATCGCCTTTTGATACTGACCGCGGAAGCCCAAGCCCTGGACTGGCTCGTACAGGCCGCCAGCCGACCAGGTGAAGACGTTGCCAACCGCATTCGAATATTTCGAATAACGGGCCGCACCGTTCAGTTCCAGGCGGTTAACCAGCGGCTTGTCGGCCAGCAGCGGAACGTTCACTTCGCCGAAGAACTCGGTTACGCTATACTCGCCCTGCGTCGCTGCGCCGGGGTTGAAGCCCGCAACGTTGCCCGACGCCAGATTCTGGTCGGGATCGGTCTTGCCGCTTTCCTTGCGCCATTCAGCGCCCAGTGCGATGCCCACGCCACCGGCGCCCAGATCGAACAGATTGCTGTTCGTAAAGGCGATGCTGGCGACTTGCGTGGTGTATTCCTCGATGTTCGTCGCGCCAAGGGACAGATAGTTGGCAGCGTCTGCGCTCAGATTGCCCAGGCCGAACAGGTTGGCTGGAACGCACGAAGCAACGCCATTGGCGCACACCAGATTGCCGCCGCCCGCGACGCCCGCGAACGGATTGCCGCTGATTTCGCCCGTCGTAGGGTTCTGGAACGCCGTCGTGACCGCGCCCAGGAAGTTGGCCAGGTTGACGTTGCCGGTCTGACGCTGGGTGTTCTTGGTACGGGCGAACATATAGTAGCCGTCATAGCTCCAGTCGCCGCCGATATCGCCCTTCATACCGCTGACGATGCGGAAGGCGTTGCGTTCATCGACCTGCGTACGCGGACCGATGCCGGCGGTACGGAAGCCGTAGTTCGACGTGGAGATGTAACCATCGCCATCGGTGTCGAGCGCACGGAAAGCGGCCTGGGTCGCCGGAGCGAAGTAGGGCGAATTGACGTGCAGACGGATCGGACCAAGGCCGCTTGCATCAAGGCCGGTGCCGATGGGCGTGCTGTTGCTGATGGGCGTCGGCGCGAGTTCGCCGGTCACGCGGTTGTTGACGAACGTACCGTGCAGATAAGGCTGGAACGCATCCGAAATTTCGTAGCGGGCCATCGTCGAGATGATGAAGCGCTTCTGCGGAACCTGCAGGAAGTTGACCGGCGCATAGTTATAGGCGTCGGTCGCCGAGCTATAAGGGGTGATCGAACCGTCAGAACCGAAATCGACGACGCCGCCACCGTTCGGCAGCGTCACGCGACCCTGCGGCACGGAACCCGAACCGCCGAAGAAGGCGGTGCCATCGCGATTGTCGACTAGCGCATTGCGCGAGAAGCCACGCGCACCGGCATAAACCGACTTGCGGTCATAGTAGCCGATATGGGTGACGATGTTACCACGGCCGTCAGCGAAGTTCGCGCCGATGGTGCCGTTGACATCCCAATATTGACCATCGCCCCGGTCGGTCAGGCCATAGGTCGAGTTCAACTCGATACCTTCGAAATCCTGCTTCAAGACGAAGTTCACGACGCCAGCGATGGCGTCCGAACCATAAACAGCCGAACGGCCGCCGGTCACGACATCGACACGCTCGATCAGCGCCGAAGGAATGGTGTTGAGATCGACCACTTGGCTTGTGTCGTACGACATATAACGGCGACCATCGACCAGCACCAGCGTACGCTGAGTGCCCAGGTTACGCAGGTTGACCGTCGCGACGCCGCCGCCAGGGTTGTTGTCCGCGCCGCTGGTCGAACCCGTGACCTGCGGCATGCTGTTCAGCACGTTTTCCACGTTGGTCTGGCCGCGAAGAGTAAACTCTTCCGAACGGACGACCGAAATGGGGCTGGCTTGCTCGACTTCCGGACGCGCGATACGCGAACCGGTTACGACGATCGTGTCGTTGCTTGCGGCGTCCGCACCCTGGGGTGCTTCCTGCGCGAACGCAGCCGTCGCGATCAGCGACGCGCCCAGGATCGCCGGAGCGGCGCTGGCACGCAGCAGTGCCCTCTTCGAAAATGTTTTCACGGTCCAGTCCCTTGCTCTGGAGTTTGACAGATGGTCTGCCACTTAAATGGCCCGTACGAAGGGATAAGGTGCCCGACAGCGATCCCCCCATATGGATGACCGGAAACTGCGCGGGGTTCAGGGCGCTGTAAAGCGTAGGAAAGAACCGGTGACCGCTTTTGGCAGCGCCTGTATCATAAATGCAACAAGAGGTTGAGCACTGTGTTTTACGTCTGTATTGCAAGATAATTACGCGCGGTTGCAACCGTATGTAGCAATCATGCACCATGGGAAGGGCGATCATCCGATTATGGCGTCCGCTGCTATCCAAACCGAAAATGGCCGTCATATTGACGTCATAAACTACGGGTGCATGCTAATGCGCATTATAGCGTGATGCGAAGGAAGAGCGGATATGAACGGCAAATGCGTCTGGATTCTCTTGGCTTCGTCCTGCCTGCTGGTCGGCCCAGCCCAAGCCGCGTCGCAACGCCAGCAGCCCCGGCCCGAAATCTTCACCAACCTGCTGCAATGCCGCAACATCACGGACAATGCTGCACGCCTGGCCTGCTTCGATCAGCAGGTCGGCGCGATGGACGCCGCTGCCCAGCGCGACGAAGTGGTGGTGCTCGACAAGAGCGAACTGAACAAGACGCGCAAGACCCTGTTCGGCTTTTCCTTCCCCAAACTCCCGTTTCTGGGCGGCGGCGACGATGACGGCAAGGCGCAGGAAGAGGGCGTTACCCATATCGAAGCGACGATCGCTTCGGTACGTAGCCTGGGTTATGGCAAGTGGCAGATCGGCCTGGACGATGGCGCGCAGTGGCTGACGACGGAAGCGATAACCTTCAACGACCCCAAGGTCGGCCAGAAGATCGAACTCAAACGCGCCGCCATGGGCAGCTTCATGGGTAAGGTGGAAGGCGGTCGTGCCGTGCGGATGAAGCGGGTAAGCTAAACCCCGTTCGGCATCGGTCCTGCCACCAGCATCGGGTCGATCCGCGCGTCATTCCACTTCATGCCCCAGTGCAGATGCGGCCCGGTCGCGCGGCCCGTGGCGCCGATCGCGCCGATGCGTTGCCCTTGTGCCACAACATCGCCGACCTTCACGTCGATCCGCGACAGGTGCAGGAAGGCGCTGTTGAGGCCATGACCATGGTCGATCATCAGCAAATGCCCCTCCAGCGTGAAGGGCTTGTCGGCCGCAGCCAGCACGACCACGCCATCGGCCGGGGCAACCACCGGCACCCCGGTCGCGCCCGCCACATCGACGCCGCCATGATAGGCGCCGGGCGTCCCCTGATAGATGCGCTGCGACCCGAACAGCCCGGATATGCGCCCGACCGCGGGCCAGATGAAGGACTGTCGCCAGCCCTGCGCATGGGTCACCGTATCGCGCGCCGCGGCGATCGCGTCCAGTTCGGGCTTGCGCAGCGCCAGAAAGGCTTCGGTGCTTTTGGTCGGCCGCATCGGCGCATCGATCCGCTCGATCCGCCAGGCGCGGGGGCCAACGGTCAGCGGGCGCTCGATCGTCCGTCCGTCGGGCAGGCGGGCGGCAAGGCGCGCATTCGGCGCGGCATCACGGTCGAACGCAATCAGGAATCGGCCATCCGCGTCCACCGGCACCAGTTGCTCGTCCAGCTTGAGCGCGACCGTCCCCGACGGCGCAATACCGGTCATGATGCCGCCCTGCGTTGCCATGCCGCTCAGCTGGAAATCGGTGCGCCGTGTGACGGACGAGGCGCCGGTCTGCGCCACCGCCGCGCCCGTACAGGCCAGCAGCAGGGCAAGGCCAATCCGCTTCATCGCGCGCCGCGCGCCTTCATTTCCGCCCGCACCGATGCGTCGGCGCTGGCATAGGGTTCCTGCCGCGCGATGCTCCAGTAGCGCAGATCCTCCAGCGCGATGGCCTGCCCGGTTACGGCACACAGGACATGGTCGCCTGCCTGCATCACGCGAAAGCTGTAGGGCATATAATGGAGCCGGGCGATCCGGTCGCGATTGGACATCAACATGGGTTCAGGCCTCCTGTCGCGTCATCAGGAAAACAAGTCCTGCTGCGGCATATCGTCCGTCTCCCGCGCTTTACGCACGGGTCGGGGTGCAGCCGATATAGCGCCCGGCGCGCCCTTCTCAACCGGTCGCGCGGCGTCACCGACAACCGCATCCACCGTCCCGTCCCGGAAATGCAGCGTCACCTTTCCGGCCGCCCGCGCCGCCGCCACCGACTGCATCAGCCGACCCTGCGCCATGACCCGCGCATAGCCGCGCTGCAGCGGCAGGTCGGGATCGAGCGAGGCGAAATGCCGCGACACCCGGTCGAACGCGGTCGCGCGATCGGACAAGGCGCGCGCAAGATAATCGGGCCGCAACCTCAACCGGTCGAGCCGCTCGCCCGCGCGCACCACATGCTGGCGCAGCAGGGCAGGCCGCAACGCGCCGCTCGCCTGGCCCAGATGCGCGCGCGCCTCCGCCAGCCGGTGGCGCAGCCCGCTGACCAGCCCGTCGGACAGCTGGTCCAACCTCTGCCGCTGTGGTGCCAGCAGCATGTCGGGCGTCGGCATCAACCGCATCTGCATGTCCAGCCGTTCGCGCGCCTGCCCCGCACCCCGCCGCACGGCGCGCCCGGCGCGCAGCCCCATTTCGCTCAACCCCGCCAGCAATTCCGCCCGCACCGGCACCGCCATCTCGGCGGCGGCGGTCGGCGTCGGCGCGCGCCGGTCGGCGGCATAGTCGCAGAGCGTCGTGTCCGTCTCATGCCCCACCGCCGATATGATCGGGATGGTGCAGTCGGCTACCGCGCGCACGACGATCTCTTCGTTGAAGCTCCACAGATCCTCGATCGACCCGCCGCCGCGCGCGACGATCACCAGATCGGGGCGCGGCACCGGCCCGCTGCCGTCCATCGCCGAAAAGCCCCGCACCGCCCGCGCCACCTGCTCGGCCGCACCCTGGCCCTGCACCAGCACCGGCCAGACCAGCACATGGGTCGGGCAGCGATCGGCCAGACGATGGAGAATGTCGCGGATCACCGCGCCGGTCGGCGACGTCACCACGCCGATCGTGCGCGGCAGGAAGGGCAGCGCCTTCTTCCGCTCGACCGCGAACAAGCCTTCGCCCGCCAGCTTGGCCTTCAGCTTTTCGAGCAACGCCATCAGCGCGCCTTCGCCCGCCAATTCCATCTTCTCGATGACGATCTGATATTTCGACCGCCCCGGATAGGTGGTCAGCTTGCCGGTGGCGATCACCTCTACCCCATCCTGCGGCGCAAAGGCCAGCCGCTGCGCCCCGCCCTTCCACATCACCCCGTCCAGCACGGCATTCTCGTCCTTCAGCGCCAGATAGAGATGCCCGGACGCCGCTCGCTTGAAGCCCGAAATCTCGCCGCGCAGCCGGACATGGCCGAACCGGTCCTCGACCGTGCGCTTCAACATGCCCGACAATTCGCTGACCGACAGCGCCGGTGCGTTGTCCCCTGCGCGTTCCTCCGCTAACAGGCGGCCCGAACTGTCATAGGCATCGAAATCCGGGGACATGGGCGACATGAACATCCTTCTGCTTGGCGGCGGCGGCCGCGAACATGCGCTGGCGTGGAAGCTGGCGCAATCGCCCCGGCTCGATACGCTCTTCGCCGCGCCGGGCAATCCGGGCATAGCCGAGCATGCGACGCTGGTCGACCTCGACGCGACGGATCACCGCGCCGTGCTCGATTTTTGCGTGCGCCATTCCATCGGCCTGGTGGTGATCGGACCCGAAGCGCCCTTGGTCGACGGCCTGGCCGACAATCTGCGCACCATCGGCGTGCCGGTGTTCGGCCCGAATAAGAAGGCGGCTCAGCTGGAAGGGTCGAAGGGCTTCACCAAGGATCTGTGCCGACGCGCCAACATCCCCACCGCCGCCTATGTCCGCGTCACCAGCAAGGACGGTGCGCTCGCCGCGCTTGACGATTTCGCACTGCCCGTCGTGATCAAGGCGGACGGCCTGGCCGCGGGCAAGGGCGTCATCATCGCCGAAACGCGCGACGAAGCGGTCGAAGCGCTCGACACCATGTTCTCCGGCGCGTTCGGCGCGGCGGGCGAGGAAGTGGTGCTGGAAGAGTTCATGACCGGCGAGGAAGCCAGCTTCTTCGCACTCACCGACGGCGCCGCCATTCTGCCCTTCGGCTCCGCGCAGGACCATAAGCGGGTAGGGGACGGCGACACCGGCCCCAATACCGGCGGCATGGGCGCCTACAGCCCCGCCCGCGTCCTGACGCCGGAACTGGAAGCCCAGGTGATCGACACCATCATCAAACCGACCGTCGACACGATGGCGGCCGAGGGCATGCCCTATTCCGGCGTGCTTTACGCAGGCCTGATGCTGACGCCCGACGGCCCCAAGCTGATCGAATATAATGCCCGCTTCGGCGACCCGGAATGTCAGGTGCTGATGACCCGCTTCGACGGCGATCTGGTCGATCTGCTGCTCGCCGTGGCGCAGGGGACACTGGCCGACCAGGGTCCGGTCGAACTGGCGGATCGCACCGCGCTCACCATCGTCATGGCGGCCAATGGCTATCCCGGCACGCCCGAAAAGGGCGGCGCGATTGCGGGAATCGCGGCGGCGGAGCAGGACGGGGCGAAGATTTTCCATGCCGGCACGGCGGAAAAGGACGGCGCGCTGGTCGCCCATGGCGGCCGCGTCCTCAACGTCACCGCCACCGGCGATACCGTCGGCGCGGCGCAGGCCGCCGCCTATGCGGCTGTGGATGCGATCGATTTCCCGACCGGCTTCTGCCGCCGCGACATCGGCTGGCGCGAAGTCGCGCGCGAATCGCAATGACGGTCTGACCTTGCGGCTCGCGCGAAACCGGCCTTAAATAGAGACCGGTATTTTACAGGGGAGATGGAGCGCGATGCAGGAATTCTTCATGGACTATGGACTGTGGCTGCTGGTCGGGCTGCTGGTTATCATAGCGCTCGTCTTCCTGTTGTCGGGCAAGCGCAAGGCGAACGTGCCGGTCGAACCGGCCGAAGCCCCGCCCGCCGCTGCGCCCACCCCCTATGTCGATCCGATCATCGCCGCGCCCGTCGCGGCGGCGCCCCTCTTGGTGGACCCGGTCGAACCGGTAGCACCGCCCGCCCCGACCGAGCCGGTCGCGCCGCCCGCACCCCTCCCGCTGGCCGACCCGGTCCCCGCAGCGGCGCCGATCCCCGTCTCCCCATCCGTCGCAGCGGTGGACAGCGATACGGACGACCTGCTCCGGCTCAAGGGCGTCGGCCCCAAGCTCAAGGCTTTGCTGATCGACCTTGGCGTCACCCGCTATGCCCAGATCGCGGCCTGGACCGATAGCGACATCGCGGCGATCGACGCGAAACTGGGCAATTTCAAGGGCCGCCCGGTGCGCGACCAATGGATCGATCAGGCCAAATATCTGGCGGCCGACGACATAGCCGGTTTCGAAGCCAAATATGGCAAGCTCTGATCAGGCGGGCTGAACCGCCGCGTCCGGCATAGGTGGCGCGCTGGTGACCGCGCGCGGCGCTGGCGCGATGCCGACCAGGCGGCGGATCAGGACGCTCGATGCGCACAGGCGGCTGACGATCAGCAGGATCAGGACCGACAAGAGCAGCGTCGTCGTCACGCTTATGCCGCTGGTGATCGCCACGCCCATCACCAGCGGATGCCATAGATAGAAGAACAGGCTGTCTCGCCCGATGCGGTTGACCGGTGCGAAAGACAGGCGCAGCGCCGACAGTCTGGGCAGCAGCGCGATCATGCCCAGGCACATCAGCAGCCGCGCTGGCACATAGGCCAATATGTTACCGCTGCCCTGCAATGCCGACCACCAACCCAGGCCGAGCGCCATGCAGAGTAGAGCGACGCCCAGATGGCGAGTCGGCAATCCCCGTTCCGCCATCAACATGCCGAAGAAGAAATAGACCGGATAGCGCAGGAACCGGCTGTCGGGCGACAAAAGGCTGTGGCCGACTGGCCCATGGTCCAGGCCGAAACTATACATGGTCGCCAAGCTGATCGGCACCCCGATCGCCAGCAGCATGACCGGTGGCAGGCGGACGATGCGCGTCGCCATGATCAGGCCGAAGAGGGCGGGGATATACCATAGGTGAAAGGGCGGCCGCAGCAGCAGGTCGATCGGCGCCGTCCAGGACAGGCGCCAACCACTGACCGCCACATAGACGGCCATCGCGACCAGCCAGGGCAGCAACATGCGCTCGCCATAGTGGCTCAGCAGCACCCCCGTGCGTTCCGTGCGGGTGCGGGTGACGTTGAGCAGATAGCCCGATATGCCGATCATCAGCGGCATCCGAAAGCCAGCGCCGATCCACAGCGCCGGATGCTGCTGTTGCACCAGCTCCATGGCGTGCCCGCCCATCACCAGCAGGATCAGCACCCCTTTGAGAAGGTCGATCGACGGATTCTTGCCCACGCTGAAAATACCCCGGCCCCCAGGCTTACTGCTGTCTCCCTACCTGCAGAGGCTTTAAAAAATATGGTGAACGGCTAAGCTTTTCGACACCATTATGGACAATATCGGTCGCTAGAGCGCCATCGCACCCTTTTTTGGAGACCCCGTCCTTGCATCGTTCCGATCCCTCGACCCTGACCAAGCTGTTGACGGCGCTGCTCGTCTTCGCGGTGATCATCGTGGGATGGCGGCTCTACGGTCGCTATCGCGAATCGCAGGCGGTGCTGCCCGAAACTGGCGTGGCGACCGGCGATTGCGCGCTCTGGTTCGTAGGCAGTTCGTCGATCCACCGCTGGACCAGCCTGCATCAGGACATGGCGCCTTGGGCGACGGAAAACCGGGGCATCAACAGCGCGGTACTGACCGACATCCTGCCGCGATTCGCCAATATAAAGCCCCAGGAAGGCCGTCCGCGCGCGCTGATCCTCTATGTCGGGGAAAATGATATCGCCAATGGCGTCCCGGTGCGCACGGTGATGCGCCAGCTTGGCGGCCTGTTCGACCTGCGCGACCGGCTGCTGCCCGGCGTGCCGGTCCTGCTGCTCTCGGCCAAGCCCAGTCCGGGGCGGGCGCGCTTCTTTGGCCAGCAGCGGCTGTTCAACGCCGCGGCGCAGAATTTCTTGCCGCATATGCGATCGGCCTATTATGCCGACGTGACGACGCCCCTGCTCGCCGGGGGAAAGATGGGCGACAATTATCAGCCCGACGGCGTGCATATGAACGCGCGCGGCTATCGCATCTGGGCCGACGTGGTCCGCAACCGGCTGCGCGATATCCTGCCGCCCGATGTCATACGGACCTGCGCGCCCTAAGCCCCGCCGTCACAACCCGTGGCGGCGCGCGAAATCCAGGAACAGGTCGGGCCAGGGCGCTGGCGCGGCGGGCGGGGCGGACAGACCGAACCCATGGCCGCCATTTTCGAACAGATGGCATTCCACCGGAATTTTGCGCGCCCGCAGCGCCGCCAGCATCGCCAGGCTGTTGTCGACCGGCACGGTCGGATCGTCGATCGCATGGGCCATGAAGACCGGCGGCATATCCCCATCGACATCCCGGTCCAGCGAATAGGCGCGCATCCTGTCCGCCGAAGGGGTCGGTCCCAGCAACTGGGTACGCGACCCTGTATGGACGAACGGCCCCTCCATCTGAATGACGGGATAGAGATAGGCGGCGAGCGCCGCCTTGATCGGCTCGCGATCGGCGCCATCGATCGGTGCATAGCTGTCCGACTGCACACGGCTGGTGAGCCAGGCGGCCAGATGCCCGCCCGCCGAAAAGCCCAACACCCCGACCCGGTTCGCATCGAACCGCTCGCGCGGGGCCAGCGCCCGGACCAGCCGCAAGGCGCGCTGGGCATCCTGCAACGGCGCCTCCGCGCCTGCCGCCCACCCGTCGCCCGGCAGGCGATAGAGCAGGCAGAAACAGGCATAGCCCGCTTCGGCCAGTCGCCGCGCGACGGCATAGCCCTCATGACCCAGCGAAACCTGGCTATAGCCGCCGCCGGGGATCAACAGCATCGCCGCGCCATTGGCCTTGGCCGGGCGCACCAACGTCAGCGTGGGCGTCACCACATGGGTGAAGACGCTCTCGTCCGGCCCGCCGCCGGGCGAGCGCCGTGTTTCGACCTGCTGCACGCGCACATGCTCGCCGCCCGGCGCCTGGCCCGGCCAGATCGGGAAGCGTTCATAGCCCTGGGGCGGGGGAAGGGGCCGGTCGTCACCATCTGTTCGGGCGCTCCTCTGGCGCGTGCGGCATTAGTGCCGGAACCGGCGATCAGCGTGCCGACGATCAGACTGCGGCGATCGATCGCTGTCATGGATGGCGGCCTTTCACGCGAAGGGAGTGGATGGATCGCCCGCCGGACCGCGCACCGTCAATGCCGCGGCGGCACGGCATCGGACTGGCGACGGATCAATTGATAATCCAGCTTCACCTTGCCGATCGCCCCGTCCGCGCCCTCGTCCTGCTGGCGAAACCGCATGGCCAGTAGGCCGATCGCCTCGCGGCTCATGTCGCGGATCGGCTGGCGGATGGTGGTCAGCGCCGGCCAGATCGCACTCGCCAGCGGCGTATCGTCGAAACCGCAAATGCTGATCTCGGCGGGCACGTTGATCCGGCGCTGGTGCGCGACCGTGATCGCCGCGGCCGCCATATCGTCGTTGCACGCGAAGATCGCCGTCGGCCGCCGCTCCAGCGCGATCAGCCGCTCGGCCGCGTCCAGCCCCGATCGATAGCTATAGTCGCCCGGCACGATCAACTGCGGGTCATGCGCCAGCCCATGCGACTCCAGCGCGTCGTGATACCCCTGCAACCGCCGCGCGCTCGATCGATGGCGCGGATTGCCCTCGATAAAGCCGATGCGCTGGTGCCCCAGTTCGATCAGGTGCCGGGTCAGGTCATAGGCGGCATGCCGGTCGTCGGTGCCCACCACCAGCATGTCCGCCCCGTCCTGATCCGGCGCGATCGCGACGATGGCGATGTCGCGCGCGGTCAGCCCGTCGACCAGCTCCGCCCAGTCGCACAAGGGTGGCGGCAGGATGACGCCCGCCACATGGGCATGGGCGACCTGGTCGACGATTTCCTGGGCAAAGGCGCCGGGTGCGCATTGCTCCACCACCAGATGCAGATGCCGCTGCGGCGCCTCACCCAGCGCACCCAGCAGCAATTCGCCCAGATAGGCCGATGTCGTCGTATGACCATGCAACAAGGCGACCCGCCGGTCGGCGCTGCCCGCCAGCGCGCGGGCCGACGCATTAGGGATATAGCCCAGGTCGATTACCGCCTGATCGACCGCGCGGCGGGCCTTGGCGCTGACCAGCGCCTTGCCGTTGACCGCGCGCGACGCGGTCATCACCGACACGCCCGCGCGGGCGGCGACTTCCTTGATCGTGGGGGGCTTCTTGCGGGGCGCGCTCTTGTCCATCCCCTCGCTCCTAGCGGCTTTTCCGCCCAAGGAAAATCGCGGGATGGGACGACGATATTATTGTCTGTCCTATTGGCGGCTGGTCATATTAGCATGTCCCGGCCTTAAGCAGGACTTGAAACATAATTTCCTATTTCGCTTCGGATATGTCAAAATCTGCGGGAAATGTGCGAAGTTAACCGCCGCGTCGCGCTTCATCGCCAGCCTCCCGGGGCAAAAGAAACCCGCCGGTCGCATGAACCGGCGGGTTGTCGATGTCGCTGGTTTTAGCGATCAATATTGAATGGTCACCGTCACCGCGCGGCGGTTCTGCGCCCAGCTGGCCTCGTCCGATCCCAGCGCCGCCGGTCGTTCCTTGCCATAGCTGACCGTGGTCATGCGGCCGGAATTGATGCCCAACGAGGCGAGATAGTTTTTCGCCGCATTGGCGCGTCGTTCGCCCAGCGCGATATTATAGTCGCGGGTGCCGCGCTCGTCGGCATGACCCTCGATCGTGACGCGCACCGACGGATTCTGCCGCAGCCACGCGGCCTGGCTCTGCAACGTCGCCTGGTCTTCGGCATCGACATCATATTGGTCCAGGCCAAAGAAGATGCGGTCGGACGACACCGATGCGACGAAATCGGCCTGACTGCCCTTGGCCACGCCACCCGCGCCGCCATTATAGCCGCCGCCGTCGGGCGCGGTGGTGCCGGTGCCGCCGGGTGCGGGGGCAGCTGCGCCGGTGGCTTTTTCGAACAGGCGGCAAGGGCGATGACGGTGGTCGCCACCAACAAGGTCCGGGACAGTTTCATGGGGGTCTCCTTCGATATTTTCTATGCCGCCCGCTAAGACAGTCATCAGGGTCCGTGATGTTCGTTACGCTGTCAAGACGACTAGGGTTCCGTCAGTTACGGCAGCAACGGTCCCCACGCCGGATCGGATCCACTCAGCGGCGTTGGAATCCGCCGTTCGTTCACCCCGGTCAGGTCCACCTGCCACACCTGGCTGCTGCCCTGCTTGCCCGGCGTCGTGCGGAAAAATTGCAGCACGCGGCCATTGGGCGACCAGGTCGGCTGCTCGTCCTGCCAGCCATTCGTCAATATGCGCTCATTGTCGCCGCTGGGCGTCATCACCGCGACCTTGAAGTCGCCCGACAGCTTGGTGAAGGCAATCAGGTCGCCGCGCGGCGACCATTCGGGCGTCGCATAGCGGCCGCCGCCATGGCTGATCCGCCGCTGGTTGGACCCGTCGGCGTTCATCACATAGATTTGCTGCCCGCCCGACCGGTCGCTTTCGAACACGATCTGGCTGCCGTCGGGCGAATAGCTGCCGCCCACATCGATGCCCGGCGACGTGGTCAGCCGCACCGGTGTGCCGCCATTGGCGGACACGCGATAAATGTCGGTATTCCCCGCCACCGCCATCGAAAACAGGATGGAGCGGCCATCGGGCGACCAGCGCGGCGCGAAGGTGGGGTTGTTGCTCTCGGTCACCAGCTTCTGCTGCCCCGCGCCGATGTCGTAGATATAGAGGCGCACCCGGCTGCCCAGATAGCTGACATAGAGGATCGACTTGTAATCGGGCGAAAAGCGCGGCGTCAGCGCCATCGACTGGCCGTTGGTGATGAAACGGTGGTTGGCCCCATCCGAGTCCATGATCGCCAACCGCTTCACCCGCGCGCCCTTGGGACCGCTCTCCGCGATATAGGCGATGCGACTGTCGAAGAAGGGGCTTTCGCCCGACAGGCGCGCATAGATGGCGTCGGCGCATTTATGCGCAGCCCGCCGCCAATCGCGCGGCGCAACGACATAGCCCTGCCGCGTCAGTTCCTGCTTCAGCGCCACGTCATAGAGGTAACAGCCCACGGTGATGTCGGCCTCGCCGCCAGTCGTGCGCACGAACCCCTGCACCAACGCCTGATAGGCGCCCCATTTGTCATAGACCGGATTGGTGACTTCGGGAAAGACGACCGATGGCAGGCCGTCCGGACCCGACGGATCGAACAGGCCGGAGCCTTTGAGGTCCGACGCCACCACTTCGGCGATCTTGCGACCCAGGTCGCTGGCGGTGCCCGCAGGCGTCGCCACATCCTGCTGCGCGGGCATCGGCGGCACCGCGACCTTCACATTGCTGTCGACCTCGCCGGTCACGTCGACCGACAATTGCGCCATGGCGGGCGCGGACAGGATGGCGGCAAGCATGACGCCCGCCAGGGACAAGTGGCGCAGGAAGGGGGTCTTCATCGGTTCAGCCTCGCGTCAAAGCGGAGTGGCCGGAGCCATTTCCATTGGTCATAATATTCGGGCGGCAAATTGCGGAACGGCGCGGCCAGCTTCACCGCCTGAATCGCCCGTTCGGCATGCAGCTTCGCCTGCGGCCGGTTGCTGGCGGTGACGCCGGTCTGGTCGATCACCTCGGGCGCGCCGACCAGCGCGCCGCTCTTATCGAGCCGCACCTCCAGCAACGTCACCAGCTGATCCGCATCCGCGCCAGACGGCGGCCGCCAGTGCGGCTTCAACTGGCGGCGAATTTCCGAATCCAGCGCAGCCTTCTGCTGCGGCCCCATCGCGGCGGCGGGCGGCGGCGCAGGGGTGCGCGGCGCATCCTCCTTGGTATCGATGCCTTTCAGGAAATCCTTGCCCAGCAACGATCCCTTGGGCTTGTCGGCCTTGCCTGCGCCGGATGCGCGCGCCGCCGCATCGGCCTTGGCCTTCGCATCGCTCTTGGCTTTGGCGTCGCTCTTCGCCTTGGCGTCGGCCTTGGCCTTCGCATCGGCCTTCGCCTTTGCGTCTGCCTTCGCTTTCGCGTCAGCCTTGGCTTTCGCATCGCTCTGCGACGGCGCCGTCGCCTTCGGCTTTTCAGGCGTGGGCTTAGGCGTCGGCTTTTCCGGCGCAGGCTTGGGCTTTGGCGCGGCCTTCGCCACCTCTTTCTTCGGCGGCACCGACTTGGGCTTGGCGGGCGCGTCCTTCACCACCTCCTTGGGCGGCGTCGGCTTGGGCTTGGGCACCGGCTTCGGCTCCGCCTTGGGCGGTGGCGGCGCAGGCGTCGGCGCAGGCGTTGGCTCGGGGGCGGGTTCAGGCTCCGGCGCAGGCTTGGCGTCTTCGGTCGGACCCTCTTCCGGCGCGACGCTGGGCGGCGGCGGCTGGGTCGATACCTGCGGCGCGGTCGACTGCAACGCCACCTCGTCCACCAGCGTCACGTCCATCGGCGGCGACTTCAACTTCAGCGGATTGGGGGTGGCCAGGAACCCGGCCGACAGCAATCCGAACAGCAGAACATGTCCTGCCGTCGCGACGCCAAGGCCGATCTTTTCCGCGCGCTCCATATGGCTGACCTATGGTCCCTATTCTGAACCGTCGCTGGCCGAACCGGTATCCGATCCGGTGCTGACCAGCGATACTTTGTTCAGGCCCGCGCGATTGAGTTCGCCCATCACCCGCATCACCCGGCCATAGTCCAGCGCCGTGTCGGCGCGCAAAAAGACTTGCGGCGGCTCGGGCTGGCCTGCATGGGCGGCGGCGATTTCGGCCAGCCGATCCGGCAGGTCCGTATCGCTGATCTGTGCGTCATCGAGAAACAGCCCGCCGTCGCGGTCGATCGACACCACGGTCGGCTTGGCATCCGCGTCCAACCCCTTGGCGCGGGTTTCGGGCAGATTGACCGGCACGCCCGTCACCAGAAGCGGCGCGGTCACCATGAAGATGATCAGCAGCACCAGCATGACGTCGACCAGCGGCGTCACGTTGATGTCCGCCATCGGCGCACGCCCGCGCCCACGGCGACTGGATGGTGGGCCAGACATCGCCATTATCGCTGCGCCTCCAGCTCACGGCTCAGCGTCGCATAGAAACTGTCGGCAAAGCGCGTCAGTCCCGCTTCCAGCCGATTGATGCCATGGCTGAACCGGTTGTACGCGATCAGCGCCGGGATCGCCGCGAACAGGCCGATGGCGGTGGCGAACAGCGCTTCGGCGATGCCCGGCGCCACGACCGCGAGCGAACTATTCTGCTCCGCCGCGATGCTGGTGAAGGCGCGCATGATGCCCCACACCGTCCCGAACAGCCCGATGAACGGCGCCGCCGACGCTACCGTCGCCAATATGTTCAACCGGTCCGACAGACGATCGACCTCCGACGCGATCGTGCTCGACATCGATGTCGCCAGCCGGTCGCGCGTGCCGTCCCGGTCGATCACCTTCTGCGCGGTCGAACGCCGCCATTCGGTGACGCCCGCCGCCATCACCTTGGCGGCCGGAAATTCGGTCTTGCCGCGGGATTCATAAAAGCGGTCGATATCCTCCGCCTTCCAGAAATCGGCCTCGAACTTGCGGCTTTCCTTGCTCGCCTTGCGCAGCGACACGGAAAAGCTGATGATGATCGCCCAGGTCCAGATGCTGGCGAGCAGCAGGCCCAGCATCACCCCCTTCACGACGATGTCGGCCTGCAGGAACAGGGCCAGCGGAGATATGGTCGCGGCGTCGGTCATCGCGCCGGCAGGCAGGTTAAGCGTCATGGGTGAAGGTCTTCCCCTTGGCAAAGGCGGGTAAAAATATCGGTCCAGGCTTTGGGTTGCCGCTGCGGGCGACCCTGCGTCGTTAACCAGGCGACGGTGATGGTGGCGTCGGTCAACTCTTCCGCGCCGCACCTGACTGACTGATGAATGGTGCAGCGCGTGGCGCGCACATCGGTGACCCGGCTCGCCACCATCAGATCGTCGTCCAGCCGCGCCGGGCGGCGATAGCGGATGGCCAGATCGGTGACGGCATAGACGCCCGAGCCGCCTTCATGCGCGTCGCGCTGGTCGATCCCGGCGATGCGCAGCATGTCGGACCGGGCGCGCTCCATATAACGCAGATAATTGGCGTGATAGACCAGCCCCGACAGGTCGGTATCCTCGAAATAGACGCGCAGCGGGAAATGATGCACGGCGGCTATGAAGCGTCCGGTCGCTGGCGCGGGCATCGGGTCTGAAACGGACATGACGGGCTTTTAACCATGGCCGCCCCGTGGCGCAAAGCCGGAAATGGCGCACGGGCCATCAATCCGTCATCAGGGCCGCCCAATCCATCCATACTGGTCGCGGGGCAAAGCCGTCGCTAAGGGAAAGGCGACGATCCATGAGGGAGAATGGCAGCATGACGGATATTCGGACGGTCGGCGTGATCGGCGCGGGGCAGATGGGCGCGGGCATCGCACAGGTCGCGGCGCAGGCGGGCTATGACGTCATCCTGTCGGACATCGACCTTGCCCGTTCCGAAAAGGGGCTGGCCGGGATCGCCAAGCTGCTGGCGAAAGCCGTGGAAAAGGAAAAGATCAGCCAGGCCGACGCCGACGCCGCGCTCGCCCGGATCACGCCTGTGGGCGACATCGCCCCGCTGGCCGACGCGCAACTGGTGATCGAGGCCGCGACCGAGCGCGAAGAGGTGAAGCGCGCCATCTTCGCCAATGTCGGCAAGATATTAGCCGCCGACGCGATCCTCGCGACCAACACCTTGTCCATCCCGATCACTCGCCTGGCCCAGGCCGCGCCCGACGCGGGCCGCTTCGTCGGCGTTCATTTCTTCAACCCCGTGCCGGTGATGGTGCTGGTGGAGGTCATTCGCGGCCTCGCCACCACGCCCGAAACGGTCGCAGCGGTGGAAGGCTTCGCCTCGAAGATCGGCAAGACCACGGTCCACGCCTTCGACGCGCCAGGTTTCGTCGTCAACCGCATCCTGCTGCCGATGCTGAACGAAGCGGTGTTCGTGCTGGGTGAAGGGGTGGGCAGCGTGGTGGACATCGACCAGGGCTGCAAACTGGGCCTCAACCACCCAATGGGTCCGTTGACGCTGCTCGATTTCGTCGGCCTCGACACCGCGCTCGAAATCCTCAACGTCTTCCTGACCACCACCGGCGACCCGAAATATCGCCCCGCGCCACTGCTGGTCAAATATGTCGAAGCAGGCTGGTACGGCCGCAAGACCGGCCGTGGCTTCTACGACTATAGCGGCGCGGAACCCGTGCCCACGCGCTAAGGCAATCCTCCCCGCTTGCGGGGAGGTGGCACCCCGTAGGGGTGACGGAGGGGGTGCGCAGTTGAACGCCGCGTTGGCCGAACGCCCCTCCACCACTGGCTTCGCCAGCAGTCCCCTTCGGCAGAGGCTCGTGACTTTGCCGAACCATGCCGGGCAGGATCACCCCGCGCTCAACCCATGTTTCTTCATGCAATGGCGCAACTGGTCGTAGGTCAGGCCCAGCCCCTTGGCCGTCGCGCGCTGATTATAGCGAAACCGGTCCAGTGCCGCGCGGATGATCGCCGCTTCATGCCCGTCCACCGCCGCGCGCAAGTCGTTAATCTCCTCATAGGTCAAGGCGGCCGCTGACGGCGCAGCCGGGGCGTCAACCGGCGCGGCCTCCGCGCGTTTCATCATCGACTTGGGCTTCCAGGGGGACGCAAAGGGATCGAAGGTGATCCGGCTGATCGGTCGCCCCGGCTCGTCCCAGCGATAGACCGCCCGTTCCACCACATTGCGCAACTCGCGCACATTGCCCGGCCAGCCATGCCCCTCCAACTCCGCCGCGCAGGCCGCGGTGAAGCCCGGCCATTGCGGCCAGTCGCGCTCGGCCGCCATGCGTCGGCCGAAATGGTCGGCCAGTACGCTAATGTCGCCTTCGCGCGCGCGCAGCGGGGGCAGGGTGATGACTTCGAAACTCAGCCGGTCGAGCAGGTCGGGACGAAACCGCCCGGCCTCTGCAGCGGCGGGCAAATCCTCGTTGGTTGCAGCAACGATGCGCACGTCCACGGTCAGCGGCTTGGACGCACCGATCCGCGTGACCTCCCCATATTCGACCACGCGCAACAACCGCTCCTGCGCCGCCATCGACAGCGTGCCCAACTCGTCCAGGAACAATGTGCCGCCATCGGCATCCTCGAACCGGCCCGGTCGCGCTTTGGTCGCGCCGGTGAAGGCGCCCTGTTCGTGGCCGAACAATTCCGCTTCGATCAGCGTTTCGGGCAGCGCCGCGCAATTCATCGTGATCAATGGCTCGCCCCATCGCGGGGACAAGTGATGCAGCCGCTCTGCGATCAGTTCCTTGCCGGTCCCGCGCTCGCCGATCACCAGCACCGGCCGATTCAGTTCGGCCGCGCGCCCGGCCTGCTCCACTGCGTCGAGAAAGACCGATGACTGACCGATAAACTGCGTATTTTTCTCCATGCGCCAACTTATGGTGAAATTTCCCACTCCTTGGCAAGTGGCATATTAACGCCAGGCGGCAAAATAGCGAAAAAATCCCGGAAAATCGCCATTTCCAAAAACTGGCACGGCCTCTGCAAAGCTAAGGGCAATCCGCAACAATCGCGGAACCTATGAAGGCCAGGTTTCAGGGAGTAAGACGATGACCAACCAGACCAGCGTTCGCGAAATCAGCCAGCTGATGTCGGTCGCCATGGCCGCCCTGCTGTTCGGATCGACCATGATCCTTTCGGCGGTCGGCCCGGCCCGCGCCAGCGAAGCCCCGATCCTCGCGGCGCACCCCAGCACCGCTCCCTTGCGCTATCTGGCGTAAGGGGCACCGGTCTTTCCCAGATAATAAGTTTCAGGAGTGACGTTACCATGGGTATTTTCTCCCGCACCCGCGACATCATCGCCGCCAATGTGACCGACCTGCTCGACAAGGCGGAAGACCCTGCGAAGATGATCCGCATGATCATCCTCGAAATGGAGGAAACCCTGGTCGAAGTGCGCGCGTCCGCCGCCCGCACCATCGCCGATCAAAAGGAAATGCGTCGCCACATCGCCAAGCTCACGGCTCTGCAGGATAGCTGGACCGAAAAGGCGCAACTCGCTTTGTCCAAGGATCGCGAAGACCTGGCCAAGGCCGCCCTGGTCGAGCGCCAGAAGGCGACCGACATGGCCGATCATCTCGCCCAAGAGATCGAGACGTTGGACGACGCGCTCAAGGCCTCGGAAGAGGATATCGCCAAGCTGCAGGGCAAGCTGCGCGAAGCCCGCGCCCGCCAGAACAGCCTGGTCACCCGGATGCAGAGCGCCGAAAATCGCCTGCGCGTCCGCGAAGCCTATGCCGGTGAGAAGGTCAACGACGCCTTCGCACGTTTCGACATGCTCGAACGCCGGGTGGACATGGCCGAAGGCCGCGCCGATGCCGCCACCTTGGGCGGCGTCCCCAAGACGCTGGAGGAAGAGATTGCGGAACTCAAGTCCGCCGACAAGGTCGATGCCGATCTTGCCGCGCTCAAGGCCAGCATGAACAGGGAAGGCTGATCCGATGGAAGAGGTTTTCCTGCCCGTCATCGTCTGCGGCATGTTGTTCATCGGCATGCCGTGGCTGATCTTCCACTATGTCACCAAATGGAAGCAGGCGCCTAAGATCACCGACGAGGATGAGAAGCTGCTGGACGACCTTCACCTTCTCGCCCGCCGTCTGGAGGAAAGGCTCCAGACGGTCGAACGGATCGTCGCTGCCGACAATCCCGATTTCCGCCCCCAGCGTCCGTCCATCGACGACGGCTTCGATCTAGACCGGAGGAACTGACATGACCGCCCGCCGCACCAAATTCTACCTCGACAAGGCCAACGGCAAATGGATGGGTGTCTGCTCCGGCATTGCCGACTATAGCGGGATCGACGTGACCTGGGTCCGGGTCGGCGCGGTGCTCGTCACCCTGATGGGCGCCTTCCCCTGGACGCTGATCGCCTATTTCGCCGTCGCCTATTTCGCCGAAAACAAGCCGTCGGGCCTCTATGCGGATCGCGATGACGAGAAATTCTGGCAGGGCGTGCGCACCAACCCGACCCGCTCGACCCGCGACGTCCGGTCCAAGTTTCGCGACATCGATCGCCGCCTGGCCGACATCGAAATCCACTATACCAGCCGCAACACCCGCCTCGCCGATGAGATCGACAGCCTGCGCTGATCGCCGCATCAGACAGAGATGATAGGGGAGAATAGCCATGAATTTTGCAGGCCCAAATTTCATCGTCGCCATCATCGCCCTGTCCATGGGCGCCTGGGTCATCACCACCTGGATGCGGGCGCGCTACGGCTATCCGCTGACCGATGACAACGGAAACACCGTTCATCGAAGCGATCCCGACGCCGGTCGAAAAATCGACCTTTTGTCCAACGAAAACGAAAAGCTGGTTGGCCGCATCAGCCGCCTCGAAGAACGCATCGCCGTGCTGGAAAGGATCGCCACCGATCCCGCCACCCGCACCGCGCGCGACATCGACGCGCTGCGCTGACAGACCAGGCAAGGGAGTGATTATGATGTTTCCATTTGAAGCCTTTGCCCCCGTGGCGGTCATTGTCGGGTCGCTGGCGGTCGCAGGCTGGATCTTCACCACTTGGCTGCGCATCAAACACGGCTATCCACTGGAAAACAGCTGGGGCAAGCCGGTCTATCCGCAGAAGAATGAAGAAATGGTCGAGCGTATCAAGCTGCTGAGCCAGGAAAATGCCCAGCTGCGCGCCGAGATCGGATCGATGAAGGATCGGCTCGCCGTAGTGGAGCGGATCGTCACCGACGAAAGCCACCAGTTGACCCACGAAATCGAACGGCTGCGCAGCCCGGCTAATTGAAGCGGCGCGCCATCAGGGAGTGATAGGATATGAACCCGTTTGAAATGGTCGTCGCCATCATCGCGATCACCGCCATCGCCAGCGTCCTGCGCGCCAAATATGGCGTCGTGCGTCGGCACAAGGGCGAAGATTTCATCCAGCGCGGCCCCGATCCGGAAGCGGAACGGCTGCGCGCCGAAGTCAAGGCGCTCAAGGATCGCGTCGCCGTGCTGGAACGGCTGGCGACGGACGGCTCCTCCGCACTGGAGCGCGAATTTGAGAAACTCCGGGACCGCGACTGAGCGGCATATCCGACGACAGGGAGGCTTATATGCAAGACCCCTATCTTTACCTGACGCTGGCGGCGAGCGCACTCGCGGCCCTCGCCATCCTGACCACGGCGGGTCTGCGCGGCTGGAACGGCTGGCTGGAACTGAAGCGCGCTGAGCTGAGCCGCTACACCCAAAGCGACGACGCCCCACCCCCGACCGCCGCCGCCCGGATCGAGGTCGCCGACCTCAAGGAACGCATCCGCAAGCTGGAAGCGATCGCGGCAGGCGTGGATCTGTAAGCAAGGCCTCGCCCGAATAGCCAATGTGCTCCCGCGCAGGCGGGAGCCCAGTCCAAACCTCAGAACTAGGCTCCCGCCTGCGCGGGAGCACGCTGTGCCTTACATCACCGCAAGGTCCGATCGCCTTACCCCCGCAGCGTCCCGCCCAGCTTCTGCGCGGCCTTCACCACCGCGGCGCTGATCGTCTCCAGCTCTTCCTGGGCAAAACTCTTCTCGCCCGGCTGCAGCGTCACTTCGATCGCCAGCGACTTGAAGCCGTCCTCCACGCCCGGTCCGACGAAGACGTCGAACAGCCGCACATCGACGATGCTCTTCTTGTCCGCGCCCTTCACGCTACGCACCAGCGCATCGGCCTCGACCGTGTCCGGCACGATGAACGCGAAGTCGCGCTTCACCGCCTGCAACGCGGGCGGCGCATAGGGCGCGCGCATGAAGCCGCTCTTGCGCTTGCCCGGAATGGCGTCGAGGAAGATTTCGCCCGCCACCACCGTGCCGGTCAGCCCGAACTGCTTGGCCAACGAAGGGTGCAGCACCCCATATTCGGCCAGCACCGCCTTCGGCCCCAGCCGCAGCGTGCCCGACTGGCCGGGATGATAGGCGGCCGACGCGTCTCCGAAATTCTGGAGATTGCCGACCGGCGCACCGGCGGCTGCCAGCAACGCGACCACCTCCGCCTTGGCGTCGAACGCATCGAAGGCCTGCGCTTTGCCGGTCTGCCAGCCCCGCGCCACTTTCTCGCCTGCCAGCACGAAGCCCACGGTCGCCCGCTCGCCCTGCTTGAAATAGCGGCGGCCCAGTTCGAACAGACGCACCGAGGTCGCGCTGCGATCGACATTGCGCTTGGTCGCCGACAACAGGCCCGGCAACAGCGACGGCCGCATGACCTTCAAATCTTCGGAGATCGGGTTCGCCAGCGTCCAGTCGCCCCCGCCCACGGCGGCGGCTTCCTTCTCCGAAATGAAGGACCAGTTGATCGCTTCGGCCAAGCTCCGCGCGGCGGCGGTGCGGCGCACGCGGCGCTCCACCAGCTGTTCGGGCGTGGCGGTCGGGCGGGCGACGCCCGGCACGCGCGGCAGCGGCGTGGACGGGACATGCTCCAGTCCGACGATGCGCACCACCTCTTCCACGATGTCGGGCCAGCCATCGACATCGCGGCGCCAGGTCGGCACGGTGATGGTCCAGCTGGCGGGCACGCTGACCGGCATCCCGTCCTGATACTCGACGCCACCGGGCTCGCCGCTGACGAGAAAGCCCAGGCTTTCCAGGATGCGCTTCTGCTCATCGGCAGGCACATCCACGCCAGCCAGCGCCAGGCACTGGTCGGGCGTATATTGCACCGTCTTTGGCGTAGCAGGCGGCGTCCCAGCGCGGGTTGCCTCGCTGGGCGTCCCGCCGCACAGATGCGTGACCAGAAACGTCGCGATCGACAGGCCATCGTCCAGGAAAGCAGGATCGACGCCGCGCTCGAACCGCCCGCGTGCGTCGGATGTCAGGGTCAGCTTCTGCCCCGTCATCGCGATCCGCTCAGGCGTGAAATAGGCGCATTCGATCAGCACGTCGGTCGTCCCGGCCTGCGCGCCCGAATGTTCGCCGCCCATGATGCCGCCAATATCATGCACGGCTTCGTCGTCGGCGATCACGGTCATCGTCTCGTCGACGGTGTAGCTCTTGCCGTTGAGCGCCAGCACTTGCTCGCCCGGCCGACCCTTGCGCGCGACCAGCCCGCCCTTGAGGCTCGCCATGTCATAGACATGCAGCGGCCGACCCAGGTCGATCATGATATAGTTGGTAATGTCGACCAAAGCGCTGATCGGCTTCTGCCCGATCGCCTTCAACCGCTTGCTCATCCATTCGGGCGACGTGCCATTGGTGACGCCGCGCACCGTCCGAGCGAAGAAGGCCGGGCAGCCATCGACATCGTCCGTCCGCACGTCCGGTCCCGGACCCACGCCTTCGATCTCCGGCACGATGATGGCATTGAGCGTGCCCAGGCCTGCCGCCGCCAGATCGCGCGCGATGCCGCGCACGCCCATGCAATCCTGCCGGTTGGGCGTGACGCTGACGTCGATGACCGGATCGTTCAGCCCTGCCCAGTCAGCATAGACCTGCCCCACCGGCGCGGCTTCATCCAGTTCGATGATCCCGTCATGATCGTCGCCCAGTTCCAGCTCGCGCGTCGAACACATCATGCCGTTGGATTCGACGCCCCGGATCGCGGTCTTCTTCAGCACCATGCCATTGACCGGCACCACCGCGCCTTCAAGGCCGAACACGCCGACCAGGCCAGCCCGCGCATTGGGCGCGCCGCACACGACCTGCAATGGATTGCCGTCACCATGATCGACGGTCAGCACCTGCAACTTGTCGGCCTGCGGATGGCGTTCGGCGGTCAGCACCTTGGCGATCTTGAACCCGCCCAGCTTCTCGGCCGGATTCTCGACGCCCTCGACCTCCAGCCCGATGGCGTTCAGCTTTTTGAGGATGGTGGGCAGTTCCGCATCGGTCGCCAGATGCGTCTTGAGCCAGCTCAGGGTGAACTTCATGCGCCGACTCCTCCGCTCAGCGTGGGCACGTCCAGCGCCGAAAAACCATAATGTTTCAGCCAGCGCAGATCGCCGTCGAAGAAGGCGCGCAAGTCGTTCATCCCATATTTCAGCATCGCCAGCCGATCGACCCCGGTGCCGAAGGCAAAGCCCTGCCACTCGTCAGGGTCCAGCCCGCACGCCTCGATCACCCGCCGGTTGACCATGCCGCTGCCCAGCACTTCCAGCCAGCCGCCGCTTGGCCCTTCGCCGTCGCCGCCGATGACGCGCTGGCCATTGGTCAGCGTATAGCCGACATCGACCTCGACCGACGGTTCGGTGAAGGGGAAATAGCTGGGGCGCAGCCGCAGGACGATGTCCTCGCGCTCGAAGAACGCCTTGAGGAACGTCTCCAGCGTCCATTTCAAATGGCCCAGCGTGATCCCCTTGTCGATCACCAGCCCTTCGATCTGGTGGAACATGGGCGTATGGGTCGCATCGCTGTCGCTGCGATAAACGCGGCCCGGCGCGATGATGCGGATCGGCGGCGGGGTGCCATTCATCATCGTGCGGATCTGCACCGGCGACGTATGGGTGCGCAGCAGCATCTTCTTCGCGCCGTCCTCGTCCGGGAAGTAGAAGGTGTCATGCATCGCGCGCGCCGGATGCGTCTCGGGAATGTTGAGCGCGGTAAAATTATGCCAGTCGTCCTCGATCTCCGGCCCGGTGGCGACCGAGAAACCCAGGTCGGCGAAGATTTCCGCCAACTCGTCCATCACCTGGCTGACCGGATGGACGGACCCCTGCGCACCCAGGTCAGCGGGCAGGGTCATGTCGATACGTTCGGACGCGAGCCGGGCGTCAAGCGCCGCCTGCTCCAGCGCCGCCTTCTTGTCCGCCAGCGCCGCGGTGACGCTTTCGCGCAAATCCTGGATCGGCGGCCCTTTTGCCATCCGCTCGTCCGGCGACATCGGCCCCAGCGTCTTGAGCAGGCCAGTGACGACCCCGCTCTTGCCCAACGCCCCCACGCGCAGCGCCTCCACAGCATCCAGCGTGTCGGCAGCGGCGATGTCGGCGATCAGGCCGGCTTTCAATGCGCTAATTTCAGTCATAAATCTTCCACCATCTCGTCATTCCCGCGAAAGCGGGAACCCATCTCCCGACTTTTCGGTCAGTCGCTGCGTAGAGAGGGCAAAGGCTCAAAGCCCAAGCCCAGCGCCAGATCATCCCAGTCGGGATTTTCGGCTTCGATCAGCTCTATCTTCCACTGCCTATTCCATTTCTTGATCCGCTTTTCGCGCAGGATGGCGTTCTCCATGCTGTCATGCGGCTCGAACCAAACCAGGCGCTTGACGCCGTAGTCGTTCGTGAAGCCTTGGATCAAGCCGTTTCGATGCTCATACAACCGCTTTATCAGGGCGGCTGTGACACCGGTATAAAGCGTACCGTTCCGTCGGCTGGCAAGGATGTAAACGGATGGACTGATCTCATGCATCATGGCAGCCTCCGGAAATGGGTTCCCGCCTGCGCGGGAATGACGTTGCTCTTACGCCCGCGCCCCCAGCAACGCCCCGCCAAATCCGATGAACAGCAATCCCGTACCACGGTTGAACAATCTCTGCCGATTGGCGGGTTGCAGCCAGCGGGCCAGCTTCACCCCGCCCAGAGCATAGAGGCACTGCCAGCCAAATTCGATCACCACGAAACTGGTGATCAGGATCACCAGCTGCACCCAGAAGGGGCGGTGCAGATCGATGAACTGCGGGAACAGCGCCGCGGCAAAGATGATCAGCTTGGGATTGGAAAGCCCCGTCAGCAACCCGGTGCCATATAAGGCGCGCAACGACCGCGCCCGTGTCGCGCCCACCGCGCCGACATCACCCACCGGTGCGCGCCACGCCTTGATCCCCAGCCAGACCAGATAGGCGACGCCCGCATAGCGCAGCACGTCGAACAGCCCCGGCGACGCCTTGAGCAGTGCGCCAAGCCCCAGCGCCGACGCAACCAGGCACAGCAGCACCGCACTCATCAGCCCTGCCTTCGTCGCTGTCGCCTTGCGCGGGCCATGGGCGATGCTCTGCGTCATCACATGCAGCATGTTCGGCCCCGGCGTGGCGGAGATCAGGAAGACGGCAGTGACGTACAACCACCATAGATGCAGCGACATGGGAATGGCCTTTCGATAAGGCTTCCACACTCCGTTCGCTTCGAGCGAAGTCGAGAAGCCCATAGCGCAGTGCAGGCATTTCTCGACACGCTCGAAACGAACGGGCGTTGAGCGAAAAAACAAAAAGGGCGCCGAAGGCATCTGCCCCGGCGCCCCTTTGACGATCTTGCGATCGGTTCGCTTAAGCTGCGGGCAGCGCAGCCTTCGCCTGGGCGATGATGGCGCTGAATGCGGCGCCTTCATGCATCGCAATATCGGCCAGAACCTTGCGGTCCAGTTGCACGCCGGCCAGCTTCAGGCCGTGCATGAACTGCGAATAGGTCAGGCCTTCGGCGCGAACGCCAGCGTTGATGCGCTGGATCCACAGACCACGGAAGGACCGCTTCTTAACCTTACGGTCGCGATAGGCGTATTGGCCGGCCTTTTCGACGGCCTGGCGAGCGACACGGATCGTGTTCTTGCGACGGCCATAATAGCCCTTCGCCTGAACCAATAACCGCTTATGCTTCGCCTTGGTGGTTACACCACGTTTTACGCGTGCCATGTGCCTCTACTCCTTACTTCAGGCCGTAGGGCGCCCACAGGCGCACATGGGCAACATCGGCATCCGACAGGACGGACGTGCCGCGGTTCTGACGGATATACTTGGCGTTATGGCTGATCAGCCGGTGACGCTTGCCAGCGACGCCATGCTTCACCTTGCCGGTGGCGGTGAACTTGAAGCGCTTCTTCACACCGCTCTTGGTCTTCATCTTGGGCATTTTCGTCTCCTTGTTCAGCGCGACGATTACAGACAGCCCCGGCAGCCCTAGTTAGCCGGGCGGTCTCACTGAATATCGCGAACGGCGCGCATAGGCGGCTGATCCCGATAAAGCAAGCGATTCGGAGCCAAACGCCATCACGCCGCGTTACGCTCGCCATGGTCGATCCCACACCCTCCCCACCCGCCGAGGGCTCAGGCTCGCTCGTCCGTCGCGCGCGCGACCGCTGGCGTCGCCTGCCGCTGCCGGTGCGGATCATCCTGTGGATCGTCGGTATCCTCTTCGCGCTCTGGCTGATCCTCTTCATCACCAAGGGTCGCTTCCTCAAGGGCAGCTTCGAACGCATCCTGACCAACCGGCTGGAACGCCCGGTCACGGTCGGCGGCGACTTCCAGCTCTATTTTGCCCCCATCGCGATCAAATTCCGCGCCGAAGGGCTGCGCATCGCCAACCCTGGCTGGGCCAGCAAGCCCGACCTGTTGCGCGCCGACCTGATCGACAGCCGCATCGCCCCGCTCAGCCTGATCTTTGGCGACAAATACCGGCTGCAATGGCTGGAATTGCGCAACGCCGCCGCGGATATGGAATGGACGGCCGATCATCAGCGCAACACCTGGACGCTCGGCAATCCGGATAAGAAGGGCGAGCCGCTCAACCTGCCGCTGATCAGCCGCGCGCTGCTCACCGGTACGACCCTGCGCTATCGCGATCCGCAACTGCAACTCGCCACCGACATCCTGTTCGACACGACCAAGGCGCGCGATACCCGCTTCGACCAGGCGATCAGCCTGTCGGGCAACGGCACGATGCGCAACCTGCCCTTCACGCTCAAGGGGCAATTGCTATCGCCCAACGCCACCATATCGGGCGGCAAGAACAGCCTGGTCGCCCGCGCCGTCGCCGGTGCGACGGTGGTCGACGTCACTGGTACGTTGCCCGGCGCGACCCAGTTGGAGGGCAGCGACCTGCATCTGGTCACGCGCGGTCCTAACCTTAGCCATTTGTTCGATTTCCTGGGCGCGGCGATCCCCGACACCCGCGCCTATCGCTTCACCTCCAACCTGACCCGCAGCGGCAAGGAATGGCGCTTCACCCGTTTGAAGGGGCGTTTCGGCGACAGTGATCTGGCGGGCAAGATGACCGTCTCCCTGCCCAAGGGGCGCCTGCTGATCGACGCCGACCTTGCCACGCAGAAGCTCGACATCATCGATGTCGGCCCCTTCATCGGCTATGATCCCGAACTGTTGGCGGCCAAAGGCGCGGCCGGCGCGATCGAAACCGTCGGCGGCACGCCCCGCGTCCTGCCCGATACGCCGCTGAGGGTGGAGGCGATCCGCAATTTCGACGCCAATGTCCGCTACACCGTGCGCACCATTCGCGCGCCGAACCTGCCGGTGTCCAACGGGGCGGTGACGGTGAAGCTCGACCACAGCCTGCTCACCCTGTCGCCGCTCACCTTCGACATGGCGGGCGGCCATGTCGCGTCGGACATAGAGATCAACGCGCGCAACCGGCCGGTCCGCACCCGCTACGACATCCGCCTGGCGCCCACGCCGATGGGCACGCTGCTGGCGCGCTGGGGCGTCGCCGAATCGGGCACCAATGGCGTGATCAAGGGGCGCGTGCAGATGGCCGGGCTGGGCGACACGCTCCATGATTCGCTGGGCACCGCGAACGGGCGCATCGCCTTCACCTTGCCCGCCGGGTCGATGTGGGCGCGCAACGTCCAACTGGCCGAACTGGACGTCGGCACTTTCGCCACCAAGATGTTCTCGGGCAAACTCAAGCAACCGGTGGAGATCAATTGCGGCCTCGTCGCCTTCACTGTGCGCAACGGCGTGGCGGCGGCCGACCCGATCCTGATCGATACCAAGAAGAATGTGATGATCGGCCGGGGCGGCTTTTCGTTCAAGAATGAAAGCCTGGACCTGGTCTTCCGCGCGGATGGCAAGAAGATCAGCCTGTTGTCGGGCCAGTCGCCCGTCGGCATCAACGGCTATTTCGCGCGGCCATCCATGGCCGTCGTCAGCCCCGAATTGATGACGCGGGGCGGCGCGGCCCTGGCACTGGGCATCGTCGGCACACCCATCGCATCGCTGCTCGCCTTCGTCGATCCGGGCGACGCCAAGGGCGCGGCCTGCGGTCCGGTGCTGGCCGGGGCCAGTGCGCAGGGTCAGCGCACCAAGGGCGGCCAGCCGCGCGACGATGTCGGTCGCGGCACTACCGCGAAGGATGAGAAGGGCAGGGGCAATGCCGGGGAGCAGAAGCGTCAGGAAAAGAAATTCCTCGGTATCTTCTGACCTGAGACGGCGGAAAGGCGCGTGGCTGTGAGGGTGGGAACCACCAAATGGGACGTGGCAACCGGCGATATTACCCGGTGCGCCATGGACGTCATCGTGAACGCCGCCAACAACCATCTGTTGGGCGGCGGTGGCGTCGACGGTGCGATCCATCGCGCAGCGGGACCGGGCTTATTGGCGGAATGTCGAACCATTGGCGGATGCCCGACTGGTGAAGCCCGGATGACCCGCGGTTACGATCTGCCCGCTCGCCATGTCATTCATACGGTGGGACCGGTCTGGCATGGCGGCGACCATGGCGAGCAGGATTTGCTGACCAGCTGTTATGTCCATTCGCTCAACCTGGCTCGGCAACATGGATTGCGCAGCATCGCCTTCCCGGCGATCTCGACCGGCATATATGGCTTCCCAAAAAACAGGCGGCGCAGGTCGCCGCCGCTGCGGTCGCATCGGCGCTGTTGCGCGATCCGCAAGCCTTTGATTGGATATGTTTCGTTTGCTTCGATGAAGCCACGACTACGTTGTTCGATAGGGCCGTCAGGGATGTCGCATCAACGGGTCAGTGATCATGCCCATGATCATGTCCGACCGCCTGCAACGCCTCCAGCACATCTTCCAGCCGCGCCGGATCGCCCAGCGCCAGCACATGGCCTTCACTGTCGGCGGTCAGCGGCTCGCCGTTCCAGTCGCACATCAGCCCGCCCGCACCCTCGACCACCGGCACCAGCGCGGCGAAATCATAGCTTTGCAGGCCCAATTCGATGACGATGTCCAGGAAACCGGACGCCAACAGCCCATAATTATAGCAATCCCCGCCATAGACCGGCCCCTGGCGCGGCGACCCGCCGGACACGGCCGCGACCAGCGCCATATAATGGGGCACGTCGCCCTCACCGAACAGATGCGGGCTGGTGGTGGCGATGCCCGCGCCTTCCAGCGCCTTGCACGCCCGCGTCCGCACCGGCTGGCCGTTGAAGGTCGTCGGCTGCCCGCTCATCCCGGCCCAGCGTTCCCGCGCGATCGGCTGGTCGATGATGCCGATGGTCGGCCACCCCGCCTGCGTCAGCGCGATCAGCGTGCCGAAGATCGGCCGCCCGGCAATGAAGCTGCGCGTCCCGTCGATCGGATCGAGAATCCACACCCGCTCCGCATCCTCGCGCACCGATCCATATTCCTCGCCGATGATGCCGTCGTCCGGCCGCTCCTTTTCCAATATTGCGCGGATCGCGGCTTCGGCGGCGCGGTCGGCCTCCGTCACCGGCGACTTGTCCGCCTTCAACTCCATGTCGTACCGGGCGCGGAAAAAGGGGCGGATGGCCGTGCCGGCGGCATCGGCAAGGCGGTTGGCAAGGGCCAGGTCATCGCGGGTGGTCATCTGCTTCGCCTAGCGACTTGGACGATGATGCGCTAGACTGAACGCAGATGTGAAGAAGGAGAGGAAGATGCCCGGTTCGCCCGTCATCCCGTGCCTGCGCTACACCAACGCCCCCGCCGCAATCGATTTTCTGTGCGACGCCTTCGGCTTTACGCGACACGCCGTCCACCCCGACGACACCGATCCCACGATCATTCATCATGCCCAGCTGGTGCTGGGCGATGGCATGATCATGCTGGGCAGCGTCCGGGATATGGAGGGCGAATCACTCTATACTTGGTCCACCGCCCGCGACATCGGCGCCGTCACCGCAAGTGTCTATGTCCTTGTCGCAGATCCCGACGCCCATTGCCTCCACGCCCGCAACGAAGGGGCGGTGGTGGTGCAGGAACCGCAGGATAATGACGGCTATCCCGGTCGGGGCTACACCGCGCTCGACCCGGAAGGCAATGTCTGGAGCTTCGGCAGCTACGATCCATTCGCAGGTTAAGCCTTCCGCAACCCGGCCGTTCTAGCCTGCGAACGAAGGGGGCATGGGCATGGCGGTCATCGGCTGGATTTTGAGCTTCATCGCACTGTTCGCCGGCTTGGCGATGCGGCAGGACATGCCGATCGGCGGATCGGCGCTTTTGTCCAACATGCTGCTGCTCTTCGCGCTGCTCGCCTGCCCGATGCTCTGGCGCGGAAAGCCGCTCGGCATATCGCGCGGCCAGCGCATCGTCGTGGCACTAGTCATGCTGCTGAGCGTGCCGTTGGTCTTGCTGCCAGCGGCCTGACACGCCTCAGTCGAACAGGCTCGACACCGACAGAGTTCGGTCGAACGATCCCCCGGATCGTTCGCCAGCCTTTCTCCTTTCAGTCGAACAGGCTGGATACCGAACTCTCATCCGCGATGCGCTTGATCGCTTCGCCCAGCAGCGGCGCGATCGGCAGATGGCGCACGCGCTTGGACGTGTTCACCGCCTCGGTGCCCTGGATCGTATCGGTGATCACCAGTTCCAGCAGTTCCGACGCATCGACGCGGGCGACCGCGCCGCCCGACAGCACGCCATGGCTGACATAGGCGATGACCTCTTCGGCCCCCTGCGCCTTCAGCGCGGCGGCGGCGTTGCACAGCGTGCCGGCCGAATCGACGATATCGTCGATCAGGATGCAGAAACGGCCCTTCACGTCGCCGATGATGTTCATCACTTCCGATTCGCCCGCGCGCTCGCGGCGCTTGTCGACGATGGCGAGCGGCGCGTTGTCCAGCCGCTTGGCCAGCGCACGGGCGCGCACCACGCCGCCGACGTCGGGCGACACGACCATGATATTCTTGTCGCCGAACCGGGCCTGGATATCCGCCGACATCACCGGCGCACCGAACAGATTGTCGGTCGGAATGTCGAAGAAGCCCTGGATCTGCCCGGCGTGCAGATCGACCGACAATACGCGGTCGGCGCCCGCCGTGGTGATGAGGTTGGCGACCAGCTTGGCGCTGATCGGCGTGCGCGGGCCGGGCTTCCGGTCCTGCCGGGCATAGCCGAAATAGGGGATGACGGCAGTGATTCGCTTGGCCGACGCGCGCTTGAGCGCATCGATCATGATCAGCAATTCCATCAGATTGTCGTTGGTCGGATAGGCCGTCGACTGGATGACAAACACGTCTTCGCCACGGACATTCTCGTGGATTTCCACGAAGACTTCCTCATCCGCGAAACGGCGGACGCTGGCGTCGGTCAGGGGGATTTCAATATAGTCGGCGATGGCGGCCGCAAGCGGCTTGTTCGAATTGCCGGTCATGAGTTTCATGGCGAAAACCCCCCAAACGAAATGGCGTGACGAATTGATGACGATGCGCGAGACGCGGCCCCTTTAGCGGCGCATGGCGCATGTGGAAAGGCGCTTTTGCGCGCCACGGCAAATTCGCCCGACCATTTCCAGAATGGCCGCGAAGCGGGCGTTCGGCGCGAAATTGGCGGTCGGGACATAGAGGATTTTCGATTATGGCGAAAATGTTCTAGGGCGCGGGCATGACCGACAAACTCGTGATCGCGCTCGCGCAGATGACCCAGTCCGTGGGCGACCTCGTCGCCAATGCCGACGCCATGCTGGCCTGGCGTGACCGGGCGCAGGGCGCGGACCTCATCGTCTATCCCGAATTGCAGCTGATCGGCTATCCGCCCGAGGACTTGGTGCTGAAGCCCGCCTTGGTCGATCGCGCGAACCAGCAACTGGACCGCCTGGCGCAGGCGACCGCCGACGGCGGCCCCGCCATGCTGGTCGGCACCGTGGTCGCGGCCCAGGGCGTCCTCTTCAACGTCGTCGCCTTGCTGGAGGATGGCGCGGTCACCGCGATCCGGCAAAAGCGCGAACTGCCCAATTACGGCACCTTCGATGAAAAGCGTCTCTTCGCGCCCGGACCGCTGCCCGCGCCGATCGATTTCAAGGGCGTGAAGATCGGCGTGCCGATCTGCGAGGATATCTGGTTCCCCTTCGTCACCGCCCATCTGAAGGGCGAGGGGGCGGAAATCCTCATCAGCCCCAATGGCAGCCCCTATGAAATCGACAAGGACGATCGCCGCATCAATGCGGTCGCGGGCACCCGCGTGCGCGAAACCGGCCTGCCGCTCGTCTATCTCAACCGCGTCGGCGGCCAGGATGAGCTGGTGTTCGACGGCGCCTCCTTCGTCATGAATGCCGACCGCAGCGTCGCCCACCAGATGCCCGATTGGGAGGAAGCACTGGTGCTGACTCATTGGGAAAAGCAGGACGGCCAATGGGCCTGCCTGCCCGGCGAACGGCACGACCTCGATCCCCGCCCGGCCGACATCTACAACGCCATGGTGCTGGGCCTGCGCGACTATGTGAACCGCAACCGCTTCCCCGGCGTCGTGCTGGGCCTGTCGGGCGGCATCGATTCCGCGCTCTCCGCCGCCGTCGCCGTCGATGCGCTGGGCGCCGACCGCGTCTGGTGCGTCATGATGCCCTCGCGCTTCACCAGCCAGGACAGTCTGGACGACGCGGTGGAGTGCGCGCGTCTGCTCGGCGTTCGCTACGACACCATCCCGATCGAACCCGCCGTCGCCGCCTTCGACACGATGCTTGCCCCCGCTTTCGAAGGCCGTCAGCGCGACCTGGCCGAAGAAAATATCCAGTCGCGCATCCGCGGCCTCACCCTGATGGCGCTATCCAACAAGTTCGGCCACATGTTGCTGACCACCGGCAACAAGAGCGAGATGTCGGTCGGCTACGCCACCATCTATGGCGACATGGCGGGCGGCTATTCGGTACTCAAGGACGCGTACAAGACCACCGTCTTCGACCTGTGCCGTTGGCGCAACGAGAATGTCCCCTCGCTCGGCGAAGGCTTCGGCCCCACCGGCCCGGTGATGCCCGATCGCGTCATCACCAAGCCGCCCAGCGCCGAACTGCGCGATAACCAGCGCGACGACGACAGCCTGCCGCCCTATGAAGTGCTGGACCCGATCCTCTACGGCCTGGTCGAGGAGGAACTGTCGGTCGAGCAACTGGTCGCCCGCGGTTTCGACCGCGACACCGTCGCCCGGATCGAACGGCTGCTCTATGTCGCCGAATATAAACGCCGCCAATCGCCCCCCGGCGTGAAGCTGGGCACCCGCAATTTCGGCCGCGACCGCCGCTACCCGATCACCAACGCCTTCCGCACGATCTGACTCTAAAGACCGTTCGGGCTCAGGGCGAACGGCCCAGGGATATTTATGACCGTCATCACCCGCTTCGCTCCATCGCCCACCGGCAACCTCCATGTCGGCAATATCCGCGCCGCGCTCCACAACTGGCTCTGGACGCGCAAATCTGCGGGCAAGTTCCTGTTGCGCCTGGACGATACCGACCTGGAACGCTCGCGCGCCGAATATGCGGAGTTGATCAAGGCCGACCTGCAATGGCTCGGCCTGCATTGGGATGGCGAGGAAAAGCAGTCCGACCGCTTCGCCCTCTATGAAGACAAGTTTGCCGCTCTCAAGGCATCGGGCCATGTCTATCCCGCCTATGAAACCGCCCAGGAACTCGACCTGCGCCGGAAGGTCTTGCTCGGCCGCGGTCTCCCGCCCGTCTATGATCGCGCCGCCCTGTCGCTGACCCCGGACCAGATCGCCGCATTCGAAGCCGAAGGCCGCACCCCTCACTGGCGCTTCAAGCTGGATCATGAACAGCCGATCGTCTGGACCGACCTCATCCGCGGCGACCAGCGCTTCGATCCCAAACTCCTGTCCGACCCGGTGATCCGCCGCGCCGACGGCAGCTGGCTCTACATGCTTCCTTCGGTGATCGATGATATCGCCATGGGCGTCACCCACGTCCTGCGCGGTGAGGATCATGTCTCCAACACCGCGACCCAGATCCAGATGTTCACCGCGCTGAACGCGCCGCTCCCCGCCTTCGCCCATGAAGCGCTGCTGACCGGCAGCGAAGGCAAGCTGTCCAAGCGCCTGGGTTCGCTCGGCGTCGCCCATTTTCGGGAGATCGGCCTGGAAGCCATGAGCGTCGCCTCGCTGCTCGCCCGCCTTGGCAGTTCGCAGCCCATCGAACCCTTTACCGACATGACGCCCCTGATCGACAGCTTCGACTTCGCCCATTTCGGCCGCGCGCCCGCGCGCTTCGATGAAACCGAACTGGCGACCCTCAACCAGAAGATCGTCCATCTTCTTCCCTATGGAACAGTCGCCGATCGCCTGCCGCATGGCATGGACGAAGCCGCCTGGACCGCCATCCGCCCCAATCTGGAAACGGTTTCCGGCGCCGCCAACTGGTGGCGCATCGTCACCGGCCCGATCGATGCCCCTACGCCCGCGGAAGAAGACCGCGATTTCCTCACCACCGCCTACCGCATCCTCTCGGACGTGTCCTTCGACGCCGACATTTGGCGCGCCCTGACCAACGCGTTGAAGGCGGAAACCGGCCGCAAGGGCAAGACCCTCTTCCTTCCCCTCCGCCGCGCGCTGACCGGGCTGGATCACGGCCCGGACATGGGCCAACTGCTACCCCTGATCAGCCGGGAAGAAGCGCTACGCCGCCTCCAATCCTAAAAGCAGGCTTCGACTAAAACCAAACCTTCCAACGTCATCCCGGGCTTGACCCGGGATCCCGCTGTTCGTCGTCGGCTGCGTAAAAGGGAAAGCGGGATGCCGGGTCAGGCCTGACATGACGACGAGGGGTGACTGGAGGCGACCAATCGGGGACGTTATTCCCCCTCCCGCTGGCGGGAGGGGGTTAGGGGGTGGGCAAGCGCAAGGTTACATTGGCCCACCCCGCTGCGACTAAATTCGCTCCGCTCATTAAGTCTCGCTGCCCCTCCCGCAAGCGGGAGGGGCAGCAAAGTCAGACCGTCCGCTCCCCACCCATCGCTACCGTCCCCCCTAAAACCCGCCGTTCCCCAATCCAGACTCTCCACGCCCCAGCGCAAAAATAATATCGCGACGACATCGACAAAGCGACCCGCTGTCGCCCCCCTTCGCACCAAGGGCATCGCCGCCTTCCTATTACCCTTCCAATGTAGGATTTCTTCTGATCTATCCTGATCGATGGATCACTACGCTTTTCGCGCCCGCTCTCCTTTGCCAATCGCCGCCGCACTGGCGCGCACGCATGACCCGACCGTCGCGTCCCTGTCGCGTAAGCGATGCGTGACTGTGACCTTACAGGTGCGTGGGCGGCGCGTCGCGAGCGCTTCGGTAACGCTTCCGTGCTCCAATCCCCACGAAAAAGCGTGGAAATGCGATCCCTGCAATGGTGTGAACTTCGGACCCGTGACCCAGTCGGTCGGCTCAGGTCGCCAAAAACGCCGCGCTAAGGATCGCAGGATTGCCATGTGCGCTCGTCGGCGACTCGGCGTCGCCACCTATAACGCCCATCTCAGCCGCGCATCGCCGCCAACGCTTGGCCTACCGCGGCAATGCCTTCCGGCGAGGCGGCAAAGCCCATATGCGTGCAATCGACCTCGATCGCCTTGTCGCGCTCGCCCGAACGGCCCTTGGCGCATGCGGGCAGGATCACGCCATCGCGCTGCGACCACAGAGCCACGGTCGGCACCGGCGGCTTGGCTTCGCGCGTGCAGGGGAAGGGCGGCCGGTCGACCGGAAAGCCCGACACCAGCTGATAGAGCCGCCATGCATGATTAGCGCGCGGATCGCCGGAAAAGGGCGTCCCCATCGTCACGACGCCGCCGACCTTATGCCCGGCAAATTTCGCATATTCGCGTGCATACAGCCCGCCCAGGCTCCATCCGACCAGTGTCACCGGCGCACCGCTATCCTTGCGAATGGCGTCCACGCGCGCATCGATCCGGTCCAGGCTGTCGGGACGCGGACCGAAATTGCGACCCATGCCCCAGTCATGCGCGGCATAGCCCGCCGCGTTCAATATATCGCGCAGCCACCCCATACGCTGTTCCGACGCCATCAGGCCCGGGATCAACAGGATCGACCGACCGTCGCCCTGCATCTGATCCGCCAGCAAGGATGCCTGCGCCTTGGTCCGCGCCAGGTCAAACGGCACGCTCAGATTGCCCAGCAGCTGCTGCAACGGCGGAAGCTGCGCCGCGCGCGGTCCGGACGCGAGGCGATCTTTCCAGAAACTGCTGACAGCTTGGGCATAGGGTTGGGCGTAAGACGGCACGACGATGATATCCTTGGGCCGCGCGCTGATCTGCCGAGCGGGAAAGATGACATTGTCGTGACAAACGCGCCGCGCGTCTATCGGTTTCGGCTCGCACGACGAACGGTTCGTCGTTTGTTACAACGATTTTTACGGCGCTAGAGGAGAGGTCTGATTGACGCTGACGCCTTCAACACCGTGCAATTGGCGTGGTTCCAGGATCGCGGCCGTCTCGATCAGGTCGAGCGCACGGCGCGCTTCCAGATAGCGGCGGGCATATTGCATCCACCGGTCCGCCGCCGCCCGACCGGGCAACCGCTCCACCTCGGCCAGCGCGGCATTGACGCGCCCGCCGTCGATATAGCGCACCGCGCGGTCCATCGTCGCCTGGGGGCGCGGCGATGGCGTCGATATCTTGCGAATGGTCACCAGTTCGCGCGCCTCATGCTCCAGCGCGCTCCACCAGCCGCCGTCGGTCGGCGGGGTCGTCACCTTGCTGGCGACATCCATCAATCCGCCGCGTAGGTCGGCCAGGGTGATGGGTTCGCGCGCCGCATTGATGATCGCGGCGACGGCGCGGGGCTGGGCCTGGCCGAAACGCAACCGCAACTGTCCCTCGACATAGCCGAGCGGCGTCCCGCTATCGAGTGCGCGGCGCGCGGCGAAGGCGACCAGCAGCCCTTCGGCACGGGCGGCATTGCCCGACGCGGCCTGCGCCTCGACGGTGATGCGGTTGAGCCGCTCTTCCAGTTGGAGGACGCGGCCGTCCAGCATCTGCGCGGCATCGGTGGTCAGCGGCCGGACGGTGGCGGTCGCGCCATTGCCGGTAATCAGTCCCGGTGTCGGCGCAACGACGGCGCGCTGCGGCTGGGTATCGCCCCAGCGCTGCTGGATCTGGGGCCAGGCCCAGACGGTGAGGGCAACGCCCAGCACGAAGGCGAGCAGGGTCAGGATCAGGAGCGGCAAAAACGGACGACGGCGCGGCGGCGCAGCTATCATAGTCGCGTCGCCAACCCCATCCTCGTCGCGCATGTTGGCCCTTTCGTCTGTCATGATGGCTGTCATTCGCACAATCGCGCGGCAAGGGCCAGCATGTCGTCGTCGACCGGCTGGGCAGGCGCTTGCCCGCTTGCCCAGCCTGCCCCGCATGCAGCGAGCGCGGCCGGGCTGATCGCAACGATATGCAGCGATGCGCGCGCCTGTTGATGAATATGCGCGGCCAGCCTTTCTCCCGCCCGCGGCGAATGGATCAGCAGCACCGATCCGGGCGTCGCGGCGGCGGCCAGCGCCGGGTCGGGGGGCAACGATGCCATGCTATAGACCGCGATCCGCGTCACATCGATGGCATCGGCCGTCATCGGCGCGACGGTCGTGCCGGCCAGATGCAGCAACCGCTTTTGTCCATCGGCGGCGATCCGGGCCGCGATCGCGCTGCCGTCGCCATCGCCCGCCTGGACATCGGCAAAGCCTGCGTCGCGCAGGGCCATCGCGGTCGCTTCGCCCACAGCATAAGCGGGCAGTCCGTGATAGATCGCCAGCATCGGCCCCGCCAGCCTGGCGGCGTTCGCGCTGGTCAGCAGCAGGGCGTCGAACTTGTCCGGGGCAGGCGGCGTCCAGTCGATCGGCTGCGGCGCGAACAGCGGATGGACCGCCGCCCTCAGCCCCAGCGCGGACGCCTTGGCTGCCGTCCTACCCGCTGCCGGTTCGGGCCGCAGGATCAGGACGGGACTCACCCCTCGAACAGCCCACGCAATGCCGAGCTGGCCCGCTCCAGCAAAGCGCGACCCACCGCTTGCGCTGCCGCATCGTCGCCGCGCGCCAGCCGCGTTTCCTCGCGCACCGTTTCCTGTCCGTCCGGGCTGATGATCTCCGCGATCAGGTACAGCCCGTCGCCCTCCACCCGCGCCAGCGCGGCGATCGGCGAATGGCAACTGCCGCCCAGCGCCTTGAGCACCGCGCGTTCGGCCATCACCGCGTCATATGTGTCGCAGTCGTTGATCGCCGCCAGCGCGGAAACCACCGCCGCATTGTCGCCCAGCGTCTCTATGCCCACGGCGCCCTGCGACGGCGCGGGCAGCATCATGTCCACCGCGATCGTTGCGCCGACATCGCCCTGGTCCAGCCGGTCCAGGCCCGCCGCCGCCAGCAAGGTGGCATGGACTTCGCCCGCGTCCAGCTTGGCAAGGCGGGTGGCGACATTGCCGCGAAACAGAGTGATCTTCGCGTCGGGGCGCAACCGCTTGACCTGCGCGGCGCGGCGCGGCGAACTGGTGCCGACGATCGGATTGGCGGGCAGGGCGGCAAAATCGGATGCGCCCACCAGCTTGTCGCGCACATCGGCGCGGGGCAGCATCGCAACGATCCGGATCGCCTCTGGCCGCAGCGTCTCCACGTCCTTCATGCTGTGGACCGCAAAATCGATGTCGCCCTGCACCAGCGCGCGGTCCAGTTCCTTGGTCCACAGCGCCTTGCCGCCGATATCGGCCAGCGCCCGGTCCTGTATCCGGTCGCCGCTGGTCTGGACGGTGACGATCGTCACGGCATCCGGCGTCCAGCCATGGACGGCGCATAGGGCGCGGGCGGTCATGTGGGCCTGGGCCAGCGCCAGGGGCGATCCTCTGGTGCCGAGGCGCAACGGTCGGTTGGGCAAAAGCATATGCGGCTTGCTCTAATGACCACGGGCATTAGATGGAAGCGGCAATGACAATCATCCTTGGCCTGGAATCGAGCTGCGATGAAACCGCAGCCGCGCTGGTGAGCGCAGACGGCCGGATTCTCGCGCATCGCCTCGCCACGCAGGAGGACGCGCATCGTCCCTATGGCGGCGTCGTCCCCGAAATCGCGGCGCGCGCCCATGTCGAAGCGCTCAGCCCCTTGATCGAAGCGGCGCTGGCCGATGCGAAGATGACGCTCGCCGACGTCGATGTCATCGCCGCGACCGCCGGGCCGGGGCTGATCGGTGGCGTCATGGTGGGCCTGGTCACCGGCAAGGCGCTCGCCCACGCAGCAGGCAAGCCGCTGATTGCGGTGAATCATCTGGAGGGCCATGCGCTTTCGCCGCGTCTGGCCGATCCGACGCTGCAATTTCCCTATCTGCTGCTGCTGGTGTCTGGCGGCCATTGCCAGCTGCTGCATGTGAAGGGGCCAGGCGATTATGCCCGTCTTGCCACCACCATCGACGATGCGGCGGGCGAAGCGTTCGACAAGACCGCCAAATTGCTGGGGCTGGGCTATCCCGGCGGGCCGCAGGTGGAACAGGCGGCGGCGCGGGGCAATGCCAAAGCGGTCCCGCTGCCACGCCCGCTGGTCGGTACTGCGGAGCCGCATTTCTCCTTCGCGGGCCTCAAGAGCGCGGTGATGCGCGCCGTACAGTCGGGCCAATATGGCATGGACGATATCGCCGCTTCCTTTCAGCAGGCGGTGATCGACTGTCTGGTCGATCGCACGCGCAAGGCGCTGGGGCAGAGCGAGGGCGTGACCGCCCTGGTCGTGGCGGGCGGGGTCGCCGCCAACCAAGCGATCCGCACCGCGCTCGAACGGCTGGCCGCCGATCATGCCCTGCCCTTCGTTGCGCCGCCGTTGTGGCTGTGCACCGACAATGCTGCGATGATCGCCTGGGCCGGGGCTGAGCGTTTTGCGGTCGGCCTGATCGACGATCTCACGGTTCCCGCCCGGCCGCGCTGGCCGCTCGACCCGGCGGCGGAAAAAGCGCGCGGCGCAGGAGTGAAGGCATGAAAGCGGGCGTTATCGGGGCAGGCGCATGGGGCACGGCGCTGGCGCAATTGCTGGCCAGCGATGGGCAGGACGTGGCGTTGTGGGCGTTGGAACCCGATGTCGTGTCGGGCATCAATGCTACTTCTGAAAATCCTCTGTACCTGCCGGGCATTGCGCTCTCCTCCTCGATTCGGGCGACCGGCGAGATGGCCGACCTTGCCGGATGCGACCTGTTGCTGGTGGTCAGTCCTGCCCAGCATCTGCGCAGCGTGGTAGCGCAGGCACCGGCCGGCGTGCCGCTGGTCCTGTGTTCCAAGGGGATCGAGGCGGGCAGCAGCCTGCTGATGTCGGAAGTTGCAAAGGCTGCTCAGCCAAACTCTCCTATCGCCGTCCTGTCCGGCCCGACCTTCGCTCATGAAGTGGCCAAGGGGTTGCCCACCGCTATCACCCTGGCCTGCGAAGACCGGGCGCTGGGCCAGCGTCTGGCCGCCCGCATCGCCCGTCCGGCTTTTCGCCCCTATCTGTCCGATGACGTCATCGGTGCGGAAATTGGCGGGGCGGTCAAGAATGTGCTCGCCATTGCTTGTGGTGTGGCCGAAGGGGCTGGCCTTGGCCTCAATGCCCGCGCGGCCCTGATTTCGCGCGGCTTTGCCGAAATGACGCGTTTCGGCATGGCGCGGGGCGCGCGGGCGGAAACGCTGGGTGGCCTGTCGGGCCTGGGCGACCTTGTCCTGACCTGCTCGTCCACCAATTCGCGCAATTTCTCGCTCGGCAAGGGATTGGGCGAAGGGCGCACCGCCGCCGATCTGCTCAGCAATCGCCGCACCGTGGCGGAAGGCGCCTTTACCGCACCGGTGCTGCGCGACGCGGCGATCGCGGCTGGCGTGGAAATGCCGGTGGTCGATGCGGTATGCGCGCTGCTGGCCGACGCCGCGCCGCTGGGGCAGGTCATCGACGCGCTGCTCGCCCGCCCGTTGCGGCCCGAATAATTCATCGCGCCGTCGCCGCATTGCGCCTACAGACGAAATCAGAGACATGATGACGCAGGGGGATCAGGCTTCGTTGGCGACACAGGCGCCGCCATCCAAGGATCAGGAAGATATCGCCGCCCTGGCAAAGGGTGGGCGGACCAATATATTCGGTTTCCTGCTGCGCCTGGCCGCGCGCCTGCCGTTCCTGTTCATCGCCGGGCGCTGGTATGGCGCGGACGCACTGGGCCGTTTCGCCTATGCCGTGCTGGTGGTCGAATTCGTCGCCCAGCTTGCGACGTTGGGCCTGAAGCGTGGCCTTGCAGGGGCGCTCAGCCAGACCGAGCGGCCCCATGCCCATGTCGTCGCCGACGCGATGTTTGTGACCCTGTTCGCGGCGCTGGTGGGGGCGGGTCTGTTGATCGCCTTTCCCCAGGCGATGTTTCCCAATAGCGGCATCAATGGGCTTGACCGGCTGCTGGCGCTGGTCGTGATTGCGGTGGCGGGGTCGGACGTGGCGCTGGCGGCCTGCGCCTATCGTTTCGATGTCGGGGCGACCGTGCGGGCGCGATCGATCATCGAACCCTGGGCGATCAGCATCGGCGCCTTCGCCTTCGCCTTTTATTCGACCCGCGACGGCCTGATCCTGTCCTATGCCGTATCGATGATCGCGGCGTTCACCGCCTCCATCATCCCGATGGTCCGTCATTATGGTCGCCCCAGCGGCTGGACGCCCGATGTCGGACGGCTGTGGCGACTGGCGCGGCGCAACCTGCCGCTGGCGGCGGCCGATGGCGTCGAATGGGGGTCGCGCCGACTCGACATGGCGATATTGGGGCTGTTCGTCAGCCCGGCAGTGATCGGCATCTATTATGTCGCGCAGCAGGTCGCGTCGCTGCCGCAGAAATTGAAGACCAGCTTCGATCCGATCCTGGGTCCGGTCATCACCCGGAACCTCGCTGAAAACAATCTGGCCGCCATCGCCAAGCAGGTCAGCCAGGTCGGTTTCTGGATCATCGCTGCGCAGGCGGGCATCGCGCTGGCGCTCGGCATTCCGGGCGAAGCGGTGATGGGCTTGGTGGGGCCGCATTTCGTCGGCGGCACCGGCGCGCTGGCCTTTCTGCTGCTGGCCGAAGTGGTGGCGGCGACCGCCGTCGTCAGCGAAGCGGCGCTGGTCTATATCGCCCGGCATCGCAACCTGATGATCTCGCTGGTGATGATCGGGTTGCAGGCCGGTTTCAGCTTCGTCCTCATTCTGACGGCGCGACGGCTGGGGATGCCGGTGATGTGGATCGCCGCCGCGCCCGCGCTTGCCCTGTGCCTGGCGTTGGGCGTCGGCGCGTTCATCAAGGCGCGGTTGCTGTCGCGCCTGCTGGGTGCGCCGATCAATGCGTGGCGCTGGCCGTTGCTGAGTGCGGCTGGTATCGCCTGTATCGTCGGCGCGGGTTTCGTGGCTCTGCCGCCGCGCTTCGAATGGGTGGAACTGGTGTTCGGGGTCTGGACGATCCTGGGGGTCTATGGCGTCGTCATCTGGCGCTGGGGCTTCGGGTCCGAAGACCGCACCTTGTTCCGCAAGCAGAAGACGGCCTGACATTCGCGCATCATCGCCGATTTGGCGGCGTGTAGGACAGCGCAATAGGAAAAAGGCTCGCCCCTTATCGCAGAGGCGAGCCTTTTAGGGTCTTACGCGAACAATGTGTCGCGGATCACGGCCAAATCCTCTTCGGGGCGCGCGCCCCAGTGAGAGATCACTTCGGCCGCCGCTGCGGCGCCCAGCGCCAGCGCGTCTTCGACGCTGCGGCCATCGATATGCGCAGCGAGGAAGCCCGACGCGAACAGGTCGCCAGCGCCGGTCGTGTCCACGATCTGCGCCACCGGTGCGGCGGGTGCTTCATAGCGGACGCCATCGACGACGGCGACGGCACCCTGTTCGCCGCGGGTCGATACCAGCACCGGCACCTTGTCGGCGAAGCGGGCGAGCGCGCTGTCGAAATCATCGACCTGCGCCAGAAACTGGATTTCGCCCTCGTTCGAGAAGAGAATGTCGATCTGGCCATTGTCGATGAGGTCGATGAAGTCGGCGCGATGGCGGTCGATCACGAAATTGTCGGAGAGGGTGAAGGCCACTTTTCGCCCCGCCCCCCGCGCCGCGTCGATCGCCGCCCGCATCGCCGCGCGCGGCTGCTCGGGATCCCACAGATAGCCTTCCAGATAGAGGATCTTGGCCGAGCGGATCAGGTCGAAATCGACCGCGGCTTCGGGCAGGAACTGCGATGCGCCCAGGAACGTGTTCATCGTGCGCTGCGCGTCGGGCGTGACGAGGATCAGGCAGCGGGCGGTCGGCACGTCGCCGGTCATGGCGGGGGTATCGAAGCGGATGCCCAAGGCGTGGACGTCATGGGCGAAGACTTCGCCGAGCTGATCGTCATTGACCTGGCCGATGAAGCCGCACGCCTTGCCCAGCGCGGCGAGGCCCGCCAGCGTGTTGGCGGCCGATCCGCCGCTGATTTCCTTGGCCTGGGGCATGTCGGCATAGAGCGCCTCGGCCATGGCGGCGTCGATCAGTTGCATCCCGCCCTTGGTCAGCGCATGTTCGGCGAGGAAGGCGTCGTCGCTGCGGGCAAGGACGTCGACGATGGCGTTGCCGATCGCGACGACGTCCAGCGTCGGAGCCTGATGTGCGGAAGCGGTCACGCAATATCCTTGAATTGAGGGATGCCAGAAAATTTCGTCGCCTTTACCGGGCCGGGCGCGCCCATGCAACGGCGCTGATTGACGCGGCGGGCAGGCGGTAGGATAGCAGGGCCATGGTTCTGACCGCTGTCCTGCGCGCCTTTCCCTCCATCTTCCACGGCGCGGCGCTGCGCCTGCTGGGCAAGACGCTGGTGTTGACTCTGCTGTTTTTCGTAGGGCTGGGCGCGGCATTCTGGTGGGCGTTTCATGCGGTGTGGCTGCATTTCGGCTGGGGCGGGGGCGGCGTGGCGCAAGCGACCGCCACGACCCTGTTGATGATCGGTGCGGGATGGCTGTTGTTCCGCGCCGTGGCGATGGCGGTGATGGGCCTGTTCGCCGACGACATCATCGAAGTGGTGGAGCGGGAGAATTATCCGCAGGCGGCGCTGTCGGCCCGGCCGGTGGGCTGGGCGCGCAGCCTGCGCTTCGCCCTTGCGTCGATCACGCGCACGCTGGGCTGGAACCTGCTGGCGTTGCCCGCCTATATCCTGTTGCTGGTGACGGGGGTGGGGACGATCGGGCTGTTCCTGCTGGTGAACGCCTATCTGCTGGGCCGTGACATGGCCGATATGGTGGAGCCGCGTCATCCCGCCCTCCCGCCGCTGTCGCGCAGCAGCCGGTGGCTTTTGGGCCTCGTTTCGGCGGTTATGTTCCTCATCCCGCTGGTCAACCTGCTTGCGCCGATCTGGAGCGCGGCTATGGCCGTGCACATGCTGCTTGGGCGAAAGATATCCGCATGAAATTCCCTGTCGTGACGTTGGCGCTGTTCGCGCCGCTGGCCGCCTGTGGCGGTGGCGTGGTGCCCAAGGGCAGCTATGCTCCGCCGCCCGCCGGTCCTCCGGCCAGCGCCTTCATGAAGCACGGGCCGCTGATGGGGTCGGACGCGCGGGCCTTGACCCAGATGTTCGGCCAGCCCCGGCTGGATATTCGCGAAACGACGGTGCGCAAATTGCAGTTCGCCAATGGGCGCTGCGTCCTCGACGCCTATCTCTATGCGCCTGCGCGCGGGAAAGAGCCGGTCGTCACCCATGTCGATGCGCGCGGTCCCACGGGCGCGGATGTCGATCCGGCGAGTTGCGCGAGCGCTTTGCAGGCGAAGTAGCGCGCCGCAAGGTCGCGGGGCCGAAGTTCACACCGTTGTCGGGGTGTGGCGACGCATTTCTGCGGATTTCCGGTTCCAACGCGTCACTGAAGCGCCTCTGACGCGTCTGTAAGGTCATCGTTACGCACCCCTTACGCGCCGCCAAGGTGACGGGTCGGTCATCGTCGCGCGTCGGGGGGCGACGATCGGCAGGCGAGGGCGGGCATGCTGATGCATCCGACAGGGTAGATCAGAGGAAATCCTACATTGGAAGGGAATAGGAGGGGGCGTGGTGGCGGTCTGACTACCGGTTGCAGGAATGGCCTGCATGGGGCGGGAAGCGGACCAGCGGGTTTCCCGACCGTCATGCCAGCGTAGGCCGGCATCTCTCTTTTCTTTTAAGCGCTTCACTAGAAGAAGTGAGATCCCAGCTTTCGCTGGGATGACGGACGTGGATGGCTGTGCTTGGTCGTCAGCCGACGAAACCGTCCTCAGCCTGCAATCTGCCCGATCGCCCATGTCGCTGCTTCCGCCACGACCGGGTCGTCATCGCCGACCAGCGCCTGTAGCCGACCCAGCAGGCGCGGGTCGCCGCTATTGCCCGCGGCGATGGCGGCGTTGCGGACCAGGCGGTTGCGGCCGATGCGCTTGATCGGAGAGCCGGAAAAGATTTCGCGGAAACCCGCGTCGTCCAGCGCCAGCAGGTCGGCGATTTCGGGTGCGGCCAGTTCCGCGCGGCCGACGAAGGCGCGGTTCGCGGCGGCGGCGTCGGCGAATTTGTTCCAGGGGCAGACCGCCAGGCAATCGTCGCAGCCATAGACGCGGTTGCCGATGCCGGGGCGCAGATCGTTCGGGATCGGGCCTTTATGTTCGATGGTGAGGTAGGAGATGCAGCGGCGCGCATCGACCACATAGGGCGAGGGGAAAGCGTCGGTAGGGCAGGCGTTGAGGCAGGCGGTACAGCGGCCGCAATGGTCCGTTTCGCCCTCGTCGGCCGCCAGCGGCATTTCGGTATAGATGGCGCCCAGGAACAGCCAGCTGCCATGGCTGCGGCTGACAAGGTTGCTGTGCTTGCCCTGCCACCCAAGGCCTGCGCCCTGCGCCAGCGGCTTTTCCATCACCGGCGCTGTATCCACGAACACTTTGAGGCTGCCGGGCTGCTGTTCGACCAGCCAGCGGGCCAAGGCTTTCAATGCCTTTTTGACGACGTCGTGATAATCCTTGCCCTGCGCATAGACCGAAAAGCGCGCCCGGTCGCCCACGTCCGCCAGCGCCAGCGGATCACGCCCCGGCGCGTAGCTCATCCCCAGCATGATGACGCTGCGCACGTCGGGCCACAGGCCTTTGGGCGATCCACGCTGTTCGGCCCGATCCTCCATCCACAGCATGTCGCCATGATGGCCCGCGTCCAGCCACTGACGCAGGCGCTCGCTGGTTTTGGGCGCGACATCGGCAGGCGCGATGCGGCAGGCGGCGAAGCCCAGCCGCACGGCCTCCGCCTTTAGGCGCTGTTCCAAGGTTTCGGCCAAGGTTTCTATAGGCATGGGCATGGGTCCAGACTATCAGGATGGGATGATCGGCGACACCCCGGCTCCATCCTTCCTTGCCACAGCGGCGCCTGCGCCCGTCCCGGCGGCGTCCTATGCCGTCGAGGGGCAGGGGCTTGTCAAGACATTCGGCAGCTTTCGCGCCGTCGACGGAATCGACATCGCCGTGCCTGCGGGCGCCATCTATGGCGTGCTTGGTCCCAATGGCGCGGGGAAGACGACGCTGCTGCGCACGCTGCTGGGCATTATCGACCCGGATGAAGGGCATCGTACGCTGCTGGGCGAGGCGCAGCCGCTGCGCATGGCGGCGCAGGTCGGCTATCTGCCCGAAGAGCGCGGCCTCTATCCGTCGATGAAGGCGTTCGAGGCGATCGCGTTCATGGGCGCGCTGCGCGGCCTGCCGCTGAAGGTCGGGCGGGCGCGGGCGCGGGCGTTGCTGGAGGGGCATGGCATGGGCGCGGCGGCGGACAAGCCGATCCGCCAGCTGTCTAAGGGCATGGCGCAGACGGTGCAACTGTTCGGCACCATCATCCACGAACCCCGATTGATCGTACTGGACGAGCCGTTTTCCGGGCTGGACGCGATCAACCAGGAGAAGCTGGAGGCATTGATCCGCGAACAGGCGCGGCAGGGCGTCACCATCCTCTTTTCCACCCATGTCATCGCCCATGCCGACCGATTGTGCGAGCGCATCGCCATCGTGGCGGGCGGGCGCATCCGCTTCGAAGGCACGCCGGGGGAGGCGCGCGACCGGTTGCGGCCGCAGGTGCGGTTGCGCACGCGGGTGAGCGACGGGGCGTGGCGGCGCGCGTTGCCCGCCGATACGGTGGCGCAGGACGGGGCGTGGCATTTCGACCTGCCGGACGAAGGGATAGAGCCGTTGCTGCGCGCACTGCTGGACGGGCAGGCGGGGATCGAAAGCCTGTCGATCGAACGGCCTGGCTTGCACGACGCCTTCGTCGCGATCGCGGGGGAGGCGGCGGCCCGGCAGATGCAGGGCGAACCAGTGGCGGAGGACGCGGCATGAGACAATTGTTGCGGGCCGCTTTCGTCATCGCCCGGCGGGACTTTACCGCCGTGGTGCTGTCGCGCACCTTCATCCTGTTCCTGCTGGGACCGTTGTTGCCGATCCTGATCGGCATGGCGTTTGGCGGGCTGGGGGACAAGATTTCCAGCACCGACCTGCGCCCGGTGGTGGGTGTGGCGATGTCGAAGGCCGACAGCGCCGCGCTGGAGCGGGCGCATGATCGCCTGGCCGAGCGGATGGGCGACCAGAAGCTGCCACGGTTGCGGCGCGTGCCGTCCAGCCCCAGCCCGCGCGCGCAGCTGGCTCGCCGGGATTCGGAGGTCGTGGCGATCCTGTCGGGATCGATCGCCCATCCGGTGCTGACGGGCAAGAGCGAGGATCTGGACAAGTTGCAGGGCGATATCAGCCTGTTGTCCACCGCGTCGCTGGCCGAACGCACGCTGCGCTTCGTCACGATCGAGCGGCGGGAGGTCACGACGAGCTTGGGCGCGCAGGCGCAGGCGCGGCTGCTGATCGGCCGGGTGGCGCAGGTGGTGATGTTCTTCCTCACCATCTTGCTGGCGGGCATGATCCTGTCCAATCTGGTCGAGGAAAAGACCAACAAGATCATCGAGATATTGGCCGCCGCCGTGCCGATCGACGCGATTTTCCTGGGCAAGCTGATGGCGATGCTGGCGATGAGCTTTGTCGGCATCGCCTTCTGGGGCGGGACGGCCTTCGCCATATTCCTGGCGTTGCATGATGGCGGCGGGGCGCTGCCTGCGCCGGCTGTTGGGTGGCCGCTGTTCCTGTTGCTGGCGGTGCTGTATTTCGCGATGGCCTATACGCTGCTGGGATCGCTGTTCCTGGGGATTGGCGCGCAGGCCGCGACGGTGCGGGAGGTGCAGACGCTCAACATGCCGGTCACCATGGGGCAGATGATGATCTTCTTCTTCGCCAGCTATGCGGTCGATCATATGGGATCGCCCGCGGAGGTTGCGGCGTGCATCTTTCCGTTCAGTTCGCCCTTCGCAATGATCGCCCGCGCGGCGCAGGATGCGGCGATCTGGCCGCATATCGTCGCGCTCGTCTGGCAGGGGGCGTTCGTGGCGCTGATCATCCGGGTGGGCGTGCTGCTGTTCCGGCGGCATGTCATGCAGTCGGGCGGCCGTTGGTGGAAGAAACTGTTCAGGCCTGCGACAGGATGAAGGGGATAGCACGGCACCATGGATAGACGGCATTTCTTAGGTGGCGTCACGACCGGCGCCGTGGCTTTGGCCCTGTGGCAGTTGATGCCCGAAACCGCGCAGGCGGCCTATCCCTTCGCGCTCAGCGATGCGGAATGGAAGAAGCGGCTCAGCCCCTGGGCCTATAAGGTGCTGCGCCAGCAGGCGACCGAACAGCCCGGCAGCAGTCCTCTTAACGCGGAGCATCGCGCGGGCATTTTCGGTTGCGCCGGATGCGACCAGAAATTGTTCAGTTCCAAGACCAAGTTCGACAGCGGCACCGGTTGGCCCAGTTTCTGGGCGCCGCTGCCCAAGGCGGTGGGCACCAGCAGCGACAGCATGTTGGGCTATACCCGCACCGAAGTGCATTGCGCCCGGTGCGGCGGGCATTTGGGCCATGTGTTCGATGACGGGCCGAAGCCGACCGGCAAACGCTATTGCATGAATGGCGTGGCGATGAAATTCAGTCCCGCTTGATCCGGTAGATGTGGAGCGGGCCTTTGGTGGGGATCGTTTCCAGCCAGGTCGGGACTGCGCCTTTCGCCAGCAGGGCGGCCAGTCCCTGTTGGTTTTCCTTTCCATAGAGCCGATATTCGGTGAGGCCTTCGCAGGTGACGACATAGGTCGCGCGGGTGCGGCCGATGACCGGGCGGGCCTGATCCGGGGCATCCACGAAGCCAGCGATGACGGCGGTGATCCCGGCCGCATTGCGATGATGGGCGGTGCCGATGACGCTATGACGGGTCTGGACGAGGATGTCGGGGCCAAGGTCGAGCGGCGCGAACAATGTGGCGGGCGGTAGCGCCTTCAAGGGCACGAGGACGCTGGCGGCGCGGCAATTGGCGCTGGCGGCTTTTGCCGGTTCCGGCTTTGCCGCGGCTGCGACCCAGAGGGCGCTGAGGCCTGCGGGGGTCAGCAATACCAGCGCGACCGATCCGGGTACGCGTAGCAGCGCTGACCGTGCGGCCTGCACGCGAGCGAACAGGCGCGTCAGCAGCCAGGCGATCCCCGGCAGCGCGAAGACATGGGCGACCGACAGCGCCCGCATGACCAGTATCGCGACCAGTGTTGATCCGGCGAGCAGCAGCGTCAGCACCAGCCAGCGCATCCGCGCTTCGCCTATAGTCTGGCGGGCGGCGAGAAGGCTGGCGCCGAGGCCGAGCAGCGCGGGCAGCAGGATCACGCCTTGCAGGGTCAGGCTCTGTTCCCAGATCGGCCGCCCCTCTTTCACCTGCAAATACCAGAGTTTGTAGGCGAGCGGTCCGAGCGCGGCGAAGGGATCGCCCGAGAGGCAGGGGCCGCTGGTGAGCAAAAAGGTCGCCAAAGCCGCGCCGCCGCCGATCGCGGCGATGGTGAGGCGGCGACCTGCGGTGGCCGTGCCGATCATGCGACCCGCGACGCCCGCCGCCAGCGCCAGTGCGACCAGCGGCCAGAGATAGACGAAGGACAGAGCGTCGCAATGGCGGTCGATCAAGGCGTGCGGGCCGCGCAACAGGGCAAGCAGCACCAGCGCCGCGCTGCCCAGGGTGACGGCGAAGGCGATGAAGCGCGGTGCCTGGTCGCGCGCGATCCAGTGGCGCAGGGCGAAGACGGCGGCGAAGAGCGCGACATAGGGCAGCGCTTCGCTCGAAATCTGGAGCCAGATGGCGAGCGCCAGCCCCGCGACGATGCCGCCGCGCATCTGGCGCGCATCAAGCGCGCCGCATAGCGCCAGCGCGGCCATGGCGATTTGCCAGCCATGATGGTCGATCCGCAACGGGGTGAACTGGACCAAAATGCTGGGGCTGGTCAGGAGCAGCGCGACGCTGAGCAGCGCGATGCCGTGGCCCGCGACGCGCCGGGCCGCGACGAACAATGTTGCGGTCAGGCCGCCCAGCAACAGCAGCGGCACGGTGATGCAGGCGATCAGTTCGGCGCTGGCGGTGCCGATCATTGGGGTGAGCAACAGGATCAGCGCCGCGATCGGCATATCGACGATGCGCGACCAGTGCATCGGGCCGCCGACGGGCGGGTTCACCCGATGCTGGCTGACGTCCCAGAAGGGCTGGCCGGCGATCCAGTCGCGCACCTGCGCCAGCCGCATGGCGTCGTCCGGATCGCGAAAGCCGAGGGTGGAGAAATCGGTGCGGAACAGCCAGAGCATCGCCGCGCTGCAGACGAGCCACAGCAGCAACGCCCACAGGGCTGCGCGCGGCGCGTCAGGCGCGCGCAAAGATACCATATTTGCGGATCGCATAGACGGACAGGAAGCTGACCGGCACCGACAGCAATTTGGCGATCGCAGGCGCCATGCCGATGGCGCTGAGCGCGCCGACCAGCGCCAGGGTGATGCTCATGCCGATAAGCGCGCTGACGACGAAGCCGATCCGCTGCGCATGGGTGGGGCCGCCCGCCAGATCGAAGACGAATCGGATGCTGATCACCCAATGGACGATGAGGCCACTGGCATAGCCGCCCAGCGCCGCGATCATAGGAGGCGCGCCGCCATGGTCGAGCGCCAGGAAGATGGCGAAATCGCTGGTCAGCGCGCAGATGCTGGCCAGCAGATAGCGGGCGAACATCAGCCGCGCCAAGAGCGCCGCGATCCGCGCCGTCATGGCGATCAGGCGGCCTTCAGCCGCGAAGGGACGGCGCGGACGCTGGCAAGCGCCGCCTGCGCATCCGCATCCTGGCCCTCGTCGCCCGCTTCATGATATTCGGCGTCTTCATTGACCTGCCACACGTCATGGACGCGCGCACCCGCGACGATGTTGCGCACGGTCAGCATTGCCGTCATCATCGCATGGTCCTGATTATTATAGCGGTGCATGCCGTTGCGGCCGACCATGTGCAGCGTAGGGTAGCGCGCTTCCAGTTCGCTGCGCATCGCCAGCACATTGGCGGCATAGTCATCGTCATAGACCGGATAGGCCTTTTCCTGCCGCACGACCGCGCCGCCCACGACATCGTCGGGGCTGCACAGACCCAACTGCGCCATTTCGCGGGTGGCGAGCGCGATCAGATCGGCATCGGGCGCGGACCACAGGCCGTCGCCTTCGAAACAGAAATATTCCAGGCCCACGCAGGCGAGCGCGGGATCGGGCACCATTTCGGGCGACCAGCTGCGGAAATTCTGGATGCGGCCGACCTGCACCTTGCTGTCGTGGATGTATATCCAGTTGTCGGGGAAGATATCCTCCCCCTTCACCATCAGCGCCACGGTCAGGAAATCGCGATATTTCAGGTCCATCGCTTGCGGCAGCGTATCAGGCAGAGGGTGGATGCGGCCCGCCAGTTCGCGCATCGGCGCGGAACTGATCACATGGGCGGCGTTGATGACGGTGTCGCCATCCGGTCCCGTCGCGATCAGGCGCCATGTGCCTGCCGCCTGGTCTTCCTCCAGCCGCTTGAAACTGTGCGCCATCAGCACTTCGTTGCCACCGGCCACCACCTTGTCGCGGGCGGCCTCCCACATCATGCCGGGGCCGAGACGGGGGTAACGGAAGGTTTCGAGCAGCGTCTTGGTCGCCATGCCGTCATTGGGTTTCTTGTTGAGGCCGAGCGAGCGTTTGAGGCCATCAGTCACCGCGCCCCAGAGCGACAGGCCTTTGATTCGTTGTGCCGCCCAGTCGGCCGACATTTCGTTGCAGGGCATGCCCCAGACTTTTTCGGTATAGGTCTTGAAGAAGATCGAGAAGAGTTTGTGGCCGAAGGCGTTGACGGTCCAGTCCTGGAAGGAGCGGATGTTGCGGTTCGGGAACAGCTTGGCCTTGGCGAAACTCGCCATGCAAAGCGTCGAACGCCAGATGCCGAGGTTCCACAGCGCTTCGAAGGCGCGCAGCGGGTAGCTGTAATATTTGCCCTCATAATAGATGCGGCTCATCCGGGGGCGCTGGATGAAGTCGTCGGGCAGGATTTCATTCCACAGGTCCACGACCTGCTGCGACTTGGAAAAGAAGCGATGCCCGCCAATGTCGAATTGAAAGCCGTCCAGTTCCACCGTGCGGCTGATGCCGCCGACATAGACCGGGTCTTTTTCGATCACGGTGACGCTATAGCCCTGCTTGGTCAGCAGATAGGCGGCGGTAAGGCCGGCTGGCCCCGCGCCTATGATGGCGACGTCCACATGTGTGTCGGTACGCGGCATGGCAGGCTATTCCCCCGAAAGATCGTTCGTGGCTTTCGGAGTGAAGGAAATCCTCTAAGGACTGGTTAACGGCCGGTAAGGATGAGTAGGTAGCATAACAAAGGGCCGTTCCACCAAGGTGGAACGACCCCCTGCAATTCCCCTTCATGCGGGGACGACGCGATCATGTCGGCGAGCGGGATCAGCTCTGGCGTTGGGCCAGCGTGCCGAGGTCGGACCGCGCGCCGTCGATCGCGCTGCCAAAGCAGCTGCGATAATCGTCGGTGACGGGCAGGACCGATCCGTTGACCCAGCCGCACACCTGCTTGGACGCGCGCACGAGCCGAGAATCGGCGCGGCGCAGGCCGGTATTGCTGGCAAGGTTGAGATCTGCGAGCGACACCGCGACGCTGCGCGTCTCGGTGCCCGAATGGCCGTCCACGACCACATCCATGTCATTGCTGCCCGCGCTTGCCACGCCGGGCAGCGCAAGGGCCATCGTAGCGGCAAGCGCCACCAGCATATTTTTGGGCATCCTGTATCTCCTGTCGAACATTCTTCTATTTTCTGCCCCACGTCTGACGTGGATGTAGGGTCGCGTATCAAATAGGCCTTGCTGGTGCGGTTGAAAAGAGGCCAATTGATAAAAATTGGCGGTTTTCTGCGATTTTGCGGGTGCGAACAGATGGCGTTCGCACCCGCATCAAATATCAGTGCCGGAAGTGGCGCATACCGGTGAAGACCATGGCGAGGCCCGCTTCGTCCGCCGCCGCGATGACTTCGTCGTCGCGGATCGATCCGCCCGGCTGGATCACCGCCGTGGCGCCCGCTTCCACCGCCGCCAGCAGCCCGTCGGCGAAGGGGAAAAAGGCGTCCGAAGCGACCGCCGAGCCGATGGTGCGGGGCGTGGACCAACCGGCCTTTTCGGCGGCGTCCTTCGCCTTCCACGCGGCGATGCGCGCGGATTCCAGGCGGTTCATCTGGCCTGCGCCGACGCCGGCGGTGCTGCCGTCCTTGGCATAGACGATAGCGTTGGACTTCACATGTTTGGCGACTGTCCAGGCGAACAGGCAGTCCTTGAGTTCCTGTTCGGTCGGTGCGCGCTTGGTCACTTGCCTGAGCGCATCGCGCGTCACCTGGCCATTGTCGCGGCTCTGGACCAGCAGGCCGCCCGCTATGCTCTTGATCTGCAAGCCGGATCGCGTGGGATCGGGCAGGTCGCCGGTCAGCAGCAGGCGCAGATTCTTCTTCTTGGCGAAGATAGCCTTGGCGTCGTCATCGGCGTCGGGCGCGGCGACGACTTCGGTGAAGATGCCGCTGATGGCTTCGGCGGTCGGGCCGTCGAGCGGGCGGTTGACCGCGATGATGCCGCCGAAGGCCGATACGCTGTCGCAGGCGAGCGCGGCTTCATAGGCTTCGATCAGCGTCGCGCCGGTCGCCACGCCGCAGGGATTGGCATGCTTGACGATGACGACGGTCGGCGGGCCGTCGCGAAATTCGCTGACCAGTTCCAGCGCGGCGTCGGCGTCGTTATAATTATTGTAGCTGAGTTCCTTGCCCTGGATCTGGCGCGCCTGGGCGATGCCGTTGGCCGACGGGCCGGTGGGCAGATAGAGCGCGGCCGACTGGTGCGGGTTTTCGCCGTAGCGCAGCGTAGTGGACAGGCGGCTCGCCACCGCCAGCGTTTCGGGGAAGGCGACGCCCTGGTCGGCGAAGGCGAACCAGCTGGCGATCATCGAATCATAGGCAGCGGTGGCGGCATAGGCTTTGGCTGCGAGCATCCGGCGGAAGTCGTAGCTGGTCGCGCCATCCTTCTGCTCCATTTCCTCGATCAGGCGCGCATAGTCGGCCGGATCGGTAACGATCGCGACGCTTTCATGATTCTTGGCGGCGGAGCGGACCATGGACGGGCCGCCGATATCGATATTCTCGATGATCTCCTCGCGCTCGGCGCCTTTGGCGACGGTGGCGGCGAAGGGATAGAGGTTCACCACCACCAGGTCGATCGCGCCGATCGCATGTTCGTCCATCGATGCGACATGCTCCGGGTTGCCCCGCACGGCGAGCAGCCCGCCATGAACCTTGGGGTGCAGCGTCTTGACGCGGCCGTCCATCATTTCGGGGAAGCCGGTGAGGTCGGAAATATCCTTGACCGCCAGGCCCGCGTCCCGCAGCGCCTTGGCCGTGCCGCCGGTCGACACCAGTTCGACGCCATGCTTGCCCAGCGCCTGGCTCAGTTCGATGAGCCCGGACTTGTCGGACACGGACAGGAGGGCGCGTTTGATGGGATAGTCGGTCATGAGGCGCAGGGCTTTCTCTGGCAAAGGGCGGGACGGCTTTGCGCCGGTCCCTTAAGGGTAGATGACGGAAAAATACAGCCCCGGCCGCGATGGGGTGGGGAGGGGGCTTTGGTCTGGACCCTTGCTCCACCGTCGCCTTGCGCTATGGCGCTGAACGTCGGTATCGGGAGCAGCCATGGGTCGCCTTGTCAGCATCGTCCGGGGCGCGGGGGTCGCGCTGCTGTTTCTGGTCGTCGCGCTGTGCCTGGCGATCACGATCGCTCCGCCCTTTCTGGACCGTATCTATTATCAGGGACCGGTCAGCCGTCATTATGACGGCGCGCATTTCTTTAATCCCGATGGCGCGATCGATACGCCCGCGCCGCCGGGCGCCAGCCGCACCGGGTTCATTGCCCGCTGGCTGCTCGGCAATGACGACCGGCCGCCCTGGCCGCTGGCGATCGCGGTCAAGCCTGCGCGCCCCGCGCCCTTCGCCGCGCCGCGCGGCATGGTGGCGACCTGGGTCGGCCATGCGACGGTGCTGGTGCAGGCGGCGGGGCTGAACATCCTGACCGATCCGATCTGGTCGGACTATGCCAGTCCTCTGCCGCCGCTTGGCCCCAAGCGGGTCGCGCAGCCGGGCATCGCGTTCGACGATTTGCCCAAGATCGACCTGATCGTGCTGAGCCACAATCATTATGATCATATGGACCTGCCGACGTTGAAGCGGCTGTGGGATCGGGACCGGCCACGGATCGTCACGAGCCTGGGCAATGACGCGATCCTGAAGGCGAACGGCATTCCGGCGACGGCGCTGGATTGGGGCCAGTCGGTCAGCGGCGCGGCGCTGAGCGGGCTGGCGCCCAATGCGGTGATCCAGTGCGGCAATTACGAACATTGCCCCGACTATCGCGTCCATGTGACGCGCAACCATCATTGGGGCAGCCGATGGGGCACGGACCGCAACCGGGCGCTCTGGTCGAGCTTCCTGATCGAGACGCGGGCGGGCAATGTGTTTTTCGCCGGGGATACCGGGGCGGGTGACATGGGATGGCCCTATGAAGCGGCGCGCTTCGGCCCGATCCGGCTGGCGCTGATCCCGATCGGCGCGTTCCGTTTCTGGAAGGGGCAGATGGCGTCGGACGCGCATATCGGCCCGGGTCAGGCGGTGGAGATATTCAAGCGGCTGGGCGCATCGACCGCGATCCCGATCCATTGGGGCACGTTCCGCCTGTCCTACGAACAATGGGACACGCCGCCCAAGATGCTGGACCTCTATCTGCGGTGCGAGGGGATAGAGCGCAAACGCTTTGCGCCGCTGCGGATCGGCCAGTCGATGCAGGTGCCGACGGTCAGTCCGGTGCCGGTGGGCACCAAGCAATGCGATGAGCGGGCGATCCGGGCGCTGGAATAGGGGTTTTGTGGCGGGACTGGGTTCCCGGCCGCCGCGGAAACACAGTTATGGCTTGGGACAATCGCCGGTTCGCTTGCCGGTGACGTCATGGGTCGTGCGCAGGACCACCTTGCCGCCTTCGGTTTTCGTCATGGTCGTGCCCAGCGTCATCGTGTCGGCGGTATAATTGCCTTCCACCACGATCTCCGACGTGCCCGCGCCCGCGGTGCAGGACAGGGTGGCGATCAACCGACCCTTGCGCACCATCTTGTCCTTGTAGGTGCAGGCCGTGCCTTCCTTGCCCGCCAGCGCGTCGGCGGAGGGGACGCCCAGCGGATCGACGGCGATGCACAGCCTCTCCTCGCCGATCTGCTTGAGCGCGGCCTGATATTCGGCCGGGGTCACGGTGGGCGTGTTGTAGCCGGTGGTCTTGCGGATGATCGTCCATTGCCCGGCCTGCATCACCACCGGAGCCTCTTCCGCCTGTGGTGCGGGGGTCGGATCGCCGCCGCAAGCGCCAAGGCCCAGGGTCAGCCCCAGCGGCACCGCCGCCAGCCATGTCTTTCGCATATCCTCATCCCCAATTGTGTCGGGTTCTGTTCTCTGAGCGGAACAGGCCAAGGCTCTACCTGCGATCGGCAAAGCGCAAGCAGAAATGATGGGGGAGGGGGGAGTCATCGGACGTCATGGCGCGCAATCAGCGGACATAAGCTGTTCGTGGATATCGAACCGCTTTACCATGGAACGTCTAAGCGGCCCTACCAAATCATCGTCACATGGTATGTCGATGGTAGAAAATTCTTCAAAGAATTCCCGAACGAAGCGAAAGGCGTCCAAAATGGCAAAAGATAAGCTCGACATTCTGGGGCCGCTCTTCAACGAGATCGGCGTAGAACTGGTTGATATCGTTGGCGGCGATCCCAATGGAATTTTTCTTTATGTGGAGATCGGCGACAGATGGATTAGCCCCAACGTCTTTAAGGAGGAAGGCCACCAAGTCAGAAATCTCGATGGTAGCAGATTGCTTTCCGATCTTCTCTGGGAGGCCTGGTATGCCGAATTGGAGGAAGGCGGCATCAAGCGTTGGTCGATCATGGAATATGAGATCAAGGACGGGAAGTTCGACGTCAGCTTCCGTTATCCCGACGAGGTGGATGTCGAAGCGATCGATGACGAACGCCGCCAGACCGCCCTGCGCGCGCGTTTCGGTGACAAGCCGGTAGTCTATCCGCCGCCGCCCAAGACCGCGTTCGAACTGAAGCCCTGATCCCGATTGCGCCTGCGCGCAAAGATCCCATATTCCTTCAATGTCGATTCAGATCCGCACCACGCTCGATGAACCGGAAACCGGTGCAGGCTTCGTGCCGCATCGCCCGGCCCGCCCCGAAAAGAGCGAGGGGAGGCGGCCGTTTACGCTGGTCAGCGACTACGAACCGTCGGGCGACCAGCGCACCGCGATCCCCGAATTGGTTGAACAGGCGCTGGCCGGGGAGCGGGACCAGGTGCTGCTGGGCGTCACCGGATCGGGCAAGACCTTCACCATGGCCAAGGTGATCGAGGCGTTGCAGCGCCCCGCACTGATCCTCGCGCCCAACAAGATATTGGCGGCGCAGCTCTATGGAGAGTTCAAGAGCTTCTTTCCCGACAATGCGGTCGAATATTTCGTCAGCTATTATGACTATTATCAGCCCGAAGCCTATGTCGCGCGGTCGGACACCTATATCGAGAAGGAGTCCAGCGTAAACGAGAGCATCGACCGGATGCGCCATTCGGCCACCCGCGCGCTGCTGGAGCGGGACGATTGCATCATCGTCGCGTCGGTTTCCTGCCTCTATGGCATCGGGTCGGTCGAAACCTATTCGGCCATGACCTTTACGATGAAGAAGGGCGGGATCGAGGACCAGCGGGAGATCATCCGCAAGCTGGTGGCGCTGCAGTATAAGCGCAACGATGCGGGCTTTGCGCGCGGCAATTTTCGGGTGAAGGGCGACAATCTGGAGATTTTCCCGTCGCATTATGAGGACACCGCCTGGCGCGTCAGTTTCTTCGGCAACGAGATCGAGGAGATTGTCGAGTTCGATCCGCTGACGGGCAAGAAGATCGCCTCGCTCGACTATGTGAAAGTCTTTCCCAACAGCCACCATGTCACCCCCGGCCCGACGCTGAAGCAGGCGATGGAGGCGATCCGTTTTGAACTCGCCGAGCGGCTGAAGGAACTGGTGGCGGAAGGCAAGCTGCTGGAGGCGCAGCGGCTGGAGCAGCGCACCCATTTCGACCTGGAGATGATCGCGGCGACCGGCAGTTGCGCAGGGATCGAGAATTATTCGCGCTTCCTGACCGGTCGCCTGCCTGGCGAACCGCCGCCGACCCTGTTCGAATATCTGCCCGAAAATGCGTTGCTGTTCGTGGATGAAAGCCATCAGACCGTGCCGCAGATCGGCGCGATGGCGCGGGGCGACCATCGCCGCAAGATCACGCTGGCCGAATATGGATTTCGTCTGCCCAGCTGTATCGACAACCGCCCGCTGCGTTTCAACGAATGGGACGCGATGCGGCCGCAGACGGTCAGCGTGTCGGCGACGCCCGGCCCGTGGGAGATGGAGCAGACCGGCGGCGTGTTCAGCGAACAGGTCATCCGCCCCACCGGCCTGATCGATCCGCCGGTCGAGATCAAGCCGGTCGAGGACCAGGTGGACGACCTGATCAACGAATGCCGCAAAGTCGCGGCGCAGGGCCATCGCACGCTCGTCACCACGCTGACCAAGCGGATGGCCGAAGACCTGACCGAGTTCATGCATGAGGCGGGGATCAAGGTTCGCTACATGCACAGCGACGTCGAGACGCTGGAGCGGATCGAGCTGATCCGCGATCTGCGGCTGGGCGTCTATGACGTGCTGATCGGCATCAACCTGCTGCGCGAGGGGCTGGATATCCCAGAATGCGGGCTGGTGGCGATATTGGATGCGGACAAGGAAGGGTTCCTGCGGTCCGAAACCTCGCTGATCCAGACGATCGGCCGTGCCGCGCGGAACGTGGAGGGGCGCGTGATCCTCTATGCCGACCGGATCACCGGGTCGATGGAGCGGGCGCTCAACGAAACCGGGCGGCGGCGCGAGAAGCAGGAAGCCTATAATCTGGAGCACGGCATCACGCCGACCACGATCAAGCGCAATATCGGCGATATCATCGCCCATGTGTCCAGCAAGGATCAGGTGACGGTCGATACAGGGCTGGACGATCGCCCGCACATGGTCGGCCATAATCTGCGCGCCTATATCGAGGATCTGGAAAAGAAGATGCGCACCGCGGCCGCAGACCTGGAGTTCGAGGAAGCCGGGCGGATTCGCGACGAAATCCGCAAGTTGGAGGCGGAAGAATTGGGGCTGCCGGTAGAGCAGCAGGTCGCGGCGCCGCGCGGGCGAGCGACCGAGGGGAAGCCGGGGACGCGGAAGCTGCGATATGGGAAGGTGCAGAAGAAGTTTGGGCGGTGAGGTTCATTTGGACAGGCGACTGTCCAAATGGCGTCCGTAGAACGGTGTAACTGAGGGGTATAAACGTCGATTCAAATCTCGCCGATGATGCGGCAGATTAGATTGTCGTCGTATAGGAATATCCTCATGATCCGCTCTTTCGCCGATTCCGAAACCGAGAGAGTCTGGCTTGGCCAGCGGAGTCGCAAGCTGCCGCCGGACATTCAGCAGACGGCGCGGCGGAAGTTGCGGCAGGTCCATCGGACGCTTAAGCTCCATGATCTGCGCATTCCGAGCGGGAATCGTTTTGAGCAGTTGAAAGGCTTTACGCCTTCACGATATAGTCTGCGGATCAACGACCAGTGGCGCATTACGTTCGGCTGGTCAGACGGAGGCGCGGAGAATGTCCGGATCGAGGACTATCACAGAGGATGACGACCGGTTGGACAATGTCCATCCCGGCTCGATCCTGCGCGAGGATTTCCTGATCGGCAGCGATATTCCCACCGAAGACGTCGTCCAGGGCGCGGGTATCGCGCGTGATCGGCTGGAAGCCATTCTGGCGGAAACTGCCCCGATCGACGCCAATATCGACCTTCGGATGGCTCGCTATTTCGGTGTGAGCGAGGGTTTTTTTCTTGGCCTTCAGATCGACTATGACCTGGAGGAAGAGCGGCGCACCCATGGCGATGACCTGGACCGCATCGCGCGTCGCGCCGCCTGACCGCTTATCCCTTGTACAGCGCGTCCAGCCGATCCGCGTACCGCTTGCGGATCACATGTCGCCTGATCTTCATCGAGGGGGTCATTTCCTCATTCTCGATCGCGAAGGGTTCGTCGGCCAAGATGAAGCGGCGGACGCGTTCCAGTACCGACAGGTCGGCGTTCACGCGGTCCACCGCCGCGCGTAGCGCCGCCATATAGGCGGGGTTTGCCGCGATGCCGTCCACCGCTACACTTTGCGCCGTCGCCCATTCGCGGGTCCATTCGGCGTCTGGCACGATCAGGCCGACCAGATAGGGGCGGCGGTCGCCATGGACCATCGCCTGGCCGATCTCGCTTTGCAGCGTCAGCATCCCTTCGACCTTTTGCGGGGAGACATTGTCGCCTTTGTCGTTGACGATCAGATCCTTTTTGCGGTCGGTGATGCGGATGCGGCCCCTGTCGTCGATTTCACCGATGTCGCCGGTGTGGAGCCAGCCGTCCTTGAGCGCCTTTTCGGTTTCCGCCGGGTTGCGCCAATAGCCGTGCATGACCAGTTCGCCGCGCACGAGGATTTCGCCATCCTCGGCAATGCGCACCTCCACCCCGTCGAGCGGCGGGCCGACCGTGTCCATGGCGATGCCCGCGGCGGGGCGGTTGCAACTGACGACCGGCCCGGCTTCGGTCTGGCCGTAACCCTGCAGCAGGGTCAGCCCCATGGCATGGAAAAAGAGACCGACATCGGGGTTGAGCGGCGCGCCGCCCGATACGAGCGCCTTCATCCGACCGCCGAAACGCGCGCGAATCTTGGGGATGAGGGTGCGCGAGAGGAGCAGCTTCATCGGCAGGTCGAGAACCGATGCCTTGCCCGCCTGCTCCTTGGCCGCAATGCGCAGCGCCTGGTTCAGCAGATAGGTCGGGAATTTGCCCTGTTTTTCGATCGACTTGATGATGCGGGTGCGCAGCACTTCGAACAGGCGGGGGACGACGACCATGATCGTCGGGCGGGCTTCTTCGATATTGCTGGCGAGCTTTTCCAGTCCTTCGGCATAATAGATCTGCCCGCCCAGCAGCATGGGCAGGAACTGGCCGCCGCTATGTTCATAAGCATGGGAGAGCGGCAGGAAGGACAGGAAGACCTCGTCGTCCCAGCCGAAATCCTCCGCCACTACCTTGCCCGCGCCCTCCGCATTGGCGAGGATCGCGCCATGATGCTGCATCACGCCGCGCGGGCTGCCGCCGGTGCCGCTGGTGTAGATGATGCAGGCCTGGTCGTTGCGGGTCGCGGTCTGCGCGGCGGCGAGACTGTCCACATCGGCCGGATGGGCGGCGATCAGGTCGCTCCACAGGCGGCAGGTGGACGTGCCCTGCGCGCCACGCAGCGGTTCCATGCCGATGACGAAGCCGACCTGCGAGCGGACCACGGCGGGCATCAACGCCTGGGCCAGCTTGGCGGTCGACACGATGACCGCGCGGGCGCCGCTGTCGGTCAGGATATGCTGGTGATCGCGCGTGGTGTTGGTAGTGTAGGTCGGCACGGTGATGCCGCCCGCCGCCATGATGGCGAGATCGGCGACGCAAAATTCGGGGCGATTTTCGCTGACCAGCATGACCGGGTCGCCGGGCTTCAACCCTTCCGCCTTCAACGCGGCGGCGAGGGACGCGACCTGGCGGGCGATCTGCGTCCAGCTCTGGCTATGCCATGCGCCGTCGCTCTTGTGCCAGAGGAAAGGCGCATCGCCCTTCTCGGCCGCGCGGGCGAAGAACATGGTGACGAGGTTGGGGAATTTCTCGATGGCCCTCAAGGCTCGGCTCCTGCTGCTTCGACGCATCTGCCGCGCGCCTGATGGTCCTGCGGCTATAACGTCGCAATGCCGTAACGGCCATGGGGTTTGTCGGGTTTCTTCAGTCGAACAGCCCGTTCTGCACGTCCTGCGGCGGATTGAGGCCCAGATGCTTCCAGCCCGGGCCGTTGAGGCAACGCCCGCGGGCGGTGCGGGCGATCAGGCCCAGCTGGATCAGATAGGGTTCGACCACTTCCTCGATCGTGTCGCGCGCTTCGGATAGCCCGGCTGCGAGCGTTTCGACGCCGACCGGGCCGCCGCGATAAATGTCGGCGATCATCATCAGGTAACGCCGGTCCATGAGGTCCAGGCCAAGATGATCGACCTCCAGCCGCATGAGCGCCGCGTCGGCGACCTTGCGATCGACGGTGGGCGCGCCCGCGACATGGGCGAAGTCGCGCACCCGGCGCAGCAGGCGGCCGGCGATGCGCGGGGTGCCGCGTGACCGGCGGGCGATCTCCACCGCGCCATCCGGCGTGATGGAAAGGTCGAGTAGGCGGGCGGCGCGGCGCACCACCAGTTCCAGCTCGTCCACCGTATAGAATTGCAATCGGACCGGAATGCCGAAGCGGTCGCGCAGCGGCGTGGTGAGCAACCCCTGCCGGGTGGTCGCGCCGACCAAGGTGAAGCGGGGCAGGTCGATGCGGACCGAGCGGGCGGATGGCCCTTCGCCGATCATCAGGTCGAGCGCGCGATCCTCCATCGCGGGATAGAGGACTTCCTCGACCGCTGGGGCGAGGCGATGGATTTCGTCCACGAACAGGACGTCGCCTTCGTCCAGATTGGTGAGCAGCGCGGCCAGGTCGCCCGACTTGGCGATGACCGGGCCGGATGTGGCGCGAAAGCCCACGCCCATTTCCTTGGCGACGATCTGCGCGAGCGTGGTCTTGCCAAGGCCGGGCGGGCCGAAGAAGAGGACGTGGTCGAGCGCGTCGCCGCGCGATTTCGCCGCCTGGATGAAGATGCGCAGATTTTCGCGCGCGGCCTGCTGGCCGACAAATTCGTCGAGGGATTTGGGACGCAGCGCGGCATCGACATCCTCGGGACGACGAGCGGGGGTGAGGAGGCGATCGTCGTCGGTCATTGAGAAACCCCGTCATGCTGAACTTGTTTCAGCATCCATTGGGCGGCTGGGTTAGAGTGAGCGGCGGCAAGCCAAGATTGGCTGCCAGATCGGCCCAATGCGGGTTGTCGGATTCGATCAGGTTGATTTTCCATTGGCGACGCCAGCGTTTGAGTTGCTTCTCGCGCGCAATCGCCTGCTCCATCATGTCGCAAGGTTCGTAGCGGACGAGACGATGGACGCCATATTGGCGTGTGAAGCCGGGTATCGCATCGCTGCGATGCTGCATCAGTCGGCCGACGAGGTTGGACGTCACGCCGATATAGAGTGTGCCATAAGGTTGACTGGCTAGGATATAGACGCAGGGTTCCTTCATCTCGGCAACCTTTTGGAGCAAGTCGCATGATGGATGCTGAAACGAGTTCAGCATGACGGATGGGTGAAAATATCACTTCGCCGCCTTTCGCAGCGCGAGGCGGACCAGTGCGTCGAGGCTGGCATTGTCGCCCAGTTCTTCTTCGGCCGCGGCGACGGCGACGCTGGCCTCATGCGGTTTGAAGCCCAGATTCTGGAGCGCGGAGAGGGCGTCGGCGGCGAAACTGCCGGTCGGCAGCGCCGCCATGCCGCCCACGCCGATCGGGCTGCCAGCAGGCGCCGTGCCGATCTTGTCCTTCAATTCATTGACGATGCGCTGGGCCAGTTTGGGGCCGACACCGTTGGCGCGCGCGATCATCGCCTTGTCGCCCATGGCGACGGCGCGGTGCAGTTCGAGCGGTTCCAGCGCCGACAGGATCGCCAGCGCGACGCGTGACCCCACGCCCTGGACATGGGTGAGCAGTCGATACCAGTCGCGCTCCTCGGCCCGGGCGAAGCCGACCAGGCGGATCGAATCGGCCGCCACCAGCATTTCGGTATGGATCGTCACCGCTTCGCCCACTGGCCCCAGTGCGGCGAGCGTGCGGGACGACGCGCCGACCAGATAGCCCACGCCGCCCACGTCGATGATGGCGTGATCGATGCCGGTGCTGTCCAGCAAGCCCTTGAGTTTCGCGATCATCTGTCCGGCCCTTTGGCGTCCTGCCCTTTGGTCATGATCTGTTCTTTACAGGGTCGGGCGCGGCGCGCCAGTCAAAAGCGCGGCACCTTTTGCCGTCCCAAGCGTAGTGCAGCGCGACTTTCCCCTCTCAAGGACGTGCTTGATGCTGATGACCGCCCCGATGCTTTCCCCCAAGGATTTCGAATATCCCGCGATCATGCTGTCGGGCGTGGTCGATCATGGCATGTATCTGCATTTCAAGAAATGCCTGTCCACCGCGCCGCAACAGGGGCTGGTCGTGGTGGAATTGTCCACGCTGGGCGGCGACCCGGAGATTGCGCGGCTGATGGGCGAAGACATCCGCTTTCATTCGGACCTCTATCCCGAGCGGCGGCTGGTGTTCATGGGACGCACGGCGGTCTATTCGGCGGGGGCGACCTTCATGAGCTTCTTCGCGACCGAGAATCGTTACCTGACGCGCGGCACGCGGTTGATGATCCACGAGCGGGTGATCACCAAGAAGATCAACTTGGCCGGGCCGCTGTCCACCTGCATCGCGACGTTGAAGGCGACGCTCAACGAGATCGAATCGTCGATCGCGATCCAGAATGAAGGGTTTGCCAATTTGATCCTGGGGTCGGACGTAACGATGGACGAACTGCTGCAAAAGGCGCCGGAAAACTGGTATCTGGAAGCCAATGAGGCGCAGGCGCGCGGATTGATCGCGGCCGTGCTGTAACAGGCTTGCGCGGCGCGGGCTTTGCGCCTTTGATGCAGGCGATGCGGTCCTCGTCCTCCCCCATATTCCCCTGGCGTTATGGCATGTTCCTGCTGCTGTTGGGGCTGGCGGCGCCATTGGCGCTGCTATTGCCCTGGCATGAGGCGGTGATGGCGGGGTTCGACGTGGCGGCGCTGGCCTTCATGGTGTCGGTCGTGCCGCTGATCGATGCCGCGCCTGCGACGATGCGCAGGAATGCGGCGGCGAACGACGCCAATCGCGGGTTTATGTTGCTGCTGACCGGGATCGTGAGTTTGGTGATCCTGGTCGCGGTCGGCGTGGCGGTGGGGCAGCATAATGGTCCGGACGCTGCCACCGTCGCGTTGCTGCTGGGCACGCTGATCATCGCCTGGCTGTTTTCCAACCTCGTCTATGCCATGCATTATGCCCATATCTTCTATCTGGGCGACAAGACGGGCAAGGACCGGGGCGGACTGGATTTCCCGGAAGAGGACGAGCCGGGCTATTGGGACTTCCTCTATTTCGCCTTTACGCTGGGGATGACGTTCCAGACGTCGGACGTATCGGTGACGGCGACGGAGATGCGCCGGACGGTGCTGTTCCAATGTTTGGCGGCGTTTCTGTTCAACCTTGGCATATTGGCCTTCACCATCAACGTGCTGGGCGGGGGTTAGGCCGTGTCAGCCATGTTCCCAGCCCAGCCGGTCGGGCAGCGGGAGAACAGCGCCGTCGATCATCAGGGTGAGGCCCGATCCCGGTGCGACATGGCCGACGGGGATCGCGCGGACGGGCGGGGTGATGCCGCGTGGCAGGGTGAAGAGCAGTTCATAATCGTCGCCCGCACGCGCGGCTGCAATCTGGATCGCGGTACTGGCGCCGCGCACTTGTTCCAGCGCGGGAGAGAGCGGAATATGGTCGATGGTGATGGCGACGCCGCTGGCGTGGCCCATGCGCGATGCGTCGATCAGCAGGCCGTCCGATACGTCCATCATTGCGGTCGCCTGGGGCGCGAGCAGGGCGCCTTCGGCCAGGCGCGGGCGCGGGCGGCGATAGGCCTCGACCAGTGGGCCGGTCGCCAGCGGATCTGCGCGGGCGAGGTCGAGGCCGATGCCCGCATCGCCCACCGGGCCGGTAAGGTAAAGGCGGTCGCCCGGTTGTGCCCCGGCGCGGGTGGGCACCGGGCCGGTCGCTTCGCCGATCGCGGTCAGGCTGTAGCTGCGCGCCGATCCGGCGGGCATTTTCACCGTGTCGCCGCCCAGCAGCGGCATGGCGTGGCGGTCGAGCGCGTCGCCCAGCCCCGCGACGAAGGCTTCGTCCCATGCGTCATCGCCCGACAGGGCGTAGTTGAGCAGGCAGCCGACCGGGCGCGCGCCCTTGGCCGCCAGGTCCGACAGGTTCACCGCCGCCAGTTTCCAGCCGACATCCTGCGGCGGATCGGTAGGGAGATAATGGACGCCCTCCACCATCGTGTCGCTGGTAAGGATCAGGCGGGTGTCGCCGATGGGCAGGATGGCGACATCGTCGCTTAGTCCCTGCGCAGCGGGATCGTTCGCCAGCAGGCGCAGCAGGGTTAAAAAGCGGGATTCGGCGGACATGAAGGATGCCTAACGCATCCACGTGCTCCTGCGAAGGCAGGAGCCCAGTTCGAACCATGGGCCTGGGCTCCTGCCTTCGCAGGAGCACGCTGCTTTCCATATGCAGGGTGATGCCAAAAGGCTTGCTTTCCAGCGAAGGATCGTGAGCCGGTCATCGGCGGGACTGGACCCCGGCCTTCGCCGGGGAACAGCCCTGCGAGATATTACTTCCGCACGTCCTTCGATACGCCGTCGAGCAGGCCGTTGACGAAGCCCGCCTCGCGCTTGTCGTAGAAGGCGTGGGCGACATCGACATATTCGCTGATGACGGTGCCGGTGCCGACATCGGCGCGGGCGAGTAGTTCATAGGCGCCCGCGCGCAAAATCTGGCGCATCGGCTTGTCGAGGCGGTCGAGGCTCCAGCCGCTGGACAGGCGCGCGGCGATTAGCGCGTCGATCTCGTCGCGGCGCTTGTCCACGCCGGTGACGACATCGTCGAAAAAGGCTTCTTCGGCGGGGACATAGGTCACGTCCTCGATCGTGGCACCCAGGCGGTGCTGGTGAAATTCATGCAGCAGAACTTGGATGGGCGTGCCCTCCATTTCGAGCTGATACAGCGCCTGGACCGCGGCGAGGCGCGCGGCGGAGCGGGATTTGGAGCGGTCGTTCATAGGGTGCCCCCTACTCCGTTCGGTTCGAGCTTGTCGAGAACCATGCGCGATGTTCTCGACACGCTCGAACCGAACGGATGTCGAGTCAAGATAATCGCAGCGCCACGGACGCAGCGTGGGCAGGCAAGCCCTCCGCCCGCGCCAGCGCGACGGCGGCGGGGCCGATCGCGCGAAGAGCGGCGTCGTCCAGGCTAAGGAAGCTGGTGCGCTTCATGAAGTCGAGCACAGAAAGGCCCGAAGAAAAGCGCGCGCGGCGGCCGGTGGGCAGGACGTGATTCGGCCCGGCGACATAATCGCCCACCGCTTCGGGCGTCATGCGGCCCAGGAATACCGACCCGGCATGGCGGACCTGCGCGAAATAGCGATCGGGATCGTCCACGGCGAGTTCGAGATGCTCAGGCGCTAGTCGATCGACCAACGGCATGGCTTCATCGAGGTCGCGGACCAGGATGATCGCGCCATTGGCGTCCCAACTGGTGCGGGCGACGGCGCTGGTGGAGAGCGCCGGGATCTGGCGATCGACAGCTTGCGCGACCGCGTCGGCGAAGGCCGCATCGTCGGTGAAGAGGATCGACTGGCTGGTCGGGTCATGTTCCGACTGGCTGAGCAGGTCGGCGGCGGTCCATTCCGGGTCGTTCCTGCCGTCCGCGACGACGACGATTTCCGATGGCCCCGCGACCATGTCGATGCCGACCACGCCATAAAGTTGCCGCTTGGCTTCGGCGACCCAGGCGTTGCCCGGACCGGTGATGACGTCCACCGGTCTGATCCGGTCCGTGCCATAGGCGAGCGCGGCGACGGCCTGCGCGCCGCCGACGCGCCAGATTTCCTCGATCCCTGCGATCTGCGCGGCGGCGAGGACGAGCGGGTTGATCTCGCCGCCCGGCGTCGGCGTCACCATGGCGATGCGGCGGACGCCTGCGACCTTGGCGGGGATGACGTTCATCAGCAGCGAACTGGGATAGGCGGCGCGGCCACCGGGCACATAAAGGCCGGCGGCGTCCACCGCGCTCCAACGGGCGCCGAGGCGGACGCCAGCGCTGTCCACGCCGTCGCTATCCTGCGGGCGCTGCTTTTCGTGATAGCTGGTGATGCGCGCGGCGGCGAGTTCGAGCGCGTCGCGCAGTTCGGTGGAGAGGCCGTCCAGCGCTGCGCGCGTTTCCGCAGGCGTCACCGCCCAGCCGCTGACGTTCAGGTCGTGGCGGTCGAAACGCTGGGTATAGTCGGCCAGCGCCGCGTCGCCCCCGGCGCGCACGGCTTTCAGGATGGCGGTGACATCGCGCGAGACATCTTCGTCGGCTTCACGGCGATCGTTGACCAGCGTCGTGAAGGCGGCCGCGAAACCGGCGTCGGTGGTGGAGAGGCGGAAGGTCATAATATGGTATCCCCCCTCCCTTTCAGGGAGGGGCCGGGGGTGGGTGGCGAGCGAAGCGAGCCCAATGCCATCTCGATAGGACAGACGCTCCCTTCGGTCGCGACCCACCCCAACCCCTCCCTTGAAAGGGAGGGGCTATTTCTTTTTTACGCCGCATTTCTCACCCCCACGGCGGCGCGGAACGCCTCCACCAGCGGCGACAATTCGGCCGAGCGCATCTTGTAGGCGGCGCGGTTGACGATCAGGCGGGCGCTGACAGCCATGATGATGTCGGTTTCAACCAGGCCATTGGCTTTGAGCGTCGCGCCCGACGACACGAGATCGACGATGCGGCGCGACAGGCCAAGCGAGGGGGCCAGTTCCATCGCGCCGTTCAATTTTACGCATTCGGCCTGCAACCCGCGCGCTTCATAATAGCGGCGGGTGAGGTGCGGATATTTGGTCGCGACGCGGACATGGCTCATCGCCGCCTGATCCTCGTCCCCGGCATCGACCGGTTCGGCGACCGACAAGCGGCAATGGCCGATGTTAAGGTCCACCGGCGCGTAGAGTTCGGAATAGCTGAACTCCTCCACCACGTCGGAGCCGACGATGCCGATCTGCGCCGCGCCATGGGCGACGAAGGTGGCGACGTCGAAGGCGCGTACGCGAATGATCGACACGTCGGGGCGGTTGGTGGCGAAGCGCAGCGCCCGGCTTTTCTTGTCGTGAAATTCCGCCTCCGGTTCGATACCGGCTTTGGCGAGCAGGGGCAGCGCTTCATCGAGGATGCGGCCCTTGGGGATGGCGAAGGTGAGCGGGCGAGTCATGACGCGCGGGCCTTACGCGCGGGGGCGCGAAAGGGCAAGGTTGTGGGGGGACTGCGCATGTTGCTTAGCCAATGTTTGCGAGGTGGCGAAACTTGGCATATTCGCCATTGGATCGCATAACGGAGAGCAAAAGTGGATGAGGCCATTATCGGGCCTGTCGTCGGATTAGCCCTTTCAACAATTACTGGGTGGCAACTGCTTGACGGTTTCCGAAGCGGTACAATGGAAGCCCCATATTGGGGATTTGCCTTTTCTGGTCGCAGAAAGGATCAGCCGTTCCGTTTTTGGATGCTCGCGCTGCTGCTGGCCTTCTGGATGCTTTGCGGGATTCTTTTGTGCATGGGAATATTGTTTTTCCCGAATGGTATCGCAGCATAAGTTTCATCAATCTCGTCATCCCGGCGAAAGCCGGGATCCCGCTTCTTCTGTTGTGCACCAAGAAAAGCGGGATGCCGGGTCAAGCCCGGCATGACGGGGTGATTGAGGTTACGCCGCTTCCGCCATTGCCGCCTGCGTGCTGGCGATCCAGCCGCCGCCCAGGACGCGCTCGCCCGCGTAGAGGACGGCTGCCTGTCCCGGTGCGACGCCATATTCGGGCGCATCGAAGAGCAGCCGGTCGCCGTCGAGGCGCGCGGGGACGGGCTTGGCCATCGATCGCACTTTGGCGGTCAGCGGGCCGGTGAAGTCGCCGCCCAGCCAGTTGATGTCGCTCAGCAGCGCGCCCGACACGGCCAGCGCCGCCTTCGGTCCCACGATCACCCGCTTGGCCGGTGCGTCCAGCCGCACGACATAGAGCGGGTCGGGCTGGCCGCCGATGTCCAGCCCCTTGCGCTGGCCGACGGTGAAGTGGATCATCCCCTTGTGCCGCCCCAGCACCCGGCCGTCGATATGGACGATGTCGCCGCCTTCGTCCGCATCGGGGCGCAGTTTCCGCACGATCTTGGCATAATCGCCGTCCGGCACGAAGCAGATGTCCTGGCTGTCGGGCTTGAGCGCGACCGACAGGCCCAGTTCCGCTGCGATTTCACGTACCATAGGCTTGGGCAGGCCGCCCAGCGGGAAGCGCAGATAATCGAGCTGCGCCTGGGTGGTGGCGAAGAGGAAATAGCTCTGGTCGCGGGCGGGGTCGGCGGCGCGATGCAGTTCCGCGTCAGCCATGCCTTCGACCCGCTGCACATAATGGCCGGTGGCGAGGCAGTCGGCGCCCAGGTCGCGGGCGATCTGGAACAGGTCGGTGAACTTCACGCCCATATTGCACTTCACGCAGGGGATGGGCGTACGACCGGCCATATATTCATCAGCGAAGTCGGCGATCACCGATTCGCGGAAAGCGGTTTCATAGTCGAAGACATAATGGGCGATGCCGATGCGGTCGGCGACCGCGCGCGCGTCGCGGATATCCTGCCCCGCGCAACAGCTGCCGGTGCGGCCGACCGCCGCGCCATGATCGTAAAGCTGGAGCGTGACGCCGATGACTTCGGCGCCGGTCCTGGCGGCGAGCGCGGCGACGACGCTGCTATCCACGCCGCCGGACATGGCGACGACGATGCGCCGCGCGTCGAGCGGCTGGGGAAGCTGAAACTGGGGCTGCATGGACGCGCCTATAATGCAGCGGCGGGCGTGGTGCAAAAGTTAACGAAAGGTAGCGCTGCTTTGCCCATAATCGGGACGGATCGACGTGAAAGGGGGATCGGACGAGTCATGAAAGCGGCATCGAGTTTACGGACCCTTATCCATTGATCCGTAAACAGGGGTCATGGATCTGAGTTTCCTTCGGGGTGGCGGGCTGAAGCCTGGCTCCCCCAGACCCTTCAACCGGCCGCGCGTGCCGGCTTGGCCATTCCTGCGGGCTGCGACAGCGGCGGCGCAGGCGGCCAGTCCGACCGCGCAGGCGGTGGCGGGCGTCCTGCGGGGGCAGGGCGGAAGCGACGACTGGATCCAGGAACTGGCGTGCGTTTTTGCGCCACGTTCCGGCGGCAAGATCGAAGCCGTGCGTCTCGCGGGAAGTTTCCACCCGTTGATCGCGAGCCGTTTAGCCAGGGGGCAGGAATGATGAAGGTGGTGTTTACCGTGGGGCTTTAGCCGTTCTTCAGGGCTGACGCAGATAAAGGGTTTCACTGCTGAATTCGGTAACGCCAGTGCCGCACTTTGAGGGTAAGAATGATCGAGAACCAGAAAATCAGGCCCGCCCAGGTCGTAGGGCCGCTCGGAGAGCCGCTGACGCTGGATAGCCTGCCGCCGGCAGACACCACCCGCTGGGTGGTGCGGCGCAAGGCGGAAGTGGTCGCCGCGGTCAATGGCGGACTGCTGAACGTGGACGAAGCGTGCGCGCGCTATAATCTGACGCTGGAGGAATTTGCCGGCTGGCAGCGGGCGGTCGACCGGTCGGGCATGCACGGCCTGCGCGTGACCCGTATCCAATATTATAAGTCGCTCTATGAGCGACAGCAGAAATATTGATGGCCCTTACATAATTGATGGTTCTGAGGCCGTCTGCATAAGCACCAAAGGGCCGCCGGATACCGATCCGGCGGCCCTTTTGACAGGTACGCCACCGAAATGATGCCCCAAGGGGGCGTTCAAACGGCGCAAAGCCAAGATGGTTTCCAGTCCGGAATCATTTTTTCGCTATGGAACGGGACGCCTTCTCTTCCGTTGAATGCAGCACCCAACCCGCTGGGGGCGTGGTCAAGGAGAGTATTTATGGGCATTATCTTGTGGCTTATCGTCGGCGGTGTCATTGGCTGGCTTGCCAGCATGGTGATGCGGACTGACGCACAGCAGGGCATCCTGCTCAACATCGTCGTCGGCATCGTTGGCGCGTTCATCGGCGGCCTGATCTTCAGTGGCGGCTCGATCAACAATGCGGGCCTGACTCTGTACAGCTTCCTGGTGTCGCTGGTCGGCGCCATCATCCTGCTGGCGATCGTCAACTTGGTCCGTCGCGGGTCGGTACGCTAACCAAAGCGCACCCGCACATCACAAAAAGGGCTGCGCCTCGGCGCGGCCCTTTTTTATGCCGGTTTACCGTCGCCCGGCGAAAAACCGGTAAAGCGCCAGTATGGCAACGGCGCCGATGATGGCGGCGATGAAGCCCGCCCGCTCGCCGGGCGCATAGAGGCCTGCGAGGCGTCCCACAAATCCGGCCAGCAGTGCGCCGGACATGCCCATCAATATGGTGACGATGCACCCGCCCGGATCGCGGCCGGGCATGATCAGCCGCGCGATCGCCCCGGCGAGCAGGCCGACCACGATCCATCCCAATAAATCCATGACATCTTCCCTCCCCGGTTCATTGCGCCACAAGCCGGGTCTTTTGGCAAGTCAATGCGGTGCGACGGGCGCTCCATATCATCATGCCGTCTTTCTGCCCCTTTCCGCCGCGCATTATGGCTTTGCCGCGGTCCGTCGAACCATGATAATGGGGGTTGAGGGCGGTGCTATATTCATATAACACAGTTGCCAATAGGGCAAAGCGCCGGAGACGAGAAGCGGCATGAATTACGAAACCCAGCTGATGGGCGACTCGATGGTCGTCATCGATGATGAAGACCGGCGTCGACGGCGCAAACGGCTGCTGCTGATCGGCGGCGTCGTGGTGGTGCTCGTCGCGGTTGCCGCCTGGATATCAATGCGGGGTGAAAAGGCGGCCGATACGGCGGCGGCGCCCGCGGCGCAGGTGCCCGTCGTCACCGTAACGCGGCCGGGCCAGTCGGTCGTGTCGCGCACCGTCACTGCGACGGGATCGCTCGCCGCGCGTGTCGACATGCCGGTGGGCGTGGTCGGCGAAGGCGGCATGGTCTCGCGCGTTCTGGTGCAGCCGGGCGACTGGGTGCGCGCGGGGCAGTCGCTCGCGATCATCGAACGGTCGGTGCAGGTCGAACAGGTGCGATCGCTCGCCGCGCAGGTGGACGTGGCGCGCGCTGACTCCAAGCTGGCGCAGGCGCAGCTCGATCGCGCCAAGGCGCTGGTGGGGCGTGGTTTCATCAGCGCGGCTGACATTGACCAGCGCACGGCGACTCGCGATGCGGCGCAGGCGCGTGTCGATGTCGCCGCGGCGCAACTGGCCGAACAGCGCGCCCGCACGGGTCGTCTCGATATCCGCGCACCCGCATCCGGCCTGGTGCTGACCCGGACGGTCGAGCCGGGGCAGATCGTCCAGGCGGGCAGCGGCATATTGTTCCGCTTGGCCAAGGATGGCGAAATGGAATTGCAGGCGCAGGTGGCCGAAGGCGATCTGGCGACATTGCGGCCCGGCAATAGCGCGATGGTGACGCCGATCGGCCATCGCGAGCAGTTTGCAGGGCGCGTGTGGCAGGTGTCGCCAGTGGTCGATCCCCAGACGCGCCAGGGCATCGCGCGCATCGCCGTCGCCTATAATCCGGCGATCCGGCCGGGCGGCTTTGCCGCAGCGACCATCACCAGCGGATCGGGCAGCGCCCCGTTGCTGCCCGAATTGGCGGTGCAGAGCGACGCGAAGGGCAGCTATGTCTATGTCATCAACGCCAAGAACCAGGTGGAACGGCGCGCCGTGACGGTGGGGCAGGTGTCGGAGGCCGGGGTGGCGGTGACGAGCGGGATCGACGGCGGGGAAAGCATCGTCACGTCCGCCGGCGCCTTCCTGACGCCGGGGCAGAAGGTGAAGCCGGAATTGTTGAAGAGCCGCTAAGGGATCGGCGCAGCGCGTGGCTGCTCCCCCGGACGGCAGGACAGGCGCCACCAAGCGCCGAACAGGTTGAATAGGGCGCATAGGCTGCGTCCGGCAGAGGTTGGACGGACGCGCCAGCGCGTCCGGTGAGGGAAGCCCGTCATGAATTTTCGCAATATTTCCGCATGGGCCATCCGCAACCCGGTGACGCCGCTGGTGATGTTCGCCGCGCTGATGCTGGCTGGCATGGTCAGCTTCATGCGGATGGACGTCAACAACAATCCCGACATCAGCTTCCCGGCCGTCAGCGTCACCGTCAGCCAGCCGGGCGCTGCGCCCACCGAATTGGAAACCCAGGTCACGCAGCGGATCGAGGCGGCGGTGCGGGGCATCAGCGGCGTCGACGACATCATATCCTTCGCGTCCGAAGGCCAGTCGTTGACCAATGTTCAGTTCCAGATCGGCACGCCGGTCGATCGCGCGGTCAACGACGTCAAGAACGCGGTGGACCAGATCCGCAGCGACCTGCCCGACGGCATATTGGAGCCGCAGGTCACCCGAATCGACATCGACGGTGGCCCGATCGCCTATTTCAGCGCCGAAGCGACCGACATGACGCTGGAGGAACTGTCCTGGTATGTCGACAATACGGTCGCCAAGCGGCTGCTGTCGGTCAGCGGCATGGCGGCGGTCAATCGCGGCGGCGGCGTCAGCCGGGAAATCCGCGTCATCCTGGACCCGGCCAAGCTGCAGGCGTTCGGCATTACTGCGGCGCAGGTCAATGCGCAGCTGCAGCAGGTCAATTTGAACGCGGCGGGCGGCCGTACCGAGATCGCAGGCGCCGAACAGTCGATCCGCGTGCTGGGCAACGCCCGCAACGCCCGCGACCTGGGCGCAACGCAGATCGCGATCAGCGGTGCGCGGACGGTCAAGCTGTCGGACATCGCTGAGGTCCGCGACATGTATGCGGAACAGCGCAGCCTGGGCCTGATGAACGGGCGACAGGTTACCAGCTTCAGCATGGAAAAGGCCAAGGGCGCGTCCGACGTCACCGTTTACGACAATGCGATGAAGGTGCTGGACAAGCTGAAGGCCGAAAATCCCAAGGTCAAGTTCAAGCAGCTTTATACCAGCGTCGAATATACCAAGGAACAATATCATTCGGCGATGGCCGCGATGATCGAGGGCGCCGTGCTGGCGGTCGTCATCGTCTTCCTGTTCCTGCGCGACTGGCGCGCGACGATGATTTCCGCGCTGGCGATCCCGTTGTCGGCGATCCCCGCCTTCTGGTTCATGGATATGATGGGCTTCACGCTCAACACCATCTCGTTGCTGGCGCTCAGTCTGGTCGCAGGCGTGCTGGTCGATGACGCCATCGTCGAGATCGAGAATATCGTGCGGCATATGCGGATGGGCAAATCGGCCTATCAGGCGTCGATCGACGCGGCGGACGAGATCGGCCTGGCGGTGCTGGCGACGACCATGGCGATCGTCGCGGTGTTCCTGCCGGTGGCGTTGATGCCGGGCGTATCGGGCCAGTTCTTCATCCAGTTCGGCATGACGGTCGTCGTGTCCGTATTGATGAGCCTGGCCGTCGCGCGCCTCATCACGCCGATGGTCGCGGCCTATTTCCTCAAAGCCCATGGCGAGGCGAGCCATGGCGAAGGCTGGATGATGGATCGCTACATGGCGGTCCTGCGCTGGTCGCTGGATGAGCGCCGGGCGATCGCTCATCGCGCGCGCGGTGGCTGGCGGCGGTTTACAGCGATCTTCCTGGATCACCGGATGTGGACGGTGGGCTTCGGCTTCCTGGCGTTCGTCGCGACGATCGTCGCGTTCACCACCTTGCCGATGACGTTCCAGCCGACCACCAACACCGATTTCAGCCAGGTCAAGATCGAAACCGTACCGGGCAGCACATTGGCGCAGACTACCGCCATCACGCGCAAGGTCGCCGACATGTTGGCGGCCGACAGCGATGTGGTGGAGGCCGCCTTCGCCGACGTCGAGCCGACATCGGCTGACATCTTCCTGACGCTCAAGAAGGACCGGCCGATCAGTTCGGTCGATTGGGAACGCAAGGTCGCGCCGAAATTCCAGACGATCGCCGACGCCCGCGTGAATTTCCAGTCGCAGTCCGGCGGCGGCTTTGGCCGCGACATCATCCTGATGTTCGGATCGGACGATCCCATCAAGCTGGAGCAGACGGCCAACCAGCTGGTCGCCGAAATGGCCCGCATCCCCGAATTGCGCGCGCCGCGCGTGCAGGGCGACATGCAGCGCCCCGAAATCATCATCAAGCCGCGCCTCGACCTGGCCGCCAGCCTGGGCGTGACGACGGCGGCGCTCAGCCAGTCGATCCGCATCGCGACGATCGGCGATATCGACCAGAATAGCGCGAAATTCTCGCTGTCCGACCGCCAGATCCCGATCCGCGTGTCGATCGCCGAAGAGAGCCGCAAGGATATCGGCACGATCGAAAATATGCCGGTGCCCACGGTTTCGGGCGGATCGGTGCCGCTCAAGGTGGTGGCCGATATCAGCTTCGGCGCGGGACCGACGCAGATCCGCCGCTATAACCAGATCCGCCGCATCGTGGTGGGCGCAGACCTGGCGCCCGGTATCGTCACCAGCCAGGCGAACGCCAAGATCAACGCCCTGCCGCTGATGAAGGCGATCAACGGCGGCACCCTGCAGGGCGTGCAGAAGATCGAGGCGGGCGACAGCAAGTTCCAGGCGGAAATGCTGACCAATTTCGCCATCGCCGTCGCGTCCGGCATCCTGCTGGTGCTGGCGGTGCTGACCCTGCTCTACAAGCGGATCATGCCGCCGTTCGTCAATCTGGGGTCGTTGCTGCTGGCGCCGCTGGGCGGGGCGATAGCCCTGCATATTGCGGGGCAGCCTTTGTCCTTGCCGGTGTTCATCGGGCTGCTGATGCTGCTGGGCATCGTCGCCAAAAACTCGATCCTCGTCATCGACTTCGCGTTGGAGGAGATGGACAAGGGCGTGCCCAAGTTCGATGCGATCGTCGATGCCGGGCACAAGCGCGCCCAGCCGATCGTGATGACCACGGTGGCGATGGTGGCGGGCATGGTGCCCACGGCTCTCGCCCTGTCGGGGGACGGGGCGTGGCGTCAGCCGATGGGCATCACCGTGATCGGCGGCCTCATGCTGTCGACGGTGTTGACGCTGGTGATCGTGCCCGCAACCTTCAGCCTGGCGATCGCGATCGAAAGCTGGGTCGGACCGCGATTGGGCCGGGGACTGCTGACCTACAAGCCGGGCGATGACAAGGATCGGCCGGTGCATCCCCATCCGGCGGAATGATGCGGGTAAAAGCAGGCTTTGCCTGAACGAAACGGTGGCGTAACCGTTGAACGGCCATGACGCTGCTTCGCCTGCCCCGGTCCAGAGGAGATATCGCGCCGCATCCCGCCCGGCAGATGCGGCTGGTCGCGACCGGCATGCTGATCGCGATGGCGCTGTTGTTCATCACGGCGCGCGCCACCGTGCATCTTCATCCCGCCATCGGCTTCGTCCAATCCTTTGCCGAGGCGGCGATGGTCGGCGGCCTGGCCGACTGGTTCGCGGTCACCGCACTGTTCCGCCATCCGATGGGCCTGCCCATTCCCCACACCGCCATCATCCCGCGCAACAAGGACCGGATCGGCGACACGCTGGCCCTGTTCCTGCGCGACAATTTCCTGACCCCCGCCGTGGTCGCGCGGCGGATGCGCGGCATGGATGTCGCCGCGGCGGCCGGGCGGTTTCTGGCCAGCCCATCGGAAGGCGACGGGCGATTGCGCGAAGGCGCGTCGCGGCTGGTGGCCGATATATTGGAGGAGCTGGACCAGGAGCGGCTGGGCGGCATGGTGAAGGGGGCGATCGGCCAACGACTGCGCGCGATCAATATCGGCCCGCTGGTCGGCCAGGCGATCGAGGCGGCGATGCGCGACGGGCGCCACGCCCCGGTGATGGACGGCATCATCCATTGGGCGGACAAGACGCTGGAGGCCAATGAGCATCTGATCCGACAGATGGTGCAGGACCGCGCTGGCAAGGTGCTGCGCTGGACCGGGCTGGACGAAAATCTGGCGAACGCGATCCTGTCGGGGCTGCGCAAGATGCTGGCGGAAATGGCCGCCGATCCGGGCCACAGCCTGCGGTTGAAGGCGGAGGAAGGGATGGAGAAGCTGGCCTTCGACCTGCAGTTTGATCTGGAGATGCAGGCCAAGGTCGCCAAGATCCGCGACGAGATCGTCGACAACCCGGCGATGCAGCGCTGGATCGCGGGAATGTGGGAACAGGCGCGCGGCGGGTTGCTGCGGGCGGTGCGTGATCCGGGCAAGGCGATGGCGGGGCGGCTGGGCGAGGCGTTGCGGCAGCTGGGCGCGACCTTGCAGCAGGAAGCGCGACTGCGGCTGGTGATCAACCGTTTCGTGCGGCGCGCGGCGGTGGGTGCGACTGCCAGCTATGGCGATGCGATCGTGCGGCTGGTCAGTGACACCGTGCGCGGCTGGGACGCGGGGACGGTCACCAGTCGGCTGGAAAATGCGGTCGGGCGCGACCTGCAATATATCCGCATCAACGGGACGCTGGTCGGCGGGCTGGTGGGCTTGGTGATTCACACGGTCGATACGCTGTTCTGACGGGGTGGCGTCAACCGTTCGCGCGCTTCTTACAAGGATGTGCCGGGACGCATCGGGCCAAACGATGCGCCCCGGCGGAACCGGCCATGCAGAGGAGAGGAAGAGGGGCCGGTTCCTAGCTGTAAAACCTTAGTCGTCAGGATGCCGATCGGGCGGCGGCGGCAGTTCGTCGGCGGTCAGCACATCGTCGCCATTGCGGTCCTGGTCGGCGAATAGTGCGAGCGCGGGAGCGAGAAATTCGGCTTGATCGATCTGGCCGTCGTCATTGCCGTCTTCGGGCCAAGGCATGGCGCGGCCAGGCGGCGGGGGTGGGGCACCCGTATCGGCAGCTTTGCCCGTTGCTGGGCGGCCGCCCGGCGGTGGTGCGCCGGCGCCCGGCCCGCCGGGGCCGCGTCGCTTGCCGCCGGTCGGCGGGGTGCGCGCCGGTTGTTCATGGCCCAACATGCGCTGCATCGCCGGGACCGGCACCAGCCCGTCGCCATCCTGATCCATCAGGCCGAAGCGGCGGTCCATATAGGCGGTCATTTCGTCCCGGCTGATGCGCCCGTCGCCATCGGCGTCCGCTGCCCAGGGGCTGACCTCAAAGCCGATCGCAGGCTGCGCGACGAGCGGGGCCGAGACAGCGAGTGCGACAGTAAAAAGGCAATGGCGAAGACGCGGCATGGCTGCTCCGAATGGCGGAAGACGGCCTATGTCGCATGGCTGCTTTGCCGCCATATGTCCCGATGCGACGGCTATGTTGCAGACGATCAAAAATAATGTTGCAACATATCATGAAATAATGTTGTATCATTTCATCGGCGGTGGAAGGCCATGGGAAAAAGGGCCACGGACCGGCGAGAGGATGCGACAGACGAGGAGCCGGACAATGCGATTGAAAGCACTATCGGTTAGCGGGCAGGCAACAGGGACCACAAGCAGCGGCGACGGGCGATCGCATTATGGGGCGGGACACAAATCGCCTTTGGGGTTGGGTGGCACTATCGCCGTGCATGGGCTGTTGATCGGCGCCTTCCTGCTGCTGCCCAAGGAGGTGATCGACGTCTTCACGCCCACGCCGCCGATGACCGCCCACAATATTCCGATAGACTCGCCGCCACCACCGCCGGAGGTCGCGAAGGACAGCCGGACCGAATCGACGCTGCCGACCCGGCCGCAACCCCGGCAACCCACCGCCGCCGATCCGGAGGTGGTGCTGCCGAGTGACGATCCCGTCGTGACGGGCGGCCGCGATCTGGGGGGCGATCCGCTTCCCCCGGTGATCCTGCCGCCGATCGATCCGCCGCGCGCGCCGGTGCTGACCGAAGCGGCGATCGATCCACGCGCGCTGTCCGCGTTTCAGCCCGACTATCCTGGCGCGATGATCCGCCAGGGCGCGGAAGGCGTGGTCACGGTGCGCGTCACCATCAGCCCGGACGGGCGCGTGACGGATATCGAGAAGCTGTCGGCCAGCGACGAGAGTTTCTGGTTGGCGACCCAGCGGCACGCGTTGCGCAAATGGCGATTCCGTCCCGCGACGCGCGACGGGGTGGCGGTGGGGTCGACCAAGACGCTGACGGTGCGCTTCACCTTGACGGAACGATAGGGATAGGGCCAGCAGATAACGGGACGGAGAGAAAAATGGGAGGCGGGTATCGACCATTTTGCATTGACGCCCGCGCTGCCCTATAAGGGCGGCATGGCGATATTTCCCCGTCCCGTTTCCCCCAAAAATGCGCTCGGCGATTTCTGGGGCTATTTCAAGCAGCAGCGGCAGCATAAATGGCCGCTGCTGGGCGTGTCGATCGCGCTGACATATGTCATCATCTGGACGTTCGTGGTCGATGCGAACACCAACACGATGCCGACCCGCAACAAGATCATCTATGTCCAAAGCTGGGACGCGAACCGGTCCGACGCGGCGATCATCCTGCAACAGAAGATCGATTTCGCCAAGCGCGAGGCGGCTTTGGAAAAGCAGCAGAAGCGGATGCAGGGCTATGCCGACGCCTTCGGTATCGAATGGCGGGATGAGGAAGCGCGCAACACTGCGCGCCGCAAAGAAGCGGTGAAGCAGATCGACGCACTGCTGGATGAGCGGCTGGCCAAGGCGGAAGAATCGGCCCCTGCCGCCGCCGTCGCCAAGCCCGGCGCGCAGCCCACGGGAACCGCGCGGCCCTGAACGACATGCCGTCGCCTGTGCAGTTATCGTCGGCGCAGGATCGGCGCTATATGGCCGCCGCCATCGCTTTGTCGGGGCGAGGGCGCGGCCTTTCCACCCCCAATCCCAATGTCGGTTGCCTGATCGTACGCGATGGCCGGATCGTGGGCCGAGGCTGGACCCAGAAGGGCGGCCGCCCCCATGCCGAAGCGCAGGCGCTGGACCAGGCGATGGACCGGGCGGCGGGCGCGACGGCCTATGTGACGCTGGAGCCCTGTTTCCATCTGTCGCCGCGCGGGCCGCGCTGCGCCGACCTGATGGCGCGCGCGGGCGTCGCGCGGGTGGTGATCGCGCTGCGCGATCCCGATCCGCGCACCGATGGGCAGGGCGCGGCCTGGCTGCGCGATCGCGGCGTGCGCGTCGACATGGGGCTGATGGCGGATGACGCCGCGCGCGCCATGGCCGGATTCGTGCTGCGCCAGACGCTGGGTCGCCCGCATGTGACGTTGAAGCTGGGCCTGTCGCTCGATGGACGGATCGCGCTGGCGGATGGATCGAGCCGGTGGATCACCGGGCCGGATGCGCGCGCCCATGCGCATATGGAGCGGGCGCGGCATGACGCGATATTGGTGGGTGGCGGGACGCTGCGCGCCGATGCGCCGCGCCTGGACGTGCGGCTGGCGGGCCTGACCGATCGATCGCCGCGGCGGATTTTGCTGAGCCGGGGCGATGCGCCTGTCGGCTGGGAGCGGATCGGTGCGCCCGAAGACATCGCGACGCTGGAGCGGGTCGATCATCTGCTGGTGGAGGGCGGGGCGGAAACGGCCGCCGCTTTCCTGCGCGCCGGGCTGGTGGACCGGTTACTGCTGTATCGTGCGCCGATCGTCATCGGTGCCGGGCTGGCCGGGGTCGGCGACATCGGGCTGGCTGATCTGGCGCAGGCGCATGGTCGCTGGCGGATGACCGACAGCCGCGTGCTGGGCGTCGACCGGCTGGAGGTTTACGAGGCGGTGCGGAGCGCTTAGGGGGTTTTCATGTTCCCCGGCGAAGGCCGGGGTCCAGTTCCGACCGTGAAACTGGACCCCGGCCTTCGCCGGGGAACATCAGCTATTCAAGTGGATCAAAGCGCATGTTCACCGGCATCATCACCGACATCGGCACCGTGCGATCGGCGGAGCAGCGGGGCGACCTGCGGCTCGTCATCGGATGCGGTTATGACATGGACGGTGTTGCGATCGGCGCGTCGATCGCCTGTTCGGGTGCCTGCCTGACGGTGGTGGAAAAGGGGGCGGACTGGTTCGCGGTCGACCTGTCGGCCGAAACCGTGACGCGCACCGCGCCGGGCCTGTGGACGCAGGGCGGGCGGTTGAACCTGGAGCGCGCGCTCAAGGTCGGCGACGAGCTGGGCGGCCATATCGTCACCGGCCATGTCGATGGCATCGGCCTGCTGGTGTCGGCGACGACCGAAGGCAATTCGACCCGGTTGGTGATCAGCGCGCCTGCGGAGTTGGCCGCCGCGCTGGCGGCCAAGGGATCGATCACGCTCGACGGCATTTCGCTGACGGTCAACAGCGTCGATGATCAGGCCGATGGCAGCGTGCATTTCGGGCTGAACATCATCCCGCACACCGCCGCTGCGACAACGTTGGCTGCGCTGCCCGATGGCCGCGCGTTCAATCTGGAGATCGATGTGCTGGCGCGCTATCTCGACCGGATGCAGAGTTTGCGAGCCAAGTGATGTGAAGGCGCACCATTCTGCCCGACTTGAAAATCACTGCCAGAGCTAATCACATTGTGATTTCTCACTTGAAATAATCACACTGCAATGTGATATCGGCGCTATCCCATCTGGGGAAGGAGTCGTTTCCCATGTCGTCCGCGCTTCTCGATACCGTCCGCAGCCTCGTCACCGATGGCGGCATGTCTCGTTCCGGCCTGGCGCGCGCCGCCGGGCTGCACGCCAATTCGCTGCGCAAGCTCGGCGAAAGCGACTGGAATCCGACGGCCGACACGCTGGGCAAGCTGGAAACCTATCTGCTCAAGCGCGAAGGCGGCACCGCGCTCGCCAGTCCCGAGGAAATCATCAACGAAGCCCGCAACGGCCGCATGTTCATCCTGGTCGATGACGAGGACCGGGAGAATGAAGGCGACTTGGTGATCCCGGCGCAGATGGCGACGCCCGATGCGATCAATTTCATGGCGACGCATGGCCGCGGCCTCATCTGCCTGGCGCTGACCAAGGCGCGGGTGGACGAACTGGGTCTGGACCTGATGAGCCGCAACAACGGCACGCGGCACGAGACTGCGTTCACCGTGTCGATCGAGGCGCGCGTCGGCGTGACCACCGGCATCAGCGCCGCCGACCGCGCGCGCACCGTTTCGGTCGCGATCGACGGGTCGAAGGGCAAGGCCGATATCGTGACGCCGGGCCATGTCTTTCCGCTGGTCGCCAAGGATGGCGGCGTGCTGGTGCGCACCGGCCATACCGAAGCGGCGGTCGATGTGGCGCGGCTGGCGGGCCTGAACCCGTCGGGCGTGATCTGCGAAGTGATGAAGGACGACGGCACGATGGCGCGCCTGGACGACCTCATCCCCTTCGCGCAGAAGCATAAGATGAAGATCGGCACGATCCGCGACCTGATCGCCTATCGCCGTCGCCACGACCATATGGTCGAACGCCGGGCCGAAGCGACCTTCACCAGCAAATGGGGCGGCGAGTGGAAGGCGATCACCTTCTACAACAAGGGCACCCAGACCGAACAGATCGTGCTGCAAAAGGGCTATATCGACCCGGAACAGCCGACTTTGGTGCGGATGCATCAGCTTTCGCCATTGAACGACATGTTCGGGCTGGAAGGGCCGCGCGGCGACGTGCTGGCCCGGTCGATGGAAATCATCGGCCGCGAAGGCAGCGGCATCGTCGTCATCCTGGCCCAGCGGACCGAGGATAATGATCTGCTCAGCCGCCTGATCCAGCATCATGCCGGGCAGCCGCAGCCGGGCATGGACGAATTGCGCGACTATGGCGTAGGCGCGCAGATATTGGCGGACCTGGGCGTCCACGACATGGTGCTGCTGACCAACAGCCACCACAGCCTGATCGCGCTGGACGGCTACGACCTGGCCGTGGTGGGCGAGCGCCCGGTCGAACTGTAAAGGATATATCATGGCCAAGTTTCTGATCGTCGAAGCGCGTTTCTACGACCATCTGAACGACCTGCTGATCGAGGGCGCGAAGGCGGCGCTGGACGAGGCGGGTCATAAATATGAGGTGGTGACCGTGCCGGGCGCGCTGGAAATCCCCGGCGCGATCGCGCTGGCGGCGGAAAGCGGGCGCTATGACGGCTTCATCGCGATCGGCGTGGTGATCCGCGGCGAAACCTATCATTTCGAAGTGGTGTCGAACGAAAGCGCGCGCGGCCTGATGGCGCTGAGCATGGATGCGATCGCGATCGGCAACGGCATTTTGACCGTCGAGAATGAAGCGCAGGCGTTGACCCGCGCGAAGCGGACCGAAAAGGACAAGGGCGGCGAAGCGGCCAAGGCGGCGATCGCGATGCTGGCGTTGCGCGAGCGGTTCGGGATGTAAAACGTGGGACTGGACCCCGGCTTTCGCCGGGGAACAGTTCAGGTTCGGCTGGTTCAGGCGGTTGCCTTGGCCTGTTCCAGCGTGGGATAGTCGGTATAGCCCTTTTCGCCCGGGCCGTACCAGGTCGTCATATCCTGAATGGGGTTGAGCGGCGCGCCTTCGCGCAGGCGCTCCACCAGATCGGGATTGGCGAGCAGCGGGCGGCCGAAGCTGATCGCATCGGCAAGGCCGCTGTCCAGATCGGCCTGCGCCCGGTCGGCATCATAATCGCTGTTGAGGATCAACGGCCCCTTGAAATGCTGGCGGATGAGCGGCGATTGGCGGGGCACGTCGGTACGGCCGAAAGTGCCGTCCGGGCCGGGTTCGCGCAGTTCGAGCGAGGCGATGCCGATCGCGTTCAGGACGTCCGCAGCATGGGCAAAGAGGCTGGCGGGATCGCTGTCGTTCACGCCCTGGCTATCGCCATTGGGGGACAGGCGCACCGACACCTTGTCCGCGCCGATCGCGTCGACCACCGCCTGCGTCACTTCGCGTAGCAGGCGGACGCGATTTTCGACGCTGCCGCCATATTGGTCGGTGCGGAAATTGGCGTTGTCGCGCAGAAACTGGTCGATCAGATAGCCGTTGGCGGCATGGATCTGAATTCCGTCGAACCCGGCGGCGATCGCATTATGGGCGGCGCGGACATAGGTGTCGATGAGGCCGGGAATTTCGTCCAGCCCAAGCGGCCGTGCGGTTTCGAACGGCGCCTTGCCTTCATAGGTGTGCGCGTCGCCCGCCGTGGCGGTGGCGCTGGACGATACCGGCTGTTCGCCCGTCACGCTGCTGTGCACCTGGCGGCCCATATGCCAAAGCTGGACGATAATCCGCCCGCCCGCATCGTGCACCGCCTGCGTCACCGGACGCCAGGCGGCGACCTGCTCGTCGGACCAGATGCCCGGCGCATAGGGCCAGCCCAGCCCCTGCCGCGAAATGCCGGTCGCTTCGCTGATGATCAGGCCCGCCGAGGCGCGCTGACGATAATAGTCCACCATGATCGGGGTTGGCACATGGTCGCGGGTGGCGCGGCCGCGGGTCAGCGGGGCCATGATGACGCGGTTGGGCGCGCGAATCGCGCCGATCTGGATGGGATCGAACAGGCTGGTCATGGAAACTCCCTTGATCATAGTTGCATATTGCAACGGGACTTGATGCGCAAAGCCAGCTAGGGAGCCGGCATGTCCAGTTCAACCCCCGCCGCGCAACTTGGGGTGCCGCGCCTTGCCTTTCCAGCGCTGTTGCTGGCGAACCTGGTCCTGCCGCTGGGGCCGGTATTGGTGCGGCTGTCGGACGTCGGGCCGGTGGCGGCGGCGTTCTGGCGGTTGACGCTGGCGCTGCCTTTCCTGCTGTTGCTCGCGCGGCCGGGCCTGAAACGGATGCCGCCGACGCGGGGGGAGTGGATCGCGCTGATGCTGGCGGGGCTGGTCTTCGCGGCTGATCTGGCCGCATGGCATGTCGGGATTTTGTATACCAAGGTCGCCAATGCGACGGTGTTCGGCAATATGAGCGGGCTGTTCCTGCCCGCCTGGGGGATGCTGGTGCTGCGCCAGAAGCCGCGTGGGATGCAGGCGGCGGCGCTGCTGCTGGCGGGTGCGGGCGCACTGGTGATGATGGCGGGCAGTTATGAACTGTCGATCGGCAACCTGAAGGGCGACCTACTCTGCCTGGTCGCGGGCATATTCTACACCGCCTATCTGCTGATCGTGCAGCAGGTGCGCGGGCGGCTGGGCAGCTGGCCGGTGCTGGCGGTGTCGAGCGTGGCGAGTGCGCCTGCGCTGCTGCTATGCGCGCTGGCGCTGGGCGAACGGGTGATGCCGGGCGACTGGACGCCGCTGATCGTGCTGGCGCTGTCGAGCCAGCTGGTGGGGCAGGGGTTGCTGACCTATGCGATCGGCTGGTTTTCGCCGCTGATACTGGGGGTCAGCCTGATGCTGCAACCGGCGGTGGCGGCGATGCTGGGCTGGCTGTTGTTCGGCGAATGGCTCAGTCCGGTCGATATCGTCGGTACGGTGGCGGTCGGCGCGGCGCTGGTGCTTGTGCGGCTGCCCGCACGGGCCTAGATATCGCCTATGAGCCAAGCCCCCGAAGACCTGACCCTCGACGAAATCCGCACCTTGCTGGCGCCGTTGCTGGCGCGCCATGCCGCATTCGACGGTTGGCGCGCGCAGGCGGTGGCGATGGCGGCGGCGGAAAAGGGCGTGGATGCCGATATCGCTGCGCTCGCCTTTGCCGATGGTGCGGTCGACATGATCGATGCTTGGTTCGCCAGCATCGACGCGCGCATGATCGACGCACTGCCGCCCGAGGAGTTGGCAGCCATGTCGATCCGCAAGAAGATCATCGCCCTTATTGAAGCCCGGCTGACGCTGCTGGCGCCCGACCGCGAGGCGCTGCGCCGCGCGATCGCGATCCTGGCGCTGCCGACCAATGCGGTGCGCGCGGGCAAGCTGGGCTGGCGCGCGGCGGATGTGATGTGGCGCGCGGCGGGCGACACCGCCACGGACCTCGCCCATTATAGCAAGCGCACCACGCTGACCGCCGTCTATGCCGCGACCCTGCTGGTGTTCGTGGACGATGAAAGTGAAGGCCATGCCGACAGCCGCGCCTTCCTGGCCCGCCGGATCGAGAATGTCATGCAGTTCGAAAAGCTGAAAGCCAAGGTCAAGGGCGCTGGCGGCGGCGAGCGGCTCAGCCTGTCGCGATTCATCGGGCGGCTGCGCTATCCCGCGATTTGACGGGGTGACATGGGCAGCGTCGATCCGGGCTTTGCATGATTCGCGCTGGCCTTTCCCAATCGGTATTGATAGTCACTCGCAGAAATAAGCTGCGAGTATGATTTCCGTGCGTTTGACCGAATTGCCGTTGCGCCAACCCGCTTATGTCGACCTGATCGATTGGTCCGCCCTGTCGCCATCCGAAGGCCAGCGGCTGCGCGAGTTCGGCCTGTGTGAAGGGGCCAGCGTGGAAGCGCTGCACCATGGCGGCATCTTCGTCAAAGGCCCGATCGCCTGCCGCATCGGTCGCATGACCATCGCGATGCGGCGCAGCCATGCCGCCGCCGTCACGGTGCGCACCGGGCCGGAGCGTGCGGCATGAGCGGCCTGCCGCTGATCGCGCTGGTCGGCAATCCCAATGCGGGCAAGAGCGCGCTGTTCAACGCGCTGACCGGCGCGCGGCAGAAGCTGGGCAATTATCCCGGCGTCACGGTGGAGCGCAAGGCGGGGCGGCTGGCGCTGTCGGACGGTCGCCCGGTCGAACTGGTCGACCTGCCCGGCACCTACAGCCTGGACCCCGGCAGCCCGGACGAGCAGGTCACGCGCGACGTGGTGATGGGCAAGCAGGTCGGGGAAAAGCGGCCCGACGCGCTGGTAATCGTGGTCGACGCCGCCAATCTGGACAATCATCTGCGCTTCGCGCTCGAACTGCTGGCGCTGGGCCTGCCGACGATCGTTGCCTTGAACATGGTCGATCTGGCGACGCGCGACGGTCTGGAACTGGACGCGGCGGTGCTGGCGCGCGAACTGGGCGTGCCGGTGATATCGACCGTGGCGGTGCGCAAGCGCGGGCTGGAGCATCTGCGCGAGGAATTGGAAGGGCTGCTGAACGGTGCGCCCAAGGCCTATCCGGCTCCGGTGGTCGAACGGGATTTCGATGCCGTGCGCAAGGAAGCGGGGCGGATCGCCCGCGCGGCGATCGTGCGCGAAACGCCGTCCCGCCGCCTGACCGCGGCAGTGGACCGCGTGGCGCTGCACCCCGTCTTCGGCCTCATCCTGCTGCTCGGCCTGTTGTTCGTCATGTTCCAGTCGGTCTATAGCTGGTCCGAAACGCCGGTGGCCATGATCGAGGGTCTTGCCGAAGCGATCGCCAATGCCGTGCGCGCATCCCTGCCCGACGGCATCCTCCGCTCCTTCCTGATCGATGGCGTCATTCACGGCGTCGGATCGGTGGTGGTGTTCCTGCCGTTGATTCTGATCCTCTTCTTCTTCATCCTGATGCTGGAGGCGACCGGCTATATGGTGCGGGCCGCCTTCCTGATGGACGGGTTGATGGCCAGGGTCGGCCTGTCGGGCCGGGCCTTCATCCCCCTTCTCTCCTCCTTCGCTTGCGCCATTCCCGGCATCATGGCGACGCGCACGATCGCCGATCCCAAGGACCGGCTGACGACGATCCTGATCGCGCCGCTGATGACCTGCTCGGCGCGGCTGCCGGTCTATGCCGTCATCATCGGCGCGTTCATCCCGGCGCGCGACGTGTTTCCGGGCGTGGGCCTGCAGGGCTTCGTCCTTTTCACCCTCTATCTGGCGGGCATCGTCGGCGCGATGCTGGTCGCGCTGCTGCTGCGCAGGACCGTGACCAAGGGGGCCAGTGGAGGCTTCCTGATGGAAATGCCGAAATATCAGTGGCCCCGCCCGCAGGATATCCTGCTGGGCCTGTGGCAGCGGGCAGTGATCTTCCTCAAGCGCGCGGGCACGATCATCTTCGCGTCGACCGTGATCCTGTGGCTGCTTTTGAGCTTCCCGCGCGTGCCTGATGGCGATCCCACCAGCCAGGTCGATCATTCGATCGCCGGGCGGATCGCCAGCGGCCTGAATGTCGTGCTGGAGCCGATCGGCTTCAATCGCGACATTTCGCTGGCGCTGATCCCGGCGATGGCGGCGCGCGAAGTGGCGGTGTCCGCGCTCGCCACCGTCTATTCGATCGATGCGGGCGATGACGAGGCGCTGCTGGAACGGAGCCTGGGCGACCGGTTGAAGGATCAATGGCCGCTGCCCACCGCGCTCGCCTTCCTCGCCTGGTTCATCTTCGCGCCGCAATGCATTTCCACCATCGCCGTGACCCGGCGGGAGACGAATGGCTGGAAATGGCCGCTGTTCATGGTCGGCTATCTGTTTGCGCTGGCCTATGTCGCGGCGGGCATCACCTACTGGACCGCAACCGCGATGGGTTTGGGGTAGCTTCCGCCTAGACGGCGAAAGCAGCCGGTCTATAAGAGCGGCTTTATAAGGTTTCGGAGGAATCATGGCAGGGTCTGTCAACAAGGTCATTCTGATCGGCAATCTGGGCGCCGACCCGGAGGTCAAGAGCTTCCAGAATGGCGGCAAGGTGTGCAACCTGCGCATTGCGACGTCCGAAAGCTGGAAGGATCGCATGACCGGCGAGAAGAAAGAGCGCACCGAATGGCATACGGTGGCGATCTTTTCCGAAGGGCTGGTCGGTGTCGCCGAACGTTTCCTGCGCAAGGGGAGCAAGGTCTATATCGAGGGCCAGTTGCGCACCCGCAAATGGCAGGACCAGTCGGGTAATGACCGTTATTCGACCGAAGTCGTGTTGCAGGGGCTTGGCTCTGTCCTGACGATGCTGGATGGCGCGCCGGGTGGCGGCGGCCAGGGCGGCGGCGGTCGCTCGCAGGGCGTGAGCGATTGGGGCGCGAGCCAGGGGTCGAGCGGCTTTGGCGGCGGCGATTATGATGATTTTGGCGGCGGATCGGGCGGCGGCAACCAGGGCGGCGGCTTTGGCGGCGGACGCAGCCAGGGCGGCGCTGGCGGCGGCCGGGCGGGCAGCCCCAATTTCGACAATGATCTGGACGACGAAGTGCCGTTCTGATCACGGCATCAAGGCACATGGAAAGGGCGGCTTCCTGATGGGATGCCGCCCTTTTTTATTCCGTCCTGTGCGCGCCTTCGCGAGGGCGGGACAGGGTTCCCGCCTGCGCGGGAACACTCGTCCTTAGCCTTGGCGGGCCAGTTCTTCGGTGGCGAAGGCGCGGATATGGTCCTTAAGGTCGGGACGGTCCAAGGCCAGCGCCAGGTTCGCTTCGATATAGCCCGCCTTCGATCCGCAGTCGAAACGACGGCCATCGAAGGTGACGCCGTGGAAAGGTTGCGTCCCGATCAGCGAAGCCATCGCGTCGGTCAGCTGGATTTCGCCGCCTGCGCCTTTATCCTGCGTTTCCAATATCTTCATGACGTCGGGTTGGAGGATGTAGCGCCCGGGCACGATCAGGTTGGACGGGGCGGCATCGGCCGACGGCTTTTCGACCAAGCCCTTGACCTCTGTCAGATTGCCGTCGCGCGCGCCCGGATCGATCACGCCATAATTGGGCGTTTCTTCCATGGGAATCTCCAGGGCGCAAACCAGATTGCCGCCGACCTTGTCATAGGCATCGACCATCTGTTTAAGGCATCCATTGCCCGGCGCGCCCTTCATGAATTCGTCGGGCAACAGAATGGCGAAGGGTTCGTCGCCAATAATGTCACGCGCACACCAGATCGCATGGCCCAGACCAAGCGGCGCCTGCTGGCGCAGGAAGACCGCATCCCCTGGCTGCAGGCGCGTACCATCAAGGGCGGACAGATCCTTGCCGCGTTCGCGTTGGGTCGCCTCGGCTTCATAAGCGATATCGAAATAATCCTCGATCGCGCCTTTGCCGCGGCCGGTGACGAAGATCATCTGCTCGATCCCCGCTTCGCGTGCTTCGTCCACCGCATATTGGATCAACGGGCGATCGACGACAGGTAGCAATTCCTTGGGCACCGCCTTGGTCGCGGGCAGGAAACGGGTGCCAAGGCCGGCAACGGGAAAAATGGCTTTACGGATCGGCTTGGTCAATTTCGAAATCCCCTTTCACGCGTTCGCGAACCCTTTCGATTGCTGCCCGTGCATCAAAGGTCAAGCGTCGCGCATAGACTGAAGCATTCCGGCGTCGTGATGATGACACTGGGCGGAACGCGAATGGAACAGGCAAAAGGAAGGCGGCAACCAGATCGGCCGCGCACCGGCCCTTTAGACGGCGAGCAGACGGCTGGCGACGCTTTCCAGCGCCGCAATTTCGCCATCCAGATGGTCAAACGCGATATGCTGGATATTGTTTCTGCTGTCGCGGCAGGTAAAGCCGCCCGGTTCGGGCTGGTGGAACCCCTGGATGATGAGCGCGCGGAATCGGTCGATCCGTTGCATGTCGCGCTCGATCGCGGAAATTTCCGTCAGGGCGCTGGCGTTGCGCCGGTCGCGCATAGCCACCATCGTGCGCAATTCGGTCATCAGCTTCGCCATGCTGGGCCGCGTCCGTGCGCCCACGATCCGTACGTCGCCCATGCCCTCGCGCAATGACCCGATCTTCGCTTCAAGGCTTTGTTCCAGCATCGTCCAGGCGCAGACGAGCCGCCCGACCGCACAGAGCAGCGCCGCATCCTCCGGCGCATAATCCGCAACAGCCTTCACATTCATGTCAGAAACCAGATGTACGCCCACGCCCCACTATCTCCTCTTGCCGCCAGCCTTCACGGTTAATGCGACAAAAGGCCAGAGTGGACGCGATTGGCTCCCCGCAGGGGCGGCACGGGCCAGCGGCAGCCGTGCCAAATCGGCGGTGAGCCGATCCGGCCGAATAGAGTCAAAGGTTTAGCGGTCAGAAATCGACCGCGATGCCCTTTCGCTCCCAGTCGCCATAGCGCACCGGGCTGAGGTCTTCGCTATGGCGAGGCGGCGCGTCGATCGCGTCGCCCTGCGGCACCGGCGGGCTTTTGGACAGATGCGCGGGCGGCTTCACATGCGCGGGGCGCTTGCCGTTGAAGGTTCCCATGAAGAGCGGCCTTTCGATTTGCGGATGGGGGTGAACCACCCCATATTCACGATTGCCCTGCTATCTGGGCCGCAACGGAGACGAGTGCAAGTGAGCGGAATGAAGACGACCATGTTGCTGGCGGCGCTGACTGCCCTGTTCATGGCGCTGGGCTATACGCTGGGCGGCAGCGGCGGGGCGGTGATCGCGCTGCTGGTGGCGGCGGGCATGAACCTCTTCACCTTCTGGAACGCCGACAAGATCGTGCTGCGGATGCATGACGCGCGCGAAGTCGATGCGCAGAGCGCGCCCGATTTCTACAATCTGGTGCGCGACCTGGCGCAACGGGCCGGGCTGCCGATGCCGCGCGTTTACATCATCGACCAGGATGCGCCCAATGCCTTTGCCACCGGCCGCAACCCGGACAATGCCGCCGTTGCCGCGACCAGCGGCCTGCTGGCGATGCTGAGCCGCGACGAGGTGGCAGGCGTGATGGCGCATGAACTGGGCCATGTGAAGAACAGAGACACGCTGATCATGACGATGGTCGCGACCATTGCGGGCGCGATATCGATGCTCGCCAATTTCGGCCTCTTCTTTCGCGGCGGCGATCGGGAGGGCGGCCATGGCAATATGATCGCCAGCCTGATGGCGGTGATCGTCGCGCCCTTCGCTGCGATGATCGTGCAGATGGCGATCAGCCGCACCCGCGAATATGGTGCAGACCGGGCCGGGGCGGAGATTAGCGGCAATCCCCATGCGCTTGCCTCGGCCCTCGCCAAGATTGCGGGGCAGGCGGAGCGCATCCCCAATCCGGTGGCGGAGCGCAACCCGGCGGCGGCCCAGCTTTACATCGTGCCGACACATGTCAGCGAACTCTTCTCTACCCATCCGGCGATGGAAAAGCGCATCGCCGCCTTGCAGGATATGGCGGTGGAAATGGGCGCGCCTGCCATCAGTGCGGCGTCGCGTGCCTCGGCGCTTTCCCCGGTAGCGCCGTCCCCGCGCCGCCGTAGCGCGCTCGATCCGCACGGGCGCTAATGCCCATCGATGAGGTTATCGAGGCCATCGCCTTCACCGGGCGACTGGTCGGCGGCGCGATCGAAGCGCTCAACGCGGTCGGCATGGTCGCCGAGCATATATTCTCCGGTCACACCGCGCGCTTCTTTCATGGCGTGGGGCGGCGGGTGATTGCCGTCATGACCTTCGGAAAGAAACGCATCCCGTCCTCCCTGCGGGTCGTGCCCAAGGGTAGCCATCCCAGGCCGCGCCGGTCGGACTGGCTGGCGCTATGGGTCGGCGTCGTTGGCTGGATCGCGTTGTTCCTAAGTGTTGGCTTTGGCGTCGCCCATTTTCTTTGAGGGTAAAAGCGCGTAGGGGCCGCCCATGTCCCGCCGTCCCGCTCCCCGCCCCGAAGATGTCCCCGGCCTGCCTGCCCGCCGCGCGGCGCTCAAATTGCTCGATGCGGTGTTGCGCCGGGGCGATCCGCTGGAATTGGCGTTGCACGGCGCGGCGCAGGGATTGCCGCCCGCCGATCGTGCGCTGGTCCATGCGATCGCGGCTGAAACGCTGCGGCACCTGCCCGATCTCGATGCGATGATCGACGGCGCGACCAAGCAGATATTGCCGCCCGATGCGAAGGCGCGGATGGTGCTGCGGATCGCGCTCATCCAGACGCTGGTACTTGATACACCGGCCCATGCCGCGATCGCGACTGGGCTGCCGCTGGTCGATGGCGGGCCGCGCAAGCTGGTCCATGGCGTGTTCGGCACGGTGACGCGCGGCGAACCGACGCTGCCTGTGCCGCCGACATTGCCCGTAGAGGTCGCCGAACGCTGGGCGACGCAATGGGGCGAGGCGATGCCGCTGGCCGCTGCCCATGCCTATGCGATCCGGCCGCCGGTCGATATCAGCCTGCGCGATCCCGGTGAGACAGCGACCTGGACAGCCGCATTGCATGGCACATCGTTCGCGCCCGGCCATGTGCGCCTGCCCGAAAGCGTCGCTATTCCCAGCCTGCCCGGCTTTGCCGAGGGTGCCTGGTGGGTGCAGGATATCGCCGCTTCCTGCGCGGCACGATTGCTGGGGCCGGGGGAGGGTCGCCATGTGCTGGACCTGTGCGCCGCGCCAGGCGGCAAGACGATGCAATTGGCGGCGGCGGGATGGCGCGTCGCCGCGATCGACCAGTCAAAGAAGCGGCTGGAGCGGCTGTCCGAAAATCTGACGCGCACCAGTTTGGCGGCGGAGGTCATGGCGGCTGACCTGCGCCAGTGGCAGCCCGACGCACCGGTGGACGCGATCCTGCTGGACGCGCCCTGCACCGCGACCGGCATCTATCGCCGTCATCCCGACGTGCTGCACCGGATCGGTCCGCGCCAGATCGCGGAGATGGCGGAGTTGCAGGGCGCATTGCTGGCCCGCGCCGCCGATTGGCTGAAGCCGGGCGGGCGGATCATCTACGCTACCTGCTCGCTCGAGCGCGCGGAGGGCGAAGAGCAGGTCGAACGATTCCTGGCGGCTCATCCCGATTTTGCGCTGGTCCCGATCGAACCGGGCGAAACGCCGGACGGCATCGCGCCGACCGAACAGGGCTGGCTGCGCACTCTGCCCGATACATTGGCGGAGCAGGGCGGCGCGGACGGATTTTTCATTGCGCGGCTTGCAAAGGCGGCGAACTAAGCCTTAACCTTGATCAGCTTAGAGAGGGTTTCCCCGTGCGAAAGGTGCCTTGTGCGTCCGACCGAGCCTCTTCCTCTCCATCATAGCTGGCCGCTGCAAGACCTGCGGGAGCATCTGGCGCCGGTCCTGCTCGATCCCACCATCGCGCGCAACGATGCCGCGCTGGCCGAACGCGGACTGGGGCTGTGGCATTGCGACCTGGCGAACGACGATGCGCTGTGCTGGACCGCAGGCGTGTACGACATATTCGGGCTGGAACGGGACAGCGCCGTGTCGCGCGCGCTTTCCGTCTCGCTCTATACGGCGCAGTCGCGAGAGGCGATGGAGCGGCTGCGCGCCTATGCTATCCGTTATCGGCGCGGCTTCACGCTGGACGTCGATATCCACCAGATCGACGGCGCAGGCCAGTGCGCGATGCGGCTGATCGCGGCGCCGGTGCTGGACGATGACGGCGCGGTCGTTGGCCTGCATGGCGTCAAGCAATTGCTGCCCCGTGGTGCGCCCACGTCCCGGCGGCTGGACCCCACGATTTTCGTGATGCTCTAACGTCCACAGGTCGGCCGCCGATAAAGATCGCGACTCGCCTGCAAATGTCCGTTGCCCTTGCCCCCGGCGGCGATTAAGGCGAACGGTTAATGACCCGTTCCATTCTCATCTCGCCCTCCATCCTCTCCGCCGACTTCGCCCGCTTGGGCGAGGAGGTCCGCGCCATCGACGCTGCGGGCTGCGACTGGGTGCATATCGACGTCATGGACGGCCATTTCGTGCCCAACATCACCATCGGCCCGGCCGTGGTGAAGGCGCTGCGCCCGCATACGACCAAGACGTTCGACGTCCATCTGATGATATCCCCGGTGGACCAGTATCTGGAGGCCTTCGTGGCCGCCGGGTCCGACATCATCACCGTGCATCCGGAGGCCGGGCCGCACATTCACCGCACCGTTCAGCATATCAAGTCGCTGGGCGTGAAGGCGGGCGTCGTGCTCAATCCCGGCACCCCGGCCAAGATGCTCGATTATCTGATCGACGATGTCGACCTGATCCTGGTGATGAGCGTCAATCCCGGTTTCGGCGGGCAGAGCTTCATTGAGAACCAACTGCGCAAGATCGAAGCGATCCGCAAGATGATCGACAAGTCGGGGCGCGAGATTCACTTGCAGGTCGATGGCGGTATCGATTTCACCACCGCGCCCAAGGCGATTGCGGCAGGCGCGGACGTGCTGGTCGCGGGCACCGCGACCTTCCGTGGCGGGCCAGATGCCTATGCCGACAATATCCGGAAGCTGCGGGGCGGGTGAACGATTATCGGCGCATCCCGGGCCGCTCACCGTCCGACGCCGCCCCGGAAACGGGCGACGACGGCATAGAGCAGGGCAAGCGTCTCATCCGCGTTGCGGATGACAAGGGACTGTCGCTGGCGCAGAAGATCGCCAATCAATTCTATCTGCTCAGCTGGAAGACGCCGATCCATGGTCGCAAGCTGCGCGGCAAATATCCGCTCAAGCTGCTGGCGGTGCCGGATGACGCCATTCCCGGCGATGGCCGGGCGGGCGCGGCGATGCGGGCGGGCTATATGCTGTTCCGTGGGCATAAGCTGCCGATCGACACGCTGGATTTTGCGCGCCTGTCGGTCGGTCCCGCCTTTGCCGACTATCTGCATGGCTTCCGCTGGTTGCGCGACCTGGCGAGCGCCGCGTCGCGCGAACAGGGCGCGCCGATCGCCGAAAGCATCATGCGCAAATGGCTGAACGTCCATGCCGAAACGCCGAGCGAACCGGCGTGGCGCGCGGACAATGCGGGTTGGCGGCTGCTGTTCTGGACCGCCCATGCGCCGTTGATCCTGTCCTCCAGCGATCTGGTCTATCGATCGCTGGTGCTGAACTGCATCGCGCGGACCGCGCGGCATCTGGATCGCAGCGCGGACAAGGCGCCGATGGGTCTGCCCCGGCTCGTCGCCTGGTGCGGCATCGTCGCCGCCGCGCTGCTGATCCCCGGCGGGGCCGCGCGCAAGCTGTTCGGCGAAGCGGGGCTGAAGCGAGCGATCGACAGCGGTTTCCATGCCGATGGTGGGATCGTGTCGCGATCCCCGCTGGCGCAGCTGGAGGCGGTGATGCTGCTATCCATGCTGCGCGCGGTCTATGACGTGCGGCGCGAAACGCCACCCGCCTTCCTGACCGAAGGGCTGAACCGGGCGGTTCCTGCGCTGCTGGGCCTGACCCATGGCGATGGCGGCCTGGGCAGCTGGCAGGGTGCGGGCGCGATCGACCCGGACATCGTCACCGCCGTGGTCGCGGCTAGCCGGGTGCGCGCCCGGCCGCTGCGCCAGGCGCGCGACTGGGGCTATCAGCGGATCGCGGCAGGCGCGACCGTGCTGCAGATCGACGCCGCCCCGCCGCCGGTCGCGCGGCTGGCCGAAGCGGGCTGCGCATCGACCGGCGCGATCGAGATCAGCGACGGGCCGCTGCGGCTGGTGGTCAATTGCGGCGGCGCGGCGCTGGAGGGGGCGTGGATACCGCGCGACCTGGCGCAAGGACTGCGCACCACGGCGGCGCACAGCACGTTGGTTTTGAGCGACAATAATTCCACCGCGCTGCTGCCCGACGGGACGCTGGGCAAGGGCGTGACCGAGGTCGAGTTGAACCGGCAGGAACTGGACAATGGCAGCCGCCTGGACCTGTCCCATGACGGCTATGTCCGGCGCATGGGATATGTCCACCGCCGCCTGCTGATGATGAGCGGCGATGGCAAGGAAATCCGGGGCGAGGATATGCTGACCCCGGCCGAGCGCCGCCGCAAGCCCGGCAGACAGCCGGTGCAGTTGCGTTTCCATCTGGCGCCCGGCGTCGAACCGACGCTGACCGCGGACAATCAGGGTGGGCTGTTGCGCATCGATATGGGCGCGCTCTGGCAATTTCGCACCGGCGCCGGCGTGCTGACCGTCGAGGACAGCCTGTGGGTCGATGGCGATGGCCGTCCGCATCCGACCAAGCAACTGGTGGTGACGAGCGAGGCGCTGCCCGGCGGTTCGAGCATCGGCTGGATCTTCAAGCGGGTCGGGTGATGGCGCGCGGCTGATTTGGGGTGGGAGCCGGCATGCCCCTCCCGCAGGCGGGAGGGGTAGCGAGACTTGCTCGCGCGGCGAGCTAGTCGCAGCGGGGTGGGCCAGCGCTACGTTGCGCTGGCCCACCCCCTAACCCCCTCCCGTAAACGGGAGGGGGAATATGCCTTGCTACTCCAACCCACGCATAGTGCGCCGCTAGCCCTGATCCTGATAGGCCATCTGCAGGATGCCCCAATGGCGGCCCTTCACATGGATCGACGCGATCACCTGTTTCAGCAGGATGACTTCGCCCTGCGCGGTCAGGCGGCGATAGGCTTTGATGCAGAAGGGTTTGGTGGTCTTCGCCTGCGCGCGGGTGTCTGGGAAGTCGAAGATCATCCCCTGGCGCGCATATTCCAGGTTCCAGGCCTCGTCGCCCGGCCGTTGCGGCTGGGCGCGTTCGGGCATGGCGACCGCGCCGAAGGCGTTGCGGTCGGTAAAGGTCATGCCGAACAGGCCGGGGAAGCCGCGCGCCTTTTCCTGCGCGGCGCGGGCAGCGGGCAACATCGCGTCCTGCACCGGATGGGAGAAGAGCGGCGGGTTGGTGCCGGGGATGGGGGTGTGATGATCGCTGAAGATCGCCGCTTCGCTGACTGCACCCGAGTCGATCGCCCGCTCGATCGCGCGGCTGACCTGCTGTGCGCTGTCCAGGCTGAAGCGGATATAGGGCGAGTCGGGAATATCGACGCCGCTTTCCGCCAGATATTGCAGCAGTTCGTTGGTGTCGTCGCTGGCCGTGGACACGCGGCCCGAGAGGCGCTGCAGCCCGTCGGCATTATCCGTCGACGTGCTGGCGAGCGCCGCCAGTCCGCCGCGAATTTCGCCTGCCGACCCGACCATGGATGCGATCCGCTCGGCCACTTCCTCGCTATTGTTGGACAGACCCTGCATCAATCCGCCCAGCCGATCGACCAGCGTCTCGATATTCTTGGTGTCGTTGAGTGCGGTGCGCGCGGTCTGCGCGCCCTGCGTGATGCTGGCAAGCATGCCGCCCGCTTCGCCGGTCAGGGCCGCGATCGACTGTTCGATCGTGTTCGTCGCGGCGGCGGTTTCCTGCGCCAGCTTCTTCACTTCGGATGCGACCACGGCAAAGCCGCGCCCGGCGTCGCCCGCGCGCGCCGCCTCTATCGTGGCGTTGAGCGCCAGAAGGTTGGTCTGGCGGGCGATGCCGCTGATCACGCTGGTGACATGGGCGACGGTCTTCAACGCGTCGCCAAAGCCGTCAAGCCGACTGTGGACCTGCTTCACCTGTTCGATCAGGTCGACGAAATTATGGTTGGCGGCGGACAGTTGCCGACCCGAATCATCGATGATCGCGCGGGCGGCGACGGCCTGCGCGCGCGCTTCCTGCCCGGCCATGGATACGCTGTCGCCGTCGCGCGACAATTGCACGGCCGCGCCGCTGATCGCTTCGATCGTGCGCGCCTGATGCGTGACCCGGTCGGCCAGCTCGCTGATGTCCGCCTGCAGATCGAGCGTGCGGATGCCCAGGTCGCCCGACAATTTGGCGACTTTCATGACCGCTTGGGCGATGGTTTCGGATTGCGCTTCTTGTGCCACATGACGTGGCTATCCGACCATGGTGAAGGAAAGGTTAGCGATGGCCCAGTCCGGTCATAAAGCACCCATGAGCGCCAGCGCGACCCCGGCCACCACCAGCAACAGTCCGGCGGCTTCGCTGCGCCAAATCCGTTCTTTCAGGTAGAAATGGGCGAACGCCATGGTGAAGGCGACCTCGATCTGTCCGACGATCCGCACTAGCGCCACGGGCGCCGTGGCAAAGCCGGTGAACCAGCACGCGCTGCCCAGCGCGGAGAGCAGCCCGACTTGGCCCGACACCCGCCAACTCGCGAACACCCGCCGCATCTCGCCGGGTTCACGCAGCATCAGATAGGCGCCCTGCATCAGTGTCTGGAGCAGCACCGTGGCGACCAGCACGAGCAGGGCGGCCAGGATGCGGTCGTCGCCACCCACCGCCTGCGTCGCGCGACGGATGCCGATCGCGGTCAGCGCAAAGAAAAAGCCGGACGCGATGCCGGTGAGCGCGGCTGGCTGGGCAAGGGCGCGCAGGAAATCGCCCGGCCCCATCCGTTTGCCGCCGGTGGACAACAGCATCACCCCGACGACGCCGCAACCGATCCCGGCCCAGGCGAGGGGGCTGAGCCGCTCGCCCAGCAAGAGGAAGGACAATAGCGCGCCCTGGACCGCCTCTGTCTTGGAATAGGCGGTGCCGACGACGAAATTGCGATGGCGGAACGCCGTGATCAGCAGGTTGGTGGCAATGATCTGCGCCAGCCCGCCGCCGAGGGAAAAAAGCAGGAAGCCGGGGGCGATCGCAGGCACCGGCGCGGCGACGAACAGCGTATAGCCGCCCAGCAGCAGCAGCGTAAACGGAATGCCGTAGAGATAGCGGACCAGACCTGCGGCGTTGAGCGACAGGCTGTGGCTGACGCGGCGCTGCAAGGCGGTGCGCCAAGCCTGCACGGCCCCGGCGACCAGCGTCGCGGGCAACCAGATCGGGGATGTGATCATGCCTGCCCTATACAGCGCAGGCGCGGTTCGTCACCTCATCAACTGGGCTTGGCGCCGGGCGGTAGCGCATGGGGCAGGCTTTGCCGCCCCATCGTCCAGTTCGCCTCCAGCCGCACCAGCGGATTGGGCGCGCACCAGATTTCGCCCAACTCGCTCAGGCCCGTCACCCAGATCAGATTATGCTCCTGCCCATAATCGATGACGGCCAGGGCATAGCCCTTCCCTTTGCCTTCGACATGGACGGGCAGGGGCGGATCGAGTTGGGTGAAGGACATGAGCGATGCTCCGGCTATAGGGTGCCGGTGACAATGCCGGGCGCGGGGGCGGGTTCCTGTGGCGGCAGGCAAGTTGATCCGGGTTATGCAGAATCTTCTAATCCTCCCCGCGCGAAGCGGGGAGGGGGACCGTTGCGAAGCAATGGTGGAGGGGAAGTCGCGCTACGGTCGAGTATAAGCCGTGTCACCGCGTCGAGATCGTCTATCACGTCCGCCGCTTTAATCCGCAGAACGCTGATCCCTTGCTCCTGCAACCACGCATCGCGCCGCGCATCATGCGCCATCTGGCGGGGATCGTCATGGATTGCGCCGTCCACCTCGATCGCCAACCGCGCGGCGGCATGATAAAAATCCAGCACATAAGGGCCAAGCGGGTGCTGCCGCCGGAATTTCAACCTTTGCGGCCGCGTGCGCATCCATTGCCAAAGGGCGACTTCGGGCGGTGTCAGGGCGCGGCGAAGCTGGCGCGCTTTCTCGACAGTCTGCCTTCTTGGCGGCATCGCATTGCCCCTCCACCACTCGCTTTGCGAGCGGTCCCCCTCCCCAAGCAAGCTTGGGGAGGATGAAGTCGGTCACGCGCCTTCGAGCAGCTTCTCGCGCTTGATCTTTTCCTGCCACACCAGCGGGGCCAGGCGGTGGACGTTCTGGCCTTCGCTGTCGACTGCGACGGTCACCGGCATGTCCTGGACGTCGAATTCGTAGATCGCCTCCATGCCCAGATCTTCAAAGCCCACGACCTTCGCGCCCTTGATCGCGCGGGCGACCAGATATGCCGCGCCGCCGACCGCCATCAGATAGGCGCTCTTATGCCTGGCGATGCTCTCCGTCGCTGCGACGCCGCGTTCGGCCTTGCCGACGCAGCCCAGCAGCCCCTGTTCCAGCATCATGTCCATGAAGCTGTCCATGCGGGTCGCGGTGGTGGGACCGGCCGGGCCGACCACTTCGTCGCGCACCGGATCGACCGGGCCGACATAGTAAATGACGCGGCCCTTGAAATCGACCGGCAGCGGCTCGCCGCGGCTCAGCATATCCTTGATCCGCTTGTGCGCGGCGTCGCGGCCGGTCAGCATCTTGCCGTTCAGCAGCAGCCGGTCGCCATGCTTCCAGCTTTGCACGATTTCCGGCGTCAGCGTGTTGAGATCGACGCTGATCGCCTCCTTGCTCGGCTTCCAGTCGACCTGCGGCCATTCGGAAATCTTGGGCGCTTCGAGATAAGCGGGGCCGGAACCGTCCAGCGTGAAATGCGCATGACGGGTGGCGGCGCAATTGGGGATCATCGCCACCGGCTTGCCCGCCGCATGGCAGGGATAGTCGTAAATCTTGACGTCGAGGATGGTGGAGAGGCCACCCAGTCCCTGCGCGCCGATGCCCAGCGCATTGACCTTGTCGAAAATCTCGATCCGCATTTCCTCGATCTTGTTCTGCGGTCCGCGCAGCTTCAGTTCGCCCATGTCGATGGGTTCCATCAGGCTTTCCTTCGCGAGCGCCACCGCCTTTTCCGCGGTGCCGCCGATGCCGATGCCCAACATGCCCGGCGGGCACCAGCCAGCGCCCATCTGCGGGATCATCTCCAGCACCCAATCGACGATCGAGTCGCTGGGGTTCATCATCTTGAACTTGGTCTTGTTCTCCGACCCGCCGCCCTTGGCCGCGACGTCGATCACCACCTTGTTGCCCGGCACCATTTCCACGTTCAGCACGCAGGGCGTGTTGTCCTTGGTATTCTGGCGGGCGAAGGCCGGATCGCGCAGGATCGAGGCGCGCAGGCGGTTTTCGGGGTTGAGGTACGCCTTGCGCACGCCCTCATCCACGACCTCCTGCATGGAGCGGCTGTTATCGTCCAGGCGGCAGTCCATGCCCCATTTGACGAAGACGTTGACGATGCCGGTGTCCTGGCAGATCGGGCGATGCCCCTCCGCGCACATGCGGCTGTTGGTCAGGATCTGCGCGATGGCGTCCTTGGCCGCCGGATTGGCTTCGGCGTCATAGGCTTTGCCCAGCGCGCGGATATAATCCATCGGATGATAATAGCTGATGAACTGGAGCGCGTCGGCCACGCTGTCGATCAGATCGGCGGTCTTGATGAGCGTCATCTTACCCTGGTCCTTATGTGCGGCCAGCCTCTGCACGGCCGGTCCCTGCAAGGGGCAGCGGCTAGTGCGTAAATGGCGCCAAGTCCAGTATCAGCCGTTCGCAAAGGGGAAGAGATGCCACCAAGGCTGCTTCTCCGCCAGCACGCGGGCAAAGCTGGGTCGCGCTTCCAGCCGGGCGAGATAGGCCGTCAATGTCGGATGCGCCGCGCCCAGGGGCATGATCTTGTCGGCATAGAACAGTGCCGGGGCGGCGGCGCAGTCGGCCAGGGTGAACGCCTCCCCCACGGCCCAGCGCCGTCCCGCCATGCGCGATTCGATCAGGGCGTAGCCCTTGCCCAGCAGGTCGCGCGCCTGCGCTGCGCCGATGGCGTCGTTCTGGCCCTGCGGCCGCATCCGGTCGGCCACCAGCTGCTGCATCGGTGTCATCACATAATTGTCGAACAGCCGATCCATCAGCCGCGTTTCCAGCGCCGCATCGGGATCGGCCGGGATGGGGCGGAATGTGCCGGCTTCATGCTGGGCGAGATATTCGATGATGATACTGGCTTCGCCGATGGTCGCGTCGCGCGCCGGATCGTGCAGCAGCGGGAATTTGCCGATCGGCCAGAGCGCCTGCCACTCCGCCGCGACGCCTTCGTCCTCCAGCATTCGTGGGGCAAACGGCGCGCCATTTTCGTAGAAGGCGATCAGCACCTTCCAGCAATAGGACGACAAGGGGTGATAGTAGAGAATCATCGAACATCCTCCCCAGCCATCGCTGGCTTGTGCGGTCAAAATCGCCATGACCGGCTCACCGTCGTGGCGGGCCGTCTAACGATCGCGCTGTCCTATTAGACCTTCGTCTGAATTTGCGTGGCAAGCGAAATTTATTTTTGCGCGTCCATATCCCCCTTGCCTTTTTTGGGGGCGCGGCAAGTCCATGCGTCGTTCTTACGGCGTGCGATGAAATGAAGGCAATCATCGATGAACCGAGTCGCGATACTGTCATTTACCCTCTTGCGCCCACAACCGGCTATGGCACTATCTATGGTATCGGGTTAACGGGGGTTACCCAACAGATTGTGATTGCGTTGCCGGTCGATTGTCCGGCGATCGGGGCTTTTCGTCCCTGCGACCGATCGGTTTGGCCCTTTTCCGTCCCCGGCGCGGTACGGTTCATGCTAGGATGCGCATTCTGTCGCGACCCGCTTGACCGAATTGAACGGAACAGGAACATCGGGGACGGACATGGATTTTCGAGATAGTGGACAAGGTGCTGGCGACGTGGCGACTGTGATGGACGATCTGATGGACGACGCGAAGGTGGAGCAGACCCTGCTGGCCATGGCGGAAGCGACGGCGACGCCGAAAGCGGAGCCAGAGGCGCTGACCTCTTCCACCGTGCAGGTGCGCCGGTTCGATGTGAAAACTGACGCGTCGCGCGACGCGTTGCTGACGGAGTTCGGCAAGGACACGCTGAACGACCGCTATCTGCTGCCCGGCGAATCCTATCAGGATCTCTTCGCTCGGGTGGCGTCGGCCTATGCCGACGATCAGGATCATGCCCAGCGCGTCTATGACTATATCTCGCAGCTGTGGTTCATGCCTGCGACGCCGGTCTTGTCGAACGGCGGCACCGGTCGCGGTCTGCCGATCAGCTGCTATCTCAACAGCGTGGACGACAGCCTGGAAGGCATCGTCAACACCTGGAACGAGAATGTCTGGCTCGCCTCGCGCGGCGGCGGCATCGGCACCTATTGGGGCAATGTGCGCGGCATCGGCGAACCGGTGGGCCTCAATGGCAAGACCAGCGGCATCATTCCCTTCGTCCGCGTGATGGACTCGCTGACCCTGGCGATCAGCCAGGGCAGCCTGCGCCGCGGCTCCGCCGCCTGCTATCTCGACGTCTCCCACCCGGAGATCGAGGAGTTTCTGGAAATCCGCAAGACGTCCGGCGACTTCAACCGCAAGGCGCTGAACCTGCATCATGGCGTGCTGCTGACCGACGAGTTTATGGAAGCGGTGCGCGACGGCGCGGAATTCCATCTGCGCAGCCCGAAGGACCAGTCGATCCGTGGCACGGTCAATGCCCGCGCCCTGTTCCAGAAGCTGGTCGAAGTGCGGCTGGCGACCGGCGAGCCCTATATCGTGTTCAACGACACGGTGAACCGCATGATGCCCAAACATCATCGCGAACTGGGGCTGAAGGTATCGACCTCCAATCTCTGCTCGGAAATCACGCTGCCTACGGGTCGCGACCATCTGGGCAATGATCGCACCGCGGTGTGCTGCCTGTCGTCGATGAACCTGGAAACCTGGGACGAGTGGAAGGATCATCCGACCTTCGCCGAGGATATCATGCGCTTCCTCGACAACGTCCTGCAGGACTATATCGACCGCGCTCCGCCCGAAATGGCGCGCGCCAAGTACAGCGCGATGCGCGAACGCTCGGTGGGCCTTGGCGTTATGGGCTTCCACAGCTTCCTGCAGGCGCGCAATATCCCGTTCGAAGGCGCGATGGCCAAGTCGTGGAACCTGCGCATCTTCAAGCATATCAACGCCCAGGTGAACGAAGCGTCGATGATGCTGGCGCAGGAGCGCGGCCCGTGCCCCGACGCCGCCGACCAGGGCGTGATGGAGCGCTTTTCCTGCAAGATGGCGATCGCGCCCACCGCGTCGATCTCCATCATCTGCGGCGGCACGTCGGCCTGTATCGAGCCGATCCCAGCGAACATCTACACGCACAAGACGCTATCGGGCAGCTTCTCGATCAAGAATCCGTATCTGGAAAAGCTGCTGGTCGCCAAGGCGAAGGACAGCAGCGCGGTGTGGAATTCGATCCTGGAAAAGGGCGGCTCGGTCCAGCATCTCGACTTCCTGAGCCAGGAAGAAAAGGACACGTTCAAGACCAGCTTCGAAATCGACCAGCGCTGGCTGCTCGAACTGGCCGCCGACCGCACGCCCTATATCGATCAGGCGCAGTCGCTGAACCTGTTCATCCCGGCGGATGTCGAAAAATGGGATCTGCTCATGCTCCACTTCCGCGCATGGGAACTGGGCATCAAGTCGCTCTACTATCTACGCTCGAAGAGCGTGCAGCGCGCGGGCTTCGCCGGCGGGGTGGAGGCCGACAACACGATCGACGCGCCCAAGTTCGAAATCGGCGAGACCACCGACTATGACGAGTGTCTTGCCTGCCAATAAGGCATGGAAGCCGGGCGCGACGGCATCCGCCGCCGCGCCCGCGCGCTCATTCTTCTTCTTCGAACGTCACTGCGACGTCGGCATTGGCGGAAAGCCGCACCGTGCCGTCATCCTCGACCGCCGCGATCAGGCCTTGGCTGATATAATGATGATGTCCTTCATGCGCGCCGGTCGCGCCATCGACCTCAGCGCTGCTGTCCTTCTTGGTCAGCTTGATACGGTCGCCATCGACATGATCGACGGTGCCGACATGCACGCCATCGGCGCCGATCACTTCGGCATGTTCCTGAATGCTGCTAAGGTCGACCATGATATTTCTCCTGTGCGGGGGGTAGCGACGTCTCAACGTCCCGCCCTCGCCCGGGTTGCAACCGCCCTTCACTCGTAACGATTTCGCCCGGAGTTTCATCCCATGCCTCTTCTCCAAGCCTCCAAGGTGTACAAGCCCTTCGAATATCCCTGGGCCTATGAATATTGGAAGCGCCAGCAGCAGCTGCACTGGCTGCCCGAGGAAGTGCCCTTGGGTGAGGATTGCCGCGACTGGGCGCAGAAGCTGTCCGACCACGAGCGCAACCTGCTGACGCAGATCTTCCGCTTCTTCACCCAAGCCGACGTGGAAGTGCAGGATTGCTACCACGAAAAATATGGCCGCGTGTTCAAGCCGACCGAGGTCAAGATGATGCTGACCGCGTTCAGCAACATGGAAACCGTCCACATCGCCGCCTACTCGCATCTGCTCGACACGATCGGCATGCCCGAAAGCGAATATAGCGCCTTCATGCAGTATAAGGAGATGAAGGACAAACACGACTATCTGCAGCAATTCGGCGTCGACACGGACGAGGATATCGCCCGCACGCTCGCCATGTTCGGCGGCTTTACCGAAGGCCTGCAGCTGTTCGCCTCCTTCGCGATGCTGATGAACTTCCCGCGCTTCAACAAGATGAAGGGCATGGGGCAGATCGTCACCTGGTCGATCCGCGACGAAACGCTCCATTGCGAAGGCATCATCAAGCTGTTCCACGCCTTCTGCGCGGAACGCAACTGCCTGACCCCCGCGGTCAAGGACGACATCATGGACATGTGCCAGAAGACGGTGCGGATCGAGGATGCCTTTGTCGATCTCGTCTTCGAAATGGGTCCGGTGCCCGGCATGACGCCCAAGGACATCAAGAAATATGTCCGCTATATCGCCGACTGGCGGCTGGGCCAGCTGGGCCTGAAACCCATCTACATGATCGACGAGCATCCGCTGCCCTGGCTCGCCCCGATGCTGAACGGCGTCGAGCACGCCAACTTCTTCGAAACCCGCGCGACCGAATATTCGAAGGGCGCGACCCGCGGCCAGTGGAACGACGTGTGGGACGCGTTCGACCGCCGCCAGAAGATCAAGGGCGGCGATGCGGCAAATGCCGACGATGCGGACCCGGACATGTTCAAGGCGGCAGGCATCGCGGCGGAGTGATTGAAAGCTGAAGGGTGGCGCCGACGAAACGGCGCCACCCCTCGCCTATCTGCGACAGCTTTAACGACCGGAACGGGTCGGTTGCATCCATAACGGACCCGTCTCCCGCCAAAATGGCGAAACCGGTCTTATGCTCGCCCCATGACCGAGCCAGTTCCCCGCCGCCATGCCTATATCTGCAATGTCTGCGGCAGCGACCATATCACGCGCGACGCCCGGGGCAGGTGGGACATACTGGCGCAGGACTGGGTGATCGAGACGATTTTCGATCATGCCTGGTGCCATCGCTGCACGGACGCCGCGCGGCTTGATCAGGTGGTCCTGACCAGTCCGATCACCTTCGCGGCCCCGGAAAACCACAATATCGGGGTGGGGTGACTGTTCCTTAACGTCGCCCGCCTATCCTGCGGCCCATGTTCTTCGGCGTCCGCCTTCGTACCATCTTCACCAGCCGCTGGTTTGCGCTGCTGTGGGCCGTGCTGGTGATCCTGACCGCGATCCAGTTCGTGGGATCGGATAATGATCAGTCCGGCGCGCAGGGCGGCAATGGCGTCGCCGCCGACGGCCTGACCAACGAACAGCGTCAGGCGATCGCCAACGCATTCTGATCGCCCCGCACGACTGTCCTGGAGCGGTTTGCCGTCCGATTGAATCGGACCTATCGCTCTAGATGATTATACTAAAGCGCGATGGTAATGACTCATCAGAACCGTCGGGACGTTCCCCGGCGAAGGCCGGGTTCCAGTTCTGTGCTATGGACTGGACCCCGGTCTTCGCCGGGGAACAATGGGCTACAGGTTCTGGAGCGGTTCGCGATCCGATTGCATCGGATCAACCGCTTTAGATTATTGGTTTTACGCGATTTCCGAGTCATCAGATGATTCCATCTGGTTAGAAATCGCTCTAATCAATGCAGTTTGCTATTACGCAGTTTAACTGCGCTGGCCTTCGGGTCCGAGCCTTCCTATTGGTTTCGCCGCACTCCTTCTATCTGATGAGACAGCGCTCCCAAGCCGCGGCGGCTGTCCTACAGCGCATCCTTGCATTATGGTTTACCCTATGCCGTTCCCCTGATGTGGTGTTGTAATAATATTTCGCCTGCAGGATATGAAATGTCGATATTAGCGGGAAATGTGCGAAGTTAAGCCGAACCATGTCTGATACCCGTGACCATTGCTGGTTGCGCGCCACGCTTTCCTTCGTCTGAACAAGCGGTTTTGTTCCGTTCATGCAACGTCCCCCAATGTCGCGGGTTCTACCGCCATGATCCCAAGAGGGAAGGAACTCTGCCGATGCATTTCTCGTTGAAACACACCATCGCCGCGCTGTCGCTTGGCGTAATGGCGCTGACCGGCATCGCCGCCACGCCTGCCTTTGCCCAGCCAGGCCGCGACTATCGCGAACGGCGCGAAGACCGCCGAGACATTCGGCAGGATCGCCGGGAGATACGCCAGGACCGCCGCGAAATCCGGCGGGACGTGCGGCAGGATCGGCGCGCCATTCGCCGCGATATCCGTCAGGACCGCCGGGCCGATCGCCGCGATTATGGCCGCCCCGGCGTCGGCCGTCCCGGCCGTCCGGTCTATAGCTATGACTGGAACCGGCCCGATTTGCGCTATGGCCGCGCCTATCAGCCGCATCGCTATTACCGTAGCGGCTATGCGCCGGTCCGGGTCGATCGCCGCACCCGCATCTATCGCGGCAATGACAATCGCTATTATTGCCGCCGTTCGGACGGCACGACCGGCCTGATCGTCGGTGCGGCGCTGGGCGGTCTGCTCGGCAACCAGCTGGCGCAGGGGCAGTCCAACATTCTGGGCACGCTGATCGGCGGTGGCGCCGGTGCCGTACTGGGTCGTGAAATCGATCGGGGTGGCGTGAGCTGCCGCTAAGCGATCAGCACCAGGGGTGGCGGCGGCCATCCCATGGGCGGGCCAGTCCTTCGGCGACCAGCTGTTCGCCGATCGACTGGCCGCCGCGCGTCACCACCCGGAGGGCGCGGCCGTAGCGATCGCTGTCCCGATCGCCGGTTTCCAGCGAAAAGCGGCCCGCATTCATCAGCGTCTGCAACCGCTGCGTCGCCCGTGCGCCCAAAGCGCCCTCCGCGGCGCAGGCGGGGCCGTGGGTTTCAGGCGTATCGATATCGGCAATGCGAATCTTCTCACCGCGGAACCAGAAGGTATCGCCATCGACCACGCAGTTGGTCCCGCCGCCGCTATGGCAAAAGCCGAAATCGGCGGACAGGCTGTCGGTGGGGATGCTGTGGATCGGCGCATTCGCAATGGGAATGGCAACGGACGCCGGATCGAACCGCGCCAGCCAATCCGGCCCGTACCAGCCCAGCAGCAGGCCCAGGCACAGCATATAGACCAGCGCCAAGCCGCTGATCCCGCCACGTTTGCGCGGCGGTGCGCGAAACCGGCCCGCACCCGCGCGGCGTGCTTCCGCCAGCCAGGCCTGTTCGATCCGCTCTTTGGGGGACGGTTGCCGCCGTCGATCATGCTGTTTCGCCATGGACCGGCTGTACCGGCACATCGGCAAACAGGGTGTTAAAGCCGCTCCAGCTTTCCGCCACTCCGGCGGCAATGCGCCGTGGGATCGATCCAGGCCAGGTCGGCGGCCGCTACCATCCCGGCGGCGTCATCCAAAATGGTGCAAGTCGATCGCCGCTGCTTTGCACATGGCAAGCGCGGACGGCGATCGACATAATGCGCTTATCGACCGTATCTATTCGTCCTCGACGTCTTCGGTCGGACCCATTTCGTCTTCTTCATCGTCCATCTGCGGCTCACCGGCATAGGCGTCCATATCGATCCGGCCGGACCGATCCATGGCGTTCATCTTGTCGACCAGATCCTCGACATCGTCGGGGATGATCTGGGCCGGGTTGGTGCGGCCGCCATGCTCGCTCTCTTCGGCCAGGTCGGTCGATTGCGTCCGGGCGTCGTCAGCGACATCCTGCGCCTGGGTGCCGGCTTCGGCCTGTTCCTTATTCTCTTCCAGTTCCCGGTCGGGGGTAGGGCGGTCCATCGCATATCTCCTGGGGCGTCGTGCCCGATCCTTCCCCAACGGCCCGGCACGCCAGCCGTTCCGGGAATTTGCTGGACAGCCCGAAGCCGAAGGCGCAAAGGCCGGGCGATCCTTTCGCACTGCAGCAGGAATCCCTCATGCTCCGCCAGCTCATTTCCTCCGGCTCGCCTTTCGAGGCGCAGGTCGGCTATTCGCGCGCCGTCGTCCAAGGCGACTGGTGCTTCGTCGCCGGAACGACCGGCACCGATCCCGTTACCAAGACGATGCCGGACGATGTGGTGGAGCAGGGCCGCAATGCGCTGACGGTCATCGGCAAGGCGCTGGAGGATGCGGGCTTTGCCTTCGCCGACGTGGTGCGCGTGACCTATTATATCACCGATGCGGCCTATTGGGACGTGATGGGCGAAATCGCCGGGCCGGTATTCGGCGACATCCGCCCGGCGGCCAGCTGCGTCGTTGCAGGCCTGGTAAAGCCGGACATGAAGATCGAAATCGAAGTCACCGCCTTCAAAGGGTAACAGGAACAGACCATCATGATTACCATGTACGGCATCAAAAATTGCGACACGATCAAGAAGGCCCGCAACTGGCTGGACAATGAACGTGTCAGCTACAGCTTCCATGACTATAAGGTCGCGGGCGTCGACAAGGCGAAGCTGGAGGAATGGGTGATGGAACATGGTTGGGAAACCGTCCTCAACCGGTCCGGCACGACCTTCAAGGCGCTGGACGCCGGGGACAAGGCGCATATCGATGCGGACAAGGCGATCCTGCTGATGATCACCAATCCCTCGATGATCAAGCGCCCGATCCTGGACACCGGCAAGCAGACGATCATCGGGTTCAAGGCGACGACCTACGAAAATGCCTTGCAGGGCGTGACGGCGTGATCGGGCGGGGGCTGGCGCGCATCGGACTGTTCCTGCTGATGAGCCTCACCCCCCTGTTTGCTGTCCCTGCCGCAGCCGAGCCGATCCTGATCGCCCATCGCGGCGCCAGCGGCGAACGGCCCGAACATACGCTTGCCAGCTATGAGCGCGCGATCGACCAGGGCGCGGATTTCATCGAACCCGATCTGGTGCTGACCAAGGACGGCGTGCTTGTCGCCCGGCATGAAAATGAGATTGGCGGCACCACCGATGTCGCCGATCATCCCGAATTTGCCGATCGCAAGACGACGAAGAAGATCGACGGCATCGATATGGTCGGCTGGTTCACGGAGGATTTCACCCTCGCCGAACTGCGCACGCTGCACGCGCGCGAACGGCTGCCCGACCTGCGCCCGGCCAACAAGCGCTTCAACGACCTGTATCAGATCCCGACCTTCGAAGAGATAGTGAAGCTGGTCCGCGCCAAGGAGGCCGAAACCGGCCGCCGCATCGGCCTCTATCCCGAAACCAAGCATCCCAGCTATTTCGCGGCCCTTGGCCTGCCGCATCAGGCGGCGCTGCTCGATCTGCTGAGCCGCTACGGCTATCAGACGGAGGCTGACCCGGTCTTCATCCAGTCGTTCGAGGTTGGCAATCTGAAAGCCTTGCGCGCCGCGACCCGGCTGCGCCTGATCCAACTGGTCGATGCGGAGGGCGGCCCGGCCGACATGCCCGGCACCAGTTATGCCGACATGCTGACGGTGCAGGGGCTGACGCAGATCGCCACCTATGCCGACGGGATCGGCCCGTCCGCTACGCTGGTGATCGCGCCCGAAGGCCCGACAGCCCTGGTCGGCCGCGCCCATGATGCGGGCTTGCAGGTGCATGTCTGGACGCTGCGCATGGAAAACAGCTTCCTGCCCGCCCAATATCAGCGCGCCGACGATCCGCAGGGGCGCGGCGACTTCGCCTCCTGGGTCCGGGCGATCGCCAATACCGGCGTCGATGGCATCTTCAGCGATTTTCCTGGGCAGGCCCGCGCGGCGATGGGACCGGCCCGCTAATCAGCCAGCGTGTTCCCGCGCAGGCGGGAACCCAGTCCCGCCGTCTGATCTGGGTTCCCGCCTGCGCGGGAACACGTTGCTCTTCACTGTGTAGCGCTTTTGCGCGAAAACTTCTTTCTCTCTCGCGTCGCTTGACTTGCCAAAGCGGCCGCGCGCGCGAATAACGGACCGATGCTGTCCCAGAAGACCCGTTACGCCATCCGCGCGCTCCAGCATCTTGCCGATCGCTACCGACAGGGTCCGGTGCCCCTCAACGAAATCGCCACGCGCCAGAATATTCCGGCCAAATTCCTGACCGTGATCCTGTCCGAATTGTCGCGGGAGGGGTTGGTGGCGACGCAGCGGGGCAGGGACGGGGGCTATTGGCTGGCGCTCGCGCCGGTGGATGTCAGCTATGGCGACATCGTCCGGCTGACGCGCGGCTCGCTCGCGCTCACCCCCTGCGCCAGCCGCTTCGCGCATGAAAGCTGCACCAATTGCCTGCCCGAATCGGAATGTCGCCTGCACCGCGTGATGCTCCGCGTCCGCGACGAAACCGCCAAGGTGCTCGACAGCATCAGCCTGGCGGAGCCGTTTGCGGTGGAGGTGGGGGAGTAGCTGGATACGCTGCTAAGCCTATGGGGTGGCGTTCCCCGGCGAAGTTGATGGGAGGCACGTGACTCCCATCAAGGGCCCAGTCCAGAGCGTAGAACTGGACCCCGGCCTGCGTCGGGGAACATCGTCTAGTCTAAGTCCCCTATAGAGATGGCCTTGCGTCGGCCTGTCCGCTTCGCCACATAAACCGCATGACCACGCCGCCGCTCAAAGCCGTCCTGATCCCCGTCACCCCGTTGCAGCAGAATTGCACGCTCTTCTGGTGCACGGCAACGATGCGCGGTGCCTTTGTCGATCCGGGTGGCGACCTGCCGGTGCTCAGGAAAGCCGCCGCCGATCAGGGCGTGACGATCGAGAAGATCCTCGTCACCCACGGCCATATCGACCATTGCGGCCAGGCCGGCGTGCTGGCCCGCGACCTGAATGTCCCGATCGAAGGGCCGCATGAGGATGATCGCTTCTGGATCGACCGGCTGCCGCAGGATGGGGAGCGCTGGGGATTGCCGGGTGAAAGTTTCGAGCCGGATCGCTGGCTCAAGGATGGCGATCAGGTGACGGTCGGCCAGTTGACCTTCGACGTCTTCCATTGCCCCGGCCATACGCCCGGCCATGTCGTCTTCCACCATGCGCCCAGCAAGCTCGCCATCGTCGGCGACGTATTGTTCCAGGGATCGATCGGCCGCACTGATTTTCCGCGCGGCAATCATCAGGATCTGATCGACGCCATCACCGGCAAGCTCTGGCCCCTGGGCGGCGACACCGCCTTCGTCCCCGGCCATGGGCAGATGAGCAATTTCGCCCATGAACGGCGCACCAACCCCTTCGTCGCCGATTCGGTGCTGGCGGGTTAAGCGAGCCTACTGCCGCAACGCCATCGCATCCGGGGCGGGCCGCTCGCGCGTCGCGGTGTAGGCTATCGTCAGCGCCACGATGCTGAGCGCCACCATGATGCCCCAGGTGAGCAGCGCGCCGCCCGCGCGCCAGACCGTCGGCTTGTCGGCATCCATGCCGAACGCATGGGCGACGCGCGCAACGATATAGGCCAGCGCGCCGATCGACAGCCAGAGCGACGCGCCCATCGCCATTTCGACCAGCGCGAACAGGATCAGTATGATCGGCGTATATTCGATATAGTTGGCATGCGCCCGCATCCGCTTGGCGAGCAGGCTGTTGCCCGCATCGCCATGCATCACCTTGTCGGTAATGCGAATCCGCGAACAGCGAATTGCCAGCGCCATGTTGAGCAGCGCGCAGGCGGCGGCAAAGGTCAGCGTGATCGGCAGCAGCATGGAATATCCCCTATAACGGCGGCCTGCACCCTAGGCCGCGTAGGCAACAGGGCAAGGGCAAAGGCAAGGCGGGGGCAGGAAGGACTTGCGCCCCGAACAAAAACCGCTATAGGCGCAGGGCTTCGCGATCACCCGGGCCGCATGGGTCTGCGGCGCCGTTGGCGTCAGCTTTTCCATGGGAACTGGCCGGTCGTACAACTTGATATTATACGGAACAAGGTGCCGACATGGCTGTCCCCAAGCGCAAAACTTCTCCCTCCAAGCGTGGCATGCGCCGCAGCCACGATTCGCTGCGCGTCGAAGCGTTCAACGAATGCTCCAACTGTGGCGAGCTGAAGCGCCCCCACAATCTGTGCGACGCCTGCGGGCATTATAACGGCCGCGAAATCGTCGCCGTCGGGGCGTAAGCCCATCCCCATCTCCGCAAAGGGGTGATCGCAGTGTCCAGTCAGCCGCGAATCGCAATCGACGCGATGGGCGGGGACGAAGGCGTGCGCGTGATGATGGCAGGCGTGGCATTGGCCCGCCGCCGTCATGACGGGCTGCGCTTCACCCTGTTCGGCGACGAAGAGCAGATCAAGGCTGCGCTCGACGGTCATCCCAACCTGCGCGCAGCGTCCGAAATCGTCCATGCCGATACGGTCGTGGCCGGGTCAGACAAGCCCAGCGTTGCGATTCGCAAGAAAAGCAGTTCGATGAGCATGGCGATCGCCGCCGTGAAATCGGGCCAGGCTGGCGCGGCCGTATCGGCGGGCAATACCGGCGCGCTGATGGCGATGGCGAAGCTGGCGCTGCGCACCATGCCGGGCGTCGATCGCCCCGCGCTGGCGGCGTTGCTGCCGACGCTGGGCGCCAATGACGTGGTCATGCTGGACCTGGGCGCCAACACCGAATGCGACGCCCGCAACCTCGTTCAGTTCGCGGTCATGGGCGCGGCCTATTCGCGCATCGCCTTCGACCTTGAACGGCCCCGCGTGCGGCTGCTCAATATCGGCACCGAAGACCTCAAAGGCACGGACGAGATTCGCGATGCTGCGTCCGTGCTGCGCAGCGCGACCAGCCTGCCGCTCCAGTTCGACGGCTTTACCGAAGGCGACAAGATCGCTCGTGGTGACGCCGACGTGATCGTGTGCGACGGTTTTTCCGGCAATGTCGCGCTCAAGACGGCGGAGGGCACCGCCCGCTTCGTCACCGACGTGCTGCGCAAGGCGTTCACCAGTTCGATCCGCTCGAAGATCGGCTTCCTGATCTCCAAGCCTGCGATGCACCTGCTCAAACATCATCTCGACCCCAACAACCATAATGGGGCGGTCTTCCTGGGCTTGAACGGCGTGGTCGTGAAAAGCCATGGCAGCGCGGATGAAAAGGGCGTGGCCAACGCCGTCCATGTCGCCGCCCGCCTGCTGGAAGAAGATATCACCCGCCGGATCGCCGCCGACATGGCCGGTATCCAGTCGCTGTCCGACGCCGCGTCCAAGCTGGAGCAGCCCGCCAAGTGATTCGCCGTTCCATATTGTTGGGCACGGGTTCGGCCTTGCCGGTGCGCGCCGTCAGCAACGCCGAACTGGCGGAGACAGTCGACACCAGCGACGAATGGATCGTCGAGCGGACCGGCATCCGCAACCGCTATATCGCCGGAGAAGGCGAAACGACCGCGAGCCTGGCCGCCGACGCCGCGCAGCGCGCGATCGACGCCGCGGGCATTACGGCCCAGGATATCGACCTCATCATCCTGGCGACGGCGACGCCGGACCAGACCTTCCCCGCCGCTGCGACCAAGGTGCAGGCGACGCTGGGCATCGATGATTGCGTCGCGTTCGACGTGGCGGCGGTCTGTTCGGGCTTCCTCTACGCCGTGACGGTGGCCGACAGCATGATCCGTTCGGGCGCTGCCAACCGCGCGCTGGTGATCGGGTCGGAAACCTTCAGCCGCATCCTCGACTGGGAAGATCGCGCAACCTGCGTGCTGTTCGGCGATGGCGCGGGTGCGATCGTGCTGGGCGCGAAGGAAAGCGCGGACGGCGCCGATCCTAAACAGGCGCGCGGCATCCTGGCCGCCAAGCTCCACGCCGATGGCCGCCACAACCAGCTTCTCTATGTCGACGGTGGTCCGTCCACGACGCAGACGGTGGGCAAGCTGCGCATGAAGGGGCAGGAAGTGTTCCGCCATGCCGTGGTGAACCTTGCCTCCGTGCTCAAGGAAGTGATGGAGCAGGCGGGGCTGGACCCTGCGGATATCGACTGGCTGGTCCCGCATCAGGCCAATGCCCGCATCCTGGACGCGACCGCGCGCAAGCTGAAACTGTCGCCCGACCGGGTGGTGGTGACCGTCGATCGCCACGCCAATACCTCTGCCGCGTCGGTGCCGCTGGCGCTCGATTGCGCGGTGCGCGACGGCCGGATCAAGCCGGGCGACCTGATCGTGCTGGAAGCGATGGGCGGCGGCTTCACCTGGGGCGCCTGCGTCCTGCGGGTTTGAGGGACGGCGCTTGCCAAAGCGCTGCCAATAGGTCACATTTCCGTCCGATCATCGATGGCGATGATCGTCGGGGCGAAGAAGTGGGGACGGGTCTATGGGCGACAATGCAACCTTGACGCGGGCAGACCTGGCCGAAAGCGTCAATCGCCATATCGGCCTGTCGCGCGCGGAAGCGGCGGCGCTGGTCGAATCGATCCTAGAACATATGTCGTCGGCGCTGGAACGCGGCGAAAATGTGAAGATTTCCAGCTTCGGCACCTTCGTCCTGCGCGACAAGACGCAGCGTATGGGCCGCAACCCCAAGACCGGCGTCGAAGTGCCGATCGAACCGCGCCGGGTGCTCACCTTCCGCGCCAGCCAGACGATGCGCGACCGGGTCGCCTCGGTTTAACGACCGGTCGACCGCTTTTCCTCTATTACCAGACCTTTACCATAGTTGACCTGGCTATGGTTATGAGTGCAACATCCCTGTCATGGAAAAGGCAGAGGGTGCATTTCTGACCATCGGCGAGTTGGCGGGCGAGCTTGGTCTTCCCCAGCATATCTTGCGCTATTGGGAAACGCGCTTCGTGCAACTGCGTCCGCTGCAGCGATCGGGCAACCGCCGCTATTATCGGCCGACCGACGTCGCGCTGGCGCGCCGCATCCACCAACTGCTCAATGTCGAGGGCTTCACGGTCAAAGGCGCGCAAAAGGTGCTGGTGGACGGCAATGGTTCGGCACCTGCAACCGTCACGACGCCCGCGCCAGAACCACTGAACCAGGCCGACCTCATCACCCGGCTTTTGACCATCCGCTCCGCCCTTGCCGAAGCGATCGGCGACTGACGTCTTATTTCGTGGGCGTGCGATAGGGGACGAAATCGCCCAGTGCGCAGGCACCCGTTGTGATGCCATTTTGCAGATTAGCGGTAGTGGCCATGTCACCCTTGCACATTTGCGATCCGAAACTGCGGGTGATCAGCGTGTCGCCAGCGGTCAGGCCGCTGCAACTGCCGATCAATTCATTCTTATACACCAGCGTGCGGCTGACGCGGTAGAGCAGCACATTGTTGCTGATGACGGTCAGGTTGGTCTGCGGCTCGCGATTGATGCAACTGGTCTTTTCGCCCGCCACCTTGCCGGCCAGCGCCCTGTCCAGTTTCGCCGTTTGCTTGTCGGTCAGCGGCCGTGGCTCATAACTGCCCGTACAGGCGGCCAGCAACATGCACGCCATGATGCCTATCCCAATGCGCATTGCACCTCTCCTTCTGTCTTTCGTCAAGGACGGCAATATAGCGCAATAACCGTCAGGCCGCGTCCTTTGCCTTACGCCGTTCCGCCAATTCCGCCACGTCGCGCGCGCGCATGAAGATATTGGTCGCGCGCTCCAGGCCGATGCTGGTGGGCACGGTCGCCTCACCGCGCGCGCGCGCCGTCTCCACGGCCGCGACACGCTGCGTCAGCGCCGCATTGTCCGGCTCGACGCCCAGTGCGAAGCGGCCGTTGGAAAGCGTATATTCATGCGCGCAATAGACGATCGTGTCGTCCGGCAGGATGGCGAAGCGCGCCATATTGGCGAACATCTGCGCTGCCGTTCCTTCGAACAAACGACCGCAGCCCATGGCGAACAGCGTGTCGCCCACGAAAATAACGCGGTCATCCGCCAGGTGATAGGCGATATGCCCCGCCGTATGCGCCGGCACCGCCATCACTGCCGCGACATGATCACCGATCCGCACGCTGTCGCCTTCCCCCACGGTCCGGTCGAGCGTGCCGATCTTGTCCGCCTCCGCCGCCGGACCGGTGATGATGCAACCGGTCGCGGCCTTGATCGCCGCATTGCCGCCGACATGGTCGCCATGCCAGTGGGTGTTCCAGATCTGGCCGATGGTCCAGCCGCGCGCGGCCGCCGCCTGCAACACCGGCTCCGCCACCGCCGGATCGATGACGACCGTTTCGCCGCTCGCCGCGTCGTGGAGCAACCAGACATAATTGTCGTTGAGCACGGGGATACGGACGACCTCCAGCATGGCGCTCACCAGACCCCGACATTGGGCATCGACGCCCAGGGTTCGGCCGGTTCCAGCCGTCCGTCCTGCAACAATTCTATCGAGATATTATCCGGCGTGCGCACGAACGCCATATGCCCGTCGCGCGGCGGTCGATTGATCGTCACGCCTGCATCCATCAAACGCTGGCAGGTGTCGTAGATATTCTCCACCCGATAGGCGATATGGCCGAAATTGCGTCCGCCATCATAGACTTCCGCCGGGCTGCCATCGGCGGGCGGCCAGTTGTAGGTCAGTTCGACCTGTGCGTCCTCATCCCCTGGCGCGGCCAGATAGACCAAAGTGAAGCGGCCCTGTTCGCTGTCGAAGCGCTTGACCTCTTTCAACCCCAGCAGATCGAAAAAGGCGATCGTCTTGTCGACGTCATGCACGCGGATCATGCTATGCAGGAATTTGGGCACATTCTTCTCCGTTCGTCGCCATAAAGGCACGGTTCATCTCAGTGGTCGTAGTTGTGCTTCCAAGATAAGGTCGCGCACCACCAGGCGGAAGAGGAAACGGACAATGGCGTTGGAAATGCGGGACAAGGTTTTGCTGGGCGGCGCGGCTTTGCTGGCGTTCGGGACGATCGCGGGCGGCTATCTGCTGGGCGACGGATTGAAGCGCGCCAAGGCGGCGGACCGGTCGGTCACGGTGCGCGGCCTGGCGGAAAAGGATGTGACGGCGGACCTTGCCACCTGGTCGATCAGCTATTCGGCAACCGGCTTCGACCTGCCCACCGTGCGCGCGGAAATCGACAATAATACTAAGGAACTGCAAGCCTATTTCACCGGCCTGGGCTTCAAGGCGGCTGACCTGACGCCGACCGGCGCGGGGGTGAACCAATATCTTAACAATGGCGTCAACACGATCACCATCACCCAGCGGATGCTGCTGCGCACGACCGACATCGCCCGCGCGCAAAAGGCGGTCGCCCAGCAATTTGACCTCGTCCGTCGGGGCGTGACGTTGCAGGAAGGGTCGGGGATGAAATATAGCTTCACCAAGCTGAATGACGTCAAGCCCGACATGGTCGCCGCCGCGACAAAGGACGCCCGCGCCGCCGCCGAACAATTCGCCAAGGATTCAGGGTCCGGGGTAGGGGGCATCAAGAGCGCCACCCAAGGCTATTTCTCGATCGACGCCCGCGATGGCGAGGGCGGCGACGGATCGAGCGACACGCCCTACAAGAAGGTGCGCGTCGTCACGACCGTTGACTTCTACCTGAAATAAAGCTGATCAGCAGCGGTTACGGCGGCGATCCCGCCGCGAACAACGATCGCTGCTGTCGCCGATGATCGCGCCGACCGCGCCGCCCACCGCCGCTCCTTCGGCGGTGCCAAGGCCGGTCGCGCTACCCACGACCGCGCCGCCCGCGCCGCCGATCAGGCCGCCGCGCGTCGCGCCGCGCGAGCAGGCGGTCGTCGCCATCGTCGCCACGACCAGCAGGCCGATGCCGATGCTTTTCTTCCAATAACTGTCCAACTCGCTGTCTCCTTCGTCAATCCCGCTACGGTCGAGCGAACGGGGCGAAGGCGTCGGCGGTTCCGTGACAAAGTCTTGCTGAGCCGCTTATCCCGCGGTCTTCGTAGCAGGCAAGCGCGACAGATTGTCCGCCGCCGCCTTGCCCGCGGGCGCATCCGGGGCCAGCTTCACCGCCCGCGTCCAGGCGGCGCGTGCAATATCCTCATGATCGGTCAGGACGGCGATATTGCCTTCCTCCAGCGCGACGGACGCATCGTCGGGCGACAATTGCACCGCCCGGGCGATATGTGCCTGCGCCAGGCTCATCTCGCCCGTACGCCGCGCCAGCGTCGCCGACAACAGCCAAGCCAGCGGATCTTTGGGCGCCTGGATCAGGGCGACGTCCAGCGAATCCCGCGCCGCATCCATCTCGTTCAGCGCCACCAGCGCCCGTGCCCGGTCCAGATGCACTTCGCCTTTTTCCAGCCCGTCGGGCAAGCCGCGCGCCAGCGCCGCGTCGAAATCATTGCGCGCCTTGGGCAGGTCGCCGCTCGCCATCGCGGCGTTACCGGCCTGCGCCCACAGCCGCGCCGCCTCCACCATTTCGTTGCTGCGCTCGGCTTCCTCCGCCGCCTGTTCGAAGGCGACGATGGCGGGCGTCCAGCGCTCCGCCCGGGCATAGGCAAAGCCCATGCAATGGCGCGCATAGAAGCTGCCGCCGTCGATCCGCCATTTCTGGGCAAAGGCCACCCCGGCGTCGGGCGATTCCATCGCCTGGTCCAGGCACGCCTGGAAGGGGGCGGCGAATTTGGCGGGAACGGGCACTTTGCCATCGTCCCGCGCGGGGGTGGCCGCTGCCGCCGGACGAGCCGCGGCCGCCGCGGCGGCGCGCTGTTCCTGCTTTTCCCGGCGGCTGCGGTCCATCACCGCTTCGGTTTCGGGGGAATAGGCCTGAAGCAGCAGTGGCAGGAGAAAGGGCATCAAAGGGCATCCACGTTTTGGGCCAGCTCAGCGACGGTGCGGATCAACAGGGCGATGTCGCCGTCGCGGGACAGCCGATGGTCGCCGTCCTTAATCAGCAGCGTCTGCACATCGGATGAACGCAGCTGCGCCGCCGTCTTGACCGCGACATACCATGGCACGTCGCGATCCTGCTGACCATGGAGCAGCCGCACCGGGCAGTCGATCGCGATCTCCGCTTCCAGCAGTCGCAACGCCTGCCCCGACTGCCAGAAGGCCAGCGTCGTCACATAGGGATCGTCGCTATAAGGCGTGGGTTCCTCGATCCGCCCTTCAGTCGCCAGCAGCGCCTTATCCGCGTCGGTGAAGCCCCATTCGGTGAAGTCGGGCGCGGCGGCAATGCCGATCATGCCCACCACCCGGTCCGGCCGCGCCAAGGCCACCAACAGCGCCAGCCACCCGCCCATGGACGACCCGACCAACACCACCGGCCCCTGCGTCAGCGCGTCGAGCAGCAGCAGCACGTCGTCGCGCCAACTCGCCAGCGTCCCGTCGGCAAAGCGCCCTTCGCTGGCGCCGCAACCGGCATAGTCCAGCCGCAACATCGCGCGGCTCTGTTCGGTGGCCCACTGCTCCAGCGCGACCGCCTTGCTCCCCTCCATATCGGACATATAGCCCGGCAAGAAGATGATGGTCGGTCCGATCCCGCTGCGCTGCCGATAGGCCAAACGCAGCCCGTCGGGCCGGGCGAACAGGGCTGGAGGCGCGCTAGGGGAGACGTTCACGATGGACTTCCTTGCGTTGGGTACGATCACGATCCCGCCTTAGACGGGCTTTTTGCAATGGCGAGAAAAATATTGAGAACAATGCGTTGACAGCTTTGGGGGACCCGGTTAGAGGCGCCCTCCTACCCCGTGCCCAGATGGCGGAATTGGTAGACGCACCAGCTTCAGGTGCTGGCGATCGCAAGGTCGTGGAGGTTCGAGTCCTCTTCTGGGCACCAGATTTTCTAGGGGCTTGAAATCCCTAGAAAACATTGGAATTGCAGGCTTTTTCACAAGCGTCTAGTACAAACGTACGAGGACGAAGCCAATGTGTTCCTACCTTCACAAAGCACCCAACGGCGTTCATTATTTCCGCATGTCCATACCATTGGACCTGCGCCCCTTCATGGGCGGCAAGCGGGAAATCAAAATGTCTCTAGGTCTAAAGGACCGGGACGCTGCCAAGCTACTCATCCCCGACCGTACCAAGGCCGCTCATAAGCTGCTGGACCAAGCGCGCCGGGATAAGGCCGCTGCTGGCAAGCCTGCATCTAAGCCGTCCGTTCCCAAGGTCGATCCCGTCATCGTGGAGAGCGATCCGGCATCAGATGACAGAGACTTTGAGATTGAGGAACTAGAGCCGATCATGGATGCCATGACTGAGGGTAGCAGCATTGATGCTTCTCCCGCTGACATTCTCAGGGCTGGGCAATTGCTGGTCCAGCATGAGCGGGAAATGGCTGAGATCGAACAGCAACGGCTTATCGGTCGTATGCTGGGCAGCAAGCGGGGTCGTGCATCGGAAACTGAAAATCAAGCCGTCGAGTACGAAGGCGGCACCCCAGCCCGTAGCGGCAAAGGCATCTATCTTGACACTGATATTGTCGATGGCTGGGCCGCTGAACGGAAGCCGTCGCCCCGTGGCAAGGATGCCTATTGGCGAGACGCTAAGCTGTTCAACAGCATGATAGGCCGGAAGTCCGTCGAGCAAATCACCAAGGCCGATGTGATGACCTATAAGCGGATGCTGATTGCTGACCCTAAGCGTTCGCAAATCAATGTACGGGACCGGCTGGCCTACCTTCGCACCCTGCTAGAGTGGGCAGCACAAGAGGACATTGTTCCGGTCAACGTCGCCCGTGATGTGAAAATGGCGGTCAGTGAGCGGGGCGAGAGGCGCAAGGATTTCAGCATTGATGACCTGAACGCGCTGTTCTCTGGCTCGGTCTATACGGCTGATAGGCGTTCCAAGGCTGGCTATGGGGAGGCTGCATATTGGATGCCGCTCATAGCTTTGTTCATGGGAGCGCGACGAGAAGAAATCGGCCAGCTTCGGGTCAGTGATGTAAAGCGCGTTCCTTACATGGATGCCGACGAACAGCGGCAAGAGGTCTGGTGCATCGACATTACCGACATTGGCGATGACGACGCCTTACCTAATCAGATCAAGAATGAGGCGAGTAGGCGGTTGGTCCCGCTGCATCCAAAGCTAATTGAAATGGGCTTTGTCGATTATGTGACCAAGTTGCCCGATCAAGCGGGACGGGTCTTTCCTGCCCTACAGCCTATCGGGATCGGCATGAAGCTGACTGACAAATGGGGCCAATGGTTCAGCCGGTACAAGCGGGCCTGCGGGATCGAGGATAAGGCGAAGGTCTTTCACTCCTTCCGGCATACATGGAAAACCCATGCCGTTGATGCCGGTATCCCTGAGCGGGTATGTCGCCAGTTCCAAGGGCATGAGGGGAAGGACGCTGCCGACAAATACGGTGCCGCCCCGTCAATGCGCGTCCTTGTCGATGCCATCGCCTCTTATCGTATCCCCGGCTTAAATATTCCTGCTAGGACTGAGGCATAGTTTGAACGGGGGATTGTATGGAAGCTAGTCGGCGTGAGCGGATAATCCTGTACGGCGTCGTGCCAATAGCTGCCGCATTGATCGGAGCGATCGGAACGGTTCTAGCGACTAGGATATTCGGCTCCGGTGACGCTGGCGACGCAATCAAAGCCGTGGTCATAGATAAGTCTATGGCCGCGCCGGTGAAAGCAAAGATGATTGAACTGATAAATAACAATGACAAACAGTTTTACGACTTCATGCGCTCGCTTGTCGGTACGGGGTCAATGCTAATTGCACTACTGATAGGCAGCGGATTTTTCAGTCGCAGGTAATTAACAGGCCGAAAAACACAGATACGGCGCTGCTATCCGGCAATCGGAACAGGCGGTATCTGTGTTGGGTGAGGCGACAAAGGGATTGCCCTATTTCGTCGATTTCCGGCCCGCTGAGAGTCGTCAGGAGGGTGGTCGGTATCATCCTGCCATTTCCTCTGCTCGACTCTCAGTGAGTCTCTGAGGCCGAAATAGAGCCGGTCGGTTTTTAGACGTTCGGCCCCAACGGGACGCCAGCCTCTTGCCGTGCCTTTTCCCCAGTCGGGACAGGCCGGTATCCGCTAGCCGTCTTGATGAAGTTGCCGACGCCTGCCGGGGCATCCGCCCATTTGCGGGCATTATATTCGGCTTGGGTCTGAGGCCGTCCAGCATTGCCGCTCTGGGCCTGCTGGGCCGCTCTGGCACGGGCCGGGGAATATCCGGTCGCTGACCATCCCGGCGCATATTGCGGAACCTGTGGAGCCGCTGGGGCGGGCTGCTGAGGCTGGGCAGCAGGTCGGGCGGCATGAGCCTGCGGCGTCGGGGATTGGAACTGGAATTGTGACGGCTGGGCAGGGGCCGGGGCAGCGCCTTCCATCGGCGCGGCCATGTCGGGCAGGTCCGGTACTTCTGCCGACGCGCTATCCTCATAGCCCAAGGCGTCGTAAATATCCCAGTCGGATACATCATCCGCTGTAGCGCCGTTGAGTACGGCCAACGCCTTTGCATCTTCCAGAACCATGGGGGCTAAGGCCTCCAGATGGCTTTCATCGCCGCTGTCATTATAGGCGGACAGGGCAGCATCATAAGCCTCTAGGGTCGGCTCATCGCTTTTTTGGATCAGGTCCATAGCGATTTCCAGCATAGGCCGGATGGCGGGCAGACGGTCGGCAAACTCGTTCAGCGCAAGGGTATAGGCTTGGTCGGCGTCAAGGCCGCTCTTGAAATGCGCCTGTGCCTTCTGCTGGACGGGTCGGGGATTGTGGCCGTGCAAGGCGATCAGCGACAGGGCTGCTTTCACCTTGATACGGGCGCGGGGATTAAGGTTCATTGCGTTGTTCCTCTATCAACTTCCCCAGCCGGTCCATCAGGACAGCGCTATAGGGTAGTTTAACATCCATGAGGGGAAGGGGGTCGGCACTCATGCCGGGGATCGGTGCCAGTAGGCCGTTGCGAATACGCTCGCCTAATTCCCAGAAGTAATCCCGGCACCGCTTGGCATCTAGGAACGGACGGCCTGCCGCGTTCCATAGGGCATGGACTTCCTCAGCCGTGCGCCGGGCTTCCTGTTGGCAATCACCGGATAGGTCGTAGAGTGCAGGAGATACCGGGCTACCGTCACGGGTCGGCCATCCTGCCTCATGATGGCTGGCTTCTTGAACAAGCACAACCGACAGGCTTGCTATTCGGCCATCAATGCCAGCGTCGATTAGCCTCTGACTGGGGTATTCCTTCATAAGCCAGATACCCACGGCGGACCATTCGATAGCGACCGTCACCATGTCGGCATAAGGCCCGGCCCGCTCCTGTAAGGATGACAAGTCCTTTGGCTGGCCGGGATATGTCATCACGGCCTTACTGTTGAAGCGGCGGCTAGTCTTATAGGCAGGGTGGTTCGGCTCCAATTTCCTCATGCCGCTATCCTGTTGCGGAAGCACCCACGGCGCAGGCCGGACAGGTAAATGTCGAAAGCCTCATGCGCATTGTCAGGAGCGAGCGCCATGATGGCGGGCGGAATGGCATCTGGCCTGACGGTAGTCAGATACTCATAGACATCATCGGGCAGGGCGGTGAAGCCATTGCAGGTAAAGTCCTTCTGCGCCGTCATGCGCGTCTGGTAGTCCCAGGACGCCCTACGGTAGCGGATAAGGAAATTGACGGTCAGTAGGTTATCGAAATCCGGGTTATACAGGACTTCTATATCCGTGAAGTGTGCAAGCCGGGCTTTCCGTTCGGCTAGGATTTCATCGGCAATCGTTGAGGCATAGCGTTCCTCAGCGGCAACAATATCCTTGGCAAGCTGTTGAGCCTTGGCAGTCGCGGCCTTCCCAACAAGGGGGATGGCGGCGGTCACCTTGGCATGATCGGAACGCAAGGCTTCAATCTCAGCGGCAAGGGCCACCGAGGTAACGGTATCTGTCATGGAATTTCCTTGTCGCTAGGAGATTAGGGGCGGGGAAGCGTCCAAGCCCCTGCCGGGGACACAGACCGCTGGGCAGAACGCGGAATGAACTTCGTCTTCTCTGCCCGGTATGCACCGACATTCCCGGTATCAGCCTCAGCATCAGCCATCAGCTTGGCAACGGACGGACGGCCAGCGGGCTTACGGGTAGCAAATTCGGGGGTCGGGATGCCCAGCACGTCCAGCGCTAGACGGAAGCCAGAAACGATACGGCGATCAGCGGAGGCGAAATAGATGGCAAGCTGCTGATTATCGACAGCGGCAGTATCCACAGTCAGGATAGTCATAGATAATCCTTTCTAATATCGGGAAATGTTGTCCAATAAAGTAAGATAGATGTCTCTCTTACTCATGGCCGTTAGGGCTAAGGGTGAGCGGAGAAACAGAAAGGCCCAGATGCTCAACCTATCGGGCAATAGGGTGACACGGGTACATTTATCGCAATGAGCATCTGGGCAAGCGTAAGTCTAAACTTACATCATTCGGAATGACCTAGTGCGGCAGAGTATCAACCGGGCGACAAACCGGGATGTTATCTGCAATCATAACAGTGACGCCGTATCAGCAATTATGTATGCGCTAGATCAATCAGAAGAATGTAAGAGAGATAGCTATACCTGATAATCGGTATGGCTGAGCATTATGAGAATGAGGCAGGAAAGATCATCATTAGATCATTATAATATATGATCCTAGATTGGATGAGTTCTTGGCTGTATCTATCGGTCCCCCCTACCCCCCAAAGCGCCTGAAATGGCCCTTGTCCACAAGCGTGGTCATGGTGGTATTCGACTACAGAAGCGGCAGGCCGAACGCCTGTCTTCCAGTCAGTGGGAGCGATACAGCGGGTCATGATCCTGAGTTGGATTGAGCCTTGGCTTGTATTGCTATCGGTCCTGATGCCGCGCACCTTCCTTGGAAGAACGTCACGCCCCTACGCCTTACGGCTAACCCTTACGGGCTGTGGCATCATACAGTTGTCCGCACTGTCAGGCGGTCCCCGGCTCTACGGGCAATGGCAATATGAGAAGGGCGTTTCTGGTGGTCGTAATGACCGGGGCTTAGCATGACGGTACTGATTGTCCACGCGGCAGAAATCCGCCATTTCTCAGGCGTCGATTTCCGGCCCTCTCAGGCGCTGTCCGGTCGTCGGGCAGGTGTAGGGGCATCTGTCCCCGGTTTCGATCCTGTATGGCCCGCGCTGGCCGGGGACGGCGCATGTCAGGACCGCATAGGCAGGCCGTCGAGTACGGGAAGCGCCCCAGCCATCAGGCCGGGACGCCTGCCCGCGTTTCGGCCCGTTGGATCGACGCAATGCTAGTGCCATACTCTTTGGCTAATGCCCGGATGCTCATGCCTGCCTTGCGCTTGTCGGCAATCTCAGTCTGTTGCGCAGCGGTTAGCGTCATCGGCCTGCCCAGCGCCTTGCCCTCAGCCTTGGCCCGGCTAAGCCCTGCCTGTGTCCGCTCTATTAGCAAGTCCCGCTCAAACTCAGCGACGGCAGCGATAACGCCCATGGTCATCTTCCCGGCTGGGCTGGTCAGGTCCGTTCCGCCCAAGGCAAGGCAATGAACCCTGATGCCCTCAGCGGCCAGCTTCTCGACCGTGGCCCGAACGTCCATGGCATTGCGCCCCAGTCGGTCCAGCTTGGTCACTATGAGGATGTCCCCAGCCTCTAGCCGGTCCAGTAGCTTGGCAAAGCCCTTGCGCTCCATAGCAGGCAGGGAGCCGGATACGGTTTCCGTCACTATGCGCTTAGGCTCGACCGTGAAGCCAGCGCTTTCAATCTCGCGTACCTGATTATCTGTTGTCTGGTCTGCCGTACTGACGCGGCAATATGCGAATGTCCTAGCCATGATGCCCTCTGTCTGTATCGAATAGGTGCATCAGTAATAAGCCTGTATCGTATCCCTAGTCAAGCTAGTTTGTGATACGGGCAATCAATGCGTATCATAAACGGTCGATTTCGATGCAGTGACCATCTAATACCTAATCCGTAGCTCGGCTGAGATTCAACCGTTACGGATCGCCTCGGAATCGAGCCGAGACCCAACCGTGTTCGCGACCAACTTATCAATTATCACAGCAACTGAATCTTTGTTCACGACGTGGACAGCGCGCGATTTGGCGGCCTTTAGAAGGACTGCTTTCGTAAGTTCAAGCTCAAGCAGCTTAGCGTGCGCTTCAGCACGCGTGGTTGATCGCGCAAGAACATCCATGACTGCGTCCGCCCTAGCTTGGTCGTCGCCTTGGTTCTTAGAGCGAGAATTTGATGCTCGAGGCTTCTTCGGCGGGGCTCTCAGCGATCTGAGATTTCCCGCATTCAGCAGCGCGTCGAGCTCTGTCGTATCCAACGCATCTACAGCATCGGCCAGAGCACGAAGATAGTTAGCCGCCGCCCTTCGCTTATCGATGCTCATAATTTAATTACTTCCATAAATTCAGTTGTAACCTGCTCAATCCCGTCAACAACTTTCTGATGGGAGTAGTTTGAAGCCCCATTTAAAACAACTGGCACGCCATACTCAGGTGCCCCTGCAAACATCGTGTCATTGCGAGTTATATAAGAATTAAATACGCGAAGGCCGCTATCTTGCGCTATCTTGTGCATATATGTTCGTTGCGCTGAGATTGGCGACCCTCCATATTCTTGGATCATTGTAAAAACTACACCGGCAATCTTCGGATTTATTTGTGGTTCTAGATCGCCCTGCTCTAGTTTAACAAACTCATTATAGTCATCGACCAATTGTCGAATACTGCGACGTAAATAATCGATACCGAGAGTGGAAAGCTGATCTGGTTTAGTAGGAACTAAGATATACTTGCTAGCCACTATAGCTGTTTTGGTCACAATGTTAAAGTTTGGTGGGCAGTCTATTAAACAGATATCATAATTATTCTCAAGAACCGGATCGTTTAGTCCGACAAGAAGCCTCTTATGTACGGACAAAAAGTTCCGGCGAGCTTGAGAAAGATTTGCTCCACCGATTTGCGTGGCCAGCTCAAGATCGACGTTGATGAGGCCAAGGTGAGAGTAAATAATATCTAACGTGCCACGCCCAGACAGGCGGCCGCCAACTCTTTCTGGCTTTTCAATAATAGATTGTAGCGGAAGTCTTTGTCCTGCATCAAAACTGTCGTACCATGCCTTGATAGTCCTGTCGGGTGCGAAACGCCTGCTCCATTCCTCAGCCGAGATGAATGAGAACGTCAAACTTGCTTGCGCATCTAGATCGAGAAGAAGCACCCGCTTTCCGCGCCACGCGAGCTCCGCCCCAAGGTTCGCCGTCAGCGATGTTTTGCCAACGCCCCCTTTGTAATTGATAACTGATACGACCTTCATCAATTCTCATCCTCGCGCTCGCGACTGCTACCCGGCTGCACTCCAACGGATGTCTCGATCGCACTTTGCTCAAGAATCAGCGAGCGACGATCATGCAGCACCCATTTCATATAGAACATCAGGAAAGGATCGGTCAGCGCTAACTCCTGCGTCCCAGCAAGCCACTCTAGAGGGGCTGCGCGGTTGCCCGACACAACGGCTGCCATACTAGAACACAGCGCACCGACCTGCTCAGGCGAAGGGGGGACCGCTCTGCTCAAAGCAATAAAGGAGTCGCGTATCTCGGGGTACGCAGTGATTGGCTTCAGTCCGCTCCGTGCAACGGCTGCTAATAAGACCAGCGTCATCGCATCCTCTCCGCCTGTTCGCAATTCTGCCATTGCAGGCATCCCACCGGCGACCCCGCACTGGGCGAACCTATCGAATCTTGACAATCCTTTGTTGGCAACCACCTTATCATACGCCCGGGCTAGATCAGCGCCTGTAGCGGTTGCCTGCTGGCTGACCCCTGTCGCCAGCAACACGCGACTGAGCTCATGACAAATCTCCTGAATAAGCAAAGGATTTCCGAAAGCATCGTCGCACATGCGGCGGCGCAAAGAGGCTTCCACGGTTAGCCCTAACGCAAGAAATCCCTTAGCAGCTATTTCGTTCAGATCATCACTGGACCATCGAGGTATCTCAACGTGATTGACCCGACCTTCCACCTCACCCTCAACATCGGCGGGGTCAAACGCCCTGTGTGGCACGGCTAATACAACTACCCTCATCCCCTCAAAAACTGCCGACTTCAACGATCTGATAACTAACGTTTGAACATCTTTTCCAATATAGTGGAAATCCTCGACAATTAGGGTGATGTCATTTCTCTTCAATTTTTCTAGCGTGTCGAGCAGCGGAAACGAAGTGAAGGTGGTGGATTTTGCCTCTTGGCTACCAGATGTGCGGTCTATCGAACCCTTCTTTTGGAATATGCTTGGTATTCCGGAGGACATTTCTACTAACCACCTGAACGACCAAATCTTTGTTACGATTGACGTGGAGCTGCTCGGAAGGCGCAGTTTGTGTGCGGTCTGACGCCAAAAATCCTCGGCGGTCGTTACCTGGCCACCCTGCACAGTTATGTGCCGCCCTTTGCCGAGAATCCGTTCGCAAATCACAGACTTACCACACTTTGTAGGCCCGCTTACTATTGTGAACGAATGGCGGCGTTCTAACGCATCCATCATGCGGGTTTCGAGGCCGAGATGGTCCCGATCGACGTAGGTTACGGACGGAACGCCGCCCACTGCAAAAACGTTCGACACCGCCTTTGATGGCGAGCGTTCCAACGTCCTCGATCGAAATAGCTTCAGCCATGTCATGGTGCCTTGTCTGGCAATTCGCGGGCGACGTCAACGGTATCGAGACAGTTCCTTCAGACACTCAGCCTCCATGCCCGAGTAGCAGTAGCGCATTAGGCGGTCACCGCAGAGGGTATGGCAACGCTGGGCTGCAAAAAATGGCTCCAAGCTTCGAGCAGTTCTCGTCTCATTTCAAGAAAAGTGGTTCGTTTGTATGCTCGTACGACCCGGTCGGCGACAACGTGAGCGAGTGCAGCTTCTGCAACATCGTCAGGGAAATTAGGCATTTTTTCCGCCGCCCAATCGCGGAACGAGCTGCGAAAGCCGTGTGCGTTGTATGGAACCCCAGCCGTCCGCAATACCTTTGAAGCGGTCATGTCCGATAACATTGTTCCGCCCTTTCCAGCAAAGATCAGGTCTTTGGGATTTGGCACATGATTCCCATTCATAGACTTTAACAGCCAGACAGCAGCTTCGTTCAGCGTGACAATATGTGATTGGTGCGTTTTCATTATGTCAGCCGGCCTATTCCATTCGCGCTTTGCCAAGTTGATTTGCTCCCAACGCGCAGCACGTACCTCGCCCTGACGAGCAGCCGTGAAAATCTGAAAGAGAAGCGCTTGCCTTCCGATTGTTGGAGCATCGGCTTGCAACTTTGCGACGAAAGCAGGAGCCTCAACATAAGGCATCGCCGAGTGATGCCCGCCCTTCGGTTGACGTGGAAGGGCCACGGCGACTGACCGGCCCGGAGCCTCCGTCGGACGCCACCCTTTGCTGTGCGCAAAGTCGAGAACGTTGCGAATGCGTTGTTTAACCTTGCGGGCCATGTCCGGTTTGGAGGTCCATATCGGTGCAAGCGCAGCCGTGATGTCGCCAGCAGAGATGTCATCCACTCGTTTGCCGCCGAAAGCTGGATACGCATGGTTCTCCAGCGATTTGATGAACACTTGGGCCCCCTTCTCCTTCCAGCCCGATTTTAGGGCTAGATGAGTTGCTTTTGCGGCTTCGCTAAACGTCGGACTCGATCGGCGCTCGCGGTCTCGCTCTGCCACAGGATCTAGGCCGGATTTCGCCATCGTCCGAAGCAATTTGAACCGCGCCGGGTTTGTCGGAGGCTCCAACTCTTGAGTAGATGGAGCCGATATGAGCAAGACGACGAACAAATTTGCGCCGGAAGTACGCGAGCGAGCGATCCGGATGGTGCTGGATCACGAGCGGGATTACCCATCGCGCTGGGCCGCGGTGGTATCGATTGCCGAGAAGATCGGCTGCTCACCGCCGACGCTGCATGAGTGGGTGAAGAAGGCTGAGGTCGACAGCGGTAAGCGGGCGGGTGTCCCAGCCGAAATTGCCGACAGGGTGAAGGCGCTGGAGCGCGAGGTTCGCGAACTGCGGCAGGCCAATGAGATTCTCCGCAAGGCATCGGCATATTTTGCTCAGGCGGAGCTCGACCGCCCGTTTCGGCGATGATTGCGTTCATTGACGATCACCGCGATGCCTATGGGGTCGAGCCGATCTGCCGCGTCCTGCCGATCGCCCCATCCACTTATCACGAGCGCGTCGCGCAGCGACAGGATCCGACACGCTTGTCGGCGCGGGCGCGGCGGGATGCGGCCCTCAAGCCGGAGATCGCGCGCGTGTTCGCCGAGAACTTCGCGGTCTACGGCGTGCGCAAGGTGTGGCGGCAGATGATGCGGGAGGGCGTGCCCGTCGCCCGCTGTACGGTCGCCCGGCTGATGCGCGAGATGGGCTTGGCCGGAGTGATCCGGGGCAAGCCAGTGCGCACGACCATCAGCGACAAGGCAGCAGCTTGCCCGCTCGATCACGTTAACCGCAGGTTCTACGCGCCAGCGCCGAACATGCTGTGGGTATCCGACTTTACCTATGTCGCGACCTGGGCCGGCTTCGTTTACGTCGCTTTCATCATCGATACCTACGCCAGGCGGATTGTAGGCTGGCGAGCCAGCAGGACAGCGCACGCAAGCTTCGTCCTCGATGCGCTGGAACAGGCGCTTTATGATCGACGGCCGGCCCATCGGGGCGGCCTCATCCATCATAGCGACCGCGGGTCGCAATACGTGTCCATCAAATACACCGAGCGCCTCGCCGAAGCCGGGATCGAGCCGTCTGTCGGCAGCGTCGGCGACAGCTACGACAATGCTTTGGCTGAGACGATCAACGGCCTTTACAAAGCCGAGGTGATCCACCGGCGAGGACCGTGGCGCAGCTTCGAAGCGGTCGAGTATGCCACGCTCGAATGGGTCGACTGGTTCAACAATCGCCGGCTGCTGGAGCCTATCGGCAACATCCCGCCTGCCGAAGCCGAAGATCAATATTATGCTGCCGCGGACAACATCGATATGGCAGCGTGACTCACAACCCAACGCCTCCGGCAAATCCGGCGCGGTTCAATTCAGCTTTTTCGCGGGCTTCGCTAAGGGTCAAGACTTGACGGTGCAAGATTGGGATTTCGACCGCTAGCGCGCCAGCAACGAGGGCCTTTCTGGGGGCTTCTCTAAAGCTCCCAAGTCCGATGTCACGCCGCCTGCCATCTACCTGAACACGGAGCAGCCAAGATTTGGCTCCGGTTGGTTTGACGAGTAGATAAAGGCCCCTCCCGTCACCATGGCGTCCCGGCTTTGCATTTTTTGCTGAAATGGCAGTGAGTGGAGGCATATTCGTTCCCCTATTCGTTCCCACATAATGACTCGAATGAATACGAACGTCAACGAACGATAGCGGAACAGCAACCAGATATTATACTTTATAATCATATAGAAAAGGACAGCCTCGGACAGTGGTGAACTCTAAATTCGAGTCCTCTTCTGGGACTCACACTGCCGAACACCGACATCGTTGATCTCAATGGAGAAAATCTGACCACGATCGAGGGTTCATCCCGGCACCCTCAGCGCTTTCCTCTTCTGGGCACCATTTGTTCTCAACCTATTGAGAATGCTGAGGGATCGTCGCATGACGGTCCCTCATCGCGTATCTGCTACACAAAGCTGCTACACAATCATGGTCCCCGACCAGCCTCAATCCCGCAGAATTCCGGGAAAAATGGCGGCCGCTGGTTCAGTTCTCTCTATGCTTCGACGAGGGGCGAGAAGCGCCGATTTTCTTCGCCTTTGTCGTAGCTTCGACGAAATGCCGCTTCACCATGCTAGGCTTGTTCAGGTGCTCCGCGTGCCATTTTTCATATTCAATCTGGGCTTTGGCCTTCGCGGCATCCGCCTTGACCTTGCCTGCATGACTCAGGATGTCGCGGTCGCTGAGCGCCAAGAAATTATCCAGTTTCGCGATCCAGTCGTGCATGGTCATCGGCTTGCGGTTCATCGCCTGAAGTTCGGCGAATTCCAGATAAGCCGTCACGATCCGGTTGAGAGCCTGTATTTCATCCTCGGAAAGATAGTTCTTCGCGATGGTCACGTCGGTCTTGCGCGGTGGGCCGCCCTTGGACAGGTGAGCCCGACATGATCCTTGCTCGCGCTGACGCGGGCGGAAATCACCTCGGCAGCGGTATGGCCATGCGCCGCCCAGTGCATCTTGTTTTGCACCGTCTGAAAGAAAATCTGGGTCGTTTCTGCGTTCCGATCATAGTCCACGCTGGTGCCGTAGATGTCCAAGACCTTCTGGTAGAACATCCGCTCCGACGATCGGATATCGCGAATGCGGGCCAGCAGTTCTTCGAAATAGTCGGTGCCCGGCTCCTTCAGGCGGGCATCGTCCATGACGAAGCCTTTCACCAGATATTCCGACAGACTGGTCGCCGCCCAACGCCGGAACTGCAAGCCTCGCGCCGAACGCACACGGAAGCCGATCGCGAGGATCATGGAAAGGCTATAATGCAACGTCCGATAGGCCTTACCGTCGGCGGCAGTTGTCAAGTATTCCTTGACGACTGCCCCCTCCTCTAGCTCTCCCTCTTCGAGGATATGCCGGATGTGCAGGCTGACATTCTGCTTCGTTGCTTCGAAAAGCTCAGCAATCTGCGCCTGACTGAGCCAGACCGATCCGTCCCGCGCCTTCAGTTGGACGACGGTTGCGCCATCCTCGGTGCTATAAAGAATCATTTCACCCGACATGGTTGAGCCTTCTCGTGGGATACCCGGATAGCTGATTCATCGACTTCCTCATGATGCGCTACTCTGTAGAGCAAAGAGAACAACACAGGAACTGTTGATCACCTGCGATGTCACCGGGCGGCGGGATCACGGCCTTATGTTCCCAATCAACGCCCGAGATGAGAGAGATCAACATCGGCGAAAGTGAGCTTGTTCACGGCTTCCGCCAGCACCTCGATCCGATGCCCCCGCCCGTAATTTTCCGAAACCTTTCCATGCGTGGAGGGGCCGGTCGTCCATCCCCCAAGGGCCATCGCAAGGTCGTGTTCAATTCGGGCATGCCTCAGTTCATCCCGGAAACAGTGCCTCAGCGAATGGAAGCATGTCTTCTTGCGCCGCGCGCCGATGTTCCCAAGGAACTGGGTGAACCATTTGCTGAAAGCGACAGCCCTGACGCCGTTGGTGCCGAGATCGATGTCAGCAAAGAGCTTCGCCTCCCCCGCTCGCCGTTTCTGGGCGACATATGTCATCAGGTCGAGATCAAGAAGGCGGTGATGGATGGGAATCAGCCGTTCGCTCGCACCCGTCTTTAGCTGCTTGTCCGTGCTGCCCACGAGCGACTCTGTCGTGATCACCATGCAGGGCACACCCTCGATCATCCGCACATCTTTCGTGTCCAACTGGCATATCTCGTTCAGTCGCATCCCGCTGTGCAGGGCGATGAGCGGAACCCAGTAGCGCGCATTTTGCGGGCGCTCGTGACCGGGCGTCGCGTAGCCCCGGTCCCCATCCTTGCACCCCGTATAGAGAGGGGCATGGAAGATGAGACGCAATTGGTCTGGCAAGAATGGATTGCGCTTATCCTTCTTGGCTGTGCTGTCGGCGAAGCGAAGGCCTCTCGCGGGGTTCCGCTCGGCCAATTCCTCATCGACCGCCCAGTTGAGGAAGCTCGACAGGCTGCTGAGATAGACGTTGGCGTTCGCAACACTGATGGGCACGCCCTTCCCGGTCTCCTTCAGCCGGGCCGATGCCTGTTCGGGTGAGAGGTCGGGGAAGAGCTTCGTCGCGTTTCGGGGCAGATAGCGCAGCACCTCCATCAGACGGCGCATGTGACTGCGAGAGGGGCTTCGGATTTCGGTTTCCGCTCCAATCACGGAAACCGCGAGTTTGCGGACGGTGTCGTAGGTCTCTCGCGTTCGCGCCGACCATTGGTGCGTCGGATCGGAGAGATATCGCTCATAGGCCTCTCCAAGCGTCACGCCGAGAGGAGGAGCCTCTTCACCCTTGGGGGCAGTGATGGTGCGTGGACCGATATCAGGAAGATAGTCGTCGAGCGGTTTCAGGAGCGTCAGGTCGACAACCAGCCCTCCTTTCGACCGGGCATCCTCGAACATCAATTCCAGTCGGGCGGCCGCTGCTGACAATCGTCGCCGTGCGATTTGAAGGCTGTCCGTGTTGAGCGATCGCCATATCTCCACCCGTCCCATCGCCTCCCGGAGGTCGCGCGGAACCCTGCGTCGCAGATAATATCTACCCTGCCGGATAATCAGTCCGGATGGGCAATTGTGTAACAGCTTTGTGTAGCAGGAGCGGCCGCCATTTTTCCCGGAATTCTGCGGGATTGGGGCTGGTCGGGGACCATGATTGTGTAGCAGCTTTGTGTAGCAGATACGCGATGAGGGACCGTCATGCGACGATCCCTCAGCATTCTCAATAGGTTGAGAACAAATGGTGCCCAGAAGAGGAACCGCACCGCTGCCATGATCGTCGGGGCTATCTGATGCGGACGAAGGGGTATCGTCGGAGCGTGATGTCATGCTCGATCTCCGTAATTATAGAGTGAGGGTAACCGGCAGCGTCAGCCGCGATCGTTAGTAACGATAGTCAGGCGGCGATCGGTTCGGCCATTTGGGTCTTGATCCGGTGGACGGTGCCGACTCCTACGCGGAGCTTCTTTGCTGTCGCGTTGATACTGGTCCCGCGCGCGAGTTCGCGCCTGATCTTGTCGGCCTTGGCGGCATCGAGAGGTGGGCGGCCTGATCGCTTGGTCGATCGGGCGAGACCGGCCATGATCCGCTGGCGCAGGATCGATCGTTCGAACTCGGCGAACACGGAAAGCATCGAGAACATCGCGCGCCCGGCGGGCGTCGAGGTATCGAGACCTTGGGTGTGGAGATACAAATCGACGCCCCGATTGTTGATCTCGCCGAGGAAGCCGACCAGATGCTGGAGCGATCGGCCCAACCTATCGACGCTCCAACAGGCGATGAGGTCGATCTCGCGGCGCGTGACCATCTGCATCAGCCGATCATAGCCGGGACGCTGATCCCGACCCTTGGCTCCGCTGATGCCTTCATCGGCCAGTTCGACCACAACATGCCAGCCAAGACGGTCGGCGACAGCCATGAGTTCGCGACGCTGGTTATCCACGGTTTGGCTGTCGGTTGAGACCCGGAGATATAGCGCCACGCGTTTCATGGCCGCAGATTCTCACATCTGGAGAATGGACTCAAGCACTTAAAATACTTCAATTTTCCTGCACATTGCGTTGAAGATCGATTGAGCGTTGAAAAACATTAGATGCGGTGATATAACCACTGCGACTCATCGAAGTCACTCGGCCACCATTTAGCGGCTGGGTTCCTCATGAAAGGAAAGAGATATGTTCGCACGTTTTACCATGGATAGCGTTGCGCTCCAGCGTGATCCCAACCTTGCTGATATGCCGTTCCAAGCTGGCTCTCATTCGCCTGCGTTCGAAAGCGAAACCGGTCAGCGCATCTTCGATTTGCTCACTTCTCGCATTGGTGTGGCAATGCTGATTGGCGCGGTATGCTCGGCGTCATCGCGACCGCCTGTCGTCGGCATCGAGCCGCTGCTTGCTTCCCAGATCGGCGAACCTGCTTTCGAGGACGCAATGAAGCGTCTTACCGGGCGGATCGTCCGCTACATCATTGAGCACATCGGCGGCAAATACGAGACGCGCGGCGTGAAGGTTACACAGGCGTTGGCTTCTCATTATTCGAGCGGCTCGACCTACTCCTTCCCCGCTGAGGTGCGGCGCTCCGTCGCTTGATCTGGATGGGGCCTTTATACGAGGCCTCATCTGCCGACTACGAACCTCAACAGCGGAGTGGAAAATGAGCGATAACAGGCAGTGGGAAAAGGTGGCTGATGACGGCTACTTTCGCGCAGTAATGGGTAAAATGGTCGATCTCGGTTTCGGCCCTCGTCGAGACGAAGCGGGCTATGTGCGCTTCGGCATCACCGGCATCGGCCACGCTCCCAACTACCAGATTGAAGGCCCCGATGGTGTGAAGCATTGCTTCAAGGGGATGGGACATGGCGAAGCCGTCGATGCAGGTGACGAGTTCGCGCCCAGCAATCTCTCGGCTGATCGGTTCAGCTATACCGATGTGCGCGACATGCTGGCTCGCCTGACGGGGACGGGCGTTCAATGACGCCAGACGAATCTGATCCATTACCGTCGCCGTTCGTGTTTCCCGATGTGGCGGAGGCAGTGTCGCGGGCGATCGATAAAAGAGCCGATGAGATCATTCGTGCGGCCGATGCAGGTGAGCCGCCAGTGACGGTGCTAATCTCAGACCTTGGCGAATTGATCGGCGAGGGTATCTACTGGCGGAACGCGGAGCGGAAGATCAAAGCTCTCCTCACCCCAGCCTTCGAAACGGCTGGCAAGAAGCGGGTCGGACTAACCGGCCTTGCTTTTGGCCGCTGCTACAGGCGAACCGACGCGCCACCGATCTGTCCCCATTCGGCAACCAACTGATTTACGAGTGACAAAACGGCGATCATTGAAGTGGCGGAAATGGCCGACTTCGGAGGGGCCCTGACAGCCGGGTTTATGGAATGGCAGGTCGGGGCTGAGAAGTTATCGATCATCCACACGACATCAGCGCCCAGACAGTTCCCTGTCGCAGGCATGGCCGCCGCGATAGCCCGACATGTTCTCATGTTGGGGCTGGGATCAGATCGATAGACCGAAGTGTCATGTGACCACCGGGCGGGCCGCCGCCGGGGACGCTGCGCTCTCCGGGGCCATTAGTGCCCCCATCTCTATATATTATATGCAAAGGGCACTATTTTGCCCGGATCGCGATCAGCGAGACCGTGACACTCCGGACAGCGCTGCCGCGTTGGGATGAAGGTGATCATGATCGACGGGGACATCAGCGCGGTCGAGGAAAATCTGATACACAGATGTATCTGATCTTGGCGTCGCGGTAATCATGGTTGCGGCACGCCGACGTAGTGGTCACCAAGGCGTCGCAGCCGATCGACACCGCCATGGAGCACGGGAATCCAAGGCGTCCCAGCCATCAACATGCTCGACCTCATCATGGCAGGATCATCGTCGACGCCGATCATACGGCCGCAGCCGCATTGTTGTTAAAGTTGCGGGTTGGGAATCATGATCAATCGACAAGAATGTCGGAAATCTGCGGGATGGCAGGGTGTCGGGATGACAGTCGCACGTGAATGTTGCGGCGGGAAGGTCGAGGTCAGTAGCCTTGGGTCATGACATACATATCATCACATGGGCCCAAGCGCGCCATCCGTAACATCCTGCGTAATTTCGACCGCGCAAATAAGGTCGAGGCTGCTGATGTCCCCATCGAGCAATTGATCAAGGCCATGCGCGCCGACCTCCAACGCAACAACCCCCATCTGTCTGATGCAGAAATTGAACGACGGATCGAACGTCGCCTTGGTCATGGGCTGCGGCCTACGACTGCTGTGCCTCGTGCTCATCCGATGCCGACGAAACGCCCCGGAGGAAAGCCTCGTCGTAAGAAGGGCGGAAAGCGGTGAGCAGGCACGACATCGTTTCCGATCGAGAACTGCTGGCGGCAGTAGGGGCTCTGGATAGCAGCTTTGTTCCTCTATTTGAGCGAGGGCTGGTCAGTGGTTCATCGATCCTTGAACAGCGTCTGGCGCGATGCGCTTTCGGCAACGGCGAGTATCACTGTCTCGCCCCATATAAGAAACTGCTGGGAATGAACCACCGTCACGCCGAAAATGTCGCTGCCGGGCGGGCGAAGGTGCATCACTTCCTCCTGTTTTCAAATAGCTTGGCGGTGACCCGGCCCGATACGAACGGAAAGTGGCCAGAGGCCAAGGGTCGCCTCCGTCTTGGAACACAACAGATTTTCACTTTCGAGTTCGATGTGGAATCAGAATCCTTTCTCGCTGAGCAGTTGGACTGGTGCCTGCCGAAGCCGCCCTTCAGCGCATCAGCCCTATCGATTCTGCATGACAGGCTGCGGGAGTATCCACCGCTTCCTCCTGGCAGCATGCTGACCGCAAAGGTGCGAGATCAAGAGGGGCAACATAGCGTGGCTCAGGACGAAACAGCTGTGCGATAGCGTGGAGCGACTGCCGTTCACGGACGTCGGGCAGCGAGGCGGCGATCTTTGCGAGGACGGAATTGGCGGCACACGCCAGCGCCGGATCGCCCCAGGCACGGACTTCGGCCAGGCTGAGGGCAAGCACCTCGATCTCGTCCTCGTCGAACATCTGAGGCGGCAGCGACGGCTTTGATCATTTGTCGAGATAGCGGACCTGCGGCACCTGAAGCGATTTCTAATCAGATGGAATCATCTGATGACTCGGAAATCGCGTAAAACCAATAATCTGGGGCGGTTGATCCGATACAATCGGATCGCAAACTGCTCTAGAGGCTGGAATTTGGACGTTTAGCAACTACAAGAAGGTCGGACACGGCCCGTCTCGCGATCAGATAAACCAGTATGGTTTCAGCACTTTCCGACGGCCTTCATTTGTCGATGGTGAATGGCCACCTGTCCATGCGCCCATCGCAAAGCCGCTGGCTCATTGGTTTTACGGGTCAGGCTGCGATATCGATTGACGATGACATTGCCATCAGGCTCCGGCAAATGCTTGAGCGTGCAGGCGGCGTCTGGACCGGCTGATGCCAACTTCCTGAACAGCACTGTCTTCGCCTCCCATTCCCCCGATTTTTCGCCTTGGTAGCGATGGTTGTGCGTATTAGCCCACCCAGGCACGTAGTTGTAATCCTGCGCGGCGATGGGACTCGTTACGCCCAGCAGGATCAAGCCTCCGACCAATTTGCGATATAGGGTCATCAGAGAAACTCCACTCTGTCCATGGCACTATAACCCGCGAAATGGCTTCAAGAGCCGTGGCTACGGAAATCTGAGCTGCCCAGCTTGTAAGGGTCGAACCAAAGATATGTCGGCGAACACCCGAATTTATATTGCTTGCGAAGACTTTCAAATTGAATGGCGGGCAGCGCGCGCTATCAGCCGCCCCATGACGATACTGCCCTTTGTTCGAGCCGCAACGACGAAAACTGGCGCGCGATCATGTCCCTCCGCGACGCGCCAACGCAGCCTGGTGCGCCGCTTCATTGCGATTGGTCTCGCGGGGATCGGGATGCTTGTTTCAGTCAACAGCTGGGCTGCAACCTATTATGTCGATTCCAGTCTTGGCAACGACGGAAATGATGGGCAGTCCCAAACTGCGCCGTGGCGTTCGCTGCAACGGATCAAGGACTTTCCTTTACAGCCAGGGGACACTGTTTTGCTCGTCGCAGGATCAGTGTGGCGCGAACCGCTGATCCTGACACGTTCCGGCAGAAACGGCGCATCAATTTCGGTTGGCGTAACCGGGGTCGGTCCCAGGCCGCGAATCGAGGCGGGAGGCGTTGCCGACTATGGCGTCGCCATTTTCAACGCCGAATTCATAACCGTCAGCGGTCTGGAGGTCACCAATGACGCCATGCCGGTGCAGCCGCGCTTTGGCGTGCTGGTTTCGGCGCAAGATAGTGGCGTCAGGCGTGGCATCCGCATTACCGACATGTATGTGCATGATGTTCGTGGGACCAATGACCGCAAGGATAATGGCGGAATCGTTTTTCGTGCTCTTGGTCCCAAACTGGCGACGCGGTTCGAGGATCTGAAGATTGAGCGGAACATCGTCTGGCGGGTCGATCGGTCCGGCATCGCAGGCATCAGCGACCAGGTCACGATCGCGCGATGGTTCCCCAGCGGAAAGGTTGTCATCCGCGACAATCTTGTCGAGGATGTGGGCGGGGATGGCATCGTCCCGCGCGGCACGGACGGCGCGCTTATCGAACATAATATCGTGCGCTACGCCGGGAGCCGCGCGCCGGGCTATAATGCCGCGATTTGGCAATGGAGTACCGACCGAAGCCTCATCCAGCTCAACGAAGCCGCCTTCACCGTCACCCGCTACGATGGTCAGGGTTTCGACTCCGACTTCAATTCCCGCCGGACCAGCTTCGTCTACAATTACAGCCACGACAATGCGGGCGGTTTTCTGCTTATTTGCTCTCCACGACGCAACGATAAGGATAATCTGGGCAATTACGGCACGACCGCCCGATTCAATGTCAGCCGCAACGATGCAGGTCGCATTTTTCAGCTTTCCGGCCCGGTCTCGGACGTGTTGATCAAGAATAATGTCGTCCATGTCCCACTGCCTGTCGATGCACAGATGGTAATCGCTACCCAATGGGACGGTTGGGCCAATGATGTTCGCTTCGTGGAAAACAGGTTCGCGGTTCTGGGCACCGCCCGCTACGGTCATGAAGCAGGACGCAGCGGACCCGACTATAAAATCGCGCCGGGTTTCTCGCCGGCGAAAAATATCCGGTTCAAGGGCAATGCGTTTCTCGGGCGTCATATCGATCCGCCCGAAGATGAACACGGAACATTTGATGCAGCCTATAGTGCGCCCCAAGCCGATTGGAAGGTGCCGGTCTTCGATCCTGCCAGCGCGGCCGATTTTACCACATTCATCCTTCAACATCGCAGCTGGATGGTGACGATGCTGGAGCGGGAACTGCGCGCAACCGTACGCCCGGTGCAACCAACCAGAACAACCTTTCTTGAAGCACGTCGCTAATCGCGTCCGGTCGCTACGCGGCAAGCGCCCTGTTCAACGCTTGTTGGCTAAGTTCAAAACATTCCATGCGCGCTGTTTTCACGGCGTCTAAAGCATGCATCTTGCGCACCCATGCATCAGGGTCGGCATGCGTGCTCTGATGAAAAAGTGGCTTCGAAGCCCCGTTCCGCAAATGGTGCCCAACCCCAAAATACGCTATCGAATGGCGATTTGTATCCTTGGAAAACATTTTTGTGGATGCATCCCCGTTTGAAGGTAAAAGACAAGAATGCCGGGTGAATCCGGTAATAAAAACAGGGAGAGAGAAGATGTCGCGACTGCGCAAGAATATGTCCATGTCGGCGTCCGCGATGGTGCTGGCCATGGCGCATACGGCCATGGCGCAAGACACTGTCGCCGCCGACAATGGCTATAATGAAATCATCGTAACCGCACAGAAGCGCGCGCAATCGTTGCAGGATGTCAGTGTTGCGGTATCGGCGGTGAGCGCCGACACGCTGGCCAATGCCGGGATCAGCAATTTGCAGGATATGCAGCAGTTGGTGCCGTCCGTCACCTTCGGCAACGACTTCAACCAAGCGAAGGTCTTTATCCGCGGTGTAGGCGCCAATACGTCCACCACCGGCAGCAGCACCGGCGTCGCGCTGCATGTCGATGGCGCCTATGTCGCGCGGGCCGAGGCGCAACTGACCTCGCTGTTCGATGTCGAGCGGGTCGAGGTGCTGCGCGGTCCGCAAGGCAGCCTCTATGGCCGCAACGCCGTCGGCGGGTCGATCAATATCATCACGGCCAAGCCCACGGACAAGCTGAGCGGCTATGCGCGCCTCAGCTACGGCAATTACCAGGCGCTCAACACCGAAGCGGCGGTTTCCGGCCCCGTCACCGACTGGTTGCGCCTGCGCCTGGCGGCCAAGAGCGAAGTGCGCGACGGCTATGGCAAGGATCCCTTCAACAATTGGGACGTCGACGACCTCAATCGCAAGATGGTGCGCGGCCAGGCGCAGATCCTGTTTTCCGAAAAGGCGGACCTGCTGCTTTCGGCGGAATATTTTCGTCAGGACGACAATAGCGGCGCGGTCCATTATTATGGCGACGCTTTCCCAGGCGTAGCGCGCCTAGCGCCGCTTGGTCCGGCCGGTATTGCAACGCGCCCGCGCGACCTGGGCAGCGATGAGCCGCCGTCGGTCAATACGAAGAGCCAATCCTATACAGCTACGTTCAATTGGGAACTGAGCGACGCCTTCTCCATCACCAACGTCGCCAATTACCGCGATTTCAAGACCCAGCTTATTCAGGATCTGGATATTTCCGCGGTGGTCAACCAACTGCCGACCGCAACGACCGTGCAGACGCGCACGATCAATTCCAAGCAATGGAGCAACGAATTCCAGGTCAAATATGACAGCGACATCGTCAATGGCGTCGTCGGCCTCTATTATTTCGGCGAGCATCAGCGCCCCCGCGATCAGGTCGGCCTGTCGTCCTCGTCCGGCATGGCCAGCAATATCGGCTTTCTCGCGACGCGGCCGACCATCATCGATGGCAAGCCCGCAGCGCCCGGTTCGATCAGCCTGGCCTATGCCGATTATCTGTGCGGCTTTGACGAGGGGGTTGCGCCCAATCGCGTCTGCCTGCGCTCGCGGCTCAACACCGAAGCCTGGGCCGCGTTCGGCCAGCTCAATTTCGATCTGGAAAAGGCGATCGGCCTTAACAATCTGACCTTGAAACTGGGCGGCCGCTTCAGCCATGAAAAGGTATCGACCGCCAACATGTCGGTCGTCATGACCGCGAACGCCAATCCGGCGGCGGGGTCTGTCTTGGCCTTTACCGATGCGCCCTTTACGCAAGGCGGCACCTATCGGCAGAAGACGTTCAAGGATTTCACCCCGGAAATCGGCCTCAACTGGCAACCCAACGGCAATACGCTTATCTATTACACCTATTCGGAAGGCTTTAAGGCGGGATCGGGCGAGAATGCCGCGGGCAGTTCGACGATCGTAAAGCCGGAAAAGATGAAGAACCATGAAGTCGGCGTGAAACTCGACATGTTCGATCGCATGTTGACGCTCAATCTGGCGGGCTATTGGTACAAGCTCAAGGACTTGCAGATCAACAAGACGATCGGCGGCGGTCCCACCGGCTATACCACCATCTTCGAAAATGCCGCGCGAACAGAGGCAAAGGGCGTCGAGATCGAATGGATGTTGCGGCCGATGCATCGGGTGCGCCTGTCCGGCGGCCTGTCCTATACCGACAGCCAGTATAAGGATTTCCTGACGCTCGATCCGCTCGACCCCCGCAACGTCGCCCAGCCGGGACAGCCCGCCTATAATCCCGTCACCAACCCCGATCCCACCGCCTTCGGCGCGCCCTGCGTCGACGGCAGCGCGAATGTCGGCGGCTGCCAGATTCAACTCGCGGGCAATCGCACCCGCAATTCGCCCAAATGGTCCTATAATGTCCATGGCGAGCTGGATCTGGTGGAAGGTGGCGACATCGGCACCGTCACCTTGTCTGGCGATATGTCGGGCAAGAGCACGATTTATTTCACCGAGTTTAATCGCCTGAGCGAAGGCGCCAAAGCGTTTACATTGTTCGATGCGGCATTGCGCTGGACCTCCAGCAAAGAGGATGTCACCGCGTCGCTGTGGATCAAGAATATTGCGGATACGCTGCGGGCCAGTTCTACCTTCGCGATTTCCACCGGGCGGGTCATCGGCGCAACCTGGTTGCCGCCGCGAACCTATGGTTTCACGCTCGGCTACCGCTACTGATCAGCGTTGATCTGACGAAAGGGACGGGATCTTGATCCTGTCCCCTTTTTTGGGAAATCTGCGTGCGGGTTGGCGGAGACAACGACCTGAAGGGCACCGTCAAAGCATTACGTCACAAGGGCGATGGTTGCAGAAGGCTTTGTGAAAGCTCTACGTCAGGATTGTTCTGATACGCTTCGTGGTACTAGGATCAATGTTCGGCCTTCCACACGCCAGCTGGCGAGCTGCGACAGGAAATTCATCCCTAATATATCGACCGGGCCAAGCGCGGGCGAGATGACGACCTTGAGATTGCGCGCTTGGATGGCCCCGATGTGCAATCGGTCAATCGAGCCGGTTGCTACCGTAACCGCCCCGTTGGCAGTTTGCATGACAACGGGCATCATATTGGTGTTGCGCTCAACGGACGCGCTATCCGCGGTGGTCTGGGATATGGCTGTGATGGTCGCTCCACTGTCGACTAGCATATGCCGTTCCACGCCATTGATTTTGACCCGCGCCCAGAAATGGCCGTCCCGGCTCATGGCAATGCGCACATCCTTGCCGGAAACCATCTGGTCGTCGAGGCCAAGCCTGGATTTCAATCTGGCAAGCGTTGGATCGAACGGGGCCTGCTGAAACAGGATAAACAGGCACAAGGCCAGCAATCCCACCGAAAACAGCGCACACAATATCCGCCCGATAAAGGGAATGTTGAATAATACGATCAGCAGGATCGCAGCCCCCACGGCGTAAATGGCAAGTTGCGGCCATTCGGGGTTGGTCGTGAGCTCCACTGGCCCGTGCCACTGCAAAGGCGACGTCATTGAGCCGATGCAGGGCGATCCGGCGCAACTCGCCATACCGTATTCGACACGTCGTCAGCGACGATCACGCTGCGACGTACCGGGTCGTAAGTGACGCCGACCGGTCGTCCCCGCGCATGTCCGTCCTTCAGGAAACCAGTCAGGAAATCGACCGGCTTGCCCGCCGGGCGGCCATTGACGAAGGGTATCCACACCACCTTGTAACCCGACGGATCTTGCCGGTTCCAGCTGCCATGCTCGCCGACGAAAGCTCCCTGCGTGAACGGCCCGACGCCTGCGCCCGTCACAAAGCTCAAACCTAAAGCTGCGACATGGGAGCCAAGCGCATAATCGGGGCGCAGCGTCTTTGCGACCATCTTTGGATTTTGCGGATGCACCCGCGGATCGGCGTTGCGCCCCCAATAGCTGTAGGGCCAGCCATAGAAGCCGCCCGGCCGCACCGACGTCAGATAATCGGGCACCAATTGCGGACCCAGTTCATCGCGTTCGTTGACCACCGACCAGAGCGCGCGGGTCTGCGGATTGATGGCGAGCGCCGTGGGGTTGCGGATACCGCTGGCATAGGTGCGGCGCGCGCCGGTCGCACGATCGATTTCCCAGATGACGGCCCGGTCCTCCTCAACCGCCATGCCGCGCTCGCCGACATTGCTGTTCGAGCCGATACCGACATAGAGTTTCGTGCCGTCCGCGCTGGCGGCAAGCGACTTGGTCCAATGATGGTTGATGCGCGACGGCAGCTTCGTCACCTCCTGCCCCGGTGTCGCTATGCGGGTGTCGCCTTCCTTGTACGGAAAGCGCAGCAACGCGTCCTGATCCGCGACGTAGAGATTGCCATCGACGAAGGCCAAGCCATAGGGCGCGTTCAGCCCGTCGATCAGGATCGTCCTGACCTCGGCCCTGCCATCGCCATCGGCATCGCGCAGCAAGGTGATGCGGTTGCCACCTTTGACCGGCGTCTTGCCCTTGCTCTTGATATAGCCCGCGATCACATCCTTGGGCCGCAGCAGCGGGGCATCCGCACCGCCCGATCCTTCCGCGACGAGGATATCGCCATTGGGCAGCACCAGCGTCTGGCGCGGCACTTTGAGATCGGTGGCGAGCGCGGTGACGGTAAAGCCCCGCGGTGCGACCGGCTTTTCGCCATCCCAGCCCTGTGGCGTGGCGATCTTGATCGGCGGTATCAGCGTCTCGCGCTGGGCGGGCAAGTCGGGGGTGGCGCCGGTCTGGTCGATGCCGGGCTTGCTGCTGCCGCAGGCGGCGAGGGCAAGAATGGCGGCAGTCGCGCCCAATATGCGGAGATAATGGGTCATCGGGCGATCTCCCGCTTGGCGCCATGCGTAAGCCAGCTTGCGGCGATGGCCAACGCTGCGCTCAGGATGGAGAGTATCAGCCCGGTCGTCCCGACCGAACTCCATGCGTCGCGGCTATGCTGAAACGCGTTGACCAAGCCCGCTATCCACGCAAGCGCGAGCAACAGCGCATAGAGCCGCGCCCCGCGCCACATGATCGCCAGGATCAGGCTCCACGCCAACGCGACCCCACCGAACACGAGCGCCCCGACGATGAGCCAGGACGAAAAATTCGTCCACTGAACCTCTGCCGTCCGAAGATAGGTGATGTCGGTGAACAGCGCGATGGTGAACAACGCAACCGGGAAGGAGAGAAGAACGGCAAGGGGCGGTGGAAGCAGTGGCCGATATGCCGACGACGCGCTGGACAAGGAACGTCTCCAGTGTGGGAGCGGGAGGAGGATAGGGAATGCGCGGCACGTCACTTTGGTTGCGCGATCAGTGTCATGTGTCGCCTTTGCGCGGGCCTTTTCGCCGGGATCGCCCCGTCGTCATGGGATCTGGCTTCTTGGGCGGCGACCAGCCGGGCGGGGTCGATACGCGCTGGCGGTTCGTCCCCAGACCCATGGCGCCGGGCGTTTGGCGCACCAGACCGGCCGGATCGAAATCGGTCGCTTGCGTTCCCGCAGGAGCGGTGCGCAACAGGCTGATACGGTCCCGCAAGTCCGCGGCGGTCTCGAAATCGCCACGATCGGCCGCTGCCTCCATCGCCAGCCGAAGCGCTTCGATGCTGCCAGCCTTCGTCATTTGAATGCCCAGCGCAGTGTCTGTGCGATGCCGAAGGTTCCTGCCCGGACGATCGGGCGCTCCAACGGAGACAGGCTCATCCCGTGCATCTTGCGCGCCCATTGCGGGAGCAGATCGACCGCCGCCTGTACCGCCAACCGTCGTGGCGCTTCGGCCGCCAGGCTGGTCGTGGCGCCGCTCATGATCAGGCGTGCGACCGTCCGGGTACGATCGTCCACGCGCAATTGCGGGCGCATCTCGTCGATCAGGGCGCGCGCTTCTGATCGCGATGTCGGCACCGGATCGGCGCCCATGGCGCGGCCGATCAGCGCCATTTCCGCGAAATATCGATCCTGGTCGGCGGCGGGCATGGCCGGTTCGCCATAGCGAATCCAGGCATCCAGGAAACTGCTCGCTTCGGTGACGTGGACCCAAGCGAGGAGGGCCGGATCATTGGCATGGTAGGCCGTGCCATCCGGCAACGTGCCGCTGACATGATCATGCACCCTACGCACTCGCGCCATGGTCGCCTGCGCCGATTTCCGATCGGCATAGGTCGTCACCGCGATGAATCGAGCAGTCCGGCGTAGGCGGCCATGCATGTCCGCCCGAAAATTCGAGTGATCCCAAACGCCAGCTAGAACGGAAGGGTGCAACATCTGCATAAGCAGGCTGCCGATCCCGCCGACCATCATCGACGCCACGTCGCCATGCACCCGCCATGCTACCGAGTCTGGACCAAACAGCGCATCGGCGCTTCTTGATATGGGTGTTTCGCCCTTGCCATGGTCGTTGAACATAGCGACCACCTGATGGCGGATAGACTGTTTGATGCCGTTGGACAGGGTGCGGGGTGTCAGCATGCAGGGATAAACGAACGGCCCGGACGATTGGTCCGCATGGACTTTCAATCCTTATCACCCGACCCCGGGTTCCGCCATTTTGCGATGTTGTTCCGCCAGGATCGCTGCGGACGTGACATACGCTACAGCAGTCTTCATCAAGGCGTCCCAGCCATCGCGCGCTACAGTCGACGATCGGACTGCAACATATGGCCGTCAAAGGTCGATCATGCCGGTCGCAGCGTTATGCTCCAGACCATCTAGCCATAAGCAGGCATGGCGCGTTATGCGATCGCTATGACAAAGCCGACCGACGACCAACTCGCCACGCTAGGCTCTGCGTTCGAAACCTTCACGCGCCGCTACAAGCTTGCCGAAGCTATGAGCGCGGAGAAGCCGCTGAACGAACTCGACAAACAGACGCTGTTCTATGTGGCCCAGCATCCTGCCTGCGGACCGAGCGACGTGGCGCGCTTTTTGGGCACGGCCAATACCACGATTTCGTCCGCGACCGACCGCCTGGTCAAGCGTGGCCTGCTCAAACGCGCCCGTGTCGAACAGGATCGCCGCGCCGTCGCCTTGGAACTTACCGGTGAGGGCCAGTCTTATGTCACTGTCCAGCGCAAGACATATCGGGACATGTACCGGCTGATGCTGGAGCGGCTGGCGCCCGAGGAACGCGATCAGTTCATCGCACTCATTACGAAAATCGTATATAACGATTATTGAATAGTACGAAGATCGTTATATATTGGGAAGCAGCACGTGGTCGCGCCACTCGCGACGAAGGAGGCAAGCCCTATGACGATTACGGTCAACGGACAGGATTTTCCCCCTCCAGACGACGCGCGCGTATCGCTGCTCGACCTGTTGCGGGAGCAGTTGAACCTGACCGGCACGAAGGTCGGCTGCAACCAGGGAGCCTGCGGGGCATGTACCGTGCTGCTGGACGGCAAGCGTGTCCTCTCCTGCCTCACCTTGGCCGTGCAAGCCGACGGGCGATCCGTCACGACGATCGAGGGATTGGGTACGACCGAGGCTCTACATCCGATGCAAGCCGCGTTCATCGAGCATGACGGCTTCCAGTGCGGCTATTGCACGCCGGGCCAGATTTGCGCGGCGACGGCCATGCTGGAAGAAGTGGCTGCGGGCATGCCAAGCTATCTCACCGCCGATCTGGCAGTCGATCGCATCACCCTTTCGCGGGAGGAGGTGCAGGAGCGGATGAGCGGCAATCTGTGCCGATGCGGCGCGCATAACGGGATTGTCGACGCTATCCTCGACGTTGCCGGGGCGCACCGGCCATGAACCCGGTCAGCTATGCCCGCGCGCCTTCGGTCGCGGACGCGCTGCAGATGGTGAGGGGGCAGGACGTACGCCTGCTCGGCGGCGGCACCAATCTGGTCGATTTGATGCGTAAGGGGGTGGATACACCCTCGCAGCTTATCGATGTCACGGCTCTTCCGGACGGCATAGATCGGGCGGAGGATGGTGGCCTGATCATCGGCGCGGCAGCGCGGAACAGCGCCGTTGCGGCGCATCCTCTCATGCGGTCCGATTATCCGATGCTGGCGCGCGCCATATTGGCCGGAGCATCGGCGCAGGTTCGCAACATGGCGACCGTTGGCGGCAATGTGATGCAGCGGACGCGGTGTCTGTATTTCAACGACGTGACCGGCTCGCGCTGCAACAAGCGGGTGCCGGGCAGCGGGTGCGACGCCATCGGTGGTTTCAACCGCTATCACGCCATATTGGGCGGATCGGATGCCTGTATCGCCACCCATCCCTCGGACATGTGCGTCGCGCTCGCCGCCCTGGATGCGCGGGTCCATCTCGTGGGTCCAGCAGGCGAACGCACCGTCCCGCTCGTCGCCTTCCACCGCTTGCCGGGCGAACGGCCCGATATCGAGACGGTGCTCGATCCTGCGGAGATCATCGTCGCGATCGCGCTTCCGCCATCGCCTTTCGCAGCACGTTCCGCCTATCGCAAGGTACGCGACCGGGCGAGCTATGCCTTCGCCCTCGTCTCGGTCGGGGTGGGGCTGACGATGCGCGAGGACAGGGTCGATACCGTCAATGTGGCGTTTGGCGGTATCGCGCCCAAGCCCTGGCGCGCGGCCCGGATAGAAGACGCGCTGCGCGGCGCATTCCTCTCGCCGGCAGCGATAGAGGAAGCGTTCGAGGCGGAATTTGCCGAAGCGACGCTATTGCCCGGCAATGGCTTCAAGCGCGGACTGGCGCAACGAACCCTGTCCGCCATGCTCGTCGAATTGGGAGGAGCGGCCCGATGACCAAGATCCAGAACGCCGTGATCGGCTCGGTCCGGACCGTCATCGGCTGGGTGCCCGCAGGCTGGCTACCGGGTGGGTCGCCCGACCCGCTGATCGAACGACGCGCCGCGATCGGGCGGCAGGCGTCGCGACTGGACGGACCATTGAAGGTCGCAGGGGAAGCGCGCTTTGCCGCCGAAGTCGCGGTGGACAATCTTTCTTATGCAGCGCTTGTCTACAGCCCGATCACCCGGGGCCGGATAGCGCAACTGGACACAGGCGCCGCGGAAGCAGCGCCCGGCGTTGTTCTGGTCGTGACGTACCGGAACATGCCGCGTCTCGGCACGCTGGCGTTGATCGGCATGAGCGACATGTCCGCCGTCGGGAATAGCGATCTGCCGATCCTGCAGGACGCGCAAATCCATTATAATGGTCAGGTCGTCGCAGCCGTAATCGCAGAAACCCAGGAACAGGCCGATCACGCCGCCTCGCTGATCGTGATCGATTACATGGCCGAACCGGCGAAGACCGTGTTCGAGGAGGCCAAGGCGACGGCCCGGACGCCCGCATCCGTCCTGATCGAGAAGAACCATGTCACGGTCGGCTATCCCGAGCGTGAACTGGCGCAATCAGCCCATAGCGTCGACCATGTCTATCGGACGCCCCCGCAGAATCACAATGCCATCGAACTCCACACCGTCACTGCCCTATGGGAAGGCGACGGTTTGCTGGTGCATGACACGACGCAGATGGTCGCGCCAAGCGCGACGGCGCTCGCCAAGCTGTTCGGCCTCAAGAGGGAGCAGGTTCGGGTTCTGTCGCCCTTCGTAGGCGGCGGCTTCGGCGGTAAAGGCATGTGGGATCATCAGATCATTGCTGTCGCCGTGGCGTGGATGGTGGGGCGCCCGGTGCGGCTGACGCTCAGCCGGGAGGGCGTCTACCGCATCATCGGCGGCCGGACCCCGTCCGAACAGCGCGTCGCCATCGGCGCGGATGCGGCGGGCAAGTTCACCGCGCTGATCCATAGCGGCTATTCGGTGATGCCGCCTTATGGTGCCTGCCCGGAACAATATACGCTCGGTTCGCGCGCGCTCTATGATGCGAAGAGCTTCGAATTTCTTCAGCGCCATGTTGATCTCGACATCGTGCCCAATACCTTCATGCGTGCGCCGGGCGAAGCGATCGGGACTTTCGCGGTCGAGAGCGCGGTCGATGAACTGGCGCATGCCATGGGCGTCGATCCAGTGGCGTTGCGCCTCGCCAATATTGCCGAGCGGCATCCCGTCTCCGGCACGCCTTTTTCCCAGCATGCGCTGAAGCAGGCCTTTACTGACGGCGCCGAACGGTTCGGCTGGAGCCGTTGGACTGCCGAGCCGGGTGCGCGGCGTGACGGCGAATGGCGGATCGGCATGGGCTGCGCGGCGGGCAGCTTTCCCTATGCACGCATGCCCGGCGCCCATGTCCGCATCACGCTGCATGCCGACGGGTCGGCGACCATTGCCTGCTCCGCGCAGGAAATGGGAATGGCCACAGCGACGGTACAGGCGCAGCACGCTGCCGACCGGCTTGGGCTTCCGCTGGAGGCGATCCGCTTCGAACTGGGCGATTCAGACCTGCCCGCAGCGCCTATGGCAGGCGGATCGTCGCAGACGGCGTCCGTCGCCGGAGCGATCATCGCCACTGCGGAAAAGCTGACGGGCGAAATGCTGCGTCTGGCGGGCAATGCCAGCCCCGTCGCCGGGCTGCGCGTGGGCGAGGTCCAACTCACCGATGGCGGCATCGCCAGCATCGCCGATCCGTTGCGACATGAGCGTTTCGCGTCGATCCTTGCGCGGGCTGCGCGGGATGAGCTGACGGTAACGGCGGCGGGCAGCATGCCGCTCGAAATGTTCAAATTCGCCATGCACAGCACGTCCGCCGTTTTTTGCGAACTGCGCGTCAGCGACATCACCGGGGAAGTGCGCGTCGATCGGCTATTGGGTTCCTTCGATTGCGGCAGGATCCTCAATCCCAAGACCGCAGCCAGCCAGTTCCGGGGCGGCATGATCATGGGGCTCGGCCTTGCCCTGACCGAGGAAAGCTTGTTCGACGAGCGTAGCGGCCGGATCATGAATGCCTCGCTCGCCGACTATCATATCCCGACCCATCTGGACGTGCCGCAGATCGACGTGATGTGGACGGATATTCCCGATCCCCGGTCGCCGCTGGGGGCGCGGGGCATCGGGGAGATCGGCATAACCGGTGTTGGTGCCGCAGTGGCGAACGCGGTGTTCAACGCGACCGGCAAGCGCGTGCGCGACCTGCCGATAACATTGGACAAGCTGCTGCCGGATTGAAGCGCGGTATCCGTGCCTGCATCATCCCAATATATCGGCCCTGATGGTGCGGGCGGCTGTTGCATGCGCCGACCCTTGTCAACTTCACCGGAGCAAATCCTATTTTCCACCTCATCTTCGCGCTGCCCTCTATGCTCGTCATCACGCGCTTCCTGTGGCCGCTGCCATGGCCGCTGGCGGCGAAGCTCGTAATCGCGGTTCTGATGCTGGTCGCTTCGCAGTTTCAATATTGGAGCAAATTGTCGTCCGGATCGATCTTCGCGCCGGAGTTCCCCCGCGCCATCGTCATCCTGTTCAACTGGGCGGGCGGCGCGATCCTCTTCCTCGCGCTGATGCAGGCGCTCGCCGATGTGGCTCTGCTCCTATTGTGGTTGGCACCGGGGCGAACGATAGTGATGCCCGTCGACATGCGCTATGTGATGGCCGTCCTGGCCATGATCCTTGCCGCGGTCGGTGTCTATAACGCGACGCGGGTTCCGGCACTGAAGGATGTAAGGATCGACATTGCTGGGCTGCCGCCGCAGTTCGACGGCTATACCATGGTGCAATTGACCGACTTGCACATCAGCCGTCTGTTTCCGACGGCATGGACTCGGGCCGTTGTCGATCGCACAAACGCGCTCGATGTCGATCTGATCGTGATAACAGGCGATGTGATCGACGGCAGCCTTGCGATGCGCCGCGCCGATGTCGAACCCTTGCGCGACCTGCGCGCCCGTGATGGCGTGTTCATGAGTCCGGGCAACCATGAATATTTCCTCGGCTATCAGGAATGGATGCGGCATTTCGCTGAAATGGGCATGCACATTCTGGCCAACGACCATGCGGTTCTCCGCCGTCAGGGCGGTAGTCTTGTGCTCGCTGGCGTGACGGACAGGACGGCGCCAGCAACTGGGATGCCGCCGCCGGACTTGGAGGCCGCTCTGGCTGGCGCACCGACAGGCACGCCCATTCTCCTACTCGACCACCAGCCCGGTCCAGCAAGCATGGCGGCGGCGCGCGGTGTCTCGCTTCAGCTGTCCGGCCACACCCATGGCGGCATGATACCTGGATTGGATCGCCTTGTAGCGATGGGCAATAATGGCTTCGTGTCAGGACGCTATATGATCGACGAGATGACGCTGTATGTGAACAATGGGACTGGCATATGGCCTGGATTTGCAATGCGTCTGGGCCGTCCCGCCGAACTCACCCGGATTACGCTTCACAGGCAATCCTGACGGGCTGGGCCGACGCCGGCTACCTTCGGGGGCGATCTTCCGATAGCGAGCTTGTCTAAACGTCGAGCAAGCGATTGGTTCGCAACACCGTAAGGACTTAGTTGGTTTCTACGATGACATTATGGGGCATGTCACGGTAGATGCATTCGCCCCTTTGACCACCGGTTCTTCGATCCAAGCTTGTTTAAAATCACGGACTTTCCTCTACGAGAATGGCCACCGAACGCCTCCAATACGGTCACTGCACGCATCGTTAACCTTCGATGCAGAGGGTCTTGGCCGGGTAGTCGAAGGTTATCGCGCCTGCCTTCCACAACGGGACACCGAGCGAGCCGTCAAATAAGCCGATTTCAAAGGCCCGAACTCCCGATGTAACCGCCGCCTCGACGCCGGTGATGACCGTTCCACCAAGGCGCATTTCCGAGATAGAAACCAAGCTGCCCTGCACCGGTCCGCCTGTCCCATGGCCCACCTGCTGCGCCTTACCCGAAGCAATCAGCGCTTTACCTGCATCGGTGCGCACGAAGGGACCGCCGATCATCAAAGCATTGTGACGCGTGCCGAGATCCACGACGAGCTTGAGCTTCACCGGATCAGAGGCTGGTGTTGGCCTGATCTCGGCTTCAACCATGGGCACATCGGAGACGATCGTGAGCGGAATCGGCGCTGCACATTTGCCGATGCTCCCGCTCGGGCCGAATGTGATGAGCTTCCGCCGGTAATCGACCCGCACCGCGCCATATTTGAATGCAGGAGAGCCGATCAGAACCTCGATCGTCATGCCTGCCGACGACGAGAGTTGTTCCAGGTTTGCGGAAAGGCCGGGCAACTTCTCAAAGCCGAGGGGGCCGACTTTCAGGGCGGCGATGTCGATTGGGCGTAGCTGCTGCGCTTGAGCACCGGCACCCGCCGCCTCCCCGATCGACTCTGCAGTCGCCAGACCGAGCGCTTCAGTCGTCCGCTGATCTACCAGGAGCGCGCCGGAGCCGCTGTCGAGCACTGCCGACTGGCGCCGACCATTGAGTGTCACATCGAGAGCGACAAGGTTGTCGTGTATCTCGAAGGGAATGCTGATGGGCGTCTGGGGCGCCTGTGTTGGACGATCTCGATCGCTAGCCTCAGATTGCCATTGTTCCTGCTTATCCTGCGATGCGGAGGTCTGTGAAATGGCTGGTCCACCCCAGACCCCGGTTGCAAGAAATGCGGTGAGCACCTGCCCAAATTTGATCTTCACGGATAATCCCACTCATTGGCATTGACCGCGTCCCGACCGGAAGCGCGGTAGCGACCCTCGGGAACACGGAGCACGAGGCGTCGGTCTGTCGCTAATCTGTCCTCTAGGTAGCGTTCATGATAGTGCTGCCTCCGCTACTGCTGTGTTGCACCACCCGGAACGCTGGCGGGTTATCAACGCGTCTCTTGTGTGTTCAGGGCAGATCCGCCGAAACATTCGACCAACATGTCCGTGAGCACGCGGATCTTGCGCGCAGGATGCTGCCCGGGCGGTCTGATTACGTATATTCCGAGCCTGGGCAGCGGATAGCGCGGCATCACCTCAACCAGCGCGCCCGAAGCGAGATGGTGCGTGATCAGCGCCTCGGGCAGTCCGGCGAGGCCTATACCCGCAAGCGCTGCGCCTACGAGTGCAACCGCGTTGTCGGCTTTGAACCGCCCCTGTGGCTTCATCATGACGATCTTGTCGCCGTCCGTGACCGGCCAACTCTCGGTTCCCTGCATGACGACCTGATGGGTCACAAACTCGTCAGGCGTTTCCGGCGAGCCATATTTTTCGATATATTCTGGAGCCGCGACATATTTGCCCGTCGTCCAGCCCACCAGTCTTGCCATCATGTTAGAGTCGCTGAGATGGCCGACACGGATGGCGCAGTCGAACCCCTCTGCAATGAGGTCCACGAACCGGTCTGAGTAGGACGCCTGGATTTTCAAGTCCGGATGGCGCCGCGCCAACTCCGCAATGACAGGCGCAAAGTGCGTCGGCCCGAAAGTAAGCGGAGCCGAAATCCTAAGGCGGCCGCGTAGCGCGCCAGCGGGGAGAATGGTTTCCCGCGCTATGTCGATCTCGGCACAGACCTTTGCTGCATGGTCCCGGAAGGTAGTCCCCGCCTCCGTTAGCGCCGCACCTCGTGTGGTGCGCGCGAGCAACTGAATGCCCAGGTCCGCCTCCAAGCGTGCGAGGCGCCGACTGACGATCGACTTCGACACACCCAATCGAAGCGCCGCAGCAGTGACTCCGCCCGCATCCGCGACCTCCACGAACGTCCTTAGTTCTTCGATATCCATCCGGTGTTCCCAAGTGCGCAACACAGCATAGCAGGGTGTGAAGCTACCGCGCCAGAAAAGGCGATGATACCCCAGTTGTGGGGCGATGCTCTGTCCTAGCGCCCCTTTCGACGACAAATTACGGCAGCAAAGGAATAGCCATGACCTTTCGCAACGGTCTCGAACTCGCTTCTTCGCCCCGAAGATTCGGTGCTCGTGCTTATCGATCACCAGCCCTATCAACTCGCAAACCTGAATAGCCACGATCCTCAAGCGGTCGTGAACAACACCACCGCGCTCGCTAAAACGGCCAAGGTCTTCGGCGTGCCGACGATCCTGACGAGCGTCATAGCGGGCCGCGGAGGCCTTATCTTCAAGCACGTCACCGACGTTTTCCCCGGACAAGAGGTGATCGACCGCACGTTCATCAATACCTGGGAGGACAAGGCGGTCGTCGACGCTGTGAAGGCGACCGGGCGCAAGCAGCTTATCATCGCGGGCCTTTGGACAGAGGTCTGCGTGGCGATGCCGGCCATCCAGGCGGCGGGCGAAGGCTGGGACGTGACGGTGGTCACCGACGCGTCGGGCGGCACTTCGGTCGAGGCACATGGGGTCGCGGTCCAGCGCATGATCGCCGGTGGCATCAACATGATCACTTGGCTGGCTCTTGCGGCCGAATGGCAGCGTGACTGGGCACGTCTTGAGACAGCCGCTCCGTTAACGCAGGTCATGATCGACCATGTCGGCGGCAGCGGCATAGCCTATATGTGGGAACAGCAACTGCTCAATACGCCTGTCTCGACCGAGGGTTAAGATAGGCGGAATGCGGAGCCGGCAGGTTGAGCTGCCCTCAGTTCATACCGCGCCGGCTTCTGCTCCATGGCAGCCTATTACGCGCCATCCCGACTATGCAGATGTCATCGATATCTTGGCTGAATAGGAGAGACAATGATCGAGTTGGTGATCGAACAACGGCGACGGAACCTCGGTGGCAGTTTCGAGGTAGGCCGGGTCTTGCCCTTCGCCAAGCGCCGGATGGTGGGCCCCTTCATTTTCTTCGACCATATCGGGCCGGTCGACGTCCCCCGTGGCGTTGACCGCAGCGCTGATGTTCGACCGCATCCGCATATTGGGCTTTCCACGGTCACCTATCTGTTCGCTGGCGAGATCATGCACCGCGACAGCCTGGCCTGTGAGCAGGCGATCCGTCCCCAGGAGGTCAACTGGATGACGGCAGGGCGGGGCATAACCCATAGCGAACGGCTGGAGCGTGCACGCGCGCAAGGGGACAGCATCCATGGCATCCAGGCGTGGGTGGCCCTCCCCGACGGAGTCGAGGAAACCGAACCGTCCTTTTCTCATCATTCCGGGAGCGACCTTCCGCAGTGGACCGAAGGCGGGGTCACGGGCCATCTGATCGCGGGCAGCGCCTATGGACTTACCGCAGGGGCGCAAACCCATTCGCCACTTTTCTACGTGCATCTGGACTTGGCACAGGGCGCGAGCGCCGAAGTACCGGGCGGTTACAGCGAGCGCGCGGTCTATATCGCCTCGGGCGCCCTGGAGGTCGACGGGCGACGATTCGAAGCGGGACAGATGCTGGTTGTGGACGGCTCTGCATCGCGCGTGACCGCAACCGAGCGATCCACGATCATGCTGCTTGGCGGCGAGCCGGTCGGCCAGCGCTACATTTATTGGAACTTCGTTTCGTCCTCGCAGGAGCGGCTCGCTCAGGCGGCGGCAGACTGGAAGGCTGGGCGGATGAAGTTGCCCGATGCTGACCATGCCGAGTTTATACCGCTCCCGGACGAACCCGCTCCGGCGCGGCGCACCCCGGCACCACAGCCGACAAGCGCGCCACTGCCTTTACGATTTAGGCAATAGCCCCACCATCGACGGTCAGCGTCGTGCCGGTGATGATACCTGCCGCGGGGCTGGCCAGATAAGCGACAGCGTTACCGATCTCACGCGGTTCGGCGTACCGGCCCAGCGACGTCAGGCTGCGCTGGAAGTCGGCCGCCTCGCCATCCGCTGGGTTCGAGTCCGTATTCGTCGCCCCCGGCTGGATGAGATTGACCGTGATGCCCTTCGGCCCAAGCTCGCGGGAGAGGCCACGGGTGAAGGAGGTCAGTGCTGCCTTCGACATCGCATAGATCGTGATGCCAGGGAACGGAACGCGCTCGCCAAGTGCCGAGCCGATCGTGATGATGCGACCGCCTTCGCCGAGGTGCGGGATCACCGCCTTCGCGAATAGCACGGGTGCCCGAACGTTGACGTCCATCACGCGCTGATATTCGCCAATATCGATGTCGGCGATCATGCCGGAGTGGCCGATCGCGGCGCTGTTCACCAGAATATCAATGCCGCCCAGCGCGGATACAGCCTCTCCCACGGAACGGGCGATAGCCTCCGGATCGACGCTGTCGGCCTGGATGGCGACCGCGCGGCGTCCCGCCGCCTCGATAGTCTTCACAACAGTCTGCGCTTTTTCGGCCGCGCTTTGATAAGTGAAGGCGACGTCTGCCCCGTTTTCCGCAAGTACCAGAGCGATCGCCGCGCCGATACCGCGCGATGCACCGGTGACCAGTGCGCGCTTTCCTTTAAGATCAATCATATTTTCGTCCTTCTCTATCAATTTGGCGCAAATCTTCCGCCTGTCGTCGCGGGATGGAAAAAGCACATGACTTCATGATGCGCAGACTTAGCAGTTGCGGTCGGCGTTTCTTAGCGGCGGGATGTGCCAAGCTGTGTTGCGTGAAGTGGAACGTGGCGGAAGGAATTTGGGGCGGGCAGGGAACAACTATTCCGCGTCAATTACCGTTGGCAACTCTTGATTCCGGTCCGGTTAACGCGATGATCGCGACGGCGCCATCGGTGAACGCCATCAAGATTTGGCTGGCTCCATCGCGCTCGGGTGAACCGCACATAATGCCGTGCCGACCAGCACGAGAGCGCCCGCCATTAGGAGCGGAATGACCAGCGATCCGGTTCGAACAACCAGAAGCGCCCCCAGCACCGCACCGCCGAGGATCGCCGCAACGCTGCCGATCCGGCGCCCCCAGTTCGGATTGCCGCCACCTGCCAAGGTGGAGTCGGCCGCGATGCCGGTGATGGTGAGCGTAAGCACTGTCGTCGTCAGGTCGGGCACCTTGAGCTGGCGGATAGTGGCGTTTCGAAATCCCATCGCGATCGCGGTTGCGGCGATGATCGCATACAGCGCCCAATGCGGAGCCTGGTCCGCGACCTCGAAGCGGAGCGCAATCGCCGCGGCCCCCCATAGCAGAGCGGCTTCAAAGAATGCCGCCGTCAGTAGCCAGCGGCGCAGCGGACGCCCCCCCATCGATTTCCCGATGCGACCCGCCACCAGCGCACCAATCATGAATGTCATGAGCGCCACGAGGCCTGGTGCCACGACGAAGCCGGGCGTGCCCGCAAGCGCGAATCCCAAAAATACGACGTTGCCCGTCATGTTGGCGGTGAACACCTTGCCGAGGCCCAAGACGCTCGCCGCGTCGACGAGACCCGTTGTCAGCGACAGCATCAGGAGCAGGGGCACGCGCGGGTCGAAGGCAATCTTGTCAACCATCGAGGGCCCTTCAAAAACGGAAATTGGCTTCGAGGCCCAGCATGACGATCGTTCGTGCGCTGCCGGTCTGACGAATGAAACCGCCCGCGTAAAAGGCGGACAGAGAGGAGGAAATTTCGAGTTCCGGCGTCACCTGCCACCCCAGCGTCCCCTCCACCTCCTTGCCGATGAAGCGGGCAGATGCGGTGCCGGGTGCGCGGATCAGGTTGCCTGGAATGTCGTACGCACCGTCGCCGCGTGAGTAGCGCCAGTAGGCGTTGCCGCCGAGGCCGGCCGTGACGGTCGGTGACAGCGTGACCGCGACCCGCGGGTTGACGTTGATGATATTAGTGGGGCCGACGGGCGACAGTTCGCCGAAATACTTACCCTTCGGAAACAGTGCGTTGAACGTGCCCAATCTGCCGTCGCCGACACGGCGATCGCCGCTTATCACATTGACGCGCAGCACCGTATCCAGGGTAAGAGGCGCCCTCGGAAATGTCCGGCCCACTTCGGTGCCGAGCGTCCAAGCGGCGATGGTGCCGCTGGCGTAGCGGCCGAACTGCGCCACACCCTCGACGTTCCAATGCCAGTCGCCGACCGCGCCGAACGAGCGCGCACCGATGCTGTGGCGCAGCTCGCGACCCGTCACGCCGCCGAAGCGTGCCGTGGTGTTGCGGTAGCCGAGATAATAGAGATCAAGGCCGACGCCTGGTGCGATGATCGGGATGGTCGCATAAGCACCCCAGAGCGACTTGGCGCGCGACCGCGTGTCGTCGAACGTGCCCAAACCCGGCATTACTGGCCGTACCGCCAATATGCTGACAGTCGCACCCTTCACGGATATGAAGCCTCGGAACCCGTCGAAGGCCAGCGGGACGTTAGGGCCGTAGCGCGTGCCAACCAGTCGCTCAGTGCCGAGCGATAACATCTGCCGCCCGGCACGCAGCGTCAGCCCCATGCCGTCCGACGCGTTGGTTTCGGCACCTATGCGCACGTCCACGAAGCCCTGCAGCAGGTCCGCGCGTGTCTGGTCGACCGGCCCGGCCGAGGGCGCGACGCCGACCGCATAGGCTAGGATCGGCTGGACGAAGGCGCGCGCGGCGACCTTGCCGGTGCCGACATGCAAATCGGCGTAAGGCATGGCGCGCAACCAGAGATAGCTATCGTTCGGAGCGTCCGCATCGCCCCAAAGATTAGCGTGGTAGTTCTCGTTACGCGCGCGCAGTTCGATGCCCGTCGTCAGATATGCGCCGCGGTTGCCCAAAGGTATGTACTTGAGCGGCTCGGTCCAGTGATCGTCGCGCGCAGCGGGGTCGGCGAGCCGGTCGTAATGCTCGTCGTACCGGGTGATCGTCAGCGTCGGCGATTGCCACGCGTCGGTCGCGGTAGGCGCAGCGGCGCCCGCTTCACCCGAGCTGCTCTGTGCGTTAGCGGTACCGGCCCAGAGCGCCAGAACGAGACACATCGGCCGCCTACGCACGGTCCCGCTCGGCTTGCGCCAGCATCGCCGCGAGGATGAGGCCACCGACTAGCCCGAGATGCTCGAAGAAGGCGTTGGTCGCCATGAAGCGCTCCGATCCCGGCGGAAGCAACCAAAAAGCATTGGCCGTGATCGCCGCCAGCACGGTGAATATGCCGAGCATCCCCGCCCCAAGCCACACGCGCCGACCACTCAAGATCAACAGCGGCCCGACGATCTCGACGGCAATCGTCAATGCGGCCCAAAGGGCCGGTGGATTCATTCCGAAGTGCGCCTGTTCGGCAACCGCCGCCGACCAGTTACTCGCCTTGATCACACCACCCAGCAGATAGGCGCTGACCAGCAGGAGGCGGGCCGCCAGACCTGTCCAGCGCCAACCGAGGATTGCATCGACGAAGCGGGGAGTGCGGTCCACTCGCATATCCACTCCTATCGTCGACGCTCAAACCGCCCAGCAGCCGCAACCGAGCGCACCCCAGAAACTCTGCACGTCTCTGGCGGGGATGTTGGCGCTGAGCGCAGCGGCGTGATCGTGGCCGTGCACAGCGCAGCCATGTGCACAACCGCATGCGCTTGCGAGCATAGCCGACGCCTCGGGGCTGCGGTGGTAGCCGCCGACGGTGGCGACCGGCGACCAGTCTGGCATGGGTCGCGGGATCGCGGGAGCGAGGCGCTCATAGTCGCCTTCGCCGAACACTATTTTGCCGCCGAGCACCGTCAACACGGAGCGTAGGTGCGGGATGTCGCTTTCGGGCACGGAGAGATAGTCGCCAGACAGCACCGCGAGGTCGGCAAGCTGCCCAGCCTTGATCTGCCCCTTCTTACCAACTTCGCTGGAGAACCATGTGTTCTCGTACGTCCACATCGCGAGCGCCTTTTCGCGACTGACCCGATTGGTGCCGGGATAGAGGCTCAGCCCGCCGACGGTGCGGCCGGTCACGAGCCAGTGGAGCGATACCCAGGGATTGTGGCTGGCGACGCGGGTCGCGTCGGTGCCCGCGCCGACGGGGATTCCGGCTGCCAGCATCCTGGCGATCGGCGGCGTCCGTTCCGCCACGCGCGTGCCATGACGCTCGACGAAATATTCGCCTTGATACGCCATGCGATGTTGGATCGCTATTCCGCCGCCAAGCGCTGCAATGCGGTCGATGTTGCGGTCGCTGATCGTCTCGGCATGGTCGAAGAACCAGTTTATGCCCGTGAAGGGCACGTCCTTTGCGACCTTCTCGTAGACGTTCAACGCGCGGCCGATCGTTTGGTCGTAGGTTGCGTGGAGACGCCATGGCCAACGGTTCTCTGCCAGCAAGCGGATCACCGGCTCGAGATCGCCTTCCATCGAGGGCGGCATGTCGGGACGCGGGACGCGCAGATCCTCGAAGTCGGCCGCCGAATAGACCAGCATCTCCCCGGCGCCGTTGACCCGATATTTGTCGTCGCCTTGCCCCGGCGTCAGTTGCTTTACCCAGCCCTCAAAGTCGGCGAGTTCCTCCTTCGGCTTCTGCGTGAACAGATTGTAGTTGATCCGCACGGTCATCAGCCCCTGATCGTGCAGGGTTTCGATCACCTCATAGTCGTCGGGGTAGGTCTGCGATCCGCCGCCCGCATCGATGACGCTGGTAATGCCGAGGCTGTTTACTTCGCGCATGAAATGCTGCGTGGAGTTGATCTGATAGTCGAACGGAAGCTTCGGTCCCTTTGCGAGCGTCGAATAGAGGATCGTCGCGTTCGGTTGGGCGAGCAGGAGCCCGGAGGGATTGCCCGCGGCGTCGCGCACGATCTCGCCGCCCGGCGGGTTCGGCGTCTCCTTGGTGTAGCCGACGACGCGCAGCGCGGCCGCGTTGAGGAGCGCCCGGTCGTAGAGGTGCAGGATGAAGACCGGCGTGTCGGGCGCTACCGCGTTCAGTTCGGCGATCGTGGGTAAGCGCTTTTCGGTGAACTGATGCTCGGTGAAGCCGCCCACCACCCGTACCCATTGCGGCGCAGGTGTGCGGTCGATCTGGCGCTTCAGCATGGTCATGGCGTCCGCGAGGCTGGGCACCCCGTCCCAGCGCAACTCCATATTGTAGCTCAGGCCGCCCCGGATCATATGGGTGTGGCTGTCGATAAGCCCCGGGATGATCCGGCGGCCTTTGGCGTCGATCACGCTCGCGCCCGGTGCGGCGGCACGCACGTCCTGTTCGCTGCCGACCGCCAGGAAACGTCCGTCTCGTATCGCCACCGCTTGCGCCTGTGGATTTTCGCGATCCAGCGTTATGATCTTGGCATTGACGAGAATCAGATCGGACATCGCGTCGCTCTGGCGATTTCGATTGGTGTGGGCCATCGCTGACGGCGCCAGCAGGGCGGTTGCCGCCACACAAGCAAGCGTGTCGCGGCGCGTAAGACGGTTCATAGGTGATCCTTTCCGGCCGATGCCGGTCGTTCGGTAAAGCCCATAAACTGTTCCCTCCTGGCCGTCGGACGGCCGTGGCTGATCCTCAGCTTTTCGCGCGGACGTTTGATTTCAAGTGATCGTCGTAAAGCGAGACGAGGTGGCCGACCGCTTGATCGACATATTCCGGCACGTCATACAGGTCGTAATGGTCGGCGCCGTCGATCACGACGAAGTCGCGGCGATTGCGCGCTCGCTCCCACAGTCCCCGTCCAGCTTCGTGTGAAAAGGTCGTGCCGAGTTTCCCGCCAACGATTACCTGAAGGGGTTGGACGAGCAGTTCCTCGACGAGATGAAAGCCGTCATATCCGATCAGGAGGGCGTCGCTGACGAACAACCGTTTATTGGTGCGGCGATCGTGGTGGCCACGCGAGGTGGCATAATAGTCGATGGCGTTGAGGAAAGTGGGATCCTCGATCCCCGCCTTCTTCGCTTCCGCGGGGCTGGGAAGCCATTCTTCCCGCTTTTCGGCTGCGCCCCGTGCCTGCGCGGTGCGCTGCTGCGCAACGGCCGCCAGCAGTTCCTCGACGGCGGTGGCCTTGGGCTGCATACGTCGCCACGCCGATCCAAGATCGTTCGCAACAACAGTGCCGACGGCCTTGAAGCGGCGTTCAATGAGGGCCGCGTTTATTGCATAGCCACCGCCCGCGCAAATGCCGAGAAGACCGATCGCCTCTTCAGCAATGAAGGGCAGTGTTACCAGATAATCGACCGCGCAACGGATGTCTTCGACGCGGACCGACGGGTTCTCGGTATCACGCGGCAATCCCCCGCTTTCCCCCTGAAAAGAGGGGTCGAAGACCAGTGTCACATATCCCTTCTCGACCAGCTTTTCGGCATAGTTGGCGCCCGCTTGTTCCTTTACGCTACTGCCAGGGCCGACGATGACCACGGCGGGATGGCGCTCCTTTTCCAAGAAGCGATCCGGCAGGCGAAGGCGGCCGACCACCTCGCGACCATCGTTCCTGAAGGTAACCCGCCGATTTTCGACACCCATGCCGCCTCCTAGCCTGTGCTTGTTCGACCGAATCGCGCTTGTCCTCGATCGTGCCATTCGCTCCAAGGTGGCGGTAGCTTCACTTCATGTCGTGCTGTGTTGCGGCTTCAGGAACGCAAGTTCAGCGTTGCGAGATCCTGCGCGCCCACGCGGTGCGCGTCCCGCAGCATAATCGCTTTGCACAGGTTCTGGCAGCATGCGATCATCATCTCGGTCAGCATCCGGACCTTGCGCTCGGTATGCTGTCCAGGTGGGCGTACGACGTAGATGCCAAGCGTAGGGGGCGGAAAGCGTTTCATCACCGGAATCAGCGCGCCGGAGTCCAGATGCTCAATGATAAGTTCTTTGGGGATGCCGGCAACGCCGACCCCGGCAAGAGCCGCGGCAACCAGGGCAACGGCATTGTCGGCTTTGAACCGGCCGTGAGGTTTCAGGTTGATCACCCTATCTCCATCCATGGCGAACCAGGATTCGGTCCCGTGCATCACGACGTCGTGGTCGCCAAACTCCTCCGGCGTTTCGGGTGCGCCTCTGCGCGCAATATATTCAGGCGTCGCTACGTAGATCGCGGGCGTATAGCCGACCTTGCGCGCGACCAGATTCGAGTCTGTCAAATGGCCGATCCGGATCGCGCAGTCGAAGCCTTCCGCGATGAGATCGACGAAGCGGTCGGAGTAGGCGGATCGAACCTGCAAGAGCGGGTTAAGACGGGCCATATCCGCAATGACGGATGCGAAATGTGTTGGACCGAATGTCAGTGGGGCCGCAATTCTAAAACTTCCGCGCAGGTCGCCCGTCGGCATGATCGTTTCCATGGCGACATCATATTCCGCGCAGATTTTGGCGGCGTGATCACGAAAGGCGATGCCCGCTTCGGTGAGAGCTGCCCCCGCGTGGACCGCGCGAGCAGTTGAACACCCAATTCCGCCTCCATCCTGCCAAGTCGGCGACTAACAATCGATTTGGAGACGCCGAGGCGCGAAGCCGCAGCGGTTACCCCGCCCGCATCGGCAACCTCCACAAACGTCCGCAAGGCTTCAATGTCCATTTGGCGTTCTCCGCGCTGCGATCATCGCACTTGGCCCAGCCACTGAGGCAGTTCGTCATACGGCCCCTTCTTTTTGGACGCGCCATCCTCGCCAGCCGTAGACCCATCGTTCCAGCCCCGCTGATGCAAACCGGGCGGCACGATCTTCTCCGAGCGCGCGCGCTGTATGGCGCATTCGCGCGCCAAGAAGTCCACCAGCGCACGGACGGACGGTAGAAGTCCGCGGCGTGACGGGAAAACGGCATGGACGATCCCGGATTCCGGCCGCCAATCCGGGAGCAGATCGACAAGCCGTCCCTTCTTGACGTCATCGGAAACGAAGATCGCAGGCAACTGGACCACGCCCGCGCCGACCATCGCGGCGTCGCGGAGCACCGACATATCGTCAGTCACAAGACGGGGCGTATGGGGAACCGTCGCCACCTTGCCGTCGGCGTGGCGAAGCCCCCAGCTATGCTCTCGGGTTTGACGCACCTGATCAAGACTTGGGAAACCGTGGAGGTCCGCCGGTGATTGGAGATGGCCACGTACCAGTTTCGGCGCAGCAACCAGGCATTGAATGCTCTCATCAAGGCGCCGCATGACCAGACCGGTGGAGTCCAGCGGGGGAAAGCGCACCCGCACTGCCAAATCCAGTCCTTCGGAGATCACGTCCACCCGGCGATTGGTGCTTTCCAGTAAAATTTGGACATGCGGATTGATCATCATGAAGCGCGCGATCAGTTCGCCGAACTGGAAGGATAGCAACGCGGTTGGGCAGCTCATCCGCACTACCCCGCGCGGTTCGCCCTGGACCTGCGCTGCGACCTGCTCGGCAGCTTCCGCCTCCACCAGCATCGCGACACATCGATCGTAAAATTCGCGCCCGACCTCCGTTACGGAGAACCGCCGGGAGGACCGGTTGAGGAGCCGGATGCCCAGGCGCTCTTCAAGGGCCAGGACACGGCGGCTCAGCAGCGACTTCTGGACGCCAAGCGCGCGTCCTGCCGCGGAGAAACCGCCATGATCAACGACCGAGGCGAAATAATATAAATCGTTGAGATCTTGCATCGTCCTTTTGGTAGGACACTGCGTCGCTTTCGACAATCTTTCCGTTTCGTCGTCCCAGCCTAATGTACGACTTACACGCATAGTCTCGCACCGGGCCAGCGGAATCGGAGAAGGTACATGGTCAGGGTCATCGGCCGATATGGGAAAGGTCGGCAACATTGGGTGGGTGACGGATTTCCGGTTCGCTCGCTATTTTCGTATAACGACCTGGGCGCATACGTCAGCCCGTTCCTGCTAATCGACTATGCTGGACCGCATCTGTTCGAGCCGACACGCGATCGGCGAGGCGTAGGCAAGCACCCGCATCGCGGCTTCGAGACGGTCACGATCGTTTACGAGGGAGAGGTGGAGCATCGCGACTCCACCGGCAATGGTGGCGTGATCGGGCCAGGCGATGTTCAGTGGATGACGGCCGCAGGCGGCATTATCCACGAGGAGTATCACTCGCCTGGCTTTGCCCGGACCGGTGGCCCTTTCCGTATGGTTCAGCTCTGGGTGAACTTGCCTGCCAGGGACAAGATGGCACCGGCCGGGTATCAAGGTATCCCCAAGGCAGACATACCGGTCGTGAGGCTTCCGAACCGCGCTGGCACGGCACGGATAATCGCCGGTGATTATCGAGGAGTGAAAGGGGCGGCACGCACCTTCACGCCGATCAATGTCTGGGACATTAGCATGCATACCGGGGCGAACGTGACCTTCGATCTGCCTGCGGACCACACGGCCATGATCGTCGTTCTCACCGGACACGTCACCATCGCAGACCATCAGGCGGCGGGTGAAGCGGAAATGGTACTGCTTGGACGCGAGGGTGGCGAAATCTCCATTCGAGCCGATGGCGATGCCAAGCTGCTGGTGCTGACGGGCGAACCGATTGACGAGCCGATCGTCGGATACGGACCCTTCGTGATGAACAGCGAAGCCGAAATCCGGCAAGCCGCCGAAGACTTCAACAGCGGGCGCTTCGTTTCCGCTGCACCATGATCAAGGGGCCGGATGCAGAGCGCGTCCGGCCCCTTTTTCCTGCGGATCGGTTGGCGCTCGGCCCTCCGCGTGAGCATGGGCCGTCAGCCCGCCCCCGATGCGCGACATCAACAGGAAAGGGACCAGTTATGGCTAGTGAGACCATCCGCAACCCACAGACCGATCACCTTCTTACTCCCGGCAACGCCGCCTTCATCATCATCGATTATCAGCCGGTGCAGGTTTCCTCGATCCGCTCGATGCCGCGGGACGAACTGGTGTTCAATATCGTCAGCACCGCTAAATGCGCGGTGAACTATAATCTCCCCATCATCCATTCGACCGTGAACGTGCAGACCGGCCGCAACAAGCCGCCGATCCAGGAGCTGCAGGACGTGCTTGGCCACCTGCCGACCTACGACCGCACCTCGATCAACAGCTGGGAGGACACCGGCTTCAAGGATGCGGTCAAGGCGCTCGGTCGGCGCAAGCTCATCATGACGGCGCTCTGGACGGAGGCCTGCCTGACCTTCCCTGCGCTCGATGCGATCCAGGAAGGGTATGAAGTGTATGTGCCCGTCGATGCGGTCGGCGGCACATCGGTGGCTGCGCACGAGGCCGCGCTCCGTCGGGTCGAACAGGCGGGCGCCAAGCTGATCAGCCGCGTGCAGATGTATTGCGAACTGCAGCGTGACTGGGCCCGGGACGCCACTGTTCCCGGCTTCATGGAAGTCTTCGAGAGTTTCGACGGCTTCAACCCCGAAAAGGCGGCGCACGCAGCCTGACGGCAAGCCTAGCCGGCGGCGGCGGCTCACGTCGCCGCCACTTGCTCGCAAGGAGATATCGCATGGCCCCTTAGCCTGACCGTCGGCCGTCAGCGCGGCTCTATTGTTCGAACCGATTATGGCTCGTCGTCCACATCGGACGGCACGGGACATAAATTATATCCGAAATCGGAATCCTTGCAGCGCCCATAGATAGATGCCGTTTGACCATCATGCTGCGCGTCCCTGCGGCTTGCGACGGGAGACGCGCGAAGATTGCTTGGCGACCATCCGTTGATGGCGGCGCAGAGCGTGGGAAGGGATTGACGATGGCTGCCGATATTATCGACAAATCGACCGGTGCGATCACGCAAACGCCTGTCGATGCCATCACATTGGATAGTCCCAGCGTCGTGCGCCTTCAACTAAGTCAGGAGGCCGTTTCTTCTTTCGAGCAGAATGGCAAGGATCTGATCATTCGGCTGCATGATGGCCAGACCATCCAGGTGGGCAATTTCTATGAACATTTCGACGGCCGGGATAATAACCTGGTTTTGCGCGATGCAGACGGCACCCAATGGCTGGCCCATTCCGGAAGCCGCTTCCCCCGCTTCTCTCTGCTGAATGAACTGGATGACCTGCTCGGCGCCGCTGCGGGTGGAGGGGCGGCGGGATCGTCCCTTGTCCTGCCGACCATAATCGGTGGCATCGGTGTCGCAGGCGTAGCCGCCGCCGCGAGCGGAAGCAGCGGGTCGGACGATACCGATGCCGATACCGATGCCGATGCAGATGCAGATGCAGATGCAGATGCTGATGCTGATGCAGATGCAGATGCAGATGCAGATGCTGACGCTGACGCTGACGCTGACGCTGACGCTGATGCGGATGCCGACGCTGACGCTGACGCTGATGCCGATGCCGATGCTGACGCTGATGCCGATGCGGATGCTGACGCCGATGCCGATGCCGATGCCGATGCCGATGCCGATGCTGACGCTGATGCGGATGCCGACGCTGACGCTGATGCCGATGCCGATGCCGATGCTGATGCAGATGCAGATGCTGATGCTGATGCAGATGCAGATGCAGATGCAGATGCAGATGCAGATGCTGATGCTGATGCTGATGCTGATGCTGATGCAGATGCAGATGCAGATGCAGATGCAGATGCAGATGCAGATGCTGATGCCGATGCCGATGCCGATGCGGATGCGGATGCAGATGCAGATGCTGATGCCGATGCGGATGCGGATGCTGACGCCGATGCCGATGCCGATGCAGATGCAGATGCAGATGCAGATGCTGATGCCGATGCGGATGCGGATGCGGATGCTGACGCCGATGCCGATGCCGATGCAGATGCAGATGCAGATGCTGATGCTGATGCTGACGCAGATGCGGATGCGGATGCAGATGCAGATGCTGATGCTGATGCTGATGCTGATGCTGATGCTGATGCTGATGCGGATGCTGATGCTGATGCTGATGCTGATGCGGATGCGGATGCGGATGCTGATGCTGATGCTGATGCTGATGCTGATGCGGATGCTGATGCGGATGCCGATGCTGATGCTGATGCTGATGCTGACGCCGACGCCGACGCTGACGCCGATGCCGACGCTGACGCTGATGCCGATGCGGATGCGGATGCTGACGCTGATGCCGATGCCGACGCAGACGCAGACGCAGACGCAGACGCAGATGCAGACGCCGATGCGGACGCCGATGCCGACGCTGATGCCGATGCCGATGCCGATGCCGACGCCGATGCTGACGCCGACGCCGACGCAGATGCTGATGCAGATGCAGATGCAGATGCAGATGCAGATGCAGATGCAGATGCTGACGCTGACGCTGACGCTGACGCTGACGCTGACGCTGACGCTGACGCTGACGCTGATGCCGATGCCGATGCTGATGCGGATGCCGACGCTGACGCTGATGCCGATGCCGATGCCGATGCCGATGCCGATGCCGATGCCGATGCTGACGCTGATGCGGATGCCGACGCTGACGCTGATGCCGATGCCGATGCGGATGCTGACGCCGATGCCGATGCAGATGCTGACGCTGACGCTGATGCCGATGCCGATACTGACGCCGATGCCGATGCCGATGCTGACGCGGATGCAGATGCTGATGCGGACGCGGATGCTGACGCTGATGCAGATGCAGATGCAGATGCAGATGCAGATGCCGACGCAGATGCTGACGCTGACGCTGACGCTGACGCTGACGCTGACGCTGACGCTGACGCTGACGCTGATGCGGATGCCGACGCTGACGCTGACGCTGACGCTGATGCCGATGCCGATGCTGACGCTGATGCCGATGCGGATGCTGACGCCGATGCCGATGCCGATGCCGATGCCGATGCCGATGCCGATGCTGACGCTGATGCGGATGCCGACGCTGACGCTGACGCTGATGCCGATGCCGATGCCGATGCCGATGCTGATGCAGATGCAGATGCAGATGCAGATGCAGATGCAGATGCAGACGCAGATGCAGATGCAGATGCCGATGCGGATGCAGACGCTGATGCTGATGCTGATGCTGATGCTGATGCTGATGCTGATGCTGACGCTGACGCTGACGCTGACGCGGACGCCGATGCTGACGCTGACGCTGACGCTGATGCAGATGCAGATGCAGATGCAGATGCAGATGCAGATGCAGATGCAGATGCAGATGCTGACGCTGACGCTGACGCTGACGCGGACGCCGATGCTGACGCTGACGCTGATGCAGATGCAGATGCAGATGCAGATGCAGATGCAGATGCAGATGCAGATGCTGATGCTGACGCTGACGCTGATGCCGATGCCGATGCCGATGCTGATGCTGATGCAGATGCAGATGCCGATGCCGATGCTGATGCCGATGCAGATGCAGATGCTGACGCCGACGCCGACGCCGACGCCGACGCCGACGCTGATGCGGATGCGGATGCCGATGCAGATGCAGATGCTGATGTAGATGCTGATGCTGATGCTGATGCTGATGCTGATGCTGATGCTGATGCTGATGCTGATGCTGATGCTGATGCTGATGCAGATGCAGATGCTGATGCTGATGCTGATGCTGATGCTGATGCTGACGCAGATGCAGATGCAGATGCTGATGCAGATGCAGATGCAGATGCAGATGCCGACGCCGATGCTGACGCTGACGCTGACGCGGACGCCGATGCTGACGCTGATGCAGATGCAGATGCAGATGCTGACGCTGATGCCGATGCCGATGCCGATGCTGATGCTGATGCAGATGCTGATGCAGATGCTGATGCAGATGCTGATGCCGATGCGGATGCCGATGCAGATGCAGATGCAGATGCTGATGCCGATGCTGATGCTGATGCGGATGCTGATGCAGATGCTGACGCTGATGCCGATGCAGATGCTGACGCTGATGCCGATGCAGATGCTGACGCCGATGCAGATGCTGACGCCGATGCAGATGCTGACGCCGATGCAGATGCAGATGCGGATGCCGATGCTGACGCTGACGCGGACGCCGATGCTGACGCTGACGCTGACGCGGACGCCGATGCCGACGCCGATGCTGACGCTGACGCTGACGCTGATGCCGACGCCGATGCTGATGCAGATGCAGACGCAGATGCGGATGCTGACGCTGACGCAGATGCCGACGCTGACGCTGATGCGGATGCGGATGCAGATGCGGATGCAGATGCTGATGCAGATGCTGATGCAGATGCTGATGCAGATGCTGATGCTGATGCAGATGCTGATGCAGATGCTGATGCAGATGCTGATGCAGATGCTGATGCTGATGCTGATGCAGATGCTGATGCTGATGCTGATGCTGATGCTGATGCTGATGCTGATGCTGATGCTGATGCTGATGCTGACGCTGACGCTGACGCTGACGCTGATGCAGATGCAGATGCAGATGCTGACGCTGATGCCGATGCCGATGCTGATGCAGATGCGGATGCAGATGCAGATGCTGATGCTGATGCTGATGCCGATGCCGATGCTGATGCTGATGCTGATGCAGATGCAGATGCAGATGCAGATGCAGATGCAGATGCCGACGCTGACGCTGACGCTGACGCTGACGCTGATGCAGATGCAGATGCTGACGCTGACGCTGATGCAGATGCTGACGCTGATGCCGATGCAGATGCTGACGCTGATGCCGATGCAGATGCTGACGCCGATGCAGATGCTGACGCCGATGCAGATGCAGATGCAGATGCTGATGCAGATGCGGATGCCGATGCTGACGCTGACGCGGACGCCGATGCCGATGCTGACGCTGACGCTGATGCCGACGCCGATGCAGATGCTGATGCAGATGCCGATGCAGATGCAGATGCAGATGCGGATGCTGACGCTGACGCAGATGCGGATGCGGATGCAGATGCTGATGCAGATGCTGACGCAGATGTGGATGCTGATGCTGATGCTGATGCTGATGCTGATGCTGATGCTGATGCAGATGCAGATGCAGATGCAGATGCAGATGCTGATGCTGATGCAGATGCTGATGCAGATGCTGATGCTGATGCTGATGCTGATGCAGATGCTGACGCTGACGCTGACGCAGATGTGGATGCCGATGCAGACGCTGATGCTGATGCCGATGCCGATGCAGACGCAGATGCAGATGCAGATGCTGATGCTGACGCTGACGCAGATGCTGATGCTGACGCTGACGCTGATGCAGATGCGGATGCCGACGCTGATGCTGACGCTGATGCGGATGCTGATGCGGATGCGGATGCTGATGCAGATGCAGACACCGACGAACCAGCACCGCCTACCGCCAGCTTGAACGCAACGGGGACGGTCTGCTCGGGCACGGCCGAAGCCAATGCGACGGTGCAGATCCGTAATGCGGCCGGCGATTTGCTCGGCAGCGGAGTGGCGGATGCGGATGGAAATTACGCCATCGATCTCGATACGCCGCTCACCAATGGCGAGGCGGTCACCGTCACGCAGATCGATGCCGCGGGCAATGTGTCGCCGCCCACGGCCGCGTTCGCGCCCGACCTGACGGCGCCTGCCGCGCCCGACGCTACTTTGGAGAGTTCAACCAGCGTCACCGGCACGGGGGAGCCTGGCGCGACCATTACCGTTTACGATGCTGCCGGTAGGGCGCTGGGCACGAGCCAGGTCGGGACCGACGGCATCTACAGCGTGGCGCTGGACACGCCGCAAAATAATGGCGAGCGGTTGACCGTCAGCCAGACGGACGCGGCGGGCAACGTGTCCGACCCCGTCTTCCTGACCGCGCCGGATGGAACCGCGCCCCAGGCGCCCACCGCGATCATCGGCAATGATGGCCTGTCCATCACCGGCATGGGCGAGCCGGGCGCCAATATCCGCATCTATAACGCCACCGGCGTACTCATCGGCACCGCAGTCGTGCTGGACGACGGCAGTTATGTCGCCACGCTGGACGAAGCGCAGAGCAATGGGCAGGCGCTGACGGTGACGCAGACCGATGCGGCCGGGAACGAATCCACCCCGACCATCATCACCGCGCCCGACCTGGATGCGCCAACTGCGCCCGTGGCAAATGTGGCGCCGGACGGCACGACCATAACCGGCACAGGCGAGGCGGGTGCCGTCATCGACGTGCGCGATGCGCAAGGGGCGCTGATCGGCAGCGATGTCGTGCGCCTCGACGGCAGCTATAGCGTCACGCTGGTGCCGCCGCAGACCAATGGCGAAAGCTTGTCGGTGACCCAGATCGACGGCGCAGGCAATATATCCGATCCGATCGACGTGACGGCGCCGGACATCACGGCGCCCGACGCGCCCACCGCAACGATCGCGACCGATGGTTCGGCGATCACCGGCCGTGGTGAGATCGGCGCGACGATCATTGTCCGGAATGCGAGCGGGACCGCCATCGGCACGGCGACTGTGGACGACAATGGCGATTATGTGGTCGCGTTCGATCCCCCGCTGGTCGATGGGGAGGTGCTGAGCGTCACGCAAAGCGATGCCGCCGGCAACATATCGCCCTCCATCCCGTTGACGGCCCCCGATACCACCCCGCCGCCTGCGCCGACCGCGACGATCGAGGGGACGGGAACGGTCGTAACCGGGACTGGTGTGGCCGGATCGACGGTGGAAGTGCGCGCCGCCGATGGCGCGCTGCTTGGCAGTGGCGTGGTGAATGCGCAGGGCAATTACACGGTCAGCTTGACCCCGCCGCAGCTGGATGGCGAGCCACTGAACGTGACCCAGGCGGATGCCACGGGCAATATATCCGATCCGACGGCGATCTTCGCCCCGGACATCACAGCGCCCGGTGCGCCCACGGCGATGATCGCGACCGATGGTTCGGCGATCATCGGTCGCGGTGAGGCCGGTGCCACTGTCGTTGTCAGGGATGCGAACGGGATCGCCATCGGCACCGCGACCGTGGACGACAATGGCGATTATGTGGTCGCATTCGACCCCGCGCTGATCGACGGGGAAGTGCTGGGCGTTACGCAAAGCGATGCGGCGGGCAATATATCGCCCTCCAACCCGCTAACCGCGCCGGACTTCACCCCGCCGCCTGCGCCGACCGCGACGATCGACGGGACCGGCACGGTGGTGACCGGATCGGTCGTGTCCGGCACGGGCGTCATCGGATCGACGATCGAAGTGCGCGCCGCCGACGGCACGCTGCTCGGCAGCGGCGTGGTCGATGCGCAGGGCAATTATACCGTGACGCTCACGACGCCCCAAGTGGATGGCGAACCGCTGGCGGTCAGGCAGCTCGATCCGGCAGGCAATGCGTCCGATCCGACGGCAATCACCGCACCGGACATCACGGCGCCCGATGCGCCCACCGCGACGATCGCGACCGATGGGTCTTCGATCACCGGCCGCGGTGAAATTGGCGCGACCATCACGGTAAGGGATGTGAACGGGACCGCCATCGGTACGGCGATCGTGGACGAGAATGGTGACTATGTGGTCGTGTTCGACCCTGCGCTGGTCGATGGCGAAGTGCTGGGCGTCACGCAAGGCGATGTCGCGGGCAACATATCGCCCTCCATCCCGCTGACGGCGCCGGACTTCACCCCGCCGCCTGCGCCGACCGCCACGATCGACGGAACGGGATCGGTCGTCACCGGATCGGTCGTATCCGGCACGGGCGTCATCGGATCGACGATAGAGGTGCGCGCGGCCGACGGCACGCTGCTCGGCAGCGGCGTGGTCGATGCGCAGGGCAATTATACCGTGACGCTCACGACGCCGCAGGTGGATGGCGAACCATTGGCGGTCAGGCAGCTCGATCCGGCAGGCAATGCGTCCAGCCCCACGGCGATCACCGCCCCGGACCTGACGCCGCCCGATGCACCGACTGCGACGATCGCGACCGATGGGTCTTCGATCAGCGGCACCGGTGAGATCGGCGCGACCATCACCGTCAGGGATGTGTCCGGCACCATCGTCGGCACGACGATCGTGAATGAGGATGGCGATTATATCTTCCTGCTGAACCCCGCCCGGGTCGATGGCGAAGTGCTGGGCGTCACCCAGAGCGATACCGCAGGCAATGCGTCGTCCGGCATAACCGTCACGGCCAATGATACCACGGCGCCGCCCGCCCCGACCGCGGCGATCGACGATACCGGCCGGATCGTGTCAGGCACCGGCGTGGCCGGATCGACGGTGGAGGTGCGGACGACCGACGGCACGCTGCTGGGCAGCGCCACCGTCAATGCGCAGGGCAATTATACTGTCCTGTTGTCGCCGCCGCAGGTGGACAGCGAGCCGCTGGTCGTGACCCAGGCGGATGCCGCCAATAATGTGTCCGACCCTGCCAATGTGACTGCGCCCGACCTGACCGCGCCGGAACCGCCAACCGCAATCATCGCCGGGGATGGCGCTTCGATGAGCGGTACGGGTGAAAATGGCGCGACCATCACCATTACCGATCCGACCGGCGTGGTGATCGGCATCGCAACGGTTGATGCGGACGGCAACTGGAGCACGGGCCTTGCGCCGCCGCAGACCCATGGCGAGTCGCTTGTCGTCGTGCAGAGCGATACCGCAGGCAATGAATCGCCCGAACTCCTTGTCGACGCCCCGAATCTGAGCGGACCCGAAGCGCCCGAACCGGTCACAGCGGTCATTTCCGCCGATGGCACCACGGTATCGGGCACTGGCGAAGTCGGTGCGACGGTCACCGTGACCGGTCCGGGCGGCGTACCGCTTGGGTCGGCCACCGTGGGCGGCGACAATGGCTACAGCATCACGCTGGACCCGGCGCAGGCCAATGGCGAAAAGCTGGTCGTCGTGCAGACCGATACGGACGGCAACAGTTCCGTACCGGTGATCCTGACGGCACCCGACATCACTGAACCCGCGGCACCCACGGCGCAGATCGACGCCACCGGCACCGTCGTGACCGGATCGGGCGAAAAGGGTGCGACCGTGACGGTGCGCGATGCTGGCGGCGGGCTGATCGGCACGGCGATCGTCGATGCCCAGGGCCGTTATGTCGTAACGCTGACGCCGCCCCAGACGGACGGCACGCAGCTGAGCGTCACGCAAAGCGATGCGGCAGGCAATGAATCCGATCCCACCAATGTGGTGACGCCGGATCTGCAGGCGCCCGATGCGCCCGCCGGAACGGTAACGCCAGATGGCACGGCGGTGACGGGCACGGGCGAAGCTGGTGCGACCATCACCGTCACCGGTGCGGATGGCACGGTGCTGGGATCGGCGATCGTGGCCGACGGTGGCAGCTATAGCGTCACCCTCGACCCGGTGCAGGCCAATGGTCAGGCGCTGACGCTGGTCCAGACTGATGGCGCTGGCAACGCCTCGCCCCAGGTGCCGATCACCGCGCCCGACATCACGGCGCCCGATGCGCCGACCGGGACGGTGATCCCTGACGGCACGGCAGTGACGGGCACGGGTGAGGCTGGCGCGACGATCAGCATCACCGACGCCACTGGAACCGTGCTGGGCACGGCGACGGTCGGCATCAACGGCGCCTATATCGTCACGCTGTCGCCGCCGCAGGTGAATGGCGAGATCTTGACCATCGTTCAGACCGACGCGGCCGGCAATGCCTCGGCGGATATCGACGTGACCGCGCCGGACATCACCGCGCCCGACGCGCCGACCGGCACGATCGCGCTGGATGGCACGGACATCACGGGCACGGGTGAGGCCGGGGCCACGATCACCGTCACCAATGCGGCCGGAATCGTGCTGGGCACGACGACGGTCGCCCCCGACGGCAACTATAGCGTCACCCTCGACCCAGCGCAGGCGAACGGCCAGGCGCTGACGCTGGTCCAGACCGATGGCGCTGGCAATGCCTCGCCCCAGGTGCCGATCACTGCGCCCGATATCACAGCCCCCGATGCGCCTACCGGAACCGTGACCCCCGATGGCACGGCGGTGACGGGCACGGGTGAAGCTGGCGCAACGATCAGCGTCACCGATGCGACCGGGACCATATTGGGCACGGCGACGGTCGGCGTGAATGGCAGCTATATCGTGACGCTGTCCACGCCGCAGGTGAACGGCGAAACGCTGGGCATCGTGCAGACCGATGCGGCAGGCAATGCGTCGGGTGAGGTCGATATCCTGGCCCCGGACATCACCGCGCCCGATGCGCCGACCGGTACGATCGCGCCCGACGGTGCGGCCATATCCGGGACGGGCGAGGCAGGCGCGACGATCAGCGTCGCCAACGCCGCCGGTACGGTGCTGGGCACGACGACCGTCGCAGCCAATGGCGACTATAGCGTTACCCTCACTCCGCCGCAGGTGAATGGGGAACCACTCACGCTGATCCAGAGCGATACCGCAGGCAATGTGTCGCCGATCGTTCCGATCACGGCTCCCGACATAACGGCCCCCGCAGCGCCCACCGGCACGGTAACGTCCGATGGCGCGACGGTGACGGGCAGTGGGGAAGCGGGGGCTACGATCACCATCACCGATCCGCTCGGCGCTATTATCGGCACCACGACGGTGGCCGCCAATGGCAGCTACAGCGCTACGCTGACGCCGCCGCAGGTGAATGGCGAAACGCTGGGCATCACCCAGGCGGACGTGTCGGGCAATGTTTCGGCCAATGTCCCGACGATCGCGCCCGATATCACCGCGCCCACGGCTCCGACCGGTACAGTGACGGCCGACGGCACGACGGTGAACGGGACGGGCGAAGCGGGCGCGACGATCACCATCACCAATCCACTGGGCGCCGTCATCGGCACGGCGACGGTGGCGGCCAATGGCGACTATAGCGCAACCCTGACACCGCCGCAGGTGAATGGCGAGACGCTGGGCATCACCCAGGCCGATACGGCTGGTAATATCTCGCCTAACGTCCCGACGATCGCGCCCGATATCACCGCGCCCACGGCTCCGATCGGCGCAGTGACGACTGACGGCACGACGATAAACGGCACGGGCGAAGCGGGTGCGACGATCACTATCACCGACCCGCTCGGTGCCGTCATCGGGACGGCGACGGTGGCCGCCAACGGCAGCTATAGCGCGACTCTGACGCCGCCGCAGGTGAATGGCGAAACGCTGGGCATCACGCAGGCGGATGCGGCAGGCAATGTCTCGCCGCTCGTGACCACCCTGGCCCCCGATAGCACGGCACCCGCCGCGCCGACTGGCAGCGTCACCACCGGCGGCACGATCGTCTCCGGCACCGGCGAACCCGGCGCGACCATCCGCATCACCAATGCGGCGGGCGTGACGCTGGGCATCGCGATCGTGGCGGCCAATGGCGCCTATAGCGCGACGCTGACGACGCCGCAGACCAATGGCGAGAAACTGACGCTGGTCCAGGCGGACGCCGCAGGCAATGTCTCGCCGCAGGTGCCGCTGACCGCACCAGACACGACGGCGCCCCTCGCGCCGACCGCCGCGATTGCCGCCAATGGCGGCGCGGTGAACGGGCAAGGCGAAGCAGGCGCGACAGTAACCGTCAGAAACGCTGGCGGCACCGTGCTTGGCACGGCGCTCGTGGCCGCCAACGGCACCTATGTGGTCGCGCTGGTCCCGCCGCTGCTCAATGGCGAGCAACTGACCGTCACGCAGGCGGATGGGGCAGGCAATGGCTCACCCAATATCGCGGTGACCGCGCCCGACCACACGCCGCCCGTCGCCCCGACGGGGGCCGTGTCGCCGACTGGCACGGTGGTGACGGGTATGGGCGAAGCGGGCGCCACGGTGACGGTGACGAACGCGGCTGGCGTGGCGATCGGCAGCGCGGTGGTCGCGGCCGACGGCACCTATTCGGTGAGCTTGACCCAGGCGCAGGCCAATGGCGAAACGGTCGGCATTGTCCAGACCGATGCGGCGGGCAACATATCGACCCAGACCAATGTCATTGCGCCGGACATCACCGCACCATCGGCACCCGCCAATCTGGCGGTCGATGGCGCCGGCCTGACGCTGACCGGCGTTGGGGAGGCTGGGGCGACGGTCCAGGTGCGCAATGGGTCGGGCACGGTGATCGGCACCGGACAGGTCGGATCGGATGGCCGATTCTCGGTCATCCTGTCCAGCCCGCAGGTCGGCGGCCAGAATCTGACCGTTACCCAGACCGATGCGGCAGGCAACCAGTCCAATCCGGCCGCCGTCGGCGCACCGTTCGATATCGCGGCGTTCGATAACAGCACGATCGCCCTCGTCGACCTGTTGCCGGTGTCGAGCGCGGTCAATCATGGCAATGCGGCCTATCTCGCGCTTGTGTCGCTGGGCGCGCTTAACCTTCAGGCGCAGGTGCTCGCCATCCCCAGCGTGCAGTTCACGGTGGCGGACGGACACAGCTTCAACGGCGTCTTCACCTATGATGCGACGCTCAGCATCGGGGTCGCCAGCGGCTATTCGGTGGCGGTACAGCGCTGGAACGGATCGCAATGGGTCGCAGTGGGCGGCGGCAATGGCGCCTCCCTGCTGCAAATCACCCTGCTGAATGGCGATCTGGTGAGCACGGAGACGCTGGGGCCGGGCCAATATCGCGCCTTCGTCACGTTCGACGGGGCGCTGGGCGTCGGCCTGCTGGGGTCGCTCAATGTAGCGGGGACGGACTCCGACTTTACCGACATTGGCGGGATCGTGCCGCAGCAGATCCAGGGCAATGTCATTACCGACCCCAGCCCCGACGTGCATGTCGATATCGTCAGTCCGCAGACCGTGATCCAGAGCGTCACCGTCAATGGCGTGACCACGGCGGTCAACGCGAACGGCACGGTGGTGAACGGGGCGTTCGGCCGGTTGGTCATCAATCTGGACGGCAGCTACACCTACACCCCGTCGCCGACCGCCGCGTCGATCGGCAAGACGGACGTGTTCCAATATACGCTGATCGACCGGAGCGATGGCGAGACGGAGACGGCGTCCCTGTCGATCTCCATCGGCAGCGACGACATCACGGCAGCACCGATCGCCAATGCCGATGTGGCGAACGCGTCGGTCCGCTATCAGAATGTCGTGCAGACCGTGCCGACCGCGCAGGACTTCACCTTCACCACGCCCGGCACGGTCGCCGTGCCGGTCACCCGGTCCGGTTCCGACAGCTTCACCGTGGCGGCGAACAGCGAAGCGGACATCACCATCACGGTGATCCGGGGCGGTACGCTGACGCTGCTGCCGACTTACACCATAACGGTGAAGAATGCGGCGGGCGCCACAGTCGGCAGCTATACGGCGACATCGGTCGCAGGCTTGCCGCTGGGATCGGGCATCACCCATACGTTCGAAGATCTGCCCGCAGGCACCTACACCTATACAGTGTCGAGCACCAACGTGCTGGGCACCGGCTATGGATCGACCGTCTATATCGGCGAGAGCATTACCTATCTCGACCAGTTCCGCGTGTCGGGGGTGACCGGCACGCAGGGCGAACTGCTTGCCAACGATGCGCCCGGTACCGCCTTTGCGGTCGTAAAGGTCGGCACCGGCAGCGGTTTTGTCGAGGTGGGCGAGACGCCGATCACGATCAACGGCGTATATGGCACGCTAACGGTCAACGAAACCGGCCATTACACCTACACGCCCAGCAGCACCATGCCGCATTCGACGGTCAATCTGGTGGACAGTTTCACCTACCAGATCGTTCAGCCCAACGGCGTATCCGCCACCGCCACGCTGAGCGTGACGATCAATGTCGGCACTGGTACAACCTCGTCGCTGATGGCGATCGAGGAGGCGAATATGCAGGGCGACGAAGCGGTGGCGGCTGCCAGCGAGGACACGCATCATTTGGTCGGTGCGCGGTCCGAGCCGGTGGCAACGGACACGCATGATCCTGCGACTGACAGGGCTGTCCCTGCCGAAGCGACGGGTCTGCCCGATGCGGCAGCGGACGCGGATCATGCGGATGCGGCTGTGTCCGACGATGTGCTGGGCGAATTGGCCTATCAGATGTTCGAAGGGCAGGGCGTGCTGGAAAATGTCCTGTCCGCCTATCTCGATCGCCAGCCGCTCCCTGCGACGGCCGATCCGCGTTCCACGGTAGATAGCGGCCCGGACAGCGTCGACCTGACGCCGGTGGATATGCCGCAAGATCCGTTGGGATATTTGTCGACATCGGATGATATCGAAAAGCATAATGTGAACAACGGACATGTAATTTGAATAATTGAGAAATACATCCGTTTCGACATCGATATAGATGACAATGGATGACAAACGTGTTTGCGTTATCATCTTGGTAACCTGTCAAACCGATGCTGGTCACAACTAGATGAGGATGTGACCAGCATGGAAAGCCCGTTCCATGTCGGCAAAGTCTATCTATGGCTTGTCGGCAGCGCCCTGGCTTCGGCCGCGCCCGCGCAGACGGGATCAGGACCGGACAATGCCGGACTGATCACCTGGGAAGCAGCCGCGCGCGAGGCGATCGCCTGGCACCCCGCCTTGACCGTGGCGGCGGGCGAACTCAATGCGCGCGGCGAAGAGGTGAATGTCGCCCGGGCGGGCTATTCGCCCCAGATCAGCGCAGGCCTCGCCACCGGCTATGACAGCCGTCTGACCGGCGACTGGCGCCCGCGACCCCAGATCAATGCGTCCCAGATGATCTTCGATTTCGGCAAGGTGTCGAGCGCGGTGGAGGGCGCCCGGGCGGGCACGCGCGTGGGTGAGGCGGAAATGCTGCTGGCGATCGACGGTCTGGTCCGCGAAACCGGCTATGCGATGATAGAGGTGCAGCGCGGCGAAGCGCTTTATCAGGTGGCGATGGATCAGCTGGAGCGGATCCGCGCTATCAGCGGCCTGGTCGATAGCCGCGTGACCAAGGGCGCGGCGACCCGGTCGGACGGCCTGCAGGCGCAGGCGCGGGTGGAGGCGGTAATCGCCACCCTGTCGCAGATCGAGGCGGCGCGCCGCCGCTGGTCCAGCAACCTGGCCTATCTGCTGGGCCGATCGGAGCCGCCGCGTCAGGTCGATGCGGATGTGCCCGGCTGGCTGATGGCGGCCTGTCGGCAGCCGCCCCCCGACTGGGACGATGTGCCCGCCGTCATGGTCGCAGACGCACAGCGGGACCAGGCTGTGGCGGACCTCAAGCGTCGCAAGGCCGAACAATGGCCGACCGTCTCCATCGGCGGCACCAGCACGATCGACGTGTCCGATCCCTTGTCCAAACGGCGCAGCGCATATTCGTTGGGGTTCAACGTGACCAGCAACGTGTTTGGCGGCGGGATCAGCAAGGCGCGGGTGCGCGGCGCGTCCTATGCGCTGGACGCGGCCGACGCCGCGATCGATCGCGCCCGCAACGACACGGCCCAGCGCCTGGCGGAGGCGCAGCAGCAGATCGACAGCCTGAACGCGCTCCTAAAGACGCTGGCATCGCGCCAGAATAATATGGACGAAACCGGCAAACTCTACCGGCTGCAATATCTGGAAATGGGCACCCGCACGCTGGTCGATCTGCTCAACGCTGAGCAGGAATTCCAGCAGGTGCGTTTCGAAGCGGCCAACGCCGTGCACGACCTGCGGCGGCTCCAGCTTGATTGCCTCTATAATTCGGGCCGCACGCGGGCGGCTTTCCATCTCACCGGGACGGTGGTGCGCGGAGTGACGCTATGAATGCCCTGCCGCCGATCCGCCCGACCGTCAGCGCCGTGGCGATCGACGCCTGGCTGGAGTTGCTGCAACAGGTCGCGCGCCATTATGGCCTGCCCAATAGCGAACAGGGCGCAAAGCTGGCGGGGCTATGGTCGGGAACCGACGGGGAGCAGGCCAAGGTGCGCGGCATGGCGCGCGCGCTGGGCCTGTCGGTCCGCTTCAAGACGCCCGGCGTCGGCGAGCGATTGTCGGGTTGGCGGCTGCCGATGATCGTGCGGATGAGCGACGGCGCCTTGGCGCTGGTGACCGCGATCGGCGAGGATGGCGAAGCGACGCTGAGCCTGGCGGGCGAAGGCGGACTGCGCGCCCATATGGCAATTGCCGACGTGGCGCGCGGCGCGACCCTGTTCGCCGTCGCCCGGCCGGTGCGGGCCGCGCCCGATGCGCGGGTGGACCCCTATATTCACCATTATGAAGAGAACTGGCTGCGTCGCATTCTCTATCAGGATGGCCGGTCCTACGGCCATGTGATGGTCGCATCCTGCATCGCCAATATATTGGGCCTGTCGGGCGTCATCTTCTCGATGCAGGTCTATGACCGGGTGGTGCCCGCGGAATCCTATCCTACGCTCTATATATTGGCGTTCGGCGTGGCGATGGCGATCGGCTTCGACTTCCTGCTGCGTCGGCTCCGCATGAACATCGTGGACGTGCTGGGCAAGCGGGCGGATTTGCGCATGTCGGACAAGGTGTTCGGCCACGCCCTGCGCGTGCGCAACCGGGCGCGGCCGACCTCCACCGGCACCTTCATCGCCCAGTTGCGCGATCTGGACCAGGTGCGCGAATTGCTGACGTCCACCACCGTGGCGGCGATCGCGGACCTGCCCTTTTTCCTCATCTTCCTCGTCATTCTGTGGTTCATCGGTGGGCCGCTGGTGCTGGTGCCGATCGCGGCGCTGATCCTGCTGGTGCTGCCGGGCCTGCTCGCGCAACGGCGATTGCGCGCCTATGCGACTGCGTCGATGCGCGAATCCTCGCTGCGTAACGCCCTGTTGGTGGAGGCGGTGCAGGGGATCGAGGATATCAAGTCGTTGCAGGCCGAAGAGCGGTTCCAGCAGCATTGGAACCGCTATAATGCCGAAGCGGGCGAAGCGCAGTTGAAGCTGCGCGGCCTGACCAACGGCCTGACGGTCTGGACGCAGAATGTGCAGAACGGCGTCTATGCCGGGATCGTGTGCGTCGGCGCGCCGATGGTGATCGCGGGCGACATCACGACCGGCGCGCTGGTCGCCTCGTCCATCCTGGGATCGCGGATGATGGCGCCGATGTCGCAGGTGACCGCGCTGCTCAGCCGTTTCCAGCAGTCCAAGGTCGCGATCGGCAGCCTCAACCAGATTATGGGTTTGCCGGTCGATCGCCCGGACGACGAACATCGCATTTCGGTCAATGCGATCGCGGGATCGATGTCGATCCAGGGCGGCGTATTCAGCTATGCCGATCCCAACAGTCCCCCCGCGCTGACCGTGCCCGAACTGGAGATCGCAGCAGGCGAAAAGATCGCCCTGCTGGGCCGCAACGGCGCTGGCAAATCGACCCTGCTCCAGGCGCTGTCGGGCATGTTGCAGCCGGTGTCGGGCGAAGTGCTGATCGACAATCTGGCGCTGCACCATATCGATCCCAACGACCTGCGCCGCGACGTCAGTTTCCTGTCGCAGCATAGCCGGCTGTTCCACGGCACCATCCGGGAGAATCTGACCCTAGGCGCGCCGGACGTGTCCAATGAGGAAATCCTCTCCATGCTGGCGATGACCGGCGCGATCCAGTTCGTCCGCCGCCTGCGCAGCGGGCTGGAGCATGTGATCCTGGAAGGAGGGCAAAGCCTGTCGGGCGGGCAGATCCAGTCGCTACTGCTGGCGCGGCTGCTGCTGCGGCATCCCCGGGTCGCGCTGCTGGACGAACCGACCGCCGCGATGGACGAAGTGTCGGAACGCCACTTCATCGACGGCCTTAAAAACTGGGCGCAGGGCCGGACATTGGTGATCGCGACCCACCGGATGCGCGTGCTGGAACTGGTCGACCGGGTGATCGTAATCGACAATGGCGCGATCCTGCTCGACCAGCCCAAGGATGCAGCGCTGCGCACCATGCAGGCGAACCGGGCGAGGGTGGCATGAACGCGACCGCGATCGATGACGAATGGCAATTCGATGACGAAGGGCGCAGCCGCATCACTGGCGCGACCCGGCTGTTGTGGATGGTCGTCGCCCTGTTCGTCGCCGCCTTCACCTGGGCCTGGTTCGCCAAGCTGGATGAGGTCGCCAGCGGCAGCGGGCGCGTGGTGCCGACCAGCCGGGAACAGATCATCCAGTCGCTGGAAGGCGGCATATTGGCCAAGCTGATGGTCAAGCAGGACGATATCGTGAAACCGGGGCAGATATTGGCACAGCTCGATCCCACCCAGGCGGGATCGACCGTGGACGAAAGCGCCGCCAAATATCGCGCCGCCCTGGCCAGCGCAGCGCGGTTGCGGGCGGAAGTGACCAGTTCGGCCATCGAATTTCCCCGCGAACTCGATGCCTATCCCGACCTCAAGGCGTCGGAAACGCGCCTCTATCAGGACCGGCGGCAAAGCCTGGCAAGTTCGGACCGGCTGATCGATGAATCGCTCGCGCTGATCACCAAGGAAGTCGGCATCGGTGAATCGCTGATCGCCGTGGGCGCGGCCAGCAATGTCGAAGTGCTGCGACTGAAACGCCAGCGCGCCGAACTGGCGCTCAAGAAAGCCGATCTGCGCTCGCAATATCTGGTCGAGGCGCAACAGGATCTGGCAAAGGTCAGCGAAGAGGTGGAAGCGCTGGCCCCGGTCGTGCGCGGCCGGTCCGACACGCTCAAGCGCCTGACCCTCCGCTCCCCGGTGCGCGGCATCGTCAAGAGCATCGAGGTGTCCACCATCGGCGGGGTCGTGTCCCCCAATGGCGAGATCATGCAGATCGTGCCGCTGGACGACCAGCTGCTGATCGAGGCACGGATTTCCCCGCGCGACATCGCCTTCATCCATCCCGATCAGCGCGCCACGGTCAAGATCACCGCTTATGACTATGCCATCTATGGCGGGTTGGAAGGCCAAGTGTCGAGCATCTCTCCCGACACGATCAAGGATGAGGTGAACCCGGAAATCTATTATTATCGCGTCTTCGTACGGACCAAATCGGTGGCGCTGGTGAACAAGGCGGGCAAACGCTTTCCCATCGTGCCCGGTATGATCGCCACCGTCGATATCCACACCGGCAGCAAGACGGTGCTGCAATATCTGCTCAAACCCCTCAACCGCGCGCGCGAAGGACTGCGCGAACGATGAGGGCGACGTTGGAGAAGCGACTGGCAATCATCGGTGATCGGGTGCGCCGCGCCCCGACCATCATGATCGACGGCGCACCGCGATCGGTGCTGTTCTTCTCCTTCACCAACGGCGCCACGCGCGCGCGAACCATGACCGTTTCCGGGCCGGACGCGGACAGTTGCTGGCAGTCCGCCTTGCCCCGGTTGCGGGCGGCGGGCGATCAACTGGACTGGCTGCGCGTCGATTGGGTCCGCGCGGTCGAACGGACCGACTGGGGCAGCCTGCGCCAGCGGCTGGGCGCGACCAAGCGCAATTATTTCCGCCTTGGCATCGCACTGGATGCGCGGCTGGAGCAGGCGTTCCTGGAAACGGAGGTCAACGCCAACGCCATGCTCTATGGCGGGAAGGGGCATCCGACCGCGACCGTCAATGAAGCGAATTTTCTGCGTTACGCCCGATTGCGCCATGGCATCGATAAAATCGATTTCAGCGACCAAGCTCCCGTCTGGCTGTTTTCGACCGCCGGTCTGTTCCTGGACGCGGATGGCGTCATCCACGCGATCAGCGGACATGGGCGCAACGCGGGGCGGCGGACGGTGGAGCGGCTCGACCCTGACCTGTTGCTGCGCCTGATCGACGATGGCAGCATCTATCTGGCGTCGCAGGTGCAGGATGACGGTCGCTTCCACTATGGCTGGCACCCCTGTTTCGACCGCGAGATCGCGGCCTATAACAGCCTGCGCCACGCCAGCAGCAGCTATGCGATGCTCGAAAGCTGGGAAGTGACGCGCGATCCCGTCCTGCTCGCCGCGATCGAACGGGCGCTTGCCTATCTGGAGCATGAGCTGATCCGCCCATTGGTTCTGCCGGACGGGACGCAGGCGGCGTTCCTGATCGATCCGGGTAACGAGATCAAGCTGGGCGGCAATGCTGTCTGCCTGCTGGCGCTGGTCAAATATAGCGAATTGATGGCGAACGACCGTTATCGGGCGCTGCTCGATCGGCTGGCGGCGGGCATAGTGTACATGCAGGACGCCGATAGCGGCGGCTTCGTCCATGTGCTCGACTATCCCACGCTGGCGGTGAAGCAACCGTTCCGCATCATCTATTATGATGGCGAGGCGGCCTTCGGCCTCATGCGGCTCTACGGCCTGACCGGTGATCCGCGCTGGATCGACGCAGTGGCTCTGGCCTTCACTCATTTTATCGCGGCAGGCCATGCATCGGCGCACGACCATTGGCTGGGCTATTGCGCTAACGAGCTGACCCGCCATCGGCCGGAGGAAGCCTGGTTCCGCTTCGGCCTCGACAATATCCGCGACTATCTCGACTTCGTGGAAAACCGCATCACGACCTTCCCGACGCTGCTGGAACTCATGATGGCGGCGCAGCAGATGATCGCGCGCCTGTCCACCGATCCCGATCATGGGCATTTGCTGGACAGCATCGACCTGCCCACATTCCACCGCGCGATGCACGCGCGGGCGCATTATCTGCTCAACGGTCATTTCTGGCCGGAACTGGCGATGTTCTTCGCCAATCCGCGCCGGATCGTCGGCAGCTTCTTCATCCGTCACCACGCCTTTCGCGTGCGCATCGATGATGTCGAACATTATCTGTCCGGCCTGATCGCCTACCGCCGCCATCTGCAGGATGAGAAGGAACAGGACGCAGCGCCGGAACCCGGCTGGACCGCGCGCAGCATCATGCAGGCGACGGGCGGTCGATGGATGGCACCGCCGCCCGCCGACTGGCGCGCACACGGTCTGTGCATCTACGCGCCCAGCTTTCGGGCGGGCGATATGGCCGTCGTGCAGGGCCGGGACGGCGAGCGTGGCCTGACCCGCACGCGGATGGATGCGCTGACGCCGCGCCCGGCCGCCATCATCACCAGCGCGCCCGATCGCCTGCCCGCCACGGACACGCCGGTGCTGGCGGTGGCGGACACGGACGACGCGATCCTGGCGCTTGCCCGTCATGCGCGCGCGGCGATGACGGGCAAGCTGATCGGCGTCACCGGCAGCGCGGGCAAGACCAGCATGGTCGCCATGCTGGCGCAGGCGCTGCGTCCCTTCGGCGATGTCGGGGAGACGCGGCTCAACGCCAACCTCCCCCATGGCATCGCCTGGAACCTTGCCTCCATCCCCTGGGACACGCCGCATATCGTCATGGAACTGGCGATCGGCCGGATGCGGCAGAACGCGCTGCTGACCCGCCCCGATGTCGCGGTCTTCACCAATATCGCGCCCGCGCATCTGGAATATCATCACGATCTCGCCACGGTCGCCCGGCGCAAGAGCGCGATGTTCGAAGGGATGGCGCCCGGCAGCGTCGCCATCCTCAATGCCGATATGGCGGAACTGCCCCGCGTGCGCGCGATGGCGCTGGCCCGCGATCTGCGCGTCATTACTTATGGCGAAGCGGCGGATGCCGATTTCCGGTTGATCGACCAGCAGGCGGGGCGGGTGCAGGTGCAGACGCCCGTGGCTTTACTCGATTATGCGTTGCAAGCGCCCGGACGGCATATGGCGCTCAACAGTCTGGCCGTGCTCGCCACCCTATCCGCCCTGTCGCTGGACGCGGGGCAGGCGATGGATGCCCTGGCGGCGTTCCGCCCATTGGCGGGACGTGGCGAGACGCTGGCGCTGACGATCGGGGGACGGCGGATTACCCTGATCGACGACGCCTATAATGCCAATCCCGCCTCCATGGCGGCCGCGCTTGCCCTATTGGGCGCGCGCACCGGCGGTCGGCGCATCGCCATCCTAGGCGAAATGCTGGAGTTGGGACCGGATGCAGCCAAATATCATGGGGCGCTGGCGTCGCTGATCGGCGATCACGGCATTGATTGCGTGCATGTGGTCGGAGCGCTGTTCGCACCCGTCTGGGCGGGCCTGCCGGTCGCTTGTCGCGGACTATATGCCGACCATGTCGATCAGCTCCACGCCCATCTCAAGGCCGTGACGCAGGATGACGACATCATCCTGATCAAAGGATCGCATGGCAGCGGACTGCATATGTTGGTCGATCAGTTGAAGGCTGATGCGCAGCCCATGCACCACGATAGCAGGGAGAAATTTTCTGTCGCAATGTAGTAATAAAATTACGACTTTGAAGATTGTGTTAAGTTAGCTTGCCCAGCTTCGGGCTTGCTCCACGAACCGCAATGCAAGGATGACCGCATGGCTTCGCGCGACCGCAGCAGACAGGACTCATCGGCCCCGGACCTATCCGGATCGTCGCTGCTGGCCTTGGCGCGGCAGACGCAGCAGGCGCGCGCCAATTGCTCGCAGCATTTCCCCAAACATGTGTTTCGCGATTCCGCCTGGGACATCATGCTGGAACTGTTCATCGTGGCGGAGGAGGGCGGATCGCTCTGCGTCAAGGATACCATGGCAATTTCCGGCGAGAGCGCGACCGGGACGCTCCGTCGGATCGAAAGCCTGGAGGCGGCGCAGCTGGTCGTCCGGCGCTACGATCCGCGCGATCATCGGCGTATGCTGGTGGAACTGAGCAAAAGGGGCCGGGAGGCGATGATATCCTTCCTCCACCATCTGTTCGAAATCGGCGAGGCGGCATCGCAAGCGCCGATCAAGCCGGTGTCCTTCGTCCCCCTCGCACCGCGTCGGCCCAACGGCGGATTGGCCGATCCTAAATAAAGAAAACAGTCACAGGGGTTAGAAGGGCACTTCCTGCCCTTCGAAATCGAAATGCTTGCCGCTGTCGGGCACCTTCAAGGCCTCGATCACGTCCAGCAATTGCAACGCGGCGCGTTCCGTATCGAACAGGCGGCCGGCCGGGACATTGCCCTGGAACGGGCGCGACAGCGCGGTGTCGACCGTGCCGGGATGCAAGGTGACGACGATCGCGCGGTCGTTGCGACGGCGCTCCTCGATCGCGAGGTTGCGCACCAGCATGTTCAGTGCTGCCTTCGATGCGCGATAGCCATGCCATCCACCCAGCCGGTTGTCGCCAATCGACCCGACCCGCGCTGACAGCGCGGCGAACACCGTTCGGGTCGCTTTGGGCATGATCGGCAGGAAATGCTTGGCAATGAGGACGGGGCCGATCGCATTGACGGCATAGACCTGCGCCAGCCAGTCCGGGTCCAGATCGGGCAGCGCCTTTTCGGGACCATGGCCTGGCGCGTGGAGCAGCCCGGTCGCGACGATCACCAGCGTCGGCGGCGGCCCATTGGCGACCTGCGCGGCAGCGGCAGCGATGCTGCCCTCGTCCAGCAAGTCGATATGCTGCGCCCCGGTGCGCGACCGGGCGAAGCCATGCACGACATCGAACGCGCCTTCCTCGATCAGCGCGGCTTCGAACGCCCCGCCGATCCCGCCCGACGCGCCGATGACGACGGCGGATGTCCCCTTGCCGCTCATGAGCGGGTGAAACGCCAGCGATCGGCGTCGCTTTCGTCGGCATCGAACCGATAGCCGTCGCTGTCGAAGCCGCGCATCGCGTCCGCATCCGTGATATGATGCTCGCACAGCCAGCGGGCCATCATGCCGCGGGCGCGCTTGGCGTTGAAGCTGACGAAGCGCGGACCATCGGGACCGGGTTCGCGAAACTCGACATCGATGATGCGCACGCCCGCCAACCGTCCTTCGACCGCCGCATAATATTCCTGGCTCGCCAGGTTAAGGATCACGCCTGACCCTTCCTCTTCCAATTGCGACCGCAGCAGCGCCGCGATCCGGTCGCTCCACCAGTCGGTCAGCTTCTTGTGCCGCGGCGCCCAGCGCGTTCCCATTTCCAGCCGATAGGGCCGTATCGTGTCGAGCGGGCGCAGCAAGCCGTAAAGCCCGGACAGCATTCGCACATGATCCTGCGCAAATTCAATGCCCGCTTCGTCCAGCGTATCGGCTTCAAAGCCGGTATAGACGTCACCGGCAAAGGCGAACAGCGCCTGCCGCTCCGGCAGGTCGGCAAAGTCGCGAAAACGGTCGGCATTCAGCTTCGCCAGACGCGGCGAGATATGCATCAACTCCGCCAGCCGCTTTTGCGACAGGTTCGCCGCCGACCTAGCGAGGCTGCTGGCCTCCGCCGCGAAATGCGGCGTCGTCGCGGCAAGGGGCGGCAGGGCGCGTTCGAAATCGAGCGTCTTGGCGGGGGACAGGAGAGCGATCATGCCCGCTCCGTAGCGAGCGCGGGGACGGGCGTCTATGCCGGGTCGCTATGCCAACCGCTGTCCGATGATCGGACAGATGCGCCAGCCGCCCTCGCGCCCTGCTGCCGGTGAAGGAGGATGACGTTTCGGATTGGGGAGACGCAGGATGGCGATGCATAAGTGGAAATGGCCTTTGGCGCTTATGGGCTTGCTGGCATCGCCTGCGGTCCTGGCGCAGCCATTGCCGTCCGACGCAGCGCTTAGGGAACGCTACGCCCTACCGGCCTCGCAGCTCGTCGAGATCGACGGCGAGCCGATCCATTATGTCGATGAAGGCAGGGGGCCGACGATCCTGCTGCTGCACGGCTCCTTCGGCAGCCTGCGACAGTGGAACCAATGGGCCAAAGTCTTGAAGACGCACTATCGCGTCGTCCGCTTCGACCTGCCGCCCGCTGGCCTGTCCGGCCCGTCACCCACGGCGGACTATACGCTGGAGCGCAAGATCGCGATCATCGACGCGCTGCGCGAGCGGCTGCATCTCGGCCGGTTCCTGCTGGTGTCGACGTCCAGTTCCGGTATCGTTGGCGCGGCCTATGCTGCGCAGCATAACGACCGGCTCACCGGCCTCATCTACAGCAATGCCCCGGTGGGCAAATTCGTGATGGATAGCGCCAGCTTCCCCGACGCGCTGAAACAGGCCGTCGCGGAGGACGCGACGCACAAGGGCTATCACAAAGAGGAATATTGGCGGCAGATCATCCTCCATAATGTGGAGGACAAGAGCAAGGTCACGCCGAATCTGGTGCGCGAATGGACCGACCTCAACAACCGTTATCTGCTGATGCCGCCCATGTCCGCCGCCTCCCGCGCGGCATCGCATGAACGCACGCCCGACGACCTGCCCAAGATCAGCGTGCCGACCCTGTTCCTGTGGGGCGCGCAGGATCATGAAGCCAGCGTGGACCGCGATGCGCAGCGCGGCATGGCGCTGCTGGGCACCAAGGACAAGCAACTCGTCGTCATCCCCCATTGCGGCCACATGCTGGCGATCGATTGCGGCGATCGCGCGCTCGAAGGCGCAATGTCCTTCATCCGCCGCGTGGCAAAGCGGCCGCGGTGACGATGCGCCTGGATCGCCGCGCCCTGTTGGCAGGCCTTGCCATGAGCGCCATGGCGGGGCGGGCATCGGCGGCTGGCGCAGCACAAGAAGTCGCGATCGATCCTGACAGGATCATCATCGACCCGCATCACCACATCCGCGACTATCGCGATCCGCAACCCGGCCGGGAACGCTATGTTGTGGCCGATTTCCTGTCGGACATCGCCACAAGCGGCCATCGGGTGGTCCAGTCGGTGTTCGTGGAATGCGGACTTATGTATCTGCCCGACGGAACGGCCGAACGCCGATCGCTGGGCGAAACCGCTTATGTTTACCGCATGGCGCAACAGGTCGCAGCGCAGCATCCAACGCCATGCGCGATCGCGGCGGGGATCGTCGGCAAGGTCGATCTTCGGATCGGCGCGCAAGCCGACGATCTGCTGCGCGCCCATATCGAGGCGGGCGGCGGACGGCTCAAGGGGATACGCAATTCCATCGCCTGGGACGCCTATGCGCCGCTTGCCGCCATGGGACTGAACAAGGATCTGCTGTCCGACCCGGCCTTTCTCGAAGGGTTCAAGGCGCTCGAACCGCTCGGCCTCAGCTTCGACATCTGGCTCTTCCATCCGCAAATTCCTGCGCTGACGGCGCTGGCCCGCCGCTTTCCCGGCACGCGGATCATCCTCAACCATTGCGGCAATCCCCTGGGCATCGGTCCCTATGCCGGGCAGCAGGCGCAAGTGCGGGCCGATTGGGACAAGGCGATGACTGCGCTGGCGACCTGTCCCAACGTCTTCATGAAACTCGGCGGACTTGGCCCCTTCGGTCCCAAGCCGTCAGACAGCCCGAACGGCCATGGATCGCTCGCGCTGGCCGCCCAATGGCGCCCCTTTGTCGAACGCTGCATAGAGTTGTTTGGCGCAGAGCGATGCATGTTCGAAAGCAACTGGCCCGCCAATGCAGGCGTCGCCACCTATGGCGTGACCTGGAACGCCTTCAAGCGGATCGTGCAGGGCGCGTCGGCCAGCGAAAAGGACCGCCTGTTCCGCCGGACGGCGCAGACCGCCTACCGGCTTTGAAGCGCGGCATGGTCGCCCCAACGGGCTTGGCACGGCCCGCCCATTCTCCTATGCATCCACCCGGACGATGACCCATGTTGGCGTCCGACTGATCGCGCCGGTGCCTTCGAAAGAGGCTTAATCGGGAATGCGGTGCGGCGGGGCGACCCGCCAAATCCGCGGCTGTCCCTGCAACTGTAAGCGGATAGCGCGATGCACATCGCTCCTTCTTTTGGAGGAGCAGCCACTGGGCCGGACGCTAAATCCTGCGAGGCCTGGGAAGGCGTGCATCAAGCTGTGACCCGCGAGCCAGGAGACCTGCCGGCGTCTGGTCGCTCTTGCCCTGGCCCAGGGGATGGCCGTGGCACGGTAACTCCGTCTGAGCGACGAACGAGCGGCTGGGGCCGCATCGGATACGTGCGTCGGTCGCCCTTGGCATCCGGCCGCCGCGCGTGGCCGACCGTTCGCAAACGGCACGCCCCCGCCCTGTCGCACAATGCCGGGGGACGAACGATGACAGAGACTATATCCGTAAGACGACCGCTCAAGAGGCGGATCACCTGGCTGCTCGGCGCGCTTGTCGCCGCCAATGTCGCGGCCTGGACCTGGGCACTGACGCTCTTCCATGACCAGCCGCTGATGCTCGGCACGGCGCTGCTCGCCTGGGGGCTGGGGCTGCGCCACGCGGTCGATGCCGATCATATCGCGGCGATCGACAATGTGACGCGCAAGCTGATGCAGGACGGTCAGCGCCCCATCACCGTCGGCTTCTGGTTCGCGATCGGCCATTCGGGCATCATCACCATCGCCGCCATCGCGATCGCCCTGACGGCCAGCGCCCTGTCGCAGTTCGACGCGTTCAAGCAGGTCGGCGGCGTGGTCGCGACCGGCATATCGGCCTTGTTCCTGTTCACGATCGCGGCGATGAACCTCATCATCCTGCAATCGGTGTGGAAGACCTTCGCCCATGTCCGCGCGGGCGGCACTTATGTCGAGGAGGATCTGGACCTGCTGCTCGGCAATCGCGGGCTATTGGCGCGCCTGTTCCGCCCTGTGTTTCGGCTGATCAGCCGCAGCTGGCACATGGCCCCGCTCGGCTTCCTCTTCGGCCTTGGCTTCGACACCGCGACGGAGGTCGCCATCCTGGGTCTCTCCGCCAGCCAGGCCGCCGACGGCCTGTCAATCGGGACGGTGCTGGTGTTCCCGGCCCTGTTCGCGGCGGGCATGGCGCTCATCGATACGGTCGATGGCGTCGTGATGCTGGGCGCTTATGAATGGGCCTTCGTCAAGCCGATCCGCAAACTCTACTATAACATCACCATCACGCTCATCTCCGCGCTGGTCGCCATCGGCATCGGCGGGATAGAGGCGATGGCGCTGATCGGCGACAAGCTGGGCTTCACCGGCGCACCCTGGCGGATCGCGGCGGACCTGGGGGAGAATTTCAACAGCCTGGGCTTTGCCATCATCGGCCTGTTCATCGCATGCTGGATCGTCAGCTTCGCCATCTACCGCTGGAAACGCTTTGACGAGATCGAGGTGAGGGTCAGCGCCTGATGGCATGACATGGGTCATTGGCTTGGCCGATCCTTTGGTCTATGGCGGCGGCCGAAGGGTCGGCTTGCCGCCCCTTCATGATCGCGCCGGTGCCCCGCAAGGGGCTTAATCGGGAATGCGGTGCGGCGGGGCAACCCGCCAAATCCGCGGCTGTCCCTGCAACTGTAAGCGGATAGCGCGATGCACATGCCCTTTTCCTTGGGGCAGCCACTGGATACGCGCGCAAGCGCCAGGTCTGGGAAGGCGTGCATCAAGCTGTGACCCGCAAGCCAGGAGACCTGCCGGCGCTTGGTCGCTCTTGCCTTGGTCCAGGGGATGGTCATGGCACGGTAACTCTCCGTCTGAGCGACGAACTTGTGCGGCTGGGGCCGCATCGGTGCGTGGTAACGGACGCCTCGTCGCGCCCGCCCGTCGTCGCGCATCGACCGGCCATGCCGGTACGCCCCGCCTTTCGTCGTTCGGCGCGCGGGGATGTTCATGTCCGACCTCAGCAAGGTGCCCGTCACCATCATCACCGGCTTTCTGGGCGCGGGGAAAACCACGCTCATCAGCCATCTGATCCGCCATGCCGGCGGCCGCCGTCTGGCCATAGTGGTCAATGAATTCGGCACGCTGGGCGTGGATGGCGACATATTGCAATCCTGCGCCATTCCCGATTGTCCGGCCGAAAATATCGTCGAACTCGCCAATGGCTGCATCTGCTGCACCGTAGCCGACGACTTCATTCCCACCGTCGAAACGCTGCTCGCGCTCGACCCGCGGCCCGACCATATATTGATCGAGACGTCGGGACTGGCGCTGCCCAAGCCTCTGCTCAAGGCGTTCGACTGGCCCGCGATCCGCAGCCGCATCACCGTGGATGGCGTGCTCGCGCTGGCCGATGCCGAAGCGGTCGCTGCAGGCCGCTTCGCGCCCGATCTAGCCGCCATCGACGCGCAGCGTGCCGCCGATCCGGGTATCGACCATGAAACGCCTTTGTCCGAAGTGTTCGAGGATCAACTCGCCTGTGCCGACATGGTGCTGCTGACCAAGGGCGATCTGGCCGGACCGGAGGGCGTCGCCGCCGCCCGCGCGCTGATCGCGGCGGAGGCGCCACGCCCGGTCCCGGTGATCGAACTGATCGACGGCGTGATCGATCCGCGCCTGATCCTGGGGCTGGATGCCGCAGCGGAGGATGACATCGCCGCCCGCCCGTCCCACCATGATGGCGAGGACGATCATGAACATGACGACTTCGACAGCCTGACCATCGACCTGGGCGAGATCGCCGACCCCGCCGACCTCGTCGCCCGGATCGAGACGCTGGCCCGCGACCATCGCATCTTGCGGGTCAAGGGCTATGCCGCGGTGGCGGGCAAGCCGATGCGCCTGCTGGTGCAGGCGGTCGGCGCGCGGGTGCGCCATCATTATGACCGGCCATGGCGACCCGGCGAGGCGGGCGGCACTACGTTGGTCGTCATCGCCGAACGGGCCGACATCGATCCGGACGCCATTCGCGCGGTGCTGCTGGGCTGAGCCGCCGCCATGCACGTCATATTCCGCGAAACGCACGGGCTGGACGAAAGCGCCGTCCCGCAGGATCTGGGGCAGAGCGCCTCCGACCTTGTCGTCCTGTCCTTTTCAGACAGCGACCTCAGCGCCTTCGCGGCAGCGTGGCGTCAGGCGCGCGATGACGTGGCGGCGGTCGGCGGCGCGCCCCTGCCGTCCCTGCGGCTCGCCAATCTGGCCGCGCTCACCCATCCGCTATCGGTCGACACCTATGTCGAACGCACCCTGTCGCACGCCAAGGGGATAGTGATCCGCCTGATCGGCGGCACCCCCTATTGGAGCTACGGCCTGCAACAGGTCGAACTACTGGCGCGTACCAAAGGCATCGCGCTGGCGGTGCTGCCCGCCGACGGACGGGCCGACCCACGCCTCGACGCCATATCCACCATCCCGGCGCCCTTGTTGCGGCAGATGACCCGCTGCTGCGATATGGGCGGCGCGTCCGCTGCGCGCGGGGCGTTGGGGATGATCGCGATGGCGGCGGGCCTGGGCGACCGCTTCGGGACACAGGACGCGCCGCTGCCGATGATGGGCGGCTGGTGCCCCGAACAGGGCGTGGTCGATCCCGCAAGCATCGCGCGAAACCCCGATCGCCCCCTCGTCCTGATCCTCTTCTACCGCGCCTATCTGACCGCACATGACCTTGACCCCTTCGTCGGCCTCCACGCGGCGCTCGCGCGAAAAGGCTGCGATGCGCTGTCGCTCTTCGTGCCCTCGCTCAAAGCGCCCGATGCGCGCGATCAGGTCGCCCGGTGGATCGCCCAACTCGGCCCCGCTGCGATCATCAACGCCACCGCCTTTTCGGCGCGGGGGAAGCGGGCGATACCCCGCTTGATGGCGCAGGCGTGCCGGTTTTTCAAATCGCGCTCGCGACATCGCGGCGCGACGACTGGCAGGCGGCCCCGCGCGGCCTGTCTCCCGCCGATCTCGCCATGCATGTGGTGATGCCCGAAGTGGACGGACGGCTTTTCGCCGGGGTCGTCAGCTTCAAGGAAGCCAGCGCGCGCGACGCCGCGCTGGAATTTTCCCATGTCGTCCATCGCGGCGACCCCGCCCGGATCGCCGCGATCGTCGATCGCGTAGCGGCGTGGATCGCCCTGGCGCGCAAGCCCGCACAGGCGCGCCGCGTGGCACTCCTGCTGTCCACCTATCCGGGCAAAGCCTATCAGATGGCCCATGCCGTGGGACTGGACGCGCTCGCTTCGGCGGAGGCGATGCTGACCGACCTGTCCGACGCAGGCTACATATTGGGCGCAAACAGACCGCCCGTCACCGCATTGGATAAGGTTTGGCTGGACTGGCCGCTGGAGGCGTATCAAGCAGCGCTCGCGACCCTGCCGGACACGCTACGCGCCGACCTGGCGGAGGCGTGGGGGGAGCCGCAAGACGATCCGGCAGTGCAGGACGTTGTATTCCGGTTCCCGGCGATCGCGATGGGCCATATCCTCGTCGCGCTCCAGCCCGAACGGGGCCGGTCGGCGGATCGCGACGCCGACTATCATGATCTGTCCCGCTGCCCGCGCCATGCCTATGTCGCCTTCTACCTCTGGCTGCGCGCGCAGGGAATCGACGCGATCGTCCATATCGGTGCGCATGGCACGCTGGAATGGTTGCCGGGCAAGGCGGTGGCGCTGTCGGACACCTGCTGGCCCGAAGCGCTGATCGGTGCCACGCCGGTCATCTACCCCTTCATCGTCAACGATCCGGGCGAAGCCGCGCAGGCCAAGCGGCGCATCGCCGCCGTCACCATCGGCCACGTCCCGCCGCCATTGGTTCAGACGCAGAGCGGCGCGGGATTGCATGGGATCGAGGCGCTGCTGGACGAATTTTCCAACGCCGACGGGCTGGACCCGGCCCGCCGCGACCGACTGCGAGGCGCGATCCGCGATGAAGCGCGCGTGTTGGGGCTGGAGGCGGAACTGGGGCTGGACCGGGCGGTGTCGCTGGCCGAAGCGATCACGCGCATCGACCGCTTCGTGTGCGACATCAAGGAAAGCCAGTTCGGCGACGGGCTGCATATCTTCGGTCGCGGCGAACATGGCGCGGGCGAGCGGGCAGGGCTGCTCGCCGCGCTCGACGGACGACGCGTGGCGCCCGGTCCATCGGGTTCGCCCTATCGCGGGCGCGCCGATGTTCTGCCGACCGGGCGCAACCTCTACGCCATCGACCCGCGCGCCGTGCCGTCTCGCGCAGCCTATGCGCAGGGCGTGCGGCTGGCGGAGGAACTGGTGCGGCGGCATTTGCAGGATCAGGGCGATTATCCGCGCGGATTGGTGGTCGATCTATGGGGATCGGCGACGATGCGCACGGCGGGCGAGGAGTTCGCCATGGCGCTGCACCTGCTGGGGGCCAAGCCAGTGTGGGACATGGCGTCGGAGCGGGTGACGGGGATCGAGATATTGCCGCTGGCGATGCTCGACCGGCCGCGCATCGACGTGACGCTGCGCGTGTCGGGCCTATTCCGCGATGCCTTTCCGACGCTGCCGATCCTGTTCGGGCAGGCGGTGCGCGCGCTGTGCGGGCGGGACGAGCCGACCGACTGGAACCCCTTTGCGGGGCAGGATGTTGCGCCGCGCGTCTATGGTCCGCAACCCGGCGCCTATGGCCTTGGCATGGGCGATGCACGTGAGGTCTATAGCGACGAAGCGCGCCGCGCGGCGGGCGAGGCGTGGCTGGCGGCATCGGATCATGCGCTCGACGCGAACGAGGCGGTCCATGATCCCGATGGGCTGCGCCTGCGCGTCGCCTGGGCGGATGCCTTCGTGCATTTGCAGGACTTGCCCGAAACCGACCTGCTGCTGGCCGCCGACTATGCCGCGCATGAAGCGGGCTTTGCCGCCGCCAAGGCGCGGGTGGGAGGCATAGCGGCGCTCTATCATCTCGACAATCGCAATTCCGCCCGCCCGACCGCGCGCACCCTGACGGAGGAGATCGGCCGCGTCGTCCGCGCCCGTGCGGCGCATCCCGGCTGGGTCGCGGGAATGATGCGCCACGGCTTTCGCGGCGGGGCGGAACTGGCCGCGACGCTGGATCATCTGGGGGCGTTCGCGCATCTGTCGGGCACGGTGCCGTCGCATCTGTTCGACCTCTATCATGACGCGACGCTGGGGCAGCCGGACGTGCGCGCCTTTCTGGCGCAGGTCAATCCGCAGGCGTTGGCGGCGATGGAGGCACGCTTTGCCGCGCTCCATGCCGCCGGGCTGTGGACGACGCGGCGCAACTCTATCCTTGCCAGCCTGGGGGACGCATCATGAGCGGTGGCGTGGTCAAAGGCTGGTGCCCCGACGCCTGGCGTCCGATGATGGCGGGCGACGGGCTGCTGATGCGGGTGAAGCCACGCCTCGGTCGCCTGACGCGGGCGCAGGCGCTGGGGCTGGCGGATGCCGCAGCGGGCCATGGCAATGGCCAGATCGATGTGACCCGCCGCGCCAACCTGCAACTGCGCGGCGTGACGGATCATAGCTGGTCGCCGCTGATGGCGCACTTGCTGGCGCTGGACTTGGTAGATGGCGATGCGGCGCGCGAAACGGTGCGCAATATATTGGTGTCGCCGGTCTGGCATAAGGATGACGAGAGTTGCCGCATCGCCAGCGCGTTGCAGACGCGGATCGGCGAACTGCCGCCTAAGCTGCCGGGCAAGGTCGGCTTCGTCATCGACGCGGGCGCACAGCCGCTGCTTCTCGAGCAGCCTGGCGATTTTCGGATCGAACGCAGCGATCGCGGCACGCTGATGCTGCGCGCCGATGGCCGACCGACCGGCGTGGCTGTCGCGCAAGGTAAGGCCGTGGACGCGCTAATCGCGCTTGCCCGCTGGTTCGTGGACAGTGGTGGCGTGGCGGCCGGTCGCATGGCGCGGCATGATGCACCGCTGCCGGGTTGGGCGACGGGCTCGCTTCCGAAAGCCCCGGCGGGACAACTGCCCGTCGAGTGGGGCGTCGGGCGGCGCTATGGTCTGGCCTTCGGTCGTATCGACGCGGCGACGCTGGCCCGGCTCGCCGCGATGCTGCCCGAACACGCAGGCATCCGCATCACGCCATGGCGCACGCTGCTGCTGGAAGCGCCGGTCCACATCGCCGACGCAAGCCTGCTCACCGACCCGCACGATCCGCTACTGCGCGTCGACGCCTGTCCCGGCATGCCCTCCTGTCCGCAAGCCACGGTCGAGACACGCGATCTGGCAAGGCGGATCGCGCCGCATGTCGGGGAAGCCTGCATGTCTCGGGCTGCGCCAAGGGGTGCGCGCGGTCTGCCCCCGCCGCGCTCACCCTGACCGGGCGCGATGGCCGCTACGATCTCGCCCTCGACGCGTGCGCCGGTGCGCCGCCTCTGCATGCTGCGCTCGATTGCGCCGCAGTCCTCGCCCATGTCGGAGCCGCCTGATGCCCCATATCTATGAACGCAATGGCGCGGCCATCTATCGCCAATCCTTCGCGACGATCCGCGCCGAAGCCGATCTGGCGCGCTTTGCCGCCGATGAAGAGCCGGTGGCCGTGCGGATGATCCATGCGGCGGGGCTGGTTGCACTGGCGGCTGACATCCGTTTCTCCCCCGGCTTCGTCGCTGCCGCCCGCGCCGCGCTGGACGCGGGCGCGCCGTTGCTGTGCGACGCGCGGATGGTGTCGGAGGGGGTGACGCGCGCGCGCCTGCCCGCCGCCAATCCGATCGTCTGCACGCTCCATGACATACAAGTGCCGGACATGGCGCGGGCGATGGACAATACCCGCTCCGCCGCCGCGCTCGAACTGTGGCGGCCGCATCTGGCAGGCGCAGTGGTGGCGATCGGCAATGCGCCCACGGCGCTGTTCCATTTGCTCGACATGCTCGAAGACCCCGACTGCCCGCGCCCGGCGGCGATCATCGGCTGTCCGGTGGGGTTTGTGGGCGCGCGCGAGTCCAAGGATGCGCTATGGGCCGCGCAGCCCGTCCCCTGCTGCATCGTGGAAGGGCGGCTGGGCGGCAGCGCGATCACCGTCGCGGCGATCAATGCGCTGGCGAGCCGGGCCGAATGAGCAGCCTCCTGACTCCCGGCACCGTGCATGGCGTGGGCCTTGGCCCCGGCGCGCCGGACCTGCTGAGCGTCCGCGCCGACCGGCTGGTGCGCGGTGCGCGTCATGTCGCCTATTTCCGCAAGGCGGGGCGACCGGGACAGGCGCGGCGCATTGCCGACGGAATGCTGCGCGCCGATGCCGTAGAGATCGCGATGGAATATCCCGTCACGACCGAAATCCCGCTGTCCGATCCGGGCTATAACGCCTGCCTGTCCGCCTTCTATGCCGATTGCACCGCGCGCCTCTCCGCTCTGGCGCAGTCGGGCGAAGATGTTGTCGTCCTGTGCGAGGGCGATCCCTTTTTCTATGGCTCCTTCATGCATTTGCACAGCCGCCTGTCCGGCATCGTGCCGGTGGCGGTGGTGCCGGGGATCACCGGCATGGCGGGCGCATGGAACGCGACGGGCGTACCGATCACTTGGGGCGACGACGTGCTGACCATCGCCATGGCGACGCTGCCGGACGAGGAACTGGTGCGGCGCATCCGCGATACCGACGCACTGGTGGTGATGAAGATCGGCCGCAACCTGCCCAAGCTGCGCCGCGCGGTGGCAGCGGCGGGGCGGGAGGAGGCCGCCTGGCTGGTCGAACATGCCGCCATGCCCGGCCAGCGCGTGACCCGGCTGGCGGAGGCGCAGAGCGTGACGCCCTATTTCTCGATCCTGCTGATCCATGGCCAAGGGCGGCGGCCATGAGTGGATGGATCGCGATTGCGGGTCTGGGGCCGGGCGACGAGCGGCTTGTGACGCCCGAAGTCACCGCCGCCCTGGCGGAGGCGACGGACGTCGTGGGCTATATCCCCTATGTCGCGCGCATCGCGCCGCGCGAAGGGCTGACGCTGCATGCCAGCGACAATCGGGTGGAGCTGGAACGGGCGGTCCATGCGTTGGAGATGGCGGCGCAGGGGCGGCGGGTGGTCGTCGCTTCGTCGGGCGATCCGGGCGTGTTCGCGATGGCGGCGGCGCTGTTCGAGGCGCTGGAGGCAGGGCCGTCGCACTGGCGTGATCTGGACATTCGCGTGTTGCCGGGCATCACCGCGATGCTGGCCGCGAGCGCGCGGGCGGGTGCGCCGCTGGGCCATGATTTCTGCGCGATCAACCTGTCGGACAATCTCAAGCCCTGGGCGCTGATCGAAAAGCGGCTGCGGCTGGCGGTGGAGGCGGACTTCGCCATGGCCTTCTACAACCCCCGATCGCAGGCGCGGCCGGAAGGGTTCGCGGGCACGCTCGACCTGTTGCGCGGGCTGTGCGGCGACGATCGCCCGATCCTCTTCGCCCGCGCGGTATCGACACCGCAGGAGCATCTGCGCATCGTCACGCTCGGCGAGGCGACGCCCGACATGGCCGACATGCGCACTATGGTGATCTTGGGGTCGAGCCGCACGCGCCTGATCGCGCGCCCGGCGGGGCCGGTCCTCTATACGCCGCGATCCGCGCTGGACGGGGCGGCATGATCGAGCCAGCGCATGACATCTTCGGGCGCGTGGAGTTCCGTGCATGCGGGCAAAGCAGGGCGGTCGATCATCAGCACCGGCAGGCCCAGTTCGCGCGCGGCGATGATCTTGGCCTGTGCGCCGGTGCCGCCGGCATTTTTGGACACGACAAGGTCGATGCCGTGCGCCTGCATCAGGGCGCGATCGCCCGCGACGCCGAACGGCCCGCGATCGATGATCAGGCTGTGGTGCGGCAGCAACGGCGGCTTGGCAGGCGCATCGACGAAGCGCAGCAGATACTCATGCTGCGGCTGTGCGGCGAAGGCATCGACATGCATCCGCCCCAGCGCCAGCATGACGCGGCGCGGCGATCCGGCCAGCGCCGCGACCGCGCCTATGATGTCGGGCACATGCATCCAACGATCCCCGTCCTCCGCACGCCAGGCCGGGCGGGTCAGCGCGACATGGGCGACGCCACTCTGGCGCGCGGCCTCGACCGCATGGGCGCTCATCGTCGCTGCGAAGGGATGGGTGGCATCGACCAGATGGGTGATGCGATGATCGCGCAGATAGGCGACCAACCCGGCCACGCCACCGAAGCCGCCGACGCGCACCGGGATGGGCTGCGCCATCGGCCTGTCGGTGCGCCCGGCATAGCTGAGCGTGGCCGCCACACCGCGTTCGGCCAGCAATCGGGCCAGCGCGCTCGCTTGCGATGTGCCGCCCAGCAGCAGGATGTTGTGCATGGCTGACGCTGGTTCCCGGCCCTGGTTGACGATCGTCGGCATTGGCGAAGACGGGCTGGATGGCCTGTCCGCCGACAGCCGCGCGGCGCTGGCGCAGGCGGATCTGGTCATGGGATCGGCCCGCCACCTGTCCCTGCTCGGCCCGCTTAATGGCTCCGCGATCGAATGGCCAGTGCCCTTTGCCGACGGGATCGCGCCGTTGCTGGCGCAGCGCGGACGGCGGGTGGTGATGCTGGCGTCGGGCGACCCCTTCTGGTTCGGCGCGGGGACGAACGTGACGCGGCTGCTGACTTCGGACGAGTGGGTGGCGCATCCCGCGCCGTCCACCTTCACGCTGGCGGCGGCGCGATTGGGTTGGGCGCTTCAGGATGTCGCCTGTCTTGGCCTGCACGCCGCGCCATTGGAGCGCTTGCGTCCACATCTCGCCAAGGGCCGTCGCGTGCTGGCGCTGCTGCGGGATGGCGAGGCAGTTGGCGCGCTGGCTGGCTATCTGACCGGCCTCGGCTTCGGCGGGTCGGTCCTGCATGTGCTCGAAGCGCTGGGCGGCCCGCGCGAACGGCGGCGCGCCGTTATCGCGCGGGACTTCGACCTGACCGATGTCCAGCATCCCGTCGCGGTCGGGATCGACGTCGCGGGCGAGGGCGATGCGCTGCCGTCCACCAGCGGCCTGTCCGACGACCTGTTCGATCATGACGGCCAAATCACCAAGCGCCCGATCCGCGCGCTGACCCTGTCCGCCCTCACGCCGCGTCCGGGCGAAATGCTGTGGGACATCGGCGCAGGATCGGGATCGATCGCGATCGAATGGCTGCTGGCGCATCGCGCCAACCGGGCCTGCGCGATCGAGGCCGATCCGGATCGCGCCGCCCGCGCGCAACGCAATGCCGCCGCGCTGGGCGTGGACCGGATTGATGTGCGGATCGGACGCGCGCCCGAGGCCTTGCCCGATGGCCCTGCGCCCGATGCGGTGTTCATCGGAGGTGGCCTCTGCGACGAACTGCTGCACCAGCTTTGCCAGCGCCTGCCAGCAGACACGCGGCTGGTCGCCAATGCCGTGACGCTCGAATCCGAAGCCCTGCTCACCCACTGGCACGGCGCGCGCGGCGGTAGCCTGCTCCGTATCGCACTGGCCGACTGCGCGCCGCTGGGCGACCGGCGCGGATGGCGATCGCGCTTTCCGGTGGTGCAATGGAGCGTCACGCTGTGATTGTCGCGGGCTTTGGCTTTCGCAGCGGCGTGAGCGTCGATGCCCTTCATGCCGCGTTTGACAAGGCGCGCCACGGGCAACCCGCCGTTACGCACCTCGCCGCGCCGCATGACAAGATCGCCGCGCTCACTCCGCTGGCCCAAGCGCTGGGCTTGCCCCTCTGTGCCATCGCCCCCGCCGCCATGGCGGCCGCCCCAACGCACACCCGCTCCACCGCCAGCTTGAAGGCGCGGGGCGTCGGCAGTGTGGCGGAGGCCTGCGCGCTGGCCGCCGCCACGCTGCCGGGCTGCCCGCCGCCACGCCTGCTCGTGCCTCGCCAGATGTCGCCCGATCGCATGGCGACCTGCGCCATCGCCCAAGGATACCCCCAATGACCGTCCATTTCATCGGCGCCGGGCCCGGCGCACCTGACCTTCTAACCCTGCGCGGGCGCGACCTGATCGCCGCCAGCCCGGTCTGCCTCTATGCCGGATCGCTGATCCCCGCCGAACTGCTGGGCCACTGCCCACCGGGCGCGCGGATCGTCAACACAGCGCCGATGGATCTGGACGCGATCATGGCAGAAATCGCCACCGCCGATGCGGCGGGGCAGGATGTCGCGCGGCTCCATTCGGGCGACCTGTCGGTCTGGTCGGCGATGGGCGAGCAGCTGCGCCGCCTGCGCGCGATGGCGATCCCCTTCACCGTCACGCCGGGCGTCCCCGCCTTCGCCGCCGCCGCCGCCGCGCTGGAAGCGGAACTGACGCTGCCCGGTCTCACCCAGTCGGTCGTGCTGACCCGCACGCCGGGCCGCGCCAGCGCCATGCCGCCCGCCGAAAGCCTGACCCACTTTGCGCAGACGCAGGCGACACTGGCCATTCATCTGTCGATCCACAATCTGGCGCAGCTGGTGGCGGACCTGTCGCCCGCCTATGGCGCGGATTGCCCTGTAGCGGTCATATGGCGCGCCAGTTGGCCGGACGAGCGCATCGTCCGCGCCACGCTCGCGACGGTCGAGGCGGCGGTGGCGGGCAGCATGGAACGCACCGCGCTCATATTGGTGGGCCAGGTGCTGGGCGCGCAGGATTTCGTCGAAAGCAGCCTCTACGCGCCGGGCTATGACCGTCGCTTTCGCCCCCAAGACGCTACGTCGCGCTTCGCGGAGCCGGGCGCATGACTACGCCGGGCCTGATGATCGCCGCGCCCGCATCCGGCACCGGCAAGACCACCGTGATGCTGGGGCTGTTGCGCGCGCTGACGCAGGATGGCGTGGCGGTGCAACCGTATAAGAGCGGGCCGGACTATATCGACCCGGCCTTTCACTGCGCCGCGAGTGGCCGCGCCTCCTTCAACCTCGACAGCTGGGCGATGGACGGCGGCCTGATCGACGCCATCGCCCGCGAAGCGGCGGACGCGGACCTGGTGATCGCCGAAGGCTCGATGGGCCTCTATGACGGCGTGGCGAGCCGGGGCGCGACCGGCCATGGCGCGAGCGCGGACATCGCGCGCCGCATGGGCTGGCCGGTCATCCTGGTGATCGACGTGTCGGGGCAGGCACAGTCCGCCGCCGCCACCGCGTTGGGCTTTCGGCAACTCGACCCGGACGTGCCCTTCGCAGGCGTCATCCTGAACCGCGTCGCCAGCCCGCGCCATGAGCGGCTGGTGCGACGCGGGCTGGAGGGCGTCGGCATCCCGGTGCTGGGCGCGCTGCCCCGGCGCGGCGACATGGTGCTGCCCGAACGGCATCTGGGGCTGGTGCAGGCGATCGAGCATCCCGACCTTGACCGGACGATCGCCGACTATGCGACCTTCCTGCGCACCCATGCCGATCTACCCGCCATCCGCAGCGCGGCGGCAGGCGGCAGTGGCGGTTCGGCAGGCCGCCTGCCACCGCCGCCTGCCCAACGGATCGCCATCGCGCGCGACGCCGCCTTTTCCTTCCTCTACCCCCATCTGCTGGAAGGGTGGGCGCGGGCCGGGGCGCAGATATTCCCTTTCTCGCCACTGGCCGACGAAGCGCCCGCCCCCGACGCCGATCTGGTTTGGCTGCCCGGCGGCTATCCCGAACTGCACGCGGGCACGATCGCCCAAGCGCACGGCTTCATGGCAGGCCTGCGCCGCCATGCGCAGTCTCGCCCCGTCCACGGCGAGTGCGGCGGCTATATGGTGCTGGGCGAAGCGCTGATCGACAAGGCAGGGCGACATCATGCGATGGCGGGCCTGCTGGGTCTGGTCACCAGCCATGCGCAGCGGCGCATGCATCTGGGCTATCGCCATGCGCAATTGCTGGCGCCGATCGCTGGGCTGGACGCGGGCACGCAGCTGCGCGGCCACGAATTTCACTACTCAACCATCGTGAGCCAGACCGACGCGCCGCTCGCCCATGTCACCGATGCGGATGGCGCGCCGGTGGCGGAAACCGGCTCCCATCGCGGTCCCATTACCGGCAGCTTTTTCCACATAATCGCGCCCGCATCATGATCGATCTTGCGCTCATCGGCATCGGCACCGGCAACTCCGATCATCTGACCGCGCAGGCGGCGCAGGCGATGAACCGCGCCGACCTCATCCTGCTGCCGCGCAAGGGCGACGCCAAATCCGACCTGATCGACCTACGCCGCACAATCTGCGCACAGATGCTGACCGCGCCGGTGAGGATCGAGGAGTTCGACCTGCCGGTGCGCGACGCAGGCGACGCCGATTATCTGGGCGGGGTGCAGGACTGGCACGATGCCATCGCGGCGACATGGCAGGCGCAGATCGCCGCGCATCTGCCGGACGGGGGCAAGCTGGCGATGCTCGTCTGGGGCGATCCCTCGCTCTATGACAGCAGCCTTCGCATCATCGACCGGCTGGCGGACGCAGGGATAGACGTCGCCGTGCGTGTCATCCCCGGCATCACCAGCATACAGGCGCTGACCGCCGCCCACGCCATCCCGCTCAACCGGCTGGGCGGACCAGTCACGATCACGACGGGCCGGATGCTGCGCGCCCACGGATGGCCGCCCGGCGCCGATACGGTCGTCGTCATGCTCGACGGCGGCTGCGCCTTCGACACGCTGCCGCCCGATCGCGTCACCATCTGGTGGGGCGCCTATCTCGGCATGGCGCACGAAGCGCTGATCCACGGCCCGCTGGCCGAAGTCGCCCCCCGCATCGCGGCGGAACGCGCGGCCCTGCGCGCGCAGCATGGCTGGATCATGGACGTCTATCTCATGCGAAAGGACCAACAAGATGCTGCCTGAGACCAGCCCGAGCGCCCAAGACGCACGCCACGCCGAAAAAATGCGCAAGAAACAGGCCGCGCAGGCGAAGATCATGGCCAACAAGACGCAGGAAAAAGGCCTGCTGATCGTCCACACCGGCAAGGGCAAGGGCAAGACCAGCGCGGCGCTTGGCATGGTCGTCCGCGCGATCGGCCATGGCATGAAGGTCGGCGTGGTCCAGTTCGTCAAGGGCGCGATGGCGACCGGCGAAAAGACCGTGTTCGACGCCTTCCCAAATAACGTCGCGTTCAAGCCTATGGGCGAGGGCTTCACCTGGGACACGCAGGATCGCACGCGCGACATCGCGGCGGCGCGCGCGGCGTGGGACGAGGTGCGGCGGATGATCGCCGATCCATCCTATCATATGGTGCTGGCCGACGAACTGAACATCGTCCTGCGCTACGACTATCTGCCGCTGGACGAGGTGCTGGCGGTGCTGACCGCGCGCGATCCGATGAAGCATGTGATCGTCACGGGCCGCAACGCGCCTGACGCGCTGATCGATGCGGCAGATCTCGTCACCGACATGACGATGGTCAAGCATCCCTTCCGATCCGGCGTGAAAGCGCAGGCGGGGATCGAATTTTGACCGCCCTTAATATTCCACCATCAAAGGACGCAAATCCATGCTGACCCCGGTCGATGACGGCCCCGCCGTCGTGGCGTGCAACACCTGCCGCCACAGCGCGAGCGACAAAGAGGACGGCAGCGGCACGCGCGGCGGCGCGCATCTGGTCGCGGCGCTGCGCGCGGTGAAGGATGGTGATGCGCGCTACGCCGACATCGCGGTGCAGGAAATGCCCTGCCTGTTCGCCTGCACGGAGTTTTGTACCGTGCATCTGCGCGCGCCCGGCAAGGTCGGCTATGTGCTGGGTCGGTTCGCGGCGGACCGGGATGCGGCAACCGCGATCCTCGACTATGCGGTCCATTATGCCGCCAGCGAGCATGGCCGCGTGCCGTTCAAGCAATGGCCGCAGGGGGTGAAGGGGCATTTCATCACCCGCACGCCGCCCGCCGGCTTCGTCGCGGAATGAGCCGCTTTCCCACAGTGACGGCGTTCGACACGGCGCTCGCCAACCTGTCCGCACCCGAAAAGACAGCGATCGCGGCGGCCCGCGCGCGGCAGGATCAACTGACCAAGCCGGTCGGATCGCTTGGGCGGCTGGAGGAAATCGGGCTGTTCCTGGCCGGGTGGCAGGGCACGCCGCGCCCGGTGATCGAACGCGCGCGCGCCGCCATCTTTGCGGGCAATCATGGCTGCGTCGTCCATGGCGTCAGCGCCTTTCCCGCCAGCGTGACGGCAGCGATGGTCGCCAATTTCGCCGCTGGTGGCGCAGCGATCAATGCGCTGGCGGGCGTGGCGGGGCTGGACCTGAAGGTCGTGGCGCTCGACCTCGATTCTCCCACGGCGGATTTCACGATCGCGCCCGCCATGCATGAAGAGGAGTGTCTTGCGGCGTTGTCGGCAGGCGCGGATGCTGTCGAGCCGGGCCTGCACTTGCTGGTCGTGGGCGAAATGGGCATCGGCAATTCCACCGCCGCCGCCGCGCTATCCGCGCGCGCTTTCGGGGGCAGCGGCGAGACCTGGGTGGGACCGGGCACGGGCGTGGATATGGCCGGGGTGGCGCGCAAGATCGCGGTGGTCGATCGCGCGCTCGCCCACCATGCCGCCGCGCCCCACAGTCCGTTCGAAACGCTACGGCGCGTGGGCGGCCGGGAGATCGCCGCGATCGCAGGCGCCGTGTTGGCGGCGCGCCGCCTGGGCATCCCCGTCGTGCTGGATGGGTTCATCAGCTGCGCTGCGCTGGCCCCGCTGGCAGCGGCGGTGCCTGCCATCACCGACCATTGCCTGGCCGGCCATTGTTCCGCCGAACCCGGCCATGCGCGGCTGCTCGACCGCCTGGGCCTTGACCCCCTGCTGCGTCTAAACATGCGATTGGGCGAAGGCAGCGGCGCGGCGGTGGCGGTGGGCGTCATCCGCGCGGCGCTGGCGGCGCATAACGACATGGCGACCTTCGCCGAAGCAGGCGTGGCCGCAGGCCTGTGAGCGCCATCCGCCTCCATCTGCTACGCCATGGCGCGCCGGAGGGGGCAGGGCGGCTGATCGGCCATGGTGATGCGCAGCCTACGCTGGAGGGGATCGCCGCCTGCGTCGATCGCGTGCGGGGGTTGGAAGTGGAGACGCTCCTATCCTCCGACCTGTCGCGCGCACGGCTGGCGGGGGAGGCGATCGGGCGCGCGGTCGGGCTGCCCCTCACCACCGATGCGCGATGGCGCGAGCTGGATTTCGGCGCGTGGGACGGGCGGCTCCCGGCAGCGATCGACAGCGCTGCGCTGGCGCGTTTCTGGGACGACCCCGAAGGCCATCCGCCGCCCGGCGGGGAAAGCTGGTCCGCCCTGACGCGCCGCGTGTCCGCTGCGATCGATGCGCTGACTAAGCCCACCCTCGTCGTCACCCATGCAGGCGCGATGCGGGCGACGGTGGCGTATCTGTGCGGGCTGAACGCGCGGCAGGCGTGGACGATCGACTTGCCCTATGCCAGCCTGCTGTCCCTGCGCATCTGGCGAGAACCAGGCGCGCGACCAACCGCCCAGATCATCGGCCTGTGCGCGTGAAAGGGCTGGTCATCGCCCTGCAGTTCCTCACCCGCCTGCCCATGCCGCGCATGACAATGAACGACGGCGATTTCGCCCGCTCGATGCGCTGGTTCCCTGCCGCCGGGCTGGTCATCGGTGCGCTAGTCGCGGGCGTTGCCGCGCTTGGCCTGCGCATCGATAGCTGGACCGCAGCCTTGTGCGCGCTGCTTGCCTGGGTCGGCGTCACCGGCGGGCTACATCTCGATGGCCTGTCCGACCTCGCCGACGCCCGCGGCGCGGCGCATCAGGACCGTGCGCGGTTCCTGGCGGTCATGGCCGACCCCCATGTCGGCAGCTTTGGCGTGATGGCGATCGCGCTGCAACTCATCGCCAAGCTGGTGCTGCTCCACGCCCTCGAAGAAACCGGCGATCTGTGGCCGCTGGTCCTGATCCCCTGCGCCGCACGGATCGGGCCGCTGTTCTGGACCCTCTGGTTGCCGCCGCTCCACGCCGGGCTGGGCGCGCAATTCCGGCACGGGGTCGCACCCCGCCACCTCGTCGTCTGGATTGTCGCGCTAACGGCCAGTGCGCCATTCTATCCGGCGATTCTCGCCGCACCGGTGTTGATCCTGCTCTGGAGTCTATGGCTCAAACGCCATGTCGGCGGCATATCGGGGGACTGCCACGGGGCGGGCATCGAACTGGTCGAAACCGGCCTGCTGGTCGCCTTGCTACTCTAAACCCACGCAGCCACGCCCGCCAAAACCCACAGCGAAAGACAGGCCCGACGATAGACCGTCAAAGCCCGGCGGATATCACCAGCATTAGCATCGCAGCGCCCATCCCCGATCCAAGGCTTGTCCTGCAGGAAACCATCATAGCTCACCGGCCCCGCCAGCCGCAGCCCCAGAGCGCCCGCCATCGCCGCCTCGGTCCAGCCCGCATTGGGCGACGCATGCCGCCGCGCATCGCGCATCATCACAGCCCAGCCACCGCCGCCCGCCACACAGAGCAACGCCCCGCCCAACCGCGCAGGAACCAGGTTCGCGCCATCGTCGATCCGCGCCGCCGCCCATCCAAAGGCGCGCCAGCGCTCCTCCCGATGCCCGATCAGGCTATCGGCGGTATTGATCGCCTTATAGGCCCACACCCCCGGCAGGCCGAGCAACAACAGCCAGAAAAGCGGCGCCGCCACCCCGTCGCAGTAACTTTCCGACAGGCTCTCGATCGCCGCGCGGCCGACGCCTGCCGCGTCCAGCGCTTCGACATCCCGCCCGACGATCATCGCGACCGCCTGCCGCGCGGCGGGCAGGTCGCCGCGCTCCAGCGCATCGGCCACCGGCGCGACATGATCGTGCAGGCTGCGCTGCGCCAGCGCGGGAAAGGCCAACACCGCCACCCCGATCCAGCCCCACGGACCGAGCGCGCGCATCATGCCCCATTGCAGCAGCCAGCCACCACCTGCCGCGATCCCGATCAGCAGCGCCATCGTCGCCACGCCCTGCGCCCGCCGCCGCACTGCGCTCTGCGACGGCCGATTGCCCCACCGCTCGCAGGCATCGATCACCCGCGCGAACAGCCCCACCGGATGGCCGATCCGCCGATACAGGCCCGCAGGCCAGCCGATCGCCGCATCCAGCGCCAGCGCCATCAGCGCGACGGGTTCAACCATCGCCCAGCGCGCGATCGAGCCGATCCAATGCTTCCTCGCACCCCGGCACCCCTAGCCGCAGCCAGCGCGGTGCGTAGGCGAACGGCCGCGTCAGTATCCCACATCGCGCCAACCGATCGAACAACTGGCCAGCATCGCATTCCACCAGCCGGAACAGCGGCGAAGCACCGCCCGGTTCCAACCCATGCCGCCGCAACACCGCGTCGATTGCATCGGCCCGCGCCCGCAGCCGCACACGGGTCGCTGCAATCCAGTCCGCATCGCCATAGGCCGCCGCACCGATGGCGATCGCCGCAGCCGACACCGGCCAGCTACCCAGCATTGCCCGCCACTGTGCGATGATCGCAGGCGGGGCCACCGCAAAGCCCAGCCGCACGCCCGCCAGCCCAAAAAATTTGCCGAAGGATCGCAATATGATGACAGGCGCCTCTTCCGCCAACAACGGCAGGACGCTACCGCCCGGATGCGCATCGATAAACGCCTCATCGACCACCAACCACCCGCCGGATCGCGCCAGCGCCGCCGCTATTTCCACAAGGTCGCCCGCCGGGATCAACCGCCCGTCCGGATTCGCCGGATTGGCGAGCAGGATCGTCCCGCCACGCCCAGCCTCCTCCGCAACCGTATCGAACCCGATCGCGCGGCTGCCCGGCAGGGCTTGCCCATGGGTGCTGTATCCCGGCGCGACATGGCGGAACGGCGCGGGCAAGCCCAGTACGGCCAGGCCGCGCAATCCCATCTCCGTCCCCGGCAATGCCAGCACATGCCCACCGGTCGCCCCGAAATGCGCCGCCGCGCGCGCTTCCAATTCCGCCAGTGCCGCCGCATCGGGCAGGCGCTGCCAATCGATCGCGACCTGCGCCACGCCGGGCCAGGGATCGGGATTGATCCCGGTGGACAGGTCGATCCAGGGCAGCGGCGCATCGGGAAACGCTCTTTGCGCTTCCGACAGCCGCCCGCCATGGATGGTCCAGTCGGCCAGCGGCTTGCGTGCGCATTTGTCGATCATGGGCTGCCGTTCGCCAATCCCGCGCTATAGGACAATAGAAATCTCATAAAATCGGTCGGACCATGATCCATAAATTCGAAAAATCGCTGCTGGTTTTGGGTGGCGCCCGCTCGGGCAAGAGCCGCTTCGCCCAGGCGCAGGCGGAAGCGTTGCCCGGCGATCTGATCTACATCGCCACCGCACAAGCGTTCGATAGTGAGATGGAAGACCGCATCGCCCGCCATCGCGCGACACGCGGGCCACGCTGGCGCACGGTCGATGCCCCGATCGCGCTGGCCGCTGCGATCACAGACCATAGCCGCGCCGACGTCGTCATCCTGGTCGACTGCCTGACACTGTGGGCCTCCAACCTTTTGCTCGGCGAAGAGGATGTCCCATCGGCCATCACCGCACTGACCAGCGCCATCGCCCACGCGCCCGGCAGGATCATCCTCGTCACCAACGAAGTCGGCCTCGGCATCGTCCCCGACAACGCGCTTGCCCGCCGCTTTCGCGATATGGCGGGCGACATCAATCAGGCGGTGGCCGCCTGCGCCGACAGCGCGATATTCGTGGCGGCGGGCCTGCCGATGGTCCTGAAATAAGCGTCAGGCGAAGATATCCGCCAGATCCTGCGTCTTCGGCCCGTCCTTCCATGCGCTCAGGTCGATATAGAGGCTCGCCTGCACCGTACTCCAAAAGGCGATGACCAGCATATTGCTGATCGCCGACACCAGCAGATAGGGCAGGGAAAAGGCCGCCCCGTTGCCCAAGATCGGCGAAATTCCCGCCGCCAGCATGATCGCGCCCATCGCCGCGCTCATCAGCCACACGATCACCAGCAGCAGCAATTGCAGACCGAAAATGCGCCACCGCGCCCCCTTGGTCAGGAAGCGGCTGCGCGACAAGGCGGCGAACACGCCGATATCTTCCGCCACCAGCGCAGGCGTCGCCACCGACCACATCAGGAACAGCATCACGCCGGGCACCACGAGCAGGGTGAAACCGGCCATGATCCCCAAAATCAGCAGGATCGTCAGGCCGATCAGCGGCACCGCCTTGCCCAGCCCCGTGCCGATACATTGTGCCAATGTCGCCCGCTGCCCCTTGCCATAGGCCAGCGTCGCCCGCACCAGCGCCGCCTGCACCAGCATCGACAGCAGCAGGAAGACGACGAACGACGCGACCGACACGGCGATCGCTGCGATCGTGCTGGCCCGGTCCGCCCCGGCCAGTGTCGCACCGATAAAATAGCTGTAGAAAAATTGCGGGATCGACCCGAACAGAAACGCGATGCCGAACGTCGCGACCGGATTGTCGCCCAGCGTGCCGAACGCGCGGCTCAGCACTCGTCCGACCCCAAAAGCGCGCTCTTCCTCCAAGCCCGTTCGCGTCGCCATCCTGTCCATCCCCCCGTTCCTACTGCCCGCCCATGCTGTCGCATCTGTCCGACTTTGTCATCCTTTGAATGGCTTGCGCCCGCGCTATCAGGCGCTAGGGTCGGCGGCGACGGGGGTAGGCAGTAATGGCCGGACCAGATTCCATGACTGACGATCGACTGGCCGCGGCGCATCGCGCGCTGCTGTCCGGCGGCGACGTGCAGTTCGACATGATGCCCGCGCCCGCGCGCCAGCCACCACCCGCCTGGCTCAAGGCGCTGGGCGAATGGCTGGAAAAGGCGTTGGCGCCGGTCGGTCGTTTCCTGCGATGGATCGGCAGCTTCATGCCTGATGCGCCCTATGCCCGTATCTTCCTGTGGACGATCATCGCCGTTCTGGCGCTGCTGATCCTCTGGATGGTGGTGGACCGGGTGCGTAACGGGGAATGGCGCCTGCCGCGCTGGCGTCGTCGCCGCACGGCCATGGCGGTCGATGGGGCGGAGGACGACTGGACGCCCGACGCCGCCCCGGCGCGCGCCTGGCTGGAGGAAGCCGACGCACTCGCCGCGCAGGGCCATTATGCGCAGGCGGTCCACCATCTCCTGCTGCGCAGCGTCGAGGATCTGGCCCGCCGCCGCCCGCAGATCGTGCGCCCCGCGCTCACCAGCCGCGACCTGTCCCGCGCCGACGGCATCCCGTCCGCACCGCGCCGCCTGTTCGCGGAAATCGCGCAGGCCGTGGAGCGCAGCCTGTTCGGCGGTCGGCCCATCGACGCGGACGAATGGGGCCGTTGCCGCCACGCCTATGCCGATTTCGCCCAGACCCGGAACTGGGCGGCATGAGCGACATCGTCATCGGGCGGGAGGGCAGCGACGCGGGCCTGTTCAGGGCGCGCACCGTTGCACTGATGCTGGCGATCGGCATCGCCGGTTTCATCGCTATGCTGGTGCTGGGCGCCTATGCGCCGGACCTGCGATCGGGCCGCAATGGCGGCGCGCACGCCCTGTCCAATGCCGTGACCGGCTATGCGGGCCTGGTCAAACTAGCCGACGCGACCGGCCGCAATCCGCGCATCGTGCGCAACGCCCATGAATTCGAAACCGAAGACCTGCTGGTCCTCACGCCCGAATCCGGCGCGACCGACATCAGCCAGGCCTTGATCCAGCGCGCGACCCGGCCGACCCTCTTCATCCTGCCCAAATGGCGTATGGTCGCTGATAAGGATCATCCAGGCTGGGCGCGCTATCAGGGACTGATCCCGCTCTACGAACCGATCGGCGTGCTCGCGCCCGGCGTCTGCTTCACCATGCGGCAGGGCAGGAGCGGCGGCGGCGTGCTGACCACGCACGGCGTACCCGGCCGTTTCTGGGCGCCCCGCCCGATCCAGGTCATCACCGGCATCGATCCCGACAATAAGCAGCAGATGGACCGGTGGCGCACGCTCACCCCGCTGATCACCGATGGCAAAGGCGGCATCGTTCTGGCCCGGGTCGGGGAAGGGCCGCTCTATGTGCTGGCCGATCCCGACCTGCTCGACAATCGCGCCATGAAGGATCTGTCGCAGGCCCGCGCCGCACTCGACTTGCTCGACTGGATGAACAGCACCGATCCCGAAGGCATCGCCTTCGACGTGTCGATGAACGGCCTGGGCCATTCGCGCAGCCCGTTGAAACTGCTGTTCGAGCCGCCCTTCCTGGCGATGACGCTGGCGATCGCCGCGACGCTGCTGCTGGCGGGGTTCCACGCCTTCGGCCGCTTCGGCCCGCCCCGCGCCCGAACTCGCGCCGTCGCTTTCGGCAAGGCCGCGCTGGTCGACAATAGCGCGCTGCTGATCCGCAAGGCAGGCCGTGAATCGCGCCTTGGCGGTCGCTACGCCGCCGCCATCCGCGATCGGGCCGCTCGCGCCTTCGCCGCGCCCGCGCGCTTGAGGGATGGCGCGCTCGACCACTATCTCGATAGTTTGAAGGGCAAACACCGCTTCACCGACCTTGCGCAGGCGGCGCAAGCGGCGTCGGACCGACACGACCTGCTCGGCGCGGCGCAGGCGCTCCATGATTGGCAAGGGGATAAAGCCCAATGAACGTAGATACAGTCCAGGCGCTGGGCCAGGCGATCAAGCAGGAAGTGGCCCGCGCGGTCGTAGGGCAGGAAGCGACCGTCGACCTGATGCTCGTCGCGCTCTTTTCGGGCGGCCATATCCTGCTGGAAGGACCGCCCGGCACCGCCAAGACGCTGATCGCGCATAGTTTCGCCCGCGCGCTCGGCCTCGATTTCGGCCGTATCCAGTTCACGCCGGATCTGATGCCCGGCGACATCATCGGCGCGAACCTGTTCAATTTCCAGACCAGCCAGTTCACCCTGACGCGCGGGCCGATCTTCACCGAATTGCTGTTGGCCGACGAAATCAACCGTACCCCGCCCAAGACGCAGGCGGCGTTGCTGGAAGCGATGCAGGAACGCACCGTCACCATCGACGGCGACAGCCTGGCGTTGAGTGATCGCTTCATGGTGGTCGCCACGCAAAATCCGATCGAGCAGCAGGGCGTTTATCCGCTGCCCGAAGCGCAGCTGGACCGCTTCCTCTTCAAACAAAGCGTCGACTATCCCAGCGCTGCCGAAGAACGGCGCATCGTCGCCACCCATGGCGCGCGCACCCATGCGATGACGCCGGAAGCCTGGGGCGTCACCCCGGTCGCCGACGCCGCCCGCGTCGCGCAGGCGATCGACGTGGTGAACGGCGTGCGGCTGGTCGATGAAGTGGTCGATTATATCCTCGCCCTCATCCGCGGCACCCGCGACGTCGCCGACCTCGAAAGCGGTGCGTCCCCCCGCGCGGGCGCGATGCTGGCCGGGGCGGCGCGGGCGCGCGCGGCGCTCGACGGGCGCGATTTCGTGATTCCCGACGACGTGAAGGCGCTTGCTCCCGCGCTGCTGCGCCACCGCCTGATCCTGTCGCCCGCCGCCGAAATCGACGGCCGCCGGATCGAGGATGTCGTAACCGGCATCATCGACACGATCGAGGCGCCCCGCTGAGCGCCCGGCCATGATCTACCCCACCCGCACCGCGATCTTCTGCGCGGCGGCTGGCGTGCCGGTCACCCTGCTGGTCGCGCTACTGCTGCCGGGCCGCTGGTACGCCGCGCTTGCCTGGCCGGTCGCGGTGCTGCTGGCGTGCTTCGCCGATGCGCTGCGCGGGGCCGGGCCGGGGCAGGCGACGCTGCGCCTGGTCCTGCCAAAGACCGCCAGCGTCGGCGCGCAGGTGGACGGGCAGGCTACGATCGCCATTCCCGGCATCCCGGGCGCGCAACTGCTGCTGGATACCGGGCCGCTGCTGACGCAGCGCGATGAAGATCTGTGGGTCGATCTGCCAGGTGGCAAGGGCGCCGCCGCCATCCCGCTGCGCACCATCCGGCGCGGCACTGCGCGGGTCGCGCGCGGCTGGCTACGCTGGAAGGGTTCGCTTGGCCTCGTCTGGAAACAGCGGATCGTCCCCCTCGACGGCACCATGGCGATCCTGCCCGACATCCGCCCGGTCCAGGATCGCGGCGCACAGATTTTTCAGCGTCATGCCCTGCAAGGCCTGATGGCGCAGGTCGATCGCGGCGACGGCGCGGATTTCGATGCGCTGGTCGAGTTTCGCTCCGGCATGGACCGGCGCGCGATCGACTGGAAACAGTCCGCCCGCCATTCCAAACTCCACGCCAAGGAATTCCGCTCCGAGCGCAACAACCAGATCGTCTTCGCGATCGACGCCGGTCGCCAGATGAGCGAGCCGGTCGCGGGCCTCAGCCGCCTCGACCGCGTCGTGTCCGCCATGCTGCTCACCGCCTGGGTTGCGCTGAAACTGGGCGATCGGGTCGCCCTCCACGCCTTCGATTCGCGCCCGCGCATCGCCAGCGGGCTGGTATCGGGCGCAGCGGCCTTCGGCGAACTGCAACGGCTTGCCGCGCGGATCGACTATAGCGCGGAGGAAAGCAATTATACCCACGCCCTGACCACGCTCGCCACCCGGCTGACGCGTCGGTCGATGATCGTCCTCTTCACCGAGTTCACCGACCTCACCTCCGCCGAATTTCTCGTTCGCGCCGCCAGCCGTCTGGTGGAAACGCACCTGCTTCTGGTCGTCGTGCTGCGCGACGAGGAACTGGAATCCATCCTCGACCGCCGCCCGCGCGACGCCGACGACGTCACCCGCGCCGTCACCGCCGCCGCGCTGCTGCGCGATCGGCTGACCGTGCTGACCCGCCTGCGCCATCTGGGCGCGCATGTGGTCGAGGCGGAGCATGATCGCGTCGCCGACCGCCTCGTCCAGGCCTATGTCGACCTGAAGCGAAGGAACCTCCTATGACTGCGCTCGTCGAAGGACGCCCCGCCGCTCCCCTGGTCAATGCCACCCGCTTCCGCGCCGCGCATGAAGGGGAATGGGACCGGCTCGACCAACTCGTCACCCGCATGGAAAAACGCTCCGTCCGCGCGCTGTCGGACGACGATATCCTCGCGCTCCCCCTGCTGTACCGCTCGGCCCTGTCCTCGCTGTCGGTCGCCCGCGAAACCTCGCTCGACCGCGCGCTCGTCACCTATCTCGAACAGCTGTGCACTCGCGCCTATTTCCAGCTGTACGGCGTGCCCGACACCGCCGTTCGTCAGCTTGGCCGCTTCTTCGCGCGCGACTGGCCGCTGGCGGTGCAGGGGCTATGGCGCGAAACCCTCGCCTGCCTCGTCCTCACTATCGTCGGCGCGATCGCGGGCTGGTGGCTGGTGGCGAGCGACCCCAGCTGGTATTACAGCATTATCCCTGACGCGATGGCGAGCGGGCGTGATCCCGCCGCCAGCGAAGCGACGCTGCGCGCCACCATCTACGGCGCGCAGGATCGCGGCGGCCTCGCCACCTTCGCCGCCTATCTCTTCACCCATAACAGCCAGGTCGCGATCTTCGCCTTCGCGCTCGGCTTCGCCTTCACCGTGCCGACGGTGCTCCTCCTCCTCTATAACGGCCTCACCCTGGGCGCGATGCTCTACCTGTTCGCCAGCAAGGGGCTGGGCCTCAATTTCCTCGGCTGGCTCACCATCCATGGCTCGACCGAGATGTTTGCGATCATCCTGGCGGGCGCGGCGGGCATGAAGATCGGCACCGCCGTCGCCTTCCCCGGCCGCGAAGCGCGCACCGAGGCCGCCGTCATCGCCGGACGCAGCGCCGCCATCGCCATGGCGGGCGTCGTGCTGATGCTGCTGGTCGCGGGCCTGCTCGAAGGAATCGGACGGCAGACGGTGCAGTCTGACGCCATGCGCTACGGCATCGGCCTTGCCGCACTGGCCGGATGGCTCGCTTATTATTACCTCCCCCGCCGACGGGAGGGCGGTGCCGATGCGCTGGCGGCGTAACCGCACGATCAAGGCGCCCGCCTCGCTGCGGCGCAGCTTCGTCACGCCCGAAGGCGTCGACCTGCGCCTGGAACTCGCCAGCGCCGGATCGCGCGCAGGCGCCTTCATCCTCGACATCCTCATTCTCTTCATCAGCCTGATCCTGGTGACCGTCGCGATCGGCCTGCTCGGCATCGCTCAGGCCCGCGCCGAAATTTTCATGATCCTCTGGCTGGTCGGCGCCTTCATGCTGCGCAACGGCTGGTTCATCCTGTTCGAAATGGGCGGTCGCGGCGCGACGCCCGGCAAGCGGCTGCTCGGCCTGCGCGTCGTCGCGCGCGATGGCGGGCGGCTGACCGGCGGCGCGGTCATCGCCCGCAACGCCCTGCGCGAAATCGAAGTGTTCCTGCCGCTTTCCTTCTTGGGCATGCAGGCGTCGCAGGGCGCGGCCGACGGCTTCCTAACCCTCTTCGCCTTGTGCTGGACCGGCATCTTCCTCTTCTTCCCGCTCTTCAACCGCGACCGGCTGCGCGTGGGGGATCTGCTGGCGGGCACCTGGGTCGTGAACACCGTCCGCGCAAAGCTGGGCACGGACCTCGTCGCCGCCCGCGCGGCGCAGCCCCGCCGCACCTTTAGCGACGCCGCGCTCGACCTCTATGGCATCTACGAACTGCAAACGCTGGAAAACGTCCTGCGCAATGAACAGGACGATGCGATTCTCACCGTCGCCGCCACGATCCGGCATAAGGCTGGCCTGCCCGACGACGGCGACGATTATGGCTTCCTGTCCGACTATTACGCCGCCCTGTGCGCCCGGCTGGAACGCGCCATGCTGGTCGGCCGCCGCCGTGAGGACAAACATACCAAGCTGGGGCGGAGATAATGTCTCCGATGATTACCCCGCCACCGCAATCATCGAAATCTGCCGCCCATAATCGGCCTCGCCCTTATGACACGACCGTCGATAGCTATAGAATTGATCCGGCTGGCTATAGGTATCCTCGTCCAGCATCGTGATCCGCCCGACCCCCGCACCGGCCAGTCGCGCCGCGACATAGGCGGCGATGTCGAACTGGTGATGCCCCGGCCGCCCCGGCGTGAAGAAGCGCTCATTGGCGGCGTCATCATCGGCAAAGCGCGCCGCGAAATCGTCGCCCACCTCATAGGACGCCCGCCCGATGCACGGCCCGATCGCGCAGGCCATCCGCGCCGCATCCGCGCCCAGCGCCACCATCGCATCGATCGTCCGGTCGGTCACCCCGCCGATCGCCCCCTTCCACCCGGCATGGGCCGCGCCCACCACGCCTGCCTGGCGGTCGGCGAACAGCACCGGCACGCAATCGGCGGTCAATATGCCCAACACCAGCCCCGGCCGGTCCGTCACCATCGCATCGGCAGCGGGCCGATCCGCCTCTGCAATGGCGTCGACCACGCGCACCACATCGGCCGAATGCACCTGCCGCACCGTCACCAGCGCAGCGCCCGGCAATAGCGCGTCGCGCGCCAGGTCGCGATTGCGCAGCACTGCGTCGCGCTCGTCGTCCGACCCAAGCCCGACATTCAGCCCGGCATGCACGCCCACCGACACGCCGCCGCGCCGCCCGGCAAAGCCATGGGGCACGCCGTCCAGCCCCTGCGCGCGCAACAATTCGATCATCCGTCCGGCTCCTTTCAGCCCGTCCCGTCCCTGGACGAGAATGTCGCATGAACGCAACATACTTGCGCGCGCCGGATTAGGCGATAGTCTCGCACCATAGCTCAAAGGGGGCGGCGTGCGTCGTCCGGGCAGAACAAATGAGTGTAAAGGGCATCATTCATGATTTTCGGGCGCGTTAAGCCTCTCGACGCCATATTGGCGACGGCAGAGAAGAAATCGCTGCACCGGTCGCTGGGCGCGTTCCAGCTGACCATGTTGGGTATCGGCGCCGTCATCGGCACCGGCATTTTCGTCCTGACGGCGGAGGCCGCGCAAAAGGCGGGGCCGGGCATGATGCTCTCCTTCGTCATCGCAGGGTTCGTCTGCGCGGTCGCCGCGCTCTGCTACGCGGAAATGGCCGCGATGGTGCCGGTGTCCGGCTCCGCCTACACCTACAGCTATGCCGTGATGGGCGAATTGATCGCCTGGATGGTGGGCTGGGCGCTGATCCTGGAATATGCGGTGGCGGCGGGCGCGGTGTCGGTCGGCTGGTCCGGCTATGTCGTGGGCCTCATCGAACATACATTCCATATGGACATCCCCGATCTGCTGACGCGCGGGCCGTTCGATGGCGGCATGGTGAACCTGCCTGCCATGCTGATCGCCGCGCTCGTCACCTGGCTGCTGGTCATCGGCACGAAGGAAAGCGCGACCGTCAACGCCGTGCTGGTGCTGATCAAGGTTGCGGCGCTCACCCTGTTCATCGTCCTGGCCCTGCCGGTCATCAACATGGACAAGTTCACCCCCTTCGCCCCGCTCGGCTTCTCGGGCATTTCGGCGGCGGCGGCCTCCATCTTCTTCGCCTATGTCGGCTTCGACGCCGTCTCCACCGCCGCTGAAGAAACCAAGAATCCGCAACGCAACATGCCGATCGGCCTGATCGGTTCGCTCGGCATCTGCACCATCTTCTACATGCTCGTCGCCGCCGGCGTCATCGGCACCGTGGGCGCGCAGCCGGTCGCTGGCCCGGGCGGCGAAGTACTCGCCCCCGGCTCGGCCGCCCTGTCGCAGCAATGCGCCGCACTCGCCGCTGCAGGCACCGAAGCCGTCACCTGTTCGAAGGAAGCGCTGGCCTGGACCCTGCGTGAAATCGGCTGGCCCCAGATCGGCAACCTGCTCGGCCTCGCCGCCGGCCTGGCGCTGCCTTCGGTCATCCTGATGATGATGTTCGGCCAGACCCGCATCTTCTTCGTCATGAGCCGCGACGGCCTGCTGCCCGCGATGTTCTCGAAGGTCCATCCGACCTATAAGACGCCTTATGTCATTACCATCCTGACCGGCATCTTCGTCGCGCTCTTCGCCGCCTTCTTCCCGGTCGGCATTCTGGCGGACATCTCCAACTCGGGCACGCTCTTCGCCTTCGCCGCGGTGTCCATCGCCGTCCTGCAACTGCGCAAGACCGACCCCACCCGCAAGCGGCCGTTCCGCACGCCCGCGATCATGGTCACCGCACCGATCGCGATCCTGGGCTGCCTCTATCTCTTCTGGAGCCTGGGCATCGAAACCAAGCTGATGTTCGTCGGCTGGGCGTTCGTCGGCCTGCTGGTCTATTTCGGCTACAGCCGCAGCCGCAGCCATGTCGGCCGTGGCGTAGTGGATGTGGCGGAGGACGATGCCGACGTCCCGCCCCAGCCGGTCCCGCCTTTCCCCGGCGCACCCACACCGGGCGGCAAGGACGCCTGACCCAAAAGAAAAAGGGGGCGGTTTCCGCCCCCTTTTTTGTCTCGTTGCGGCGCCATGGCATGTGTTCCCCGGCGCAGGCCGGGGTCCAGTTCCACGCTCCGGCCTGGACCCCGGCTTTCGCCAAAGAACGCCAGGGCTGTCCGACGAGCCATCATCACAGCGCTTGGGCATCATCCCGAAAGGGATCGCGCACCCCCCTCAATGAAAATCGATCTCCGCGTCCCGCATCGCCCCATGATTGGGCCGCGTGAACAGCTTGCCGCGCTCGGCCCAGACCAGGATCAGAAAGGATAGCGACCCGAACGCCAGCAGCCCGATGGTGAAGGGCAGGGTGGTCCCGTCGAACGCCCGGCCCACGATGCTGCCCAGCGCGCTCGACAGCGCCGTCGTCAAAAACGCCTGGAAGGACGAAGCGACGCCCGCCCCCCGGTGAAAGGGTTCCATCGAAATCGCACTGAAATTGGATGCGGTGAACGACACGGTCAGCATCGTCATCGCCTGCAAAACCATGAAGGTGACCAGCGTCTCGGCGCCCGCCAATACCACCACCAGATGCACCGCGGCGATCAGGATGAAGGCGATCAGCGCACTCTGGCTCATCCGCCGCGCGCCGAATTGCTGCACCAGTCGGCTGTTGATCAGGCCGCCGATCCCCATGCATCCTGCGATGATCGCAAAGCCGATCGGGAAAAAGGCTTCCGCATCGAACACGTCGAAGAAAATCTGCTGCACCGACAGGATAAAGCCGATCAGCCCGCCCATCACCACGCCGCTCGCCAGCATATAGCCGATCGAACTGCGCGTGCGCACCACCGTGCCCACCGTTTCCCACAGCGACCGGGCCGTGATTCGCATCCGGTTTTCCATGGCCAGCGTCTCGGGCATCCGCACCAGCATCCATGTCAGGATCAGGCTCGACAGGATCACCAGCACCCAGAATATCCAGCGCCACGGCGCGATCAGCAGGATGGCTTGGCCAAAGCTGGGCGCGATCACCGGGATCAGCATGAATACCGCGAAGATCAGCGACATCACTCGCGCCATGGCGTCGCCGCGAAAGCGGTCGCGCACGATGCCCACGGTGATGACCCAACTCGCCCCTGCAAAGAAGCCCGCGCACCCCCGGCCCACCAGCATCATGACGAAGCTTTGCGCGCTGGCGCAGGCGATAGACGACAGGATGAACAGCGCCATCGCCCACCCCAGCACCTTTTTACGTCCAAAACGGTCGGACAATACGCCAAACAGCAGCGACCCGATGCCCAGCCCCAGAAAATAGACGCTGATGATCAGCTGCCGATCGTTGGGATGCGGGATCGCCAGATCGCGGCCGATCTCCGGCAAGGCGGGCAGCATCGGGTCGATCGACAGCGCATTCATCGCCATCAGGCAGGCGCACAGCATCACGAATTCGCGGAAGTGAATGTCTTTGCGCGCCGGGATTGGTGAAGCGGGAGGGAGGGGACTCATGCCGGGCGCTATGCGGGCAGCGGCCCGATCATGCCAGTCCCAATCCGCTACGGATCGCAAGAAATCCGCCCGATCGGCGAATCGATGCCGAAAGCGCCACCATGGCGAATATCGCATTAACCATTTTTTATCGCTTCCCGGTCAAACCTGCTGTTCGTGGAAAAGGGGTCCAGATCCATTGAGTTAGATTAGGGGAACAGGGGAAATATCATGGGCAACAGCATCAAGAGCGCGCAATTTCTCATGGAGGCCCGCCAGTCGCGGGCAACCTATGGCACGGCGGAAGATTGTTTCGACTTAGGCGTTGCCTATAGCTGCGGCACCGGCGGCCTGACGATCGATCTGGTCGAAGCGCATAAATGGTTTAACCTCGCCGCACTGCGCGGCAGCGAACAGGGCCAGTCGATGCGCGCCGAAATCGCCGAGGAAATGACCGCCCGCGAAATTGCCGAAGCGCAGCGCCAGGCGCGCGCCATGATCGCCGCCAACCAGCTGCGCGCCGCCTGATCACTCGCCCTTGCGAAAGGGCGTCCGTTCGGAAAGATATATCCGGTCGCGCTGCACGCCTTCCCGTTCGGCCGTCAGAAAATCGGCGACCGCGCGGCGAAACCCCGCATTGGGCAGATAATGGGCGGAAAAGGTCGGCTCGGGCGCATAGCCGCGCGCCAGCTTGTGCCCGCCCTGCGCGCCAGCCTCGACTTTGTGCAGACCGCGCGCGATCGCCGCGTCGATCGCCTGATAATAGCATAATTCGAAATGCAGGTTGGGCACGTCCTGCGTACAGCCCCAATAGCGCCCATAGAGCGTATCGCCGCCGATCAGGTTGAGCGCGCCCGCAATCGGCTGCCCGTCGCGCAGCGCCAGGATCAACAGCGTCCTGTCCGCCATTGTCTCGCCCAAAATCGAAAAGAAAGCGCGGGTCAGATAGGGCTGCCCCCATTTGCGCGCGCCGGTATCCTGGTAAAATTCCCAGAAAATATCCCAATGCGCTTCCGTCAGGTCGCTGCCGGTCAGATGCACGATCTCCAGCCCCTCGACCGCGCGCGCGCGTTCCTTGCGGATATTCTTGCGCTTCTCGCTCGACAGGTCGGCCAGGAAATCGGCGAACCCGCCATAGCCCCTGTTGGTCCAGTGAAACTGGCTATCCTCCCGGATCAGCCAGCCCGCCGCCTCGAACAAGGCCACCTGTTCGGGCGACACGAAGGTCGCATGGGCCGACGACAGGCTGTTGCGCTCGACCAGCATCTCGATCCCCGCGATCAGCGCGGGCGCCTGAGCCTCATCGCGCAGCAACAGCCGCGGACCGGGCACGGGGGAAAAGGGCGCGGCGATCTGGATCTTGGGATAATAACGCCCGCCCGCCCGTTCCCACGCATCGGCCCAACTATGGTCGAATACATATTCGCCCTGGCTGTGGCTCTTGCCATAGGCGGGCGCGGCCGCCGCGATCCGGCCGTCCGGCCCGTCGATCACGATCGGCAGCGGCTGCCAGCCGGTCCCTTCGCCGACGCTTCCGGATCGCTCCAAGGCGGACAGAAAATCCCATGATATGAATGGGTTATTATTTACTGCGCAGGCGTCCCACTGGTCGCGATCGAAATCCGCGACCCCGGACCCGATGCGCACCGTCACGTCAGTCATGGGCACGCTCGAAGATGATCTGGTCGGCATGGGCCGCGCCGCGCACGCGATCGGCCTCGCTGCGGACGGTCCATGTCAGCACGGGCAGCCCCTTGGCGCGGCAGCGGCGGGACAGGCGGGATGGCAGGTCGCGAATATCACAAGCCAGGAAATCGGGTTTCGACAGCCAAAGCGCAAGGGTGCGTTCGATTCCGCCGCGCATCGCTCCCTTGCCCTGCTGCGTCACGACAAGGCCGCGATACTGTCCAACTCGTTGTCGCACGAACCAGCGCATCGCCCACGGATTGAAGGACATGACCGCCACCGGCGCATCGGGCCACGCGGCCAGGTCGCGCGCCACCGCCGCGCAGATCGCATCGACGGCTCGCCCTTCCGCCTTGATCTCGACCAACAGCGGCACCCGCCCCCCGCAGCGCGTCAGCAACGTCGACAGACGCGGAATCGCGCCGCCATCGGGCAGGGTGACGCCATCCAGCACCACCGCATCCAGGTCCGCGACCCGATCGTCGCGCCCCGCCATCCGGCTCAGCGTCGCGTCGTGAAAGACGAAGGCGACGCCATCCCGGCTCGCCCGGACATCGCATTCGATGCCGAAGCCCGCGGCGATGGCGGCCTCAAACGCCGCCATCCCGTTTTCGCTCACCCCGCCGCCATGCCATCCACGATGGGCGAAGGGGCGATCGGTCGGAAAGTCAGGCCTGCGCTTTGACAAGCACGATCGCATCGATTTCGACCACCGCGCCCAGCGGCAGCACCGGCACGCCGACCGCGCTGCGGGCGTGCTTGCCCGCTTCGCCGAACACTTCGACCATCAGTTCCGACGCGCCATTGGCGACCTTGGGCTGGTCGGTGAAGGACGGCGCGCTGGCGATGAACGCGCCCAGCTTCACGATCCGCTCGACCCGGTCCAGCGACCCCAAGGCCGCCTTCATCTGGGCGATGAGATTGAGGCCACATACCCGCGCGGCGGCGACGCCATAATCCAGGTCGCGGTCCTCGCCCAGCCGCCCGGTCATCAGCCCGTCGGGGGCCAGTGCGATCTGCCCGCTGATATGCAGCAGCCCGCCCGCTTCCACGGCCGCGACATAGGCGGCGACGGGGGCGGCGGCTTGGGGCAGGGTGATGCCCAGTTCGGTCAGGCGGGCGTCTATGCTCATGCGGTGGCTCCTTGGCTTGCGTCGATATCGGCGGGCGCTGGCCCTTCGGCCAGTCTGTCCCTGATCCATTGCTCGGCCGCCGTCCAATCGTCGATCCGGGCATGGGCGGCGGGGGCGGCGGCCACATTGGCGGCGATTTCAGGCTCGCCGACCATGTGCAGCCGCCACACGCCCGGCGCATGGATGGCGACCGACTTATGATGTTCAGCCAGATCGTCGATGAACAGCGCGACGCTGGCTTCCCGTTCCGCCACGATCTTCGCCAGCGGCGGCCCCTTGCCGCCCTGGTTCCAATGGACCGGCAAAGTCAGGCCATGGGTCGCCAACTGCGCGGATCGCGCCTGCTGATGCCGCTCGGTGATATTGGTCAGCACGACGATGTCGGCGACGTTCGACAATCGCTGCAACGCCTCCACCGCGCCCGCGATCGGCGCCTGCCGGTGCATTTCCGTCTCGAAAAAGCCCAGCAGCAATTCCCACACCAATTCGCGTTCCAGCACGACGCCGCTATCCTTGTGGCGCAGCGCTTCGGCAAAGCCGCGGTCGTGCATGTCGAAATGCACGTCATGGACCTCGTCCAGCCAGGCGCGGAACGGCACGACCATGTGCAACAGCACCTCGTCGCAATCGGTAATGATCAGGGGGCGGGTCATTGGCTCAATCTCTCCTGCGCCGCGATCAGCGCGGCGGGCGTGGTGTCGATCGCCTCTGCGCAGGCGATCAGGTCCGGCTCATGGTCCGCCAGGAACGCCAAAACCGCGCTCAATATGCCCGGATCGTCTATCCCGGCGCGCAGCGTGTCGACGTCCAGGCCGGTCAGCGCCAGCAACCGGTCCGCCCGCGCCCCGTCGCTCAGCGTCCACACCAGCGCCATCAATCCCAAAGTGGCGGCATCGGGGCCGCTATCCTGCTTGCCATTAACTGTGTCGGGTCGCATGATTGGCTTTCGGGGCGGGGTGGGTGTAGGCGCGCTTCGATAGGGCATTTTCGGATCGCGGGTGACTGGTGGCAAAGCGCGTGCTCGTTGTCGAGGACAACGAACTTAATCTGAAACTTTTTTGCGACCTGCTGCGCGCGCACGGGCATGACGTGCTGCCCCTGCGCGACGGACGCGACGTGCTGGCCCAGGCACGCGATTTCCTGCCCGACCTCGTCATTACCGACATCCATCTGCCCCATGTCAGCGGCCTGGACCTCATCGTGTCGCTCAAGGCCGACGATCGCCTGTCGGCCGTGCCGATCATGGCGGTCACGGCTTATGCGGGCCATGGCGACGAAGATCGCATCCGCGCGGCAGGCGCGCAGGCCTATGTGTCCAAACCGATTTCGGTGCTGCGCTTTGTCGAGCAGGTCAACGCCCTCCTGTAACGCTTCCGACACCTTCGTCACCATGCTGTCATGATTGTTTCATGGCGGCGCCTTCGTTCCGAAGCCTTGTCGTCATTGCCCTCTGCCAACTCGCTGGCCCAAGGGCGCGGCGTTCCGCCGACAGCCCTGTAACCAACCAGGGGTAGTAATCCATGTCTCATCTGACCGACGAGGCGCGCGCGCCCTCTCGTGCCGCGCAGCCCACCATCGATATGGGCGATCAGAGCCTGGAGGCGATCGTCGCCGCCAATCCGGGCCGCCGCTCCGTGCTGAAGAACGGCCTTCTGGGCCTGTCGATCCTGCCCATGCTGGGTTCGCTCGCCGCGTGCGGCGACGACGACAATGATTCGGACACGCCGACCCCGACGCCCACGCCGACCCCCACGCCGACGGACAGCTATGCGATCAGCTTCGCACCGGTCGCCGCCAACATGAACGACACCGTCACCGTGCCCAATGGCTACACCGTCGACGTGCTGCTCAAGGCGGGCAATTCGGTCGAAACCGGCACCCCTTATTCGGGCAGCTTCCCGACGCCTGCGATCGCTGAAAAATGGGCCGGCGGCAACCATGACGGCATGGAATATTATGAACTGTCCGGCACGGATGCGAACGCTGGCGGTTTGCTGGCGATCAATTTCGAATTGCCCGACTATAATATCCTGTTCAACGGCGGCACCTACAATGCCGCGACCGCCACGGCGGACCAGAAGGCGGTCGCCCTGTCGGCCGTCGGCGTCGGCGTCATCGAAATCGCCAAGGGGTCTGACGGCAAATGGGCGGTCAAGGCCGGTTCCAAATATAACAAGCGCTACACCGGCAACAGCGTCTATCGCGCGTCGGGCCGCGCCGCCGGTCTGCTCTCCACGTCGATCAAGGGCACGCTCAACAACTGCTCGTCGGGCCGCACCCCCTGGGGCACCTACCTGACCTGCGAGGAATCGACCGACAATTATATCGATCCGACGCAGCCCGAGAATAATTACGGCTGGGTGGTCGAAATCGACCCCTATCTGGAACTGGACGCCGCGACCAAGCGCACCGAACTCGGCCGCTTCGACCATGAAAACACAGCCTATATGGCCGACAGCAACCGCCGCGTCGCCTTCTACATGGGGCATGACGGCACGCCGGGCTGCATCTACAAATTCGTCTGCGACCGCGCCTACAGTAACAGCAACCGCGCCGAAAATCGCGACATGCTCGACCATGGCACGCTCTATGTCGCCCGCTTCAACGCGGACGGCACCGGTGAATGGCGCGCGCTGGTGCAGGGTCAGAACGGCCTGGTCGTCGGCGCGTCCGATCCGGGCAATGTCAGCCAGAGCGTGACCCCGCCCGCGGCCGTAAAGGTCGACTTCAGCAACCAGGCGGACGTGCTGATCAACACCATCTCGGCCGCGCGCGTCGCTGGTGGCACCGTCATGGACCGCCCGGAATGGATCACGGTCGCGCCCGACAACAGCGCCGTCTTCGTGACGCTGACCAACAACAGCAGCCGCCGTGTCACCGACGCCGCCAACCCGCGCACCGTCAACCGTCACGGCCACATCATCAAGTTCAAGGAAGAGGGCAATTCGCCGCTCGCCATGAAGTTCAGCTGGGAAATCTTCCTGCTGGCCGGTGATCCCAGCCTCGCCGGGTTCGGCGACAAGCTGGAAGGCAATATCAACGGCGACACCTTCTCCAGCCCCGACGGCATCCGCATCGATCCCAAGGGTCGCCTGTGGGTCCAGACCGATCACAGCGTGCCCGGTTCGTCGGGCGATTCGGCGCGCACGATCGAGCAGATTTTCGGCCAGAACGCGATGTTCTACATCGACCAGACCACCAAGAAGTCCTCGCGCTTCCTGGTCGGGCCGAAGGGCTGCGAGATCACCGGCCTTGCCTATACGCCGGACCTCAAGACCTTCTTCGTGAACATCCAGCATCCCACCGGTAACTGGCCGGTATCGGGCCAGGAACCGCGTTCCACCACCATCGTCGTGCGCCGCACCGACGCAAAGCCGGTCGGTAACTAACGCAGGATAAAAGCCCCTCTCCTTCAGGAGAGGGGTTGGGGTGGGGGGTGTCCGAAAGGCGCCCCTTTCCTTTAAGAAGCCAGGGCGCATCGTCCCTGCAACACCAACAGGAAAAGGCCCGTTCCCAAAAGGGACGGGCCTTTTCCTGTTCGAAAAGCGAAAGATCAGGCGCGCGGGCGTGACGCCCGCAGCGGCTTACTTGATCTTGGCTTCCTTGAACTCGACATGCTTGCGCACGACGGGGTCGTACTTGCGGAAGCTGAACTTCTCGGTCTTGGTGCGCGGGTTCTTCTTCGTGACGTAGAAGAAGCCAGTGTCAGCCGTGCTGACGAGACGGATCTTGACGGTTGCCGGCTTGGCCATGGCCTTATTCCCTGGTCGTAAGTGCGTAAAAAGATAAAGCGGCCCATCCAAGGATGGCGGACCGCCCGTTTCAGCGGTGGCCCATGGGGCAGATTCGGTTCGCTGTCAAGGCTGGGCATGGCGTCGCGCATGGCGATCGGCAGGCTTTAGACGGCTTTAACCAATCTGGCGCATGGTGCCGCATGGGGCGAACAGACGGGGGACTTTCCCATGCGACATGATCCGATGCTGGCGATATTGGCGGACCTGATGCGCCGGGTCGACGGGTTGGCGAACCAGCGCGGCCATGTGTCCGTCACCCGCCTGCAGGACGAACTCGACCAGATCCGCCACATCGCCCGCGCCTTTCGCCTCGACACGGTGGAGGGGCTGGCGGCCACGCTCGAATCGGCGCTGTCGCTGCACGGCCTTGGCCCGATCGTGCTGTCCTATCTCGACCTGATGCGTGAAGCGATCGCGCAGGATATGCCGATGGCGGACATCGTGTCGCTGATCCCGCGTCCGCTCGCCGCCATCCGTTCGCTGCATGCCTGATCCGACCCGCTGATGGACGCCTTGCTGATCGCCCTGCTGGGCTGCCTGCTCGGCGAAATGGGCGATAAGAGCCAGTTGCTCGTGCTGGCGCTCGCCACCCGCTATGATCGCAACGGCGCGATCATCGCCGGGATCGTCGCTGCGGCGGCTGCCAATGGTGCCATCTCCGCTTTTGCCGGCGCCTGGATCGGCCCGATGCTGGGCGCCGACGCGCGGCTGCTGTTCATGGCCCTGTCCGTCCTGTTCCTGGGCGCTGGCCTGTTCTGGCCGGTCAGCCGCCCTGATCCGCTGGCGGGCTGGCCCACCGGCGCTTTCCTGACCACCGCGCTGGGCGTCTTCATCCTGGGCTTTGGCGACGGTCCGCAATTCCTGATCCTGGGCATCGCTACCCGCACCGCCGATCCCATGCTGGCGGGCATCGGCGGCGCGATCGGCGTCATCGTGGCACTGGTCCCGGTCGTCCTGCTGCGCGATCAGCTGCTGGCGGTGCTGCCGCTTCGCGCGATCCGCTGGACCGGCGGCGCGATCCTGCTGCTGTCGGGGGCCATCATGGCGGTTTCGGCGATCGGCCTCATATGATCGACCCGCTCCATCAGGCTGATCGGGAATTTGCAGGAAGACAGATGGCACCATATTGACGGCCGATCATTATATGTCCGAAATCATTTTATGCGAACAGGAGGACATTGCATGACCGCCCCCGATCTTAAGACCCCGACCGACCTCAAGAGCAACGAGACAAAGTCCGTCGCCGACGCCCTCAACGGCGCGCTGGCGGACAGCTATGCGCTCTATCTCAAGACCAAGAATTTCCACTGGCACGTCTCCGGCCCACATTTCCGCGACTATCATCTGATGTTTGATGAACAGGCGACGCAAATCCTGGGCACGACTGACCTGATCGCCGAACGCGTGCGCAAGACCGGCAACACCAGCCTGCGCTCGATCGGCGACATTTCCCGCCACCAGAGCATCAAGGACAATGACGCCGAATTCGTCAGCCCCGCCGACATGCTCAAGGAACTGCGCGACGACAATCTCTCGCTAGTGGAAACCTTCCGCTTGGTAAAGGCCGCCGCGACCGAAGCGGGCGACAACGCCACCGAAGGCATCGTCGACGACTGGACCGATCAGGCCGAACAGCGCGCCTGGTTCCTCTTCGAAGCGGCGCGCGGCGCATAAGCCGCCGCAGGCAAATATAAATCACGCGGAGGCGCGGAGACGCAGAGGGATAGCACAATCCCTCTGCGTCTCCGCGCCTCCGCGTGATTCAAAAAAAGATGTCGTGCAGAGAAAGCAAAGCGCTACGCTTCGCCAACCACCGCGATCGCCAAGATTTCCACCGCCTCGTTCTTCCCCGCGAAATCGACCTTCTCGCCGACCGCCGCATCCATCATCGCGCGGGCGAGGGGGAGGAAAAGCTGATCCGCCCTTCATTGGGATCGGCCTCATCGTCGCCGACCAGCGCCACCGTCTTTTCCTGGCCGTTCAGCCGATAGGTCACCTGCGTCCCGAACGCGACCGCGTCGCCCTCCGCCACCGGCTGCAACTGCGCCGTCGCCAGCCGGGTCCGCCAATAGCGCAACACCCGCTTATGCTTCTTGGCCGACTCTTCTTCCATCGCGCCGCTATCGACGCCCTCCAGCGCGGCAACCTGCTCCCGCACCAGCCGCAACCCCCGCGCCGTCACCCAATTGGGACCGGGCGGGATCGGCAGCTCGAACTTCGGCTCCATATGCTCGTCGTCGCTCTCACGACGAAAGGCGACGCTCATCGCTCAGTCTTCATCGAACAGCCCGGCCAGCTGCTCGACCATCGTCCCCCCAATTGCTCGGCATCCATGATCGTCACTGCACGCCTATAATAGCGCGTCACGTCATGCCCGATGCCGATCGCCACCAGTTGCACCGGCGAGCGGTTCTCGATCCAGTCGATCACCTGCCGCAGATGCCGCTCCAGATAGGTGCCGCTGTTCACCGACAGGGTCGAATCGTCCACCGGCGCGCCATCGGAAATCACCATCAATATGCGGCGTTCCTCCTGCCGCGCGATCAGCCGACTATGCGCCCACAATAGCGCCTCGCCGTCGATATTTTCCTTAAGCAGCCCTTCGCGCATCATCAGGCCCAGATTCTTGCGCGCCCGCCGCCACGGATCGTCGGCTTTCTTGTAGATGATATGGCGCAGGTCATTCAAACGCCCCGGCATCGGCGGACGCCCCGCGGCCAGCCATTCCTCCCGGCTTTGTCCGCCCTTCCACGCCCGCGTGGTAAAGCCCAATATCTCGGTCTTGACCCCGCACCGTTCCAGCGTGCGCGCCATGATGTCGGCGCTGATCGCCGCGATGCTGATCGGCCGCCCGCGCATCGAGCCTGAATTGTCGATCAGCAGCGTCACCACCGTATCGCGAAACTCGGTATCCCGCTCGATCTTGTAGGATAGCGAATGGGTCGAATCGATCACGATCCGCGCCAGCCGCGCGGCGTCCAGCATTCCTTCTTCCTGGTCGAAATCCCAGGACCGTGACTGCTGCGCCATCAACCGCCGCTGCAACCGGTTCGCCAGCTTGGTGACGGCCCCCTGCAAACTGACGAGTTGCTGGTCCAGAAAGCCGCGCAACCGCACCAGCTCATCCTCGTCGCACAGCTCTTCCGGGCTGACGACCTCGTCGAATTTCAGCGTATAGGCCTTATAGTCGAAGCCCGGCGGCAGGTCGGACATCGGCCGGTTGGGCCGCACCGGCATCATGCCTTCTTCGCCCATATCGTCCGCGCCCGCATCGCTGTCGGCGTCGAACTCGTCACTATAGTCGGTCTCGCCCTCTTCGGTGTCCCCGCCCTGGTCCTCGGCGCGCGCCTCGGCATTGACATCGCTGTCGCCGGACTCGTCCTCGCCGCTGTCGCCTTCCTCCTGCTGGTCTTCCTCGTCCTCGCTTTCGTCCTGCAATTCCGGTTCGTCCGTATTGGGCGGCACATCGGCGTCGATCAACTGCAGATGCTCCAGCATCGCGGTGGTCAGCCGCTGAAATGCGCGCTGATCATCGATCGCCATGGTCAGCGCATCCAGATCGCCGCCCGCCTTGTCCTCGATCCACTGGTCGACCATCGCCACGCCCGCCGCGACATCCTTGGGGATCGGCTGGCCGGTCAGCCGCTCGCGCACCTTCAGCGCCAGCGCCGTGGACAAGGGCACCTCATCAGCCGACCGCGCCCGGCGGATCGCATCCGATTTCAGCCGCAGGTCCAGCGCATGGTTAAGGTTGGCGCGCACGCCCGCCATCGTCCGCGATCCGATCGCCTCGACCCGCGCCTGCTCGACCGCATCGAACACCGCGCGCGCCACCGCCTCGCCCGGCGCGGAGGACGCATGGATCTTGGCATTATGGTGCCGCAGCTTGAGCGCGGACGCATCGGCGAAACCACGCGCCAACGCCACCTGGTCGGCAGGCAGCGCGCGGCTGGGCGTTGGCACCTTGATCGCCTTGCCCACGGCATGGGGCGTGTCGGCGGTGAAGCCGACCTCAACCTCCGCGTCGCGCGTCATCGCCCGCGCCACGCCGGACAACACATCCTTGAAGGTGTCGAGGGGGGAACGCTCCGTCATGATTCCAGCAATGCCTCGCACAGGGCCGCCCGCGCCGACGCATCGACGCCCAGCACCGTGTCCAGATAGCCATCGACGCCGCCATAGCGGGCGTCCAGTTCCGCCATCAGGCTGTCGAGATAGGCGGTATCGGCGCGCAGCAACGGGGTGATGGCGTCCCCCATCGTCCGCCGCGCCCGGGCCAATGGGCTATCGTCCCGCGCCAGCAATCGCTCCCAGTCGGCCTGGCTGTTGGTCAGCAGATACTCATCGACGATCGTTTGATAGGGTACGCCGATCGCGGCCAGGATTAGCATCGCGCCAACGCCCGTCCGGTCCTTGCCCGCCGCGCAGTTGATCAGGATCGGCACCCGTCCGGCCAGGATCTGTGCGAACATCGCGCGATAGGACTCCGCGTGGTTCATTGCGATGGTGCGATAGACGGTGATGATCGCATCGCGCATGTCCGCCGCCGTGGATGCCGGGCTGCGGATTAACGCGCTCAATATGCCGCTCGTCTCCGCATAGTCGCGGCAGACATAGTCCGTCTCCGGGCCGTGCCAGCCTGTGGGTTCAGCGGTCCGCTCATGGTCCCGGCGAAAATCGCAGATCGACCGGATGCCGAGCGATCGCATATGCGCGGCGTCCGCATCTGTCAGCAGCGCCATCGTGCCCGACCGGTACAACATCCCGCGCCGCACCCGCCGCCCGTCCATGGTCACATGCCCGCCAAAATCACGCAGGTTGAACGCGCCCTCCAGCGGCGGCATACCCCGCTCCGCAACCCCCTCGTCCAGTGTCGCGACGCTCATGGCCGCTCCGCCTCGCCGACGCGCGGTACCGCGATCGTCTCGATCTGCGTCTCGACTTCGCTCATCAGCTTGTGGACCGGGCATTTGGCGGCAACCGCGATCAGCCGGTCATGCTGCTCGTCGCTCAGTGGTCCGGTCAGCGCGATGCGGGTGGTCAGCTTGTAGACGCCCTTGCGCTCCTGGCTCGCATCGCGAACCACGCCGACATGGATGTCCTCCACCGGAATGGCGTTGCGCTGCGCATACCAGAGCATCGTCATCGCCTTGCACGCGCCCAGCGCCGCGTCATACAGGTCGTGCGGGTCCGGCCCGGCGTCATCGCCGTCGGGCGCGGACATATCCGCGACGATCTCATGCCCCCGGATGTTGATCCGGTGCGCGGTCCCGTCCGCATCCATCCGTTCGACGACGATCATGGGAAACTCCCGCCAAAATGGCCGATGCGAACGATCAGTTCGCCCGGCTCGCCACGCTCTCCGGCAGATCCTTGCCGAACACGCGCTGATAATATTCGGCGACCAGCGCCCGTTCGGCCTCGTCGCATTTGTTGAGGAAGCTCAGGCGGAACGCGAAGCCGACATTCTTGAAGATCAGCGCATTTTGCGCCCAACTGATCACGGTCCGCGGCGACATCACGGTCGAAATATCGCCGTTGATGAAGCCCTGCCGCGTCAGGTCTGCGACCTTGATCATATTCTCGACTTCCTTGCGGCCGCCCTCATGATCATATTCGCCCGATTTTGCCAGCACCACCTGCGCCTCGGTCGCGGCAGGCAGATAGTTCAGCGCCACGACCAGATTCCACCGGTCCATCTGGCCCTGGTTGATCTGCTGCGTGCCGTGATACAGGCCGGTCGTGTCGCCCAGGCCCACCGTATTGGCGGTCGCGAACAGGCGGAAATGCGGGTTCGGGCGGATCACGCGATTCTGGTCAAGCAGCGTCATCTTGCCGTCCGTTTCCAGCACGCGCTGGATCACGAACATCACGTCGGGGCGCCCGGCATCATATTCGTCGAACACCAAAGCGACCGGGCGCTGCAACGCCCATGGCAACAACCCTTCCTTGAACTGCGTCACCTGCTGCCCGTCCTGCAGCACGATGGCGTCGCGCCCGACCAGGTCGATACGGCTGATATGCGCGTCCAGGTTGATGCGGATGCACGGCCATTTCAGGCGCGCGGCGATCTGTTCGATATGGCTCGACTTGCCGGTGCCGTGATAGCCCTGCACCATCACGCGCCGGTTGAACGCAAAGCCCGCCAGGATCGCCAGCGTGGTGTCGGGATCGAACACATAGGCGGGGTCCAGGTCGGGCACGCGCTCGTCAGCCTGGCTGAACGCCGGGATCTTCATATCGACGTCGATGCCGAACATGTCCCGCGCGTCCACTTCGCGGTCGGGCGCTTCCAACAACGTTTCGGCGCGGGTGTCGGGCTGGACGTTGGAAATATCAGTCATCGGGTCATCATCTTCCTGCGAGTCACTCAGCCCCTAACCGATCCATGAAGGGCGTGTCGATAGGATGGGGTAACGCACGCAAGTGATCAAGCGGCCCATTCGGCCAGATTGGCTTCTTCGCCGATCAGCGCCAGCCCATGAGCGATGGAGGTCAACTCGCCCCCGGTCGCCAGCCGGTCCTGCCCGAAGCGCGCCTGGAATATGCGCCGGATCGCGGGAATCAGCGACGATCCGCCGGTCAGGAACACGCGGTCGATCGCGTCGGGCGCGACATTGGCCTTTGCCAGTGCCTTGTCCACCGTTTCCTCGATCCGGGCGATGTCGGGCGCGATCCACCGTTCGAAATCGGCGCGCGACACCTCCTGCTCGATTTCCAGCCCGCCCCCTGCAAAGCGGAAAGTCGCCGCCTCCTGCTGGGACAGGGCGCGTTTCAGCGCGCCCACTGCGTCATAGAGCGGATAGCCCAGTTCCTTTTCGATCACCGTGATCATCCGGCCGATCGCCACCGGATCATCCGCCGCCTTCTGCAACCGCGCCAGTTCCTCCATCGTCCGCCGGTTGCGCATCAGCGCGAGGCGCGACCAGTCGGCGAAATCCGCGAAATAGCTGCGCGGTATTTCCAGCGATTTGCCGAAGCTCTGATATACGCCGCCCTTGCCCAGCATCGGCAGCACCAGATTGTCCAGGATGCGGTAATCGAACCGGTCGCCGGCCAGGCCGATGCCGGTGGACCCCAGCGGCACGCACCGCCGCGTCGCGCCCGGCGCCTCCACCCGGACCAGCGAAAAGTCGCTGGTGCCGCCACCGAAATCCGCGACCAAAATGGTGGCGGCATGGTCGATGCGGCTGGCATAGCTGAACGCCGCGCCCAGCGGCTCATAGACATAATGGACCTGCGTCCCGAACCCGTCGAACATCGCATCATAGCGTTTGCGCGCCAGCGCCTCGTCCGGCCGCGATCCGGCATATTCCACCGGCCGCCCGACGATGATCCGCTCGGGCCGCTGGTCCAGCGCGCCGCCTGCATGGGCGATCATGCGTTTGAGGAACATCTGGCCCAGCTCCTCGAACCGGAACCTTTTCTCGAACACATTGGCCGTTTCGAAGATCGGGCTGGCGGCCACCGACTTGAAGGATTGCAGGAACCGGCTGTCCTCGGGATAGTCCATATATTCCGCGATCGCCCATGGCCCCGCTTCGTGCGCCATGCCGCCCTTCACCGCCTCGTCATGCCAGAAGCACAGGGCGGACCGAAAGACATCGCCCGTCGCCTGCTTGCCCGCAAATTCCACCAGCCGCGATTCGCCCCCGTTCGCCAGCGCGGCGACGCTGTTGGTCGTGCCGAAATCAAGGCCTAGTGCGCGCGGCATCGGCTGCATGAACAAGTCTCCAGGGGAATTTGACGGCCGCGCGCTATGACAGTCCCGTCCTGCCGGGGCAAGGGCGGCGCTGTCCTACAGTGCGCCAATCCGCCAGGATGAAATCCGTTTGGCGGCATCCCATCCGCCCCGGTCCGTCAACGCAACGAAATTTCCTATTGCCGCATGTAAATGTCAAAATATGCGGGAAAAGTGCGAAGTTAAGCCGGGTGGTTCAGGCGAACACGGCCGCCTTCTTCAAATGCCCATAGGCCTCGATCACCGCCTGCAAAGCCCCTTCATGGCTGCGATCGCCGCCATTATGGTCGGGATGATAGCGGCGCAGCAATTGCGTGTATCGGGTGCGCAGTCCCTTGCGATCGGCGTCGATGTCCAGCCCCATGACCGACAAAGCCTTTCGATCCTCGCCCGACAGGAATTTGCCGTCCTGCCGCACCTGCGCATCCGCCCGCGCCTTGGCCATGCGCTCCTTGAACTTCGCCCCGATCGCATCGAGCGGATCGACGAAATCGGCCCATTTGGGCGACGGGCTATGCGCATTGGCGGAAAAGGCGCGCGTCTCCCGCTCCCATCCGGCATAGGGGCGCTGCGCCGCGGCGATCTCGTCCGGGGTCATGCCGGTGAAGAAATTATAGCCCTGGTTGAACGCCTTGACATGCTCCAGGCAGAACCAGCGCCAGCGTGGCCCTTCGTCGCCCGGCCGGGCGCTGCCTTCCGCTGGCGGCGCGCGGAACTCGCCCGGCTCCGGGCATCCAGGCGCGGCGCAGGGGCGATCGCCTTCCACCCGGCCATGGAAACGGTTGAAACGGCGTGTCGAAAAAGGGTCGCTGCTCAAGATTGTCCTGATGATATGGCTGGCAAAGCAGCCTATATAGGAAAGATGATCACAGACCTCAAAGGCCCCGTTGCCACCGAAATCGAAGCCCGCCTGCGCGCTGCCCTGTCGCCCGACCATCTCGCCGTCATCGACGACAGCGAAAAGCATCGCGGCCATGCCGGGCATGACGGATCGGGCGAAAGCCATTTCGCGGTGGATATCGTCTCGCCGCTGTTCACCGGCCAGACCCGCGTCGCCCGCCAGCGCCTCGTCAATGCAGCGCTCTCCGATCTGCTGGCGGAAAAGGTCCACGCCCTCGCGATCAAGGCCCGCGCGCCCGGCGAGGCATGAGACTTTAAGCGCCAACGGGGCGTTTCTGTCCTTATCGCAAGAAAGGACGCTCGCTGATGGCCTATGACTTCTGGTATTGGCCCACTATCCCGGGACGCGGCGAATTCGTCCGCCTGATGCTGGAAGCCTGCGGCATCCCCTATGCAGATCGCGCGCGGGAAAAGGGTGCGGACGCCATGCTCGCCGATATGGCCGATCATGCGGGCGGCCCCGCCTTCGCGCCGCCCTATCTGTCGATCGACGGGTCGACCGTCGCCCAGACCGCCAACATCCTCTTCTACCTAGCCGAACGGCATCAATGCGGCCCGTCGGGGATGAAGAGCCGCTACTGGCTGGCCCAGCTGCAACTGACGATCATGGATGTGGTGGCCGAAGCGCATGACGTGCATCACCCGATCGGCGTCGGTCTTTATTATGAGGATCAGAAGGCCGAAGCCCTGCGCCGCGCGACGGAATTCCGCACGGAGCGTATCCCCAAATATCTCGGCTATTTCGAGCGCGCCTTGATAGCCGAACGGGGTGACTGGTTCGCAGGCGCCCCCTGGAGCTATGCCGACCTTTCGCTCTTCCATCTGGTCGAAGGGCTGCGCTACGCCTTCCCCCGGCGCATGGCGACGCTGGCGGGGCAATATCCGGCGGTCGTTGCTCTGCATGACAGGGTTGCAGCTTTGCCCGAATTGCAGGATTATCTCGCCAGCGACCGGCGGCTCCCCTTCAATCAGGATGACGTCTTCCGCCACTATCCCGAATTGGACGCCCCATGACTACAGACGACCTCATCCTTCAGACCATCACCCCCACGACCCACGACCTGGGTGATTTCAAGGTGCATCGCTCGTTGCCGGTCAAGCGCCGCACCATGGTCGGCCCCTTCATCTTCTTCGATCAGGCCGGACCGGCCAAGATCGGCGCGGGACAGGGCATCGACGTGCGCCCGCACCCGCACATCAACCTCGCCACTGTCACCTATATGTATGAGGGCGCGTTCCTCCACCGCGATTCGCTGGGTACGGAACAATTGATCGAGGCTGGCGCGGTCAACCTGATGACCGCAGGCAAGGGCATCGTCCATTCCGAACGCTCGCCCGATGAAGACCGTGCCAAGGTGTCGAAGCTCTCCGCCATCCAGACCTGGCTCGCTCTGCCCGACCGGTTCGAGGAAATGGACCCCGCCTTCGAGCATGTGGGTGAAGGCGGCATGCCGGTGATCGACGATGGACGCGTGCGCGCCCGCGTCATCATGGGGTCGCTTTGGGGCGAAACCTCGCCCGTCACTACCTATGCCCAAACCATCTATGCCGATATCCAGCTGACGCCCGGCGGCCGCATCGCCATCGATCCGTCTGCCGACGAGCGCGCCATCTATGTCTCGGGCGGTGATGCCATGCTCGACGGCCTGATGCTCACACCCCAGACCCTCTACGTCCTGCGCCCCGGCACGTCCGCGACGCTGTCGAGCGTCGATGGCGGCCGGGTCGTGTTGTGCGGCGGGGAGGCCTTCACCAGTCCCCGCCACGTCTGGTGGAACTTCGTGTCGTCACGGCCCGATCGCCTGATGCAGGCGCGCGAGGATTGGGACGCGATGCGCTTCCCCCTCATCCCCGGCGACGATCAGGAATTTATCCCGATCCCCCAAGGGCGGCCAAAGACGGTCAGCTATCCCTGACGGTCGCTATTGAACGGGGGACTCACCCTCGTTCGTTTCGAGCGAAGTCGACAAACGCGCGCTACGCCGCCCTATTGGACGAAGGTCAGCGATAGATTCTCGGCATTTTTGGGAATGTCGATCCGGCTTTCGTTGATCGATGCTTCTTCGCCCGGTTTTAGCCGCGTCTTGTCCGCCTTGGTCGTCCAGCTGAACACCAGCCGGTTCTGCCGGTCGCGCAGTTGCACCAACACCGGCGGCACCGGCAAAGCCTGCGTGCCGCTGTTCACGATCCGCGCGCCGAAGGCGAAATATTCCTCCCCAGTCGGCAGCTTGCGCCGCTCGGCTGGCTTGGACAGGTAGAAGAGCAGGTCGGGGTCGCCTTCCTCGCCGACCAGGCCCATCGACACCATCCAGGCCGGTGGGCCGAAATAGGTGAACGCCCCGCCTGCGATGGCGACAAGCAGGCAGAAGCCGATAGCGGCATAGGTCCAAAGCTTGAGCGGATTGCGCCGCGCCTTGAACGGCGGAACGGGCGCGAACTGGCTTTCTTCCGCCGGGGCGGTCGGCGCACCGGCATAGATATCGTCGAACCTGTTATCCGCCGGAGCCGCGATCGGCGGCGCTTGCGGGGTAGGCGCCTCTTCTACGACAGCCGGGGCCACAGCGGCCATATCGGGGTCGACGACCGGCGGCGTCTCGACCACAGGCGGCGGCGGAGGCGCGGGCGCGGGTGGTGGCGTTACGGGTGGCACGATAGGCGGGGCCGCCGCCTCGCGTTCCGGCAGGACCGGGGGTTCCTGGAACCAGCTATGTTTGCAGGCGGCGCAACGGACTTGGCGGCCGCTCGTGCCAACCGCACTGTCCGGTACGACATAGCGCGTTGCGCAATTGGGGCACACCAGGATCATGATGCTTCATAGGCATGGCAGGGACTCGCACGCAAGCGGTCAACGACAGGCGGTGTCATTCGATCGCGACTCGCGGCGATATGCGGCGCAGGCTTTACGGCAGGCGGCCCGCTGTGCCATGGCTGATACTTCGATACGCAGGGAGCGCGACGGCGCGAAATTTCAAGACATGTCGGCCATCGTCCAGTTCGAAAATGTCGGCCTGCGCTATGGTCTGGATAGTGAAACGCTGTCCGATGTCAGCTTTTCGCTCGCGGGCGGCGGCTTCTATTTCCTGACCGGCGCGTCCGGCGCGGGCAAGACTTCGCTCCTCAAACTGCTCTATCTGGCCCAACGCCCCAGTCGCGGCGTCATCCGCCTGTTCGGGGAGGATGTCGTGACGCTGCCACGCAAGCGCCTGCCCGGCTTTCGCCGCCGCATCGGCGTGGTGTTCCAGGATTTCCGTCTCGTCCCGCATCTGTCCGCCTATGACAATATCGCCCTGCCGCTGCGCGTGTCGGGCATGGAGGAGGGGGAGGTCGATGCCCCGGTGGTCGAGATGCTGAACTGGGTCGGACTTGGCGATCGCGGCCAGGCGCGGCCCGCCACGCTGTCGGGCGGGGAACAGCAGCGCGTCGCCATCGCCCGCGCCGTCATCGGCCGACCGGAGATATTGGTCGCGGACGAACCGACGGGTAACGTCGACGCGGACATGGCCCGCCGCCTCATGACCCTGTTCGAAGCACTGAACCGGTTGGGCACGACCATCGTCGTCGCCACCCATGATCTGCCGCTGATCGCGCAGGTTTCGGGTGCGCAGATGATGCGGCTCGACAAAGGGCGGCTCGCTGACCCGACCGGATCGCTGCGCTATCCGCCCCGTCCGCAGGACAATGCATGATGGCGACCCGCGCCGATCGCAAGGCCGCGTCCGCTGCGCGCCATCGCCTGCTGCCTGGCGGTCGGCTGGCGGGACCGATGCCCTGGATCATCGCGATCATGATGTTCCTGACCGTGCTTGCCGCCGCCGCGGCGCTGGGCCTTGGCGCGGCGGTCCGCTCGATGAGCGCCGACCTTGCCGGACGCGCCAGCGTCCAGGTGGTGGAGGCGGACGCGCCCGCCCGCGACCGCTTGGCTGCCCGTACTTTGCAGGCCTTGCGCGGTGCCGATGGGGTGCGGGCGGCCGATGCGGTCGATCCGGCAGTGCTGGCCGACCAGTTGCGTCCCTGGCTGGGCGATGCGGCGACCAGCGGCGACCTGCCGGTGCCCGCACTGATCGATGTGATGCTGACGCCCGGCGACACCGACGCCAAGCTGGATCGGCTGCGCCGTCTGCTCGGCGGGCTGTCGCCGAAGCTGCGGATCGAACCCCATGCCGCCTTCCTCCTGCCACTCGCGGGTCTGCTGACCGCGCTGGGCTGGCTCGCCGCCGGGGTCGTGCTGCTGATGATTCTGGCGACCGGCGCGGTCGTTGTGCTGGCGGCGCGGGGCGCGCATGACAGCCATCGCGGCACGATCGACGTGCTGCACCTGATGGGGTCGACCGACGTGCAGATCGCGCGCTTGTTCCAGCGCCGTATCGGTCTGGACGCGCTGATGGGCAGTGCGCTTGGCTTTTCCTTCGCTGGCCTCGTCATCCTGCTGATAGGGTTGCGGCTGTCGGCAACCGGGTCGGAACTGGTGGGGGCGGTCAGTCTCGACACGCAGGGCTGGTTGCTGCTGGTGGCGCTGCCCCTGTTCGGCGTGGCGCTGGCGACGTTGACGGCGCGCTGGACGGTGCTGCGCGCCTTGGGCCGGGCGCTGTGATCGTCCGCCTGTTCGCGGTTGGTGTGCTGGGCTGGATGCTGGGCTTCGTCTGGTTCGCGGTGCTTTTGCCCCAGCCGCTCGATGGCCGTCCGACCGATGCCATCGTTGTGCTCACCGGCGGCGCAGGCCGCATCGACCGCGGCATCGCCCTGTTGCAGAGCGGTGCGGCCAAGCGGATGCTGATTTCCGGCGTCGATCGCTCTGTCCGCCCGGGCGAGTTGGCGGCGCAGTATAAGACGCCGCAGCGGCTGTTCAATTGCTGCATCACGCTGGGCCGGGAAGCGATCGACACCCGGTCCAACGGGCTGGAAACGGCGCGCTGGCTGGAACGGCGCGATTACAAGACCGTGCGCCTGATCACCACCGACTGGCATATGCGCCGCGCCGCGCTGGAACTGCGTCAGGCGCTGCCGGATGGCAAGGTTGCGATCGTTTATGACGCCGTGCCCAGTCGCCCCAGCCTGACGATATTGGCGCGGGAATATAATAAATATCTGGCGCGGCGCATCGCCGCGCTGATTGGTATCTGACGACAGGGCATTCATGCTGACCGCGATCCGTTCCCTTCTCTTCACGCTTGCCTTCTACAGCGGCAGCCTGTTCATCGTGCTGACCGCGCTGCTGTCGAGCTGGCTGCGGCCGTCGTCGGTGCTGCCCATCGCCAATGTGTGGAGCCGCTATCATCGGTGGTGCGCGCGCTGGTTGCTGGGGCAGCGGGTGCGGGTGGAGGGGGATCTGCCGATCGGTCCCTATCTTTACATCCTCAAGCATGAATCGATGTTCGAGACGATCGACGTGCTGTGCCTGTTCGACAGCCCGGCGGTCGGGGCCAAACGGGAATTGTTCGACATTCCGCTGTGGGGCCAGATCGCCCGCCTCTACGGCCTGATCCCCATTGAACGCACCGCCGGGGCGAGCGCGCTGCGGACGTTGCGCGCCGCGGCCAAGGACCGGATCGCACAGGGGCGGCCCATCTGCCTCTTCCCCGAAGGCACCCGCGTCCCCCATGGCGAAGCGCCGCCGCTGCGGTCGGGCTTTGCGGGCCTGTACAGCCTGCTGGGCCTGCCGGTCGTGCCGATCGCCATCGACAGCGGCCGGGTGTCGCCACGCGGCAAGTTCCTGAAACGATCGGGCGTCATCACCTATAAGGTGGGCCAGATCGTGCCGGTCGGGCTGGACCGGAAGGAGGCCGAACGGCAGGTCCATGCCGCGATCAACGCACTTAATCCTCCTTCAGCCCTGGATCAGTGAGAGCGGCCGAAGTCGGGCTTGGCGTCGTCCTGACCCTGTTCGATGATCGACCGGCGGATCGCGCGGGTGCGGGTGAAGAGGTTGAACAGGGCGTCGCCATCATTCCAGCGGATCGCCCGCTGTAGCGCCGACAAATCCTCTGAGAAGCGCTGGAGCATTTCCAGCACCGCGTCCTTGTTCGCCAGGAATACGTCGCGCCACATGGTCGGGTCTGACGCCGCGATGCGGGTGAAGTCGCGGAAGCCGCCGGCCGAATATTTGATGACTTCGGACTGGGTGACATTTTCCAGGTCGCTGGCGGTGCCGACGATGGTGTAGGCGATCAGATGGGGCAGATGGCTCGTCACCGCCAGCACCAGATCATGGTGTGCCGGGTCCATCGTCTCCACGTCGGCGCCGACGCGTCGCCATAGTTCGGCGACGCTCTCGACCGCTGTCGGATCAGCGTCCGCGGGCGGGGTGACGATGCACCAGCGGCCCTTGAACAGGGTGGCGAAGCCCGCTTCCGGCCCGCTATTTTCCGTGCCTGCCACAGGATGCGCCGGGATGATCGTGCGTCCGGGCAGGGCGAGGTTCAACTGCGCCAGCACGTCCGCCTTGCAGGAACCCACGTCGCTGACGATGGCGTCGGCGGGCAGATCGTCGGCGATCTCTGCGGCCGCCGCGCCCATGGCGCGGACGGGGACGCACAGGATCACCAGATCCGCGTCCGTCACTGAGGCGCCCGCCGTATCGGTGATGTCGTCGGCCAGGTCGATGCGCCGGGCCACGTCCCGCACCGCTGGATCGGCGTCATAGCCGGTCACCCGCACGGTCGGCATGTCCGCACGGATGGCGCGGGCGAGCGAGGAGCCGATCAGCCCCAGGCCGATGATGGTGACGCGAGCGAAGGGGAGCATGGCGGTCAGGCAGCCTCCGCCATGGCGCGCAGCTTAGCAGCGACGGCGCGGTTCTGCGCCTTGGTGCCGATGGTGATGCGCAGGCCGTTGGGCAGACCCTGACCGGGCAGCCAGCGGGTGGCATAGCCTTCGTCCCACAGCCCCTTCATCGCGGCTTCGGCGGTCAGCTTGCCGTCGAACAGGATCAGCAGGAAATTGGTCTTGCTGGGCACCACGCGCAGGCCGTGGTTGGACAGCGCCGTCACTTCGCCCGCCAGCCAATCGCGCCAGCGCGCGGTGTGGGTGCGGCTGAACGCCACCCATTCGCTGTCCTGGATCGCCGCGACCGCCGCCGCCTGACCCGCGGTCGTCACGTTGAACGGCGCGCGGATGCGGTGGAGGATGTCGATCACGTCGGCAGACGCATAGCCCCAGCCGATCCGTTCGGCGGCCAAGCCGTGGATCTTGGAAAAGGTGCGGGTGACGAAGACGTTGGACGCGGTCCGGGCCAACTCCAGCCCGCCATCATCCTCATCCTCTTCCAGATATTCGGCATAGGCCTGATCGAGGACGAACAATATGTCGGGGCGCAGCCCGGCATGCAGACGCGCAATTTCTTCCCGGCTGGTCATCGTGCCGGTGGGGTTGTTGGGATTGGCGAGGAAGACGACCTTGGTCCTGTCGGTGACGGCCGCCAGCAGCGCATCGACATCGGTCGCATAATGTTTGTCCGGGGCGATTACCGGCGTCGCGCCGACACGCCGCGCGGCGATGTCGTACACCGCAAAGCCGTAGCGGACATAGAGGATTTCATCGCCCGGCCCGGCATAGGCGGAGGCGGCAATATGCAGCAATTCGTCCGACCCGGTGCCGTAGATGATCCGTTCCGGCTCCAGCCCATGCACCGCGCCGATCGCTTCGCGCAGCTTTTGCGCGCCGGGATCGGGATAGGTCGCCATGTCGGCGGTGGCGGCCATGAAGGCTTCGCGCGCAGCCTTACCGGTGCCGAGCGGATTTTCATTGGCGCTGAGCTTAATGAGCGGGCGGCCGTCATCGGTGGCGGACTTGCCCGGCACATAGGCGTGAATGCCGAGAATCCAGTCCTTGGGCGCTGGTTTTGCAATAGTCTGTGTCATGGCGCGCGCTTTAGCGGCTTTGGCGGCAAAGGCAAAGCCGATGGGGCATGATGTGGTGGCGTCCCGGCCGGGCCGAAGTTCACACCATTGTCGCGTAAATGGGGACGAAGCGCTCGCGACGCGCTCCCAAAGCGCCTGCAACGCGTCCCCGAAGCGTCACCTGGGCGGGGGGCGGCGATGCGCGATGTGTGCGTGGCGACAGGCGTCGGAAAAGGGGCGGGCGGATGGCGGTTCATCTGACAGGATAAATCAGAGATTATCCTACATTGGAAGTATGTTGGATCGGCTTTTATGGGGTTGAGGGATGGTGCATGTTGAGGTGCCTAAGCCGCGTGCGCAGGTAGGAAATGTCTCGGAACGACCAATTGTTGCCGTTCCGCGCCTCAAATCGTAATCTCACAAGCGGTCATTGCTGGTGCGCCTAACCGATGCCATCATACACGCATGAAATGTTCTGGCTTAATTTTCTTTACCTTGGGATTGGCGGGCTGTGGTGAGCAAAACCAAGAAACTAAGGTGATATCCACTATCGAGCGTGAAGTCCGACTTCCTTCCGGCTCACATCCTCTCAAAGCTTATTCACGGGTCTACGCTTATGCGCCGGACAATAGGGTGATGGCGATTTATCTGTTGCCCGAACATCCTAATCCAAAGCTCTGCGAGGAAGAAAAAGAAATAGAGAGAAAGGAAAAGAGCAGAGGAGGATCGCGCTTTTGCCCGCCACCTTACGGGTTGGTCGCTGGCGAGCAGCGCTGGATTGAGAACTATAGAATGTTACCCGGCGCGAACGATGGGGGGTGCGACTATATAGATGTGGAATATGATCTAACTTCCAAAAAATTCCTGCAAGTCGCTTGCCATGGAAGAGTGGACTGACAGTTTTCCAGCATTTTGCTTGTAAGCCGACGGTCGCCTTGCCACCCATCGCGGGTGCTGCTGCTCTTCGAAGCGCAGCGTCCTTCCGATGAATGGTCTGTCCGGTTTTGGGAAAGAAAGCGGACCGGGTGTAATCGACCAATCGTCGACTTTATTCCCCCTCCCGCTGGCGGGAGGGGGTTAGGGGGTGGGCAAGCGCAAGGTTGTATTGGCCCACCCCGCTGCGACTAAATTCGCTTCGCTCATTAAGTCTCGCTGCCCCTCCCGCTTGCGGGAGGGGAATGGTAATAAACCACCCCTTTTCGTCATTCCCACGAACGCGGGAACCATCTCCTAACCTCTCGACATGGCAAGGGCTGGAGATGGATCCCCGCCTGCGCGGGGATGACGGGGTGGAAATGGGGATGACGGGGTAGGAATAGAGCGTCAGTTTTCTGCCCAGCACAACGCGCAAATGCCTCCCCCTACACCACCGGCGTCAGTAGCGGCTCGCCTGCGAAAAAGGCGTCGAGGTTGGCGAGGACGAGGTCGGCCATGGCTTTGCGGCTATGGACCGTGGCGCTGCCTTGGTGGGGTTGGAGGACGACCTGGTCCATCGTCAGCAGCGCGGCTGGCACATGCGGTTCGTTGGCGAAGACGTCCAGCCCTGCGCCGGCGATGCGGCCGTCCGTCAGCGCGGCGACCAGGGCGTCTTCGTCGATGACGCTGCCGCGGCTGATGTTGACGATCACGCCCTGTGGTCCGAGCGCGTCGAGCATCGCGGCATCGACCAGTTGCGCGGCTTCCGGGCCGCCGGAGGTGGCGACGATGATGACGTCGCTCTGGCGGGCGAAGTCGATCGGATCGGCGACGTAGCGATAGGCGGTGTCGGTCGCCTGCCGCCGATTGTGGTACAGGATTTCGGCCGCCACCGGTTCCAGCCGCAGGGCGATGGCGCGGCCGATGCGGCCGAGACCCAATATGCCAATGCGGCGGCCGGTTACCCGGCCGGACAAAGCGGGCATGTGCTTGCGCGCCCAGCCGCCCGACCGCACGATCCGGTCGTTGGCGACGATGTTGCGCACCGTGGCGTAGAGCAGGCCCACGGCGAGGTCGGCGACATCGTCGGTCAGCACGTCGGGCGTGTTGGTGACGCGGATGCCTTTGGCGCGGGCATGGTCGATATCGACCTTGTCATAGCCGACCGAGAAGAGGCCGATCATCGCCAGATTGGGAAGCGCGTCCATGATCGCCGCAGGGGCGCCGACCGATCCGAAGCTGACCAGCGCGCGGGACTGCTGGACGGCGGGCGGGAGGGCGGACAGGTCGGCGTCGGCGGCGATACGGTGGATGGTGAAGCGGCGATCCAGTTCACTTTCCAGATAGGCGTTGAGATGGCCATAGGCGACGATCGGGGGGCGGGGGATGTCATGCATGGCGTTCATCTAGGGATCGGCTGGCAGTCTCGCCAGATCGCGTCTCCTGATTGGCGTCTGCTGATTGACAGGGCGGGGTCGCGGTCCTAGCGCGACAGGGCTATGGCGAGCGTTCCCCTTTCCGAAGACAGTCGTTTCGGCCTGCGTCGGCAGGCCCGCCTGGCAGGGCCGCTGCGCCTGTCGAGTGGGGCCAGCCTGGGGCCGGTCGATATCGCCTATGAAACCTATGGCGCGATGAATGCGGACAAAAGCAACGTCATCCTGATCTGCCATGCGCTGACCGGCGACCAATATGTGGCGTCGGACCATCCCGTGACCGGTAAGCCCGGCTGGTGGTGGCGGCTGGTGGGGGAAGGCAAGCCGGTCGATCCCGCGCGCCATTTCATCGTGTGCGCCAATGTCATCGGCAGCTGTATGGGGTCGTCCGGTCCCGCCAGCATCGATCCCGCGACCGGTGACGCCTTTGCGATGCGTTTTCCGGTGCTGACCATTGCCGACATGGTGCGGGCGCAGGCGGCGTTGCTCGACCATCTGGGCGTGGAGCGGCTGAGCGCGGTCATTGGCGGATCGATGGGGGGCATGCAGGCGCTGACCTGGCCGACGCTGTTCCCCGACCGGGTCGAAAGCTGCATCGTCATCGCCTCGACCGCGCGGCACAGTGCGCAGAATATCGCCTTTCACGAAGTCGGACGGCAGGCGATCATGGCCGATCCCAACTGGCGCGGGGGCGATTATTATGCCGACGGGCAGGTGCCGAGCGCGGGGCTGGCGGTCGCGCGGATGGCGGCGCATATCACCTATCTGTCGGAAGCGGGGCTGACCGAGAAGTTTGGGCGACGCTTGCAGGGGCGGGACGCCAAGACCTTCGGGTTCGACGCGGATTTCCAGGTGGAAAGCTATTTGCGGCATCAGGGGCTGAGCTTCGTCGAGCGGTTCGATGCGAACAGCTATCTCTATATCACGCGGGCGATGGACTATTATGACATCGCCGACGATCATGGCGGGTCGCTGGCGAAGGCGTTTACGGCGAGCCAGGCGCGTTTCTGTCTGGTCAGTTTCGATACCGACTGGCTCTATCCCACCAGCGAATCGCGGATCATCGTCCATGCGCTGAACGCGTCGGGCGCGCAGGCCAGCTTCGTGGAATTGTCCAGCCCGTTCGGCCATGATGCCTTCCTGCTGGAATGTCCCGAACTTAATCGGGTGGTGGACGGCTTCCTGCGCGGGGGGCGGGCATGAGCGGGGCGTTGCGGCCGGACCTGGCGCTGATCGCGCGGACGGTGCGGCGGGGGGCGCGGGTGCTGGACGTGGGCTGCGGCGATGGCGCGCTGATGGCGGCGTTGCGGGATAACAGTCAGGTGGATGCGCGCGGGCTGGAGATCGATGGATCGAACGTCGCGGCCGCCGTGGGACGCGGGCTGTCGGTGGTGCAGGGCGATGCGGACACCGACCTTGGCTATTATCCCGACGCCAGTTTCGATTATGCGATCCTCAGCCAGACGTTGCAGACGACGCGGCGGCCCGACCTGGTGGTGGAGGAATTGCTGCGCATCGGCGGGCAGGCCTTCGTGTCCTTCCCTAATTTCGCCCATTGGCGTGGGCGGATTTCGCTGCTGTGGGGCGGGCGGATGCCGGTGACGCGGCTGTTGCCGGATACCTGGTACGATACGCTCAACATCCACCATGTCACGGTGGATGATTTCCGCGCGCTGGTGAAGGAGCGCGGCTGGACGATCGACGGGCAATGGTTCCTGAAGGGGGACCGGGAAACCACCCATGCCAACGCCAATATGTTCGCGGAACATGCCGTGTTCCTGCTCCGCAAATAGGGCTTCGTTCAGGGCGTAGGCGCCAGCCGTAGACCGAAGGTTGCGGATGCGGGTCGGCCGCGCGGGGCAGCCCGCTGGAAATGCGCCAGTCCGGAGGTGAGGGCGGCGGCATAGACGGGCTTGGCGGGCGATTTGGGGCTGGCGGCCTTCAACACCGCATCGACGTCCACCGGTTCATCGAAGGCGACGCCGAAATGACGATCGGCGGTCCATACGACGCGGCCGGGCATGGCGGTTTCGCCGCGCGTCACGACGATGCGGGCGCCGATGCCGGGCGATCGGCCCTGAATGCGGGCGCCGCCTTCGGAAATGTCGCGAATGCGCACGACTTGCGCGGCGGACAGCGGTTCGCCCAGGTTGAGATGGGCATCCATGAAGACGTTGGCGCGCTTGGCGCGTTGGGGGTAGTCCATGATCCTTCTCGCTTGATGTTGCACCTGGATAAAGGAGTCCCAGGCGGACGAAGGAGTTGCATGGGGGCAGGGGATCAGCGGCGATCCGGGGCGGGAATGGGATGGCTGGTGCGGATGCCATGACGGCGCGGTTGAGACAGCGAGTGCGACAGTTGTGGCGCTATTTCGCGTTTGATGCGTAGGTAGAAGCAATAGGGCCATTCGTGACTTTATCGCAAGAATAGCCCTATTGGCGCAGGCGGGACTGGGTTCCCGCCTGCGCGGGAACACGGGGTTTTTAGCGTTCCTTGGTGGCGCTGAACTTCACCTTGGGGTGGCGTTCCTGCTGGTAGCCGATGTCCCAGGCGCTTTTGGCCATGAAGACGAGGTTGCCGTCGCGGTCCTTGGCCATGTTGCTGACATTATAACCGACCAGTTCCTTGACCGCTGCGTCGTCGCCGCTGATCCAGCGGGCGGTGTCGAAGGGCGACTGTTCGAGGCCCGCTGCGACCTTATATTCGGCCTCCAGGCGGGAGATCAGCACTTCGAGCTGAAGCTGGCCGACGACGCCGACGATCCAGTTGCTGCCGATTTCGGGGTAGAAGACCTGGATGACGCCCTCTTCGCTGAGGTCGTCCAGCGCCTTGCGCAGCTGCTTGGTCTTGGTCGGGTCTTTAAGTTGCACGCGGCGCAGGATTTCGGGGGCGAAATTGGGCAGGCCGGTGAAGCGGAGGCCGGGCTTTTCGCTGAGCGTATCGCCCACGCGCAGCGCGCCATGATTGGGGATGCCGATGATGTCGCCGGGGAAGGCTTCGTCCGCCAGTTCGCGGTCCTGCGCGAAGAAGAGGATGGGGGAGTGGACGGCGAGCGCTTTGCCGGAGCCTGATGGCGTCAGCTTCATGCCGCGTTTGAACTTGCCCGAGACGAGCCGCATGAAGGCGATGCGGTCGCGGTGCATCGGGTCCATATTGGCCTGCACCTTGAAGATGAAGCCGGTGACTTCGCTGTTTTCCGGTTCGATCGCGGCGGGTTCGGCGGGCTGGGCGCGGGGCGGCGGGGCGTGCTGGCCGAGCGCGTCGATCAGTTCGGTGACGCCGAACAGCTTGAGCGCGGAGCCAAAATAGACCGGGGTCAGGTCGCCCGCGCGATAGCGGTCGAGGTTGAATTCGGCATAGCCGCCCTGTGACAGTTCGGCTTCCTCGCGCAATTTTTCCAGCGCGCGGGGGGTGAGATAATCGGCGAGTTTCGGGTCGTCCAGGCCGGTGAACTGGTGGCGGGTGCCGTCGAATTCCTTGGACGGGCCGGTGGGCTGCATCAGGCGGTTGGTGGCGAAGTCGTAAATCCCCTCGAACTCGCCGCCCATGCCGACGGGCCAGCTCATCGGGCAGACGTCGAGTTGCAGCTGGTCGGCGACTTCATCGAGCAGGCCGAAGGTTTCGCGGCCCTCGCGATCGACCTTGTTGACGAAGGTGATGATGGGGACGTTGCGCAGGCGGCAGACTTCGAACAGCTTGCGGGTCTGCGGCTCGATGCCCTTGGCCGCGTCGATCACCATGACGGCGGAGTCGACCGCGGTCAGGGTGCGATAAGTGTCTTCGCTGAAATCTTCGTGGCCCGGCGTGTCGAGCAGGTTGAAGGTGATGGTTTCGCCATCGCGGGTGCGTTCGAACGTCATGACCGACAAGGTGACGGAAATGCCGCGCTGCTGCTCGATCTTCATCCAGTCGGAGCGGGCGCGGCGGTTTTGCCCGCGCGCTTTCACTTCACCGGCAAGGTGGATGGCGCCGCCTTCCAGCAGCAGCTTTTCGGTGAGCGTGGTCTTGCCCGCGTCGGGGTGGGAAATGATCGCGAAGGTGCGGCGGGATGGGATGGTCATCTATTCAGTCATTCTGGTTCGTCATTCCCGCGCAGGCGGGAATCCATCTCCGGACCTTGCGTCAGGAGGTGGGGTTGGGAGGTAGGTTCCCGCCTACGCGGGAATGACAAGAAAAAATAGGGGTCAGTCTTGGGTCAGCGTCACGTCCATGCGGAAGGATCGGCTGTCGCCGGGCAGCAGGCACAAGATGCCCTGCTTGTCCCAGACATCGCCGGTAAAGCCCACAAGGTCGGCCATTCCGGCCCAGGGTTCGACGCACAGATAATGCGCGCCAGGTTTCTGCCAGAGGCCGAGCCAGGGGGTGTCGGGGAAATCGATCTTGAGGCGCGGTTGGCCGGGCACGCCCCAGGTGAGCGAGCGGCTATTGAGGTCGTCCCAGATCAGGGCGTCGCCTTCGAATAGCGCATAGGTGGGCGTGAGCGTGTCGCCGTCCACCGGGGAGGGGAAGGTTTCACGGGCGATGAGGCCGGGTTCGGCACCGACCTTGCGGATGGGCGCGGGTTCGGGCTGGTCGAAGATGATGCGGTGATCCTCGACCGCGCCGCCATAGGGGAGGGGCCAGGCGAAAGCGGGGTGATAGCCGAAGCTGAAGGGCATCGCGCTTTCGCCCCGATTGGTGACGGTGGCGGTCATGCGCAGGGTCGCGCCATCGACCGCGAAGGCCATGTCCAGGCGGAAGTCGAAGGGATAGATGGCGCGCGTCTCACCATCCGCCTCCAGCCGCAGCAGCAGCCGGTCGTCGCCCTGCTCCACTGCGGTGAAGGCGCTGCGGCGGGCGAAGCCATGTTGCGGCATCGGATAGTCGCGCCCGCCCAGCCGATAGACGTCGCTGCGCGACCGGCCGACGAAGGGGAAAAGCAGGGGCGCGTGGCCGGTCCACCAGCGCGGGTCGGCGTCCGTCATCAAATCGCGCCCGGCATCGTCCTTCAACGACAGGAGTTCCGCGCCCATGGGATCGATGCAGGCGGTGAGCGTGGGCGAGGCGATGGAGAAGCGGGCGTCGGCGGCGGGCGAATGGACGTCGGACAAGGTTGGAGGCCTCCAGCAGTGATGATGCACCGCATAACGCGGGAGCGCGGACCTGTCTCCACAGACGGCGTGCGGGGCGGTCGTTTCGGTTGGGAACCGACATCGTGGCTGGCTGGTTTGGCAGGTTCGGAGGACCATGACATGACATCGATACGTATCGCCCTTGCCCTGACGATCGGCCTGTGCGGGGTTGCGCACGCCCAGGCCCAGGCGACGCCGCAAGAGAAGCCCAGACAGGAAGAGGGCGACAAGCGGAAGGACGGCGCGCTGGACAAAGCGGGCACTATCGCCACCCAGCCCGCGCGCGATGTCGGCATCGACAAGCAGCAGATTCCGCCTGTGCTGCTCAAGGCCGTGGAAAATCCCTATGCGCCGCCGCCTTCGCGCAGTTGCGCCGGGTTGAAGGCGTCGCTCGGTGAGCTCAACGCCGTGCTGGGCGAGGATTTCACTGTGGGCGCGAAGGCCAATGAGGGGCGCACCGGCAAGATCGCCGAGGCGGTGGGCAAGACGGTCGTCAACTCGATCATCCCGTTCCGCGGGCTGGTGCGCGAGATCAGCGGCGCGGCCCCGGCCGAGCGGCGGCTGCAGGCGGCGGTGACCGCGGGGATTGCGCGGCGCGGCTATTTGCGCGGGCAGGCGGCGGCCAAGGGGTGCAGGATTGGGTGACGGAGTGATGATGCTATGTGCGTTGTCGTAGAGGGCGGGACTGGGTTCCCGCCTGCGCGGGAACACATTGGGAGGCGGAACGCAGGTTTGATTTCCGGCATTTGCCCGGCATGAGCTGGCAAGCGGGTGATGGCGCATCAAACACTGATCTGTTCCCGCGCAGGCGGGAACCCAGTTGAGACGTTAAGGCTTGATCCCTGTCCTCGCGGCGACACGCCGTATAAGGCGCGGCGTAGAGCGCGCTGTGCGAAACACGCTTTCGCCTTCCGCATTTGCCTTTATATGGCGGGCATGACCGACCTGCCCCAACTTGCCGATCTTCAGGAAGAGTATGAATTTCTGGATGCGGACGATCGTTATCGGCTGTTGATCGATCTGGGCCGTGGCCTGGAGCCGATGCCCGATGCGCTCAAGACTGATGCGACGCTGGTGCGGGGCTGTTCGGCGGCGGTGTGGGTCTATCCCACAGTGCTGGAAGACGGACGACTGCATTTCCTGGCCGACAGCAATGCCGCGATCACCAAGGGGATCATTGCGCTGGTGCTGTTGACCGTGCAGGATCGCGCGCCGACGGATATCAGCGCCGCCGATATCGAGGGGGCGCTGGCGCCGTTCGACCTCAAGAACCAGCTGAGTTCCAACCGGACCCAAGGCATTCCCAACATGATCGCGCTGATCCGGGATACGGCTGGCCGCTACACCTGACGCATTGAGCCTCGCGGCCCAAGGCAACCATATCGCCGGTCCGAACATTGTCCTTCCGTAACTTTAACGGAAAGGGGAGATGCGACGATGCGCGCCATCCTGATGATTGCAGCGGTTGCCACCATGGCGGCCTGTTCGGAAAAGCCCAAGGAAAACAGCCAGCGCGAAGAGATCGGGCAGGTGTGGAAATATGAAGGCGGGGACGGCGGAAAGGCCAAGGTCGCCTATATCGGCAGCGCCAACAGTGTTGCGACGATGACCGCGCCCGATACATTTTCGGTGCTGCTGGTGCAGCCGCTGGCCGAGGGCACGGCGGACGTGACGGTCAAGCTGGTGGGCGCGCCCTTCACCTGCGACCTGTCCGATTGCCGCGTCACCGCCACCACCGACGACGGCAAGCGCCATGCGTGGAAGGGGCGCGTGACCGATGCCAAGGACGGGATCACGATCGCGCCGTCGCAGGGCGCTTACAAGGCGATCAAGAGCGCCAAGAGCGTGAAGATTGACCTGGTGGTTGGGCCGAAGGACGCGACCGCGCCGTTCGACTTCAATGTCGCAGGGTTGGATTTGAAGGGGTGAAGCGTGAATCGGGACGTGCTCCCGCGCAGGCGGGAGCCTAGTTCCGGCGTTTCAATTGGGCGTTTGGATGGCCGCCTGGAGCGTCATGGGTCGGTTGTTGGCGATCATCGCGATGGCGGGGCTGGACCCCGGCCTACGCCGGGGAACGGCGTTTGATTGGGCACACCGTTGGCGGCGGTTGAGAGGGCGGGACTGGGTTCCCGCCCTCGCGGGAACACGGCGTGAGTATTTGCGCGTGCCACGTCGCTTGGGTTTATTCCTGCAACGACACGCCGGGGCTGCGCGGGTCGGCGGCGCCTTGCCAGTGGCCGTCGGGCAGTCGTTCGGCGGCATTGGCTTTGAGGCCCATGCGGTTCACGCTGACGCGGTGGCCGAGTTTTTCCAGCGGGGTCTTCATCGCTTCGAGCGATGTGCCCTGTTCCAGCACCAGGCCGTTGCCGTCGAAGAAGAGCAGGCCGTGGGCGATCGAATCCTGCGCGGACAGACCCCAGTCGAAATGGGCGATCAGCGCTTTGGCGACCTGCATGATGATGGTCTTGCCGCCTGCCGCGCCGACGGTGAAGATCGGCGTGCCCTGCGCGTCATAGACGACGGTGGGCGACATGGAGGAGAGGGGGCGCTTGCCCGGCTCCACGCGATTGGCGACGGGCGCGCCGTTCTTTTCGGGCGTGAAGCTGAAATCGGTGAGTTCGTTGTTCAGGATCACGCCGTTGGCGATCAGCTGGCTGCCGAAGAAGCTTTCGATGGTGGAGGTCCAGGCGGCGATGTCGCCATTGCGGTCGACCGCGACGAAATGGCTGGTGCCGCTTTCGGGCTGGGGGCGTGAGGCGGTGCGCGGCTGCGCGCCGGGGGGCGTGCCGGGTTTATAGGCGCTCAGCGTCTTGTTGACGCGGATGAGGGCCGAGCGCTGCTTGAGATAGGCAGGGTCGATCATGCCGGTGAGCGGCACGGCCACGAAGTCCGGGTCGCCGAGCCAGGTGTCGCGATCGGCATAGGCGAGCTGCATCGCTTCGCCGATGACATGCCAGCTGCGCGGATCGTCCTTGCCCCATAGGGCGAGCGGGAAGCGTTCGACCATGCCGAGGATTTCCAGCACGGTGACGCCGCCGGCCGAGGCCGGTCCCATGCCGCAGACAGTATAGATGCGATAATGTCCGCAGACGGGCTTGCGCGGTTTGGCCTGGTAAGCGGCGAGGTCCGCTTCCGTCATCGGCACCGGGTTTTTGGGCGCGGTGGTGACGGCGGCGCTCAGCAGCTTCGCGTTCTCGCCGGTGTAGAAGGCGTCCGGCCCCTCTGCCGCGATGCGTTTGAACAGGGCGGCGAGCGGCGGGTTTTTGAGGATCGTGCCGACCGGGGGCGGGGCGCCATTCACCCAGAAGAGCTTCTGGATCTCCGGGAAGTCCGCCCAGATATTCTGCGTCGCGCGCAGGGCGGTGGCGGTGCGTTCGCCCAGTTGGAAGCCGTCCTGCGCATAGCGGATGGCGGGGGCGAACAGATCGGCCCAGGGCAGCTTGCCCCATTTCTTGTGCGCGTCCCAGGCCATGCGCAGATTGCCCGGCACGCCGACCGAATAGCCGCCGGGCCAAGCGTCGCGGAAGGCGAGCGGCTTGCCGTCCGGGCCGATGAAGCGGTCGGGCCGCGCGGCGGCGGGGGCGGTTTCGCGGCCGTCGATCGATTCGAGCGCGCCGGTCGCGCCGTTATGATGCATCAGGAAGCCGCCGCCGCCGATGCCGCTATTATGCGGCTCGACCACGTTCAGGGTCAGCATCATCGCGATGGCGGCGTCGGTGGCGCTGCCGCCCTTGCGCAAGATTTCCTGCCCCGCCTGCGCCGCGCGCGGATCGGCGGCGGAGACGGTGGCGTTGGTCGATACTGGCACGCGGGCGATGGCGGCGGGCGAGGGCGCAAGGGCGAAAAGGGCGAACGGGGCCAGCAGGCCGACGAGGCGGGATGTCATGCCCCTATCCATAGGCCGGATGCGGCGCATCGCAAGATGTTCTCCCCATCCCGTCATGCGGGCAGAGCGCGGCATTTTTGATGTGTCGGGAAGGCGCGATGAAGCCAAATGGGCGCGGCGGCGTTATCCCTCCATCTTCAAGGAGACGATAATGGGACTTTTCAAACTGGCGGCCGCTGTCGCCCTGATGGTCGGCAGCCTGGGGCTGTCATCGACGGCAAGCGCGCAGCGTCATGACGATCATCGTGGTCGGATCGAACATAGCGATCGTCGCGGCGATGCGCGTCGCCCGGTGATCCGTCGGGACGACCGTCGCGATGGCCGCCGCTACAGCAATAATCGCCGGTATAATAATGATCGCCGTTACAGCAACAACCGCCGCTATGCCGGGCGGCGCGACGTGCGCGGTCGTCATTGCACGACGGTGTGGCGTAACAACCGGCACGTCCAGACCTGCCGTTGATGGAAAGCCGCCCCGGACATCGATCGGGGCGGTTTTGTTTTAAGATAGGGTCAGGCGTCGACGCCGATCAGGTCGGCGATGTTGGCAACGCCGTCGCGGGTCATCAGGGCTTTGAGGCCGCTATTGATGCGCCTCGCCAGATAGGGCCCTTCATAGACCAGGGCGCTGTAGAGCTGGATCAGCGAAGCGCCCGCACGGATGCGGGCATAGGCCTGATCCGCGTTCGCGATGCCGCCGACACCAATGAGCGGCAGGCGCGGCCCAAGCAGGCGGCGGAAATCTCGGAGCCGGTCGAGCGACAGATCGGTCAGCGGCGCGCCGGACAGGCCGCCCATTTCCCCGGCATGGACCGATCGCAGCGCGGGACGGGTGATCGTCGTGTTGGACACGATCAGCGCATCGATGCGGTGGTCGATGCAGGCGGCGGCGATATCTTCGACATCGGCGGGTTCCAGATCCGGGGCGACCTTCAGGAAGATCGGGGTCGCCTGCGTGCCGCGCGCGGCCATCACGGCGGACAACAGGTCGTCCAGCGCCGCCCGCCCTTGCAAAGCGCGCAGGCCCGGCGTGTTGGGGGAGGAGATGTTGACCGTCAGATAATCGGCCAGCGGGGCCATGCAGGTGACGCCGGTGACATAGTCGGCGATACCGCGGCCTGCGGCGGTCGCGTCCTTGTTCGCGCCGATATTGATGCCGATCAGCGGTCGTTGCCCGATGGGCCGACGATAGCGGGCGATGCGGTCCGCCGCCGCGCCCTGCCCGCCATTGTTGAAGCCGAACCGGTTGATGACGGCGCGGTCCTCCACGAGCCGAAACAGGCGGGGTTGCGGATTGCCCGGCTGGGCCAGCGGCGTCAGCGTGCCAAGCTCGGTGAAACCGAAGCCCAGGCCATGCATCTTGTGCGCGACGCGCCCTTCCTTGTCATAGCCTGCGGCCAGGCCGACGGGATTGGGGAAGTCCAGTCCGGCGACGCGCGTCGCCAGCATCGGGTCGGGCGGCAGCGGTGCGGGTGTCGGCATCATCCGCAGCGCGGCGATCGACAGATTATGGGCGCGTTCGGCATCCAGGGCGAACAGCAGGGGGCGGATAAGGCGGTAGGACATGGCGCTGCCTATGCCAGCGGACCAGGCATCCGTCGAGTTATCCATCTGGTTACTGTGACGTTGCGGCAACATATTCCCATCAACGTTATTTCATGACAAGAAACGTCATCATTGAGCGCCTTTGCGTGCAAAAAATGTCCGTTTCATCCAATAATCTTGCCCTGATTCGGGCGTAAAGCCGCATTGCGACCCGAAGGCTCGCAGGCTTTATGCCTATGAGACCTTTTACTGACCCGGCGGTGCAAACCGCCGGGTCATTTTTTTACGCATTTTGCCCGTAGGTGTCGAAAAAATTTACGATTTTTTATCCTGTCGCTTGCGCCGCCATCGCGTTGGCGCATAGTGATTGGCAGGGGTGAAAACATGGGGTCGCAGCACAGCGATAATGTTGCGCGCAGGGTCGCGCTGCCGGACGATCGCGGGCCGCTATCCTATGCGGTCGACGCGGCGCAGGGTCCGGTGCGGTTGCGCTATTTCGCGCCGCCCCCCATTTGCGTGACTATTTCGGGTCGCTCTATTATTTCACCGTGTCGGCGGATCACTATGCCGACGTCACCCGCGCCGACGTGCCGCAAATACGCATGATGCTGGACGGGGGCGGCCAGTATCATTTCCAGGATGGCGTGGTGATGGCGACGCCCGACGTCTGCCTGCTGGGACCGACCATGGGGGCGACGCGGTTCGAACTGGACCGGCCCGCGCGCGTGTTGGGGATTTCCCTGCTGCCCGCAGGCTGGCTGGCGCTGCATGGCGGCGACGCCAGCGCGCTGGCGGATCGGTTGTGCGATCTCGCCGTCGAGAAGGGGGCGGTCTATGCGCGGCTGCGCGAGGGGCTGCGCGCGTTGGGCGACGATAGCGATGCGATGGCGGCGCTGTGCTGGCAGGAATTGGGGCAGTTGGTGCGGCCGTTGCGTCCGGCGACCTGGGCGTTGCTGGCGGCGATCGACGCCTGGCTGATGGATGAAGGCACGCCCCGGATCGAGACGCTGGCCGAAGCCACCGACCTGTCGCCCCGCCAGCTCGCGCGGCTGGCGAACAAATATTATGGCGCGCCGCCCAAATTTTTGGCGCGCAAATATCGGGCGCTGCGCTGTTCGGCGCGGATCGCGCTGGATGGCACGGGCTGGCAGCAGCTGTGCGACGAAGGCGGCTTTTACGATCAGTCGCACTTCATCCGGGAGATCAAGCATTTCATCGGCCTGACTCCGCACCAGTTGCAGAACGAGCCGTCGGCGGTCGCGCAACTGACGTTGCTGCGCCGATCGCTGGGCGGCGATGTGGCGGTGCTCAATCGGCTGAGCTAGGCGTTCAGAGCAGCACTGCTGTCCGTTCGGGCTGAACCTGTTGAAGGGCTGCACGCCCGAAAGAAAGTGGGGGGCTTCGACAGGCTCAGCCCGAACGGATATAGGGGAAGCGGGTTAGTTTACGGCGTTCCGCAGCAAAAACGCCTTGATTATCCGCGCCCGCACGACCACATGCGCTCAATCGGATGGAATCGGTCCGATTTGAGAATGGTTCGCAATTTGATATGAAATTATCGAGCTTCGCCGATTATGCGGTCGTCATGATGTCCGCCGCCGCGCGTCATTGCGGGGCGGCGAAGATGAATGCGACCACGCTGAGCGCCGAAACCGGCATTCCGCTGCCCACCGCGCAGAAGCTGGTGAGTCGCTTGTCGGCGGCGGGGCTGCTCGAATCGAGCCGGGGCACTGGTGGTGGGGTGCGGCTGTCGCGCCCGCCTGCGATGATCACGCTGGCCGATGTGGTCGAGGCGGTCGAAGGGCCGATCGCCATGACCGCATGCAACGAACTGGGCGCGCATGATTGCAACCTGGAAACCGATTGCCGCATCCGCCCGCATATGAATGTGGCCAATGAAGCGATCCGATCCGCCCTGGCCGGCGTGACGATCGCCAGCCTGAGTAGAGAAATGGCATGACCGAACAAGCAACCACCGTTCGCAACCAGGAAGCGCAGGAGGCGGCCGATCGCGCCTCCACCTACGAACATGGCTGGTCGTCGGCGATCGAGCAGGATTTCGCGCCCAAGGGGCTGAACGAGGATACGGTCCGCTTCATTTCCGCCAAGAAGAAGGAGCCGCAATGGCTGCTCGATTGGCGGTTGAAGGCGTTTGCGATGTGGAAGACGATGACGCCGCCGGACTGGGCGAAGCTGAACGTCCCGCCGATCGATTATCAGGACGCCTATTATTACGCCGAGCCGAAGAAGAAGGTGGAGCTGGATTCGCTCGATGAGGTCGATCCGGAGATATTGGCGACGTACAAGAAGCTGGGCATCCCCATCGCAGAGCAGGAAGTGCTGGCCGGGGTGAAGGGATCGCGCCGGGTTGCGGTGGACGCGGTGTTCAATTCGGTCTCCGTCGCCACGACTTTTCGCAAGGAGTTGGAGGAGGCGGGGGTCATCTTCCGCTCGATCAGCGAAGCGGTGCGGGAGTATCCCGACCTGATCCGCAAGTGGCTGGGCAAGATCGTGCCGATGCACGACAATTATTTCGCGACGTTGAACTGCGCGGTCTTTTCGGACGGGACGTTCGTTTACATCCCCAAGGGCGTGCGCTGCCCGATGGAGTTGAGCACCTATTTCCGGATCAATGCGGAGAATACCGGGCAGTTCGAGCGGACGTTGATCGTCGCGGACGAAGGATCTTACGTCTCCTATCTGGAGGGCTGCACCGCGCCGATGCGCGACGAGAATCAGTTGCACGCCGCGGTGGTGGAACTGGTCGCGCTGGATGATGCGGAGATCAAATATTCGACCGTGCAGAACTGGTATCCCGGTGATGCGGAGGGCAAGGGCGGCATCTATAATTTCGTGACCAAGCGCGCGCTATGCCAGGGTCGCAACTCCAAGGTTTCTTGGACGCAGGTGGAAACCGGGTCCGCGATCACGTGGAAATATCCGTCCTGCGTGCTGAACGGCGAGAATAGCGTGGGCGAGTTTTACTCGGTCGCGCTGACCAACAATCGCCAGCAGGCCGACACCGGGACCAAGATGATCCATAACGGCAAGGGGTCGCGATCGACCATCGTGTCGAAGGGGATTTCGGCCGGGCGGTCGAACAACACCTATCGCGGGCTGGTGCGCGTGGCGCCGGGCGCGGAGGGGGTGCGCAACTTCACCCAGTGCGATTCGCTGCTGCTGGGCGACCAGTGCGGCGCGCATACTGTGCCGTACATTGAGGTGCGTAATCCCAGCGCGCAGATCGAGCATGAGGCGACGACGAGCAAGATCAGCGACGACCAGCTCTTCTATGCGATGCAGCGCGGGCTGGATGCGGAAAGCGCGGTGTCGCTGATCGTGAACGGGTTTGCGCGGGAGGTGTTGCAGCAGCTGCCGATGGAGTTTGCGGTCGAGGCGCAGAAGCTGCTGGGGATTTCGCTTGAAGGCAGTGTGGGGTGATCGACAAGGGGCAACCCATGGACTCCCCTCCCCTTCAGGGGAGGGGCCGGGGGTGGGGGCTGTCGGTGCGGCAGCTTTCTACAATGCGGGATCGCGCGCAAACGATGCGGCGTGATCCGACCGAGCCGGAGAAGCGGCTTTGGCGCGCGCTGTCGGGGTCTAAATTGGGTGGCTATAAATTTCGGCGACAGGCTGTCATTGGTTATGCCGTCGCTGATTTTCTCTGCTCGCAAAAAGCCGTCATCGTTGAAATCGACGGCGATACGCATGTGGATGGTTCGGATATCGAGCGTGATTGTCGGCTGAGCGAGCTGGGCTATCATGTCATCCGCTTCGGGAATGACGACGTGATCACGAATTTGGAAGGTGTCTGCGCGAGGTTGCTGGCTATTTTAGATGCCGCGCCAGATCGCTGGCACAGTCCCCACCCCAACCCCTCCCCTGAAGGGGAGGGGCTTCAGACAACAAGAGACTTTACCGAATGAGCGACGAAGACGATATTCAGGATGCCCTCGCGGATTTTGCGGAGGATGTCGGTAATGGCCAGTCATGGACCGCCGCGATCCGGATCCTGACCGAGGATTATGAGCTGGAAGAAGGCGAGCTGGAGCCGCGTGCGCGCGCCGATTTCGGCGACCTCGACGCCTATGAGGCGACCAGTCGCGAGGCGCTGCAAAAGGCCGACGCGGCGATGACCGAGAAGCTGCGCAAGGACAAGGCGTTTCACAAAGCGAAGGCGCCCAACCTGGCCCGCATGGGTCCGGTCAGCGAGTTCGTCGTGGCGTTGCTGGAAAAGGGCGCGCCGGAAGAGGGGGCCGACTGGTGGCCCTATATGCCGATCAAGCGGCATATCGACACGCTGTTCCCCGCGCCGGGCGATGTGCGCGACATGGCGTTCTGGACCGCGCGGACGCTCCAGCGCGCGCATGAAGGATAAGAGATGCTTAACATCGACCAACTGACCAACGACATTGACGGCAAGGCGATCCTGAAGGGATTGTCGCTGACCATCAACGCGGGCGAAATCCATGCGATCATGGGGCCGAACGGCGCAGGCAAATCGACGCTGGCCTATACGCTGGGCGGGCGGCCGGGTTATGATGTGACGGGCGGCAGCGCGACGTTCGACGGCGCGGACCTGTTCGACATGGAGCCGCATGCGCGGGCGGCGGCGGGGCTGTTTCTGGGCTTCCAATATCCGGTCGAGATTCCCGGCGTGTCCAACCTGCAATTTCTGCGCGAGAGCCTGAATGCGCAGAAGCGGGCGCGGGGCGAGAAGGAACTCAATGGCGGCGAGTTCATCCGCCTGGCCAAGGAAAAGGCCGGGCTGCTGGGCCTCGACATGGAAATGCTCAAGCGGCCGGTGAATGTCGGCTTTTCGGGTGGCGAGAAGAAGCGCGCGGAAATGGTGCAGATGGGGATTCTCGATCCCAAGCTGGCGATTTTGGACGAAACGGACAGCGGCCTGGACATCGACGCGCTCAAGATCGTGGGGGCTGGGATCAATGCGATCATGCGCCGTCCCGACAAGGCGGTGCTGCTGATCACCCATTATCAGCGGCTGCTCGATTATGTGAAGCCCGACTATGTGCATGTGCTGGCCGGGGGCCGGATCGTGAAGTCGGGTGGGCCGGAACTGGCGCTGGAACTGGAGCGTGAAGGTTATGCCGAGGTGGTCGCCGCATGAGCGCCGCAGGCATCATCCTGTCGCTCCGCGTCTCCGCGTCTCCGCGTGAGATGACTCTGTTCGCGCGGAGACGCGGCGACGCGGAGGGGTTGCGCCTGTGACCGCCCTTGCTTTGCCGACGCGCCGTCAGGAAGATTGGCGCTATAGCGATGTGGAGGCTGTCGCCACGATTTGGCCGCTGCCTGCGCCGACGCGGATCGATGTCGCGGAAGGCGATGCCGTGCGCCATCATCTGTTGCAGGATGCGGCTGAGGACGCGGCGGCGGTGCATGATTATGTCATCACCATCGCCGACGGGGCGCGGTGCGATTTTCATGTGCTCAATATCGGCGGCAAGCTGGGGCGGGTGACCTTTCATGTGACGTTGGGCAGTCGCGCGCATTTCGAATTGAATGGCGCGATATTGGGTGGCGGGGACCAGACGCTGGAGATCATCACGTCGGTGACGCATGCCAAGCCGGATTCGACCAGCGGGCAGACGATCCGGTCGATCCTGGGTGGCCGCGCGACCGGCAGTTATCTGGGCAGCATCAATGTCGCGCGCGATGCGCAGCGGACCGATGCGTTCCAGTCGGTCAAGGCGATGCTGCTGGACCGGACCGCGACGGCGAACGCCAAGCCGGAGCTGGAAATCTTCGCCGACGACGTGAAATGCGCGCATGGCGCGACGGTCGGCGAACTGGACAAGGCGGCATTGTTCTACATGGCGTCGCGGGGGATGGACCCGGCGACGGCGAAGACATTGCTGCTGCGATCCTTCGTCGCGGGCGTGTTCGATGATGTCGCGGATGAGGCGGTCAAGGATAGGCTGGAAGCGGCGGCGATCGCGAAGCTGGAGGCGTTGGTATGAGCGATGGTTTCAGCGAAGCTACCTCTGACGTTGCAGCGCGCGCTCCGCGCGCGACCCACCCCAACCCCTCCCTTGAAAGGGAGGGGCTAATAGGGGTCCGCCACGATTTCCCCGGTGTGGGCGACTGGCATTATCTCGACAGCGCCGCCACTGCGCAAAAGCCCAATGCCGTGATCGACGCGATCGCACGGGCCTATGGGCCGGATTATGCGACGGTGCATCGTGGCGTCTATGAACGCTCGGCGAATATGACGCTGGCCTATGAAGCGGCGCGGCGGAAGGTTGCGGGCTTTATCGGGGCCAAGTCGGACAGCGAGATCGTGTATGTCCGCGGCGCGACCGAGGGGATCAATCTGGTCGCGCAATGCTGGGCGGGGACGCAGTTGCAGGCGGGCGATCGCATCCTGCTGTCCACGCTGGAACATCATAGCAATATCGTGCCGTGGCAGATGGTGGCGGAGAAGGTCGGCGCGGCGATCGACGTCGTGCCGCTGACGGCCGATGGCAAGATCGACCTGGACGCGATGCGCGCGATGATTACGCCCCGGCATCGGATGGTGGCGCTGGCCCATGTGTCCAACGTGCTGGGCAGCGTGCTGGACGTGCGCCGCGCGGCCGATATCGCGCATATGGTGGGCGCGAAGATCCTGATCGACGGGTGCCAGGCGGTGCCGCGGCTGGCGGTCGATGTTCAGGCGATGGATTGCGACTTCTACGTCTTTTCCGCGCATAAGCTCTATGGCCCGACCGGCATCGGCGTGCTGTGGGGGCGGGCCGAACTGCTGGACGCGATGCCGCCCTATCAGGGGGGCGGGTCGATGATCGACAAGGTGACGTTCGAAAAGACGACCTACGCCCCTGCACCCACGCGGTTCGAGGCGGGGACGCCGCATATCACCGGCGTGGTCGGGCTTTCGGCGGCGATCGATTATGTGCAGGCGATCGGGCTGGACGCGATCCATGCGCATGAATGTGCGCTGGTGGGCAAGGCGCGGGCGGCGCTGGAGAATATCAACAGCGTCCGCGTCTTCGGGCCGGAGGATAGCGCGGGCATCCTGTCTTTCGAGGTCGAGGGGGTGCATCCGCATGATGTCGGCACCATATTGGATGAAACGGGCGTCGCGATCCGGGCCGGGCATCATTGCGCACAGCCGCTGATGCACCATCTGGGCGTCGAGGCGACCGCGCGGGCCAGTTTTGGACTATATAGCGACGAGAGCGATGTGGATGCGCTGGTAAAGGGCATCGCACGCGTGAGGAAGATTTTCGGATGACGCAGGAACGCAAGATCGTGGTGGAAGAAGTGGACGCGGTCGATGCGCCGCTCAAGGCGCGCGTCGAGGATGTGGCGGATGCCGCACCGCGCCAGCGCGACTATCTGGATGGGTTTCTGGCGCAGAAGCCGGTCGAAACGCCTGCGGGCGAACCGGGCGGCAATCTCTATGACGCCATCATCGATGCGCTCAAGGAGATTTACGACCCGGAAATTCCGGTCAACATCTATGATCTGGGCCTGATCTATGGCGTGGACGTCACCGATGACGGTCATGCCGTGATAACCATGACGCTGACCACGCCGCATTGCCCGGTCGCCGAATCGATGCCGGGCGAAATCGAACTGCGCGTGGGCGCGGTGCCGGGCGTGGGCGACGCGCAGGTGAACCTGGTCTGGGATCCGCCATGGGATCCTCAAAAGATGAGCGACGAGGCGAAGCTGGAACTGGGGATGCTTTAGTTTTCCCCTCCCTTCAGGGAGGGATTAAAGGGGTGGTGGCGAGCGAAGCGAGCCTCCGTCCGATCACATCAACCGTTGCCTGTGGCAACGGCCACCCCCGGCCCCTCCCTTCCAGGGAGGGGGAGGATATTGGAATGACCAACGTGCAGACCAAGACCCGCGCCCGCCCCGCCGCCGTCATCCTGACAGCGACGTCGCAGGCGCGCATTGCCGAATTGATGCGCCAAGCGCCGGAAGGGGCAATCGGCGTGAAGCTGTCGACGCCCAAGCGCGGCTGTTCGGGCCTGGCCTATTCGGTCGATTATGTGAGCGAAGAGGCGACGTTCGACGAGAAGATCGAGACGCCGGGCGGCGTCCTCTACATCGATGGCGCGTCGGTGCTCTATCTGATCGGATCGACCATGGACTGGGTGGAGGATGACTTCACCGCCGGGTTCGTGTTCGCCAATCCCAACGCCAAGGGCAGTTGCGGCTGCGGCGAGAGTTTCACGGTCTAGGACAGCCATGTTCCCGCGCAGGCGGGAACCCAGTCCTGACGTCTGAGCAGGGTTCCCGCCTGCGCGGGAACACCGTGGAAGGTGCGGGAACATGGTGAGAGGAAGCGGGATGCCGCATATGTTGATCCTCGGCATGGGCTATACCGCCTCCCGTCTGGCCGACCGCCTGCGCGGCGAAGGGTGGCGTGTTACCGGCGTTCGCCGCAACGCTGACGCCGATACGCTGGCCTTCGATGACGACAGCGCCGTCCGCGCGGCGATTGCCGGGGCAAGCCATATTCTGTCATCCGTCCCGCCCGAGGGCGAGGCTGATCCCGTCCTTCTCCGCTATGGCGCTGCCATCGCTGCCGCGCCTGCGCTGTGGAGCGGCTATCTGTCCTCGACCGGCGTCTATGGCGATGCGGCGGGGGCTTGGGTGGATGAAGCCAGTCCGACCGGGCAGGGGCGGCGGATGGCGCGAGCGGCTGCCGACGCCGACTGGGGCGCGTTGCGTAGCGACATGCGGCGCTTTCGTTTGCCCGGCATCTATGGGCCGTGGCGATCGGCGCTGGACCGGGTGCGGGAGGGGAAGGCGCATCGCATCGACTTGCCTGGCCAGATATTCAGCCGTGCGCATGTCGATGACATCGTCGCAGGCGTGATCGCGTCGATCCATGCGGGGCCGCCGGGCATCTATAATCTGTCCGATGATCTGCCCTGTGCGCAGAATGCCGTGATCGAGGCGGCGTGCGACCTGCTGGGGCGGGCCTGGCCGCGGATGCAGACCGTGGAGCAGGCGGCGCTGTCGGCGATGGCGCGGGGCTTTTATGCCGAGAACCGGCGGGTCGCCAATGGGCGGGCGAAGCGATTGCTGGGGTGGGCGCCGCGCTATCCGACCTATTGCGAAGGGCTGCGCGCCTGTCTGTGAGGCGGGGTGTCGCCTGGTTTACGCGTCGTTAACCGGATGGGGCGAAGAGGCGGTCATCACATTATAAGGATGATCCATGACCCGTATCGACACGCGGTTTGCTGCGCTCAGCCAGCGGATGGCCCATATGGCCGCGCCCGACCGCGCCGCCGCATCGGCGCCATCGATCGCCAGCCTGATCGACAAGGTGAATGTCGCCAAGCGGCGGTATCAACCGGGCGCGCGTTAATATCGCACTGCGTCGATAGCGTCTTCGGGGTGCGGCATTGGCGTTCCCCGGCGAAGGTCGAGGGCAAGTTCAACGCTCTGGACTGGACCCCGGCCTTCGCCGGGGAACAGAGAGCGTGGGTGCATTTTGATTCAAGCCGCCTTCGACCGCAGCGCGATGGCCATGCCGGCGATCGCCAGCAGCGCGCCGACGATAGCGAGCGCGCTCCAGCGATAGCCCTCCATCACCGTCGAGATCAGCATGGCGATGACCGGGATCAGCACGCTGGTATAGGCGGCGCGGCCTGCGCCCATGCGCTGGATCAGGGTGAAATAGAGCGGAAAGGTTACCACCGATCCGGCCAGGCCCAGCCAGGCGATGCCCGCGACATAGCCCCAGCGCAGGTCGAATTGCGGCGGGCCGACCGTTGCCAGGGCGAAGAGCGCATCCACGCCCGCGCCGATCAGCATGGCCCAGGCCAGCACCGCGATCATCGGCAGACGGCGGGCGATGTCCATGCCCTGCATGACGTTGGCGGCGGAGGCGCTCATGAGGCCGGCAAGGGCGAAGGCGGCGCCCAGCAGCACCATGTCGGGGCGGACCCCGGCGGTTTCCAATGGCGCGGCGTGATATTCGTGTAGCAGCATCAGGATGATGCCCGTCACCGCCACCGCCGACCCGCCGATGAAGGCGCGGCTGACAGGCTGGCGAAAGATCAACCAGGCGAGGATCGAATTGGGGATGAGCAGCATCGCATAGACGACCGCGACGACGCCGGAGGTCAGATAATGTTCGGCGCGATAGACGAAGTTGAAGTTCAGCACGAATTGCGCCGTGCCCAGTAGCGCGGCGTAGAGCAGGCCGTCGCGGCCGATCCGTAGCGATACGCCGCGCATCCGGGCGAAGGCGGCCATGGCGAGGCCGCCGAGCAGGAAGCGGTAGCAGACCGACCAGCTGGCCGGGACCGACCCGATCTGGTCGCGGATGACGATCCAGGTCGAACTCCAGATGAGGACGACTAGGAGGAAGGGCAGGACGATGCCGCCTGTCTTGTCCTTAGCCATGGTCGAGCACGCGCAGCGCTTCTGCCAGGGGTGCAACGCTGACTGCGTCCTGCGCCCAGTTGGTGACGAGCCGGGCCGCGCCATCGCCCCAGTCGTAGAAATCGAAACCTTGCGCACGCAGGGTCGCGGCTTCGTCCGCGCGCAGCCGCACGAACAGTTCGTTTGCCTGGACCGGATGCAGCAGTCGTCCGGCGGCGGCCTGCGCCAGCGCTTGGGCGGCGGCATTGGCTGCGCGGGCATTGGTCAGCCACAAGTCGCCGTCCAGCATCGCCAAAATCTGCGCGGCGAGATAGCGGCCCTTGGAGAAGAGATGACCCGAGCGCTTGCGCCAGCGTTGCGCTTCTGCCGCGCGGGCGGGGGCGGCGTCGCCGAAGAAAAGCAGCGCTTCGCCGATCATGCCGCCATTTTTGACGCAGCCGAAGGAAAGGGCGTCGATCCCGGCGCGCCAGGTGAGGTCGGCGGGCGCGCAGCCCAGATGCGCCACCGCATTGGCGAAGCGCGCGCCGTCCATGTGGAAGCCCAGGCCGTGGGCCTTGGCGAGGACGCCCAGCGCGGCGACCTCATCGGGGGTATAGACCAGCCCATATTCGGTCGCGTTGGTGATGCTGATCGCGCGGGCGGGCGCCTGATGCACGTCGGGGCGGATCGTCTTCAGGCGATCCGAGATGGTTTGCGGCGTCAGCTTCGCGCCGTCGCCCGGCAGCGGCATCAGGGTCGCGCCATGGGTGAAGAAGCCCGGCGCGCCGCATTCGTCGGCGACGATATGCGCCTCTTCATGGCAGAGTATGCCGCCATAGGGCGGGCAGAGCGTGGCGAGCGCGATGCTGTTCGCCGCCGTGCCGGTCGCGATCCACAGCGCGCTGACGGGCGTGTCGAACAGGGCGCTGAACGCGCCGTCCAGCCGCGCGCTCCACCGGTCGCCGTCATAGCCGTGATCGGCTTGATCGGCGGCGGCGATGGCGGCCATGACGGCGGGGCTGAGAGGGGTCGCGTTGTCGGAGAAGAAATGCATGGACTAGCGATACCCTTGGCGTCCGGCGGCGGGAAGAGGCCATCGTCGTGGCGCTGGCCCTTTTCGGCAAAGTAGGTCAGCATATATGACCCATTGTTTCGCTGCCCGCTCTGTGACATAGGCGGCTGCGTCCGAGCCAGAATAAGGAGACTCACCATGGCCGCCGAGCAGAAGTCGCGCTTCACCGTCACCCGTAACAGCCAGGCTGTGGCGGCGAACGATCGCGCGGTGCTGCTGGAAGATCCCGGCTTCGGCCGCATCTTCACCGACCATATGGTGACGATCCGCTATACCGAAGGGCAGGGGTGGCACAGCCACAAGGTGGAGGCGCGCGCGCCCTTTCAGCTCGATCCGGCCTGCGCGGTGCTGCATTATGCGCAGGAAATCTTCGAAGGGATGAAGGCGTACCGGTTGGAAGATGGCAGCATCGCCATGTTCCGTCCGGAGGAAAATGCCCGTCGCTTCGCGGAGTCGGCCGAACGGCTGGCGATGCCCGTCATCCCGCAGGATCTGTTCCTGGAAGCGATCGAGGAACTGGTGAAGATCGACGCGGACTGGATTCCGGGCGGCGAAGGCAGCCTGTATCTGCGCCCCTTCCTGTTCGCCAGCGAAGCGTTTCTGGGGGTCCGCCCGTCCAACGAATATATTTTCTGCGTCATCGCGTCTCCTGCCGGCGCCTATTTCAAGGGCGGCAAGAAGGCGGTGAGCCTGTGGGTGTCGGAACATTATACCCGCGCGGCGCGCGGCGGCACCGGCGCGGCCAAATGCGGCGGCAACTATGCCGCGAGCCTGGTCGCGCAGAAGGAAGCGATCGGCCATGGGTGCGACCAGGTCGTGTTTCTGGACGCGGCCGAAAATAAGTGGGTCGAAGAACTGGGCGGCATGAACATCTTCTTCGTGATGGATGATGGCGCCGTCATCACCCCGCCGCTGGGCACCATCCTGCCCGGCATCACCCGCAATTCGATCATTACGCTGGCCCGCGCCAAGGGGCATGACGTGCGCGAGGAGCCATACAGCTTTGCCCAGTGGCGCGACGATGCGGCCAGCGGGCGACTGCGCGAAGCCTTCGCCTGCGGCACGGCGGCGGTCGTCACCGCGATCGGCACGGTCAAGAGCGCGACCGGCGACTTCACCATCGGCAATGGCGATGGCGGTTTGGTGACGGAGACGCTGCGGGCTGAGTTGACGGGCATCCAGCGCGGCGTGGTGGCCGATCCGGCGGGCTGGGTTCGGACTGTGTGATGTTTATAGGGCTGTGTACTCCCGCGAAGGCGGGAGTCCAGTTCAGACGCTGGAACTAGGCTGAAACGAGGCGAGTGACTCGTTTCAGCGCCTTCGCGGGAGTACATGGATTTTTACGCCGACGACCCCTGTCCTTTCGGGCGTAGAGCGCGCGGCGGCGCTTTCCAATCCCCGTTCGAGCGCCTAGATAGTCCCGCATGGAACGCTTCGATGTCGTCATATTGGGGGGCGGGCTGGTCGGCCTGACCTTGGGGATCGCTCTTTCGGGGCATGGCGTGCGCTGCGCCGTGGTCGATCCCGCCGACCCGGTGGACGTCACTGCCGCGGGGTTCGATGGTCGCGTGTCGGCGATCAGTTCGACCAGCTATGCGATGATGACCGCCATTGGCGTGGGCAAGCATCTGGAGGGCAAGGGCTGCCCGATCGACCGTATCTGGGTAAGCGACGGGCTGGAGCCGGGCGCGCTGGATTTCGCGCCGGATGGCGATGACGGCGTGATGGGGACGATGGTGCCCAATCGCGCATTGCGTGTCGCGCTGGCGCGGACCGCGGACGAGGCCGCCAACCTTACCCGTTTTCAGCCCGATCGGGCGGTGCATGTTGATCGCAATGCCGATGGCGTCACGCTGACGCTGGCGAGCGGGGTCACCATCCATGGCGCGCTGCTGGTCGCGGCGGAGGGGCGCAATAGCCCGACGCGCGAGGCGGCGGGGATCAACACGACCCGCTGGCAATATAAGCATACCGCGATGGTCACCGCGATCGACCATGAGGTGCCGCACGCCAATACGGCTTACGAGATTTTCTATGTCGGCGGCCCCTTCGCGCTGTTGCCGATGCTGCCGGGCACGCGATCGGCCGTGGTGTGGACCGTGCCGACCGAGCAGGCGCCCGCGATGATGAAGCTGGGCGAGCGGGCGTGGCTCGCCGAAGCGCAGAAGCGGATCGGCGGGTTTTTGGGCGAGATCAAGCTGGCGGGGCCGCGGTCCTCCTATCCGCTGGGCTTCCACCATGCCGCGCGCATCACCGACACGCGCCTCGCGCTGGTGGGTGACAGCGCCCATGCGATCCATCCGATCGCCGGGCAGGGCGTGAACCTGGGCTTCCGCGATGTCGCCGCCTTGGTCGAGGTGCTGGTGGAGGGCATGCGGCTGGGCCTCGATCCGGGCGATGCGCAGTTGCTGGCGCGGTACCAGCGCTGGCGCGGGCTGGATTCGATGATGACTAGCGTGGCGATGGACGGGCTGGTGCGGCTGTTCGACGTGCCGGGGAAATTGCCGTCGCTGGTGCGCCGCGCGGGGCTGGCGGCGGTGCAGCGCAGCGGGGCGCTCAAGGGGCGCTTCATGGCGGAGGCGCGGGGGCAATCGGGGGCGCTGCCGAGGTTGCTGACGGGCGAGATGGTTTAGGGGCGGATTGTGGGGGAGGGTTGGCCGCGAACACCAGTTGCCGACGTTATTCCCCCTCCCGCTGGCGGGAGGGGGTTAGGGGGTGGGCAAGCGCAAGGTTGCGTTGGCCCACCCCGCTGCGACTAAATTCGCTGCGCTCATTAAGTCTCGCTGCCCCTCCCGCAAGCGGGCGGGGCAGTAACCCGACAGTCCGCTCTCAACCCTTCTTCGTCATTGCCGCGCTTCACTCGCAATGACGACAGGAAAGGTTGCGGTCTTTATCCCTGACGATTGGCGACGAGATTTTCCACTACCGACGGGTCGGCCAGCGTGCTGGTGTCGCCCAGCGCCTGGGCCGACACTTCGCCCTCCGCGATCTTGCGCAGGATGCGGCGCATGATTTTGCCTGAGCGGGTCTTGGGCAGGCCGGGGGCGAACTGGATGGCGTCGGGGGTGGCGATCGGGCCGATTTCGGTGCGGACCCATTTGACCAGCGTCTTGCGCAGGTCGTCCGTGGCGTCCTGCCCGCTGTTGAGCGTCACATAGGCGTAGATGCCCTGGCCCTTGATGTCGTGGGGGAAGCCGACGACGGCGGCTTCGGCAACGGCTTCATGCAGCACCAGCGCGCTTTCGACTTCGGCGGTGCCCATGCGGTGGCCCGACACGTTGATGACGTCGTCCACGCGGCCGGTGATCCAGTAATAGCCGTCCGCGTCGCGCCGGGCGCCATCGCCGGTGGTATATTTGCCGGGGAAGGTGGTGAAATAGGTCTGGAAGAAACGATCATGATCGCCCCAGACGGTGCGCATCTGGCCCGGCCAGCTGCGCGCGATGACGAGATTGCCTTCGGCCGCGCCGTCCAGCACATGCCCCTCCGCATCGACGATCTGCGGCACGACGCCGGGCATGGGGAAGGTGGCGGAGCCGGGTTTCAGATCGGTCGCGCCTGGGGTCGGCGCGATCATCGCCGCGCCGGTTTCGGTCTGCCACCAGGTGTCGATGATCGGGCAGCGGCCTTCGCCGACGACGCTATGATACCAGCGCCAGGCCTCCGGATTGATCGGTTCGCCCACCGTGCCGAGCAGGCGCAGCGACGCGCGGCTGGTTTTGGTGACGAAATCGTCGCCTTCCTTCATCAGCGCGCGCAGGGCGGTGGGGGCGGTGAAGAGGGTCTGGACCTGATGCCGGTCGACCACTTCCCAGATGCGGCTGGGGGTGGGGTAGTTGGGCACGCCTTCATACATCAGCGTCGTCGCGCCGTTCGCCAGCGGGCCGTATACGATATAGCTGTGGCCCGTGACCCAGCCGATATCGGCGGCGCACCAGTAGATGTCGCCGGGGCGATAGTCGAAGCAGAGTTCGTGCGTCAGCGCCGCCCAGAGCAGATAGCCACCGGTCGTGTGCAGCACGCCCTTTGGCTTGCCGGTGGAGCCGGAGGTATAGAGGATGAACAGCGGGTCTTCCGCGTTCATCGGTTCGGGCGGGCAGTCGGCATCGACTTTGGCGACTTCCTCATGCAGCCATACATCGCGGCCGTCCTGCATCGTCACCGGGCCGCCGGTGGCCTGCACCACCACGACTTTTTTGACGCTGGGGCAATGGGCCAGCGCGGCGTCGACATTGACCTTGAGCGGGACGGTCTTGCCTGCGCGGCGGCCTTCGTCGGCGGTGACGACCAGCGTCGAATCGCAATCCTGGATGCGACCCGCCAAGGCATCGGGCGAAAAGCCGCCGAAGACGACGCTGTGCACTGCGCCGATCCGGGCGCAGGCGAGCAGGGCGAAGGCGGCTTCCGGGATCATCGGCAGATAGAGGGTGATGCGGTCGCCCTTCTTGGCGCCGGCGGCTTTGAGCACATTGGCGAAGCGGCACACTTCTTCATGCAGTTGCGCGTAGGTGTAGCGGCGCGGCTGCGCATCGGGCGAATCCGGTTCCCACAGGATCGCGGTCTGGTCCGCGCGGGTCGCCAGATGGCGATCGATGCAATTGGCGCTGACGTTCAGCACCCCGTCGGCGAACCATTTGACGCCGAAATCGGCCTGCGCGAAGCTGCTTTCGTCGGCCTTGGTCGGCGGCGTGATCCAGTCCAGCCGCTGCGCCCGTTCCAGCCAATAGGCGTCGCTATCCGTGATAGAGCGCGCATAGTCCGCGTCGCGCGCAGCCCGGTCCATCAACGCATGTGTCGCCCAATCCTCCGGTACGGGGAAGAAATCATCAGACATCGGGCATCCTTTCCATCGCGAAACCATTATTGCTGTCTCTTCTATCGCGCCGCCGCCAGGATCGAAAGCCCGGACCATGCCGTATCTTGCCATCGCTTTGGACGATATCGCCGTGGCAGGCGGATATGACCGCATCATTTTGCGGCTATCCCCACGTCGCGCGTCGGCCTAACAGGGATCGCCTATGTGGTTGCTTTATCAATTTCCGCTTTGCCCCTTTTCCCGCAAGGTCCGGCTTCTCCTGGGCGAGAAGGGCGTGGGCTATGATCTGGTCCGGGAATCGCCCTGGGCGATGCGCGACGAATTTCTGGACCTGAACCCGGCGGGGACGACGCCGGTGATGGCGGACGCGGACAAGGGGCTGACCCTGATCGACAGCCAGGCGATCTGCGAATATTTCGAAGAGACGGTGGAGAAATTCCCGCTGATTTCCGGCACGGCGGCGGGCCGCGCGGAAGTGCGGCGGCTGACCGCCTTTTTCGACCAGAATTTCTATGGCGATGTGGTCGGGCCGCTGCTGCACGAGCGGATGAAGAAGCGGCTGATCGAACGCGCGCCGCCCGACGCGCGCATCCTGCGCGAGGCGATGAAGCGGGCGAACGTCCATATGGATTATATGGATTATCTGCTCGACCATCGCAGCTGGATGGCGGGCGGGACACTGAGCCTGGCGGATATCGCGGCGGCGGCGCATCTGTCGGTGGCGGATTATCTGGGCGGAATCGACTGGGCGGGGCATGAGCCGGTCAAGCGCTGGTATGCCGGGTTCAAATCGCGGCCTTCGTTCCGGCCGTTGCTGTCGGAGCGGATGGAGGTGATTACCCCGCCTGCCCATTATGAAAAGCCGGATTTTTGAGGGGCGGTTCAGGTTACGCGATGGGGCTTAGATAGCCGTCGCAATCAGATATGTCGTTCCCCGGCGTAGGCCGGGGTCCAGTTGAGGCCGTGGAACTGGACCCGGCCTGCGCCGGGGAACAGTGTGTTAATCCACTTCGGCGGCCAGATAGACGCGGTTGCGGCCATGTTCCTTGGCGAGATAAAGCGCGCGGTCGGCGGCCTTGAGGGCAGCGCGGGGGTCTTCGTAGATCAGCACGTTGGCGACGCCCGCGGAAAAGCTGACCCGGTCCATCCGCTCGCCATTGGTGCGGTTGACCAGGCTGCGGTTGGCAAGATCCTCGCGCACGCTGTCCACCGCTTCGCACGCTTCGGCGGCGGTCTTGCCGCGGAACAGCATCACGAACTCTTCGCCGCCATGCCGCGCCACATGGCAGCGGTCGTTGGAGGCCTTCGCCAGCAGACCGGCGACGAATTTGAGCACCCGGTCGCCGGTGTCATGGCCGTGGGTGTCGTTGATCAGCTTGAAATGGTCGATGTCGCAAAAGGCGACGGACAATGATTCGCCATGATCGCGGGCCTGTTGCATCTCTTCGCCCAGCACCCCTTCGAAGGCGCGGCGGTTGGGCAGGCCGGTCAGATGATCATGTTCGGCGGCGCGGCGGGCATTTTCAAGGCTGGATTTGAGCGCCTGGGTCTGGCGCTGATTGTCGCGCAGCTGGGTTTCGACCTGGCGCGTCTTTTCGACCATCGAGCGGGTCAGGCCGACGAGGCGGGCGAGGACCGGCTCATTGTCGCGGCCTTCGCCCAGATCCTTGGCCTGTTCCTGCAGGGCCGCGCCATAATCCTTCGCCGAATTGCGCGATTCATGCATCAGGCCGGTGAACTGGGTGAGATTTTCCTCCACCTTGTCCAGCATCGTTGCGAGGGATTCGGGGGTGACCTTGTCGGCGCGCTGTTCCGCCGCGATCGATTCGATCCAGCCATTGGTGATCTTGCCCCGCTCCATCATCACGGCCTTAATCGCCTTTTCGACGCCGATATTAGCGCCGGTCAGATAATCGAGCGCGACGCTGAAATTGATCGGCGTCAGATCGAGGTCGTGGGCGAAGAGGAAGTCGCCGATATCGGCATATAGCTGCCTGCGCCGGTTGATTTCCCGGTTGGATGCGGTGCCGCCGCGCGGCCTTTGCGCCTCTTCGGCGACATCCTCTTCCGATTTGCCGGAAAACCCCCTGGCCCAGCGGGTCAGTCGGTCGGTCAGCCCGTGCTGCGGACTAGCGGAAGAAGAAGATGCCCCACTCATATGTCCGATAACGGACGAGGTAGAATAAGGTTAAGGGACCGGCAGCGAAATAATCGCGTCAGATGTCGGCGCTGACCAGCCAGTCGCGGAAAATGCGCACGGCGCGGGTCTGGAGCGCACGGGGGCGGCAGACGAAGAAGTAGCGATAGGGGCTTTCTACCCGGATCGGGAACAGCCGCACCAGACGGGGATCGCCCGCCTGTTCATAATGGCTGGCGTGCATTACCGCCACGCCCAGCCCCTGGGCCGCGGCCTCCAGCATCAACTGGCCCGAATCATAATTGTCGATCGCCAGCGGTTGCAGGTCAGGCAGGCCCGCCGCTTCCTTCCACGCGTCGAACGACATCGCCATGTCGCGATGGAGCAGGATGGTCTGGTTCGCCAGTTCCTCCGGCGAACCCAGCGCCTGCGGCCCTTCCAGCAATTCGCGGCGGCCGATCAGATAGACTTCTTCATGGTCCAGTTCATGCGCGTAGAGCGCGGTGTCGATATCCTTCGACAGCACGATCGCCGCATCCAGCCCCTCGCCCAGTCGTGCGACGGCGTGGGGCGTGGTTTCGATGTCGATATGCAGTTGCGGGTGTTGCTGGCGCAGCTTGCCCAGATGGGGGAACAGCCGCTGGGTCGCGAACAGCGGCATAACCGCCAGGCGCAGGCGCAGCTGGTTGCCGCCGCTCTGGATGTTTTCCAGCGCCTGGGCGAGCGAATCGAGCGCGGGGGCGATATCGTCCAGCAGTCGCTGCCCTTCGGCATTGATTTCCAGCGCCTGGTGCTTGCGGTCGAACAGGGGGCGGCCGATGAAGCGTTCGAGCGCCTGGACCCGGCGGCTGAGCGCCGGGGTCGACAGGGCGAGTTCCTCCGCCGCCGCCTTGACGGATCCCAGGCGAGCGACCTGAACAAAGGCCTCCAGGGCCGTAAGAGGCGGCAATCTGCGCATAACCCATCAATAATCAAAGCCGGTACGCTGCGCCGCGTCATTGTGCCTTTTCAGCGCTACGTGAACCGGGGTTCAAGCATCCTGTCCGCACTGAGCAGGAAAATACGGCGGATGGCAAGATGCATTTTTTGCAACTCCCAAATTCTTTTCGCACTTGCAATATATCCTGCCGCATTGCACATAGGGGGTGCCTTTCAGGCATCCTCTCCTAAAACTTTACGGGCTGGCCTTCGGGTCGGCCCTTTTTTTCGTCCGTCGATCGGCATGCTTGCCCCTTTTCCCCGGCGATGGCGTTCCTATCTCGTTACGGGACGACAAAGACGAGGATGGCTTGTGGCCGATCAAGACGAAAGCGGACGCCGGATTCAGGTCGCCAATGCGCGGCCGGAGGATGCAGGGCGTGGTTTGGCGCGGTTGCCGCTGACGGTGATGGCGCAATTGCAGCTGGCCGAGGGCGATGTAATCCAGATCCTTGGCAAGCGCGCCACGCCAGCGCGGGTGGTGCGCCCCTACAAGGAAGATGAAGGGCTGGACGTGCTGCGCCTGGACGGATTGCAGCGCGCCAATGCCGGTGTGGGCTCGGGCGACTTCGTCCAGATCGGCAAGGTGGAGCCGCGCCCGGCCCAGCGGGTCGTGTTCGCGCCTGCACAAAATAACTTGCGCTTGCAGGGCAATCCCGATGCGTTGAAGCGCGTTTTCTATCAGCGGCCGTTGACTGCGGGCGATGTGATCGCGACGGCGGGGCAGCAGCAGGTGCCCCCCGGCGACATGCCGCCACAGCTGCGCCAGATGCTGGCAGCGCCCGCTTATGCGCTCCAGGAAATCCGCCTGGTGGTGGTGTCGACCGTGCCCAAGGGCATCGTCCAGATCGATGCCGAGACGGAAGTCGAACTGCGTGCCGAATATGAGGAGCCGCGCGAATCGCGGCGCGCCGACGTCACCTATGACGATGTCGGCGGCATGGCCGATGCGATCGACCAGTTGCGCGAGATGGTGGAGCTGCCGCTGCGCTATCCCGAACTGTTCACCCGGCTGGGCGTCGATCCGCCCAAGGGTGTGTTACTGCACGGCCCGCCGGGCACCGGCAAGACGCGGCTGGCCCGCGCGGTCGCCAATGAATCGGACGCGGAATTCTTCCTGATCAACGGGCCGGAGATCATGGGATCGGCCTATGGCGAGTCGGAAAAGCAGCTGCGCGAGATATTCGAGGCGGCGGCCAAGTCTTCGCCGTCGATCCTGTTCATCGATGAGATCAATTCGATCGCGCCCAAACGGGGGCAGGTGACGGGTGAGACGGAGAAGCGGCTGGTCGCGCAGTTGCTGACCCTGATGGACGGGCTGGAGCCGCGGGCCAATCTGGTCGTCATCGCCGCCACCAACCGGCCCGAGGCGATCGATGAAGCGCTGCGCCGTCCCGGCCGGTTCGACCGCGAGATCATCGTCGGCGTGCCCGACGAGCGCGGGCGGCGCGAGATATTGGGCATCCATACGCGCGGTATGCCGCTGGGCGACAAGGTCGACCTCGCCGAACTGGCGCGCATGACCTACGGCTTTGTCGGCGCCGACATGGCGGCGCTGACTCGTGAGGCGGCGATCGAAACGGTGCGCCGCTTCATGCCGCGCCTCAACCTGGAGGACGGGACGATCCCGCCCGACGTGCTGGAGGAATTGTCGGTCACGCGCGAGGACTTCCTGTCCGCGATCAAGCGGGTCCAGCCGTCCGCGATGCGCGAGGTGATGGTGCAGGCGCCCAATGTCGGCTGGGACGATATCGGCGGGCTGGACGACGCGCAGATGCGGTTGAAGGAAGGGGTGGAGTTGCCACTCAAAAATCCCGACGCCTTCCGCCGCCTGGGCATCCGTCCTGCCAAGGGCTTCCTGCTCTATGGGCCGCCCGGCACCGGCAAGACGCTGTTGGCGAAGGCCGTCGCGCGGGAGGCGCAGGCCAATTTCATCGCCACCAAGTCGAGCGACCTGCTGTCCAAATGGTATGGCGAGAGCGAGCAGCAGATCGCGCGGCTGTTCGCCCGCGCGCGGCAGGTGGCGCCTACGGTCATCTTCATCGACGAACTGGACAGCCTGGTCCCCGCGCGAGGCGGCGGCCTTGGCGAACCGGCGGTGACGGAACGGGTGGTCAACACCATCCTGGCCGAGATGGACGGGCTGGAGGAATTGCAGTCCGTGGTCGTCATCGGCGCGACCAACCGGCCGACGCTGATCGACCCGGCGCTGTTGCGGCCGGGGCGGTTCGATGAACTGATCTATGTGCCGGTGCCGGATGAAGCGGGGCGGCGGCGTATCCTGGGCATCCACACGGCCAAGATGCCGCTGGCCGACGATGTGGATCTGGACGCGCTCGCGCGGGAGACGGAGCGGTTCACCGGCGCGGACCTGGAGGATCTGGTGCGGCGCGCCGGGCTGTTCGCGCTGCGCCAGTCGCTGTCGGTCGATACGGTGACACAGGCGCATTTCGAAGGGGCGCTGGAGGAAACCCGCGCGTCGGTGACGCCGGACATGGAGCGGGAATATGAGCAGATTCAGTCGCAGTTGAAGCAGCGCGCGATGCAGGTCGACCCGATCGGCTTCGTCGCGCCGGGCATGGTGCGGGCGCGCGACCAGGCGGACTGATCGTGCGGAGCGCCATGGGCGGGGACAGGCGGATTGAACCCATCCGCCTGTCCCCGCGTTCATGACGATAATATTGCAAAGCGGCTTGCCAGCGCGGACTGGATTTGCAAGGCGCGCAGGATGAAACAGACAGGCGGGTGTTGATGGCCTCTATTCCATCGAAGGACAAGACCAGGGTCGGCGCGGCAAAGTCCGCATCCTTTTTGAGCCAATGGGGCATGTTCTTTCGCCAGTTTATCAAGCATCCCGGCATGATCGGGTCTGTCATCCCGTCCTCTGCCACATTGGTGGATCGCATCCTGGACCAGGTCGATTGGCGTAATACGCGGCTGTTCGTGGAATATGGTCCAGGTGTCGGCACCTTTACCCGGTCCATCCTCGACCGTTTGCCGGCCGACGCGACCTTGTTGGCGATCGACCTCAATTTGGACTTCGTCGCTTATCTGGAGGCGGAAATCGATGATTCGCGGTTGCGCGTCGTCCATGGGTCCGCTGCCGATGTCCGCCGCTTCATCAAGGAAGCAGGTCATTATCAGGCGGATTATATCCTGTCGGGCATCCCCTTCTCCACCCTGCCCGACGGTGTCGGCGCGGTGATCTGCGCCGAGACGCGGGCGGCGTTGCGGCCGGGCGGCGCGTTTTTGATCTATCAATATTCGCGCTATGTGCTGCGCCTGCTGAACCCACTGTTCGGCGATGTCAGCGATACGCTGGAATGGCGCAACATCCCGCCCTGCCGGGTGATTCGCGCGGTGAAGCAGGCCGCATTGGCGCAGGCGGCCTGACCGAAATATAATCCCGATCAAGTTTTGATGCGGTTGGGGTGGCGGACGCCGCCCATATTTGACTTCCCCTACGGTTTGGCTAACTCCGATCACGGGCATGGGGGAAGACGATGGGGGAACGCGCCAAGCAAGGGGACCAATGGGCGGACCTTTTCCTGTCCGCCGCGCTGGAGCCTGAAAAATGGGGTGATGCGCTGCAGGCGATGGCGCAGGCTACCGGGTCCGGCCATGGGCAGCTGATCGGCTTCGGACCGGGGGCGTCCGGCTTCAACTGGATCAGCGATATCGACACCAGCATCGTGCCCATCGGCGCGGCCATCGACCAGGCCTCGCCCGACCTTAATTTCCGGGTCGCGGCGGATGGGTTGCCCGATCGCCCGGCGATCGTCCACGAAGCCCATTATGACATGACGCGCCAGACGCTGCGGTCCGGCGACTATCTCGACATGTGTTCGGACTTCGACATTTTCGACGGGTGCCAGACGCGCCTGATCGCGGCGAACGACCAGATGGTCGGACTGGCCGTGCTGCGCAATCGCAAGGATGGGCGGACCAGCCAGCAGGATCGCGACATGTTCGCCCATATTGCGGGCCATGCGCGCGCCGCCGTCCGCCTGCAACAGGCGATCGAGCAGCAGGGTTTCGCGCTGCTGTCCGGCACGTTCGAGGCGATGGACCGCGCCTGCTGGCTGCTCGATGCGACCGGCCGGGTGGGGGGCATGACGCCGCGCGCGGAGGCGCTGCTGTCGTCCAGCCGCATCCACGTGCGTGACGGGTGGCTGGCGAGCGAGCGGGCGGACGAAACCCGCGCCATCGGCCGGGCGATGCGCTGCGTGATCGAACCGCCCGGCCGCGCCGCCGATCCGGTCGCGCTGGCGGATGAGGCAGGCGGCGTCGCGATCATGCTGGAATTCCATCCGTTGCCGGTGCGGCCCTGGGCCTTGCCCTTCGCGCCGCGGGCAATCGTGATCGCCAAGGTGGGCGAGCCGACCGATCGCCATGTGCAGTTGCTGACGCGCACCTTCCGCCTGACCCGCGCCGAAGCGGACATCGCCATCCGTCTGGCCGCCGGGCAGTCGCGCAAGGCCATCGCCGAGGCGCGCGGCGTGTCGGTGGAGACGCTCAAGGTCCAGTTGCGCAGCATTTATGACAAGACCGGATGCAGCCGGGAATCGCAGCTGGTGCGCATCGTCGGCCTGATCAGTCACTGAGCGTCCGATTTTTCTGCTGGCCTAACCCCGTTGGGGTATGTGGCGGGTCGGCTGGAAGCGTAGGGATGATTGGCGGCGGGCTAAGCCCGCCCGCTGGCGGCCGGATCATATGCGACCCATGGTCCGGCCGTCGGCACTATCCTGCCGGGATCGGCGCTCCCCCGATCGGCGGCGGCTTTCGTTTCGATCCGCTTTCATGGTAAGGCGCAGCCCGATCCAAGCGGCGAGAGCTTTTTTCATGAACGACCTGACCCAGACCCCCGAAATGCTGATCGCGACGATGGGCGCGCGCGCGCGTCGCGCCGCCGCGACGATCGCGCAAGCAAGCGACGCGCAAAAGGCCGACGCCCTGCGCCGCGCCGCGCAGGCGTTGCGGGATCAGGCGCCAGCGATCATCGCCGCCAATGCGCGCGACATGGACAATGCGGTCGCCAACGGCCTGTCGCCCGCGCTGCTCGACCGGTTGAAGCTGAACGCGGAGCGAGTCGCCGCCACCGCCGACGGGGTGGAGCAGGTGGCGACGCTGCCCAATCCGCTGGGCAGCGTGATTGACACGGCGGTGCGGCCCAACGGGCTGGAACTCAGCCGGGTGCGCGTGCCGCTGGGCGTGATCGGCATCATCTATGAAAGCCGCCCCAATGTGACGGCGGACGCGGCGGCCCTGTGCCTGCGTGCGGGCAATGCGGTGATCCTGCGCGGCGGCAGCGAGGCGAAGGAGAGCAACCGGGCGATCCACGCCGCGATCGTCGAGGGGATTATGGCCGCCGGCCTGCCCGCCGATGTGGTGCAACTGGTGCCCACGACCGATCGCGCGGCGGTGGGCGCATTGCTGAAAGCGGCAGAATATGTCGATCTGATCGTGCCGCGCGGCGGCAAGAGCCTGGTCGCGCGGGTGCAGGAAGAGGCGCGCGTGCCGGTGCTGGCGCATCTGGACGGGATCAACCACAGCTATGTCGATGGCGCGGCGGACCCCGCCATGGCGCAGGCGCTGGTCGTCAATGCCAAGATGCGGCGGACGGGCGTGTGCGGCGCGACGGAGACGGTGCTGATCGACCGGGCCTATGGCGCGGCGGCGGGGCTGGTGCAGGCGTTGCTCGACGCCCAATGCGCAGTGCGCGGCGACGCGGATGTGCAGGCGCTGGACGCGCGCGTGACGGCGGCGGCTGACGAGGATTGGGATACCGAATATCTCGACGCGATCGTGTCGGTGCGACTGGTCGATGGCGTTGACGACGCGATCGCGCATATCGCCGCCCATGCCAGCCACCATACCGACGCGATCATCACGGATGACGCCGCGACCGCCGAGCGGTTTTTGAACGCAGTCGACAGCGCGATCGTGATGTGGAACGCCTCCACCCAGTTCGCCGATGGCGGCGAGTTCGGGCTGGGCGCGGAGATCGGCATTTCGACCGGGCGGCTCCATGCGCGCGGGCCAGTGGCGCTGGAGGGGCTGACGACGTACAAGTGGATCGTGCGCGGGACGGGGCAGGTGCGGCCTTAATTACGATCCGTTCAGGCTGAGCGTAGCGGAGGCTTCGACTTCACTCAGCCTGGTCCTTCGACAAGCTCGGGATGAACGGAGGGGGTTACCCGTTCATGACTTCGTCGATCGCGTTCAGTTTTTGGCATTGGGCTAACGCGATTCAGCGCCACCGGGCCATCGGACGTGGTGGACATGCTTGTCTCATAGCATTTTGTGTTCCCGCGCAGGCGGGAGCCTAGTCCTGATGGCTGGACTGGGTTCCCGCCTGCGCGGGAACACGGAGAAGTTAGCCTTTCACCACCATATCGATCGCCTTGAGCTTTGCCAGCATCGGGGCAACCCACTCCAGCGGGAGCATCACCGGGCCATCGGAGGGCGCATTGTCGGGGTCTTCATGCGCTTCGGCGAAGATCGCGGCGACGCCTGCCGCTACGGCGCTGCGGGCCAGCAGCGGCGCGAATTCGCGTTGGCCGCCCGATGCGCTGCCCAGGCCGCCGGGCTGTTGCACCGAATGGGTGGCGTCGAAGACGACGGGATAGCCGGTCTGCGCCATGGTCGGCAGCGCGCGCATGTCGCTGACCAGCGTGTTGTAGCCGAAGCTCGCGCCGCGTTCGGTCAGCAGGATGCGCTCGTTGCCGGTGGAGGCGACCTTTTGCGCCACTGCCGCCATGTCCCAGGGAGCGAGGAACTGGCCCTTCTTGACGTTGATGACCGCGCCGGTCTTTCCGGCCGCGATCAGTAGGTCGGTCTGGCGGCAGAGGAAGGCGGGAATCTGGAGGATATCGACCGCCTGCGCGGCGGCTTCGACCTGGGTTGCGTCATGGACATCGGTCAGCACCGGACAGCCTAGCGCCGCCTTGACCTCCGCCAGGATCGCCAGCCCCGCGTCGATGCCGACGCCGCGCTGGCCCGATACCGACGTCCGGTTCGCCTTGTCGAAGGAGGATTTGAAGATGAAGGGGACGCCCGCCTGGCCCGCCGCCTTCGCCAGCGCGTCGGCCATGAACAGCGTATGGTCGCGGCTTTCGATCTGGCAGGGGCCGGATATCAGGACGAAGGGCAGGTCGTTGCCGAAGGTGATCGGGCCAACCTGAACATGTTTGGGATCGGTCATGGCGGTCATTTGGGCGCTTTGGCGAAACGGCGCAACAACTGACCGCGCCACAGCCCCTTGCCCGGATGATAGTTCCAGCAGAACCAGCCGAAGGTGAGGCAGGCGACCAGCGAGGGCAGGGCCATCGGATCGCCGTTCGCCTTCATATGGCGATAGAAGGTCATGTCGGCGCGCCAGCGGTCGCGCTCGCTGCCGCCGCCATTGATGCCGTACATATTGTCATGCTTGCGGCAACCGACATTGCGGTTGTATTTGCGATGATCGATGAAATAGCAGTAGTCGCGTTCGGGTGTGGTCATGACCCGATTAGGGCGATGGTGTTGGAAAAGTTCAAGCGTAAAGTCTTTTATCTCGGCGGTTTCGATCCGCGCGGTGTCCGTTTCTACCACCAGCTCTATCGCGATCAGGCGGTGCGGCATGGCGCGTTGACGGGCGAACCGATCGCGGTGAGCGGACGGCAGAGCGGTCCCGCGGGCGCGGCGGTGTCGGCCATCTGGCAGGTCGACAACCCGGCGGCGGGGGTGACGACCGACTATGAATATCTGCGCTGGGAAGATGTGATCGGCAAGGTGTGGATTCGCAATCCGCTCAGCCTCGCCCTGCGCTCCGCGCGCGCCTATGCGGGGCATGCGCGGCACATGGATTTCGGGCGGATGCGGCGGCTGCGCAAGGGGCCGGTGATCACCATCCTCTATCCGCCGGTCCTGGCGGTGCTGATCCCGTTGTTGCTGGCGGTCCTGCCCGCCTTGCTGCTGTCGCTGGTCCTGCCGGTCTGGGCGGCGATGCTGGCGGGGGTGGCGATCAGCGCCTGGCTGTCCGGCCGGATTCTGGCCAAGCTGGTGGTGCCCTGGCTGCTGCGCTTCATGACCTATCATGGTGCGTTGGCGGCGGACGGGCCGGGGGATACGCTGGACGAGCGGATCGACCAGTTCGCCGCGCGCATCGCGCAGGCGCTGGACGGCGACTGGGACGAGGTGCAGCTGGTCACGCACAGCGCAGGGACGATATTGGGGATGCGGTTGCTGCGCCGGGTCATCGCCCTGCGCGGGGGGACGCTGCCCGATCATTTCGTCATGCTGGGCCTGGGCCAAGTGGTGCCGGTGATCGGCCTGCGCCGCGACGCGGATTGGTATCATCAGGATTTGCGGGCGCTGCGCGATGCGTCGTTCCGCTATGTCGACATCAGTTCGCCGCCCGATGGCGCGGCCTATTTCGACGTCAATCCGTTCCGCCTGTTCGCCGACACCCATACCGCGCGAGTGGATATGCTCTCGCCGCGCTTCCACCTGTTCTACCAGCCCGAAAATTATCATGGCGGCTGGTCGAATAAATATGAGGCGCATTTCGATTATCTGCGCGTGGGCGATCGCCTGTCGCCGATCGATTTCATCAGCCTGACCGCAGGCCGCCGTACCGTGGACGAAGCCGTCGCGGCTTTCAGGACGATCCCATGACCGATCTTTTCACCCCCCCTATCCGCAGCCGCCCCGGAGCAAGGCGGGCCTGGTGAAGCGGTTCCTGCGCGGCTGGCACAGCTGGATCCATGTGCTGTTCGACAAAAGCTACACGATGAAGATGGGCGAAATCCGCACGCCCGGCCGCACCATGTATATCGCCAACGAACTGAGCCTGGTGGACCAGATTTTGCGCGGCGGCACCGCCTATCCCAAGCATAGCGAACTGGTGCGCAATCTCGATCCGCTGATCGGCAACAGCGTCTTTTCCGCCAATGGCGCGGATTGGGAAAGCCAGCGGGCGATGGTCAATCCCGCCTTCGCGCATACGGCGCTTGGCCGATCCATGCCGCTGATGGCGGCGGCGGCCGACGACCTGCTGGCGCGGATCGACGCTGCGGATCGCGCAAAGCCGGTCGATATCGACCCGATGATGACCCATGTCGCGGCCGACATCATATTCCGCACGCTGTTTTCGCAGGCGCTGGACGCGCAGCGGTCCAACATCATCCACACCGCCTTCGGCAAGTTTCAGCGGCTGGCGCATAGCGCGTCGATGCTGCGGCTCTATGGCATTCCGGCGGGCTGGTTCGAGAAGCGATCCAAAGGCCCGGCGCGGGCGATCCATGACGTATTCCGGCCGATCGTGGAGGCGCGCTACGAAGGCTGGCACGCGCGGGGCGAAGCGCCACATCGCGACATATTGCAATCGCTGATCGAGGTGAAGGACGCGCAGACCGGCCTGTCCTTCACCTGCGAACAGGTGATGGAGCAGGTATCGACCATCTTCCTGGCCGGGCATGAAACATCCGCCAGCACGATGACCTGGGCGCTCTATATGCTGGCCGAATGCGCGCATATCCAGGACCGGGTGCGGACGGAGATCGGCGAGATCGCGGGCAACGCGCCGCTGACCGCGGCGATGCTCAAGGATATGGGGCAGTTGCGCAATATCTTCCGGGAGACGCTGCGCCTCTATCCGCCGGTATCCTTCCTGCCGCGCGAAGTCACCTGCCCGATGGACATGCGCGACAAGCATCTGGAACAGGGGGCGATGCTGGTCGTCGCGCCGTGGCTGACACAGCGGAACAAGGATAATTGGGCCTGCCCCCATGCGTTCGACCCCGACCGGTTCGACGATCCGGCCAATGCCGACATGGTGAAGCAGGCCTGGTTCCCGTTCGGGCGCGGCCCGCGCGTGTGCGTGGGCGCGGGCTTTGCGCAGCAAGAGGTGATGACGGTGATCGCTACGATCGTTCGGCGCTATCGGTTGAGCATGCCGACGGGGTTCAAGCCCGAGCCGATCAGCCGCCTGACGATCCGGCCGCGGACGGGGATGCCGTTGCTGTTCGACGCGATCAGCTGACCGGCGCGATTTCCTCTTCGGGCACGACATCGACCATCAGTTGCAGGCTTTGCCGCCCGCCGCCGACGAACAGCCCGTCCATCGGCGCTACGTCGGCATAATCGCGGCCCATGGCGACGAACAGGTGCCCGTCGCTGGTGATGACGCCGTTGGTGGGATCGAAGCCGATCCAGCCGCGCGTCGATCCGCACCAGAGCATGACCCAGGCGTGCATCGCGTCCGCGCCGACCAGCCGGGGTCGTCCGGGCGGCGGCAGGGTTCGCAGATAGCCGCTGACATAGGCTGCGGGCAGGCCCGCAAGGCGCAGCGCCACCACCATGACATGGGCGAAATCCTGGCACACGCCATGGCGCGCGGAAAAGGCGTCGGCGACCGGAGTGGAGGCGTCGGTGGCGCCGGGTTCATAGGCAAATTCCGCCTTGATCCGTTGGGCAAGGTCCAGCGCGGCGGCGATGATGGGTCGGTCGGGGGTCAGCCGGTCGCCCACCCAGTCGCCGATCTGCGCCAATAGCGGCGCGCGCGGCGAGGCGAAGAGATAATGGGCGGGGGCCGATGGTCCCATGTCACGATCGCGCAATGCGGCCTGCGCGACGCTGGCGATGGTGGGATCGCCGGGCTGCGGGACGATCTGCGGGCCATTGTCCACCCCGGCGCGGAAGCGGGTTTCGATCGTCAGCTGGCGGATCGGGTTTTCGATCACCAGCCGGGCGACGTTGACCGGCCAGGCGCCGGGCCGCGATTCGATGACGGAGGGGATGGGATCGACCGTCAGGACATAATCCGCCGTCCATTGCCCGGTCCAGGGTGCGGGGCGCAGCCGCAGGTTGAAGCGGGCGAGCCGCACGGGACTGGCATAGCGCAGGATGGTTTTGTGGCGGACATGGTAGATCATGACAGCAGGTCCGCATCCTGCGTCTTGCGCAGGGGGAGGAAATAGCGCTGGCCGATGGCGTCGGACAGCCCAAGCAGGCGGCTTTCCACATCACCCATATCGGCCATGGTCAGCATGTCGCCGGTCAAGGGGGCGAGCCGGGCGACCAGCGCGTCGGCCAGGCGGCGGGGTTCCTCCGGCATACCGTCGGCGCGCAATGTGGGCAGGGCGGCGATATGATCGGCCAGGCGCAGTGCCTGATAGGCGATGGCGCGCGGATTATGCGGCTCCAGCGCGACGAGATCGCGCACCGGCGGCAGGGCCGGACCGGTCAGATAACGGGTGCGATAGCTGATCTGGCTGTCCATCAGGTCCAGCAGGACGGTGAGGTCGTCGGCCGATGCGCCGTCATTGCCAAACAGGGTAAGCAGGCGGCAGCCATTGATCGCGCGTTCCATGCGGCGGCCCATATCGTGGAAGCGCCAGCCTTCGGTCCGGGCCATATTCTCCGCCGCCAGACCCGACAGGGCGGACATCCGCTCGATCATGCGGGACGAGGCGTCGAGCAGGGTTTCGGTGACGCCGCCGTCGAAGGCGGGCAGCGGCAGGCGCACTAGCCGCCAGAAATCGCTGGCCAGCCGATCGCGCAGCCCTTCGCCGATATTGGCGACCGTGGCGATCAAGGCGCGGACGCTGCCGGACTGGCGCGCGTCGCCCAGCGCGGTGGCGCAGAGCGGGCCGATCGCGCTGCCCCGGCCGGGCACCGCGCCCCAGAGCGCCAGTTGATCGACCAGCCGGGCCATGGTGAGGGACGCGGGCGATGGTCCCAGATCCGCCTCGATCGATCCGCCGACGATCGCGCGGATCAGGCGCAGCGTCATTTCCGTCCGTTCGATGTAGCGGCCCAGCCAGAAGAGGTTGTCGGCAGCCTTGGCGGGCAACATGCCGCCGACGCGGCGGATGGCGGGCGCGCCGCCGTCCAGCAGGCTGTCGGGGGGCACCGGCTTGCTGTCGATCACGCACATGTCGGCGGACATGTCGCCCTGCCCCATCAGCGCCGCGCGGATGTCGCCATGGCCCGCCAGACGCGCGAAGCCGCCGGGCATCACGCGCCAGCGCCCGGCGGCGTCGCGCGCGACGAAGATGCGCAGGGTGAAGGGGAGGGGCGTGAGTTGCCCGTCGATGACGGCGGGGGTGGTCGACAGCTTCACCAGTTCCTGGCCGACATAGTCCATCGGTCGGCGCGCCATGGCATCGAGCAGGGCGGCGCGCTGCGCAGTGTCCAGCGCCGATCCGGGGGTGAAACGCGCGTCGGGCAGGCCCGCGACATCCTGATCGAAGGCGGAGCCGACGACCAGATCATCGAGCCGCGCCCGCACATGGTCGCGCTCATGACCCTGGCCGCACCACCAGGTCGCGATATTGGGCAGGATGAGGTCCGATCCCAGCATCGCTCGCGCCAGTTGCGGCAGGAAGGCGGCGAAGGCGCGCGATTCGATCACGCCGGCGCCCGGCCAGTTGCTGACCATCAGGCCGCCGCGCGCGCAGGCGTCGTACAGGTCGGCGATGCCGATGCGCGATTTCGCGTCGAAGGCGAGCGGGTCGAGGAAGCGGGTGTCCATCCAGCGCCACAGGCCGTCGATGCGCTTCAGCCCCTGGATGGTTCGGACGAACAATCGCCCGTCCGATACGATAAGGTCGTCGCCTTCCACCAGCAGCAGGCCGAGATAGCGGGCCAGATGCGCCTGTTCGGCATAGCTTTGGTTGAAGCGGCCGGGGGTCAGCAGGCCGATGCGCGGGTCGGTGCGCTCGCAATCGGCGGCGAGGCCGCGGCGCAGTTCGTCGAAAAAGGGGGCGAGCCGCCGCGTGTTCATCGCGCCCAGCAGGTCGCCGGTGGCGCGGGAGAGGGCGAGGCGGTTTTCGAGCGCATAGCCCACGCCAACGGGCGTGCGGACGCGATCGGCCAGCACCCGCCATTCGCCGGTCGGTCCGCGCCCGATATCGGCGGCGTAGAAATGGAGATGATGGCCGCGCGGCGGTGGCGTGCCGGTCATGACCCGCCAATAATGGGGGCTGCCTGTCACGATGCTGGCGGGCAACTTGCCCTCGCGCACCAGCGACTGGGTGGAATAGATGTCGCCGACGACCCGTTCCAGCAGTTCGGCGCGCTGGATCAGGCCGCGTTCGATCTGCGCCCATTCGCCTGCGTCGATCAGCAGCGGCACCGGGCCGAGCGGCCAGGATCGTTCCTGCTCGTCCCCGGTCAGGCGGAACGCCATGCCGAGGTCGATCGCCTGGCGCGACACATGGTCGGCGAGCGTCGCGGGGTCGCCCTGCGCCTGGGTGGACAGGCGGCCCAGCATGTCGCGCCAGCGCGGCGCCATGTCGGGCGTCGCATCGGCGAACAGATCGCCCTGCGGCGCGGCGGCCAGATAGGCGCCCGCCCAGGCCGCTCCGCTATGGGGCAGGGTACGTGCGTCGGCCGCCATCACGCGCCGGGATGTTGGAAGCGCAGATCGAGGGTCATGGGGAATTCATTGGCCGGTTCGGCGGCGGGCATGTCCACTTGCCCAGGCGTATGGCCATAATCCTGGAACCGTGCCTTGCGCCGGGCTTCGGCTTCATAACCGTTGACCGGCAGCGTGTCGTAATTGCGCCCGCCCGGATGCGCGACGTGATAGACGCATCCGCCCAGCGACCGGCCGCTCCAGCTGTCGAGTATGTCGAAGGTGAGCGGCGCGTTGGCGGGCAGATTGGGGTGGAGGCAGTTGGCCGGGGTCCAGGCCTTGTAGCGCACGCCGCCCACGCCTTCGCCGGGCACGGCGGTGGCGGTCATCGGCACCCGGCGGCCGTTGCAGGTGACGATATGCCGCCCGGCGACAAGGCCGGTGGCGCGGACCTGCAACCGTTCGGTGGACGAATCGACATAGCGCACCGTGCCGCCGATCGCGCCGGTTTCGCCCAGCACGTTCCAGGGTTCAAGCGCATGGGTGATTTCAAGCCCGACGCCGCCGGCATCGACCGCACCATGGACCGGGAAGCGGAACTGGCGTTGCGCTTCGAACCAGTTGGGATCGAAATCGTATCCCGCGCCGCGCAGGTCGGAGAGAACCTCCAGGAAATCGGCCCAGACGAAATGGGGCAGCATGAAGCGATCGTGCAGCGTCGTGCCCCAGCGTACGAGGCCACCCTGTTGCGGCTGGCGCCAGAACCAGGCGGCGAGCGCGCGGATCAGCAATTGCTGCGCGAGGCTCATGCGCGCTTCGGGCGGCATTTCGAACCCGCGAAATTCCAGCAGGCCCAGGCGTCCGGTGGGGCCGTCGGGCGAGAACATCTTGTCGATGCAGATTTCGGTGCGGTGGGTGTTGCCGGTGACGTCGACCAGCAGGTTTCGGAACAGGCGATCGACCAGCCAGGGCGCCGGAGCGGTGGCGTTGTCCGCGAACGGATTGGGCACCTGCGCCAGGGCGATCTCCAGTTCGTAGAGACCGTCGTGGCGCGCTTCATCGATGCGTGGCGCCTGGCTCGTCGGGCCGATGCAGAGGCCCGAGAAGAGATAGGATAGCGCCGGATGCCGCTGCCAGTAGAGGACGAAGCTCTTGAGCAGGTCCGGGCGACGGATGAACGGGGAATCATTCAGCGTCGCGCCGCCCAGCACGATATGATTGCCGCCGCCGGTGCCGACGGAGCGCCCGTCGACCATGAATTTGTCGGCGGTCAGATCGCATTCGCGCGCCAGGGCGTAGAGCCGTTCGGTGATCGCCACCGTATCGTCCCAGCTGGCGGCGGGGTGGACATTGACTTCGATGACGCCGGGATCGGGCGTGGCTTTCAGCACATCGATGCGCGGGTCCGGCGGCGGGGCATAGCCTTCGATCCGAACCGGCAGGCGCAGCGCTTCGGCGGCGGCCTCGACCTCCGCGACCAGTTCCAGATAATCTTCCAGCGCCTGCACCGGCGGCAGGAAGACGGAGAGATAATGGCCGCGCGGTTCGATGGTGACGGCGGTGCGGACCGCCCCTTCGATGATGAATTGTTCGACCCGGTCCTGCGCGGCGACACCGCCATCCGGCCCGGCGACACGCTGCGACTGTTGCGCGCGCGCTTCCTCGACGCTGGCCTGCTCCGTCACCTGTGCGCGGAAATCGGCGAGCGGCTGGCGCGGCTCGCTGGTGTCGCGGGGGTGGATATAGGGATAGTCGGACGGCGGCACATAGGGCAGCGAGCCAAGCGGCAGGCGATAGCCCAGCGCCGAATCGCCCGGCACGGCGAACAGCTTGCCGCGCCGCAACTGCCAGATTTCGCTCTGCCAGCGGGGTGTGGCGGCCTGGCTCTGCCAGCGCTGCACCGGCAGGACGTAGCCGACCGGCTGGTCGAGGCCGCGTTCGAACGTCTTGACCATGCGGGCGCGCGCTTCGGGGTCGCTGATCTTGGGATCGTCGGGGCTGGCGTTGATCGGCAGGTCGGCTTCCTTGACCGCCCATACCGCCGGATCTTCATAGACGGCATGGGTGTATTCGTCGGTAAAGCCCATATTGCCCGCCATATGGGCCAGGAACGCCTTGGCATCGGCCGCCGTCACTATGGCCGCGCCTGCGGGCGCATCGTCCGGCGCGATCAGGCTTTCGTCCCGCCAGAGCGGCACGCCATCCGTGCGCCAATAGACCGCATAGGCCCAGCGCGGCAGGCTTTCGCCCGGATACCATTTGCCTTGGCCATGGTGCAGCAAGCCGCCGGGCGCAAATTCGGCGCGCAGCTTGCGGATCAGCCGGTCAGCATAGGCCGCCTTGGTCGGGCCGACCGCATCGCCATTCCATTCGCCCGCATCGCCACCATCCTGCGCGACGAAGGTCGGTTCGCCGCCGGTGGTCAGGCGCACGTCCTGCGCGATGAGGTCTGCGTCCACCTTGGCGCCGAGCGCCATCACCGCGTCCCAGCGATTGTCGGTGAAGGGTTTGGTGATGCGCACCGCTTCGGCGATGCGGCTGACGCTCATCGCGAAATCGAAATCGACTTCGGCCGGTTCGGCCATGCCGCTGATCGGGGCGGCGGACTTGTAATGGGGCGTGGCGCAGAGCGGGATATGCCCTTCGCCCGCGAACATGCCGCTGGTCGCGTCGAGCGCGACCCAGCCTGCGCCGGGCACATAAGCCTCCGCCCAGGCGTGGAGATCGACCACGTCCTGGGTGACGCCCTTTGGCCCTTCGATCGGTTCGACGTCGGCGACCAGCTGGATCGAATAGCCCGACACGAAGCGGGCGGCGAAACCAAGGCGGCGCAGCAACTGCACCAGCAGCCAGGCCGAATCGCGGCAGGAGCCGGTGCCGATGTCCAGCGTCTCTTCGGGCGTCTGCACGCCCGCCTCCATGCGGATGACATAGCCGACCTGTTGTTGCAGGCGGCGGTTCACCTCGACCAGGAAATCGACGGTGCGGCTTTGATAGCCGTCATATTGAGCGACCATCGCCTCGAACCTTGGCCCCTGATCCTCGATATCGAAATAGGCGGCGAGGTCGGTCTTCAGCTGGTCGTCATAGGCGAAGGGGTAGTTTTCCGCATAAGGCTCCACGAAGAAGTCGAACGGATTGATGATGTCGAGATCGGCGAGCAGATCGACCTGGATACGGAAATGATCGACCGGGTCGGGGAAGACGACGCGCGCCAGCCAGTTGCCGTGCGGATCCTGCTGCCAGTTGAGGAAATGGTTCGCCGGTTCGATCTTCAGCGCATAATTGGGCACCTTGGTCCGGCTGTGCGGCGCGGGGCGCAGGCGGATGACCTGCGGGCCGAGCCGGATCGGGCGGTTGTAACGATAGGCGGTGAGGTGGTGGAGAGCGGCCTTGAGCATGGCCGGATCAAACGCCACCCCCTGTTGCAATGCAACAGCCAATGTCCAAGCGGTGTCGATTTCGACCGGTTATCCCGGATTTCTCTCCGCCGACCGCCGCAGCGGGCCGGGGAGAATGATGGTGCGGCCAAGAAGACTCGAACTTCCACGGGCTTTCGCCCACAACGACCTCAACGTTGCGCGTCTACCAATTCCGCCATGGCCGCACATCAACAGGGAAACCGGCGGCGCCGGTGCCTTGGTAGGAGGCGGCCCTTAGCAAAGGCTTTTGACCCATGCAACAAGTGATCGGCATCGGCGTTGTGATTGATTGGAGAAGGTGAAGCCGTCCCGCGTTCGGGCCGGTCATGGGAGGAAGCCGATGCCGTCGGTGCATGTCTGGACGAGTATGGGCGCCACCGTCGTGGCGGCTGCGGTCATGGGGCTTAGCCTGGGCTTCTACGTCACCAGTCCGCAAGGCGCGGCACGGGCGGACAGCGATTATGTGGACATGCCGACCGGCGATGAGACGGCGAGCGAAACATCTGTGGCAATGCAGGACGGGCCGGGGGCGATCCATTGCACCGGCTGCGGGCCGACGCTGGCCGATCGGCGCTGGCAAGCGGATATGGCCGGGCTGGATGCGGACAGCATGATCGATGGCAGCAGCAGCGATCCGGTGGTGCGGGATTATGAGGCGGCGGCGATGCCGGAAGATTTGATGCCCGATACTGCGCCCGCGGCGGTTCGGCCGCTGTCGCCGCAGGTGGCGCGATTCGTGGCGGTTGAGAGGGCGCCACCACCGATCGCCGCAATGACCAGCCAGGTCGGGATGGCTGAGACGCCGCCCCCTGTGGTGGCTACGATGCCCGGCGAACAGCGGTTTTGAGTGTGCGGTGATTGAATCTCAGATTTGTTAGTCAATGTGTTCCCGCGCAGGCGGGAACCCAGTCCGACGCTCTGAACTAGGTTCCCGCCTGCGCGGGAACACACTGTTTTAATCGCAGAAGATGCGACTTGACCCCCGCTTATTCGGCGGCGACCGTTTCCGCCGCGGCGTCGCTCAACGGATGGGACAGGCGGCTGATCATTTCCTTCGGGCAGACCTGCCAAATGTAGCGACGCCAGCGATCCCAATCGTCCAGGATGGTGTTGGACCATTTGCTGTCGGTCGCCACGGCATGTTCGGCGATCAGCGCCTTGACCGCATTTTCCCAATAGCTGCTTTCCAGCCGCTGCCAGACGATGCTTTCCGGATTCGCCTGGCCCGCAAAGCTGCCGTCTTCGTCCAGGATGAAGGCCATGCCGCCGGTCATGCCCGCGCCGAAATTGGCGCCGGTCTTGCCCAGGATCACCGCGGTGCCGCCGGTCATATATTCGCAGCCATTGGCGCCGCAGCCCTCGACCACGACCTGCGCGCCCGAATTGCGGACGGCGAAGCGCTCACCGGCCTGGCCCGCCGCGAACAGCTTGCCGCTGGTCGCGCCATAGAGGACAGTGTTGCCGATGATCGTATTGTCCTTCGACGACAAGGGGCTGGAGACGGTCGTGCGCACCTTGATGATGCCGCCCGATAAGCCTTTGCCGACATAGTCGTTGGCGTCGCCAAAGACTTCCAGCGTGATGCCTTTACACAGGAAGGCGCCGAGCGACTGACCGGCGGACCCGCGCAGGCGCACGGTCAGATGGCCGTCGGCCAAGGTCGACATGCCGAACCGGTCGGTCACGGCGGACGAAAGCCGCGTGCCGACGGCGCGATGCGTGTTCCGCACCGTGTAGGTCAGCTGCATCTTTTCGCCACGCTCGAACACGGCCTTGGCGTCGCGCATCATCTGCGCGTCCAGGCTGTCGGGCACTTCGTTGCGCCACTGGGTCAGCGAAAAACGGCGCTGGTCGTCGGGGGCGTCCACCTTCGCCAGGATCGGGTTGAGATCCAGATCGTCCAGATGCTCCGCGCCGCGATTGACCTGCTTGAGCAATTCGGTGCGCCCGATCACTTCGTCCAGGCTGCGGAAGCCGAGGCGGGCGAGGACTTCACGCACTTCTTCGGCGATGAAGGTCATCAGGTTGATGACCTTTTCCGGCGTGCCGGTGAATTTTTCGCGCAGCTTTTCGTCCTGCACGCACACGCCCACCGGGCAGGTGTTGCTATGGCACTGACGCACCATGATGCAGCCCATGGCGACGAGGCTCAGCGTGCCGATGCCGAACTCTTCCGCGCCCAGGATCGCGGCGATCACGATGTCGCGCCCGGTCTTAAGGCCGCCGTCAGTGCGCAGCTTCACGCGATGGCGCAGGCCGTTGAGGGTCAGCACCTGGTTCGCTTCGGACAGGCCCATTTCCCAGGGCGTGCCGGCATATTTGATGCTGGTCTGGGGCGAAGCGCCGGTGCCGCCGACATGGCCCGCGATCAGGATGACGTCGGCATGGGCCTTCGCCACGCCGGCGGCAACCGTGCCGATGCCCGCCTGGCTCACCAGCTTGACGCAGACCCGCGCGCGCGGGTTGATCATCTTGCAGTCGTAGATGAGCTGCGCCAGATCCTCGATCGAATAGATGTCGTGATGGGGCGGCGGGCTGATCAGCATCACGCCGGGCGTCGAATGGCGCAGCTTCGCGATGAACTCGGTCACCTTGAAGCCGGGCAGCTGGCCGCCTTCGCCGGGCTTCGCGCCCTGCGCGACCTTGATCTCGATCTCTTCGGCCGATGCCAGATATTCGGCATGGACGCCGAAGCGGCCCGACGCGATCTGCTTGATGACCGAATTGGCGTTGTCGCCATTTTCGTAAGGCTTGAAGCGGTTCGCGTCCTCTCCGCCTTCGCCCGACACCGCTTTCGCGCCGATGCGGTTCATGGCGATCGCCAGCGTTTCATGCGCTTCGGGGCTGAGCGCGCCCAGCGACATGCCCGGCGTGACGAACCGCTTGCGGATTTCGGTGGTGGCTTCCACCTCGTCGATGGGCACGGCTTCGCGGGCGAAGTTGAACTCCATCAGGTCGCGGAGGTAAACCGGCGGCAAATCGCGCACGCCGCGCGAGAATTGCAGATAGGTCGAATAGCTGTCGGTCGCCACCGCCGTCTGCAACAGGTGCATCAGCTGTGCCGAATAGGCATGGCTCTCGCCGCCCTGACGCTGGCGGTAGAAGCCGCCGATCGGCAGGCGCACTGCAGCTGCGTCGAACGCTTTTTCATGGCGCAGCATCGCGCTGTAATGGAGCGACGCATAGCCTTCGCCCGAAATCTTCGCAGGCATGCCGGGGAACAGGTCGTTCACCAGCGCGCGCGACAGGCCGACCGCTTCGAAATTATAGCCGCCGCGATAGCTGCTGATGACCGCGATGCCCATTTTGGACATGATCTTGAGCAGGCCTTCGTTGATCGCCGTGCGATAGCGTTCGAAACAGGCGTCGAGCGACAGGTCGCCGAACAGGCCGCGGCCATGGCGATCGGCGATGCTGGCTTCGGCCAGATAGCCGTTCACCGTGGTCGCGCCCACGCCGATCAGCACCGCGAAATAATGGGTGTCGAGCGCTTCGGACGAGCGCACGTTGATCGATGCGTAGCTGCGCAGCCCCTTGCGCACCAGATGAGTGTGCACGGCGGCGGCCGCCAGCACGCCTGCGATGGCGGCCCGGGTCGGGCCGACGCCTTCGTCGGTCAGGAAGATTTCGGTGCGGCCTTCGCGGACCGCCTGTTCGGCTTCCTCACGGATGCGGGCGATCGCGGCGCGCAGCTGTTCCTGCCCGCCACCGGCGGGGAAGGTGCAGTCGATTTCCGCGACGGCGGGGCCGAAATAGGCCTTGAGCCGCGCCCATTCGGCGCTGGTCACGACCGGCGATTCCAACACCAGCACATGGCTGTTCTGCGCGCCTTCCTCCAGGATGTTGTGGAGGTTGGAGAAGCGCGTCTTCAGGCTCATCACATGCCGTTCGCGCAAGGGGTCGATCGGCGGGTTGGTGACCTGGCTGAAATTCTGGCGGAAGAAATGGCTGATCGTGCGCGGCTTGTCCGAAATGACGGCCAGCGGCGTGTCGTCGCCCATCGAGCCGATCGCTTCCTTGGCGTCCTCTACCATGGGCGCCAGGATCAGTTCCAGATCCTCCAGCGTCAGGTTGGCGGCGACTTGGCGGCGGGTCAGTTCGGCTTTGTCCCAAGTCGGCAGCGCGGTCGGCGCTTCGGCCAAGTCGGCGACGGTCAGGAAGTCCTTGATCAGTTCGCCATAGGGGCGTTCGCCCGCGATCCGATCCTTGATCGCGCGATCGTCATAGATTTCGCCTTCGAGCAGGTCGACGGCGATCATCTGGCCCGGACCCATGCGGCCCTTCTTGACGATGGTGGTTTCGGGCACGACGACCATGCCGGTTTCGGAGCCGACGATCAGCAGATTGTCGCCGGTCAGCGTATAGCGCAGCGGGCGCAATGCGTTGCGATCGACGCCAGCCACGACCCAACGACCGTCGGTCATGGCGAGCGCGGCGGGGCCGTCCCACGGCTCCATGACGGAGGCGAGATAGTCGTACATGTCCGCATGGGCCTTGGGCAGGTCGGCGCTTTGCGCCTGCCAGGCTTCGGGGACGAGCATCAGCTTGGCGGTCGGCGCATCGCGGCCCGAACGGCAGATCGCTTCGAACACGGCATCGAGGGCGGCGGTGTCGGACGCGCCAGCCGGGATCACCGGTTTGATATCCTCCGACTGCTCGCCGAAGGCCAGGGACGCCATCTTGATCTCGTGGCTCTTCATCCAGTTCTTGTTGCCGCGGATCGTGTTGATCTCGCCATTATGCGCCAAGGTGCGGAACGGCTGGGCCAGCCACCATTGCGGGAAGGTGTTGGTGGAATAGCGCTGGTGGAAGATCGCGACGCGGCTTTCGAACCGTTCGTCCTGAAGGTCCGGGAAGAAGACCGACAGCGATTCGGCGAGGAACAGTCCCTTGTAGATGATCGAGCGGCAGGACAGCGAACAGACGTAGAAATCCTGGATCTGCGCGGCGATGACCTGCTTTTCGATGCGGCGGCGGATCAGGTAGAGATCCTTTTCGAACTCGGCGACGTCGCGTTCTTCGGGCATCGGCCCGGCGATCATGATCTGCTCGATTTCAGGGCGCGTGCGCTGCGCCTTTTCGCCGATGACCGACACGTCCACCGGCACCTGGCGCCAGCCATAGATGGTGTAGCCCGCGTCGATGATTTCGGCTTCCACGATGGTGCGGCAGGTTTCCTGCGCGGACAGGTCCGTGCGCGGCAGGAAGATCATGCCGACGGCGAGGCGGTTGGGCAGCGGCTTGTGGCCGGAGTCCGCGATCGCATCGTCGAAGAAGCGCACCGGCAGGTCGACATGAATGCCCGCGCCGTCGCCGGTCTTGCCATCCGCGTCCACCGCGCCGCGATGCCACACGGCTTTGAGCGCATCGATCGCGCTGGCGACGACGCGGCGGCTGGGACGGCCATCGGTCGCGGCGACCAGGCCCACGCCACAGGCGTCGCCTTCCATCTCGGGATGATACATGCCCTCGGCCGCGATCCGTGCGCGTTCTTCGGGGCTGGCGGTGAACTGGGTCTGCTCGGTCATGATCGGGATGTCCTTCCGACGACGATAGTCAAAAAAGGCGGGAAGATCAGGCGGCGACGGCCTGTCGCGCCTTGGCCTTCGCCTTGAGATAACGATGCATATGGTCGGTCACGTCGCGGCCGTCGCGGATCGCCCAGACGACCAAAGATGCGCCGCGCACGATGTCGCCTGCCGCGAAGACGCCGTCCACGCTGGTCATCATCGTCTTGTGATCGACGCGCAGCGTGCCCCAGCGGGTGACGGACAGGTCTTCGCTGCCGAACAGCTTGGGCAGTTCTTCGGGGTCATAACCCAGCGCCTTGATGACGAGGTCGGCTTCGAGCGTATGCTCGCTGCCCGGATCGGCTTCGGGCGCGCGGCGGCCCGATGCGTCGGGCTGGCCCAGGCGCATTTTCGTGACCTTGACGCCGGTGACATGCTCCGTGCCTTCGAACGCGATCGGCGCGGTGAGCCAGACGAATTCGACGCCTTCTTCCTCCGCATTGGCGACTTCGCGCTGCGATCCTGGCATATTTTCCCGGTCGCGGCGGTAGAGGCACTTCACCGACTTGGCGCCCTGGCGGATCGCGGTGCGGACGCAGTCCATCGCCGTGTCGCCGCCGCCGATGACGACGACATTCTTGCCCGTCGCGAGCAGCGTGCCGTCCTCATGTTCCGGCACGGCGTCGCCAAAGCCCGCCTTGTTGGAGGCGGTGAGATAATCGAGCGCCTTGACCACGCCCGCCGCGCCGACACCCGGTGCCTTGATGTCGCGCGGCTTATAGACGCCGGTCGCGATCAGGATCGCGTCATGCTTGGCGCGCAGGCCTTCCAGCGTCGCGTCGCGGCCGATTTCGAAATTGTCGTGGAAGACGATGCCGCCGTCCTTCAGGCGCTGGACCCGGCGCATGACCACGTCCTTTTCCAACTTGAAGCCGGGGATGCCATAGGTCAGCAAGCCACCGGCGCGATCATGCCGGTCATAGACATGGACGTCATAGCCAGCGACGCGGAGATATTCCGCCGTCGTCAGGCCCGCCGGTCCCGCGCCGATGACGCCGACCGACTGGCCGTTGGGCGTGCCGGGGACCAGCGGTTCGACCCAGCCTTCCTTCCAGGCGGTGTCGGTGATGTATTTTTCGACCGATCCGATGGTGACGGCGCCGTGGCCGGAAAATTCGATGACGCAATTGCCCTCACACAGCCGGTCCTGCGGGCAGATGCGGCCGCAGATTTCGGGCATGGTGCTGGTGAGGTTCGACAGTTCATAGGCTTCGCGCAGCCGGCCCTCGGCGGTCAGGCGCAGCCAATCGGGAATATGATTGTGCAGCGGGCAGTGCGTCGAACAATAGGGCACGCCGCATTGCGAGCAGCGCGACGCCTGTTCTTCGGCCTTGTCCAGGATGAAGCTGCGGCTGATTTCCAGGAAATCGTCGGCGCGGTCGTCGGCCGCGCGCTTTTCCGGGTAGGATTGCCCCTTACCCACAAATTTCAGCATCGGATTGTCAGCCATGGATCGCCTCTGAATCTGTTTCAGATGCGCGCATAGCAGAAAAACCCACGCAGTCACGTGGATTCTGCTATATATGGCAGGAATACTGACTAATTAAATGCGTTTTGGTTCGTTAGTTGAGAATAAATCGCAAAAACTATCTAAATAATATGGCCGTATCGGACCTACCGCATTGCAAGCCAGACAAGCGCCGCGGCCCCGGCGATGATTCGATACCAGGCGAAGGGCGCGAAGCCATGTTTGGACACCAGCCCGACGAACCATCGGATGACCAGCAGAGCGACGATGAAGGAGACGATGAAGCCGAGCGCGATGCTATCCCAGCCTACCGCCGCGCTGGTGATCCGGTCGCCCTTCTTGAGCAGTTCTAGCGTCGTCGCGCCCAGCATGGTAGGGATGGCGAGGAAGAAGCTGAACTCCGCCGCCGTGCGCCGCTCCACGCCCAGCGTCAGCGCGCCCATGATCGTCGCGCCGGACCGGCTGACGCCCGGGATCATGGCGATGCATTGGATGAGGCCGATGCCCAGCACCCGGACGACCGGAATGTCGGCGATGCCGTGGAAACGCTGTTTCTTGATCGCGCGCTCGATCAGCAGGATCGCCACGCCCCCGACGATCAGTGCCCAGGCGACGACCTGCGGCGCGCCCAGCAGGATTTCGACATAGTCGTGCAGCGCCAAGCCGATGATGGCGGCGGGGATGAAGGCGATGATGAGGTTGCGCAGGAAGCGCCAGCTTACCGGTTCGCGCCGCAACAGCCCCATGCCGACCGCCCAGAAGGTGCGCCAGTAGAGCACGACGACCGCCAGGATCGCGCCCAGCTGAATGATGACGTTGAACATCGCCCAAGTGGCCGAATCATAGCCCAGCAATTCGCTCGCCAGGATGAGGTGCCCGGTGGAGGAGACGGGCAGGAACTCGGTCAGTCCCTCCACGATGCCCAGCAGGATGACGGTGAGGTAATGCAGGTCCATGGGAAGCCTTTGGCGTGACGTGCTCTCGCGCAGGCATTGAACCGAGGCACGTGACCCGGTTCAACCCAGTTCAGACGGCAGGACTGGGCTCCCGCCTGCGCGGGAGCACAAAGTTATGTCAGGCGCTGGCGCGGCCGGCGAAGCGGCCATGTTTGCGATAGCGGACCATCCATTTGTCCGCGACCGCGCCAAGCGGCGTCGGCGCGACGCCCAGGGCGGCCAGGCCTTCCGAGCCGGGGGCGGCGACATTGTCGCGGCCCAGCATGGTGAGCTGGTCGCGGCTGATCGGCCCGCCCGGCAGCATCGCCAGTAGCGACGCGATGCCGTGCGGCACGTCGATCAGGGGCTTGTCGCGGCCGATCGCCTTGGCGATCCAGGCGTTGATCTCTTTCATGCTCATGACCTGCGGCCCGGCGACTTCATAGGTCTTGCCGCCATGGACGCCCGGCTGCGCGGCGGCATGGGCGATCGCTTCCGCCACGTCGGCGACGTAGACCGGCTGGAACTTGGTCGCAGGCGCGATCACCGGGACGACCGGCGCCATGCTGATGAGGTCGGCGAAGCGATTGAGGAACTGGTCTTCCGGGCCGAAAAGGATCGAGGGACGGATGATGGTCGCGGTGGGGAAGGCGGCCTTGACCGCGACTTCGCCCGCTGCTTTCGATCGGCCATATGCGGACGGGCTTTCCGCGTCCGCGCCGATCGCCGATACCTGTACCAAAGCGGTTGCGCCAGCCGCCGCCGCGGCCTTTGCCACATTGGCCGCGCCGCGATGGTGGAAGGCGTCGAAATCGCCCGCCAAGATGCCGACCAGATTGATGACGACATCGCTGCCCGTCACGGCGCGCGCGACGCTGTCGGGGTTGCGGATGTCGGCTGCGATAAACTGGGTCTGGCCCAGATTGCCGAGCGTCTTGACCTTCATCGCGGTGGACAGGTCGCGCTGCGCGATCCGCACCCGTGCGCCCCGTGCCAGCAGCGCCTGCGCCACTTGTCGGCCCAGAAAGCCGCCGCCGCCGAAGATCGTTACCAGACTGTCCTTCATCACGCGCGTCCCATGTCTTTTGAATAAGGGGAATGACTCCACCAGACCCTTGCAACAGCCGCAGCGCGCTGACAACCGCCAGCCGCGCCGCGCGAGTGGTTTTTTACCCGAACCAGCCCTGGAGGTCAGCCAGCATCCAGAGGCCCAGGCCCAGGAACAGCAGCGCTGCGCCGACCTGCAACGCGCGCATCGGCACCTTCTTCGCCAGCGCTTCGCCAAACAGCACGGCGGGGACATTGGCGATCATCATGCCGATGGTCGTACCCATGGTGACGGCGAACAGATTATCGAAGCGCGCGCCCAGCGCCACGGTGGCGACCTGCGTCTTGTCGCCCATTTCCACCAGGAAGAAAGCGACCAGCGTGGTGACGAACACGCCTGCCTTCGACGGCGCTTTCAGGGGCGCGTCCTCGTCGAACGTGTCGGGGATCAGCGTCCAGGCGGCCATGGCGATGAAGGAGGCGGCGACGGCGTAGCGGAACCAGGGCTGCGTCAGCACGCCGGCGATCGAATGGCCGACCAGTGCGGCAAGAAAATGATTGGCGACCGTGGCGGCGAAGATGCCCAGGATGATCGGCACCGGCTTACGAAAGCGGGTGGCGAGCAGCATGGCGAGCAATTGCGTCTTGTCGCCCATTTCGGCGAGGGCGACGAGCGCGGCGGAGGTAAGGAGAGCTTCCATCGTCATGTTCCGGGGCCGGGCGGAGTGAATAGACGCAATGCCACCGTCGCTTCCCGCCCGGCCGGACAGAAAAGCGCCGATGCCATTGGTCTCGCCGTACGCGGTCGCCCGCGTCCCATATGCCATGACCTCTCGGCCAAATATGTTGACATATGGCCCGTCCCTCAAGCGGAACGGCTGGCTACTCCCCAGATGACGGGTGGGCCTTTAGGGGATCATAGCGTCGATGGCAAGACGATCCCGCTTAGGCGCTATACTTATGGCTCGCCCTTGCTTTCCTGCATGCGCCGTTCGGCGAACCATTGTTGCAGCATCTTGGCGGTGCAACCGGTAAAGCCGTTGCTGCCGATGGTGGAACAGCTGTTGGGAAGCATCTGCCGCTGCGTTTCTTCCATCGTCGCCACCTGGCTGCCCCATCCGGGGCCACCGGCGACGGCAGGCTTTTCGCGCAGCTTCTTGGGAATGCGGTAGCGTTCCGATTCGGGCCTGCGCGCGCAGACGACGATCTCATCGCCCTGGCTCTGCGGGCAGGGATCGTCGCCATAGACCAGCAGATTGGTGATGCGTTCGGGCGGCGGCTCCGGCTGCGCGAGGGCGGCGGAGGGAAGCAGGGGGACCAGCAGCAGGCCGATCAGGGGGCGTACGACATGCTGTCGCATGATATTATCCTTCATATCCCCCATTGAGATGCCGGACCTGCCCATGGCCCGGCGATTGCCATGCAGGACGCCACCGGCGCCCGGCAACCGTCAGGGCTGGGACGGGGTCGGGGTGGCGGGCGGCTGTTGCGCCGCTTTTTCTTCCGCTTTCACGCGCGCTTCGATCGCTTCGCTGTCGGCGTCGATCGTGGACAGGCGCTTGGCGCGTTCGGCGGCGACCAGATCCTTCCAGCTCGCATTGTCCAGCGCCTGCCGCTCCGCCTTGGCGAGGCGGGAGAGTTGGGCGAAGCAGCCGGTCGCGCCGCCGCTGCCGACCGGCGAGCAGCTTTCGGTGCCCTGACGCCCGACATATTCCATCGACCGGACGCGTTCGCCCCAGGCCTGTTTGCTGGGCATATTGGGATCGCCACGCAGCGGTTCGGGGATGCGATAGCGTTCTTCCTCGCCCTTGCGCGCGCATACGACGATGTCGTCGCCTACGCTTTGGGGGCAGGCATCCTCGCCATAGACGATGACGATATTGACCTTCTCCGACGCCGGATCGGTCGCGGCCGTCGGCGCGGTGGCGGGCTGGGCGGAGGCGGGTTGGGCCAGGGCGGGGACGGCCGTGCCCAGCAGCATCAACGCGGCGATCATGGGGGTCTTGCTCATCAATCCGTCCTTTTCAGATGCGCTTGGAAAGCGCGATGGCGGCCCGGCATCCCAAACGAATGGCGCCCGACAAGAGGGGGTAGGCGGGCGCCTGCTCGGCGCCATGGGCCAGCGCGGCGTCGCGATGTTCGACCTCTTCCGCCTGGAAATCCGCAATGGCGGTAGAGAGTTCCGGATCGTCCTGCGCTAATTGCGTCAGCTGTTCGGCATAGTGGCGGTCGATCTCCGTCTCGATCGCGGCGGTGCAGGCCATGGCGGCCTTCGGTCCCATGGCGGCGGTGACCGCGCCCAGGGCGAACCCGGCCGCGCTCCAGATCGGTGCCAATGCGGTGGGGCGCACGCCCCGTCGGGCGATCATCGCGTCGAAGGCGGCGCGATGGCGTTCCTCCTGCGCGGCCATCCCTGCGATCAGGCGACCATAGGGATGGCGATCCCCCATGACGGCCAACTGCCCGGCATAGATGCGGGTCGCGCCGAACTCGCCAGCCTGGTCGACGCGCACCATGGCGGCGCGATCGGCGGCGGACGGCTTCTTGCCCGGTCGGGGGAAATCCTGGGGCGCGGTCATGCTTTCCTCGCTTTAAGCAGCAGCGCCAAGATGGCGAGCGCGGCGGCCCCGGACAAGAGGCCGTTATAGCCTGCGAGCGAAATGCCGAAGAGATCCCAGGGCGCCACGTCGCAGCGGATGAGCGGCGTCGCCATGATCTGGTTGAGCATATCCGCCGCGCTGCCGCCGGTGGGCGTGGTAGAGCAGGTGGTCAGCCCTTCCCACCAGCCATATTCGACGCCTGCATGGAACAGGCCGATGAGGCCGCTGATGCCGATCGCCAGCCCCGCCAGTCCGGCGAACAGCCCGCTGACGCAGGGGCGGCCCTTCATGGCATAGGCGAGCAGCGCCAGCGGAATCGCGATCATATGCGGATAACGCTGCCACCAGCACATGTCGCAAGGATGCAGGCCGCCAATATATTGGGACGCGTAGGCGCCGCCCAGCAACAGGACTGGCGTCAGCAAGGCGATGGCGCGGGCAAGCGGGATGCTGTTCATCATGCCCGCTTAAAGCCTTGGCGGGCTTTCGTCATGCTGAACTTGATTGCTTGGAGGTATCTTACCATGTTCCCGCGCAAGGCGGGAACATGGTTGAGACGGCGGACTGGGTTCCCACCTGCGCGGGAACAGGGGATGGGGTTACTTCCCCGCCGGTTTGCGGGTCTGCGCCTGGGCGATGGTCGCGCCGGGCGTGCTGGCGAGGCGGGATATCGTCTTGAGCGCATAGTCGAGCTGGAAATCCTCGACGCCCTTCTTCTTGAGGTCTTCGGCGCTCATGGCGAAGCGTGGATCGTCCTTCGTATCCTCTTCCAGCGCCTTGTCGTCGGTCTTGATCTCGTTGATCAAATGGCGTCGCAGGTCGCTTTCGCGGAATTTGGGGCGGTTCTTGTAATCGGGATCGGACAGTTGGGGCACGCGGATGTCCGGCTGGATGCCGCCTTCCTGCACGCTGCGGCCCGACGGCGTATAATAGCGCGCCGTGGTCAGCTTGAGCGCGGTGGTGTTGGATAGCGGCAACATGGTCTGAACGCTGCCTTTGCCGAAGCTGCGTTCGCCCATCACCAGCGCACGATGCTGGTCCTGCAACGCGCCTGCGACGATTTCCGATGCGGAGGCCGATCCGGCGTCGACCAGCACGATGATCGGCAAGCCCTTCGCATCGTCGCCGGGCTTTGCGTAATAGCGTTCGACATCGCCCTTGGCCCGGCCGCGCTGCGACACGATTTCGCCGCGTTCCAGGAAGGTGTCGCTGACGGTCACGGCTTCGTCCAGCAGGCCGCCGGGGTTGGAGCGCAGATCGAGAATATAGCCGGTGGGCTTGTGGCCCAGCGACTTGTCGATGCTGCGGATCGCCTGGCGCACGTCGGCCCCGGTATTGGCCGAGAAGCTGACGATGTTGATGATGCCAATATTGTTCTTCACTTCCCATTTGACGGGTTTGAGCTGGATGATCTCCCGCGTGAGGGTAAGTTCGATCGGCTTGTCGCGGCCCGCGCGCACGATGGTGAGCTTGAGCGCCGTGCCGGGCGCGCCGCGCATCTTGTCGACCGCCTCGTCCAGCGTGCCGCCATAGATGAGCTGGCCGTCGATATGGGTGATATAGTCGCCCGCCTTGATCCCGGCGCGCCAGGCCGGGGTATCCTGCGTCGGGGCGATGACCTTGACCGCGCCATCCTCCTGCGTGACCGAGAGGCCGAGGCCGCCATAGCTGCCTTCGGTCTGGGTGCGCAGATTCTGGAAGTCGCGCGCGTCGAGGAAGCTGCTGTGCGGATCGAGGCTGGCGAGCATGCCGTCGATCGCGCCCTTGATCAGCTTTTCATCGTCGACCTTTTCGACATAATCGCTGCGGACCTTCTGGAACACGTCCATAAATTCATCGAGCGCCTTGTAGCTCGACGCCTCCCCATCGGCGAGCGCCGCAGTGGTGGCGGGGATGAGCGCAAGCGCCCCGAGCGCAAGCGCGCCCTGGAGGAAGGTCGATTTCATGGGTGTCCTTGATTCCGGCATCTGCGTCCCACCATAGCTGATTCGCGTACAGACGCAAAAGCGCGCTTCGACCAATGTTGCGCAGGGTCGATGAGCGTCGGGTTAACCGAGGCCCACCAGTGGTACGATATCGACCGGGCGGCCGTTGCGGCGCAGTTCTACGGTGATGTTGGGGCGTTCGGGGCCGGTGATGCCGACGGGGTCGCCCTGGCGCACGCTATCGCCCACTTGCGCAGTGACGCGGTGGAGGCCGGTGATGAGGGTGGTCCAGCCCTGACCATGGTCGATGATCAGGATCTGGCCATAATCGCGATAGGGACCGGCGAAGGCGACGCGGCCTGCGGTGGGGGCAATGGCCTGCGCGCCGGGTTGGGTGACCAGCGTCAGGCCGCGGGAGCGGACGCCGCCGTCATTGACTTCCCCCATGCCGGTGACGAGTTGGCCGATCACCGGCAGGCGATAGGGGGCGGGCCGCCCGCAGCGGTTTGCCGTTCGGGGGCGGCGGCGCCGGCCTGATCGGGGCGGGCGGGGCGGAGCAACGGGCCGGACAGCGAGGCCAGCCGTTCGCGCAGGTCGCCTGCCTGCTCCAGCCGGTCCATCAGATCGACGATGTCGCGCGCCCGCTCGCCCAGCGCGAGCGCGCGTTCGCTTTCCATCCCGGCATTGGCGCCATAGTCGCGGGCGGCGACGCGTTTGCGGGCTTCCAGCGCGGCCAGAGTCGCCTGGCGATCCTTGCGGTCGGCCTGGGCCTGGTCCAGGGCGTCGGCGGCCTGTTGCGCTGTGGCGCGGAGCGCGCGGCTCTGGTCCAGTTCCTGGCGCAGGCCTGCGGTGCGCTGTTCGATCACCGGCAGCACCTGGGCGAGCACCGCGCGCAGATGGACGGCATCGGCGACCGATCCGGGTTGCACCAGCGCCAGCGCCAGCGGACGGCGGGCCATCATCTGGAGCGCGGCGGTCAGGCGCACGACCGGCTCCTGCTTGGCCGCCAAGCGGGCGGATTGGGCGCGCTGCATCCGCGCGATGATGGCGATGCGGGCCTGCGCCGCCTGGATATCCGCCTCCGCCTGCTGGATGCGGGCGGCGATGGCGGCGGTGCGACGGCGGGCCTGTTCGGCTTCGTCGCGGGCGAGGCTGGCCTGCTGTTCCAGCCGGGCGGAGCGGTCGCGCGCTTCGTCCGACTGGCGGCGGGCGGCCTTGAGCGCCTGTTGTTCTTGCGCCAGCGTCGTGCCCGCGGTGCCGGACAGGATGATCGCGCTGTCGTTCGCGGCGGGCAGGCGCGTGGCGGCGAGGGCCAGGAGGGCCGCCAGTCCGCTTGCGATGAGGAGGTTGCGCTTCACCCGATGTCCCGCCTGTGCTGGCCCCTGACTAGGCGGAAAGCCCGGCCTATTCTAGCCTTCGCGATGATAGGGATGGTTGGCGAGGATCGAGCAGGCGCGCCAGAGTTGTTCGGCCAGCATCGCGCGGGCCATCATATGCGGCCAGGTCATCGCGCCGAAGGCGATCAGCAAGTCGGCATTGGCGCGTTCGGCGTCATCGAACCCGTCTGCCGCGCCGATCAGGAAGCGGCATTCGCGTGTGCCTGCGTCGCGCCAGCCCTCGATCCGGCGGGCGAAGTCGAGCGAGCCGAGCTGCTTGCCCTTTTCGTCCAGCATGACCGTGACGGTGCCGGGGCCGACGGGGGCAGCTTGCCGCCCCGGTCGGGCATTTCCGTGATCCTGTGCGGCATGGTCAGCCGTTTGGTGTAGCGGTCGACCAGATCGGCTTCGGGCGAGCGGCCGATCTTGCCGCGCGCGATGATGTGGAGGAGCATAGTTGCGCACCCGTCATGCTGAACTTGTTTCAGCATCCATCGTGCCACAGGCACAGGTTACGCCTTTGCTTGACCGCTGGCAGCATCGCGCCTTTTCAACGGTGGCGCGTGCTGCGTAATGGATGCTGAAACACGTTCAGCATGACGATCCAAGGCGTTGGGACAGTCTTCAGGCGTTGCCCGCGACCGGTGCATCGACGAAGCCCCACATCCGTTCCAGATTGTAGAAGCTGCGCACTTCCGGCTTGAACAGATGGACGATCACGTCACCCGCGTCGATCAGCACCCAGTCGGCGACCGGCAGCCCTTCGACCCGCGCGGAGCGGCCGGTTTCCTTCTTGATCCGTTCGGCCAGATGCTGCGCGATCGCCGCGACCTGACGCGACGAACGGCCGCTGGCGATCACCATATAATCGGCGATGCTGCTTTTGCCTTCGAGCGGGATGGAAATGGTTTCCTGAGCCTGGTCGTCGTCGAGCGACTGCATGACGAGGGCGTGCAGGGCGGCCACGGAATTGGCGCTGAGGGCCGTATCGTTGGCAGGGGCGAGGTTAGACAAACATACTCCAATCTAGACGATCAACCGGCGCGTGAGCGGATCGCGCACACACGTTGCTTCATATTCGCGATGCCAGAGGGGGTCCGCCTGCCGTAACAGGGTCGCCGATCTTGGATCAGGGCGAAAGCGCAATAGCACGAGCGCCGGTGGTCTCCAATTCGTCCAGTCTGCACTCTGGCGCGCGGACCGGACGAAGCGCCGCAGCCAGCTCATGGCCACAGAGCCACGGGCGGCGCTACCATAGCCCGGACGGGCGATGACGGCAATGGGCATTTGCCGGGCGATGCCGCGCCAGTCCTTCCACCGGTCGAATTGCGCCAGATTATCGGCCCCCATCAACCAGATGAAGCGATGGTGCGGATAGCGCCGGGTCAGCGCGCGTAGCGTATCGGCGGTGTAGCGGGTGCCCAGTTGCCGTTCGATCGCGGTGGCGCGAATCGGGGCGCGGCGGGCGACATGGCGGGCATGGGCGAGCCGGGCGGGGAGCGGGGCCATGCCCTTGGCAGGCTTTAAGGGATTGCCGGGGGAGACGAGCCACCAGACTTCGTCCAGTCCCAGCGCGCGGATCGCGAACAGGGAGATAGCGCGATGGCCGCCATGCGCCGGGTTGAAGGAGCCGCCGAGCAGGCCGATGCGGGGGCCGATGGATGTCATGGACCCCGCCATGCCAGCGCGAGGGGGCGATGGGAAGGGCCGCGATCTTGTGGCGCTGGCACGAAGTAGGCTGGCGGCGTTGTTGGAACCGGCAAGCTTAACTTCGCACATTTCCCACCAATTGCGACATTTTGGAACAAAAGTAGGACATTATCTAAGCGCGAGGCGCAGGCAGGGTCTTCGGACACAGACTTATATCAAAGCGATGATAATGATTCACCAGGATGATCAGAGCGTTCTCCGGCGAGGGCCGGGGTCCATTCCAGAGGGCGGAACTGGACCCCGGCTTTCGGCCGTTGGCCGAAGTTTATCCTGAGCGCCTGCCTTGGCAGGCAGTCGAAGGGCCGGGGAACAACGCTCTACAGGTTCTGGTCAATGCAGCTTGATATTAGCATGACCCGCCCGAGTAGGACAGCGCGTGCCAGCAGTCATGATGCCCGATCGATCAACGACCGAAGGCGCATCGCAGCTTGCGGCGATAGGGGATCTTGTCCAGCTTCGCCATCAGGTCGGCAAAGGGGTGATCCTGATCACCGCCGCCACCGAACGCGGCTGTATCGCTGGGCGCTTTTTCTTCGGGCCGTCGTAACGGACGGCGCAGGGTTATGGACTTCCACATGACGCTCTCCGACCCGCGACTATCCTGGACACCATCGTCCATGTCGCTTGTACAGAAGAGACGCCGCTAGGCCGTGCTTGTTCCTCTATCGGCTCATTCCGCTGCGGGGAGGGCACGGGCTTCGTCGGTCTGGGCGTCGCGGGCCAGCACGTCGAGCGGCTCCATCGCCTCGATCTCCTTGCCGCCGGTTTCGATGTCGAGGTCGCGAAACTTGCGGCCGGTGGAGAGGACGCGGCTTTCGAAGCTGCCGATGAAGCTGTTATAGTTGGACACCGCGCTGTTGAGGCCGGAGCCAAGGCGCTTGAGGTGCGTCGCCGCAACGGCGAGGCGCTCGTAAAGCTCCTTGCCGAGATGGCCGACCTGCTGCGCCTGTTCCTGCATCTTGGCCTGGCGCCAATGACCCGCCAGCGTGCGGGCGAGCGGCAGGAAGGTGGCGGGACCGCAGATGATGACGCGGTTCTTGGCCGCGCGTTCCCACAAATCCATGTCCGCTTCCAGCGCGGCGGTGACGAAATTGTCGCCCGGCACATACATGATGACGAAGTCGGGCGCCTTGGCGAACTGTTCCCAATAGGCCTTGCGCCCCAGCGCGTCGGCATGGGTGCGCATGGCGCGGGCATGGTCGAGCATATGGGCGTCGCGTAGGGCGGGATCGACCTGATCGACGGCGTTCAGATAGGCGACGAGCGAGCATTTGACGTCGACCACCATCTGCTGGTCGCCGGGCAGATTGATGATGAAGTCGGGGCGCATCCGGGTTTCAGCGCCATTGGCTTCGACGGCAACGGACACTTCTTCCTTGAAATCGACGAAGGGGGAGAGGCCCGCGGTTTCGATGAGATTCTTGAACTGCTGCTCGCCCCAGCGGCCCCGCGTCTTGGGCGCGGCGCGCAGCGCATTGACCAGCTTGGCGGTTTCCTCCCGCACCTGTCCCTGGCCCAAATGGACCTGCTGCACCGCTTCGCGCAGTTCGGCATAGCTGCCGACGCGGTCCTTTTCGACGCGGGCCAGCCCTTCCTCATAGCGTTTGAGCGTAGTTTCGACTGGATTGAGCAGGGTCTTGAGCTGCGCCTCGCTCTTTTCATTCGCCTGGGCGAAGCGCTGGTCGGCGCGGGTCAGGAATTGAGTCTGCGCCGATTCGAGCAGCTTGCCGCCGATTTCGCTGAACTGGGCGGACAGCTGTTCCTTGGCGTCCTTCAGGGCCGCGATCTGCTGTTCGAAGGCGTGGGTACGCGCCTGCGTATCGGAGCGGAGCGACGCCAGGTCGCGCAGCGCGCCTTCGCGTTCGGCCTGCACGGCGTCGAGGCGTTGGGCGGCGGCGGCCTGTGCCGCCTCGAACCGCTGGTCGGCTGCGACCTGCGCGGATTCGAGCCGGGCGATGCGGGTTTCGGCCTGGGCGACGCGCTCCTGTTCCACTGCCAGTTCGGCGATGGCGCCATTGCGCTGGGTGGTGGCGAGGTCCAGCCGCGCGCCAAGATCCGCCTTTTCCGCCGCCAGCGGGGCCAGTGCCTTGCCCTTGAGCAGCCAGCCGACGGCCAGGCCGATCAGCAACGCGATAAGGATCAAGAGGGCGGCCAGGCTGTCCATGTAGTTTTCCCGATAAGAACGAAAAGGGAACTTAGCGGCGGGCGGCGGATGTCGCAAGCCTGTCTTGGCTTCTCCCTGGCGCGGTGGTTATTCTTCAGCCCAGCGCTGCGCGGAAAGTCGCCAGCCGGCTGATGGCCGCGTCCAGCGTCGCGTCGGTCTTGGAAAAACAGAGGCGGACGAGGTGGGTGACGGGGTCGTCCGGATAGAAGGCGGAGATCGGGATCGCCGCCACGCCCGCTTGCGCGATGATCCGTTCGCAGAAGGTGACATCGTCCAGCGCGATGCCGGACGCGCGCAAGTCGATCGACAGGAACCAGGTCGCGCCGCTGGGCTGCACGGCATAACCGGCGGCCGCAAGCCCGCGCGCCAATCGGTCGCGCGAGGCCTGATAGGCGGCGCGCTGGTCCGCGAACCAGGCGTCGGGATAGGCCAGCCCCTCCGCCACAGCCCATTGCAGGCCCGGCGGGGTGGTGAAGGTCAGGAATTGGTGCGCGCGGGCGAGCAGGGTGGCGATGGGCGGCGCGGCGCACATCCAGCCGACCTTCCAGCCGGTGACGGAGAAGATCTTGCCCGCAGACCCGATCTTGACGGTGCGATCGCGCATGCCGGGGAAGCCCATCAGCGGGCGGTGGGCGACACCGTCATAGACCGTCTGTTCCCAGACTTCGTCGCACAGGGCGATGAGGTCGTGGGTGACGCACAGGTCGGCGAGCAGCGCCAGTTCCGCCTCGCGCAGGACGATGCCGGTCGGGTTCACCGGATTGTTCATCAGGAGGATGCGGGTGCGGGGCGTGATCGCCGCTTCCAGCGCGTCGCGGGTGATGCGCCAGTCCGGCGGGGTCAGCTTCACCACCCTCGCCACGCCCCCGGCGCGCTCCACCAGCGGCAGATAGGCGTCGTAGAGCGGGGCGAGCATCAATATTTCGTCGCCCGGCTGGACGAGCGCGAGCAGGCTGGCGGCCAGCGCTTCGGTCGCGCCGGAGGTGACGATCACCTCCTGCGGGCTGAGGTCTAACTGCTGGTGGCGGCTATAATGGTCGGCGACGGCGGTGCGCAGTTCGATGAGGCCGGGCATCGGCGGATATTGGCTGGAACGGGTGCGCAGCGCGTCGGCAGCGGCTTGCAATATGTCGGGGGGACCATCGCCTTCGGGAAAGCCCTGCCCCAGGTTGATCGCGCCGGTGTCGCGGGCGCGGGCGGACATATGTTCGAAGATGGTGGTGGGCATGTCCCGATAAACGGGATGGCCGAGGGGGCGATCAGGCATGGAGCGCCTTGTTGCCGGACGGGCGTGCCAAGAGGCTGCGGCGGCTTGCGCCGCCGAGTAAATCGGATGGCCGTCCCCCGGATGGATACCCACGGCGGCTTACGCCGCCGAGTAAAGCCGGCGAATGTCCCCCGGACATTCGTTTTATCGGCTTTACTCCCACTCGATCGTGCCCGGCGGTTTCGAGGTGTAATCATACACTACGCGGTTGATGCCCTTCACCTCGTTGATGATGCGGGTCGCGACGCGGCTGAGGAACGCGGCGTCGAAGGGGTAGATGTCGGCGGTCATGCCGTCGGTCGAGGTGACGGCGCGCACGGCGCAGACGCTGTCATAGGTGCGGTGGTCGCCCATCACGCCCACGGTGCGGACCGGGAGCAGCACGGCGAAGGCCTGCCAGATCGCGTCGTAGAGGCCCGCATTGCGGATTTCCTCCAGATAGACCGCGTCCGCCTTGCGGAGGATGTCGCAGCGTTCCTTGGTCACTTCGCCGGGGATGCGGATGGCAAGGCCGGGGCCGGGGAAGGGGTGGCGGCCCACGAAAATGTCGGGCAGGCCCAGTTCCTTGCCCAGGACGCGCACTTCGTCCTTGAACAGTTCGCGTAAGGGTTCGACCAACTTCATGTTCATGCGTTCGGGCAGACCGCCGACATTATGGTGCGACTTGATCGTCACGGAAGGGCCGCCGGTGAAGCTGACGCTTTCGATGACGTCGGGGTATAGCGTGCCCTGCGCGAGGAAATCGGCGCCGCCGATCTTGGCGGCTTCCTCCTCGAACACTTTGATGAATTCGCCGCCGATGAATTTGCGCTTCTTTTCCGGATCGGTGAGGCCCGCGAGGCCGCCCAGGAAGCGGTCTTCGGCGTTCACATGGACTAGGCGGATGCCATAATGTTCGCGGAACAGGCTGACCACCTGTTCGGCCTCGCCCAGGCGCATCAGGCCATGATCGACGAAGACGCAGGTCAGCTGGTCGCCGATCGCTTCGTGGATGAGGACCGCGGCGACCGCGCTATCGACGCCGCCGGACAGGCCGCAAATGACGCGGCCTTCACCCACCTGTTCGCGGATTTCGGCGATCTTGGTCGCGCGAAACTCCGCCATGGTCCAGTCGCCCGCCAGGCCGCAGACATGGCGGACGAAATTGGCGAGCAGCTTGCCGCCATCGGGGGTGTGGACGACTTCGGGGTGGAATTGGGTGGCGTAGAAGCGCTTGGCTTCGTTGGCGGTGACGGCGTAGGGCGCGCCTTCGCTGGTCGCGACGACCTCGAAGCCGGGGGCGAGGCTCGTCACCTTGTCGCCATGGCTCATCCAGACCTGATGCTTTTCGCCTGCGGTCCATAGGCCGTCGAACAGGGCGCAGCCTTGCTTCACTTCGATGAAGGCGCGGCCGAACTCGCCGCTTTCGCCGCCTTCGACATTGCCGCCCAGCTGCTGCATCATCGTCTGCTGGCCGTAGCAGATGCCCAGCACCGGCACGCCTGCGTCGAAAATCGCCTGCGGGGCGCGGGGGCTGTCTTCCCACATCACCGAGGAGGGGCCGCCCGAGAGAATGACGCCCTTGGGCTTCAGCCGCTCGAACGCTTGCGCGGCGGTGTTGAAGGGGGCGATTTCGGAATAGACGCCGGCTTCGCGCACGCGGCGAGCGATGAGCTGGGTCACCTGACTGCCGAAATCCACGATAAGGATGTTATCCTGAAGGGGCAGCGTCATCGAATCGCCTTTATGTCGAGCGGTGGAAGGGATTCGCGCCCGGTTAGTCGCGCGGCCCGAATATGTCCAGTTATGCCGTGAACTGTCGCCCCGCGCGCCAGCCGATCAGGGCCGCGAGCGCCAGAATGGCGGCGGCGATCAGAAAGGCGCTGCCGATGAAGGGCAGGGTGGGGTGGGGACCGACCGACAGCGAATAGATGGCGCCGAAGAAGAGCGGGGAGATGATGCCCGCGATCGCGCCGACGCTGTTGTTCGCGCCCTGGAGCTGACCCTGTTCGGATTCGGACACATGCCGCGTCATCAGCGACTGGATGGTCGGCATCGCCAGCCCCCACAGCGCATTGGGCAGCATGGCGGCGACGAACAGCCAGCCAGTGGGCGCAAGGCCCATCGACGCGATGCCGATCGCGCCGAAGCACAGGCCGATCACCATGGTGGTGCGGTCGCCCAGCCGCTTGACCACCGGGCCGACCAGCAGCCCCTGCACCGCCATGTCGAGCAGGCCGACCATGGCGAGCAGCGTCCCCACCTGCCATGCGCCCCAGCCATAGCGGTCCCCGGCATAGAGGACGAAGATGGCGGAAAAGATGTGATGGGCGAAATAGAGCAGGAAATTGCCGATCGCGAGGCTGGACAGTTCCGGGTGCGAGCGCAGCAGGCGCAGCGCGCCGAAGGGGTTGGCGCGCGTCCAGCTGAACGCCATCCGCTTTTCGGGCGTCAGCGATTCGGGCAGCACGAAGAAGCCATAGAGGAAGGCGAGGCCCGACAGGACCGCAGCGGCCCAGAAGGGGGCGCGATGGGAAATCTCGCCCAGCACGCCGCCCAGCAGCGGCCCGGCGACGAAGCCGGCGCTGAAGGCTGCGCCGATCAGACCATAGCCCTTCGCCCGACCTTCGGGCGGGGTGATGTCGGCCATATAGGCGAAGGTGGAGGTGAAGCTGGACAAGGTGACGCCCGCCAGGATGCGGCCCAATGCCAGCCACCAAAGATTGGGCGCGAGCGCCATCAGCACATAGTCGAGCGCCAGACCCGCAACCGAAATCAGGATCACCGGCCGCCGCCCGAACCGGTCGGACAGGGAGCCGATCAGCGGCGAGCAGACGAACTGCATGCCCGCCCACAGCGCCACGAACAGCCCGTTCCACATCCCCGCCGCCGCGTTCGATCCCGACAGGGTTTCGATCAGCTGCGGCAGGACCGGGACGACGATGCCCATCGACATGACGTCGAGCAGGGCCGTGATCAGGATGAAAGCGATCGCGGCGGTGCGGCGGGGGGCGGTGCGGGACATGGCGGCGGCGCTATAGCGATGGGAGGGGGTTGCCAAGGGGCATGGCAGCGCCGTGCCTGTTATTCGCCCCGGACGGCACAGCGATGCCGGGCGGGGCGCGCCGCTATCGGCGTTTTTATAGGCCTCTGGTCCGCTTTACCGCCGCGTCATTTCCCCCATCCCGATCACTGCATCGCGACGTCGCGGCTGAGATAGACCTGGGCGACGCGGCCATTCTGCATGGCGCAGGTGAAGCGGCGCGAAACGCCGTCATTGGCGCGGTAGCTGGTGCGGGTTTCGACATAGCCGTCGATATTATAGCCGCCATTCGGGGTTGCGAGGGGCGTTTCGAGGTGGCGGACTTCGGCATAGCCGCCATGATCGGCCTGCGCCTCTTCGCGGGCGGCGACGGCGCAGGCGTCGGCCATGGCGTCGTCCTGACCGTTGGCGGCGAAATCCGCGTCGTCGCGGGGCGGGGCGGCGTCGCCGACATCCGCGCCATAATCGGTGCCGGTGCGGGGCGGCGGGGCGTCATATTCGTCGCCATAGCCGCCGTCGCTGCGGGCGTCGCGTGCCTGCTTGTCCTTGTTCATGGAGGAGGCGACGATCGCCACCGCGCCGACGATGGCGGCCACGCCGATCGCGTCGCCCACGCCAAAGCCGTCGCCGCGCCGACGATAGCGGTCCCAGCCGCCATGGCCGCGTCCATCCCAGCCGCGATCATAGCCGTAGCGCGGGCGCGCCTCGGCCACGCCGATGCTGCCCATCAGCAATCCTGCGCTTACCAGCGCGCCCGTCATCCAGCGTGTCTTGGTCCCGATCATGCCTGCGTCTCCATGCGATGGGGGAGGGATAGCTGAGGTCGGCTGTCGGGGGGGTGAACGGGGGCGATGGTGCGCATTTCCCCTCCACCAGCCTTTGGCTGGTCCCCCTCCCCACGCTGCGCGCGGGGAGGATTTGATTTGTCACTCCGGCTTAGCGCGCAATTTCAGGCCGGTGAAATAGGCGGCGAAGGCGTAGCTGTCGGCATATTCCTCGATCAGCTTGTCGACCGGCTTGCCCGATCCGTGGCCCGCCCGGCTTTCGACGCGCAGCAAATGGGGCTTGGCGCCAAGGTCCGCGGCCTGGAGCGCGGCGGCATATTTGAAGCTGTGGGCGGGGACCACCCGGTCGTCGGTGTCGGCGGTGGACACCAAGATGGCGGGATAGTCCTTGCCGCCCAAGATGTTATGATAGGGCGAATAGCCGTAGAGCAGGCGGAAGTCCTGCGCTTTGGCGGGCGATCCATAATCGTCGGTCCAGTAGCGCCCGGCGGTGAAGCGATCGAAGCGCAGCATGTCCATGACGCCGACGGCGGGCAGCGCGGCGGCGAACAGGTCCGGGCGCTGGTTCACCACTGCGCCTACCAGCAAGCCGCCATTGGACCGCCCCTCGATCGCCAGGCCATTGGGTGGGGTGAAGCCGTTGGCTTTGAGATACTCCGCCGCGGCGATGAAATCGTCGAACACATTCTGCTTGTTCGCGCCGCGCCCGGCGTCGTGCCACGCCTTCCCATATTCGCCGCCGCCGCGCAGATTGGCGATGGCATAGGCGCCGCCCTGTTCCAGCCAGGCCATGCGCGTCGCCGAATAGCCGGGGGTAAGCGAAATATTGAAGCCGCCATAGCCGTAGAGGATCGTCGGCGCGGCAATCGCGCGGTCGGCCAGCACCTTTTTGCGGATGATGGTCAAGGGGATCAGCGTACCGTCCTTCGACGGATAGACACGCTGTTCGATGCCGAAATCGTCCGGGTCGAAGGGCAGGTCGGGCTGGGCGAAGATCTGGCTCTGCTGGGTGCTGGTGTCGAAGCGATAGATGCTGGACGGGGTGACGAAGCCGGAAAAGCTGAAAAAGGTTTCGGGATCGCCATCCCGCCCGCCAAAGCCCGCTGCGGTGCCCATGCCGGGCAGCGGCACGTCGCCCACCTTGCGACCGTCCAGTTCCACCAGTTCGGCGACGGTCTGCGCGTCGCTCATATAGGCCAGGATCAGGCGGTTGCCGACCAGCGATCCGCCCGCCAGCGTTTCGGGCCGTTCGTGCACCACCTCCTGTGGCCCCTTGCGCGGACGCGTGGCGTCCAGCGTCACCACCCGCATATGGGCGGCGCGGTGATCGGTCAGGAAATAGAGGGTCGCGCCCCGGCTGCCGATCAACCGCCAGTCCTGCGTCGGTCCCTTGACTAGCAGGCGGGGCTTGATCGGCGCGCCGGTGAGTTCGGCGATATGGAGTTCGCGCCGGGGGTCGATGCCCTGGAAGGAGCTGATGAGCAGCCAGCGGCCATCGCTCGTCACCTGCGCCTGATGGCTGAGCGTGGGCCGATCGGGCGTGGCGTAGATGAGCTGGTCCTGCGCCTGCGGAGTGCCGACGCGGTGATAGAAAAGTTGCTGGCTCTGGCTGGAAGACTGATAGGCCTCCCCGTCCTGCGGCGCGGCGAAGCGGGAGTAGAAGAAGCCCTGGCTGCGCCCGTCCCAGGCGATCTGGGAGAATTTCACCCAATCGACCCGATCGTCCAGCGTCTTGCCGCTGTCGACGTCGAGCAGCCTGAGCGTGCGCCAGTCGCTGCCCGCGTCCTGCACCGCGAAGGCGAGGGTGCGGCCATCGGGCGAGGGCGCCCATTCGGCCAGCGCGCTGGCGCCGTCCTTCGCCCAGCCATTGGGGTCGAGCAACAGGCGCTGCGGGCCGTTCAGCCCATCGCGGACATAGAGCGGCGTCTGGTTTTCCAGCCCTTTGTTATAGCCGTAGAAATAGCGGCCGCCCGCCTTGCGCGGGACGGTGTAGCGCCCGTGCGAGAGCAGCGCGCTGATCCGCGCCTTCAAGGCGTCGCGGCCCGGCAAGCCGTCGATATAGCGGCGGGTGAGGCTGTTTTCGCGATACACCCAGTCGCGCACGGCTGGGTCGGCGCGCAGGTCGTTTTCCAGCCAGCGATAGGGATCGGCGACCTTCACGCCGAAATGATCCTCGACCAGGTCCAGCCTTTTGGCGACGGGATAGCGCAGCGTCGCGTCGCCCGCGTCGATGGCCGCGCCGTCCGGCCCGGCCAGCGCGGGACCGGCCGCCAGCAGCAGCAGGATCAGGGCAGCGGCGCGCATCCTCTCTGTTCGACTCTTTTCCAAACGACAACAGGCCGTGGCTCCTAGAGAGCCACGGCCTGTTGGTAAAGTGCCAGTCCCGTTAGCGGGGACCGGTCGGATCAGGCGTCTTCCTGCTCGTCTTCCGCGCTGAAGACCGGACCGGAGTCCTGACCCTTGGCGCTGACGTCGCGGTCGACCAGTTCGATGATCGCCATCGGCGCGGCGTCCGATGCACGGAAACCGGCCTTAATCACGCGGGTGTAGCCGCCGTTGCGATCCTTGTAGCGTTCGGCCAGGACTTCGAACAGCTTGGCCAGCTGCGCATCGTCCTTCAGGCGCGAATCGGCCAGACGACGGTTGGACAGGCCACCCTTCTTGGCGAGGGTGATCAGCTTTTCGACGTAGGGACGCAGCGCCTTCGCCTTTACCGCGCCGGTCATGATCTGCTCATGCTTGATGAGCGACGCGGAGAGGTTGCGCAGCAGCGCAGTACGATGGCCGGTGGCGCGTTGCAGCTTACGCTGACCCATTCTGTGACGCATATGTCTTTCCTTCGTTCGTTAAGGGACCGTGCAAGGTATCCCAGACCAGGCGGTTTTAAGGGGACCGCCCCACAACCCCTGTTCCTCCCCGTAACGGGGAGGGGACCGCCGCAAAGCGGTGGTGGAGGGGGCTATCGGCTATACGCCGCGCCTGGAGGCGAACCCCCTCCACCACGCCCTGCGGGCGCGGTCCTCCTCCCCACAAGTGGGGAGGATCAGCCCAGCAGCTCTTGTTCGAGCTTCTTGGCCATTTCCTCGATATTCTCCGGCGGCCAGCCGGGGATGTCCATGCCCAGGCGCAGACCCATGGACGACAGCACTTCCTTGATTTCGTTCAGCGACTTGCGGCCGAAATTGGGGGTGCGCAGCATCTCGGCTTCGGTCTTCTGAACCAGATCGCCGATATAGATGATGTTGTCGTTCTTGAGGCAGTTGGCCGAGCGGACCGACAGTTCCAGTTCGTCCACCTTCTTGAGAAGATAGCGGTTGATCTGGTTGGTGTCGCTTTCGCCTTCCGACGCCGCAGCGGCGGTGTGACCCGCGGCAGGGGCGGCGGCGGGCAGCGCGTCTTCGAAATGGACGAACAGCTGCAGCTGGTCCTGCAGGATACGGGCGGCATAGGCCACCGCGTCTTCCGGCGTGACGGTGCCATCGGTTTCGATGGTCAACGACAGCTTGTCATAGTCCAGTTCCTGGCCGACGCGGGTGTTGTCCACCTTGTAGGCGACCTGACGGACCGGCGAGTAGAGCGCGTCGATCGGGATGAGGCCAATGGGCGCGTCTGCCGGGCGGTTGGCGACGGCGGGGACATAACCCTTGCCGATGTCAGCCGTCAGTTCCATGTTGAGCGTGGCGCCCTGGTCCAGATGGCAGATGATCAGATCGGGGTTCATCACCTCGATATCGCCGACGACGCTGATGTCGCCTGCCTTGACCACGGCCGGGCCGGTGGCGGAAAGCTGAAGCCGCTTCGGCCCGTCGCCTTCCATGCGCAGCGCAACCTGCTTGATGTTGAGGACGATGTCGGTCACGTCTTCGCGAACGCCCGCGAGCGACGAGAATTCATGCAGGACGTTCTCGATCTTGATCGAGGTGACCGCCGCGCCCTGGAGCGAGGAAAGAAGAACCCGCCGCAACGCATTGCCGAGCGTCAGGCCGAAACCGCGCTCAAGCGGTTCGGCGACGAAGGTCGCCTTGCGCTTGCCATCGCTGGTCGGCTTGATGTCTAGGGCGTTGGGCTTCTTCAATTCCTGCCAGTTCTTCATGTTGACAGTCATGTAATTCCCCTGGGGATGTGGCCGAAACGCTTATCATCCTGGACCCGACAGGACGCTTGCGGCCGATGCAGATGGGTAACGGGCAGCGCGTCCGCTGCCCGCCATATCAGTCGACCGCGTTTAGACGCGGCGACGCTTGGACGGACGCACGCCATTGTGCGGGATCGGCGTCACGTCGCGGATCGAAGTGATGTGGAAGCCGACGGCCTGCAGCGCGCGCAAAGCCGATTCACGGCCCGAACCCGGACCCTTGACTTCGACTTCCAGCGTACGGACGCCATGTTCGGCGGCCTTGCGGCCCGCATCTTCCGCGCACACCTGAGCGGCATACGGGGTCGACTTGCGGCTGCCCTTGAAGCCCATCATGCCGGCCGAGGACCACGAAATCGCGTTGCCCTGAGCGTCGGTGATGGTCACCATGGTGTTGTTGAAGCTGGCGTTGACGTGCGCGACGCCGGCCGAGATGTTCTTGCGTTCGCGGCGCTTAATGCGCTGGGGTTCGCGTGCCATTTGCCTGTAATCCTACTCGAAATGCTGAGAAAAGAAGTCGGGAGGGCAGGCCGTCAAGGCTTGCCCTCAAGCGCTTACTTCTTCTTGCCGGCGATCGCCTTGGCCTTGCCCTTGCGGGTGCGCGCATTGGTGTGCGTGCGCTGACCGCGGACCGGCAGACCCTTACGATGACGCAGGCCGCGATAGCAGGCCAGGTCCATCAGGCGCTTGATGTTCATCGCGGTGTCGCGACGCAGATCGCCCTCGACGGTCAGGTCGGCGTCGATCGTTTCGCGGATCTGCAGCACTTCGGCGTCGGACAGGTCCTGCACGCGGCGGCTGTGGTCGATGCCCAGCTTGTCGGCGATGTCGACGGCCGTCTTGCGACCGATGCCGTGAATGTAGGTCAGCGCGATGATTACGCGCTTGTTGGTCGGGATGTTCACACCCGCAATACGTGCCATGGTATTCGTTTCTCCTGCTCCACGGGGCAGTTGGCGCCACCCCATCTCAAAGCGTGCAACCGATCCCTTCCCTGACGCGGAAAAGGCGGCCAATGTGTCCCCCGAGACGCAAAAAAGACGGCCAGTGCACATGGCACTGCCGCTCACCAGCGTGTCGGGATGTCGCGCCATTAGCGATTCGGTGGGAAACTGTCAATCTCTGCGGCCTGTTGCGTGGTTCCGGGCGCACCTCGACCCGCGGGGCTGGCCGCTCGCCCTTTTCCGGTTGAGCGTGCGGCACAGGTCCGGCATGGACGGGCGATGCGTTTGATCCAGTCTTCCGTCGCCCTTGCGCCCTTCCTGGTTCTGCTGGGATCGTGCGTCGGCCCCGCGCCGCGTCCGCCGGTGGCGTCTTCGCCTGCAAGGCCGGCTGCTCATGCCGGTTCCAGGCCGACCGCCGCGCCCGTTCGGCCTGCGCCGCAGCCGGCGACGGCTGCACCTGCCAGCGTCGAATGGCAATATCGCCCGGTCGCGCCGGGCAACTGGTTCTATCGGCCCGAGGCGGCCGGGTCGTCCGCAACCTTCGGCGTCAGTCCGGCTGCCGCGCAATTGACGTTGCGCTGCGATCGGGCCAGCCGTCGCGTCAGCCTGGCCCGCGCCGGTGGCGGGCAGGGCGCGCTCACCGTGCGCACCAGCTATGGCGCGGCGAGTTGGGCGGCGACGCCTTCGGGCGATGCGGCGGGGCAATTGGTGGCGTTTCGCGCCGCATCGGACACCGGGCTGGACCAGCTGGCCTATAGCCGGGGCAAGATCGCGGTCGAAGCGGCGGGGCAGCCGCCGTTGATCGTACCCGCCTGGGCCGAAATATCGCGGGTGATAGAGGATTGCCGCGGCTGACGGCGCGGCGCGCGGTCCATGCCGCAGCGCGACGCGCAAGTATGATTCGAAAAAAGATAAATACAAGTCTTGATCCTGCTGCCCGTCTGATTCACATTCCCTCTCGTGGCCGGTCAAAGGTTACAGCGAAGCCGGCCATACGGGCTTCAACATAGCGAAAGGAGGTGATCCGATGTCTCATGGTTCAGCATTGGGGTCGGTTCAGTCCATTCGGGAAACGCGCCGCTGAGCGACGCCGCGACGTCGATCCTCCACATTCAGAGATATTAGCGCCGACATACAGGCCGTGTCTGACATGTGGATGATAGCGCGATACATCGTTTCCCTGGGCGGCGCTTCCGGCCGCTGACCATGCACATGATGGGCCGTCGGGCTTTGACCCGGCGGCCCCTCTCATGCTTGTATGGTCTTGCGCTATATGTGCTGCTGCGGTGGGCCGCGATCCGTTACCGCTCGTGCCCCTTCGCCTTTCCCCAGGCGCGCGCGGCGGTATAGCCCAGATAGCCGGTGCCAAAGAGCGCGTAGAGCGGTTCGGGCAGCGCGTTGAGATAGGCGCGCATCCCCGCGATGATCGCCGCCGCCGTGGCGGGATGGAAGCCCGCGACCAGCCCCATCGGGATCGACCAGAGCAGCAGCGCGTACATGACGTAGAGAAAGGCGGGGCGCGCCCGTTGCGCCCACAGGTCGGGCGATTCGGGTCGGTCGTCTGACCGCATCATCCGTCTCCCTTAACCGATCCGGTTGGCGAGCCAGCCGTAGAGAAAGGCTTCGTTGGCGGGGCGCTGTTCGGCCAGAGCGACATAGCGTTCGCCCTGCAGGGCTTCGAGCGCTTTCAACAACACCCTGTCCCCCGCGCTGCCGCGCAACGCGCGAAAGGCGCGCAAGGCGGCCAGCGTCCGCGCGCCGATCTTCCGGTCGACGGTCAGGTCGGGATAATCCTGCTGGTTGCGATTGAGCGCGTTGAGTGTCCGCTGGAGAAAACCGGTCGCGGTCGATACGCCCATATTGACGCCGGTATCGAACAATTCGGCCGCGATGGGCCAGCTCATTTCGGCGACGAAGGCATAGCCCGGCTGGTCCCAATAAAGGCGGCGGTAGATGCCCTCGGCCACGCTGCGCGGCAGCGCCTTCATGTCGCCAAGATAGCCGTTGGCGCGGGCGACGGCGAGGGTAATGCCCATATTGGTGGGGCCGCCGCGATCGGAGGGATGGTGAATGTAACCGCCCTCGCGGGCGATGACCTCGTTGATCAGGTCGGATATGTCCATGCGTCGCCTCCTATTGGGAAAGAGGCGGGTTAGTTATCCTATATGGTTTGTTGTAGGACAGGGGGAATGTGTGGTGATGCAAAAACCCCGACCAGTTTCCTGGCCGGGGCTATCGGGTCCCAAGCTTGCTCCGCCGGGACCATGCTGGATGTCTCCAGACTTAAGCCTGATGCCGAAGCAGCGCAGGAACACATTGGATATAGCGTCAAACGCTAAAAAATTCAACCCAGGCCGATCGCCTTGCCCGCCGCGATCCGCAGACGCATCACCAAATCTTCAGGTAGCTCAATCTGGACATATTTTCGTGTGCCTGTGACGGCATGCTTCTCGTAGGGAAGATTGAGCCGCCAATATCCGACAGTCGCAAGCATGTCGCATTTGGCCCAGCGCGGCATATCTCCCCAAGGATCAGGCGGCGCTATGTCGATCTGGCAGTGCCAATCACATAGCGGGTCTGGCGGTGTCGCAGATAAAGGAACGATCGTAACCAAGTCGTTTCGGCGCTTCAGTTTAGGTGAAATAGTGACTGCCAGCCGCCGCTTCACCATTTCTGGCGATCGAAATCCTGTCGAAAAATCGCAAATGACCACGGTTCCCGGTCGAGGATGATACGGCAATGGCATGGCATATTGTTAAACGAAGGGAACGATACGACGCAATATGGTGATCGCAAGAGGCAAATTCGCTCGTAGAAGCGGTACAACGAAAGGGTCTGCAGATGGCAGTGGGCTTCGCCGCTAATTACGAACATTGCCGCTAAATATCGCCTCCCGCGCTTGCGCTCGGGCGTTTTCCGGGCGTCCGTCCCCCGGACGGCCGCTTTTCCGAAAATCTTGGTCGGGACGAGAGGATTCGAACCTCCGACCCCCACACCCCCAGTGTGATGCGCTACCAGGCTGCGCTACGTCCCGACCGGAGGGCGCCCAATAGAGGCGCTCGATTAAAAGCGCAAGCGCTCAATCGCTGCTCTTTGCACGACTGGCCTCAATCCCTAATCATATTGCCTCTGCGCCCCCATCTGTGTTAGCCGCCCGCCCTTGATCCGTGGACGTCGACAGGGCGTCGCGCGAACGACAGACAATAAGGCAGTCCCACCCATGTTCATTACCCCAGCCTTTGCCCAGACCGCGGGCGGGCAAGCCGCAGGCGCCGGAATCCTGGTGCAGATGGCGCCGCTGGTCCTGATCTTCGTGGTCTTCTATTTCCTGCTGATCCGTCCGCAGCAAAAGAAGCTGAAGGAGCATAAGGCCAAGATCGACGCCGTAAAGAAGGGCGATCAGGTCATCACCGGCGGCGGCCTGGTCGGCAAGGTGGCGCGCGTGGACGAGATTTACGCCGATATCGAACTGGCGCCGGGCCTGAAGGTCAAGGCGGTCAAGTCGACCCTGACCGAGGTGATCGATCCGACCGCCGCCAAGCCCGCGAACGACTGAGCGCCCCCATGCTGAACTTTTCGCGCTGGGCGGTCTTTGCGATCATCCTGCCTCTGGCGATCGGCGTATTGTGCGCCATCCCCAGCTTCCTGCCCGACGCGACCGTCGCGCACCTGCCGCGCTTCATGCAGACGCGGGTCAATCTGGGCCTCGACCTGTCGGGCGGCAGCCATCTGCTGCTGGAGGCATCGACCCAGGATGTCGCCAAGCAGCGGCTGACCAATATGGAAGAGCAGGTCCGCACCGAATTGCGCCGCGGCGATCCCAAAATCGCGATCGGCGACATTTCGAGCCGGAACGGCAAGCTCAGCTTCATGGTGCGCGAACCCAGCCAGGTCGATGCCGCGGTGGAGCGCATCCGTCCGCTGACGCAGGGCGCGGGGCTGACCGGCCAGCGCGATTTCAATGTCGAGGTGGTGAACAGTTCCACCATCGTCATCACGCCGACCGATGCGGGCATCAAGAGCGCGGTCAAGAGCGCGATGGAAGTCGCGACCGAAGTGATCCGCAAGCGCATCGACGAAATGGGCACGCGCGAACCCACGATCCAGCAGCAGGGCGACAATCGTATCGTCGTGCAGGTGCCCGGGCTGCAAGACCCCAAGGCGCTGAAGGATCTGCTGGGCCAGACCGCGAAGCTGGAATTCAAGCTGGTCGATACGACCGCCAACCCGTCCGAAGTCGCGCAGGGCCGCGCGCCGGTGGGCAGCGAGGTGTTGAAATATCCCAACAACCCGTCGGGGGTGCCGTTCATCGCGGTCAAGCGGCAGGTGATGGTGTCGGGTGAAGACTTGACCGACGCGACACAGGGCTATGACCAGAGCAACCAGGCGATCGTCAACATCCGCTTCAACAGTTCGGGCGGCCGCAAATTCGGGCAGGTGACGTCGCAGAATGTCAACCGGCCCTTCGCCATCATCCTGGACAACCAAGTGCTGTCCGCGCCGAACATCAACGAACCGATCCTGGGCGGCAGCGCGCAGGTGAGCGGCAGCTTCACCGTCGAAAGCGCCAACCAGCTGGCGATCGCATTGCGATCAGGCAAGCTGCCCGTCGCGCTGACGGTGGTGGAGGAACGCACGGTCGGACCGGGGCTGGGTGCCGATTCGATCCGCGCGGGCCTGATCGCGTCGATCGTCGCGGTGGTCGCGGTCGCGGCGTTCATGTTCGTCAGCTATGGCCGGTTCGGCATGTATGCCAATCTGGCGGTCGCCATCAACGTGGCGGTCATCCTGGGCGTGATGGGCATATTGGGCGCGACATTGACGCTGCCGGGCATCGCCGGCTTCGTGCTGACCATCGGTACGGCGGTGGACGCCAACGTGCTGATCTACGAACGTATCCGCGAAGAGCGGCGACGCGGTCGCAATGTCGTGGCGGCGATCGAGCATGGCTATAAGGAAGCCAGTCGCACGATCTTCGAAGCGAATGTGACCCACGCCATTGCCGGCGGCATCATGCTCGCGCTCGGCTCCGGCCCGGTCAAGGGCTTTGCGATCGTGCTGCTGATCGGCATCGCGACCAGCGTGTTCACCGCCGTCACCTTCACCCGCATGGTCGTCGCGAACTGGGTGCGCCGCACCCGTCCGACCGACATTCATATTTAAGAGGGGCGGGAGGACACACCCATGAAACTTCTCAAACTCGTCCCCGACAATACCAATATCGGCTTCGTCGCGGTGCGGAAATGGGCGTTCGCCCTGACCGCGCTGCTGACGGTGCTGGCGGTCGGCGCGACCGCGCATAAGGGTCTCAATCTGGGCGTCGATTTCGTCGGCGGCCTGATGATCGAGGCGAAATTTCCGCAGGCGGTGGAAACCGACAAGGTTCGTGCGACCATCGGCCAGCTGGGCGTGGGCGAAAGCTCGCTCCAGCAGTTTGGCGATCCCAAGACGGTGCAGATCCGGCTGCCTTTGCCCGAACAGGGTGGGGCTGGCGCGGCCAATGCGGTGGTCGAAAAGACCCGCAAGGCGATGACGGCGCAATTCCCCGGCGTCACCTTCTCCCGCTACGACACGGTGTCGGGCAAGGTGTCGGGCGAACTGATCCAGAATGGCGTGCTGGCGGTCGTGCTGGCGATTCTGGGCATCGCGGTGTTCAGCTGGTTCCGCTACGAATGGCAGTTCGGCGTCTCGACCTTCGTCGCGATCGTCCATGACGTGCTGATGACGCTGGGCTTCTTCGCGATCACCCAGCTGGAATTCGACCTCAACATCATCGCCGCGGTGCTGACGATCGTGGGCTATTCGATCAACGACAAGATGGTGATCGATGACCGTATCCGCGAAAATATGCGCAAATATCGCAAGATGGACATGAAGTCGCTGATCGACCTGTCCGTCAACGAAACCCTGCCGCGTACCGTCATGACGTCCGTCACCATCCTGCTGGCGCTGGGCGCGCTGCTGCTGCTGGGCGGCCATGTGCTGCGCGGCTTCACTGCCGCCATGATGCTAGGCATTATCGTGGGCACCTATTCGTCGGTCTATGTGTCGTCCTCGCTGCTGATTTCGCTGGGCCTGACCCCGCAGACGTCGGACATGAAGGCGAGCAAGAAGGGCGATTATGCCGGGCAGGCCGAACGGGTCGGGCCGCGCGACGATGGGGCCAAGCCCTGAGCGATACGGGCATCAAGCTCCGCCGGGACGATGACGGGCAGGGACCGATCGTCACCGGCTTTCAGGGGCACGGCTTTCGGGTGAAGGACGATGTGTTCCCCGACGGCCTGCTGCTCAGCCCGGTGCGAGCGCTGGCCTGGGCCGATGCGCCAAGCGGCGTCGATGATTTGACGATCGGGGCGCTGGGCGATCTGTTCGCGGGCGAACCGAAGCCTGAATTTCTGCTGCTGGGCACCGGCGCTGGGCTGCGCCAGCCGCCGCGCGCCTTCGTGCGGGCGGTGGAGGCCTTGGGGATCGGCGTGGAGGTGATGGACAGCCGCGCCGCCGCCCGCGCCTGGGGCGTGCTGCGCGCCGAAGAGCGACAGATCGTGGCGGCGCTCCTGCCTTTGTGATGGATGGCGTTGCGTTCGGGCGGGCGCAGGACCTTGGCCCCGCCGCTTGACCTGGGTTCCTGTTGTCGCGGGCACATATAGCAGAAGCATAGCACAACGCTGACAGTGTCCTCTAACTGTGAGCCTGCGATGTGTCGCGCTGATCATGGCAAGCGCCACTGGAGTTTCAGGAAGCGACAGATTCTCGCTATACCAAAGGGCGATGATAATGACTCACTAGGATGGTCAGGGCGTTCCCCGGCGAAAGCCGGGGTCCAGTTCAGAGCGCGGAACTGGACCCCGGCCTTCGCCGGGGAACAATGGGCTATAGGTTCTAGTCAATGCGGCTTGGGTATCTGGCGGGAACCCAGCATCATTGTCCGGATTGGCATGCCGTTTTCGCGGACTTACCTACGGACTAGCCTTTCGCACCTGCGCGAAGCGAACGGCGCTGGGCAAATTTCTTGACATCCCAACGAAAAAGGGCCGCCCCATCGGGCGGCCCTTTCCTTTCGGCTGGGAGCCGGAAATCAGAAGCGGAACTTCACGCCCGCGCGGTAGCTCTGATATTTCACGTCCTGGCGCCAGAGCGTGGTGTCGGCCGACAGGGTCAGGTCGACATTGCCGGTGGTGAAGGTCAGGCCGCCGCCGACTTCGCCCCAATTCTTGTCCGACCCGCCCAGCGCAAAGGGCGCGAGGCTGCCGGTGCCACCGACCAGATTGGCCAGGAAATAGGCCGGCTGGTCGTTGAATTCATGGACGTAGTTGGCGGTCACATAGGGGCGGAAGCCGCCCGTATCGGACTTGATCGTCGCGCCCACGCGGCCCTGCGCGCTGCGGATGGCGTGGCGTTTGATCACCAGCGCCGCGTCGCCGCCATATTCGGCCAGGTTGCCCGAGCTGATATAGGCGCCGCGGATCGAGGCGCGCGGGACGATGCTGAACGCGTCGCTGCCCAACGCCTTGCTGAGGCCCAGTTCGCCCGACAGCGCCAGTTCCTGATCGCTGCCATAGAGGGTGTAGGGCGTCGCGCCGACCGCGAAGGAGCGGCGCGAGCGGGTGGCGAGCGTACCGGCGCTGCCGACCGCGTCCAGCTTGATGCCGGACAGGTCGAACGCGCCATAGACGGTGCCCTGATAGAGGCGCGCGCGCGCCCAGTCATTGGCGCCGGTGTTGCCCTTCAACTCGCTGAACGATGCGGACAGGCCGATGACGCCGCTGTCGCCAAACGCCTTCTCGATACCCGCCGCCGCATACCAGCCGTCGAACTGGTCGCGGCCCAGCGGCACCGCCGTGCGCATCGGCGCGCTCTTGCCGTCGACATAGCCGCCCGCCAGGAAGCCGCTCATATCGTCGGGCAATATGCCTTCGCGCGTCGTCGTGTCGCTGTTGCCGCTCTGGTCCATGCCCAGGTCCAGATTGTTGAGGCTGGCGGAAGCGAGCTGGATCGGCTGGCCGACCATGGTCAGCGTGCCGCCCATCGATCCGGTGTCCAGCTTGGCCAGGCGATCGCGATAGAAGCGCGCCATATTGTCGTTGAGCACTTCGCCCATCGACGTCTTGAGCGCTTCGGTGCGTGGGGCCATCCCTTCGAACGTCGCCTGCACGCCTGCGACGCTCAGCAGGTCGGCCTCACCATAGAGATTGGCATAATTGGCGTAGCGCGACCGGTTCTGGTCCAGCAGCTGGGCGAAGCTGGTCTGGTTCTGCGATCCGCGATTGACCACGGATGCGTAGAGGCCCGCATCGATGCGGACGCTGACGCTGTTGGCGCCATAGACCAGCACGGGCTTCAAGACTGCCGACAATTGCTGCGTCGGCGCGGCAAAGCTGCCCTCGATGCCGCCATCGGCCGTCAGGAAGGTGTAGCGGTTGCCAAAGCGGATGCGGCTGCCCGTGGTCGCGCCGAAGACCACGCGGCCGCCGACCGCCGCGATCCCCTCGATCGGATCGCCATTATCGCCCAGGGGCGCCGCCTTGACCGCCAGCACGTCCGACACGCCGTTCGCGCCCAGATCGATCTGCAGCGTGCTGCCCGATGACAGCAGCGTATTGCCTTCCACCGTCAGCTTGCCGATCGTGCCGATGCCGCCGGGTGCGATAGTGCCCAGAATGTTGGTGAAATAGGGCGCCTTCACCGTGCCGCTGCCCGACAGCAGGCCGGTCATCAGGAAATAGTCGCCCGGCGTTGCGATCGTGCCGTTGACGTTCACGACGCCGGCAAGATGGGAGATGTCCATCAGGCTGGTCAGCGATCCCGCGGTGGTGATGTCCAGCGCCGCGCCGGTGCCCGAAATGGTGAAGCGATCCACCGTGGCATTGATGTCCAGCGTGGTTTTGCCCGTGGCGCTCAGCGTCACGTCATAATAGCGGCCGATGATCCCCTGCGAGGCGACCGGGTCGATATTATTGGGGACGAAGCCGGTCGCGCCGGGCAGGCCGTTCGCCAAAGTCGGGCTGGGCACGGCGGCGGCCGTCGCCTGCGCTTCATGCAGGACGGTGCCGGACAGGGTCGCGCCTTCCGCATTGGGGCTATGTTCGATGAAATCGACCTTGCCCTTGTTGTTGGCGACGGTAACGGCGCCCGCCGGAGTGGCGGCGGCATCGCCCTGCGTGCTGACGGGCTGGCCGTTGACGATCAGCGTCTTGGTGCCGACGTCATAGCAGATGCCGTCCGGTTCATAGCAAAGCTGACCGAATTTCTGCGCGCTGTCTTCGCCGAACGCGCCTGCGCCCGGCGTGGTGGGCACGCCATTCACCAGCGCGCCGGTGCTGTCGATGATCTTGTAATTGGGGTCGAGCGCGGTCACCCAATGGCTCGCGTCGCTCCACTTGCCGTCCCCGGCCTTTGCCGTGGCATAGCGATAGGGGTTGTTTTCCGCGATCCAGTCCCAAAACAGATAGAGCGGCTGATAGAAGGACGAGCCGCCATAGGAGCTTTGCGGCTGTTCAAAGAAGTAACGGCTGCCGCCCGACAGGACGCCCAGCACCACCTGCTCGCTGAACGTCTTGTCCAGGATCAGCGGGCCGCCCGAATCGCCGCCTGCGCTGATGCCTTCGTTGGGCAGCGCGTCGTCTTTGAAGATATTGAAGTCATAAGGGTTCTGGCCGGTCGGATCGTCGAAATCGGCCTGGTAGAGATTCTGGGTGTAGCCCCCGGCGCTGCCGTAGAGGAAGTTGTCGATATCATCCAACGACCCCAGCAGGCCCAGGAAATTTTCCGCCGTCTTGCGGCGGAAATCGATGCCCGCGCTAGAGCCGGTCGTGCCGCTGCCGCTGCGGCCATAGCCGGTGATGGTGACATGATAGCCGGTGCCGGTCGTGTCGCTGATCGCCGACGGGGCGGGCATGGCGGAAAACAGCATCGCCCAGGTCGGCACGTCGGACGCAGGCGTGTCGAGCGTCGCCATGGCGACATCGCCATAGAGGAAGCTGAGCGCCGGCGGATCGAGCGAGTCGGGGTTATAGGCGATGTTGTTGACGTTATAGACGCTGAGCGACGTATTCGTCTTGAACCCGTTGTCGAGCCAGTCGATCAGGCCGGGCCGGGCGTTGTTCTGAAAGGCGAAGGCGACGGGCACGCCGTTGTTGACGGTGCTATAGTCGGGGGTGGTCAGATCGTTGACGCAATGCGCCGCGAAGATGACGGTGCGCGGATTGATCAGCGTGCCGGTGCACACGAACCCGTCGGCGCGATACATGATGCCAACGCCGTTGACGTCGCTGCCATCGACGATGTCGCTGGGCGTCTTGCCGTCGGTCGGGACGACCGCGTGCGCGGCGGGCGCGATGCTGAGTGCGGTGATGGCGGCGGACGCCAATAATGCTGTCCGACCGGCGCGCGCCAACAGGCCCGCTCCATTCTTGCGAATGTGCATGATGTAAACTCCCCAAAGACCGGAGCGGAGGCTAATCGCGCAAAATGAGCAAGACAATCAGGCAATTATGAAAATCCATGTCATGTCTCTAAAAGGTCACATATTGTCCGATTTGTCCTATGGCGGACCAGCCCAGCGCCATGGTCTTATTCTTTTCTCATCCGAAACGATTATTGCTGTCTGCGTCGATGCATGGGCGCATCTGGTCTTTCGCCGGTCTTGTTCGCCGTGCCCGTCCGCGCCCGCCTTGCGCATCGGGCCATATCTGCTTAAGCATGGACCCAAGTTCCGGTCTCCCTTCGGCGGCTGGCGATTATAGAAGCGAGTTACGGCATGGTGCAGCAGAGCCGCCCATCGCCGCAGAGTTCCGGCCCGGCCGGCCGTTATGCGGGCAAGCGCGCCCGTCCCGGCCCGGGCGATGGGAGCAAGGCTGCGGCCATTCCGCCCCCGTCGACGCAACGGGGATTTGCGCCCCATGGCGCGCGTGATCGCCGATCCTATGCCGCGATCGACCTGGGCACCAATAATTGCCGCCTGCTGATCGCCAAGCCGTCTGCCGATGGCTTCATCGTGGTCGACGCCTTTTCGCGCATCGTGCGCCTGGGCGAAGGGTTGGCCTCCACCGGGCGGATCAGCGACGCGGCGATCGACCGCGCGATCGCCGCGTTGTCCGTCTGCGCCGACAAGCTGCGCCGCCGCCATGTGACCCTTGCCCGATCGGTCGCGACCGAAGCGTGCCGCAGGGCGTCGAACGGCGCGGAGTTCATCCAGCGCGTCTATCGCGAAACCGGCATCGCCCTCGACATCATCAGCGCGCAGGAAGAGGCGCGTCTGGCGGTGCTGGGCTGCCATGCGCTGCTGGAACCGGGCGATGGCCCGGCGCTGATCTTCGACATTGGCGGGGGATCGACCGAATTGGTGCTGGTCGATTCCAGCGGATCGGCCGGTGCGCCGCGGATCGTGGACTGGGTCAGCGCGCCATGGGGCGTAGTGTCCCTGACCGAAAGCGAGGCGTTCGAACATGCCAGCGTCGAAGAAAGGCTGGCGGCTTATGACCGGATGCGCGCGCGGGTGTCCGACGCTTTCGCGCCGCTGGCCCGCCGCCTGCCGCAGGGGGCGGAAGGTATCCGCCTGCTCGGCACGTCCGGCACGGTGACGACGCTCGCCAGCCTGCATCTGGGGCTGGCGCGCTACGACCGGCAGGCGATCGACGGGCTGATCGTGCCATGCGAATCGATGCGCGCCATTTCGCAGCGACTGTCGACCATGGCGCTGTCCGAACGGCAGAAGCTGCCCTGCATCGGCACCGAACGGGCCGACTTGGTGGTGGCGGGATGCGCGATCCTCGATTCGATCCTGGATATCTGGCCGGCGGATCGCTTGGGCGTAGCCGACCGGGGCATTCGCGAAGGCATATTGCGCGGCCTGATGGACCGCGACGGGAGAGAGATGTGAGGGGCGCTGGCGCAGGCAAGGTCCGGGTCAAGACCGCCAAGGGGCGCACCGCCCAATCGGTACGCTGGCTCGAACGCCATCTGAACGACCCCTATGTCAAAAAGGCCAAGGCGGAAGGGTGGCGCAGCCGTGCCGCCTTCAAGCTGATCGAATTGGACGAGAAATTCCATTTCGTGAAAGGGTCGCGCGCGGTCGTGGACTTGGGCGTCGCGCCGGGCGGCTGGGCGCAGGTGGTGCGCAAGCTGGCGCCCAAGGCCGCGGTGGTCGGCATCGACCTGTTGCCGACGGACGATATTGCGGGCGTCACCCTGTTTGAAATGGACTTCATGGATGACAAGGCGCCCCAGATGCTGCGCGACGCGTTGGGCGATGCGCCCGACCTGGTGATTTCCGACATGGCCGCCAATACGGTGGGGCACGCCGCGACCGACCATCTGCGCACCATGGCGCTGGTCGAGGCGGCGGCCTGGTTCGCGGTGGAAAATCTGCGCAAGGGCGGCACCTTCGTCGCCAAGGTGTTTGCTGGCGGCACCGACGGTGAACTGCTGGTCCTGCTCAAGAAGAATTTCACGACGATCAAGCACGCCAAGCCACCCGCCAGCCGTAAGGGCAGCGTCGAATGGTATGTCGTGGCGCAGGGTTTCAAGGGGCGGGCCGACGAACCGGCGAGGGGCCGGGACGGGGAGCCGATAGAGGATTGAATGGGGCAGTGCGTGTTCCCGTCTGCGCGGGAACACGGAAGATGATGAAGCGGGGGCATTTTTGGTCGCAACGGTATCGACGGTCGCGTATCTGGGGCTGGAGGCGCGCGCCGTGGAGGTGCAGTGCCAGCTGGTGCCCGGCCTGCCCAATTTCATCCTGGTCGGCCTGCCGGACAAGGCGGTTGCCGAAAGCCGCGAACGGGTGCGCAACGCCATCGCCGCGATTGGCCTGTCGCTGCCGCCCAAGCGGATCACCGTAAACCTGTCGCCCGCCGACCTGCCCAAGGAGGGATCGCATTTCGATCTGCCCATTGCGCTGGCCTTGCTGGGCGCGATGGGGGTGATCGATGCGGAGACGCTGGCGGGCTATGTCGTGGTCGGCGAATTGGGGCTGGACGGGCGCACCGCGCCGTCGCCCGGCGTGTTGCTGGCGGCGCTGCATGCGGGCGAGCAGGGCATGGGGCTGGTCTGCCCCGTCGCGCAGGGGGCGGAAGCGGCCTGGGCGGGCGAGGTCGAAGTGGTCGCCGCACCCGATCTGCTGAGCCTGCTCAACCATTTCAAGGGGACGTCGGCGCTATCGGCGCCGCAGCCGGGCGCGGTGGATGTGCCGGTGCGGACGGTCGATCTGAAACAGGTCAAGGGGCAGGAGGTCGCCAAGCGCGCGCTGGAGATCGCCGCGGCTGGCGGGCATAATTTGCTGATGGTCGGGCCGCCGGGCGCGGGCAAGTCGCTGATGGCCAGTTGCCTGCCGGGGATATTGCCGGACATGACGCCCTCCGAAGCGCTGGAAAGTTCGATGGTGGCGAGCGTCGCCGGTACGCTGGAGGGCGGGCGGATCAGCCGCGCGCGCCCCTTCCGCAATCCCCATCATAGCGCGTCGATGGCGGCGCTGGTCGGCGGCGGGCTGAAGGCGCGGCCGGGCGAGGTCAGCATGGCACATCTGGGCGTGCTGTTCCTGGACGAACTGCCGGAGTTCCAGCGCACGGTTCTCGATTCGCTGCGCCAGCCGCTGGAGACGGGGGAGGTGACGGTGGCACGGGCCAATGCGCATGTGACCTTTCCCGCGCAGGTGCAGTTGATCGCGGCGATGAACCCGTGCCGTTGCGGCCATCTGGGCGATCCGGCGCTGGCCTGCTCGCGCGCGCCACGCTGCGCGGCGGACTATCAGGCCAAGGTGTCGGGGCCGCTGCTCGACCGCATCGACCTGCATGTCGAGGTGCAGGCGGTGACCGCGGCCGACCTGGTGCTGCCGCCGCCCGCCGAGGGATCGACCGAGGTCGCCGCGCGCGTCGCGGCGGCGCGCAGCGTTCAGACGGCCCGCTATGTCGGCAGCAAGACGCGCACCAACGCGGAGGTGGATGGCGAACGGCTGGAGCAGGTCGCCGGGCCGGACGAACCGGGGCGGCAGTTACTCGCGCAAGCGGCCGCGGCGATGAAGCTGTCGGCGCGGGGCTACACCCGCGTGCTGCGCGTGGCGCGGACGATCGCGGATCTGGCGGGCGCGGAGCAGGTCGGGCGCGTGCATGTCGCCGAAGCGCTCAGCTACAGGCGGCGACCGCCGGTGAATTGAGGGATGTGTGGCGCGGCGGGGTGTGGGCAAAAATCTGCCCAAGGAAATCCGTTCGCCCTGAGCTTGTCGAAGGGTCTTACTTCTTCTTCGATCATAAGATCAAAGGGAAAGAATAGGCTTCGACCAGCTCAGCCCGAACGGGTTTCTATGTCAACAGGCTACCCAAGGATGGGAAGCCCGCCCCAACCCCTTCACCCAGCGCCGTCATTCGCGATCAGCTTCAACTCCGCTGCCGGGGCATCGCTGTCCTTGGGGCGGAAGCGGCCTTCGATGCGGCTGCCCGGTTCGATGGTGATGCGTTCATAGACGACGTCGCCGGTGATCCGGGCGCTGCTTTCCACCACCAGTTCGCCTGCCGTAATCGATCCGTCGACCAGGCCAGCGAGCCGCGCGCTTTGTGCGACGACATGGCCGGTGATGCGGCTGTCTGGTCCCTGGACTAGCGCGGCGCAACTGATGTCGCCTTCCACCACACCATCGACATGCAGGTCGACCGATGCGGACAGGTTGCCGCTGATCGTCACGTCGCCGCCGATCAGCGAGAAGGGCGTGTGTCTAGCCCCGGTTGCCGACATCGGCGAAGCGGGCCTTGGCGATTTGCTGAACTTGGAGAACATCTTGGGCAGCCTCCAGGAAGCGGCGGGGGTTGACGGCCTGGCCATTGACCCGGACCTCGAAATGCAGATGGGTGCCGGTCGAGCGGCCGGTCGATCCCATGCGGGCGATGGTGTCGCCGCGCGCGACCTTTTGTCCGACGCGGGCATTGAAACCGGACAGATGGGCGTAGCGGGTCATCAGGCCGTTGCCATGATCGACCTCCACGACATTGCCATAGCCCTGCCGCTGGCCGACATAGCTGATTTTGCCAGCCGCCGCGGCCTGGATCGGCTGGGCCATGCGGCCGGGAAAATCGATCCCGGCGTGAAAGGCGGCATGGCCGTTGAAGGGATCGCGGCGATAGCCGTAGGAACTGGTTTCCATCGGCGCGGCGGTGGGCTTGCCCGATGGGATGGTGATCAGGCTGCGCTCCAGAAACTCCATGCGGGTCAGCGCGTCGGCCAGATGTTCCAGCTCGTCGGTCATCGCGCCCTTGTCGCCCTTCCACGGCACGAAGGGGCCACCCTGGGCACGGGCGGCGCTGCGGGCGAGGCTGTCGGGGTTGAGGCCGAAGCTACGGATCGCGGCGGCCGCCTTGTCCGCGCGGCGCTCGACCGCGCTGGTCAGACGGGCGGCGAACTGGCGCTGGCGCTGCTCCAGCCGCACGAGCGGCGCGGCTTCGGGCGCCATGCTGATCTTGGCGGGCAGCGCATCGGCCGTCTCCGCCTTGGTCGGGGCGACCATATTCGCGTCCGGCGCGGCTTCGTCTTCGCTGCCGAAATGCGTCTTGTAGAGGTCGTCCATGAAGTCCTGGCGCTTTTCCAGCTCTTGCGCCAGATGCTCGACCGATTGGCGATAGCCCTCCACCTGGGTGGCGGCGGTGGCGACCGAGCGACCCTTTTGCGTCAGGGCCGCGCGTTCCTGCGCGACCGAGGCGCTGCCCGCGATCATCGCGACGGTGGCGCCGCCCCAGCCGAGCAGCGTGGCGGCCGTCAGCGCGATGGTTGTCAGCTGCGTGCGGCGGGAAATGCGGATGAATTTCACCTGCCCACCGGACCGCAGGTAGATTTCCCGCTCCGGGCACAGGCCGAGCAGCCGCTCTTTAAGGGCGGCGACCCCGTAGTTCTTGCGATGCGACAATGCGACCCCAACTCTTATATAATGGGGCGGCCGGTAACAGAGGATGGTCGCAGGGGCGAATCGATCGGGACGCGGTCGTGACGAATCGAGCGATGCGCGCGGCAAAATGATCCATCGACCTTTTTGTTCCGCCGGGCCGATCGATCATTCAACAAAAATGGCCGATCATATCAGTGGTGTCGGATGCTGTCAGGATGACCGATCAACGTCACCACATCGGCCGCGGCCATCGCCCCGCCGAAATGATAGCCCTGCGCCATGTGGCAGCCGCCAGCGCGCAGATAATCGAGCTGCTGCTGATTTTCCACGCCTTCCGCCACGGTGCGAATGCCCAGGCTGTAGGCGAGGTTCAGCACGGTGCGCACGATGGCGGCATCGTCCGGGTCGGTTTCCAGGTCGCGCACGAAGCGCTGGTCGATCTTGATGACGTCGATCGGAAATTGCTTGAGGTGGGAGAGCGAGGCATAGCCGGTGCCGAAGTCATCGAGCGCGATGGCGACGCCCGCATCGCTCAACCGCTGGAGCAGGCGGCCCACCCGTTCGGCATTGCGGCCCAGGAACACCGATTCGGTCACTTCCAGTTCAATGATCGCGGGCGGCAGGCCAGCCTCCGCCAATTTCCCCAGCAACTGGTCGGCAAAGGCATCGTCGTTGAGGTCAGCGCCCGACACGTTGAAGGCGACATGGCCGAAGGGCAGGTCCGCGTCGCGCCAGCGGCGGCAATCGGCCAATATGCCGTCGATCATCTGCGCGGTGATGGCGGGGCCGAGTTCGGGATGCTCGAAGGCGGCGGCGATATCGACGGGCATGATGATCGTGCCGTCGTCCGTGGGGCAGCGGAACAGCGCCTCGAACCCCACCAGCGCGCCGGTCGCCAGGTCGATCTTGGGCTGATACCAGGGGCAGGGATGTTCCTGCGCCAATAGGTGGCGGGCGCGGTCCAGCATCGTCGCCTCCCGATCCCAATTGGCAAGCAGCGCGGGTTCGAACAGCGTCGCGCGGCCGCGCCCATTATTCTTGGCATGATAGAGGGCGATGTCGGCATGTTTGATCAGCGCGGTGACATCGCCGCCATGATCGGGAAACAGCGCCACGCCGATGCTGACGCGCGCCTCGATCGGCCGTCCGCGATAGCTGAGCGGGGCATGGAGATGGTCGGTGATGCGCGTCAGGATCGTCTGCAATGCGTCGATGTCGCGCAAGCGGGTCAGCAATACGGCAAATTCGTCGCCGCCCATGCGCGCGACCAGATCGCCGGGTCGCAGCGCCTGGCGCAAGCGGGTGGCGACGGCGCAGAGCAGGGCGTCGCCCGCGTCATGACCGGCGGTGTCGTTGACGCGCTTGAATTCGTCCAGATCGATCAGCAGGATCGCGGATTGCGCCGCGTGCGCCAGGCGCGCCGCCGTGCCGCTGGTCGCATGGGTGACGGCCGCCATGAAATGGGCGCGGTTGGCAAGGCCCGTGAGCGCGTCGGTCATCGCCAGCCGTTCCAGATGCTGTTCGGCTTCCTTGCGTTCGGTAATGTCGACCACGCTCGTGACGATACAAGGCGCGTCATCGACCAGGATCGGACGGGACGACAATAATGTGTCGCGAATCTGGCCGTCCGCGCGGCGCATGCGACATTCGAAATTGTCGACCTGCTTTTCGCGCCGCAGTATCGAGAATAGCTGGTTGCGCACGGGCAGGTCGACATAGGTCTGTTCGACATGGTCGAGCGCAATGTCTTCGCCCATGGCATAGGCGTCTTTGGCGGCCTGGTTGAGCCTCAATATCCTGCCATCGTCGCGGGTTACGAGCAGGGGAATGGGCACGGCCATGAACATCCGCTCCAGCGTGTCGAGGCCGTTGGCGAGCGCGGTCTGTGCGGCGCGCGCCATGCGGCTGGCGGTCCATTCCTGCCGTTGCAGCCGGTTGTTGCGAGTGACGGCGAGCGACATGCCGCAATGCAGGATCAGCATCGCCAGAATCATCCCGATCGCGGTATGGCTGTGTGGCGCCGGGGTGATATAGCCGGTCAGCATCGCGATCGCGCAGCCCAGCCCGCCGCCGACATTGCCGCGAAAACTGGTCGGCACGACGAGGTAGAAGACGAGCGGCAGCATCACCAGGACGAACAGCGCGATATCGCTGCGCGACGTCACCAGCAGGGCGACGCCGATCGCGGTGATCGTCTGCCACAGAAAACAGAGTCGCTCGATCGCGCGGAACGAGTGCGCCCGCCGCCACAGAGCAAGGCAAAGCAGCGATCCCGCGACCACGGCCAGGCGGGACGGGATGGCGACCCAGAAATGCGGCGTGCCGGCAAAACGCCAGTCGCTGACCAGGAACATCGCGTTGAGCAGGGCGGCCAGGGCGAACAGCGTCCGGGCATGGCGGCGGGTTTCGGGCAGTCGTTCGGCCTGAAATGCCGATTCCCGTGCAGGATCGAGAAATTCGCCGGTAAAGGAAGATAAGTGAGTCACATCGCGTCCAGGCTGAGCGGAGCATCATGATAGCGATGTTAAGGTTAGTAATTCGCTAAATCCGTCGAAACGCTACCGTCACCGCAACCGGCTATCAATCGCGACGGACGCTCGCTTGACCGGTCGGGTGCGCGTCGCTATAGGCGCGGCTGCCCAGCGGCCTGCCGTGCGGAGATTCGTCTCCCTCGCGTCATATCCACCGGGCGACACTAGAGCTGAACATTGCCGGGTGCTCTTGCGGCTCCAGGGGGCTTATGCCCACCGGGGCCTTTGCCGTTTGGTCGAATCCATCGTCCAAAGGGTGCGAGACGCGGGGATGCCCAGGTAAAGTAACTGAAAAAGGTGAAGGGCTTCATGCCAACAATCAACCAGCTGGTCCGCAATGGCCGCGATCCGCAGAAGGCCAAGAGCAAGGTCCCTGCAATGGAGGCAAATCCGCAGAAGCGCGGCGTTTGCACCCGCGTTTACACAACGACCCCGAAGAAGCCGAACTCGGCGCTTCGCAAGGTGGCCAAGGTTCGCCTAGTCAACCAGCGCGAAGTCATCACCTATATTCCGGGTGAAGGCCACAACCTGCAGGAACATAGCGTCGTGTTGATCCGCGGCGGTCGTGTCCGCGATCTTCCGGGCGTGCGCTACCACGTTCTTCGCGGCGTTCTGGATACCCAGGGCGTCAAGGATCGTAAGCAGAGCCGTTCGAAGTACGGCGCGAAGCGTCCGAAGTAAGGGAGACCAGAATATGTCACGTCGTCGTCGCCCCGAAAAGCGCATCATCCTGCCCGATCCCAAGTTCGGGGATATCGTGCTTTCCAAGTTCATGAACTCCATCATGCAGGACGGCAAGAAAGCCGTTGCCGAATTGATCGTTTATGGCGCCCTCGAAACCGTCGAGACTCGCGCCAAGAAAGATCCGATCGGCATGTTCCATGACGCGCTGAACAACATCAAGCCGGGCATCGAAGTGCGCAGCCGCCGCGTCGGCGGTGCGACCTACCAGGTGCCCGTCGAAGTGCGTCCCGAGCGTTCGCAGGCTCTGGCGATCCGCTGGCTGATCACCGCTGCGCGCAATCGCAGCGAGACCACCATGGCGGCCCGCCTGTCCGGCGAACTGATGGACGCCGCCAACAATCGCGGTAACGCGGTCAAGAAGCGCGAAGACACGCACCGCATGGCGGAAGCGAACCGCGCCTTCTCGCACTATCGCTGGTAACAGAGATTGGCGGGGTGGGGGCCGATGGGCGCCCACCCCGTTTATCGCTCTAAAAATCCATCCGTTCGTCGTGGGTCTACCCATGGCGGACGGATTGGTTTAGGGGCCACCCAGATCATACGAATCCCCAACCGCCGGCGCACCGGCAACGGAGAAGCATCATGGCCCGCAGCCATCCGCTCGAAAAATATCGCAATTTCGGTATCATGGCGCATATCGACGCCGGCAAGACCACCACGACCGAGCGTATCCTCTACTATACCGGCAAGTCCTACAAGATCGGCGAAGTCCATGATGGCGCCGCGACCATGGACTGGATGGAGCAGGAGCAGGAGCGTGGGATCACCATCACGTCGGCTGCGACCACGTGCATCTGGAACGATCATCGCCTGAACATCATCGACACCCCCGGCCACGTCGACTTCACCATCGAAGTCGAACGCTCGCTGCGCGTGCTCGACGGCGCGGTCGCCGCGTTCGACGGCGTTGCCGGCGTTGAGCCGCAGTCGGAAACGGTGTGGCGCCAGGCGGACAAGTATAAGGTTCCGCGGATGTGCTTCATCAACAAGCTCGACCGCACCGGCGCCAATTTCTATTATTGCGTGCAGACGATCATCGATCGCCTGGGCGCCAAGCCTGCGGTCCTGTATCTGCCGATCGGCGCGGAATTGGATTTCCGTGGCCTGGTCGACCTGGTCGAAGATCGCGCGATCATCTGGAAGGATGAAAATCTCGGCGCGGAATTCTCCTATGAGGCGATTCCCGAAGACTTGGCCGACAAGGCTGCCGAATATCGCGAAAAGCTGATCGAACTCGCCGTCGAACAGGATGACGAGGCGATGGAAGCCTATCTCGAAGGCAATCTGCCCGACACCGCGACATTGAAGGCGCTGATCCGCAAGGGCACGCTGAACCAGTCGTTCGTGCCCGTCCTGTGCGGCTCGGCCTTCAAGAACAAGGGCGTTCAGCCCCTGCTCGACGCGGTCGTGGACTATCTGCCTTCGCCGCTCGACATCGAAGACGTGCAGGGCATCAACCCCGACAATGACGAGCCGGACAGCCGTGCGACTTCGGACGACGCGCCTTTCTCCGGCCTGGCGTTCAAGATCATGAACGATCCGTTCGTCGGCTCGCTGACTTTCCTGCGCGTCTATTCGGGCACCCTGACCAAGGGCACCTATCTGAACTCGGTCAAGGACAAGAAGGAAAAGATCGGCCGCATGCTGCTGATGCATGCGAACAGCCGTGAAGATATCGACGCGGCCTATGCCGGCGACATCGTCGCGCTGGCGGGCATGAAGGAAACCACCACCGGGGATACGCTGTGCGCCGAGCGCAAGCCGATCATCCTGGAGCGGATGGAATTCCCCGAGCCGGTCATCGAACTGTCGGTGGAACCCAAGACCAAGGCCGACCAGGAAAAGATGGGCGTCGCGCTCAACCGCCTGGCTGCCGAAGATCCGTCCTTCCGCGTGTCGACCGATCACGAATTGGGCCAGACCATCATCAAGGGCATGGGCGAACTTCACCTCGAAATCCTGGTCGACCGCATGAAGCGCGAGTTCAAGGTCGAGGCGAATGTCGGTGCGCCGCAGGTGGCCTATCGCGAATATCTCAAGAAGCCCGTCGACGTCGACTATACCCACAAAAAGCAGTCGGGCGGCACCGGCCAGTTCGGCCGCATCAAGGTGAAGGTGACCCCGGGCGAGCGTGGCGCGGGCATCATCTTCAAGGATGAGATCAAGGGCGGTAATATTCCCAAGGAATATATCCCCGCGATCGAAAAGGGCATGCGCGAAACCGCAGCGACCGGTTCGCTGATCGGCTTCCCGATCATCGATTTCGAAATCAACCTGTATGACGGCGCCTATCATGACGTCGACTCGTCGGCACTGGCGTTCGAAATCACCGGCCGCGCCGCCATGCGCGAAGTCGCGCAAAAGGCGGGCATCACGCTGCTCGAACCGGTCATGAAGGTCGAAGTCGTCACTCCGGAAGAATATCTGGGCGACGTCATCGGCGACATGAACAGCCGTCGTGGCCAGATCCAGGGCACCGACACGCGCGGCAACGCGCAGATCGTCGAAGCCATGGTGCCGCTGGCCAACATGTTCGGCTATGTGAACTCGTTGCGTTCCTTCACCCAGGGCCGTGCGAACTATTCGATGACGTTCTCGCACTATGACGAAGTGCCGCAGAATGTGGCGGATGAAGTCAAGGCGAAGATGGCCTGATGACTTTCCCATGCCGAGCCGTGCGAGCGGCTCGGTTAGGGGCTGGTAATCTGTAAATTTGCTGCTATGGACGCGCCTTCGCGAGGCGCGGCCGAGCGGTCAGACCCAAGCTGATTTTGATTAGAAGGTAGGATAAAATGGCTAAGGCTAAGTTTGAGCGGAACAAGCCGCACTGCAACATCGGCACCATCGGTCACGTCGACCATGGCAAGACCTCGCTGACCGCAGCGATCACCAAGGTGCTCGCCGAAACCGGCGGCGCGACCTTCACGTCGTACGACAATATCGACAAGGCGCCCGAAGAGCGCGAGCGCGGCATCACCATTTCGACCGCCCACGTCGAATATGAAACCGAAGCGCGCCACTATGCGCACGTCGACTGCCCGGGTCACGCCGACTACGTCAAGAACATGATCACCGGTGCCGCCCAGATGGACGGCGCGATCCTGGTCGTGTCGGCCACCGACGGCCCGATGCCCCAGACCCGTGAGCACATCCTGCTCGCCCGTCAGGTCGGCGTTCCCCAGCTGGTCGTGTTCATGAACAAGGTCGACCTGGTCGACGACGCCGAAATCCTCGAACTGGTCGAGCTGGAAATCCGCGAACTGCTCAGCAGCTACGATTTCGACGGCGACAACATCCCCGTCATCCCCGGTTCGGCCGTTGCCGCGCTGCAGGACAAGACGCCTGAAATCGGCCATGACGCCGTTCTCAAGCTGATGGCTGCCGTCGACGACTTCATCCCGCAGCCCGAGCGTCCGGTCGACAAGCCCTTCCTGATGCCGATCGAAGACGTGTTCTCGATCTCGGGTCGTGGTACGGTCGTCACCGGCCGCGTCGAAACCGGCATCATCAAGGTTGGTGAAGAAGTCGAAATCGTCGGCCTCAAGGACACCACCAAGACGACCGTCACCGGCGTTGAAATGTTCCGCAAGCTGCTCGACGAAGGTCGTGCAGGCGACAATATCGGCGCCTTGGTGCGCGGCACGAAGCGTGAAGACGTTGAACGCGGTCAGGTTCTGGCGAAGCCCGGCACCATCACCCCGCACACCGAATTCGACGCCGAAGTGTACGTGCTGTCGAAGGAAGAAGGCGGCCGTCACACCCCGTTCTTCGCGAACTATCGTCCGCAGTTCTACTTCCGCACCACCGACGTGACCGGCGAAGTGATCCTCCCCGAGGGCACCGAGATGGTCATGCCTGGCGATAACGTCAAGCTCGGCGTCAAGCTGATCGCACCGATCGCCATGGACGCCGGCCTGCGCTTCGCAATCCGCGAAGGCGGCCGCACCGTCGGCGCAGGGGTTGTCGGCACGATCTCGAAGTAATATAGGACCGCAGCGGCGCGAATCGCCTGATTCGCGCCGCTCGGTATTTTAACCGCCCCGGATCGCCTTTCTCCGGCTCGCAAGAGCTAGAAGGGCAGTTTACGGGGCGGATATTTTTTGTTGGCGCATTTTCACAAGTCATCGGCTGCTCCGGCTGATTTTTGAAAATGCTCTGCGTTTTTGGCTCTTTCGCATCGGTACAGGAACTATGGACAGCAACATCCGCATTCGCCTCAAGGCGTTCGATCATCGCGTGCTCGATCAGGCGACCGGCGACATCGCCGACACCGCCCGCCGCACCGGCGCCCTTATTCGCGGTCCGATTCCCCTTCCGACGCGCATCGAAAAGTTCACGGTCAACCGTGGCCCGCACATCGACAAGAAGTCGCGCGAGCAGTTCGAGGTCCGCACCTACAAGCGCATGCTTGACATTGTGCAGCCGACGCCGCAGACGGTCGACGCGCTGATGAAGCTGGATCTGGCTGCCGGCGTGAACGTCGAGATCAAGTTGGCCTAAAGCCGACAAGTCCCCGCACTTCGTGAAGAAGCGCAGGGTATCGGGCATTTCGGGAAACCGGAAGCTCACACGACACAAGGGATACCGCACAGCACTGGGTAACCAGCGGGTCTGTGGTTCTGGTCCCCCGTCGCCGTTCCCGAGCAGGGGGTGGCATCCAACCCGGACGGGGTGATCTATACATTGGGTTGGGCCGCGAAGGAGAGATCCTGAGCGGTTTTTTCGTTGGATACGCCCGCGGCTTTTCGCGGGCCTCTATGGGAGTAATCAGTGATGCGCACAGGCGTGATCGCTAAGAAAGTCGGGATGACCCGTCTGTTCCAAGAGGACGGACGTCATGTTCCCGTTACGGTTCTGGCCCTCGAAGGCAACCAGGTCGTGGCGCGTAAGGATGTCGACAGCGACGGCTATGTAGCCGTTCAGTTGGGCGCCGGCGTTGCGAAGGTTAAGAATGTCGCGAAGCCGCAGCGCGGTCACTTCGCCAAGGCGCAGGTCGAGCCGAAGGCGCGACTGGTCGAATTCCGCGTCGCCGAGGATGCGCTCCTCGATGTCGGCGTTGAAATCGCTGCCGATCATTTCATCGCAGGGCAACTGGTCGATGTCGCAGGCCATACCCAGGGTAAGGGTTTCGCCGGCGCCATGAAGCGTTGGGGCTTCGGCGGTATGCGCGCCACCCACGGCGTGTCGATCAGCCATCGTGCCCATGGTTCGACGGGTAACCGCCAGGATCCGGGCCGCGTCTTCAAGAACAAGAAGATGGCCGGTCACATGGGCGACCGTGAGCGTACCCAGCAGAATCTGGAAATCGTGCGCACCGACGTGGAGCGAGGCCTGATCTTCGTGAAGGGCAGCGTTCCCGGCGCGAAGGGCACGTGGCTGACCGTTCAGGACGCCGTCAAGGTGCCCCGTCCGGCCGACGTTCCCTATCCTGCCAGCCTGCTGGCCAAGGGCGTTGTCCATGAAGAGGACGACACGACCCCCGGTCTGGTCCCTGAAGCCGCTGCGCATCCCATCGCGCCGCTGCCCGGTGACGACGAAGTCAAGGCCGGTGTCGCCGCTTCGGACGCGCAGGCGAACGAAGAGGGTGTCAACGACCCGCAGAACGCAACCCCGACCGATGGCGACGACGCCAACGGTACGCCTGGCCAGGAGGGCTAAACCATGAAGGTCAAGGTACAGACCCTCGACGCAGCGGAAGCTGGCGATCTGGAGCTTAACGATGCCGTATTCGGTGTCGAGCCTCGCGCCGACATCCTGCACCGCGTCGTCACCTGGCAGCTCGAAAAGCGTCGCGGCACCGCCCGCGGCACCCGCGAGCGTAGCGACGTTGCCCGCACCGGCAAGAAGTTCGGCCGCCAGAAGGGCGGCGGCACCGCCCGTCACGGCGATCGCCGCGCGCCGGTGTTCATCGGTGGTGGTAAGGCGCACGGCGCCCGCGTCCGCGACTTCAACCCTTCGCTGAACAAGAAGGTTCGCGCGCTGGGTCTGAAGATGGCGCTGTCGTCGAAGGCGAAAGCCGGTACGCTCACGATCATCGACAGCCTGGACGTTGCCGAAGGCAAGACCAAGGCGCTGGTCGCCAACCTCGCCAAGCTGAACCTCACCAAGGTGCTGTTCATCGACGGCGACGCGGTGAACATCAGCTTCGCCAAGGCATCGGCCAACATCATCGGCGTGGACCTGCTCCCTGCCGTTGGCGCCAATGTCTATGACATCCTGAAGGCCAACTCGCTGGTGCTCACCCGCGCCGCGGTCGAAAAGCTGGAGGCCCGTTTCAATGGCTAAGAAGCAAGCCGCGACCGTCGACAACCGTCATTATGACGTCGTTGTCGCCCCGCACATCACCGAGAAGTCGACCCTTCTCAGCGAAAATAATGCCGTGGTCTTCAAGGTGGCGGGCGATGCCTCCAAGCCTGAGATCAAGGCCGCTGTCGAAGCGATCTGGGGCGTTGACGTCAAGAGCGTCAACACGCTGGTCGTGAAGGGCAAGACGAAGCGCTGGAAGGGCAAGCCCTACAAGCGCAACGACGTGAAGAAGGCGATCGTCCGCCTGGCCGAAGGCCAGTCGATCGATATCACCGAGGGAGTCCGCTAAGATGGCTCTTAAGCATTATAACCCGACCAGCCCGGCCCGCCGCGGCCTGATCCTGGTCGACAAGTCCAGCCTGCACAAGGGCAAGCCCGTCAAGGCGCTGACCGAAGGCAAGCGCAAGACCGGTGGCCGCAACAACAAGGGTCATGTGACCTCGCGCGGTATCGGTGGCGGTCATAAGCAGCGCTATCGCATCATCGACTTCAAGCGTCGCTTGTGGGATGTCGAAGGTACGGTCGAGCGTCTGGAATATGACCCCAACCGCACTGCCTTCATTGCGCTGGTCAACTATCCCGACGGCACCCAGGCCTATATCCTGGCGCCGCAGCGTCTGGCCCCCGGTGACAAGGTCATCGCGGCCAAGAAGACCGACGTGAAGCCGGGCAACGCGATGGAACTGGGTCAGATGCCGGTTGGCACGATCATCCACAACATCGAGATGAAGCCGGGCAAGGGCGGTCAGCTCTGCCGTTCGGCGGGCACCTATGCCCAGCTGGTCGGTCGCGATCGTGGCATGGTGATGGTGCGTTTGTCCTCGGGCGAACAGCGCTACATCCGTTCGGACTGCATGGGCACCATCGGCGCCGTCAGCAACCCGGACAATGGCAACACCAACCTCGCCAAGGCAGGCCGCAACCGTTGGAACGGTATCCGCCCGCTGACGCGCGGCGTCGCCAAGAACCCGGTCGATCACCCCCATGGTGGTGGTGAAGGCCGCACCTCGGGCGGCCGTCATCCGGTTACCCCCTGGGCAAGCCGACCAAGGGTGCGCGCACCCGCCACAACAAGGCGACGGACAAGATGATTATCCGTAGCCGCCACGCGAAGAAGAAGAGGTAAGCGAGATGGCTCGTTCCGTCTGGAAAGGTCCTTTCGTGGACCTCAGCCTTCTGAAGAAGGCGGAAACCGCGCAGGACGCGGGTGGCCGTGCGCCGATCAAGACCTGGTCGCGCCGTTCCACCATCCTGCCGCAGTTCGTTGGCCTGACGTTCAACGTCTATAACGGCCGCAAGCATGTTCCGGTGTCCGTGAACGAGGATATGGTGGGTCACAAGCTGGGCGAATTCGCTCCGACCCGCTTCTTCCCCGGCCACGCCGCCGACAAGAAGGGCAAGCGCTGATGAGCAAGGAAAAGGCTCCCCGTCGCGTCGCCGACAATGAGGCGCTGGCCGTTGGCACGCAGATCCGTGGTTCGGCCCAGAAGCTGAACCTGGTCGCCACGCTTATCCGCGGCCGCAAGGTCGAGGACGCGCTGAACATCCTCGCCTTCTCCAAGAAGGCGATGGCGGTCGACGTGCGCAAGGTGCTGGCTTCGGCCATCGCCAACGCGGAAAACAACCACAATCTGGACGTCGACGCGCTCGTCGTCGCGGAAGCATCGGTCGGCAAGAGCTTCACGCTCAAGCGCTTCCATGCCCGCGGTCGCGGCAAGTCGACCCGGATCCTCAAGCCCTTCAGCCGCGTGCGCATCGTCGTACGTGAAGCTGGCGAAGAAGCGGAGGCGTAAGCACATGGGTCACAAGAGCAATCCGATCGGTCTGCGTCTCCAGATCAACCGTACCTGGGACAGCCGCTGGTTCGCCGAAGGCGCCGACTATGGTCGCCTGCTGCTGGAAGATCTCAAGATCCGCCAGTTCATCTTCAAGAACCTGCCGCAGGCCGCGATCTCCAAGGTCGTGATCGAGCGTCCGGCCAAGCTGTGCCGCGTGTCGATCTATGCCGCCCGTCCAGGCGTCATCATCGGCAAGAAGGGTGCGGACATCGAAAAGCTTCGCAAGAAGCTGGGCGCGCTGACCTCGTCCGACGTGTCGCTGAACATCGTCGAGATCCGCAAGCCGGAAGTCGATTCCAAGCTCGTCGCACAGGGCATCGCCGATCAGCTGGAACGCCGCGTGGCTTTCCGCCGTGCGATGAAGCGTGCAGTGCAGTCGGCCCTGCGTCTGGGCGCCGAAGGCATCAAGATCACCTGCGGCGGCCGTCTGGGCGGCGCGGAGATCGCGCGCGTCGAATGGTATCGCGAAGGTCGCGTGCCGTTGCACACGCTGCGTGCGAACGTCGACTATGCCGAAGCCACGGCGCATACCGCCTATGGCGTGTGCGGCATCAAGGTCTGGATCTTCAAGGGCGAGATTCTCGGCCATGATCCGTTCGCGACCGACCGGCTGATGCTGGAGGCTCAGACCTCCGGCGTGCGCCCGGCGCGCTGAAGATAAGAAGGTAATAGCGTCATGCTGCAACCGAAGAAAATGAAGTTCCGCAAGACCTTCAAGGGTCGGATCAAGGGCGATGCCAAGGGTGGCTCGGCTCTGAACTTCGGTTCCTATGGCTTGAAGGCCATGGAACCCGAGCGCGTCACCGCGCGCCAGATCGAAGCGGCTCGCCGCGCGATCACCCGTCACATCCGCCGTCAGGGCCGGTTGTGGATCCGCATCTTCCCCGACGTTCCGGTGTCGAAGAAGCCTGCCGAAGTCCGTCAGGGCAAGGGCAAGGGTTCGGTCGAATATTGGGCCGCTCGCGTGAAGCCGGGCCGCATCCTGTTCGAACTGGACGGCGTACCGGGTCCGCTCGCAGCAGAGGCCTTCTCGCGCGCCGCGATGAAGCTGCCCATCAAGACCAAGGTCGTCGCCCGCCTCGGCGACACCTCGCATCTGGAGGGTTAAGCACATGGCGAATGTTGCAGACCTGAAGACCAAGACGGACGACGAACTGTCGACCGAACTCAACAACCTGAAGCGCGAGCAGTTCAATCTGCGTTTCCAGGCGGCCACCAACCAGCTGGAAAAGCCCAGCCGGGTCAAGGAAGTCCGCCGGTCGATCGCGCAGATCAAGACCCTGCAGACGGAGCGTAACAGCTCCGCCGCGAAGTAAAGGAAACACACGATGCCCAAGCGCGTGCTGACGGGAACGGTGGTTTCCGACAAGACCGACAAGACGGTGGTGGTTCGTGTAGAGCGCAAGGTTAAGCACGCGCTCTACGGCAAGATCATCCGCCGTTCTAAGAAGTACCATGCCCATGACGAGGGCAATATCTACAAGGAAGGCGAAACGGTCCGAATCGAAGAGACCGCGCCGCTTTCCAAGCTCAAGACCTGGAAGGTCATCGAGCGCGTGGATACCCACAAGTCGCCGGAAACGGCGTCCTGAGGGAAGGCTCGCTGAGCCTTTGACTCTAATTGCGACGCGGGGCTGGCCTTTTCCTTCGGAAAGGGTTACAGGCCCGCGCTTCGCGTAGAGTCACCGGGCTTTAGGCTGATGAATTCGGAACCGCCGGGAATTGACCCGGTAGGCCAAATAAGAAGGAACCGGATCTATGATCCAGATGCAATCCAATCTTGACGTCGCTGACAACAGCGGCGCCAAGCGCGTCCAGTGCATCAAGGTGCTGGGCGGCTCGAAGCGTCGCTTCGCTGGCGTGGGCGACATCATCGTCGTCTCGATCAAGGAAGCTGCGCCGCGTGGCAAGGTGAAGAAGGGTGACGTGCATCGCGCGGTCATCGTGCGCACCGCCAAGGACATCCGTCGCGCCGACGGCAGCGTCATTCGTTTCGATGGTAACGCCGCGGTCCTGATCAACAAGAATCAGGAGCCGATCGGTACGCGTATCTTTGGCCCCGTCGTTCGTGAGCTGCGTGCAAAGCAGCACATGAAGATCATCAGCCTTGCTCCCGAGGTGCTGTAATGAGCGCTGCCAAGATCAAGAAGGGCGACAAGGTCGTCGTGCTGGCTGGCAAGGACAAGGGCCGTACCGGTTCCGTCCTCGCCGTGATGCCCAAGGACGACAAGGTCCTGGTGGAAGGCATCAACGTGCATGCCAAGCATCGCAAGCCCGACCAGGCGAACCCGCAGGGCGGCATCGACCGCAAGCCTGCGCCGCTCCACATTTCGAACGTCGCTGTCGCCGGTGCGGATGGCAAGCCGACCCGCGTCCGTTTCGAGGATCGCGACGGCAAGAAGGTCCGCGTCGCCGTCAAGTCCGGTGAGGTGCTGTAATGGCCGACAAATATATCCCGCGCTCCAAGGCGCTGTATGACGCCGAAATCGCCAAGGCGATGACCGAGAAGTTCGGTTACAAGAACGTCATGGAAGTCCCCAAGATCGACAAGATCACGCTTAACATGGGCGTGGGCGAAGCGACCCAGGACAAGAAGAAGGTCACGTCGGCCGCCGAGGAAATGGAACTGATCGCCGGCCAGAAGCCGGTCATCACCAAGGCGAAGAAGTCGATCGCGCAGTTCAAGCTGCGTGAAGGCATGCCGATCGGTGCCAAGGTCACGCTGCGCCGCGAGCGCATGTATGAATTCCTGGACCGCATGATCAACATCGCTCTGCCCCGCGTCCGCGATTTTCGTGGTCTCAATCCGAAGAGCTTCGATGGCCGTGGCAACTATGCCTTCGGCATCAAGGAGCAGATCATCTTCCCAGAGATCAGCTATGACCGTGTCGACAAGGTGCGCGGCATGGACATCATCGTGACCACCACCGCGAAGACGGACGACGAAGCGCGCGAACTGCTGCGCCTCTTCGGCTTCCCCTTCCCGCAGGAAGAAGAGAAGCAGGCGGCCTGATAGGGTCCCGCTTCTCTCCCAACGCTAAAGCTAAGGAAGAGAACTTAAGTCATGGCGAAACTGAGTTCGATCAACAAGAACGAGCGCCGCAAGAAGCTGGTGAAGAAATATGCCGGCCGTTATGCAAAGCTCAAGGCGATCGCGAATGATAACGCGGCCGACGACAGCGATCGTCTGATCGCGCGTCTGAAGATGGCGGAAATTCCCCGCAACGGTAACCCGACCCGCGTTCGGAACCGCTGCGAGATGACCGGCCGTCCGCGTGCCTATTACCGCAAGTTCCGGCTCTGCCGTATTCAGCTGCGCGATCTGGCCAATAAGGGCCTGATCCCCGGCGTCACCAAGTCGAGCTGGTAAGGATATCATCTCATGGCATTGACCGATCCCTTGGGTGATATGCTCACCCGCATCCGCAACGGGCAGCAGGCGAAGAAGGACAGCGTTATGTCCCCGGCGTCCAAGCTGCGCGCCCGCGTGCTCGACGTGCTTCAGCGTGAAGGCTACATCCGTGGCTATTCCGAAGAAGACCTTGGCAGCCATCCTGGCCTGCGCATCGAGCTGAAATATTTCGAAGGCCAGCCGGCGATCAAGCATGTCGCCCGCGTGTCCAAGCCTGGCCGCCGCGTTTACTCGGGTTCGAAAGAGCTGCCGGTGATCCGCAACGGCCTTGGCATCACCATTGTCTCGACGCCTCGCGGCGTTCTGTCCGACGCCGAAGCGCGTGAGCAGAATGTCGGCGGCGAAGTGCTGGCGGAGGTGTTCTAATGAGCCGCATCGGTAAAAAGCCGGTCGCGATCCCTGCGGGGGTCACCGCGACCATCGAAGGCGGACAGCTGTCGGTCAAGGGTCCGAAGGGCACGCTCGCCCTGCAGATGCGCGACGAAATCAGCTACACGCTGGAAAATGACGGCATCTCCGTTCAGCCCGCCAACAAGACCAAGGCGGCGCGCGCCTTTTGGGGCATGCAGCGGACGCTGGTGCAGAACCTGATCACCGGCGTGACGGAGGGCTTCTCCAAGAAGCTGCTCATCACCGGTGTCGGCTACCGCGCCAACTCGCAGGGCAAGAACCTGAAGCTGCAGCTCGGCTACTCGCATGACGTCGACTACGCGATCCCCGAAGGGATCGAGATCAAGACCCCGGATAACACCACGGTCGAGATCAGCGGCATCGACAAGCAGCAGGTAGGCCAGGTCGCCGCCGAGATCCGTCGCTGGCGCAAGCCCGAACCCTATAAGGGCAAGGGCATCAAGTACGCCGGCGAGTTCATCTTCCGCAAGGAAGGGAAGAAGAAGTAAGATGGCAAAGCTTTCCCTCTTCGCGCGGCGTCGTCGCCGCGTTCGCACCGCGCTCAAGGCGGTATCGGGCACGCGTCCGCGTCTGAGCATCCACCGTTCGGGCCGTCACATCTACGCCCAGGTAATCGACGATGCGCAGGGCAAGACCCTGGCCGCCGCGTCGACCCTGGACAAGGATGTGCGCGACAAGACCGGCGCAACCGCTGCGGCGGCTGCCGATGTCGGCAAGCGCGTCGCCGCTGCGGCGACCGCCGCTGGCGTCACCCGCGTCGTGTTCGACCGTGGTGGCTTCCTGTTCCATGGCCGCGTCAAGGCGCTGGCCGACGCGGCTCGTGAAGCCGGGCTGGAGTTCTGATCATGGCTGACGAAAACACCAACGAAGTCGTCGCACCCGTCGAGGGTGGCGAGACTGCACCGACCGAAAACCGCGGTCCCGGCCGTGGCCGTGGCAACCGTGGCGGTGGTGACCGCAACCGTGGCGAGCGTGGCGGCCGTGGCCGTCGCGACGATCGCCGTGGCGGCAACCGCGACGAAGATCAGGGCGAAGAACTGATCGAGAAGCTGGTTCACATCAACCGCGTCAGCAAGACCGTCAAGGGCGGCAAGCGCTTCGGTTTCGCGGCTCTGGTCGTCGTGGGCGACGGCAAGGGTCGTGCGGGCTTCGGCCATGGCAAGGCGCGCGAAGTGCCTGAAGCCATCAGCAAGGCGACTGCCGCCGCCAAGAAGGCGATGGTCCGCGTTCCGCTGAAGGAAGGCCGCACGCTGCATCATGATGGCCTGGGCCATTTCGGTGCGGGCAAGGTGACCGTCCGTTCGGCGCCTGCCGGTACGGGTATCATCGCCGGTGGTCCGATGCGCGCTGTGTTCGAAGCGCTCGGCGTCGCAGATGTCGTGACCAAGTCGAACGGCACGTCGAACCCCTATAACATGATCCGTGCAACCTTCGCGGCGCTGGGCGAACAGACCAGCCCCAAGTCGGTGGCGCAGCGTCGCGGCAAGAAGGTCGCCGACCTTCTGCGTCGTGGCGGTGCCTCCGCTGAAGTCGCGCAGGCCGATGCCGAAGCGATTGCGGAGTAACTGACATGGCAACCATCAAGATCAAGCAGATCGGTTCGCCGATCCGCCGCCCTGCTGACCAGAAGAAGATTCTGATCGGCCTGGGTCTGGGCAAGATGAACCGCGTGGTGGAACTTGAAGACACGGCGGAAGTCCGCGGTGCAATCAAGAAGCTGCCCCACATGGTGGCGGTGGTCGAAGGCTGAACCCTTCGTTCCACGACGAGATCGGAAAGGGCCGGTTCGCACGCGCGAATCGGCCCTTTCCTTTTTGGCTCAAGCCTCGGCATTCGCGCACTTTCCTATATGCCCCGATCATGACACCCTCGCGGTCGGATGGGTCAGGGGAAGGGATATTACAAAGCGCGATGATAATGATTTATCAGGATGGTTAGAGCGTTCCCCGGCGAAAGCCGGGGTCCAGGCCAGCACTCGGAACTTGGTCCCGGCTTTCGCCGGAGAATAGGTTCTGGTCAATGTAGTTTAGTATAATATAATTTCCTAGTCACGCATCATAATGTCAAAGTTGGCGGGAAATGTGCGAAGTTAAGGGAGCCTTATCCTACAGCGACCTTGTCGCCGCCGGGTCGACTACTGCTTGCTCCATATGACGCATTAGGGGGTGACAACCCCGCCGCACCCCGCTATGGGCCGCGCTTCCCAATTTAGCGCGAACCAAGCGAAAGCGAGTGCACGATATGACTTTTAAGCTGAACGACATCCGTGACAATGATGGCGCCCGCAAGGGCCGTATGCGCGTCGGACGCGGCATCGGCTCGGGCAAAGGCAAGACCGCCGGTCGCGGCCAGAAGGGTGCCAAGGCGCGTTCGGGCGTCGCCATCAACGGCTTTGAGGGTGGCCAGATGCCGCTCCACATGCGTATCCCGAAGCGCGGCTTCAACAACATCTTCGCGAACGATTATGCGATCGTGAACCTGGGCGCGGTGCAGAAGGCGATCGACGCGGGCAAGCTGGACGCTGCTGCGACCATCGACCAGGCTGCGCTCAACGCCGCCAACCTGACCCGCGGTGGCAAGGACGGCGTCCGTCTGCTCGCCAAGGGCGAACTGACCGCCAAGGTCAGCTTCCTGGTCGCCGGCGCGTCGAAGAGCGCGATCGACGCCGTCGAAAAGGCCGGTGGCAAGGTCGACGTGATCGAAGTCGTTCCCGCCGCTGAAAAGGCGAAGGCCAAGAAGGGCACTACCCTGGCCGCCAAGAAGGCCGCGCATAAAGGCTGATCCGCCTTCCAAGACTTGCAAGCCCAGACTTGCAACAACGGCCCCGCTGCCCGATATGGGTCGGCGGGGTCACGCGTATCGGGGGGAATCCATTTGTCGCATCGGCGACAACTCCCCGTTCGACACGCTGGACCCGTCCCGCTAAGGGATGAGCGATTCCGTTCCGGGCCTGGTTCCCGGCAAAAGTGATTTGAAGGGCAGCCACCATGGCATCGAGAGCCGACCAGCTCGCATCCAATCTCAGCCTCGCGAAGTTCAGCCAGGCGACCGACCTCAAGAAGCGCCTGTGGTTTACGCTCGGCGCATTGATCGTGTTCCGCTTCCTCAGCTTCGTGCCGCTGCCCGGCGTCGATCCGACCGCCCTGTCGCAGCTGTACAGCCAGACCAATGGCGGCATCCTCGACATCTTCAACACCTTCTCGGGTGGGTCGCTGTCGCGCATGAGCCTGATCGCGCTGGGCGTCATGCCCTATATCACCGCGTCGATCGTGGTGCAGCTGGCCGCCAGCCTCTCGCCGCAACTCGCGGCGATCAAGAAGGAAGGCGAAAGCGGGCGCAAGAAGCTCAACCAGTGGACCCGCTACGGCACCGTCGGCCTCACCGCGGTGCAGGGCTATTTCATCGCCGTGGGTCTGGAAAGCTTCGGCGCCCAGTCGGGTGTCGCCGCGGTGATCGAACCGGGCCTGCTGTTCCGCCTGACCGCGGTCGTGTCGCTGATCGGCGGCACCATGTTCCTGATGTGGCTGGGTGAACAGATCACCTCGCGCGGGATCGGCAACGGCGTGTCGCTCATCATCATGGCGGGCATCGTCGCCCAGCTGCCCGTGACGCTCAGCAACCTGTTCAAGTCGGGCAGCGAAGGCTCGATCTCGGGCCTGCTGATCTTCCTGGTGATGGTGATGGCCGTGGGCCTCATCCTGCTGATCTGCTTCATGGAGCGGGCGCAGCGCCGGGTGCTGATCCAATATCCCAAGCGCCAGACGCGCCAGGGCTTGATGCAGGCCGACCGCAGCCATCTGCCGCTCAAGGTCAACACCGCTGGCGTCATCCCGCCAATCTTCGCGTCCTCGCTGCTGTTGATGCCGCTGACCATCTCGCAGTTCGCGGGTCAGACCGTCGCTGGCGAAAGCAAGTGGGGCGATTTCGTCCTGACGCTCAACCAATATCTGTCGCATGGCAGCCCGGTCTATATGGGCCTTTATGGCCTGGGCATCGTCTTCTTCTGCTTCTTCTACACCGCCGTGGTGTTCAATCCGGAAGAGACGGCCGACAATCTCAAGCGCAATGGCGGCTTCATCCCCGGCATCCGTCCGGGCAAGAATACCGAAAATTATCTCGATTATGTGCTGACGCGCATCACCGTCATCGGTGCGGCCTATCTGGCCTTCATCTGCCTGGTGCCGGAATTTGCCATCGCACGCGCGGGCATCCCTTTCTATCTGGGTGGGACCAGCCTGCTGATCGTCGTCAACGTCACCGTCGACACCGTGACCCAGATCCAGAGCCATCTGCTCGCCCATCAATATGGCGACCTGATCAAGAAGGCGAAGCTCAAGGGCCGTCTGCGCTAAGACGGTTCGACACAGGGCGCAAAAACAGGGGAGTATGCGCGCAATGAACATCATATTGCTTGGCCCGCCGGGTGCCGGGAAGGGCACGCAGGCCGGTCATCTGGTCGATGATCGCGGCATGGTGCAATTGTCCACCGGCGACATGCTGCGCGCAGCGGTAAAGGCAGGCACGCCCGTCGGGCTTCAGGCCAAGGCATTGATGGAATCCGGCGCGCTGGTGCCCGACGAAGTCGTCTCCGGCATCATCGGCGAGGCGCTCGATGCGTTGGCGCCGGAAACCGGCGTGATCTTCGACGGCTATCCCCGCACGGAGGCGCAAGCCCATTCGCTCGACACCATATTGTCGGACCGCAATCGCACGCTCGATCATGTGATCGAACTGGAAGTGAACGAAGACGCGCTGGTGGAGCGTATCACCGGCCGCTTCACCTGTGCGACCTGTGGCGCTGGCTATCATGACAGCTTCAAGCAGCCCAAGGTCGAAGGCGAGTGCGACAAGTGCCACGGGCACGAGTTCAAGCGCCGCCCCGACGATAATGAGGAAACCGTGCGTACCCGCATGGCCGAATATCGCGCCAAGACCGCGCCGATCCTGCCGATCTACGAAGCCCGCGGCATCGTGTCGCGGGTCGATGGCATGGCCGACATGAACGAAGTGACCCGCGCGGTCGCGGCGATCCTGGACGGCGAGGCGGGCTGACCTGACTGCCTGCCTGCCTTATAGGGCAGGGCTAGGAATGATGAATAGGGGCTGGTCCGGCGATGCTCGTGCCAGCCCCTTTTCATGTCGGTCCGCAGTGCCTTATGCCGACGAGCCATGATGTCCTGTTCCCCGGCGCAGGCCGGGGTCCAGTTCAGAGCATGGAACTGGACCCCGGCCTGCGCCGGGGAACACTCGTTATAGCGTCTTATCAATGCCGCTTGGTACGGGGTAAGGCTGAAGAGCCATATGCACGCCACCATCGCAACGCGCCATCATGTCCCGCCGCCACGCAGTCAGAAAAGTTCTGAAAGAGATCAGCAAAGAAAAATCCACCCATATCTGCCGTTAACCACGATCTTAACGGATTCATTGCCCCGCTGTTGCTAGGGAAGGCGGCATGACGGGAACGCCGCTCCATCGTGGCCGCTTGACGGAACTGGACGCCTTGCGAGGCATCGGGGCGCTATGCGTGCTGATCTTCCACTATTCGACCCGCTTCCATGAGCTGTTTCCCCAGGCGTCGCATGTGCCGTTCAGCTTTCCGGGCGGCAATTATCGCGTCCTGCTGTTCTTCACCATTTCCGGGTTTGCGATCTTCTTCACGCTCGATCGCATCCGCACCGTCGCCGATTTTATCGTCAATCGCGTCGCCCGGCTCTATCCAGCCTATCTGGTTGCGATGCTGCTGACGCTGTCGATCGAATATCTCGCCCACGCCACGCGGTTGCTGATCGGCCCGGTCGCGATCCTCGCCAATTTCACCATGTTGCAGGGCTTCGCCTTCATACCGGCCGTCGATGGCGCCTATTGGACGCTGACGGTCGAGATCGCCTTCTATGTGTGCATGATCGGCATCTGGAAATTTGCCGGGTTACGCCGCCTGGAGCCGGTGCTCGCCGCATGGCTGGCGGTGCGCTGGCTGTTCTGGTTCTGGCCGGACATGCCCGAACGCGTCATCATGTTGCTGGTGCTGCGCTACACGCCCTTCTTCGTGATCGGCATGTTGGCCTATCGGCTCTGGTCGGGGCAACGCAGCGTTCGCCAACAAGCGCCCTATGCGGCGCTGGCGCTGCTGTCGATCGCGACGATGGAAACATGGGACGTTACGATCGTGGGCTGCGTGCTGCTGGTCGCCTTCCTGGCGCTGATTCACGGCAAGCTGCGCTTCCTGGCGTTGCGCCCGCTCATCTGGCTGGGCGGGATCAGCTACAGCTTCTACCTGATCCACCAGCATGTCGGTTTCGTCGTGATGCTGGAATTTGCCCGCGCGGGCTACAGCCCCTGGATCGGCTTCGCCGCCGCCTTCCTGGTCGCGCTGGGGCTGGGCACGGTCATCAACCGTCTGGTCGAGCGTCCGGCGGGGGAGGCGATCATCGCCTGGTGGAAGCGCCGCCGCGACAAACGCCCGGCGCCATCGCGCCCCGTCACCAGCCAGGGGTGAAAGGGGCGCCGCCGGTCCCGGCCGCGCCCACTGTCCTTTTACTGCGCGACTGGCGCTGCCGCCGCCGCATTTTCAGGCAGGCCGCCCATCTGCGTCACCATCTTGGTATAGGCGTCGAGATAGGCGAGCACGATCACTTGGCCGATATCGGTATTCTGGTAACCGCCGCCGCCGACCGCCGCCAGACCGCTCATCCAGCCAAGCCCGCCGCCACCGCCGAAGCTGAGGTCCGATTTACGGAAATAGCCTTCCGCCATCACCTCTTCCTCAGTCGTGCGCGCGTTCACGACCGACAGCATCACATTGGCTTCGCTCTTCTTGACCGAAATGCCACCGGCCAGCGCGCCCAACGTGCGTCCGCCCAGGAAACCGCCGACCAGACCGCCGATGGCGTTGCCGCCGCTGTTCCGGTTGGTGGTGACGATGTCGGGCTGGATGAAATAGTCGGCCGCCTTGACCTGACCCTTGCCCAGATTCGACCCGGCCTGCAATTCGCCCGAATCCGCCATCGCGCGTTCCATGTTGCGGCTCGCCATCGACCGGCCGCGATTGACGATGCCGAAACAGCCGGACTGCTGGACGAACAATTTGATGATCGCTTCGGGGCTGCCCAGATTGAGTTCGCGCCACCACTGATTGTCAGGCTCCACGATCGCGACGGTGCCCAGCCGCTTGGTGCAGCGCGGGATCTCCATCTGCTTCCGTGTCTGCGCCTGACGACCCGACGATCCCTTGTCGGCCGCCATCGCCTGCGGTGCGACCATCGACAGGCACATCATGGCTGTCGTCAGCTTTTTCAATCCACGCATTTCAGGAACCCCGTTTGTTGCTTGATGTTTGAAATTCTGTTGCCCCATACCTGCGAATGCTTATCACAATGGGTCGTCGCTTCCAAGGGAAGCGCCGCGCAGATGACGGGGTTTGTCATCGATCGCGCGGCATGTGCGACCCTGCTGACAGCGCGTGAAATCACTGCTATCGGCGCGGCATGACCGAACTCAGCCATATCCGTAACTTTTCCATCATCGCCCATATCGACCATGGCAAATCGACGTTGGCCGACCGCCTGATCCAGCGCACCGGCGGCCTGACCGACCGGGAGATGAGCGCCCAGGTTCTCGACAATATGGACATCGAGAAGGAGCGCGGCATCACGATCAAGGCGCAGACGGTGCGCCTGGATTATACCGCCCAGGACGGCCAGACCTATGAGCTGAACCTGATGGACACGCCCGGTCATGTCGATTTCGCCTATGAAGTGTCGCGGTCGCTGGCCGCATGCGAGGGCGCGCTGCTGGTCGTGGACGCGGCGCAGGGCGTGGAAGCGCAGACGCTGGCCAATGTCTATCAGTCGATCGAGCATGACCATGAGATTGTGCCGGTGCTCAACAAGATCGATCTGCCCGCCGCCGAACCGGAAAAGGTGCGCAAGGAAATCGAGGATGTGATCGGCCTCGACGCGTCCGAAGCCGTGCTGGCAAGCGCCAAGTCGGGCATTGGCATCGATGAAATCCTCGAAGCCATCGTCAAGAAAATCCCCCCGCCCAAGGGCGATCGCAATGCGCCGTTGGAAGCGATGCTGGTCGATAGCTGGTACGATCCCTATCTGGGCGTCGTCATCCTGGTCCGCGTCGTCAACGGGGTCATCAAAAAAGGCCAGGCGATCAAGTTCATGATTGGCGGCACCGAACATCTGATCGACCGGGTCGGCTGTATGCGGCCCAAGATCGAGACGCTGCCCGAACTGGCGGCGGGCGAAATCGGCTTCATCACCGCGCAGATCAAGGAAATCGCGCAGACCCGCGTCGGCGACACCATCACCACGGTGAAGAATGGCGCGACCAAGCCGCTGCCGGGCTTCAAGGAAGTGCAGCCGGTGGTGTTCTGTGGCCTGTTCCCGGTCGACGCCAATGATTTCGACAAGCTGCGCGATTCGATCAGCAAGCTGCGCCTCAATGACGCCAGCTTCTCCTTCGAAATGGAGAGCAGCGCGGCGCTCGGCTTCGGCTTCCGCTGCGGCTTCCTCGGCCTCCTCCATCTGGAAATCATCCAGGAGCGGCTGACCCGCGAATATGACCTTGACCTCATCACCACCGCGCCGTCGGTGGTGTACAAGATCCAGCTGACCTATGGCGCGGGCGAGATCGAACTGCACAATCCGGCCGACATGCCCGACCCGACCAAGATCGACGAGATCGAGGAGCCGTGGATCGAGGCGATCATCTATTGCCCCGACGAATATCTCGGCTCCATCCTGAAACTCTGCCAGGACCGACGCGGCATCCAGAAGAACCTGACCTATGTAGGCGGGCGCGCACAGGTGACCTACGAACTGCCCTTGAACGAAGTGGTGTTCGACTTCTACGACCGGCTGAAGAGCATCAGCCGGGGCTATGCCAGCTTCGACTATCACCAGATCGGCTATCGCGAGGGCGATCTGGTCAAGATGAGCATCATGGTCAACTCCGAACCCGTCGATGCGCTCAGCATGATCGTCCATCGCGGCACGGCGGAATCGCGCGGGCGCGGCATGTGCGAACGGCTGAAGGATCTGATCCCCCGCCACCTGTTCAAGATCCCGATTCAAGCGGCGATCGGCGGCAAGGTGATCGCGCGCGAGACGATCGCGGCGATGCGCAAGGACGTTACCGCCAAATGCTATGGCGGCGACATCAGCCGCAAGAAGAAGCTGCTCGACAAGCAGAAGGAAGGCAAGAAGCGGATGCGCGAATATGGCAGCGTCCAGATCCCGCAGGAAGCCTTCATCGCCGCGCTGCGCATGGGCGACGAGAACTGATCCGATGCGACGGACGCTTGCGCGGACGGCGATTTGGCTTATTCTGGTCGCGTGAACGAGCATACGCCTCTAACGTCCGAGTTTGATACGCCGGAACAGGCCATCGCCTGGGAAATATGGCTGAACGCCAAGGTGGCCGCGTCACTGGCAGACCAGCGCCCCCCGGTGGCGCATGACGAAGCCATGGCGCGGGCGCGGGCGATCATTCAGGCCAAGGCGCGCGACGGGGCGTGATGCGGTTGCTTTGGCGCGCCAGCGCGCTGGACGATCTTGAGGCCGTCATCAGCTATATTGCGCAGCGCAATCCAGCGGCAGCGATCCGATTGCAGGACGCGATAGAGGCCTGTGCCGAGCGATTGGCCGAGCATCCTTTTCTGTATCGCATCGGGCGCGTGGGTGGCATGCGCGAAGCGGTTGTGCATCCCAACTATATCCTGATGTATCGGGTGACGAGTGACTCGGTTGAAATCGTCAATCTTGTCCATGCGCGCCGGGAATATCCATGATCGATCCCCACGCGGCCCTGACCGGACAGGTCGCGCGGATCGAGCGGGCGGCGGCGTTTCTGGCCAACGGCATGTCGCTGGGCCTGTGCCCGCACGCGGCGGCGCGGCGGCGCGATTCGATGTCGGCCAAGCTGATCGGCAACGGTTTGCGCGAACTCGACCTGTTCCTCACGGACCTGATCGTGGAGGCGGGGCGGGTCCACAGGCTGGGCGCGGCGGCGGGGGGCGATCCCGGTATCCATCCGGGCCGCCGCATCTATAGCGCCGCCGAAGCGTGGCGGCGCACTGCGCCGCAACTGGGCCTGGCGGTCGAGGCGCGCGCGCGGTTGCGCGCTATGCGCGCGGCGCAAAACCGCCATTGTTTCGGACGCTTGCGCGGCCAGGATGCGGAGGCGGCGATGCAACGCGCCTGTGCCGATTATGCGCGGCTGGCGGGCGAGGTGCTGGCGGCGGTTGGGGAGAGGTAGGGGTACGCACCACTTCGTACCATCGCACGGCTCGCTCCGATGAAACTGGTCGACCGCACCCGCCGCGCGTCTTGACGCGCCGACCGGGCCATGATCAAGTCGCTATGCTGTGGCAAGGGAGACGGCGTGAGCGACATCTGGCTATATGACGAACATCCCGCGATGTTCCGGGCGCATCCGCTGCTCTTCCTTTTGCTGCTGGTATCGGTCGTGGGCATTATCGGCATCGGCATCTGGTGGGTGCAGCATAAGGGCGAGCGACTGGCGCTGAGCGAACGCGAAGTCCTGCTGGAGCGCGGGCTGCTCGCCAAGCAGCGCACGGAAATCGCGCTGACCAGCATCCGGTCGGTGCGCATCACGCAAAGTTTCGGCCAGCGCCTCTTTGGCGTCGGCCATGTCGAACTGTTCAGCGCGGGCGACGTCGCCGAAATCGCGATCAAGAATATGCCGCGGCCCGACCGCATCCGGGCGATCGCCGCCGCTCGCAACCTGGATCTGCTGCCGCAACGATAGACTATTTCGTCCAGCCCCTTGACTTGGGCGGATTTATTTCAACGATAGCGTAACCATATGAGGGGCCGAAGAGCCCCATCGCAAGAGGACGCCATGTCAGGAACGACCGTCCACAAAGGTGTGGGCGGCGCTAAAAGGGGTCGTCCATGGTGGGCTTGCGCGTGATGCCGTCTTTGACGGACCTGACAGCCGAACAGCGGGCCGACATACGCCAGTCGTGCGGCTTTGCCTGCGTGCGGTGCGGGGTGACGATCTATCGCTATCTGGGCCTGCCCGATGCGCCGGGCGCGACCCTGCTATGTCCGACCTGCCACGGGCTGGTGGAGGAGGGGCGGTTGACCGCGACCCAGGTCCATAGTTTCCACGCCAACCCCGTCGTGCGCCAGCGCCACTTCGCGCGCGACCGGCTGCCCTTTTCGGCGGAGATGCCGCAACTGATCGTCGGTGGATCGCGCACCCTGCGTGACACGCCGATCCCGATCACGCTGGAAGGCGAGCCGATCCTGATGTTCGCGCCGCCGCGCCGCACCAATGGCGCGACGCGCATCAGCGTGCGGCTCGGCTCGCCGGATGGCGTGGCGACGCAGGTGATCGACGGCAATGAATGGAAGCCTACCGACGGCAGTTGGCACTTCCTGCTGCGCGGCGACCGCTACAGCATGATGGCGTCGCGGGGCGACGGGCTGGCGGTGCTGCGCGTCGTCGCGCGCAACCGGATCGCGGTGGAACATCTGCGCACCACCATCAACGGCCGCCGACTGGAGGTTACCCCCGACTGGCTGGAGATCGACGGCAAACGCTATGTCGACAAGATCGGCAGCGGGACGCTGATCGGGCTGGAGCTTTAGGATTTCGGACGGGCGCGAAAGTCCATCGCCACCGGGCGCATGACGCCGTCGCTGCGCACCCGGACGCGGACCAGCCCCTGCAGCCGCGGATCGGCCAGCTTGCGCGACAGGGCGATCGCCTGCGATTGCGAGGCGAAGAAAATCCCACTTTCCAGCCCGCGCACCTGACGGCGCGTGCCCAGCGTCGCGCGCAAAATGATGGCGCAATCCTGCGCGCCGTCCTGCGCGGACGGCAGGGGCCGCACCGCCCGGATATGCGGCGCCACACCGATCACGCACAGCGCATCGGCCAGCCCGGGATCGGCGCGGCTCTCCCCCTCGCGCGCTGGTGCGGTCGGCCAAGCATAGCGATATTGCACATAGTGACCGCGCAGCAGGTCGCGCGGGTCATAGCCTTCGATCGGGATCAGCCAGTCCTGCCCCTGTTGCGCCTGGCGATGCGTGACCGCCCACATCGCAGCCAGCGCCGACAGCGGCAGCAGCAATGCCCCGGCAAGCAGCAGGCGATGGCGGGCGGGCGTCATGCTGTCTCCTCCCGCGCCGGGGCGTAACGGCGCGACAGCCGCACCGTCGCCCAGGCGACAGCCATGGCGAACAGGCCCGACAGGATCAGCCCGACGCCGCTGCCCAGCAGGTCGTCGTTGAGTTCGAAGCTCAGGATGATAATGCGCAACGCGAGCAGCGCGACCGCGGCCTGAAAGATGCGCCGCCAATGCGCATGGATCGCCGCCGCGGCGACCGCGCCCCATAGCAGTAGGAAGAAGAGGCAGGCGATCAACGTGCGGCCCGTGCCATGCAGCGCAGGCAACAAAGCCTGACCAAGATGCAGCCCCGCGGCGACCACCAGCAGCCCCGCGGTCGCCCGCCCGGATGCCGTCTGTCGCGCCATTCCGATCGCTCCCGCCGCGCACAGCATCGCGACGCTCTGGATCTCGGCGCTCCCTGGCAGGACCGCGCTGTCGCTGTCCCACCCGCGCACCAGCAGGATGACACTGACACCGGTGAAGACGATGGCGACGGCCATCTGCTCGATCAGTCGCCAGAAGGCGGGCCGGTCGCTCACGCCTCGCATCCACGCGGCCACCCCGGCAACCAGAATCGGCGGACAGGCGATCAGCCCCCAATAGAGCGCCGCATGGGGCGGTTCGACCCGGCCGAACGCCGACCAGAGATGCCCATGATCATCGGCATGCGCCCATAGCGTGCCCAGCAATCCGACCATCCACAGCCCCGCAACGGGCCAGCCTCGCCCGAACAGCAGCAACAGCGGCGAAAACAGCAGCAGCCAGGCCAGCAGCGGCTGCCATAGCGGCGAACTGGTCTGATAGACCTGCCCGACATGGCCGAAGAAGGTCAGGCCCAGCCCCGCAAGCACGAACAGCATCGCGTCACTGACATGGTCGTTCAGCGCGCCCTTGGGCAGCCGCCACCAGATCCCGGCGGCCAGCGCGGCCATGATCGCAAAATGGATCGATAGCCGCACCGTCCCCGCAATCGCATCCCAATTGGCGGCGACGAGCGACACCAAGCCCAGCCCGATCGTCAGCGCGCAAAGGCCGATGATCGCCCACAGGCCGATCGGTCGGCTATGCGTGGCCTCCCACGCGCTGATCGCGCTGGCGGTATCGGCGTCGATCAGCCCCGCCGCTTGCCACGCCCTTAATTTGCGATCCGACATGGCGGACAGACTAGCCCGCCTGGCGCGAAGGGCAATGGCGTTGTTTCGCCAGCAACCACGCCCGCTATTGCGCGCTTTCCCCTTTGACGGAATCGCTATAGGGCGGCTTTCATGACCAATATCTTTCTCGTGATGGGCGGCGGCGCCGTGGGCGCCGCCTTGCGCTATCAATTGGGGCGTTTCGCCGGGCAGATCGCGCCCGGCACCGCCTGGCCCTGGGGCACCTTTGCCGCCAATCTGATCGGCGGTTTCGCCATGGGCCTGCTCGCCGGATGGCTGGCGCGCGGCAGCGCGGTGGCGGGTGAACCGATCCGCCTGTTGCTGGGCGTCGGCGTGCTGGGCGGCTTCACCACCTTTTCCGCCTTCAGCCTGGAAACCATGTTGATGATCCAGCGTGGCGACGTGGCACTGGCAAGCGGCTATGCGCTCGCCTCGGTGATCGGCGCGGTCGCGGCGCTGGCTTTGGGCCTGACGATCATGCGGAGTGTCGCGGCATGAAGGGGCGTCCTCCCGCCAGGCCCGGCGCTGGCGCCAGCGGCAAAGGCCCGCGCGACGGCAAGCCCGCAGGCCGCGCCGCCACCGGCAAGCCAGCGGACAAGCGTTCCGGCGACAAGCGCTTTGGCGACAAGAAGCCGGGCGGCGCGCCTGGCCGCGCCCGTGGCGGCGCGAAGGCGGCGACCGCGCGCAAGGGGGAGGGTGGCAAGCCCCCCTTCAAGCCCCGGACCAAATCCGCCGCGCCCGCCGCAGCCAAGGCCGCACCTGCCGCCGCGGCCAAGCCCGTCGCCGCCAAATCGAGCGCGCCCAAGGGTGTCTCGCTCGACGTGCGCCAGTTCCGCGTGGCGGCGGACGATGACGGCATCCGCCTCGATCGCTGGTTCCAGCGGCATCTGCCCGATGTCGGCTTCAACATCGTGTCGCGCTGGTCGCGCACCGGCCAGTTGCGCATCGACGGCGCGCGCGCCGCGCCGGGCGACCGCGTGGTGGAGGGGCAGACGATCCGCGTCCCCCGCCGAAGCGAAGCCCGACGCGCCCGAACGCGTCAAGCGCGTCCGCGTGATCGATCTGACCCCGGATGAGATTGCTTATGCGCAGGAGATGGTGATCCACCGGGACGATCAGGCGATCGTCATCAACAAGCCGCCCGGCCTCGCCACGCAGGGGGGCACCAAGACGGACGAGCATGTCGACAAACTGCTCGACGCGCTGCTGTTTGATGCGGACGCGCGGCCCAAGCTGGTCCATCGGCTGGACAAGGACACGTCTGGCGCGCTGCTGCTTGCCCGGTCCAGCCGCTCGGCCGCCCATTTCGCCAAGACCTTCTCCAGCCGCACCGCGCGCAAAGTCTATTGGGCGCTGGTGATCGGCGTGCCGTCGATCAACGACGGGATGATCGAACTGCCGCTCGCCAAGCAGCCGGGCACCGGTGGCGAGAAGATGCATGTCGATGAAGCCGAAGGGATGCCCGCCCGCACCCGTTACCGCGTGATCGAACGCGCCGGCAACCGCGCCGCCTGGGTCGAACTGCAACCCTATACCGGCCGCACGCATCAGTTGCGCGTCCATCTGGCCGCGATCGGCCATCCGATCGTGGGCGACGGCAAATATGGCGGGAAGGACAGCTTCCTGACCGGATCGATCAGCCGCAAGATGCACCTGCATGCGCGCCGCATCCGCGTCGATCATCCCGATGGCGGTCGGGTGGACGTGAAGGCGGACTTGCCGCCGCACTTCGCCAATAGCCTGTCCGACATGGGCTTCGACCTCAGCCTCGGCGACATGCTGCTGGACGATGAGATCGACCGCACCCCGACCCGCGAGGATGAAAAGAAATTCGCCCGGCAACATGCCAAGCAGGTGCGCAAGGAGCGTAAGGGCGAACGTCGGTCGCGGGGTGGCGGCCGCGACGAATGATGCCGACGGTGGTGAAGGGGCCATGAGCAACCGCCTCGTTGTCTTCGATTGCGACGGCACGCTGGTCGATAGCCAGCATGGCATATGCGCCGCCATGGTCCGCGCGTTCGAGGATGTGCAACTGCCCCCGCCCGATCGGCTGGCGATCCTGTCGGCGGTCGGCCTGTCGCTGCCCGTCGCGATGGCGCGGTTGCTGCCGGATGCGGAAGCGGACTTTCACGATCATCTGGCCGATCGCTACAAGCTGGCGTTCCAGGCGATGCGCCGCGAACAGGGCGTACAGGAACCGCTCTATCCCGGCATTGCCGATCTGGTGGCGGATCTGGACGCGGCCGGATGGCTGTTGGGCGTCGCGACCGGCAAGTCTGATCGCGGTCTTGCGCTCTGCCTCACCCATCATGGCATTATCGACCGGTTCGTGACGCTCCAGACCGCTGACCGTCATCCGTCCAAGCCGCATCCCTCGATGCTCCACACCGCCATAGCGGAGGCGGGGGCCGAGCCCGAAACCACAGTGATGATCGGCGACACCAGTTTCGACATCGCCATGGGGCGGGCCGCCGGGGTGCGCAGCATCGGCGTCGCCTGGGGCTATCATCCGCCGCGCGAGCTGGTCGCAGCGGGCGCCCATGCGGTGGCGATGGACAGCGCGCAATTGCGCCGCCATATCGACGCGCCATGACCGACCTGCCGCCCTCTCCCCCGCCAAAGCCCGATCCCGATTCGGTCGCGCGCCAACGCCATTTCGCCATCGGCCTGTTCCGCCTGTCGGGCGCGTTCATCGTCATGTTCGGCTTCGTCGCCATCATGCAGCGCTTTTCCTGGGTGCAGGGCAACAGCGCCAAGGCGTTCGGCGCGATCATGGTCGTCACCGGCCTGTTCCAGTTCATCGTCGTGCCGCGCCTGCTGCTGGCGCTGTTCCGCACGAAGCCGCCGCAATGAAGCGTTTCTACACCGACGTGACCGTCGTCGCGGAAGACGGCGGCTTCGCCATCCGGCTGGACGACCGCCCGGTGCGCACGCCCGCGCGTGCGCCGCTGTCGTTGCCGACCTCTGCCCTGGCCGGCGCGATCGCGCAGGAATGGCGGGTGCAGGGCGAGACGATCGATCCCGCGACCATGCCGATGACCGGCCTTGCCAATGCTGCGATCGACCATGTCGCGCCCAAACCCGCACCCTTTGCCGATGGCATCGCGCGCTACGCCGAGTCCGACCTGCTCTGCTATCGCGCCGTCGGGCCGGAAACCTTGGTCGCGCGGCAGGCGGCGGCGTGGGAACCGCTGCTGGACTGGGCGCGGGCGCGCTACGACGTGACCTTCGTCGTGACGCGGGGCGTCCTCCCGGTGCCGCAGCCCGAACAGACGCTGGCCCGGCTGGGCGCGGCGGTTAAGGCGCTCGATCCCTTCACGCTCGTCTGCCTGTCGACGCTGGTGACGCTCAGCGGCTCTTTGGTCTGTGCACTTGCCGTGGTGGAGGGCGGCCACGACCTGACCCAGGTCTGGCAAGCGGCCGAGATCGACGAAGCCTGGCAGGTCGAACAATGGGGCGAAGATAGCCTGGCCGCCACCCGCAGCGCCCAGCGCGCCGCCGATTTTGCCATGGCGGGCGTCTTTTGCACGCTCAGCCGTCGTTAGACGGTAGCGGAACCGGGACGCTACTTCGTTCATTCTGCCGCCAGAACGGTCTTGCTATGCCCGGCCGCTATCCCGCTTCCTGACCAAGGAGACCATATTTGGCCCCGACGTTCGCAAAACCTGTCCTGACGGCGCTGCTGGCTCTGTCCGCCGCGCTGGCATCCCCGGCACTGGCGCAGCAGGCGACGCCGGACGCCCCGCCGCCCGAAGCCGCGCCTGTTGAGGAGGCTGCCCCGGCCGCCCCCGCGCCGGAAGCCCGCGAACTCACCTCCGCGGAAATCAAGGCGTTCAACAAGGCGGTGACCGATTTCACCGCTGGCCAGACCGCCCAGCAAAAGGGCGACAACGCCACCGCCGTTTCCAAATATGACGCCGCGATCCCCGCCATCCGCACCGCGGTGGAGGCTGATCCGGCCAAGGGCGACAATGTCAATTTCCTCGCCAACGCGCTCTTTGCCGATGCGGCAGCCTATGGCGCGCTGGGGCAGAGCGACAAGCTGATCGCCCTTTACGCCGAAGCCGTGCCGCATTGGCGCAAGGTGGTAGCGGTTAAGCCCACCGATGTCCCCAGCCGCAACATATTGGCGGGCATCCTGATCGCGCTGGGCAACCAGAATCTGCGCGACCATGATCGCGGCGGCGCCGATCCCTTTTTCGAAGAAGCCCTGACTGTGGCGCGCCAGACGGTCGCGGACCAACCCGGCGACGCCGCGTCCAAGAACGTCCTGCTCTCCGCCCTCGTCGGCTCCAGCCAGACCACCACCCAGGAAGGCATTCGCGACGAAGCGATCGACATGGGCAAGACGATGATCGCCGACGGCACAATCGACGCGACCAACAAAGTGTCGATCGACACGATGACCGGGACAGCGGCGACCGAGGGGTAAGGCGAAAACGTTAGAAAATGAAGCGGCCGGGACAATATCTAGGCCATGCCCACATCGTCATGCCAGCGAAGGCTGGCATCCCGGGCGAAGGGCGGACCTTCCGGACTTACCCATTGCCGATCTTGTCGGCGTACAGCATCCGCCCCGGCCCCAGCAGGCCCAGCACTTGCGGCACGATATGCGGAGCCACCGCGAAGCAGCCTTCGGACCGGCCGCATTTGCCCCAGGCAGCCACATGGTCCTCGCTCACATAATCGGCGCCATGGATGACGATCGCGCGCGATTCGGCATTATTGTTCTGCGGGTCGAGGCCCAGCAGGCGCATCGACCGGCCATGCTGGCCGAAATACATGTCGCCCGTCTTGAACGCGCCCGATGAACTGGCGAGCGAATTGAACTCGTTGGAAAAGCTGTGCAGCCAGCCCGAATGCGCCGGATCGGACCCGCGCCCGTGGGAGACGAGATAGCTGCTGGTCTGCCCGCCGATCAGATCGACGATATGCATTCGCGCATTTTTCGACGGTGCATCGAAATCCACGATTGCCAGCCGGTCACGCAGCGCGAAGGCGTCGGCATGATGGTCCAGCGCCGCCTTTGCGCGCTCCAGCAGAGCGGCATAGGGTTTCTGCGCCACCGATGCGGGCGTCGCGGGGACGGTGGGGGGCGGGGGAACCGGCGTCGGACTCAGGGGTTCAGGTCCGGTCGAGGAGAGCGCGGCGCGACCCATGCTGTCCGACAGAAACGAAAAGGCGAGTCCGCTTAAAGCGAGCTTCGTAAAATTGCGGCGATCCATAGGTCGCCATATAGCAAAGCTGCTGCCCCGGTCCAAGCCCGGGGCGATGGCCTTCACTCGCCGGTGGTGCTCGTCCCGTCCGCTGGCTGGCTCTGTTCGCCGCCTTCGGGCAGGCGCGACGTCATCCCCGTCGCTTCGGCATCATCCTGAATCTGCTGCTGTTCCGATACGGATGGGGGCGGCGCGGCTGGAGTCGCGACGGCATTATTCTGTAGCTCGGGCAGCGGCGCTTCGGGTTCCGGCACGTCTACATTCTCGACCGGCGGCTCGACCAGTTCGTTGGTGACGGTCGGCGCTTCCTCTTCTTTCTTGCCGCAGGCGGAGAGGATGAGCGCGCCAGCAAGGGCGGCAAAAGCAATCTTACGCATGGATCAGTCCTTCAAGGCGATAGCGGGGGAGGGGGCGGCGGTGGGATCGACCCGGCGGCTCGACGCCTCGATCTTCTGCGCGAGCAGCTTGTCCCAGCCATAAGGATCGGCGCGGAAGCTGACCGTGCCGTTATTGCCAGCGAACGCCGTCCAATAGAGCAGATAGACCGCCACCTGACTGGGCAGCGACACCCGCTGGGTCTTGCCTTCATCGATCAGCGTCTGGATCTGGCCGTTCAGATTGGGGTCGGCGGCGACCATCAGTTCGGCCAGCGCCACCGGCTTTTCCAAGCGGATGCAACCATGGCTGGCGAGCCGGTCATAGCTGGAGAATTTTCCGCGCGACGGCGTGTCGTGCAGATAGACGGCGAAGGGATTGTTGAAATCGAACTTCAACCGCCCCAGCGCGCTGCCCGGTCCGGCCGGCTGGACGATCCGTTCGCCGCCTTCGGGCGTCTTGACGATCTTGTAGCCCTGCCGTGCCAGCGCCGCCCGTCCCTTGGGGAATAATTCCCGCTTGGCGATCGACATCGGCACGTTCCACGGCGGATTGACCACGATCGAATGGATGCTGGACGTCAGCATCGGGGTCTGGTTGTCCGGGCTGCCGGTGACGGCGCGCATCGAACTGACCGGCTGGTCGCCTTCGAATACGGTCAGCACGGCGGCGGCGATGTTCACCTGCACGCGATTGACCGGCAGGCTGCGCGGCATCCAGCGCCACCGCTCCATATTCGCCATGATCGCGGCGATGCGATCGTCCACCCCGACATTGAGCGCTTCCAACGTGCGTGCGCCAAGCTGGCCGGTAGGTTCCAGACCATAGCGGCGTTGGGCGCGCTGGATCACATCGACCAGCTTCTCGTTCGGCGTGACGGCGGGGTCTTCCAGCGCGATGCGCGCGCGTACCACGTCGGGCGCACTGGACGCGGTCAGCGTCGGCCAGCCGCCCTTGTCGCGGATCGCCTCATAGCGAGCCAGCCCCTTGCGCAGCGTGTCATAGCCCGACCAGGGCGGCGTCAGCCCCGTGGACCATTGCGCCAGCCGATCCTCGCTCACCGCCTTGGCGAGGCCGGGGCGGGGATCGAAGGCGGCGGGGCGCAACGCCCAGATCTGCAGGAAGTCGGCAGTATCGACCCGGCCGGTGCTGAGCGCCTTGGCGCGGTCGAGCAGGGCGCCGACCAGCGCGTCGCCGCGCAGCGGACCGCTTGCCTTCTGCCGTGCCATCAGCCCCTGCGCCGCGCCGTTCTTCAGCCAGTCATTGGCCCAGGCCTCCTGCGCCGGGGACAGCGCCGGGATCGGCACGGGCGGCGGTGGCAGGGGCACCGGCTGCACCGTCGGCGCAGGCAGCGTCGGCGCGATAATGGGTGGCGGGGTCTGCGCGGCGAGCGGCAGCGCAGCGACGCTGGCGAGCGTCAGCAGCGGGATACGGATCATGTCGGGACGGTTCATGCTGGACCAGATAGCGCAAAGCCGCCACGGTTCAAATCGCGATAGCGGGAAAAGATCATGCTGCACGTTGTTCACCATCCCGCCTATGTCTCCCCTGCAACAGCTGGCAGCCGATTTCGTTTCGACAAATATGGCCTGGTGATGGATGCCTTGCGCGAAACCGGCGTGGACATGCAGGTGATCGAGCCGCAACCCATCACGCGACACTGGATCGATGCGGTGCATGATCCGGCCTATGTCGATGAAGTGCTGACCCTGTCGGTCCCGCCGGAAAAGGCGCGGCGGATCGGCTTTCCCGTTACGGAACGGGTGATGCGCCGGTCTATATTGTCGCCCGGCGGCACATGGGCGGCGGCGAAACTCGCCATGATCCATGGCTATGCCGCCAATGCGGCGGGCGGCAGCCATCATGCGCTGGCCGACACGGGCGCTGGCTATTGCGTGTTCAACGACCTTGCCATCGCCGCGAACCGGCTGGTGGCGGAGGGGGACGCGGCGCGCATCCTGATCCTCGACCTCGACGTGCATCAGGGAGATGGCACCGCGTCGCTGCTGGCCGGGCGGTCCGATATCTTCACCCTGTCGATCCACGCGGAAAAGAATTTCCCGGTGCGCAAGGCGCGCTCGACGCTGGATATCGGGCTGGACGACGGCACGGATGACACGGCCTATCTGGCGACGCTTTCCGACATATTGCCCCGCGTGCTGAATGATTTCGCGCCCGACCTCATCCTTTACCAGGCGGGGGTCGATACCCATGGCGATGACAGGCTCGGCCGACTGGCCCTGACCGACGCCGGACTGGACGCGCGCGACCGCTATGTGATGCGCCAGGCGCGCGGCCGCGGCGTGCCGGTCGCCAGCACCATGGGCGGCGGCTATGGTGACGACCGGATGGCGATCGCCCACCGTCACGCCGCCTGCATGATCAGGATGGCGCAGGAGGCAGGGTGATAATAGATGGAGGGCGTTCCAGGGGGAACTCAGTCCAGCGGACGCGCGGCCTTCTCGGCGATGCCCGACACGCCTTCGCGCCGGTCCAGTTCGTCCAGCACGGCGTCCAGCGGCACGTCCATGTCGGCCAGCAGCAGCATTAGGTGGAACAGCAGGTCGGCGCTTTCGCCGATAACCTCGGCGCGATCGTCCGCCATGGCGGCGATCACCGTTTCCACCGCTTCTTCGCCGACCTTCTGCGCGATCTTGGCGCGGCCCCTGGCGGTCAGCTTGGCGACATAGGAGGCCGACGGGTCGGCGCTCCGCCGCTGGCGGATGGTCTGTTCTAAGGTTTGAAGGGTCGCGCGCATGGCCGCCATCAAGCGCCGCGCGCGCGACCCGTCAATCGATTATTTGCGCTTGCGGCCCGCAAAGAACATGCGACCGGCCAATACGGCCGCGCCCATGCCGAACAGCGCCATCTGTTCGGGTTCCGGCACCGGCGTCGGCGTACCACCCGAAGAACTGGGCGCGCCGCCCGTGCTGGTGTTGCCACCCGTGCTCGTGTTGCCACCGCTGGACGACCCACCGCACTTGCCGAACCAGCACCAGAAGGTGGCGTTGGCAGGTGCCGGCGTTGCCAGACCCATCAGGCTGGCCGACCCCGCGACCAGAAGAAGTTTGCTGATTTTCATATTTCTCACCCCGTTTGGAAAAGACACTTATCGTGTGAAACGACCCTGTCTCCTCCTAAGCAGTTTATGTGCCAGTTCGGCCAAACGACGCTTTTCCGCTATCGGTCGAAACATGCTTAACGGGCCGGATATGGTTAATGTCAATTAACCCGACATTCCGGCGCTTTTCCGTGCCTCAGTGGCGACGAACGGAGATGTTTGCGGCGGCCAGCGCCTGATGCGCTTCGGCAATGGTGTGTTGACCGAAATGAAATATGGACGCGGCCAGAACGGCGCTGGCATGACCCTGCACCACGCCCTCGACCAAGTGGCCGAGCGTGCCGACACCGCCGCTGGCGATCACTGGCACGGATACGGCGTCGGCGATCGTCCGGGTCAGCGCTAGATCATAGCCCTGCTTGGTGCCGTCCCCGTCCATTGAGGTGACGAGCAGTTCGCCCGCGCCCAGTTCCGCAAGCCGCAGCGCATGCTCCAACGCATCGATCCCGGTCGGCTTGCGCCCGCCATGGGTGAAAATCTCCCAGCGGCTCTCGCCCACTTTGCGCGCATCGACCGATCCGACGATGCACTGGCTGCCGAAGCGATCGGCGATGTCGGCGACCAGTTCGGGCCGCGCGACTGCTGCGCTGTTGACCGCCACCTTGTCCGCCCCCGCCAGCAGCAGTGCGCGCGCATCCTCCGGCGTACGCACCCCGCCGCCCACGGTGACCGGCATGAAGCAGACTTCGGCAGTGCGCCGCACCACGTCCAATATCGTCCCCCGCGCCTCATGCGTGGCGGTGATGTCCAGGAAGCAGAGCTCGTCCGCCCCCGCCGCATCATAGAGTTTCGCCTGCTCCACCGGATCGCCGGCGTCTTTGAGGTCCACGAAATTGACGCCCTTGACCACCCGGCCATTGGCGACGTCGAGACAGGGGATGACGCGGGTACGGACGGTCATCCTTCCTCCCCTGCCAGGGGAGGGGGACCGCCGGCGGAGCCGGTGGTGAAGGGGGTTAGCCTCATGGCGATGCGCGAGGGGCTTGCCCCCTCCACCATGCTGCGCATGGTCCCCCTCCCCGTGCCGGGGAGGAAAAGACTTGCACCCATCACGCCGCCGCCTGCGCCACCGCCAGCGCGGTCTTCAGGTCCAGCCGCCCATCATACAAAGCGCGCCCGGTGATCACGCCCTCGACCCCATCCTCGGTATGCAGGCTCAGGATGCGGATGTCAGCGATCCCCGCCACGCCACCGCTGGCGATCACCGGGATGGCGGTGGCGCGGGCAAGATCGACGGTCGCGTCGATATTGCAGCCTTTGAGCATCCCATCCCGGCCGACATCAGTGAAGAGCAGCGACGCAACGCCCGCATCCTCGAACCGGCGGGCCAGGTCAATGACCGGCATATCGCTTTTTTCTGCCCAGCCATCGGTCGCGACGAAGCCGTCGCGCGCATCGACCGCGACGACGATGCCGCCGGGAAAGTCGCGCGCCGCCGCCTTGACGAAGGCCGGGTCTTTCAGTGCCGCCGTGCCGATGACGATGCGCGATACGCCCAGGTCAAACCAGCGCTCCACGGCTTCGCGATTGCGGATGCCGCCGCCCAGCTGCACATGGCCGGGAAAGGCAGCCACGATCGCCTCGACCGCTTCGGCATTGACCGCCCGACCTGCAAAACTGCCGTCCAGATCGACCACATGGAGATGCTGCGCGCCCGCATCGGCGAACAGCACGGCCTGCGCGGCGGGATCGTCGCCATAGACGGTGGCGCGGTCCATATCGCCCTCTGCGAGGCGCACGACCTGCCCGTTTTTAAGGTCGATGGCGGGAAAGACGATCAGAGACATGAGTTCACCAGACAATAATAGGGTAGCGTGTTCCCGCGCAGGCGGGAACCCAGTTCAAACGGCGGGACTGGATTCCCGCCTGCGCGGGAACACGGACGGGTGCGATCACGGCTTCCAGTCCAGAAACCGCGCCAGAAAAGCCAGCCCGTAACGCTGGCTCTTTTCCGGGTGGAACTGGCAGCCGATGATCGTGTCGCGCGCGACTGCGGCGACCAGCGGCCCGCCATGATCGGTCGTCGCAGCGACATGGGCGGGGTCGGCCGCTTCGAAATGATAGCTGTGCAGGAAATAGGCCTCGCCCGCTTCGATCAGGGGCGGCGCGCCGTTCAGCACGACATCGTTCCACCCCATATGTGGCACCTTCACCGCCGCGTCGTCCGGTTCGATCAGCCGCACGGTGCCCGGGATCCAGCCCAGCCCCGCATGTCGCCCGAATTCTTCGCCCGCGTTCGCCAGCAACTGCATCCCCACGCACACGCCCAGGAACGGCACGCCGCGCGCATTCACCGCCTGCGTCATCGCATCCACCATGCCGGGGATCGCCACCAGCGCATCGCGGCACGCGCGAAACGCGCCCACGCCCGGCAGCACGATCCGGTCGGCCTTCGCCACGACATCGGCGTCGGCTGTGATCGTCACATCCTCCGCGCCCGCCTTGCGCAGCGCATTATGCACCGAATGCAGATTGCCCGCGCCATAGTCGATCAGCGCGATCATGTTTTCAGAACGTCCAAGCCATCCGCAACGAAGCTGGGATTGAACTGCGTCAGCGTCACCTCCGCCACGCCGTTCAGCACGAACGGATCGGTCGCCACCTTCGCTTCGATGTCGGCCTTTTCGCCCCGGGCGATCAATATGCCGCCGTCACGCGGCACCTTGCGCCCCGCGACCAGCAGCCACCCGTCGGCCAGTCCTGCCTTCAACCACGCCACATGTGCGTCCATATGTGAATCCACGGTGGGCAGATCGACGATATAGTGCAGCGACACGATGAACATGGGTCCGACCTTTCCTGCCTTTTACAACATGCCCTTGGTGGACGGGATCGCGTCCGCCTTGCGCGGGTCGATCTCCACCGCCTGCCGCAGCGCGCGGGCCAGCCCCTTGAACGCGCTTTCGACGATATGGTGGTTGTTGCTGCCATAGATCAGCTCGATATGCAGCGTGATCCCGGCCGCCTGCGCGAAGCTGTGGAAGAAATGCTCCACCATCTCCGTGTCCCATTCGCCAATCTTGGTGACGGTGAAGGGCAGCTTGCACACCAGCCAGGGACGGCCGGAAATGTCGAGCGCGACGCGGCTCAGCGTCTCGTCCATCGGCGAATAGACGCTGCCGTACCGGCTGATCCCGCGCTTGTCGCCCAGCGCCTTGCCCAGCGCCTCGCCGATCGCGATCGCGGTATCCTCGGTCGTGTGATGCTGGTCGATATGCAGGTCGCCGACCGTCTTGACGGTCATGTCGATCAGCGAATGGCGCGACAACTGCTCGATCATATGATCCAGAAAGCCGATGCCCGTCGACACCGTATAGAGGCCAGTCCCGTCGAGGTTGACGGTGACGTCGATCTGGGTTTCCGCCGTGTTGCGGTGAATCTCGGCCGTGCGCATGGCCGCCCTATAGCGTGTAGCGCCCGTCATGCAATCTGCCATGCAATCGGCGCGTGCAATCCGCTTGCAGGGGTTGACCGCATGTTTCGGGCCGTTAGGACATTGCGCCATGAGCGAAGACCTGCCTGACAGCCTGATTCCCTATGACGAAATCGTGCAGGAAGCCCTGCGCGCGGTCGTCGGCCGCGTGTTGGGAGAGGTGCAACAGTCCGGCGGCCTCCCCGGCGCGCATCATTTCTACATCACCTTCAAGACCCAGGCGCCCGGCGTGGACATCCCCCGCAGCCTGATCGAGCGCTTCCCGGACGAAATGACCATCGTCCTCCAGAATAAATATTGGGATTTGAAGGTCAGCGACCATCATTTCGAAGTCAGCCTGACCTTCAACCAGGTCGCCGCCCACCTCAACATCCCCTTCAGCGCGATCACCGCCTTCGTGGACCCGGCCGTCAATTTCGCGCTCCAGTTCCAGGTCGCGGCGGACGAACTCCCCGAACCCCACGACGCGGCAGAGAATGACGCGCCGCAGGTGACGAGCGAAGACGGTTCGAACGTGGTGACGGTGGATTTCGGGAAGAAGAAGTAAGGGCGGCGGGGCAGGTCAGGCCGTTGGTCATTGGAATTTTGCAGCCCCGCCTTACATGACAGTCTCTTGAGATTCCTTCTCAAATGGAGACTCTATTCATGCCCGCTGCCACCCGCACCGAAACCGACAGTATCGGCGCCATAGAGGTGCCAGCCGCCGCCTATTGGGGCGCGCAGACGCAGCGGAGTGTCGAGAATTTCCCGTTCGGTGAGCCGGAACGGATGCCGATCGGCATCGTCCATGCCCAGGCGATCGTGAAGCAGGCGGCGGCGCGGGTGAATGGCAAGCATGGTCTGGACGCCACACTGGTTGCCGCGATCGAGGATGCCGCGCAGCAGATCGTGTCGGGCGCGCTGGACGATCAATTCCCCCTCGTCATCTGGCAGACCGGGTCGGGCACCCAGACCAACATGAACGTCAACGAAGTGATCGCCGGTTTCGCTAATGCGCAACTGGCGGGCACGCGCGGCGGCAAAAGCCCGGTCCATCCCAACGACCATGTGAATATGAGCCAGTCGTCCAACGACAGCTTCCCGACCGCGCTGCATGTCGCGACCGTCATTGCGACCCGCGACCGGCTGATCCCCGCCCTCGAAAAACTGACCGGCGCTTTGACCGTCAAGGCGCAGGCCTGGGGCCATATCGTCAAGATCGGCCGCACCCATACGCAGGATGCGACGCCGCTGACGCTAGGTCAGGAATTTTCGGGCTATGCCGCGCAACTGGTGAGCGCGCGGGCGCGGATCGAAGGGGCGCTGAACGGCAATATCCGTAAGCTGGCGATCGGCGGCACGGCGGTGGGCACTGGTCTCAACGCGCCCGAAGGCTGGGCGGAGGATATGGTCGCGGCGATCAGCGACATCGTCGGCACGGACTTCGAAAGCGCGCCTAACAAGTTCGAACAGCTCGCCGCCAAGGACGGCCTCGTCTTCTTCGCGGGCGCCTTGAGCACGCTAGCGGTTTCGCTGACCAAGATCGCCAACGATATCCGTTTCCTGGGGTCGGGGCCGCGATCGGGGCTGGGCGAACTGGACCTGCCCGCCAACGAACCGGGCAGCTCGATCATGCCGGGTAAGGTCAACCCGACCCAGTGCGAATCGCTCACGATGGTGGCCGCGCAGGTGATCGGCAATGCGCAGGCGGTGACGATCGGGGGCATGCAGGGACATTTCGAACTGAACGTCTTCATGCCGCTGATCGGGGCCAATGTGTTGCGCTCGATCCATCTGCTCAGCGTCGGCATGGAAAGTTTCGCCGAACGCTGCGTCGAAGGCCTGGTGGCAAATGAAGCGCGCATCGCCGATCTGGTCGATCGCTCGCTGATGCTGGTCACCGCGCTCGCGCCCGAAATCGGCTATGACAATGCCGCCGCGATTGCCAAGCATGCCCACAAGTCGGGGCAGACGTTGAAGGAAGCGGGCCTGGAACTGGGGCTTGTGGACGAAGCGACCTTCGATCGGCTGGTGCGGCCTGAAAATATGGTGTGATCGGGTGCCTCTGGCGGAACCGGCGGGGCTTCGATACATTAACCCTGTATGAAGAAAAAAGCCCTCACCCCCTCCGCCCCGCTGGTGACGATCCGTCCGCCGAAAAAGGCGGGCCTGTTGCGAAAAGCCGCGCGTGTCGGCGCGACCGTGGTCGCCGCGCGGGTCGCGGCGGCAACGGGCAAGAAGGGCGTCTTTGGCCTGATCGCGGGCGCGGGCGTGAAGCGGGTGATCATGCGCTATCCCGCCGGCGCCTTGTTTGTTACCGGCGCCTATATGGCGGGCAAGCTGTTTGAAGCCAAGAAGGAGGCGGATCGCAAGAAGAGCCTCAAGCTGCTGCCCGACAAGAGCGGCGAGCCGATCCCGATCGAAAGCGCGCGCAAGGTCGGCAATATCTAAAGCGCCGCTTGCCAGTCGCGCACCGCGTCGATCGGCCAGGCCAGCATCAATATATTGAGCGTCAGATTGTCGCGGATCACCGCCAGCGCCACAAGTTCCAGCGCGATGGCGAGCGTCACCGTGACCCACACAGGCGCGCGGGCGGCAAAGGCAAAGCCCAGCGTCATCATGCCGATATCGCTCATCGAATTGACGATCGTGTCGCCCGAATAGCCCAGCGCGATCGTCGCCGTGCGATAGCGGTCGATGATGATCGGCGAGTTCTCCAATATCTCCCAAGCCAATTCGACCAACACCGCCAGCGCCAGCCGCGGCCCGATCGGCCGCCCGCGCAACAACAGCCGCGCGCCTGCGTAAAACAGGAAGCCATGGATCACATGGCTCAGGCTGTACCAGTCGGCGATATGCTGGCTGTTCCCGCTGTCCAGCGCCCCGTGCCACAGTTCCACCCGGCCGTAGGTGCAGATGGGTGGCCGGTGCATCAGGAACAGTAGGATGCCGGCTCCCAACGCGATCAGCGCGGCGACGATGAAGCCGCGCCAGTTGGCCTTGTGTCTGCGTCGCATCGCTTCTCCCCACCGCCCTCTTGCAAAAGCGCGTCCTACGCGCCACTAGCGGCCATGGCCGACACCATTTCTTCAGAGACTCCCGATTTCAAGCGGCGGGGCGTTCTTTTCGTCCTGTCATCGCCATCGGGCGCGGGCAAATCCACCATCGCGCGCAAATTGCTGGCGGCCGAACCGGACCTGTCCATGTCGGTGTCCGCGACCACGCGGCCGATGCGGCCGGGCGAAGTCGACGGCAAGGATTATCATTTCGTCGATCTGGAAGAATTTCGCCGGATGACGGCGGACCATGAATTTCTGGAATGGGCGCATGTCTTCGGCCAGCGCTACGGCACGCCGCGCGCGCCGGTCGAAGCGATGCTGAAATCCGGCAAGGACGTCTTGTTCGACATCGACTGGCAGGGCGCGCAGCAGTTGCACCAGATCGCCGGGGGCGACGTCGTCCGCATCTTCATCCTGCCGCCTTCCATGGAAGAACTGGAACGCCGCCTGCGCGGGCGGGGCACCGACAGCAACGAAGTCATCGAAGGCCGCATGGCGCGCGCCGCGGGCGAGATCGCCCATTGGGACGGCTATGACTATGTGCTGTGCAATGTCGATGCGCAGGATTGTTTCGAACGCGTGCAAACCATCCTGCACGCCGAACGCATGAAGCGCAGCCGCCAGACCGGCCTGATCGGCTTCATCCGCAAACTCGGCCGCTATCACCAGGACGATTAAGTCCGTTCAAACCCCGCCGGGTCCGCCCAGTCGGGATGGGTCCAGGCCATCGCCTTGAATAACATCCCCATCTCCGCACCGTCGGTCAGGCGATGGCGTGCGGCCTCCACCTCTGCGGCGCGGGCCGGGGCGGTGCGGGCCAGCTGGTCGGCACGCGCCTCGATGCCCAGCTGGCGCAGATAATCGCCTTGGCCGACCGGCCCATGCACCCGCAATCCCGCCTGCCGCGCCATATTGCCCAATATCGTGAAATCGACATGGGTGGTCAGGTCCACCTCGCCCGGATCGGTGAAAGGGTCGGCGAACTGGTGCGCCCTGACCGCCTGCAACGTGTCGCCCAGCGCCGGGCCTTCATAGCCATAATCGATGATGATCGCCGCGCCGCCCTGCTTGGCGATACGATGGGCCAGCGCATAGGCGATGCCCGCGCCGACGATCGGCGATTCCAGGATCGCGCCTTCGGGCGCATCCACGGCAAAGGACGGCAGCCCGGATTCGATGCGGCGGTATCCGGGTACGGGCAGGAAGCGGCCCGCCGCCTCTCGACTGACGACGACCCGCTCACGCCATTCGTCGCCGACGCGGATGCACTGGCGGACGGGCAGGGCGTCGAAAAATTCGTTGGCGACCACCAGCAGCGGGCCGGTGTCGGGCAGGCTGTCGATCGTGTCATGATGGACAACATGGGGCAGCATGGCGCTCTGCCGCTCGCGTAAAGTCGGGCTGGTTTCGACCAGATGCATTTTCGGCGCGAGCGCGGCCCGCTCCATCGCCCGCAACGCATCCGCCGCCAATGTGCCTCGACCGGGGCCAAGTTCGACATAGGCCGGATCGGGGCGGCGACCCGACCGCATCCAGATGTCGGCGAGGGCCAGCCCTACCAGTTCGCCGAACATCTGGCTGATTTCCGGCGCCGTCGTAAAGTCGCCCTCCGCGCCCAGCGGATCGCGGGTGGCATAATAATGCTGGTTCGCTTCGGCGATATAATGGGCGACCGAAATCGGCCCGCCCGACGCGATCTGTCGCGCCAGCCGATCGGCCAGCGCGACCGGTTCAGCCGACACTGGCGCTGCCCGCGATCGGCTCCACCCGCACGCGACGCCGACCGGCGGTGCCGATCAGATAGAGGCCGCCCAGGATCATCGGCACGCACAGCCATTGTCCCATATGCAGGCCGGTCCGCGCGGCGAACTCCATCAACTGCGCGTCGGCTTCTCGGACATATTCCACGCCAAAGCGGAAGCAGCCATAGCCCAGCAGGAATATGCCGACCAGCATGCCCGGCTTATACCGCGCACGGGTCTTCCAGAAGGCGAAGGCCAGGATGAGGAACAGGACGATCCCCTCCAGCCCGGCTTCGTACAACTGGCTGGGGTGCCGGGGGTAGGGGCCGCCGGTCGGGAAGATGATCGCCCAGGGCACGTCGGTTTCCTTGCCCCACAACTCCCCGTTCACGAAATTGGCGAGACGCCCAAAGAACAGCCCGAACGGCACCACGCAGGCGACATAGTCATGGATGCGCAACCAGCTGAGCTTCTCCTTCCACGCCATGTAGAGAATGCCCAGCGACACGCCCACCGCCCCGCCATGGAAAGACATGCCGCCATTCCACAATTTGAAGATGTCGAGCGGATGGCTGAGGATTTCAGGCTGGTAAAAGATCACATAGGCCAGCCGCCCACCGATGATGATGCCCAGCGTCGCATAGAAGATCATGTCGTCGGCATGGCGACGCCCCATCGGCGATCCGGGCTGGGCGACCAGTTTGAGCAGATACCAATAGCCGATCAGGATACCCGCCAGATAGGCAAGGCTGTACCATTTCAGCGTGAAGAAGCCCAGATTGAGGGCAACGGGGTCCAGCCCCAGATCTTCAAAGCGAATGGCGCCCGAAGCGGCGGCGGCAAGGTCCAGGATCAAAACGACGTCCCCTTGGGAATTGGATTGCGGGCATAGAACAAGCGAGGGGGAAGATGAAGGGGGAAGGCGATATCGGAGCGGTTATGATCAGCGATGGTCAGGAACGGCTGCGTCTGGTGTTGCCGCTGGACCGCGATCTCTGAGCGGTTATGATCACGCCGCCAACTGGATCACGTCACAGGGAGTTGCCGCTGGACCGCGATCTCTGAGCGGTTATGATGCGTGTCACCGCGCTCTGCTCGATTGCACAGTTGCCGTTGGACCGCGATCTCTGAGCGGTTATGATCGCCCGGCGCGTGAACCCGAACCATGTGTCGTTGCCGCTGGACCGCGATCTCTGAGCGGTTATGATTCGATCGTCGCCTTCGCCAAGGATGGCGAGGTTGCCGCTGGACCGCGATCTCTGAGCGGTTATGATATCCAATACAGTTGCGGCTCTTGGGGTGAGTTGCCGCTGGACCGCGATCTCTGAGCGGTTATGATATGCGCCGCGATGGTTAGTTGCTGCCAGTGTTGCCGCTGGACCGCGATCTCTGAGCGGTTATGATCGCATCGCCGGGTGAAGCACGCCGGGACATAGTTGCCGCTGGACCGCGATCTCTGAGCGGTTATGATGACGATGATGCTCTCAGTTGGTGCAACCGGTTGCCGCTGGACCGCGATCTCTGAGCGGTTATGATACCCGGGGGCCGCGTCGCTGCGCGCCTGGCGTTGCCGCTGGACCGCGATCTCTGAGCGGTTATGATATCTCTTCGCCGAGCGCCATCATCTCGCGTGTTGCCGCTGGACCGCGATCTCTGAGCGGTTATGATCGGCAGAAATGCGCGCATAGAGACGGCGCAGTTGCCGCTGGACCGCGATCTCTGAGCGGTTATGATAATGAGGAAGTAGACGACGAGACGGTCACGGTTGCCGCTGGACCGCGATCTCTGAGCGGTTATGATTCTACAGCACAGGATTAGGCGGCATAACGGGTTGCCGCTGGACCGCGATCTCTGAGCGGTTATGATAAATCATCGCCATCGCTCGCGATTGCCACGGTTGCCGCTGGACCGCGATCTCTGAGCGGTTATGATTCATCTTCGCCAAGGCTAGCGCGCAACCGGGTTGCCGCTGGACCGCGATCTCTGAGCGGTTATGATTCTGCGTCGCCTCCGCCAATGGAACATTAGGTTGCCGCTGGACCGCGATCTCTGAGCGGTTATGATGTTGGCACGTTACTGATCGGCAAGCTCGCAGTTGCCGCTGGACCGCGATCTCTGAGCGGTTATGATAATATGGCTCTATGACCGTCGCCTTTGTCGGTTGCCGCTGGACCGCGATCTCTGAGCGGTTATGATTGGGGCGAACCGATATGGCGGCTCGACACTGTTGCCGCTGGACCGCGATCTCTGAGCGGTTATGATGCCCGGCGCGAGGCGGCATCGCGGGCGCAGGTTGCCGCTGGACCGCGATCTCTGAGCGGTTATGATACTGTTGATGATGGTGCGGATGACACTCATGTTGCCGCTGGACCGCGATCTCTGAGCGGTTATGATTTCGCGCAGCGTGAAGCCGCCAACGGATGCGTTGCCGCTGGACCGCGATCTCTGAGCGGTTATGATCTTGCCATCCATGGCCAAGTCCACGGCGGTGTTGCCGCTGGACCGCGATCTCTGAGCGGTTATGATCGCAGTTCGCGCAGATCTTCGCGTCGCATGGTTGCCGCTGGACCGCGATCTCTGAGCGGTTATGATCAGCACCATCGCATGGCAATGCCTGCGCTTGTTGCCGCTGGACCGCGATCTCTGAGCGGTTATGATCAACAACAAGGCCAATGCATCGACCGTGGGGTTGCCGCTGGACCGCGATCTCTGAGCGGTTATGATGAATTTTCGCCGTTTTACAACGTAGAGCGCGTTGCCGCTGGACCGCGATCTCTGAGCGGTTATGATTTTCGCGCGCGCCAGCTGCTCGAAAGGCGGGTTGCCGCTGGACCGCGATCTCTGAGCGGTTATGATGACCGGCTTGAAATAGCGCGGCGTCTTGCGGTTGCCGCTGGACCGCGATCTCTGAGCGGTTATGATTATGCTCTAACGCCATTCCGTTTGGCTAACGTTGCCGCTGGACCGCGATCTCTGAGCGGTTATGATCGAGCGACTAGACCCTGCAAACACGCGTTGGTTGCCGCTGGACCGCGATCTCTGAGCGGTTATGATCGGCAGCGGCGAAGGGTGGCGACCAGGACGGTTGCCGCTGGACCGCGATCTCTGAGCGGTTATGATTTCGGTCGCCAACTGGTTCAAGGAAAAGCTGTTGCCGCTGGACCGCGATCTCTGAGCGGTTATGATGAAGACGGCCACCGCCTACGTCAAAATTGCGTTGCCGCTGGACCGCGATCTCTGAGCGGTTATGATCAAAAGGTACCGCTGCCAGTGCGGCTAAGCGTTGCCGCTGGACCGCGATCTCTGAGCGGTTATGATCGCGAGGAGATTGTCGTCCTCGCAATTCTCGTTGCCGCTGGACCGCGATCTCTGAGCGGTTATGATGGATCAGTGGGTATCGTGTTGAAAGGCAACGCAATATCCGCTGATCCAGCCAGGAAAAATTCCCGCGAATCATTAGAATAGCGCAAGCTGATCCGGATTTTTCTGCTGCCGCCTCCGGCGTTGTCCTGAAAATCGCACGATATTTTCATATTGGCGGTCCGTGAAGCTGAGGATGTGAACGTCACCACGATCGGGCAGGCGCGATTCAACTCGGCGCATGTAGGTTTCGAACTGTTCCTTGCCGTTGCAGAAGCGAGCATAGACGGAAAACTGGCTTTTTTCAAAACCTTCATCCAGCAAAAACTCGCGAAATTTGGTGGCCGCGCGGGCCTGTTCTTTTGTCGTCACGGGCAGGTCGAACATCACGAATTGAACCGCGCCGGGTTTGTCGGAGGCTCCAACTCTTGAGTAGATGGAGCCGATATGAGCAAGACGACGAACAAATTTGCGCCGGAAGTACGCGAGCGAGCGATCCGGATGGTGCTGGATCACGAGCGGGATTACCCATCGCGCTGGGCCGCGGTGGTATCGATTGCCGAGAAGATCGGCTGCTCACCGCCGACGCTGCATGAGTGGGTGAAGAAGGCTGAGGTCGACAGCGGTAAGCGGGCGGGTGTCCCAGCCGAAATTGCCGACAGGGTGAAGGCGCTGGAGCGCGAGGTTCGCGAACTGCGGCAGGCCAATGAGATTCTCCGCAAGGCATCGGCATATTTTGCTCAGGCGGAGCTCGACCGCCCGTTTCGGCGATGATTGCGTTCATTGACGATCACCGCGATGCCTATGGGGTCGAGCCGATCTGCCGCGTCCTGCCGATCGCCCCATCCACTTATCACGAGCGCGTCGCGCAGCGACAGGATCCGACACGCTTGTCGGCGCGGGCGCGGCGGGATGCGGCCCTCAAGCCGGAGATCGCGCGCGTGTTCGCCGAGAACTTCGCGGTCTACGGCGTGCGCAAGGTGTGGCGGCAGATGATGCGGGAGGGCGTGCCCGTCGCCCGCTGTACGGTCGCCCGGCTGATGCGCGAGATGGGCTTGGCCGGAGTGATCCGGGGCAAGCCAGTGCGCACGACCATCAGCGACAAGGCAGCAGCTTGCCCGCTCGATCACGTTAACCGCAGGTTCTACGCGCCAGCGCCGAACATGCTGTGGGTATCCGACTTTACCTATGTCGCGACCTGGGCCGGCTTCGTTTACGTCGCTTTCATCATCGATACCTACGCCAGGCGGATTGTAGGCTGGCGAGCCAGCAGGACAGCGCACGCAAGCTTCGTCCTCGATGCGCTGGAACAGGCGCTTTATGATCGACGGCCGGCCCATCGGGGCGGCCTCATCCATCATAGCGACCGCGGGTCGCAATACGTGTCCATCAAATACACCGAGCGCCTCGCCGAAGCCGGGATCGAGCCGTCTGTCGGCAGCGTCGGCGACAGCTACGACAATGCTTTGGCTGAGACGATCAACGGCCTTTACAAAGCCGAGGTGATCCACCGGCGAGGACCGTGGCGCAGCTTCGAAGCGGTCGAGTATGCCACGCTCGAATGGGTCGACTGGTTCAACAATCGCCGGCTGCTGGAGCCTATCGGCAACATCCCGCCTGCCGAAGCCGAAGATCAATATTATGCTGCCGCGGACAACATCGATATGGCAGCGTGACTCACAACCCAACGCCTCCGGCAAATCCGGCGCGGTTCAAATATCCACATCAGCCGGTATCCGCTCAATTGGGTGGCGCTCATGCGAGCAACGAATCAAGTCCTGCCAGTTCCAGCGCGGATGGCGGAACGGGCAGGATGATGTCGGCCGCCTGCCCGCTCTGAAAGGCGCGGGCCAGGCTTTGCGCGGCGCGATTGGCGGCGCCTGCCACCGTGGTGGTGCCGTCCGCGCCGGGCAGGTCGAGCGCGATCAATCCGGCAAAGGCGCGCTTGGCCTCCGGCGTCACGCCCTCTATCCCGCGCGCTAAGATGCGCACGGCCAATGCATCGACCAGCGGCCGGAACGGTTCGATCAGATCGTCGGCCAGGGCAAAGGCGTTGGTCCGGTTGGCGTGATGCACGCCAATCGAGGGATGCAGGCCGGATGCGACGACGGCGCGCGCGCACAGCGATCGCAACACCGTATAGCCATAGTTGAGCAGGGCGTTGACGCCCTCGGCATCGCGGTCGCGCCGAAAGCCTTCCCCCATCAGCAGCGGCCAGTAACGCCGCGCCGCCTGCGCCTCGACATTGTCCGGATCGCCCGATCCAACGCGCCGCGCCAGCAGGTCGAAGGCGGAGGCGGATACGCCATTGGCCTCCAGCACGGCCGCCTGCCAGCGTATCTTGGCGATGATGATGCGCCGCCAGAGTTGCTTGGACAGCGGCTTTCCTGCCTCCCACTGCGCCCGCATCCGGCTGTTCTGGGCATGATGCCCGTCCAGCGGCAGGCAGACGGCGACGGGGGCATGATTGCTGCCGCACAGCAGCATCACCGCGCCCCGCTGCGCCAGCGCGACGATCAGGTTGGTGGACCAGGTGACGCCATGCGCATGAACGATGACGGCGGTGACATCGTCCAGCGGCACCCGCCCGACTTCCACCCGCTCTTCGGATACGATCAGGAAACCGCGATAGGTGGACAGATGGCGGCCGTCCGTGGCGATATCGACGATCCGATCCATCCCCGGCCCCCGCCGCTACCCGTCAGGTCCGCTTGCGCGTCTTGCGGCGGGCCGTGCGCGCCGGGAAGCCGGGATCGAGTACGCGCCCGATCTCGTCGATGCGCACCTGTCTGGCCTTGACCTTTTTAAGCCCGCCGCTGGTCGGCGAAAAATATTTGAAGGGGTCATCGTCCCTGGGCGCTGCGTCCCGCCGTTTCAAATCCCCGGATTCTTGATGCTCAGCGAGCGTAATCTGGCCGTTCTGCCCAAATTTCACGACACGCATGAGCTTCATCGCCTCCCCCTCGCGCTCGATCGCCAGCAGGTCATTCTGGTGCAGACTCAACACCTTGCGCGCCGCCGGATGGGGTCGGGGCAGTTCGGCGCCCTGATGGGCATCGAACATGGACACGACGCTGGACATCGCCTGTCCGTCCTGATCCCGCCAATTCGCCACCCACTTCCCATCCGGTAATTCCCACACGTCGTAACGATAATTGGAATCGCCCTTATATCCCTTATAGATATGTCCATTCCGGTCACGGATCGGGATGACGGTCAAAGGCTCGACCACGCGAACGCGGCGAACGCCGCCATAAGGGTGCCATTCGCGCACGCCAAATTCCCCGATCGCCTTTTCGAACGCCTTGCCCTCCAGGCCGTCGAGATGCTGGTAGAGCGCAGCCTTCAGGTCGGCATCGCGGACGCGATCCAGGTCGGACAATTTCTTGAAGCTGGTCAGCGGTACGCGACGCACGACGATGCTGTTGCCCTTGGCGTCGGTTTCGCCGGTGAAGCCATAAGCGGTATCGTTATGCAGGCGTCCCGCCGTCGCATCCTGACCCTTGGGCAGGCCGGCCTTGGACGCCGTGCCATGATCGGTCCGGTGGCTGACGGTGATGGCGTTGACCGCGGTGCGCAGATGGTCGCGGAATCCTTCCCAAGGATCGGGAATCTTGATCCGCTCGCGCCCTTCGGCACCCTCCTGACCGGAAACGCGCGCAATCGCGTTCAGCATCCCGCGATCGACGATCGCCACCACCACCGCGTCGATGGCATGGTGGCGATGGTCGAGCCGGTTCTTCGCCTGGTCCGCGCCGCCACCGAAATTATGATCGGGCAACAGGTCGTTGAGGCCCAGCTTGCGCCGTACCATTTCGGTCAGCCGCCCCGGCGACACCCAGATATGCCCGCTGCCTTCGCCCTTATCGGGGTAGAGCGTGCCCAGATATTCGCGCGACAGCCGGGCGAGATATTGGGTATCGACCAGATGCCGGGCCTGAAAGCCGCTTTCATCCTTGAACTTCTCCATCGCGTCGGGTTCGAAACGCCAGCGTTTATTCTTGGGCAACTGCGCGGCCCGAGCGGCGATCTCTTCCCAACGGGCGGTATGGCCCCACGCCTCATAAGGGGATCGTTTGCGCTTTTCGCGATTGGCTTCGCGCATACACAAAATCTTGTTGCCATTGCTGTCGTCCAGCGTGGCGGTGAAAGGCAGGATATGATCCACCTCGATCGCTGCGGAAAATAGCATCTCGATCGAAATCTGCTGCCCGCTATAGATGCAGCGCCGGTCCAGCACATTTGCAGGGTTCAGTTCTTCCCACAGCTTGAGCAGCGCGCGGTTCGCCCCGCTATCGGCCTGCCCGATGGCCAACAGCTTCTCCGACCGCCGCTCCGCCGCCAGCCGGTTGTCATTATTCTCCCGGTTGATCCGTTTCTTATCCTCATCGGTCAGCTTAAGTTCGCGCGCCAGTTCGATCGCGATTTCCGCGGGCGGGCCATAGGCGCGGATCAGGCGGTTGACGATGCGGCGTAGCTGGTTGAGTCCGATATGCACGGTCGGGTTGGTCAGGCGGCCGACGCGCATTTCATCCGAATGGGATGGATCTCCCGTGCCTGGCATGATGTGCCGCTCCAGCGCGACGCCATAATAGGGGAGCTGCGGGCGTCCCTCGTCGTCCTCGAAGATTTCCCCGGTACGCAGGTCGCTATGGTGGCCCAGGCCCGCTGCCGTGACGGCCTCGCTATAGACCAGCACGCGCCCGTCCTTTTCGCCATCGCGCAGGGCGTCGATCAGCCTGCTGGTCGCGGTCAGCCCGAAACGGCCATAGCCCTGCGGCAATGGCGCGTTGAGGACGGCGCGGGCCTGCTCCGTCGTCAGATCATAGGTTTCGCTTAGCCAAGTGCGGAACGCCGCGTCTTCCGCATCGCTTTCGACTTCGCCGATCCGCGCGATCACATCCCATTGCGCTTCCACGGACAGATGCACCCAGCGATTGCCGAAGCGCGTCTTTGCCCCCATCGCGGCCGCCACCTCATCGCCTTTCAGGTCGGTGCGATTTTCGCTTTCCTTGTTGAAGCGCGCGTCGGGATCCAGCTTCAACGTCTTGCGCAGGCTTTCGAAACTGACCTTGCCCTTGTCCTTGAGTTTCAGGAAAAGGATATCCCGCTCCTCATGCGTCAACCGCTGCGCGACTTCGCCGGGGCGCACGATCATCAGGGCGTTCAGTTCCTCCAGAAGGCGGCGGCGCTGGAACAGCGGATGCGCCTTGGGCAGGCGCGGGTCGCCCGCGATCAGCGTACACATGCCGATCCGCGGCGCTTTCAAAGGACGTTGGTAGAAGATGATCTCGCGCAGCCGTTTGTAAACCGCATCGGTCAGCACGGCGGGGTGGTGCGGCGCCTGCGCTTCCCAGATGGCGTCGAATTCCTCCTCCATCAGCGCGCGGCCGGGGTAGAAGTCATAGCCATCGCCCTTGACGCCTTCGCCGCTTTCCGGGCGCAGTCGCGTGCGGACGCTTTTGCCCGCCAGACGACGCTCATACAGCCACTTGCCATAGGTCCAGCTACCCGGTTCTGCCCCCGCTTCGGCTTCGTCCTCAGCAATGGCGTCACGCGTGCGGTCGATGCCGACGGCGATCTTGCCGGCATCGTCGTCCGCCTTGCGATCGGCCTTGCGGTTGGACTTGAAGCCGCGCCGCTGGTTGAGGTGGAACAGCGCACGCCCCAATTCCGGCAAGGTCAGCGCCTCGTCCAGCGCGCGCGCCCGCACCGCATAGGGATCGATCGCCGCCATCTCCTGGCGCGCACCGTCGTCCGCAGGGAACAGGCCATCGGCGATCAGATATTTGATCAGCGCCCGCTGCCGCTGCTGAAACCGGTCCCGCCGTCGCCGCATCGCCCGCGCATCGCGACGGTCCACGGCCAAGGATGCGCCGGACTTGGGATCGCGACCGTCGCTGAAGATGCGCGATCCGGCTGCGAGAATGCCGATCGGTTTGCCGTCCACGGGCGCGTCCAGTTCAATCGCCGCCCAGCCGAGCGAATTGGCGCCCAGATCGGCACCTAGGCGCCAGACTTTACTATCCGTCATTGTTATTCACTCCCCCGTCACGACCACAATGGAAGGGCAGGGCCAAAGGTCAAGTCCGGTTTGGCGGTCAAAATGGAGGCGGCAAACAGACGGGCTTGACCAGGAAGATTTCAGCGGTAGAAATGACGTATCAGAGATCGCGGTCTGGCAGTTAACAAGTGTTAGTACGCACCAGATAAGGGCGACGCTACGGCGTCGCTTTTTTTGTTTTTAACGATCAGTTGGTTGTCATGGCGTAGCGGTTTGCCCGTCCACGGCTCCGCCTGCGCGGGGCGGGCCGCCAGCAGCGCGGTAGGGTAGAGCCTTCGCACCACCGCTACCCGCCGGATTGCGCTTACAAGATAGCGGGAACGATCCATCTCACCCCATCCTAAACAACATCATCCAAGCGTGTCGGCTCATGCATAGGACAGCCATTGAACGTCCCGCGGAAGTCGGCGGACATTTTGTAACTCTCCTTGCGCGCGCGATTGACGCCGCCCAGTGGCTGATGGTCCGCCAAGCCATGCCAAGGGCTGAACGACAGCGCGTCTTCCGTCTTCTCGCTGGCACCATTTTCCCAAGCGATCTGCGGTTCGACGGTCAATATCGCCACGGTGCGATAGGGGCTGATCTCTTCGTCCCATTCCACCGATGGGTCTTCGACCGGCATCTTGTCGATGTCAGTGCAAAGCTGCACGCGCAATTCCCATACGCCGCCTTGCTCGACCAACAGTTCGTTCACCGCTGTCCGGATGGCGTCGGGTCGTCCAGTCGCGTTGATCGTCTCGTCGGCATAGTCCTTGATCGCCGATACAGGCGCGAGCGAGAATTTGGCGATATAGGCGCCATAACGATAGGGCGTCTGGGTATAATAGGTCGCGCCCAGCGGATGGACCGGCTTCGCTCCGCCCAGCGTCTGGAGCAGCGATGATTCCACGCCGACCGCTTCCAGCGCCGCCTCCGCACCGCGCAACACGGACGACAACAGCTTCTTGGCGCCTTCCGCCTTGTCCGTGGTCTTGGCGAGCAATTTCAGATTGCCCAGAAACGCTTTGGGGTCCGGTGCGGCGAAAGCGGGGCCGTTGACCATGATGAAGTCCTGCGTCGTATCGCCCTCCGATCCGGACAGGCGTGCGCCTTCTACGCCCATGATCTTGAGCGCCAGACCGCGCGGCAGCCGGATCGAATCATCCAATATGTCGCCTGCATTGGTCGACAGCCGGAAGATGGCATCATAACGGCCAGGCTTGGCGAACAGCCCCTGCGCCAGTTCGGGCGGCAGGTCTGCCGCTACCTCCAAAACACCTCGCGCCAGCCCATGCCCCTTGGCATGGACGGACCGGACCGCATGGCCATAATCCTGTGATGTGGTGTCCAATATCGTCTGGAACTGCTCCTTCAGCCCTGCGATCGTTTCCTGCTCATCCGGCGCGACGGTTTCGACCGAAGGGTTGAAGGGGATATATTGGGTCATCGGACATCCTCACTATGGCGTCATCCGTGAACCCCTGTCCAAGCGACACGTTCCCGCGAAGGGGCAAGGGCTGCCAGCACAGTCGGCAGCTTTTGATCTCGATCAATCCCGCGTGCAAAAATCGCGGATGTTAGGGGAGGGGGGCTTAAATTCGCGCCAGCAATTCGGCCTTCTTCGTCTCGAACTCGGCCTGGCTCACAATGCCCTTGGCATGCAGGTCGGCAAGACGCTCGATCTGGGCGAAAACGGCCATAGCCTCTTCCTCTCCACGATCGGGCGAAGGAGAAGCCGTATCGGCTGGCGGCGGACTATCCTGCACGCCGTCCCCATCCACAACGGCCAGACTATCCAGCCGAACCGGCCCATGCTGGCTGTTCAGGGTCAGCGAGTGACCACTGCCCTGCTGCTGGCCCAGACCCGTGATCCGATGATCGGCCGTGTCGTAGATCGTCACCGCCCCGCCATCGTCAATCACGAGGCGATGAATGTCGGGAAAGACCGCATAGCGCCGGTGATTTTGCGATCCGGACGATGCGGGCTGTCCGAAATCGCCCGGCCACCAGCGAGAATCTGGGGTAGCGGCATCCTTCGCCAGCAGATCGCCGCCAACCAGCATCGCGACATCCGCGCACAGGGCGGCGACCTTCGCCTTCAGGCCCGCGTTGAACATGTCGCCGACCATTAGCATGCCGCCGCGCGACCATTGGCCCATGCCGCCCAGATCGGGATGATTAAACTGAGCCTGCCGTCCGCCGCCGCGCTCCATCGCCAGCAACAGGGCGACGACCGCCCCCTGATCCACGTCATGTTTTCGCGCGATCGCTGCGGTCTGCGCGTCGCCTTCGCGCGTCAGTCGGTGTCGCGCCGTCGCGCTGGCATCGGGTGTGTGTCGCTGGTCGGTCATGCAGACCGGACGAACGATCCGAGCATCGGTTCCGCCCGCACCGTCACGCGCACAGAAAGGCTAGATATTGCCCTGCTCTTCTTCCGGCACATAATCGTCCGGCCGATAGTAAAGCTGCGCGCATTCCGCGCGCAGGCAGCCTTCTTCCATCACCAGGTCATCGCGCCACGCGTCCCGAATAAAATCCATGCTGTCGAGATGCCGGTCTTCGAAATACATGCGATGCACGTCATCGCGGCCCGCGCCATAGACGATCCGGCCGATATGCGCCCAGATCGATCCCATGGTGCACATGCCGCATGGTTGTAGCGTCGAATAAAGCGTCGCCCCTCCCAGGTCCATGTCGCCATAGACCGGACCCGCCGTGCGTATCGCCATGATTTCCGCATGGGCCGTCGCGTCGTTCAGTTCCTGCGTCTGGTTTACCGTCGCAGCGAGTTGCGTCCCATCCTTCACGATGATGGCGGCGATCGGCGTGTCCGACGGATCGCTGCCCTTTTCCCGCGCCAGGGCGATGGCCTTGCGCATCCAAGCGCGGTCTTCTTCGGTAATCATCTGTTCGCCCCGTCATGGATTGTCGGGGTGGACGCCCGATGGTTGGGGGAAGTTCCGTCCGCGCCCGCCTGCCCGACAAAGCCTCAGCCTGTCAAAGCAAGCTCCGCCCGTGCGATGGTCGGCCGCTGCGCGATGCACCCATCCGCTGGCCCGCGATCAAAATTTTTCTGTCGCCTGCATCAACATTGCTTGCAGGACGTTTCTCTATCCGATCGATAGATAAGGTCCATGGGGCGGCGAGGGATATCCATGCAGGACGGACAGGCACAATATGGCGACAGCAGCGATGGACTGTTCGGCCGGTGGCGCGCGCGGCTGTCGCAGGCATTGCTGCGTGACCCGGCGGTAGTGCTGATCGACCGCCCCGCCGACGCCCTGTACCACGTGCCCGAACCGGACAGTTTGCCGCACGGCACTGGCGAAATGGCGAACTGATCCCTTTTCGCCGTTGCAAGATCGTCTATATCGGCGCCGTTCCCTTCGCCGAATTTCCCAGGAGATAGCATGGCCACCAATCCCCGCGTCGCCACCCGCGCCGTCGACAGCCTGTTTCTGGAGCGCTGGTCGCCCCGCGCCTTTGATTCCTCCGCCATCCCGCAGGCGGATCTGGACACCATCCTCGACGCCGCGCGCTGGGCGCCATCGGCCTTCAACTATCAGCCCTGGCGCATCCTCTATGCCCATCGCGACAGCGCTGACTGGCCGCGCTTCCTGGAATTGCTGGCGCCGTTCAACCAGAGCTGGGCGCAAAATGCCGGGGCGCTGCTGTTCATTCTGTCTGACACGCTGATGGCCGCGCCGGGTTCGGACGACTTCAAACCGTCGCATAGCCACAGCTTCGACGCGGGCGCCGCCTGGGCGCTGCTGGCGTTGCAGGCGACCCGGCTGGGCTATCACACCCACGGCATGACCGGCGTCGATTTCGACAAGGCGCGCACTGCGCTGGCGGTGCCCGAACGCTTCCGTATCGAAGCGGCGATCGCGATCGGCCGTCAAGGCGACAAGGCGACCTTGCCCGAAGCGCTACAATCCCGCGAAGCGCCCAGCGACCGCAAGCCGATCGAAGCCTTCGCCCATCAGGGCAATTTCGCGGGCTGACACAGTAGGGTTGGGCCATCCTCTTCATGGCCCAACCCACCCGCCGCCATCCTGCACCTTGCAGGAGAGGGGGGATTTGGGGCACGGTGGTGATCGGGCGTCGCATCGGCGACGCTGTGTCGCCACCATGAGTGCCAAGCCTTCATGTCCCTCAATGCAATGATTGCCGAAAGCGCCGTCGCTGCGGTCATCACCGATCCCCGGTTGCCCGACAATCCGATCGTCGCGTGCAACGACGCCTTTCTGGCGCTGACCGGCTATGACCGCGATGACATTATCGGGCGCAACTGCCGCTTCATGGTCGGCCCCGATACGGAGAAAGCCGGGATCGAGACGATCCGCGCCGCACTGCGTGACGAACGGCCGGTGCTGGTCGAACTGGTCAATTATCGCAAGGACGGCACGCGGTTCCGCAATGCGGTGATGATCGCGCCGGTCTTTGGCGAAAACGGCACGCTGGACTGGTATCTGGGATCGCAGATGGCGGTCGCATCGGACGCCGACGACAATGGCGGCAACCGTCGCGCCGAAGAGGCCGCGGCGTTGATCGGCACGCTGACGTCGCGTCAACATGCGGTGCTGGTCGGCATGGCGAAGGGGCGGCTGAACAAGCAGATCGCCTTCGACCTCGGGCTGACCGAGCGCACGGTGAAGATGCACCGCGCGGCGATGCTGCGCGCGCTGGGCGTGCGCACGGCGGCGGAGGCGATCCGCCTGGGGATCGAAGCGGGATTATAGGCGCTGTGCCGCGGGCGCGATCAGTGCGTCACGCTATGGACGAACATATAGCCTTCGTTGCGGATGGTGCGGATGACCGGGCCTTTGAGGCCACAGGCCGACAATTTGCGGCGCAGGCGGCATAGCTGGACATCGATCGACCGGTCGAAATGATCGCTGGTCGCGCCATGGACCCGGTCGAGCAGGCGGCCCCGGTCCAGCACCTGGCGGGGATGTTCGATAAAGACCCTTAGCAGCTGGAACTCGCCGTCCGATAGGGTGATGGGCGTCCCCCCGGATTGAACAATTGCCCGGTGGTCATGTCCACACGCCAGCCTTCGAACGCGGCGAAGCCATGGACCGCTGGCGCATCGGCGCGTTCGACCGGATCGGCGCGCCCGCGCAATGCAGCGCGGATGCGGGCCAGCAATTCGCGCGGATTGGCGGGTTTGGACAGGCAATCCTCCGCCCCCATTTCCAGCGCAGCGATCCGCTGCGCGTCGTCCAGCGCGGCGCTGTGGACGATCACCGGCAACCGACGCTCGATCGCCAGTTCGTGCAGCAACGTCGCGCCTTCGCCCGGTGCGATGGCGGTATCCAGCACCACCAGCGCATAGTCCGCTGCCGCCAGCCGCTCCCGCATCAGCAACGGCGATGCCGCGCCTTCGACGTTCAGCCCATAGCGGACGAAATTATCCGCCAGCTGCGCCAGTTGGGTCGTGTCGGTATCGACGATGAGCAGGCGGTTGTGCGAAATTGTCATGCCCGCAGGACGATGCCGTCGCTGGCAAACCGTCCTGCGGCCATCGGCATATTTTAATCGCGCAGCAGGTCGTTGATCGCCGTCTTCGACCGGGTCTGCGCGTCGACGCGCTTGACGATCACCGCGCAATAGAGGCTGGGACCGGGCGTACCGTCGGGCAGCGGCTTGCCGGGCAGGTTGCCGGGCACGATCACCGAATAGGGCGGCACTTCGCCCATGAAAATCTCGCCGGTGGTGCGATCGATGATCTTGGTCGACTGGCTGATGAACACGCCCATCGACAGGACAGATCCCTTGCCGATGCGCACGCCTTCCACCACTTCGGACCGCGCGCCGATGAAGCAATCATCCTCGATGATCACCGGGTCCGCCTGCAACGGCTCCAGCACGCCGCCGATGCCCACGCCGCCCGACAGATGGACATTCTTGCCGATCTGCGCGCAACTGCCCACCGTTACCCAGGTATCGACCATCGTGCCTTCGTCAACGAACGCGCCGATATTGACGAAACTGGGCATCAGGATGACATTCTTGGCGATATGCGCGCCCGCGCGGGCGAAGCTGCCCGGCACGGCGCGGAAACCGGCGGCGCGGAACGCGGCTTCGTCCCATCCGGCAAACTTGCTCGGCACCTTGTCCCACCAATGGCCCGCGCCCGGACCATTGTCGATCATGGCGTTGTCGTTCAGGCGGAAGCTCAGCAATACGGCCTTCTTCGCCCATTGGTTGACCTGCCAACCCTCAGCGGTCGGCTCGGCGACGCGCAGTTCGCCCCTGTCCAGCAGAGCCAGCGCCTTGTCCACCGCCTGGCGCACATCGCCCTGCGTAGTCAGGCTGACATTGGCGCGGTCGTCCCACGCGGCGTCGATAGTGGCGATCAGGTCTTGGCTCATGCTGCTTCCCCAATGATTTTCGCCAGAAATGGCGTCAGATGGTCGGTTTCGAAATCGATGAAATCGGGATGATGATCGTGATTACCCGCTTCCGAGCCATTATTGACCCAGATGGTGGTCATGCCGATCGCCTTGGCGGGGCGCAGGTTGCGGGCCATGTCCTCGAAAAAGGCGGCGCGGGTCGGATCGACATCATGCACGCGGCAGAGCGTGGCGTAGCCCGCCGGATCGGGTTTAGGAATATATTGGCAGGCATGGACGTCGTGGATCAGTTCGAACGCATCGCCCAGGCCCAGCCGGTCCAGCACCCGCTGCGCATAGGCCGCGTCGCCATTGGTGAAGATCAGGCGGCGGCCGGGCAGCGCGGCGATATGCGCGTTGAGCGCCGCATCGACCTCCAGCCGGTCCATCGAAATATCGTGGACATAGTCCAGATAGGCGTGCGGTTCGATGCCGTGATGATGCATCAGGCCCGCCAGCGTCGTGCCATGCTCCAGAAAATAGCGCTTCTGCGTTTCCCGCGCGATCACCGGGTCGCAGCCCAGCAATCCCTGGATGAACTCGCCCATCTTCACGTCGATCAGCGCGAACAGGTCCGCCTTCGCCGGATAGAGCGTATTGTCCAGATCGAAGATCCAGGTGTCGACATGGGCCAGTTCGCCAATCATGGCCGCGCCCTAATCCGGGGAAAGGGGAAGGGCAACCCAATAACCCTTCTCCCCATACTCCCTTATCGTTATCCCCGCCCAGGCGGGGATCCATCTCCCATCGTGTAATGTCACCGCAAGGTCTGGAGATGGATTCCCGCCTGCGCGGGAATGACGGCCGTGCATTTTGCTCTCTTTAACCGCCCAGTGTCTCACTATCCCGATAGAAAGCCTGCACCGCATCCCACGCGTCCTGCGCGGTTTCGACCCAGGTCAGCAGGTTGAGGTCGGTCGGCGAAATCACCCCTTCCTCCGCCAGCGCCTCGAAATCCACCACCCGGTTCCAGAAATCCTTGCCGAACAGCAGGATCGGAATCGGCTTCATCTTGCCGGTCTGGATCAGCGTCAGCAGTTCGAACATCTCGTCGAACGTGCCGAACCCGCCGGGAAAGACCGCCAGCGCGCGGGCACGCAACAGGAAGTGCATCTTGCGCAGCGCGAAATAGTGGAACTGGAAACTCAGTTCCGGGGTAACAAAACGATTGGGCGCCTGTTCGTGCGGCAGGACGATATTCATGCCGATCGTCGTCTGTCCGACATCGATCGCGCCGCGATTGGCCGCTTCCATGATCGAGGGGCCACCGCCCGAACAGACCACGAAATGCCGGTCGCCATCCGCATTGACCGGATATTCCGCCGCGATCCGCGCCAGCGCGCGCGCTTCCTCATAATAGCGCGCCTTGGCGCCCAGATTTTCCGCGATGCGCTTCTGTTCGGGCGTCGTCGCCGCGTCGATCCGCGCCTGCACCTGATCGGGTTCGGGGATGCGCGCGGAGCCATAGAAGACGAAGGTCGATGCGATCTTCGCCTCGTCCATCAGCAATTGGGGCTTCAACAATTCCAGCTGGAACCGCACCGGGCGCAAATCTTCGCGCAGCAGGAAATCCGTATCCTGGAAAGCCAGCTTGTAGGCGGCGCTCTGAGTCTGCGGGGTGCCAAGTTGCTTCTTGGCGTCATGGGCCTCTTCGCGGGCCGGGCGGAATTTGCGTTCTTCAATTTCTTTTTTCGTCATTTGCACCAACTTAGGGACGCGCGATGACAAAACCAAGTCTGCTCAGCGGCAAAAGCCATCACAGCATCACCTGTTCCCGCGAAGGCGGGAACCCAGTCCCGCCGTTTCAACTGGGTTCCCGCCTGCGCGGGAACACGTCCAGCCTAAACTTTCTCAGCGGCAAAATCCCCCACGCCCGCCCATGTCGAAATGAAAATGGTCGCGATGCGCGGCGTTATAGTCCGGGCTGAGCACCGTGTTGAACCGCTTGCACGCGCTGGCATGGACCAATTTCAGGAACTGGCGCGTCTGCCGGTCGCCGTCCCAATCCTTCTGGATGCTGATGCGCCGTCCGTCGCTCAGGACGAAGGCGGACACGTCGATCGCATTGCTATGCGCATGTTCGCTCAGCCTGCCGCTGCCGGCGATCGGTCGGCAATTGTAGGTGCCGAACGTCTCGATCTTCTCGATTTCCGCGCCCAGCACTAGCCGCGCCGCAGGTTGCACGCCATAGCGCGCCCAGGCCGCGAAATTGGCCGCCAGATTGCACGTCATCGCGCCCAAATTGGTCGCAGGCACGCCGATGTCGAGCAGCTTGACGCTGTTGACCGCGCTGCACCCGCCACCGAAATTCCGGTCGGGCAGGGGGGTGAAGGCGACCGCCTGCGACTCCAGCCTGGCGAAACATTGCCGCGTTTCCATCGCTGGTTGTGCAGGCGCACGCACGGGCCTGGACGGCTGTGTCGGCGGCGTCGGCGCGCGCGCCATTCGCCCGCGCGGGACCAGGTCGCCGCTGCACGCGCTCAGCATCGTTGCACATAACACGGCCAAGGCCGCGCCGCGCAGAAACCCTGTTTCCGTCACCCGCTTTTCCATGAATCAGGTGTTTACCATTGCAAATCTTTACGAAAGTTAACGGGCCGAAGCGGTTCGTCGCATTTGGATAATCGGCTTGACTCTTTTTACGATGAGACTAGTGCCGCCGACGGGCCACGCGGTCCCAACGCCGCGCTGCTCTCTGTAAGGAGACGCTACATGACTGATTTGACTGCCGTTGACGCCACCATTGCGCCTGCCGCAAAGCCCGCAACCCGTCCGGCTCGCCCCTTTTTCTCTTCCGGTCCCTGCGCCAAGCCTCCGGGCTGGAGCGCCGACAAGCTGGCGACGGAGTCGCTCGGCCGCTCGCACCGCGCCAAGATCGGCAAAACTCGCCTCGCTTACAGCATCGACCTGATGCGTGAGTTGCTGAACCTGCCCGACACCCACCGCATCGGCATCGTCCCCGGCTCCGACACCGGCGCTTTCGAAATGGCGATGTGGACGATGCTGGGGGCGCGCCCCGTCACGACGATCGCCTGGGAAAGCTTCGGCGAAGGCTGGGTCACGGACGCCGCCAAGCAGCTTAAGCTCGACCCCACCGTCATCCGCGCCGAATACGGCCAGTTGCCCGACCTGAGCGCCGTTGATTTTTCCAACGACGTGCTGTTCACCTGGAACGGCACCACCTCGGGCGTGCGCGTGCCGAACGCCGATTTCATTCCCGCCGACCGCGAAGGCCTGACCTTTGCCGACGCGACCAGCGCGGTGTTCGCCTATGACATCGACTGGACGAAGATCGACGTCGCCACCTTCTCCTGGCAGAAGGTACTGGGCGGCGAGGGCGGCCATGGCGTGCTGATCCTTGGCCCCCGCGCGGTCGAACGCCTCGAAACCTACACCCCTGCCTGGCCGCTGCCCAAGGTGTTCCGCCTGGTGTCGAAGGGCAAGCTCGCCGAAGGCGTGTTCAAGGGCGAGACGATCAACACCCCCTCCATGCTGGCGGTCGAAGACGCGATCTTCGCGCTGGAATGGGGCAAGTCGCTCGGCGGTTCGGCTGGCCTGATCGCGCGTAGCGACGCCAATGCCGCCGCGCTTGGCAAGATCGTCGCGGAACGCGACTGGCTCGGCCATCTCGCGCTCGATGAAGCGTCGCGGTCGAAGACCAGCGTCTGCCTGACCGTCGAAGGCGCCGACGAAGCCTTCATCAAGGCCTTCGCCGCCCTCCTCGAAAAGGAAGGCGCCGCCTATGACATCGCCGGTTATCGCGATGCGCCCGCAGGGCTGCGCATCTGGTGCGGCGCGACCGTCGAAACCGCGGATATCGAAGCGCTCGGCCCGTGGCTCGACTGGGCCTATGCGACCGTGAAGGCCGCTTAACTAACGTCTCCCTTATATACCCGTCATCCCAGCGAAAGCTGGGATCTCAGGCCTCTAGGTCCGACCCAGCCGCCTGAGATCCTGACCTTCGTCAGGATGACGAATTGCACAGAAAGGCAATTCGTCATGCCCAAAGTCCTTATTTCCGACAAGATGGACCCGCGCGCCGCCGCGATCTTCCGTGAACGTGGCGTGGAAGTCGATGAAATCACCGGCAAGACCCCCGAAGAACTGATCGCCATCATCGGCGACTATGACGGTCTCGCCATCCGTTCGTCCACGAAGGTGACGAAGGCGATCCTGGACGCCGCCACCAACCTCAAGGTCATCGGCCGCGCAGGCATCGGCGTCGACAATGTCGACATCCCCTATGCCAGCGCCAAGGGCGTGATCGTCATGAACACGCCGTTCGGCAATAGCATCACCACCGCCGAACATGCGATCGCGCTGATGTTCGCGCTCGCCCGCCAACTGCCCGAAGCCAACGCCCAGACGCAGCAGGGTCTGTGGCCCAAGAACGGCTTCATGGGCGTGGAAGTCACCGGCAAGACGCTGGGCCTGATCGGCGCGGGCAATATCGGTTCGATCGTCGCCACCCGCGCGCTCGGCCTCAAGATGAAGGTCGTCGCCTTCGACCCGTTCCTGACGCCCGAACGCGCCATCGAAATGGGCGTGGAAAAGGCCGATCTCGACACGCTGCTGGCCCGCGCCGACTTCATCACGCTGCACACGCCGCTGACCGACCAGACCCGCAACATCCTCAGCCGCGACAACCTCGCCAAGACCAAGAAGGGCGTGCGCATCATCAACTGCGCGCGTGGCGGCCTGATCGATGAAGCCGCGCTCAAGGACGCGCTGGATTCGGGCCAGGTCGCGGGCGCCGCGCTCGACGTGTTCCAGACCGAACCGGCCAAGGATTCGCCTTTGTTCGGCACGCCGAACTTCATCTGCACCCCGCATCTGGGCGCATCGACCGACGAAGCGCAGGTCAATGTCGCGCTCCAGGTCGCTGACCAGCTGTCCGACTATCTGCTCGACGGCGGCATCACCAATGCGCTGAACGTGCCATCGCTGTCGGCAGAAGAAGCGCCCAAGCTCAAGCCCTATATGGCGCTGGCCGAAAAGCTGGGCAGCCTGGTGGGTCAGCTGGAAGGCGACCAGATCACCGGCGTCGCGGTAGAAGTCGAAGGCCATGCCGCCGAACTGAACCAGAAGCCCATCACCGCCGCGGTCCTCGCCGGCCTGATGCGCGTCTATTCGGACACGGTGAACATGGTCAACGCGCCCTTCCTGGCGAAGGAGCGTGGCCTGGACGTGCGTGAAGTACGCCACGACCGCGAAGGCGACTACCAGACGCTGGTGCGCGTTACCGTCACCACCGAAAATGGCGACAAGTCGGTCGCAGGCACGCTGTTCGGCCACGCCCAGCCGCGCCTCGTCGAACTGTTCGGCATCAAGGTGGAGGCCGATCTCGACGGCACGATGCTCTATATCGTCAACCAGGACGCGCCCGGCTTCATCGGCCGCCTGGGTTCGACGCTGGGCGAAGCCGACGTCAATGTCGGCACCTTCCACCTGGGCCGTCGCAACCAGGGCGGCGAAGCCGTGCTGCTGCTGTCGGTCGATGGCACCGTCACCGAACCGCTGCGCTGGGAAATCTGCAACCTGACCGGCGTGAAGCAGGTGAAGCTGCTGCGCTTCGCGTAAACTCTAAAAGCCCTCTCCCCTCTGGGGAGAGGGTTGGGAGAGGGGGAGCAACGTTGCGCTTGGACCCAACGCTCAAACAACGCGCAAAGCACATGCGCGCCAATCCCACCCCCGCAGAATAAAAACTATGGCTCGCGCTGCGCGCCAACCGCTTCGAAAATCAGCAATTCACGCGCCAGACGATCATCGCGCCCTATATCGCCGATTTCGCATCAAAGGCCGCCCGCCTCATCATAGAATTAGACGGGGATACACATTCCGCCAAAGATCGCTATGACGCGCGGCGAACAGAGTTTCTGGAATCGCTGGGGTATCGCGTGATCCGTTTTGCCAATCCTGATGTGATGGGGAATATCGAGGGTGTGCTGAGCATGATAGCGCAGGCGTTGCGCGAAACCCCCTCTCCCCAACCCTCCCCCCAAGGGGGGAGGGAGTAAAGGTGCCCGCCATGATCCCGCCAAGCCTTCTCCCTGAAGGACTCTCCGATCGCCTGCCGCCGCAGGCCGAAGCCTCCGCGCGCCTCGCGCGCCGCGTGCTCGATACGGTCGCGACCCATGGCTATGAACGGGTCATGCCCCCACTCGCGGAGTTTGAGGATACGCTGACCCAGCGCCTCAAATCCATGCGCGCGCAGGATCTGGTCCGCGCCGTTGATCCGGTGTCGCAGCGCAGCCTGGCCTTCCGCCCGGACATGACGGCGCAGGTCGGCCGCATCGCCGCCACGCGCCTGGCCGCCGCGCCGCGCCCGCTGCGCCTGTCCTATGCCGGTCCCGTCATCCGCCAGAAGGCCAGCCAACTCCGCCCCGAACGCGAAAAACTCCAACTCGGCGCGGAATTGATCGGCAGCGACAGCGCCGCCGCCGCGGTGGAGATCGTCAACATCGCGATCGAAGCGTTGCAGGCGGCGGGCGTCACCGGCATCACCATCGACTTCACGCTGCCCGACCTGATCGACGCGCTGGCCGTCGGCCCGCTGCCGCTAGCCGCGCATGAAGTCGAGGCGGTCCGTACCGAACTAGACGCCAAGGACGCTGGCGCGCTCGTCGCGATCAGCCCCGCCGCCGCCGCCTATCTGCCGCTTATCGAAGCGACCGGGCCGTTCCACCCCGCCATGGCGCGGCTCGAAGCGTTCAGCGCGCAACTGGGCGGCGCGATCGACAGCCGGATCGCGGGCCTGCGCGCCATCGCCAAGCCGATCGGCTGGGACATCACCCTGACGCTCGACCCCACCGAACGGCATGGCTTTGAATTTCAGAACTGGTTCGGCTTCTCCATCTTCGCCGAAGGCTTCATCGGTGAAATCGGCCGCGGCGGCAGCTATGCCATCGCCCGGGCGGACGGTGCGGACGAACCGGCCATGGGCTTTTCCCTCTATCCCGACCCGCTGATCGACGCGGGGTTCGGCGGCGAAGCGCCCAAGCGCCTGTTTCTGCCGCTCGGCCATGACGCCGCGCGCGCGACCGACCTGCGCGCGCAAGGCTGGCATACCGTTGCCGCCCTGTCGCAAGGCGAGGATGGCGCGGCCCAGCGCTGCTCGCACTGGCTGGATGGCGCAAGCCCGCGCGCCTATTGACTTGACTTCATCGGGGCAGCGCGGCTAACGCGCGCCCCGCATAGGGTGGCCGCAACAATGTCGCGCCGCCCGCTTCATCCCACCGGCATGCCGAGTCCCGTCGAAGGGCATGGCCGGTCCGCGCGGCGGGCGGAGGACTGTATCTGTGGCAAATGTGACCGTGATCGGCGCCCAATGGGGCGACGAAGGCAAAGGCAAGATCGTCGACTGGCTGTCGGAGCGTGCCGACGTCGTCGCCCGTTTCCAGGGCGGGCATAATGCCGGCCATACGCTGGTGGTGGGCGAAAAGGTTTACAAGCTGTCGCTGCTGCCGTCGGGCATCGTGCGCGGCACCTTGAGCGTCATCGGAAATGGCGTCGTGCTGGACCCCTGGCACTTCCGCGATGAGGTCGCCAAGCTCAAGGGGCAGGGTGTCACCATCACGCCAGACAATCTCCAGATCGCCGAAACCTGCCCGCTGATCCTGCCCTTTCACCGCGACCTCGACGGCCTGCGCGAAGATGCATCGGGCGCGGGCAAGATCGGCACCACCCGTCGCGGCATCGGCCCGGCCTATGAGGACAAGGTCGGCCGCCGCGCTATCCGCGTCTGCGACCTGGCCCATCTGGACGATCTCGACCTCCAGATCGACCGCCTGACCGCCCATCATGACGCCCTGCGCGCGGGCTTTGGCGAAGCGCCGATCGATCGCGCGCAGCTGATGGCCGACCTCACCGAAATCGCCGACTTCATCCTGCCCTTCGTCAAGCCGGTCTGGCTGACGCTGAACAAGGCGAAGGCGGACGGTAAGCGCATCCTGTTCGAAGGTGCGCAGGGCACGCTGCTCGACATCGATCATGGCACCTATCCCTTCGTCACCTCGTCCAACACGGTGGCGGGTACGGCCGCCAGCGGCACCGGCCTTGGTCCCAATGCGGCGGGCTTCGTCCTTGGCATCGTCAAGGCCTATACTACCCGCGTCGGCTCCGGCCCGTTCCCCACCGAATTGGAAGACGCCACCGGCCAGCGGCTGGGCGAACGCGGCCATGAGTTCGGCACCGTCACCGGCCGCAAGCGCCGCTGCGGCTGGTTCGACGCCGTGCTGGTGCGCCAATCGATCGCGGTATCGGGCGTCACCGGCATCGCGCTCACCAAGCTGGACGTACTCGATGGCTTCGACACGCTGAAAATCTGCGTCGGCTATAAGATCGGCGACCAGACCTACGACTATTTGCCCGCCCATGCGCAGGATCAGGCGAAGGCGCAGCCGATCTATGAGGATATCGAAGGCTGGCAGGACACGACGGCGGGCGCGCGCAGCTGGGCGGACCTGCCCGCACAGGCGATCAAATATATCCGCCGGATCGAGGAGCTGATCGGCTGCCCGGTCACGCTCGTCTCCACCAGCCCCGAACGCGACGACACCATCCTCGTCCGCGATCCCTTCGCGGATTAAGGGGATGGCCGAACAACGTTTCGAACGCCACAAACAGCCCTGGACCCAGGATGAGGTCCAGAAGCTGCACACGCTGGCGAAGAAAGGCATGGGCCTCAAAGCCATCGCCAAGGCGCTGACCCGCACCGAGGAATTGGTGAAAGCCCGCGCCAAGGAAGACAGCCTGAACATCGCCAAGCTCCGCTAAAATATCATGTGCTCCCGCGCAGGCGGGAGCCCAGTCCCGCCGTCGATCCAGCACGATAAGGGTTGGACTTGGCTTCGGCCCGCGCCAGGGCACGGACCAACTGGACGCTCCGGCCCAGCCATGCGAAGACCGCCCTGCACCAACAGGGAAGGCTTCGCATGGCGCTCGATATCCTCGTCCTCTACGGCTCCTATCGGCGTGGCCGTCTCGGCATCCGTCTCGCAGACTATATCGTCCGGGAAATCGAAGCCTTGGGCCACAGCGCCGAACTCATCGATGCCAAGGCGATCGACCTCCCCATGCTCGACTGGCGCTATAGCGACTATCCGCCCGGTGAAGCCCCCGCCGCCATGGCGCAATTGGCCGATCGCTTGACTGCCGCCGACGCCTTCATCTTCGTCGCGGGCGAATATAATCGCGGGATGCAGCCGGGCCTCAAAAATCTGGTCGACCATTATCTCAAGGAATTCGATCGCCGCCCCGCCGCCATCGCCAGCTATTCGATGGGCCGCTTTGCAGGCGTGAACAGTCACGCCGACTGGACGGTGACGCTATCCGCCATGGGCATGGTCGTCGTGCCCGAACGCCTGAGCGTCGGCCAGATCGGCCAGACGCTGGACGACAATGCGCAGCCGCAGGGCGACGGCGGCGCAGCGCTGGAGCGCGGCTTTGCCGGTTTCGCGAAAAGCCTTATCTGGTGGGCGGAGGCGGCAAAGGCCGCGCGCTGAACCGCCGGTCGATCCACACTAGCGCATGGCCCGCCGCGACGAAGCCGATCGCGATCAGCACCGCGTTGATCGCGACCTGCCCGATGCCCAGCTTCGTCACATTGATAAAGGGATAGGCATAATGCCCCTCCGCCAGCCCCCGCAGCAGGGCATAGGGCAGGTAGGCGGCCGGGAAGATCGCCCATATCCAGGGATCGCGCCAGCCCAGCCGACCCTTGGCGGCAAAGCCGATCCACCATAGCGGCACCAGCAGCGGCGTCACCTTGTGCAGCAAGGCATCCGCCAGCAACGCCCCGCCGCTGAGCGACAGCAACCCGCGCAGCAGCAGCCCGTAGATGATCCCGACCAGCAGGATCGACAGCAGCATCCCGCCCACCAGCCGGGGCGAAACATCGCGGCCCAGCGCAATCGCGCCCAGCGTCAGCACGACCAGCATATTGGCCCAGATGGTGAAAAATCGCAGCAGCGTCCACAGCGTCGCGCCGACCGACCCGGTCTGCGTCAGCGTCGCATCGAACTGCACCATGATGCCCGTCAGGCTGACCAGCGCCACGATCGCCGCGCCGATGCGATAGCCCGTCATGCCGCGACCCTTTCCCGTCCATCCTCTTCCCGGCCGATATCACGGTCGCCGCCACCAGATCACCGGTGACATTAAGCGCCGTGCGGCACATGTCGAGGAAACGATCGACCCCCAGCACCAACCCGATGCCTTCGGGCGGCACGCCCACCATGCCCAATATCATCGCCACCACCGGCAACGATCCGGCAGGCACGCCCGCGGTGCCGACCCCGCCCAATATGCATACCAGCATCACCATCACCTGCTGGCCCAGACCCAACTCCACGCCAAAAAACTGGGCGAGGAAAATGACCGTAATGCCTTCGAACATCGCGGTGCCGTTCTGGTTCGCGGTCGCGCCGATCGTCAAGACGAAGCGCGATATGCGGCGCGGCAGGTGCAGCTTTTCCTCCGCCACCCGGATGGCGGTGGGCAACGTCGCGTTGGACGATGCAGTGGCGAAGGCCATGACCGTCGCCTCCTGCACCGCCGCGAAGAAGCGCCAGGGTGATCGCCGCGCCAGAAACGCGATCAGCAGCGAATAGACGCCGAACATCTGCAATCCCAAAGCCAGCAACACCACGCCGACATAGGCCGACAGGCGCAGCAGCAGAGGCGGATGACGATGCCGATCAGACGCATCGACACCTCGAACAAGCCCTCCATCGCATCCAGCAGGATTTTCGATTGCCGGGTCTGCACCAGCACCAGACCGATGCCGAAGAACAGGGCGAAGACCATCACCGCCAATATGTCGTTATCCGCCATCGCGCCGATGATATTGTCGGGGACGATCGCGATCAGCGCCTGCATCCCGCTGGGCGTATCGCCGCCGCGCGCCAGGATCGCCTTCGCGCCGGTCCCCGCATCGGCCAGCATCGCCTGCGCCTGCGCAGGATCGACCCCGCCGCCTGGCCGCAACAGATCGACCAGCAACAGGCTGACGACCACCGCGATGCTGGACACCGCCAGCGTATAGACCAGCGTGCGCAGCCCGACCCGCCGCAACGATCGCAACTCGCCCATTTCGGCGATGCCCACGATCAGGGCCGACACCAGCAACGGGATCACCAGCATGAATAGCAGGCGCAGGAATATCTGCCCGATCGGTCCGGTGACATAGGTGGTGACGGTGCCGATCCACGGCGCGCCCGGCGCGATCATATAGGCGGCCAGCCCCAGCGTCAGCCCGATCAGGAAACCGGCCAGCATCTGCCACTGCAGCGATCGTGCCCGATCCTTGCGGCCATTCTCCGCATGATCCGTTTCTGGCGCTTGGCTGGTCATGCACGTCTCCCGCTGGATCGCTAATCAACGAGCGATACGGATGCGGGTTTCGCACTGCACAATATTTCGTTTCGATATCGGAGCATTTCGCGCCATCGCACGTTGCCCCAGTCCTGTATTCGGGAGACTTGCATGATCGTCGATTCCGTTCCCAGCCTGCGTCGGCTGGCGTCCGAAGTCTGGGGACCGCTTACCGTGTTGTTCGTGTGGGACTGTACGGTGACCATCGCCTATTTCGTGTTGCCGTTCAAAGCGCCGTCGCTGCCGCTGACCCTGTTCGGCTCTGCGCTGGCGCTGTTCCTGGGGTTCCGCTCCAACAGCGCCTATCAGCGTTGGTGGGAAGGGCGCACGCTCTGGGGCGCGATGATCAACGCCTCGCGCAGCCTGTCGCGCGCCACCCGCAATTTCCTTCCCGATCCGATGGCGCGCGACATGAAGCGCGAAATCGTCAAGCGCCAGATCGCTTATGTGAACGCGCTCCGCTGCCAGTTGCGGCGTCAACCGCTGGACGATGACGTCACCCGCTTCGTGGCCGAACGGGACAAGGGGCAGGCGCTGTCGCGCACCAATCCGGCTAACGGCCTGCTCGACAGCACCGGCCGTCGGATCGACATTGCGCGGCGCGAAGGGTGGATCGACACCATCCAGCAGGCGCAGATGGAAGCGGTGCTGGTCGATATCGCCAATGCGCAGGGCGGGATGGAGCGGATCAAGAATACGCCGCTGCCCGTCCAATATCGCTACCTGCCGACCATCTTCACCCATATCTTCTGCATCGCACTGCCGATCGGCCTGGTCGAAACGCTGGGCTTTGCCACGCCGCTCGGCTCCACCGTCGCGGGCCTGATGTTCATGGCCGTACTGCGGATCGGCGACGATCTGGTCGATCCCTTCGCCAACACCGTGCACGACGTACCTTTGAGCGCCATGTGCCGCACGATCGAGATCGACCTGCTCCAGTCGATCGGCGACCCCGCGCCGGACCCGATCACCCCGGTACGCGGCGTGCTGTGGTGACCATATTCCCTCTCCCTTGAGGGAGAGGGTTGCGAAGACTTGGCAGCGTGCTGCCTAGTCGCAGCTGGGAGAGGGTGTAGCGGACGTAAGTCTCCCGCTACCTATGGCGTCGAACCCTCGTCACCCCTTCCGGTCATTCTCCACCATGTCCGGCGCCAGTTCCAGCCCGCCTCGACCATGCGCCACCGTATGCGCCGGCGCCTTGGGGTGGGGCACGTCGATCGGCTCCTCGACCTCCAGCATCCCTTCCCACTTGGTGATCACCGACGTGGCGATGGCGTTGCCCAGCACGTTGGTGGCGGTGCGGCCCATATCCATGAAATGGTCGACCGCCAGGATGAAGGCGATGCCCTCGACCGGCAGGTCGAACTGCCCCAGCGTGGCGGCGACGACGACAAGGCTCGCGCGCGGCACGGCGGCAATGCCCTTGCTGGTCACCATCAGCACCAGCAATATGGTGATCTGCGTCGCGATCGGCAGGTCGATGCCATAGGCCTGCGCGATGAAGATGGTCGCAAAGGTCGAATACATCATCGACCCGTCGAGGTTGAAACTATAGCCCAGCGGCAGCACGAAGCTGTAGATGCGGCGCGGAATGCCGAAGCGATCAAGCTGTTCCAGCATCTTGGGGTAAGCGGCTTCGGACGAGGCGGTGGAAAAAGCGATCAATATCGGTTCGCGGACATAGCGGATCAGTTTGAACATCCGCTTGCCCAGGAAGATCGATCCCGCGCCGAACAGCAGCAACCACAGGCAGAAGAGCGCGATATAAAATTCGCCGACCAGCGCGCCATAGGTTTTGAGCACGCCCAGCCCCTGCACGGTGATGGAAGACGCCAGCGCGCCGAACACCGCGAAGGGGGCGACGCGCATGACATAGCCCGTCACCTGGAGCATCAGTTCGACCATCGCCTCGATCACGGTGACGATCGGCTTGCCGCGTTCGCCGATCGCCGTCAGCGCGACGCCGACGAACAGCGAGAAGACGACGATCTGCAGGATCGAATTGTCCGCCATCGCGCCCACCATGGACGTGGGGAAGACGTGCAGGATGAAGTCGCGGAAATTGAGCGCTTCGGTACTGACGCCCGCTTCCGCCCCCGACCGGACCAGGTTCAGCCCTGCGCCCGGCTGGAAGAAATTGACGAAGATCAGGCCCAACGTCAGCGAAATCAGGCTGGCGATGATGAACCAGGCGAGCGCCCGCCCGCCGATCCGCCCCAGCGCCGCGCTGTCGCCCATATGGGCGATGCCCGCGACCAGCGTGGAAAAGACCAAAGGCGCGATGATCATCTTGATCAGATGCAGGAAGATGTCGGCCAGCAGGTGGAAATAGCCCGCCACATCCTTGGCCAGCGTCGCATCGCCACCGACCCACAGATTGGCCACGAAACCCGTGATCACCCCCAGAACCATGCCGATGAGGATGAAGGCTGTCAGTCTGTTTCGCATCAAATCCCTTTTGAACCGCGTCCATGCGGCCCTTGCCTGTTATCCATCTGTCAGGCCGACACCTAACAGGCGCATGGGCCACCCGCAATCGCAGGGCAACCCGTCGCATCAGGGAAGACGAAGCACGGGCGTCTTTCCACGCCTGCGCATCGGCCATCAGGGGTAGAGCAGCCCCTCGCTCCAGCCGTCCGCAACACGTGTGAACAGCCGCCGCTCATGCAGGCGATGTTCGCGATCCTGCCAGAACTCGATCCGTTCGGGCGTCAGGCGAAAGCCCGACCAGTGCGGCGGGCGCGGCACCGGCCCGCCGTCGAACCGGGCGCTCATCGCTTCGAACCGATCCTGGAAGGTCTGGCGATCGGGCAGGGGGCGGGACTGGTCGGATGCCCAGGCGCCCAGCTGGCTGTCGCGGCCCCGCGTCGCGAAATAGGCGTTGGCGGTGGCGTCGTCCACCGGGCCGACCGCGCCCTCGATCCGGATCTGCCGCCGCAGCGATTTCCAGTGGAACAGCAAGGCGGCATGGGGATTGTCGAGCAATTCGCCCGCCTTGCGTCCCTCGAAATTGGTGTAGAAGACAAAACCGTCCGGCCCATGGCCCTTCAACAGCACCATGCGCACCGATGGCTGCCCGCGCGCATCGGCAGTCGCCAGCGCCATCGCGTTGCTGTCGTTGATTTCGGTTTCGCGCGCTTGGGCATACCATAGGTCGAACAGGGCAAAGGGATCGGTCATGCCCAATCCTTACCCAAGGGCGAAGGGGCTGTCGATGACGGCCTGCCGATAACCGCCGCCACGCCCGGTCCGACCGCATCGTATCTTGAATGTCGGCGCAGCATCGTCCACATAGTCGGCAAGTGATGCTTTTGTGCAACAGGTAGAATGAATGGCCGATCCCTATTCCCTTCTGGGTGTGGCGCGCAGCGCGACCGATGCGGAAATCAAATCCGCGTACCGCAAACTCGCCAAGGAACTGCACCCCGACAAGAACAAGGATAACCCCAAGGCCGCCGATAAATTCTCGGCCGTCACCAACGCCTATGACCTGCTGTCGGACAAGGACAAGCGCGCCCGTTTCGACCGGGGGGAAATTGACGGCGACGGCAATCCCACCGCACCCTTCGGCTATGGCGGCGGCGGCGGTGGCTTCCGGGGCCAGCCCGGCGGCGGGCAACCCGGCGGCGCGGATTTCGGCGACATTTTCGAAGGGCTGTTCGGCGGCGCGGGCCGTCGCGCAGGCGGCGGCGCAGGCTTTGGCGGCGGCTTTGGCCGTCAGGCACCGCCGCAAAAGGGCGCTAACGTCGCCTATCGCCTGGCCGTGCAATTCACCGACGCCGCCACCCTCGCGCCCCAGCGGATCACGCTCCAGGATGGCAAGACCATCGATCTGAAACTCCCCGCCGGGGTCGAAAGCGGCACGCAGATGCGCCTGTCCGGCAAGGGGCAGGCCGGGCCGGGCGGGGCGGGCGACGCGATCGTCACGATCGACGTGAAGCCGCATCCCTTCTTCACCCGCGACGGCGACAATGTGCTGCTCGACCTGCCCGTCACCCTGGATGAAGCGGTCAAGGGCGGCAAGGTCAAGGTGCCCACCGTCGATGGCCCGGTAATGCTGGGCGTGCCCACCGGCGCGACCTCCGGCAAGACGCTGCGCCTGCGCGGCCGGGGCTTTACCGGCAAGGACGGCCAGCGCGGCGACCAGCTCGTCACGCTCCAGATCGACGTGCCTGCCGACGATCCTGCAATCCAGGCGCTGGTCGAAAGCTGGCAGGACGAACGCCCGGTGCGCGCCCATCTGGGCGTTTGATGCGTTAGCCGCCCCATGCCGATGCCATCCCCCCTGTCGCCCGAATCCCGTCGTCAGGTGGGGCATGGCGCGCGTGCACGGTTCAGTCGGCAGATGGACCGGGTGCGTCCCGGATCGCATATCTTCGAAGTGGTCAAACGCGTCGCGGTCGGCACCTATAGCGACGGCTTCATCCACGCAGGCAACCTCGCCTATCTCTCTTTGATGACGCTCTTCCCCTTCTTCATCGTCGCGGCGGCGGTGGCGAGCATTTTCGGCCGCACCCATGACGGCATTCAGGCGGTCAACGCCTTCCTCACCACCGTGCCGCGCGGCGTGGCGGACGTGGTGCGCCAGCCGATCGGCGACGTGCTGACCGCGCGCAGCGGGCCATTATTGTGGCTGGGCGGCCTTGTCGGCCTGTGGACGGTCGGCAGCCTCATCGAAACGATCCGCGACATATTGCGCCGCGCCTATGGCACCAAAAGCACCAAGCCTTTCTGGCGCTATCGCCTGGGCGCGATCGGCATCACCCTCGTCAGCGTCTTCGCCCTGATGTTCGCTTTCTCGCTTCAGGTCGCGATCACCGGCCTCGACCAGTTTCTTCACAATATCCTGCCCTGGGCCGACGAAGCCATCGGCCTGGTGTCCTCGGCCAAGCTGGTGCCGATGGCGATCACCTGCCTTGCGCTCTGGTCGCTTTTCGCCGCTTTGACCCCTACCGCCTACAAGCCGCGCCGCTTCCCCAAATGGCCCGGCGCGGTCGCCACATCGCTCTGGTGGTACGGCACCGTCCTGCTCTTGCCGCCCACCTTGTCGCTGCTCGGCGGCTATGGTCGCACCTATGGCAGCCTGGCGGGCGTCATGATCAGCCTCATTTTTTTCTTTCTCGTCGGGCTTGGCGTGGTAATTGGCGCGGAATTGAATGCGGCGCTGGCGGAATTTCCCGAAGAGGAACCCACCGCAGCGGCGAAGGACCAAGGGAACGGAACGACGATATGAACGGCTTGATGGCAGGAAAGCGCGGCCTCATCATGGGGCTGGCGAACGACAAGTCGCTCGCCTGGGGCATAGCCCAGCAATTGCACGCACAGGGCGCGGAACTGGCCTTTTCCTACCAGGGCGACGCGCTGGCGAAGCGCGTGCGCCCTCTGGCGGAACAGGTCGGCTCCGATTTCCTGATCGACTGCGACGTCACCGACATGGACAAGCTGGACGCCGCCTTCGCCGAAATCGAAGCGCGCTGGGGCACGCTGGATTTCGTCGTTCACGCGATCGGCTTTTCCGACAAGAACGAACTGCGCGGCCAATATGTCGACACGAGTCTGGAAAACTTCCTGCTGACCATGAACGTGTCTGCTTACAGTTTTGTGGCAGTCACCCGCCGCGCGCGCGCTTTGATGCCCAATGGCGGCAGCATCCTGACGCTCAGCTATTATGGCGCGGAAAAGGTCATCCCCCATTATAACGTGATGGGCGTGGCGAAGGCGGCGCTGGAAACCAGCGTCAAATATCTGGCGATGGACCTCGGCCCGGAAAATATCCGCGTCAACGCCATCTCCGCCGGCCCGATCAAAACGCTGGCAGCCAGCGGCATCGGCGACTTCCGCTACATCCTCAAATGGAACGAGCTGAACTCACCCCTGCGCCGCAACGTGACGATCGAGGATGTCGGCGGCGCGGGCCTTTACCTGCTGTCCGATCTGGCATCGGGCGTGACCGGCGAAATCCACCATGTCGATGCAGGCTACAACGTCATCGGCATGAAAGCCGAAGACGCACCGGACATCGCGCTGGATAAGTGATCGCGTGCCCACGGTTCTGCGTGACGCCAATCTGCGCGTGGTGATCTATACGGACGACCATCCACCGCCGCATGTTCATGTATTTGGCAACGGCGAAACCAAGATCGCCCTGTTCGGGCAGGATGGCGTAGCGGACGTGGTGCGGATCGTGGGCGCAGACCGGCGCGAGAGTCGACGCGCGCTGCAAATCGTGCGAGAAAAGCGCGATTATCTGCTCGAAAGGTGGAAGGCCATTCATGGGTGAACTGACCCAGTCCCAGTTTGATGAGGCCGTGCTGCGCGGCGCGCATGATCTCGCCATCAAGCCCCGCGCCCGCGCTGCCCGCTATGACCGCGCGACCGGCCATATCATGATCGACCTGGTCAGCGGCGCGACCTTTTCCTTCCCCGCCACCCTGGCGCAGGGCTTGGAGCAGGCCAGCGCGGACCAGCTTGAAAAAGTCGAAATCGCAGGCGCAGGTTTCGGCCTGCATTGGGCAGAACTGGATGCCGACCTGACCGTGGAAGGGCTGATGGCTGGCCGTTTCGGCAGCGCGCGCTATATGGCGCAGCGGTTCGGCGCCGATTGGGATAGTGAAGCAGCAGAATGAGTTTCAACAGTTTCGGTCGCGTCTTCCGCTTCACCACCTGGGGCGAGAGCCATGGTCCTGCCATCGGCGCGGTGGTGGATGGCTGTCCGCCGGGCCTCCCGCTGAGCGAGGCGGACATCCAGCCCTGGCTCGACCTGCGCAAGCCCGGCACCTCCAAATTCACCACCCAACGCCGCGAAGCCGATGAAGTCCGCATCCTGTCGGGCGTGTTCGAAGGGCGCACCACCGGCACGCCCATCAGCCTGATGATCGAGAATACCGACCAGCGCTCGAAGGATTATTCCGACGTCGCCAAGGCCTATCGCCCCGGCCATGCCGACTATGCCTATGACGCCAAATATGGGTTCCGCGACTATCGCGGCGGCGGGCGCTCCTCCGCGCGCGAAACCGCCAGTCGCGTGGCGGCAGGCGCAGTCGCGCGTGCCGTCATCCCCGAAGTCGATATCTTCGCCTATGTCAGTGCGATCGGCGGCGATGCGATCGATTATGCCAATTTCGACGCGTCACAGATCAGCCAGAACCCCTTCTTCTGCCCCGACGCGGAAGCCGCCAAGCGTTGGGAAGCGCTGGTCGACGGCGCGCGTCTGGACGGTTCGTCGTTGGGCGCGGTGGTCGAATGCGTCGCATCCGGCGTCCCCGCCGGCTGGGGCGCGCCGCTCTACGCGAAACTCGACAGCGAACTTGCCGCCGCGATGATGAGCATCAATGCGGTCAAGGGCGTGGAGATCGGCGATGGTTTCGCTGCCGCCAGCCTGCGCGGCGAGCAGAATGCCGATCCGATGCGCCCCGGCAACGACGGCCCGATCTTCCTCGCCAACCATGCAGGCGGCATCGCGGGCGGCATCGCCACCGGCCAGCCGGTCAAGGTCCGCGTCGCCTTCAAACCTACCAGCTCGATCCTGATCCCGGTCGAAACCGTCACCCGCGAAGGCGACGCATCCGACATCATCACCAAGGGCCGCCACGACCCCTGCGTCGGCATTCGCGGCGTGCCGGTGGTCGAAGCGATGATGGCGCTGGTGCTGGCCGACCAGAAACTGCTCCACCGCGCGCAATGCGGCGGCGAACAATCAGATTGAAGGCTCCGTTCGCAACAACGGCCCCCTCATAAACGCCCAACCGCGCCAATCCCGCGCCCAACGCACGTCGCGCCCGAGACGACTCGCGCCTGTTACGCTATGATGACGGTCATCGCCCGCGGGTGGGCGAGCGGCAGAGCGTAAGCCTGGGGAGCGTCACCACGCGTCCGAGCGTTTTTTTTGAAAAACGCGACGATTAAAAAGCGCGGACTGACGGTCAAAACGTCCCCTCAAAGCCGCGACACGGGCCAGCCATGTCCCCCATGGCTGGCCCATTTCCTTGTACCATCAAACAGGCCAATCCCGCGCGCCCGGCCCTGTCGATCGGCGGCGGGGCAGGGCATCGTCACCCGACCAATATTTAGGGCCATCACATAGGATCACGCCATGACCAGCCTGCCCTTCACCCAGGTCGATGCCTTTGCGCACGCGCCCTTCACCGGCAATCCCGCCGCGGTCATGCCGCTCGACGCCTGGCTGGACAATGCCACGCTTCAGGCCATAGCGCAGGAAAACAACCTCTCCGAAACCGCCTTCACCGTGCCGACGCCGGACGATCCCGATGCCGACTATGCGCTGCGCTGGTTCACCCCCGCGGTCGAGGTGAAGCTATGCGGCCACGCCACGCTGGCGAGCGGCCATGTGCTGATGGCGCAGGACAGCATCCGCTTCCGCACCCGCCAGGCAGGCGTGCTGACGGTCACGCGCGAAGCGGACGGCTACGCCCTGTCGCTGCCCGCCTGGGACATGGCGCCCAAAGCCCTGCCGGATCTCGCCGCTGGCCTGGGCGGCGCACCGATCGAATCGCACTGGCGCGACGGCGGCTACAGCCTCTTCCTGTTCCCCGACGCCGCCGCCGTCCGCGCGCTGACGCCCGATTACGCCGCGCTCAAAACACTGGGCGACACTATGCTGATCGCCACCGCGCCCGGTGAAGATAGCGACATCGTCAGCCGCGTCTTCGTGCCCGGCGGCGGCGTGGACGAAGACCCGGTCACCGGATCGGCCCATTGCCTGCTCACCCCCTTCTGGGCTGCGCGATTGGGCAAAACCGACCTTACCGCCTATCAAGCCTCGGCCCGCGGCGGACGCTTGGGCTGCCACCTGGCCGACGACCGCGTAATCCTGACCGGCACCTGCCGCACGGTGATCGAAGGGCGCTTCTACCTGTAATCCGACGTTCCCCGGCGCAGGCCGGGTCCAGTCCCCGCGTTCGAACTGGACCCCGGCCTGCGCCGGGGAACGCCAGCCCAAGGCCATGTCGCGACCGCAATGACGGCTCTGGACTAATGGTCTCACCCTAACCCGGAAACAACCCCACCAACGTCGCCAGCGCCCCGCGCACCGCCACGCGCTGCTCTTTCGTCGGCGACATGCCCATCCGCACCACCGTCAGCCGCTGGCCGGGCGACACCAATATATATTGCCCGTCATGCCCGACGCAGCCGAACAGCCGCTCCGATGCCCGCCCCGGCATCAACGCGCTTTCGCTGCTGTCCCGGTTCAGCCACAGATGCGCGCCATAGGCGGGATTGCGCGGGGAGGGGGTCCGCATGAAGTCCACCCATTTTTCCGGCAATATCTGGTGCCCGTTGGGCGACCGCCCCTGATTGCGCAGCAATTCGCCGAACCGGCCATAATCGCGCGCGGTCATGTGCAGGAAGCTGCCACCGATCATCGTGCCCGCCGCATCATATTCCGGCGTCAGGCTGCTCAGCCTGCCCGGCGCCTTCAACCGCCCGTCGATGAAGGTCTGCATCGCCCGCCGCCGGACATCGGGATCGCTGCTGCTGGTCAGCATCCGCGTCATCAGGTCGGACAATATGATGCTGCTGCCGGTCGAGTAGGAAAAGACTTCGCCCGGCACCTGGCCCAGCGGCTTGGCCTCGGCATAGGCGCGCATGTCCTGCGCCCCGTCCAGGAACAACATGCGCGGCGTGTCGCCCTTGGCGATCGGCTTGCCATCCTCGACATGATCCAGCCCCGACCGCATCTGCAGCAGTTGGCGCAGCGTGATCCGCCCGCGCGGGTCGCCCGGCTGGCTCCACGCCGCTACCGGCACCGGCGCGTCCAGCGCCAGCCGTCCGTCCGCCACCATCAGCCCCACCAGCACCGCCGTTACGCTCTTGGCGATCGACCAGGACAATAATTTCGTGTCCGGGCCAAAGCCGGGCGCATAGCGTTCCGCAATCACCTTCCCATCGCGCATCACCAGCAGCGCGCGCGTCTCGCCCATCGCCTCGTCCGCGAACAGCGGGTTGATCGCGGCGCGCAGCGCGCTTTCGCCCACCACAGCATCGCGCGCCACGGCATAGACCGGTTCGGGCGCAGGCGCGGCGCGGACGACCAGCGTGCCTGCCACTACGACGCAGGCTGCGCCCAGCGCCAGTCCAAGGCGCTTTACGATTCGGCTATCGATCTGCATAAGCCGCCGCCCTTACTGAACGGAATCGAAAAGGGCCATGGTGGTTCGACGGACAAAAGCCATATTGGCAGGCCTGCTCCTTCTGGCGCTGCTCGCCCTCCTTGCCTGGCAATGGACGACACTCAGCGCCCGCGCGCGTCTGGGCGCGGCCTATGGCGCGCGCATCGGTTGTTCCTGCCGCTATGTCGAAGGCCGCGCCATGGGCAGCTGCGAACAGGATAAGGAGCCGGGGATGGGCCTGGTGAGCCTGACCGACCTGCCTGAACAGCGCGCGGTCCAGGCCAGTGTTCCCCTGCTTGCGACGCGCACGGCGCGGTTCAAGCCCGGCTGGGGCTGCCTGCTCGATCCGCTGGAGTAGGGCGGCGGACGGCTCGCTTCTGTCGCCACACCGGCCTTTCTCGACGCCCCTATGGCGTGATGACGCCGCGCCATAGCGCCACGATGCGCCGATTAGCATTGTTTTCATCTAACTTCGCTATTGCGACGCGGCGCGCCACTCCATTTTTGGCGGCGGGACCGCGCAGCCAATCTGCATGTCATTCGGAGTGCCTTCATGTCGCTGTCCTACCGCCTGAAATCCCTGCGCGAAATGACCGGGCACCCCCTTAATCAGGGGAAGCCGTTGCAGACGCTGGGCCGCTATCTCAAATGGAATATCGGGCGGCGGCTGATCGACGTCGAATATGTTATGCCGATGGCGCAGGGCACGGAAATCATACTGTCCAATGCGGAAAATTACGCGACCCTCTCCTACACCGGGCAGATGTGGGATTTTCCCGAAATGATGTTCCTGGTCCATTTTCTACGGGCCGATGACCTGTTCGTGGATATTGGCGCGAATGTCGGCGCCTATTCCGTACTGGCGGGCGCCGTGGGGATGTCGCGGGTGATCGCGGTCGAACCGGTGCCCCAGACTTATGCCAAACTGCAGCGCAATCTGCGGCTCAACGGGGTCGGCGAACGGGCGGAACTGCTCAATATCGGCCTGGCGGACCAGGCGGGCACACTGCATTTCACCACTGATCGCGGCGGCCTCAACCATGTGGTCGACAGCGGCGGCATCGCGGTGCCCGTGCGCACGCTGGACGATGTGCTGGCAGGGCGCAGCGCGAACATGATAAAGCTGGATGTCGAAGGGTTCGAGGTCGAGGTGCTGCGCGGCGGCGCTGCATGCCTGGCGACACCGGATCTGCGGGCGATCGTGGTGGAACTGAACGGATCGGGCGAACGCTATGGTCATCCCGATGCCGAAGTGGACGCCATCTTGGTCGAGGCTGGCTTTGCCCCGCATCTCTATGATCCGGTGACGCGCAGCCTCACGCGCGCCAAAGGGTTTAATACCGAGGGGCTTAACACCCTCTATTGCCGCCCGGACGACCCGAGCGTCGCCAGCCGCGTGAAGGCAGCACCCAAGGTGCGCGTGCGGGATCGTGAAATCTGAACCATGCGCGCCCGGCCCTGAATGGCGGGCGTTACGGCCTGACAGCCAGAATGCCCCAATACCCATCCCGCCTTTCGCCACCATCCCGATCCACCCCCTAGCCCCGCCACCCCCCAGCCGCTAAGGCTGCCCGCATGCGGCCCGACATTCCCACGCTTCTCCACGACATATTCGGTTTCACGGCCTTTCGAGGGGTGCAGGAACAGGTGGTGGGCCGCGTCATGGCGGGCCAGCCGACGCTCGCCATCATGCCGACCGGCGCGGGCAAGTCGCTCTGCTATCAGCTGCCGTCCGCCGCGCTCGACGGCTGCTGCGTCGTCGTCTCGCCGCTGATCGCGCTGATGCACGACCAGTTGCGCGCCGCCAATGCCGTGGGCCTGCGCGCCGCCAGCCTGACCAGCGTCGACGCCGACTGGCGCGAAACGCAGGACAGGCTTCGCAATGGCGATCTCGACCTGCTTTACGTCGCCCCCGAACGCGCCAGCCAGGAACCGTTCCGCAACCTGCTGCGCGCCGCGAAGGTCGCGCTCTTCGCCATCGACGAAGCCCATTGCGTGTCCGAATGGGGCCATGATTTCCGCCCCGATTATCGCCTGATGCGCCCGCTACTGGACGAATTTCCCGACGTGCCCCGGCTGGCGCTCACCGCCACCGCCGACGCCCACACGCGCGAAGACATCCTCGTTCAGCTTGGCATCCCGCGCGACGGCCTCATCATTTCCGGCTTCGACCGGCCCAATATCCGCTACGCCGTCCACCCGCGCGACGGCCTCACGCGCCAGCTTAGCGACCTCGTCGCCGCCAATCCCGGCCCCGGCATCGTCTATGCCCAGACCCGCGCCGCGACCGAGAAACTCGCCGAAACATTGGGGAAGGGCGGCCGCGCCGTCCGCGCCTATCATGCGGGCCTCGACCCTGCGGTGCGCGCGCGCAATCAAGCCGCCTTCATCGCCAGCGAGGATATGGTGATGGTCGCCACCGTCGCCTTCGGCATGGGCATCGACAAGCCCGACGTGCGCTTCGTCGCCCATGCGGGCCTGCCCAAATCGATCGAGGGCTATTATCAGGAATCGGGCCGCGCGGGCCGCGACGGCGAACCGGCGGTCGCGCATCTCTTCTGGGGGGCGGAGGATTTCGCCCGCGCCCGCATGCGCATCATGGAACTGGAACAGAGCCGCCAGCAGGGCGAACGCACCCGCATTGCGGCGCTGGGCGCACTGGTCGAAACCGCCACCTGTCGCCGCGCCATCCTGCTGCGCCACTTCGGCGAAAACCCGCCCGCCACTTGCGGCAATTGCGACAATTGCCTCTCACCCCCGGCCAGCGTCGACGCCACCCAAGTCGCCCGCAAATATCTCTCCGCCGTCTATCGCACCGGCCAGAGTTTCGGCGCGGGCCATATCGAAGCGGTGCTGACCGGCGCCGCCAACGACAAGGTCCGCGAGCGTGGCCATGACAAAATCTCCGTCCACGGCATCGTCGCGGGCGAGGATGTCGCGCTGCTGCGCCCGGTGTCGCGCGCGCTGCTGGTCCGCGACGCGCTGGAAACGACCGAACATGGCGGCCTGATGCTCGGCCCCAATGCCCGCCCGATCCTGCGCGGGGAAGAGGAAGTGCGCATCCTCATGCCCCCCAAGCGCGAACGGCGCGGCCGCAACGCGCGCAACGGCGCGGACGCCAATCCGGTCGGCGATCCGCTGTTCGACGCCCTGCGCGCCTGCCGCCGCGAACTGGCACAGGAAGCAGGCGTCCCGCCCTATGTCATCTTCCACGATTCGACCCTGCGCGAAATGGCCGAACAGCGCCCGTCCACCATCCGCGACATGAGCCACATCAGCGGCATAGGCCAGAAGAAACTCGACGCCTGGGGCGATGCCTTCCTGGCCGCGATCCGGCCGTTTCTATGAACCAATTGTCTTGAAACCTCTCGTGGCACAGCGCATGGCTGCGGCAAAAGGAGACGCATTGCATGTTTCGCAAATTGACCGACCGCATTCTCGTATCCCCGCAGATCAGCGTCGATGAAGTCGAGCAGGCCAAGGCGCAGGGCGTAACCGTCATCCTCAACAACCGCCCCGACGACGAAGAGCCGGGCCAGGTCAACGGCGCGGAAATCGAAGCGGCGGCCAAGGCCGCGGGCATCGCCTATATCGCCGTCCCCGTCGCCCATGGCGGCTTTGCCCCCTGGCAGCTCGACGGCATGGCGCAGGCGCTGGATCAGGCCGCCAAAGCTGGTAGCGACGGCAAACTGCTCGCCTATTGCCGCTCGGGCACCCGCAGCACCCTCCTCTGGGCACTAACCCGCGCCCGCGCCGGCGACAATGCCGACGTGCTGGCGGCCCAGGCGGCCGCGGCTGGCTACGACATCAGCCCGGTCCGCCAGATCATGGACGCGCTGGCGGGGCAGCAAAGGGCGGGCGATAATTAAGCCCCTCCCTTCCAGGGAGGGGTTGGGGTGGGTGCGAGCGAAGCGAGCGGCTAGGCGGGCGGTGGTAGAGCGCCACTACGCGGCGTACCCACCCCCGGCCCCTCCCTTAAAAGGGAGGGGAGAGGAATATACACTTCCGTTCGTTCCCGGCGCTATCTGCAGCCGAACCAACCTCAATTCTTCCGCTGCGGCACCGTGAACGTGCCCGACACGCGCCCGCTGGGACTGGTCGCGGCGCCCGGCACGCCGCCACCCGACGATCGGCCATCCACGGTCGATCGGCCACTGTTCAGATCCATCACCAGCCGCCCGCCGTTCAGCTTGTTCGCCCCCTGCGTCAGCGACACGTTCCCCAGCATCGTGATCAGCTTGGAATTCAGATCGTAGATAGCGACATTGCCGCGCGCGGTCTGGTCCGCCTTCGTCACCACGACATTGCCCGACGCGTCGATGCGGTCGATGTCCACGCCATTCGTCCCGCCGCTCGGCTGCTTGCTATAGGCCACGGTCATGCGCGCGGCGTTCAGCGTCATGCCCGCCTGCGTCACCACGACATTGCCCGACACGACGACACGGTCGGCGCGGTCCTGCACCTCGATCCGGTCGGCATTGAAATTGACCGGCGCATTGCTGTCGTGATTCTTGAACACCTGCGCGAAGGACGGCGCGCTGATGCCCGCGAACATCAATGCCGCAGCGCCCACAAGGCCGGTCGAAAGCAGGATCAGGGTGCGTGTCATCAGTTTCGCCCTTTGAGGCCATTTTGCTCGATGCGCAAGTTCGCGCGGCCATTCAATGTCACCGTGCGCGCGCCCATGTCCGCTTCCAGATGGTCGCCGCTGAACGTGCCGATCGGAATGCGCCCGTCGACCCGCCCCGCGCTCTTCATCCGCCGGGTCTTGAGGTCGATGCCGACGTCGCGCGTGGTCAGCCGATATCCGCCCGCCGCCTCGAACTGCACCGGTCCTTCGATCCCGACCCGCTCGGTATCCATGTCATACCGCCCCTTTTGCGCCGTCAGCACGGCGGGGCCATCCGTCAGCAGGATGCGCGCGGACATGCTGTTCAAATCCACGATCGGCTCGCGCGAGCTTTTCTGCACCGCAGAGCCAGCGCGCAAGGAGAAGGGCTGGCCCTTGCTGTCCTCGCCGCGATACAGCGCCTCGGTCAGGCGCATCCGGTCCTTCGCCACCTCGACCTTGTTCTTGTCGAGCACGAAGCTGACCTTGTCGCCGCCGGTAAAGGGCGCGGTCGCCAGCAATGCCGCCAGCACGCCGACCGCGACCGGCAGCCAGTTTTTGAGCAACGACACCAGCCGGTCATGGTTGCCACCCGGCCGCGCCCAATGACGGCGCACATCGCGTTGCTGATCGGCCTGGACGGACATGGTGGAACCTGTAACCCCTTCACATATGCGCGAAAATATCGATCTCCGGCCACCCGGCCAAGTCGAGCTGCGCGCGATGCGGCAGGAAATCGAAACAGGCCTGGGCCAGTTCCATCCGCCCTTCGCGGATCAGGCGCTTGTCCAGCTCGGCTTTGAGCGCATGAAGGTAGCGCACGTCCGACGCGGCATAATCCTTCTGCGCGTCCGACAGGACCGGGCCGCCCCAGTCGCTCGACTGCTGCTGCTTGCTGATGTCCTGGCCCAGCAGTTCGCGCACCAGTTCCTTCAACCCATGCCGGTCGGTATAGGTGCGGATCAGGCGCGACGCGATCTTGGTGCAATAGACGGGCGCGGCCACCACGCCCAGATAATGTTTGATCGCCGCCAGGTCGAACCGCCCGAAATGATAGAGTTTCAGCCGCTCGGGATCGGCCAGCACGGCCTTCAGGTTCGGCGCGGCATAATCGCTGTCCGGGTTGAAGCGGACGAGATGCTCGTCGCCCTTGCCATCGCTGATCTGGACCACGCACAGGCGGTCGCGCGGGGTGATCAGCCCCATGGTTTCGGTGTCGATGGCGATTGCGCCGGGGGCAAGCACGCCTGCGGGCAGATCTTCTTCATGGAAATGGACGGTCATGTTCCCCCTCTATGGCGAAACCGGGCCGACCGCAATCAACGCTTTTGCGAGGTGGGGCTGCACGACGAAACGCGGTATTTGCGCGGCGAACGGCGGTCAGTTCCAGCAATTTCGCCCAATTGGAACGGAACAGGACCGTAGGAGTGAAAATCATTCGCGCGCCGCTGAAAAGTTGATATAGTGATTCCCAAATCCGCGTCTGCGGTGGATTCTGCATGTCATTCGCCCGACATGTGTTTGTCCGATTTGGTCTTGGGGCGAAGCGAAAGTGACTAACAGGGCATGAGTTTTGATAGAGGTCGCCGCGGCGGGCGCGGCAAGGATAAGCGCGACGGTTTCGGCGACGACAATTTCTACGATTCTGGCAACCGTGGCGGCTTCGGCGGCGGTGGTGGCGGCTTTGGCGGTGATCGCGGCGGCTTCGGCGGCGGCGGTGGCGGCTTCGGCGGCGATCGTGGAGGTTTCGGAGGCGGTGATCGCGGCGGTGGCGGCGGCTTCGGCGGCGGTCGCAGCGGCGGCTTCGGTGGCGGCGGCGGTGGTTTCGGCGGCGGTGGCGGCGGTGGTCGCGGCATGCCTGCCCAGGTCGTCGGCGAAGGCAAGGGCGTCGTAAAATTCTTCAACGGGCAAAAGGGCTTCGGCTTCATCGTTCGTGACGATGGCGGCGAAGACGTGTTCGTGCACATCAGCGCCGTGGAACAGGCCGGCCTCACCGGTCTGGCCGAAGGTCAGCCGCTCGGCTTCACCCTGGTCGATCGTGGCGGCAAGGTGTCGGCGACCGATCTGGTCATCGACGGCGAACCGCTCCCCGTGACCGATCGCGGCCCGCCGCGTGAAGCCCGCGAACCGCGCGCCGGTGGCTTTGGCGCCCCCGCAGGCGGCGACCGTGGCGGCCCGCAGCGTCAGCTGACCGGTGAACGCTCCAGCGGCACGGTGAAGTTCTTCAACGCGATGAAGGGCTTCGGCTTCATTCAGCGCGACGATGGCCAGCCCGACGCCTTCGTCCACATCAGCGCCGTCGAACGCGCCGGCATGGCCGCCCTCAACGAAGGCGACCGCCTCGACTTTGAACTGGAAGTCGACCGTCGCGGCAAATACGCCGCGGTGAACCTCCAGTCGAAGGCCGAATAAGGCCGGACGGATCATCCCTGTTACAAGGGAGAGGATAGGGAAGGGGCTGCTCGAAAGAGCGGCCCTTTTTCTTATGGTGCGGCGGAAACGCGGTGAAATTATAGGCGGCGCATAACGATAGTGGCCCGAAAGGCGGTCATCGCGATGTACCGGAAAACCCTACAATTTGGGTTGTCGCGCATTCGTCCAATATGACGATGTTTTTCGTGTGGGGTTTTTGGGGGCGGACGGAACGGTAGTTAGGGCCAGGAAACGTGGGCGCAATCATGTGGTTTCCGTCAGAGGAAGCGGTCGGTCGGTCATCGACCATTTTTGGTCATTTACGACGGGCTTGACCTTACCCGATTGCGGACATTTTATCCGCTGCTAGAGTTTCCCGATGATCGGCAAAACACCTCTGCATCACATATGGCTTACGTTTGCGTTGCTCAGCACAATATGCGTTGTAGTCCTCTATCTTGATCTGTCAGCTACCGCCTACACAATTTCCTACGGCGCTCTTACCTGTGTTGGCCTAGGTGCGGCGATTTATCTTACGCTACAAGTCAGACGGTCAGTGTGCATCCACAGCGACTTATTCATCGCGACGCTTGCGCCATCTTTTTTGCTGTTCATTGACCTATCCAGCAATTGGCGGGTCTTCTGCCTATTGGTGATTACGCTGGTCGCCACGCTGGAATGGAGACGGCAGCGTGTAGCTCGCGACATCGCATAACGACCAGAATTTGCCACTTGTCCCGTGCGCCGTAATTCTTGATTGCCGACGTTCCGTGCATAGTCCAAATTCAGAGAATGGCCGATCTTTCTAAATCCGAGCGCATGGAGTTACGGCGAGCATCTGGAAACCGAGTCGTTCAGGAGCCATACGTGCCGCCTCGGCATCGTGGCCCAGAATGCCTCTGGCCACATGCTTGCTTCGAATGCCGGAAGTCGTGGAAGCTGGCTGAGGAAGCAAGCGCCATATGCCCCGAATGTAAAGCTGATCTCCATTGGATGGGGCGTGCATTTAAGGTGCCTCGAAAATCAGACGTTGATCAATGGGCCAAGGTTCGAGCGCTATGGAATGCGGGATTTCGCTTCATCAATCATACTCGATGGCGAGATATTGAGCCTATGCCAGAACGACTACGCGATGTTGAGGATTTCATCCGGCGCAATCCGAAGCATCCCCTCCGGGTAAGCAGGTAACGTCTGCGATCGGTGAATTTATCTAAAAACCTGACTGTCTGCTATCCACCCATCCGAGTCATCTTCTGATGCGGTGACCGACAATCAGGGGCTCACCGTCATCCTTGCTTCCATGACGACATAAACCATCTCATCGCCACTCTCGTCATGCCGGGCCTGACCCGGCATCCCGCTTCTTCTCCACACCCCCAAGCGCCACCGCAGCGCCCGTTGCGCTTCTCGGCCTTGCGGCTTTCCTACCCCGCCTTTTTCTGATCCACTCTGTCCGATGGTCGATGCTGCCTTTCCCTTAGCGCCCGCGCGCGTGCTTCGCACCGGTGACGCTTCGCAGACGCGTTGCAGGTGCGTCGCAAGCGCTTCGGGGACGCAAAAGGGGCTTTATGGTGTGAACTTCGCCAACCGCCGCCGGTGCGGTTCGATGTCGTCCTTCAACGCCTCACCACAGCACCCCGTCCACCGGCTCCAGCGGCGGCGGCGCGGGCAGGCCGATCGCCTGGTTCATATCCGCCTCGATCGTCGTGGTGATGCTGGTCAGCGGCAGGTCGTGCACATCATTGCCGAACGGATCGACCAGGTCGTCGCCGATCTGCAACACCGCCAGGAACATGAAGCCCGCCGCCGCCGAACCGATCGGCGTCGCCATTTCCAGCGTCTCGACCAGCCCGATCGGCAGCATGATGCAGAACAGCCGCGTGAAATATTTGGGAAAGGCGCGATATTGCGCGGGCAGCGGCGTATTCTTGATCCGCTCCATCCCGCCCTGCGCATTGGACATGTCGACCAGCAGCCCTTCGATCCGGCTTTGCTGGATGGTGTCGATCCAGCCGCGCCGCACCGCGCCCATCACCCGGCGATCGGTGTCGTCCAGCACGCCATTGGCCGGGTTGCGCCGGTCCAGTTCGGGCAGCGCGTCGGCGTCCAGCACCCGCCGCATGTCGGGCGCGGGGTCTTCCCGCCGCAACTGGCATCGCACCGCATGGACATAGGCGACATGCCGCTTCACCAGCATCATCGCGTCCGCGCGCGCTTCGGGCGTGTCGGGCCAATAGGCCAGCACCGTGCGCGCGAAGCTGCGCGACACATTGACCATCGCGCCCCACAGGATGCGGCCTTCCCACCAGCGCGAATAGGCGCTGTTGACCCGGAAACCCAGCACCAGTGCCAGTGCGGTGCCGAATATGGTCAGCGGCAGGGCAGGCGCCTTGAACGGCGAGATATAGTAGAAAATGGTAACCGCCAAATCCCAGAAGAACAGCGCGATCAATGCGCTCCATGCCTTCTGGAAACTCTGGCGGATGCGGGGGGACCGTCCGACGATCATGGCCTAATGTCTTTCAAAAACCCCTGTTCTTTCAAAACCCCCGTGGTTCAGAAGCCTTCGTCGTCCAGCTTCAGCCAGGCATGGCGTAGCGCCAGGCTGCCCATGATGCCCACGGCTTTGAGCATCGCGGCATGGATGGTCGGCGTCGTGTCGGTCAGGGCAAAGGCCAGGCAGATCAGCCCCAGCAGCATCGCGGCATAGATGGGCAGCGCCTCGATATCGTTCCACGCGATCGGCGGTTCGGATCGGGGCAGGCGCAGGCTCAGCATCGACATGGGGCGGCAACTCCGTGGTGAAAGACAGGAAAGCCGGTAAAATGATGCGCTGCAAAAGCCCCCGTCAACGTCCTGCGTCCGACGCAAGCCATGGTTGCGTGTCATGAAATCGCGCAAGAAAAGGTTACAAATCTGGCCCTATCCAGAGACGGAGCAATGAAAGCATATAGTAGCGCAACATCTGCTCTATTGCGTTGCAGCATCCAGTCCCTAGCTTGGTTCGATGCCCGATCGCTTTGCCGAAATCGAATCCTTCGTAAAGATCGCCGAATCGGGCACGCTGTCCGAAGCGGCGCGACGGCTCGGCCTGTCGCTCGCCGCGACCAGTCGCCGCCTGTCCCAACTGGAAGCGCGACTGGGCGTCATGCTGATCCGCCGCAACAGCCGCCACCTGTCGCTGACGGAGGAAGGGTCGCTGCTCTACGACCGGGCCGGGCGGGCGCTCAGCGCCATCGACGATGTCGAAACCGACGTCATGCGCCGTGCGACCGAAGCGACCGGCCTGCTGCGCGTCGTCACCACGATCAACGCCGCGCGGATGCGGCTTGCCCCGCTGTTCCGCCATTATGCGACGCTGCATCCCGATGTCGCGATCCATCTCGAAACCGCCGAGCAGGCGACCAACATCGTCGAAACCGGCCATGACATCGCCATCTGTTTCGACCCGCCGCCCGATTCCACGCTGACGATGAAGCGGCTGACCGACAATCCCCGGCTCTTCTGCGCCGCGCCCGATTATCTCGCCCGCCGCGGGCGGCCCGTCCGCGTTACGGACCTGTCGGCGCATGACAATATCGTCGTGGGCGAGGCGCAGCAGGATATCTGGCGTTCCGTCGTCGGCGCGGCCAATGCGCCGCGCGTGACGCTCAGCACCAATGACGGCGAAATGGCGCGCGCCTGGGCGCTCGATGGCGCGGGCATCGTCATCAAATCGCTATGGGAAGTGGCGGACGATCTGGACGCGGGCCGGTTGCAGCAGGTGCTGCCCGACATCGCTATCCCCGCCTCCTCCATCGTCGCGCTCTATGTGCCGGGGCAGGGGGAAATGGCCAAGGTCCGCTCCTGCCTCGACTTCCTGTCCCGGCATTTAAAGAAGGGCTGGCCCGTCACGCCGACCACCGCCATCACACCCGCCTGAACGGGAAGGGTGCAACCGTGCGCTCATAACTGTGCAGGTCCAGCGCGCGGGTAACCGGGGGCAGCGCCCGGTCCGGGCAGCCCCGGCGGTCGCACAAATGGCAGGTCGGCCCGACCCCGGTCGCTTCGTCCTTGTCCACATCGATCCCGTCGGCATGGACGATCCGCGCGGCATGTTTCGCCTCGCACCCCAGCGCAATCACCGCCCGCCCGCGCGCCGCGCCCAGGGGCAGGCCAATCGCCAACGTCACGAACCGCTTGCCATCCAGCGTCTCGATGAGCTGCGGCGCGACCCGGTCCCCGTCCGGCACGCCATGCGCGTCCCAGCGCGGACAGGTGCCGCCGTAACGCGCAAAGGGCCACGCCTCCCCATCGAACCGCTTGGACACGATCCCGGCGCGATCGACCTTCGCCATGAAGAAGGGGATGCCGCGCGCGCCCGTGCGGTTGAGGCTGGTCAGCCGATGCGCCAATTGCTCGATCGACACGCCGAACCGATCGCGCAACAGCGGCAGGTCGTGGCGGCTCTGCTCCGCCGCCTGCCGGAACCGGTCATAGGGCATGATCAGCGCGGCGGCGGCATAGTTTGTCAGCGCGATCGTGGCGATGCGGCGGCTATCCTCGTCCCGCGGCCCGGCGCGGGCGATTTGCGTCGCGATCGCATCGGCCAGTTCCTGCGCGCACAGATGATAGGCGACGGCGAACAGGCGGCCTGACGGCGGCAGTCGCTCGCTCAGCAGCAATCGTCGCCGATGCATGTCATAATGGCGCAGCGTGCCGTCCAGCACATCGCCGCGTACAACCTGGCACGCCATGCCATGCCGGTCCTTCAACCGTGCGCGCAACGCCGCCTGCAACAGCGCCGGATCTTCGGGCAGCTCCGCCGCCAGCGCCTCCGCGCCAGCATCGATCTCCGCGAAATAATTCCCCGCCCGCGCGATCGTTTCGCGCAGCCAGTCGATCGGCGCGACCAGCGGCGCCGCCCCGCCATCGCCACGGACCATCGCCTCGCCCGGCATTTGCCGCAGGTCGCTCAGCGCCCGGTAGAAGCGCGTGATCGCCTCGCTGACGCCGGGATAATTTTCCGCGACCTCCAGCACCTCGTCCCGGGCGATCCCGATGTCGCGAACCAGCGCATCGGACAATATCTCGCTCAGTTGCCCGGGGCCGCCCTCCTGCGCCTGCGCGGTGAAATCGCGGATATCGATGTCATAGGTATTGGCCAGCCGCAGCAGCATCTGCGCGGTCAATGGCCGCTGGTTGCGCTCCAGATGGTTGAGGTAGCTGGGCGACACGCCCAGTTCCTCCGCCATCTGCGTCTGGTTCAACCCCAGTTCGCGCCGCAGGACGCGCAGCTTGGGACCAAGATAAAGTTTGCGATCGGTCAGTTCCACCATTTGGTCATAATGTCATAGAATGACATTATGACCAAATGCGATTATGACTCACGGCCACTCATCGGCCTTCTGCAACGCGATTCAACTGTCTAACTCGGTGTTCATCAGCCCGGACGGGCCTAGCCGCAAAGGACGCCAACATGACCACCGACACGATGGACTATCCCCAGCCCGCGCGGTCGCGCGCCGTCTTCTCACCGGAAGATTTCGGCCTGATCCGCACCGCCATCGCCCATTATCTGCGCGAGGTGCAGGAGCAGCCGGAATCCGTCAAATATGCCAATCTCTACCATCGTCTTGGCCGCGTGGCGTAATCGCCCGCTCGAACTGAACGAGAAAAGGGCGCGGGATCACCCGCGCCCTTTTGCTTGTCCTGCTACATGTTCCCGCGCAGGCGGGAACCCAGTCCCGACGTATGATCTGGGTCCGCCTTCGCAGGAACACGATGTCTTTCAGAACAACTTCGTCAGCCAATAAAACACCGCCCCGATCGCCGCGGCAGCCGGCAATGTCACGACCCAGGCGATGATGATGCTCGACGCCACATTCCACCGCACCGCCGACAGTCGCCGCGACGCGCCTACGCCGACGATCGCGCCAGTGATGGTGTGGGTGGTCGACACCGGAATGCCCAAATGGGTGAACAGGAACAAGGTTATCGCGCCCCCTGATTCGGCGCAAAATCCCTGTGCCGGGGTCAGGCGGGTGATCTTCGATCCCATGGTATGGACGATCTTCCATCCGCCCAGCAACGTGCCCAGCCCCATCGCGGCCTGACAACTAATGACCACCCATAGCGGCACATGAAAACCGCCGGTTAGCATACCCTGCGAATAGAGCAGCACGGCAATGATACCCATCGTCTTTTGCGCGTCGTTGCCGCCATGGCCCAGGGAATAGAGCGCTGCGGAGAGTAATTGGAGTTTGCGGAAGACCCGATCGGCCCCCTGCGGCGTGAACCGGCGGAACACCCAACTGATCGCCAACACCAGCAGCAGCGCCAGCAACAGGCCGATCGTAGGCGAAAGCACGATGGCGGCACTGGTCGTAAACACCCCGTTCCACACGATCGCGGCCAGTCCCGCCTTGGCCGTACCTGCGCCCAGCAGGCCCCCCACCAGCGCATGACTGGACGAAGACGGAATCCCCAGCCCCCAGGTGATGAGGTTCCAGGCGATCGCTCCCATCAGCGCGCCGAAGATCACCTGCGGATCGATGATCGCCGCATCGACGATGCCCTTGCCCACCGTTTCTGCGACATGCAGCCCGAAGAACAGGAAGGCGATGAAGTTGAAGAAAGCGGCCCAGGCGACCGCATATTGCGGTTTGAGCACCCGGGTCGACACGATGGTCGCGATCGAATTAGCGGCGTCGTGCAGGCCGTTCAGGAAATCGAACAGCAAGGCGACGCCGATCAGGGCGATCAGAAGGGGGAGAGCGATGGAGTCCATGGCGCGTTAGGCTTTGTCCTGCACGGATCGAAACATCCTAAAATCCGCTCGTTTCGAGCGAAGTCGAGAAACGATATGTCCGCGCTATCCGCTTCTCGACACGCTCGAAGCGAACGGGTGGGTAAATGGTCGGCCGATCAGGCGTGGTCGATGACCAGCCCGGAAATCTCGTTGGCGACATCCTCGAACCGGTCGGTCACCTTTTCCAGATGGCTGTAGATTTCGTTGCCCACGATGAAGTCCATCGGATTGCCGACCCGCGCCTGCTCATACAGCGCTTTCAGGCCCGCCTCGTGCAAGATGTCCGCATGGCCCTCCAGCTTCACCAGCCGCTCGGTCAATTCGTCCAGTCGCGTGGCGTTGAGGTTGAGCGAACGCAGCAGCGGCATCGCTTCGGCGGTGATGCGCGCGCATTCCACGATCAGCGCGCTCATATCCTGCATCTGCGGCGCGAATGTCTTGACCTCATATAGCGTGATCGCCTTGGCGGTCTGGTTCATCTGGTCGATCGCATCGTCCATCACGCCGATCAGGCCCGTGATGGCGCTGCGGTCGAACGGGGTGACGAAGATGCGGCGGACGTCCTGCAACACGTCGCGGATGATGTCGTCCGCTTCATGTTCGCGATCCGAAATCTCCTTGATATGCGCCGCCATGTCGGGGCCACCTTTCAGCAGCTTGGCGAGCGCATCGGCGCCGACGACCAGGGTAGCGGCGTGATCTTCGAACTGTTCGAAGAAGCGTCCCTGCTTGGGCATCAACGCGTGAAACCAGCGGAGCATTCCAGTCCTTTCATTCTGCCTGTCTCGGATCGCCAGCAACAGCCGGAAGAACCAGCCCGGATTGGCGGGCGGTTCGCGAAAGGCCGCGATGATCGATTGCAGGTCGGGTTCGTCCACCGCTTTTGCGGCTTCGGCCACGGGGAACCAGCGCAATTCCCGCTGGCCCTGTTCGGGCCATTGCGTCAGGTGGCCGGTGACCGCAAGTGGAAACACCTCGACGATCGCTTCGCGCGACCCGCCTTTGCGCTTACGCTTGTCATAGCTGTAGCGGCCCAGCGGCGCGGGGCAGGCGATGCCGTGAATGCCCGCTTCCTCATAGGCTTCCAGTTCGGCGGCGCGATGTCCGGCCAGTCCCTTGATGCGATTGCCCTTGGGGATCACCCAGCGCCGCGTTTCGCGCGACGTGATCAGCAGGATCTGCATCGATCCGTCAGGACGGGTGGTATAGGGCAGGGCGGCGATCTGACGCATCAGCCGACCCTCCCCGGGGCCATGCCCCTTTCATCCCTGTCGCCCGCCACGCATCTCATGCGCGCCTTGTAACGATATTGTCATATTCTGCAATCGGCCCCTTATGCCATGCCAGGGGGCCGATTGCGTGCGGGTCAGATCGACAAACGCGCCGTCAGGCGGATGTCGCGGCCGGGTAGCGGCGCATAGTCCTTGAGGAAGCTCGCGGCGCGGCGCGCTTCGACGTCGAAGATATTGTTGGCCGACAGGGTCAGCGTGGTGCGGTCATTCCCCTTCAAAGGCTTCCACGACAGCGACGCATTGACCAGGGTGAAGCCGTCCGTATCCGTTTCGCGCACGGCCGTGCGGTTCTGGGCGAAGCTATGCTCCACTTCGCCACGCAGGCTCAACCGATCGCCGCGCGCCTCCAGTCCGCCCAACAGGCGCAACGGCGGGATGCGGGGCGCGGGCCCATTGCCCTTGATGGTCGCGCGGACATAATCGGCCACGCCGTCGAAACTGATCGCATAGCCGCCGACCTGCGCCAGCTTGACCGTCGTTTCCGCCTCGAAACCCATGTAACGGGCATCGGCCTGCTGATATTGATAGCAGGGGAAGTCCAGCGGCTCGCCGCCATTCACCGCCATGCAGGCGCTGTCGTCCACCAGCGCGTCGTAAATATAGCCGCTGAACCAATTGTGATAGGCCGACAGCGCGATCGTATAGCCTTCGCCCTGGCCGCGCAGCGTCCCTTCGATGCCCCAGCTTTTCTCCTTGCCGAAATCGGGATTGCCCAATTCGAACGCCTGCGTGCCCGCATGATTGCCGCGCGCGAACAGTTCCTCCGCCGACGGCGCGCGCTCGGTGCGCGACAGGTTCAGCCCCAGCCGCCAGCCGGGCGCCAGTTCGTGGCTGGCACCGATCGATCCGGACACGGTGTTGAAATTCCGGTCATAGGCCGGGTTGAACAAAGTCTCGTCCGCATCGGCGCTGACATCGGTATGTTCGAACCGCCCGCCCAGTTCGACCCGCGTGGTACCCAGGTCGATCGATTGCAGCGTGAAGAAACCGATCTGATCGGTCTGGTTGCGCGGCAGGAATTTCTCCTCCCCCACGACGTAGAATTTGCGGGTGAAATATTGCGCGCCGATCGCGCCGTCCCATCCGCCGCGCTTGGCCTGCACCAGTTCAAGCCGCGATTCCATCGACTGGTTGTAGAAACTAGTGCCGACCTCGCCCGTATCTTCGATTTCCTGATGCTGGTAATCGGCGAACCCGGCGCGAAAGCGGATCGATTCCAGCAGGCTGCCATTGACCGGCAGTTCGGCGCGCATGTCGACGCGGTCCTGCTTCATATGCAGCCGCACCTGCTCTGCTTCGCCGCCCGCTTCCGTCGCGTAGCGCACCGGCACGCCATAGAGATTGTCGGTATGCGCGACCGAAAAGCCCAGATTGCCGCCATCGGTGATCAGCGCCGCGCCGCCTGCAACCTCCCAAGTCCGCGCCGCGCTGTTGGGCAGCTTGCCGCGCAATGTGGACAGCCCTTCGATCTCCGGATCGCCGCTCGCCGCCGCCTGCGCGCGTAATGCCGGGGTCAGGATATAACTGCCCGTGTCCAGATCGCCGGTCTTGGTATAGCTCCCGTCGACATGGACGACGAACTTGTCGCTCAGCGGCACTTCGATCTCGCCCGATCCGGTGCGCTCGTTGGCCGCGCTGCCATAGGTGCCGATCGCGTCGATATGCACCGGTTCGTCCGGCACGCGGCGCGGGATGCGGCTGTCGATGACGTTGACGACGCCGCCGATCGCTGACGATCCGTAGAGCAGCGCCGCCGGACCGCGCAGCACTTCGATCCGGTCGGCGGTCAGCGGGTTGATCGCGACGGCATGGTCGACCGACGTGTTCGACACGTCGAAACTGCCGATCCCATCGGTAAGGATGCGCACCCGCTCCCCCTGGAAGCCGCGTAGCACCGGACGCGACGCATTGGGACCAAAGGAGGTCGCCGACACGCCCGGCTGCCGCGCCAGCGTCTCGCCGATGGTGGACCGCAATTCGCGCGTCAACTTCTCGCCGGTAATGACCGTCGTGCCCGACAGGATGTCGCCCTGCGTGCGCGGAATGATCGCCGTGACGACGATATTGGCCTGCGCATCATGATAAGCCTGATCACCCGCATCGGGGGTCGGCGTCGATTGGGCAAAGGCGGGCAGGGCAGCGCACAGCACGGACAGTGCGCAACCTGCGCGCAGCAGCGGAAAGCGGGACATGAGGATCAACCCTTTTATTCTGGTCTGATGTGACCCTGTATCTAGGATGATACATCATATCAATATCGGTTCGCCGCATTTTTGCTGCGGCGCGACATTTAACGGGGCGCGGCCGTCATTCGGCTCGTCAAAGAAACAGAAATTCCGCCAGCGCCTCAACCGCCGGGGTTTGCGCCGCGCGCGGGCCGACAGCCTGGCGAATCTCGATCGCGGGCAGGGGCAGGTCCAGCGCCAGTCGCTGGATACCGCTCGTGCGGCCCATATCGCGGGCCAGCGTGCCAAACGCCGCGAAACAGCCCGCACCTTGGCGCAGCGCGGCGATGATCTCGAACATCGTGTCGCTTTCCAGCAGTGGCATGACGTTGTTCACGCGTCCCTTGGCCAGTGCCGCATCGATGATGTCGCGCACGCCGCCTTGCGTCTCCAGCGACAACATCGGCGTCAGCGCCAGGTCGTCGCGACCTACGCTGTCCGCCCGCGCCAGCGCATGATCGCGCCCGGCATACAGGCTCAGCGGTTCCGACCAGCCATAGCGAGAGGCAAAACCCGTCGGTTCCTCCAGCGCATAGAAATAGGCGATGTCCGCCCGCCCGTTCGCCAACGCGACCGCTGCGTCCTGCGCGGTATGGACATGCAGGTCCAGCGTGATCGCGATATCCTCGTTCGCCGCTTCGAACGCCGCCAACGCGTCCTGGAAATGGCCGAAGACGGGCGCGGGGGCCGCGAGGGTGATGACCTGACGGGCCGGATCGGCTCGCTCGATCGGTATCGATGCCGGGAATGGCGTAAAAACAGGGGCGGACGGGCTGTCCGAAGACGCCTCTTCCACATCCGCCGTCGCCGTTCGGTCTTCGCTCAGCAGCGTCATCGCCTGCGCCGTCTTGCGCCCAGCAGGCGTCAGCCGCGCCGCGCCGTCCAGATCCTCGAACAGCCGATAGCCCAGCCGCATCTCCAGCGACGCCAGATCGCGCAGCACCTGCTCGACGCCCACGCCCAGCACCTGCGCGCATTGTACGACCCCGCCCGCGGCCACCATCTGCGCGAATATGTCCAACTGGCGCAGGGAAGGGCTGTCCATCGGACGGTGATAGAGGAAATATCGCAGGGGGTTAAGGGCGATCTTCGCGCTTTGCCACAAAGGACTGTTGACGAGCGCCACCGGATAATGGCAGTGCGGCGGCCTGCCGGGCGGGTATAGCTCAATGGTAGAGCACTAGCCTTCCAAGCTTGTGATGCGGGTTCGATCCCCGCTACCCGCTCCAGCGTTTCCCCTCGAAAATCAGCCGTCTTTTCTACCGTTCGCCAATTTTTGGCGCATGGCGCGCTTGATCTTGCCGACGATCTTATTCGTTGCCGCGCAGAAATATGTCGGGATTCGCAGGATAAGATATCGCCTAGACGTCGTGGACTGCCGTTACGACGTGGCCCTGCATGATATCGTCCGGGCGCTGCTTGTTCGTGCAGGCGGCAGCCATCAAATCAATCCGACTTTCTTTTCGCGCCAATGGTCTTTGTACAAATAGCCGCGATGAGAGGACATTTTGGAATAGAGCGTGCTTCGGCCCAACAAGACCGATCCATGCCAATGTCCGTCCAAGGATTTCTTGCTATCCTCTTCGAACACGATGATGTCTCCGGCCCGAACGGACGTAAATTCCGATGGGGCCAGTTCCGCTCGCGCCACGGGCCGCCCTTTGATGATGGTCGCTGCCTTCGCTTCCAATACGCGGCCGCCCTTCAATTCGTATAGCTGCACATATCCGGACCAGGGCAGAGTCATGTTCCCGAATGCCGTGGAGTTTTCAAAGTCAGCGTCGACGAAGTCGAGTTCCAGCGCTTCGGCCACGCCTGGCCTGATGGGCAGCTTTATCCCTGCCTGCGGTTCATAGGCTGATAACCAATAGGATGCATCGAGCTTGATACCCAGCTTTTCGGCGATTTCTCGAACTAGATATCTATACATGAACGCTGTCGGATGATCCGGTGTCAAAAACAACCGGCGCTTCCTGTAGTTATTTCTCACAAAGTAGGAGATGACAACATCGACATCATGGCGCTTCTCGAAATTGCGCAGGATCTCATCGGACTGATCGAGATTGTCCAGGATGAACCGCTTTTCCGGAGGCTTGGCCTTCGGCCCATATAAGTCGGGATACTGCCAGGACACGCCGCCCAGGAAGTCGCCTTTCTTCACTGCCGGGAAATAGCCGTTCCACTGCATCCACGGATAGGCGATATGTTTGATGCCATGGTCGTCACAGAATTTCTTAAGTAGTTCCGTCTTGTAATCTTCGTGCTGGATCGGTGAAAAAACGATTGCATCGAAGTTTTTCATTTTTGCCCAAGGGAATGGCTCATTCGCTCTGATCAAATCGAAATTGATCAAACAATCGAAGCTATGTCCGTTCGGTGCGAACGCATTAAATGTGTTCTTCAGGACATAGGCATGGCATCCGCCATAGAATAGGACGTTCAATTTACCCTCGATTTATGCTTGTTGCTGCGATGCTGCCCTCATTGGTGATACATGCATCTGCCGATAGCAAGAAAAATCACATTTTTCGGTTGTGCCGATTGCGCTAAAGTATCGATGTCGCCCCCGTAATAAGAAACGCCAGCTACCCGCTCCAGACTATCCTTTCCCCGACATCGGCGGTCCCGAACTGCCGCGCTCCACCAGCGTGAACAGAAATTCCGGCGCATCGCCCAGGCCGTTGGCGAGCGCGTCGATGACGGATCGGCCCATATCCTCCAACGGTTGGCGCACCGTGGTCAGCGGCGGCCAGGATGTCAGGCTGGCGGACGTGTCGTCGAACCCGGTCACCGACAGATCCTCCGGCACGCGCAGGCCGATGCGATGCGCGAGCGTCAACATGCCCAGCGCCATCTCGTCATTGGTGGCGAATACCGCGCTGGGCGGTTGCGGCAGCGCCAGCAATGTCTCGCCGGCTTCGATGCCGGACGCGAAATCGAACCGCCCGGGAACGAACAACTGCTCGTCAGGGGCGATGCCCGCCGCGCTCAGCCCGTCGCGAAACCCTTCGACCCGGCGCAGGGCGGCACGATGGGTCGGGGGCGGGGTGATGACGCCGATGCGCCTGTGGCCAAGTGCGATCAGATGATCGGCGACCATTCGCCCGGCGGCCCGCTCGGGCGTATGGATGGTAAAGCTCGCCGCCACGGCCGACCCGGCGATCCGCGCGCAGGGCAGGCCCATCTCCGCCAGCCGCGCCAGCAGCCCTTCATCGTCCGACAGCGGCGGCACCAGCAGCACGCCGTCCGGCCGCAATGCGCCGACCAGTCGGTCGAGCACCTCATAGCGTTCCTCGCCACCGGGCGAGATCGGTTCGACCACCAGATGATAGCCCAGTTCGCGGCATCGCCATGCCGCGCCGATCTGGATGCGGCTGACATAGCCCGGCGCAGGGTTGTTATAGAGAAAGGCGATCATGAAGGATTTGCCCCCGGCCAGCCGCCGCGCCGACTGGTTGGGCCGATAGCCCAGCTGCTGGATCGCGGCATCGACCCGCGCCTGCAATTCGGGGCTGACATTTGTCGCCTTGTTGACGACGCGCGACACCGTCTTGATCGAAACCCGGGCGAGTGCGGCGACGTCGTGGATGCTGGTCATGAGTTTTTGCTTAGCGGGAAGGGCCAGCAGAGACCATGGCGACACGCGATGGCGGTTGGCAAGATGCCGTCGGCAAGATTATAACCGCCCGCAACTGGACGTCGGAAAAGGCATGGCATGACCAACATCGTCAATCTGCGACAGGCGCGTAAAGCCAAGGCGCGCGTCGAGAAGGCGCAGACCGCCCAGGAGAACCGGGCGCGCTTCGGCCGGACCAAGGCGCAGCGGGTGGCGGATGTCGCTGAAGAACAACGTCGCGCCGCTTTGCTGGACGGCGCAAGACGGGATGAAGATCAAACCGGTTAGACATTCATCTCTCTATAGTAATGACCAATATGGCTGCACTCTATTCTGTAAATATGGCATTCATTTTAAGATGAATGCCCGTTCATGTGGATCATGCCAACGCTATATTGTCACAATTCATCGTGATTCCGACGCGGGGTCTGCGTTGAATCGCGTGGTCGGCCGTTGACCTCCTGCTATGACTGGAAATATTCGCTCAAACCGCCCCGCCAGGGCCGCGATCGCCGCTGTTCTGGCCTTTACCGCAACCCCGTTGCTTGCCCAGACGGCTGAACCGTCTGTCGCGCCGACCGTGATGGTGCCCGAAGTGACGACGCCTGCCGCGCCGACCGCACTGGCGCCAGCCACGACGCCGGCACCCCAGTTCACGCCCAGCCAGCCGGTGGTGCAAGCCACGCCGCCCGTGGAAGAGCGTATCGCCGCGGCGACTGCGGCAGCCGAGGCGGAGCAGGCCGCGATCCCGGCCGCGAAGCCGCGCCCAGCGCCGCTTCGCTCTGAACGTCCAGCGGCGACGACCCGCACGGCGACCATGACGTCCGCCGCTGCGCCTGCCGCGCCGGTCGAAACGACAGCCCCGGCGCAACCGGCCGCTGAGTCGGCCCCGGTGCCAACCGTCGCGCCGGTAGCGACGGCCGCACAGGCTACCGAAGCGACAACGCGCACCGATCAGGCGCTGCTATGGGCCATGGGCGGCGGTGCGCTGCTGCTGCTCGGTCTGGGCGGTGCGGCCTTGATGCGTCGTCGTCGTGACGATGAGCCTGTCGAACCGACGGCAACCCCGGCAATGGCGTTCGATACCGCGCCTGCTCCCGCGATGGTGGCGCCAATCGCAGTCGCGCCGCGCCCGGCACTGGCATCGACCAGCCATGGGGACGCAACGCTGGAAGCCATGGTGGCCGCCGCACCGAGCGCGGACAACCCGTTCCTCACCCGGACGAAGCGTCTGCGCCGCGCCCAGCATCTGCTTGCCCAGCGCGAGGCAATGGTCGCCACGCCAGCACCCCAGACGACGCATGCGGAATCCGCGCCTGTGGTGCCGGTTGATCGCAGCCAGACCGTCTATCGCTTCGGCAGTCAGGATAGGCGTTCAGGCTTCCTGAAACCGCGCACCCGCTAAACGCCAGCGGAACATGATCGAAGGGACGGAAGGCCAGCCGGCTTTCCGTCCCTTTTCCTGTGCGGCTCTGGTTGCGCTTTGGCGGCTTGGCTGTTACCGGCGCGCCGGTCATTCCCGCGCCATTTTGCAGAAGGCTCGCCCGCACATGTCCGACAAGATCAACCGTATCGTCCTTGCCTTTTCCGGTGGTCTCGACACCAGCGTGATCCTGAAATGGTTGCAGCAGACCTATCAGTGCGAAGTGGTGACCTTCACCGCGGACCTCGGGCAGGGCGAGGAACTGGAACCCGCCCGCGCCAAGGCGCGCCTGATGGGCGTCAAGGAAGAGCATATCTTCATCGACGACCTGCGCGAAGAATTTGTGAAGGACTATGTCTTCCCGATGATGCGCTCCAATGCGCTCTATGAAGGCCTCTACCTGCTCGGCACCTCGATCGCCCGGCCGCTGATCGCCAAGCGCCAGATCGAAATCGCCCGGCAACTGGGCGCCGACGCCGTCAGCCATGGTGCGACCGGCAAGGGCAACGACCAGGTCCGCTTCGAACTGGGCTATTACGGCCTAGCCCCCGATATCAAGGTGATTGCGCCCTGGCGCGAATGGGATCTGACCAGCCGCACCAAGCTTATCGAGTTCGCCGAAAAGAACCAGATTCCCATCGCCAAGGACAAGCGGGGCGAAAGCCCCTTCTCCACCGACGCGAACATGCTGCACACCTCGTCCGAGGGCAAGGTGCTGGAAGATCCGTGGGATGAAGTCCCCGACTATGTCTATTCGCGCACGGTAAACCCGGAAGACGCGCCCGACGCGCCCGAATATATCACCATCGATTTCGAACGGGGCGACGGCGTCGCGATCAATGGCGTGGGCATGTCGCCCGCGACCCTGCTCGAAACGCTCAACGACTATGGCCGCAAGCATGGCATCGGCCGCCTCGACCTCGTGGAAAACCGCTTCGTGGGCATGAAGTCGCGCGGCATGTATGAAACGCCGGGCGGCACCATCTATCATCTCGCCCATCGCGGCATCGAGCAATTGACGCTCGACCGTGGCGCTGCGCATCTGAAGGATGAACTCGCGCCCAAATATGCCGAACTCATCTATAACGGCTTCTGGTTCTCGCCGGAGCGTGAAATGCTCCAGGCGGCGATCGATCATAGCCAGGAAAAGGTGACCGGCACCGTTCGCCTCAAACTCTACAAGGGCAACGTCAATGTCGTCGGCCGCAAATCGCCTTACTCGCTTTACAGCGAAAAGGTCGTGACCTTCGAAGATGATGCGGGCGCCTATGACCAGCGCGACGCCGCCGGCTTCATCAAATTGAACGCGCTGCGCTTGCGGCTGCTTGGCCGTCGCGACCGCTGATCCTGGACTAGGTTAGCCACAGTTTAACCTTTGCACGGCATAGCCTCCATTATGGAGCTATGCCGTGCACGGACTTGAACTGGAAGCCGCCTCGGTCTGGCGGGCCATCGATCGATCGACGGCGATCGTCACCTTCGATCGCGATTGCCGGGTGACTGGCGCGAACGACAATTTCCTGGCCCTGTTCGGCTATCGCTTCGATGATGTGCGCGGCCAGCATCATCGCCTGTTTTGCGATCCCGCTTATGCTCAGTCGCCCGATTATGCGGCGTTCTGGAGAAATCTTCTGTCGGGCCGTTTCGACACCGGCGAATATTGCCGACTCGATGCCCGTGGTCGCCAGGTCTGGATCAGGGGCAGCTACAACCCGATCATCGGTCCGGACGGCGTGCAGACCGGCGTCATCAAATTCGCCAACGACATCAGCACCGAAAACCGCGCCGTCGCCGCGCGCGAGGAGGCGGAACAGCGCCTGCGCCAGCAGGAAAGCGATCGTCGCGCTGTGGTGGAGCATGTGCTGGGCGAAGTCGGCGGCATCGTCGACGCGATCGACGGTATCGCGCGCCAGACCAATTTGCTGGCCCTCAACGCCACGATAGAAGCGGCGCGCGCTGGCGAGGCGGGCAGGGGCTTTTCCGTCGTCGCGGCGGAAGTCAAGAAACTCGCCGTGGACACCCAGGCCGCCACCAGCCGCGCCCGCGCCATCATCGCGGGTTGATCCCTTATGCCTGGCCGTTTCCCGACGAAGGTCGGGGTCCAGTTCCACGCTCTGCACTGCTTCCCGACCGCCCCGACAAATCACGATCGGCCCGATTTGCCGTTACATTTTACGACAAATCATCGGCCAGCATGACATATCTGCGGGACAACTCGCTTCCATAACCATCCTCAAGAACGGCGGACAGTCGTTCACCAGAGATGCAAAAAGGAAGACAGACATGCTTCGCACATTTTTCACCACCGTCGCCGCCGGATCGCTGTTCGTCGGCGGCCTTGCCGCCACCCACCTCGCCTTTGCGCAGCCCGGCCCCGATGGCGGTCGCGGTCCGCGCGGCGGCATGATGGCGCAGGCCGACACCAACCAGGATGGCAAGATCAGCAAGGCGGAACTCACCGCCGCGCTCGAAGCGCGCTTCGCCAAGATGGACGTCGACCGCGACGGTCAACTCACCAGCAAGGATCGCGATCTCAAGCGCCAGCAGCGCCTGGACCAGCGCTTCGCTACGCTCGACGCCGACAAGAACGGCCAGATCAGCAAGGCGGAGTTCACCGCCGGTCATGAAGCCCGCGCCGACAAGCGCGCGCAGGCGGGCAAGCCCGATGGCCGCGGCTGGGGCAAGGGCCATCATCGCGATCCCGGTCGCGGCATGATGCGCGGCGGCTTTGGTGGCGCGAACAAGGATGGCGTCATGACCAAGGCGCAGTTCATGGCCGGTCCGATCGCGATGTTCGACAAGGCCGACACGAACAAGGACGGCTTCGTCACCGCCGACGAAATGAAGGCCGCGCGCCAGGCGATGCGGGCGCAATGGCAGGACCGCAAGGGGGCGCCGCCCGCGCCCCAAAACTGATCGGCTCACTGATCGGCCACTGATCCACCATCGGGCGGTGCAGGGCGCGGGGTTGCTCCCCTTGACCTCGCACCCGCGCCGCCCGCTATGGAAGGGCGAAGGCTTCCCCCTTTGCCTTCGCCCTTCCAACCTTTCTCCAGCCATGACAGACAGGCAGTATGAGCGACCGTCCCCACCTCCTGCTCGTCGATGACGAGCGTTCGATCCGCGAACCGCTGGCCCAATATCTGGGCCGCAACGGCTTTCGCGTCACCGCCGTCGACAGCGCGTCCGAAGCGCGGCTGCGCCTCGCCGCCAATGCGATCGACCTGGTGATCCTCGACATCATGATGCCCGGTGAGGACGGCCTGTCGCTCTGCCGCCATATTCGCGAGACGAGCGAGATACCGGTCATCCTGCTGACCGCCCGCACGGAGGAAACGGACCGCATCGTCGGCCTGGAAATGGGCGCGGACGATTATGTGCTCAAACCCTTTTCCCCGCGGGAACTGGTTGCGCGGATCAAGGTGATCTTCCGCCGCGTTGCCACCGGCGGCCAGCGCGTGACCGCGCCCGACGGGGCCAATTACAGCTTTGCCGGCTGGATGCTCAAGACGCAGGAACGCACGCTGGTCGATAGCGAAGGCGTGTCGCTGCCGCTGTCGACCGCCGAATATAATCTGATGCTCGCCTTCGCGACGCGGCCCAACAGCGTGCTCAGCCGCGACCAATTGCTCGATATCACCCAAGGCCGCGAAGCCAATGCCTTCGACCGGGCGATCGACAATCAGATCAGCCGCCTGCGCAAGAAGATCGAGCCGGACCCCAAAAACCCGACTCTGATCAAGACCGTCTGGGGCGGCGGCTACACCTTGTCGGCCGACGTGCGCAAATTATGATGCGCGTGATCAAGCGGTTGCGCCTGTGGCCGCAAAGCCTGGTCGGCCAGATCATCGCTCTGGTCGCGATCGCGCTGTTCGTCGCGCAATCGATCAACTTCGTGCTGCTGTTGCAGGAACGCAATCGCGTGCAACTGACCAGCCAGACCGCGCCGGCCGTCTTCCGCATCATCAATGCGCTGGACAATCGCCCGGATCGGCGTCCCGACCGCCCCAATCGGCCGGATCGCGGCGACCGGGATCGTGACGGCCCCCGCGCCGTCCGATTCAGCACGACGCGACCGGTGCTGGCTGGCAAACCGCGCCCGGATATCGAAAAGCGGGCCGAAACCATGTTGTCCGACATCGGCGTCTCTGTCCGCTCCATCGTGGCGATGGAGGATAGCCGCGTCATGCCGCTGCGCCGTTGGGAGCGGATTCGCATGCGCACCACGGGCGACAGCCCGCGCGGGCCGCGGGCCGGGCGGCTGATGCTGGCGGTCGAATATGATGCGGGCAAATGGGTCACGGCCGAAGCCCGCAGCGGCGATCCCCCGGCGCGCTTTGGCGGCTGGCTGATGGGTCAGACGCTGATCCTCTACGTCATCGTCCTCTTGCCGTTGCTGTGGATCGGCACGCGCCTTGCCCGCCCGTTGAAGCAATTGACGGGTTCCGCCCAGCAATTTGCCCGCACCGGCGCGGCGGACGCAGTGGATGAGCGCGGCCCGGGTGATGTGCGCGACCTCACCATGGCGTTCAACGCCATGCGCGCGCGGATCATCGCCATGCTGAATGAAAAGGACCGGATGCTGGGCGCGATCGGCCACGACCTGCGCACCCCGCTCGCCTCGCTGCGGGTACGCACCGAATCGGTCGAGGACGATGCCGAGCGCGCCCGCATGGCCGAAACGATCGATGAGATGAACCGGATGCTGGAGGATATCCTCTCGCTCGCCCGCGCCGGGCGCAGCACGCAGGACGCGCAAAAGGTCGATCTCGCTGCGCTGGCCGACGCGGTGGTGGAGGATTTCATCGAATTGGGATCGCCCGTCGACCTCGCCGATGCCGACCGCGCCGTCGCCTTCGTCCGCCCCCAGCAGATCCGCCGCGCCCTGCGCAACCTCATCGAAAACGCGATCGTCTATGGCGAGCGCGCCCATGTGTCGGTGTCCCGCGACAACGGCGCCATCCACATCGCCGTCGCTGACGATGGCCCCGGCATCGCCGACGATCGTATGGACGAAATGCTCGAACCCTTCACCCGCCTGGAAGGATCACGCAACCGCGAGACCGGCGGCGCAGGCCTCGGCCTCGCCCTCGTCCGCGCGATCATGGCGGAGCATCAGGGCGAATTGCGACTGGAAAACCGCGCCGAGGGCGGCCTGAAGGCCAGCCTGGTGCTACCAGCGTAAATCATAATCCTCCCCGCGCGCAGCGGGGGAGGGGGACCAGCCGCAGGATGGTGGAGGGGAGTGGCGCAGCGTGGCGCCTTTGCCCCTCCACCGCCTTCGGCATCTAACGCGCCAAGGGTATCAATGCTTGCCCGGCTTGTTCGACGTCCCCGGCGCGGTCGGGTTGATCAGCGCCGCGCCGCTGGGCAGGCCGGTGCCGCCCATGTCCAGCTTCTGCGCCTCTTCCTTCGCCACGCGCAGAGGATTGTCGCGTTCCTTGATCGCCGCCTTGGTTTCCGCGTCCTGATCGCTGTCGTCGTCGCTATTGCCGCCACGGGTCCAGCCCAGGATGATCGACATGCGCCGGTTGCGTGGATCATAGGCGTCGTTCTTGATGAACGGTTCGCGGTCGGCGACGCCTTCGATCCGGGCGAAGCGGGCATTGCCGATGCCGCTGTCGGCCAGCGCCCGGCGCGTCGATTCCGCGCGGCTGGACGATAGCATCCAATTGTTCATGCTCCGGCCCGACGCATAGGGCAGGCCGTCGGTATGGCCGCGCACGATCAGCGGATTGGGCATGGTCTGCAACGCGGTCGCGACTTCGGAGATCAACGCGCGGGCCTGCGGCACCAGCCGATCGGTCCCCATCGCGAACATCGCGAAATCGGCCTCGTCGATCAGGTCGATGCGCAACCCTTCGCGCGTTTCGGTGAAACGCACATTCTTGCGCAGCTTCGCCAGACCCTTCTGCCGCGCCATGCGCTGCTCCAGTTCCTTCTTGATCGATTCGAACTTCTGCCGGTCGGCGGCGCGCATCGCCTTGCCGCCCTGGTCCTTGGTGCCGGACGAATCGCGCGGGATGGTGATGGACGCATTGCCCTGGCCGCCGGTCGTCGGATAATTTTCCTTCGCCATCAGACTGTCGCCGCCGAACATGCCGTTCGCGCCCGCCGACGCCATCTTCATTTCGACCAAAGTGGGCGTGAAATAATCGGCCAGCGCCTTGCGCTGCTTTTCCGTGGTGGCGCCCAGCAGCCACATCAGCAGGAAAAACGCCATCATCGCCGTCACGAAGTCGGCATAGGCCACCTTCCAGGCGCCGCCATGATGGCCGCCATGCCCTTCCACGATGATCTTCTTGACGATGATCGGCCGGGGTTCCGGCTCGTTCGCGCCGCGCTTCTTCTCGGCCATGGCTTATTTGCCCCGCATGCCGTCGAACACCTCGGCAAAGCCGGGCTGGTTGGCATGGGTCAGGCCGGAGCGCGCGGCTTCGATCACCAGCGGCTGCGGGTGGCCGTGCAGCGATGCGATGATGATCTGCTTGACGACATGGTAAATGGCCCCATCCGCCTCGATCACGCTGCGGCACCGGTTGGCGAAGGGATTGACCATGCCATAGGCGAGCAGAATCCCCAGAAACGTGCCGACCAGCGCCGATCCGATCATCGCGCCCAAAATAGCGGGCGGCTGGTCGATCGACCCCATCGTCTTCACCACGCCCAGCACCGCCGCGACGATGCCCAGTGCGGGCAGGGCGTCGGCCAGGCCTTGCAGGTTATCAGCTGGCTTGATCGCTTCATGGTGATGCGTCTTGAGCGCATTATCCATCACATCCTCGACCGCATGCGGATCGAGCGTGCCGGACGAGATCACGACCAGACGCAGCGTATCGCTGATCAGGTGGACCAGCGCCTTGTCCTTCATCAGCTTGGGATATTCGGTGAAGATGGTGGAGGTGGACGGGTCTTCGATATGCGGTTCCAGCGCGACCGGCCCTTCGACGCGCAGCGTCTTCATCAGCTTGGACACCAGGAAGATGCAGTCCAGAAAATCCTGCTTCTTATATTTGGCGCCCTTGAACACCTTGCCCAGGCCGCCGCCCAGCGCCTTTAAGTCCGTGCCGCTATTGCCGATGACGAGCGCACCGACGGCCGCGCCGCCGATGATCAGCATTTCGTGCGGCAAAGCATGCAACACCGGGCCAAGGTCGCCACCGGTGAAGGCGAAGCCGCCGAACACCATGACGAGCAGAATGACAAGGCCAATGGCTGCGAACATGAAAATCCCCGATAGAAAAGCGCCCGGTGGCGGTAGCCCTGCTGCTTCGTATGCGATGCAGCTTTTACGGTTAATACGGCCTGGTTAGCATCCGGTTTAGGATGGCTCTTCCTTTTGCGCCGCTTTTTTAGCGAGCCGTCACTTGATCAGGTCGAACAGCGTCTGCTGGTTGATTCGCGCAAAAGCCGACTGCGCCGCTTCCAACTGCAACAGCTGCGCCTTCACATTGGCGATCACTTCATTATAGTCGGTCGCTTCCAGCGAGGTGCGCCGATCGGTCAGGTCCAGATCGACATCGGTCAGCCGCGTTCCCACCACGTCCAGACGATCGCTGCGCACACCCTGCCGGGCCTGTTCGACGGTGATATGGCTCTGCGCGGCCTGGACCCCGCCCAGCGAAGCTCCGATGGCGGCATCGTCGCCGGACTGGATCGCGGCGATGCTCTGCGCCAATATGTCATCGATCGACATCGCCGTGCCATTGACGTTGATGCCTTCCGACACCTCCTGCTTCGTCCCCACGACCGCCAGATTGAGGCCACGGCTGACCGGCACCAATATGCTCTGCCCGTCATCGAAGACGGACACGCCCTGATAATCCTTCTGGTTCAGCAATTCGTTGATCGTCGTGCGGATGGTCGACATTTGCTCGGTGATCGCGGCGCGATTGGTATCGCTCATCGACCCGTTGCGGGCCGACGTCACCAATTCCTGCGCGCGTGTCAGCAGAGTGTCGATTTCGGACAGATTGGCCTCGGCATTGCCCGATCGCGTCGTGCCATAGCTGACATTCGCCTGCCACGCGGCCTGCTGCGCCTGCGCGCGACCGATGTCGGACACCTGGACCCAGGCGAGCGAATTGTCGGACGCCTTGGTCAGTTTGATCCCGGTCGAAATCGATGTCTGCCCGTCGACGATATCCTGCGACAATTTCTGCTGACGACGGATTTCGGCGAGCATGATCTTGTTGGTGATACCTACCATGGCTCAGTCCTCTTCGTCAGATGATGTTCATGATGGCATCGATCGTCTCTTTGGCGACCTGGATGATCTTGGCCGATGCCGAATAGGCCTGCTGAATGCGCAGCAGATCCGCCGCTTCCATGTCCAGGTCGACACCGCTCACGGCTTCGCGCGCCGCGACCGCCTGGTCGTTGCGGCTGCTGGCGGTGTCATATTCCGCCTGGGTCGATGCGACCCGCGTGGCTTGGGACGCGACCAGCGCCGTCCAATTCTGCTCCACGCTGCCATTGCCGCGCAGCACGGAATTGACGTTGAGCAGATTGCCGTTGGCGATCGTGCCGTCGGATGATTTGAGCGCGAGCTGGGCCGGATCGGTCACCAGCGCGGACATGGTCGCCGCCGTCGTACCGGCCAACAGGGCGCCGCCCTGCGCGCCCGCGTCCGTCTGGCCCTGCGCGTGCCAGGCGTTGACGTCGGTCACGAACTGCGCAGCCAGCGTGTCCAGGCTGCTGCGCTGATCGGCCACGGTGCCCGCCGCGGAAAACAGCCCGCCCAGCGTGCCGTTGGCAGGCGCGGCCAGCGCCGTGCCGTCCGCCAGGCTCAGCGACAAGGTGCCGTCGTCATTGGCCGCCATCGACAGGTTCGTCGCGCTGTTGCCGCTGACCAAGGTCTGCCCGCCAAAGCTGATCTGCGCGCTGTCATGCGCGCCGAAGCTGACGGTGACGTTCAGATTTTCCGACAGGGTCTGCAATGCGGAATCGCGGCTGTCCAGCAACTGGGCATAGGATGACGTGCCGGGCTGCGCGCGCAGCAGGCTGTTGTTGATGTCCGCCAAGTCGTTGAGCGACCGGTTGATCGTGCTCACCGACGACTGCGCTTCGGTCGCGATACCGCTCGATACGGTCTTAAGGTCGGCCGATGTCTGGTTGAACGACTGGGCCACCCGGCTGATGCTGTCGAGCGTGGTGACGCGCAGCGACGTGTCGGTGGGGCTGGCCGCCAGCTTTTCCATATTCTGGAACATGCCGGTCATCAATTGGCCCACGCCAGTGCCGGTATCGTTGAGCGCGGTTTCCGAATCCTTGAGCCAGCGCAGGCGCGCGGTGGCACTGCCCAGCGCCATGCCCGTGTTGCGGACCGTCGCGTCGAGATAGGGATCGGACGCACGATTGACGCCCGCCACCTGCGTCCCGCCGAAATTCGCGCGGGAAATATAGGTCGCCATCGTCGCGGTGGACGATCCGGATTCGATCGTCGTCACCGACCGGCGCGCATAGCCTGCGGTGCTGGCATTGGCGATATTTTCGCCGACCGCCGCCATCGCCGAACGATAGGCCTTGGTGCCCGACGCGCCGATGATGAACAGATCGCTCACTGGGTCGGCGCCTTGGCCGTGGCATCAGCGGCAGGCGGCGTATCGCTCACCCGGTCGCCAAATTGCTTCAGCAGCAGTTCGGCGATGCCCATCGCGCCCTTGCTCGCCATCGCGTCGGCGGTGCGGGAATCGGCCATGTCGCGAAACTGCTGGGTGGCCGCCGAATTGTCAATGCCCTCCGCCAGACTGGCAGAGCGCATCGCGCCGATCATCTGGCGCAGGAATACCGCCTCGAACTGCTGCGCCACCTTTTGCAGCGACGCCTTGTTCGACTGTCCGGCGCTGGCCGTGGTGGGGGATTGTGTCGTCGTTACCTGCATCACAGCACCACCAGTTCGGCTTTCATCGCGCCCGCCTGTTTCAAGGCTTCGAGGATCGCGACCATGTCAGCCGGGGATGCCCCGATCGCATTGACCGCCTTGACTATATCGGCCAGCGAGGCTCCACCTTTAAAATTAATCATCGGTTTCTTCTGCTCGTCGATGCTGATGCTGGTCGATTGCTCGGTCGAGGTCTGGCCCTGGCTGAAGGGTGCAGGCTGCACGACGCGCGGGCTTTCGTTGACACTCACGGTCAATTTGCCATGCGCGACGGCGGCCGGATGGATCTTCACCGCGCCGTTGATCACGACCGTGCCGGTGCGGGCGTTGACGATCACCTTGGCCGGCGCGTCGGCGGGCGAAATCTCGATATTCTCGATCATTCCCATCATCATGATGCGGTCCTGCGCGCCGGGCAGGGCGTCGATCGCGATCGATACGGCGTCCATCGCGTGGGCGCGGCGATCGCCAAAGGCGCTGTTGATGCCGTCTGCGACACGCAAAGCCGTGGTCAGGTCCGCTTCGGCGAGGTTGAATGTCAGCGTCGGCGCGGTGTCGAACCCGGTCGCGACCGCGCGTTCCACCGTCGCGCCGCCCGGAATGCGTCCGGCCGACGGAATGTTGACCGACACCTGGCTGCCGTCCGCGCCGGATACGCCCAGGCCGCCGACGGCCAGATTGCCCTGCGCCATGCCGTAAATCTCGTTATCCGCACCGCGCAGCGGCGTCAGGATCAGCGTGCCGCCGCGCAGCGACTTGGCCTTGCCCAGCGCCGACACGGTCACGTCCAGTCGCTGGCCGGGCTTGGCGAAGGCGGGCAGGTCGGCGGTGACCAGCACCGCCGCCGCATTTTTGAGCGCCGGATTGACGCCCTGCGGCAGGGTCAGGCCAAAGCGCGACACCACGCCCTTCATGCCCTGCGTCGCATATTCGATGCTGTCGTCGCCCGTACCCGCCAGGCCCACGACGATACCATATCCGGTCAGCTGGTTGGGACGAACCCCCTGGAACGTGCCCAGATCCTTGACCCGTTCGGCGTGCGCCGGAACGGCCAGCACCGCGAACAGCGGCAGGAGCAGGCGAAACAGACGGCGCATGGATTTTCCGCTTTCCATCAGAAAGGACTGACCGCGGAGAAGAAGCGCTGCAACCAGCCCTGTCGGCTGGCATTGGCGATTTCGCCCTTCCCCTTGTAGATGATCTTGGCGTCGGCGACGCGGGTCGATGCGATGCGATTGTCGGGCGCGATATCGGCTTGGCGGACGAGGCCGCTGATCTGGATATATTCGTCGCCGCGATTGAGCGTCAGCGCCTTTTCCCCCTTCACCAGCATCGTGCCGTTGGGGTAGGCCGCCGCGATCGTGACGGTGATCTCGCCGCTCAGCGCGTTGGACTGGCTGGCATTGCCCTTGCCGGTGAAGCTGTTCTGGCCGCCGGCCGATACGTCGCTGGCAGAAAACAGCTTGGACAGGATGCCGGTGCTCGGCGGCGTGATGCCGACCGATCCGTTGCGCGCCGTGTCCGCGCTCGTGGTCTTGCTCGCCTGCGTCCGTTCGACCAGCACGATGGTGATGATGTCGCCCACGCTGGTGGCGCGCGCGCCGCTGGTCAGCGGCGTATAGCCGACGGAGGTCTGGAAGATCGATCCGTTCGCCTGCGGGGCGACCGGCTGTGCGATCACGGTCGGCGCATAGAAATCGCGCTCGATGTCGCGCTTCTTCTGCTTGGCGGCGTCGAGCGGCGAAGCGGCCAGCGCGATCAGCGCGACGGCGGTCATGGTGGCAAGGGTGGGGCGCATCATCTAAACTCAGATATTCTGGTTGACGTACTGGAGCATCTCGTCGGTCGCCTTGATCATCTTGCTGTTGACCTCATAGGCGCGCTGCGTCTCGATCATGTCGACCAGCTCTTCCACGATGTTGACGTTCGACGTTTCCAGATAGCCAGACCGGATGACCCCGCGGCCTTCCAGCCCCGCGACGCCGACCTGCGGCGTGCCGCTGGCGGCGCTTTCGGTCAGCAGGTTGCCGCCGGCCGAAATCAGGCCCGCCGGGTTCATGAAGCTCGCCAGTTCGATCTGTCCCAACTGGCTGGGTTCGCTTTCGCCCTGCAATGTCGCCGATACGGTGCCGTCATTGCCGATCGTGACCGACGTCGCGCCCTGCGGCACGGTGATCTGCGGGATCAGCGGCAGGCCGTCGCTGGTGACGATCGTCCCTTCGGCGGTGACACTGAAATTGCCCGCGCGGGTATAGGCGGTCGAACCGTCCGCCTGCTGCACCTGGAAATAGCCCGATCCCTCGACCGCCATGTCCAGCACGTTGTTGGTCTGGTTCAGCGTGCCCTGGGTATTGATCTTGCTCGTACCCTGCAGCGCGACGCCCGAGCCGAGATTGAGGCCGGTGGCGAACTTGTTCTCGCTATCCGAATTGGACCCCGCAGCGACGATCTGCTGATAGGCCAGCGTCTCGAAATCGGCGCGGTCCTTCTTGAAACCGGTCGTGTTGACGTTCGCCAGGTTGTTGGCGATGACGCGCATCTTCGTGTTCTGCGCGTCAAGGCCAGTGCGGGCGACATGAAGGGCGGCGTTGCTCATCGTTCATTTCTCCGTGGCGCATCCCCGAAGGGTGCTTATGCGTCAGTCACAGCAAGATGCGTGCCAAAATTAACCATCGAGCCGCATCAGCGACGCGCCGCCGTCATCCATCTGCTTGGCGGTATCGATCATCTTGACCTGGGTTTCCCAGGCGCGGCTGGCTTCGATCATCTGGACCAGCGCCTGCGTTGCATTGACGTTCGATCCTTCGACCGAACCCGACGTGACGGTCGCCAGCGGATCGGACGGCAGCGCGCCGCCATTGACTTCGCGGAACAGATCGTCGGTGCCCTTCGCGATGCTGGAACCGGCCGCATTGACCAGCTTCAGCTTGTCCACCTGCTGCGGATTGGCCGGGTCGCCGCCCTGCGGCACGCCCCAGATGCTGCCATCCTTGGCGATCGACACGCTGTCCATCTGCGGCAGGACGATCGGCCCGCCTTCGCCCAGCACGGCCAGGCCGTCGCCGGTGGTCAGCAGGCCGCTGTCGGTGACTTTGAGGTCGCCGCGGCGCGTATAGGCTTCGCTACCGTCGGCGCCCTGCACGGCGAGCAAGGCGTCGCCGTTCATCGCTACGTCCAGCGGATTGCCGGTTTCGGTGACCGCGCCCTGCGCCATGTCGGCCGCGATCACCTGTTCCGACGCCTGGGCGCGGGTGTCGAAGGTGCTGCCCTTGATCCAGCGCGTTTCGGCATTGGCGATTTCGGCGCGAAAGCCGACAGTGTTGACGTTCGCGAGGTTGTTCGCGACCGCCGTCTGCCGCGCCATCGCGCCGCGCATCGCGGTCAGTGCCGTGTTGACGAGCCGATCCATGGGCTAAACCTTCTGTCCGTGCCTGATCTTAGGTGCGCAGGTTGACGATGGTCGTGGTCAGCGTGTTCGCCGCCTCGATCGCCTTGCTGTTCGCCTGGAAATTGCGCTGCGCCGCGATCAGGTTCACCAGTTCGTCGGTGATATCGACGTTGGAGCGTTCCAGCATGCCGCTGTTGACCGCACCGAACATGCCCTGATTGGCGGTGCCCAGGATCGGCGATCCGCTGGCGACGGTCGATGTCCAATGCGCGTCGCCTTCCTGGCGCAGGCCTTCCTGGCTGTTGAAGGCGGCCATCGCGACTTGGCCCAGATAGACGGTGCTGCCATCGGCATAGACCGCCGAAACAAGACCCTTCTTGTCGACGCCGACGCTGGTCAGCTGGGCGTTGTTGGCCGACGCGTTGTTGGTCGGGATCTGCAGGTCGACCAGGTTTGCCGGGGTGGCGGTGTTCGGATCGACCGTCGTTGCGCCGGTCGTCGCGTCCACGGCGAACACCTGGATGCGCGCGCCGGTCGTGTCGACGGCAAAGCGATTGTCATCGACCGCAAAGGCGCCGTTGCGGGTGTAGCTGACATTGCCGTCTTCGCCCTTGACCGTGAAATAGCCTTCGCCGGTGATCGCCAGGTCCAGCGTCTTGTCGGTGGTTTCCAGTGTGCCCTGCGTAAACTGCTGGGCGACGCCCTGCACGCGCACGCCCTGGCCTGCGACCTGGCTGGTGGTCTGCATCGGCGCAGCGGCGAAGATGTCGCCGAACTGCGCCTTGCTCTTCTTGAACGCGGTGCTGCTGACGTTGGCGACGTTGTTGGAAATGGTCGAAAGGTCGGTCTGCGATGCTTTCAGACCCGACAGGGAGATATAGAAGGACATGGCGTTACTCCTTGGGTGAAAAGGATGGGAAGATTGAAGAAAAAGGCGGAATTACATCAGGCTGATCGCGTCGGACGGGCTGTAGCTGCCCAGCGCGGTGATGAGTTTGGAGGAAGAACCGTCCGCGGGTGACTGGACGGCGGCGATGGTGGCCCAGGTCGCGACCTTGGTCGGCGTCGCGCCATTGACCTTGACCTGCAGGGCGGATGTCGCAACGGTTTCGCCCGTGTCGTTCTTGCCGTCCCAATAGAAGGTGACGTCGCCTGCGGCTTGCGATCCCATGTCGATGGTCTTGACCACATTGCCGCTGCTATCGACCAGATCGATGGTCGCGCCGTCGGTGGCGGCGGGCAGGGTGACCTGACCGGCATAGGTGCCCGACGCATCGGGCGCGGCGATATTGCTCTTGACCAGCATCGACTTGCCGATCCAGCTGGCCGCATCGCCCAACCTTGTGCCGGTCAGCTCGCTCGCCAGACCTTTGAGCGTCTGGTTCATTTCCGCGATACCGGTCGAATTGGTGATGGTCGCCATCTGCGACACCATCTGGGCGTTATCGACCGGCTCGAACGGATCTTGATACTGCATCTGCGCGGTCAGCAGCGTCAGGAAACTGGACTGGCCCATTTCCGAACTGCCGGTGCCGACGACCGCCTTGGGATTATAGACCGACAGGCCAGCGCTGTCGGTGACGCTACTCGTCGTCATTTGCCGATCCTTATGGTTTCGAGCATCAGGGATTTGGCGGTGTTGAGCACCTGCACATTATTCTGGTACATGCGGGCGGTCTCGATCATGTCGACCAGCTCGGCATTGCCGTCCACGGCCGCTTCCCACACATCCCCGTTCGCATCGGCCAGCGGGTGATTGGGGTCATGCCGCTTGGTCGGCTCGGCGCTGGTGGTGACGACATTCTTGACCTTCACCGTCGACACGCCGGGCGTATCGGTCACGCTCTCGAACACCGGCTTGATCGCGCGATAGGCTTCCGCAGCACTACCGGTGACGTTGCCAGCGTTCGCCATGTTGGACGCGGTGGCGTTCAGGCGCACCAGCTGCGCGCTCATGGCGCGGCCGGCGATGTCGAAGACGTTCATGGGGGACGAATTGCTCATGCTCATTCACCCTTCAGCGCACGGTTGATGGTGTTGATGCGACCCTCAAGGAAGGAGAGGGTGGTGCGATATTTGACCGCATTTTCCGCGAACAGCGTCTGTTCGGTGCTCAGTTCGACGGTGTTGCCGTCCAGGCTGGGCTGCAACGGCACGCGATAGCCCATCGCATCGTCGGCCGCCTGCGACACGTCGGTCGCGCTGCTCCCGGCCCGGGTCGTCGCTTCCTTCAGCGCCGCCTCGAAATCGATGTCGCGCGCCTTGTAGCCCGGCGTGGACGCGTTGGCGATGTTGGACGCAAGCAGGGACAGGCGTTGCGACCGCAGCGCCAGCGCCTTCCCATGTATCCCGAAGAGTGTGTCTTCCACCGCCATTGTCAAAATTCGCTCTAAAAGTTTTGCGTCCCCCGCCGTTCTGACCCCTGATGGCGTCTCCTGCGGGTGATCCAGCCTGAGATCAGCAAGAGCCGTGCCAATTTGCGTGGGTGACGCATCGGCAGCACGGCCAATCGCGGAAAACCGGGCTTTTGATGGGGCAGACGGCAAGGGCGGCAAATTTTTGCCGGTCGGCGGCAGGGCGTTGCCGTTGTCGGACGAATTGATGGGGATAGACGTTCATGATCGCGATTATCGGCCATTTGTTCGATCCGCTGACGCTGGCCGCGATGCTGGCCGGGATCGCCCTGGTGGCGCTGTTTCAGAACGGCGTCCTATCGCTGGGCCGCGCCTTTGCGGCGCTGCATCCCCTGATGACCGCCGACCCGGCGCGCGACCGCGATGCCGCCCGCGCCGCGATGCTCAAGATCGACCAGGTCGCGCAATTGCGTGGCCTCTCCTGTACCGACCGTGTGAAGACCGCCAACCCCTTCCTGACCGAAGCCGCGCGCAAGCTCGCCAACAGCGACCGTGCCGACATGTTCGAATTATGGGCTGCTCAGGCGCTTGCCGACCGCGCACAGCGCCATGGCGCTGTGCACAAGGTCTGGCTCTCCATCGCCGACGCCGCGCCTGCCTTGGGCATGGCCGGCACGATTATCGGCCTGGTCGGCATGTTCGCCGCGATGGACGATCCTGCCGCGCTTGGCCCGTCGATGGCGCTAGCGCTGCTCACCACCTTCTATGGCGTCGTCATCGCCAACATCATCGCCGCGCCGATTGCCGCGCGCCTGGCCGACCTGTCGGAGCGCGAACTGGCCTGGCAGCGTGAAGTGGCGGACCGGATGTTGGCAATCGCCCGCCGCGAAAATGCGCCGCTGCGGCGCGCCGCTATCCGCGAAGTCGCATGACCGCGCTGCCCTCCACGGCATCGGCCACGGCCGCCCGGCGCAATCGCTGGGCGGTCAGCTTCGCCGATCTGCTCCTTTTGCTCCTCGCCTTCTTCGTGCTGCTGCAAGCCAGCGGATCGCGCCGCGACGCCATGCTCTCGCAGGTCAGCCAGCAATTTGGCGGACGCGCCATGCGGCAGGGCGTGACATTGCGCGCCGCCGACCTGTTCGTGCCCGGCGACGCGCTGTTCAGCGAAGCCGGTCGCGCGCAACTGTCCGCCGTCGCGCGCCGCTTCGCGCGGGAGTCGGGCCGACTGGAAATCCGCAGCGACGGGTCCGACCGGGGCCGCCAGCGCTTCGACGACTGGGATCTGGCCGCCGCGCGGCTGGGCGCGGTCGCCCGGGCGCTGCGCATGGACGGCATCGCGCAGGATCGCCTGCTGATCCGCGGCCTCGACCAGGGCGATGGCAAGACCGGGCAGGGCCAGCGCATTACCATTGCGCCGGGCCGTTAACGATATTTGGCACGGATATTGCTGAAATCCTGACAAAGACCGTCCGTCAGGAGACATGCCGTGTTGCGATTTTCGTCCCTCTTCCTCGCCGCCGCCGCGTTGACCAGCGTGTCGCCCGCGCTGGCCCAGGCGCAAGGGAACCAGAAATTCGAAAATCTCGACCGGATCGACAGCCTGGTCGCGATGACGGTCGGCGCCAATCTGGGCGAACCGGGCGGCCCGGCCTCGCCGGTCGATCGCCGCCTGCGCCTTGCCGCCTGCCCGACGACCCCCAGCGTCGAAGGGCCGGTATTCGGCGCGGCGATGGTGCAATGCGCCGCGCTCGGCTGGCGCATCCGCGTGCCGCTGGTCGCGGGCGCTTCGGCCGCTGCCTCCGGCCCCGTACCCCGCGCGGCACCGGCTTATGGCGCCGCCACCAATCGCTTAACCCGCCCGAGCCAGGTCGCCGCGAAGGAAACCGTGGTGCGCAAGGGCGATCCGGTCCAACTGATGGCGGGCAATATGGCGTTCAGCGTATCGCGCATGATGGTCGCGGACGAAGACGGCGCCATGGGCGAGACGATCCGCGTGCGCGAAGACAAGAAAAGCGCGCCGATTTTCGCCCAAGTCGTAGAAATGGGTGTCGTGCGCATTCCCGGATTTAATAATTTTTGAACTTGTCCGTTATACGCCATAGGGACGAGTGAAGGATTTACCCAATGATCAAGTCTGTGGGCCAGAATATCAGCGCCGCTATCGAGGCTTCCCGCCTGCGGGAAGGGGCCAAGACGCGCGCATCGGCATCCACCGAATCGACCACCGCGTCCGCCAGCGCCGCGTCGGCAAGTCCTGCCGCACGCATGGCGGCGGAAGGCGCGCCGGTCGACATGGATCGGATCGCCGCCATCAAGTCCGCCATAGCGTCCGGCAATTACCCGGTCGATGCGGATGCCATCGCCGAACGCATGGTCGCCCTCGACCTGTCGGCCGCCTGATAAAGGACATTCGTCATGCCGCTGGGTCTTGCTGCGCTGGATGATCTCTTCGACGCGTTCGAGGATCTTCGCGACGTGCTCGACGGCACGGATGCCACGGCGATCGAACTCGCCAGTAATCGCGTCAGCCACGCCGCCGCCGCCGTCCGGGCGATCGGCGCCTGGCGCTCCGACCCCGCGGTGGTCGAACGGCTCGCCGTCCTGGTGCCACTGCTCGAAAGCGCGCGCATTCGCGTCAAGCTGCTGGCCGATCATGCGCAACAGCGCCTCTCCATCCTCGCCTCCCATGGATCACGCACCGCGCCGCTGACCTACGGCCGCTGACAAAATTTTTTTTGCAGGTTCGACTAAAGCGGCGCCCTTCGGCGCCGTTTTTCGTTTCAGGCGCAATTTCCTTCGCCCGCGTTAACCAAATCTTGGCACAAGCCTTGCTCTAATGTCCTCGCTAGCAAATGAGGATTTTAGTCGTGTCGGCTTTCGCAGACATATCAGCAACCGGGAGTTCGACAGGCAATCGCGTCACCAACGCGATCGCCATGGCGAGCCGTCGGACTGGTGTCGACTTCTCCTATCTGCTGGGTCAGGCTAAGATCGAATCCAGCCTGAACCCCACCGCCCGCGCCGCGACGTCCTCGGCCACCGGCCTCTATCAGTTCATCGATCAGAGCTGGCTCGCCGTCGTCGACAAGCATGGCAGCGAATATGGGCTGGGCTGGGCATCCGACGCGATCCAGCAGAGCGGCGGCCGCTATTATGTGGCCGACCCCGAATTGCGCCAGCAGATCCTCGACCTGCGCAAGCATCCCGAAACCGCATCGGTCATGGCGGCCGAACATGCCGCCGACAACAAGGCCTATCTGGAATCGAAGCTGGGTCGCGAGGCCGAGCCGGTCGATCTCTACCTCGCCCATTTCCTGGGCGTCGGCGGCGCGTCGAAATTCCTGTCGGTCCATGATCGCGCACCCGACGCCACGGCGGCGTCCATGTTCCCGTCGGCCGCGCGCGCCAACCGCTCGATCTTCTACGACAAGCAGGGCAACGCCCGCAGCTTCGCCGACATCCGCGACCGCTTCGCCTCCAAGCTGCAGAAAAGCTCGGACGGCCTGGGCGGCGACATCCAATATGCGTCCGCATCGCTGCCCTCGGGCGCGAAGACGGTCCAGCCCGCCGATTATGTGCGGATCGAAACCCAGCGCCTCGCCGAGCAGCCTGACATCATGGTCAAGCCGCAACCGCAGACCGCTCGCCTCGCCTATCTCATGCTCGCCACCCTCGGAAGGTAACCGGCCGCAATGTCCCCTGCACAAGTCAAAGCGAAGATCTGGATGAGCGCCGTTCAAGGCGCCGTGCTGCCGTTCGCGACATTGATGGTCGTCGTCTTCATGATGGTGCCGGTTCCGGCGGTCATGCTGGACATCGGCTTCATCACCAACATCATGATCAGCCTTGCGGTGCTGATGGTGGCGCTCAACGCAGGCAAGCCGCTGGATTTCTCCAGCTTCCCAACGGTCCTGCTGTTCGCGACGCTGCTGCGTCTGGCATTGAACGTCGCCTCGACCCGCGTCGTGCTGGTGTCGGGCCATGAAGGATCGGACTCGGCCGGCCAGGTGATCGAAGCCTTCGGTCACTTCCTGATCGGCGGCGACTATGTCGTGGGCATCTTCGTCTTCGCCATCCTGATGATCATCAACCTGGTCGTCATCACCAAGGGCGCGGGCCGCGTGTCCGAAGTGTCGGCGCGCTTCACCCTGGACGCCTTGCCCGGCAAGCAGATGGCGATCGACGCCGATTTGAACGCGGGCCTGATGACCCCCGAAGAAGCCAAGATCCGCCGCGTCGAAGTCGCGACCGAGGCCGACTTCTACGGCTCGATGGATGGCGCCAGCAAGTTCGTGAAGGGCGACGCGGTCGCAGGCATTCTGATCCTCGTCATCAACATCGTCGGCGGCATCATCCTGGGCGTAGTCAGCCACGGCCTTGCCATCGGCGAAGCCGCGCAAACCTATATCGTCCTGGCGATCGGCGACGCGCTGGTGGCGCAAATCCCCGCGCTGCTGCTCTCGATCGCCGCCGCCTCCATCGTCACTCGCGTCAAGAGCGAGCAGGATCTGGGCGGCCAGATCGCGGGCCAGTTCGGGTCCGGCCGCGCCTGGGTGCCGGTCGCCGCGATCCTCGGCTTCCTCGGCATCCTGCCCGGCATGCCGCACATCATCATCCTGTCCGCCGCGGGCGTGGCAGGCACCATCGCCTGGAAATTGCGCAAGGCCAGCCAGCGCAAGGCGGCCGAACCTGCCCCCGTGGCCCCTGCGCCCAATCCCGCCGTCATCGAATGGGACGACGTATCGGACGGCGCGATCCTGGGCCTGGAAATCGGCTACGGCCTCATCGGCCTGGTGGACGAGCGCAAGGGCGCGCCGCTCATGGCCCGCATCACCGGCATCCGTCGCCAGCTGTCCAAGGAGCTGGGCTTCGTCGTGCCGATGGTCCGCGTGAAGGACAATCTGGCGCTCGAGCCCAATCAATATCGCATCACCATCGCCGGTGTCGTCGTGGGCGAAGACGAAATCTGGCCCGACGATCTGCTCGCGCTCGACAGCGGCGCGCTGGAAGGCGTGGTCGCCGGTCGCCCGGCCAAAGACCCGACCTTCGGCCTCGACGCTGTCTGGATCAGCCAGGCCAAGCGCAGCGAAGCCGTCGTCGCGGGCTATACCGTGGTCGATCCGCCGACGGTCGTCGCCACCCATCTCAACCAGCTGATCGCGATGAACGCGGCCGAAATGTTCGGCCTGGATGAAGCGCGCAAGCTGCTCGACAATCTCAAGGACGTCGCGCCCCAACTGGTCGATGGCCTCACCCCCGGCACGCTCAGCCTGACGCAGATCAGCGCACTGTGCCGCGCCCTGCTGACCGAAGGCATCGCGCTCAAGGATTTCCGCCGCATCTGCGAAGCCATGGTCGACGCCGCGCGCCCGGACATGAGCCACGAACAACTGGTCGAAGCGGTGCGCCAGCGGATCGGCGCGCTGATCATCCAGGGGCTGGTGCCGGTCAAGATGCCGCTGCCGGTCATCACGCTCGACGGCGATCTGGAAGGGCTGCTCGCCCAGGCGATGCGCGTCGCGGGCGATGCCAAGCATCCGATCGAACCCGCGCTCGCCAACCGCATCGTGGAAGCGGTCGTCCATGCCGCACGCCCGCTCATGGGTCAGGCCCGGGCTTTCGCCATCGTCACCTCGCCGGTGGCGCGCCGCGCGCTCGCCCGGCTGTTCAAGCCGCATTTGCCCGAAACGCCGGTCCTGTCTTTCCTCGAAATCCCCGATGGCAAGGGCGTCGAAGTCGTCGCCGTCGTAGGCAATGAACAACAGCAGCGTCCCATCCCGCGCCACGACCCCGCGCCCCAGCGCGAACCCGCGCGCGAGCGGGTCGCCTGAAAGGAGGCTGAGCCATGTATATGAACAAGATCGCGGCCGGCGCCCATACCTATGCCAAGCCCGGCGATAACAGCCCGGAACGGCTGGCCCGCCAATATATGCCGCTGGTGCGCAAGATCGCCTGGCACGTCCATGGCCGCGTATCGACGGCCATCGAAATCGAGGATCTGCTCCAGATCGGCATGGTCGCGCTGGTCGAATCCGCCAACAGTTTCGAGGATCGCGGGCTGGGCTTTGCCGCCTATGCCCAACTGCGCGTGCGCGGCGCGATGATCGACCATCTGCGGCGGCAGGCAACGATTTGCCGGTCGGCCATGGCCAAGCGGAAAGATCTTGCCAAGGTGCGCAACCGGCTGGAGCAAAAGCTCGGCCGCCTGCCGACCGAGGCGGAAATGTCTGCCGACATGGGGCTGGAACCGGCCGCCTATCGCGAAATCGCCGACAGCGTCGAAATGGTCCAGCACACCAGCATGGACGAAGTCTATTCCGACCAGTCGATGTGGTTCGCGGACGTGGAAGATCGCGCCGACGACGTCATGGAGCGCGAATCCCTCAAAAAAGCGCTGGCCGCCTGCATCGGCGAACTGCCCCAGCGCGAGGCAATGGTCCTGCAACTCTATTTCGTCGAGGAACTCAATCTGGAGGAAATCGGCCACACGCTCGACATCGGCGCCGCCCGCGTCTGCCAGATCAAGAAAGCCGCGCTCGACAAGCTGCGCGAAAAACTGCGCGACTGGAACGACTGAGCCTATGTCTTTTGCCAATTCGTGTTCCCGCGCAGGCGGGAACCCAGTCCGGCGCTTCGGCTAGGCTCCCGCCTCCGCGGGAGCACGAACCACCAATAACTCACTCATCATTCGCCGCCAAAGGCCCAACCCGCCGCCCATCGGTGGACGGCCAGCGAAACCGCAACGGCCGATAGCTTTGCGTCCGCCACCACGGATCGGCGACCTGGAACAGACCGTTCTCCTCCGCCTTGCGGCCCAAATCCTTGCGCGCGGTCAGCGCCGCCAGCACTGGCGCGGCGAATAGCCCTGCGACCACTGGCGACATCCAGCCCAGGCTGCCAACCTTCACCGCCATCGCCGTCAGCCCCGCGCCCAGCAGCAAATGCCATTTGAACAGCCAAATCGCGCTGGTGATCGCCATGCCGTCGCGATCGCGGGTCTGCCCGTTCCAGCTTGCCTTGCGGCCCATCAAGATGCTGAACAGGTTGATCGTCTGGGTCAGCATCGCCACCGGGGCCATCAGGATCGACAGGATGATATCGACCAGCACGCCCCGCGTCATCCGCGCCGCGCCGCCAAAGCCGATGCGCCGCGCCGGATCGGCCATCGCCCATAGTATCGCCAATATCTTGGGACCGAACAGCAGCACCGCCGTCAACGCCAATAATCCGCCCGACGGCAGGATCGCGGCGGGCGGCCACACCCCGGCCAACGCCCCGCCCAGCACCACCAGCATCAGCGCCAGCCACAAAGGCGACGTGCAATAGGCCGACGCGCCGACCAGCAGCTGGAACCGGCTGACCGGATGCAGCCCTGCGATCTTCACCAGCAACGGCACATGCTGGATATTGCCCTGGCACCAGCGCCTGTCGCGGGTGAACAGGTCGGGCATGGACGGCGGGAATTCCTCGAAACTGTCGTCGGCCGTAACCATATGCACGTCCCAGCCGCGCCGCCGCAGCAGCGCCGCTTCCAGCATGTCATGGCTCAATATATGCCCGCCAAAGGGCGCCCGGCCCGGCAGTTCGGGCAGGCCGCAGCTTTGCGCAAAGGCGCTGACCCGCACGATCGCATTATGGCCCCAGAACATGCCCTCCGATCCCGCCCACCAGATCATGCCGGCGGCCGATGTCGGCCCGAACAAACGACTGGCAAATTGCTGCCACCGCGCGAACAAAGTCGCCGCGCCCATCACCGTGGGCACGGTCTGGATCAGCCCGACATGCGGATGCCGCTCCATGTCGGCCGCCAGCCGCGCCATGGTCTGTCCGCTGACCACGCTGTCCGCGTCCAGCACCACCATATAATCATAGCCGCCGCCGAAGCGCTCGACCCACTCGGCGATATTGCCCGGCTTGCGCCCGATATTCAGCGCCCGGCGGCGATAATGGACGGGCCTTGAGAAGGACGCGCGCATTTCCTGATAGGCGCGCCGTTCCGTCTCGCCGCTTTCCACATTGGAATCGGACAGGATGAAAAATTCGAACCGCTCGCCGCCCATCACCTGCGCCAGCGACCGTTCCATGATCGACAGGCGGCCCAGCACGCCCAGGAAATCCTCGTTGCACACCGGCAGCAATATGGCGGTCTTGCCTTTGAGTGGCGTCGCGGCATTGAGCGGACGGGGCGTCACGCTGCGCCCCTTGCCCACGGTCAGCAGCAGGAAACCGATCATGGCGGTGGCAAAACCGAAGGCGATCCAGGCGAACAGCGGGATGAACAGCGCCAGATAGACGCCTTCCCATGGCGAGATACCGTCCAGCCCGATCGATTGGCGCATCTCATGCGCCGCCATCGACGCAGGCAGCAGCGCCAGCAACACGACCAGCAACCGCCGCGCCCAGATGTCGATGTTGAACGGCCGCCGCGCGATCAGCGCGGGGCGCGCGCTGAAATCCTGCTCCGGCATGGCCAGTGGCGTCTCGGGCGGCACCTGCTCAAAGGCGCGCGCCAGCGGCTTGCTCCCGGCATCGATCGGCGGCGCTTGCACGCCTCCATTCCCCATCATCCATCAGACCCATCGCGATTGACCCACGGCGTCAGAACCGTCCGATGTCCTCGCGGTTCCCGTCATGCGCCCAAAGGATAATGCACATATTCGCTCAATCCGCGACCGCCATCGCGCAATTGTAGCCGTATATCGGCTGACTTGCCCTGTGCGCGCCTTATATCGAGTACCGTGCGGAACAGGCCGTTCTTCCCCAACACCGGATACCCCGCCTGCTTGATCAGCGTCCCGCCCGCCACGTCGACCCAGATATCGGGCTTGGCCTGCGTTACACCGGCAAAATCGATCACCAGCCGCTCCGCATCGGGTCCATCCCCACGCCCGCGCCACAGATTCTCGACGATCGCCATCCCGCTCGACGCCGGGGATCGTGCCGCCGACCAGTCCAGCCGATAAGCCAGGTCGATCCGCGCCCCTGCACGCGGCGCAGCCTGCGGCGTCCAGTAAACGGCGACATTGTCGGTATATTCGCTGTCAGTGGGAAAGGCGTAAAGGCACACCTGCCCGGCGCCCAGCGGCCGGGTGGGCGTCGCCCAGAGCGAGGGCCGACGATCGTAGAAGACGCCGTCATCCTGATAATGGTCGAAATCGCGGTCACGTTGCAGCAGCCCAAACCCCTTGGGGCTGGCTTCCTTGAACGCGCTGAAATGGGGGGCCGACGGATTGACGATCGGCCGGGCATGGGCGGTGCCGTCCGCCGAAGCGATCGACAACAGATCGCTATCATGGATTTCCGGCCGCCAGTCCGTGCCCTGTATGCGGTTCGCCTGATCATACCAGAACATGCTGGTCATCGGCATCAGGCCGAGTTCGGCAATGGCGCGCCGGGGGAACAGCGCGGCGGTCACGTCCTGCTTCACGCCATCGGCGCCCAGGCTGCTGAGGAAGCGGAAAGCGCCGCTGATCGACGCGCCGTCCAGCAGCGCATAGATGGTGACGCTGCTTGTTCCCGTCCGTTCCAGCCAGAAATGGGTGAAGCGCGGAAACTCCTCCTTGCCCTGCAAACTGGTATTGATCGCGATCGCCCGCGCCGACAGGCCGAACTGTTTCTGCGGGCTGGGCGCGCGGAAATAGCTGGCGCCGAGGAACGACAGCCAGTCGCCGTCGCGCGCCGCGTTCATGATGCGAAAACCGGCAAAGCCCGCATCCGGCCCCAGCGCGGCGACCGCATTCCCGGCCGGCGCATCGAACATGCCCGGGTCGTACCGCAGCGGCGTCGCCTGCCCCTTGTCCACGATCGCGATCGTCACCGGCTGCGCGGCGTTGACCGACAGCGGGAAGAACCGAATGCCGGTGTCACCGGGCAGGTCGCCCCATAAGGTACGATCGTCGCGAAAACGCGCGGCATGCAACGCATCATAATCGACTTTGGCCGCACCGGGATGCAGCGGCGTTTCTGTGAAAGGCGCACGCGCCTGCTTCTGCGCCAGCGCGACCAGCCGCTCCCATGAAAAAGGTTCGGCCCGACTCTGCGCACGTAGCGCCTGGGGGAGCAGGAGGGCGGCGCCGGAGGCGGCGATCATCGCGCGGCGGTCTATCTTGGTCATGGGATCGATCATGGATGGGCAAAACGGCCAAGCCAAGTCTTGTATCCGTTATCACGCGAAGAAGCCTCCGCCCGGGGGGACGGAGGCTTCAAATAGGCTGGTCGTTCGATCGAAGGTGTGGCCCCGGCACGGTGGGGACTGTTAATGTGCCGGGGTCACCATGGGCGGCTGGCGGTGACCAATGCCTCAGCCGACCAATCTTGTCGCGGCTTAGCCGATCAGCTTCAGCACGCCCTGCTGGCTCTGATTGGCCTGGGCCAGCATCGCGGTCGACGCCTGGCTCAGGATCTGCTGCTTGGCGAGCGCCGTCGATTCTGCCGAGAAGTCGGCGTCTTCGATGCGGCTGCGGGCGTCGGTCAGGTTGGTGACGTTGTTCGTCAGGTTGTTGACCGTCGATTCCAGGCGGTTCTGCGCGGCACCCAGCGTCGCCCGGGTCGTGGCGATGGTCTTGAGCGCATCGTCATAGACGCTCAGGTCGCCGTCGGCGTCTTCTGCTGCGCCGGTGCTGCTGCCAACTGCGGACAGATCGATCTCGGCGAAGGACAGGGTGATCGTGTCGTTCGCGCTGGCGCCGGCCTGGATCGTGACGTCGCCGGTGGTCCCGGCAGTGCCGTCGAACAGCTTCTGGCCGTTGAATTCGGTGTTCGTCACGATGCTGTCGATCTGCTTGGCCAGTTCGTCCAGCTCCGCCTTGATGTTCGCCTTGGCGTCATCATTGTTGGTGCCGTTCTTACCCTGAACGGTCAGTTCACGCATCCGCTGCAGCATGTTGCTGACTTCGCCGAGCGCGCCTTCAGCGGTCTGCGCCATCGAAATGCCGTCATTGGCGTTGCGGATGCCCTGGGTCATGCCCTTGATCTGCGCCGTCATGCTCGAAGCGATGGCGAGGCCGGCGGCGTCGTCCTTCGCGCTGTTGATGCGCTTGCCGGTCGACAGGCGTTCCATTGCGGTGCCCAGCGCCTTGCTAGCGGCCGAAGAAGCGTTGGCCGAGCGCATCGCGCCAGTGTTGGTTCCGATAACAGTCATGGTGTTCCCTTTCGTTTCACTATCAGGTCGCTGCCATCCGTCAGAGCGCTTGCGGCCTCGAAAGGGGATAACGGCGGGGTGCGCCGGGCTTTTAGGGTCGATGTCGATTTTTTTGAAAAAGGGATGATTCGGGCATGGCCCCCAAGCCCCTTACGCGGGCGCAACGCGCGCGCCTTAGACTAAGGTCGAACATATTGCCGTTTTTGCCGGAAAAAAACTGCCGCATTGCGGCAAACGGATTAACGGCATTAACTATCTGATAACCACAGACGCGCTATTTATTAACCATCGAAGGGGGTTGGATGTACGGGGGTACAAGCCAGCCATATGATGGGGTTCGTTCATGTCGACATTAGACGTGAGCCGTGGCGTCTGCGCGCTTCTTCCGGGGCTGCAGCACTGGCTTGAAAATGCCTATTACGAAGTGCGCATCGTGGATGCGGCCAGCCCCCGGCAACGGGACGACCGGCGCATCCTGCTGGCGACCGAGATCGGTCATGCCACGCATCGCGACATCCTGATCAACCTGATCGACGGCGCACCGTCGCTGGTGCCTGTCGCCAACGGCTTGCCCGCCCGCGTCGCCTTCGGCATTGCGGACATGGGTTTCGCCTTTGCTCTTATCGCTGAACTCGTTCGGCCGGTTTCGGTTCCCGCGGTCGGCGACAGCGGCAGCGCGCGTCTGATGACGCTCGCCAGCCGCGTCGCCCGCAGCGACGCCACCGTCCTTATTCAGGGCGACACCGGCACCGGCAAGGAAGGCATGGCGCGCTTCCTGCACGCCCGGTCCGGCCGCACCGCGCATGACTTCATCGCCGTCAACTGCGCCGCGCTCCCTGAAACCATGATGGAAGCGATGCTGTTCGGGCATAAGAAGGGCAGCTTCACCGGCGCGTCCAATGCATCGAACGGCCTGTTCCTGGCCGCGGACGGCGGCACGCTGTTCCTCGACGAAATCGCCGAACTGCCGCTCTCGCTCCAGTCCAAGCTGCTGCGCGCCCTGCAGGAAGGCGAAGTCCTTCCCGTCGGCGCCACGCATCCGGTGCCGGTCAATGTCCGCATCATCGCGGCCTGCAACCGCAACCTTGCCAATGAAGTCGCCGCCGGTCGTTTCCGCGAAGACCTCTACTGGCGCCTCAACGTCATGCCGCTGGAACTGCGCCCGCTGGCCGAACGCCCCGGCGATGTCGCCGCGATCGCCGCTGCCATGCTGCTGCGCCAGCAGGACATGGGCAAGGCAGGCTTCGTCTGGCCGACCGCCGCCGCCCTCGACAAGCTGGCTGCGCACAACTGGCGCGGCAACGCCCGCGAACTGGGCAATGTACTCCAGCGCGCCCTGGTGCTGCGCGACGGCGCGATGATCGAGGCGGACGACCTCCACCTCACCGGCGCGCCCCAGCCGCTGCGCGTCGTCACGCCGATCGTGGCACCTGCCTCCATCGCAGTCGAACCGACCCGGCTGCGCGATGTCGCCCACCACAGCAAACTCGAAGCCATCCGCCTCGCCCTGCGCGAAACCGATGGTCACCGCGCCGCCGCCGCCCGCAAGCTCGGCATTTCCGAACGCACGCTCCGCTATCGGCTCGCCGAAATGCGTGAGCTGGCAGCAGCGTGAAGGAGGGCTGATCCATGGCCATCACCGGCGTCTCTCCCACCGACAGCGTCATGGCGATCCGCAACGCCATCCTGCAAAAGAACGCGGCCCTGCGCGATGTCGCCTCGACCGGCCCGGTCGGCGGCGCATCCGGTCCCGGCGGTACGCAGGGCACGGCGCCCGGCGGTTTTACCGAAGCGCTCAACAGCGCTTTGCAGCAGGTCAACGGCCTCCAGAACCAGGCCGGTGAAGCCGCCGCCTCGTTCGAGCGTGGCGAGACCACCGATATCGCCGCCGTCATGCTCGCCAAGCAGCAGGCATCGGTCAGCTTCGAAGCGACCCTTCAGGTCCGCAACAAACTCCTGTCCGCCTATAAGGACATTATGAGCATGCCGGTCTAAGCCATGGAAAACGCACTCAGCACCAATGTCGGCGCAGCGGCGCCCGCTCTTACCACTACCCCGTCCTTCGGGACCGGGGCCAAGGGTGTGGACGCGCTCAAGGCGCGCTTCACCGGCTTCATCAAGCAACCGGCGGTAGCCAAAAGCCTGCCGCTGCTCGGCCTGCTCGGCACCGTCGCGATCGCCGGGGCCGCTTGGCTGGCCCTGCGCGAACCGCCGCAGCGCGACCTGTTCCGCGCCTTGCCCGATACCGACAAGTCGGCCGTCGCGCAGGTGCTGGACCAGAACGGCATCAAATATGACTTCGACAATAGCGGCGGCATGACTGTCGGTCAGGACGATTATTTCAAAGCCAAGATGATGCTCGCCGCCCAAGGTCTGCCCAAGAGCGCGCCCGACGGCAACAGCATGATCGACAGCCTGCCGATGGGGGCATCCCGCGCGGTGGAGGGCGAAAAGCTGCGCTCCGCCCGTGAAATGGACCTGGCTCGCACGATCGAGGCGATCGATAGCGTCGAAAGCGCCAAGGTCCACCTCGCCGTCGAAGCGCCCAGCGTCTTCCTGCGCGAACGGTCCAAGCCGTCCGCGTCGGTCATGCTGCGTCTCGCCAACGGTCGCACGCTCACCGACCAGCAGGTCAGCGCCATCGTCCATCTGGTCGCCTCGTCGGTGGCCGAACTCAACCCCGACGACATCTCGCTGGTCGACCAGAATGGCCGCCTGCTCAGCAATAATGATGGCAACGCCGCCGACGATCGCCAACTGGCCGTCCAGGGCAAGATCGAGGATCGCTATCGCCAGTCGGTGATCGCGCTGCTGACGCCGATCCTTGGCTCGGGCAATTTCTCGACCGAGGTGCACGCCGAACTCAACTTCGCCGAACGGCAGGCCACGCGCGAAACCTATCCGCAGGACGAAGCGCGCCTGCGCAACGAAACCGGCACCTGGGCCTCCGACCCGCGCGGTCAGGGTGCGGGCGAAGCATCCGGCATCCCCGGCGCGCTCAGCAACCAGGCGCCCGTCAACCCCACCGTGACCCAGACCAATCCCAATGGTCAGGCCGTCACGCAGGGCCAGACGGCGCAGGGCGCACAGGCGGGCCAGCCCGGCACGCCGCCCAACCCGCTGATGAAGACGGAGGAAACCTTCAACCGCAGCTTCGAACTGGGTCGTGAAGTCTCCGTCACCCGCGACGCCATCGGCACGGTCAAGCGTCTGTCGGTCGCCGTCGCACTCGACACCGCGCCCGATGGCAAGGCGCGCACGCCTCAGGAAATCGCCGCTTTGGAAGCATTGGTGAAGGGCGCGGTCGGTTTCGACCAGGCACGCGGCGACGTGGTCGCGCTGTCCTCGCGCAGCTTCCTCAAGACCGCGGACGTCACCCCGCCCTGGTATGAAGCCGACTGGATGTCGCCGCTGGTGCGCAACGTGTCGGCCCTGCTCGTCGCGCTGCTGGTCATCTTCGGCATCGGTCGCCCGCTGCTCAAGCGCCGCGCCGCTGCGCAGGAGGCCGCCGTGGCACCGACCGCCGAAAACGGCCAGCGCATCGGTCGCGAGATTTCGAGCGAGATCACCAAGCAGGCGACCGTCGTAACGGCCGATGGCGCCGCACCCAAGATCACGCTCGACATGATCTCCTCCACTTACGACTATGCCCAGCGCGCAGACCTCATCCGCAACTTCGTCAAGCAAGACCCCGATCGCGCCGCGCTCGTCGTCCGTGACCTCCTGAAGGAGGGGAAGAAGGAAAATGCCTGAGATCGTTCCCGGTCGCCCCGAAGCGCTGAAGGGCAGCGCCGCCGCCGCCGTCCTCCTCATGCTCTTCGACGAGGATGAAGCCGCCCAGATCCTCTCGCGTCTCGAACCCGAAGAAGTGCGCCAGCTCGGCTATGCCATGTATGACGTGCAGGATGTCGATCCCGAAGAGGTCAACGAAGCGCTCGATCATTTCGTGACCAAGGCGAAGAAGCGCACCACCATCGGCTATGGCGCCACCCGCCATATCCGCGGCGCCATGACCAAGGCGCTGGGCGAGGAACGCGCGGAAACCATCCTGGCGCGCATCACCCCTCCGACCCGCTCCACCCAGCTGGAAATGCTCAAGTGGATGGATGCCAAGGAAATCGGCACGCTGATCGAACTGGAACATCCGCAGATCATGGCGATCGTGCTGGCCCATCTGGAAGCGCCCGTCGCCGCCGACGTGCTGCAATTGCTGCCGTCCGAATATCAGGAAGAGATCGTCTATCGCATCGCCACGCTCGGCCCGGTGTCGAACGAGGCGCTCGATGATCTGGAGCAGCTGCTGCTGCGCGGCCCGGTCAAGAAACAGGGCGCAGCCTCGCAGCGTGGCGGCACGGTCGAAGCGGCCGCGATCATGAACAATGTCCGCAAGGATAATGAATTGCGGATCATGAAGGCCGTTGCCAAGCGCGACAAGATGATCGCCCAGACGATCGAGGAAGAGATGTTCGTCTTCGACAACCTCATCGACATGGACGACAAGAATCTGGGCACGCTGATGCGCACCGTCGACAGCCAGGTGCTGGTCGTGGCGCTCAAGGGCGCGAACGATATGCTCAAGGCCAAGATCTTCAGCTCCATGTCGGCCCGCGCCGCGCAGGCGATCGCCGACGAGATCGAAGAACGCGGCCCGATCCGCCTCGCCGAAGTGATCGACGCGCAGAAACTCATCATCGCCACCGCGCGCCGCATGGCCGACGCGGGCACCATCATGCTGGGCGGCAAGGGGAACGACTTTGTCTAAAGCATTTTCAAGTCGGCTCTTGGCCGACGACTCGGAAAATGCGCCAGCCGGAAGGGTTTGGGGCAATGTTGCGGTTCAGGATGCGACGCCCGTCGCCGTCGCCGGTTTCCGCCCGGTCGAAGGCGGCTTTCGCAGCCTCTATGCCAGCCTGCCCGGCCAGACCGGGACCGGCACGATGCGCAACGGCGTGATCGAAGCGGAACCGGAAATCGACCTGATGGAGGAGGCCCGGATGGAAGCCTTCACCATGGGCTTCGATGAAGGCTGCCGCGTCACCGCCCAGACCCATGGCGAGGAAAGCGAAGCCCGCACCCGCCTTACAGAAGCGCTCGAAACCCTCGCGCCCGCGCCCAGCGGCATGCTGTCCACTATGCTGTCGGCCACCGTCGTCCGCTTGGTCGAACAGATTGTCGGCGAAGTGGAGATCGACATCGAACGGCTGGTGCAGCGCTGCGACACCGTCGCTGCGTTCATCGAGGATAATGAGGGCAAGAGCGCCCTGCATCTGCACCCCGATGACATCACCCTGCTGGAAGGTGAGACGATCGGCGTCAAGCTGGTCGGCGACAAGGCTATGCATCGCGGCTGCGTGCGGCTCGAAACCGCTGATGGCTGGGTCGAAGATGGCCCCGACGTGCGCCTCGCTCGCCTCCGCGCCCTGATGGACGATATGGAAGGCAAGGCGTGATCCGCGCCGCGCTGGCCCAGGCCGAAAGCCTGTTCGACCATCTCCAGGTCCAGAACCGCGCACCCCGCCGGATCGGCCGTCTGGTCAGCCATGACGCAGGCATGTTGGAAGTCACCGGCTTCCGTCGCCCGATCGGCTCCGGCGCGCGTGTCATGGCCAGCGACGGCTCCGTCTGCCGCGCCGAAGTCGTCGGCTTTCGCGGCGACCGCACCCTGCTGGTCCCGCTCGATGCCGACGCGCCCCTGGAAAACGGCATCCGCGTCGAACCCGACAGCCAGGCCAATATGGTGCAGGTGGGCGATGGCCTGATCGGTCGCGTCATTGACGCCATGGGTCAGCCGCTCGACCGCAAGGGACCGATTATCGCAGGCGGCACTTGGCCGCTCAACGGCGTCAAGGGCAACGTCCTCGACCGGGGCCGCGTCACCGAAGCCTTCGACCTTGGCGTCCGCGCCGTCAACGCGCTGCTCACCGCCGGGCGCGGCCAGCGTATCGCCATTATCGCAGGGTCGGGCGTCGGTAAATCCGTGCTGATGGGCCAGATGATTGCCGGGGCCGAAGCCGATATCGTCGTCGTCGGCCTGATCGGCGAACGCGGCCGCGAAGTCAGCGACTTCCTCGAAACCAAATTGAAGCACACGATGCACAAGAGCATCGTCGTCGCCGTCCCCGCCGATCATCCCCCGGTGCTGCGCCTGCGCGCCGCCGCGCGCGCCACCGCCATCGCCGAATATTATCGCGCCCGTGGCAAGAAGGTGCTGCTGCTGATCGACAGCCTGACCCGCTGCGCCCACGCGCAGCGTGAAATCGGCCTGGCGCTGGGTGAGCCGCCCGCGATGAAGGGCTATCCGCCCTCCGCGCTCGCGCTCATCCCGCGCCTGGTCGAGCGGGCAGGGGTGGACGCCCGCACCGGCGGGTCGATCACCGCGCTCTATACCGTGCTGGCCGATGGCGACGACACCGACGATCCGATCGTGGACGCCGCCCGCGCCATCGTGGACGGCCATTTCGTGCTGTCGCGCCATCTGTCCGAACAGGCGATCTTCCCCGCCATCGACATCGGCAAGTCGCTCTCCCGCGTCATGGCCGACGTCGTACCGGACGACCATCGCATGGCCGCCGCCAATTATCGCCGCCTCTGGGCCGCCTATGAGGAAAATCGCGACCTCATCCTGATGGGCGCATACCGCCCCGGCAACGATCCCGTCATCGATGAAGCGGTCCGCCGCCGCCAGGATATCCTCGATTTCATCCGTCAGGATCAGAAGAGCCGCATCGATCTCGACACCAGCGCCGACGCGCTGATCGCGGGCTTTAGCGCATGAAGGGGCTGGTCGGTCGCCGCCAGCGCGTGCTGCGCGTGCGCCATGTTCAGCACGCCATGGCGGTTGCGGAAACCGCCCGCGCGCGCGACGAAGCCGATGGCCTGGCCCGCAATATCGACCGCCTGCGCAAGGTGCGCGGCGAATTGTTCGATACGCAAGGCATGGCGACCGGCGCTTCCTTCGCCGCGATGCAGGAACTGGCGACCCGGCTGGAACAGGCCGGGCGACAGCTGGACGGCGCACTTTATGATGCCAAGCGCAAGGTGGAAGCCAAAGAAGGCATGACTCTTGCAGCGAACCGCGAGAAGGAAATCGCCACTCGCCTCAAGGACCGCGCCCGCGCGGATCTGGAGGAATGGCGTGAAACCAAATTGGCCGCACTGCCCCGCTATCGTCGGATGCAGCGCAACGGGGACGCCTGACGATGACGATGCTGACCAGCCTCAAGGCGCTGCTGTTCGCGACGCCGGCCCGCACCGGCGCGAAAGCCGACGCCGCGCCTGTCGAAGGCGCGCCCGATTTCGCGCAATTGCTCAACGGCATCGGCAACCATCCCACAGCGCCGTTGCCGGGTGCGGCTGCCCCAACCCAGCCGCCCGTCGCCACCGCAAATCCAGACAAATCCTCTTTAGATTTCAACGCTATCGACGCGCCCATCTGGCAACCTGCCACGGCCAACGCGACACCTCCGGCTGCTCCTGTCGCACCCACGCCGCAGCCCGAAAAAACGCCCACAACTGTCGCGCTCGCTGTCTCAGTACCCGGCGAGCAAGACGCAGCAGCGCCTGTCTCGGCGCTGCCCCCCAGCGTCCAGCATCGCCCTCAATCACCGACCAAAATCGCTCCATCGCCAAGGGACAAGCAAGCCACCGCCACGCCCCCAACGCTGGCGACAGACGCGCCGATTCCGCCGCCAGCCGCGGCGCAATCGACCCCTTCGGCTGACCCCGTGACTCCCGCGCCGCAGCCCGAAAAACCGTCCGCACCTGTCTCGGTCGCTGTTACGACCCCCGTCGAACAGCACGCCGCGGCCCCCGCCGCCGCACCTGTTCCGGTCCAGGCCATGATCACGCCAGCGGCCCACTCTGAACAGCCGACCGCGCTGGCCGCTCCCCCAACAGAAGCGAAGGCGCCTGCCACGCCCCCGACCGCGCCGATAGCAACGGAAACTGAGCTTGCCCCCGGCACGCCGCCGTCCATCGCAGCCGAAGCGACGCCCTCGCCAGCGCCGGTCCGCCCGGCCCGGCATGCCGCACCGGCTTCACCAGTCAGCGCAACGGCTTCGCCAGTCAGCGCACCGGCCACCGCCTCGCCAGACACGCAGGATATCGCCGACCTCGCGCCGGACGACGAAGCAGCGCCCGCCGTGCAGGACGATAGCAAGCCCTCACCCCCACCGACCGCGCCGATCCAGATGCCGCTCGCCCCTGTCGTGCAGCCGGTGGCCCTACCGTCGGAACAGGCGCAGCCTGCAAGGGCAGGGGAAGCATCGACGTCCGTGGCACCGGCCGCCCCGACATCCACCGTACCGATCGCACCAACGATGCGCCCGGTGCCGGACATGCGCGCCACCGCTACCCCCCCGGCGCAGCCTGACGCGGTGCCCATCGCATCGTCCGCGCCCTCCGCGAATGGCACCGCAATGCCCGTCGCCACCGCGCCACGCCCGGTACAGGCCGTCCCGCCTGCCGCGCTCGCCCCGGCCGCGACGACAAAGCCGGATGCCCCTTCACCTACGACCGTCGATGTCACGCCCGTCCCGTCCGCTCCGGCGGAACGCCCCGCCATGGTTCCGCTTCCTGCCGTACCAGCGCAGACCCCGCCGGACGTCGCGCGCGCGACCGTCCCAGCACCCCCCCTGCCATCCCTCGCGCAAGCGCCAGACGCTGCATCGATCATGGCCGCCCCCATCACCGCATCGCCCCAGGCCGAAGCGTCCTCCGCCGCGCCCACCGCGATCGTCCAGCCTGTCACCCCCATGCCGGACGTCCCGGAGGCGCAACCCCTCGATCCGGCGCAGGCCATCGCCCCCGCCGCCATCGCCAAGCCCCGCGCGGAAGCCGTGTCGCTGCTGCAACTGGTGCGCGACCATATGAGCGGACGGTCAACCCACCGCACCGAATCGACAGCGCCAATCAGTGACACAGCGGCCGACGCCACGCCCGCACCCCTGCCGACTTCGGCAAATGACGGCGGCCTCCCGCTCCCCACACTCGCCCAGCCAGCCACACAAAGCACAGCCACCACAGCACCCATGACGCCGACCGTAGACCTGTCCGCCAGCCTCGGCGCGCAGATGGTCGACATGGGCGTATCGGGCCAATGGATCGACGGGCTGGCCCGCGACATTGCGGGTCTTTCCGCCAATGGCGCGCGGGGCCGGTTCCAGATCAATGCCGACCAGCTCGGCCCGATCCAGGTCGATATCCGCCAGGGCGACGATGGCGCCGCCGTCAGCCTCACCGTGGCGACCGCAGCGGCCGAACAGGCGCTGCGCCAGGAAGGCGACCGGCTGAAGCTGGACGCGGGCCTCTCGGCCATGCGCATCAGCGACCTTAAGATCGAGCGCGCGCCCCACGTCGCGGAACCCGCCCGCGCCGACAGCAGCAGCAACCAGACGGCATCGCAACAGCAGTCCGGCCAAGGCCAAAATCCCAACCAAAGCCTGGGCCAAGGCATGGGCCAGTCCTCTCCCCAGTCACATATGCAGGGGCGCGGCCAGCACCGCGAAAATATCGCCCTTAGCCATAAAGCCGGCGGGGACGCGGCCGTTCTTAACCATGCGGACACAGGCGACAGCGCCGGTGGTGCCGTTCGCGCGCGCTACGCGTGACCAGCGCTTTTCCTAGGGGACCAGAACGATGAGCGACGAGCCAAAGGCCAAGAAAAAGAAGGGCGGGAGCATGAAGATGATCCTGCTGTTGGTCGTTGGCCTTGTCGTGGGTGGGGCAGGGGCGGCCGGTGGGCTGTACGCCGCCGGTTTCTTCAACGCCAAGGCCGAAGGGCCGAAGGAAGATCCCAACAAGCCGGTGCTGGTCCTGGCCGGTGAGGATGCGCAGGCGATCGCCACCGCCCATGGCTGGGCGGGCGAAGGCGGCAGCGGCGGCGGCGAAGGCGGCGGTCATGCCAGCGGCGGCGAAAGCCATGCCGTGGCGTCGGGCCATGCGCCGGGCAAGGGAATAGATTTGCCCGCACCATCCAATCCGACCGCCTATCAGGCGACCTATTTCCAGCTGCAGGCGCCCTTCACGTCGAACATGTCGGACAGCGACGCTTTCGCCCAGATCACCATCGCGGTATCGACCTATTATGATTATCGCGTCATCGCCGCCATCAAGCAGCATGAAATGCCGATCCGCAGCCAGGTGCTGATGCTGCTGGCCGAGCAGCCGCAGGAAGTGCTCGACACCCCGCAGGGCAAGCAGGCGCTCCAAGGCAAGATCAAGGGCGTGATCAACGATATCCTCAAGCAGAAGACCGGCTATGGCGGCATCGACAACGTCTATTTCACGAACTTCGTGATCCAGTAACAGCCGGTCGATCGGCGGGAACCGGCAAGGGCGGGCAGCTACGTCACAAGCGCAGCCTGCCGCCCCGTTAACTCCAATTTTACCATTTTCGTTATTAATGGCCCTGCGCCACGGGATCGGGACGGCCCCTGATCCGCCATGGCGCTGGGGACCAAGATGGACGACGTACAAACCTACGCCTTCGGGCGCGGGGATTCTCAGGCGCCGATCATGCTGTCGGGGCTGGACCGGCTGAGCGAGAAGCTCGGCCGACGCATGCGCGCCTTGATCGAACCGATCGCAGGCGTGCGCCCGCATGTCGCGGCGCAGGATACGCGGGTGCTGGATTTTGCTGCCTGGACCGCCGAAGTCCCGGCCTTTTGCAGCCTCTCCATCTATCGCCTGCTCCCGTTGAAGGGGCAGATGCTGCTGCGCATGGACGCGGCGATGATCTCCACCATGGTCGATTGTTTCTACGGTGGCATCGGCAACCGGCCTTTGCCCACGCGCGGCGAGTTCACGCCGACCGAAGACCGGCTGATCGCCCGCCTGTCCGACGCTATCGTCACCCGCCTGGTCGAAACCTGGGCCGACATCCTGCCGCTGGAACAGGGATTGATCCTGCGCGAAAGCGCGGTCGGCTATGCCGCCGCCGCGCAGCCCGCCGACCAGATGGTGCTGCAACGCTTCATCGTCTCCATCACCCGCGAACAGGAATGGCCGATCGACCTGGTCTTCCCGCTGTCCGCCCTGCGCGGCGTCGAAGCGCTGATGGGCAGCAACCTGCCAACGGACGAGGAACATCGCGACCCCGTCTGGCAGACGCGCATCGCCCGCCGCATGCGCGACATCCGCATGCCCGCCCGCACCGTATTGGCGCGTCCCAACCTCTCGCTGGCCGAGCTGATGCAGCTTAAGGTCGGCGACGTCATCCCCGTCACCATCGGCCGATCGCTGCCGTTGATCGTCGGCAACCGCATCGTCGCGCATGGCACGATCGGCGAACAGGACGGCCGCGCCGCCTTCCAGATTGAAAAACTCGCACAGGAACCCGATCAATGAGCGACATGAGCGAAGCCCCCCGCATGGACCGGGGCGAAGACCCGCTGTCCAAAATGACCAACAACCGCCAGTTCAAGCTGCTGGCCGACATCCCGGTGCGCATGTCGGTGGAGGTCGGCTCCACCTCCCTGCGTCTCGCCGAAGTCATGGACCTGGCCGAAGGCAGCATCGTGGAACTGGACCGTCAGGCCGACGATCTGCTCGACATCATGGTCAACGGCGCGCTGATCGCAAAGGGCGAAGTCGTCACGGTCAACGGCCGCTATGGCATCCGCATCGTCGATATCGCCGCGACCGAAAACCGCCTGGCCGGCATCGAACGGCGCGGTTGATACCCTATCCCTGATTTTGCGCTTGCCTTCGGCCGCGAAACTGCGGATCGCAGGCGGATTAACCATAGCTGCGGGCAGGCCATTTCATGTTCTGGTATTTCGTCAAACTGCTGATCATGCTCCCGCTGGTGGCGGGCATGGCTTTCGGCGCGCTGTGGCTGTGGCGTAAATATCAACCCGGCCTGATCGCGGGGCAGGGCGACCGCTCCTTGAAACTGCTCGAAGCGCTGCCGATGGGCGCCTTCGGCAAGCTCGCCGTGGTCGAGTTCGAGGGCAAGAAAATCCTCCTGTCCGTCACCCGCAGCCGGATCGAAAAGATCGCGGAAGGCGATCATGTCCGCCTGCGCTGAACGCTCTGGTTGCCGTGTTCCCGCGCAGGCGGGAACCCAGTCCCCGACCTCGCAACTCTATGGTACGCCTGGGAGATGGATCCCCGCCTTCGCGGGGATGACGATTTTGGTTGTTGCAGCCCTCATCCTCTTCACCGTCCCCGCCTTCGCCCAGGCCGCGCCCGCCACGCCGCCGGTGGACAATGGCGGCGCGTTGAGCCGCGCCATGGGCCAGATTTCCGGGGACGGCCGCTCGCTGTCATTGAGCCTCCAGATCCTCGTCCTGATGAGCCTGCTGACGGTGCTGCCGTCGCTCGTGCTCATGATGACCAGCTTCACCCGCATCATCATCGTCCTGTCGCTGCTGCGCCAGGCACTGGGCCTGCAACAGACACCGCCCAACCAGGTGCTGGTCGGCCTGACGCTCTTCCTCTCGCTGTTCGTGATGCGCCCCGCGATCGACGCGATCAACGCCCAGGCTTTCGACCCCTATGGCAAGGGACAGATCAGCATCGAGGAAGCGGTCGGCCGCTCCGGCAAGGTGCTGCACGGCTTCATGGCGAAGCAGACCCGCGAAAGCGATCTCAAACTGTTCCAGAATCTCGCCAAGGCGCCCGCCTTCCGCACGCCCGACGATATCCCCTTCACCATCCTGTTGCCCGCTTTCGTCACCAGCGAATTGAAGACCGCGTTCCAGATCGGCTTCATGATCTTCCTGCCCTTCCTCATCATCGACCTGGTCGTCGCGTCCACGCTGATGGCGCTCGGCATGATGATGCTGTCGCCCACGATCATATCGATGCCGTTCAAGCTGTTGCTGTTCGTACTGGTCGATGGCTGGGCGCTGACCATGGGGTCGCTGGCGGGGTCGTTCGCGACATGATGGGCCACCTTCTCCCACATCCATTGGTCCGGTAGGCCATGGAAAACGCCGATTTCTTCATGGGATTGGCCCAGCAGGCGCTGTGGATCACGGCGCTTGCCGCTGCGCCCATCCTGATCCCGGCGCTGATCGCGGGCCTCATCATCGGCATGGTGCAGGCGGCGACCTCGATCAACGAACAGACGTTGAGCTTCATCCCCAAAATCCTGGTGGTGGGCGGAATGCTGGCCTTGTTCGGCGGATCGATCATGGTCCTGATCGCGGACTTCACCCGTGAAATCTTCGAACGCATTCCGGACCTGCTCCAGTGAAAGCCGCGCTATGATCGCGCCCGGCTTTGCAGGCATCGAAAACCAGCTTTGGGTCTGGCTGATCGCCATGATCCGGCCGGGCGCGGCCTTCATCGCCGCGCCGGTCTTCGGCGCGCCCGCCGTGCCGCTGCAACTGCGCCTGATCCTCAGCCTGGCGCTGGGCCTCGCCGCGCTCAACAGCGTCACCATCGTCCTGCCGCAAGACGGCGTCGCCAGCTTCGAAGGCGTGATGATGGTCGCGGGCGAAGTCATGGCGGGCCTCGCCTTGGGCTTCGCTGTCCAGATCGGCTACGCCGCCGCCTTCGTCGCGGGGGAGACGATCGGCAACGCGATGGGCCTCAACTTCGCCGCCATGGTCGATCCCTCGTCGGGCCAGTCGACCCAGGTGCTGGGCACCTTCCTGTCGATCCTCGCCACCTTCCTGCTGCTCGGCATGGACGGGCATCTGCTGCTCGCCAGCTTCGTGGTGCAAAGCTATCAGGCGATCCCGCCGGGCGCTGGCCTATTGTCGAACGACACGATCTGGCGGCTGATTGCCTTTGGCGGATCGCTGCTGGGCGCGGGCGTCACCGTCGCCCTGCCGGTCGCCTTCGCGCTGGTGCTGGTGCAGATCATCATGGGCATGCTGGCGCGCGCGGCGCCCTCGCTCAACCTGTTTGCGGTGGGCATGCCGGTGGCGATGATGGCGGGCATCGTCCTGCTTGCCATCGCCGCGCCGATCATGGCCGAAGGCATGACCGCCTCGCTCAAGGCCGGGCTGGAGCAGGCCCAATCGATCGCGGAAGGACGCTAAGGCCATGGCGGACAGTCCCGGCGGCGGCGAAAAGACCGAAAAACCGACCCAGAAGAAGCTGGACGACGCCGCCAAGAAGGGCGACATCCTCCAGTCGCGCGAACTGGGCACGGCATTGGTGGTGATGGCGGGCATCGCCTGGCTGGCGATCACCGGCCCCTCACTGATCGACGCGCTGGCGGATATGCTGACGCAGGCGCTGCGCTTCCGGCGGGAAGATATCATCGATTTCTCGCCTGCGGCGCGCGGCGCCGAACTGCTCGGCGCCATCGCGCTCCCGGCGGCCGGCGTGATGCTCGCGACCTTCATCGCCGCCATCGCCGCGCCCGCGCTTCTGGGGTCGCTCGGCTTCCGCCCCGGCGCCTTCGCACCCAAGGCGTCGAAGATGAACCCGGCGGCGGGCATCAAGAAAATTTTCGGGACGCAGGGGCTGATCGAACTGGTCAAGTCGATTGCCAAGGTCGGCCTGCTCGGCAGCATCGGCGTCTGGCTGATCTGGGACCGGCTGACTCAGATCACCGCGCTGGGCAAGATGGGCGTCGCGCCCGCCATGGCGGACCTGGGCAATATCTTCATCCTCGTCTGCCTGGTGATGGCGGGCGGGCTGTTCCTGATCGCAGGGATCGACGTCCCCGCGCAGATCATGCAGCGCGGCAAGCGGCTGGGCATGAGCAAGCAGGAAATCAAGGACGAGCATAAGGAAAGCGAAGGCTCGCCTGAACTCAAAGGCCAGATCCGCCGCCGCCAGTTCGAGGTGCTGAACGGCTCCACCCGCCAGGCCGTGGCCGAAGCCAGCGTGATCCTGACCAACCCCACCCATTTCGCGGTCGCGCTGCGCTACCGGCCGGGCATCGACGCCGCCCCGGTCGTGGTGGCGCGCGGCTGCGACGCGATCGCTGCGGCGATCCGCGAACTGGCGGACCAGAATGGCGTGACCGTCCTGCAATATCCCGAACTGGCCCGCGCCGTCTATTTCACCTCCCGCGCCGGGCAGATCGTCAATGAAGGGCTGTATATGGCGGTGGCGACGATCCTGGCCTTCGTCTTCCGGGTGGAAAACAAGATGGCGACCGAAATGGACCGGCCGTTCATCACCGTACCGGAAGACCTGCGTTTCAACGCGGACGGGCGCAAGCCATAGCCCGAAGCGGCCAGAAACGCATATCTGCGGCCCGAATGCGACAACGAGTTGGACAGTTGCAGCGCGATGTCATGCCGCCGACCCGCTCCTGCCAAAATGCGCTGCACCTGTCACCTTCGCTGTCGCATAGCCGATCCCGGAGCCATGATCTCCAAAGGTCAGCACTAATTTTCTCTTCTATCTTCAAATGCTTGTCTGCGCGCCGACCCCTCTGTTGGGCGTCAGGCAAAAAAAGATCAGGCGGGGCATTAAAGTTTTTTATCGCCCGGCCGTAATGTCTTTTTGGGGACGCATTATGATTGGTGCGTCATGAACGACTATGTATCCAGAATTGAGCTGACGCCGGTCGATAGGGCCGTTTCGCGTGCGCCTTCGTCCGTCCAGGCTGTGCAGCCCGTGGCGGCCAGTCGTTCCACCCAACTGCCCCTCCAGGAAACGGCCAAGGCGACGCCGCCAGACGAAGGCATCGTCGTGGACGAAGACATGGCCAGCGCGGCCGAATATGTCGAAGTCCATGCCCGCATATCCGAAATTCTGGCCGACCTCCAATCGACGGCGGGCAGCGTGGACGACGCCGCTGGCGCGATCCAGGCGATGATCCCGCGTCCCATCGTGCTGGTGCCCTTGCCGCCCGCCAGCAAGGAAGCGGTCGAACATGCCGCCGTATTGGCGAAGCGCATCGTGGAGCGCGCATCCTACGCCCATGGGGCGCAGGCGCATGTGGCGCGCGGCACGGTCGATCAGGTAACCGCTTCTGTCGGTTGATATTTCGCCGCCGTGGGCTTGCGAAAATCATTCCTAAAGGTCTCGGCGCTAACGCCGTTCTCATCCCTTGAAAGGACGACGCATGAGTTCGGTAGGCAGCAGCATTTTGACGGCGCTCAACGCGGGGTCGGGTATCGACACCTCGGCGTTGGTGTCCAGTCTGGTGAGCGCGACCCGCCAGCCGAAGCAGACGGCGATCACGGATCGTCAGACGCTCAACAACTCGCGTATTTCCGCGCTCGCTTCGGCCACAAGCTCGCTCAACACCTTTGCCGATGCACTGACCGAAGTCTTGTCCGGCGCATCCTATACCGGTACGGCCTCGTCCAACGATCCCAGCGTCGCATCGGTCACGTTGCTGAGCGGCGGCAGCCCCAGCGGCCTGCCAGCCCAGCTGACGGTCGAAAAACTGGCGACCGCCCGTGTCTATTCCTCCGGCTCGTCCACCAACACCAGCATCGGCGCTGGCACTCTCAATATCGTCGGCAAGGACGGCAACCGGACGCCCATCACGCTGGATTCCAGCACCAGCACGATTTCCGATCTGGCAAAGGCGATCAACGCGTCCGGGGCAGGAGTCACGGCTCAGGTCGTGACCGATGCGACCGGTTCGCGCCTCGTGCTCAAAGGGGCGACGGGCCAAGCCAATGATTTCACGCTGGAGGGCGCGGCAGAAGGCGACCCGGTGGCATGGGGCGGCTTGAACTTTGCCGGCTCGCCCGCCGCGCAAAATGCCGAAATCACGCTCGACGGCGTGGCCTATTCCTATGCCAGCAACACGATCGACGATGCGATCCCCTATCTGCGGATCGACCTGAACAAGGCGTCGCCCGGGGCTACCGTCAACCTGTCGATGAGCCAGCCGACCGCAGGCCTGTCGGACCTGCTCAAGGAATTTGTCGACGCCTACAACACGTTGATGAAGGGGCTGAACACCGCCACGGCGACGGGCGCGGATTCGTCCAGTGCCGGTGTCCTGAACGGCGTGTCCAGCGTGCGCGACATGAAGCGCCAGCTGTCCGGGATCACGTCGACCCAACTGGCGTCGACGGGCACATTCAGGACGTTGGCGGATATCGGCGTGTCCACCAATCGCGATGGCACGCTCAGCCTCGACACGGCCCGGCTGGCCGCGGCGATGGAATCCGATCCCGAAGGCGTCACCAATATGGTGAACCCCAAAGTATCGACCACCGGCAATCCCGGCCTGTCCACGCTGATGGACACCGTACGCGACAACATCGTGAAGGATGACGGTCCGCTCAAGACCGCGCAGGCGCGCTATGATTCGGAAGCCAAGAATTTCACCCAACAACTCGAAGATCTGGACGAACGGATGACCAATTATCAGGCGCATCTGACCACGATCTACGCAGCCATGGAGACGCGGCTGTCCGCGCTCAAGGCGACGCAAAGCTACCTCGAACAGCAGGTCGAGGTCTGGAACAACAGCAACAAATAATCGGGGCGCAGACGATGTTTTATAATCAGGGTTATGCAGGCGCCAGCGCAGCGCGCCGTTACGCCGCCGTCCATTCGGGCAGCCGCACCGAAGGCGCCACGCCGCACGCGCTGGTCAAGATTTTGTTCGACGAACTGCTGCTGGCGCTCGAAGCGTCGGCGCTGGCCGAACGCCAGGGCGACCGGGTCAAGGTGTCGGACAAGCAGGCGCGCGCGATGTCGATCCTCTTCGCGCTCGAATCGAGCCTGGACTTCGACAAGGGCGGCGACATTTCGATCGGCCTCGCGCAAATCTATCGCGAAGCACGCCGGTTGCTGCTGGTCGGTGCCAAGGACCGCACGGCCGAACCGGTCGATCAGGCCCATGCCATGATCGCGGAAATCGCCGACGCCTGGACCCAGATCGGCGGCTAAAAACGGCCGCCGTCGCCCCGCCGGGCGGGGTTGCGTGCCCAACATGCCGCCTGTATAGGCGATGCTCGCACAAGGGCGGCCCGGCGGGGGCCGCCTTTTTGCGTTCTACCCAATGCGCACAGGACGCGCAGCATCACCCAGAAAGGGAAGGCCCATGTCGATTACGCCGCTCATGCCCGTTTACCCCCGGTGCGATGTCCGTCCGGTGCGAGGCGAGGGCTGCTATCTGATCGGCGAGCGCGGCGAGCGTTATCTCGACTTCGCCAGCGGCATCGCGGTCAATCTGCTGGGCCACGGCCATCCCAAGCTGGTCAAGGCGATCGCGGATCAGGCCGCGACGCTGATGCATGTGTCGAACCTCTACGGCATGCCGCTGGGCGAACGGTTCGCGCGGAAGCTGGTGGACAATACATTCGCCGACACCGTCTTCTTCACCAATTCGGGCGCGGAAGCGGTCGAATGTGCGATCAAGACCGCGCGGCGTTTCCATTATGCCAATGGCGAAGCGCACCGGCACAAGATCATCAGCTTCGACAACGCCTTTCACGGTCGGACGCTGGGGACGATCTCGGCCACCAGCCAGCCCAAGATGCGCGACGGGTTCGAACCGCTGTTGCCCGGCTTTACCGTGGTGCCGTTCAACGATCTCGACGCCGCACTGGCGCAGATCGACGATAATACTGCCGGTTTCCTGCTAGAGCCGGTGCAGGGCGAAGGCGGCGTCACCCCGGCGACCAAGGACTTCCTGACCGGCCTGCGCAAGGCGTGCGACGAGCATGGCCTGCTGCTGATCCTGGATGAAGTCCAGTGCGGCTATGCCCGTACCGGCAGCTTCTTCGCGCACGAACAGTACGGCATCACGCCGGACATCATGGCGGTGGCGAAAGGCATCGGCGCAGGCTTCCCGCTCGGCGCATGCCTGGCGACGGAGGACGCGGCCAAGGGCATGGTGTTCGGCACCCATGGCACCACCTATGGCGGCAACCCGCTCGCCATGGCGGTGGGTCTTGCGGTGATCGAGGAAGTGCTGGCCGACGGGTTCCTGGACCATGTGACGGCGATGGGCGCGCGCCTGCGGTCCGCGCTGGAACAGCTCATCCCCAATCATGACGACATGTTCGAGGATGTGCGCGGCATGGGCCTGATGCTCGGCGTCAAGATGAAGGAGGGCTATGACGCCCGCGCCTTCGTCGGCCATCTGCGCGACCATCACGGCCTGCTGACCGTGTCGGCCGGGCAGAATGTGCTGCGCATCCTGCCGCCCCTCGTCATCGAGGAAAGCCATATCGCCGAAGCCATTGAGAAGATCTCCGCCGGCGCGCGGAGCTTCGCGGAAGCTGAGGCGGCCTGATTGATACTACCCCGTTCGTGCTGAGTAGGGGCTAAGCTTGTCGAAGACCCGTATCGAAGCATTGATCCTTCGATACGCCATGTCGGCTTCGCTCAATGGCTACTGAGGACGAACGGCGGTTGGAAGCGGAGAACCTTCCAATGACCAAGCATTTCCTGAATCTCACCGATGCGGGCGGCGACGCGATCGCCGCGATGATCGCCGACGCCATCGACCGTAAGGCCGCACGCGCGGGCAAGCCGAAAGGCGCAGCCGACGCCGACGCCCCGCTCGCCGGGCACACGCTGGCGATGATCTTCGAAAAGAACAGCACCCGTACCCGCGTCAGCTTCGACATGGCGATCCGCCAGTTGGGCGGCACGTCGCTGATCCTGGAAGGCGCGACCAGCCAGATCGGCCGGGGCGAAACGATCGCCGACACCGCGCGCGTGCTCAGCCGCATGTGCGACGCGATCATGATCCGCACCGACGACCATGCCAAGATCGAGGAGATGGCGGCCTATGCCACCGTCCCGGTGATCAACGGCCTGACCGACCTGTCGCATCCCTGTCAGATCGTCGCCGACCTGTTGACCGTGGTCGAACATGGGCTGGCGCTGCCCGGCAGCCAATGGGCCTGGTTGGGCGATGGCAACAACGTCCTCCATTCGATCGTGGAGGCGGCGGGCCTGCTCAAGTTCGATGTGCGCATGGGCATACCCGACGGCTATGATCCCGACCCGGCCTTCGCCGAGGCCGCGCGCGCCGCCGGATCGACCGTCACCCTGACCCGCGACGCAGCGGCCGCGGTGGCGGGCGCGGACGTCGTCGTCACCGATACCTGGATTTCCATGGGCCAGGCCCATGCCGACGCCAAGCTGGCGGCGATGATGCCCTATCAGGTGACGCCGGAGCTAATGGCGCAGGCAAGGCCGGACGCCAAATTCCTCCACTGCCTGCCCGCCCATCGCGGCGAGGAAGTGGTGGACGCGGTGATCGACGGACCCCAGTCGCTGATCTGGGACAAGGCGGAAAACCGCCTCCATGCGCAGAAATCGGTGCTGCTCTGGGCGCTTGGAAAGCTGTAGCCCGCCCCTATATGGTCGGTTCCCCCCGCGCTTGCGGGACGGGGTGGGGGAGGGCATGGTCCTCCCCTTCGCACTATACACCCATTTCCCGCCTCTTCCGCCAGCGGGAGGGGAGAAAGCACAGCATGTCTGCCTCCACCCATATCGACCAGGCTCTTGGCTTCACCATCCCCGCGCGCCATGCCCGCGGTCGCCTCGTGCGGCTGGGTCCGGTGCTCGACCAGGTGCTGGCCGCCCATGCCTATCCCCCCCGATCGAGCGGCTGCTCGCCTCCGCGCTGGTGCTGGCGGCCCTGCTGGGCAGCACATTGAAGCAGGCGAACGGCCAACTGACGCTGCAGGCGCAGACCGAACATGGCGTCGTCAGCCTGCTGGTCGCCGACTATAAGGATGGCGACGTGCGCGGCTATGCCAAGTTCGATGCCGATCGCCTGGCCGAACAGGGCGCGGACCCGACCTTGTTCGGGCTGTTCGGCAAGGGCTATCTGGCGATCACCTTCGACCAGTCGGTGTCGGGCGAACGCTATCAGGGCATCGTGCCGCTGGAGGGCGAATCGCTGGCCGAAGCCGCCGAACATTATTTCTTCCAGTCCGAACAAATCCCCAGCATCATCCAGATCGACACCCGGCACGACAAGGGCGAAGGCTGCGTCGCGGCCGGTATGCTGCTCCAGCATCTGCCGGAGGGGGAGGTCGGGCGCGAGCGGTTGCATGTCCGCCACGATCATCCGGAATGGGAGCATGTGCAGGCGCTGGCCCAGACGCTCAAGGCCGATGAACTGACCGACGACGCCCTGCCGCTGACCGACATCGTCTGGCGCCTGTTCCATGAGGAAGAGGAAGTGCGCGTGGTCGAACCGACCCCGCTGGCGAAAGGATGCCGCTGCGACCTCACCCATATTCGCGACGTGATCGGCCGTTTCCCGGCCAGCGAACGCGCGGACATGGCGGACGAACATGGCGTGATCGGCGTGGATTGCGCCTTCTGCTCGCGCCTCTTCCCCCTCGCGCTGGACAGCTTCGTCGCGCATTGATGCGAAGAACGTTTCGCTAACGTTATTTGTAAATGGGGCAGGACGCGCCGCTTGCGCTATGAAAATGCCGCAATTGATTGGCATGAGCGGCAGATAGCCATCGCCATGGGCGCGGTGGCACTATGATACGGGATCGGGCGGAACGATGAAGAGGGCGGAACGATACGCGCTCGGCGCGATTGCGATGATGGCGGCGACGATCGGCACGATGGCGCTGGCGGCGACGGCCCCGGCGGTCCCTGCGCCCCAGGCGTTGCGCACGCTGGAAACCGGCGAATGGGAATTGCGCGGTCGCGGCGAAGGGGCCGAGACTCGCAAGCTGTGCATCAGCGACCTGCGCCAGCTGCTGCAGGTCCAGCATGGCCGCACCCTCTGCCGCAGCTTCGTCATCAGCGACAGCGCCCATGCGATCACCGTCACCTATGATTGCGCGGCGGCGGGCAATGGCCGCACCGACCTGCGCGTCGAAACCACCAAGCTGGTGCAGATCCGCTCGCAGGGCATCGCGAACGGCGCGCCCTTCGCCTTCACGGCGGAAGGACGACGCGTCGGCGACTGTTCCTGATCGAGAACGCGCATCGTCCCATGCTTGCGCTGCGGCGTCGCGGGGGGTAGCGCGGAATCATGGTTGCCAATAATGGAAAATTCGCCGTCGTGCTGCTGTCCGGCGGTCTCGATTCGATGGTCGCGGGCGGACTGGCGCGCGAACAGGGCTATCGCATCCTCGCTTTGTCGATCGACTATAATCAGCGGCATCGCGTCGAACTGCGCGCCGCCGCGCGCGTCGCCGAAGCGCTCAACGCGATTCGCCACATCGTCCTGCCGCTGGACCTGACCGCGTTCGGCGGATCGGCTCTGACCGCCGACATCGCCGTGCCCAAGGGCGGGGTGGGTGACGATATCCCCGTCACCTATGTGCCCGCGCGCAACACCATCTTCCTGTCGCTGACGCTGGGCCTGGCCGAAGTGGCGGGCGCAAGCGACATCTTCATCGGCGTCAACGCGCTCGACTATTCGGGCTATCCCGATTGTCGTCCCGAGTTCATCGACGCCTTCCAGAATATGGCGACGCTGGCGACCAAGGCGGGGGTGGAGGGCCATCCGATCCGCATCCAGACGCCGCTGCAATATATGAGCAAGGCGGACATCGCCCGCGAAGCCGACCGTCTGGGCCTGGACGCCGGGATCAGCTGGTCCTGCTACGATCCCACGCCCGACGGCAAGCATTGCGGCCTTTGCGACAGCTGCCGCCTGCGCGCCAAGGGTTACCAGGAAGCGGGCCTGCCCGACCCTACCATCTACGCCACGCGGCCCTGAAAGGCGGCCGACGATGAGCTATGCGGTCAAGGAAATGTTCCTGACGCTTCAGGGTGAAGGGGTGCAGGCGGGGCGGCGCGCCGTATTCCTGCGCTTTGCCGGATGCAATTTGTGGAGCGGTCGCGAGCAGGACCGGCGCGACGCCGTCTGCCGTTTTTGCGACACCGATTTCGTCGGCACCGATGGGCTGGGCGGCGGCAAGTTCGCTGACGCCGACACGCTGGCCGATGGCGCGCTCGCTTTCTGGGGCGAGGGGGCGGAGGGTCGCTATATCGTCCTGACCGGCGGGGAGCCGATGCTGCAAGTCGATGATGCGCTGGTCGATGCGCTCCACGCGCGCGGCTTCACCATCGCGATCGAAAGCAACGGCACGATCGCCGCCCATCCCGGCATCGACTGGATCTGCATCAGCCCCAAGGCAGGCAGCGACGTCGTGCAACGATCCGGCCATGAATTGAAGCTGGTTTGGCCGCAGCCCGATGGCGGCCACAGCCTGGCCGATGTCGCGGCGATGGAAGGCTGGGCCTTCGCGCACCACCTGCTCCAGCCGCTGGACGACCCCCACGCAGCCGACAATGCTCGCGCCGCGATCGCGCTCGTCATGGACCGGCCGCAATGGCGGCTGACGGTGCAGGCCCATAAATATCTGGGTTTGCGGTAAAGGCGTTTTTTAGGCCTGATGACGGTGTGTGAGGCGAGCGCTCTAAATGCAACGTGCTCCCGCGCAGGCGGGAGCCCAGTCCGGAGCGCGGAACTATTTACACGCCCCAGCCCCTTCAATGTTGCGTAAAAATCACGAACGGGCAGATTGCTTCTGCCTGCTCATGAATAGCGAAATAGCGCCACAACTGTCGCACTCGCTGTCTCAAACGACGCATAGCAAAGCCTGCGCGCCGTCAAATTAAAGCGGCGCTTCCCTCCACGGGCCGCTCTAATGCCAAAGCGCGATGACAATGACTCATTGGAAGGGGCAGGGCGTTCCCCGGCGAAGGCCGGGGTCCAGTTCAGAGGGCGGAACTGGCTCCCGGCCTTCGGCCGTTGGCCGAAGTTTATCCTGAGCGCCTGCCTTGGCAGGCAGTCGAAGGGCCGGGAAACAGCGCGCTATAGATTCCAGTCAATGCAGCTTGGTATAAGTGCCGCTTATTTCTGCGAACATCAGAGCCAAGTCCAACCGCCGGAACCCGGTTCCCGCCTGCGCGGAAACCCATGCTATCGGGCGGTCGGACCAGCCCTCAAGGCTTCACGCCGATCTTGTCGTTCCAAGCCTGATGGCAGACCGGCAGCAACACGCCCTTTTTCCAGCATTTGGGATCGAAGGAGGGCATGGCGACGACATAGTCATAGCCCGGCGTGCCGTAAAATTGCTCGCCCGCCGCCACCAACGACTTCTTGATCGAGCCAAGGCCAGCCCGGCCCACTTCGTTCAGCTGGCCGCGATCGGCGAAGATCGCTTGCCGTCCGACTTCCGCCGTCGCCTGGCAGAAGCCCTTTTGCGCCTGGACCGTGGAATAGCCCGAATAGATGCGGGTGTTATACATGTCGGACGCCGACTGGCCCGGCTTGCCCTTGCCCACGGTGCGCTGGAAATAGCCGAGCAGCACCGCCTGCGCGCTATCCAGTTCCGCGTCATGATGGGCGATCATGGCGTTATAATTGCTGATCGCCAGCAAGGTCGGCTCGAACTGGCATTGCAGCGCCGCGACGTTAAGCGCGGCGCGCAGATTCCATGCCAGCCCGGCCTTGATCTCCTCCGCATTCGCACCGGGCAGGCCCAGCGCGGTCGCAGCGGCGGCGTCGGTCAGGGGCGGGGCGCTCATGTCGGGCGGCGACCAGAAGAACTGGGCCGACGCGGGTTGCGCGATCATCGGCGCGATGGCCAGGGTCATGCCGGCCAGCACGCGGCGCAACGAGGAACGCAATGTCATCTAATCTGCCTCTCCGGGACGGCGCGATCATCGGCGCCATCCATTGATCCTTCATTCCGTCCAGCCACTGTATCAGCGCTGAACGATCCTGCTAGTTTTACTGATCGGACAACACTTCCGCATCCTCCGCGGGCGCTTGCTGCGGCGCAGGCTTGGCCGCCGCGCTGCTATTGTCCGTCGCATTGCCGCTGGGCAGGGCGATGGCCGTGCCTTCGCTCTGCACGCCGTCCAGGTCGGTCATCGCGTCGGTCGCGGTGCCGTCCACCACTTCCATATCCTTCATCTGCACCTTGTTGCCGCCTTCCTCCTTGCCGCCACAGGCCGCCAGCGACAGGCAGGCGGCGATCAGCGTGGCGGTGACGATGGGGCGCATCCGGGTCTCCTTGAAACGGTCGATACCCGGCATCCGCGCCGGCTCAGGAAGGCGCGACCCTAGCTTCCTGTTTCGCATTGCTCAACCCCCGTGCCGCACCGGGCCAAGCGGCTGAGAAAGACGGGGAAATGCGCCTTGAGCGCGGCGTCCAGCGTGTCTGTGGATGCGTCACCGCCCAGAGCGGCGATGCTGGTCACGGGAAAGTCGCTGATCCCGCACGGTACGATGCCCGCGAAATGGGACAGGTCGGGATCGACGTTGATCGCAAATCCGTGGAGCGTGACCCAGCGCCGCACGCGAATGCCCAGCGCGCCGATCTTCGCCTCGCGCCCATTCGAATCGTCGGTCCAGATGCCGATCCGTCCTTCCGCCCGCCGCGCCGCAATGCCCATGTCATCCAGCGCCGCGATCATCCAGCCTTCCAGATGATGGACGAAATTGCGGATGTCCTTCCCCCGATCGCCGAGGTTGATGTTGAGATAGCCGATCCGCTGCCCCGGCCCATGATAGGTATAGCGCCCGCCCCGTCCGGCATCATGCACGGGAAAGCGCGGGTCGAGCAGTTCGGCGGGATCGGCGCTGGTCCCGGCGGTATAGAGCGGCGGATGCTCCAGCAGCCAGACGCGCTCCTGTGCCTGCCCGTCATGGACGGCGGCAGCGCGCGCCTCCATATCGGCCAGCGCCGTTGGATAATCGACGGGGGCGGGCGCGACGCGCCATTCGACGGATGCGGGAAAGGGCAGGGGCGCGGGGCGATCGGGCGGAAGGTCGGACATGGGCGCTTCCTTGACTTGGGCGAGCCGAGCGATCAAGTCTCGCGCCGGATTTTCAGCAGGGCAGGCAATATAGATATGGCGACAATGTCCATCGGCAAGGCGTGGGAGGAATTGGTCGCCTTCGTCAGGCGGGAAGCGGCCTTGCTGTTCCCGGTGGCGCTGCTGTTCGTGGCGCTGCCCAGCTTGATCCTTCAGGAAATGACACCGCCCGAACTCCAGGCCTGGTTCGCCGCGCCCAAGGCGGACACGATTCCCGCCATGCCGCCTGGCTTTGGCCTAGCGATGCTGCTGACCATCATCCTCATCTGGTTCGGGTCGCTTGCCCTGTTCGCCCTGGCCCTGCGCCCGGGCATCAGCGTGGGGGAAGCGTTGCGCATGAGCTTCGCGCGCCTGCCGGTGTTGATCGGCACGGCGCTGGTCGTGGTCGGCGCCGTAGCCGTCGTCTTCATCGCGGCGGCGCTGGTCGGCATCCTCTTCGCGCTCGTCTCGAAGCCGCTGGCGGCGACGATCGGGCTGCTGCTGGGCTTTGGCGCCATCGCCCTCATCTTCTTCGCCAGCATCCGCCTCGTGCTGCTCAACCCGGTGGTGATCGACGGCACGGCCGGGGTGATGGAATCGCTGCGCCGCGCCTGGGCGCTGACGCGCGGCTATTTCTGGCGGCTGTTCGGCTTTCTGGTCATCGTCATGCTGTTGTCCACCATCGCGGGATCGGCGGCGCAGGTGATCGTCGGCTTGGTCGGCGGTTTGATCGCGGGGGCGGAAGGCGCGCGGCTGGCAGGGGGGCTTGCGGGGGCGGCGGTGACGAGCATCGTCCAGGTCTATATGCTGGTGATGCTGGCGCGGCTCTATCGTCAGGCGCAGCCGCAGGATGTGCGCGACGTCTTTCGCTGATCAGACGCCTATAGCAGCGGCACATGCGGCGCGGCATCGCGCGGCAATATGTTGGCGATTCGGGGATCGGCGAAGGTTTCGACCGCGCGCGCATAGGCAACGAAGCCGGACCGTAGATAGAAGCGGAGCGCCGCGGGGCTGTCGAGCGTGCAGCTATGGACCCAGAAGCGCTCCACCCCCTTGCGCCAGGCCAGCGATTTGGCCTGCGCCATCAGCCATTGGCCCAGCCCCTTGCCATTGAGTTCGGGCACCAGCCCCAGAAAACTCAGTTCGCAATCGGGCAGCGCCCTGAAATCCAGTTCCAAAAGGCCGACTTCGGTCCCGCGCGGATCGGTGACGGCATAGACCTCCACAGCAGGATCATGGAGGATCGCGGCCAGGTCCGAATCGGACATCACCAGCCGGGAAAACCACAGCCATGGCGCGCCCACCCGGCGGAACAGGGTGCGGTAAGCGTCCAGATCGGGCGTCTTCCACGGCACCAGCCGCAACGGCGCGGGCGGGACCGGCGCGGGCCGTGGCCGCTCCCGCATTTCCAGATAGGTGACGATCGTCGCCACCATCCCCGGATCGACCGGCGTCAACGCCATGCTTAGCGCCAACTCGCCATCGGCGGCAGGCTCATCAATATGGCGTCGATATTGCCGCCGGTCTTCAGCCCGAACAGCGTGCCGCGATCATGCACCAGGTTGAACTCCGCATAGCGCCCGCGCCATTCCAGCATGGTGCGATAATCCGCCTCGGTCCACGTCTCATCCATGCGACGGCGTACGATCGGCGGGAAAGCGTCCAGGAAGGCGTCGCCCACCGCGCGGGTGAAGGCGAAGTGTGCGTCGAACCCGGCATCGTCGGCGCATTCGAGATGATCGTAGAAGATACCGCCGACGCCACGATGCACGCCGCGATGGGGGATGAAGAAATATTCGTCCGCCCACGCCTTGAACCGGGGATAATAGTCCGGGTCGTGGGCGTCGCAGGCGCTCTTGAACATGGCGTGGAAATGATCCGTATCCTCGGCCCGGGGCAAAGGCGGATTAAGATCCGCGCCGCCGCCGAACCAGCTTTTGGTCGTGACCAGATAGCGGGTGTTCATATGCACGGCGGGCACATGGGGATTGGCCATATGCGCGACCAGGCTGATGCCGGTGGCGAAGAAGGCGGGATTGTTGGCGGCGCCATGGATGGTCTGGGCAAAGCCGGGCGCAAATTCGCCGCCCACGGTCGACACGTTGACGCCGACCTTTTCGAAGACCTTGCCCTTCATCACGCCGCGCACGCCGCCGCCGCCTTCGCCCGGCGCCTGGCCTTCGGCTTCGCGGTCCCAGGCGGTATAGTCGAACCGGGCGTCGCTGCCCGCCTCCCGCTCGATCGCCTCGAACGCGGCGCAGATGCGGTCGCGCAGCGATTCGAACCAGTTGCGCGCCGCCTGTTGCCGGGCGTCGAGGGGGAAGGGCACGCTGGGCACCGGATTGCTGGCGGTCATTGCGGATATTGTCCTGTCTGGCGAAGGGCTTCGGATATGGCGATGCCCGTCGAAACGGCGATGTTCAAGGATCGAAAGCCCGGCGCCATGGGAATGCGGATGCGGATGTCGGCTAGGTCGCGCACCGCGTCCGGCACGCCCGCGCTTTCCGATCCCATCAGCAGCACGTCGTCGGGCTGGAATTGCACCTCCGGCAATTTTTGCGAGGCATGGGCGCTCATCAGCAATAGGCGGCGGCCCTGCGCGCGCCGTTCTGCATCGAAGGCGGCGAAATTGGCGTGGCGGGTGATGTCCGCCGCCTCACCATAATCCATCGCCGCGCGTTTCAGGCGCGTGTCGGAAAAGGCGAATCCGGTCGGCATGATGATGTCCACAGGCACGGCGAAGCAGGCGGCGAGGCGCAGGATCGCGCCGACATTGCCCGCGATTTCTGGCTGGTAAAGGGCGATACGCATGGTCCGCGCCATAATGCACTGCGGCAAATTGTCATAGGGTGCGTGAGTTTGCTGTTGGCAAAATGGGCGCAGTCCGGTTATCAGGCCCGCGAACCACGCCAGGGGGAAGGCGGGTGGCCATGGCTATGGCGGTCCAAATCCCTTGATAAACAGAGCCGGGAACGGCATTGCGGCGGTATCAGGGACGTTCTTGCAAGGGTTGAGGTGCATGGCGAGCGTTGAACATATAGACGGCACAGGTCCATCCGGCGATGATGGCGTGCGTCGCCGCGATTTCATCAACATCGCTGCGGTGAGTTTCGCGGGGGTCGGCGCTGTTGCGGTCGTCCTGCCGCTGATCGATCAGATGAACCCCAGCGCCGACGTGCTGGCGCTGGCATCGACCGAAGTCGATTTGTCGGCGATCCAGCCCGGGCAGGCGATCAAGACCACTTTCCGCAGCCAGCCGCTCTTCGTGCGCCAGCTGACGCCGAAGGAAATCGCCGAAGCCGACAAGGTGGACGCCTCCACCCTGCGCGATCCGCAGACGCTGGAAGAACGCACCGTCGACGGCAAGAAGCAGTGGCTGGTGACGATGGGTGTCTGCACTCATCTGGGCTGCGTGCCGCTGGGCGCGGGCGAGGGTGAGAATCGCGGCGAATTTGGCGGCTATTTCTGCCCCTGCCACGGTTCGTCCTACGACACCGCCGCGCGCATTCGCAAAGGCCCAGCGCCTAAGAATCTGGAAGTGCCGAAGTTCAGCTTCACTTCCGACACCGCCATTCTCGTAGGCTGAGGTAAGAAACCATGAGCTTTCCCTGGGCTGAGCAATATACCCCGAAAAATCCGGTGATGGTGTGGATCGACGAGAAGCTGCCGCTTCCGCGTCTCGCCTATAACGCCGTGGGCGCGGGTTACCCTGTGCCGCGCAACCTCAACTATTTCTGGAACTTCGGTGTTCTGGCCGGCCTTGCGCTGATGATCCAGATCGTCACCGGCGTGATCATGGCGATGCACTATGGCGCCAATGATCTGGTCGCCTTCGGCACCGTCGAACAGACGATGCGCGATGTGAATGCGGGCTGGTTGATGCGCTACGCGCACGCCAATGGCGCCAGCTTCTTCTTCATCGTCGTCTATCTCCACATTTTCCGCGGCCTCTATTTCGGGTCGTACAAGGCGCCGCGCGAAATGGTGTGGCTGCTCGGCCTCGTCATCTTCCTGCTGATGATGGCGACCGCCTTCATGGGCTATGTCCTGCCCTGGGGGCAGATGTCCTATTGGGGCGCCAAGGTCATCACCGGCCTGTTCGGCGCGATCCCTGTCGTGGGCGAACCGATCCAGACCTGGCTGCTGGGCGGCTTTGCGCCCGGCAACGCTTCGCTGAACCGATTCTTCTCGCTGCACTTCCTGCTGCCCTTCGTGATTGCCGGTGTCATCATCCTGCACATCTGGGCGCTGCATATCCCGGGTTCCTCGAACCCGACCGGCGTGGAAGTGAAGGGGCCGCAGGACACTGTGCCCTTCCACCCCTATTATACCGCCAAGGACGGCTTCGGCGCGGGCGTCTTCCTGATCGCCTTCTCGATCCTGCTGTTCTTCGCGCCCAACTTCCTGGGTCACCCGGATAATTATATCGAAGCGAACCCGCTTTCGACGCCTGCGCATATCGTGCCCGAATGGTATTTCTGGCCCTTCTACGCGATCCTGCGCGCCTTCACGGTGGACTTCTTCTTCGTCCCCGCCAAGCTGCTGGGCGTGCTGGCGATGTTCGCGTCGATCCTGCTGCTCTTCTTCCTGCCCTGGCTCGACACCTCGCCGGTGCGGTCGGGCAAATATCGGCCGACCTTCAACAAGTTCTTCTGGATCCTGGTGATCGACGTGCTGATCCTGGGCTGGCTGGGCGGTGCGCCTGCGGAAGAACCCTATGTGATGATGAGCCAGGTCGCGGCGGCCTATTATTTCGCCCACTTCCTGATCATCCTTCCGCTGATCTCGCGCTTTGAAAAGCCGCTTCCGTTGCCCGGCTCGATCACCGAAGCGGTGCTGGCGAAATATGGCAAGACCGACGGCACAACCGTCGCGGTCCCGGCCGAATAAGGGGTAGATAAGACCATGGTTCGCATTGGCGCATTCCTCGTCGGCCTCTTCTTTGCAGGCTGGCTGCTCATTTCCTTCCTGGTCGGCGCGGTGGCCTACGTCACCGATCCGCCGGCCAAGACGGTGGAGCATGAGTTCCACAAGCCGGTAAAGCATGTGTCCTTCTCGTTCGACGGACCGCTCGGCAAATATGACCAGGCGCAGCTGCAGCGCGGCTTCCAGGTGTTCAAGGAAGTCTGTTCGGCCTGCCACAGCCTGAAGTTCGTCGCGTTCCGCGATCTCGCGGCGCTGGGCTATAACGAAGCCGAAGTGAAGGCGATCGCCAAGCAGTGGGCGATCAAGACCCCGTCGGTCGATCCCGCCACCGGCGAAGCCTCGTCGCGTGAACCGGTTCCGGCCGATCACTTCCCCAAGCCCTTCGCGAACAATGTCGCGGCGGCGGCGGCGAACAACAATGCGATCCCGCCAGACCTGTCGCTGATGACCAAGGCCCGCCATCATGGCAGCGCCTATGTCTATTCGCTGCTGACCGGCTTCCAGGCGCAACCCGCCGAACTGCTCAAGGAGTTCCCGGACGCCAAGACGCCTGAAGGGCTGCACTATAACCCCTACTTCCCCAACCTGAACCTGGCCATGGCGCCGCCGCTGACGGCCGAAGGCCAGGTGACCTATGGCGACGGCACCAAGCCGACCGTGGACCAGATGGCGAAGGACGTGTCGGCCTTCCTGACCTGGACGGCCGAACCGAAGCTGGAAAATCGCCGCCGTGCTGGCCTTGCGACCATCCTCTTCCTGCTGATCGCCACGGGCCTGGCCTATATGTCCTATCAGAATATCTGGGCGGACAAGAAAAAGGCGGCCTGACGGTCCGGCGCTGCAAGGCGAAACGAATAAGGGCGCGGTTTCTTGAGGAAGCCGCGCCCTTTCTCTATGGAGCAAGCCCATGAGCATCGACAGCCTGACCGCCCTCATTCGCACCATCCCGGATTTCCCCAAGCCCGGCATCCAGTTTCGCGACGTGACGACGCTGCTGGCGGACGGCCTCGGCCTTCGCGAACTGATCGATCGGCTGAGCGCCGTCGCCCGGCCGCTGGACCCGGACCTGATCGTCGGGATCGAGGCGCGGGGCTTCATCCTGGGCGCGGCCTTGGCGGTGGCGCTGGGCAAAGGCTTCGTGCCCGTCCGCAAGAAGGGCAAGCTGCCCGGCAAGACGGTCGGCATCGACTATGTACTGGAATATGGCACCGACCGGCTGGAACTGCATGAAGGGCAGGTGCCGCAGGGCGCGCGCGTCATCCTGGTGGACGATCTGATCGCCACCGGCGGCACCGCGCTCGCCGCTGCGCAGCTGTTGCGCGAACAGGGCGCGAGCGTGCTGATGGCGCTGTTTGCCGTCGACCTGCCCGACCTGGGCGGCAAAGCGGCGCTGGAGGCCGACGGCATTGCATCGCAGGCGCTGATCGCGTTCGAGGGCGACTGAGCAAGCATCGGGCATGAAGGCTAGATATCGACCAGTCCCGCGCTTCGCCCTGGCGCTGGCGTTGCTCGCGTCAGGCTGTGCGACGCCGCTGCCCCGGCAGGCGATGCGCTGCGAAGACGCGCCGTCACCAGCCCTTATGTCCGCCGCCGATGGGCAGAGCGTCACCACGACCTTGTCGGTGCTGACCTATAATATCGAAGGATTGGGCTGGCCCGCCCGCTCCGGACGCGGGGCGTCGCTTCGTGCCATCGGCGATCGGCTGGCCGCGCTACGCGCCAAGGGCCAGGCGCCCGACATCATATTATTCCAGGAAATGTTCAGCGGCGCGGCCAAGAAGGCGGTCGCCGCCACCGGCTATCCCGCGATCGTGACCGGCCCTGGCCGCACCACGCCTGCGCGCGGCGTGACCAAGGCAACACTACCCGGCCGGTCGCATATCAAGCGCGGCGAGATCGGCGTCCACCTCACCAGCAGTGGTCTAGCCATCGCGTCGCGTTATCCGATCGTCCATGTCGATAGGCACGCTTATGGTCGCCGCTCCTGCGCCGGGATCGACTGCCTTGCCAACAAGGGCGTCGTGCTGGCGCGGATCGCCATTCCCGGCGTGCCCACGCCGATCGATATATACGACACCCATATGAACAGCCGCGGCGCCTCGCGCGCGCCCGACCACCGCAATCTGGCCGCGCATGATCGCCAGTCGCTCGAAGCCTCGGCCTTTATCGACCGCACGCATGACGACGCCTATCCGCTGATTTTCGGCGGTGACTTCAATATGCGCCATTCCGAATCGCGCTGGGAGAATTTCTCGCGCTACCAGTCGCTCGATCTGGTCCATCACGTCTGCGCGGACGCGGCTTCAGGCTGCGATGTGCGCATGAGCTGGGATGGGGACGCACCGTGGATGGATACGCAGGATCTGCAATTTTTCTGGTCGGGCGATCAGGTGACGGTGCGCCCGATCCGGGTCGAGGCGATGTTCGACGGTGGCCCCAGCGGTCCGCGACTGTCCGACCATGACGGCTTCCTGGTCACCTACCGGCTGTCGTGGCCCCGTAAAGCGATGACGCAAGGCGGCTGCTGAACGTCAGGGCAGGCTTTCCAGCGCCTCTGGCAGCATGTCCACGGCAGCCGCCAGCCTTTCGTCCAGCACGCCCAGCAATTCCGTCCAGCCATGGATGTGATCCAACTCGCCCGGCCCGTCCGATATGCCGCGCAGGCCCATCAACGGCACGTCGAACCGCGCGCAGGCCCGCGCCACCGCAAATGTCTCCATATCGACCATGTCGGCATCGATCGCGGCATAATCGTCGCCGCCCACAATATTCGCGCCCGTAGACAGTCGCGCCGTGGGCAGGGGGAGGGGCGTGAACAGAGGCAGATCGACAGGATGGTCGATGAACGGCGTCACCCCCTTGGTGAAGCCCAATCGCGACGCATCCATGTCGCGCCAGGATACGCTCGCCACCTGGAATATCTCGCCCAGCGGACAGCGGCGCGATCCCGCCGATCCCAGCGATACGACCAGGTCCGGCAACGCGCCTGCGCGATCCATGTCGTGCAAGGTCATCCCGGTCGTTAGCGCGGCCTCGATCGGGCCGACGCCGGTCATCAAGGGGGTGAAGCGGGCGCGCAGATGCGGACCATATTCCGCACCCACCGCCATGACGAACAGAACGCGCTTTGATCCGATGATGGTGTTCAGCATGCCCCGTCTTTACGCCATGATGTCGATGCTTTTGTGAAAGCGCGGCGACGTCTGTCTGTCCAGCGGAAAGCATTGCGCCATCGCTATTTTGCGGCATGAACGGGATTGGCAATCATGATCCGCACTGCTGGAAAAGCGCCGCCTCTGGGCTTTGGGTCCGGCAATATCAGCAGGATGGACGACAACAGCAACCCGTTCATCGCCTGCGCGTGCTAAAAGGCATGGAGAGGATGGTGGGCGATGACGGGCTCGAACCGCCGACATTCTCGGTGTAAACGAGACGCTCTACCAACTGAGCTAATCGCCCCCTTTGCAGGAGAGCGCCTCTCTACGGGAAAAAGCGCGTCGGTCAAGTCCGTGGATGCGATCAACTGCTCAGCAGGCGGCGGCTGGCGCCGAACCAGCGTGTCAGCGCGTCGGTGGTGTCCTGCGCCAGGGCAATGAAGACGCGGCGACCGTCATGCGGATCGGCCTGACGCTCCACCATCCCCTTGTCGGTCAGCGTGCGAATCCAGCGCAGCGCCGTGGTCGGGGGCACGGCGGCGGCGATGCAGAGGCTGGATACCGACACCCGTTCATGATCCAGCCGCGCGGCGAGCAGGTCCAGCATCATGTCCCAGGCCGGATCGGCGAACAGGTCGCCGGGCAGGAAGTCCGCGCGGATGCGCCGGGCGCGCAGCAGGTCGCGCACCTGCGCGGCGGTGACGGTCGGCGCGGCTTTCTCCGCCATGGGCGTCGGCACGGTCATCGGGGCGATGGCGGGCATGCCGATATAGTCGCTGGGCCGGTCGGAAATACGCGGGCCAAGGTCGAAGCTGGGCGTCGCCAGCCGGGTTCGTTCGGTCAACGCGTCCAGCGTACGGGCGAGGCGGCCGACCTCCTCGCTCAATTGCTGGAGGCGCACGCCTTCCCGGTCGACCTCATGCACGCCTGCGACGGGGCGATGCTCGCCCGCCGCTACCAGCGCGGCGGCCAGTTCGGTGCGGTCCGGGTCGCACAGCAAATGACTGTGCGGGCTGCGCAGGCAGGCAAAGGCCAGTTCGACCGTTTCCCAACCGGCGACCAGAATCACCGCCATGCCGGTCTGGATCGCCTGGGTTTCGACCTGCACCAGCAATCGTTCCAGCATTGGCGTCATGCTAGGGCAAAAGAGCAGCACCGTGTCGCACTGCGCTTGGAGATCAAGCCGGTCCGGGGCGTCGGCCAGCGTGGTTGCGCCCAGCAGCCGGAAGCCGGCAGCGTCGGTCACCGGTTCCAGATCGAACATATCCATCCGGTCGGCGATCACCAGCAGGCTGGCACGCTCATCGCGCGGCGCCAGCGGTGCGGCATGGCCCGCCAGGGGCTGGCCGGTCAGCGGTTGGGCGTAGGGAAAATCGTCCATCATGATCCGAATCCTGTTCTACCTTCGTTCCTGAGAATAAAGCAAGAACGGATCGTTTCAGCCCCGTAAATAAGCCGTTATGAAGAGGGTTTGGATGTAGCCATCCATTCTGCCGCCATTGCGCCCGTTTAAACCCTGCTATCCATCCGGTTTGCCGCCATTTTGACGCCGGAATGATGGCAATTTCCTATTCATTTAGGAGAGGATGAATCTTCCTCCATAACGGAGTCATTTGTCACACCGCCGTCGCGCGGGCGAAATCAATGTAGAGCGCGCGCAATCGCGTAGCCACCGGCCCAGGCCTGCCGTCGCCGATCGGATGCCCGTCGATGCGCACGACCGACAGGCACAGGGTGGAAGCGCTGGTGATGAAGGCTTCCTTCGCGGCCAGCGCTTCATCGACGGTGAAGGGACGGCGGATGACCGCCAGGCCGCTTTCCTCCGCCAGCGCGGTCAGCGCCGCGCCGGTGCATCCGGCCAGCACCGCCTGGCTATAGGGGCGAGTGACGATGCCTTCGTCGGTGACGATGAAGGCGGTGGAGGATGCGCCTTCGGTGACGAAGCCGTCCTCGACCATCCAGGCTTCCTGTGCGCCCGCGTCCCTGGCGGCCTGTTTCGCCATCGCCTGGGCGAGCAGGCCGACGCTCTTGATGTCGCGCCGCGCCCAGCGTAGATCGGGCATCGTCGCCACGGCGATGCCGGTCTTGACGGCGGGTACGTCCAGGAACGGTTTGTCCTGGACGAACATGAAGACAGTCGGTTGCAGGTCGGCGGGCGGGATGAAGTCGCGTGTGCTGTCCGCGCCGCGCGTGATCTGGAGATAGACCAGCCCTTCGTTGAGGTGGTTGCAGGCGATCAATTGCTTCTGCGCCGCCTCGATCTCCGCCGGGTCAAGCGGCAGGGCAATGCCGATCGCGGCGGTGGAGCGTTGCAACCGGGCGAGATGGCTGGCGCTGTCGACCAGCTTGCCGTCGATCACCGCCGCGACTTCGTAAATGCCATCCCCGAACAAGAAGCCGCGGTCGAGTGGCGATATGCGGGCGTCTTCGAGCGGCAGGAAGCGACCGTTCAGATAGGCGATGGCGGTTGAGGGGGACATGGGAGCGGGTGCGATCCTTATCGGGTGGGGCTGGCCATCGCTTTTGCCGGACGAGTCTGCGGGGTCAAGGATGGGAAGGTCGCGGCCGGGTCACGCATCGAAGTTCACACCGTTGCAGAGGTTTTGCGGGGCAGATGGATAGCGAATGGGGCGGAAAACCGTGGGGATGGCGAGCGCAAGGTCCCGGCCAAGCCACGCCGACGTATCGGGGGCGCGTCACCTGGGTCACACCCATGCGCCGGTGACGCGCCATGTAGGTCATGGGGTTCGGCATGGGGCGGACGGCGGGGCGCTGCTGCATCCCATAGGGTAGATCAGAGAAAATCCTACATTGGAAGTATTGGTTTAAGGGGCGGGAGCAGACCATTCCAAGACAATAACTCAATTGGCCTTCTTGCCGCAAAACCGTCGAACCCATTGCCTGTAGAAAACGAATATGAGCGTCGTCACCGGGATCGCACCGAAGATCGATAACGGTGCGAGAATTTGCATGAAAAGGCTTGGAGGTGGGCAACCGGCTGGTTCTAGCGAGCACGCAGGTTCTACCGGAGCCGGGAATATCCCGAGAACCAGCAAAAAATAGAGCATCCAAAATACGAGAGCCATCCCGGCAAAGACCAGATAAAGGCAATAGCGGAAGACGATCTGCATACTACAATCATCTGAGCCAATCTGGCTGGCGTCAATGTCCGCTGTACGGGGCGTCTGTCCCGTAACCGGACCTTCCGCCACCCACCCAAACCAGCCGCCGACTGTCGTCGCTTGGCGCGCGGCCAACGCAGCCTTGATCCCTACGCCGCCTTCCCCTTCAACGCTTTCTGCCGCCGCCGTTGGACCGACGAGCCGATCCCCAGCGCCTCGCGATATTTGGCGACGGTGCGGCGGGCTATGTCCATGCCTTTGGCGCGGAGCAGGTCGACCAGCGTGTCGTCGGACAGGATCGCCTGCGGGTCTTCAGCGCCGATCAGCGCCTTGATGTGGCTCTTGACCGCTTCGGCCGAAACGGAGCCGCCGTCGCTGCCGGAGGATGCGACTCCGCTGGTGAAGAAATATTTGAGTTCGTAGAGGCCACGCGGGCAGGACAGATATTTGTTGGAGGTCACGCGGCTGACGGTCGATTCATGCATGCCGATCGTGTCGGCAACGGCCCGGAGCGTCAGCGGCTTCAAATGCGCAACACCCTGCTGGAAAAAGGCTTCCTGCGTGCGCACGATCTCGCTCGCCACTTTGATGATCGTCTTTTGCCGCTGGTCCAGCGCCTTCACCAGCCAGTTGGCGCTAGCGAGGCAGTCGGCCAGCCAGGCCTTGGCGCTCTTGTCCTGCGGGCCGCTGGCGAGTTCGACATAGTAGCTGCGGTTGATGAGGACGCGGGGCAGGGTGGCGCTGTTGATTTCGATCGCCCAGCCGTCATGGGTCGGGCGCACGAACAGGTCGGGCGTCACCGCGGCGACGCGATCGTCGGCAAAGCGCAGGCCCGGCTTGGGATCGTAACCGCGCAGTTCGGCGATCATGTCGGCCATATCCTCCTCATCCACGCCGCAGATGCGGCGCAACTGGGGCAGTGCGCCCTTGGCAAGCAGGTCTAGATTGGCGAGCAGCCGGGCCATGCAGGGATCATAGCGGTCGGCCTCCTTGGCCTGCAGCGCTAGGCATTCGGACAGAGTGCGCGCGCCGACGCCGGTGGGGTCGAATTTGTGGATGACGCCCAGCACCCGTTCGACGTCGAACAGCGGAACGCCCAGGCCGTGCGCGGTCTGGAGCAGGTTCGCCTCCAGATAGCCCGCCTCGCTGATCTGGCCGATCAACTGGGTGGCGATGAACAGGTCCATGCCCGAGAGAGCGGCGCGGGCCTGCCCCATCAGATGTTCCTGCAAGCCGATGTCGGGCGCGGCGAAACTGTCAAAATCGGGCGCATCTTCAGCATAGCTGCCAGACAGCGCGTCCATGCCGCCGCCGCCCGCGCCATGAGCATCAGCCATCCGGTCGCCGGGGCCGTCATCGATGAAGCTGTCCGCGCCATGATCGACGTCGAGCGGGCTGTCCGCGGCGCCCAGCCCCTGCGCGATGAGGTCGTCGCTGGCGCCGGTTTCGGCCGACAGAGTGGGGGTGTCCACGGCGCGATCGACGTCGTCGGGAGCGGGGGTCGCGTCGTCGCCGCCGCCCGATTCGAGTAGCGGGTTCTTTTCCAGCTCACCCGCGACGAAGGCTTCGACCTCCAGATTGGACAGCGCCAGCAGCTTGATCGCCTGCTGCAACTGCGGCGTCATGACCAGCGACTGGCTCTGGCGAATGTCCAGGCGTGGGCCGAGCGCCATTATCGCGCTCCCCGATCACAAAGGAGAGTGCGCCCTGTCCTCATGTCAAAGCTGGAAATTCTCGCCCAGATAGAGGCGGCGGACGTCGGCATTGGCGACCAGTTCGGTGGGGTTGCCCGCGAACAGCACCTGGCCGTCATAGATGATGCAGGCGCGATCGACGATTTCCAGCGTTTCGCGCACATTATGGTCGGTGATGAGGACGCCGATGCCGCGCGTCTTCAAATCCTTCACCAGGTCGCGAATGTCGGCGATCGACAGCGGATCGATGCCCGCGAACGGTTCGTCCAGCAGCACGATCGACGGGTTGGCGGCCAGCGCGCGCGCGATTTCGCAGCGGCGGCGCTCGCCGCCCGACAGCGCCATCGCCGCCGAATTGCGCAGGCGCGCCAGGCCGAATTCGTCGAGCAACTGCTCCAGCCGGGCGTCGCGCGCCGACTTGTCCGGCTCCGCCAGTTCCAGCACCGCGCCGATATTCTGCGCCACGGTCATGCCGCGAAAGATCGACGTTTCCTGTGGGAGATAGCCCAGGCCAAGGATTGCGCGGCGGTACATGGGCAGGTTGGTGATGTCCTGCCCATCCAGCACGATGCGGCCATGGTCGGGGCGCACCAGGCCCATGACCGAATAGAAGCAGGTCGTCTTGCCCGCGCCATTGGGGCCGAGCAGGCCGACGACTTCTCCCTTGCCCACGGTCAGCGACACGTCCGACAGGACGACGCGCTTGTCATAGCTTTTGGCGATCGAGATGACCGACAGGCCGTCGCTTACTTCCTGCGGGATTTGCGGGCGTTGCGCCGTCCGGTCCGGGGTCATCACGTCGTCCATGCGTCTTGTCCTTGCAGCCGTTTTACCAAGCACCCCTTCAACGTCGGAACGCACACGGCAGTTGGCAAGCTTTGTGCATGGGATTGGCGTCGGGGCAAGGGGAAAATGGCGATGCGAGCCGACCGGTCGGCGGGCTCCACTAGCTGTCCCAGTCGGTCAACGCTGGTCCCAGCGCCGTTTCCAGCGGTCCCAGCCAGTGGGCGAAGCGCCGCCAATGGTCGATCCCGTTGGTGAAGATCGGCTGGCGCACCTGTTCGCTGCTGGCGGTGCGCACCGCGCGTTTGTTGGCCCAGAAGGCGAGGCAGGCGTCTTCGAACGGCAGGCTCAGATAATCAAGCAGGCGGGCGACTTGCCCCGGCGTGTCGGCGACCATCCGTTCGTAGAGGATGCGATGGACATGGCCGGGCGCGGCGGCATCGAAGGCGGCCATCAATTCCACATAGTCACGATAATAAAGGCCGATATCGGTCAGGTCGTAGCTGAACGCCTGGCCCCGCGCGAAATGCTGTTTCCAGGCCGAATAGCCGCAGGCTATCGGATGGCGGCGGGCGTCGATGATGCGGGCGTTGGGCAGGATCAGGCGGATCAGGCCGACATGCTGCCAATTATTGGGCATCTTGTCGATGAAATGAGGCTTGCCGGTCTGGCGGTGGACGCGGGTGCGGTCGATATATTCCTCCCCCAGTCGCTGCCGGTCGGCGGGGGTGAGCGCCGCGATCATCGTGGCGAAATCGGGATAGTCGCCATCGTCCACGCGCGATTGCAGGCGTGCCGCGATCATCATCATCTCGGGCAGTTCCATCGTGCCTTCGACCATGCTGTGGCTGGAGAGGATTTGTTCGACCAGCGTCGATCCCGCACGGGGCAGACCGACGATGAAGATCGGGTCGGGGGCGGGGCAGCCGCCGATGCCTTGGTCGGTGAGGAAGGTGCCGGTGAAGGTGTCGCGCGCGGCCGCGACTTCGGCGGAAAATTCGGCGGCGTCGTGACGGATCATCGTGCGGCGCAGGCGGTTGCCCTGATCGTAGTGGCGGAAGGCGGCTTCGTCCTTGCCCGCATCCTCCAGCGCCTTGCCCAGCGAGAAATGGAGGTGGAAGACATCCTCCTGCCGGGTCGTGGCGTCCGGGGCGAGGGTGGCGAGCGCGCGATCCATCGTTGCGATATCGGCGGCGTCCAGCTTCACGGTCTTGAGGTTGGCGAGGCTCCACCAGGCTTCGCCCATGGTCGGTTGATGCGCGACGGCCTGGCGATAGGCGTGGACGGCGTCGGCCTGTCGCCCCAGCGTCTTGAGCGCATGGCCCAGATTCTGCCAGACCTGCGGCTGGTCGGGCTTGAGCGCGAGCAGGCTTTCGTAGATCGCGCGCGCGCCATCCTGATCGCCCAGCCGCACCAAGACGGAAGCGCGAATGAGGTCGTAGCCCGGATGCTTCACCGGCGAGGTGGCGAGGATGTCGGCATGGGCCAGCGCGTCGGTGAGGCGGTTATTCTGGAGCAGCAGCCTAATGAGGAAGTCGCGCGCCAAGTCGAAGCCGGGGGCAGCCGCCACCGCCCGTTCGACCAGCGCCAGCGCTGCGGCCATGTCGCCGCGCCGCCACTGGATTTCGCCAGCCATGCGGATGGCAGGGGGATCGTCGCGTGCGCTCAGCCGTGCCTGCGCCCCATCGAGGTCGCCGTCCCGCATCGCCATCGCCGCTTCGAGCAGGGCGCGGTCGCGGGAGGCTGCGTGCACGCCCGACAGGTCGGCGCGCCAGGCGTCCTGATGCCGAGCGACCTTGCGCAATTGCGTCGCGAGCAGGAACCAGCCTGCGGCCAGGACGGGCTGTTGGCGCAGCAGGGTTTCCAGCGCTGCGATGGCCTGGGCATGATCGTCCCGCTCGATCGCGGCCTGCGCCACGTTCCACAAGGGGGCGGACGCGCGCATGGTCGGGCTGGCGGCGGTCGAAACAGGGGTCATTTTCCGTCCTATTTCCTTTCGGCCTTGCAGCATGACGGCGATTTTGCGGCGGCGCAACAATCTGTTGCGGTGCCAGCAACTAAGCTGTTGACTCCTGCCTTCGTTACCGCATTATCAAAGCTGGACAAGCGTCATGGAATGCGAATGTCCAAGGGGTAGTTCTATCATTATCGACGGCGCGCGGTGGCGCGGCTGGTCTGGAAACGAGGCGGTTTCCGGTCACGCGGTCATGCGCCTTTGCAAAGGCTGGCATGAGACTATGCCCGCAAGGGCAGGGTGCGGTGCATCAAAAACACGCGCGGCAAAGCCGTGGAATGGGGAGAGTGAGGCGGGAGGCGCGGATCAACAGGGGGAGTCAGAACAAGATGAAAGTCCCGTCGCGAAACCGGTCGCAACTGATGAAGATTTTGGGGATGACGACCATATTGGCGGGGCTGGCCGCGCCAGCGGTCGCCTTTGCCGCAGAGGCGGCCGAGCAGGTCGCGCCTGATCCGGCCGCCGCCGATGCTGCTGCGGAGGCCGGGGGCGGCCTGACCGAAATCGTCGTCACCGCCACGCGCAGCGCGCAGTCGATCCAGAAGGTGCCCATCTCCATGCAGGCGCTGGGCGCCGAGACGCTGGCGCAGCGGCAGGTCAAGGGATTGAGCGATTTCGCCACCCTGTTGCCGTCCGTGTCGTTCGAAGGGATCGGGCCGGGCCGCAACACTGCTTTCTTCCGGGGTATCGTGCCTGCGGGCGGCGCCTATGCGTCGGTCGGCTATTATCTGGACGATATCCCCATCACCGGCACCGAAGTGCCCGACATCCATGCCTATGACATGGAGCGGGTCGAAGCGCTGTCAGGGCCGCAGGGCACGTTGTATGGCGCGGGATCGCTGGCGGGCACGATCCGCCTGATCACCAACAAGCCCAATCTGGACAAGTTCGAATTCGGATATGACGTCGAAGCCAATAAATATGGCAAGGGCGATTTTGGCGGGCAGTTGGAATCCTACATCAATATTCCGCAGGGCGACAACATGGCGCTGCGCGTGATGGGCTATTATCGGCGCGACGGCGGCTATATCGACAACACGCCCAATAATGGCCGCCTCAACAATGGCGATCCGGCGGTTTATACTCTGGGCGATACCAATCCGCTGACATCCTATAATTTGAGCAACAGCGACATCGCCAAGGACGATTACAATAATATCAAGGAATTTGGCGGCCGCATCCAGATATTGTGGCAACCGGCCGACGGCTGGGAAATCACGCCGCAATTCACCGGCCAGCGTCAGATCGCCAATGGCTATTTCGGCTATGATCCCCGCGTCGGCGACCTGGAGGTCCATGACTATGACCAGACCCGCAACGACGATCGCTGGTTCCAGGCGGCGCTGTCGATCCACGGCCATATCGGCGACTGGGACATCGTGTCCGCAACCGGCTTCTTCAAGCGCCGCACCAAGACGCTGAACGACTATACCTATTACACCGTCACCTATGATGGATTTGGCGGCGGCTATGAAAGCTATCTGCAATTTTTCGACAAGGCGGGCTGTACCGGGTCGGGGGCGTCGCTGCGCTGTTCGACCTTGATCGATCCGACGCAATATTATCACGCGGATACGCACAACAATAAATTCACGCAGGAATTGCGCATCTCCACGCCCAAGGATTGGCCGTTCGACTTGACGCTGGGCGGCTTTTATCAGCGGCAATCGAACAAGCTGAACACCTATTATGCGATCCGCGGGCTGGAAAATGTCATCGGTTACACCGCAAGCTGCGCCTATAGCGTGGTGCCGGACGTCTGCGATGGCAATGAAACCAGCCTGGCGGGCTTTGGCATTCCAGAATCGGAAGGCGGGACGATGGTCGTCGGCAATCCGGCCGCGAAAGGCGATGGCTATTATATCGTCGAGCAGAACCAGCTCTATCACGACAAGGCGATCTTCGCCGAAGGCCATTACAACATCACGCCGACGTTGAAACTGACCGGCGGCATCCGCTATTTCTGGACCGATTATGCAGTCGTCGGTTTTGCAGGCGTCGCCGCGTCGGCACAGGGTGTCGGTTGCGAAACGCCTCTGCCGGTCGATCAGCGGCTGACATGCCTCAACACCAATCCACTCGCCGCCGACAAGACGGGCCGATACAAGGAGAATGGGGAAACCCACAAGATCGCGCTGGATTGGCAGGTCGCGCCGGACAAGATGGTCTATGCCAATTATTCGACAGGATTTCGTCCCGGCGGCTTCAACCGGCCGCTGCGCATCCGGGCCACCGCGACCACGCCGTCCTTCGTCGCGGAGGCACCCGCCTTCGAATCAGAAACGCTCACCAATTATGAACTGGGCATAAAAACCACATGGAGCGGGATTTTCCGCCTGAATGCGGCCGTCTATTTCGAGAAGTGGAATAATATCCAATATGGCGTCGTGGTGGCCGGGGCGCAGGGCGCGGGTTATACCGGCAATGCGGGCAAGGCCGAAGTAAAGGGCATCGAATATGATGCCGATCTCAAGCTGGGCAAATTCACCTTTTCGACATCGGGCGCCTATAATGACGCCAAGCTGAAGGGCGATTTCTGTAATTTCGCCGTCGATCCTGCGACCGCATCGATCACCCAGGTATCCAGTTGTTCGTCGACGACGTTCATTCCGGGCAATCCGCCCATCCCCTCGGTCGCGGCGGATGATGGCACCCGCCTGCCGCGCCAGCCCAAGTTCAAGGGCAATACGTCGATCCGCTTCGACACCTATATGGGTGATGTCAGCGCCTATCTCCAGGGCGCGGCGCTCTATCAGACCGGTGCGAGCCAGGATCTGAACGTCAATGCCAACAGGTTGCTGGGCAATACCAAGGGCTTTGTCAGCTTCGATTTTTCCGGCGGGATCAAAAAGGATGGCTGGAGCCTGACCCTGTTCCTGCAAAACGCCTTCGACAAGCGCGGGCAGCTGACCAAGAACACCTTCTGCTCGATCGATTTCTGTTCGGGATCATCGCGCACCTTCACGATCAAGCCGCAATTTTTCGGCATCCGCTTCGGCCAGAAATTCTGATGGCCTGATATCTTCGTAGAGGACAATGCGCCGCCGCCGAATCATCAGGTTCGGCGGCGGTTCGCTTTTGGTGACGGCGACGAAACGGTCATGAGTTGGGGTCAGCGGAAACAGGCAAGCTGCGTCGGGTTCATCCACAATTCATCCAGCTTTTTGGCGGAATAGCGTGGTTTTGCGTAGCGCTCAACTCAACGGACCGGATGCACGTCCGGTCATAATCACGTTGCCGAAACGGTCTTGGGCAGCCTCCAACGACAGGGTCATTTTGACTATCAGGAGAATAATATGTCGCCCTCTTTGACGAAAATAGGGGCCCTGACCGTGGTTTTGGCAGGCTCGATGGGCCTGGCGGGATGCGCTACAAAGGGTTTCGTCCGCGAACAGGTCGCCACCGTGAACCAGCGCGTCGATGCGCTCGACGCGCGGTTACAGACGACCGACGGCACAGCGCGCCAGGCGCTGGCCGAAGCGCAGTCCGCGTCCGGCCAGGCGCAGCAGAACAGCCAGCGCCTCGACCAGTTGAACGGTCGCGTCGATGGCGTCGAGCAGCGGATGCAGCAGGCCCAGCGCAAGCGCGCGCGTAACTGATACGGGGCGGCCTGGCCGCAACGACTGCATAGGGTCGGCGCTTCCCTTGGCGTCGGCCCTTTTTGCCCTGTCGACACTGCCTGGGGGACTATCCAACGATGCTATCTGCTTTTCTGGCTGCGACCGGGCTGGCGCTCGCCGCCGCCGCGCCGGCCAAGACGACTACCCCCGCCAAGCCGCTGGTCGAGGATGAGAGCGCGGTCATGCGCTCGGAAGGGGCAACGCGGGTGGCCGAATGGGTCGCTTCGTCCAAGGACAATCATGCGCTGCCCTATATCATTATCGATAAGCCGGGCGCGGTCGCCTATCTGTTCGACGCCAAGGGCAAGCCGCTGGCCCATGCGCCGGTCCTGATCGGCATCGCACCGGGCGATGATGCCACGCCCGGCATCGGCAGCAAGAACCTGTCCGAGATCGGCCCCGCGGAAAAGACGACGCCAGCGGGGCGTTTCCTTGCGAAATTCGGCGTGGCGGCGGGCAAACAGCGGGTGCTGTGGGTCGATTATGCGACATCGGTGGCGCTGCACACCATCCCGCCCGGCAATCCGAAGGAAAAGCGCAAGGAGCGGATGCTCTCCCCCGCGATCGACGATAATCGCATCACCTTCGGCTGCATCAACGTGCCCAAAATCTTCTACAATCAGAGCGTCAGTCCGCTGTTCCGCCGAAAGGGCGGCTATGTCTATATCCTACCCGACCACAAGCCGCTGGAAGAGGTATTCCCGCGCCTGCGGGTGCAGCCATTCCTGAATGCGGCGGCGGGTAGCCCGAGCGGCGAGTGATAACTCGTTCCCCGGCGAAAGCCGGGGTCCAGGGTTCTGGGCGCAGCGAATGGAACCCTTGGACCCCGGCCTGCGCCGGGGAACTACATGCCCCTACCCCTTGTCGCCCGGATAAAGCAGCCGCAGCGACGCAGGCGCCTTGCACTGGCGGATCGCGGCGTCGACATGGCGGGCGCGTTCGGCCTTGAGCGCGGTGGTGGACAGTGCCTGCTGTCGTTCGCGCGCGACTTCGTCGGCGGTGAAGGGGGCGGTGCCCGGCGGCGTGCTGGCGCCGCCCAGGCCGAAGACGACGAAATTCATCATGTCGGCGAGCTGCTGATTATCCTTGATCCGGCTGTGCGCGACATTGGGCAGGCGGATGAGATAGGCGCGTGCCTGCGGTGTACACAGGAACCAGCCGACCCGCCCGCGCAGTTCGGGCAAGCGCGCGGGCGCGGTGCTGCCCGCCACGCCATGGCAGCCCGCGCATTGTTCGACATAATCGGCGCGCGCCATGTCCGGGTCGGTGATCGCGGCGGGGAGCAGGCCCATGGGCGGGAGGGCGGCGCGCAGGCTTGCGGTAGCGCCGAGCAGGAGCAGCGCTGCCAGGATCATCGGCTTTATCCATCCGTGCTCCCGCGCAGGCGGGAGCCCAGTCGCACGGTCTGGACTAGGCTCCCGCCTGCGCGGGAGCACGGGTTGGTCTGATAAAGGCATTATGCCTTAGCTTGCCGCCCCCACCAGCACCGCGGTGGAGCAATGATAGTCCATGCTGCTGGTGCCGAAGCACCAGATCACGTCATTGTTGAGTTGCGGCACATAGAGCTGGGTTTCGCGGTCGGTATTGTCGCAGCCACACTGGCCGCAGGCAGGTTTGCCGCAGCAGTCGCGATAGGCGATTAGATAGGCCTTGCCGTCGTCCGGGTTGATGCAGGTGCCGACCCAGGAGACAGGCGAAGGCTCCGCGCCCGGCGGGCAGCTATGGATGCCGCCGCCACAGCAGGTGCACAGCGCCCCGTCGATCGCGCAATAGCGCCAATAGTCGCATTTCGTGTCGTCCTTCGTCTGCGCGGTGCGGGCGAAGAAGGTCTTGGTTTCGGGCGAGCGATCGGGCTTGGCGGCCTCCGCCCGGCTGACGGGCAGCAGCGGGAAGGCGGGCGCGGCAACCAGCGCGGCGCCCAGGCGCGAGAGCATCGAGCGGCGCGAACTGGCGCCGGCGAATTTGCGCAACAGCTTTTCGCCCATGGTGTCGGCGTTGAATTTTTTCATGGAAATCTGCCCCCCAAATTGGCCGTCAGGCCGCCTGCGCCTTCAGCCCGCCGATATAATCCTGCACCGTGGCGATGCCCATTTCATGCGCCACCACCAGACTTTCCAAATGCTCGCGGCTGTTGACCAGCCCCTTGGATAGGATCGTGCCTTCGGCATCGAGCAGCACTGCGAAGGGCAGCTTGGCGACCTGATAGGCCTGGCCCACTTCCGGTCCGTTGACGAAGGCATGCCCCTCCAGCCCATGCTGCGCGATCATCGCGCGCTGGGCGGCGACATCATCGTCGCCCACGAAAGTCAGCGCCACGCGTTCGGCGCGGGCGAAGCTGGTTGCCATCGGGATCACCGCCTTGCAGAGTGGGCATTGCGCCGACACGAACAGCAGCAGCCGCAACGTCACGCCATGGGCGTGGCCGCCGATGCTGACCGGCTGCCCGTCGAGCGTGGTGGCCGGGATCGCGCCGATTGCGCCGCCGACCGCCGGGCCGCCGCTGGTGGCGAGCGCACCGGCTGGCGCGACGCGGATATGCAGCACGCCCACCTGCCGCGCCAGCGCCAGCAGCGCGACGATCAGGCCGATAATGACGATCCAGGACAGGATCTGGGAGACGATCAGCGAAGTCAGCATATTTATCTCCGATGAGCGGGCGACGCGGCGAGCGCGGCCAGCGACTGGAAGAGCAGGCAGAGGAGGGCGATCGCGACGCCAGCGGCAAAGGCCGTGGCAATGTCGATCGCGCCGAAGACGGGCGGCGCAGGCAGACGCAGCGCCAGCAGCGCAGCGAGCGCCCCGTTACGCGTCACCAGCGGCCAGCCGATCGGGTGGCGCAGCACGCCATGGCCGCAGCCGCAATCGATATGACCGCGCCCGCGCGCGATGTTGATCGCCATGGCGCCTGCGAACAGCAGCAGCAGGGCGATGCCCACCACCGTCGGCAAGGGACGCAGGCCGATCAGCAACGCCACGCCGGTCGCGACCTCCACCACCGGCAGCACGCGCGCGGCGGGCAGGATCAGCTGTCGGGGCAGCAGGCGATAATTGGCGATGACGCCGGGCAGCAGTGCGCGGTGCCGCCACTGGTCGATGCCTGCGACCAGGAAGAGCAAGCCGACCGCGATCGAAGTGGCGAGGCCCGACAGGGCCAGCAGTTGCTCCCCCAAACCCATGGTCAGGATGGCTCCAGCACGGTGATGATGCCGCCACCGGCCTTCTCGATCTTATGCTTTTCCTCGCCGGTAGCGACGTCCAGCACCAGTATTTCGCCCTTTTCGCCATTCATGTAGAGCAGCGGCTTTTCAGTCTGGGACACTTCGATATTGTTCATCGGATCCTTGAGCACGAAGCGCTTCACCACCTTTTGCGCGGCGACATCCACCTGCCACACTTCGTCGCCGGACGCCTTGTGCGACCAATATTCGCCCTTGTGCATCAGCACGAACAGCATGCCGGTCGCGCGGTGCAGCGCCATCGGCTGGCGGCCGCCGGGATACCAGTTGACGTCGAGCGGCTTGGCGTCGCCCACGCGAATGCCCGCCGCCGCCTGGATCGAGAAGGGGGCGGACACGGTGGGCGTCGCGCTGATCTTCGCGGTGTAGATCTGCCCGGTATAGGTCAGGAAGACGGTCTGCTTCTTGATCCGGTCATAGGCGAAATTGTCGAAGATCGGATCGTCGCTGGCCGCGAAGAAGGGGGCTGTGTGGGTGATGTCCGCCTTCGTCCCCTTGATCGCCACGGTGGCGATCGATCCGTCGGAACAGAGCGCGGAAAAGCCGACGCCCGGATTGGGCATCAGGCTGGCGCAACCGGGCAGTTCGATCGCGGTGACCAGCTTGCGCTTGACCAGGTCGATGATGTTCACGCCCGATGTCGGGCTGAAATCATAGACATAGCCGGTCTTGCCATCATCGCTGATGATGAAATTATTCTTGCGCGATCCGATCAGCAGGCGGCCGGGCATGGCGATTTCGGTGACCAGGTTCAGCGTCTTGCTGTCATAGACGGTCACCATGTCCTGCCGCGTGCCGCGGTCGCTTTTCGACCAGATGGTTTCGGAGACATAATAATATCGGCCCAGCGGGTCGATCGCCATGTCTGCCAGTCGTCGGGTTTCGACCATGCCCTTCATCTTGCCGCTTTCGCCGTCGAAGATGCTGGTCCCCGGCATGTCCCACCCGCCATCGACGAAGAACCATGTCGGTTTGGGCGGGTCGATGGTCATGACATCGGATTCTTCGGGTTCGACCGACGCCTTCATATCGGCGGGCGCGGCCTGCGTCAGCGCGGCGCTGGCGAGCAGCGATCCGCACAGGGCGGCGGCGACTATCCTGAATCTGGTCTTCGACATGCTGGCTGATCCCCCTGATCCCTGCGGCGTCGGGGACAAGGTTTGACAGCTGTCCAGAATTGGTCAAGGGGGCGAAACGCCGCAGCAACAAATAAATGTTGCGGTGCGAAAAAACGTCAGGCCAGTTCCGGCTCTCGCGCGGGCGCCAGCGCGGCGATCTCCGTCGATGTCGCGGTCTTCGCCAACATCACCAGCGACTGTACGGCCAGCGCGGTGAAGGCAGGCATCTTGTCGGCCCAGGGCTTGCCATGGCCCAGGAACGGCGTTGCCCCCTCCATCGTCGCGCTGATGAACAGGGCGACGGTGCGGACATCCTCTGGTGACAACGCCGGATTCACCGCAGCGACATGATCGCCGATCACGCCATGCACGCGATCGTAAAAGCCTTTAAGCCGATCGGCGACGAAAGGATTGTGATTGGCGAGCGCCCACAGTTCGGTGAACAAATGGGTGGTGCGCTTCGACCCGATATCGTCCAGGCACAGGATGATCACCAGCTTCAACCGTTCTTCGGCGGTCAGGCCGGGCTTGCGCACGACATCGTCCAGCAGCTTGCCATAGCTGTCGACCAGTTCGTCCAGAAGCACCTGGATCAGCATGTCCTTGCGCGGAAAATGATAGCTGACATTACCCACCTTCATGTCGCAACGCGCGGCGATTCGGCGGATGGTAAAGGCTTCCGCCCCCTCGTCAATCAGCACGTCCATCGCCGCCTTCAGGATGGCGTCGACCGTTTCGGTGCCTTTGGCATAGATGCCGGGACGGGAAGGGGCGCGTAATTGCGTCATTTGACTTATCGGGGCTGTACCACCCCTTGGCGGCACTGACCAGCGCGGATGCCCCGTTATGGAGGGAATCGATCCGTGGTTCGTTATAGCAACCTTCGCGCAATATTACGTAGGCGCGGCCGATCCTAAAGCGCCAGCTTTTCGGCCAAAGGGGGATGGAGCGGGCGGCGATTCCACCCTCCGCCCGCTCCAAATAGTTAGCGCCGGACGCTTATTGCACGTCCAGCACGACCACCGACTTGGGCGGCAGCGTGACGGTCAGCGTCCCGCCGTTGACCTGCGCACCGGTAAAGGCGGCTGGCTTGACGGTTTCGGGCGCATCGAATGTGTTATGCGCGTTCATCGCCCCGGCGGTCAGGATGCGGCCGGTGACGCTGGCGGCGTTGAGGCCATCCAGCTTGACCGTGACGCTGTTGGGCTGGGTCGGATCGAGGTTGGACAGGCCGACATGGACTTTCCCATCCTTGCCCCGCACGGCAGAGCCACTGACGGCGGGCATCACGAACTGGTCCTTATTATACCAGGGGGTGTCGATGCTGATCGGCAGCACGGTCGCGTCCTGCCAGGGCTTGTACATTTCGAACACATGATAGGTGGGGGTCAACACCATCTTCTTGCCGTCGGTCAGGATCATCGCTTGCAGGACGTTCACCATCTGCGCGATCGCGCTCATCTTCACCCGGTCGGCATGTTTGGCGAAGATGTCGAGATGGATCGACGCGACCAGCGCGTCGCGCATCGTGTTCTGCTGACGCAGGAAGCCGGGATGGGTGCCGGGGTCTTGCCCATACCAGGTGCCCCATTCGTCCACCGCCAGGAAGACGCGCTTGGCCGGATCATATTTGTCCATCACCGCGACATGCTTGGTGATCAGCTCGTCCATATGGACCGCCTTGGCCAGCGTATCGGCCCACAGCGTCTCGTCGAAATTGACCGGGTCCGCCTTGGGTGGCCAACCGCCCTGGGGCAGGGTGTAATAATGGAGGGACACGCCGTCGAGTTGTTCGCCCGCCTCCCGCATCATCACTTCGGTCCAGTTATAGTCGTCCACATTGGCGCCCGCCGCGATCTTCAATATCTTGGTGCCGCGCGGCGCCTTGATGAAGGTGGCGTAGCGGCGCGTCACGTCGGCGGCGTATTCGGCGCGCATATTGCCGCCGCAGCCCCATAGTTCGTTGCCGATGCCGAAATAGGGCACGGCCCAGGGTTCCTTATGCCCGTTCTTCGCGCGCTCGTCGGCCAGCGTGCCCGCGGGCGAGGTCATATATTCGACCCACTCGGCCATTTCCTGCGGCGTGCCGTTGCCGACATTGCCCGCGACATAGGCTTCCGCGCCGATCTGGCGGATCAGCTCGAAAAATTCGTGGGTGCCCACCGTGTTCGGTTCGGTCACGCCGCCCCAATGGGTGTTGATCTTGACCGGGCGCTTGGCCTTGCCGCCAATGCCTTCGCGCCAATGATATTCGTCGGCGAAGCAGCCGCCGGGCCAGCGGACGACGGGCACGGCCAGATTGCGCAGCGCGCCGACCACATCATTGCGGAAACCGTTGGTGTTGGGGATCGACTTGTCGTTGCCGACCCACAGCCCGCCATAGATGCCATTGCCCAGATGCTCGGCGAACTGGGTGAAGATGCGCCGGTCATAGACCGGGCCGGGCCGGGCGGCGTCGATCGTCGCGGTCGTCGGTTTGCCGGCGGTGTCGGCGTTTGCGGCGCTCGTCGTCAGCGCGCCGACCGTCAGCGTGCTGGCGCACAAGAGCAGCGCGGCGGTGACGCGGCGCAGGGGGGTATTCATCGGTTCCTCTCCCATAGATATAGTCCGATCCTGCACGGATCGCTTAATGTCGTGCGTGCCATATTAACGACGCGTCCCGATCGCTCAGAGCGGCTGGACAGCGACCTGAACGGCGTCCGCGCGCGCCAGCGGGTTGCGTACCGGCAGGGTGAAGGGCGCGGCGGTGATTTCGAAGATATCGCCTTCTTCCGGCACGATGCCGTCGCTGAACGACAGGGTCGCCGTGCCGAAGAAATGGACATGAACATCGCCCGCGCGGCGGAACAGGTCATATTTGAAATGATGATGTTCCAGATTGGCGAAGCTGTGCGACATATTGCCTTCGCCCGACAGGAACGGCTTTTCCCAGAGGATTTCGCCGTTGCGCACGATGCGGCTGGCTCCTTCGATATGGTCGGGCGGGGTGCCGACCAGCAGTTCCGGGCCAAGCGCTGCCTGGCGCAGCTTGCTATGGGCGAGCCACAGATAATTATGCCGTTCGGTCACATGGTCGCTAAACTCGTTGGCGAGCGCCAGGCCGAGGCGATAGGGCGTGCCATCGTCGCCGATGATGTAGATGCCCGCCAGTTCCGGTTCCTCGCCGCCATCCTTGGCGAAGGCAGGCATGATCAGCGGATCGCCCGGGCCGACCAGCTGCGATCCGTCGCCCTTGTAGAACCATTCGGGCTGCTGCCCGACGTCACCCGCGGCGGGCTTGCCGCCCTCCAGCCCTTCCAGGAACATGCGCATCGAATCGGTCTGCTTTTCGGCGGCGGCGGCTTCGCGATGCATCTTGTCGCGACCTTCGGCGGATCCCAGATGGGTAAGGCCAGTGCCGGTCAGTTGGACATGCGCATCGTCGTCATGATCGATCGGGGCGAGCAGGCGGTTCGCGGCAAATTCGGCGGCGATATCCACCGCTGCGCCCCGTCCGGCGGCATCGACAGCAGCGGTCAGGCTGATCTTCTGCGCGATCGCGTGCAGCGCTAGCGCGCGGATGGAGGCAAAGCCGGGCACGACATGCGCGGCGTCGCCCCGTGCGGCGATGACCGTCCGCTCGCCATTGTCCGAGCGATGCTGCAACAGGCGCAAAGTCATGGAAAATTCTCCTCCCGCGCGCCGCACGGGCGCCTTATCCCATCATCGAAGCGTTCGCCCGCGCGCCGGTCATGATGCCTGTCCGGCACCGCGGCGGCGATGCATCCGCCAATTACTCCGACATATTACAGGAAGATGGTATTGGCAATGCTTCTATTATAGAGAGCAGAGGCCTGCCTGCGCAGGCGGCGATGAGGAACGAGAATGGCGAAGGACGATCCGTCTTTGCAGAGTGACGAGACGGACAATGGCGGCGCGGCCAAGGCGGTCCGGGGACCGGGGCGGCGGCTGCATGGCGCGATCGCGCACAAGCTGGGCATGGCGATCCTGTCGGGCCATTATGCGCCCGGCGACGTGCTGTCGGGCGAAGTCGCCTTTGCCGAGGAACTGGAGGTATCGCGCAGCGCCTATCGCGAGGCGATCCAGGTATTGACCGCCAAGGGGCTGGTCGAAAGCCGCCCCAAGGCCGGAACACGGGTCTTGCCGCGCAACCGCTGGAACCTGCTCGATCCCGAAGTCCTCGCCTGGGCCTTTGCCGGGGAGCCGGACATCCAGTTCGTGCGCGACCTGTTCGAACTGCGGGCGATCGTGGAACCGGCCGCGGCGCGGCTGGCGGCGCAGCGGCGCGACAAGGAAGATTTGCGCATCATGAAGGACGCGCTGGCCGCGATGCGCCGCCATACGCTGGCGACCGAACTGGGCCGCGCGGCGGACCGCGATTTTCACAACGCCATCCTGCATGCGACCCGCAACGACGCGCTGATGGTCCTGACGTCCAGCATCGGTGCGGCGGTGAACTGGACCACCCAATATAAGCAGCGCGCCCGCGCCCTGCCGCGCAACCCGATCCCCGATCATGTCCGCGTCTATGATGCGATCGCGGCGGGCGATGGGCAGGCGGCGGCCGACGCGATGGGCGTGCTGGTCGACCTGGCGCTGGAGGATACAGCCAGCGCGATGGGCACATAAGCTGTTCCCCGGCGCAGGCCGGGGTCCAGTTCCAACGTCCGATCTGGACCCCGGCCTTCGCTGGGGAACGGAATAAAAAAGGGCGGAGCGGCATGTCCGCTCCGGCCTTTTTGCCGTCCGAAGTGCGACCCTCGGCTCGTTAGGCGTCGACCTGTTGGTCCGGCAGCGCGTTGGTCGTCTTCGACCCCCAAAGCGCATAGAACAGGATGTAGAGTTCGCAGGCGGCGGTCAGCAGGAAGCTGGTCTGCAACCCATAATGGTCCGCCAGCCAGCCTTGCACCACCACCAGCGCGCCACCGGCGATCGCCATGATCAACAGGCCCGATCCTTCCTCTGTCAGGGGGCCAAGCCCCTTGATGCCCAGCGTGAAGATGGTCGGGAACATGATCGAATGGAACAGCCCGACCAGGATCAGCGCCCACATGGCGGCCGGGCCGGTGGTGAAGACGGTAATCAGCATGACGACGAATGCGCCGATCGAGAAGGCGGCCAGCACATGGCCCGCATCGAACTTCTGCATGATGGCAGAGCCGGCGAAGCGGCCGACCATCATCCCGCCCCAAAGCAGCGACAGATAATTGCCCGCCTGCTCGTGGGTTAGGTTGGCGATTTCCGGCTGGCTGACGAAATTGACGAACAGGTTGGCGACGCCGATTTCCGCGATCAGATAGATGAAGATCGCAGGGATGCCGAACACCAGGTTGCGGTGATTCCACAGCGAATGTTTCTTGCGCTCTTCCTTGTCATGGCGCTGCGTCGCATTGCCCATGGCGGGCAGGGGGAAGCGGGCGATGATCACGGCCAGCACCACCAGCACGGCCGCCACGATCACATAGGGCAGGATCACGGACTGGGCGTCGGCCAGGCGCTCCGCCTGCGTCAGGACGACCTCGCCCTGCGCGGTGCCGCCCTTCGACCGGCCCAGGATCAGATAGGCGCCGAACAGCGGCGCAAGCATCGTGCCCGCAGAGTTCATCGCCTGCACCAGGTTAAGGCGCGAGGAGGCGGTTTCGGGCTTGCCGACGATCGCGACATAGGGGTTGGCCGCGACTTGCAGCAGCGTGATGCCGCTGGCGATCACAAACAGCATGAGCAAAGTCACGCCATAGGAGGGGATCGATGCCGCGACCGTCATGCCCAGCGCGCCCGCCGCCATGACGAGCAGGCCGATCACCAGCGACTTTTGATAACCCACCCGTTCGATCAGCTTGGCCGACGGGATCGATGCGAAGAAATAAGCGATGAACCACACCGATTCGATCAACGTCGTCTGGGTGTAGCTCAGGTCGAACACGCTGCGCAGATGCGGCAGCAGCGTATTGTTGATGACGGTGATGAAGCCCCACATGAAGAAGAGGCTGGCGAGCAGCGCCAGGGCCGGGCCATAGCGCGTGCCGGGACTATGGGTCGCGCTCACGCCCGCGCCTGATGAGATCGGTCCTGCCATTCATCCTTCTCCACTACAGATCCGTAAAGGCCGCCCGATCAAGGGTTGCGCCTGGTTATTTTGTCGGAGTATATTCACCCCAACCGCCCGTCAATGGGCGCATATATGGGAGGAAGTCCGTGCCGAAAGTCGTCGATTTGAAAACAGCGTTGTCATACGCGCTGACCGTCGCGCTCGCAAGTGGTACGGCGATGGCCGCCGACGCGACCCGCGCGCCTGCAGGCACCGCCAATGGCGCCGCGGTCGAGACGATCACGCTGACGAACGGCGCGGGCGTTTCGGCCAGGATTCTGACCTATGGCGCGACGCTCCAGTCGCTGTCCGGCCCGGACAGGGACGGAAAGATCGCGGATGTTCTGCTGGGCTATGACGACCTCAAATCCTATGTCGATTTTCCCAATTATTTCGGCGTGACCGTGGGCCGCTATGCCAATCGCATCGCGGGCGCGAAGTTCAGCCTGGATGGCAAGGCCTATCAATTGCCGCTCAACGACAAGGTCAATTCGCTCCATGGCGGCGGCAAGGGCTTCGACAAGCAGCTGTGGAAGGTGGTGTCCCTCAAGAGCGGGCCGACCGCGACGTTGGTTCTGGGCCTGACCAGTCCGGACGGCGATTCGGGCTATCCCGGCAAGCTGGACGTGACCGTCACCTATACGCTGGACGAAAGCGGCAATCTGGGCATCGCGTTCGACGCGAAGACCGACAAGCCGACCATCATCAACATGACCAACCACGCGATCTTCAACTTGTCTGGCGAGGGATCGCCCGATGGCGCGCTGGGCCATCTGCTCACGATCCCGGCCAAGGCCTATACCCCGGTCGACGCCAATCTGATTCCCACCGGCGAATTGAAGCCGGTCGATGGCGGCGTATTCGATTTCCGCCAGCCGCGCCGCGTGGCGGACGGCATACGCGACGGCCGCGATCCGCAGATCGTCGCCGGGCGCGGATATGACCACAACTGGGCGCTGGACAAAGGACTGACCAAGGCGCCCGCGCTGGCCGCGCGGCTGGAAGATCCGGTGTCGGGCCGGGTGCTGGACGTGCTGACGACCGAGCCGGGCGTGCAATTTTATACCGGCAATTTCCTGGACGGCACCTTCATCGGCAAGAATAGCCATGTCTATCGCATGGGCGACGGCATCGCGCTGGAACCGCAGAAATTCCCCGATGCGCCCAACAAGCCGAACTTCCTGTCGGCCCGCGTCGATCCGGGCAAACCCTATCATCATGCAATGGTCTATCGTTTGTCGGTCAAGCGGTGATCGGGCCGCCCAAGCACGGCGCGCGCTGATGCCCTGTGTCGGATCGCCGTCCGCGACCCGACAGAGGGCAGGTGGCAGACATCATCGTCATCGCTTTTCCATACGACGATGTGATACTAAGGTGGGCCAGCGATAGGTTGGTTGAATCCAAGCCCATATTGGCGACCTTTTCGAGAGCGAAAGTGGCGTACGCGATCGACTGGCGTATCGCCGCGCGGGCCGATCCCGGCTCACTTTGTCCTTTTACAGGGCCATGCGCAAAGCCTGTTGCACCGATCGTGCGAATCGGCTAATTCGCTAGGACAGCGTTGTCATTCCTCTCCAAAGTAAGACGACGCTGCGATCCCGGACGGCCTGGTGGCGAACTGCACGCGCTATCGGTCGTCCGGGGCGATTTTTCCCCGCGCTTCGTCATCCATCCTCCTGCCAACGGCGGGCGATCATCACTGGCTTCCATAAGCCGGGGCCAAGCAGCAGCAATGCCGATCCAAAACTCGCGCTACAGAAACAGGCAGCGGCGCACAGCAACTGTCCCGGCGTGACCATGGCGGATTGGTGGACGAGCGCCCGCAATAGCGCGCCCTGCAGTGCCAGGCTGGCGATCAAGGCAAGGCCTGCCAGCCGCAGAGCGATCTGTGCGGCGGGGCGGGGGTGGTCATCGGCCATGCTGTGCGATCCTCCATCCATCGGGGAGGCGCTTTATCTATCGACCATCACATAGGGATGCGAGAGCGGGACATGGCCCGCGCCGTTGGAATCGCGTAGAAATTAGAGGGCTATTTACGCCGCCAGCGTCGGAACAGCGATACGCCCAGCACGCCGCCGCCCACGACAGCGGCGATCGCGCCACCCGCCGATACCAGCGCCCAGGCGCCGGCGGCCAGCAGGCCCGTCAGAAAATCAACGATGATCAGCGTTAGATGAATCATATCAGGACCAAGACGGCGCTAATGGCCTAATTCCTTGGCTTCCTGATATTTGAGTTCGAGAAAGCGGTTCTGCGTCGCCAGCTTGTCCAGGTCGCCGCTCGCCAGATTTTCGCTCATCCGGCCGATTTCCGCGTCGATGACCGACAGGCCTTCGACCAGCTGCTTTTCAGGCACGCGGCCATTGCGCTCTTCCCGGCGCATCGGCTGCGGGATCGACTGATAGCCGGTGACCAGTTCGGGCAGATGATCGGCCAACAGGCGGCGGATTTCCTGCGCGGCCGGTTCCTGCTCGCCCAGCCGTTCGAGCTGCGGGGCCAGGATTTCCAGCTTGACGCCGATACTGTCCACCAGCGTGACGGCGGGGGCGGGCAGCGCCTTGAGCTGGTTTTCCAGCCAGATTTCGGTCTTGAGCGGCAGGGCGGCAAGGTCCGTCTGCGCCAGCGCCGCCGTCTTCACCCGGCTTTCGGTGGGGATCAGGGCGATCAGCAGCAGAGCGGCGATGACGACGCCCAGCGCGATCATCACGCCGGTGGTGCCGAGCGGCAGGATGAACCCAGCCACCGCGCTGGTCAGCAGGATCGCCAGCACCGCCCAGAAGGCATATTTGACCTTGCGCATCAGCCCGGCATTGCGCCGCTGGCGTGCGCGCGACGACAGGCTTTGCCCGCGATCGCTATGGCGGCGCAGCACGGCCTCGGCATCGGCCAGCACGCGGTCGGAACGGCTCATGCCTCACCCTCCACCAAAGCCGTTCGGTTCGAGCTTGTCGAGAACGTCGCGCGAAGGGTTCTCGACACGCTCGAACCGAACGGGGTCGGGTGACGCACGCGGCTCACCCCTCGATCGTGCTCAGCAGCGGATTGTCGGTGCGCACGTCCTTGGCCGCCTGCGCCTGTCCCTCGGCCCGCGCGATATAGCCCTTGGACTTTTCCACTTCGCCCGACAGCGTGTTCACCGTCGTCTTCATATTCTCCAGCGCCTTCAGCTTGAAGGCATCGATATTGTCCATCGTATCATAGATATTCTGGAACGCGCGCTGGAGCGTTTCGATCGGGATCGTGCTCGCCGCCGCCTGCTCGTGAATCTGCGCGGTCTGGCTTTTCAGCAATTCGCCGGTGCGGTCGATCATGTTCGCGGTCGTCGTGTTGAGCGCGGTGATCTGTTCCAGCACCAGCCGTTGCCCGACCAGCGCCTGCGCGACCGTCACCGCCGTGCGCAGCGCCGCGACGGTGGTCGTGCTGGCGCGGTCCACGCCCTTCACCAGTTCGACATTATTCTTCTTGACCAGGTCCAGCGCCAGATAGCCCTGCACCGTCACCGCCATCTGCGTCAGCAGATCCTGCGTGCGCTGGCGGATGTAGAAAAGCGCGCTTTCGCGGATCGCCTTCGCCTTGGCCGGGTCGGTCGCATCCAGCTCCAGCGCCTTGGCCTCCAGCCGCGCGTCCATGGTCTTGGAAATATGGATCATCTGTTCCAGACGACCCATGGTGGCCCACATATTCTGGCGCTCGACATCGATCGCGGCATTATCCTTGATCAGCACGTCCTTGCCGCTGGCAAGGCTGCCCAGGATCGCGTTGATGTGGCTCTGCGCGCTTTTATAGCCGTCGAAATAGTCGCGCATCTTGTTGCCGAACGGGATGATGCCGAACAGCTTCTTGGGCGCGGTCAAATTGCCGCGCTTGCCGGGGTCCAGGTCTTCCACCGTGCGGCGCAGTTCGGCCAGGTCCGCGCCGACCTTCGTATCGCTGTCCATCGCGCGCACCGGGCGATCGAGGAAGCGGTTGCTATGGCCCGCCGCCTCCGCAATCTCCTTGCGCCCCATATTGGTCAGCTGATCGACGCGCGCGCCGAACTCAGGCGAATTGGCGTCCTGCGCGACCAGGTCCGCGACGAAGGCATCGACCTTTTCGTCCAGCTTGGACTTTTTCTCATCCTCGATCGGCACCAGGCCCGCCGCCTTGTCCGGCGCGACCACGGGCACCGGGTCGGGCGGCGTCAGGTTGAGCGTATCAACGGTCGCGGTCGTGGTGGGCGCAGTGGTGGCCATATCGTCTCCAGTCGCCAAAAGCGGCTTGCTGTATTATATGGATATAACAGTGCAAGATCGCAAGCCTCGTCACGGAACGATATAGGGCGGCAAGGCATTGCTTTGCAATCGTCACCGGGAGAATGCCCGCCATGGAGAGCCTGAAACCCACAGCCGAGCTGATCGCACATCGCACGCCCGGCTTCCCCAACGAAAGCGACGCCTATCGCGACGCCCGCACCGCCCTGCTGGCGGAAGAGATCGAACTGCGCCGCCACGCGACCCGCGTCGTCGAACAGCGACAGGCGTTGCCGCCGGGGCCGGTGATCGCGAAAGACTATCGGTTCAAGGACGAGCAGGGGTTCGAAGTCGGCCTGTGCGACCTGTTCGGCGACAAGGATATACTGGTCGCCTATTTCTGGATGTACGGCCCGGAACGCGAGCGGCCTTGCCCGATGTGCACCAACTGGATCGGATCGGTGGACGGCAATGCCGCCGACATCAAGCAACGCGTCGCCTATAAGATCATGGGCCGTAGCCCGGTCGAGCGGCAATTCGCCTTCGCGCAGGAACGCGGCTGGCGCGACACCGACTTCGTCCAGACGATCGGCGACGATTATGCCAACGACCTGGGCCTGCTGACCCCGGACGGCGAATATCCCGCGCTGGTGGTGTTTCGAAAGGATGGCGACCAGGTTCGCCTGTTCTGGAAAAGCGAAATGACCGGCGAGATGGCCGATCCGGGACAAGACCCCCGCGACGCGCCGGACATCGCGTCGCTCTGGTCGATCCTGGACCTCACGCCGGACGGGCGACCGGCGGACTGGTATCCGAAGCTGCGTTATTAGAAGCCGGAAAGCGCCCCGTCGTTAAACGCCCATCAGATCGCATCAAGAGCAACGTCATCCCGGGCTTGACCCGGGATCCCGCTTCTTCCTTGCCAACGTCTGCTTCAGTAGCGGGACCCCGGCTCAAGGCCGGGGTGACGCGCATTCAGGTAAAGGACGGACGACTACCGCCCTTCATCACCGCGCCCCTTCCGCATAATAACGCTCCATATCCAACCGCATCTGATGCAGCGCCTCGGGGTTCAGATAGACCATGTGCCCCGCCGGATAATATTTGAACTGCAGATTCTGCCGCAGGTTCGGCTCCAGCATCATATGCTTCAAATCGCGCTCGGTCGAAAAAAAGGGCGTCGCCATATCGTACCAGCCATTAAGCGACAGAACCCGCAGATGCGGGTTGGTGCGCATCGCGGCGCTCAGGTCCGCGGTCACGTCCGCGACATTCTGCTTGCCGCCTTCGGGGGGCGTGTGGCTCCAGTACCATTTGAACTCGCCGCCCTCCCGCGCGCTCAGGCGATAGGACAGGTCGGTCTTATAGCCGATCTGACGGGTCAGCTGATCCAGGAAGCTGCCGACATAAAGACCGGTGATGCCGGTGCTGGACGCATCATATTCCGGCTCCTCGCCCGCCGCATCGGCGTCGATCCCTTTGTAGCGGCTGTCGAAGCGGCCGACTGTCTCATGCCCGTCGCGCAGCAATTCCTTGCGAAAGCGGCTCAGGCTAACGCGCAGGTTCGCGCGCTTGAGATAATCGACCGACAGACCGGTGAAGCGGCTCATCTGCTGGGCGATCGCGTCGGTTTCCTCCGCCGTGATGTCCTGCCCCTTGAGCAAGGCGGTAGCATAAGGACCATTGGCGAAGACGCGCGATTCCTCGATAAACTGCTCCAGGCTGGCGGGGCGGCCGCCGGGCACGCGATTATGATACCAGGCGGTCGCGGCGTAGCTTGGGATATAGCCGATATGGATGGTGTCGAAGCCCGACTGGCGCACGCCATAATTCATGATCGAGGACAACAGCACCACGCCGTTCAGCGCCAGCCCGCGATCCTCCAACTGATAGGCAAGCGCGCCCGACCGGGTCGTGCCATAGCTTTCGCCGAAAATATATTTGGGCGACGCCCAGCGCGCATTTTTCGTGGTGTAACGGATGATCGCCTTGGCGAAGGCATCGACATCCTGGTCCACGCCATAAAAGTCGGACGGCTTGGCATCACCCAGGATACGCGAATAGCCGGTGCCGATCGCGTCCAGATAGACCATGTCGGTACTGCCGATCAGGCTGTCATTATTGGGGCCGACGTCGAACGGAGCGGGCTTCACCGCTTCGGGATTGTTGGTGCGCACATGCTCTGGCGCGAAACTGCCCATCCGCAGCCACAGCGACGAGGAACCGGGGCCGCCATTATAGAAGAAGGTGACGGGACGGTTCTTACCCGCGGCGGTATAGGCGGTGTAGAACATGCTGGCGACCGGCTTGCCCTGCGCGTCGCGGATGGTCAGCGTGCCCGCGGTCTGGGTGTAGGCGATCGCCTTGCCATCCACGCGCGCCGTGCCCTTGCTGCTTTGCGTGACTTCCTCGACCGGGGCGCCGGCCCAGTTGGCCGCGACCTCTTCGGCGACTTTGTCGGCATGCTGCTTGGCGGCGTCGGGCGCGTCCTTCTGCGCCAAGGCGGGGGTGGCGAGGGCGATGAGGGACGCGAGGGTCAAAGTGGCGGCAGACCGCATGAAGGCTCCTTGGCAATGCAGGCTATGATATGGGCGACGCGCGGCACCATAGAAAGGTCGGGGCGGGGGGCAAGATCGAATTGCACTGATGTAAAGCAGGGTGCCGGGCCGACACCGCCCCAAAGCCTCCTCTATGATCTTCGCCCAGACCGCATCATCCTGTCGCCATGTTCCGCCCGCCCTTGCCGCATCGCGTCATTTCCTGTAGGGGCGCGCCCGAAGCCTCTGCGCGGCCTTAGCGTCTGTCAGGGGAACCCATATCCCGAAGGCAAACTATGTCCCTGCGTAATATCGCCATCATCGCGCACGTCGATCACGGCAAAACGACCCTTGTCGACCAGCTTTTCCGCCAGTCCGGCACCTTCCGCGACAACCAGCGCGTCGAAGAACGCGCCATGGACAGCAACGATCTGGAAAAGGAGCGCGGCATCACCATCCTGGCGAAGCCGACGTCGGTCGAATGGACGCCCGAAGGCGGCGAACCTGTCCGCATCAACATCGTCGATACGCCGGGCCACGCCGACTTTGGCGGTGAAGTCGAACGCATCCTCTCGATGGTCGACGGCGTCGTCCTGCTGGTCGATTTGTCGGAAGGCGCGATGCCGCAGACGAAGTTCGTGACCGGCAAGGCGCTGGCGCTGGGCTTGAAGCCCATCGTCGTCGTCAACAAGGTCGACCGTCCCGACGAACGCATCCAGGAAGTGCTGGACGAAGTGTTCGACCTGTTCGTGTCGCTCGATGCGACCGACGAACAGCTCGACTTCCCGGTACTCTACGCGTCGGGCCGCAACGGCTATGCCAACGAAGATGCATCGCTGCGCTCGGGCACGCTGACCCCGCTGTTCCAGAAGATCGTCGATCATGTCCCCGCGCCCGCCGTGGAAGTCGAAGGCGTGCCCTTCACCTTCCTGGTGACGCTGCTCGATCGCGACAATTTCCTGGGCCGCATCCTGACCGGACGCGTGACCAGCGGTTCGGTGAAGGTCAATCAGGCGATCCACGCGCTCGATATGGACGGCAAGGTCATCGAAACCGGCCGTGCGTCCAAGATCATGGCGTTCCATGGCCTCGACCGCGTGCCCGTCGATGAAGCCAAGGCGGGCGACATCATCTCGCTCGCCGGTCTGGCCGTCGCGACCGTGGCGAACACCATCTGCGACACGTCGGTGACCGAACCGATCCAGGCGCAGCCGATCGATCCGCCGACCCTGTCGATGCGCTTTGCGGTGAACGATTCGCCGATGGCAGGCCGCGAAGGCACCAAGGTGACGAGCCGCATGATCCGCGATCGTCTGGCCCGCGAAGCCGAATCCAACGTCGCCGTCAAGGTGACCGAGAGCGCCGACAAGGACAGCTTCGAAGTCGCAGGTCGTGGCGAATTGCAGCTGGGCGTTTTGATCGAAACCATGCGCCGCGAAGGCTTCGAACTGTCGATCAGCCGCCCGCGCGTGCTGTTCGGCACCGACGAGAATGGCGGCAAGACCGAACCGTATGAAACCGTCATGATCGACGTGGACGACGAATTTTCCGGCACGGTTGTCGAGAAGATGAACATCCGCAAGGCCGAGATGACCGACATGCGTCCTTCGGGCGGCGGCAAGACCCGCATCACCTTCTCCGCGCCATCGCGCGGCCTGATCGGCTATCATGGCGAATTCCTGTCCGACACGCGCGGCACCGGCATCATGAACCGCCTGTTCGAGAAATATGGCCCGCACAAGGGCAATATCGAAGGCCGCAAGAACGGCGTGCTGATCTCCAACGGCGCGGGCGAAGCCAATGCCTATGCGCTGGGTCCGCTGGAAGAACGCGGCATCCTGATGGTCGGCGTGGGCGAAGCGCTCTATGAAGGCATGATCATCGGCCAGAATGCCAAGCCCGACGATCTGGAAGTCAACCCGATGAAGTCCAAGGCGCTGACCAACTTCCGCGCATCGGGCAAGGACGACGCCGTTCGCCTGACCCCGCCATGGAAGCTGACGCTGGAACAGGCGATCGCCTATATCGATGACGATGAACTGGTCGAAGTAACGCCCAAGACCATTCGCCTGCGCAAGCGGTTCCTGGACCCGAACGAGCGCAAGCGCATGAGCCGTTCCAAGGCGGCCTAATATATGCCTCCCCGGGCTTGCTTGGGGAGGGGGACCAGCCGAAGGCTGGTGGAGGGGCAGGGGCGTCACGACGCTCCCGCCCTTTTCTTGTTCAAAAGGAGCCGCCAGCATGGCCGACCTCTATCTCAAGGCGCTGACATCGGAGCGCCGCGCCCTATGGGCCGAATGCCGATTGAAGGGACTGGCCAGGGACACGCCCCAGCGCCTGCGCATCGTGGAAATCGACGCGCTGCTCGCCGCGCACAAGGCCAAGCAGGCGAAGACGCCGGACGCCTGATCGCGTAGGCCTTCTTTTGGCGAGACAGGCACCAACGGCGCCCCTATCCTGCTGTTTCTCACAACAGGGGAAATGCAGATGGACTATATGCTCCTGCCGCTCAGGCGCTACGCCGATTTCTCGGGCCGCTCGCGGCGCAAGGAATATTGGATGTTCTTCCTTGCCTATATGCTGGTCGCCGCCGCGATCGGCATCGTGGGTGTGGCGTTGCACGGTTTTGGGGATGGTCAGCCCTCCGGCGGCGCGTCCCTGTACATGATCCTGCTCGGCCTCCTCGTACTGGTCCTTATCGTCCCCTCCCTCGCGGTGCAGGTCCGGCGCTTCCACGATCAGGACAAGAGCGGCTGGTTCGTATTGCTGAACTTCATTCCCTATGTCGGCGGCATCATCGTGCTGGTGTTCATGTGTCTGGAAGGGACGCGCGGCGAAAACCGCTTCGGTCCCGATCCCAAGCAGACGGCGGCCGACGTGGGCGACATTTTCCGCTGAACCATATCCGCCGCGCCCAGTCAGCGCGGCGGGTTGCATCATGATCAGCAACATCCGATGGGCGGCGGGACTAGGTCCGCCGCCCATCGTCATTGCGTCGCGGCGTCCTGTCGTGTCACTTTAGGGATCGGTGAAACCGAATCGCAACCTTGCATGACGAATAAGGCCGCGGGTCGCTGAGCCTCACGCGCCGGTCGTTCGTTGAACGGGGCGATGGGTCACGCAGGAGGAATGAAGAAGTGGTGCAAACCCTTCCAGCCTTGAGCGAGGGGGAAAAGCAGTGCCTGCGGCTGGTGTCCCAGGGCTATAATTCCAAGGAAATCGCGCGCCAGCTCCACATTTCGGAGCATACGGTGGATCAGCGCGTACGCACCAGCCTGCGCAAGTTCGGCGTGCCTTCGCGCAAGGAAGCCGCGCGCCTGTTCGTTTCGGTCGAGCAACCACAGCCCCAAACTGGCACATATCAGCCCTTGATACATCAATCGGAGCCTCTTGCCTCCGATCCGGTTCCTGCGTCATCCCTTGCTCAGCCGGACAGGCCGGATGAACGGACGCAGCGCAACACGCTTCTGAAACGCATCCTCGCCTTCGGCCCGCCGCTCGGGGGATCGACCAACGAACTGAGCAAAGATGGGCGTATATTGGCGATGATCCGCGCTGCGGTTCTCACCGGTGTCGGCCTTGTCACTTTGCTGCTGCTCATTGCCGGAGCCTTCAAGGCGCTGGGTTGATCCATCCAGACAGACCATGCTGACAACGCACCGCCTTATGGCGTCGTGCGAAGGAGAAGACTTGTGCTCAACCTCGATACCGCCAAGACCCAGGCCGTTGCCGACCAGACCCGCCAGGCCTTCGCCGCGCTGGACACCGCGCTGGTCGACACCGCGCACCTTACCAGCGCCTTCCTGTCCGCCGCGCAGGGGTCGGGCCTGACCGCCAGCGAAAGCCAGCGTATCCTTCAGCGTATCCACGAAAGCGCCAGCAAGATCATCGAGGGCCGCAGCGACATGATCCGCGCGACCGCCCTGCTGACGCGCTGCCTGGAACAGAGTCAGTTGGAGGTGACGGCTGTTGGTTGTCCGCTGGGCATGGACGCCCCGGCACAGGACGACGCGCCGCGCCACCTGACCCTGGTCGCCTGACCAGGCGGTCGTCGGCATCCGCATGGACATTGCCCTCCCTCTCAATAGGAAATGCGGATGCTGGCGGCTTTCTTCTGGCTGTTGACCCTGTTCGCCTGCGCCTTTGCCGCCCTGTTCGGCGGCCGGGACGGGCGATGGTTCGCGCTGGTCTTTCTACTCAGTGTCTTGCTGACCATGCCCGCGCAGCTAGCGGGATCGTGGCACGGTACCCAATTCTGGCTGACGATCGTGGACACGCTGCTGTTCGTCGGCCTGCTCTGGTTGATGCTGCGCAGCCGCAGCTACTGGCCAATCTGGGCGGCGGCCAGCCAGTTGATGACCGTGCTGACTCATGTGGTGACGCTGCTGCTGCACGGCTTTTCGGAACGGGTCTATGAAGGCCTCAGCACCGTCTGGGTGATCCCGCTGCTGCTCTTCACCGTCATCGGCATCGAACTGGACCGGAAGGCGCTTCATGACCGTGCATATTCCGCCTGATCGCCACCTGCCGAGCCAGGAGGCGGTCGATCTCGTCGTCGCGCTGCAACGCTGCCTCACCAATTTCCATGCCCGGCAGGAAGAACCCGCGATCCTGGACGGGGAGGGCGGCGATCATCGCCCGGCGCTGGCCCGCTATATCGACGCGCGGCGGATGCGATCGACCCTGTTCGGCCATGATCTGTTCGCCGATCCGGCGTGGGACATATTGCTGCTGCTCTATCAGGCGGAACTGGACGGCGGCGCGCTGACGCTGGAGCAGATGAGCGAGACGTTGCGGCTGTCGCTCAGCAATGTCGTCGGCCAGGTCGGCATATTGGAACGGCGTGGGCTGGTGATGGAACATCGCAGTTCGCCCAACAGCCGCCGCCGCTGCGCCATGCGCCTGGCGCCGCTGGCGGTGGACGCCATGGCCTCCTGGTTCTCGCTCGCCTTCGCCGACGAATAGAGCGTCAGCGCTCCAGCGGCAGGGTCAGGCTGGCGCGCAATCCCCCGCCGATGCGATTGACGAACTGCAGCCGCCCGTCATGCGCGTCCGCAATGGAGCGGGCGATCGAGAGGCCCAGGCCGACGCCGCCCGTCTCCCGGTTGCGTGACGCCTCGCCGCGGTAAAAGGGTTCGCACAAGCGTTCGATCGCCTCGTCCGGGACGCCCGGCCCGTCATCCTCCACGGCCACGATCACCCGGCCGCCCGCGACCGACAGCGCCACCCGCGCCGATCCGCCATAGCGCACCGCATTTTCCACCAAATTGGCGATGCAGCGCCGCAACGCCACGGCGTCGCCGCGCACCACCGCGCGGACGCTGCGCGTCACCGCCACATCCTGTCCCATATCGGCCAGGTCGTCGGCCAGCGTCTCGACGATGGCCGACAGGTCGATCCGCACCCGCGCGGCCAGTTCGCCCTGCCCACGCATGAAATCCAGCAGGTCGGTCACCATCGCCCGCATTTCCTGCACATCGGCCTGCGCCTTGGCGCGCGGCCCGTCGGGCAGCGCTTCCAGCCGGAACGTCAGTCGGGTCATCGGCGTGCGCAGATCATGCGCGATCGCCACCAGCATCGCCGTGCGCTCGTTCAGATAGTCGGCGATCCGGCTGCGCATCAGATTATAGGCCGCGCCCACCGCGCGCACTTCGGGCGGCCCGGTCAGCGGCAGCGGATCGGCGCGTTCGGGCCGCTCGGTCGCCACGCCGTCCGCCAGCAACCGGATCGGCTGGGTGATGCGTCGCGCGACCCAGTAAGCAGGCAGCAACAGCAGGATGAAGATGCCCGCCATCAGCGTCAGGGTGATGGCGTACCAGCGCGCATTCGGCCCCTGGCGCGCCTGCACCATTTGCCAGCCCCCATCCATGTGCCGCGCCAGCAGGAACGCGCCGTGCAGCATCATCCGGCCGGACCCGGGCGGGGGCCACAGCTTCCCGTCGGATTCGGGGATCGGCATCGGCGTCTGGTCGCGCAGCAGCCGGATGTCCGCCGGGCGCGCGCCCAGCAACATCGCGATCTGCGCAGCCATCCGGGGGTCTTCCACCTGACCCGGCTCGATCGCGGGGGGCGGGTCCGACCAATATCGCACCACCGTCCAACTGCCCGCCGGCGGGCTGGCCCCCTGCAACAGCGCGGCGGCCTCGCCCAATATCATCGGGCGGGCATGGGGCGGGGGGCCGCGAAAGGCGACCAGCATCATCGCACCCAGCGCCAGCAACAGCGTCGCCGCGATCAGCGCGACGATCCGGGTCAGGATCGACGGATTCACGCCTGCCGGACTTCGGCGGTGAACATATAGCCTTCGTTGCGGATGGTGCGGACCAGTTCGTCTGCGCCATGGCGGGCGCTGCGGTCCAGCTTGCGGCGCAACCGGCTGACCTGCACGTCGATCGCCCGGTCGTAGCTTTCGCTTTCGCTGCCCGCCGACCAGTCGAGCAACTGGTCGCGGCTCAACACCCGGCGCGGATGTTCGACAAAGGCACGCAACAGCCGGAACTCGCCGTCGGTCAGGGTGACGACGACATTGTCGGGATCGGTCAGCAGGCGTGCGGCCATGTCCGCCGTCCAGCCTGCAAAGCGCAATTGCTTGCCTGCGGCCTCGGGCGCTTCGGCCGCCTGTCGCCGGTGGCGGCGCAAGACGGTGCGGATGCGGGCGAGCAGTTCGCGCGGGTTGCATGGCTTGGGCAGATAATCCTCCGCCCCCATTTCCAGCCCCACGATCCGGTCGATATCGCTGCCGATCGCCGACAGCATGATCACCGGCAGCCCGCCGCGCGCCGACAAGCGCCGCAGGATCGACAGCCCGTCCTCGCCCGGCATCATCACGTCCAGCACGGCGATGTCGAAATCCTGCGTGGACAGCATCTGGTCCATGGCCGCGCCATCCGCCACCGCCGCCACGGCAAAGCCGTGATCCTCAAGAAAATCCGACAGAAGCGTGCGGATATCCGCATCGTCGTCGACCACCAATATGCGTGAACCGTCCATCGACGGCAGCATATCGGCGGAATGCATTGGCTGCAAAGTCATCCGCGCCGCCCCAGTCCCCATCATCGTGCAAAAGCCCATGGATCGTCCTTAATCCGCCCATGTCTCCGGACGATTGCCCGATGTAGCGGCTTTGTAACCGTCAAACGCGCTGGCTTCCCCGCGTCGCGGCCCATATAGTCGCCCGGTTGGTCCTTCACGCGAAAGCGCTTCATGCATCTTCTTATCGGCCTTGCCGGCATTCTCCTGATCCTCGTCATCGCCTTCGCCCTCTCGTCGGATCGCCGCGCCATCCGCCCGCGCGTCGTGGGGGCGGCCTTCCTGTTGCAGGCGGGCATCGCGCTGCTGGTGCTGTACGTGCCTGCAGGGCGCGGCGTCATCGCGGGCATGTCGCGCGGGGTCGCCAACCTTCTGGGCTATGCGCAGGCGGGGACGGACTTCATCTTCGGCCCGCTTGCTAAGCCCGAAATCGGCGGGGCCAGCTTCGCGATCGCGGCGCTACCCGTGATCATCTTCTTCGCCAGCCTGGTGTCGATCCTCTATTATCTGGGGATCATGCAGTTCATCGTCCGCTGGGTCGGCGGCGCGATCGAAAAAGTCACCGGCGTGTCAAAGGTGGAAAGCCTGTGCGCGGCGGCCAACATCTTCGTCGGGCAAAGCGAAAGCCCGCTCGTCATCCGTCCTTATCTCGCGGGTCTCACCCCGCCGCAGCTGTTCGCGGTGATGACCAGCGGCATGGCGGGCGTGGCGGGCACCATATTGGCCGCCTATGCCTCGATGGGGATCAAGATCGACTATCTGCTCGCGGCCAGCTTCATGGCGGCCCCCGGCGGCTTGCTGATGGCGAAGATCATGATGCCCGATCCGCGCGTGCCGGTGCAGGGCGAATTGCCATTGGGCGATCATCCCGACGTGCCGCTCCCCGAAACCCGCATCAGCGGTGCCGGTCCCGCCGCGCTGCTGCCCGAAGGGACGCCGGGCGAACCGATGCCACAGGCCAGCCATGACGAGGAAAAGCCCGCCAACCTCATCATGGCCGCCGCGCAGGGGGCGCAGACAGGTGTCAAACTCGCTGTCGCCGTGGGCGCGATGGTGCTGGCCTTCGTCGCGCTGGTGGCGCTCGCCAATGGCATATTGGGCGGCATCGGCGCCTGGTTCGGCTACCCAACGCTCAGCTTCCAGATGCTGCTGGGCTATGTGTTCCAGCCGGTCATGTATCTGCTCAATATCCCTTGGGCCGAAGCGCAGGTGGCAGGCGGCCTGTTCGGGACGAAGGTCGTGCTCAACGAATTTGTCGCCTATATCAACCTTGGCCAGGTGCAGGGCGCGCTGTCGCCCGCGACCATCGCCATCATCACCTTCGCGCTGTGCGGTTTCGCCAATTTCAGCTCGATCGCGATCCAGATGGCGGTAACCGGCAACCTCGCCCCCAACCAGCGACCGATGATCGCCAAGCTGGGGCTGAAGGCGCTGGTCGCAGGCAGCCTCGCCAACCTGATGAGCGCGGCATTGGCCGGACTGATGCTCAGCCTTTAACACCACGGCGCATGTGTTCCCGCGCAGGCGGGAACCCAGTCCTGCCCTTTGAACTGACGCGCTCTTGTGCGGAAGCACGGCGCATTTCAGCAAAACTGGAATAGGCACGGATACGTAACGTTGGCCTCTACCATCCCGCCTGCAAATCGGTTATGGTTAACCCATGGGGGCAAAGCATTTTTTCGTGGCCGCGATAGCGGTCCTGGGCTGGTCGGGCGTCGGCGCTGCGCAGGCGCCTGCGTCGGCACCGCAGGCAAAGGCGACAGCGCCCAAGCCCGGCACATTGGAAACCTATAAGGACTGGACGATCGGCTGCGACAATCGCAACCGATGCGAAACCGTGTCGCTGCTGCCCGATGGCGGCGAATGGTCCGACAGCCCGGTCATGGTGGGCGTGGTGCGCGACGCCGGACCCGACGCCGCCGCCGAAGTGTGGGTCAGCCGCGACGCCAAGGGCGGCGGCGAAATCAGCGTCCATGTCGATGGCCGCCGGATCGCCAGCGCCATGAGCCGCGACGGCGACGCGACCATCCGCGGGCCGCAGGCCGCCGCGCTCGCCATCGCCATGGCGCGCGGCAGCGTGCTCGAACTGCGGCTGGGCAACCGGTCGCTGGGCAAGCCTTCGCTCGCCGGATCGGGTGCCGCCCTGCGCTATATGGACGCGCGGCAGGGGCGGGCGGGGACCAGCACCGCGCTGGTCGCCACCGGCCCGCTCGGGCCGATCGCGGTCCGCCCCGCACAGTCCGCCCCGGTCATCAAACGCGCGCCGTTGCCCGCCACGACCGCACCGGCCGCATTGTGGCGGGAGGAACTCACCGCGCTCGGCAAATTCACCCGCTGTACCGACGAGATGAAGGGGGCGGAGCCGCCGCAACTCTATCGCCTGTCGCGGACCGAAACGCTGATCCTGGTTCCCTGCGGCAGCGGCGCCTATAATTTCACCTCGGTCCCGGTGATCGCCACCGGCGAACCCGGCCGCCGCGCCTTCCGCCTAGCCAGCTTCGACCTCAAGCCCGGCTGGAGCGAGGAAGAATCCCGGCCGATGCTGGTCAATGTCGGCTGGACCGCCAAGGATTTGCGGCTCGACAGCTTCGCCAAGGGGCGCGGCATCGGCGATTGCGGCGGCAGCGAAGCCTATGTCTGGGACGGCGCACGTTTCCGCCTGATCGAAGCCACCAGCATGGGCGAATGTCGCGGCGCATGGCACTGGATCAGGACATGGTCCGCGCAGGTGGCGGAATAGTTTTACCGACGTGTTCCCGCGCAGGTGGGAACCCAGTCCCGCCGCCGAACCCGGTTCCCACCTACGCGGGAACACATAGTGCTTGATAGCAACGGGTAACCCGCGGCTCCCATCCCACACAACCACAACGCCGCATTTTGCAATGGAATCGGAACGCAACACCGCCATATTGGCACCATGACCCAAGCGTTACGCCAATCCGCGTCAACCACGCCCGCCACTAATCTCCCGGACCCGATCCGCGCGGTCATCTTCGACATGGACGGCACGCTGATCGACACCGAAGCGGCGCATCGCCGCGCCTTTGCGCAAACCGGGCGCGCGATTGGCTGGCCGCTCTCGGACGATCTGCTGCTGTCGATGGTCGGCATCCACCGCGACGAAAATGAGCGGATGCTGGCCGCGCATATGGGGCCCAACTTCCCGCTCGCCCGCTTCTACGCCGACAGCGATGCGCTGTTCGAGGCGGCGGTGGACGCAGGCATCCCGCTCCGCCCCGGCGCGCAGCTGATCCTGGATCATCTGACGCAGGCGGGCATTCCCCTGGCGCTCGCCACCTCCACCGCCGCGCCCTATGCGCAGGCGCGGCTGGAGAAAGCGGGCCTGCTCCATTATTTCGATGTCGTCGTGACGCGCAGCGATGTGGACCGGCCCAAGCCGCACCCCGAACCCTATCTGCTCGCCGCCCGCCTGCTGGGTGTCGATCCGGCCGATTGCGTTGCCGTGGAAGACAGCCACCCTGGCGTCCGCGCGGCCGTAGCGGCAGGCATGGCGACGGTGATGATCCCCGATCTCCTGCCGCCGACGGAAGACCTGACGCTCGCCTGCGCGCAGGTGCTGCCTAGTCTGACGGATTTGCAGGAGCTTTTGCTGGCTCAGCAATAGGAGCAAGCAGTCGTTAACTCGGTAGTTTTATAGCGGCAGTGGAAAGGCGATGCCGTGCGGAAAAAGAAGCTGGCGCAATCAGCGCTGATATATGGGATAGCCCTCACATTATTTGCTGTTGGTTTCTCGATCCGATTTCTTTCCCTGCCAATGTGGATCGATCTAACAATGTGCGGGATTATTGCCGCGCCCATAATATGGATGGGCTTTCGCGGACTGATAAAACGCCAAACGGAAAAGCGGTTGGATAAAGAAACCGCATGGCGAATGTTCATCACAGGCCGCAAAATTCACTAGCGATTGCCGTCTGACCACCTCAACCCGCCTCCGCCAGCACCAGCCCGAACAGCCCCTCATCGTCGGTCCATTCCGCAACCGGCGACCATCCGCCTGCACGCAACAACAGACGCCCGTCGCGCACGCCATATTTGTGGCTGCTTTCGGTGTGGATCGTCTCGCCCGCATCCATCTGGAAGGCGTGACCCGCGACATGGAAATGGAGCGACTTTTGCGCCTCCAGATGCATTTCGATCCGCGCTTTTTCATCGTTCCAGATCGCGCAATGGGCGAAATCGGCGATCGGCATATCCCCGTCCAGTTCGCGGTTGATCCGCTCGATCAGATTGAGGTTGAACGCCGCCGTCACACCCTGCGCATCGTCATAGGCGGCGACCAACCGGTCGCGGTCCTTGATCCGGTCCATGCCGATCAGCAGCTTGGCGTCGTCGCCCAGCAGGCGGCGCATGGCCCGCAACAGGTCGACCGCCGCGTCCGGCTCCATATTGCCGATGGTCGAGCCGGGGAAGAAGCCCAGTCGCGGCAGTCCCTCGATCGCGCCGGGCAACGCCAGCGGCCGGTTGAAGTCGCCCACGACCGGCAGCACCGGCAGGCCAGGAAAAGCCGCCGCCAGCGCCGCGCTGCTGGCGTGCAGAAAGTCGCCGCTGATGTCGATCGGCACATAGGCGGCGGGCGCGATCGCGCGCAGCAGATGCGGCGTCTTGCGCGAACTGCCTGCGCCAAATTCCACTACTGCCCGCCCTTCGCCCACAGCAGCGGCGAAATCCGCGCCATGGGCGGCGAGCAGCGCCGTTTCCGTGCGCGTGGGGTAATATTCCGGCAGGTCGGTAATCTCTTCGAACAATTCCGACCCGCGCCGGTCGTAGAACCATATCGGCGGCGTCGCCTTGGGGCTGCGGGACAGGCCGGACAGTATATCGTTCAGAAAAGCCGGGTCCATCATGCGCGCCGGGGCAGGGGGATTTTCGGTCAGCAACATCGCGCTTACAAGTCCTTGGCCAGCCGCAGCCCGGTGAACTGCCAGCGTTGATGGGGATAGAAGAAATTCCGATAACTCGCCCGCGCATGGCCGCGCGGGGTCGCACAACTGCCGCCCTTCAGCACGAACTGGCCGGACATGAACTTGCCATTATATTCGCCCACGGCACCGGGCGCGGCGCGAAAGCCGGGATGGGGGCGATAGGCGCTGCCGGTCCATTCCCACACGTCGCCGAACATCTGCGTCAGCCCGGCGCCATCGTCGGCCGGACGCGTCCGGGGGCAGGCAGGTCCGTCGAGCAGGTTGCCGCTGACCGCCGCGACATTCTGCGCCGCGCTTTCCCACTCCGCCTCGGTCGGCAGGCGCGCGTCCGCCCAACTGGCATAGGCATCGGCCTCGTACAGGCTGACATGCGTCACCGGCGCTGCGGGATTGACCGGTTGCCGCCCGTCCAGGCCAAAGCGGGTCCAGCCCTGTTCGCTCTGCTTCCAATAGAGCGGCGCGTCTATCCGTTCACTCTGCACCCACGCCCAACCGTCCGACAGCCAATGTGCCGCCGTGCGATAACCGCCATCCTCAATGAAGGCGATCCATTCGCCATTGGTAATGGGTCGATGCGCCAGGGCATGGGGATGCAACACCGTCTTGTGGCGCGGCCCTTCGCAATCGAAAGTGAAGCCGCTGCGGCCATCGTCGCCGATTTCGACCAGACCTTGGCGTCCTTCGATCCAATGGAGCGGGCCGGGGAGGTCGACCGGCGCGGCGCTAGGCGCACTGAACAGCGCAGGCTCCAACGGATTGAGCGAAAACAGATGGAGCAGATCGGTCAGCAGCAATTCCTGATGCTGCTGCTCATGATGCAAGCCCAGCGTCACCAGCGCGCGAGCCGCCTGCGGCAACATACCCAGCGCGCCGATCAGCGCGGCATCGACATGGGCGCGATAGGCGCAAATCTCGCTAAGCGTCGGGCGGGTCAGCATCCCGCGCATCGCCCGCGGGTGCCGAACGCCCTCCGCTTCATAATAGCTGTTGAACAGGAAGGCGAAGCGCGGATCGAACGGCTGATATCCTGCCACATGGTCGCGCAGGATGAAGGTTTCCAGGAACCAGGTGACATGCGCCAAATGCCATTTCGCCGGGGAGGCATCAGGCATCGACTGGACGGTGGCGTCGGCGTCGGACAGGGGTGCGCTGAGCGCCTGGGTCAGCGCTCGCACCGCGCGATAGCGCTCCTCCAAGTCATCCTGACGGGCTTCCGTCCAGCTTCTGGCCATGCTTGCCCCTTCGCGCCATTTTCTGCAAAAGAGAAAAGCGCATAAAGCGGCGGGCGGTTCCGGGCCGTGTCCTTTAGGTCATACCTCCTGCAGGATCGGCGCGGCGCGGCAGACGCGGTCGCGGCCCGACTGCTTGGCGTCGTACAGGGCTTCGTCCGCCCGCCGCAGTACGGCTTCCAGATCCTTGCCGGCCCAGCGGCACACCCCGGCGGAAAAGCTGATCGGCCGGTCATGCACATGGCCGATGGGTTCGCTGCGCATGCGGCTGGCGATCCGCGCCAGCGACCAACTCGCTTCATCCTCGATACAATCCTGGAAGAAGATCGCGAACTCCTCCCCGCCCCAGCGGGCGACCATATCGACACGGCGCACCAGCGCGGACAAGCGTGTGGCGAAGGACGCCAGCACCCGATCGCCTTCCTCATGGCCCAGCAGGTCGTTGACCCGCTTGAAATAATCGATGTCAATGATCGCGACGCACCCTTTGCGCCGGTCGTCCGGCAATCCGTCCATATGCGCCAGGAAGCCGCGCCGGTTGGCGATACCGGTCAGCGGATCTTCATGCGCGGCCTGGTGCAGGTCGTCCAGCCGCTCGCGCGTGGCGCTCGCGACGCGCTGCACCCCGGCATAAAGGGTGTGGATGACATCGCCGACATCGGGCAGGCTGGGCGTTTGCCCCTCCTCGCGATGCAGTGTTTCGGCCAGCGCGTGAATGGGATTGAGCAACGCGCCAATGCCCAGCAGGGCCACGCCGGTGCCGATCACCGTAGCCGTCGTCAGCAGGATGAACTCGGTCAACTGGATGCGGCCGCTCGCCAGCCCCCATCCCAGATAGGCCAGTAGCGGCAAATGGGTCGCGACGAAGCAGAGGGTGAAGAGGCGCAGGCGCAGGGACCGTGGAAAGATGAAAGAGGTGGCAAGGTAGAATTGCATGGCGATCCCCGACTATTGCGATTGGATCGCATCGTTCGGCCACGCGTCTAAATGCCGTCTGAAGAAACAGGGTTAATCGGTCGGCATGGGATGGACCGTGCCGGACGAGAGTCGGGCTGCGCTCAACCGATCGGCGGCTGCGTTAACGCGACGCGCCCGGCACCCATTTGACGTCGCCCGCGCCATTGTCGTTCAACCGGCGCGCGAGCACGAACAGCAGGTCGGACAGGCGGTTGAGATAGGCCAGCGCCGCGGGATTGAGCGACACGTCCGCCGCGGCCGCCATGGCGCTGCGCTCGGCCCGGCGCGTGATGGCGCGGGCCAGATGGACGGCGGCGGCCGCGGCCGATCCACCGGGCAGGACGAAACTGTCGAGCGGGGCGAGATCGGCATTCATTGCATCGATCTGTTGCTCCAGCCGCGTGACCTGGCTTGGCACTATGCGCAATGCCCAGGGTTCGTCCGGACCGTCGGGAATCGGCGTCGCCAGATCGGCGCCCAGGTCGAACAGGTCGTTCTGGATCATCGTCAGCCAGGCGGTTTCGGGACGATCCCCCATCGCGATGATGGCGACGCCGATCGCGCTGTTCGCTTCATCCACATCGCCCACCGCCTGCATGCGCGGCGCATATTTGGGCAGGCGCGATCCATCGACCAGGCCCGTCGTCCCGTCATCCCCGGTGCGGGTGTAGATTTTGTTCAGCTTGACCATGGGGTTGGTTACTCGCGAAGCGACAGGCGTTGAACAGGATTGCCCTTAATGTCCGTTCGCCCTGCACTTGTTGAAAGGATTCAGCGCAGAGGCGTCGACATTGAAGCAGGAAAGTCGCTTGGCTGAACGGCCCGAACGGTTCCGATGCGATGCGATGCGCCGACGCGCCGCCTCAGCCGTGCCCCTTCGACAGCAGCAGGATCGCGACGATGATCACCGCGGCTGCCTGAAACAGCACGCGGTTCAGCATCATCTTGTTCTGCTTGACGCTGGACGGGCGCACCACGCCTTCGGGCAGGTTCAACTCTTCCTTGGTGGTTTGCAGGAAGGCGACGATACCCCGGATCAACGCGAACAGCGTCGCGGCCATGGCAAGGATCAGGGCGATGACGAGGATGGTGTTCATGCCCGCAACTCTACGCGCTTGCCAGCCTGATTCCAACCGGAAAGCGCGCCGCCCGCAGGTCTGCCGCCAGCACGTCCGCCGTCACGCCCTGCGCCCGCAAATCGGCCAGCGCGATCGACCCGTCGCGCTTGGCCAGCCGCCTGCCGTCCGGCCCCACCAGCAGCGGATGATGGATATAGGCTAGGCTGGGCAGGTCCAGCAGCGCCTGGAGCAGGCGATGAATATCGGTCGCGCCGCGCAGGTCGTCGCCGCGCAGCACATGGGTCACCCCCATCGCCGCATCGTCCAGCGTGCAGGACAGATGATAGCTGGCCGGCGCATCCTTGCGCGCCAGCACGACATCGCCATGGGCAAGGGGGCGGGCGGTTTGCAGCCCCCGCAACCCTACACCGGAGGGGAAGGGGAGCGCCCACCAGGCCAATTCCCCCACCCGCGCCACCGCCCGCCCCATGTCGATCCGCCAGGCATGCGCTTCACCCGATGCAATCCGGCGTGCGCGTTCATCCTCGCTCAAACCCCGACACGTCCCCGGATAGACCGGTCCCTCCGGCCCATGCGGCGCGGTCAGGCTCGCCTGGATATCCGCCCGCGTGCAGAAACAGGGATAGAGCAAACCCATGGTCCGCAACCGGTCCAGCGCCGCGTCATAATGGTGCAGCCGCGCCGACTGGAACATGACCTCGCCATCCCAAGTCACGCCCAGCCACGCCAGATCGTCCAATATCCCCGCGACATGTTCGGGCCGACTCCGCGTGCCGTCGATATCCTCGATCCGCAGGCGGAAGGCGCCACCGGCCGCGCGAGCCATGTCATGGGCCATCAGCGCCGACCAACCATGGCCGACATGCAACCGCCCGGTGGGGCTGGGGGCGAAGCGGGTCACCATATGCTGTGGTGTGGCAGATGAAGTCATACAGGCTCTTGACGGAGGATATTAGTTAATGCTGTCATGCTCTTGTCACCTTGCTGGACGATCAGCGGCGGCGGCAAGGGGGAAGAAGGTTTCCATGTACCATCCCGACCTCATACGGCACCCGGAAAACTGCCCGGCGCTCGTTCTCAATGCGGATTATACGCCGCTCAGCTATTATCCGCTCAGCCTGTGGCCCTGGCAGACCGCGATCAAGGCGGTGTTCCTGGACCGGGTGGACATCATCGCCAGCTATGAGCGGCAGGTGCATAGTCCCAGCCTGGACATGAAGATCCCCTCGGTCATCGCGCTCAAACAATATGTGCGCCCGTCCGAACATCCCGCCTTCACCCGGTTCAACCTGTTCCTGCGCGACAAATTCTCCTGCCAATATTGCGGCAAGACCAGCGACCTGACCTTCGACCATGTCATTCCGCGCCGCGCGGGCGGGCGCACGACCTGGGAAAATGTCGCCACCGCCTGTTCGCCCTGCAACCTGCGCAAAGGCGGCCGCACGCCCAAGGAAGCGGGCATGAGCCTGCACGTCCAGCCGATCCGCCCGACCAGCTGGCACCTGCAGGAACATGGCCGCGCCTTCCCGCCGGGCTATCTGCACGAAAGCTGGCATGACTGGCTCTATTGGGACGTCGAACTGCTGGCATGATAGGCCGTGCGGCCCTGGCGGCGGCGCTGCTCATCTTGCCGGGCGGCGCTCTGGCGCAAGTCGATCATTCGGGCCTGACCCGCGCCAAATATGTCCGCAACTGCCTGATGTGCCACAGCCGCGCCGCGCCAGAGGGGATATCGCCCGCGATCCTGGCCGGTCTCTATCCCGAACGCGGCCTGGTCCCCGCGCTGGTCATGCCCGGCGTCACCTGCTGGCGGCGCTGCGCCACATGCTTCCCACCCGACCGGAAAGCGCCAGCATCGCGTTAAGGTAACCAGCATCGCGTTGAAGGTAATCAGTGTTCCCGCGCAGGCGGGAACCCAGTCCCGCCGTCTGAACTAGGTTCCCGCCTACGCGGGAACACGCTGCGCTTAGAAGATCACCGTCAGCCGACCGGCAACCAGTCCAGATCCATATCCTTGTGCCGATTGGTATAGTGCCCAATCTCTTCCAGCCGCGCCATGTCGTTGAGGATGATGCGCCCGCTCGCCCGGCTGATCAGCCCTTCCTGCTCCATCTGCCGGATCATCCGGTTGACGTGCACCGACGTCAGGCCGATCGAATCGCCAATCTCCTCCTGCGTCAGCTTCAGGTCGAAACTGTCGACGATGCTGTCGTCGGTCACCCGCAGCCGGTCGAACATATCGAGCAGGAAGGCGGCGACCCGCGCCTTGGCCGATGTGCGGCCCAGCGCCGCCAGCCGGTCGGTCATCGCCACCCGCTCGGCATTCGACAGCAGGAACAGCAGCGCCGCGACGCGGGGATATTCCTCCAGCAACCGGCGCAGCGCCTGCTTGTCGAACGGACAGACGATCGCGTCGGACAGGGCGACCAGCGATTCGGGTGCCTTGCTGTAGATGGTGCTGGCCGATCCGATGAAATCACCGGGGAAATAGACGCGCAGGATCTGGCGACTGCCATCGGGCAGGATGACGAAGCTCATCACCCGGCCTTCGCGCAGCACGAACAATTCGGTCACGACATCATTGACCCGCTGGATCATCGCGCCGCGCTTCACCTTGCGCGGATTTTCCTCCAGCCGGGTCAACGCTTTCTTTTCCGCGTCGGACAAGGGCACTTGTTTTGCCAGCCGTTCCGCGAAGCAGCTTGTTGCCACCAAAAACACCTTTTTCCAATTGTCGTTACGATGGCAAAACGCCTTGTTCGCCTTTTGGCTGCATTTTCAGGACGTGCACTAAACTCGATCAATCTTGGTGCGGGCTTTGCAATAATGTTGCATTTTCCCGGCAGGCTCGCCCATCCGCGTGGTTTAATCGCCCGCAAGCCAGCTTGCGCGGGGCGCATTAAGCGCTATTAACCCTGCCCAATGGACCGCATTCACATCCGCGGCGGCAACGCGCTCAATGGCCGCCTTCCCATCTCCGGCGCGAAGAACGCCGCCCTGACGCTGCTGCCCTGTGCGCTGTTGACCGACGAGCCGGTGACGCTGCGCAACCTGCCGCGTCTGGCCGATGTCGACAGTTTCGGTCATCTGCTCAACCAGCTCGGCGTATCGACCATGATCGAAGGCGCGCGGCCGGAGGATTTCGGTCGGGTGATGACGATGCGCGCCGGCCGCGTCACTTCGACCGAAGCGCCCTATGACATCGTGCGCAAGATGCGCGCGTCGATCCTGGTGCTCGGCCCGCTGCTCGCCCGCGCGGGCGAAGCGCGCGTATCGCTCCCCGGCGGCTGCGCCATCGGCAACCGCCCGATCGACCTGCATCTCAAGGCGCTCGAAGCGTTCGGCGCGATCATCGAAATCGCGGCCGGCTATGTCCGCGCCAGCCTGCCCGATGGCGGCCTGCCCGGCGGCATCTACACCTTCCCGGTGGTGTCGGTCGGGGCGACCGAAAATGCGCTGATGGCCGCCGTGCTCGCCAAGGGCACCTGCATCCTGGACAATGCCGCGCGCGAACCCGAAATCGTTGATCTGTGCAACCTGCTCGTCGCGATGGGCGCGGATATAGAGGGGATCGGCACCGACAAATTGGTCATCCACGGCCGCGACCGGCTGCACGGCGCGACCTATCGCGTCATGCCCGACCGGATCGAAGCGGGCAGCTATGCCTGCGCCGCCGCTATCACCGGCGGGTCGCTGGACCTGGTCGGCGCCAATGCCGACGACATGCACGCCATCCTGGCCGCGCTGCGCGACGCAGGCGTGCAGGTGGACGTGCACAAGGACGGCATTCGCGTGTCGTCCGACGGCAAGCTCAAGCCCCTGACCATCTCGACCGCACCCTTCCCGGCCTTCCCGACGGACATGCAGGCGCAGTTCATGGCGATGCTGACGAAGGCGGACGGCGCATCGGTCCTGACCGAGACGATCTTCGAAAACCGCTACATGCATGTGCCCGAACTGGCGCGCATGGGTGCCGACATCGCCGTCAACGGCCGCACCGCCGTGGTCCGCGGCGTCGATCGGCTGGTCGGCGCACCGGTGATGGCGACCGATCTGCGCGCGTCGATGAGCCTCATCCTCGCGGGCCTGGCTGCCGAAGGCGAAACCCAGGTCAACCGCGTCTATCATCTCGATCGCGGCTATGAGCGGCTGGAAGAAAAGCTCTCGGCGGTCGGCGCCGACATCGAACGCGTCAGCGATGGCTGAGATATGCGGGCTGGGGACGGATCGGGCGGCACTGCTGTCGCTCTATGATCTCGACGCGGGCGGCTTCCGCAATCTGGACGAGATTACCGGGTTCGCCGCGCAACTCTGCGACGTGCCGATCGCGCTGGTCAGCATGGTGGAGGATGTGCGGCAACGCTTTCTCTCGCGTGTCGGCCTGGATGCGCTGGAAACCCCGCGCGACGTGTCCTTCTGCGCGCTCGCCATGTTGGGGGAGGCAATTTTCCTCGTCCCCGACGCAACCCTTGATCCCCGCTTCGCCGACAATGCGTTGGTCACTGGCCCGCCGCATATCCGCTTCTATGCGGGCGCGCCGCTGGTGGGGGCGGATGGCGATCCGCTGGGCGCGCTGTGCGTCATCGACACCGTCCCGCGCGACGATCTGACCCCGCTCCAGCGCCAGGGGCTGACCCTGCTCGCCCGGCAGGTGATGGTGGAGCTGGAGGGGCGTCGCCGGGACCGCGACATGATCCTGCGCCAGCGTATGGACGCCGCCGCCATCGCTGAAAGCGACCGCATGTTCCGCACCCTGTCGGATGCGATGCCGCAGATGGTCTGGTCGACGCTGCCGGACGGCTATCATGATTATTATAATGCCCGCTGGTACGATTATACCGGCGTACCAGCCGGATCGACCGATGGCGAAGGCTGGAACGGCATGTTCCATCCCGACGATCAGGATCGCGCCCGCATACGCTGGCGTCACAGCCTGGACACGGGCGAACCTTATGAGATCGAATATCGCCTGCGCCATCATAGCGGCGATTATCGCTGGACGCTGGGCCGGGCGCTGCCGATCCACGACGGCGACGGGGTCATCATCCGCTGGATCGGCACCTGCACCGAAATCCACGAACAGAAGCTGATGATGGAAGAGCGCGAGATGATCGCGCATGAACTGTCGCACCGGATCAAGAATATCTTCTCGGTGATCGCGGGCCTCATCGGCCTTTCGGCGCGCCAGCATCCCGAAATCGGTGAGATCGCCGACGATCTGCGCGATCGTATCCTGGCGCTGGGCCGCGCTCATGATTTCGTGCGCCCGCACAGCGCCGAATCCGCGCCGCAGTTGGGCGGCGGGCAGGGCAGCCTATGGGGTCTGCTGGACCAGATTTTCGCGCCCTATCGCAGCGTGACCGAATCGCGCATCGCATTGTCGGGTGACGATGTGCGGATCGATGACCGGTCCGCCACGCCGCTGGCGCTGCTGTTCCACGAACTGGCGACCAACGCCGCCAAATATGGTGCGCTGTCGGCGCCCGACGGCATGGTGCATCTGCATGTGTCGGTGGAGGGCGACGACGTCCGGATCGATTGGCGCGAAGAGGGCGGCCCACCGGTCGTGCCCGGCGACCCGGACGGCTTTGGCAGCCGGTTGATGACATTGAGCGCCGAACGGCAATTGGGCGGGCGGATCGTGCGGGACTGGCGTCCCGACGGGCTGTGCCTCAGCCTCTCGATTCCATTGCGGTCCATGAGTCGCGCGGCGGGAACGGCGTAAAGCCAAGGATTTCCGTTTCGTGCAGGTCGGGCTGTTCGGCCGCGGCCAGATGCAGCGTGGCCGATATGCTCTGCGCGCGAAACGGCTTGGTGATCACGCCCAGCGCCGCGACAGCAGCCTCGCCGATCTGCGCGGGATTGGCGGTGACGTAGATCACGCGGATGCCATGACGGCTCAGTTCCATGCCGATCTGCGGCCCGGTCGGCCCATCGCGCAGATTGAGATCGACCAAAGCGATGTCGCAATCCTGGGCGCAGGCGAGCGCGGCTTCCTTGTCGGCGGCGATAGCGCCGACCTCGAATCCGGCGTCTTCGACGATCTGCTCGATTTCCAACGCGACGAATATCTCGTCCTCGACGATAAGAACTTTCTTGCTCATTAACTGACCCGTAAACCCTGGAATGAGCAAAGTCCCATCAGCCCGTTCGGTTCCCTGCCAGCCGGAAAATAGCCGGTGCCGCATGCCATCCGCAGGCTATTCCTCCACGCTGGTCCACAGCGTATCGAACGTCGTGCCCCGCATCAGCAGCACCGACGCGGGATAACCCGCCTCGCTCGCCTTGCGTGCGGTGCCGGTGGCGCTCTCCACCGCCTCCGCCTGGGTCGGGAAGGGGCCGTAATAGGTGTTGTCCAGGTTGATCTTCCAGACGCCTTCATGTTCCAGGACGATGTAGCGGGCATGGGGCAGGGGCATGGGTTATAGTACCTCGGTGTTATAATGGTGCCAGGCCATGATCGCGGCCGCGCCGCGATGGGGGCGCCAGGCTTCGGCGACATGCCGCGTCAGGGCTTCGTTCGGCCGTTCGGAAAGGCCCAATATACGGCCGACTTCTATCTGTACCGCCAGGTCGCCTGCGGGCCAGATATCGGGTCGGCCTTCCGCGAACAACAGATAGATTTCCGCCGACCATCGGCCGATGCCCTTGATCCGCACCAATTCTGCGATCGCGTCCTCGTCGTCGGTGGGCAGGGCGTTAAGGTCCAGCGCGCCCGATACCAGCATTTCGGCCAGGCTGCGGGCATAGCCCTGTTTCTGGCGCGACAGGCCGCAGGCGCGCAGGGTGTCGAAATCCTGCGCCAGCAAGGCGTCGGGCGCGCAGCCTTCGCCCAGCACCGCCTCCAGCTTGCGCCATACCGCCGCTGCGGATGCGACGCTCACCTGCTGCCCCACGATGGTGCGCAGCAAGGTTTCGTAGCCGGGCGCACGCATGCGCGGCTGCGGATACCCCACCCGACCCAGCGCCGCGACGAAGCCCGGCTCAAGCGCGGCGATCGCGTCCAGGCTGGCGCGCAACTGTTCGGCGGTGGTGACCATGTCTGTTCCGGTGCGCCCTTGATTTCCCGGCGTCGCTCGGTCAGAGCGGCTGGGACAAAAATTCCAGGGGATTGGATAGATGCCGAAACTGATCGTGGTCAACCGTGCGGGTGAAGAACAGGCTGTCGATGGCGACAATGGCCTGTCGGTGATGGAAGTCATTCGCGACAACGGCTTTGACGAATTGCTGGCCCTGTGCGGCGGTTGCTGTTCCTGCGCGACCTGCCATGTCTATGTCGACCCCGCCTTCGCCGATGCGCTGCCCGCGATGAGCGAGGACGAAAACGACCTGCTCGACAGCAGCGATCACCGCAATGACAGCAGCCGCCTGTCCTGCCAGGTGGTGCTGAGCGACGCACTGGACGGCCTGCGCGTCACCATCGCGCCGGAAGATTGATCCGGTTTTGATGGCCGAGGCGACGCTGGCGTGTCGCGCTAGACGCCACTTAATCTAAGCTCCACGTGTTCCCGCGCAGGCGGGAACCCAGTTCCAACGTCTCAACTGGGTTCCCGCCTGCGCGGGAACACGCCATCCTTTCATCGCGCAATCAGCGCACGCTGGCGGCATAGAGCGCGATCGCAGCCGCGTTGGAGACGTTCAGGCTCTCCATCCGCGGGCTGATCGGCAATTTGGCGATGATGTCGCAATGGGCGATGCTGTTGTGGCGCAGCCCTTCGCCCTCGGCCCCCAGCACCAGCGCGACGCGCGATTCGCCGATCGCCTCACCGATGGTGGTATCGGCGTCGCCGTCCAGCCCGATGCGCCAATAGCCCGCTTCGGCGATCTCATCCAACGCACGGGCCAGGTTCACCACCCGCACCCACGGCACGCTTTCCAGCGCGCCCGACGCCGCACGCGCCAGCACCCCCGATTCGGGCGGCGCATGGCGGTCCTGCGTTACGATGCACAGCGCATCGAACGCCGCGGCGGAGCGCAGGATCGCGCCGACATTATGCGGGTCGGTCACCTGGTCCAGGACCAGGATCGGGCGCTTGTCATCCTGTCCCTCTTCCAGGATTTCGCCCAGCCAGACATCGTCCAGCGGCTCGACTTCCGCGACGATGCCCTGGTGCGGCGCGTCTGACGGGACCATGCGGCCCATGTCCGCAACGTCGGAATAGACGATCGGCAGCACCGGCGGCAGGTCGAGCGCACCCAGCGCTTCACGCGTGCCCCATATCTTGCGCACGACGCGGTTGGGGTTGGCGAGCGCCGCGATGACGGCATGGCGGCCGTAGAAGCGGGGGAAGGCGCCCTTGGGCTTGGTTGAGCGATGCGGTTTTTTCATGCCCCGCTCTTTTCACATTCACCCATTGACAGGCAAGTCTCCTTTCGCCATTGAGCCGCCTCCAGCGCAGCGAGCGAGACTTTCTTGGCTCTTTGTGCAGGACACTGGACAGGTGGCCGAGTGGTTAAAGGCAGCAGACTGTAAATCTGCCGGGCTACGCCCTACGTTGGTTCGAACCCAACCCTGTCCACCATTTGCATCAGGCCGATGCAGCCAGTCTTTGCGGGCTGGAGACAGGCCATGTGGACGCATAGCTCAGTTGGTAGAGCAGCTGACTCTTAATCAGCGGGTCCTTGGTTCGAGCCCAAGTGCGTCCACCACCGCCTTCCCCCAATGGCCAACAGGCGCGCGGCCTCTTTTTCGGGTTTCCGGCTGGCGCGCCTTCCCTGACGAGCCCGTTGCAAGACGAAAGGGAAGCGCCCATGGCGTGGCTCATCCTCGGCATAGCCGTGTTCACCGAAATCTGCTGGGCCTTGAGCCTGAAATGGGCCGCGACCCTGGCCAGCTGGCAGGCGTCCGCCGTGCCGATCGCCTTGAGCTTCCTCAACATGGGCCTGCTGGCGCTCGCGATGCGCGGCATCCCGGCGGGCACCGCCTATGCGGTCTGGACCGGCCTTGGCGCGGTGGGCGTCATCATCGGCGGCGTCCTCTTCTTTGGCGACCGGGTCAATCCGGCGCAGATCGCCTTCATGGCGATGATCGTGGTCGGCGTGGTGGGCACCAAGCTGTTCGCATCGGCCTGACCCCGGGCGAAGGCGGCGCGCCGCAGCGATCCTTGCCGCAGCGCAACAAAATCGGGGGCTGCACGTTCGCTGGACAAGTTCCATTCATCCTTGCCCGGTTACGCCCCCCTTTGCATGACACTTGATCGCCGCGACCTGCTCATCCGCACCCTTGGCGGCGTCCTCGCCATCGGCCTTCCGCGCAGCGCCCTGGCGCAGGGCGATGTCGAGCGTGTCGATGCCCTGATCGCCAGGATGACGCTGGAGGAAAAGGCAGGCCAGATGACCTGCCTGGCCGACAGCTTCCGCCCCTTCAACCCGCCCAATCCGCAGGTCGGCATCCAGGACGAAAAGCGCCTGTCGGGCGAGATCCGCCGGGGCCGCGTCGGCTGCCTCTTCAACGGCATCGGCGTCGCAGGCGGCCGCCGCGCGCAGGAGATCGCGGTCAAGGACAGCCGCCTCGGCATCCCCTTGCTCTTCGCAGGCGACGTCATCCACGGCCTCAAGACCATCTTCCCCGTTCCCCTCGCCGAAGCCGCCAGCTTCGACCCCGCCTTGTGCGAGCGCACCGCCCGCGCCCAGGCGATCGAAGCCACCGCCGCGGGCCTCCACCTCACCTTCGCCCCCATGGTCGATGTCGCTCGCGACCAGCGCTGGGGCCGCGTGGTGGAAGGGGCAGGGGAGGACGTCATCCTGACCGGCCTGCTGTCCGCCGCCCGCATCCGCGGCTATCAGGGCCGCGACCTGCGCCGCGACGACGCGCTGCTCGCCTGCCCCAAACATTTCGCCGCCTATGGCGCGGTCGCCGCAGGCCTGGAATATGGCAATGTCGACATCAGCGAGGAAACGCTGCGCGAAACCCATCTGCCCCCCTTCGGCAAGGCGTTCGCGGCCGGCGCGCTCACCACCATGGCCGCCTTCAACGAAATCAACGGCGTCCCCGCCACCGCCGACAGCGAACTGCTCACCGACATATTGCGCGGCGAGATGCAGTTTCGCGGCTTCGTCTTTTCCGATTACACCGCCGACGAAGAACTGGTCGCCCATGGCTTTGCGGAGGATGACCGCGACGCCGCGCGCCTCGCCGTTCTCGCAGGGGTCGACATGTCGATGCAGAGTGGCCTCTACATCCGTTATCTGCCCGATCTGGTGAAGAGCGGCGCGGTGCCGATGGGCACGATCGACGTCGCCGTGCGCCGCATCCTCTATGTAAAGGCCGCCATCGGCCTGTTCGACAACCCGTACAGATCGCTGGACGAGGAAGCGGAAAAGACCCGCATCTTCACCCCTGCCCACCGCGCCCTGTCCCGCGAAGCCGCCACCCGATCGGTCGTGCTGCTCAAAAATGAAGGCGTCCTGCCGATCGACCCGGCCAAGGGGCAGGCCATCGCCCTCATCGGTCCCTTCGCGCAGGACACCGCCAATCTCTATGGTCCCTGGGCTTTCTATGGCGACCCGGACAAGGGCGTCGATATCGCCACGGGCCTGCGCGCCGCGCTCCCCGACCCAAGGAAACTCACCATCACCCGCGGCAGCGATATCAGCGGGCCTATAGAGGGCGGCATCGCCCAGGCGGTCGCGGCGGCCAAGGCGGCGGACATCGTCCTGCTCGCCATCGGCAAATCGCAGGCCATGTCGGGCGAAGCCCAGTCCCGCACCGTCATTGAAATCCCGCCCGCGCAGCAGGCGCTGGCCGACGCCGTCGCCGCCACCGGCAAGCCGGTCGTCATCCTGCTGCGCCACGGCCGCGCGCTCGCGCTGCACGATGGCGTCGCCAATGCGCAGGCGATCCTCGCCACCTGGTTCCTGGGCAGTGAGGCGGGCCACGCCATCGCCGACATCCTGCTGGGGAAGGTCGATCCGTCCGGCAAACTCCCGGTCAGCTTCCCTTGGGAAAGCGGGCAGGAGCCTTTCTACTACGACCGTAAATCGACCGGCCGCCCGGTGCTGGGCAATGGCAGCACCGAATATAAGGCGCGCTACGCCACCACCGACAATAGTGCGAGGTTTCCCTTCGGCCACGGCCTGACCTATACCGACTTCGTGCTGGACCAGCTCAAACTGTCCGACACCGCGCTCCGCTGGGACGCCGCGATCGAGGTCACCGCCCGCATCACCAACAAGGGCGACCGCAAGGGCAGCGAAGTCGTCCAACTCTACACCCGCGACCGCGTCGCCAGCCGCACCCGCCCGATCCGCGAGCTAAAGCGCATGGCCCGCGTCACGCTAAGCCCCGGCGAAAGCAAAACCGTCCGCTTCTCCCTCTCCCGCGTCGATCTGGAGTTCGTCGGCGCGAAAAGCCAGCGCATCGCCGAACCGGGCGCGTTCGACCTGTGGGTCGGGCAATCGAGCGTGGGAGGATTGAAAGGCGAGTTTACGCTTTATGCGGAAGGACCGGCAAAGGGGTAGACCTTAAAGCCCCTCCCCTTCAGGGGAGGGGTTGGGGTGGGGGGTGTCGGGATGGTGCACAGTAAGTAATCAATCACTCTTAACGCGTCTCGGAAGCCGCCGGTTGTTGAAATCAAGCGCGGAATGGTAATTCCGAATCTATTGTTGGTGAGGAGGGATCTGGCACGCGCATTGGGGCACATCTTCAGCTCGAACTGTAGATATTTCCGTCGTTTGCTACTGCGCAAGTGACCTCTCAAGATTTTATATATTTTTGAAGTGTCGAACCGATTTCAGTCGAAACGCATTCGGCAGCACCAGAATCTGTCCTATGCGCTTCCATAAAGCGTCCCGTAATCAGTTCATTGATGGAATGCGAGATTCGCTGTCGCATCGCATCGCCTACGATATTCTTTCTTACTGAATAAGCCATAGTGAACTCGTTGTGCCAGTCCGATGTAATTCTAGTGCCGGTGGATGCCATCCTTCCCATTTTAAGTACTGGCCAACTATTATCATCAGCTAAAATGGCCAGTCCTTGTGGAGACAGTTGATCGATAAGGGAGAGAGCGTATTTATGTTCTTCGAACAGTGATTGAAAATCTGAATCTACGATATGTCGCATTGCTGCCGAAAGATGTTCTATCAACAAAAAATCCGGCGGGCTGTCATCCATTATCCTAATGATTTTATTGAATAATGTATTGCCTTGCGCATTCGTCACGAATGATTTTAATTGTGAAACAGCACGATCGTTATTTTCAGTTTTATGAAAATACTCGGAAATGAGGTAATTTTTCTTAGCTTCTCGAATGTCTTTTTCAACGTCATCATTCCAATTCAAAATTGCAGAAATGATTTCTCCAACCTTAAATAGACCTAGAGTTTTATCGAAAACGAGCTTTTTTACTGCTTTTGATGTGATAACCTCTTCCGTGCCTGCCGGAAGTTTGCAGTTGTCGATCATTTCATCAAGATCCGCCTTTTTGGCGCTCATGTACTGATCTGGCTTGGTGATTAGCGCCTTGCTGTCCTCAGGTTTCACAAAAATTCCTTTGCGTTTATTATGTTTTGTTTTCTCGATGTGCTTCCATGAATTTTCGCTTAATTCAAGGTTAATTCTGATGGGGAGGTAGGTTCATTCTCATATATTGTACAACCCAGTAAATCTCGCCGAAACCGGGGGGCATTGTAGCGATCAAAGGGCGACGTTATCTTCGGACCGGACGATCACCCACTTCCCCCTGTCCTACACGCCACCACCCATGCCATAATCCCCCCGGCTCTTTCCCACCGTCCGCCTCCCGCCCGCTGCTCAGCACCCCAGCGCAACCCACCCCCATTTCGCAAAAATTCTCCTATTGCGAAATTCCCACCACCCGTCCGTCCCCACGCTTTTGCGTCAGCCACGACAGTGTGAACTTCGCAACGCCGCGCCGCCTTGCAAAACGCCGCGACCACGGCTTTCCGACCCGCCGCACCCATGCTAAGGGCGCGCCCATGCTGAATCTCAACGCCATCACCGTGCGCCTTGGCGGCCGCGTCATTCTCGATCGCGCCGCCGCCGCCTTGCCGCCGCGCAGCCGCGTCGGCCTCATCGGCCGCAACGGCGCGGGCAAGTCCACGCTGATGAAGGTGATGATCGGTCAGCTCGACCCGGACGAGGGGTCGTGCGACATGCCGCGCGACACGCGGCTGGGCTATATCGCGCAGGAAGCCCCGTCCGGCACCGCGACCCCCTTCGACACCGTGCTCGAAGCCGACAAGGAACGCGCCGAACTGATGGCGGAGGCGGAGCATACGCAAGACCCCGATCGCCTCGGCCACATCTACGAGCGGCTGACCGCGATCGACGCCTATACCGCGCCCGCCCGCGCCGCCCGCATCCTGGTGGGCCTGGGCTTTGACGAGGAAATGCAGGGCCGCCCGCTCGACAGCTATTCGGGCGGCTGGAAGATGCGCGTGGCGCTCGCCTCCTTGCTCTTCTCCAACCCGGACCTGCTGCTGCTCGACGAACCGTCGAACCATCTCGATCTCGAAGCCACGCTCTGGCTCGAAAATTTCCTCAAAGCCTATCGCGGCACCGTGGTCGTCATCAGCCACGAACGCGACCTGCTCAACAATGTGGTCGACTATATCCTCCATCTGGAAGGGGGAAGGTCACCCTCTATCCCGGCGGGTACGACGCGTTCGAGCGGCAGCGCGCCGAACGGCTCGCCCAGCTCGAATCCGCCCGCAACAAGCAGCAGGCAGAGCGTGAGAAGCTCCAGGACTATGTCGCCCGCAACTCCGCCCGCGCCTCGACCGCGAAACAGGCCCAGTCCCGCGCCAAGGCGCTGGCCCGGATGCAACCCATCGCCGCGGCGATCGAAGATCCGACGCTGCATTTCGGCTTTCCCAGCCCGGCCGAACTGCGCCCGCCGCTCATCACCATGGACATGGCCTCGGTCGGCTACACCGAAACGCCGATCCTCAAGCGCATCAACCTGCGCATCGACCCGGACGACCGGCTGGCGCTGCTCGGCCGCAACGGCAACGGCAAGACGACGCTGGCCCGCCTGATCGCCGCGCAACTCGCCCCGATGGAAGGGACGATGGCCTCCAGCCCCAAGATGAATGTCGGTTATTTCACCCAATATCAGGTGGAGGAACTGGACGTCACCGACACGCCGCTGGAGCATATGACCCGCGTCATGAAGGGCGCGACCCCCGGTGCAGTGCGCGCCCAACTCGGCCGCTTCGGTTTCTCCGGCGAGCGCGCCGTGCAGAAGGTCGGCTCCATGTCCGGCGGCGAGCGCGCCCGGCTGGCCCTTGCGCTGATCACCCGCGACGCGCCGCACATGCTGATCCTGGACGAACCGACCAACCATCTGGACGTCGACAGCCGCGAAGCGCTGGTCCAGGCCTTGAACGACTATAGCGGCGCTGTGGTCATCGTCAGCCACGACCGCCACATGATCGAACTGGTGGCCGACCGTCTCGTCCTGGTCGACAACGGCACCGCCCAGCCGTTCGACGGCAGCCTGGACGACTATACCGACATCATCCTGCGCAAGGCGGACGGCAACAGCAGCGGTGACGCGCCCAAGGTCGACCGCAAGGCCGACAAGAAGGCCGCCGCCGAATGGCGCGAAAAGCAGAAGGTCTTGAAGAACGCGGTCAACAAGGCGGAACGCGAGATGACGGCGCTCGCCACCGAGCGCGGCCGCATCGACAAGGCGCTGGCCGACCCCAAGGCCGCGACCGGCGCGGAAGCGAAGATGACCAGCAGCCAGCTGATGGTCAAACGCGCCGACGTGGAGAAGAAGCTGGGCGCGGCCGAAGAAATCTGGATGGAAGCCACCGCCGCGCTCGAAGCGGGTTAACGGCCCACCAGAATGAATGGCGCCCAGATATAGGGCTGGACGGCGGCGGGGCGCTTCGAAGCGATGAGCTTCAACATCGCCCGCTGCAACGCCACCGCCCGGGGCAGGCCGCGCGTCGCGCCCTTCACCGTCTCCAGCGTGACGAAGGCGCCGGCGTCGTCCCGCACCGGCCAGTGCGACACCAGCAGCGATCCCGCCCCGGCATAGCGGAACGCCTGGGCCAGGCCGGAATAGGCGGGCGCCAGGACATTGTCGCCCGCCGCGGTGTTGCAAGCGGACAGGATCACCCAGTCCGCGCCGATCCGCATCGCCGCCACTTCCGAAGCGGTGAGCAACCCGTCGTCCCCCGCCGCATCGGCCGTGGGCGGCGACAAGACCAGCGCCGGTTCGGTCACTCCCTCCATCTCGCCGCTCACCAGCCCATGGGTGGCGAACAGGATCACCGCATAGCTCGACAGATCGCGCGTGCGCAGAGCATTCTCGCTGGCATTGGCGCCCATCAGCAAAGTGGCGTGATCCGCCCCGAAGCGATTGGCCACCGCCTGCAATTCCGCCTTCGACCCGGGCAGCAGAGGGAGTTGCGACAGCGCCTGAACATCGGCCCCGCCATTGCGGACATAATGGTCGGTCGCCAGCCCCGGTCCGGCCGTCTCTGCGATCGACGCTACCCGGAACCCCTCCGGCGCGCCGATGCCCAGGAAGCGCTGGTCACGCATCGCCAATTGCCGATGGGGGATGGCACTGGTCGTGAAGCCCGGCTGCACCTCGATCGCATAGCGGTGGATCAACCAGGGCGTATCGCGCGTCACTGCGGCGACGGGTTGTTGGGGCAGCATGGAAAAAGGCAGCGAAGCAAAAGCGCCCGTCGGCACGATCCGCAGGCTGCGCGCGCCGCCCAGTGCCGCCAGGATGCCGGGCGTGAAAATCTGGCGGTAGAGGCTATGAGCGCTGGCTTGGTCGAAACCGGCGGGGGTCAGCGAACCGCGCAGCTGCCCCACCAATGCCACCAACGCCGCACGATCCATCTGCGCCCGCTCGATGCGCATGGCGCGGGCGCCGATGGCGAGCAGATAGACCCCGTCGAAGGCGGGCATCACCGCCAGCAGCGCCTCGTCTTTGCCCAGACTGGCCCGCAACGCACCAAGGTCTGGCCGCTCGCCGCCATGCGCTTCCACCCAGCGCGGATAATCATGGGCGATCGCGGCGCGCTCGGCATCCACTGCTGCGGCGAGTGTCGCGCGTTCGGCACGGGCCGATGCGATGCCTGCGTCCCTCGCCAGCGCCTTGAGCAGTCGGCTGTCGGCGGCTTGCAGTGTCTTGATCCGGTCCTGCAGGCTGCGCACGCGTGTCGCCAGTACTGGGTCTGCGACCAGCCGCTGGGCGACCAGGCGATTGGCCTGCGCAATGCGCGAACCCGCCAGGATCGCCATCGCATCCAGCGCCAAGGCGATATCCTGAGACTGCGTCGCCACCGCCAAAACGCTATCGAGGGCCGCGCGCTGCTCCTCGGTCAATTCGCCGTCTTCACTGACGCTGGCGTCGTCGCGCAGCAGGCCGACGAGGCGACGCGCGGTTGCATCCAAGGCCGCCTTGTCCGATCCGGTCCAGGCGGAAAACATTGCCGCCTGCGCCAAGGGTATCGCCGGTGCATTGTCCAGTTGCCGGGTTTCGGCAGTGAAGGCTGTGGTCGCCGCACTCGCGTCATCGCGTCGCCCTGTCGCGATCAGCGCCGGGATCAGAAAGGGATAGACGCGCTGGCCGATGTCGCGATCCTTGTCCGACCCGGCCCGCACGCGCCCGAGCGCGGCGGTCAGGCGCTCGATGGCCGACGCGCGCTGTCCCTCGGCCAAAGCAGCCGAAGCGGCGAAGGCCAGCGCGCGGGCGGACTGGGGGCTGTTCTCCCCCTCGATCCGGCGGAAATTGCGCTCGGCCTCCATGAACAGCGGTTCGGCATCGGCATAGCGTTCCAACGGCAGGAGCACCGTGCCCAGATTCTGCAACCCGAACTGGAAGTAGAGGCTGCCTGTCCCCACAGTCTCCCGCTTGATGGCGATGGCGCGCTGAAGATAATCCAGGCTCTCGTTACGCCGCCCGGTGCGCGACAGGAGCAGGCCCAACGCCTCCAGCGCGCGGGCATAGCTGGGATGTTTGCGATCGACATGATCGGTCGCGATGTCCACCGCCATGCGCGCATAGCGTTCCGCCTCCGCGTCGCGATCGGCGCGCTGAAGCATTTGCGCGTAGGTATAATAGGAACCGATCGTATCGGCGCTGTTCGGGCCGGATGCGGCGATCCGGGCGTCCAGGCTGGCCTTTTGCGCTGCTACCGCCTCGTCGTTGCGACCAAGCCGGGACAAGGCCTGGGCGAGCGAGAAGGCGATATTGGAACGCAGCATCTGCGTCGATCCGTCCCGCAGGTCGGCCGGGGTGCGCGCAATATAGCCGCCCATGTAAAGATTGGCTTGATTCAGCGCCTCGGCACTGGCGGCGGCGTCGCCCAATACCGATTGCAGATAGCCCTTGATCGACAGCCCCTGCATCCAGGCCACCGGATAGGCGTCGGCAAAAGGTTCGAGCAGCGCCAGGCCTTCGGACGCGCGCGCCAGCCCATCGGGATTTTTGCCGTCGATCTGGTCCATGGAAGACAGGTTGATCAGCGCGACCCCGGCCAGCGGGTGCGGCTTGCCCGCGACCCGGGTCTTCATCGCGGCGGCGTACAGGCGGTGCCAGGCATCGCGGGTCTTTTGCGACATGGACAGCGCATAATCGTCGCTGTTGAACAGGGCGTCGGCCTGGCGTTCCAGCAGATAAAGGCGCGCGTGGCGCGGATCGGACGGAGAGAAGCCTTGCGGGACCGCGGCGAAGACTAAAGAGGGGAACAGGGCCAATGCGAACAAGGCAGCCGAACAGCCGACGAAAAATCTCATCTCGCCCCCACGCTTGATCGACCCAAGCCCGTCTTGGGTGGTGGAACGGCGAGCGTCAACAGCTAAGCCCCCCGTTGCCGCGTCAGGCCAGCATCAGCCGCCAGTCCCAGCGCAGCGGATCGCCGTCCATCACCTCGACACCGCGTGCGACCAGTGCGTCGCGGATCTGGTCCGACAGGGCGAAGTCCTTTTCCGCGCGGGCAGCGGTGCGGCGCTCCAGTTCGGCCTCTATCTCGTCCGGCGTGATCTGCGCATCCTTGGGCTGGAGCCGCAGGTCGGCGCGGGTCAGCGTCAACAGATTGAGACCCAGCGCCTGATCGAAAGCGGCGATCAGGCACAGTTTTTCGTCCACCGGGATTTTCTTGATGCCGATGACCTCTTCCAGCAGCGGCAGCGCGCGCGGGGTCATCAGGTCGTCGGCGATCGCGGCGTCGAACTGCTCCAGCAGCGGCACCAGCTTGGGGTGCAGGTTGGCGCGCAGATAGTCGATCTGCGGCGATTGCCATGTCACGCCCTCGGCGCGGGCCTTCAAACCTTCGATGCCCATGACCAGCCGCTTCAACCGGGTGAGGGCGGCGGCCAGATTGTCTGCGCTGAATTCCAGTTCGCTGCGATAATGCGCGCCAAGGCATAGCAGGCGGTAGGCGAGCGGATGGACGCCTGCGTCGATTAGGCTGAAAAGGGTGGTGAAGCCGCCCTTCGATTTGCTCATCTTCCCCTGCCGATCGACCAGGAAATTATTGTGCATCCACCAACGCGCGCCGGTGAAGCCCGCAGATGTAGCGGCCGGTTCGCCGCAGCAACTGTGGAACGCCTGGTTCTGGGCGATTTCGTTGGGATGGTGGATTTCGCGATGGTCGATGCCGCCGGTGTGGATGTCGAACGGCTGGCCCAGGCGGGCTTGGCTCATGACGGAGCATTCCAGGTGCCAGCCCGGCGCACCCTTGCCCCAGGGGCTGTCCCATTCCATCTGGCGCTGCTCGCCCGGCGGCGACTTGCGCCAGATCGCAAAGTCCGACGCGTTGCGCTTGCCCGCTACCGGATCGATCCGGGCGTGCGCCGCATCGTCGCGACCGCCCGCCAATGCGCCATAATCGGGCACGCTGCTGCTGTCAAAATACAGGCCGCTGTCCAGTTCGTAGCAATGATCGGGCGCGATCTTTTCGGCAAATGCGATCATTTGCGGCACATAGTAGGTGGCAACCGTCCATTCGCTCGGCGACAGAATGTTGAGGTCGGCGATATTCTGCTTGAACGCCTCCGTATAATGGGCGGCAATATCCCAGATGCTCTTGGCGGACGCGCGCGCCGCGGCCTCCATCTTGTCGTCGCCCGCGTCGGCGTCGCTGGTCAGATGGCCGACATCGGTGATGTTGATGATGTGGGTGACGGCCAAGCCCTTCCACAACAAGGTCCGGCGCAGCGTATCGGTGAACACATAGGCGCGCAGGTTGCCGATATGGGCGTAATTATAGACGGTCGGGCCGCAGCTATAGACGCGCGCATGCTGGTCCTCGATCGGCGCGAAGGGTTCGATCGTGCGGGTCAGGCTGTTGAACAGGCGCAGGGGCGCGGGGATATGCTGGTCGTCGGACATAGCGGCAAGCCATGTCGTGAAGCGGCGCAGGGGTCAATCCTCCGCAATCATCCCGGCACATGGAATTATTTACTTAGCTAAGCAATGAAAATGCTTAGGCGATTTAACTGTCCAACTCGCTGTCTCATTGGGACCGCTCAGCGCCCCTGCTGACACCGCGTGATTGTAATAAAATGTTGCGCGGCCGCCGGTCCCTTGCAGCCGGTCTGGGGGCATCCGATATTGATGGAGCGGGCCGGGCCCCTCTGGCGATATGGACGCCCCCCTTGTCCATTATCGCGATGTCGGACCGCATCGGGTGTGCCCGGTGCAGGTTCTGCGGCGATAAGCCCCCTCTCTTTGCCGCAGGAGACCGCACCGGGGGCACTCGAACCATGTTTTGATGGAGTGAGTGTTCCCATGACTAATCCCGTCCGCACGCCCGGCTTTGGCGTCAGCCAGACGGCGCAGACCGACGCCGGGCTGCGCGCGTATATGCTGGGCGTATTTCGCAATATGGGGATCGGGCTGGTCATCACCGGCCTGGTCGCCGCCTTCATCGGCAATAGCCCGACGCTGGCCGCCGCGATCTTCGGCACGCCGCTCAAATGGGTGGCGATCTTTGCGCCGCTGGCGTTCGTGTTCTTCTTCAGCTTCCGTATCGAACAGATGTCGACCGCGACCGCGCGCATGACCTTCTGGGCCTTTTCGGCGGTGATGGGCGTGTCGCTCGCTAGCGTCTTCCTGGTGTTTACGGGCGGCAGCATCGCGCAGGCCTTCTTGTCGGCCGCGGTGATGTTCCTCTTTCTGACTTCACGTCAGGTAGGTGGAAAAGTGGAGCAACGCCAGGCTTAATGAGCCTTGGTTGCGTTTGGTTTTGATCGGGGGGGGCAAGACCCGGTTTTATGGCGGTGGCCTTTCCCGGCTGGTTTCTTACGCTCGGTAACGTTATCGTTGAAGCGTACGAACGGAGATTTTCACCCGGTGACGCAAATCATTTTTGAAGACGATCACATTCAGGTCTATCATCAGCCCGGTTCCCGGCCTTTCCATGTCGTTACATTTTCAGAAATGGGAGCTACGCCAGACGTGGGGGCGTGGGCTGCCATCCCTCTTGACAAGCTGGGCATAGGATACTTCGGATTCGTGTCCAAACGACCGAACTGGTTTCCCTCACAAAGCGTCGAGGCAGCGATAAGTCAGCTCGCCTCGCACATCGATGCGGATAAGCCAATCATAACCTATGGATTTTCGCAGGGAGGTTATGCCGCCTTGCGCTATGCTGGCAATCTTAACGCACGAACAGCGATTGCCGTCGCGCCGCAATATTCGATCAAACCGGATGATATGAATGGAAAAGACAAGAGGTTTCATGAATATTATTCGCTAGATGATTGTCATCGGTCAATAGGGCAAGAAGACGTGCCGGATTGGTGCAAATCTATTATAATATATGATCCATGGGAATGGCATGACGATTTAAATGCCGAATATATTAACCGATCATTAAAAATAGACGTATTTGCGAAAATGTATGGTACTGGACATCAAGTTATAAGATGTATGGCGTCCTCTATTTTGCTAAATGAATTAATGGAATTGGCCGCGGCGGGAGATGTAGTTTCTATTAAAAAATTAGTAATAGATGCTAAGAGAAAATGGAAATGGAGAGGCATATATTTAAATCGCCCTATGGCAGATAAATGCCCCGTTCGTGCTGAAAGTTCACCATATTTGATAGAGTCTTTGCAGAATACTGATGTATCGGAAAATGTCGTCGCAAATTTTTACTATAAATCCCGGTTTGACGTTATAGTAAAATTTAGATCGTATATTTCCAGAAAATTAGTGGTTGATGACTTAATATTCAAATCTTTGATCATCATGAATTTGTATGATGATGCGCGACTGTGGGTTGAGGCCCGTATGAACGAAGATCAAAAGATTAAATATCTAGTCGGTTTGAACTCACATTCTGGGAATAATAAAATTCCTGTTACTTCAATAAATGATTTATCTGATGTCATGGGAGACAATAAATCATATTATGCTTGGGATATGGGTTGGCATTGTTCGGAAACTTGGGGAAGGTGGAGTAGCGGATTAATTGCAAAAATTGATTTGTACTGTGATATGAATAATATAGGAATAATAAAAGGGGAGTTTTTAAAAAGTTCTGAAGATCAGAATTTGTCAATTTTCTTTAATGAAATATATGGCTGTGACGACATAGAAATTGACGGAAATTTTTTCCTGGTCAAATTCCAAGGCGAGAAAGTGTTGAATTTCAAGGTCGATAAACTTGTATGCCCGGCTACATATATGGAAACCACGGATTTGCGCTTTATAGGAGTTGGGGTAGCATTACATTCCTTTGAGACAATCGAGGCCAGTAGCTTGAAAATATGATGCAGCGTTTTGCGCCGGCTTGCAAAATGACGGCCGACCGCCCCTGATGCAATGATCGTGTACATAAATAAACCGCCAGTGCCGCCCTAGGCTACCGACCCATTATGTCGCAGCCATATCCTGATTGAGGCGAGTTTAACTGAGGCGAGGAAGTTGTCGTAGCGGGTTGCAACGGCTTGGAAATGCTTGAGTCTGTCGAAAAAGCGTTCGACGAGATTGCGATAGCGGTAGAGGAATGGACTGAAGGCAGGGATGCGCTTTGGGTTCGACATTGGCTTGACGCAGGCGCATGCGCCGCGTTCGCCAAAAGTGGCGCGCATAGCGTCGCTGTCGTAAGCTCGGTCAGCAAGCAGGACGCAGCCTCGCCGAGGCCATGGAGCATATCTTCGGCTGATCGTCCGTCACGCGCCTGTCTTTCGATCAGTTTGAGGGCGATGGGCAGGCCGAGCGCATCGGCCCATGCAACGGGATCAGCCATTTTTTGGCGTTGGCAGCGTGCTGGTGGACGCGGATCGACGAGGATTCGGTCATCTGGATGTCGCCTTCATAAGCTGCTGAAACGGCCTGCAATATCCGTGCCCAGTGCCCCGCCTTGCGCCAGCGGTCGAAGCGGTTCACGCAGTCGTGTGCGGCCAGTAACTTGCCGGTATATCCGCCCCGGGCGCGCCCGCGCGAAGCCGCCGGAATATCCCGTTCAACACGCGGCGGTCATCAACCCGCGCAACCCAGCGAACCTTGGTTGGCAGCAATGGCTCAATCATCGACCACTTAAAATCCGTCAAATCGAAACGCGCCATCACCAGCCTCCCCGCATCGGATGACTGAATCAGAACATAGGCCGTTTGGAAATCCTATTTATGGGTATGTGACTTGGTTTACCTCATCATTGCCGGGATTTATTTAGCAGCAGCGGGATATGCATCCTAAATGTGTTAGTCCAGGTTTGAAATAAATCACTCGGGCCATGGTCAAGGTCCTGCTCTTATCCGTCTGATATATTCTGTAGATATGCAACCGGCTGAAGCACGGGTGGATCCGGGTTCCTGTCGCCAATTTTTAGGTTTTCGGCGATTGAGGCGACATCTCGACGTTCCATTTTTCTAAGATTTCTTCAGCTGCATGCTGAGCACTAACTAAACCGGTCGGTGTTTGGAGCAGTGACCATGCAACTGAGGGAGAGAGCAATCACGGTTAAGACCAGAGCATTCGCTGATGCTATGATCTTGTTATTACCAGTAAAGACGTTGATGTCCGTTGGGTAAAGCGCAAGTACAAAAGAGCTGCTCATGGTTCTAAGGTTTATGTTGGTGCTGATGCAGCGTTGCTGATGCCCTGTTGTCAGGAAGTATCGATCACATCTATGTCAGCAAATAGGAGCCTGATGCCTTTCTATGAATCGGTGTGGTCCAATAATTACTGAAAGGTCGATCAGTGGTGTCGTGTACGTCGGCGCCATCGGCATGGCTTATAGAGCCTCAATGCGCCGCGCCCCAACTCGGTCCGGTGCCGATCTCCACGCCCAACGGCACGCTCAGCGTCACGATCGGTTCGGCGGCGCTTTCCATCACCCGGCGGATCACGGCGCTGGCCGCTTCCACGTCGCCTTCGGGCAGTTCGAACACCAGTTCGTCATGGACCTGGAGCAACATGCGCACGCGGGTCAGTCCGGCGGCCTCCAGCGCCGGACCCATGCGGACCATGGCGCGCTTGATGATGTCCGCGCTCGTGCCCTGGATGGGGGCGTTGATCGCGGCGCGTTCGGCGCCCTGGCGTTCGTGCTGGATCGGCGCGGTGATGCGCGGGAACCAGGTCTTGCGGCCGAACAGGGTTTCGGTAAAGCCGTTGGCCCGCGCCTTTTCCAGCGTCTCGTTGATATAGACGCTGATGCCGGGGAAGCGCTCATAATAGCGGCTGATCATGTCCTGCGCTTCGTCGGCGCTGATCTCCAGCCGCCCGGCCAGACCCCAGCGCGATATGCCGTAAAGGATCGCGAAGTTGATCGTCTTGGCGCGGCCGCGAGTTTCGCGATTGACCTCTCCGAATAATTGTTGCGCGGTGGCGGAGTGAATGTCCTCGCCCGCCGCGAAGGCGTCGCGCAACGCGGGCACATCGGCCATATGCGCGGCCAGGCGCAATTCGATCTGGCTGTAATCCGCCGCCAGGATGACATTGCCGGGTTCGGCAACGAAGGCATGGCGGATCTGGCGGCCGATTTCGGTACGGATCGGGATATTTTGCAGGTTGGGATCAGTCGAGGACAGCCGCCCGGTCTGCGCGCCGGTCAGCGAATAGCTGGTATGGACGCGGCCTGTATCGGCATTGATCTGCTGCTGCAGGGCGTCGGTATAGGTGGATTTGAGTTTGGAGAGCTGACGCCATTCCAGCACCAGCCCGCTAATGGTCGAGCCTTCGGCCTTGAGCTTTTCCAGCACGGTAACGTCGGTGGAATAGGTGCCGCTCTTGCCCTTCTTGCCGCCCTTCAGCCCCATTTCGTCGAACAGGACGACGCCCAGCTGCTGGGGCGATCCGATGGTGAAGGGGTGGCCGGCGAGTTCGAAAATCTCCGCTTCCAGTCCCGCCATCGATTGGGAGAAGGTGCCGGACAGGCGGGACAGCTGTTCGCGATCGACCTTGATGCCGTGGCGCTCCATGCCTGCGACGACGGGGATCAACGGCCGATCGACTAGTTGATAGACGCGGGTGACGCGCTCCTGCGCCAGGCGCTGCGAGAATTTGTGCCACAGGCGCCAGGTCACTTCGGCATCTTCGGCCGCATAGGCCGTCGCTTTGTCGAGCGGGACATGGGCGAAGCTGATCGCCTTCTTGCCGGTCCCCGTCACCTCCTTGAAGCTGATGCAGCTGTGCGTCAGGTGCACGCTCGCCGCTTCGTCCATGCCATGGCCACCCAGCGACTTGCCCGCGTCCAGGTCGAAGCTCATGATCATCGAGTCGTCGATCGGCGTCACGTCCAGCCCGACGCGCGCCAGGACGTTGAGGTCATATTTGATATTATGCCCGACCTTGAGCACCGCATCGTCGGCCAGCAGCGGCCGCAGCAGGCGGATCGCGGTGTCGAGCGGGATTTGCGCCGGTATTTCGCCGAACATATCGTCGGCGGAGCGATGGGCGAGCGGGATGTAGCAGGCGCGGCCCGGTCCGGTGGACAGGCTGATGCCGACCAGGCCCGATTCCATGCTGTCCAGACTGTCGGTTTCGGTATCGACGGCGACGACGCCCAGCGCCTGCGCTTCGGCGATCCAGGCTTCCAGTTGGGCCACGGTAGTGACGGTTTCGTAGAGGGCGCAGTCGATCGGTGGGTGATCGATCGGCGTGGGGGCGGCAGGCGTCGCGCCTTCGATCGCGGCGGCGGTGGCTGCGACCGCGACGGCAGCGGCGGGCGCGCCCAGACGATTGAGCAGCGTCTTGAAGCCGTGATGGGACAGGAATTGCTGCAGAGGTTCGGGCGGGATGCCCTTCAGCGTCAGTTCTTCCAACGGTTCGGGCAGGTCCATCGTGTCGTGCAAGGCGACCAGCCGCCGCGACAGGCGCGCCATGTCGGCGTTGGCGATCAGATTCTCCTGCATCTTCGACTTTTTCATGCCGGGCGCTGCGGCCAGCACGGATTCCAGGTCGCCATATTCGGTGATCAGCTTCGACGCGGTCTTGGGGCCGATGCCCGGCACTCCCGGCACATTGTCGACACTGTCGCCCATCAGCGCGAGGACGTCGCCAAGCTGTTCGGGCTGCACGCCGAACTTGCCCATGACATAGTCGGCGCCGCGCCGCTCATTCTTCATCGTGTCGTACATATCGACGCCGGGTTGAATGAGCTGCATCAGATCCTTGTCCGAACTGACGATGGTGACGTGCCAGCCCGCCGCGACCGCCGCCCTGGTATAGGTGGCGATGATGTCGTCGGCCTCGAACCCCGCTTCCTCGATACAGGGGAGGGAGAAGGCGCGGGTCGCGTCGCGGATCATCGGGAATTGCGGGACTAGATCTTCGGGCGCGGGCGGACGGTGCGCCTTATACTGGTCGTACATATCGTTGCGGAAAGTGTGCGACCCCTTGTCCAGCACCACGGCCATATGGGTCGGCCCTTCGGCCTTGCCCAGTTCCTCGGCCAGTTTCCACAGCATCGTCGTATAGCCATAGACCGCGCCGACGGGCTGGCCATGCTGGTTGGTGAGCGGGGGAAGCTGATGATAGGCGCGGAAGATATAGCCGCTGCCATCGACGAGATAGAGGTGATTCTGGGTCATGGGGGAGGGGATAGCGGCTAATAGCCCGCCCCTCCAGTGGTCAGGACCAGTCGCGCGTCAATGCCTCCGCCGTGGCGTCCATCGCTCGCGGTTCGCCGCTGCCGGTCAGCGCATAGGACATGTCCCCGCGCCGCCAATAGGCGACAAATTCCGCGCCTTCCTGCACCGCGTCGGGTCGTTCCGGCGCGCGGCTGCGATCGCGCAGGGCGAAGAGGGAGAAATTCCGGCCCGCGTCGGTCCTGACCGCGACGACCAGGGCGGGGCCGCGTTCGGTGGGGAAGAGCTGGACGTCGGTGACGCGCCAGTCGGCGGGCAGGTGCGGCATGGCGATGCGGGTGTTGCTGGCGATTTCGCGCGCGTCATATTTGGGGGTTTCGACCTGCGAAACCATGGACGCCCGCATCATCGCGATGCGGTGCGAGTTGACGGCATAGTCGACATAGTCGGGCGGGCCGGACGGGCGTAGGATGAGCAGTGCCAGGCTGGCCGCCGCCGCCATCGCACTGACAATAGGCAAGGGGCGCCGCCAAAACGGGCGGGCGGGCATCGCCGCCAACTCAGCGGCGCTTTGGGCCAAGGCGGCGGACGGGGCGGCGGGCATCGGCGTCATCAGGCGCAGCGCGCTACGGGTGGAGAGGTCTGCCATGACCTGCGCGGCCTGATCGGGATGACGCGACAGATGCGTTTCCACCACGAAGCGGCGTGGCAAGTCGAGCTGATCATCGACATAGGCGTCGATCTCCACCGCGTTCACGTCATTGGTCATCGCGTCCTCCCACCAGCCGCAGATGCGGCGCGGCTTTTTCTGTTTGTTTGTCGTGCACCGTTCCACCGTCACGCAGGGCGGCGCGCGCCCGCGACAGGCGGGACATGACCGTGCCGATCGGCACGTCCAGCGTCTCGGCCGCTTGCTGATAGCTTAGCCCCTCGATCGCGGTCAGATGCAATACAGCGCGCTGGGCATCGGGCAGGGCGGCAAAGCCATGGGCGATTTCGGTCAGGCGCACATGCTCCTCCTGCTGCGGGCCGATGGTCGACAGCAGGGTTTGCGCAAAGCGGTCGTTGCGGCGCGCTTCGGCCGCCTGCTTGCGCCTGGCCGATATGAAGACATTATGCACGATCGCCAGCAGCCAGCGGGTGCGGCTGCGGTTCGGCTGGTAAGTCGCCTGGCGCTCGATCGCGCGCAGCAGGGCATCCTGCACGACATCGTCGGCATCGGCATCGTCGCGGGCAAGCGCGCGGGCATAGCGGCGCATCGCCAGCAGGTCCGCTTCCATGTCGTGCGCGTCGTCCATTCCGTGCTTATCCGGTTCCGGCTCGCGCGGAGCAAGGGGCGTGCGCGTGGAAGGGAGCGTCCCGCGGTAGCAGCCCGGCATAGGCCTGCACCACGGCGTCGAGCACATCGTCCCAGCGATGACGGCTGGCGGCGATCGCGGCGGCCTGACGCAGACGCGCCAGCCGGGCGGGCGACCCAATCAGCGCATCGGCGGCATCAGCATAGGCGTTGGCATCGGTCGGCGGCAGCAACAGGCCGGTGCGGCCCGGATCGATCAGGCTGGCGGCGCTGGGCACGTCGGCGGACAGGACGGCAAGGCCCGACGCCATCGCCTCCAGATTGACGTTGCCGAAGGCTTCGGTGACGCTGGGATTGATCAGCAGGTCGGCGCTCGCCACCGCCCGGCCCAGGTCGCGGCCGCTCAGATGGCCGATGAACGTAGCGTTGGGCAGGCGCTGCGCCAGCCAGGATCGCGCCGGGCCGTCGCCGATTACCAGCGGCCGGACCTGATGGCCGTGCGTCCGGATCGCGGCGATCGTATCGGCGAAGACGCCCAGCCCCTTTTCCAGCACCAGCCGACCGAAGAAGAGCGGGATGACGTCCTGTTCCTCATAGCCATGCGCTACGCGGAAGGCCGGGTCCCGCAAGGATGGCGCAAAGAGATGGGGATCGATGCCGCGGCCCCAGATCGACACGCGCGCCGCACCGTGGCGCGCCGCCATCTCGTCGCGGATCGGCGCGGTCGGCGCCAATATATGGTCGGCGTCGCCGTAGAACCGATCGAGATAGCGCTCCATCGTGCCGCGCAGGAAAGCGAGGCGATAATAATCGAGATAGGTTTCGAACCGGGTGTGCAGGCTGGCGACGACCGGTATGCTGCGCGCCCGCGCATGCTTCTGCGCTTGGCGACCCAGCAGGTCTGGGACGGACAGATGCACGATGTCGGGCGCGAAGGCGTCCAGATCGCGGCGGACGGCGCGGGTCAGGCCGATGGCGAGACGATATTCGGGCCGACCCGGCAGGCTGAGCGAAGGCACCGAGCGTACGTCACCGATCGAGGCGAAGGCCGGGCGCGGGGCGGTGGGCGAATAGATGCGCACTTGCGCGCCGACCTGGTGCAGCAAATGGCCGACCAGACGGTTGAGCGCGCGGTTGGCGCCATCGCGCACGCAGTCGTAATTACCGGAAAACAGGGCGACGCGGATCGGGCGGCCTTGGCCCGACGATGATGGGCGGATCGGGACGACGGTGGGTGTGGCAGGGGACGGGAAGAGGGCGTTCATGCCAGATATACGCGTGCCGGTACGCGCTTATTCCATCGTCGTTTCCCGCTTCAATATTTCTGCATTATTTCCGGCTGGAAGATGCCTATAGCAGCAGGATCAGCGGGGAGACGGCGATGCGTATGTGGCGGCGGATAGTGGTGGCAGGGTTGCTGGCAGGGGCGACAGGGTCCGGCATGGCGATGGCGCAGGCGTCGCGTGACCTGTGCGCCGACCGGCCGGGACTGGGCACGCCGGCCTGCACGGTCGATACCGGGCGCGTGGTGGTGGAACTGGGGCTGGGCGACTGGACCCGCGAGCAGGATGCGACGAGCCGCACCAATACGATAGAGGCAGGCGATGTGCTGGTGCGGCTGGGCCTGGCCGAGCATCTGGAGGCGCAGGTCGGCTGGACTGCTTATGGTCATGTGCGCACGCGCGACCGGCTGAGCGGGGCAATCGACAAGGATAGCGGCGTGGGCGACGTGCAGGTGGCGCTGCGCCGGAACCTGTCACATCCCGATGGGTCAGGCTTTTCGATCGCGATCATGCCCTATGCGTCTTTGCCGACGGGCGGCGGGGCGATCGGCGCTGGCGATTGGGGCGCGGGATTGATCGTGCCGGTGAGTTACGATCTGGGTGGCGGCTTTTCGCTGGGTCTGACGCCGGAGATCGACGCCGCGGTGGATGAGGACCGGTCGGGGCGTCACTTGGCTTATGGCAGCGTCGTGGGACTGGGCTTTACGTTGAGCGATGCGGTGTCGGGCACGATCGAGGCGCAGGTGACGCGCGACGACGATCCGGCGGGGCACGCCACGCAGGCGCTGGGTGGCCTGTCTTTTGCCTGGCAGCCGTCGGACGACATGCAGTTCGACATCGGTTTCAATGCCGGGCTGAATGGCGACAGCCCGGATAGTGAGCTTTATCTGGGCGTGGTGCGCCGTTTTTAGGGCAGGTCAGCGCGTTTCATGGTTGGCCGCGACCGCCTTCGCCACCGCCTGCATCAGTGCCCAGCGTTCGGGAATGCCTACGGTGGTCGATCCGATCATCACCGCCACGGCATAGCCGGTGCCGTCGGGCGCAGTCATGATGCCGATGTCGTTGAAGCCGGTTGACCGGGGCGGCAGATCCTGCCCCGTGCCGGTCTTGTGCAGATAGGACCAGCCCGGCGGCACGCCGCCCTTGATCCGTTGCGGCCCGGTCTTGGCTTCCGACATGATCGACAGCAGCAGGCGCGATGAGGCGGGGGAGAGCATCTGGTTCTCCCGCAGCTTCGCGAGCGCCTGGACGATCGAGGAAGGCGCTGCGCCGTCTGGCGGGCTGGCGAGATAATTGTCCAGCGCCTTCACCCGCACCGCCATGGGCAGTTTGGCGCGGGCGGCGTAGAAATTGCGGCCCGCCGAATAATCCTGCCGCCAATCCATGCCCGCAGTGGCCGATTGCAGCAGTCGTTCGCCAGGGCCAAAGCGGATATCGCGGATCATCCGCCGCGCCAGGAAGCTGCGCACTGCTTCCGGCCCGCCGACCGCACGCAGCAGCGTATCGTTGGCGGTATTGTCGCTCTGCGTCATCGCACGGCGCATCAGGTCGGAATAGCTGGTCGTCCAGCTGCCATCCTTCAGCATCGCGGCGCTGGGCTGGTGGAACAGCGTCAGGTCGTTGCGGGTGATGGTGGTGGTATCGGTGATGCGCAGTTTGCCGCGATCGACCGCATCCAGAAACGTCATCGCCACCCATAGTTTCGATACGCTCTGCTGCGGGAAGAGCGCGCCGCCGTTCCAGGCGACGGTCCAGTCCGTGCCGATGCGGCGGACGGCGATGCCGACCTTGCCATTGAAGCTCTGGCCCAGATTGCGCACGACGCTGACCAGCGCGGGGGGCGGCGTTTGATTCTGGTCGATGTCGCGATAGGGCAAGGGCGGGTTCGCCACCTGGCGGATCGGCCATGTGTTGGTGGTGGGCTGTGGCCGTTGAGGCTGTGATCGTTGAGGCTGGGGCTTTTGCGGCGTATTGGCCGCCGCTTGCGCGCTGGGCGGTTCAGGCGCGCTGACACAGGCCGATAGCGCCGCGATCAACAGGACCAGGCGCGTAAAACCGCCCCGGCGTTCATTCGATGTCATTAGCGTCCCCGAACTCTCTTTGCATCATAGGGGCGGGCTGCCGGTTGGTCGGCAAGACCCATGCGACGAATGATTCCACAAATGCGATGTAAGGAGGATGAACGATGCAACCGCTTGGATAGACGCGACATCGCTCAGTTGCGGTTCAGGGCGAAAATGGCAAAAGGCGGCATGATCGACACAAAGATGGACAGGCGCGCGCTGATGCTGGGGGCGCTCGCGACCGGTGGCATGGCGTGGGCGGGGCAGGCGGCGGCGGCTGCGCCCTTCGTGTCGCGGCGTATCGCGATGAATGTGCGCGGCGCGACGGGTGCCGCCGCGCGCGACGTGATCCTGATCCCTGGTTTGGCGAGTGGGCCAGGCATATGGAATGGCGTGCTGAGCGGCGTGCCGGACTATCGCTATCATCTGGTGCATGTGCGCGGCTTTGCAGGATTGGCGGCGGAGGCCAATGCCAGCGGCGCGGTGATCCAGCCGATCGCGGACGAGATTGCCCGCTATATCGTCGCTGCCGGTCTCAAGCGGCCGGCGATCGTGGGGCACAGTATGGGCGGGACGCTGGCGATGCTGCTGGGGCTGAAGGGCTTGGCGCGCCGCGTGATGGTAGTCGATATGCTGCCCGCAGGCGCGGCGATGGTCGGCGGGACGGCGAGCGGCATGGGGTATCTGGCGGATCAACTGAGCGGCTATTTCACGGGGACGGCGGCGGGGCGGCGTTATTTGGCGCAGATGGTCGCGCAGACGCGGGGGGCGAAGGGCAGCGATCCTGACGTCATCGCCAATGCGTTGCGCGACCTTGCCAATATCGACCTTGGCCCGCAATTGCCGCGCCTGGCCGCGCCGCTGGAAGTGGTCTATGCCGTCGGATCGGACGCGCAGCAGGCCGCATCTATCACCAGCCGTTTTCGTACCGACTATGCGGGGAAGAAAGGCGTGTTGCTCAAGTCGATCGGCCCCAGCGGGCATATGGTGATGGCCGACCAGCCTGCTCGCTTCAATGCGGCGCTGAAGGATTTTCTGGCGGCGTGACATGGGTCGGATCATGTCCCGGAAAACGCCTGTAGGAAAGAGCCGTCGGCCTTAAGGCGCCAATACCGTGTCGACCGCGTTCGGCAGCGTGTCGGGATAGTCGAGCGTATAGTGCAGCCCCCGGCTTTCCTTGCGATGCAAGGCGGAGCGGACGACCAGCCTGGCGACTTCGAGCAGATTGCGCAGTTCGATCAGGTCGGACGTGACGCGGAAATTGCCGTAATATTCATCGACTTCCTTGGACAGCAGGTCGATGCGATGCTGGGCGCGCTCCAGCCGCTTAGTGGTGCGGACGATGCCGACATAGTCCCACATGAAGCGGCGGATTTCCTTCCAGTTATGCTGGACGATGACTTCCTCGTCGCCATTGGTAACGCGGCTTTCGTCCCACGGCCGGATCGGCGGCGGGGATGGCAGATCGTCCCAATGGGCGCGGATGTGGCGGGCCGCCGCTTCGCCGAAGACGAAACATTCGAGCAGTGAGTTGGAGGCGAGGCGATTGGCGCCGTGGAGGCCGCTTTCGCTGACTTCGCCCGCGGCATAGAGGCCGGGCAAGTCGGTGCGACCGTCCAGGTCGATGACCACGCCGCCGCAGGTATAATGTTGCGCCGGGACGACCGGGATCGGCTCCTTGGTGATGTCGATGTCGAGGTCGAGCAGGCGGGCGTAGATGGTCGGGAAGTGATGCTTCACAAATTCCGGCGGCTTGTGACTGATGTCGAGATGGACATAGTCGAGGCCGAGGCGCTTGATTTCATGGTCGATGGCGCGGGCGACGATATCGCGCGGGGCCAGTTCTTCGCGCGGGTCGAAGCGGGGCATGAAGCGCTCGCCGCCGCCGGGCACGCCGGGGGGAAGTTTCAGGTGGCCGCCTTCGCCGCGGACGGCTTCGGTGATCAGGAAATTCTTGATTTCCAGATTATAGAGGCAGGTCGGATGGAACTGGTTCATTTCCATATTCGACACGCGACAGCCTGCGCGCCAGGCCATGGCGATACCGTCGCCGGTCGCGCCGCGCGGCGCGGTGGAGAAGAGATAGGTGCGGCCCGCGCCGCCGGTGCATAAGATGGTGGCGCGGCCGAGCAGGGCGTCGACATGGCCGGTCTGCTTGTTGAAGGCATAGACACCCCAGACATGGCCGTCGCCCGAATAGCGCTCGCCATGGCGGGAGGTGATGAGGTCGATCGCGACCCTGTCCTCCATCAGCGTGATATTGGGATTGGCGCGCGCGGCCTTGAGCAGCGCGACCTGTACCGCATGGCCGGTGGCGTCATCGACATGGACGATGCGGCGATGGCTGTGGCCGCCTTCGCGGGTGAGATCCCAGCGCTTGCCGAACGCTTCGCCGCCGTTGAACGGCACGCCGAGCGCAGCCAGCCGCTCGATCGCGGCGGGGGCTTCGGACACGACGAATTCGACGGTGGCGCGATCGTTGAGACCGGCGCCTGCGACCATCGTATCTTCGACATGCGCCTCGAAACTGTCACCGGCGTCGAGTACGGCGGCGATGCCGCCCTGCGCCCAATTGGTGGAGCCACCATCGAGCGCGCCCTTCGCCAGCACCAGCACCTTGCGGTCCTGCGCCAGGTTGATGGCGGCCGTGAGGCCTGCGGCGCCGGAACCGATGATGATGACGTCATGGGGGGTGGAGGTCATCGTCGTCCTAAATTCTTTCTACCGTTCGTCCTGAGCGACGTCGAATGGCTCGACCGAACGGCGTGAGGTTTTGCCTTCACTACGTTCAGGCGAAGGCTTCGACAAGCTCAGCCCGAACGGAGAAAATATCTAAGCCGCTGCCGTCAGGTTGAGGAACACATCCTCCAGGTCCGGGTCGCGGGTTACCACATCGACGATGGCGAGGCCGCTGGCCTGGACGGCGCTGAGCACCTGGCCTGCGTTGGCGCGGTCTTTCAGATAGGTGATGGTGAGTGTGCGGTCGTCCGACAGTTCGACCTTTTCAAAGCAAGGCGCGTCGGGGATCGTGGTTACGTCGCGGTCCACCGTCACCTGCACCACTTTTTCCTGCGCCATCGCCAGCAGTTCGCGGGTCGGCTTGTCGGTGATCACCTTGCCATGGTTGATGATGCCGATGCGGTCGCACAATTCTTCGGCTTCTTCCAGATAATGGGTGGTCAGCACGATGGTGACGCCCATGGCGTTGAGTTCGCGGACATAGGCCCAGAGCTGCTGGCGCAATTGCACGTCGACGCCCGCGGTCGGTTCGTCCAGCACCAGGATCGGCGGGCTGTGGACCATCGCCTTGGCCACCAGCAGGCGGCGCTTCATTCCGCCGGACAGCGTGCGGGCATAGGCGTGCGCCTTGTCCTCCAGATGGACGGCGCGCAGCAATTCCATCGACCGGCGGCGTTCCTTAGGCACGCCGTAGAAGCCCGCCTGGTTTTCCAGCGTTTCGAACGGGGTGAAGAAGGGGTCGAACACGATTTCCTGGGGCACGATGCCGATCGAGTTTTTCGCATTGCGCGGGTTCGCGTCGATGTCGAAGCCCCAGATGCGGACGTCGCCGTCGGTCTTGTTGACCATGCCCGCCAGGATGTTGATCGTGGTGGACTTGCCTGCGCCATTGGGGCCGAGCAGGCCGTAGATCTGGCCGCGCGGGATGGAGAGGTTGATCCCGTCGAGCGCGCGTTTGCCGCCCTTATAGACTTTGGTGAGGTTGCGGATCTCGATCGCGGCGGGAGCGGAGCTGTCGGTCATGGCTCGACTCTATGGGGATCGGAGACGGCGATGGAAAGGGGCTGATTGTCCCATTCGCGACGCGACAGGTGAAGTTCACACCGTCGTCAGCCTGTTTTGGCCCGATGCCACTATTTTGCGCTCGCGAAGCGCTCATGACGCGACAGCGACGCTACGCCGGGGCGACAAGGACGCGACATCGGCGGGACAGGGAGGCGACAGTGAAGCGACGTATCTCATCGGGTTTGACGGGGCGCGGGGCGATGGGGGGCTGGCGGCGCGAAGGGATCGGCCAGCCGCGCGGCGTGCAGCGCCAGCGCATTGGCCCAGATGCGATCAAATTCGGTGCCGGGCAGGCGGGCGCGAAGCCGATGCGCGCTGGAGCGGGACATGCCCGCCGCCCGCGCGGCGCGGCCGACGCTGCCATATTCAAGCAACGCGGCAAGGAAGAGCCGCTGCTTCGTCGGCGTCCAGTGGCTGCGCGCGGGGCGGGTTGCGGGGGCGGGCGGATGGGAAGTGGGGTGCTGGTCCATCCGACAGGATGGATCATAAAAGGCGCGTGTAGGAAAGGGACTTGGCTTGCAGCAAAAGGCCCGAGGCTCTTTCTTCCGGCCTAAAAGTCTTCCGCGATATCCATCAGGCCGAGCAGCTTTTTGGGCGCGATCTGGCGCCAGCTGGCGCGCAGGCGGTCGGTGATATGATCCCAGTCGGTGTCGCCCAGGTCCAGGCGGATGGCGACCCAGTCGGCGCCGAAATAGGCGGGGCGGTAATAGCGTTCGGGGTCGGCCTCTATCAGGGTCGCCTGTTCTTCGGGCGCGCTGGTCTTGACCAGCAGGGCGGTGATGCCGTCGCCATGATGATCGCGCGAGACATAGGCGAATTTCTTGCCCTTCACGATGCCGAAGCAGGCCATGCCGTGCGAGACGATCTCGTCCGCTTGCGGCAAGGCGAGGGCGGCTTCGCGCACTTTGTTCAGCAGCCAGTCGGGTTGACGCTCGCGCGTGACGAAATCGGCGAGGGTGCGGGAATAGAGTTGATGTTCGGCGATGAGGATGCGGGCGGCGAGGCTGTCTTGCGTGTCGTCGGGCAGGATCGCGACCGGGGTCTGGCCCAGCACCGGGCCGTCGTCCAGTTCGGCCGTCACGATATGGACCGAGCAGCCCGCATGGCTGTCGCCCGCGTCGATCGCGCGCTGATGGGTGTCCAGCCCCTTATATTTGGGCAGCAGGCTGGGGTGGATGTTAAGCATCCGGTTTTCCCAGCCGGAGACGAATTCGGGCGAGAGCAAGCGCATATAGCCGGCCAGTGCGACATAATGTGCGCCCGCCGCGCGGAGTTGCGCGTCGATGATCGCGTCGAACGCGGCGCGCTTATGGCCTTTGTGGCTTTGGCCGAAGGTGGGGATGCCTTCGGCAGCGGCGAGGGCCAGGCCGGGGGCTTGCGGATCGTTGGCGGCGACCAGCACGATCTCATAGGGGCAGCTTTCCGCCTTGGCCGCGTAAAGCAGGGCCGCCATGTTGGAGCCACGGCCGGAAATCAGGACGCCGACTTTTGCCTTTTGCATAACAACATCCGTTCGGTTCGAGCTTGTGGAGAACTCAGCGCGCCGTTCTCGACAAGCTCGAACCGAACGGAGATGGGGGAAAATGGTCAGCCCAGATGCGTGGCGGACCAGTCGGCCTTGGCGCTCCAGGTTTCGGTGCTGCCCTTGACGGTGCAGCCCTTGTCGCCTTCACCGATCGCGCCGATGCGGAAGACGGTTTCGCCTGCATCTTCGAGCGATTTCGTCACGGCGGCGACATGGGCTTCGTCCACGGCCAGCACCATGCCGACGCCGCAGTTGAAGGTGCGCGCCATTTCGGCCGGTTCGATATGGCCCTGCGCCTGGAGGAAGGCCATCAGGCGTGGCTGTTCCCAGGCGTCGGCGTCGACCGTGGCATGGGCGCCTTCGGGCAGGACGCGGGGGATGTTTTCCAGCAGGCCGCCGCCGGTGATATGGGCGAGCGCATTGATCATGCCCGCGCGGACGAGGGGCAGCAGGCTTTTCACATAGATGCGGGTCGGGGCCATCAGCGCGTCGATCAGCAGCACGTCCTGATCGAAGATCGCCGGGCGGTCGAGCCGCCAGCCCTTGTCCGCGGCCAGGCGGCGGACTAGCGAATAGCCGTTGGAGTGGACGCCGGAGGAAGCGAGTCCGAGCAGGACGTCGCCAGGCTTGACCCGGTTGCCGGTCAGCGCCTTGGCCCGTTCCACCGCGCCGACGCAGAAGCCCGCCAGGTCATAGTCGCCATCGGCATACATGCCGGGCATTTCGGCGGTTTCGCCGCCGATCAGCGCGCAGCCCGCCTGACGGCAACCTTCCGCAATGCCCGCGATGACGCGTTCGGCAACGCCGCTCTCCAGCTTGCCGGTGGCGTAATAGTCGAGGAAGAAGAGGGGTTCGGCGCCTTGGACGATCAGGTCGTTGGCGCACATGGCGACCAGGTCGATGCCCACGCCGTCATGGCGGTCATGGTCGATCGCCAGTTTGAGTTTTGTGCCCACGCCGTCATTGGCGGCGACCAGCAACGGGTCGTCATAGCCCGCCGCCTTCAGGTCGAAGAAGCCGCCGAAGCCGCCCAGTTCGGCGTCGGCGCCGGGGCGGCGGGTGGCCTTGGCCAGGGGGGCGATGGCACGGACGAGGGCGTTGCCCGCGGCGATATCGACGCCGGCCTTGGCGTAGCTGTAGGATTCGTTGTCGCTCATGGTCATGGCCCCTAGAGCAATGGCGCGGAAAACGGAAGTTTGGATGTTTTGCGACGCCGGAACGACTTGTCATCTCCGTTCGGGCTGAGCGAAGTCGAAGCCTTCCGCTGAGCGGAGCGAAGCGGCTTCGCCTTCGGCTCTGCCTGGCCCTTCGACTTCGCTCAGGGCGAACGGGCGTTGTTATTCATGCGTTCACGCTTGGCAGGACGGGCAAACCTCGCCAAAAGGGCGCGCGTGAGCCTGAGCCAGACCATTTCCCGCCCCGCAGCCCTGTTGCGCCTGCTCTCGCGGCCGGTCCAGATTGCGATCGCCATCGCGCTGGGCCTGGCCGCCGCTGCCCTGTTCGCGCAGATGGAGGGGGAGCGCGGGGTGCCGCCGATCGCCAGTGGCGGCGATTTCGAGGTGCGCGGGGTCAAGGTCGATGTGTTCGCCAAGGATGCCGACAGCGCCCGCTATGCCGGGTGGCGCATGGCGCAGCGGCAGGCGTGGCGGATGTTGTGGACGCGGACCCATGGCGGCGGCGGCGCACCGGCGCTGTCCGATTCGCAGCTGGAAGCAATGATTTCGGGCATCGAAATCGAATATGAACAGGCCGGGCCGACGCGCTATGTCGCTACGTTGGGGATTTTGTTCGACCGGGCGCGGACGGGCGCGCTGCTGGGCGTGTCGGGCAATGTCATGCGATCGCCGCCCTTGCTGGTGATCCCGGTGCTGTGGGACGGCGGATCGGCCGTGTCCTATGAGCGGACCAATGAATGGCAGAAGGCCTGGGCGCGATATCGCACCGGCGACAGCGCGATCGACTATGTCCGCGTCGCTGGCTCCATCGCCGATCCGATCCTGCTGAACGCCGGGCAGACCGGGCGGCGCGGGCGGTTGTGGTGGCGGGTGCTGCTGGACCAATATGGCGCGGCCGATGTCGTCATCCCGATCGCGCGGCTGGACCGCGCCTATCCCGGCGGGCCGGTCACCGGCACCTTCACCGCCCGCTATGGTCCCGACAACAGCCTGATCGGCAGCGTGACGTTGCGCGCGTCGAACGATAGCGGCCTCGCCAAGATGATGGACGAAGGCGCGCGACGGATCGATGAACTCTATATCCGTGCACTCAATGACGGACGCTTGCGGCCCGACCCCTCGCTGATCATCGAGGAGCCGGTCGATCCCGCCACGCTGGAGATCGAAAATGCGGTCGAGGCACCGGTCGAGGCAGTGGAGTTGCCGACGGTCGCCACCAGCGGGGCGAGTTTCTCCATCCAGTTCGATACGCCCGACGTGGGATCGATCGGCGCGGGCGAATCGACGGTGCGCTCGATCCCCGGCGTGCGGCTGGCCAATACCAGCAGCCTGGCGTTGGGCGGCACGTCGGTGATGCAGGTCACGTTCGACGGCACGGTCGATATGCTGCGCGCGGGATTGCAAGCGCGCGGCTATAGCGTTGCGGTGTCGGGCAATACGCTGCGGATCACGCGGCGGCAGGCGTCGCCCCCGCCGCAATGAGCCAGATCAGCCTGCCTTTCGAATGGCATGGTGGCGCGGGTGATGGCGATTTCCTGGTCAGCGACGCCAACCGGCTGGCGGTCGCGCATCTGGAGCGCTGGCGCGACTGGCCGCTGTCGGTGAGCGTGCTGACCGGCCCGCCGCGATCGGGCCGATCCACGCTGGCGCGCCATTTCGCCCAGATGAGCGGTGGCGCGATCATCGATGAGGCGGAAGGGGACGACGAGCATCGCCTGTTCCACGCCTGGAACGCGGCGCAGACGGAGCAGCGGCCATTGCTGATGGTGGGGCGGACGCCGCCTGCCAGCTGGACGGTGGCGTTGCCGGACCTGCGATCGCGCCTGGCCGCGGCGCCGCATGTCGCGATCGCCGAGCCGGACGAGGCGCTGGCCCGCGCGCTGATCGAGCGGGCGTTCGACCGGGCCGGGGCGGGCTATGCCGCCGACCTCCCCGACTGGCTGCTGCGCCGGGTCGAGCGCAGCTATGGCGCGATCGATACGGTCACGCAGTTGCTCGATCGCATATCCTTGTCATCTGGACGCAAGATTTCTGTCGCAATGGCGAAAGAGGCTCTGCAATCCGCAGGCTTTCTGCCTATAGTCCCGCCCGATCCCCCTCCTCTGCAACGCGAGTAATCCGTGGCCGAAGCCGATCCATCCGTCAGCCTGTCGCCGCCCAGCGACCGTTATTTCAACCGTGAGCTGTCCTGGCTGGCGTTCAACCAGCGGGTATTGGAAGAAGCGATGAACCGCGCCCATCCGCTGTTGGAGCGGTTGCGGTTCCTGTCAATATCGGGCGCGAACCTGGATGAGTTTTTCTCCGTCCGCGTCGCCGGGCTGAAGGGGCAGCAGTTGCAGAATGTCGATCTGCGCTCCGCCGACGGGCTGACCCCGATGCAGCAGCTGGCCGCGATCACCGAAGAAAGCGCGCGGTTGATGCGCGCCCAGCAGAAGGTCTGGGGCGCGGTGCATGACGAACTGGCGCAGGTCGGGATCGAGGTCATCGGGCCGGGCAGCGAAATGGACGACGCGTGCGGCCAGTGGCTGCGCGAGCATTTCCTGACGCAGATATTTCCGATCCTCACCCCACAGGCGCTGGACCCGGCGCATCCCTTTCCCTTCATTCCCAATCAGGGGCTGTCGATCATCTTCGATCTGGAGCGATTGTCGGACAAGCAGCCGATTCGCGAGCTGGTGATGATCCCGCCCTCGCTTGCTCGGTTCGTGCGGGTGCCGGGCGAACCGGCGCGCTATATGGCGCTGGAGGCGGTGGTGCGGCGCTTTTCGGCCGATCTGTTTCCTGGATACCGCGTCCGCAACAGCGGCGTGTTCCGCATCATCCGCGACAGCGATATCGAGATTGAGGAAGAGGCCGAGGATCTGGTCCGCCATTATCGCAGCGCGATCAAGCGGCGGCGGCGCGGCCGGGTGATCCGCATGGAGATAGAGGAGCGCATTCCCGAGCCGGTCGAGGATATGTTGCAGGACATGCTCCAGGGCCATGACGCGGTGGTGGTGGAGGTGGAAGGCTTTATCGGCATCGGTGACCTGAGCGGTATCGTCGATACCGACCGGCCCGACCTGAAGTTCGAGCCCTATGTGCCGCGTTTCCCCGAGCGGATCGCCGAATATGCGGGCGACTGTTTCGCGGCGATCCGGGCGAAGGACATCGTCGTCCATCACCCCTATGAGGCGTTCGACGTCGTCGTATCTTTCCTGAAGCAAGCGGCGTCCGATCCGGATGTGGTGGCGATCAAGCAGACGCTGTATCGCGCGGGCAAGCAGTCGGCGATCATCCGCGCGCTGATCGATGCCGCCGAGGCGGGCAAGTCCGTGACCGCGGTGGTCGAGTTGAAGGCGCGGTTCGACGAAGAACAGAACCTGATGTGGGCCGACGCGCTGGAGCGGGCGGGCGTGCAGGTGGTCTATGGCTTCATCGACTGGAAGACCCATGCCAAGATTTCGATGGTGATCCGGCGGGAAGGCGAGCAGTTCCGCAGTTACTGCCATTTCGGGACCGGCAATTATCACCCGATCACGGCGCGCATCTATACCGACCTCAGCTTCTTCACCGCCGATCCGGCCTATAGCCGGGACGCCGCCGCGCTGTTCAACTACATCACCGGCTATGTCGAGCCGGAGCGGCTGGAAAAGCTGGTCATGTCGCCGCGCGATCTGCGCAACAGGCTGTGCCAGCTGATCGATACCGAAATCGACCATGCCCGCGCCGGGCGGCCCGGCACGATCTGGGCCAAGATGAACAGCCTAGTCGACCCGGCGATCATCGAGAAACTCTATGCGGCCAGCAATGCGGGCGTGCAGATCGACCTCATCATCCGGGGCATATGCTGTTTGCGGCCCGGCGTTCCGGGCATGTCGGAGAATATCCGGGTGAAATCGGTCGTCGGCCGCTTCCTGGAGCATAGCCGCATCGCCGTGTTCGGCAACGGCAATGCGCTGCCCAATAATGGCGCGAAGGTCTTCATCAGTTCGGCCGACTGGATGCAGCGCAATTTCGACCGGCGGGTCGAGTTCATGGCGCCGATCGAAAATCCGACGGTGCACGACCAGATTTTGGACCAGGTGATGGTCGCCAACCTGATCGACACCGAACAAAGCTGGTCGCTGGACAGCGATGGTCATTACACCCGGCTGGAGCCGGGCGACAAACCGTTCAACCTGCACCGCTATTTCATGACCAACCCGTCGCTGTCCGGTCGTGGCGCGGCGTTCGACAATGAAGCGGTGCCGACGCTGCGCCTGCGCGGGCGGGCTTGAGCGCGATGAATTCGATGCTCAGCCGAGTGCGGGCGGTCGCCGAAAGCATGACGACATCGCCCCAGCCCGCCCATGCGCGCACGGCGATCATCGACATCGGGTCCAACAGCGTGCGGCTGGTCGTCTATGACGGGCCACGGCGCATCCCCTTCACCCTGTTCAATGAAAAGGTGATGGCGGGGCTGGGCGCATCGCTGGCGAAGACCGGCGCGATCGAGCCGGAGGCGATGGAGCGGGGGCTGCGCGCCATCGCTCGCTTCGCCCAGTTGTGCAAGGCGATGAAGGTGAGCGAGATACGCTGCGTCGCCACGGCGGCGGTGCGCGATGCCACCAACGGGCCGACCTTCATCGCGCGGGCCAAGGCGATGGGGCTGACCGTCGAACTGCTGACCGGCGCGCAGGAGGCGATCGGTGCGGCGATGGGGGTGCTGTCGGGCATACCGGATGCGGACGGGATCGTCGGCGATCTGGGCGGCGGGAGCCTGGAACTGGCGCGGATTCGCGGCGGGGTGGTCGAGCAGACGATATCGTTGCCGCTGGGCGTGCTGCGCCTGCCGCAGATCCGGACCAAGGGGCCGCGGATGCTGGAGCGGATGGTGGTGCGGATGCTGGACAAGGCGGGGTGGACGCCCGAGCCGGACCTGCCCTTCTATCTGGTCGGCGGATCGTGGCGGGCGCTGGCGCGGTTCGACATGCAGCTGACCGCCTTTCCGCTGCCGGTGGTGCATCAATATGAGATGACCGCCGCGCGGGCCGAGCAACTGACCCGGATCGTCAGCCATGTCGACAAGGCGCGGTTGAAGCAGATCCCGGCGATGACCGGATCGCGCGTGCCGACATTGCCCGATGCGGCGGCGCTGCTGTCGGTGGTGGTGCGGCAGTTGCGGTCCAGTCGGCTGGTCGTGTCGGCCTATGGCCTGCGCGAAGGGTTGCTGTACGAGGATCTGCCCGAGGATATTCGCGCGCATGATCCGCTGCTGGTCGCGGCCGAGGCGGAAGGGGAGGCGCAGTCGCGCTTTCGCGGCCATGGCGACCGGATCGACAAGTGGATCGCGCCGCTGTTCGCCGATGACGATGCCGCCGCGCGCCGCATCCGCCGCGCCGCCTGCCTGCTGGCCGATGTCGGCTGGCGCGCCAATCCCGACTTCCGCGCCGAACGGGGTGTGGAGATTGCGCTGCACAGCAATTGGGTGGGGATCACTGCGCCGGAGCGGGCGATGCTGGCGCAGGCGCTGCATAGCAATTTCGGCGGTGGAACGACGGGCGCGCCGGGCGTCGAGCGGCTGGCCCAGTCCGAAGAACTGCGCCGGGCGACATTGTGGGGGCTGGCGATCCGCCTGGCGCAGCGCCTGTCGGGCGGGGTGGAAGGGCCACTGGCCCTGTCGCATCTGGTGCGGACGGACACGCAGATCGACCTGCACCTGCGCGACGAGGACGCCGACCTCTTTGGCGAGACGGTCGAGCGGCGGTTGCGCCATCTGGCGCAGGCGATGGGGGTCAAATATCGGTTGTTGGCGGGGTAGGGGCGCACCCCCTCTTCCAACTTCGCCTAGCCGCTGCGCGGCAAGGCTGCGTATCCTTCTCCCCCATGGGGAGAAGGTGGTGGACGGCCGATGTGTGACCCTTCCCCTGGCGGCAAATATCGGTAAGGGCGGGCGATGACCTCTTCGCCTGCGCTTATCAGCCGTTCGCTCTTCGGATTCTCGATCTTCTATGGCGGGATGGTCTGCATCGCCGGGGTGTTGGGCAACAAGCAGGTCGCGCTGGGGCCGCTGGCGGCGATCGGGCCGATGGTGGGCCTGGGACCGCTGGCGGTCGAGGCGGGCATCTTCGCCTTTCTGCTGCTGGTCACGATTTCCAGCGCGGTGGCGGAATTGCATGGCCGGGCGGTCGCCAACCGGCTGGTGCAGATCGGCTTCCTGCCGCTGATCGCATCGATCCTGATATCCATCCTGGTGCTGGCCACCCCGGCAGCGGGCGACATGGACCCCAAGCGGGCCGAAGCCTTCGCCATGATGATGGGCGGGACGCCGCGCATCTGGCTGGGCGGGATCATCGCCTATGGCATTTCGCAGACGCTGAACGTCACTTTGTTCGCGGCCTTGAAGGGGCGGGAAGGCAGCCGGATGTTGTGGTTGCGGGCGGCGACGGCAAGCATATTGTCGCAGATCGTGGATACGCTGCTGTTCGTGTCGATCGCCTTTTACGGGGTGTTTCCGATCGGCGAACTGCTGCTGGGGCAGATGCTGGCGAAGGTGCTGCTGTCGGCGATTCTGGTGCCGCCGGTCATCTATCTGCTGGTGGGGCTGGGGCGGCGGCTGGATCGCAATTGAGACAGCGAGTGCGACAGTTGTGGGCGATTAGCGATATCGTTTGTTAGCGAACTAATTGTCTTATATTATTTAAGTATCTGATATGATTATATTTTTTAGCGCGGCCCAGCGGCTGTGCTGGCGTCGTGTTGGGTAACGGTCTTGTCCCATTGAGCGTTCCCCGGCGCAGGCCGGGGTCCAGTTGCATGGTCTGGACTGGACCCCGGCCTGTGCCGGGAAACGTAGGGATGGGGTTGACGACATTTTTTATGGGCCGCTTTGTACGGCGCGTGGCGTGCCGTCGGTGGTGCGCCCTGTCTTCTATGTGCGAAGCATTTTGAACGCCGGGCTGGCGAGGGTGTGTCGCGAAAGCCAGACTGTGGGCGACATGCTTTGGGATGCACTTGTTTTCGTTTCGGTTATGAGGTTGCAGCGGGGTGGTGTCGATCGCATGGTCTGGGCCTCTGCGCGAACTACCCCCGCCGGAGGGCTGGGCCCCGGCCTCCGCCGGGGAGGTCCGGGTGGATGAGGTTGATCGGGCGATAAGCGTCGGGCGTTGAGTAAAGGCTCGCTGTTCGCGCGCGCTCCGCGTCTCCGCACGAACCATATTCTTGCTCCCGCGGCGCATTGGCCTTATGCGCCCGCGCATGAACAGCAAGCACGCCCCCGATCCCGCGCTCCTGGCGAAGGCCGAAACCCTGGTCGAGGCGCTGCCCTATATGCAGCGTTATGCGGGCAAGACGTTCGTCGTGAAATATGGCGGCCATGCGATGGGCGATCCCGAAGCGGCGCGCGATTTTGCCGAGGATGTCGTGTTGATGAAGGCGGTGGGCATCAACGTCGTCGTCGTCCATGGCGGTGGGCCGCAGATCGGTGCGATGCTCAAGAAACTGGGCGTCGAATTGCAGTTTGTCGGCGGGTTGCGCGTGACCGACGCGGAAACCGCCAAGATCGCCGAAATGGTGCTGGCGGGATCGATCAACAAGGAGATCGTCGCCTGGATCGCGGGCGCAGGTGGCCGTGCGGTCGGTATTTCGGGCAAGGATGGCGGGCTGGTCCTGTGTGAGAAGGTCGGCGGGCGGCGCGAGGCGGACCCCAATTCGGGGATCGAGCGCAATGTCGACCTGGGCTTTGTCGGCGATCCGGTGTCGGTCGACCGGCGCATCCTGGATACGCTGGCGCAGGCGGGGATCATTCCGGTCGTGGCGCCTGTGGGCATGGGCGTGGGTGGGCATACCTATAACGTCAATGCCGACACGATGGCGGGCGCGATCGCCGCGGAATTGCAGGCGTCGCGCTTCTTCCTGCTGACCGATGTCGCGGGCGTGCTGGACAAGCAGGGGCAGTTGCTGACCGATCTGGACCCGGCGGCGATCGCGATCCTGCAGGAAGACGGCACGATCAGCGGCGGCATGATCCCGAAGCTGGAAACCTGCGTCCGTGCGGTCGAGGGCGGGGTGGACGCCGCCGTCATCCTGGACGGGCGGGTGCCGCATGCGATGCTGCTGGAAATCTTTACCGATCAGGGCGCCGGTACGCTGGTCCACAAATAAGGCGCGCCGACGCGGCGCTTCGGTGCCGACAGCGCCGCACGTAGGAGAGATAGACCATGTTGCTGAGCCAGTTGCTCGTCCCGACGTACAGCCAGATGCTGAACACCCTGTCCACCTGGCTGGACAAGGCGCAGGCGCAGTTGCCCGGCGAGGACGCGGAGGCGCTGTTGTCGGCGCGGCTGGCGCCCGACATGTATCCGCTGGCGACCCAGATCCGCTTTGCCTGCGTGCAGGCGCAGGAAGGCGTCTATCGGTTGCAGGGGGAGGCGTTCCCGCCCGCGCTGGACATATTGTTGAACGAGGCGCGCAATGCCGGGGAGCAGCCTGGTTCGATCGCGGACGCCAAGGCGCGCATCAGCGAAACCCTTGCGGTGGTGAACAGCGTGTCGGCCGATGCGCTGGACATGGCGGACGACATGCCGATCGCGCACGCCCTGCCCAACGGTATGATTTTGGACCTGACCGCAGAGCAATATGCGCGCGATTGGACGCTGTCCCAATTTTATTTCCACCTGATGACCGCCTATGCGATTCTGCGGGCGCAGGGCGTGACGCTGGGTAAAGGCGATTATGTGGCGCATATGTTCGGCTATATCCGCCCCGGGACGATGCCGCAGGGCTGATCCCGAGGCCCGGTCGGCGGCCGTGTCGTTGGTCGAATAAGCGTCGCGCGGTGCTTGTGGCGGCCCGTCCGCGGGGTTAGATATGGCGTCCTATTTGCGGCGGCGCAGCATTGGAAGGCCGGTAGTTTGCTAGAATTTCTGAACGCCCTGAACGGCATCGTCTATATCGTGCTGGAAGCGGTCTGGTGGATCATCATCGTGCAGGCGGTGCTGAGCTGGCTGATCGCGTTCAACGTGATCAACACGTCGAACGAATATGTCCGCAACGGCCTTTATGCGCTCGATCGGATGACCGAGCCGCTCTATCGCCCGGTGCGCAAGGTGCTGCCGGACCTGGGCGCGCTGGACCTGTCGCCGATGGTCGTGTTGCTGGCGGTGATCATATTGCAGGGGCCGGTACGCGAGAATCTGTTCGCGGCGCTGATGCGGGCGGCGGCCTGAACTCTGTCTGGACGGTAGTAGGCGACGACCTGCTGCTGGCCGTGCGGTTGACGCCGGGGGCGGCGAAGGACGCGATCGGCGGGCTGTGGATCGATGAGCGCGAGGCGGGCTGGCTCTGCGCGCGGGTGCGGGCGGTGCCGGAAAAGGGCAGGGCCAATGGCGCGTTGATCGCGCTGCTGGGCAAAAGGCTCGATTGGCCCAAAAGCGCGATTTTGCTGGAATCGGGGGACGGCAACCGGCTAAAGCGGCTGCGGATCATCGGCGGCGGTGGCGCTTTGGCGCGCCTGACCGCGCTTATCGCAACATGGGTAGAACAGACATGACCATCGGCAAGATCATCGACGGCAAGGCGTTCGCCGCCACTGTGCGCGACAAGGTGGGCGAAGGCGTCGCGGGCTTTGTCGCGGCGACCGGGCGCAAGCCGGGGCTGGCCGTGGTGTTGGTGGGCGAAGACCCGGCGAGCAGCGTCTATGTCCGGTCCAAGGGCAAGATGACCGTGGCGGCGGGGATGGAAAGTTTCGAGTTCAAGCGGCCCGACAGCATCGGCGAGGAAGATCTGCTCGACCTGATCGAGGAGCTGAACCAGGACGAGCGGGTCGATGGGATTTTGGTGCAGTTGCCGCTGCCCAAGCATATCGACGAAGCCGCCGTGATCGGCGCGATCGACCCGGCCAAGGATGTCGATGGCTTTCATGTCGTCAATTCGGGCAAGCTGGCGACGGGGCAGGAGGCGTTGGTGCCCTGCACGCCGCTGGGCTGCATCATGTTGCTGAAGGACGAACTGGGCGACCTGAGTGGTCTGGAAGCCGTGGTCGTGGGCCGGTCCAACATCGTGGGCAAGCCGATGGCGGCGCTGTTGCTGGCGGAAAGCTGCACCGTGACGATCGCGCATAGCCGCACCCGTGATCTGGCGAGCGTGGTGCATCGCGCGGACATCGTCGTGGCCGCCGTGGGGCGGGCGGAGATGGTGAAGGGCGAGTGGATCAAGCCGGGCGCGACGGTGATCGATGTCGGCATCAACCGGGTCGCCGATAGCGAGGAAGAGGGCAAGAGCCGGATCGTGGGCGATGTCGCCACCGCCGAGGCGCTGGGCCATGTCCGCGCGATCACGCCGGTGCCGGGCGGCGTCGGGCCGATGACGATCGCGGTGCTGCTGCGCAACACGCTGGTGGCGGCCCATGCGCGCGCGGGGCTGGCCAAGCCGGAGGGGTTGTGAGGGCGCGGCTGGCGCTGCTGCTTTTGGCGGCGGGGGCGCTGGTCGCTGCGAAGCCGCCTTTGCGGTTCCAGCCTGATCCGAGCAGCGTCATCGCGGCGGAGATCGCGTTCAACCGGCTGGCGCAGGAAAAGGGGCAGTGGACCGCTTTTGCCGAGACGGCGGCGGACGATGCGGTGATGTTCGTGCCGCAGAAGGTGGTGGCGAAGGACTGGTTGAAGAAACAGGCCAATCCGGCGGCGTCGGTCAGCTGGTCGCCGTCGATCGTCTATGTGTCGTGCGACGGCAACCTGGCGGCGAGCACCGGCAACTGGACGCGGCCGGACGGGGCGGTCGGCTATTTCACCACCATCTGGCGGCGCGACAAGAAGGGGCGCTGGTTATGGGTGCTGGATCATGGCGACAGGCTGACGACCGCGCGGGCGGCGCCCGAGTTTATGACCGGCAAGGTTGCGACCTGCAAGGGCGGGCCGCGGGGGGATACGCCGCCGCCGCCTGTGGGAAAGAAGGGTGAGATGCCGCCGATGCCCAGGGATGAGAGCCTGATCTGGAACGCGGATGTCGCGACCGATGGCAGCCGTCGCGTGACGGTGCGGATGTGGACGGGCGAGGGTTATGAGGCGGTCATCGATGATCAGGTCGGGCCGGGGCAGGTAAAGGCGGGATCATGATCGAGCTGTTCATATCGGCCTTCATCACCCTGTTCGTGGTGATCGACCCGCCCGGTTGCGCGCCCATCTATGCGAGCCTGACCAACGGGGCGAACGCGGTGCAGCGGCGGTCCATGGCGATCCGCGCGGTGGGGATTGCCGCGGCGATCCTGTTCGTGTTCGCTTTGTGGGGCAAGCAACTGCTCGGCACGCTGGGCATCGCGCTCGACAGTTTCCGCATCGCGGGCGGCATCATGCTGTTCCTGATCGCGATGGACATGGTGTTTGAGAAGCGCACCGAACGGCGCGAGGATCGGGCGCAGAAGATCGCCGAGACGCCGGAGGTGGAGGACGTCTCCGTCTTCCCGATGGCGATGCCGATGATCGCGGGGCCAGGATCGATCGCGACCGTCATGCTGCTGATGTCGCGCGCCGACGGGGTGGCGGAGCGGATGGTGGTGCTGGGCGCGGTGCTGGTGACGTTGCTGCTGATGCTGGGATCGCTGCTGGCGGCGGGGCCGCTGATGGCGCTTTTGGGGCGCAAGATCGAGGCGGTGATCACGCGGCTGTTGGGCGTGTTGCTGGCGGCGCTGGCGGCACAGTTCGTGATCGACGGGTTGAAGGCGAGTTTCTAGGGCGCCTTGCGCGCCATGCGGGCGCGGGCGGTGAGGAAAGGGCCGCTCGGGTCGAGCGCGGGGGCGAAGCGGCTAAAGCCTATGGGGTCGGGCATGTCGATATAGACCGCCTCCATCGCGCCGCTGCGGCTGTAGCTTTCGTGCCAGAAGCCTGCACCATTGTCGCCCTTTGCGAAATCGCGCCACCAGCCTGCATGCGGCATGGAACGGGTGAAGCGTTCCAGGCTGTCGAGGTCGCGCCAATATTGGCGGATGCCGACATGATTATAGGCGAAGAGAAATTGTTCGTGCGCGAGCAGTCCGTCCGGCGGATCGCGCTCTATCGTGCGCAGGCCGCGTCCGATCCGCAGGAGGGCGGGCAGGCCGCGCAGGCGCGTGACGCGGAAGCCCAGCAGGATCATGATGAGGTCGGGATAGGCGTCGAGATCGACGGATTGTCGGGCTTGCATCGGACGACTCCATGATGTTTATGCTGTAAACCTACGCCATTTTGATTACAGTGTAAACATGCCGACGAACGATAGCCTCTCCTTACATGATCGCCTGGTGCTGTGCGCGTTGGAGCTGCTGCGCGCGGGGGAGGGGGAGGTCAGCCTGCGCGCGGTGGCGCGCGCGGCCCAGGTATCGGCAATGGCCCCCTATCGCCATTTTGCCGACAAGAGCGCGCTGATGGCCGCCGTGGCGCTACGCGGCTTTGCGATGCTGGACGCGGATGCGGCAGAGGCCGACGCTGTCGAAGATGGCGGGGAGGCGTTGGTGCGGCAGGGGGTGGCCTATATCGACTTTGCCCGGCGGCATCCCGCGCTGTTCCGGCTGATGTTCGCGGATGGGGCGGGGCGGACGCTGTCGCCCGCGCAATGCCATGGCGCCTATGATCGGATGGCCGCGCGGGTGGCGGCATTGGCGCCCGGACGGGCGGAGGCGGGCACGCTGGCCTGTTGGGGGCTGGTGCATGGGTTGGCGACCCTGGCGCTGGATGGCCGGTTGCCGCCCGACCCGGTGGCGGAACGGGCGGCGTTGGCGTTGATGGCGCGGGCGATTACCGCCCGCGCCTGAACAACGGGATCAGCCTCGCACGTCGGCTTCGGTCACCGGCGCGATCTTGATTTCGACGCGGCGGTTGGCGGCCTTGCCTTCTTCGGTGGCGTTGGACGCGATCGGCTGGGTTTCGCCGAAGCCGCGGGTGCCGATGCGGGCGGACTGGACGCCCTTGCTCACCAGATAGCTGGCGACCGATTGGGCGCGGCGTTCGGACAGGGTCTGGTTATAGGCGTCCGCGCCGTCGCTGTCGGTATGGCCGTACACGTCGATATAGGTTTTGGGATATTGCGACAGGACCGAGGCGACGTCGTTCAGCGTCGGCTGGAACTGCGGCTGCACGTCGGCCTTGTTATAGGCGAAGGTGATGCCCGAGGGCATGCGCAGCAGCAGATTGTCGCCGTCGCGAATCACGTCCACGCCGCTGCCGGCGGTTTCCTCGCGCAGCTTGCGTTCCTGCGCGTCCATATAGGCGCCGATGCCCGCGCCCGCGACCGCGCCGATGCCCGCGCCCAGGATCTTTTCGGTGCGGTCGTTGCGGCCGCCGACCAGATCGCCCAGCAGATAGCCGCCCAGCGCGCCGCCGATGCCGCCGATCGCCGCCTTCGAAATGGAGCGCTGACCGGTTTCCGGGTCGGTGGTGCAGGCGGTGGTGGCAAGCATTGCGGCGAGGCCCGCGACGCCGATGATGCGGTGAGAAATCCTCATGAACCTGTTCCCTTGTCTTTTCGCCCTTTTGGAGCGGCTGCCCCGTTCAATAGCCGAGCGGATATATTGTTCCACAAGCGAACTGAACCGATGGTGATGGGAATGTTGTGAAATTGAAAGAATAGCGGTTATAGGATGCAGCCGACCACCATGGCCACGATCCCCCCCACCAACTCACGCCCTTTCCATGGGCCGATCTTGTCATCATCCTGGCGCTCGTCGCCTTGAATGGTGTCTTTGCCATGTCCGAACTGGCCATCGTGTCGGCGCGCAAGCCGCGCCTGCAGGGGATGGAGAAGGCCGGGCGCAAGGGCGCGACCACGGCGCTGGCGCTGGCGAGCGATCCGGGCAAGTTCCTGTCCACGGTCCAGATCGGCATCACGCTGATCGGCATCATTGCGGGCGCCTATTCGGGCGCGAGCCTGGGCGGGCCGACGGGCGAGCGGTTGCAGGCGCTGGGCGTGCCCGCGAACCTGGCCGACAATGCGGGGTTCGCGCTGGTCATCGGGCTGACCACCTATGCCTCTTTGATCGTGGGCGAATTGGTGCCCAAGCAGTTCGCTTTGCGCGCGCCCGAGCCGATCGCCGTGCTGGTGGCCGCGCCGATGCTGTGGCTGTCGAAGATCACCGCGCCGATCGTGTGGCTGCTCGACGGATCGAGCAGCCTGATCTTCAAGCTGTTGCGGCTGGACCGCGAATCGGAACATCATGTCACGGCCGAGGAACTGCATCTGATCGTCGCCGAGGCGAGCCGGTCGGGCATCATCGAGGAAAGCGAACGGGCGATCATATCGGGCGTCGTGCGGCTGGCCGACCGGCCGGTGCGCGAGGTGATGACGCAGCGGATGGACGTGGACTGGATCGATATCGCCGCCGACGACGCGACGATTCGCAGCCGCCTGCTGGAAACGCCGCACACCCGCCTGCCGGTGGGGCGCGGGTCGGTGGAGGATATTATCGGCATCGTCCAGGCGCGCGACATCATGACCGCGCTGTTCCGGGGCGAGGCGCTCAATGTCGGCGCGCTGATGCGCAAGGTGGAGGTGGTGCCGGATCAGGTCGATGCGATGGACGCGCTGGAAGTGTTGCGCCGGTCCGACGTGCCGATGGTGATGGTGCATGACGAATATGGGCATTTCGAAGGGATCGTGACCCCGGCGGACCTGCTGTCGGCGATTGCGGGCCATTTCGCGTCGGACCGCGACGCCTATGACGAACCGGACATGGTCGAGCGCGAGGATGGCAGCCTGCTGGTGTCGGGGCAGATGCCGATCGACCAGCTGGCCGAGCGGATCGGCATCGACCTGTCCGAAGACCGCGATTATGCGACGGTCGCGGGTCATGCGCTTTGGTTGTTGAAGCGCTTGCCGGAAGTCGGCGATTATATCGACGATCAGGGATGGCGGTTCGAGATCGTGGATATGGACGGGCGCAAGATCGACAAGCTGCTGGTCGCGGAACGCTGACGGGGCGGGGGCGTCGCTTTTTCGACGGGGGCGTTGGAAAGTGAAGCGGGGTCCCGGGTCAAGCCCGGGATGACGGGGGGTGGTCGGCGACCCATTGCCGACTTCATTCCCCCTCCCGCTGGCGGGAGGGGGTCAGGGGGTGGGCTTGCGCAACCTGGCGCTGGCCCACCCCGCTGCGACTAAATTCGCTTCGCTCATTAAGTCTCGCTGCCCCTCCCGCCAGCGGGCGGGGCCGGGCAAGCCGACCGTCCGCTTTCCCTCAATCAAGCCCTTGCCGGTTCTCAACCCGCCCTAACTTGCCTTGGCTTAGCGCCGGGCTGGAAGCGGGTAAAAGAGGTGAGGGTAGAGACGCATGCAGCGGCGAGGATGCTTGATGAGGTGCCGCGGGTTCCCGCGCAAGTGGGAAGCCGGTTGAAACGGCGGGACTGGGTTTCCGCCTTTGCGAGAGCACCTACGATAGGCCCGCCAAATCCTCCGGGCGGTTGATGTTGGGGAGGGTGACGCCGGGTATTTCGACCACGCGCGCGCTGATGCGGTCGAGCCAGCCGTGGATCGAGCGGTTGTTATGCTCTGAGAGATGGGCGTCCAGTTCCGGTGCCAGCGTGGCGGGCCACCAGCCGAGCAGTTGCTGGCCTTTGAGAATCGCGGCGCCTTCGCCGATCAGCGCGGCGGGGAGGGCGGCGGGGTAGAGGGGCATGTCGCAGCCGGTGGTGAGGACACCGATGAAGCCGTGATCCAGCGCATGGTGGAGCGCGGCGTTGAGGCCGCCCAATGGTCCCATGTCGGGCGCGGGGCGATCGGCCAGGCCGGTGCCCCGATCATGCGCGCGCCCGCAGATGACGATGCTGGCGACATGGGGAGCGAGGCCCGCCATCGCATGGTCGATCAGCGTGCGGCCGTCGGTCATGCGGGCCAGCGCCTTGTCGCTGCCGAAGCGGCTGGAGCGTCCGCCCGCCAGCACCGCGCCCAATATCGGTCCTTCGCGCATAGCGCCTCCCTTGATAGCCATGCTCTATAAAGCCTATGGTCGTGCGATGCAGACCCGGCTTGTCGAATATTTTCTGGCGCTGGAGCGCGAAGGCCATTTCGCGCGGGCGGCGGCACATTGCAATGTGTCGCAGCCCACTTTGTCGGCGGGCATCGCCGCGCTGGAGACGCAACTGGGCAAGCGGTTGATCCGGCGCGACCGCAAATATGGCGGGCTGACGGCGGAGGGAGAGGCGATCTTGCCGTGGGCGCGGCAGCTGGTCGCGGCGGCCGAGGCGCTGGCGCAGGCGGCGGAAACCGCGCGGGGGCCGTTGAAGGGGGAGTTGCGACTGGGGGCGATCCCGGCGGCGATGCCCGCCATCGGGTGCCTGGTGGCGGCGATGCTGGCGCGGCATCCGGGGCTGAACGTCTCCATCCGGGCGCTGACGTCGCGGCAGATCGAGCGGGAACTGGCGGCGTTCGAACTGGATGCGGGACTGACCTATCTGGATTTCGAGCCGCCCGCCCATGCGCTGTCCGTGCCGCTCTATGTCGAGCGGACGATGTTAGTGAGCGCGGTGGGTGGGGTGGCCGTACCCGATCCGCTGGACTGGGCGGGGTTGGCTGCGCTGCCGCTGTGCCTGCTGCATCAGGGGATGCAGAATAGGCGGATATTGGACGCACGGCTGGCGGAGCGGGGGCTGGCGCTGCGACCGCTGGTGACGGCGGATAGCTATGTTGCGCTGTTGGCGATGGTGCAGCAGGGGCGGCTGTGTTCGATCATTCCCGATAGCCATGCGACCTTGCTGGATGGGCTGGCCTGGGCGCGGACGCATGTCATGCCGGATGGGGAGGAGGGCAGCCGGATCGGCGTGATCGTATCGGACAGCGCGCCGATGGGACCATTGGCACAGGCGGTGCTGGGCGTGGCGCGCGAGTTGCGGTTGCCGCCGGGCTTTCGGAAAGCCTGATAGGGTTTCTCTATCGCAGATATCCGTCTTCGATTTGACCCTACGGCCGTGCGCGATCAGGATCGCCCGCACAACAGGGCCAAAAAGGCAGGGTGTGATGGAAGAGTTTATCGGCGCGTGGACCGCGCGGCATGGCGCGACGCGGGACCGGCTGTTGCCGCTGCTCCATGCGGTGCAGGCGGAAGCGGGCCATATCGACGATGCAGTGGTGCCGGTGATCGCCAAGGCGCTGAACCTCAGCCGCGCGGACGTGCATGGGGTCGTCACCTTCTACCATGATTTTCGGCGGGTCGCGCCGGGGCGACATGTCGTGAAGCTGTGCCGGGCGGAAAGCTGCCAGGCGCGGGGCGGCGCGGCAATCGAGGCGGCGGCGGCCAGGCGGCTGGGCGTGGCGATGGGCGAGACGCGGGCCGACGGGCAGTTGGCGCTGGAGCCGGTCTATTGCCTGGGCCTGTGTGCGATCGGCCCCAATGCGCTGGTCGACGGGCGGCCGGTGGCGCAGATCGATGCGGAGGCGCTGGAGCGGATCGCGCTGGAGGTGGCGGCATGAGCCGGGTGTTTGTTAGCCGCGACATGGCATCCGTCGCGCTGGGCGCAGACGATGTGGCGCGGGCCTTTGCGGAGGCCGGGTGCGAGGTGGTGCGGACCGGGTCGCGCGGGCTGTTCAGCATCGAGCCGCTGGTCGAGGTGGAGACGGCGGACGGGCGGATCGGCTTTGGGCCGGTCGGGCCGGACGATGTGGCGGCTGTGCTGGACGGGACGCATGGGGCGCGGCTGGGGGTGGTGGATAAGCTGCCCTTTTTTGCGGGGCAGCAGCGGTTTACCTTTGCGCGCTGCGGAGTGATCGATCCGCTCAGCCTTGCCGATTATGCAGCGCATGGGGGCTGGGCCGGGCTGGAGGCGGCGCGGACATTGGAGCCGCAAACCGTGGTCGATGCGGTCAAGGCGTCGGGTTTGCGCGGGCGTGGCGGGGCAGGTTTTCCGACAGGCATCAAATGGCAGACGGTGCTGGATGCGCCTGCTGGCGAGAAATTCATCGTCTGCAATGCGGATGAGGGCGACAGCGGCACCTTTGCCGACCGGATGCTGATGGAGGGCGACCCCTATGGCCTGATCGAGGGGATGGCGATCGCCGCCCATGCGGTGGGGGCGGGCCATGGCTATATCTATATCCGGTCGGAATATCCCTTCTGCATCGCGACCATGCGCGCGGCGATTATGGCGTCGGCGGATATCGTCGCGCCCTTCACGCTGGAGGTGCGCGAGGGGGCGGGCGCTTATGTCTGTGGCGAGGAGACGGCGCTGCTCAATTCGATCGAGGGGAAGCGGGGCCAGGTGCGGGCCAAGCCGCCCTTGCCCGCGCTTAAAGGGCTGTTCGGGCAGCCGACTGTCATCAACAATGTGCTGAGTTTGGCGGCGGTGCCTTTCATATTGGCGCAGGGGGCGGAGGCCTATGCGGCGGTCGGGTTCGGGCGGTCGCGCGGCACGATGCCGGTGCAGTTGGCGGGCAATGTGCGGCATGGCGGGCTGTACGAGATTGGGTTCGGCATCACGCTGGGTGAACTGGTGAATGACATCGGCGGCGGGACGGCGAGCGGGCGGCCGGTGCGGGCGGTGCAGGTGGGCGGGCCGTTGGGAGCCTATTTTCCGCCGTCCATGTTCCATCTGCCGTTCGACTATGAGGCGTTCGCGGCGGCGGGCGGCTTGATCGGCCATGCCGGGATCACCGTGTTCGACGATAGCGTGGACATGGCGCATATGGCGCGTTTCGCGATGGAATTTTGCGCGGCGGAGAGTTGCGGGAAATGCACGCCCTGTCGGATCGGATCGACGCGGGGGGTGGAGATTATGGATCGGATTATTGGGGCGCGCGATGTGTCTCACTCCGTTCGCCCTGAGCCTGTCGAAGGGCTTTCCTTTTCTTCGCAAGAGAAGGGAGGGGCTTCGACAGGCTCAGCCCGAACGGTGGAGGGGTATTTGGATAAAGCCCTTTATTCGCGCACGCCGGATCGGATCGACGTGTCGATTGAAGCGCAGACCAGTCTGCTACGCGATCTGGCTGATACGATGAAATATGGGTCGCTTTGTGCGCTGGGGGGCTTCACGCCCTATCCCGTGCTGAGTGCGCTCGATCATTTTCCCGAGGATTTCGGCGCTGCTGCGCCCATCAAGGAGGCGGCGGCATGAGCTTTTCCCGCGAAACCGATCATGGCACCCCGGCGGCGATTGCGACGGGCAGGAGCGTGACGTTGACCATCGACGGGCAGAGCGTCACCCTGCCCGAGGGCACCAGCATCATGCGCGCGGCGTCGCTGATGGGCGGGGCGATCCCCAAACTATGCGCGACCGACACTATCGAGAGTTTCGGGTCGTGCCGCCTGTGTCTGGTAGAGGTGGAGGGGCGCAATGGCTATCCCGCATCCTGCACCACGCCGGTCGCCGAGGGCATGGTGGTGCGGACGCAGACGGAGCGGCTGAAGCAGCTGCGGCGCGGGGTGATGGAGCTTTATATCTCCGACCATCCGCTCGATTGCCTGACCTGCGGCGCGAATGGCGATTGCGAATTACAGGATCAGGCAGGCGCGGTGGGCCTGCGCGACGTGCGCTATGGCTATGATGGCGCGACCAATATGGGGCAGGCGAAGGACCAGTCGAACCCCTATTTCGATTTCGATCCCAGCAAGTGCATCGTCTGTTCGCGCTGCGTGCGGGCGTGCGACGAGGTGCAGGGGACGTTCGCGCTGACGATCGCGGGGATGGGCTTCGATTCCAAGGTATCGGCGTCGCAGGGCGAGGATTTTCTGGGGTCCGAATGCGTGTCCTGCGGGGCTTGTGTGCAGGCCTGCCCGACGGCGTCGCTGATCGAGAAGAGCGTGGTAGAAATCGGCACGCCCGACCGGGCGGTCGTCACCACCTGCGCCTATTGCGGGGTGGGTTGCACGTTCCGCGCGGAAATGCGGGGCGAGGAACTGGTGCGGATGGTGCCGTGGAAGGACGGCAAAGCCAATCGCGGCCATAGTTGCGTCAAGGGGCGGTTCGCCTGGGGCTATGCCCAGCATCAGGATCGTATCCTCAACCCGATGATCCGCGCGTCGGTGCGCGAGCCGTGGCGCGAAGTGTCGTGGGAGGAGGCGATCGCCTATACCGCGTCGGAGTTTCGGCGCATTCAAGGGAAATATGGCACGCGGAGCATCGGCGGGATTACGTCGAGCCGTTGCACCAATGAGGAGACGTTCCTGGTCCAGAAGCTGATCCGGCAGGGGTTCGGCAATAATAATGTCGATACCTGCGCGCGGGTATGTCACTCGCCGACCGGCTATGGGTTGAGCCAGACCTTCGGCACGTCCGCGGGGACGCAGGATTTCGACAGCGTGATGCAGGCCGACGTGATCCTGGTGATCGGCGCCAATCCGACCGACGGGCATCCGGTGTTCGCGAGCCGCATGAAGCGTCGGTTGCGGCAGGGCGCCAAGCTGATCGTGATGGACCCGCGCCGGACCGATCTGGTGAAATCGCCGCATGTCGAGGCGGAACATCATCTCCCCTTACGGCCGGGCACCAATGTCGCGATGCTGACCGCGATGGCGCATGTGATCGTGACCGAGAAGTTGTATGACGAAGCCTTCATTCGCGAACGGTGCGACTGGGACGAGTTTGCCGATTGGGCGGAGTTCGTGTCGGAGGCGGCGCGGTCGCCCGAGGCGATCGAGCCGCTGACGGGGGTGAAGGCGGACGAGGTGCGCGCGGCGGCGCGGCTCTATGCGACTGGCGGCAATGGCGCGATCTATTATGGATTGGGCGTGACCGAGCATAGCCAGGGGTCTTCGACCGTCATGGCGATCGCCAACCTCGCCATGGCGACCGGCAATGTCGGGCGGGAGGGCGTAGGGGTGAACCCGCTGCGAGGCCAGAATAATGTGCAGGGGGCGTGCGACATGGGCAGCTTCCCGCATGAATTTAGCGGCTATCGTCATGTGTCCGACACCGCGACGCGCCAGTTGTTCGAGCAGGCATGGGGCGTGGCGCTGGATGCCGAGCCGGGGTTGCGTATTCCCAATATGCTGGACGCGGCGACGGACGGGACGTTCAAGGGGCTGTTCGTGCAGGGGGAGGATATCCTCCAGTCCGATCCCAATACCAAGCATGTCGCGGCCGGTCTGGCGGCGATGGAATGCGTGGTGGTGCAGGACCTGTTCCTCAACGAAACCGCCAATTATGCGCATGTCTTCCTGCCCGGATCGACCTTCCTGGAAAAGGACGGCACCTTCACCAATGCGGAGCGGCGCATCCAGCGGGTGCGCAAGGTGATGGCGCCACTGAACGGCTATGCCGATTGGGAGATCGTGCAATTGGTGGCGAACGCCATGGGTTTGGCGTGGACCTACGATCATCCAGCGCAGATCATGGACGAGATTGCGGCGCTGACGCCGACTTTTGCGGGCGTGCATTATGATCGGCTGGAGGCGGAAGGGTCGCTGCAGTGGCCGGCCAATGACAGCGCGCCTGACGGCACGCCGACCATGCACAGGGACGGATTCGTGCGGGGGAAGGGCAAGTTCGTCGTCACCGACTATGTGCCGACCGACGAGAAGACCGGGCCGCGATTCCCGCTGTTGCTGACGACCGGGCGGATATTGAGCCATTATAATGTCGGGGCGCAGACGCGGCGGACCGCCAATACGGCCTGGCACCCGGAGGATCGGCTGGAAATCCATCCGAGCGATGCGGACAATCGGGGTTTGAAGGATGGCGACTGGGTGACGCTGCGCAGCCGGGCGGGGGAGACGACGCTGCGCGCGTTGATCACTGCGCGGGTCGCGCCGGGGGTGGTCTATACGACTTTCCACCATCCCGAGACACAGGCGAATGTCATCACCACCGATTATAGCGACTGGGCCACCAACTGCCCGGAATATAAGGTGACGGCGGTGCAGGTGATGGCGTCCAACGGCCCCAGCGACTGGCAGCAGGATTATGCCGATCAGGCGCGTCAGAGCCGCCGCATCGCGCCGTTGGAAGCGGCGGAATAGGGGACGGGCATGAGCGACGACACGCATGTCATGTCCACGACAGACCGGCTGGTCTATATGGCGCACCAGATCGCGCGCAATATTGCGACCATGGGGGAGGCCAAGGCGGTGGAAGCGCTGGCCGAGCATCTGACCCGTTTTTGGGATCCGCGGATGAAGGCGCAGATTATCGCCATTGCGCAGGAACAGCCTGAGCAGCTGTCGCCGATCGTGGCCGCCGCCGTCGCGCGGATGGCGCAGGGCCGGGCGGCGCCGGATGTGGATGCGGCGCAATTCAATGCGGTGGACGAGGCGGGCCATTGCGACGCCGGTTGAGCGGCGGGCGATCCATCGCTAGGCCGGGATGATGGATGCCGACCGCCAAAGCCTGACCTTCGATCGCCTGACGCCGGATGGCGGCACGGCGGCGGTCGATCGCGCGCTGGCGGAAGAAGTGCCGGTCGCGATCGAGTTTAACGGCATCGGCTATGCGGTGCTGATGGCGACGCCCAGCGACATTGGCGATCTGGTGCTGGGCTTTGCGCTGGCCGAGCGGCTGATCGGGTCGGGTTACGCGCCGTTCGATGTCGATGTCCATCGCACCGACCAGGGCATCGTGGCGCGGGCGACCTTGCCGCCGGATCGTACCGATGCGCTGCTGGAGCGCGTGCGGCATCGGGTGTCGGAATCCTCGTGCGGGATATGCGGGATCGAGAATCTGGAGCAGGCGATCCGGCCATTGCCGCCGGTTGCCGCAACGTCGCGGGCGGACCGGGCCGCGATCTTTCGCGCGCTGGCGGCGCTGTACGATCACCAGCCTTTGAACGCGGCCACCGGCGCGGCCCATGCCGCCGCCTGGGTGGGGGCGGATGGCGCGATCCGGCTGGTGCGGGAAGATGTCGGGCGGCATAATGCGTTCGACAAGCTGATCGGGGCGATGGCGCGCCAAGGAGACACGGCACGCGCGGAGTGGGACGGCGGCTTTGCGCTGCTGTCGTCGCGCTGTTCCTACGAACTGGTGGAGAAGGCAGTGCTGAGCCAATGCCCGCTGCTCGTCACCATTTCTGCGCCGACGAAGCTGGCCGTGAGCCGGGCGGAGGAAGCGGGCCTGCCGCTGGTGGTGCTGGCGCGGCGGGACGCGATGTTGCTGCGGAGCAACAGGGCGCTGGCTTAAGGGCGGGGCCGCTTGGCATCGCTTATGCTTTCCCTTAGAGCGCGCGGCGTGGGGGCGGCCTGGCTGGCCCTGCAACTTGATCGCGCCGGTGCCCGGCAACGGGCTTAATCGGGAATATGGTGAGAGGGTTACCCCCTCAATTCCATGGCTGTCCCTGCAACTGTAAGCGGATAGCGCGATGCATATGGCCGAAAGGCCGGCCACTGGACTTGCGTCCGGGAAGGCTTTTGCATCGACGCTGCGACCCGCGAGCCAGGAGACCTGCCGGCGCTTGGTCGCTCTTGCTTTGGTCCAGGGGATGGCCGGGGCACGGTGGTTTTCCGTCGAGCGACGCCATGCGGCCGGGCCGCATCGGGTTGTGGACGGGATATGGCGTCATCCCTGGCTTCGACTCGGCCGCTGAACAAGCGGAGACCCCGGCCCACGTCGCACCGACGCCGGGGGGTATATGCTATGTTGAAAACAGGGATTTCGTTGGTGGCGCTGATCGTGGCGACGCCGGTTCTGGCGCAGGATGACCAGATCGTCGTCACCGCCACAGGCGTCGCCCAGTCGCGCGACGAGGTCGGCCAGGCGATCACGGTGATCGATGCGGAAACGATCAAGACGCGCCAGACGATCGACGTGGTGGACCTGCTGGCGACGACGCCGGGCGTGCGGTTCAATCGCAATGGCAGCGTCGGCAGCGTGACCGGCGTGTCGCTGCGCGGCGCGGAAACGACGCAGACTTTGGTGCTGATCGATGGGGTGAAGGTCAACGATCCCAGCGGCATCGGCGATGGCTATGATTTCGGCCCGCTGCTGACCGGCAATATCAAGCGGATCGAAGTGCTGCGCGGCTCCAATTCCGTGGTGCATGGCAGCCAAGCGATCGGCGGCGTGATCAATATCATGACCGGGGTGCCGGTCGAGGGCTTTGGCGCGAATGCGTCGGTCGACTATGGCTATAGCGATACGCTGAGCGCCAAGGCGGACGTGTCTGGCAGCAGCGGCATGGCGTCGGGCGGGGTGGGCGCGGCCTATTTCCGCACCGACGGGATTTCGTCGGCGGCGGGCGGCACGGAAAAGGATGGCTATGAGAATATCGCCACCAATGCCCGGCTGACGCTGAACTTTACCGACGCGCTGAGCCTGAACCTGCGCGGCTATTATATCCATGCGGATCTGGACTATGACAGCTTCTTCGGCGCGCCCGCCGACAGCAGCGACGTGTCGAAGATGGATCAATATATCGGCTATGCGGGGCTGAACCTGGCGCTGCTGGACGGCAAGCTGACCAACCGCGCGGCGGTGACCTATTTGCGCAACGATCGCGACTATTATTTCGTGCGCGGGACCGACCCGGATTATGGCTATTCGGGCACGAACCTGCGCTTCGAATATGAGGGCGTCTATGCGCCGGTCGATCAGGCCAAGCTGGTGTTCGGCTATGAGCATGAGCGGCCGGATTATGATTTCTTCGGCTTTGGTTCGACCGAAAGCGCGCGGATCAACATCGACAGCGTCTATGGGCTGGCGATCGTGAAGCCCTTTACAGGCCTGGCCGTCACCGGCGGGGTGCGGCATGACGATCACAGCCAGTTCGGCGGGGCCACGACCTTTGGCGCCAACGCCAATTATTCGCCCAATGGCGGCGCGACCAATGTGCGGTTGAGCTATGGCGAGGGGTTCAAGGCGCCCTCGCTCTATCAGTTGTACGACACGTTCAGCGGCAATGCGGCACTGCGGCCCGAACGGTCGAAAAGCTATGATGTCGGCTTCGACCAGAGCTTGGACGGCGGGCGGGCGATGCTGTCGGTCACCGCGTTCCGCCGCGATACGCGCAACCAGATCAATTATGACAATGCGACCTTCACCTATGGCAATCTGGACCGGACCCGCGCCAAGGGCGTGGAAGCATCGATCGCGCTGAAGCCGGTCGATGCGCTGACCGTGACGGGCAGCTACAGCTATGTCGATGCGCGGGACCGGTCGGCGGGGTCGGTCAATTATGGCAATCGCCTGGCCCGCCGCGCCGCCAATGCGGTGAGCGTGTCGGCAGATTATGTTTGGTCCTTTGGCCTGTCCACGGGGGCGACCGTGACGATGGTGGACGATAGTTTCGACAATGCGGCCAATACGCGGCGGCTGGACGGCTATGCGCTGGCCGGGGTGCGGGCGTCGATGCCGCTGGGCGAGCATCTGGAAGTCTATGGCCGGATCGACAATCTGTTCGATGAGACGTACCAGACGGCCTATGGCTATGGCACCTACGGCCGGTCGGCCTATGGCGGCGTGCGTGTCCGTTTCTGATCGGCATGATCGGGGGCGGGCGTGAGGCCTGCCCCCTTATCGCGGCGCGTTCAGGCGCTGCGTGATGGCGCGCGCGGCCTGCACGTAAGCGGGGCCGCCGCAGACGGTCCAGCTTTGCGGCAGGCTGATGCGGGGGATGGTGGCGAGCGCGGGATGGTGCAGCATTTCGGTGCCCTGATCCACCACGCGGTCGGTGGCGCTTTCCACGATCAGCCAGTCGGGGCGGGCGGCGACCATTTCCTCCAGCGGCACTTGCGCGAGCGGCGGCTTGCCGAGTTTGGCGGCGAGGTTGGTGAGGCCCACGCGGCGCATCAGATCATCGATCAGCGTGCCGGTGCCGGTCATATAGCCGCGGCGCTGATAATAGGCCGCGACGCCGCCGCGTCTGGCACGGGGCAGGGCGGCGAGATCGCGGTTCATGGCTGCGATCAGCGCTTCGCCGCGATCGATATGGCCGGTCGTGCGGGCCACCTGGCGGATCTGGTCGAGGATCGCGGCATAGCTGTCGGCGCTGGCGAGGCCGAGCGTGCGCCAGTCGCCCGGCGGCGCGCCCGCCACTTGGTTGGGGCCGATCGGGAAGCCCAGGATCAGGTCGGGGCGGATCGCCAAGACTTCCTCGGAGGGGCGGCGCAGGGTGCGGAAGCGGCGCGCCTTGGCGGCGGCGGCCGAGAGTTCGGGGTCGCGGGCGTTGCTGCTGAGCGCGGCGATCTGCGCCGGGTCGGAAAGGGCAAGCAGATATTGGTCGGCGCAGACGTTGAGCGACACGATGCGGCGGGGCGGCGTGGGGGTGGCGGCGCCGGTGAGCAGGAAGAGGGCGGTGGTCGCGAGCGTGAGGGGGCGAATCATGAAGCCTGTCTCATAGAAGGGCGTGTTCCCGCGCAGGCGGGAACCCAGTCCCGCCGCCCGAACTGGGTTCCCGCCTTCGCGGGAACACGGGGCTTTGTCTATCAGGGATTGCGATACAAGCCATGACCGCGCGTCGCCATCCCCTGTTGATCCCCGGCCTGTTGCTGCTGGTCGTGGCGGCGGCGTTCGGGTCCGTCATGCTGGGCGCGGTGGCGGTCAGTCCGGGGCGGATCGTGGCGGTATTGAGCGGCGGCGGGGATGCGGTGGCGCGGGCGATCATCCTGGATCTACGCGTGCCGCGGATGGTGCTGGGGCTGATCGTCGGCGGGATGCTGGGCGTGAGCGGGGCGGCGTTGCAGGGCTATTTGCGCAATCCGCTGGCGGAACCTTCGGTGCTGGGCGCGTCCAACGCGGCGGCGCTGGGGGCGGTGTGTGCGCTCTATTTCGGGCTGGCGCAGACGCATATGCTGGTGCTGCCGTTGCTGGCGATCGCTACGGCCTTGGTCGCGATCGGTACGCTGTTTTTGCTGTCGGGATCGGCGGAAAGCCCGCTGACGCTGATCCTGGCGGGGATTGCGGTGGCGACGCTGGCGGGGGCGGGGATCAGCCTGGCGCTGAACCTGTCGCCCAATCCCTTCGCCGCGATGGAGATTATGAGCTGGCTGATGGGGAGCCTGGAAAATCGCAGCTATGCCCATGTCTGGATCGCGCTGCCCTGCGTCGTGCTGGGCGCAGCGTTGCTGATCGCCGATGGGCGGACGCTGGACGCGCTGACATTGGGGGAGGATGGCGCGCAGGCGCTGGGCGTCAACCTGTCCGCCGCGCGGTTGCGCATGATGCTGGGCGTGGCGATCGGCGTGGGCGGCGCGGTGGCGGTGTCGGGCGCGATCGGCTTCGTCGGGCTGATCGTGCCGCATCTGGTGCGGCCGCTGACCGACCGGTCGCCATCGGCGGTGCTGCTGCCGTCGCTGCTGGGCGGGGCGGCGTTGCTGACGCTGGCGGATATCGGCGTGCGGTTGATCCCGACCAGCAACGAGCTGAAACTGGGCGTGGTGACGGCGTTGCTGGGCGTGCCGGTATTTTTGGTCCATTTGATGCGGGCGCGGCGGCTATGGTGACGATCGCGGCGCAGGGGTTGTCGGTGCGGCTGGGCCGCCATGTGGCGGTGCGGGATGTCGACGTGATGCTGGAGCCGGGGGCTTTGGTGGGCGTGATCGGTCCCAACGGCGCGGGGAAATCGACATTGATCCGGGCGCTGCTGGGGCTGACGAAGCCGATGGCGGGGCAGGTGCGGATCGACGGGCGGGATGTGGTGGGATTGACCCGACAGGCGATCGCGCGGGCCGTCGCTTATCTGCCGCAGGGGCAGACGCTGCATTGGCCTTTGTCGGTCGAGCGGCTGGTGGCGCTGGGGCGGTTGCCGCATCTGGGGCCGTTGTCGCGGCTGACGGCGGCGGATGATGCAGCGGTCGAAGCGGCGATGGCGCGAGCCGATGTGCTGCATCTCAAGGGCCGGGTCGCGACCGAATTGTCGGGCGGGGAGCGGGCGCGGGTGCTGCTGGCGCGGGCGTTGGCGGTGGGGGCGTGGGGGTTGATCGCGGACGAGCCGCTTGCCGCGCTCGATCCGGGGCATCAGATCGATGTGATGGCGTTGCTACGCGGCGAGGCGCGGGGCGGGGCGCTGGTGGTCACGGTGTTGCACGACCTCAGCATGGCGGCGCGCTATTGCGATCGGCTGCTGTTGATGGATGGCGGCGCGCTGGTCGCGGATGGCGCGCCGATGGAGGTGCTGACAGCGGAGCGGTTGGGCCGAGTTTATGGTGTGACTGCGCGGATCGAGAAGGACGGGGATGTGCCGCTGATTTTGCCGATGGGGCGGGTGTAGGCCAGGGGTGTCGCGCCTGGGTTGAACGTGGCGCGACTCCCCCTCCACCACGCGCTGCGCGCGCGGTCCCCCTCCCCGGTGGGGGAGGATTTATTGGCCGAAGCCTCTGGGTGCGGGATCGGCGACGGTCACGGTGCCCGCGCCGACTTCGCTCACTTCCAGTGCGCGTTCGGCGACGCCTGCGCGGTTGAAGCGGAAGGCGCCGTCGATCCCGGAAAAACCGCCCGCGTCGCGCAGGCGCGCGGCGGGGAAGGGCGCGCCCGGCTTCCAGTCCTGGGCGATGCGGACGGTCAGCAGCACCGAATCATAGCCGAGCGAGGAGAGGCGGAAGGGCGCGCTGCCGTAGCGGGCGCGATATTTGGTCGCGAGCTGACGGTAAAGCGCGTCGGACACGCTGGCGAACCAGGCGCCGCGCAGGACGGGGCTGGCGGCCAGCGTGCCTTCCGTATTCCACAATTCCGTGCCCAGCAGGCGGGCGGTCGCGCCGCCATTTTTGCGGACGATCGGCGCGACCTGCAGCGCGACGCGGCCGCTGTCGGCGATCAGCAGTGCGTCATAGCTGGACGAGGCCTGCAACGCCTTGACCGCTGCGGTGATCGATGCGGGCGAGCGATCGAAATTCTGCATCGACACGACGGTGCCGCCGGCCTGTTCGACGGCGCGCAGCAGCGCGTTGCCCGCGCGTTCGCCATAGGTGCCGCGCGGCACCAGCGCGCCGAACTTGCTCAGCCCCTTTTCGCGGGCGAAGCCGACGACGCGATCGATCGACTGGGCGGTGTTGTAGCCCAGCACATAGACGCCGCTGCCCGCGATGCTGGCGTCGTTGGAGAAACTGATGACCGGCACATTGGCGCGCGCGGCGATCGGCCCGATGATGCGGGCGTCTTCGGCGAGCAGAGGGCCGAGGATCAGGCGATTGCCGTCGGCCAGCGCCTTGGTCACTGCCGCCGCTGCGCCGAGCGCCGTGTCATAGGTGGTGATGCGGACCCGGTCGGTCTTGGTATCCATCAACGCCAGGGTAGTGGCGTTGGCGATCGATTGACCCACGCCCGCATTGGCGCCGCTCATCGGCACCAGCAGCGCGACGCGGTGACGGGTGGCGTCGGTGGGCAGGCCCTGCACCACTTCAGGGCCGGTCGGCCGGGTGGGGCCGGTCGGCGCGACCGGTCCCGGTCCCTTGGGCACGATCGACTGGCAGGCGGCCAGGAACAAAGCTGCCCCCATGACGGCGATGCGTGCGCCCCTTTTCATGGCGGCGAACATGTTTGCTTGCCGGGGGGCATCCGTCTCTGTCATCTGGCGTCCTTATGGAAACTCGAACTTCTGGGCTTGAGCCTGGGCTTTATATCGTGGCGGGGCCGATCGGCAACCTTGGTGACCTTACGCCGCGCGGGGCGGAAGTCCTGCGACTGGCCGATGTGGTCGCCGTGGAAGATACACGGGTGAGCGCACGGTTGCTGCGCCATGCCGGGTCCGACCGGCCGATGGTGCCCTATCACGACCATAGCGCCGAAAATGTGCGGCAGCGGCTGGTCGAGCGGATGGCGGGCGAATCGGTGGCGTTGCTGTCGGACGCGGGGACGCCGCTGATTTCCGATCCGGGGTACAAGCTAGTGCGCGATGCGCGGGCGGCGGGGCGGCGGATCACGACGCTGCCGGGACCGAGCGCGGCGATCGCGGCGCTGACCTTGTCGGGGCTGCCGACCGATCGGTTCCTGTTCATGGGCTTTCTGCCCAGCAAGGCGAAGGCGCGGGGCGACACGCTGGACGAGGTGGCGGCGTTGCGCGCAACTTTGGTCTTCTACGAAAGCGGGCCGCGCCTGTCGGACAGCCTGTCGGCCATGGCCGCGCATCTGGGCGACCGGGAGGCGGCGGTGAGCCGGGAGATCAGCAAGACGTTCGAGGAGACGGCCTGTGGGACATTGAGCGCATTGTCCGCCCGCTATGCCGATGCGCCGCCCAAGGGAGAGATCGTGGTGACGGTCGGGCCGCCGGGGGAAGCGCCCCCCGCGAGCGCGGAGGATGCCGACGCGGCATTGCTGGAAGCGTTGACGCGGCTGCCGGTGTCCAAGGCGGCAGGCGAGGTCGCCAAGAAATTGGGGCTGGACCGCCGGACGCTCTATGACCGGGCGACGGAATTGAAGGGTTGAAAAGAGAGGCGGCGGAGAAGCGCGGGCGGCAGGCCGAACGCATTGCCGCCTGGTGGCTGCGCCTGAAGGGCTGGCAGATCGTAGGCCGCCGGATGCGCACGGCGGCGGGTGAGGTCGATCTGGTCGCGCGGCGCGGCGCGATGCTGGCCTTTGTCGAGGTGAAGGCGCGGGGCAGCGCGGCGGAGCTGGACCTGGCGATCGACGAGCGGCGGCTGGCGCGGGTCGCGAAGGCGGCGGAAATCCTGTGGCATGATCTGGCGAAACCGGGGGACGACATGCGAATCGACGTCATCCTCCTTGCGCCGGGGCGTGCGCCGCGCCATCTGGCCAATGTCTGGCATGGGGGGTGATTTGCCGCTCCTCAAAACCGTTCGGGCTGAGCCCTTCGACTGCCTGCTTGCAGCAGGCGCTCAGGGTAAACTTCACCAAAGGTGAAGTCGAAGCCCTGGCCTGAGCGCAAGCGAAGGCAAAGCACCTCGCTAACGCTCGGCGGAGCCCTTCGACTTCGCTCAGGGCGAACGGAAAAGGAATGAAGATGACGCAACTCAACCCCCTGACCGTCGCGATGCAGATGGACCCGATGGAGGGCATCAAGATCGGCGGCGATTCGACGTTCCACATCATGCTGGCGGCGCAGGCGCGGGGGCATAGGCTCTATCATTATCTGGCGCCCGACCTGACGTTTCGCGACGGGCGGGTGTGGGCGATGGCGCGGCCGGTGAAAGTGCAGAAGCAGGAGGGCGATCATTTCGCCTATGGCGAATGGGAAGTGCTGGACCTGGGCCGCGACGTCGATGTCGTGTGGATGCGGCAGGACCCGCCCTTTGACCTGAGCTACATCACCGCCACCCATTTGCTGGAGCGGGTGCAGGCAGAGACGCTGGTCGTCAACGATCCGGCATCGGTCCGCAATGCGCCGGAAAAGCTGTTCGTGCTGGACTATGCGCGCTTCATGCCGCCGACGATGATCACGCGCAGCCTGAGCGCGACCAGGGAGTTTCTGGCCGAGCATGGCGAGATCGTGGTCAAGCCGCTGTACGGCAATGGCGGCGTGGCGGTGTTTCATGTCGGCAGCAACGGCGCGAACCTGTCGTCGCTGGTGGAATTGTTCAAGGCGTCCTGGGTCGAGCCGTTCATGGTGCAGGCCTTCATCCCCGGCGTGGCGCAGGGCGACAAGCGCATCGTGCTGATCGACGGCGAAGTGGCGGGCGCGGTGAACCGTATTCCGGGCAAGGGCGAAATCCGGTCGAACCTGGCGGTGGGCGGATCGGCGGCGAAGACGCAGCTGACCGACAGGGAACGCGAAATCTGCGCGGCGATGGGCCCGGAGTTGAAGGCGCGTGGCCTGCTGTTCGTGGGGATCGACGTGATCGGCGGGGAGTGGCTGACCGAGATCAACGTGACGTCGCCCACGGGCATCGTGTCGATCGATGCGTTTGACGGGATCGACACGGGCGGCATGATCTGGGACGCGATCGACGCCCGGTTGGCGGCAAGGGCGGCGGGGTGATTTGATGGCCTATTTTCGTCATGCCAGCGAAGGCTGGCATCTCCTTCTTCCTGGGACGTTGAGAAGAAAGAGAGATCCCAGCGTTCGCTGGGATGACGGAGTGGGTTGAGGAATGACCGACTGGGTTCTGCGCCTGATCGATGCGGGCGGCTATTGGGGCATCTTCTTCCTGATGATCCTGGAGAATGTGTTTCCGCCGATCCCGTCCGAACTCATCATGGGCATTGGTGGCATTCGCGTGGGGCAGGGGCGGATGGCGATGGAGTGGCTGTTGCTGGCCGGCACCGTCGGCACCACCATCGGCAATTATTTCTGGTATCTGGTCGGCCATGTGCTGGGCTTTCACCGGTTGAAGCCGCTGGTCGATCGCTATGGCCGCTGGGCGACGCTGGAATGGCGCGATGTCGAGGCGCTGGACCGGCTGTTCGGCAAATATGGGCAGATCGTCGTCTTCGTCTTTCGCTTCATGCCTGCCTTCCGCACGATGATATCGCTGCCTGCCGGACTGTTTCGCATGGGGCATATGCGCTTCCTGCTGTGGACGATGGGGGGCGCGCTGATCTGGAACGTGATCCTGGCCTATGCGGGCTATCTGCTGGGGCAGCATTTTCGCGATATCGACCATTATGTCGGCCCGGTATCGACCGCCTGCGTCGTCATCGCGGTGATCGCCTATCTGTGGCGGCTGGCGACCTGGCGGCCCAAGGGCTGAAGGCTGAGAATAAAGGGAGGGGAACCTTCGTGATGCGGCGCCGTTGGGCGTGCGGGAGCTGGTCTGTCGCACCCATTGGAGTTCCAACGTCCATGAAATTGTTCAAAGCTGCAGGTGCTATCCTGCTCGTCCTGGCTCCGCTTTCGGTGTCGGCCCAGCCGCCCGAGCGTCCGCGCGCCAATCAGGATCAGCGCCGACCGGGTGACGACCGTATGCGTGACGACCGGGGCGGGATGAACCGGCCTGGTCCCGATCGCCCCGGCAATGGTCCCGGCGCGGGTCGCCCGCAGCCTGTCGGTGGCGGCAATGGTTATGGCAATTGGGACAATCGCTGGGGCAGCCGTCCGCCCGCGCCGCCGCGCCACTGGACGAAGAATGGCGACTGGTATCGCCATGTCCGCGCGTGCAACCAACGCTATCGCAGCTATAATCCGCGCACGGACATGTTCACCCTGCGGCCGGGCGTGACGCGCCGCTGCATGCTGTAAACCTTGTTTACCGCGATTTCCGAGTCATCAGATGATTCCATCTGATTGGAAATCGCTCTAAGCCCTGGGGTGGGCGTTGCGATAAATGTCGAGCAGGTGCGCGGCGTCGACCTGGGTATAGACCTGGGTCGACGACAGGCTGGCATGGCCCAGCAACTCCTGCAAGGATCGCAAGTCCGCCCCACGGCCCAGCAGATGCGTCGCGAAACTGTGGCGTAGCGCGTGCGGGGTGGTGCGGTCCGACAGACCGAGCCGCCCGCGCGCGCCCTGCACCGCCCGGCGGATGAGCGCGGGCGATAGCGGCCCGCCCCGCGCGCCTTTGAACAGGGGTTCGCCCCGCGTCGGCGGATAGGGGCAGGCTTCGATATAGGCTTCGATCGCAGCGCGCACTTGCGGCAGCAGCGGGACGATGCGGGTCTTGTTGCGCTTGCCGGTGACGCGCAGCGTGTCGCCCAGCGGCAGGATGTCGCCGTTCAGTCCCATCGCCTCCCCGATGCGCAGCCCCGCACCATAGAGCAGCAGCAGCACCGCCCAGTCACGCGCGCCGATCCAGCCTTCGCGGGCGGTTTCGGCGATGTCCTGCGCCAGCGCGACGGCTTCGTCGGGGGAGATGGGGCGGGGTAGGCCGCGCTTGACGCGTGGCCCTTTGAGTTGGGGCACGCCGGCGTCGTCGCCGCCTGTGAATTTGAGGAAGCCGCGCACCGCCGACAATTCGCGCGCGGCCGACAGGTTGCCAATGCCGTCGGTGCGCCGACTGGCGAGGAAGGCGCGCAGGTCCGACTGGTCGATCCGGGCGAGGGTGGCGGGGGTGACCACTTCGCCGCGATGTGTTTCGAGGAAGGCGATCAGCCGTTCGGCGGTCGCGACATAGGCGCGGACCGTATGGATGGAGCGCCGCCGGTCGAGCGCGAGGTGCTGGCGCCAGCGTTCGGGGAGGGTGGGGGTCATGTTGGAGACGCTGCGCTTAACTTCGCACATTTCCCGTTGTTTGCGACATTTTGGAACGGGAGTTGGAAATATTGTTGCGAAGAGGGTTGGGTGAGGCGGGGGTGCGCGGTGGTCATGGCGCTGAGCGTATCAGAGGGCGGTTGGGTAGGACAGATGGATGGTGGATGGGTGGATGGTCCGTCTTCCCCGAGCTTGCTTGGGGAGGTGGCGGCGCGAAGCGCTGACGGAGGGGGATGCGCCACGGCGCGCTATTCCCCTCCACCAGCCTTCGGCCGGTCCCCCTCCCCACGCCGTTGGCGCGGGGAGGATTTTTGGCTGCTTGTGGTCACATGCAGTCCTATGAACTGTCCCCTCCCTTGAAATCCGCCCATAAATGGGCACATGGGATGGATGGCACCTCCCTTCGATCCGGCCGACCTGCCGACCGGCGTCCTGATGGCGCTGTCTCCCCTGGTGGCGCGGGTGTTGGCGCCCAATCCTTCGCCCTTCACCTATACCGGCACGCAGACCTATGTCGTGGGGGCGCAGGCCGTGGCGATCATCGATCCGGGGCCGGACGACTCCGATCATCTCGCCGCGCTGACCGCCGCTATCGCGGGACGGCCGGTAGTGGCGATAGTATGTACCCACACCCATCGCGATCATAGCCCCGCCGCACGGCCGCTTTGCGAGCTGACCGGCGCGCCGATCATCGGATGCGCGCCGCTGACGCTGGAGGATGACGGGCCGCGCGCGGACGCTGCGTTCGATGCCGATTATCGGCCCGACCGGGTGCTGGCCGATGGCGAGCAGGTCGCGGGGCCGGGATGGACGCTGGAGGCGGTGGCGACGCCGGGGCATACGTCCAACCATCTGTGCTTTGCGTTGCTGGAGGAGAATAGCCTCTTCACCGGCGATCATGTCATGGGCTGGTCCACCAGCGTGATTTCGCCGCCCGATGGCGACATGAGCGCCTATATGCGATCGATGCAGCGACTGCTGGAGCGGGACGACCGCATCTATTATCCCGCCCATGGCGAGCCGATCGAGACGCCGCAGCGGCTGGTGCGCGGCATGATGGGTCATCGCAAGCAGCGCGAGGGGCAGATTTTGCGCTTTCTGGAGCGCAACGGCGACAGCGCAATCCCCGATATGGTGGCGGAGATGTACAAGGGCGTCGATACGCGGCTTTATGGGGCGGCGGGGCGGTCGGTGCTGGCGCATCTGATCGATCTGGATGGGCGGGGTCTGGCCGCGCCGATCGGGGATGGCCGATGGCAGATGCGCTGAAGCGCTATGCCGGGCCGGTTATCGCCGCGCTGCTGATCCTGGGTGTGGGCGCGGCGATGCTGGTCGGGTGGCAGCGCTATAATCGCGACTATGTGGTGGCGGTCGAGGATGACGGATCGGCGGTGACGAAGATCATCGCGGAAAAGATTGCGGGCGCGAGCGCGCTGCGCGTGTCGCGGCTCAATGGCACGGTCCAGAGTACCGCGCAGGATGTGCGCGGCTTTGGCTGGCTGAAATCCGACCAGGTCGTCAAGATGCCCTATTCGGTGGATTATGTCGTCGAACTGTCGGGGTTGGGCGCGGGCGATTTGGAATGGGACGCAAAGAACCGCACGCTGATCGTCAACGCGCCCGACGTGAAGCCAGACAAGCCCAATGTCGATGAGGCGCAGCGCACGCTGGTGCGGACCAGCGGCCTGTTCGTCACGCGGGCGGCGGGCGAAGAATTGAGCCGGAAGGTGTCCGCCCATGCGCAGGCGCGGGCGGAAGCATCGGCGCGGTCGCCCGAACGGATGGCGCAGGCGCGCGAATATGGTCGCGCGGCGATCGCGAAGATCATGGGCGCACCGCTGGGCGCGATGGGCTTTGGCGACGCACGGGTGATCGTCACCTTCCCGCCGGAGCGCAATGACGCCAATCGCGAGCGGTGGGACGTCACTACGCCGATCAACGAGGTACTGGCAAAGCAGCGCTCGCAGCGCTAGGGCGCGCTATAAACGGACGGCCGCAAGGACCGAGGAGTCACAGGGTATGAACGCTTTTACGGGAATCCCGCAGGGAACGGACCTGCGCGCTGAAATCGACCGGCTGCGCAAGGAGCGCAACGCGGTGATCCTGGGCCATTATTACCAGTCGCCCGAGATTCAGGATCTGTCGGATTTCGTGGGCGACAGCCTGGAACTGTCGCGCAAGGCGGCGGAGACGGACGCGGACGTGATTGCGTTCTGCGGCGTGCGCTTCATGGCGGAAACGGCCAAGATATTGTCGCCGCAGAAGATCGTCGTGCTGCCGGACATGGACGCGGGCTGTTCGCTGGAGGACAGTTGCCCGCCCGCGCAGTTCAAGGCGTTTCGCGAGGCGCATCCCGATCATATTGCGCTGAGCTACATCAACTGTTCGGCCGAGGTGAAGGCGCTGTCCGACATCATCGTGACGTCCTCATCCGCCGAGAAGATCCTGGCGCAGATCCCCAAGGACCAGAAGATCATCTTCGGTCCCGACAAGCATCTGGGCGGCTATTTGAAGCGCAAGCTGGGCCGCGACATGCTGTTGTGGCCGGGCGTGTGCATCGTGCATGAGGCGTTCAGCGAGACCGAATTGCTCAAGCTCAAGGCCCAGCACCCGCAAGCACCGATCGCTGCGCATCCCGAATGTCCGCCCTATATCGTCGATCATGCCGATTATGTCGGATCGACCAGCGGCATATTGGACTTCGCCAAGACGATGCCGGGCGACACGCTGATCGTGGCGACCGAGCCGCATATCATTCACCAGATGGAAAAGGCGGTGCCGCACAAGCAGTTCATCGGCGCGCCGGGTGCGGACGGCAACTGCAACTGCAATATCTGCCCTTATATGGCGCTCAATACGCTGGAGAAGCTGTACCTGTCGCTGCGCGATCTGACGCCGCGGATCGAAATGGACGAAACGCTGCGGTTGCAGGCGAAGAAGAGCCTGGACCGGATGCTCGAGATGGCCAGCGGGGCCGTGGGGCAGGGGGATGTGGGCGCGCGGCCATGACCTTCGCGCTTGCAGGGTTCGATCTCGACGCCTTTGTCGCGTCCACATTGGCCGAAGACCTTGGTTCCGATGGCCGTGATGTTACCAGCGAGGCGGTGATTCCGGTCGATGCGGTCTTTGACGGGGTGATGGATAGTCGGGACGATGTGACATTGGCGGGTTTGCCGATCGCGGTCGCTTTTTTCGCGCGCTCGATCCCGATGTGGAGATCGAATTGCTGCATCAGGACGGCGATCGGGTGGTGGCGGGGACCGATATCCTGCGTATTCGCGGGCGCGCGCGGGCGATGCTGACGGCGGAGCGGTCGGCGCTCAATACGGTGCAGCATCTGACCGGGATCGCGACGATGACGCGCGCCTATGTCGATGCGATCGACGGGACGGGCGCGACCTTGCTCGACACCCGCAAGACGATACCCGGGCTGCGCCTGTTGGAGAAATATGCGACGCGGATGGGCGGGGCGACCAATCATCGCATGGGGCTGTGGGACGCGGCGATGATCAAGGACAATCATGTCGCCGTCGCCGGATCGGTTGAGGAAGCGGTGCGCCGCGCGGTGGCCGCCGGGGTCGCCAGCATCATCGTGGAGGTCGATCGGGTCGACCAGATCGAACCGGCGCTGGCCGCGGGGGCGACGCATCTGCTGCTCGACAATATGGACGCGGCGACGTTGCGCGGCGCGGTTACGCTGGTCGGCGGACGCGTGCCGACCGAGGCGTCGGGCGGGGTGACGCTGGAGACGATCCGGGCGAAGGCGGATACCGGCGTCACCTATATCAGCGTCGGGCGGTTGACCCAGTCGGCCCCGGCCGCCGACATCGGACTGGATTTCGCTTATGCTTAAAATGCTGCTGCCGCTGATCGCGCTGCTGACGCCCGGCGTCGCGCTGGCGCAGGCCAATCAGTGCCGACTGCCTGATGTGATCGCGCGGCCCAGGGTCGAGGGGCCGACGGCCGACGATCCCAAGCGTATTCTGCCCGTGGGTTACTATACGCTGGCGGTCAGCTGGACGCCGCAATATTGCAAGACCTCGCGCGGCGGTGCGCGTGATGCGTTTCAGTGCCGGTCGGACAATGATTTCGCCTTCACCCTGCACGGCCTGTGGCCCGATGGCTATGGCAAGGAATGGCCGCAATATTGCAAGCCTGCGGGCATCCTGCCGCGCAAGGTGATCCGCGATCATCTGTGCGCGACGCCTTCGGTGCAGCTGATCCAGCATGAGTGGGTCAAGCACGGCACCTGCCTGCCGACGACGCCGACGAAGTTCTTCGCCTTGTCGCGCAAGCTGTATCATGCGTTGCGCTATCCCGACATGGCGGTACTGGCGCGGCGGGATACCTTGTCAGCGCAAGATTTCGCGACGGCGTTTGCGGCAGAGAATAAGGGGATGGTCGCCGATGGCATTCGCCTGAACGTGACGCGCGATGGGGCTTTGAGCGAGGTGTGGATCTGTATGGATCGCCGCTATCGCTATATCACCTGCCCGCCGCAGCAAGGTGGCGTCAGGGGCGGGGCGCGGTTGCGGATCGAGCCGAAGGGCTGATAAACTAAAGAGGCTTTCACGCTTAGGGTGATCGTTCCCCGGCCTTCGCCGGGGAACCGAGAGGCGCAGCCTGCTTACGCGTCGATCACCGCGGTCGCCGGGTGGTGGCGGTCGAGATGCTTGTGGATGATGCGCAGGTTCTTCGTGTTCGATTTATAGAGGAAGTCGAACAGGTCGCCGGCAAAGGGGATGGCACCGATGACCGTGTCGATGCCGACATTGGCGGCCATGCGGGTGATCTGCCATTTCGACATGCCAAGGTTACGCGCTTCCCACACGATCCACGCGCCCATGGCGGCGGTAGCGAGGTCGCCGACGATCGGGATCAGGCCGACCAGGCTGTCGAGGCCCACGCGGCGGGTGGTGCCGGGGATGACGAACAGCCCTTCCAACAGCGATTCCATCGCCTCCACCCGGCGGCGAATGGAGGCGGGGTCGCGGCCGAAGCCTGGCAATTCCCGCGCCAACCGGTCGAACTGATCCTGCGAAATCGCCATCGTCTGTGTCTCCTCCCCTCTTAATTGGTGGTGCGGAAGAGATGGTTCAATGGGTGCCGTGCACGCGGAGAGGGTTGAAAGCCGGTCAGGCGCTTGGCCGCGAGCGACCAGCGCACCGGCGCGCCCAGTGGAATATAGCCGTCATGCGCGACGATCTGCGCTTCGGCATCGGCGATGCGGGCGGCGCGTTCCTCGGGCGAACTGGCGAGGCTGGCGGCGTGAAGCTGCGCTTCGGCGGCTTCGCTGCAGTGGACCTTGCGCGCGCAACCGACGCGGCCGAGATACCAGAGCGCGCTGTCATAGGCGGCCACTTCGTCGATCAGGCGCAGGTCCGCATCGGCATCCATGGCGACGCGGCGGGCGAACAAGCCGATGGCGGCGAGGTCGCGTTGCAGCAGTGCGAACAACAAGGTCGAACCCGCGCCGCGGGGCAGGGCGATGCGCAAGGTCGGGGGCGCGCCGTTGGCGGTGCGCCATTGCAGGACGCTGGCGGCCCCCTGCGCGCGGCGATCGTCCAGCGGCATCGCGGCCCAAGCCGGGTCGCTGGGGGGGCGACCCAGGTCCATCTGGTCCGGCAGGAGCCGTTCGCTGGTGGCCCAGCCGCCCAAAGGGAAGACGGCGGGCAACTGGGTGCGGTCGATGGTCATGTTGATCGCGGCGCGAATTGCGGGATCATCCAGAAATGCGCCATGGCCGGTGACGGCGAGGCCCAGCAGGCCGCGCACCGGATCGATGCGCACGGCGTTGCGATCGATCCCCGCCGGGACCAGCAGGGGCAGATCGGTGAAGCGCCCGCCCAGCACCAGCGCCGCGTCGCCCTCGCGGAAACGGATGATGGCGAGGGCCGCGCGTTCGGCGCGTAGGATGCGCGTTTCCCACGGCTGCACCGGCTCGTCGGTCGCATCGTCCCCGCTGTTCCGGTCGACCGGGGTCAGCAGGATGCTGCCTTCATGCGCCGCGCGGCGATAGGGGCCGGTGCCGCCGTCGCGCGACAGCAGCGCCATTTGCGGCTGAGCCAGCATCTGCAGCACATAGGGGCGCGGCGCGGCCATGCGGATTTCGATCACTTCGCCGGTCATCGGCACCACCGCCTGTACCGCGTCGAGCGGGCCGTCGGGGTCGAACCGGCGCAGCGATTCGATCCGCGCCATCATCATCCGGGCGACGTCGGGCGCGGTGACGCGCGCGCCATTGGCCCAGAAGGCGCGGCGCAGGCGGAAAATATAGCTGCGCCCATCATCTTCCACGATCCAGCGCTGCGCCAGGGCGGGCAGGATGTCGCCACCCGCATCAAAGGCGACCAGCCCCTGCGCGGTGGCCTCCAAAATCAGCTTCGCGCCGGGGTCCGGCAAGTTTTGCAACGGTTTCGCAAAATCGTCGCGATCGCCGACTACGCTGACGACGACGGGATCGCGGCCTTCATCGGAACAGCCGCTCATGAACAGCACCAGCCCGGCGCCCGCGATCAGGGCAGCATGGCGGCAGAGGCGGGGGATGGCTGGTGGGGCGAACATGACGCGCCAAGACTTAGCCCGGTCGGCCCGCGCCGCCAACCGGCGATCAGACCAAAAGCCATTGTCACAAAAAAGACACGCAACAGACGCCGGGATGTAATCGAAAATTCATACTGGCGTCGCGGAACAGGGAAGAACAGACATGACGCTTCGAATGCGACTGGCCGCTGGCACCGCGCTTGCGCTGCTGATGACATCCATGCCCGGCGTGGCGCAGGCCCAAAGCAGCGCCGATTTGCAGCGGCAGATCGATGCGCTCAAGGCGCAGGTGGAGGCGCTGACCGCCGCGTTGGCCGCCAACAAGGGCGCGCAGCCGGTTGCGGTGGCTCCTGCGTCGGCCGCGCCGTCCGAGTCCGCGCCAGTCGCGCTCGCCGCCGCGAGTGCGCCGCCGACGGGCGCCCCGGCATCGACCGCCGCTGCGCCGAAGAGCAAGGCGTGGTATGAGAAGCTGTCGCTGCGGGGCTATACGCAGATGCGCTACAATGCGTTTCTGTCGGGCGACGACAGCGCGCCGACGGGGCAATCGCGGCTGCGGTCGGTGCATGACAGCGCGATTTCGGATCGTAGCGGTTTTTCGCTGCGCCGGGTGCGACTGGTGCTGCAGGGCGATGTGTCCGATCGCGTCTCGCTTTATCTTCAGTCCGACTTCGCGACGGCGGTGAACAACCAGGCGGGCAGCGAACGGCGCGAAGGCTTCGCCCAGTTGCGCGACGCCTATGCCGATGTGTTCCTAGACAAGGACAAGAGCCTGCGCCTGCGTTTCGGCCAGTCCAAAGTGCCCTATGGCTGGGAGAATATGCAATCATCGTCCAACCGGCTGACGCTGGACCGCAGCGATGCGATCAACAGCGCGGTGCCGAGCGAACGCGATCTGGGCGTGGTTGCCTATTATACGCCGCCGTCGGTGCAGAAAATCTGGGACCGGTTGGGGCATGACGGGCAGAAGCTGTTCGGCAATTATGGCGCGTTCGGCCTTGGCGCATTTAACGGGCAGGGCACCAACCGGACCGAGCAGAATCGCGGCTTGATGAAGGTCGTCTTCGCCACCTGGCCGTTCGAACTCGATGGGCTGGGCGGCGCGTTCGACGGGCAGGTGGTCGAAATCGGCGGATCGGCGATGCTGAACAAGGTGCAGCCCGAACTGCGCAGCGGGGCGGTCAGCGCGATCGCTTATGACGATAATCGGGTCGGCCTGCACGCCATGCTCTATCCGCAGCCCTTTGGCATTCAGGCCGAATGGAATTGGGGCAAGGGGCCGGAATATGACCGCGACAGCCTGTCGATCCAGACCAGGAAGCTGAACGGCGGCTATGTGCAGATGATGTATCGGTTGCCGACGGATTCGATCGGGGCGTTGATGCCCTATGGCCGCTGGCAACATTATCGCGGCGGGTGGAAGGCCAGCACCAGTGCGCCGCGGCTGGAAACCGACGAGTTCGAACTGGGTGTGGAATGGCAGCCGTGGAAGGCGCTGGAATTTACCATTGCCTATGCCCGGATGAAGCGCGCCGAAGCCGACGAACGCCGCACCGGGCGGGCCGAAGGCAATCTGATCCGCACGCAGGTGCAGTGGAATTATTGAGCGGGGTTTGAGAAGGCAGCGGGATGCCGGGTCAAGCCCGGGATGACGGGGTTGGGATGCTATGTCGGGCATTTGGGATGCTGGTATCCCAAGCGTCCGCCAGTAGGACAGGCAAAAAAAGGGCGGCTACCCAAGGAGGTGCCGCCCTTTTTCCGGCCGAAGCCAGTTCGGTCGCCCCGCAGCGTGTCGCCGCGGGGCGTTTTCCGATTACTTCAGCTCGACGGTCGCGCCAGCTTCTTCCAGCTGCTTCTTGACCTTCTCGGCCTCGTCCTTGTTCACGCCTTCCTTGACGGCCTTGGGCGCGGATTCGACCAGCGACTTGGCTTCGGTCAGACCCAGGCCGGTGATGGCGCGGACTTCCTTGATGACGTTGATCTTCTTGCCACCGTCGCCGGTCAGGATGACGTCGAATTCGGTCTGCTCTTCGGCAGCCGGGGCAGCGGCAGCGGCCGGGCCGGCGACGGCGACGGCAGCAGCGGCGCTAACGCCCCACTTTTCTTCCAGAGCCTTCGACAGCTCGGCGGCTTCGAGGACGGTGAGGGCCGAAAGCTGTTCGACCAGAGCGTTGATGTCTGCCATTTGTCTAATTCCTTATGTGGGGCGATGCGCCCCGTCAGATGAGGGTCAAAGTTGTTCCGGGTGAAGGACGGCTTACGCCGCTTCCTTCTCCGCATAGGCGTTGAAGACGCGCGCCAGCTGCGCTGCCGGTGCCTGGGTGACGGTTGCGAGCTTGGTAGCCGGGGCGACGATAAGGCCGACCAGCTTTGCACGCAGTTCATCCAGCGACGGCATCGATGCGAGCGCCTTGACGCCCTCCGCATCGAGCAGCATTTCGCCCATCGCGCCGCCAACGATCTCAAGCTTGTCGTTGGTCTTCGCGAATTCGACCGCAACCTTGGCGGCTGCGACCGGGTCGGCCGAGGTGGCAAGGCCGACGGGACCGGTCAGCAGGTCGCTGAGCGGGCCATAGGCCGTGCCGCCAAGGGCGATACGGGCGAGGCGGTTCTTCGTAACCTTGTAGGAGGCTCCCGCATCGCGCATCTTCTGGCGCAGGACAGTCGATTGGGCGACGGTCATGCCAAGGTTGCGGGTCACGACGACCACGCCAACTTCTGCCAGCTCTGCGTTCAGCGCGGAAACGACCTCAGCTTTCTGATTACGATCCATGCCATTACTCCACTTCATGTCCGCTTCGCATGACGCCAAGCGAACGACTAAACCCACGCCGGAGGCATGGGGCACTTAAGTCCGTAGGGGAGAGATCGACTGGCCCGCATCCATCCGGAACAGGCAGACCCGAATCGGGTAGATCACCCGTTCGGCAAAGAACTTTTCCCCGCCTCGGCTGGAGATTAAGAAGGGCAGATCCCTTCACCAGCTGTCTCGGACGGTGAACCCCGAAGGGTTCGCTGCGCGTGCCCTTACAGAGTTGCGGCGGCGATGTCACGTGGAAACTGGGGTGCGGTGGCGGCTGGAGGGGGGCAGCGGGGCGAAGTTCACACCATTGTCGGTGTATGGCAACGCAAAAGGTGGAAAAATGGAAGGCGGCGCGTCTTGCATGCGTCCCCGAAGCGCTCGCAACGCGCTCCCGACGCGCCTCTTCCAACAGGTGACGGTCAGCGCGACGCGACGCCAACGGGTCGGGCGAGGTGGCGCGTGGGCAGAGTAAGGGGGCGTGGTCCATTTGCGAGAATGGATCAGAGAAAATCCTAATAGGACAGGCATGATTGGGCCGGGAGAAGCGTGCCCGGTTCGAAACAGGTGCGCAGAAGTGCGTTGAAGCTTTCCGCCTGACTTTCTACTAGCGCGCATGGGTTTGCGCCATCGCTTCACGCTCCGCCACTGCGTCCGGCTGCGCGTATAAGTGTAGATCGTCAGGATTTTTGAGTCGTCATGAACTATCGTCATTCCTTTCATGCCGGCAATAGCGCTGACGTCGTGAAGCACTGCCTGCTGATCGCCCTGGTGCAAGCGTTGCAGCAAAAACCGGGGGCGCTGACCCTGATCGACACCCATGCCGGCTGCGGTCTGTACGATCTTGACGGCGACCAAGCCCAACGCACCGGCGAGTCCGTGCAGGGCGTGCAGCGGGCCTTTGCCGATCCGGACCCTTTGCTGGACGACTATCGCGCCGCCGTGCGGGCGGTGAATGACGGGGCCGCGCCGCGCCTCTACCCCGGATCGCCCTGGATTCTGGCGCAGCTTTTGCGCGCGCAGGATTTCCTGATCCTGAACGAGAAACATCCCGAGGACGCCTATACCCTGCGCGGCGCGATGCGCGGGACATCCGCGGCCGTGCATGAGCGCGACGCTTATGAGTTCTGGCTGGCGATGCTGCCGCCGCGCACGCCGCGCGGCGTGGTGGTGGTCGATCCGCCCTACGAGCAGCTGGACGAACGCGCAAAGATCACGGCTACCCTCGCCGCCGCGCACCGCAAATGGGCACATGGCGTGACCGTGATCTGGTATCCGCTAAAAGACCGCGCCACCCATGGGCGCTGGCGGGAGCAGCTACGTCGGCTAGGCATCCCGAAATTGCTGCGGGTGGAGCATTGGTTGTACGATGACGATCAGCCCGGCCTCTATAATGGCGCGGGCCTGTATATCGTCAACCCGCCCTACGCCTTCACGCAGGCGCTGCCGCCACTGCTGGAAGCGCTGCGCGTCGCGCTGGCGCCGGAGGGGCATAGGGGGGAGATTATCGCCGATTGGGTGGGGGGTAGAACGCCCCTTGCCGGTCCGCTCGTCCAGAGGCGGAATTGCCATGCGGCAGGTTGCAGGCAAAGCATCTTGCGAGATTTGCTCGCTGTCGGAGGTTGCGGGCGACCATCGTCGTTTGCCCCGATGTTCATCGATGGACGCTGGCAAGGCCGCTTTTGGCCTAGGGCCGGTTGACGTTCAGATGATGAGGCGCCGAAAACAATGGTTTATCTTAATCCAGAGCGGTTGAGTCTTCATTGTCTCAATTCCCGATTTTGACGCGCGCGGTGACGAACAGCCGCCATTTGTCGGCAAAAGCCGGGTAGGGCGCACGCACGACCGCTGCGCCTCCGAGATCGACGCCGGTCCTGTCGTTCAGCCGCAGACGCAACCCTGCTCCGACCGATCCAGCACGATGGGTGTAGCCTTCATAAGGGCCTCTATTCACGTAGCGCAGTGACGCCCCATCGACGAACCCATAAAATTCCGTCCCGTTCAACAGGCGCGGCATGGCCGGGACGAAGGCGATCTCGCCCAAGGCAGCGATGCCATGATCGCCTGCGATCAGCCCCGCCGACAGGCCACGGCCAAAGTCCGATCCGCCCACGGCTATCTGTTCGGCTGCGGGTAGACGCGCGCCGGTAAGTTGGGCCATGGTCTTAAGGCGAACCAGGACACGCGTCGCGACCTGACGGGTATAATCGACCCGCAGGTTGAGCTTGGAAAAACCTGGTTGCGCCAACGGCATAATGGATCTGGCGCCCAGCGCCGAAATACCCTGCGACGCGCTGATCTCAGCGTCCAACCGATGGGCCGCGCTTTCCTCTGCATAGCGGAGCGACGCCCTCACCGTTCGCGTTCGATCGTCGGTCAGGCGATATCCCAACAGCGCATTGTCCAGGTTGATAAAGTCGAACCCGACCGCGCCCGTCACGGTACGGCCGAAACGCTGCAACAACGGTCGGCTGACCGTCACGGCACCCTGCGTGGCCCGTCCGCGCAACAGGTCGTAGAATAATTTGGTTCGAAGCCATCCGCCGCTTACCTGCAATGTGGTCCCGTCGTCACCCAAAGGAAGCGCGTAGCTGGCGCTGACATAATGGCTGCGGTGGAAATTTGTGGGGCTTGAATAATAAAGCGTGGCTTCATCCCCAGCGGTGACCAATCCTGCATAGCGCGCGCTGGCTTCCAGCGTATCCGCGCCGATAAGGGCGCTCCCATAATTATGAAAACCTACTGTCAGGCTGGGGCCGCGGCGCTTCAACTGGATATCCAGGGCGATGCCGCCCGTCGCATCGGACGCGCGCATCGACGCTTCCACGGCCAGCCCTTCAATATTGCTGATCCGCACCAAGGCACGCTCATAGGCAGACCGGCGCAGCGGCTTTTCCGACAGGAGCGGCGCCAAAATCCGGCGCACCTTGCGTTCCCAACTGCGGCCGACATCGCCCTTGATCACGATATCGGTAACATAGGCTTCCTGCGCGCTGACCGTCACACGCCGGGCGGTCGCGTCCAATCCGGTAATTTCGACGGTGTAGAAGGCAACATCATATTTGGGATAAACCGCAGCAATCGCCCGTGCGAGATCGGTCAGGACGGCCACGCTGCTCTGTCGCCCCACGAAGGGCTGCACCAGTGTCGCGGTATCGGCTATGGATGTAGCGCCAGTAACGACCACCTGCGCAATGGGAAACTCCGCCGCAGCGATCGGTTGCTTGTCGCTTTGACGCGCCTTGCGCACCTTTCTGTCCAGCAATGTCGGGGTGGTCGGTGGCGACCGATCGATCCGCTGTCGATCGACGATCAGCGGCGAACCGCCGTTTGATTGCGCCAATGCCGATGAGGTCATCACGCTCGTCAAGGGCGCCGCGACGATCGCGCTGACGATGATGCGGCTGGCCGCGATGAAATGGTGATTGCGCATATGCGGATAGGGGCGGCGTATGACGCCGCCCCCGCTCCTTACTTTGGCAGCAGGCCGTTCAATTTGCCGTCGATCGGCGAGTTCAGTTCAAGATGTACCGGCTTGTCGCCGAGGGCCGAGTTCTTCACATAGACGCCCAGCACCTTTTCTTTGCCAAGAACACGGACGCTGATGGGCGTACCGTTGACTTGTGGTGTCAAGATGCCAACGCCCGCCTGCGAACTGTTGGTGCCGGTGATGGGGGCGCCATTGCCAACACTGATCTTTGGAAGGCTATCGAGCAAACCCTGCGCCGAGGCGGCGGTCGGCGCAATGGCCATAGCGACAAGTGGAAGAAAGGCAGATTTGTAGAAAGTACGCATGATACATTCTCCTCTGATCCCCGCACCACTACCAACACATCGTTTTGAAGTTGAGTTCCCATAATAAATGGTAAAAATTATATTATATATAGTAAGTCTATTCACGATATTTTAAAAATGAACTATTAACCATGTTATTATCAATCTAGAAATGCTTTCGGATTCATATTCCGGCGTAGATTGACTTTGGTAACTCCCAGCGAGACTTTCGGAGTAAATTGCGCTAAATTATAACTTCTAGCGAACGCCAACAATGGCGTGCTGGTGAAGATGAGAGAGGGCGAGGTTCAGCGTCTCGACATGATCGACGACCGACTGTCCGTTTTTCTCTTATCAGACGGGCCGGTCAAATCTGACCAAGTGGCTGTTTGCGGGAGATGCGAATAAGCCGTCGGATGGCGACCAATGGCACCAACCCGCCACCCAGTCCCTAAACCCGATCCGCCTGCACCACGACATCGATGGCGCGGAGCGCCGACAAGATCCGCATCAGATGCTGCGCGTCGGCGACTTCCAGGTCAATGACGTCGGTGTGGAACGGGCCTTCGCGGTTGACCAGTTGGAGGTTGAGAATATTCGCCTTGGTCGCGCCGAAGACGTTGGCGACGGCGGCCAGTGCGCCGGGCTGGTTCTTGACGATGACGGAAAGGCGGGCGGTGCCGCCCTTGGACTTGCTGTCCCAGGACAGGTCCACCCAATCATCGTCCTGATCGACCTCCAATGATCGGCAATCGATCGTGTGGACCTCGATCGGTTCGCCGGTGCGGCGGACGCCGACGATGCGGTCGCCGGGGACGGGGTGGCAGCAATCGCCAAGGCTATAGGCGATGCCGGGCGTCAGGCCGCGGATCGAGACAGGTTCATGCTGGCGCGGATGGGCTTCCTCCATGCCTTCGGCGCTGGTGGAGCCGGGCATCAGCGCTTCCATCACTTCGGAATCGAGCAGGCGGTGGGTGGCGATCGCGACCATCAGGGCGGCGCGATCTTCCAGCTTCAAGCGCTTGATCGCGCCGCTCAGCGCCTTGTCACCCAGTTCCTTGGCAAGGTCGGGGGAGAAGCGGCCGACGATTTCCTCGTAGAGTTTTTCGCCGAGCTTGATTTCCTCGCCCCGCTGTTTCTGGCGGATATAGCGGCGGATCGCCGCGCGTGCCTTGCCGGTGATGGCGAAGGTCAGCCAGCCGGGCTGCGGTTCCTGCCCGCCCGACTTCAATATCTCGACCTGGTCGCCATTTTCAAGCGTGGTGCGCAGCGGCACGACGCGGCCGTTGACCTTCGCGCCGACCGTCTGGTTGCCGAGCGAGGTATGGACGGCATAGGCGAAGTCGACGGTGGTCGACCCCTTGGGCATCTGATGCAGTTCGCCCTTGGGCGAGAAGGCGAAGATGCGGTCCTGATACATCGCCATGCGGGTATGTTCGAGCAGTTCGTCGGCGTCCTGGCTCTGTTCCAGGATTTCGACCAGGTCGCGCAGCCAGGCGGCGTGCTGATCGGCGGCGTCGCCCTTTTGCTTATAGGCCCAGTGCGCGGCGAGGCCGAGTTCGGCGTCGTTGTGCATGTCGCGGCTGCGAATCTGCACCTCGATCCGGGCATTGTCCTGATGGATGACGGTGGTGTGCAGCGACTGATAGCCGTTGCGCTTGGGCGTGGAGATATAATCCTTGAACCGACCCGGCACCATCTTGAAGGTCTGGTGGATGATGCCGAGCGCGCGGTAGCAATCCTCCTGACTGTCGGTGATGACGCGGAAGGCCATGACGTCGGTCAGCTGTTCGAAGCTGATGTGACGTTCCTGCATCTTCTTCCAGATGGAAAAGGGGTGTTTTTCGCGGCCCGAGACGCTGACCGACATGCCCTTGCCCGCCAGCAGCAGTTGCAGTTCGGCGCCGATCCGGTCGACCTTGTCATGGCCGCCTTCCTTGAGCTGCTCCAGCCGCCGGGTGATGCTGGCATAGGCTTCCGGTTCGATCTCACGAAAGGCGAGCAGCTGCATTTCGCGCATGAAGTCGTACATGCCGATGCGTTCGGCGAGCGGCGCGTAGATATCCATCGTCTCGCGCGCGATGCGGCGGCGCTTGTCGGGATTTTTGATGAAGTGCAGCGTGCGCATATTGTGCAGCCGGTCGGCGAGCTTGACCAGCAACACGCGGATGTCGTCCGACATGGCGAGCAGGAATTTGCGCAGATTTTCCGCGGCCCGCTCATTTTCGGACATCGCCTCGATCTTCGACAGCTTGGTCACGCCGTCGACCATGCGCGCGACATCCTTGCCGAATGCGCTTTCGATCTCCTCATAGGTGACCAGCGTGTCTTCGATCGTGTCGTGCAGCAGCGCGGTCACGATCGTCTGGTCGTCCAGGTTGAAGTCGGTGAGGATGCCCGCCACCTCGATCGGGTGGCTGAAATAGGGGTCGCCGCTGGCGCGTTTCTGGCTGCCATGTTTCTGGACCGAAAAGACATAGGCGCGGTTGATCATCGCTTCGTCCGCGTGCGGATCGTAGCGCTTTACCCGTTCGACAAGTTCATATTGGCGTAGCATCTAGTCCCGATTGTGTTGGAACGCCCTTGTCGTGCAACAAAAAAATCCCATTTTGACGGAATAAGGCAGCAATTTTGCAACGCCTGCGGCTTTGCGCTATGCGTGATGGACTATGAAACATAATCTGGCCCAGGATCTGGAACAATGCGCGCTGCCCAGCGCGCTGGAGATGATGGGCGAACGCTGGTCGTTCCTGATCCTGCGGGGCGCCCTGTCGGGTATTCGCCATTTCGAGGAATTTCAGTCCACGCTGGGCATCGCCCGCAATATCCTGGCCAGCCGGCTCGCGCGGCTGGTGGAAAACGGGATATTGGTGCGCCAGCCGATGCAATGCGACCGGCGCAAGGTGGAATATCGCCTGACCGAAAAAGGTCAGGGGCTGGCGCCTGCGATGATCGCGCTGCGCCAGTGGGGCGAAAAATGGGGCTGCGGCACGACCGCCTGCCAGGTGCTGGCCGACAAGCGCGACGGCCAGCCGATCCGCCCGATCGGCATAGTGGCGCATGACGGGCGGATGCTGGAGCTGGCCGACCTGGTGTGGCTGTGCACCGACGAGGTGACGCCGATGACCGAAGATCCGGCGGTAGCGGCGTGACATCGGCGCGCTGAAACCCACTTTGACCAAGGGCGCAAATCGCCTAAGCCTGCAGGCAATGTCCGTCTCCGTGCCTCGCATCAAGCCTCAGCCGTTCTTTGCCGACAAGAACCGCGCCTTCTGGAACCTGCAATCGCTGGGGTGGGCGGGCGCTTTCCTGCTGCGCGGCTCCTCCACCATCGCCAATGGGCAGCCGCTCTCCAGCCTGGTGCCGGTGTTGATCTCCACCGTTACCGGCTATTCGGTGACGCTGTTGATCGCGGTGATGTTTCGCTTTCTGGTCAAGAAACGGCCGATCGTGACCTGGGGCGTGTCGATCGTGACCGTGGTCGCGGCGGCGGGGCTGGTGGCGTTCATCGACGCCTGGGTGTTTTCGACGCAGAACCGGGCGAGCGAGACGGCGGGGCTGCAACTGTTTCTGGGCGCTTTCTACCTGTCGATGACTCTGCTGGGCGCGTGGTCCGCGCTTTATTATGCGATCAATTTCTACCTGACGGTGGAGGAACAGGCGGACCAGTTGCTGCGGCTGGAAAACCAAGCGGCGAACGCGCAACTGGCGATGCTGCGCTATCAGCTCAATCCGCATTTCCTGTTCAATACGCTCAATTCCATTTCGACTTTGGTGCTGCTCAAGCAGACCGATAGGGCCAATGCGATGCTGTCGCGGCTGTCGTCTTTCCTGCGCTATACGCTGATCAACGAGCCGACCGCGCAGGTGACGATCGAGCAGGAGATCGAGACGCTCAAACTCTATCTGGAGATCGAGAAGATGCGGTTCGAGGAACGATTGCGGCCGTCCTTCACCATTGATCCGGCGGTCGCCCATGCGCGGTTGCCATCGCTGCTGCTGCAGCCGCTGGTCGAGAATGCGATCAAATATGCGGTGACGCCCAAGGAGGAAGGCGCGGAAATCGCGGTCAGCGCGCAGCCTGCCGGGGATAATGTCCGGATCGTCGTATCGGATAGCGGTCCGGGATTGAACGAAAGCGGAATGAGGCCGCACATCCCCATGAGCGAGGGGACCGGCATCGGGCTGCCGAACATCCGGGACCGGTTAATTCAGGCCTTCGGGGAACGACAGAGCTTCGAAACGCGTTCCACGCCGGGCGGATTTTCGGTCATCATCGAAATTCCGCTTAACATGGATGAAACATCGAAAGTGGCCGCATGACCATCAGAACAATCCTCGTCGATGACGAAAGCCTGGCCATTCAAGGCCTCCAGCTGCGTCTGCAAGCGCATGAGGATGTCGACATTATCGAAACCTGCACCAACGGCCGCGAAGCGATCCGCGCGATCAAGACGCATAAACCCGACCTTGTGTTCCTTGACATTCAAATGCCCGGTTTCGATGGCTTTTCGGTCGTCCAGGGTTTGATGGAGGTCGAGCCGCCGCTGGTCATCTTCTGCACCGCCTATAGCGACCATGCGATCCGCGCGTTCGAGGCGCAGGCGGTCGATTATCTGATGAAGCCGGTGGATGAAGGCCGCCTGGCCGATGCGCTCGATCGCGTGCGCCAGCGGCTGACCGAAAAGCGGCAGGTGCAGGAGATCGAGAAGCTGCGCGAAGTGCTGGCCGAAGTCGCGCCCCAGGCGATGACCGATTTTGCCGCCGACGATGATGCGCCTGCGTCCAACCGCTTCGAAAAGCTGATCAACATCAAGGATCGCGGCCAGATTTTCCGCGTGGACGTCGATTCGATCGAGCGGATCGACGCGGCTGGCGATTATATGTGCATCTATACCGCCGACAACAGCCTGATCCTGCGCGAGACGATGAAGGATCTGGAAAAGCGGCTGGACCCGCGTAATTTCCAGCGCGTGCATCGCTCCACTATCGTCAATCTGTCGCAGGTCCGGCAGGTCAAGCCGCATACCAATGGCGAATGTTTCCTGGTGTTGGAAAGCGGCGCGCAGGTGAAGGTCAGCCGGTCGTACAGGGATGTGGTGGCGCGGTTCGTGCATTGATTTTGGTGGGGCGTGCTTCCTGTGCGAGCAGGGAGTAGCTGCATCGTCTGAACTGGGTTCCCGCCTGCGCGGGAACACGGGTGGGGTATGGGCGTGAGGGTATATGCTCTGCCCGATAATATCGCTGGGGCGCTTTGTGCGTTGACAGGGGATGGTGTGTTCCCGCGCAGGCGGGAACCCAGTCCGAACGGTTGAACTGCGTTCCCGCGTGCGCGGGAACACTATAGAGATTGGGCATGACCAAGCCGGGTTATGTCTATTTGATGGCCAGCGGACAGAATGGCACATTGTATCTGGGTGTCACCAGCGACCTGATCCAGCGCGTCTGGCAGCATCGCAATGGCTTCGGTGGCGCGTTCAGCGCTCAATATGGCTGCCGCTTTCTGGTCTGGTTCGAAGCCCATGACGACATTCAGGAAGCGCGTCTGCGTGAGTTGCGGATAAAGAAATGGGAGCGGGCGTGGAAACTGCGCCTGATCGAAGAAATGAACCCGCAATGGCGTGATTTGTTTGAGGATATCGTGGGATAGGATGCGCTCTCGTGAAGGCGGGAGTCCAGGCCCTCGGGAGCGATTATCTCTGGCGGCAGGACTGGGTTCCCGCCTGCGCGGGAACACGAGAGGTTTGTTGGCAACGGGGTCGGGCTGGCGGTATTGGCGCATAATATGTGCTCCCGCGTAGGCGGGAGCCTAGTTCCAGGGTGCGCTTATCTTTGACGGCTGTGGATTCCCGCCTGCGCGAACAGCCCATCCTTTATTTGAATACCCATTGCCGGTTCAGGCCGAACATCACTGCGGGCGTCACGAAGATCATGGCGGGGATGGGGGACCATGCGGGCCAGTGCATGTGGGTGACGCATAGGAAGACCCAGAGCGCGTTGAGCGCGTAGCTGATCAGCGACACGATCACGAACTTCGCGCCGCGCTGGGCGTGGCTGTCCGTGCCGCCATGGCCGCGGAAGGTGAAGGCGCTGTGGCTGACATAGCCGATCGCGACGGCGGCGAGATAGCCGATGAAATTGGCGGCCTGGGGATGCAGGCCTGCCAGCGCAGCGAGGGTCCAGTAGATCGCGGCCTGGCAGGCGGTGACAAACAGGCCTGTCAAGCCGTAGCGCAGAACCTGCCAGAACAGCGCCTGCTGCTGCGTCGACAATCTCGACAGGATTTTCATGGACCCCCCGTTGCGCTTTGACGCGCAGCCTCTAATCCACAGGCATGACCTTGCATAGCCGCGAACCCTTGCGCGCCCGCGCCCATCATTGGGGCGCGATCCTGACGACGTACAGCCAGCGGCACTGGAAGTGGCTGACCTTCCTGATCTGGATTGCCATTGCGGTCGGTTTCGTCGTCACCCGCTGGCCCGCCATCCACTGGCTGGTGCTGAGCGATACCGACGACAATATCCGTTATGTGCAGGTGAAGGACTGGCTGGCGGGGCAGGGCTGGTATGATCTGCGCCAATATCGGCTCGATCCGCCGGGCGGGGCGAACATCCACTGGTCGCGGTTGGTGGACTTGCCGATCGCGGGCCTGATCCTGTTCTTCCGCGCCTTCGTGGACCAAGGGCTGGCCGATCGGCTGGCCTGCGGCATCGCGCCGTTGCTGCCTTTTTTGCTGTTGATGCTGAGCCTGGGCTTTATCGGGCGGCGGCTGGCCGGGCCGAACGGCTGGTTGCTGGCGGTGCTGGCGCCGCTGGCCGCGCAGATGGGGCTGGGCATGTATGCGCCGATGCGCATCGATCATCATGGCTGGCAATTGGCGCTGGCGCTGACGATGCTGGCGGGCGTGATCGACACCAACCGCCTGCGCGGCGGGGTGATGGCGGGGATTAGCAGCGCGCTGTCGATCGCCATCGGCATGGAGATGATCGTCTATCTGGCGGCCGGCGGCGGGCTGATCGCGCTGCGCTGGGTGTTCCGGCCGGGGGCGGAGCGGCGGATGCTGCCCTATGCGCTGAGCCTGGCTGGCGGCACGTCGCTTTGTTATCTGCTGTTCGCCAGCTACGCCAATCGGGAGATGGTCTGCGACGCGCTGTCGCCCATCTGGGTCGCGGTGTTCGGCGCGGCGGGGGCGGGCATGGTGTTGCTGTCGCTGGCGCCACTGCGCGGCTGGGCGATGCGGCTGGCGGCGGGGGCGGTCGTGGGCGGGGCGGTCGGCCTGTTCTTCTATCTGAACTGGCCGCAATGCCTGAGCGCCTATCAGATTTCGCCCGAATTGCAGAAGCTATGGCTCGCCAATATCCGGGAGGCCAAGCCGATCACCGCGCAGGCGCAGAGCATGGTCGTGCCGTTGCTGGCGATCCCGCTGGCGGGGTCGATCGGGCTGCTATGGGCCTTGTGGGAGGCGCGGCGGGATAGCGAGCGGCTCTGGGCCTGGGCCACGGTGGGGCTGATGATGGTCTTTGCGACCGCCTTGCTGTTCTGGCAGGTGCGCGCTGGCCCGGCGGCGCAATTGCTGGCGATCCCGCCTGCCGCATGGGCGGCGCATCGGCTGGTCGCGATGATCCTGACGGGATCGCGCAGGGTGCGGATCGGCGCGGGGGCGGGCGTGGCGGTGCTGGCGGCGGTCGCCTGCGTCTATCCACTCTATCCGCAGGTGGTGAAGCTGTATCAGGAGGCGACGGGCACGAAGCCGAAGCCGTGGCGGCCGTCCGCCGTTGCGCGCAATGAGGCGATCAAGAAGGCGAACGGGCGGTGCCGCACGCTGCCCGCGCTGGAGGTGCTGGACCAGCTGCCGCCTGCGACGATCTTTACCATGGTGGATTTGGGGCCGCGGCTGATCGCGACGACCCATCATAGCGCGGTCGCCGGTCCCTATCATCGCAACGGGGCGGCGATCCTGGACATGCATCATGCCTATGACGGGCCGGCCGATGCGTTTCGCCCGATCGCGGCGAAGCATCATGCCACCTATCTGCTGGTCTGCCCGAACTTCCCGGAAGGCACGATTTACCAGTCGCGCAGTCCGCAGGGCTTTTATGCCGGGCTGATGCGCGGGACGATACCGGCGTGGCTGGCGCCGGTGACGCTCAAGACGGGCATGACTTTGCCCTATCAGCTCTACAGGATCGACTATTCAGCGCCTGGCGGCGAAAAAGGCGCGCAGCAGCGTTGAGGCTTCCGCTTCGGCCAGGCCGCCATAGACGTCCGGCCGGTGCAGGCATTGCGGCTGGGTGAAGAGGCGTGGGCCTTGTTCGATCGCGCCGCCCTTGGCATCGCCCACGGCATAATAGAGCCGGGCGATGCGGGCATGGGAAATGGCGCCTGCGCACATCGGGCAGGGTTCCAGCGTGACCCACAGGTCGCAGCCGGTCAGGCGATAGTCGTGGAGGTGAGCCGCCGCTGCGCGCATCGCGACCATTTCGGCATGGGCGGTGGGATCGCAATCGCGGCGGTTGCGATTCTCGCCCTCGCCGATGATGGCGCCGCCTCTGGTGACCACCGCGCCGATCGGCACTTCGCCCGCCGCCTGCGCCTGGGCGGCAAGGTCGAGCGCGCGGCGCATGGGGGCAGGCAGGGGGAAGGGCGGGGCCATATGCCCCGCCGTTACAGGATCGGCGCGCGGGAAGGAAGGTTTAGGGCTTCTTGACCGCGACGGTGGGCACTTCGACCGTTTCGTTGCGCGTGCCGACTTCGACCTTGGCGACGTTCGCTTCATATTTGGGCAGCGCGCCTTCCTTGACCGCGATTGCGGGCAGGCGGCCCTCGCTCGTCTTTTGCAGGTCGATGAAACCGGTTGCTATGCCAACGCCGACGACGATAAGGATGATCAGCAACAGTCCGCCGATGAAACGCATAAATTCCTCCTGTATCTATTGGAGGGAAGAACGCGGCGTCGGGCAAAATGGTTGCGCAAGCGCCACGATCGGCGGCGCCAAGATCGGCGGGGCAAATTTACGCGTGCGGTTGACGCTGGACGCGAATCCCGTTATCGGCGCGGCTTTCCGAACGAACCCGAATTCAAAGGTTGATTGACTATGTCGCGCATTTGCGAGCTGACCGGCAAGGGTCGCCAGGTGGGTCACAATGTTTCCCACGCCAATAACAAGACGAAGCGCGTGTTCCTGCCGAACCTGCAGAACGTGTCGCTGATTTCCGAAGCGCTGGAAACCAGCGTGAAGCTGCGCGTGTCGACCCATGGTCTGCGCTCGGTCGAACATAATGGCGGCCTGGACAACTGGCTGGTCAAGACCAGCGACGACAAGCTGTCGCTCAAGGCGCGTCGCCTGAAGCGCGACATCGTCAAGAAGAAGGCTGCCGTCGCAGCCTGATTTCTTCCGATTCGTTTCGGCATAAGGAGCGGCCTGGCGACAGGCCGCTTTTTTGCGTCGGGTGACGTTGATCGGTAAGGGGAGAGCGGAAGGGCAACTTACACCCCTCCCGCCTGCGGGAGGGGTAGCGAGACTTGGGCTGCGCAGCAGGCCGTAGTCGCAGCGGGTGGCCCAATGCAACCTTGCGCTTGCCCACCCCCTAGCCCCCTCCCGCCTGCGGGAGGGGGAATAAGATCAATCCAGCCCGAATTTCAGCAGCAGGGTGCGCTGGAAGAATTCGTGATTGTCGTCGGATATGATCCAGATGATCGTGCGGTCGCCTTCGCGGCTGAGCGCGATGCCTTCGAAATTGTCGGCCAGTAGCGGCGGCGCCAGCCGGGCGAGGGTGCGGGCTTTCAGTTCCGCGCCCGGCACCAGCCGTTCGGGCAGGTCGACGATCGCGATGGTGGCGGTGAACAGCTGTTCCACGGTCAGGCGGCGGTTGAGCACCAGCAGGTGGCGATCGTCCAGCGCTACGGCGTCGGTCGGGCGATAGCCGCGCGGCGGGGTGTAGCGCAGGTGGATGGGGGCGGGCGTGCTCGTGTCGGCCGGGTCGCCCGCGAACAGCAGCGTGTCGTGCCGTCCGTCCGCCGTCATGCCCATTTCTCCGATCGCCAGGAAGCGGCCGTCGGGCAGGCGGGCGAGCGATTCGATCGATCCGGTCTTGGGCCAGGCGACGATTTCGGGCCAGGTCCGACACGCCTCCACCCGGGAGAAGCCGGGGGCGTAGCGGCAGATCGCCTGTTGCAGTTCGAACCCGACCCAATAGCGGCCGGTCGCCGGATCGCGGGTCATGGATTCCGAATCCCATGCCCACCAGGGGCGATAGCGGTCCTGCGCGCGGACCGGCAGCGGGGCGATGAAGGGATGGCCTTCGCCCACGCCATTATCGACGCGAAAGCCCATCAATATGCCTAAATCGCTGAGGCCCAATATGTCGCCGGTCGGCGACACGAGCAGCGCGGAGATGCCGCCAAAGCCGGGATTGCGGCTCTCTACCGCCCAGCCGCCCAGATAGGTGAGCGTGCCGACATGGGTCAGCGCCGGGTCGATGCTGCTGAGCGGCAGGGGGCGGGCGGTGACCAGCAGCGACCCGGCCGTTACCGTCTCCGGCTTGCTCATATGCGGCGCGGGCAGCAACAGGATGGCGAGCGCCAGGACGATCAGGATTCGCTGCATCGCGACCGCCATAGGCGATAAATCGGCGGGGTGCAGCAGTGGCGTGACGGGTCGCGCGCATCTGAACGGGGGCTGTCAGCCCTATTCAGGCTCGGCTCAAATCGCATGGTGCATAAGGGGATCAATCGATGGGCAATGTCGTTCTTTTCAGCGGCTGCCTGAGATTATGGTATGTCGAGGAGCAACGCCATGAAGATGCAATTTCTTGTGAATATGGGAGCCGCTCTTGCCATGGGCGCTGCATCCCTTGCCATGACCGCCAGTCCGGCGATGGCGCGTGACGGCTATTATCGCGGGTATGACCGCGGCGATTATTATCGCGGTGGCTATGATCGTGGCTATCGCGGGTATGATCGGGGCGATCGCTACTATCGCGGCGACAATTATCGCGGTTATCGCGGCGGCGGCTATTATCGCAACAATGGTTATCGCGGGTATCGCGGCGGCTATCGCTGCCGGGACAATGGCACGGGCGGCACCATCATCGGCGCGATCGCCGGTGGCCTGCTGGGTAACGAAGTGGGCCGGGGTTCGGGCCGCTATGGCCGCCGCGGCGACGGCACCACGGGCGCGATCATCGGTGCAGGTGTCGGCGCGCTGGCCGGTCGGGCGATCGACCGCAACTGCTGATAGCTTTTCGACCGGATAATCAAGGAGGGCTGCCCTGCAAAGGGGCGGCCCTTTTTGCATGAGCGTCAGGGCGCTGGCGGTGTGGGCGCTGCGCGATGGCGGTCGGCGCGGGCCGCGGTTACGGCTGCGGGATTGAGACCGGGATCGCTGCTTTGCGCCGCGCCGGTGCGGGCGTCGAGTTGCGCCGCCGCTTCGTTCAGCGTCTTCGCTTCACCCGCGCTGACGCCGCCTACGCCGTCCGACGATCCGGACCCGCAGGCCGCCAGAGCTATGGCAGGGGCGAGGGACAAGAGGATGCGGATCATTCAGCTGCGCTCCCAAGAAAAAGGGGCCGCGCCGGTGACGGTGCGACCCCTTTTCCAAATTCAAGATCCGAACGGACCTGATTACATCGCGTTCGCGGTGTTGTTGGTCGCGTTCGACGCAGCGTTAGCGGCGTTGTCGGCAGCGTTCAGCGCCGCGTTCATGGCGTTGTCGGCAGCGTTCGACGCGTTTTCGGCCGAGTTGGCGGCGTTGTTGGCGGCGTTTTCGGTGCCGCCCGAGCAGGCAGCCAGGCCGAGCGAAGCGGCGAGAACGAGCGAAAGAGCGATAGACTTAGTCATGGGCAGAACCCCTCTCTGAGAATAAAAAATTGCAGACCACTCCCGGAGAAAAAGCTCACCCCCATTGCGCCTGCGCGCCGATTCGTAATGCTTTGGGTCTGGCAAGGCAATCCCATTCATACAGGCGAAAGGTCGAATAGCCGCCATTTCATCGCATGTGCGGCGAAAAATGCCTGCAAAATTCACCGGCATTGACGCATATAAAGATTTCTTTATATGATGCGCGCATGCACGCAGCACTCGACATTTTCAGGGCATTGGGCGACCCGACGCGCTTGCGCATCATTCACCTGTTGCGGGCGATGGAGCTGGCCGTGGGCGAGATTGCGCAAGTCGTGGGGCAAAGCCAGCCGCGCGTGTCGCGCCATGTCCGAATCCTGGCCGAAGCGGGCCTGGTGGAACGGCGCAAGGAAGGCAATTGGGTGTTCCTGCGGCTGGGCAAGGCGGCGTCGGTCGTCCCGTTCCTGGCCCTGTTCGATCGGCTCGACCCGTCCGAAGGCGAGATATTGTGGCAGGCGGCGGACCTGGCGCGGCTGGCGGCGGTGCGGGCCGACCGGGCGCGCGCGGCGGAAAGCTATTTCGCCGAACATGCCGAGGAATGGGACGCGATCCGATCGCTCCATGTCGCGGAGGCCGAGGTGGAGGCGGCGATGACCGCGCTGCTGGGGCGCGAGCCGATAGGCCATCTGCTCGACATCGGCACCGGCACCGGGCGGATGATCGAATTGTTCGGCAAGGCCGCGGCGCAGGTGACGGCGCTGGATCGCAGCCCGGACATGCTGCGGCTGGCCCGCGCCAAGCTGCCGCAGGATGCGGGTGACAAATATGCGCTGCTGCTGGGCGATTTTGCCGCCCTGCCGCTGGAGCCGGGCAGCGCCGATACGGTGGTGCTGCATCAGGTGCTGCATTATGCGCAGGCGCCCGAACGGGTGATTGCGGAGGCGGCGCGGGTGACGGCGGGCAATGGCCGGGTGCTGATCGCCGATTTCGCCGCGCATGAACGCGAAGAATTGCGCCTGCGCGACCAGCATGCGCGGCTGGGCTTTTCCGACGAGCAGATCGAAAGCTGGTTCGCGCAGGCGGGTCTGGTGCTGGAGGGGGTGGAGACGCTGCCCGGCCAGGAATTGACGGTAGTATTATGGCTGGGGCGGCGCCGGAGCGGCAACGTCCTGCCGATCGAAGGACGGATTTCCGCATGACCCTGAATGATCCTGCTGCCCCGCTCTATGCGGATCTGGCCGGCGACGCCCGGGTAAGTTTCGAATTTTTCCCGCCCAAGACGGAAAAGATGGAAGCGCAGCTGTGGTCGGCGATTGAGACTTTGGCGCCGCTGGGGCCGAAATTCGTGTCCGTCACCTATGGCGCGGGCGGCTCCACGCGCGAACGCACGCATAATACGGTGGCGCGGATCGCCAAGGAGACGCCGCTGGCCGCCGCCGCGCACCTGACCTGCGTGGGCGCAAGCAAGGCGGAGATCGGCGAGATCGCCGACGCCTATTGGGAGGCGGGGGTGCGCCATATCGTCGCGCTGCGTGGCGATCCGCCCGAAGTCGGCGGCACGTTCGAGCCGCATCCCGACGGGTATAAGGGCGCGGCCGAACTGGTCGAAGGGCTGATGCAGCGTCATGCGTTTGAGATCAGCGTGTCCGCCTATCCTGAGGTGCACCCGGATGCGGTCAGTGCGCAGAGCGACCTCGATAATTTGAAGCGCAAGCTGGACGCCGGGGCGACCCGCGCGATCACGCAATTCTTCTTTTCGCCAGAGGCCTATTTCCGCTTCATGGACAAGGTCGGCGCGGCGGGAATTACGGCGGACATCGTGCCGGGCATCATGCCGGTCAGCAATTTCGCCGCGACGCAGCGCATGGCGGCGATGTGCAATACGCAGGTGCCCAGTTGGATGGCGCGCCTGTTCGAAGGGCTGGACGATCATCCCGGATCGCGCCAGCTGGTGTCGGCGACGATCGCGGCGGAACTGTGCCGCAGCCTGTATAGCGGCGGCGTGCGCGACTTTCATTTCTACACGCTCAACCGGGCGGAACTCAGCTTTGCGATCTGCCATTTGCTGGGGCTGAGGGCCAAGGCGGCGGTGGATGCCTGATATGAGAGCATTGTCCTCCCCCGTTCGGGCTGAGCCTGTCGAAGCCCAGCCCTTTGGTGAAGACCCGTACGTTCTTGAAGAAAAGTGCAGCCCTTCGACAGGCTCAGGGCGAACGGAGTTTTGATTATGACGGCCGAAGCACAATTACGCGCCCTGGCGGCGGACAAGATCCTGATCTTCGATGGCGGTTACGGCACGTCGATCCAGAAACATGGGCTGACCGAGGCGGATTATCGCGGCGATCTGGACCTGGCAAAGGACCAGAAGGGCAATAACGACCTGCTGTGCCTGACCCGGCCGGACATCGTGGAGGGCATCCACGCTGCCTATCTGGCGGCGGGCGCGGACATGATCGAGACGAACACCTTCAGTTCGACCAAGATCGCGATGGCCGATTATGGCTGCGAGCATCTGGTGTGGGACATCAATATCGCGGCGGCAAAGCTGGCGCGCAGCGCGTGCGACAAGGCGACCGCGGCGGATGGCAGGCCGCGTTTCGTGTGCGGATCGATCGGGCCGACGAACAAGACGCTCTCGATCTCGCCGGACGTCAACGATCCCGCTTTTCGCGAGGTGGATTATGATACGCTCAAGGCCGATTATCGCGAACAGTGCGAAGCGCTGATCGCGGGCGGGGTGGATTTTCTGCTGGTCGAAACCTGCTTCGATACGTTGAACGCCAAGGCGGCGGGCATGGCCGCGCGGGAGGCGGAGGAAGCGGCGGGGCGCGACGTGCCGCTGATGCTGAGCTTCACCATTACGGATATGTCCGGGCGCAACCTGTCGGGCCATACGATCAACGCCTTCTGGTATTCGCTGCGCCATTTGAAGCCGCTGACCATCGGGGTGAATTGCGCGTTCGGCGCGGATTTGCTGCGGCCTTATCTCAGCGAATTGTCCAAGAATGCCGACACGCTGATCCTGGCCTATCCCAATGCGGGGCTGCCCAACGAACTGGGGCAATATGATGAGTTGCCCGAAACGACCGCGCGGCTGATCCGCGACTGGGTGGATGAAGGGCTGGTCAATATGGTGGGCGGCTGTTGCGGGACGACGCCTGCGCATATCGGCGCGGTGGCGAAGGCGCTTGAGGGGCATCGCCCACGCGTGGTGCCGGAACTGCCGGTGGTCACGCGGCTGGCCGGGCTGGAACCGATGCATATCGTGGCTTGAACCCAACCGCCGTTCGTGTCGAGCGTAGTCGAGACACGGGCGCGAATGCTTCTCGACTTTGCTCGAAGCGAACGGATCTTAAAATAATGACCCAGAAATCCACCGCCACTTTCGTCAATATCGGCGAACGCACCAACGTTACCGGTTCGGCCAAGTTCAAGAAGCTGATCATGGCGGGCGACTATGCCGCGGCGATCGACATTGCGCGCGAGCAGGTGGAGAATGGCGCGCAGATCGTCGACGTCAACATGGACGAAGGGTTGCTCGACGCGGTCGAGGCGATGACGACCTTCCTCAAGCTGATGACGTCGGAACCCGACATCAGCCGCGTGCCGGTGATGATCGACTCCTCGAAATGGGAGGTGATCGAGGCGGGGCTGAAATGCGTGTCCGGCAAGCCGATCGTCAATTCGATCAGCATGAAGGAGGGCGAGGAGGCCTTTTTGGGCCATGCGCGCAAATGCATGGCCTATGGTGCCGCCGCGGTCATCATGGCGTTCGATGAGACGGGCCAAGCGGACACGAAAGAGCGCAAGGTCGAGATTTGCGAGCGCGCCTACAAGCTGCTGATGACGATCGGCTTTCCGCCCGAGGACATCATCTTCGACCCCAATATCTTTGCCGTGGGGACGGGGATCGAGGAGCATAATAATTACGGCGTCGACTTCATCGAGGCGTGCCGCGAGATCAAGCAGCGCTGCCCGCATGTTCATATTTCGGGCGGGCTGTCGAACTTCTCCTTCTCCTTCCGCGGTAACGAGCCGGTGCGCCGGGCGATGCATTCGGTGTTCCTCTATCACGCCATCCCCGCCGGCCTCGACATGGCGATCGTCAATGCCGGGCAGCTGGACGTCTATGACGCGATCGACCCGGCGCTGCGCCAGGCGTGCGAGGATGTGCTGCTGAACCGCGATCCCGATGCGGGCGAGCGGCTGGTGACGCTGGCCGAAAGCTATCGCGGCAAGGATGCGGCGGTCGAAAAGGCGGCGCAGGAATGGCGCGGCTGGCCGGTCGCTAAGCGGCTGGAACATGCGCTGGTCAAGGGCATCGACATGTATGTGGTGGAGGATACGGAGGAATGCCGCCTGTCCGCCGACAAGCCCATCGAGGTGATCGAAGGGCCGTTGATGGACGGCATGAACGTGGTCGGCGACCTGTTCGGCGCGGGCAAGATGTTCCTGCCCCAGGTCGTCAAATCCGCCCGCGTGATGAAGAAGGCGGTCGCGCACCTTTTGCCCTATATCGAGGCGGCCAAGGAACCGGGCGCCAAGGGCAAGGGCAAGATCATCATGGCGACGGTGAAGGGCGACGTCCATGACATCGGCAAGAATATCGTCGGCGTGGTCCTGCAATGCAACGGCTTCGACGTGATCGACATGGGCGTGATGGTGCCGTGGCAGGACATCATCAAAGCCGCGAACGATCATGATGCCGACATGATCGGCCTGTCGGGCCTTATCACCCCCTCGCTGGACGAGATGGTGACGGTGGCGCAGGAAATGCAGCGCGCCAACATGGTGATGCCGCTGCTGATCGGCGGGGCGACCACATCACGGGTGCATACCGCGCTGCGCATCGATCCGGCTTTCACCGGGCCGGTGGTGCATGTGCTGGACGCCAGCCGCGCGGTGGGCGTGGCGACCGCGCTCGTGTCCGAAACGCAGAAGGACGCCTTCGTCGCCAAGACCAAGGATGATTATGAGCATGTCCGCGTCGCCCGCGCCAATAAGGGGCAGAGCGCGCTGGTCAGCATCGAGGATGCACGGGCCAATGCGTTCGAGATCGACGAGAGCCTGAAGGCGCCGCGCCCGCGCCTGCCGGGCGTGCATCGTTTCCCGAACTGGGATCTGACCGATCTGGTGCCCTATATCGACTGGACCCCCTTCTTCCGCGCGTGGGAACTGGCGGGCAATTATCCCGCGATCCTGACCGACGACGTGGTGGGCGAAAGCGCAAGCAGCCTGTTCGCCGATGCGCAGGCGATGCTGGACAAGATCGTCAAGGACAAGTGGCTGACCGCGCGCGGCGTCGCAGGCCTGTGGCCGTGCCGCCGTCAGGGCGATGACATCATAGTCCATGTCGAGGATGAAAAGCATGTCACCCTGCCGATGCTGCGCCAGCAGATCCAGAAGCGGGAAGGGCGGGCGAACATGTGCCTGGCCGATTTCATCAGCCATGACGGCGACTGGATGGGCGGGTTCGCCGTGTCGATCCACGGCATCGAACCGCATCTCGCGCGCTTCAAGAACGCGATCGATGACTATTCGGACATTCTTTTGAAGGCGCTGGCCGATCGTCTGGCCGAAGCCTTTGCCGAGCGGCTGCACCATTATGTTCGCACCGCGCTATGGGGCTATGCCGAGGGCGAGCAGCTGACCAACGAGGCGCTGATCAAGGAGCAATATCGCGGTATCCGCCCGGCGCCCGGCTACCCCGCCTGCCCGGAACATAGTTTGAAGCCGATCCTGTTCGACATGCTGGACGCGCATCATGCCACCGGCGCGACGCTGACCGAGAGTTTCGCGATGCTGCCGACGGCGGCGGTCAGCGGCTTTTATTTCGGCCATGCGCAGGCGGAATATTTCGGCGTGGCGCGGGTCGGGCGCGACCAGCTGGAGGACTATGCGGTCCGTCGCGGGATCGACCTGGAGACGGCGGAACGCTATTTGCGGCCGAATTTGGATTGAAACCTTTTTCTTGATTCCCCTCCCTTCCAGGGAGGGGTTAGGGGTGGGTGGCGAGCGGCGCGAGCCGTCCGTTGTTGGCGGCATGGGATGATCGCTGCGCTCACGACCCACCCCCGGCCCCTCCCTTAGAGGGAGGGGGGTATTGTCGGGATGAGGGCTGGCGCTTCGCCACCCACGCACTATCTCCTGTCCATGCAAATCTTCACCATCGGCTATGAAGGCGTAACCCAGCCCGAACTGATCGCGACGCTGCAAGACGCGGGCGTACGCCTGCTCGCCGATGTTCGCGCGGTGCCGCTGTCGCGGCGGCCCGGCTTTTCCAAGAATATCCTGGCCGCCGGGCTGCGCGAGGCGGGGATCGATTATGTCGGCCTCAAGGCGCTGGGCACGCCGGCCGAAGGGCGCGAAGCGGCGCGCAAGGGGCAGCATGCGCGGCTGGCCGACATCTATGGCCGCCAGCTCGATTTGCCGGAAGCGATCGTGCAGGCTGAGCAGTTGAAGGACATGGCGGCGGAAATGCCCACCGCCTTGCTCTGTTTCGAGCGTGATCCCAGCGGCTGTCATCGATCGCTGTTGCTCGACGCGATCCTGCCCGATGCGGAGCGGGTGGACCTGTTCCCCGGATAGAGTGACGTGCCCTCAGATGGTGTCGGGTCGCCAATCGCCTTGGCGCATAAGCATCGGCTTTATTGCCATTTTGGCACAGGATCATGTCGGAATTTGCCTATTCCGTAAGCCCCTTATGTGATTATCATCGTCGCCGACCGGCACCTTGCCGGATCGGGGGAAATTCATGAAAGCGATTGCCATATTTCTGGGCGCCTGCGCCCTGTCCTTTGCTGCGCCTGCGCTTGCTGGCGATCAGGACTTCACGCTGTTCAACCGCACCGGCTACGACATTGCCGAAGTCTATGTCTCGCCAGCCAAGTCCAAGGCCTGGGGCGACGATGTGATGGAGGATGAGGTGCTGGAAGATGCGCATTCCGTGCCGATCACCTTCAAGGCCAAGAACGCCATCTGCAATTATGACCTCAAGGTGATCTTCACCGACGGCGACGAAGCCTATTGGACGAATTTCGACCTCTGCACGATCAGCAAGATCCAGATTTTCTGGAACCAGAAGACGCAGAAGGCGACGGCCAAGTGGGAATGACGGGGCGTTAACGCGGAGGGCTGCTTCCGTCCCGCGATGGGGCAGTTTTCCGTTAACCCTATCCGTGCGTTGGCGCAGGGGCGGTGGCGCGGTAGACGGGCGGCCATGCGCATCCTGACCACGACTCTGCTGCTGTCGGCAGCCATCACCGCCACCGCCTTTGCCCAGGGCGGCGGCGCGCCCTTCACCGTGACCGAAACCGGGCGCGCCTATGCGCAACTGGGCGACGCGATCGCGGCGATCGGCGACGGGCGCGGGACGGTGGTGGTGGCGCCGGGCACCTATCGCCAATGCGCGGTGCAGCAGGGCGGCGACGTCACCATCCGCGCGGCGAAGCCCGGCACCGCGATCTTCGACGGGGTGCCGTGCGAGGGCAAGGGCGCCTTCGTCCTGCGCGGCCGGTCCAGCACGGTCGATGGCATCATCTTCCAGAATATTCGCGTGCCCGATGGCAATGGCGCGGGCATCCGCCTGGAAAACGGCAACCTCACTGTGCGCAACAGCCTGTTCCGCAACAGCGAGGAAGGCATTTTGACCGGCGACTATGATGGCGGACAGGTCGTCATCGACAAATCGACCTTTCGCAAGCTGGGCCGTTGCGACCGCGATCTGGATTGCGCGCACGGCATCTATATCGGGCGGCTCGCCAACCTGACCGTCACCAACAGCCGGTTCGACCAGGGCGATGGCGGCCATTATCTCAAAACCCGCACGGCGCACGTCACCATCACCGGCAACAGTTTCGACGACAGCGCCGGGCATCTGACCAACTATATGATCGACCTGTCGAACGGCGCGGGCGGCATCATCAGCGGGAACGAGATGGTGCAGGGCAAGGACAAGGATAATTGGTCCGCCTTCATCACGGTCGCGCCCGAAGGCCGCGAACATAGCAGCGGCGGCCTGGTGGTTGAGGGCAACAAGGCCGGTTTCGTGCCGGGGCTGGCGCGCGATTCGGCCTTCGTCGCCAATTTCACCAACGATCCGGTGCGCATCGGCGCCAACCAGCTGGCGCCCAGCATGAAGATCAAGGACCGGCGCTGACTTGACGGCGGCGCTGTGGTAGGAGGGCGCGATGCGAACCACCTATGACAGCGCGACCGTCCGCCTCTATCATCTGGGCGATGATGGCGGCGCGACGACGATCATGTACGGCCCGCTCAGCGAAGCGTTGCGCGTGGCGGAACAGCAGCCCGAAGAGGTGCAGGACGGGCTGTTCCTGGCGACCGACAATGATGTGGTCGCCTATCTGGATTTGATCGAGGAATAGGGACGCGCGCACTAGCCGTTCCCCTCCCGCAAGCGGGAGGGGAACTCGCGTTCAGACGTGCGACATATCTCCATTACCCATCGCCAAATCCGAACGGCGCGCGCGTGCCGCGATAATCGTCGGGCAGCATGTCGCGACCGATCGGCGGGGCGGAGCGGGCCATGCATTGGCTGCGATGGCACAGGCGGCAGGTGACGCCGATCGGGGTCGGTTCGGGCGGCGGCGCGTCCTGCGTGTAGATCAGCCGATGGGCGTGGTCGGCGGCGCAGCACAGGGCGATGGCGCGGTCCACCCGTGGCGCGCCCCAGCCGCCGCCGCCCGCCGTTACCGTGCGCGCGATCGAGAAGAAGCGCTGGCCGTCGGGCAGTTCCAGCCATTGCGTCACCACTGCGCGCGGGGTTTCGAACACGCGATGCACCGACCAGAGCGGGCAGGAGCCGCCATGGCGCGCGAAAGGAAAGCCCGCGCCGTCGAGGCGTTTCGACACATTGCCCGCCGGATCGACGCGCAGGAAGAAGAAGGGGACGCGTTCCTGCCCCGGCTTTTGCAGGGTGGTGAGGCGATGGGCGGTCTGTTCGAAGCTGGTGCCGAACTGGCGGGCGAGGGCTTCGACATCATAGCGGCGTGCTTCGACCGCCTTGGCGAAGGCGGTGTAGGGCATCAGGATCGCGGCCGCGGCATAGCTGGCAAGCGCGCGGCGGGCGAGGCTGCGGCCGCTCGCGCCGCTGAACTGGCCGTCGTTCAGGATCGTGTCGAACAGCTTGCGCATGTCGAGATAGGCGATCTGGAGCGCCAGCTGAAAGGTGGAACTCGCGCCGTCCAGGGTGTCATCCAGCAGCACCGCGTCGCGATGGCGGTCGAGGCGGCGCATCGACCCGGCCATGATATCGGAGGGCAGGCGGCGGATGCGCAGATTGTGGTGCGCCTTGAGCCAGGCGGGCAGGCCGCCTTCGGCCTCGGCTTCGACCGCGAGTTTCTCCGCAGCATCGTCCAGCAGCGGGAAGCTGTTGCGCCGGGCGGCGAGGAAGCGGCGGGATTCAGCGACGGGATCGGCGGCGTCCTCGGTCAGCTGCGCGCCTGCGCCGCGATCCGCCAGCGCCAGATGCTCCTCGCGATAGCTGGTGTAGAGGCGCAGCAGCGCTTCGGTGATGCCGGGATAATTGACTGCGACGTCGTCGGTGGCGAGCATCGGCAGGTCGATGTCGGCGAACATCGGGTCTTTGAGCACTGCCTGCAACCGCGCGGTCTGCTCCGCCCCGCCGTCGCCTGCGACCTCCGCCATGTCGAGCTTGTAGGTGCGGGCTAGGCGCAGCAGCATGTCGGCGGTCAGCGGTCGCTGGTTGCGTTCCAGCAGCGCGACATAGGAGGCGGAAATGTCGAGGTCGGCAGCCATGTCCGCCTGCGTCAGGCCCAGGTCGCGCCGCAACCGCCGCAAGCGCGGTCCCATATAAACCGGGCGATCCTTCGCCATGGCATTCAACTCCTGTGCAGCCTTTACAACTTTACACCAGTTTTTTGTAAAGATCGACAACTGGACCTTTGCGCGGGTGCGAAAAGGTGATTGAGCTGTCTATGTCGTTGTCCATTCCCGCACGAAGGAACGGACGACATGACCTATCAAAGTGACATCGCCAAGGCCGACGACCTGATCGCCGCGCAAGCCAATTGGGGCGGCATCGCCGCCGAATCGGTGGCCCGGATGCGGACCCAGAACCGCTTTCACACCGGCCTCGACATCGCCCGCTATACCGCCAAGATCATGCGCGCCGACATGGCCGCCTATGATGCCGACCCCGCCCGCTACACCCAGTCGCTGGGCTGCTGGCACGGTTTTATCGGCCAGCAGAAGATGATCGCGATCAAGAAGCATTTCGGCACGACCAAGGGCAAATATCTCTATCTGTCCGGCTGGATGATCGCGGCGCTGCGCAGCGAGTTCGGGCCGCTGCCCGATCAGTCGATGCATGAGAAGAGCAGTGTTCCAGCGCTGATCGAGGAACTCTATACGTTCCTCAAGCAGGCCGATGCCCGCGAACTGGGGATGCTGTTCCGCGATCTTGATAAGGCGCGCGAAACCGGCAACGCCGTCGAGGCGCAGCGGCTGACGCACGCGATCGACCATTATGACACCCATGTCGTGCCGATCATCGCGGATATCGACGCGGGCTTCGGCAATGCGGAAGCGACCTATCTGCTCGCCAAGAAGATGATCGAGGCGGGGGCGTGCGCGCTCCAGATCGAGAACCAGGTTTCGGACGAAAAGCAATGCGGGCATCAGGACGGCAAGGTCACGGTGCCGCATGAGGACTTTCTGGCGAAGGTCCGGGCGTGCCGCTACGCCTTTCTGGAACTGGGCGTCGATGACGGGATCATCGTCACGCGCACGGACTCGCTGGGCGCGGGCCTCACCAAGCAGATTGCGGTCAGCAAGGCGCCGGGCGATATCGGCGACCAATATAACAGCTTCCTCGATTGCGAGGAGATCGACCCGGCGACGGCGAGGAATGGCGACGTCATCCTGAACCGGGACGGCAAGCTGCTGCGCCCCAAGCGGTTGCCGAGCAACCTGTTCCAGTTCCGCGAAGGCACCGGCGCGGATCGTTGCGTCCTCGATTGCATCACCTCGTTGCAAAATGGCGCGGACCTGCTGTGGATCGAGACGGAAAAGCCGCATATCGAGCAGATTGCCTCGATGGTCGATCGTATCCGGGAGGTCGTGCCCAATGCCAAGCTGGTTTATAATAATTCGCCCAGCTTCAACTGGACGCTGAACTTCCGCCAGCAGGTTTATGATGCCTGGGTCGAGGCGGGCCGGGATGTCAGCGCCTATGACCGGGCGAAGCTGATGAGCGTCGATTACGACGATAGCGATCTGGGCCGCGAGGCTGACGACCGCATCCGCACCTTCCAGAAGGACGCGGCGGCGCGGGCGGGGATATTCCACCACCTCATCACCCTGCCGACCTATCATACCGCGGCGCTCAGTACCGATAATCTGGCGAAGGACTATTTCGGCGAGGCCGGGATGCTGGGCTATGTCGAAGGCGTGCAGCGCAAGGAAATCCGCCAGGGCATCGCCTGCGTGAAGCACCAGAATATGTCCGGTAGCGACATCGGCGACGATCATAAGGATTATTTTGCCGGGGAAGCCGCGCTGAAGGCGGGCGGCGCGCACAATACGATGAATCAGTTTGCGGCCTGAAGAGGAACGTCATTCCCGCGCAGGCGGGAATCCATCTCTCAACGTCGCATTGAGATGAGAGGTCAGGAGATGGATCCCCGCCGGCGCGGGGATGACGATACTGGCCGGAATGTGCGGCGTGCAGGCCACAGGCTGTCGAAAGCCGGATTCGCGGTGTCGCCGTGAACCGAGCCAGTTCGCGGGCGCGTGCAGAGCGCCCGCGAATTTGGGTGGAAGAACTGGACGACCCGGCGGCGCACCGTCGGGTCGTTTTTTTGTTACGCTGCTCTCAAAGTATTGTGTTCCCGCGGAGGCGGGAACCCAGATCAGGGGCAGAACTGGGTTCCCGCCTGCGCGGGAGCACATGGCGTATGTTACGCGATCCCCATCCGCTGCCGCACCGTCTGCTTCAATATGTCGAGCGGCATCGCGCCCAGCGTCAGCACTTCGTGAAATGCCTTGAGGTCGAACTTCGCGCCCTGCTTCGCCTTCACCTCGTCGCGCAGTTGCGTCCAGACCGTATGGCCGATCTTGTAGCTGCACGCCTGACCCGGCCAGACGGTGTAGCGGTCGATCTCGCCCTGGCTGCGGCCGCGGGCGATGCCGGTGGTGGCGATGAGGTAATCGGTCGCTTTCTCGCGGCTCCAGCGCTTGGCGTGCATGCCGCTGTCTACCACCAGACGGGTGGCGCGGAACAGGAGCGACTGGAGATAGCCGACCTGGCCGAGCGGATCGCCGTCATACATGCCCATTTCGTCGGCCAATTGTTCCGAATAGAGCGCCCAGCCTTCGGAGTAGCCGCTGTAGAAGCCGCGGCGGCGGATCATGGGGATGGAGTCGGACTCCAGTGCTACGGTGACCTGCAAGTGGTGCCCCGGCACCGCTTCATGATGGGTGAGCGTTGCCAGGCCGAATTTCGGCCGGTCGAACGTGTCGCGCAGGTTGATGAAGTAGATGGCGGGGCGCGACCCGTCGAGCGAGGCGTTCTGGTAATAGCCGCCGGGCGCGCCCGCCTGGATCGTCACCGGCACGCGGCGAACCTCCACCGGCGCCTTGGGCACGGTGTTGAACGCGTCGGGCAGGCGCTTTTGCATCGCGACGATCTGGCTGTTGAGTTGCGCCAGCAGCGCTTCGCGGCCCGGATCAGTGTTGGGGAAGAGCTGATCGGGGCGCTTGTTGAGCGCCACCAGTCGATCGCCGACGCTGCCCTGGCTCATCCCTTCGCCCTTGAGGATCGTGTCGATCCGCGCACTGATCTCCGCGACCTGCGCCAAGCCCAGCTGATGGATTTCATCGCCGGTCAGCCGGGTCGTGGTCGCCGCTTCGGCGGCGGCGGCGTAAAAGGCGTCGCCATCGGGCAGGCGCCAGCAGCCCGCATCATGGCTCGCCTTCGCCCGCAATTGCTGCACCAGTGCGCGTTGGCGATCGACGGCGGGGAAGATTTTCTCCGCGACGATCTTTTCCGCCTGTGTGGCGCGCTCGGGCGGCAGGCCTGCGGCGGCGAGTTTCTTGACGAAGGACGCGACGAGCACGGTCTGCGCGGGCGTCTGGTCGCGCAGGGAGGCCTGCATCTTCATGGTCGTGTCGAGAATATAGTCGGGTGCGAACACGCCTTTGGCCTCATCGGCCTTTTGCCGGGCCAGTTCGCCGTCCATTGCGATGGGAAAGGCTTCCAGCCGCGCCAGATAGGCGTCGGCGTCGGCGGCATCCTTCACCCGATGCTGCGAATCGAGGAAGTCGGGCACTTCGCGATAGCTGCCGGTCAGTTGGCTCAGGATATAGGGCGCGTAGCGGCCCGCCGTTTCGCCATAGCCGAAGCGTTCGCCGCCCACGGTGCGGTCCAGCTGATAGGCGACGACGTCATAGTCCAGCTGGCTGGCAGGGCTTAGTGCGGTGCGATCGACGCTGGCGAGTTGCTTTGCCTGCGCCTTGGTCTGGGCCAGCGCGCGCGCCGCGCCCGCCGCGCTGGTGTCGGACAGCTTGCCACGCAACGCCGCCCGCGCGCCGGTGTCGAGGCCAAGGCGTGTCGCCTGTTCCGGGGATTCGGCCAGGCGGCCGTAGAAGAAATCGTCCAGCATCGCGCGGAAACGTGTGTCGGCGCTGCCCGTCTGGGCCAGGGTGCTGGGCGTGGCGGCGGCGAGGGCGGAGGCGCCGCTGGTGGCGAGAAATTGGCGTCGGTTCACGACTATAGGCTCCATCGATCGGGGAGGGGCGGCAAGGGGGGCGCCGCCCGGGATGCGCTCTTTTGACGTGCGTTCAACAACTTGGCTAGGCTTCAAGTTACGTGCTCTCGCGGCGTTTATATAAGCCCAGCTTGTGTACGCCATGGATCGTTGCGGCTGTCACGCCGTTACCCGATAGGCTAATCCGCGCGCAGCCTGCACAGGGAGGAAACGGCATGTCCTACACGCTCATCACCGCCAATCGTAATTATAGCAGCTGGTCGTTGCGCCCCTGGGTGCTGATGACGGCGCTGGGCATTGCGTTCGACGACCGGATCGAACCCTTTGCGTCCGCGACCAACTATGCCGCCTTCCGCAGCTTTTCGCCCACCGGCCAAGTGCCCGCGCTGATCGATGGGGATCGCACCGTCTGGGATTCGCTCGGCATCATCCTGTATCTGGCCGATCGCCATCCTGGCGTCTGGCCGACGGACGAGGCGGCGCGCGCCTTTGCGCAATGCGCGGTCGCCGAAATGCACAGCGGGTTCACGGCCCTGCGCAACGATTGCACCATGAATGTCGGCGTCCGCGTCGAGCCGCATATGCATTCGCCCGCTTTGGGCCGCGACATCGCGCGGCTGCGCGAATTGTGGGAGGAGGGGCTGAACCGGTTCGGCGGGCCTTTCCTGGCCGGGGACGGCTTTACCGCGATCGATGCCTTTTATGCGCCGGTCGCCTTTCGCGTGCGCACCTATGGGCTGGATGTCGGGCGGCAGGCGCAGGACTGGGTCGATCATATGCTGGCGCATCCGGCGATGCTGCAATGGGAGAAGGCGGCGCTGGGCGAGACATGGCGCGAGGAAAGCCACGAGGCGGAGGTGGGCGCGGCCGGTCGCATATTGGAAGATTATCGCGCGATCTGACCGGCCTGTAACATTCTTGCCCGCCTGATGGAGGAAACGGCATGTTTTGATGCCTTGCCCCCTTTTCCCGCTGTCATTCCGGGTCTAGGGGGAAGGCCTATGGTTAAGTTTCGCACCCTTTACGAAAAGATCTGGGACGCGCACGTCGTCGAACGGCGTCCCGATGGCACCTGCCTCATCTATATCGACCGGCACCTCGTCCATGAAGTGACGTCGCCGCAGGCGTTCGAAGGCCTGCGCCTTGCGGGGCGCAAGGTGCGCAGGCCCGATCTGACGCTGGCGGTGCCGGACCATAATCTGCCCACCACGCCGCGCCGCGACGCGCAGGGCAATCGCATTCCCATCGCCGATCCCGAAAGCGCGCAGCAGCTCGAAGCGCTGGAGCGCAATGCGCCCGAGTTCGGCGTGCGCCTGATCGGCGACGCGGACCTGGAGCAGGGTATCGTCCATGTGGTCGGCCCGGAACAGGGCTTTACTTTGCCCGGCACGACGCTGGTCTGTGGCGACAGCCATACGTCCTCGCATGGCGCGCTGGGCGCGCTGGCGTTCGGCATCGGCACGTCGGAAGTCGAGCATGTGCTGGCGACCCAGACATTGCTGCTCAAGCAGTCTAAGACCATGGAAGTCGTGGTCGATGGGCAACTGGCCCCCGGCGTCACCCCCAAGGATGTCGCGCTGGCAATTTGCGGCACGATCGGCACGGCGGGCGGCACGGGCTATGTCATGGAATATCGCGGGTCCGTGTTCCGCGACATGTCGATCGAGGGGCGGCTGACCGTCGCCAATATGTCGATCGAGGCAGGTGCGCGATCCGGCCTGTTCGCGCCGGATGAGAAGACCTTCGCCTATATCAAGGGTCGCCCGATGGCGCCCAAGGGTGCCGACTTCGACGCGGCCGTCGCCTATTGGAAGACGTTGCACACGGATGAAGGCGCGGTGTTCGACAAGACCGTCGTCATCGACGCCGCCGATATCGTGCCCAACGTCACCTGGGGCACCAGCCCCGAAGACGTCGTCGCGGTGACCGGCGTGGTGCCCGATCCGCAGAGCTTTGCCGACCCGTCTAAGCAGGCCGCCGCGCAAAAGTCGCTCGACTATATGGGCCTGACTGCGGGGCAGCGCATGGCCGATGTTGCGATCGAACATATCTTCATCGGTAGCTGCACCAACAGCCGGATCGAGGATCTGCGCGCTGCTGCCGCCTTGCTCAAAGGGCGTCATGTCGCGAGCGGCATCAAGCATGCGATGGTCGTCCCCGGCTCCGGCCTGGTCAAGCAGCAGGCGGAAGAGGAAGGGCTGGACCGCATCTTCCTGGACGCCGGGTTCGAATGGCGCGAGCCGGGCTGTTCGGCGTGCCTTGGCATGAACCCGGACAAGGTGCCCGCAGGCGAACGCTGCGCATCGACCAGCAACCGCAATTTCATGGGCCGTCAGGGTCCGGGCGCGCGCACCCATCTGGTGTCGCCCGCCATGGCGGCGGCGGCGGCGATCACGGGTCGTCTGACGGACGTGCGGGAATTGATGAACACACAAGAGGGGATCGCGCTGTGAAGAAGATTTTCTGGGTTTTGACGCTGGGTGCGCTGGCGAGCGCGGCAATGGCGGCGACCCTGGGACGCGCCGAAGATATTCCGGCAGAGCAGGCGAAGAAGGTTCATTGATGGACAAGCTGACGACCGTCGACGGCCGGGCCTATCCGTTCGGGATGAAGAATGTCGATACCGACATCATCATTCCGGCCCATTGGCTCAAGACGATTTCGCGCAACGGCATGGGCCGCGGCGCATTCGAAGTGCTGCGCAAGGAACCGGGCAACGTCTTTGACGATCCGACCTATGTCGGCAGCCCGATCCTGATCGCGGGCGACAATTTCGGTTGCGGCTCCAGCCGCGAACATGCCGCCTGGGCGATCGCGGACCTGGGCATCAAGGTGGTGATCGCGCCCAGCTTTTCCGACATTTTTTCGGGCAATGCGTTCAAGAACGGCATCCTGACCGTGGTGCTGCCGCAGGCCGCGATCGACCGGTTGATGGACGTCGCGCAGGGCACCGATGGCACGCCCGACCCGATCCATGTCGATCTGGAGGCGCAGACCGTCACCACTCGTTTCCAGGATCGCTTTGCTTTCGATATCGATCCGTTCCGCAAGCACTGCCTGCTGGGCGGGCTGGATGAGATTGGCCTGACGCTGGACCAGGCGGATGTGATCAGCGGCTATGAAGTCACCCAGGCACAGGAACGCCCCTGGATCGTGCCCGCCGGCGCTGTTGCGTAACGGCGCGCTTCTTCCTATCTCCTGCAAGACATACTGACATTGAACGGGGCTTTGACGCATGACCACCTTTGACGATCGCGAAAAGGCGTTCGAAAATATGTTCGCCCACGACCAGGAAATGGAATTTCGCATCCAGGCGCGGCGCAACCGCCTGCTGGGCGAATGGGCGGCGGTGAAGATGGGTCTGACGCCGGAAGAAACCGATTCCTATGCCAAGGCGGTCGTGCAGGCGGATTTTGAGGAAGCGGGCGACGAGGATGTCATTCGCAAGCTGGTGGGCGACATGACCTCGGCCGGGATCGACATCGACGAAGCGGGCGTGCGCGCCGCGCTGGACGAGCAGGCGGTGATTGCCCGCCGCATGTTCATCGAAGCGCAATAAGGCCGCCATCCCATGCCGATGGCCGCCGACGATATTGCCGACATGATCCGCGCCGCCATTCCCGATGCGCAGGTCGAAATTACCGACCTGGCCGGGGACGGCGACCATTATGCCGCCAAGGTCGTGGCGGAAAGTTTTCGCGGCATGAGCCGGGTCGCGCAGCAGCGCGCCGTCTATGCGGCGCTCGGCGGACGGATGGGCGGCGTGCTGCACGCCTTGCAACTGACCACTGCCATTCCCAACTAATCTTTATATCGATTTGCGCGCCCGGATCGGCGCGCCAGACAGGACTGGACCTTTAGACATGACCGACGCCGTGCATCAGCGGATTGCCGAACTTGTGGGCGCCCATGACGTGGTGCTGTTCATGAAGGGCACGCCGCTCTTTCCGCAATGCGGCTTTTCCAGCCGCGCCATCGCGATCCTGGAGCATCTGGGTGTCGCCTATGACACGGTCGACGTGTTGCAGGATCAAGGCGTGCGCCAAGGCATCAAGGCCTTTTCCGACTGGCCGACCATCCCCCAGCTTTATGTGAAGGGCGAGTTTGTCGGCGGCAGCGACATCATGATGGAAATGTATGAAGCAGGCGAATTGCAGCAGCTGATGACGGATCAGGGTGTCGCTGCGGCAAGCTGAGCGGATTTGCGATCAGGCATAGGAAGGGCGGTCCGGTTCGGGCCGCCTTTTTTGTGTGTTGGGGTTGCTGCAACATAAGCTCCTCTCTTTTAAAGGGAGGAGTTGGGTGTGTGCGAGCGAAGCGAGCGGCTAGGCCAGTGACGGTAGAGCGACACTTCGTGGCGCACCCACCCCCGACCCCTCCCTTGAAAGGGAGGGGAGAAGAAGACGCCACCTTCGGTCGGACGCCCATGGTGGTACATGGCTGGAGCCGGAATTATGGGGAAAAACGATACCAACCGGGTGGGGGATGCTAGCGGAGACGGGCCTGCATCCCCCGATAGTTGAACGGTGGGAACGCGACTAAAGTCGCAATCCTTGTGCCAATATCGCGCAATCGGTCGAAAGCGGGCGATGCAAAGGTTAACGCATCAACACGCGTCATGCCGTCTGTCAAAATTCCCGACATATCGCGGCTTCCCAGCGCGTACCCTCGCTTGAAGTCACCATCAACCCCTATTGACTACATCCGTAATCGATGCGACTACGTCTGTAGTTGTTAATGGCGAGTCGGGTCAGTCGAAGTGAGCGAGAAGATCAGCGAAGCGGAACTGGTGGTGATGGAGGCGCTGTGGGAAACCGCGCCGCAGACCGCCAATGACGTTGCCGACCGGGTCGCCGCCGACCGCGACTGGAGCCTGCAGACGGTCAAGACTTTGCTGTCGCGGCTGATGGGCAAAGATGCGATCGCCGCTGAGCAGGATGGCCGCCGTTTTCTCTATCGCCCACAGATTGCGCGGGACGATTATGTCGCGGGCGAATCCGGGCGGCTGGTGAACCGGCTGTTCGGCGGGCGCGTGTCGCCGCTGGTCGCCCAGCTAGCGCAACAAGATCAATTGACCGCGGACGATATCGCCGAGCTTGAGGCTATCCTGAAAGGGTTGAAATCATGAGCGTCTGGCTGGCCGAAACGCTAATCGCTGCGACCTTATTGATGGCGCTGGTCATGATGGTGCGGCGGCCGGTCGCACGCTGGCTGGGGGCGGGGGCGGCCTATTGGCTGTGGGCGCTGCCGCTGGCGCGGATGCTGTTGCCCGCGCTGCCGAACGATGTCGATCCGTCGCCATTGCATGTGGCGGTGGATCAGGTGGGCTTGCCCGACATGCTGATGGCGGTGCCCACCGCGCCGATTGCGGCGTCGGCGCCGTCCATCCCCTGGCTGGAGATCGGCATCGGTGTCTGGTTCGTCGGGCTGGTGGCGTTTCTGCTGGTCCAGATCGTCGGCTATGCGCGCTTTCGCCGCCATATGCTCGACGGCGCGACGCCGATCGGGGAGGATGGGCGCATCCGTTTGATCACCAGTCCCCACGCGTCCGGACCGCTGGCCTTCGGCGTCATGCGCCCGTACATCGTCCTGCCCGCCGATTTCGCGCTGCGTTACGACGCGCAGGAGCAGGATATGGCGATCGCCCATGAACGGGCGCATCACGAGCGCGGCGACCTGGCCGCCAATATGATCGCGCTGCTGCTGCTGGCGATCCATTGGTGCAATCCGGTCGCCTGGATCGCCTATCGCGCCTATCGCGCGGACCAGGAAACCGCCTGCGACGCGCGCGTGCTATCGCTCTACGGCCGCGATCAGGCGCATATCTATGGCCGCGCCATATTGAAGGCGGCGGGCGGGCGGCAGTTCGCCGGCGCCTGCCACCTCACCCGTATCACGACGCTCAAAGGGAGGCTGAAAATGCTGTCCAACCATGATTTGTCGCTCCAGCGCATCAGCTGGGGCATGGCCGCCGTCGCGGTCGTCACCGCCGCTGGCCTGGCGCTCACCGCGTCGGGCAGCCGCGCCGCGCAGCAGATGGCCGCGATCACCGACAAGGTGGGAAGCGCCGACTTCGCCAAATTGTCCAACCTGGTGTCGCAGCCCGCCGCAGCCAACGTCCCCGCGGTTGCCGAAGTTGCGGCGGTCCCGGCGATGCCCAGCGTGCCTGAAGCGCCTGCGGCCAAGGCCGCCGATGAATCCTGGGCGCCGCCAGCGCCCCCGGCTCCGCCCGCACCGATCGTGCCCGCCGCAGACATGATCGCCCCGGTCGCGCCGACGCCGCCCGCGCCGCCGGTCGTGCGTCGTGACAAGGGTCGCATGACCGTCACCTATGCTAATGGCCGGGTCGATACCCACCGCATTCCCACCGAAGCGGACATCGCCCGCATGGTGCCGGTGGTCGATGTGCGCGAAGGCTGCGACGGCAGCAAGGACGCGACGACCCGCCGCGAAACGGTGGATGCCGATGGCCGCCGCCATATCCGCGTGCGCATCTGCACCGCGGCGATCGAGCGGGCGGCGCAGCGGTCCGCTGATATGGCCCGCATGCAGGCGGACCGCGCGGAACGGCAGGCGAACCTGGACGAAGCCCGCGCCGACCGCGCAGCGCGTTTGCACCATGTCGCGGCGCTGAACGGTTTGCGGACAGCGCGGGCGCAGATTGCGCGCAACCGGTCGATGCCTGCCGATGCCCGCGCGGAGGCGCTGCGCGAGATTGATGATTCGATTGCGGAACTGCGCAATGATCAGCCTTGAGGGTGAAGCCGGTCGAGAGAGGTCGGCACTGGCTTCCCGCCTGCGCGGGAACGCGTAGTGACTTAAATCGCGACCACTTCGGGTAATATCGCGTCGAGCAGCAGCATCCCCGCCGGGGCCACCTGCAACCTTGTGCCGGTCAGATGGATGAGGCCAAGGTTGGCGAGTTGGGCGATCGCCCGGTCATCGACCAGCTGCCCGGTATCGATGCCCGACAGGGCGGCGATGCGGGACAGGTCCACGCCTTCACCCAGCCGCAATCCCATCAGCAGCGCTTCGCGCGCGCGATCTTCGGGCAGCAGCGGGTCTTCGCTCTGCGCGCCATGGCCGTTGCGGGCGACCGCACCCAGCCAGTTTTCCGGTTTCTTGTGCCGCATCGTCGCCATGCCACCGCGCCGCCCATGCGCGCCCGGACCGATCCCGGCATAGTCGCCATAGCGCCAATAGGTCAGGTTATGGCGGCTTTCCTGTCCCGGACGGGCGTGATTGCTGATCTCATAGGCGGGGATGCCCGCCGCGCCGGTCATCGCCTGGGTCAGTTCATAGAGCGTCGCGCCATGATCGGGGTCGGCGGGCGTCAGCTTGCCCTGCGCCACCAGCGTGGCGAAGCGGGTGCCCGGCTCGATCGTGAGTTGATAGAGCGAGAGATGGCCGGTGCCGAAGGACAGCGCCTGGGCCAGTTCGGCCTGCCAGTCCGCTTCGCTTTGGTCGGGGCGGGCGTAGATGATGTCGAAGCTCACCCGGTCGAACACGCGCCGCGCGGTGTCGAGCGCGGCCAGCCCCTCCGCCACGTCATGGGCGCGGCCCAGGAAATGCAGCGCTTCGTTATCCAGCGCCTGAAGGCCGAGCGAGGTGCGGTTGACCCCGGCGGCGGCGAGATCGGCGAAGCGCGCGGCTTCGACCGAATTGGGGTTGGCCTCCAGCGTGATTTCTATGTCCGGGGTGAAGCCCCAATGGTCCTGCGCCGCGCCGATCAGCGTTTCGACCAAAGCGGGCGGCATCAGCGACGGCGTGCCGCCGCCAAAGAAGATGGAGGCCAGCGGGCGGCCTGCGGTCAACGCCGCCTCATGCGCCATGTCGGCCAGCAGCGCGCCGCGCCACACGTCGATATCCACGCCGTCGCGGACATGACTGTTAAAATCGCAATAGGGACATTTGGATACGCAAAAGGGCCAATGAATATATAAGGCCTGGGCATCGGCGATGGCCGACGGCTTTTGGGGAGTGGGGGACATCATGGCTGGGGGCAGCCCTAAAGTGTTTTGGCGCGCTTCGCTATGGGCCGTGATGTGGCTGGCGAGTAGTGCGCAGGCGACGAGCGATAGCGACGGTGCGGGCGCGCGCCCGGCTGGCATAGCAAGCGCGGTGATGCCTGCGGCCTATTATGGCTTGGTCGAAGCGCCGCGGGGCGCGGCGATGCTGCGCGCGGCGATGCTGGACGCGCATAATGGCGAGCGCGCCTCACTGGGCTTGCCGTTGCTGGACTGGGACGATGCGCTGGCGGCGGATGCCGCGCGCTATGCCGACGACATGGCGCGCACCGGTCTGTTCCGCCATTCGGCGCGGGGCAGTCGCGCCACTCCCAGCGGCGAAAATCTGTGGATGGGGCCGCGCCGCCTCTATGGCTATCAGGCGATGGTGGGCGCGTTTCTGGACGAGAAGCGACTGACGCGGGTCGCCGGCAAGCTGCCTGATCTCAGCACAACCGGACGCTGGCAGGATGTCGGTCATTATACGCAGATGATCTGGCGCGGGACGAGGAAAGTCGGCTGTGCGCTGGGCGAAGGGGCCAATGCGGACTATCTGGTCTGTCGCTATGTCCCGGCCGGTAATACGTTCGGCAAGGGGCCGCTGGATGCGGACGACGCGCCGCCGATGGCGGGCACGCAGGTCGCCAGCGTCGGTCAATAGGCGGCGATGGATATTCTCCGGGCGGCAGGCATTGAACAGCAAAGGCCGCCAGAGGAGAAGAGGATGCGCCGCGCGTCATTGTCATGGATCATATCGGGCTGCGCGCTGATGGCGCTGAGCGCGTGCGGTCAGGCTCCGGAACAGGGGCGCAACGCGAATGTGGCGGCCATGAATGAAGTCGCTGCCCCTGCGACCCAAGCGCCGACGAATGAGAGCGCGGGGCACAGCCCGATGCCCGACGCAGCGCCCGTTACCGACACGGCAAGCACGGCGCCGCTGTCATGTGCGGCGGATATCGGATCGGCGGCGGCGGCGAAACGCGTCGCGATCTGCCGCAATGTGTCCCCCGCCACCCATCCGCCCTGCAACGCGGCCAATAGCTGCGCGATGATCGAGGATGAGATCGCCCGCAGTTGCGCCCTGTTCGATGGAAAGGGCGAGCCGATGGCCGGATGCGATCCCGCACCCAAGAGCATGGCGGCGGCAGTCGCGGTGGTGCAGCGTTATTATTCCGCGATCAACGCGCGCGATTATGGCACGGCCTGGACGCAATGGGGCGATGACGGGCCGCCGAACCAGACGCTGGAAAAATTTCAGGCGGGCTTTGCGGGGACGCGGTCGACGCGAGTGACGATCGGTTCGCTGGAGCCGGGGGACGGCGGGGCCGGGTCGATCTACCAGACTGTGCCTGTCACGGTGGACTCACAGCTGGCGGATGGTACGCGCCAGCGCTTCGTCGGCGATTATGTGGTGCGGCGGGTCAACGATGTGGACGGCGCGACGGCCAGCCAGTTGCGCTGGCATATCGGCCAGGCGAAGCTGAAGGCCGTGCCGGTGCGCTGAACGGAGTGACATAGTCCCAAATCCTGTTCGTTTCGAGCGAAGTCGAGAAACGGGTCGTGGTGCCGCATGCTTCTCGACTTCGCTCGAAACGAACGGGCAAGAAAGGAGAGGTCAGAAAACCGCTGCCACCAGCTTTGCGAATGCGTCGGCGCGGTGGCTCATGGCGTGCTTGGCGTCCGGGTCCATCTCGCCGAAGCTGACATCATGGCCGTGCGGCTGAAACATCGCGTCATAGCCAAAGCCGTTGGCGCCGCGCGGCGGCCAGACCAGCGTGCCGTCGATCCTGCCTTCGAACGCTTCGACATGGCCGTCGGGCCAGGCGAGGGCGAGGGCGCAGATGAAATGGGCGTCGTGGCCTGCGTCCGGTCCCTTGGCTTCGACCCCGTCCCACACTTTGCGCATGGCAAGGTCGAAATCCTTGGTCGGTCCGGCCCAGCGCGCGGAGAAAAGGCCGGGATCGCCGCCCAGCGCCTCGACGCATAGGCCGCTATCGTCGGCCAAGGCGGGAAGGCCGGACAGGTCGGCGGCCTGCATCGCCTTCAATTCCGCATTCGCGATGAAGGTGGTGCCGGTTTCCTCCGGTTCGGGCAGGTCCAGGCTGGCAGCGGAGATCGGCTCTATCCCATAGGGACCGAGCAGCGCCGCGATTTCGCGCACCTTGCCGGGATTGTGGCTGGCGATCACCAGCTTGCCCGGGGCGAGCTTGCGGATCGCCTGTTCCTGTCCGAATTGGTCGGTCATCATCTACCCTTATTGTCCTCGTCCGCCGTCCAATCAAGGGAAAGCGGGACCCCGGGTCAAGCCCGGGGTGACGGTAAAAATGGAGACCTTACCGCCCTGTCGCCACATCCTGCGCCGCGAAGATCTTCGCGCAGCCGATGCGGGCGAGGCGGAGCAGGCGGAGCAGCTCTTCCTCGTCATAGGCCGCGCCTTCGGCGGTCGCCTGCACTTCGGCGAACTTGCCGTCGCCGGTCAGGATCAGGTTGGCGTCCGTTTCCGCATTGCTATCTTCGGCATAGTCGAGGTCGAGGACCGGCGTGCCTTCGAAGATGCCGCAGCTGATCGCCGCGACCTTCTGGATGATCGGGTCTTCCTTGAGCGCGCCGGACGCCAGCAGCTTGTCCACCGCGATGCGCAGCGCGACCCAGCTACCCGAAATGGCCGCTGTGCGCGTGCCGCCATCGGCCTGGATCACGTCGCAATCGACCACGATCTGGCGCTCGCCCAGTTTCTTAAGGTCCACGACGGTGCGCAGCGACCGGCCGATCAGCCGCTGAATTTCCTGGGTGCGGCCCGACTGCTTGCCCTTGGCCGCTTCACGGCTGCCGCGGGTGTGGGTGGCGCGGGGCAACATGCCATATTCGGCCGTGACCCAGCCCGACCCCTTGCCGCGCAGGAAGGGTGGCACCTTTTCTTCCACCGACGCGGTGCACAGCACGCGGGTGTCGCCGAAGCTGATCAGGCAGCTGCCCTCGGCATGGATGGTGAAGCCAGGTTCCATGGTGATGTCGCGCATCTGGTCGGGCGCTCGGCCGGAAGGACGCATAATTTTCTACTCCGAAACGTTCAGTTGACGGCGCTTAACGTCCGATGGCGCGACTTGCCAGTGTCGCGAACGAAATAAGACGTTAAAGAGGGGACATGACACGATATGCGATGATGGCGGGGATAGCGTTGCTGGCGGGCTGCGTCGGCGGCGGGGACACCGAACTGGAAACGCCCAAGGCACCCGGAGAGACGATCCGCTTTACCGCCGGGCGCTGTTTCGGCGCTTGTCCGGCCTATAGCCTGCGCGTGACGCCGGACGGATCGGGCCTGCTGGAGCCGGAGAAATTCACCGCCGTGCCCGGCCCGACGCGCTTTGCCGTGACCATGGTGCAATATCGCCGCCTGCGCACCGCGCTGGCGCCCTATCGCCCGCCAAGCGGCACGACCAAGCGGATCGGCAATGGCGAGAATTGCACGCGCTTTGCGACCGACATGCCCGGCTATACGATCGAATGGACCGGCAATGGCGGCAAGCCGACCCGGCTGGAGTTTCAGTCCGGCTGCATGGATGCGCGCTATGCCAAGTTGCGCACCACGATCGCGGCGATCCCCAAGATGCTAGACGTCGAACCGATGCTGAAACCCAAGCCCGCCCGATAGGAGTGTGTGATGCGCGTTCTTTTGCAGATTGTGGGCGTGCTTCTCCTGCTGATGGGGCTGCTTTGGGTCGGGCAGGGGGCAGGCTTGATCCACTGGCCGGAGTCCAGTTTCATGCTGGACCAGAGGCCGTGGATTTGGCGCGGCGCGTTGCTGGCCGTGGTCGGCATCGCACTGATCCTTGTGGCGCGGCGCAAACGTTGAGCCTGGCCGCGATCCATCCTACATCATGGTCATGACGCTGACGACGCCGATTTCCGAACTGAACGATCGCGCGCGCGATGTCTTTCGCCTGGTGGTGGAAAATTACCTGGGCACCGGGCTGCCGGTGGGATCGCGCACGATCAGCAAACTGGCGACATTGAGCCTGTCGCCCGCCTCGATCCGCAACGTCATGCAGGATCTGGAGGAGTTGGGGCTGCTCGCCGCGCCGCATACCTCCGCCGGGCGGATGCCGACCGAAACGGGGCTGCGCCTGTTTGTGGACGGGATGATGCAGGCGGCCGAACCATCGGCGGAGGAACGGCGGGCGATCGAGGCGGGGCTGGCCGAAAGCGGGCCGATCGAGGAAGCGCTGTCCGCCGCCACCGCTGCGCTGTCGGGCCTGTCGGCCTGCGCGGGGATCGTCATGGTGCCACGGCGCGAGCCGGTGCTGCGGCAATTCGGCTTCGTACCCTTGAACGATCGACAGGCGCTGGCCGTGCTGGTGGGGCAGGACGGATCGGTGGAAAACCGCGTGCTCGACCTGCCGCCCGCCGTCACGCCCTCGATGCTGAATGAGGCCGCCAATTTCATGTCCGCGCGTTTTGCGGGCATGACGTTGCGCCAGGCAGGCGACTTTCTGAGCCGCGAGATGGAGACGGAGCGTCTGGCGCTGGACAGCGCAGCGCGCGAACTGGTGGAACGGGGCATTGCCATCTGGTCCCACGATGCCGACGATCGGCCGGTGCTGATCGTGCGGGGGCAGGCGCATCTGATCGACGATGGCACGGCGGCCGACCTGGAACGGGTGCGGCAATTGCTGGAGCATCTGGAAGGCAAGCAGGAAATTTCCCGCCTGCTGGAAAGCGCATTGGCGGGCAGCGCGACCAAAATCTTCATCGGTTCGGAGAACAAGCTCTTTTCCCTGTCGGGTTCTTCCGTCATAGCCGCCCCCTACCGTGGCGCGGACGGCCGGGTCGTCGGCGTGGTCGGGGTGATCGGCCCCACGCGCTTGAACTATGCGCGGGTCATCCCCATGGTGGATTTCACTGCCCAGACGCTATCGAGATTGATGAGATGAGCGAAGACAAACAGAATATCGAAAATACCGAAGTCGTGGACGTGCTGCCCGAGGATGTCGCGCCTGCCGCCGACGCCACGGCCGACAAGGTCGCCGCGCTGGAGGCGGAACTCGCCACCGCCAAGCAAGACATTCTCTACGCCCATGCCGACACGCAGAATGTGCGCCGACGGCTGGAAAAGGAATTGGCCGACGCGCGCGCCTATGCGTCGACCGCTTTTGCGCGCGACATATTGTCGGTCGCCGACAATCTCAGCCGGGCGCTGGCCGCGATTCCCGCCGAGTTGCGGGAGGATGAGAAGTTCAAGGGGCTGGTCGTCGGCCTGGAAGCCACCGGCCGCGAACTGGAGGCGGTGTTCGGTCGCAACGGCATCAGCAAGCTGGAGTCGGTCGGCCAGCCGCTCGACCCCAACAAGCATCAGGCGGTGATGGAAATCCCGTCCGCCGACGCCGAACCGGGCACGATCCTGGTGGAAATGCAGGCGGGCTATATGATCAAGGATCGCCTGCTACGCCCCGCCATGGTCAGCGTGGCGAAGAAGGCGGAGTGAATAATCCTCCCCTGTAAGGGGAGGGGGGACCGTTCGCGTAGCGAATGGTGGAGGAGTATCACCCTATCGATAGGGCGATACCCCTCCGTCTGGCCTTCGGCCATCCACCGCCCCTTTCCAGGGGCGGATCAAATCGGCGGCTCTGTCCGTTCGAGCCACATGATCCACGACCTTAACCTCACCACCGATCGCCCGACCTTTGTCACCCATCTCGAATGTTCGCTGACCGGCGAGCGTTACGCGGCGGATGAACTTCACGGACTGTCAGCGGCGGGGAAGCCGTTGCTGGTGCGCTATGATCTGGACGGCGTACGTGCGACGCTGACCAAAGACGCGCTGGCACAGCGGCCGATGGACCTGTGGCGCTGGCGCGAATTGCTGCCGGTGCGGCACACCCGCAATATCGTGAGCCTGGGCGAAAATGCGACGCCGCTCATCCCGTTGCCGCGCACCGCCGCGCGGCTCGGCGGGGCGCATTTGCTCGTCAAGGATGAGGGGCGGTTGCCGACCGCGTCCTTCAAGGCGCGCGGCCTGGTCATGGCGGTGTCGATGGCCAAGGAACTGGGCGTGACCCAGGTCGCGATGCCGACAAACGGCAATGCGGGCACGGCGCTGGCCGCCTATGCCGCCGTCGCGGGTATGGAGGCGATCATCTTCTGCCCCGACGATACACCCGAAATCAACGTGCGCGAGATCGCGGCGCAGGGCGCGCGGGTCTATCGCGTCAACGGCCTGATCGACGATTGCGGGGCGATCGTGGGGGAGGGGGCAAAGCAGCGCGGCTGGTTCGACTTCTCGACCCTCAAAGAGCCTTACCGGATCGAGGGCAAGAAGACGATGGGGCTGGAACTGGCCGAGCAGTTGGACTGGGAATTGCCCGACGCGATTTTCTATCCCACCGGCGGCGGCACCGGCCTGATCGGCATGTGGAAGGCGTTCGATGAACTGGAGAAGATCGGCTTCATCGGATCGAAGCGCCCCAAGATGTTTGCGGTGCAGGCCGAAGGCTGCGCGCCGATGGTTCGTGCCTTCGAGCAGGGCGTCGAGTTCGCCGAACGCTGGGAGGGCGCGCGCACCATCGCCATGGGCATCCGCGTGCCCCGCGCGGTGGGCGACTTCCTGATCCTGCGCGCGGTGCGGGAGAGCGGCGGCGCGGCGCTGGCGGTGTCGGACGAAGCGATAAGCGCGGCGGTGCGCGATGTCGCGCGCGACGACGGGTTGCTGCTGTGCCCAGAGGGCGGGGCCACGCTGGCCGCTTATCAACGGGCGCTGGATGAAGGGCTAATCGCGCGTGACGAGCGCGCTGTGCTGTTCAATTGCGCCAGCGGTCTTAAATATCCGCTGGAGGATCAGAGCCGCGCGCTGGACCGCCACGCGCCGATCGATTTTGCCGCCCTGTAGCGCGTCGTGTGTCCGCGAAGACGGGAATGCAGTCCTGCCGTATCAACTGGGTTCCCGCCTTCGCGGGAACACGTGGTTGGAGGATAGCCACCGACCGGTTTAGTGGGAAAAATACAATTAAGATCTATCGTAAATCTTGACGCGACAAGTTTTTAAGATATATCTCAATGCATCATGACATATATGAAAAACTCAATGATGCGTAATGCACACCCCTTCCACGGTCGCCATGGCGGCCATCATCACCATGATTCCCATCATGGACATCGCCGTTTCGGTTCGCCCGGCGGTTTTGGTTCTGACGGCTTGGGCCGAGGCGATCCCTTTGGCGAGGACGGTCCGCGCGGCGGTGGTCGCGGCGGGCGCGGCGGCGGCGGTCGGCGGCGGTTGTTCGACAACGACACGCTGCGGCTGATCCTGCTCAAGCTGATCGCCGACGAACCGCGCCACGGCTATGAATTGATCCGTGCGATCGAGGCGCTGTCGGGCGAGGCCTATGCGCCCAGCCCTGGCGTCGTCTATCCGACGCTGACTTTGTTGTCGGAAATGGACCTGATCGTGGAAGAACCCAGCGAGGGCAGCCGCAAGCGCTTCGCCATCACCGATGCCGGAACGGCGCAGATCGCCGAGCGGCAGGCTGCCCTCGACCTCGCGCTCGCGCGGTTGGCGTCGCTGGCGCAGAAGGCCGAGCGCGTCGATAGCGGGCCGGTCCGCCGCGCCATGCACAATCTGCGCTTCGCGGTGCAGCAGCGACTTGAAAAGGAGGGTGCAGATAACCAGACCCTGTTCGACATCGCCGCGCTGATCGATGAAGCCGTCAACAAGATCGAAAGGCTGTAACCCATGACCCTGACCGCAACTGTGCCGACCACCAACGGCAGCCGTTATCTGCAACAGCTTTGCAAACATTGGAGCCACAAGTTTGAGGTGCAATTCGACGCCGAGAAGGGGGAGATCGCCTTCCCCATGGGAACGATCCGCATGGCGGCGGAGCCGGAGGCATTGGTGGTCGTGCTGGAGCCGAACGCTGACGCGGATGTCGAGACGTTCAAGAAGGTGGTGGCAGATCATCTCGACCGCTTCGCGTTCCGAGAAGCGCCGCTGCCGTTTGATTGGCAATAGCCTCGTGTTCCCGCGGCGGCGGGAACCCAGTCCGCCGTATCAACTGGGTTCCCGCCTTCGCGGGAACACATAAGACCTAAATATCTCCGATCATCTCCGCCAGCACGGCCAGGCAATCCTTGCCCAACTGCATCGACCGGGCCGGGGACCAGCCGAAATCGGCATCGGGCAGGTCGTCATTATCCTTGAACGGCATTTCCAGCGTCATCGCCACCGCGCCGAAGCGTTCGGCCAGCTGGTTGGTGGACATGGACAGGTTAGCCTTGCCCACGCCCGCAACCGGATAGCCCAAGCGCGTCTGGAAATCGGGCGTCCGCGCGGCCAGCGTGTCGCGATAGCGGTGATAGAGCGTGACCTGCCGATCGGTGATCGACGGGATGCCTTCAAAGCCAGCGATGAAGACGGCGGCGATGGCTTCGTCGCCATGGACGTCCATGGCGAAATCGACGCCCGTCGCGTCCATCGCATCGCGGACCATCAGCACTTCGGGGCTGCGTTCGGCCGTCGGCTCATGCCATTCCCGGTTCAGGTTCACGCCGACTGCATTGGTGCGCAGGTGGCCGCGACGGCTGCCGTCCGGGTTCATGTTCGGCACCAGATGGATCGTCGCTTTTTGCCGCAGCAGGCGGGCGACCGCGTCCTCTTCGTCGCACAGCCGTTCCAGCGCGCCTTCCATCCACCATTCCGCCATCGTTTCGCCCGGATGCTGGCGGGCGTAGAGCCACACTTGCTTGGGGCCATCGCCGATCGTCAGCAGGTCCATCGGCTGGCCGTCCAGCGTCAGTCCTAGTTCGCGATGCACGACGCCCGGCTGGCTGGCGGCCCAGGCGATCAGGTCGTGGTGCCGTTCCATCGAATAGGGCGCGAAATAGGCGATCCAGACGGCGCCGCTGTCGGGCGTCAGGCGGATGGTCAGCGTGCCGTCGGCATAGCTGGTGTCGGCCAGATACCAGTTTTCGCGATCCTCGCTGACCCGCGCGCTATAGCCGGTCCAGCCGCCCGGATAGGCCGACTGCCCGCAATTGACGATCGCCAGTTCCACCTCGCGCCCCGCCGCGTTGGCGAGCCGGAAATGGAACCATTGATAGAAGTCGCTCTGATGATCGGTGACGATCTCCAGTTCCGCGCGGACGCCCGTTAGGGTGTCGGTGATGGACAGGACGCGGATATTGCCGCTGTCGAAGCCGCTTGAGATGCTGATGGTCATTTGACCATTATAGTGCGCCCCGATTCACCGGGATAGCCCCCGATCAAGGCGGCGGCGAGTTTCTGCGCGGCGGTGGCGGGTTGCGACTCGGGCTTCCCCTGCCTTGCCTCGGTGGAGGCGCGCCCTTCCCAGATCGCGGTCGAATTGGACCGGCGGCGCAATTGCACATGCAGTTCGGTCGTCACGATATCCTTGGGCTTGCCCGACAGGTTGATGCCCACGCCCAGGCCCAGCCCGCCGAAGGTGCCGCCCCGGCGACCGCCGCCACTGCCGATGCCGCCGCCCACGCCGACGCTGACCGGCCGGTCGCTGCTGCGATCGACGCCGGTCGGGCGGAAGGTGCGGCTGAAACTGACCAGCGCGACATAGTCGCTCGACGCGGCCGTGGGACCATCGCCCGTAGGGGTGAATCCGACGCGCTGCAATTCCTGCGACACGGCGTTGGCATAGGTGCGAAATTCCAGGCTGATGTCCGGATTGCCGGGCATTTCTTCGACCGCGAGCGTGCCGGACCGAGCCGGAGCGCCCATATGGAATCGCGTGACTTCCACGCGCGGGGCCGCTGATGCGGTCATGCCGAGGGGCAGGGCGGCAAAGGGCAGGGCGATGGCGGCAAGGAGCAAGAGGCGCTTCGACATGGGTTCAACTCCAACGGGTTTGCCGACGGCGCGGCACCCTAAAGACGATATGGGGCATATAATTCCCCCCTCAACGCGTGAAGCCACGAAGTTGCTGCATGAAGGATGAACGGCGGCAAAAGAGCGCCTGCCGCCCTTGACTTTGGGCTGCCCGACCCATAGGGGCTGCGCTTCGAAATTCGACCACATCAGATTCATCAAGGGCCGTCTGCCATGAAGATCCGCAACTCGCTCAAGTCGCTCAAGGGCCGTCACCGGGACAACCGTGTGATCCGCCGTCGCGGCCGCACCTATGTCATCAACAAGACCAACCGTCGCTTCAAGGCTCGCCAGGGCTAAAAGGCTACGCGTCGCCCCTGCTTAGGGGGCGACGGGTTTTCGTGACACTGCGGCAAGCGCCTGATCAAAGACGATCGGGCGCTTTTCCGCGTTTTGTAGGGCGGCATGGGCCATATTGTGCCCCGGCGAAAGCCGGGGTCCAGAGTTCTCTGGCGCAGCCTGTGCGACTCTGGACCCCGGCTTTCGCCGGGGCACAGGTCTGTTGCACTTACCCCTCGTCGCGGCCTTTCAACTCGTCGCCGCGAATCGCGGTGACGTGCAGCACGTTGGTCGATCCCGGCGTGCCGAAGGGGACACCGGCCAGCACCACGATCTTGCCACCCTTTTCGGCCATGTCGTGGCGCAGCGCCATGCGACGCGCCTTGCCGATCATCTCCTCGAACGTCCCGATATCTTTGGTACGGATGGCGTGGACGCCCCAGGTCAGGCCCAGCTTGCGTGCCGTGTCCGATCGCGGGGTCAGCGCCAGGATCGGCGCGTTGGGCCGTTCGCGCGCCACGCGGCGCACGGTGCTGCCCGACAGGGTGAAGCATGTGATGACGCTGGCGCCGACGATGCCCACGATATTACCGGCCGCTTCGGCCAGCGCGTCGGCCGTGGTCGGGTCCGGCTTCGTCTCGGTATAATGAAGCCGCCCGAAATAGCCCGGATCGCGCTCGACGCTGTGCGCGATGCTGTCCATCATCGTCACCGCCTCGACCGGCCAGTCGCCCGCCGCGGTTTCCGCTGACAGCATGATCGCGTCCGCGCCGTCATAGACCGCCGTCGCCACGTCCGACACTTCGGCGCGGGTGGGCGAGGGCGATTTGATCATCGATTCGAGCATCTGGGTCGCGACCACCACCGGGCGGCCCATGCGGCGCGCGGTGGCGACGATCTGCTTTTGCAGCGGCGGCACTGATTGCGGCGGCAGTTCCACGCCTAGGTCGCCACGCGCGACCATGACACCGTCGGCCAGTTCGATAATCTCCTCCAGCCGCTGCACGGCGGACGGCTTTTCGATCTTCGCCATCAGCGATCCATAGCCGCCCATCAGCTTGCGCGCTTCGGCCAGATCCTCGGGCCGCTGTACGAAGCTCAAAGCGATCCAGTCGCAGCCCTGTTGCATCGCAAAGCTGAGGTCGCGGCGATCCTTGTCGGTCAGCGCGGGCACCGGCACGACCACGTCGGGCACGTTCACGCCCTTGCGGTTGGACAGGGTGCCGCCGACCTCCACGATCGTCTCGATCCGGTCCGCGGTGATGGCCTTCACCCGCAGCACCATCTTGCCGTCGTCCAGCAACAGCCGGGTTTCGGGCACCAGCGCGGCGTAGATTTCCGGGTGGGGCAGGTTCACGCGGCGCGCGTTGCCTGGCGTTTCGTCGCGGTCCAGGGTGAAAGCCATGCCGCGTTCCAATAGCGCCAGCCCCTTTTCGAAGGTGCCGACGCGCAGCTTTGGGCCTTGCAGATCGCCCAGGATCGTGGTTGGCCGCTGAAATTCCTTTTCCAGCGCGCGGATGATGGCGATGCGCGCGGCATGATCCTCATGCGCGCCATGGCTCATATTGATGCGGAAGGCGTCGGCCCCGGCGACGAACAGCGCCCGGATCATGTCGGGCGTATCGCTCGCGGGGCCAAGGGTCGCCAAGATGCGGACCTTGCGCGAACGGGGCGGTAATTTCGTCATGTCTTCTCCTGACCGTCTGATCGCTGCTCGCCTGCCGCGTGGGGCTTGCCAGTGCGTCGTTATGGGTTATCCGTGCTGCACGACAGGATGATGTAGATCAGCGAAAGGTTTCTCCCACCGATGACGGACAGCATAGTCACAGATGCCGTGGCCGCAACCGCCTTCCGCCGCCTGGTCGCGCATTTGCAGCATCGCACCGACGTCCAGAATATCGACCTGATGGGTCTGGCGGGCTTTTGCCGCAACTGCCTGGCCGACTGGATCGCGGAGGCGGACGGGGAGATGACGCGCGATCAGGCGCGCGAAATCATCCACGGCATGCCGTTTGCCGAGTGGAAAGAGCGGCATCAGGGCGACGCGACGCCGGAGCAGTTGGCGCGGATGAAAGAGAGTGTGGCGAAGAACGCCGACAATCACTAGGACGCCCTCCAACCGATTCACAGTTTGGAGACAAGACCCATGAGCGAACCCAACGTCGCCGCCGACCAGCTACGCCTTTTCATCGAGCGCATCGAGCGGCTGGAAGAGGAAAAGAAGGGCATCGGCGACGATATCAAGGACGTCTACCTGGAGGCCAAGTCAAACGGCTATGACGGCAAGATCATGCGCCAGATCGTCCGCCTGCGCAAAATGCAGCCGCACGACCGGCAGGAAATGGAAGCCATCCTCCAGACCTATCTCGCCGCGCTGGGAATGGAATAACCCTCGGTAATTCAGGAGAAGCGCCCCATGTCTGATGTCATCGTCAGCACCACCAGCCGCTTGGAAGGGCGGCCTGCGAAGGAGTATCTGGGCATCGTCACCGGCGAGGTGATCGTGGGCGCCAACCTGTTTCGCGACCTGTTCGCCAGCGTCCGCGATATCGTGGGCGGGCGATCGGGCGCTTATGAGGATGTGCTGCAGCGCGCCCGCGAACAGGCGATCGGCGAAATGCGCACGCGCGCGGCGGCGCTGGGCGCCAATGCGGTAGTGGGCGTCGATCTCGACTATGAAGTCATCGGGTCCAACGGGTCGATGCTGATGGTGTCGGCGTCGGGCACCGCAATCCTCGTCTAAAGCGATTTCCAATCAGATGAAATCATCTGATGACTCGGAAATCGCGTAAACCTGTAACTTGGAGCGGTGATCCGATGCAATCGGATCCCCGCTCTGAGTTGCGCGAACGGGCGCTGCTCGCTAGAGAGCGCCCTTCGCTTTCACAGAAATATTGGGGAGAAGGCCGTGGCCGGCCATTCCAAATTCAAGAACATCATGCATCGCAAGGGCGCACAGGACAAGAAGCGTTCCTCGATGTTCTCCAAGCTTAGCCGCGAAATCACCGTCGCAGCCAAGATGGGCATGCCCGATCCGGACATGAACCCGCGCCTGCGCCTGGCGGTCAACGCTGCCAAGGCGCAGTCCATGCCCAAGGACAATATCCAGCGTGCGATCGACAAGGCGAACGCGGCGGGCGGCGAGAATTATGAGGAAGTACGCTATGAGGGCTATGGCCCCGGCGGCATCGCCATCATCGTCGAAGCGCTGACCGACAATCGCAACCGCACCGCGACCAATGTGCGCACTGCTTTCTCCAAGAATGGCGGCAATCTGGGCGCTTCGGGCGCGGTCAGCCATGGTTTCGATCGGGTGGGCCTGATCACCTATCCCGCCGCAGCCGGGGACGCCGACGCGATCTTCGAAGCGGCGCTGGAAGCGGGCGCGGAGGACGTGTCGTCCAACGAGGACGAGCATGAAATCTGGACCGCGATGGACGCGCTCCATGAAGTCGCCAAGGCGCTGGAAGCCAAGATTGGCGCCGCCGACAGCGCGAAGCTCGCCTGGAAGCCGCAGACGACCATGGAAGTCGACGAATCCAACGCCGCCACGCTGTTGAAGCTGGTCGATACGCTGGAAGACGATGACGACGTCCAGACCGTCTGGGGCAATTACGAAGTGTCCGACGACGTGATGGAGAAACTGGGTTGATCTCCAATCCCTCTCCCCGTGGGGGAGAGGGTTGCGCAGCCTTGGCGGCTCTACCCCCTCTCCAAGCGCGGCTAGCCGACAGGTCGGCAAGCCTTGCTATCCTCTCCCCGGCGGGGAGAGGATAAGCGCATGATTCTCCTGGGCCTCGACCCCGGCCTTGGCACGACCGGCTGGGGGCTGATCGCCGCCGATGGCAATCGGCTGACCCATATCGCCAATGGCCAGATCAAGACCGATAGCGCCATGGCGTTGTCGACGCGGTTGCTGGCGCTCGATCTGGCGTTGACCGACCTTATCCTCGAACATCGGCCCGATGGCGCGGCGGTGGAGGAGGTGTTCGTCAATGTGAACCCGCAATCGACGCTGAAACTGGGGCAGGCGCGCGGCGTGATCCTGCTCAATGCGGCGCGATCGGGCATGGAGGTCGGCGAATATGCCGCGCGCCTCGTCAAGAAATCGGTGGTTGGCGTAGGCAATGCGTCGAAGGATCAGGTCCATGCCATGGTGTCGCGGCTGCTGCCCGGCGCGAAGATCGTCGGGCCGGATGCGTCGGATGCGCTGGCGGTCGCGATCACCCATGCGCACCATCTGGCGAGCGCGCGGCGCATCCCGACGCGGTGAGACAATCCTACTCTCCGTTCGTTTCGAGCGAGGTCGAGTAACGCTCCCGCACAAGTTTCTCGACTTCGCTCGAACGAGCGGAAGATTAATTGAACAGTTCCGCCAGGAAATCCACCATCGCGCGGAAGCTGCGGCGATCGGCGCTGGGGCTATAGGCCAATCCCTTTTCCGGCATGTTGACGGCTTCGTCGGTGAAGGCGTGACCGGTCCCGCCATAGGCGTGGATCTGCCAGTCGCAGCCCGCATTCGTCAGTTCGCGCGCCAGGCCGACGGTCGCTTCCGGCGGTGCGATGGGGTCGTCCCAGCCATGGCACACCAGCAGCTTTGCGGTGATTGCGGCATTGGGGAAAGGCGGCACGTCATAAACGCCATGGAAGCTGACGCCGCCGGCAATGTCCGCGCCGGAACGGGCGAGATCCAGCACGCATTTGCCGCCGAAGCAGAAGCCGATCGCCGCGGTGCGCGTCGCATCGACTTGCGCCAGCCCCTTGAGCACGTCATGCACGCCGTTCACCCGCTCCCGCAATAAGGCGCGGTCGGCGTTCAGCGCGTTCATGTAACGCCCGGCATCGCTATCGGCCCGGCTGGTGCGCTTGCCCTGTCCATAGACGTCGGCGACCAGCACCGCATAGCCCAGCGCCGCGACCTTTTCCGCATAAGCAAAGTCGGCTTCCTTGGTGCCCAGCACATTGGGGAAGAGCAGCACGCCCGGTAATGGGCCAGCCGTGTCATCGAACACGGCGACATGCTCGAAGGGTGAGCCGGCCATATTCTGAACGATGACGGTGCGGGTGATGCTCATGGTCGATACCTTCGCTAAGGGTCAAATGCTGCCGAAACCGGGCGCTTCGCCGCGCGCGGCGGGATTGATGCGCTTGGGCCGTTTCCAGCCGATGCTCGGCCGCTTGCGCAGGCGCAGGGTCGGCCAATCGCCCCGGTCGCTGCGTTCGGCCAGCCGCATCCCCTGCGCCCGATAGGCGGCGATCACTGCGTCGGCTTGCGTGTTCAGCAACCCGGCGAGCACGATCGTGCCGCCATCCTCGACCAGCGCGCATAAGGAGGGCGCCAGCTCGATCAACGGTCCGGCCAGGATGTTGGCGATCAGCAGGTCATAGGGCGCGCGCCCGACCAACGCGGGATGATTGCCGCCCGCCGCCGTCACCAGCGCCAGCCGACCCGGTCCGTCGCCCAGCGCGATGCCGTTGGCGCGCGCATTGTCGGCACTGATCTCCACCGCCACGGCGTCGATGTCCGATGCGATGGCGCGGGCGCGGGGCCACAGATTTAGCGCGGCGAAGGCGAGTAGGCCGGTGCCGGTGCCTATATCGGCGACATGGGCAAAGCGCATCCCCACCCGGCGCATCCGGTCGAGCATGGCGAGGCAGCCCGCCGTCGTTTCATGCTGCCCGGTGCCAAAGGCGCGACCCGCTTCGATCAGCAGATTGACGTGGCCGGGCAATTCAGGGTCGCTAGCGATATTGCGGACATGGAAGCGCCCGGCGGTCACCGGCTCCAGCCCCTGCTGGCTCAGCGTCACCCAATCCTCGTCGGGCAGCGCCTCGACCAGCGGCTTGACCCGCGCGGCGCTGGGCACCAGCGTCTTGAGCAGCTTGATCGCGGCCGGGCTGGGTTTCCCTTCGAAATAGGCGTCGAGTTGCCAGGCATCTTCGTCATCCGGCGTCGCCTCGCTGGTCATCAGCACCGGCGGATGTTCCATCAGCGTGAAGGCCGCGATGTCCCCGTCCAGCGCTTCGGCTTCGGCGCGGGTGCAGGGCAGGGTGACTTTCCAGCTTTGCACTGGCGTGGCGACATCGTTCATCCCGCCGCCTTTAGCCGAGGCGGCGGGGGAGGGGAAGCGGGATGGGATTGTGGGCGGAGGTGTATTTCCGCCATTCGAAATTTCGTCACCCCGGCCTTGAGCCGGGGTCCGGCTGTTCTTCAAGCCACTGAGTAAAGGATGAAATGAAGAAGCGGGATCCCGGGTCAAGCCCGGGATGACGTTATGATCCGATTTGACTTCGGCTCTAAAATTCGCCGCTCAGGCCACCTGCCGCCCAAAATCCGACGACGCGTTGCGCAGGCTGGCGAGCTTGCCTTCGACGCTTACGAAGCCGCGTTCCAGCTGGTCGATTTCCGATGCGACGACTTCGGTATCCTGGCGGATCGCGGAGATGGTGGTGGACATCGAATCGGCGGCCAGGGCGGTTTCGTCGACGGCGGCGGTGATCATGGTGACGGTCTGCGCCTGCGCGTCCATGGCGTGGCGGATGCGTTCGGCGCTCGCCTTCACTTCGCCTACCGTGTCGCGGATCCGTTCGTTGGTTTCGACCGACTGCCGGGTCGATGCCTGGATATCGGCGATCTTGTTGGCGATTTCGTCGGTGGCGCGCGCGGTCTGGTTGGCCAGGCTCTTCACTTCCTGCGCGACGACGGCAAAGCCGCGGCCCGCATCGCCCGCGCGCGCGGCTTCGATCGTGGCGTTGAGGGCTAGCAGGTTGGTCTGCCCGGCAATGTCGCGGATCAGGCCCAGGATCGATTCGATCGACTTGGCATGGTCGGACAGGGTGGAAGACATGGAGACGGCGTCGCTCGACTGGGCGGAGGCGCGCTGCGCGACTTCGGCGGCGCTTTCCACTTCGGTGCGGGCATCCTCGATCGCGCGGATCAGGCCGGCCGACGTGCGGGCGGCTTCGCGCATGGCGAGGGCGGATTGTTCGGCGGCGGCGGCGACTTCGGATGCCTTGCCCAACATGCCGCGCGTGGCGGCGGAGGCGTCCTTGGCCTGTTCGCGCAGCGATTCGCCCAATTTGGACGCGCCGTCGATTTCGCCGACGATCCGCTGTTCGAACAATGTGCCATAACGCTGCCGTTCGGCGCGCTGCGCTTCGGCCTGGTCGGTCGCCAGGACGTTGCTCATGAAGCCGGAGTCGGTCATCGCGATCTGCAACATCATGCGCAGCAGGCGGCGGCACCGCGCCTCGTCCGCGTGGCAGCGTTCCCAGATCAGGTCGGTGATGCGTTCGTTGGCGGCGGCGACGGCGTTCAGCACCGATCGCACCGATACGTCATGCTTGCGGGCATGGCGCACGCAATCGGCGGCCGATCGCGCCCAGCGCCCTTCGGCGAAATGCAGCAGCTTTTCCCGCGCATAATTGTCGGCTTCGCGTTCGATTCGCGCGATGATGGCGCCCCCCAGCCGCTCCTTCAGTCCGGTTTCGCGCATATAGCTCGCGAAAAATGCAGCGCCGACGCTGTTCAGTTCATCGCCGATCAGGTCGCCGACTTCGCGCGCGGCGCGGGCCAACTCTCCGGTAGGATCGACTTCCGCCAGATAGTCCGGCGTGGCGGTGGCGGCAGGAAGGCTGGACGGCATGCGGGGACGGCCCTTGCTGGTGACATAATCGGTTCGGGGTCCACCTTTAGCGTGCGTTGGTTAATCACTTCTTATGCCTGACACCCCGGCCTGTCCAAAAGGGCATCGGCAATCTCCCGCGCTCCGCTTCTTGCCCTCTTGGCGTATCGCTCTTAAGGGGGGCGGACTTAGGGACATGTATCAGGGACTAGGGTAGACATGGCGCGATCCAACAGCCGGCCGCTCTCGCCGCATTTGACGATCTGGAAATGGGGACCGGCGATGGCCGTTTCCATCATGCATCGCGTGACGGGCAATGGCCTGGCGACCGCCGGTGCGCTTGGCCTCATCTGGTGGTTGATGGCCGCCGCGACCGGGCCGGAGGCCTATGCGACCTTCGTCAAGTGCGCGACGTCGCCATTTGGCTATCTGGTCATGATCGGCCTGAGCTGGTTCTTCTTCCAGCATCTCTTTTCGGGCCTGCGGCATTTCGTGCTCGACATGGGCGCGGGGTACGAGCTGAACAACAACAAGACATGGTCGATCGCGACGTTCGTCGCGTCGCTGCTGGTCACCGGCCTTGTCTGGCTCTTCATCTTCGGAAAGGCCTTCTGATGGGCAACGGTACTGGTATCGGCCGCGTCCGTGGCCTGGGTTCGGCGCGTCACGGCGCGCATCACTGGCTGGCGCAGCGTTACACCGCCGTCGGCAACCTGCTGCTGACGCTGTGGCTGCTGTTCAGCCTGCTCAGCCTGCCGGGTCTCGACTATGAAAGCGTCGTCAACTGGATCGCCAATCCGCTGGTCGCCGTGCCGTTGATGCTGATGATCGTCAGCATCTTCTGGCACCTGCGCCTCGGCATGCAGGTGATGCTGGAGGATTATGTCCATGACAAGGGTCTGGCCTTCTTCTCCATGCTGGTGCTCAATTTCTATGCCTTTGGCGGCGCGGCCGCGGGCGTCTTCGCGATCGCCAAGATCGCCTTCATTGGGGTCGTCAAGCCATGACCGAAGCCTATAAGATCATCGACCACACCTACGACACGGTCGTCGTGGGCGCGGGCGGCTCAGGCCTGCGCGCGACCATGGGCAGTGCCGAAGCGGGCCTCAAGACCGCCTGCATCACCAAATTGTTCCCTACCCGGTCGCACACCGTCGCGGCGCAGGGCGGCATCGCCGCGTCGCTGGGCAACAACTCGCCCGATCACTGGACCTGGCACATGTACGACACCGTCAAGGGGTCCGACTGGCTGGGCGATCAGGACGCGATCGAATATATGGTGCGTGAAGCGCCTGCGGCCGTGATCGAGCTGGAACATGCCGGCGTGCCGTTCAGTCGGAACGAGGATGGGACGATCTACCAGCGCCCCTTCGGCGGCCATATGCAGAATATGGGTGCCGGCCCGCCGGTGCAGCGCACCTGCGCGGCGGCGGATCGGACCGGCCACGCCATGCTGCACGCGCTCTATCAGCAGTCGCTGAAATATGACGCGGACTTCTATATCGAATATTTCGCCATCGACCTGATCATGGAAAATGGCGAATGCCGAGGTGTGATCGCCATCTGCATGGAAGACGGATCGATCCATCGCTTCCGCAGCCATGCGGTCGTGCTGGCGACGGGCGGCTATGGCCGCGCCTATTTCTCCGCCACCTCGGCGCATAGCTGCACCGGCGATGGCGGCGGCATGGTGCTGCGCGCAGGGCTTCCGCTCCAGGATCTGGAGTTCGTGCAGTTCCACCCGACCGGCATCTACGGCGCGGGCGTGCTCATCACCGAAGGCGCGCGTGGCGAGGGCGGCTACCTCACCAATTCCGAAGGCGAGCGTTTCATGGAACGCTATGCGCCGTCGGCCAAGGATCTGGCGTCGCGCGACGTCGTATCCCGCTCGATGGCGATGGAAATGCGCGAAGGGCGCGGCGTGGGCGAGCATAAGGATCATATCTTCCTGCACCTCGACCATATCGATCCCAAGGTGCTGGCCGAACGCCTGCCCGGCATCACCGAAAGCGGCAAGATTTTCGCGGGCGTGGACCTGACCCGCCAGCCGCTGCCGGTGACGCCGACCGTCCATTATAATATGGGCGGCATCCCCTGTAACTATCACGGCCAGGTCGTGACGAAGGTCGGCGACGATCCCGAAGTTATCGTGAAAGGCCTGTTCGCGGTGGGCGAAGCGGCCTGCGTGTCGGTCCATGGCGCCAACCGCCTCGGCTCCAACAGCCTGATCGACCTTGTCGTGTTCGGCCGCGCCACCGGCCTGTTCCTGAAGGACAACCTCAAGCCCAACGCGCCGCACAAGGCGCTGCCGGCCGATGCGGCGGACCTGGCGCTGTCGCGTCTCGACCATTATCGCAATGCCAAGGGCAGCACGCCGACGGCGGACATCCGCCTCGACATGCAGCGCACCATGCAGAAGCACGCCGCCGTGTTCCGCGACAGCGCGCTGCTGTCCGAAGGCGTCACGCAGATGCAGGCGGTCAACAAGCGGCTCCAGGACGTCAAGGTTTCGGACCGCTCGCTGATCTGGAACACGGACCTGATCGAGACGCTGGAACTCGACAATCTGATGTGCCAGGCTATCTGCACGATGGAAGGCGCCGAAGCGCGCAAGGAATTGCGCGGCGCCCATGCGCATGAGGATTTTCCGAACCGCGACGACGAAAACTGGATGAAGCACACCATCAGCTGGTTCGAAGGCTGGGGCGGTTCGGGCGGCAAGGTGACGCTCGATTATCGCCCGGTCCACGACTATACGATGACCGACGAAGCCGAATATGTGAAGCCCAAGGCGCGCGTTTACTAACGCCGCTTCCACGGCTGAACATCTTGGAGGGGGCGAGCCGAAAGGCTGGCCCCCTTTTCGAATTCCAGACGGGGATGGCGGAAAGCAGCCAGTCTGGTCATCCGCCATCGATATTCTCGGTGAAGACTTATTCGTCCCTCGCCGGCATGACAGAGGACAAACAAATATCTCCGTTTCACCTCTGACGGGCACGCGACCGGCTTTGTTTCCTCTCAGCTTCGCCACATAATAAAATCCCCCAAGGGGTCTGGCCGCGCGGGCATGAAGTGGTTACATGGGCCGCCACAAATCCCCCTCGGACCCGCGCCCGGTCCGGCAGCAGAAAGTGGCATTTTCCATGGAAATCCGTCTCGGCCTCACCTTTGACGACGTGCTGTTGCAGCCCGGCGAATCCGATGTGCTGCCCAGCCAGGCGGATACGTCCACCTTCGTCACGCGTGAGATCAAGCTGAACATCCCGATCCTGTCGTCTGCGATGGACACGGTGACCGAAGCGGACATGGCGATCGTCATGGCGCAGCTGGGCGGCATCGGCGTGTTGCACCGGAACATGACCGTCGAGGAGCAGGCCGACGCCGTGCGGGCGGTCAAGCGGTTCGAGAGCGGCATGGTGGTCAACCCGATCACGATCCTGCCCACCGCGACGCTGGCCGATGCGCAGATGCTGATGCAGCGGCACAAGATCAGCGGGATTCCGGTGGTGGAGTCAAGCGGCAAGCTGGTCGGCATATTGACGCACCGCGACACGCGCTTTGCCGAGAACCCCAAGCAGCCGGTCAGCGAACTGATGACCAAGGATAACCTCGCCACCGTCAAGGTCGGCGTGGGGCAGGAAGAGGCGCAGCGTTTGCTGCACCAGCGCCGGATTGAAAAGCTGCTGGTGGTCGATGATGGCTATCATTGCGTCGGTCTGATCACAGTCAAGGATATCGAGAAGGCGGTCACCTATCCGCAGGCGACCAAGGACGGCACCGGCCGCCTGCGCGTCGCCGCCGCGACCACGGTGGGCGACAAGGGACTGGAGCGCAGCCGCGCGCTGATCGATGCGGAATGCGACCTGATCGTCATCGACACGGCGCATGGGCATAGCAAGCAGGTGTCGGCGGCCGTGGAAGCGGTGAAGAAGCTGTCCAACCATGTGCAGGTGGTCGCGGGCAATGTCGCCACCGCCGAAGCGACCAAGGCGCTGATCGGCGCGGGCGCGGATTGCGTGAAAGTGGGCATCGGGCCGGGATCGATCTGCACCACCCGCGTCGTCGCGGGCGTGGGCGTGCCGCAATTGACTGCGGTGATGGATTCGGCCGAGGAAGCCGCCAAGCAGGGCGTGCCGGTGATCGCCGATGGCGGGCTGCGCACGTCAGGTGACCTGGCCAAGGCGCTCGCGGCTGGCGCGGGTTGCGTCATGGTCGGATCGCTGCTGGCCGGGACCGCCGAAGCGCCGGGCGAGACGTTCCTGTATCAGGGGCGCGCGTACAAGAGCTATCGCGGCATGGGCAGCGTCGGCGCGATGGCGCGCGGGTCGGCCGATCGTTATTTCCAGGCGGATATCAAGGACCAGATGAAGCTGGTGCCCGAAGGGATCGAAGGCCAGGTGCCATTCAAGGGACCAGCCAAGGATGTCATCCACCAGCTGGTCGGCGGCGTGAAGGCGGCGATGGGCTATACTGGCAGTGCCACAATCAAGGATTTGCAGGAACGCGCGCGCTTCGTGCAGATCACCAATGCGGGGCTTTCGGAAAGCCATGTGCATGATGTGACGATCACGCGGGAAGCGCCCAATTATCCGACGCGTTAAATCCTCCCCGGCACGGGGAGGGGGACCGCTGGCGAAGCCAGTGGTGGAGGGGGAGCGCCGCCGGGTGCTGCCTATCGTAAGACTGCGTTTGCCGCCCGCCCCCTCCACCACGCCGCTTCGCGTCGTGGTCCCCATCCCCGTGCCGGGGAGGATATGACCCCCTCCGCCCGAATCCAGGCCGCGATCGATTTGCTGGACGCCATCATTGCGTCCGCGCGAGATGGCGGGCCAGCGGCCGATACGCTGATCGCGCGCTATTTCAAGGAACGGCGCTATGCCGGGTCGCGGGATCGGCGCGCGGTGCGGGATCATGTTTATGACGCGATCCGGCGCGCGGCGGAGCGGCCCGAGACGGGGCGCGAGGCGATGATCGGGCTGGCGCTGGAGCGGCCGGAGATTGCGGCGCTGTTCGACGGATCGACCCATGCGCCCTTGCCGATCGAGCCAGGTGAGATGGGTGCGCAAGCGGGCGCGGTGCCGGGCTGGCTGCAACCGCTGCTGGCCGCGCCGGTGGAGCAGGACGCTTTGCTGGGGCGAGCGCCGGTGGATTTGCGCGTCAATCGGTTGAAGGCGACGCCGGAAGCGGTCGCGCCTTTGCTGCCCGACGCGACGTCGATCGCGGGGCTGCCCGATGGACTGCGCTTGCCCGAAGGGTTTCCGGTCGAGCAGCAGGCGGCATGGAAAGACGGGCTGGTCGAGGTGCAGGATGCCGGCAGCCAGTGGATCGCGGCGGCGTGCGGCGTGCAGCCGGGGATGACCGTGGTCGACCTGTGCGCAGGGGCTGGCGGCAAGACGCTGGCGCTGGCGGCGGCCATGCGCGGGCAGGGGACGCTGATCGCCGCCGACACGATCCGGTCGCGGCTGGCGCGGCTGGAGCCGCGCGCGGCGCGGGCGGGCGCGACCTTCATCGAGACGCTGCTGCTGGACCAGAGCCATGAGGCGCGGGGGCTGGAGAGCCTGAACGGCACGGTGGACGTGGTGCTGGTCGATGCGCCCTGTTCGGGCACCGGCACCTGGCGGCGTAACCCGGAGGCGCGCTGGCGGCTGACGCAGGCGCGGCTCGACCGGCTGGTCGCGGAACAGGCCCGCATCCTGGATTTCGCCGCGCCGCTGGTGGCGCCGGGCGGGGCGCTGATCTATGCGACCTGCGCCTTGACTGAGCGGGAAGGGCGCGCCCAGGTGGACGCGTTTCTGGCGCGGCATGAGGGCTGGCATGCGGAGCCGGTCGATCTGCCCGTCGGGCGGCCCCATGGTCCCGGCCTGCTGCTGACGCCCGGCCATGATGGCAGCGACGGCTTCTTCTTTGCGCGGTTGCGCCGGGGGGCGTGAAACAGGGCATGGACAAGCGCCCGCAAAATCGCGACACTTGGGCCGTGGGCTATGAGCCGAAATCAACGCCTGAAACATGGCTGGAGACTATCATGCGTTTTACCCCCGCTTCGATCGCGCTTGCGCTCGTGCTGACCACCGTGTCGAGCATGGGGCTGAGCCAGAAGCCCGACAGCCAGATCAATCCGCAGTCGGTGGAATGGCAGAAGGCGGGCGAAGCCGCGCGCAAGGCCGGTAATTTGAACGGCGCGAACGACGCGCTGGAAAGCGCGCTGGCGATCGATCCGCGCAATCGTGCGGCCTTTATCGAGCTGGCCGAAGTCGCGCGGGCGCAGGGGCTGCAGGGCAAGGCGATCCGCCTGTACAAGGAAGCGCTGTTGCTGGACCCGACCGACGTCGCCGCCCTGGCGGGTCAGGGTGAGGCAATGGTCGAAAAGGGCGCGGTCGCCCGGGCGAAAGAGGTGCTGGCGCAGGCGCAGGCGCTGTGCAAGGGCGATTGCGCGCCGGTCGGCAAGCTGGCTGCTGCGATCCAGAAAGGGCCGCCCGCCGTCGCGATGACGAACAAGGACGCGGTGACCGTGCCGAAGGTCGCGCCGACCGAAACGCCTTAACGCGCTTTGACTTCGTCGGCTTGGCCCGGCAAGGCCGTTCGGGCGGGCGCATGAGGCGCGCCGGCTAAATTGGGCCTGCCATGTATTTCGAGACGTTCGACGCCGACCTGTTCCTGCGCGATTATTGGCAGAAGAAACCGCTGCTGATCCGCAATCCATGGGCGCATTGGGTCAATCCGGTGGAGCCGGACGAGCTAGCGGGCCTGGCGTGCGAAGAAGGCGTCGAATCGCGACTGATCCGGCGGCCGGACGCGCAGTGGATGGTGGAGCATGGCCCGCTGCCCGAAGAGCGGTTCGGGCGGATGGACGGCAATCCCTGGACGCTGCTGGTGCAGGCGGTCGATACCCATGTGCCCGATGTCGCGACGCTGATCGCGCCGTTCCGCTTCATCCCCAACTGGCGCATCGACGATGTCATGGTCAGCTACGCCACCGACGGGGGCGGGGTGGGCGCGCATTATGACCAATATGACGTGTTCCTGATCCAGGGGCTGGGGCGGCGGCGCTGGCAGGTCGGGGGGCGCTGCGACGCCGATACCCCGTTGCTGTTGCATGACGATCTGCGCCTGCTGGCCGATTTCCAGCCGGAGGCGGAATGGATATTGGAGCCGGGCGACATCCTCTATGTGCCGCCGGGCGTGGCGCATGATGGCGTGGCGGTGGGCGATGATTGCATGACCTATTCGGTCGGCTTCCGCGCGCCGTCGCGCAGCGAACTGGTCGAGCAATTTTGCGCCCATGTCGTGACCGGCATGGAGGATGACGACCGCTATGCCGATCCGGACCTGACGGCGCAGGCCAATCCGGGGGAGATCGGCACGGCGGCGCTGGCGCGGTTGCAGGCGATGGTCGCCGACGCGCTGAACGACCGGGCGACCTTTGCGCGCTGGTTCGGCGAATATGTCAGCGAACGCAAATATCCCGAGATGGATTTCCGGCCGGACGAACCGATCGCCGCGGATCATGTGCGGGCATTGGTGGAGGAGGGCGTCGCGCTGTGCCGCAATCCGGCGAGCCGCTTTGCCTTCGTTCGGCAAGGCGCGAATGCGCTGACGCTGTTCGTGGACGGGCAGGCTTATGATTGTAGCGGGGATGTGGCGACGCTGGCCGAGCAGCTATGCGCGAGCGATGAGGTGCTGGTCGATCCCGGTCTGGCCGGGTCGGACGCGGCGATGGCGCTGGTGGTGACATTATATGATGAAGGGAGCGTCAGCTTTCTGGCGGAGGATTGAGCGATCCGCACGAGGCTGAGCATTTGCGCGAAGAAGACGCGTTTCAGGTCTGAAGACGCGGCGCTGGCGGTGGCGTTGCGCGCGGATGTGCCGTTGCGGCCCTATCGCTGCGACCGGTGTCGGCAATTTCATCTGACCAGCCGGACCAAGGGGAAGCGGGTGGTGCGGGCGGAATCGGTGCCTTCAAATTAACCCGTTCGGGCTGAGCTTGTCGAAGCCTCTTCTCTCATAAGGAGAAAGACGCCATTCGACAGGCTCCGGGCGAACGGAAGTCAATAGTGTTAGCCCACTTCCACCTCACGCCATTCGCCCGGTTGCAGGCCTTCGAGCGTCCAGTCGCCGATGCGCCAGCGCACGAGGCGCAGCGTGGGGTGGCCGACGGCGGCGGTCATGCGGCGGACCTGGCGGTTGCGGCCTTCGCGGATGGTGAGGCTGATCCAGCTGTCGGGAATCGCCTTGCGCACGCGGATGGGCGGGATGCGGGGCCACAGGCCGGGGTCTTCGATCCGTTCGACATCGGCGGGGCGGGTCAGCCCGTCCTTGAGGTCCACGCCGCGGCGGAGCGTCGCTAGCGCTTCGTCGGTCACGTCGCCTTCCACCTGCGCCAGATAGGTTTTGGCGGTCTTATATTTGGGATCGGCGATGCGCGATTGCAGGCGGCCGTCGTCGGTCAGCAGCAGCAATCCTTCGCTGTCGCGATCGAGCCGACCGGCGGGATAGACGCCGGGGACGGCGATGCAGTCCGACAAGGTCGCGCGCGCCGTGTCGGTGCCGCGATCGGTGAACTGGGACAGCATGTCATAGGGTTTGTTGAACAAGATCAGGTGGGACATGGAGTTTCCAGACGGGAAGGCGCTTGTTGATCAAGGATGGCGTGTTCCCGCGCAGGCGGGAACCCAGTTCTAACGGCTGGACTGGGTTCCCGCCTGCGCGGGAACACGCAGCAACTATCGACTTAAAATCCGGGCGACGGCGACAAATTCCTCGACGCTGACCGTTTCGGCGCGGCGTTGGGGATCGATGCCCAGCGTCTTCAGTGCGTCAAGGGCGCCGGGCAGCCCTTTCAGACTTTGGCGCAGCATCTTGCGGCGCTGGCCGAAGGCGGCGGCGGTGAGGCGTTCGAGAAATTTGAGCTGCACCCCGTCCGGCGCTGGCTTGGGCGTGATGTGGACGACCGCCGACATGACTTTGGGGGGCGGGGTGAAAGCGCTGCGGTGCACCTTCATCGCGATCTTCGCGTCGCTGCGCCATTGGGACAGGATCGCGAGGCGGCCATAATGGTCCGATCCGACCTTGGCGACGATGCGTTCGGCGACCTCCATCTGGAACATCAGCGTCAGGCTGGACCACCAGGGCAACGGTTCCCACGCAGCCGACAGCCAGCCGACCAGCAGCGGGGTGCCGACATTATAGGGGAGGTTGGCGATGATATGCGCGGCTTCACCGGCTTCCGTGCGGGCGTCGACCTCCATCGCGTCGCCGGAGATGACGCGCAACTGGCCGGGGAACGCCTCTTCCAGTTCGGCAAGCGCTGGCAGGCAGCGCCGGTCGCGCTCCACCGCAACGAGCCGTGCGCCGGCCCGCAGGATCGCGCGGGTGAGGCCGCCGGGACCGGGACCGACTTCGAACGCGGGCGCCTCCCGGAGCGGGCCAGGAATGGCGGCGATCCGGTCCAGCAATTGTTCGTCCAGCAGGAAATTCTGGCCCAGCGCCTTGCTGGCGGCCAAGCCGTGGCGTGCGATCACGTCCCGGAGTGGCGGCAATGCCGGATGCGTGTCAGCCATGGGCGAGGCGGGCGCGGGCGGCTTCGGCGGCCATCTTGAGCGCGGCCATCATCGCGCCGGGATTGGCGCTGTCGGTGCCCGCGATGCCGAAAGCGGTGCCATGGTCGGGCGAGGTGCGTACGATCGGCAGGCCGAGCGTGATGTTGACGCCTTCATCGAAGGACAGCGTCTTGATCGGGATCAACGCCTGATCATGATACATGCACAGCGCCACGTCATAGGTTTCGCGCGCGCGGGTATGAAACATGCCGTCGGCGGCAAGCGGGCCGACAATGTCCAGCCCATCCGCGCGCAGCGCTTCGATCGCTGGACGGATCACCTCGATCTCCTCGCGGCCGAGTGCCCCATTTTCCCCGGCATGGGGGTTGAGACCCGCGACCGCCAGGCGCGGTCGGGCGATGCCGAAATTGCGCTGCAATCCCTTGGCCGTGGTCAGGGCGCGGGCGCGGATCAGATCGATCGTCAGCGCCGCAGGCACCTGCGCCAGCGGGATATGGATGGTGATCGGCACGACCTTGAGCGAGGGGCCGGCCAGCATCATCACCGCATTATGCGGCGATACGCCGCAGCGTTCGGCGACGAATTCGGTCTGGCCGGGGTGGGTGAAGCCTACGCCGTAAAGCTGTTCCTTGCCCACCGGCGCTGTCACGATTCCCGCGGCGGACCCCTGCCGCGCGAGGCCGACCGATACTTCGAGTGCTTGGAAGGCGGTGCGCGCGCCGTCGATCGTGGGGCTGCCCGGCACGACCGGTCCGGCTTCGGCGACCTGAAGGCAGGGTAAGGCCGTGCCGAAGGCGGCGGCGGCTTCCTCGGTCGAGCCGATCATGGCGATCGGTCCCAGCCACACCGCACGCAGCGACGCCGCATCGCCGACCGCGAAGAAAGGCGGCAGGCCGCGCGCTTCGCGCATCACCCAGCTTTTGGCGACGATTTCCGGCCCTATACCGGCCGGATCGCCAAGCGACACCGCAAAGGGGGCGAGGGGGGCGGCGTCAATTATATTCGATCACCGCGTCGCGACGAAGGTCACGCAGATAGATGCGCGCGCGCTTGTTGACGCGTTCCTCTTCCAACTGGGCCTGAATCTGTTCGGCATTGGGAGCGTTGGCGGAGACGGGATCGTCGCGGCCGCACACCACCAGGACGCGGACGCCATCGTTGATCGAACCGAAGGGGGGCGTCGCTTGCCCAACCTGCAAATTGATCAGGATGTCCTGCAACTGGGGCGGCAGGTCGCGCACCTTCACATTGTCATTGTCGACCACGTCCGCGCCGATCTTGGAACCGACGTCATTAGCCTGGCCGCAGCCCTTGATCTCCTTGACCGCGGCGGCGAAGGACGCCGCCTTGGCGCTGGCCTGTTCCTTGGTCGTGCCTTGCGGGAAGAGGACCGAAAGCTGTTTCAGGCTGAGCAGCGAATTGCGCGGGTCGGCGGTCAGCACCTTGCGCTTGTCCATCACGTAGATCAGCGACACGCCGCCAGCCGTTTCGATCGGACCGGCGATCTGGCCGACCTGCATTTCGGCCGCCGCCTGCGCCAGTTCGGTCGGCAGCTGGCTGGGGCGGACCCAGCCCAGATCGCCGCCGACCGATTGCGTCGATGCTTCGGAAAATTGCCGGGCATAGGCCGGGAAGCTGCCGCCCTTTTGAATCTGTTGAATGATGTCGCGCGCATTGGCCATCACCTGCTGGCGATTTTCAGGCGTCGCCGACAGATAGATTTCGCCGATGCGATATTCGTCGCTGCCCTTGGCCGCGTTGAGCCGATCGACCACCGACTTCACTTCGTCTTCCGACACGTTGATGAAGGGCTGGATATTGCGGCGTTGCAGGCGGCTCCAGGCGAGTTCCCCCTCGATCTGACGCTTGATGCTGGCGGGCGAGCTGCCCTTTTCGCGCAGATAGGCGTCGAACTGGGTCGGCGACTGGCGGAAATTGGCAGCGACGCGCTCATAGCTTTGCTGGACTTCGGCCGGATCGACCTTGATGTCGTTGGCGGCGGCTTCCTGGATCTGGAGGGTTTCGTCGATCAGGTTGCGCAGCACCTGTACGCGCAGCCGTTCCTTTTCCTCCGCGTCCACCTTGCCGCCATTGGCCGTGATGATGAGCGCAAGGCGCTGGTCGATGTCCGTCCCGGTGATGATCCGGCCGTTGACGATCGCCGTCGCCTTGCGGACATTGGGGTCGCTCTTGCCAAAGACGGTCACGTCCTTGGGCAGGTTGAGTTGCTGGCTGGCGACGTCGCCGCCATCGTCGACCGTCTGGGCGACAAGGGGCTGGACGCCGACGCCGAGCAGCGCCGAGGAAAGAAGCAGGGCGCGAAGGCCCGAACGGACGCCATGAAACATGCGGTTGGGCGAGGAAGCGACAGGCAGCATCGTCGGCAATAATCTCCAATACGAACCCGCGCGTGATGCGCTGGTCCGCCTTAACCAGTCCTGACGGCGGGCGGGAGCATTTCCCTTATATGCCAATATTGCGGAAAGCTAGCCGTAGCTGGAAACCATTGCCCTTTCGCGCGTCGCCATTGGCCTGATAATCGCGCCGCCAGGTAAGGCCCAGGGTCAGGCAGTCGTCTTCATAGGCGACGCCCAGGCGATGGCGGACGGGCTGATAGCCGTCCGAAACGCTGAGCGGATCTTCCTTCGCATCGGTCAGGTCGATGACCGTCGAACCGAAGACCGACCAGAAACGCGCGAACTGAACCCGGCCGCCCAGGCGCAGTTCCTCCCGATCCTGCAGATCCTCCGCACTCGACTGGATATTGCGGTTGAGCCGCAGATAGCCGGCCATCACATAGGTCTTCTTGCTGCCCACAGTCGCGTCGATCTCATTGCGGCGAATGGCCAGATTATCCTTGTCCACGCGGAAACGATGGGTGAAGGCGACGAAATTTTTGTAGCGGATGGTGGTGCGGCCCACGATATCGGACATGCGGTCGGACAGGCCGGTGCCGTCAGGCAGGATGGTTTCGCGGTTGTTGAGACGATAGCTTTGGCCGACATTGCTCTGGAGCGAGAAGTCGGGCAGGTCCAAACTATATTCCACGCCATAGGTGATGCGGGAACTGTCTTCGAACCGGTCATAGCCAGCAAAGCGATTGAGCGCGAAGAGGTTGCTGTCTTCCAGATCGACGGCGCGGGCGTCTTCGTTGGGCAGCGACAGGTTGGCGAGGTGGGGCGCGGCGACGATCTGGATGCGCGGCGCGATCCGCTGCACGCCGCCAAAGGCTTCACCCACGAACGGCCAGCGCATGTCGACCGCCGCAGCGGCGATGCCGCGGGTTTGCCAGCCCGGACTGCCGGCATAGCTGGCGACGCTCGTCAGGTCATTGTCGCTGCTGTGATAGAGGTCGCCGCGCAGATAGCCGGTAAAGGTGACTTCCTGACCCATCCCGGTCAGCGTGCGCAGATTCCATTCGGCCGCCGCGAAAGCGCGCTGCGTGTCCTGTCCGCTGGTGCGGGTGATGGCGAGCGTATTGGCCTGCAACTGGAGCACGCCGCCGAGCAGCGGGTCTTTCATGCGCAGCCGGTAATCGATCAGCGGCAGCGCAATTGGCGTCTGCCCTTGCGAATCGCCCTGGCGCAGGGTCTGGACCGCCCAGCCGCGAATCGAGAAATAGCTGTTGTCGCCGATCCGCTGCGCCCCGATGGTCGATCGCAGCCGGTCGTCGCGGCTGATGTCGTAGCGGCGCAGGAAGGTGCGGTCGCTCGCAACGCGAATGGACCCGTCCAGGCTCCATTCGGGCGAGAACTGCATCTTGCCATTGGCGTCGATATAGCCGCGAATATCCTTTTGCGATTCAGCGGGCGTGGTGCCCGTGACCTCGCCGGTCGCGACGCGGCTGCCATAGGTCAGGAAGCCCAGAACCTGATAGGCGCCGCGATCGTAGAGGTGGCGATAATTCGCCTCCAGCATCGGCAGCGTTTCGGTATAGACGTGCGGCGTGATGGTCAGGTCGCGATTGGGCGCCAGCTTGAAATAATAGGGCAGCGCGACTTCGAAGCCGTTATTGCGATCATAGCGCAGGTTGGGCACCAGCAGGCCGCTGCTGCCGCCATCGCCGACCGGATGCGACAGGCCGGGCAGGGGAATGAGCGGCAGACCGAACAGTTCGACATTGGCGTTCTTATACGTCACGCGCTGCCGCACGGGATCGTAGATCACGCGGACGGCATTGATCTGCCAGGTGGGTTCCTTGGGGCAGCCCTTGCTATCCTCTACCGCGCAGCCGGTATAAGTGGCGCGATTGAGCGTATAGACGCCGTTGGCGCGTGTCCCCTCGACCGCCGCCAGCCGACCGCCCGACTGCAGCACCAGCAGCATATTGTCGACCGCGCCGTCCTTCAACGTGTCGGTCACATTGATGCGATCGCCATAGGCGACATTGCCTTCGGGATCGACGATCGAGACGTTGCCGAACGCCTCCACCTTCCCGCTGGTGCGATCCCATACGACCTTGTCGGCGCGCAGCCGGTTGCCGTCGCGCAGCAACTGGACATTGCCGTTGGCGGTCACGGTTTCGCTGTTGCTGTCATATTGTAGCGCGTCGGCGGCAAAGCCGATCTGGTCGTCGCTGGCCGGGACCGGCGCGTCGGGCGCGCTGATCGGGGCGACGGGTTCGTTCAACTGCTGCGCCAGCGCGGACGGCGCAAGCATCAGGGCGGGCAACGTCGCACCGGCCAGCAGGGCGGCGCGGATGGAGAAAGGGGAAAACAGGGTTTGCAAGCGGTGGAGCCTCATCGACGGGGCGCGTCTTGCCGTCCCGCCTATCGCACTGATTGCCCCTTCGCAATCGCCCGTCGCGCATCTTTGGCGCGAAATCGGTCGAACGGCTTTGCCAGCGGAGGAAAGCCGCACTATCTGGCAGACAAGCGCGCGGTTTTTCCGCCCCCAGACACAAGAGGACAACAGCCCCCATGGATATCCAGTTCAGCCCGACCCGCCCCGATGCCGATACGTTGGTCTTCGTCGTTCCCAAGGGCGGTTTCGACACGCTGCCGCTGAGCGCAGCGCCGACCCTGGCGGCGGGCGCGGCCGCGTCGCGCTTCACCGGGGAGACGGGCGCAAGCTTCGAAAGTTTCGTGGACGAAGGCGGCAAGGCGGTACGCGTGTTGTTGCTTGGCGTGGGCGCTGGGGCCGAGCTGGACTATGAGAAGGCGGGTGCGGCGCTGACCGCCAAGCTGTCGACCAGCGGCGCGACCCATGCGGCGGTCGAATTTTTCGGCGGTGCGACCGGCGAGCAGGCGGCGCAGCTGGCCTTCGGCGCGCGGCTGCGCGGCTGGCGGATCGACACCTATCGCACGCGTCAGCCGGAAAAGGCCAAGCCGACGTTGAAGACGATCACGCTGGTCGCCACCGGTGCCGACGCCGCCTGGGCCAAACTGGCCGCGGTGGCCGAAGGCGTCGCCTTCACTCGCGAGCTGGTGTCGGAACCGGCTAACATCCTCTACCCCGAAAGCTTCGTGGAGCGCTGCCAGCATTTGAGCGAGCTGGGCGTCAAGATCACCGTGCTGGACAAGGCGGCGATGGAAGCGCTGGGCATGGGATCGCTGCTGGGCGTGGCGCAGGGTTCCGTGCGAGAAGCGCGGCTGCTGGCGATGGAATGGGACGGCACCGATGGCGCTGTGGAAAAACCGGTCGTCTTCATTGGCAAGGGCGTGACGTTCGACACCGGCGGCATTTCGATCAAGCCGGCGGCCGGCATGGAAGACATGAAATGGGACATGGGCGGCGCGGGCGCGGTCGCGGGTGCGATGAAGGCGCTGGCCGGGCGGAAAGCCAAGGCGCGGGTCGTCGGCATTTGCGGTCTGGTTGAAAATATGCCCGACGCCAATGCGCAGCGTCCGGGTGACATCGTGACGTCGATGTCGGGCCAGACGATCGAGGTGCTGAACACTGACGCCGAAGGGCGGCTGGTGCTGTGCGACGCGCTGACCTGGGCGCAGCGCACCTACAAGCCCGAGGTGGTGATCGACCTGGCGACGCTGACCGGCGCGATGATCGTGGCGCTGGGCGACCAATATGGCGGGCTGTTCGCCAATGACGATGCCCTGGCGGACGATCTGACGGCGGCGGGCAAGGCGAGCGGCGACCAGCTGTGGCGCTTTCCAATGTCGGCCGCCTATGACAAGCTGATCGACAGCCCGATCGCCGACATGAAGAATATCGGTGGTCGCTATGCCGGGTCAATTACCGCTGCGCAGTTCATCAAGCGCTTTGTCGAGGATGGCGTGAAATGGGCGCATCTGGATATTGCGGGCATGGTGTGGTCCGACAAGCCGGGCGGCACATGGGACAAGGGCGCGACCGGCTATGGCGTGCGGTTGATCGACCGGCTGGTCGCGGACAAGTTCGAGGTGTAACGATAAGGTGTTCCCGCGTAGGCGGGAACCCAGTTCCGGCCTTTGGACTGGGTTCCCGCCTGCGCGGGAACATGGCTCCCCTCAACCAAGGCTCCACCCATGCAGGTCGATTTCTACCAGCTCAGCCGCGATCCCGTGGACCAGGTGCTGCCCGCGATCGCGGCGCGCATCCTGGCGATGGGTGCGCGGTTGCTGGTGGTGGCGCAGGAACCTGACCGGCTGGAGCGGATTTCGGCAGGGCTATGGGCCGGGCCGCCCGACAGTTTCCTGGCGCACGGGTCGGCGGGCGCGGGGGCGGAGGCGCAGCAGCCGATCCTGCTGAGTGGCACCTGCGACGCCGCCAATGGCGCGCGCCACATCGCGCTGGCCGATGGCGTCTGGCGCGACGAGGCGCTGGATTTCGAGCGCGTCTTCCACTTTTTCGACGATGATACGATCGAAGCGGCGCGGGCCAGCTGGCGCGCCTTGGCCAAGCGGGAGGGGATAGCGGCGCGCTATTTCCGGCAGGATGGCCGCAAATGGGTGCAGATGGCCTGACCCCGTCCGCTCAACCCCCTTGCGACTTGCCCGGCCCGCGTCTAAAGGCGCGCCCAGCATTTCCAACCATTCGGAGTATTGAGGGCCATGGCCGTAACGCGCACTTTTTCGATCATCAAGCCCGACGCTACCCGTCGCAACCTGACCGGTGCGGTCACCAAGCTGCTGGAAGAAGCAGGCCTGCGCGTCGTCGCGTCCAAGCGCATCCGCATGAGCCGCGAACAGGCCGAAGGCTTTTATGGCGTACACAAGGAACGCCCCTTCTTCGCCGATCTGGTCGCCTTCATGATCTCCGGCCCGGTCGTCGTCCAAGTTCTGGAAGGCGAAAACGCCGTGCAGCGTAACCGCGACATCATGGGCGCCACCAACCCGGCCAATGCCGACGCGGGCACGATCCGCAAGGAACTGGCCGAATTGATCGAAGCCAATTCGGTCCATGGGTCGGACAGCGAAGAAAATGCCGCGATCGAAATCGCCTATTTCTTCAAGCCGGAAGAAATCGTCGGCTAAAGCCTGCGATCCTTTTGGATGCAAAAAGCCCGGCGTTCCTGATGGAGCGCCGGGCTTTTTTGTGAGTGTCAGGCCGTGTTCCCGCGCAGGCGGGAACCCAGTTCCACGCTATCGACTAGGCTCCCGCCTTCGCGGGAGCACATGGCGTTATGGCGTCAATGCTGTGCGTGCGTCTGCGTGGATGCCGCCACATGCACCGTATCGGCGGCCCGCGCCTTCACGAACAACTGCCAGGACGACAGCGCCAGTACGGCGGCGAGCAGGGGTTGCAGCACGCGGTCGGGCGCGTGGGATGACAGGTAGCTGCCGGCGATGACGCCGGGGATCGATCCGATCAGCAAATTGCCGAGCAGCACGCCGTTGACGTCGCCCATCAGCCAATGGCCCATCCCGGCGATCAGCGCCAGCGGCACGGCATGGGCGATGTCGGACCCGACGATGCGGGCCACTTGCAAGCGTGGGTAAAGGAACAGCAGCACCGTAACGCCGATCGCGCCTGCGCCCACCGAAGAGAGCGACACAGCGCCCCCGATCAGCGCGCCCAATATCACCGTGGCGGCGGTGGTGGTGCCCGGCGGGCGGATGGCGTCGAGATCGCCGCGATGACGGAACAGCCATTTGCGACCCAATATCGCGACGGCCGTCAGCGCCAGCAAGCTGGCGAGCGCGGTGAGGATGATATTTTCGGCGGACTGGCCGATCTCGCCGATCCAGCCCAGCAGCATCAGCGTCGCGATGGCGGCGGGCACGCTGCCCATCGCCATGCGGCGGACGATCGGCCATTCGATCGTCTCGCGCTGACCATGGACCACTGACCCTGCGATCTTGGTGATGGCCGCGAAAAGCAGGTCGGTGCCGACCGCCGTCTTGGCGCTGACGCCGAAGAACAGCACCAGCAATGGCGTCATCAGCGATCCGCCGCCGACGCCGGTCAGGCCGACAAGCGCGCCCACCAGCAGGCCCGCGGTCGCATGCGCCAGGTCTATCGATCCCATCACGCTCATGGCGCTCTTCTTATCCTTTTATGCGACGATCCCGCATTGCCCCTTCCACCCGGTCGCGGCGGCCAAGGCAAGGGGCTTTGAGGTTTGCGGAGGCGAAGCAGGGCTATGGCTTACTCAACTGCGCCCAGCGGGCGTCGATCCGTGCCTGGGCGCTGTCGCCCTTGAGCGTGGCGACCCGCGACAGGCCGCGCAGCGCGACGCTGTGGCCCGCGATCCAGCCGCCCTTCACGCCATAGCCGATGTCGTACAGCGCGACATTTTCATGCGCGTCGCCGCCGACAACGAAGCGGGTGGTGATGGCGACCGGCAGCCGTTCGTCGCCGACGCTGTCGTCGGGCAGCTTCGCCTTGGCCCGCGCCTTCTTCAGCGCGCCGTCGAACCAGCCCGCCTCGATCCGGGGATCGCCCGTCGTTTCGACCGGCGCGATGCCCAGCGCGCGGGGAAGAGGATGGTCTGGCTCTGGATGACCTGATCGGGATCGGTCGTCTTGATGACGATCCGGTCGTCCTTCACCCCGTCGGCGTTCAGCACCAGCACGGCAGCGCGGCTGGACGCTTTGCGACTTTCCGCTGCCTTTTCTGCGCGCTCGTCCTGCTTGTCGGCCCAATTGAGATAGAGGGTGAGGGCGGAGATGCCGACCGCCAGCACGGCCAACACTTCGCCCAGCGTGATCCAGCGGCGACGAATCGCGGCGGCTTCGGCCGCGCGCGCTTCCTTGGGAGTATCCGGTTCGGGCGCGTCGCTCATCGTCAGGCGGTTTGCGCCGGAATTTCGAACCGGTCGATCACCCAATCTTCGGCCTGTGCGCCGCCGATCCATTCCTGCATCCAGGGATGCGAGATGATCGCGTGCATATAGGCCTCCGCAAAGCGGGCGACGGGCAGTTGATAGGTGATGAGGCGCGTGACGACGGGCGCGAACATTACGTCCGCCGCGCCGAATGCCCCGAACAGAAACTCGCCGTCGCCGCCATGACGGGCGCGGGCCTGCGCCCATAGCTGCATGAGGCGGGCTATGTCCTGCGCCACCGCGTCCGAAGGCGGCACGGCGGGATAGATTTGCCGGATGTTCATGCTGTGCTCGCGGCGCAACGCGGCGAAGCTGGAATGCATTTCCGCCGCCATCGACCGGGCCATGGCGCGGGCGGCGGGATCGGCGGGCCAGAACAGGGTGCCGCCGCTTTTCTCGTTGAGATATTCGACGATGGCCAGGCTGTCCCACACGACGATGTCGTCGCCGTCCCACAGGATCGGCACCTTGCCGGAAGAAGGCGCAAATTCGTCGCCCTCGCGCCGCTTTTCCCAGGCTTCGTCATAAAGGGGGACGACCACCTCCTCGAACGGGAGAGCGGATAATTTGCACGCCAGCCAGCCGCGCAGGGACCAGCTCGAATAGGCTTTGTTGCCAATGAACAGCTTCATCATCCCGCCTTCTTAGACGGGAGCGGCGGGACAAGTCGAGCAGGAAGAAATGTCGGAATGTCGTTTAGAGTGGCTCAGCTATTGGAATTGAAAACACAAGATATTTCCGTTTGAGCCATTTTCGCTCTTTCCAGCATGATTGGCTCAACTTTAATTTTCTGGACAGGTAGAGTGGCTCGACGGGAGGCTGACAGAACGTGCCGGAAGCCACGCCCTGCCTCTGACATCTCTATGTATCTCAGGATTTCTCGGCGTTTCGGTCTTTGACCGGGCGCTGCCTGATAGCGTCCAGCACATCCCTGTTCCAGAGGCCCGGCATCGTCTCGGCAAAACGCTCATCCTTCAGCCAATCATACGCGTCGGCTGGGATCATGCCCAGAGCGAGTGCGAGCTCTGGCAGCGTGACGAACTTCTGGGCGCGTTCCTCGATGTCAGCGACGCGGTAGAACTTCGGGTTCACGCCCTTGCTCGGCAGGCCATTCAAGATCCGCGAGGCGCTGTCAGCGATATTCAATAGGTTCAAAGCATCATGCTGGATGATCTCAGGTGAAAAGTCGATTTCGAAGCTGTCGCGGTCAAACCGGAGTGCCTTCACGATGTAGATATCGCTTGCCGAAATCACGATGCTATCGGCTACCCTCCGGTTCTCGCTGACCTCGAAGTGCATATCACCGTCGAGCAGCATCTTGATGACTGGCCCCCATGGCTTGGGACGACCGCTCACATGCTTCATGGCATGTATCAACGTGACAGGGTCCACGATCGTCTCTGCTGCGGCGACAGGCCCGGCCACCAAATCTTCGAGCCTCGTGAAGAATTCTTCTACATCCTCTGGATAGAAATGCGGACCGCTGTCCGGGATGGCAGGAGCCTTTGCGGGGATGACGCCGAGCGCGGCGAGTTGCTCGACTCCATGGAGTGAGATGCCGAGTTCGTGTGCCAGCGACGAGGGTGACACCCGCTTGGACCACTTATCGCTGAAGTTGACGAGTTCGACACGATCGAATGCCGGAAGTTCGCGTGGACCGTGAGCCCGACGGTGCTGGGTAAAGTGCCCTGCATCCCACGCCCACATCAATATCTTGGTCGACAAGCGTGCAATTTCGGTGGCGGGGCGGATTCCGACGGGTTTCAGAGAATTCGCGAGCTTGAGCGCCTCGCATCGGGAGAGCGATCCCTTGGCTGTGTTCTTCCGACGAAAGCCTGCCTCGCTCTCTGCCTTTGTTTTGTCTGCTGAGCTTGTTGCGTCGCCGATTGCCAGCCATGCCTTCCGGATCCTGCTCCGTTGGCCGGCAGACACCGCAAGGTCTGCTATCTCACCGAATCCCTCCGGCCAGCTGATCAAGGCCATGCACGCTCGCCATAGTCCGTGCAGCCGCTCCCGTGGAGCATCGATCGGGCGACCTTTAGCATCGGGGTCGATCGCATCCGCGAGCCGCCCGACGGCGTAGAAGATCCTGCTGCGATCCGCAGCGCGCATGGCTTCGGGCAGCGCTACTGCGGCTGTGGCCCTGGTCGAGGTGATAGGATCAACGAGCGCCCGCAGCGCGCTCAGCGCCGGACGCATGTCATCCGGAACGGGGTATGACTCGAGACTCGCGAGCGGATCTCCGCACTGGTCGCACTCGTGAAGGTGGGACGCGGTGCGGGTCCAGCGTTGGATGACGCCTTCTCCCTCACACCAGCATCTATCCTGGAGCATGTCCCAATGTTCGAGGCAGAACGGAATGGCGCGCAATTCCCAGGTCGCGCGGTGGAAGGCATAGGCTCGATCATCGGGGCCAGACCGTCTGACTGCGTCAGCGCGGAATGCGGCTGGTGAAAAGCTGCGGATCCGGTTTTCGAGAATTTCTTGGTGGACGTCGAGGCCGAAGAACGAGCGGTGGTCGCGCCCGAGAGCGTCATATCTGCGGAAGAGCACATCGTGATCCGAAATCCGCATGGCGTGCGCCAACTGGGCGGTTTCGATGTCGTCGCCCTCCGCGACCAGAACCTGATTGCGGTGATGCAGCCCCAGATGCTGGAGGAGGCCCCAGCTGTTGGGCAGGTCGTTGATCGCACAGGAGCGGTAAGTCAGGCTGCGGAGCGACTCGGTAGGGTTTACGCGAATGCCGATGCGCAGCCGACGCCAGTCTTCGCGTGTCGGCGGCGGGGACGGGACGCGTGAGCGCGTTGCGACAAGTTCGCCGGCGACTTCCCGGAGCAAGGTGCCGAACGTCGTCGTCATGGGCGCCGCGATCGTCTCGTCCCCGCTCATCTTACAGGTCCTTCAGAGCGTTCGTCTTGGCGAACTTGAGCTCGATCGACCAGGAGTCGACCGCTTTGATGACGTCGTCGACGGTCATCACGTCGCGCTCCTCACGTGCGACGTTGCGCACGGCCGTCAGCATGACACGCATGAGCTGGCCGATGATGCCCTCCGTCGCCTCGCCGAGGGCGTCCGCGATATCCTCGTTGTCGAGGCCCACGGGCTGCGCGAGGATGCCGTCGGATACGAGACGGGCATCGAGCCCCTTCAGCAGACCGGTCCAGATTTCGAAGTCATCGTCGCTGTCCATGTCCAGGGGTGCAAGACGGCACGGGGCGAACATGCGGCCGGAGAGTTCGCGGTCGGCGGCGATCATCGGGACGGCCTTCTCGGTGCCGAGCAGCACGATTGGCACCCGGCCAGTATCGAGCATGATCTTCAGCTCGGCTGTGACCTCCTTGCTAAAGCCCGTCTTCTGACCGCTGTGCTGCGTCTCGTCGATGATGAGCAGCTGGACACCTGCCTCGTCCAAAGCCCGCATAGCGCGGCGGCGGAGCGAGTTCTCGTTACCCGCAGTGGCAAAGCCGTCCTGGACCTCGCCCATGATGGCGACCATCAGATCGCGCGCCGTGCCGCTGGTCCCCATGCGGGCGTGGCAGACCGGCATGGTTCCCGCGGGCGCATCGATGTTGCACATGAGCTTGAACTGCTCAGCGAGCGTCGACTTGCCGGTTCCGGTGCGCTCGAAGATGTTGATGGCGAGCTGCTGCTCGCCGCGCATCTCCATGCCCAGCAGCCGCAGCTCCTCCAGTTCGTTCATCCCCTGGATCTGGCGGGGATAGGGCAGCCGGATCCGCATGAGCTTCGTCATGGCGCGGGCGACGAATGGTGAGCGGCGGCCGGCCTTGCTGTTGCGGAAGCGAAGGAACGCGTCCTTCATTTGCGGCGACAGCTTCATCTCCTCTGCGGGCTGCTCCTTGGAGACCACCAAGTCGGTGCCATTGAAGCCATCTTCCTCACCGGGCGCAGTCACGATGCCGTCGGCAGTCATGTCGTCAACGGGCGTTTCGATGCCCGAGGTATCGGTGATATCTTCCTGAACGGAGGATACCGGCGAAGCATCCGCCAGCGAGACAGGCGAGATTTCCTGACCGTCGGAGACGGCGTCGATCGCCGGATCCGGCATGGCCTCGACCGGCACGGACGCGCCGGCGCGCGGCTGGCCGGCGTCGCGGCGGTCAGCGGTGCGCTTCGGCCGGTCGCGACGAGGCAGGCGGGGCTTGGGCAGACCGGGGTCGACCTTGGCGGTGTCGTCAGTCTGGATGGCGGCGGTGTTTGCATTGGTATTACGGGTCAAATGTCATCTCCCCATTTCATGGAACGGGAGCCGGACGACCCCCGTTGGTCGGGCCGTTCGGCCGACTGGTGGTGCGTCCCGGCATCGCGCGGGTCGGCATTCGTTCTGCCGAGGCGCTTGTCGCGACGGCTGATATAGGTGGGCAACTGCGTCAGTTCGGGCGCCTGGCCTCCCACGTCATCGGGGGCAGCCTGATCCTGCGAAGCCTGCTGTGACTTGACCTTCGGCGGGCGCCCACGCCGGCGGACTGTCTCGCCGGCAGGCATTTCGGGCGGGATCATGATCGGAGGATCGTCGGTGCGCTTGAGTTCGGCCACCTTCTTCGGCGGCTTGGACTTCTGGCGTGGTGTCGGAATGTGGGCGTCCAACCGCTTGCCCACGGCGGAGCCGTGCTCGACGGAAGTGCGCGGTTCGGGGCCGACTTCGACCGGCTCAGGCGGATCCTCGTCTCTGACCTCGACATACTTGGCGAAGTGCTTCTTCACCGCCGGATCGTGGACGGCCTTTGCGATGGCCTGCCGCTCGCGCGCGGCCGACTTTTCGTTGACGTCGGCCCATTGCTCGAAGAGCCGGGCACGCACGTAGGACTGCTGCTCCGGCGTGCAGTATTCCAGCGCCTCTTGCTTGGCGAGTTCCAGACAGCGCTCGTGAAGCCATAGCGGCATGCCATGGACAGAGGGGTCCGTGCAGTGGAAATGCTCCCACTGCGGAGGCTCGTGATAGGGATTCCAGACCTTGATGAGACCGATGTCCTCGCGGCTGTATTTGCCCTTTACACGATGAGTGTGCTTCTTCCGGTCGTCCATGTTGGGCCTGCGGTCGAAGCCGATGTCGTCCTTTGCGCGCCGAACGCCGTCGTTGAACTCCTTGATGATACGCGTCATGTCGACGGCACCCGGCGTGTAGTGACGGCTGAACCTGTCGATGCCGGAACTGGTCATCTCCATTTCGAAATCGACGTCGCCGATTGAGTCGACGAACCCTTCCTCGTCCTCCAGCTTATCGAGCTTGCGGCCCTGCAGCTTCTGAGCCCACGCGAGCCCTGGTTGACGATTATCGAGGCCTTTGTGCCGCGAGACATTGTAGGTCATGATCGCTTGGTCGATCAACCGACTACCGCGCTGGAACGACATCGGGATCAGCTCGCGTTCATCCGTGTCGTCGCCGCCGGTCATGGCGTTGAACTTGTAACGACGCATGCGCGCAATGTCGTAATTGGCGTCCGGATCCTGCTTGACAGCCATATCGAGGACGGTGCCGATGACCCTCTCCATGGGGGACTTGTCACGTGGCATGTCGCTACCTGCGAAGAAGGTGCCCATGTAGGCATCCGACAGCACGTCCTCGACAGAGCGGCCGTGATTTGCCGTGGAGTTGTCGAAACCGATGACGCCAGGCTTGAGGCGAAACCACACGCAGTCAGGGTCGATTTCGAGGAGTTCCTTTGTCACGATCGCATGCTTGGGGCGGTTGGCATGCAGGACAGTGTTGAGCACCGACGAGGACGATGCGGCGCCGATGTTGAGGTGCCAGCCGACGATAACGCGTGACAGCGCCTCGATCATCAGTGTGAGCGTGCACTGCCCGATGTTGATGCCGGTCTCTTCATCGAAGAAGTAGATGCGGGGGATGGGTGTATCGTCCATCCAGCAGAAGGCACCGAGATGGGTTGCGAGTTCACCCTCGCCGCCACCGCCGAATAGCTGGTAGGCGCCATGCGCGCTGGTCTTGGCCTTGTAGCCGGTGGACTTGAGCGCGCGGCACATGCGCCAGAAGCGCTTGTAGCTGATCGCCTTGTAGGGCTTGGGCGGCACCGGATATTCGGCCGGACGCTCGCAGGCGCCTTCCTCTCCGCTCGGATCGACGCAGAAGTTGCGGTTGAGCGGCTTGCCGTTGTTGGTCTTGTAGATGTCCGCGACGTAGCGGTCGTGGTTCTTGCGGTAGTCGCCGCGGACATGCGTCGCACGGATCGCCCAATACATCACGATCTCGATTGGGTGCGGTATCGTCCATGTGCGCGGCATCCGACCGGTCATGTCGACACAATCCCAGACCTTGCGGGCACCCTTCGTCCCCCGTTCGCGCAACCAGCGGCGGAACGTGGTGGGGGCGACCTTGCGTGCGCCCTCCATTGCGGCGATCTCTGGGATCGCCAAGGCGGCCTTCATGAACAAGCCGATGCTGTTGGCGGACTTGGTGAAGGTGCTGTTGTCGAACAAACGCAGCAGCGCGGCCTTGAAGGGGGCTTCCTTATCCTCCGCCTTTGCCTGCGATATGTCCTTTCTCTGCTGGCGCGCGAACCGCCGGGCGGCTGTGCCGAGAGCGGCCTCGACGAATTGCAGATTGCCTTCGGCCCAGATCAGCCCGACCTCGCTGGTGGTCGGCTTCCGCATCTGGCCGTCCGCTGTCTCGATCATAAAGTCGCCGCCCTTGCGGTCCGATGGCGGACGAAAGGTGACGACATCGTCGGGATCGACGCGTTCGAATATGTATGGGACGCGGAACAGCTTCACCTCGTCGCCTGGCTCGATATCGAGATTCCAAGACATGACGGGCTTGGGCTTCTCCTCGCCCCCGCTCAAACGCGGATCTCCGACTGGCCGGTGAAGGGCTTGAGCGGCGTCAGCACCGTGCCGGGCTTGAACTCGACGTCCAGATCGGTCGACAGCGTGCTGCGTGCGAGCATGCGCTCGATGGCGGCATCGCCGCGCAACGGATCAGTGGGAGCAAGGCGGTCGCGCAGATCGCCCCACTCGATGGCCGCTCCGTTGCCGACCAGGCGCTTCGCGATCCGTTCCTCACCCGGGGTGAGCAGCATCGAGCGACGACAGTAGAGACCCCACACGTTCATCTGACGGGCGCGGGAACCCTTGATGTCGCGCAGATAGAGGACGCGGAACTTCCATCCCACGCTGCGGCAGATCTCGGCGATCACCGCGAGGAGTTCGCGATACTCCTCGTCACTGAGATCCCTTGAGGTCCGCTTGCACTCGATGACCTCGACGGTCCCGTCGCGGAACATGCGGATGGCATCAAGGCGGTAGCGCTTCCGCTTTCCCCCGACCATGACCTCGAACTCGCCGGGGTGGCATTCATAGTCGGCGACCTCGCTCCACACCTCGTTGTGGAGGGCGAGGAACGCCTCGCCCTTGCCTTCACCCAACTGGGTGGTGTTGGTCTTCGTCGACGGGAAGCGGAAGCGCAGGTGCTTGCCGCCTCGACCGATGATCGGGCGCTGATGGCCGCCGTGACGGAACACGGTGTAGCGGGCGACCACGTCGCCTTCCCCGATCGGCAGCCACTGCTCGGTGATGCGACGGAGGCGCCGACGGTTCGGACGGACGGACGGGTCGGTGAGGTTCGGCAGCGTATTGACCGCGGGCAGGATGCTGCAGCGCGACCATGGGTCAGCGCTGCCGCGATATCGGTGGTTGGGGTGTAGCACCATTTAGCGTGCCTCCCTGACCGATTGCGGGAAGGCACGGTGAATGTTCGCCAGGCAGGACGCCTGGATCTCGCATTCCATGCTGCGAACCAGGCGGAGGAATGTGCTGTAGCACGGAGTCCGAAGGATCGTCTCCATGGTCGGCATAGGGCCGTTGTTCGCGCAGGGTGCCGTATTGATGTTATGCAGCTCGCGGAGCACGAGGTCGTGTCCACGGCGCACGGAGCGGAGCGTGCCCTGAGTATAGAGCAGCGCGTAGTGATGCATGACCGAGTGGACGATCGCGTTGTTCTGGTTGAGTGCGAAAGGGATGCTTTGCTTGGAGGAGGTGTGACGGCGAACGGGGTTCTTGCGGCGATAGGTCATATTCCCGGCCTCCCTCAGTTCGAACCGCGGCGCTGACGGCGCACGCTCATGAAGTTGGCGAGATTGTTGGCACCCGGTCCGGCGAGCTTCCGCCAACGGACGATTGTGGACGGATGAGGAGGAGCGCCGAGGTCGCTGTGTACGCGAGGCGTCCAGAGGCGCTCGATCGCAGCGGCGATAGCGCCCGCCGTGTTGGGGATGCTGTAGTAATCCATCAGCTTGCAGATGGCGCGGCGGCGCAAAGCCGCCCGCTCCTCGGCCTTAGTCTTGGCCTTGGCCTTGAGGCCGACGGTCAGTTCGACGGTGTCGAGGTGGCGGTCACCGATGCGATGCATGCGCACGCGCTGCCACGTCGAACGGCGCATTTCAGCTTCGGGGCTTTCCGATAAATTCTTGAGTTCGCTCATACATACTCCCGTATCACCGATTACGAGATTGTTCGGTAATAATTACGGATATATGCTGTATGAGTTACGATACAATAACCAATATGGATTTATGTTGTATTAATTATGGACGCCTAATATGCCCTCGATATGACCAGTCCCGAAGATGATGCCGGCGATCGCGCCGCCGCCGCGCAGGCGATAGACGCCGATGAAGCCAAGCTCGATCCGGACGGCGAACTGCGGCCTGCACTCGGTCGCGCACCGAATGCGGACGAACTTACCCTATGGGCCGGCATGGCGTCCGATCGTCGGGAGGCGGCGCTACAGCGGATCGCGGTTCTAAGGCGGTGGACTGAAGAGCCGGGCGAACTCACAGCTGCTGAAGCCGCTGAGCAAGCCGACGTCGCCGTCAGTCGATTCTATGAAATCGCGTCCGCGTGGCGGGCGGATCCGACGCTCGCGTCGCTCGGCACCTATGTGAAGAAGCCGGGGCGCAAAGGGCCGCGCTTGAGCGGGGAGGCGGTCAATCGCATCCAGGCGCTGCTGCCACGCATCGTCGGTGCCAATTCTAAAATGAAGGTGGGAGCCATCGCCGGGCTGATTCAGGTCGATCCGTCACTTGAGGGAATGAAGCTCCCCACCTCAACACGCTCCGCACGATGATCGAGCGTGAGAAGCGTCGCCTCCGTGCCGAGGAGCTGGTGGGGTTGCGGCCAGGTCTCGACGCCGTGGCATGCAACCTTGTCCGGCCTGACGGCCGGCACCACGTCGTCTTCGCGCTCGTGGACAGGACGGCACGGTTCATCCTCGGTTTCAGCGTGGGCGATGTGCGCGACAGCAGAGATGCGTACCGGCGGGCCGCGGCGGACGCCCTTGAGCGGATCGACCGGAACGAGATTCCCGGCCTGCCATGGGCCGACAAGTCCGAGCGCGTCGACGTCATCGTCGGCGACGACGAACCGGCATGGCAGGAGGCACGATCGGACTTTCGTGCCGCCGAGAAGGGCATTCCCTTCGAACTGATCATCGGTCCACGGCGCTACGGTCGTTACCTACGCATCGTCGCCGGGACGACGATCGGCGATCTCAAGATCTGGCCAGCCCGGACGGACACGGACGAAGTTGCGGATGGCAGCCTGACCCACACGGATGCGGAGGCCACTACCGCGATCGAGGTAGAGGTCGCGAAGCACAATGCCGAGGTGATGGCGCAGAGCGTGGCGGAGGGTGCCGATAGACCGGCCCCGATCACAGTGCAAATCCTGGAGTTCATCGCTCGGCAGGAGTGAATCCGCTGTCGGCAGTTGCCAGCACGAAGCCCGGCAGCGGCGGGCGTGCGGCATTATGGGCCTCGATGGCCGACCAGATCGCGCGTCCCACATCCTCCTTGCCGAGAGGCGAGCTGTTCCTCGATCGCACCAGCGCATCCGTGGGACGCGCCTTCGAACTCCTGATAGACAAGGCCCAGACAGTCCAGCTTGGCGCCGAGCACCCGGCGAAGCGTCGGATTGGCTGCGTCGGTGGCGCCGACCACCGCCCGCTCCATCGGATCGAGGTGGGGCGCACGAATGGGCAGACCAACCCCGGTCCGTGGAAAGGCTGCCTCCAGACGTTCGGCGAGGCGCGCGACCGAAGGCGGTTCGTCCGGCCCGTCGCCGATGTCGGCGGCGACAATCGTCCCCTGTGGCAGAGCCACCGCGACGAGCACATGCGGCATGTATATGTCGCCGCCGTGGACGGCGGGCAGCTTCACAGCGCACTCGTCGATGAGGATCTCGGGGGCGAATTCGGTCGTCGCGTTCGCCGCCGCCCGCATCTTGTCCAGCAGGTTGGTGATCGTCGAATTCGAAGGCTTGGCGACGCCGGCGGCCACGCAGCGGCGCTCCACTTCCTTCAGCACGTCCGCGCGGCGCGACGACGGACCGAGATCGGCGATCGCCTCCTGCATGATCTCCACCGACCTGGGGTCGATCCGGCGGGCGGTGGGGAGGCTGTTGCTCGCGCGTGCACCCGGTATGGCCGATGCCGACCGGTTCTCGCGCCAGATGCGCGCGATGGCCATGAAGGTCGACAGTGCCACCCCCATGCGCTTGGCGTATTCCTTGCGGATTTCCTCCGCAGGGCGCCACAGCTTCACATACTCGTCCAGGATGGCGACGCGGCGGCGGATCTCTGGCCAGCGGGCCGGATCGACGCCCGTCAGGTCAATCTCATTTTCCATATCTCACTCCATTTCGAAGGTCATTCCGGTGGGGAGAGGCAGATCGGCGGCGCGATCGTGCGCAGACGGGGCGAGCGTGTGCGGACGCTGCGCCCGCGATCGCCAGTGCACTCATGCGAATTTCGAGAGTTGGTTTCGGCTGCAGATCCACCGGCGGATCGCTCGTCTACGGGTCTTGACTCGCGCGCGCGCGCCAGCACGCGATCATGCGCGCGCTTCTAATAAGTATTGCGCTCGCTCCTGCGACCCGTTGCGTCGCGATTCGCGATGTGGCATCGTTCCGCCTATGTTCTAACGGAGTTCCAATGGCGGACGGCAGCGCGATTGAATGGACGGACGCGACGTGGAACCCGGTGACGGGTTGCACGAAGATCACTGCTGGATGCGACAATTGCTACGCAGAGCGCTTCTCGGAGAGATGGCGCGGAATCCCCGGCCATCCGTTCGAACACGGCTTCGATCTGACGCTCCGTCCGGAGCGCTTGGGTCAACCGCTCGCGTGGAAGCGGGCGCGCATGATCTTCGTGAATTCCATGAGCGACCTATTCCACAAGGAGGTGCCGCGCGAATTCATCGACAGGGTGTTCGACACGATGGAGCGCGCCCACTGGCACGTTTTCCAGGTTTTGACGAAGCGCAGTTCGCTGATGCGAGACTATCTGCAGCGCCGTTATCGCGATGCCGAGCCGCCGGCCCACATTTGGCTGGGCGTGTCGGTCGAGGATGGACGATCGCGCGCGCGGATCGAGCACCTGCGGCAGGCTCCTGCCGGTGTCCGCTTCTTGTCGGTGGAGCCGCTGATCGGCCCGATCGGAAAGGTCGATCTCACCGGCATCCATTGGGTCATCGCAGGTGGTGAAAGCGGTCCCGGCGCTCGCCCGATGGCGATCGAATGGGCGCGCGAGATCCGTGACATGTGCGCAGCCCAAGGGGTCGCTTTCTTCTTCAAGCAGTGGGGTGGCATCAGGCCAAAGACCGGCGGGCGCGAGCTCGATGGCCGGGAATGGAATGAGATGCCAAGCCAGGTGGCGGCATGATCGAGGTCGAAGTCCCGGCGCATTATGCGGGCCGCGAGCAGGCCTTCGTCAAACACCATTTCCTGCGCAACTATCTCGAGCGCCTCGTTCACAAGATCGCCAGCGTTTATGACGAGGTCGTTTACATCGACGGCTATTCAGGCCCCTGGAAAAGTGGCGGTGAGGCCTATGGGGACACGTCGTTCGGGATCGCCCTGCAGAGCATGACCGCTGCTCGCCAGTCGTGGCTGAATATTCCCCAGCGGCGACGCAACGTCAGAATGACAGCCCATCTGGTCGAGAAGCAGGCGCAGCCATTCGCGGAGCTCCAAACGATCGGCACCCTGTTTCCTGAGGTCACCGTCCATCCGCATCGGGGAGATTTCCTTACCCTCGCACCGAACATTGCGACGCGTATCCCGAACAGGGCCTTTTCGTTTTCGCTGATCGATCCCAAGGGTTTCAAGCTCGACCTCGAAGCCCTTCGTCCTCTGCTGGCCCGGCAGCAGAGCGAGGTCGTCTTTAATTTCATGTATGACTTCGCCAACAGGTTCACATCGCTCGACAGCCTGGCCGACACCTATGATCGCCTGCTCCCCGGGATCGACTGGCGAACCCGTCTCGCTGTCGCCGACGCTGCCGGCCCGACGGAGCGCAAGGCGGCCTTCCTTGCCTGCTTCAAGGAGGCAGTGAAGTCCGTGGGTGGCTACAAATACGTGGCCGACGTCGACATCCGCTACCCTGGCACGAACCGGACCTACTACTTCCTTGTCTATGGCACGCGTGAGCCGCCGGGCATCGAAGTGTTCCGTGACTGCCAGATCAAGGCGTTGGAAGCCCAATCGACGATTTCGGGACAGCGATCCTTCCAGAAGCGCGAGACGGCTGGGCAGAGTTCCCTTTTCGACAGCACCTGGGAGTCTGCACCAGTGTCCCATCGCCAATTCCTCGACGACCAACGCGCGGCGGCCAGGTCATCGCTGCTCGACATTGCGGCCGCTGAAGCTGGGATCCAATGGGGCAAGGTCTGGCCGCGGCTGCTGGCCGACTATGCGATCCGTAAGACAGATGCAGGGGCGATGGCTGCCGAATTGCGGAAGTCCGGCGCGATCGCATTCAAAGGATGGGAGCCGAACAAGCGCATCCCAGCGGACGGCTATGAGCTCCGAAAAGCGTAGCTCGTTGCCCTGAAAATCATGTTCCCAACTAACGGGTTCGGTTTTCCCGAATCTTGGCCAGAATCTGGAGCGCGATTTTCACCTGCTCGCCGCGTTCGTTCAGGAATAGGCGACACCCGTCATAGGGAATGACGGATATATGCGCCAAGCGGGCACGCTGCATCTTCTGTCCCACCGCCTGGACTTCGGCGTAGGAAATTCCAATTCGCTCTGCGATCGTTCCATACTGCCATGCCTTGCCCCTCGCAAAGAGGGCGATCACAGCGCGTTCCGTTGGCGACATCGACAAGGCCAGGTCGGCAGCCTCTTCATCGGATAGCGGCGGCGGAGGGCTCATAGCCGCTCAGACCCTTCCTCGGAAACGGTTCTTCCTGTGCCACGCCATGCGCTCCTGCGTGGCGTCGACAAGAATCAGTGGCCGTGCCTCCTCAATGCGGAGTTCGGCGCGGGCGGCGCGGCTTAGTTCGCGGGCGGCGAGGATCTGGCCGGCTTCGTCGAACGTGATAAGGCCGGTGTCGAAAGCTGCGTCCCATAGCGAGGAAAGCAACAGGCCGTTGTGGACGTTGAGGCGCTCTTCGTCATTCGGGCAGTCAGCCCAACGTATGATATGCGATGCCCTCAGCAGTTCGGGGTCCGTGATGCCGGTCATGGGACACGCCCCACGCCAGTATGTCATCAGCGCATCGCGGAAGATGTCCTGGCCCACCCGCTGCCGGATCAGCGCGTCGCGTTCGGTAGCGCCGACCTTTGCTAGCTCGTCCTTGAACCGCTCAAGCGGGAGCGTGGGCAGTGACAGGGCCAGTTCGTAGGCCCGGCGCACGCCTTCATAGAGAGCATCGCGGGTGGCGAACGCGAACGCGACGACATGACCGCGTGCGCAGGGCTCCGCCTTTTCCGCTCCCAGTTCCCTGGCAATGCCGCTGTGTTGCACGGACAGGAACCATGGCCCTCCGATCCCCGCGCTGGCGAGCGCGATCTCGCCAGGGGCGCTGGCGGACTGCCAGAACTGCCAGCCGTTAGATTCTCCCATGGCCACGCGATAGCCTTGGCCGTTGGCAGCACCTTGCAACTCGCTGCTGACGGCGAACGGGATGCTGGTCGCACGAAGGCCCGTCGACAAACTCACTGCTGACGATACCCTTCCTTGCGGACGCGCGTGCCCTGCCGGGTGAGTAAGTCATAGGCGGCAATGACGAGGCGCTGGGTGCGGTATTCGCCATACTTGGCGATCTCGTTCTTCTGCAGCACGCGGAAGGTCTCGCTCGGATAGTCAGCGCCCATCACGGCCTTCGGGTCAAGCACGTAGCGAAGCTCGTCGCGGTCGAGGCCGTAGGCAAGCGCATACCAGGCATCGAGTTCCGCGCGGAGCTGAGCCCGACGGTCCTCGTCCCACGCAAAGGGATCGCCTTCATAGCCGAGGTCGCGCGCGAACGGGCGCATGGCATAGCTCGTGTATGTAAGCTCCAATACGCGCGGGACTATGAAATCCAGGTCGCTCTCTGCGTAGGCGCCCGGAGGCAAGATAGGGAACTGATTGAGATATCCGTAAGTCAGGTGAGTGCCGCCCACCTTCTGTCGAGCTACGAAATCTAACGTCAAACAAGCCAAGTTGGCTGCGTAAGCCGCCCATCTACGCGGCTCCGTATTGAGAAAGGCTAGAGGCGATGTGTGGCCAACCGCTGATTTTGGAAAGACTGTCGCAATCACTGTTCGCTCATCAGTCGAACGACAGATATCGCGCCAGCCCAACAACCATTCACGTGTCCATCCTTTGGCAGCAAGTCGAACGGTTACCTCGCGCTCGTTTACCCAATAACGCGGAGCAGGTTCGCAGGCCGCTTCTTGCTTCTCAGCAAGCGTGAAATCTCGGCTATTGGGACCGTTATACGTTGCCCATCTGTGGTCAAACTGATGAAACATCTTAGCTTCGATTAGTGGAACGAAGCGTATCATGGCGCGCTGGCCTGGCCCTCCCGTGGAGAGATCAAGATGACCGGAATCGCGACCACCTGCCAAGGCCAACGCGGATTGACGTGGCACGTGGATACCCACTGTGGCGCTAGAGACGACCTCTTCCTTTACGAAATTCGTCCCTTCTCGCACGAAGCCAGCATCGACCATCTGGTGTTCATTGCGAAATAGGCCGCTATCGCTAGTCATATTGAAAAGGCCTTGCCTGAATTCGGCACCCCAAGGGTTGCCGCCTTCAATACCTTCTTCGATCAAGACAGGCACGCGGTCATAAATGCCGGCAGTCAGTTCGGCATCGCGCTGCGATCGGAAAACTGGAGCTGTCTTGGTGTTGGGATTGATCCGGGCGATCTGTTCGGGGGAAAGTGTGAAACGGCGACGCAAATCTTCCAACTGTGAAGGGTCAGCGAGGAAGAACGCGAAGTCGGCTGCCTGCACGTCAGAACGCACACTCAGCAAGCAGAATTTGAAGCTGCGGTGCACTCCCGGAAATAACGGGGCGCTGTTTTCGAAATCAGTTAGGCCAGCGAGTGTTTGCGTTTTTACTAGGTGACCGAAGAATGGCGCAGTCGTGGCGTCGGTCGCGATACCGGTAGGAACGATAACGCCGGCACTTCCTCCCTTACGAGTAAGATTGAGGAAGTGCTCGGCGAACAAAGCGTATGTGTTGACCTTGCCCCGAGCCGTGAGATCGAACCGTCCACTTGCGCGTGCGAACTCGTTGACGCTTTCGGAAGCGCGTTTATCGAGTTCATAGGCTGCGAACAGCGCTGGATCGGATTTGGCGAGATTTGCGATCGCAGTTTTTCGCTGAGCGCCTGTCAGCGCCGCGATGTCCGGGTCGCGGCTGGCGAAATACTCCTCCTCGCTAAGCTGCATGACCTCCCAAGGCGGGTTACCCAGCACAACATCAAAACCGCCGCGACCGATCATCACCTCCGGGAATGCAAGTGGCCAATGTAGAGCGGACGCGCCATTGGCTGCGGACACGCCGACGTCGACGAGTTCCATATTCACCGGTTTCCCAGACAAAACTTGGCGCACGGTTGCAGTGGTTGGCACCGGCGCGTGTCCAAAAATGTCGCCGCTGTCGATCTTCGGCATCAGGAACGCTGCCACTTGCAGGTCGCACGCGCGCTGGGTCGCCGTCCGCTTGGGATCGACCACCCAGGCCGAGAACTTGGCGCGCTTAGCCTCCACTTCGGCGACGGTGTCTTCGGGCAGATCGCGAAGATGGCCAACGTCGGCGGCCATTTTCTTGGGTGGCATGACGGCAACGCCGCCGCTGCTCCAGTCGAAGGCACCCTGACCCTCGCGCTCAGCCTTGTTTTGCTTGCGCAGGTCCGCTGCGACCTTCTTGTCATCACCGCTCAGCTGCATGAAAGCCTCGTCGGGGATGCCTTCCTCGATCGCCTTCAGGTCGAAGATGCCCAGAAGGCTGTCCCCGCAGACAATGTTGGCGTCGAGGAAGCCGAGCGGCTTCCCGGGCGTCACCGTCTCAATCCACAGCGCCACCTTGGCAAGTTCGAGCGCCATGGGATTTCGGTCGACACCATGGATGCAGTTGCGCACCACGTCGCGCATGGCCGCCTGATAGTCCGGTGCATCGATATTGCGCACCTGCGCCACGCGGTTCGCCATGCGGCGCGCGGCACCTAGCAGGAAGTGTCCCGATCCACAGGCCGGATCGATCACCTTCAGCCTGAGGATCGCGTCGGCACCGCCCTCATGCTCCGCCCGATCGAGGACCGGATTGAGCGTGCTGTCGAGCAGGGTCTGCACCAGTGAGTCCGGTGTGTAATAGCTGCCACTGGTCTTGCGGGCATTGCCCTTGGTTTCTAGCCCGCCCGCGAACACGAAGGTGCGCCCGGCATTCTCGCGGAATGGCACGAGTTCGAGCAGGCTCTCATAGACGCTGCCCAGTTCCTCAGTGGCCATGTCGCGCCAATTGATCCGTGCACGGTGGTTCTGGCTCTTGTCGACGAACCAAGCGAGACGGAACACGGCTTCAAGAAAGGCGCGGTTCGAAATCTTCGCGGTGTTAAGATCGGGCGTCTGGTCCGCGCGGAACAGGCTGCCGAGGGCCGGCAGGCCTAGCGGCTTGGCGCCATCCTCCAGCGCCGAGAAAACGATGTTGATCGTCTCCCAGTTGTCGACATGATGATCATAGGCGAGCCGCCGTGCCGAGCGATCGCGCCAGTGATTGAACCCATAGTTGTCGGCATAGAGGCCGCGCACATCCGTCTTGGTCTCAGGCGCATGGAGCAGGTTGCGGTCCTCGGCGACGGCGAGGAAGATCAGGCGGTAGACGGTGCGCAGGATCTGATTGAACCAGTCCTGCATGGAGAGGTCGCCGCTATCCAGCTTGACGCGCAGACCTTCGTCAGCGTCGAGGAATCCCTGCGCCAGAATGCGAAGTGCATCTTCCACGTTGTCACGCAAATGGGCGCGGACCTGGGTTCCAGCCTGCTCGCCTGCATCCCTCCAGTGCTCAAGGGCGCAGTCGGAGGGCGCGGCATCTTCGGCACCGAAGCGCGAAGCGTGGATCAGCAGCCACAGTGCAGTGAAGTCGGCATACATCTCGTCACGGAAGATCGCGCCGAGGTCCGCTTCGATATAGGCCGGGCGGGTGAAGCTGGCATTGTCCCGCATCAGGCGCAGGCGGTCGCCTACGAAAACGAGACCCCACTGGGAATTAGTGTCGGCGTTCAGCCAGTCCTGCAGCAGCACGGTCGGGCTGCGCTTCGATCGTGATCCGACTGAGCCGTCGCCGAACTCAGGCAGAGCCTTGCCAAATGCGTCTACGTCCTTGTCGGGCGCGGCGACGACAATCGGGATGCGACCGCCCTTGGCCTCCCAGGCGATGCGGTAGCGGTGACCGCCATGTTCGTGCTCGACGGGGCCGGCGAGCTGGTCGAAGCCGAACACCTCCGCAAGCATTGAGCGTGCGAAGGCGGCAGTCTGCTGGACGGTCGGGTTCTCGATCTGGTCGTATCCGCGCCAGCTTGCACGGCCGAGGTTGAAGTGCCCCGAGATCTTCTCGCGAAGATCGGTGCCCTTCAGGCTGCCATAGTCGATGGCCAGCTTATCGTCGGGCGTCTGGTGCGCGATGCGCAGCACCTCTGCAGGCGCGATCAGGCTGCCTTCGATAGTGATCGCGGCAAGGCCGATGTCCGCTGCGCGCTTGTTGCCAGCCATTATGCCATCTCCGGGATCAGGACGTAGAGCCCGATCACGTCAGCAGGGATCGCGGCTTTCACTTCAGTGGTTGCACCGCCACGGGCGGCAAGCGTCAGGCGTTCATGGTCCTCGCTGAGGATGTCGGCACGCTGCTGGGCGAAAGTGGCGATAGCATCGCCATAGGTGTCGAGGCGCGTCAGCGCCTGCTCGATCCGGCGCCGGATGGCGACTTCCTCGATGTTGGACGCGGCTTCTGCCTCAAGAAGGGCTAGCGCATCATGCCCGGAAAGGTTGGGCTCTGTGCCGACGCCTTCGAAAACCAGACCCGTAGCCTCCTCGGCCAGCAGCGTCCGGTTGGCGCGGCGACTGGTCGTCATGGTGAAGCGTAGGCGCAGGAGCAGGATCGTCGTCATCTGGGTGACGTCCTTGCTCATCCATGCCCCGCACCGGCCAAGCGGTCGCCCTTCCTTCACCGAAAGCGGGTCGAGCGCGCCTTCAGCGAGACTCTCGGCCAGCGTGGCGACGAGCGGATGGACGCGGCCGACATGCATGACGCCGGGTGCCGGGTCGTCGAGGAAGCTGATGCGGCGCGAACCCGCAAGGTTACGGGCATGCAGCTTCTCGACCATGGCGTCGGGAAGCTGATCGAAGACGACCGTCGGCGTCGCTGTCCGGGCGAGGTTCTGGCCGACCCGTTGCAGTGCGCGACGGGTGAAGCGCTCAACCTCCTTCTCGCCACCTTGGAGGGCGCGCATGGCCTTCCATTCGGGAATGACTTCCGCCGGCTTGAGCGTGCCCTGGGCATAGCGAGCGCGGCTCTTCCGGGCATTTTCCTCGGCATCACGCCACTGCTGATCTACCGTCTCGGTCGAACCGAACAGGTCGAGCACGCCTTGCGCGCGCGCGCCCTTGGAACGCAGCATCATGGCGCGCATCAGCGCTGTCGACACGCTGGTGGAATCCTCCGGAATTGGGACGGTGACGCCAGTCGCCTTGCGGATCGCTTCGGCCTTGCGGGTGATGACCTCGAGCACTGCGCCGTCGATCATGCTGTTCCCGCCATACGTCATGACAGTCCAGACCGAGGCCGACGGCTGGCCGAACCGGTTGACGCGCCCCTCACGTTGCTGATGACGGGTCGGGTTCCAGCTGAGATCGTAATGGACCACGGCGTCGAACAGCGCCTGGAGGTTGATGCCCTCGGACAGGCAGTCGGTGGCGACGAGGATGCGCTTCTCGTCGGGATCCATGGCCTCGATGCGGGCGCGGCGATCCTCCTGGGTCAGTTCGCCCGTGATGACCTCGACCTTGTGGCCCTTGAACTTGCTCGCCAGCGCTGCGCCCACGGCCTTGGCCGTGGCGATGTAGCGGCAGAAGACGATGGGAGATGCCGACCTCTCGTCGATCAGCTCGCCGAGCGTCGTCGCCAGCGACTTGTATTTGGGGTCCTGCGTGAACTTGCCGGCGAGCTGCGCGGCCGCGCTGATCAGGGATTCGAGTTCGCGACGTTCGTCCTCGGCGACGCCGGTGCCGGGCTCGACGTCGCTGTCGGTGAGCAGCCCGTCCTCTTCGTCGAAAACAGCGGCCTGGATCTCCTTTTCCTCGCCGAGTCCCGCGAGGCGGTTGGTCAGTGCCTGATGTGCGGCCGCTGGCGACGAGCCGATGCAGCGCATGAGCGCGAGGGTGCTCCAGAACGCCATGCGGCGCTTCTGCGCATTCTCACCCGCGCTTTCCGCCAGGCCGACGCAGTAATCGAGCACGTCTTCCTGAAATTTCGCCCAGTCGCCGGTAAGCGTGAAAGTCCGCTCGTCCTCGAAATGCTTGGGGAACGCCTTCGCAGCCTGCCATTCGTCCTCTTCGACGTCGGCACGGCGACGCTGCACGAAGTGCTGCTGAAGCCTGTAGGCGTAGCGTTCGCGTGCGTTTCGATCGCCGCCCTCCGGGCCAAGCGCAAAGTCGGGATGGATTAGCCCGAGCAGGCGATCGTATGCGTCCTCGTCGCCCGAATGCGGGGTTGCCGTCAGGAACAGCATGTGTCGCTCTTCGTCGGCCGCCAGCCGCTGAAGAAGTTCGTATCGCTGATGCTTGCTCTTGCCCTGGTCGCCGCCGACGCAGCTGTGCGCCTCGTCGACGATGACCATCGCGGGGCACGCCCGCGCGAACTCGTCACGCCGGTTATCCGCCTTGATGTAATCGAGGCTGACGATGGTATAGGGATAGGCTTCGAAGAGGCTTTGCGATGCCGGTAGGCCGCGTTCGAGCGACCGCGCATTCGAGGCAGTGACCTCGACCGCATCGAGATCGAACTTGGTCGCGAGTTCCTCACGCCACTGCGACACAAGGTGAGGCGGGCAGATCACGGCGAAGCGATCGATCTGGCCGCGATCGAACATCTCTCGCACGATCATGCCGGCTTCGATCGTCTTGCCGATGCCGACGTCGTCGGCGATCAGCAGTCGCTTCACGTCGAGCTTGAGTGCCATGAGGAGCGGCACGAGCTGATAGGCGCGCGGCTCGACGCCGAGCTGGGCAGCACTCCGGAATGGGCCGGCACCGCGGCGCATGGCGAGACGCAACGCGTCGGCGAGCAGACGGGCGCCATCTTGATTGTCGATGGCATCAGCCTGCGGCGGCGCGAACCTCGATGCTCGAACCGGCGAACGCTCCAGCGCGGGGACCAGCGAGATGGCGTCCGCCTCCGCCCCAGACAAAGGACGCAGGCGCATCGTGGAGGGCATCTGGGACGGCAGCACCACCCATTCACGTCCTCGCGCGGTAACCAGCGTTCCCGGCCGGTAGTCGATTGCTTCCATTGTCACTTCCCGAAGTATTGCGCGAGGTTGGCAGGTATGGTTGCCGGCGGGTCGGTCGGCAGATCAAGCACGTCGATGCCGCGAGCGGTGCACGACGCTATGAGGCTCGCAGGTGCGCCACCTGGAACGGCGAGCAGGAGTTGGCTCGGCCAATACAGGTCGTGCTGCTGGCCATCGACGGTCGTCACCGTTGGCGCCGGCAATCCCCAGTCGCTGAGGCGGGAGATCCATGGTCCGTTGCTTCCCGCTGGCGCAGCGGATGATTGAGCGGATTTCACCGTATCGGCACCTGCCATCGACAGAAGGAAGTCGATGACCTTCTGATTCGTCCTGTCCAGATTCTCATGATCCGGCTGGTTGAAATAGGACATGAGGCACCGATAGCAGGCCTCGACGCAGGGTTTGTCGCCGTCGACGAGTGCGCCCTTGTCGTCGAACTTGTAGTGCATGAGTTCGAGCGCCGTGCGCGCCAGTGATTGCCAGCGTCCGGGTGTGTTCATCAGACGGCTGAGGACACCGGCACCGCCTTCGGTCGCCTCGTAGAGCAGCAGGGCACGGCGATCGTCCCGGTTGGGCATCGGTTCGCCCAGCATCTCGCCTTCTTCCAGCAACTCGCTGATCTCGATCGCGCGCACCAGGGAGTGCTGGAGCGTAGCCATGTCGTGCAGCTCGAAGCCGAGAGAATGGTCGGGCATGAGCAGGAGCGAGTTTTTGTGATCCTCGACCACCGGCACGATCCGCTGCTGACGAGACTTGCCCGGATCGGCTCCCGTTCCGTCGTCATTATTCTTGTCGGCCAGCCAGCGGCCCGAGAGAGGATCGATTACGAAGCCGCAGATCGCCTTCTCGGCGCGGCGCTTGAGTCCCTTGTTGAGCCGGGTGATCTTGGCGCGGCGCCCGAAAGAGAACATCGCAAGCGATGCGCCGTCATGCTCCAGCCTGATGGTCTGGACGCTGCCCGGATCGCCTGTCCATGCGAATACGGTCTGGATCTCGAACCCGCGACGCTGGCGATCCTCGTCGTTGGCGGTGATGCGGGCCGTAGGATAGGTCTCGACGTTCTCGATACGGAAGACGGAGTCGAGGCGCTCGGCTTCACCCAGCGAACTGCCACACGCCTGACAGCGCTCGGCGACCGCGGAGGTTTCGGCTGCACCGCACTGGCCGCACAGCAGCAGCGTGTCGGTCGCAAGGCCGCCATCGTCACTGCGCCGTCCCGCCGGCAACTTGGCCTTGGTGATACGGAATGCACGCCCCTCATGATAGACGAGGCTGTTGGGGCCGAACTCCGAGATGGCGAGGAAGCGCGGCCGCTGCAGGACCGCCGTGCCACGCAATGCAGGGATGAAGGCATAGAGCGGCAGGCGCGGGAAGTTGTATCCGGGTAGGAAGCCTTCGGTCGCGAGGTAGCGGTAGGTGTAGAAGTCGGAGCCGTTGGTCGCACGGCCGTGCACCAGCATCTCGAGTTCGTCGGCCGCCAGCTTGTAGCGGTTGGCTGCGGCCTTGCGCTCACCCGGCGCGACATTGGTCTTGTTGCGGACTTGGTCGGCGTCCGCCTGCTCACGTAGCGCCCCACGATACAGATCGCGCCACCGCTCGAACGTCGTGTCGAAGTCTTGGCTGGCGGTGGCGATGACCGTCTCGATCAGCGTGTCCGGATCGGCGAGATCCGGGAACGCTTCGATTTCCACATACGGCGTGACGGTCCCAAGGATGGCCTTGAGATCGCGGGGCAGCTGGGTGTCCTGCTTGGCCTGTTCGAAGGCACGCAGATGAGCTTCCGCGACCGGGAAGCCATCGGTGTTGTCCATGTCGAGGTTCTGCGGGATCGATGCGGAGAGCGGCGCTCGAGCGGTCGCCAGCCATTCGGCATGGATGTGGCTGGCGATGAGGTCGCGGTTCGCAAGATCGAGGGCGGGAGGCTTCACTTGACCTGCGACAAGCTGCTTGCGGTCGTTGAAATAATACTGATCGTGCGGCGACTGCGCGGCACAGTAGGTGACGACGAGCGCGGCCTGGCCGCTTCTTCCCGCGCGACCCGCGCGCTGTGCGTAGTTGGCAGGCGTCGGGGGCGCATTGCGCAGATACACGGTGCTCAGCGCGCTGATGTCGACACCGAGCTCCATCGTTGGCGAACAGAACATCATCGGAAGGAAGCTGTCCGGCTCCTCCTTGTCCTTCATCAGTTCCTTGTTGTCGGCGATACGCTTTCGATCTGCTTCAGCGAAGCGAAAGCGGTCTTCGCGCCACTGCCGGACATCGTTCTCGACCTGTGCGGTGTGTTCGCGGGCTTCGAACGAGAAGGCGAGCGCGCCCTGGTCGCCGAGAGACGTGGCGACCGACGTGTAGAGATCACGGAAGAAGGCGTTGGCCTTCGCATCACCATCTGAACGAGGTGCGATATGGAGGCGGAGTGCGGCCGGAGCCAGCCGCCAGGCGTCGCCGCCGCCAATCGGGACCTTGCGAAGGATTTCGTGCGCTTCGGCCGCCTTGATCAGCGTCTCGATGAAGTCGGCATAGTTCTTCCGCTTGGGGCCGTTGGCTCCCCAAAGCCGGGAATGGCACAGCGCCTTGCCGATCGCTGACATGTAGCCACCGCGTGTGATGGCATCGTTCTCGGCGTTCGAGATGGTCTCACGCTTGGGCGCATCGATCATCAAGACGCCTGCGGTCCGCAGGCGGTCGGCTTCGGAGGATTTAATGTTCCAGGGGAAGCGAAGGCTCTGCTGGGCCTCTTGTGCGACCTGGCTGATCAGCTGCTTCTCAAGGGCCTCGGTGGACACCGCGAGCCCCTTGCGCATGGCGTCGAACAGGATCTTGAACAGTTCCTTGCGGGTCTCGATCGACGCTTCCGTGAGGAAGTCATCGCGGGCGAACAGGTCATGATCCTTCGCAAGTTCATCGAGGCCGGGGAAACGGACCTCGATCAGCTTGAGATCTTCGAGGTTCGGGTTCGTGAAGCGCCAGCCGCGGCGGAGATCACTCCACACGCGATGGGCGAGAACCTTGGTGACCGCGTGCTCCGCCTGCTCGAACGCGATCAGGCCGCGGGCGTCTGGATTGGCCATCCATTCAGCCAGGCGCTCCTTGTGGTCGCGCGAGAATCCGAGCGCCAAACGGACGGCATCCCCGAAGCGCTGATGCTCGAGTCCGCGATCGCCGGCGTCGGTGACGGCCTTCAGCAGGCCCGCGCGCAGCAGCGTGACGAAGATGAAGTCGTTGAAGTGGCCAGCCTGCAGCGCCGCATCCTGACGATTGTCGGTGAAGCCAAGCAGCTTGCGCTGGTATTCGCCCAGTGAGCCATCTTCATGCATCGCCGACAGCAATGCGGCGGTGATGAGGGTCGTGGCCGAGCTACGTCCCTCGGCCGAAAGGCTGGCGAGCTTATTGCGCTCTCGCGCCTGCGACGACGGGATATTCTTGCAGTTGGCGCAGAAGCGATGAGCGCCCGCAAAGAACCAAGCCTCGATCCCCGCTTCGTCGGTCTGACCATCGGGCCCAATCTTCAAAAGCGAACCCTCCTGCTTGCCGCGGTAGGTCGACTTGAGGCGCGGCGAAGGCGATGCGAGATCGAGCCAGTCTTCCGGATAGTCCTCTGGATCCCCCGAGAAATCGAGGCCGTCTCCTACGACAGGCACGATGTATCCATGCTTGGTGCCGTCGTCCTCGACGGCGTCCTTGGGTAGGTCGTCGATGTCACGCGGCACGACCGCGCCATTCGGGAGCATGGTTACGGGATGATGCTCCTGCCCGCACTCACGACAGAAATAGGTCGAGAATAGCCGCGCCTCGGGGTCGTCCGGATGATATTTGTCGCCCGTGATGGACACAAGGCGCCCTGGCGCTGGGCGCAGGGTTGCGTATGCCGTGCCCGCGCCGGAGATAAAGCGATGCAGCTTGAAGGTCAGGAACGACTTGTCTCCCATGCCGCCACGCTCGTCTTCGGGCAGGCCGATGACGGCCAGCATCTTGACGAGCCTGTCCCTGCATAGTTCCTCATCCAGCTTGGTGTCCGAGGCTAGCAGCTTGGTTGCGTCCGTCACTGTGATGGGCGGACGACGGCGGCACTTCAGGCCTTCCTCCAGTCCAATGCGCGTCTCGATCCAGATCGCGAGCGGGTTATCGACCAAATCATGGTCGGTCAGATGATCCGGAACATCCTGCTGCAAAAAGCCGGCCAGCTCCGCACCGAGGCCGTCTGCGGTGCGAGCCGAATTAGTCGCACGCTCGAAGTCTTCGTTGATGATGTCGTGCTCGCTGACTGGAACGCCAAACAGCCGGCTGCCGACTTCGGCGACCGCGCGGTTGCGTTCGCCGTCATCATCGGCCGACGACATGGTCGCGGACGTGCCAATGCAGATAAGGCTGCCCCCGGTGGTCAGGCGCTGGCGGACGCGGCGCACGAGCATCGCGACATCGGCACCCTGACGACCACGATACGTGTGAAGTTCGTCCAGAGCGAGGAAGCGAAGACCCTTCGCGTTCGCCATCATGGCCTGATCGTTATCGTCCTGCCTGGTCATGAGCAGTTCGAGCATCATGAAGTTGGTCAGGATGATGTCGGGATTTTCGTTGACGATCTGCTGGCGGCGCGCGTCCTTCTCCTGACCAGTGAAGCGCGCGAACGTCGGCTTCAGGTTGTCGGGCAGGTCGCAATCGCGGATGTAGCTCTGCAGCTCCTCCAACTGGCTGTTGGCGAGCGCGTTCATCGGGTAGATGATGATGGCCTTCGTTCCGCGCGCGGCACCCGCGCGACGACCCCGAACGATCTCGTCGATGATGGGGATGAAGAAGCATAGCGACTTTCCCGAACCCGTGCCGCTGGTCACGACATAGCTCTGACCGGTCTTCGCCTTGGCGACAGCCTGTGCCTGGTGGCGATACAGACGAATGGGTTCGCGCGGATCGCCCTTGGCGAAGATGGTCGCAAGCGCGGGATCAAGATCTCCGCTCGCAACCAGATCGGTTACCTTCGGCCCCGAAAGGTAGCGGGGGTTGATCCCGAGAAGAGGCTCAGGCCAGAAGACACCGTCCTCATAGATTTTCGAGACCTGAGTGAGCAGGTCGGGCGCGCGAATGTTCGCGAACGAACGAGAAAAGGATTCGTAGGTTGCGATAACCTCTTTATCCAGATCGAAGACGTTCATTGCATTTCCTTAATTTCCGTAGCCCGAGCGTGAACGACAGACAGGTCACCTCGCACGAAGTGCTTGTAGGGGAGTGAGTTTGTGTAGCCAAATGGACGATTACTTGAAGTCAGCGGGAACTCCTGCGCCTGAGCGCTGGAAGTCGTGGGCGTTTTTGCCGCGATTTATGATAGCGACTTCGGGGCGGCAGAAAGTCCGCGACGATGTCCTGGTCGATCGGGCATTTTCGCCAACCGCCGACCCATTCTAGTTAACATCATGCTTTCCCCCACTTCGCGGATCTTATAGGCTCGACACCTCCAAATCGCAAAGGTGCGAACCTTACGGGCTGCCTGTATTTCCGATTTCGTCGTGAAGGGCGTGGCCCTATCGGAAATCCCGCGTCCGGACCTTGATGCCCTCGGTTGGCTGGCCGGGAATGATCCCCGATCCCAGCCGCAGGTCCGGATCGAACATATCGCGTGGCCTGGGACCTATCGCCCGGTTCGCGGGATCGCGGGGGTCCGGCGCCATTGGGCTGCGCACGATGTCCGCGCGTGCCACCTGATAAACATCGGCAACCTCGCCACGCCGGCCGACGGTATCGAGCAGCGGGGACAGATCCTCAAGGCGCTGGGCGATGACGTGGATCACGTCGCCTTCCTTCTGGACCTGACCGCGCAGGCCCATCATGCGGGCACCGAGCACGATGCGGCGGCTCGCCTCGAACAGCTTCGGCCAGACGACGAGGTTGGCGACGTCCGTCTCGTCCTCCAGCGTGATGAACATGGTGCCCTTGGCCGAACCGGGCTTCTGCCGGAGCAGGACTAGCCCGGCGAGGTTGATCCATCGGCCGTCACGGATGTCCTTCAGGGCGGCGCAGGTCACCATCTTGCGGGCGGTCAGTTCCTCCCGAAGGAAGAACAGCGGATGGGCGCGCAGCGACAGGCCGACCGATCGATAGTCCTCGACCACCTCTTCACCGTCGGCCATCCGGGCCAGCACCACCTCCGGCTCGATAGCCTCAGGCCGCAGCTTGCCCGCGCGCTCGTCGGCGGCGGCGAATAGCGGCAGCGCCTCGATGCCAAGACCTTTCACCTCCCAAAGGCCGGCACGTCGCGACAGCTTGAGCGAGCCGAAGCCGCGCGCGTGGCCGATGCGGTCGAGGGCTCGCCCGCTGACGCCCGCCCGGCGCTGAATTTCCTCGACGCTGGTATATGGCTCGTCGCCGCGGGCCAGCACGATGGCCGCACCGTCCTGGTTGCTGAGTTCGCGGGCGTATCGCAGTCCGATGCGCAGGGCCATCCATCGTCCGTGGGTCGGCTCGAGCGTGCAGTCCCAACGGCTGTGGTTCACATCGATGGGCCGGACCTCAATGCCGTGGTCACGGGCGTCGCGCACGATCTGGGCGGGCGCGTAGAAGCCCATCGGCTGGGCGTTGAGGAGCGCGCAGGCGAAGACGTCGGGATGATGGCACTTCATCCACGACGAGGCGTAGGCGATCAGGGCAAAGGATGCCGCGTGAGATTCCGGAAAGCCGTATGATCCGAATCCCTCAATCTGTTTGAATGTCTGCTCCGCGAAGTCGCGTTCGTATCCGCGCCCGATCATGCCATCGATCAGCTTGTCGCGGAAATGCGAGACGCCACCGGTGAGCTTGAAGGTGGCCATGGCGCGGCGGAGCAGGTCGGCCTCGCTGGCGGTGAAGCCGGCGCACTCGATCGCGACGCGCATGGCCTGTTCCTGAAACAGCGGCACCCCCAACGTCTTCTCTAGAACGCGGCGCAGTTCCTCGGTCGGATAGGTGACGGGTTCGATCCCCGCGCGCCGGCGCCGGTAGGGATGGACCATGTCCCCTTGTATCGGGCCGGGCCGCACGATCGCCACCTGGATCACCAGATCATAGAACCGGGTCGGCTTGTGCAGCGGCAGCGACGCCATCTGCGCCCGGCTCTCGATCTGGAAGACGCCGAGGGTATCCGCCTTCTGGATCATCCGGAAGGTGGCGGGATCGTCATGCGGGATCGACGCCAGATCCATGGCGATGCCCTTGTCGTCCTCCAGCAGGGCGAAGGCCCGGCGCATGCAGCCGAGCATGCCGAGGCCGAGGACGTCGACCTTCATGAAGCCAAGCGCGTCGATATCATCTTTATCCCACTCGATGATTTGCCGGTTGGCCATGGCGGCCGGTTCGATGGGCACCAATTCGTCCAGGCGGCCGAGGGTCAGCACGAAGCCGCCGGGGTGCTGTGACGTATGGCGCGGCGTGTTGATCAGCTGCTTGGCCAGTTCGAGCGTCAGCGCAAGGCGGCGGTCGGCGGTGTCGAGGTTCAGCTCCTCCGCGTGCCTGGCCTCGACGCCCTCGCGGCTCCATCCCCAGACTTGACTGGCCAGCCCAGCGACGACGTCCTCGGTCAGGCCAAGCGCCTTGCCGACCTCGCGCACGGCACCGCGCGCGCGGAAGCGGGTGATGACGGCGGTGAGTGCCGATCGCTCACGCCCATAGGTTTCGTATATCCACTGGATCACCTCCTCCCGCCGCTCGTGTTCAAAATCCACGTCGATGTCGGGCGGCTCCCGCCGCTCGGCCGACACGAAGCGCTCGAACAGCAGTTCGGATTTAACCGGGTCGATGGAGGTGATGCCCAAGACGAAGCACACCGCGCTGTTCGCGGCGCTGCCACGCCCTTGGCACAGGATGTCCTTTGACCGGGCGAAGGCGACGATGGAATGGACGGTGAGGAAATAGGGGGCATAGGCGAGATCGCCGATCAGCTTTAGCTCATGCTCCAGCTGCTGGCGCACGTTGTCGGGTAGGCCATCGGGATACCGCGCGGGCGCTTTCTCCCATGTCAGCCGCTCCAGTTCTTGCTGCGGGGTCAGCCCGCTTTCCCCGATCTCGTCGGGATAGGTGTAGGTAAGCTGGCCGAGGTCGAAGGTGCAGCGCCGGGCGATGTCAACGCTCCGCCGCAGCGGCGCGACGTCGCCGAGATAGCGGCGGAACAGCCGCTCCATCTCCTCTCCGCTCTTCATATGCCGGTCGGCGAATCGCTCGCGCCGCCGTCCCAGCGTGTCGACTGTGCATTTTTCCCTGATGCAGCTCACCACGTCCTGAAGCATCCGCCGGTCGGGCGAATGATACAGCACGTCGCCCGTCGCGACGGTGGGCACCCTGGCCTTCGCCGCCATCGCAGCGAGGTCGCGAAGCCGGATGGCGTCCTTGGGGCGTCGGCGGATGGTTAGCGCCATGTATGCGCGGTCGCCGAAGATGGCCTTCATCTGGTCCAGAGCCTCCTCCGTAGCGGCGTCGGCACGATCGGGGACGAGGATGCCGATGATGCCGTCCGCCCATTCCGCCACGTCGGACCAATGGAGATGGCAGGCGCCTTTGCCGGCGTTGCCCTTGCCGATGCTGAGTAGGCGGCAGAGCCGCGAATAGGCCTCGCGGTCCGTCGGATAGACGAGCAGCGACGTGCCGCAGACCAGATCGAGCCGGCAGCCGATGATGGCTCGCACGCCGGTGACCTTCTGAGCGTCCCAGGCGCGCACTGCGCCGCCGAAGCTGTTGCGATCGGTCACGCCCAGCGCCGGCAAGCCGAGCACGGCTGCCGCGGAAAACAGCTCCTCCGGACTGGAGGCGCCGCGCAGAAAGGAGAAGTGCGTGGTCGTCTGAAGCTCGACGTATCGCGCACCATGGAGAGGATCGTCTTCGATCATGGGGCGACGCAGAGGTGAAACATGGGTTCAGGAACTCGGGAAATTTGTTCCCTCTATGTTCCCATATCGCCGGCGTCGGAGTCAATCAGTCGAAAGGCGAGCGAACCATTCGGCATAGGGCGTGTTGCGTGCCATGTGGCGGTTGTAATCAGGCGAGCCGTCTTGCCACCAGACCGGGCCTCGCTCGCCAAGCTCGCGTTTCACGCGATTGACGATGGACCGCGACGTCCGCTCGGCGGCAATGTCGCCATCCCGTTTGGCCGATCCGATCGCCTTGCGCGCGTCCATCAATTCCCTAACCAGGTCTTCGCGTTTGCCGTCGGGGAGTGACGGATCGGACTTTCGCCATAGGCGTCCCCGCACGACGAAGTAGCGGCCGTCCGGCGTAACGGGATGGCGATCGTCGACCATGCGGATCAGCGCAGCTGGCTGTCCTTGCTGCCGCGACGGTTGAAGAGGGAGACGGATGCCTTGGTATCGCGGCCGGACTGGCAGGGGACGCAGGTCCGGGCACCGGGTAGCGCCTTGCGCCTCGCTGCGGGGATCTCCTCGCCGCATTCCTCGCAGTGGGTGAGCCCTTCACCTGCGTTCATTCTGCCGCGCGCGATTTCCACGGCATCCTTCACCGTATCGTCGATCTGATCCTGCACCGCGCCGTCGCGCGTCCATCCTCCGGCCATGGTCCTAACTCTGCTCTGCCTTTTGAGGATGAACACCTGGTCGCACCATCGTTTCCACGATCAACGGCTCGCCCACTTCTCCAGCCGGGTCTGATAAACCTTGCGTGCCCGGTCACGGGCAGCCTCCACCTTCGTCACGCGCTTGGCAATATCGGCCTGCAAGGCGCGCCGTTCAGCATCGAGAGCACGCTTCCGCGCGTCGATGTCGGCGAGCTTTTCCTTCAGGTCGGCGGCCGCCTGATCGACGGCCCGCTCAGCGGCTTCGAGCTTTGCGCGACTGGGTCGCGGGATCTTCTTCTTTGGCTTCGGGGCTGGCGGGGCAGGTTTTGAATCCGTCTTTTCCTCCTCCAGCACCGCCTTGCGCTTCCTGCCGGTCCGGTCTGCCGGGCGTTTCGGCTCTTTGGTCTCGAAATGGTCGCCCGCGCTGCCCCGGCTGACCTTGATGACGACGCCCGGCTTATCGAGCGGTGCCTCCATCAGCTTCGGATCTGTGACCTTCTCGGCGATGCCACGTGCGAACAGGTCGGCGTCGGAACCCCACGCTTGCAGCGCGGCCTTCTGGCTTGGCGCCGCGACATAGGCGTCATGGAACCCGATGGGGGTGCGGAAGACCTTCAGTTTGGCCATGCGCGAATAACAGGCGTCTGGTCACACTCGTTCCTGACCCGCCGATTGATGCAGATTGTCTGGCATGCTCCGTCTGTCTCATTCACCAACCAACCACCGCCACCGGTGGAACCGCCATCGGCGTCCGGACTTGGACGAAAAGGGCGCCGGATCGGCGCAATCGCTCCATGGAAGGACACGACATGACGCTCGACGGCAAGAACATCGCCATCCTCATCGCGCCGCGCGGGACGGAGGAGCCCGAATTCGTCCAGCCGAAGGAGGCGGTCGAACAGGCCGGCGGGAAGGTCACCGTCATCGGCATCGAGGCGGGGGAGGCGAAGACCAACAACGGCGATCTCGATCCCGGCGGCAGCTACAAGGTCGACAAGACGGTGGCGGACGTCAGCGCAGACGACTTCGACGGCCTGATCATTCCCGGAGGCACTGTCGGAGCCGACAAGCTGCGCGCCGATGATGACGTAGTGGAATTGGTCAGCGCTTTCTTCCAGCAGAAGAAGCCAGTCGGTGCGATCTGTCATGGTCCGTGGCTGCTGGTGGAAGCGGACGTGGTCGGCGATCGTGAGCTGACTTCGTATCCGACACTGCAGACCGACATCGAGAACGCCGGAGGCAGCTGGACGGATCAGGAGGTGGTGGTCGACGAGGGTCTCGTCACCAGCCGCAATCCGGACGATCTCCCAGCCTTCTGCTCCAAGCTCGTCGAGGAATTCGCAGAGGGCCGCCACGCCGACGCATAGGCCCAAGCCTCATGCGAAGGCCCCGTGGATGAACCAGCGCATGGATCCGGTGGCGGGGTTCTCGCCGTCGCCGAGCCGGAACAGCCAGTAGCGGCCGCCGCGTTCGGTCTCGACCTGGAAATAGTCGCGCACGGTGAGCGGGGTGTCGGCCTCATGGCCACCCTCGCGCCACCACTCGCCATGAAGGCGTTCCGGGCCGTCGGCCTGGGTGATCCGGTAGCGCCGTCCACGCCAGACGAACATCGCTGGCGGGCTGTCGGGCAGCGCCGCCATCACATCGACCGTCTCAGGTGGCTCGATCGTTCGGGCAGGTCGAGGCAGATCGTCGGCCCACGCGATCGCGGATGGTGCGGACATAGCGGAGACGAGACCCACCTCGCGCTCGGGCATGCCGCCTTCACGCGGTGCCGCCCGGTATAGCGACCGTGGACCGAAGCGGTTGGCTAGGGTGTCGACGATGGACGGCAGGTCGGGGCCGCGCTGGTCGCTCTGGAGGACAGAGCCGATCTGTGCTGCACCCATCGGTTGGACGAGGCTGGCGACCAGCGACATCGCTTCGATGCCGAGGCCGGGATCAACTGCCTCTATCTTCTGGGCCAGCAGCTTCTTCATGTGCAGAATGTCGCGGCTTGGTTTCGCAGTGCCGACGCGGACGGCTGGCCGCAGGCCATCGACTCGCTCGAAATGCAGGTCGAGCCTGCGTGCGCCAACGCCGCTTCGCGTCATGACGGCGGCAATGTCGGCGGACAGGTCACCAATCACCTGCGCGATCGCATCTGCCGTGCCGATGGGCTCGAGCAGTCCGCGTCGGACGCGTGGCATGTCGACCGGGAAGATGGGATCGATCGGTTCGGGGATCTGGCCCATCGCCTGGTCCAGTCGCTTGTATAATTGGCGGCCGAACCGCTTTGCCAGTGGCGCACGCGGTGCGGCGATCAGCTGTTCGATCCGTTCGAACCCCATGCGGCGAAGTTCATCGGCGACGCCCGGCTCGATCCGGAGCGAGGAAACGGGAAGGATGGCCATCGCCTTGCGGGTCTGGCCCAACTCGATGATGGTGGGCCGGCCGGACGGCACGAAGCGGGCGACCGCATGGGCGCATCCGGCCGTGTCGGCGATGGCGCCTTGGCATGCCATACCGGAGCCGGCGACGCGACGCATGATGTCCTTGAGAAGCGGCACCTCGCCATCGAAAAGATGGGCACAGCCGGTGACGTCCATCCAGATCCCGTCGGGCGGATCCGGGGCGACGACGGGCGAGTATCGCTTCCCAGCCCACAGGGCGAGACGGCGCAGGCCGTCCAGATCGCCATCGGGATCCGCGTCGACCACATCTATGTCAGGAGCCAGAGACCGGGCGCGCGTCACCGTCATGCCCGGCAGGATGCCGAGGCGGCGCGCCTCGACGTCCACGGCGGCGATCACGCGGCGGCCATGGTCGGGAAGCGCTGTGACGAGGGGGAGCGGCGCGCCCTCAGGCTGCCTGCCGGCCTTCCGCCTGACGCGATCCGTGGGCCACGTCGGGAGGAAGACCGATACGACCCGTCTCATCGCAGGCCTCCACCGTCCAGAGCTGGGGATCACCGCCGCGGGCGCGTTCGAGTTGGAGCCGCCAGCGAGGGCGGCCGAGGCTGGGGATGCCGAGTTTCTCGCTGGGCGCCGCCGTCACGCGCCATCGCGTCAGCGCAGCCGTGCCGTCGCCCATTTGTTCGACTGGCGACGCCCGCCGGAAGACGAATGCGGGGACGCCGGACTGCTCCGCCGCAAGCTGCAGGCGCCGGGATGCGGTGAGCGTCGTCTTCTTCAGCTCGCCGACCACGCCGCCGAGGCCCGCATGACGCAGGCATTCCTCCATGGCGATGAGCACGTTCGTGTCGCTGCCCGCTTCGACATAGATCACACGATCGGGATCGAGTCCGGCGAGATGGAGGGCGGGGGCGAAGAGGTCGCGCCAGCGCAGGCACCAGAAGACCGGCCCATCACATCGCGCGAGAATGCCTGCCAGGAACACGGTCGCCGCCGCGTCGTCGGCGAGTTCCGGGCTGCCCGCCACCTCGTGCAGGGCACCGGTCGATATTCCGCCCGCCGGCAGGTGGCGGTCAATGGCGTGGATGCCAAACGGCAGGGCCGCATGTCGCACGCACGCGCCCTCGATCAGCGCGATGCGCTGACGGAGATCTGCAAGGACGGCGGACTGGTGCATCGGATTCGGATACGCGGCTCGTTTGGATTCGTTCCCTATTTGTTCATGCCTTTGCACGCCTGAAGTCAACGCAATTTTGTTCTTGCAATGTTCCATGATAGGACGAGAGCGATTCGTAGAATTGGGATCCTCACATGTCCCGCTTGCACACGGTGATGGCCGGTCCCGCGGAGATCGCGGCTCATTTCGGCATCGATCCGGTGCCGCAGGTCCACATTCCGGATGAAACCGGAGAGGGGCTGCCAGGCCTGATCATTTTCGAAAAGGCCGGCCGTCGCATCCTGAAGTCTGTCACATGGGGGTTCCCACGGCAGACAAGGGAGATGCGCGAGCGCGGTGAGGATCCGGGACGAGTCGGAATAGTGGCGGACCTCACTAACCCGATGTGGGAGGGTATCGTCGTCGAGCCGCGCTACCGCTGCCTGATCGTGCTGACACACTTCGCCAACCCCGATGGCGACGAGGGTGCGAAGACCCGGACGTGGTTCTCGCTCAGGAACGAGCCGATCATGGCCTGGGCGGGCTTTTGTCGGAACCTGCCGGGCGAGGGGTCCGTCTATGCAGGTATGACGATGGAGGCGAACGAGGCGATCCCGCCGACGAACGACCGAATGCCGGTCCTTCTCGACCGGCACGAATATGACGACTGGCTGCATGGCGGGATCAAGGACGTGATCGGGTTCCAGTTCCGTCCGCCGTTCGCAGCCAGCAGGATGGTGGTGCAGCGCACGAAGGATTTGTGGCGGAGCGGATCGCCGCCGCCGGACGCGGGACGGCAGCTGGCAATGATTTAAGTGCAGCAGCGCCCTAGCGACGATGTTACACTAGGCTGCTGGAGAATGAGATCATGAAGAACGATGAACGTCAGGCCGTCCGGGACAAGTTCGCGCGAATGCTGGGTTGCGCCGACGATAAGTCTTTCTTGCTGATGCTATGGGGAATAAATGCTCTACAGTCAGGCAATCCAGCAGGTGGAGCAGCGGTATTTCCCTTCGGGGTTCCCCAAGGGGCCGATAGCGAAGATATGGGCTCGGCCTTGGCCATCTATCCTTGGGAATTGGAAACGTTGGCGAATGAACTTCTTGCTTCGCCCAAGAGCATCTACCGAACTTTGGCCTGTAACAAATGGGAGACCGCCGCAAATGTGGTGAACCAGCTTCGGCGGATAGACGATCTGGACTTTGTTGATAAGAAAGACAGTGTCAATATATTCAAGGAATTGTTCAGGATAAGTGGACGGCAGTTCGATTGGCAGCGAGGGTATTTGAACGTCCCGCAGTTCTATCGTAACATCTTCATCTATGGGCAGGGCGAATGCGCTGAATATTTTCATCGTAAGTATGGCATCGGAATAAACGAGCTCACGATAGTCGGGTTCGGATTATACGCCGGGTTCAAGCAGAGGCCGAATTTCGGTGCCGACGGCGATTTCGGCCTGCTCGGGGTCACAGCAGACATGCGTGACAAGGCCCTCAACATCCTCGCTGCGCCTCTGGGGGAGCTTCAGAGGCGAGCCAAGGAAGAAAGAAAAGGCTGGGACACCATGGCTTACCGGCCGAGTGTTCTGCGTCGATTTCCCTGTGTTCGTAGCGGCCGACGCGGCTGGAAATTGCGATCGCCATTGCCCGACCTGATCCTGGAGCGGATCACCTCCGGGCTGTTCTACGATGTGATCGGTGGTGGCGGCCCGGTGCGTGACGACTATGGACATCGTTTCGAAGAATACACTCTCCGCTATCTCCGGGCGATGACCCCGACGGTCAAAGCAGAGCCGGAGTTTATTGTAGTGCAATGCATCCGCAGATATTCCAGGAAGGCCCCGAAGGCAGCAGAGTGATGACGCTGTCGGGGATAATAGAGGCGGAGTCCGGGAAATGGCGGCGTCCAAGAGTTCGAGCACATGCACGAGCTTTCCCGAACTGATATCCTCACGCGCCTCCGACATGCTCACGTGAGCGAGGCCAAGCCCCAGCTTCGCGGCTTGAAGCGCAATGGCAACGGAGCCGACCTGAAGCCGCCCGCTGACGGCTATGGTGAACGGCCGAGCGCCATCGTAAAACTCCCACGGCATGACCCGCCCGCTTGGCAGTCGGGCTACGATGCAGTCGTGATCAACGAGATCCTCCGGTCTTTCAGGCGCCGGTTTGTCGTCGAAATATGCCGGTGATCCAACAACTATGATCTGCTCTTCGGGGCTGAGGGCGATCGCGACCATATCCTGCGGCACCACCTCCTCAAGTCGAATGCCGGCATCGAAGCCGTCAGCCACGATGTCGCTCAGAAGTCCGTCGCTCACGATCTCGACATCAATCCCCGGATATCCCGCCATGAATGCGGCAACGGTTGGAAGGAGCCGCGCCGCGGCGACCTCGGAGGCATTCAACCGGATTCGGCCGGCTGCTTCGCTTCTAAGGCCCTCGATCACATCGAAGGCCTCGGAGATCGAGGCGAGCGCTGGCGCCATCCTCTCGATCAGTGTTTCCCCTGCTTCCGTCGGAGCTACGCTACGTGTCGTGCGGTTGAACAGGCGAATGCCGATGCGGTTCTCTATCGACGCGATCATGTGGCTGAGCGTAGGCGCAGAGACGCCCAGTTCGGCTGCGGCGGCGCGGAAATTGCGACGCATCCCAAGAAGCCTGACCGCTTCGAGATCACGCAGGCTGAGCGGCTTCATAATTCGGACTTTCGCATTAGTGCATCAAGGTGAACGCTGGTTATCTAGAACACCGGTGGGCTTCATATGGTTTTCCGAAAGGAGAACACATCGAAATGGCCAAGGTACTTGTCACTGGCGGCACCGGATTTGTCGGAGGGCACTGCATCCTTCAGCTGCTTGACGCAGGACATGCCGTCCGCACGACGGTGCGCACCATCGAACGCGCCGTCGAGGTTCGGGACCTCGTTGCGCTACACGCAAGCAAGGAAGCGGCGGTTGATGTCGTCCAGGCTGATCTGCTCGACGATGCCGGCTGGGCGGAAGCCGCGGATGGCATGGATTTCATCCTGCACGTTGCTTCCCCGTTTCCGGCTGACGCACCCGAGGATCCCCAGGAACTGATTGTGCCGGCGCGCGATGGCGCCCTCAGGGTCGTTCGGGCCGCGCGTGATGCCGGGGTGTCGCGGGTCGTCATGACGTCATCCTTCGCTGCCGTTGGATACGGGATCCCTTCGCGAAATGGACCATTCGACGAGAACGACTGGACCGATCCGGACGAGCCCTCGGTACAGGCCTATATGCAGTCCAAGTTCCACGCGGAAAAGGCGGCATGGAACTTCATCGCGCGAGAGGGCAACGGTCTGGAACTATCTGTGATCAACCCGACCGGCATCTTCGGACCTGCGCTGAGCGACGACTTCTCGACATCCATCGGTTTGGTGCAGGGTCTTCTGAAGGGGGCGCTGCCAGCTGTTCCGCGCATTTCCTTCGGCGTCGTCGATGTGCGGGACGTGGCGGACCTTCATCTTCGCGCTATGCTCGCGCCCAAGGCAAAGGGCGAGCGCTTCATCGCCGTCGCTGGCCCGGCGCTGTGGCTCAAGGACGTCGCGGCGATACTGCGCCACCAACTTGGCGATCGCGCATCCGGGGTGCCCACCCGCGAGATGCCGGATGAGGAGGTGATCCGTTTAGCTGCGGAAGCTCCCGCGATGGCGGCGATGGTACCCCAGCTCGGCATCGTCCGCGAGTCCACGTCCGAGAAGGCCATCCGGTTGCTCGACTGGGCGCCTCGCTCAGCGGAGGAGGCAATTCTGGCGAGCGCTCGGTCGCTGCTGGAACGTGGAATGGAAGACACGTAGGATATGGTAGGGCTATCCCTCCTTCGTCGATCGACCGTGTGCTGAAGCAAGAGTGCGATGGTTTCCGCCATCGCTCCACTGCCCTCGCGCGACCCAGACGGTTCAGTCGTCGATCAGGTAGAAGGAGTGGATGCGTCCGCTGAAGATAAGGGCGATATGGCATCCGGTAGCCACCGGAGCACCATCACGATGGGCGATCCAGCGGAGCATGTAGAGATCGTTCTGTCCGGAAACCGGCCACATGGGCGCGCAATTCAGTCCATCCATTCGTTCGGCGAAACGGCTGGCGATTTCAAGGACGGCTGCCCGTCCAGCGCGGGCCGTGTCGGCGTGATAGATGACGGCGTTTTTATGCCAGAGCAGGTCGAAGGTCTGAGCACGGACGCCAGGCTCCGGGTCGCAGAAGAGGCGACTGAGGTTGCCCTTCATGATCTCTGCAGGTCCTTGCCCGTCTGAACCGGAGCCCGCGTCCTCATCGCTTCGGAATATCGCCATGTCCGTCAGATCGAAGCCGAGAGCCACATCGGATCGCGGCATCAGCACGCCGGTGGCAAGATCGTCTTGCTGGCGTGTCGGGATGAGTTCCATTCAATCCTCCATTCCTCTGCTGTGGAACGGTGAGGGTGCGCAAGTTTCGCGTTCCCGAGAATCATGCGAAGGGCGAGGTCCGACCGGTCTTTCCGGGAGTGCGGCTAGACGCGAAGGTAGAGCAGACGAGAGTTCGTGCGCGCTGTTCAGCCCTTGGACGCTGTGAGCAGTCATCCGCTGGCGAAAGCCTTATCCTGACCCTCTCGCAACATGGCTGTCGCCGGTTTCACTGCATAGCCTTAGTGGCATTCGTCACCTGGGATACAGGCGCTCAGCAAACTTTGTTTGCCCGACACCGATGCCGTTTCTGTCATCAGGTGACGGTGAGGCAGTAGGTAAGGGTGGATCTCCATACGTGACGACCGGTCGCCGCGCCGTTCGGAGGCGAGGGGACGGCGCGCATCGTGCAGCCTTTCCAGGCCGTCACGATGCCTGCGGCGCGGTCTTGACGGCGGGCGTTCGGTGCGAGGTCAGACATCTGGAATTCAGTCGTCGCCGAACGGATCGATGCCGAGGGCCCTTGCGACCCCAGCGCCATAGTCGGGATCCGCGTTTGCGCAGTTGGCGATGTGGCGGCGCTGGATCTCCCTGCTCGCTCCTTTGATGGCGCGCGCCGTATTGCCGAATAGCGCTTCCTGCTGCGCATGGCTCATCTTGCGGAACAGGATGCCGGGCTGCTCGAAATGGTCCTCATCCACGCGATGGTCCCAATGGTCGGCGAGGTCGCCGATCGCGAGCGGCTTCTCCTTTATCTCAGGATGGTCGGCCCACTCCCCGACACTGTTCGGATAGTATGGGGCGGTTCCACCGAGGTTGCCATCGACGCGCATCTGTCCGTCCCTATGGTAGCTGTGGAAGGGGCAACGGGGCGCATTGACCGGGATTGAGTGGTGGTTGACGCCAAGACGGTAGCGCGCGGCGTCTCCGTAAGAGAACAGGCGGGCCTGCAGCATCTTGTCTGGTGAGAAGCCGACGCCTGGAACGATGTTGGCTGGAGTGAACGACGCCTGCTCGACCTGCGCGAAGAAGTTCTCAGGCGTCTGGTTCAGCTCCATCATTCCCACCGGGATCAGTGGATACTCGCCTTTCGGCCAGACCTTGGTCAGGTCGAAGGGGTTGTGCCGGTGGTTCCTGGCCTGCTCCTCGGTCATCACCTGGAAGCAGAGCTGCCAGCGGGGGAAATCGCCGCGGTCGATCGCGTCGAGGAGATCGCGCCCATGGCTCTCGCGATCCTGGGCGATCACCGCTTGAGATTCGGCGTCGGTGAGATTCTCGATCCCCTGTTGGCAGCGGAAATGAAGTTTGACCCACACGCGGCGGTTGTCGGCTTCGATCAGGCTGTAGGTGTGCGACCCGAAGCCGTGCATGTTGCGAAGGCTGCGCGGGATGCCGCGATCCGACATGACGATGGTGACCTGATGGAGCGCTTCGGGGAGAAGCGACCAGAAATCCCAGTTGTTCTGGGCGCTCCTCAGCCCGGTGCGAGGATCGCGCTTCACGACATGGTTGAGGTCCGGAAAGCGGAGCGGATCCCGGAAGAAGAACACCGGGGTGTTGTTGCCGACAACGTCCCAGTTGCCCTCTTCGGTGTAGAACTTCACGGCGAAACCGCGAATGTCGCGTTCGGCGTCGGCGGCACCGCGCTCGCCTGCAACGGTCGAGAAGCGCATGAAGAGGGGGGTCTGCTTGCCTACTTCCGCAAAGATCCGAGCCTTGGTGTAGCGGGTGACGTCGTGGGTTACCGTGAATGTTCCGAATGCGCCCCAGCCCTTTGCGTGCATGCGGCGTTCGGGAATCACCTCGCGATCAAAGTGCGCTAGCTTCTCAATGAGCCAGACGTCCTGGAGCAGGGCGGGTCCACGTGGGCCGGCAGTCATGATGTTGAGATTGTCGCCCACCGGTGCACCCGCCGCAGACGTAAGGCCCTTGCTCTTCATGTCGTCCCCTTTTCACCGAAATCCTGGAACCGTTGGACTAGGTTGAACGGCGACAGGCATCGATAATCCCGAGGTATAGATCTGGGCCTACGTTGGTGGCATCGTCCCCGCCTCAATCACAAGAACGGTTCAAGCGGGAACCGTTTTCCATCGAGAAGGGCATGTGCAAGCTCGCGACTGGCTGATCCGCCAGGACGGATCGCGCTTTTGGGCTATCGCGCCGAGGCCGATGTGTATTGAGATCGGCTCGTCTACCCGCACTTGAATGGACTCCGCTGCTCAAGTGGCCGATCGTGAAAGCCAGGTGGCATAGGCCGAAACTATCTTTTCCAGAAAGACGCTCAAAGTCTCTTCAGTAACGATCCCATCTGTGTCGAACTTGGCGGCCGTAACCCCCCCGAGGTACGCCTCGGGCTGCTGGAGCGTCGGCATGTCGAGGAAGACGCACAGCTGCCGGAGTTGATGGTTCGCGCCGAAGCCGCCGATCGGACTTGGTGAGACGCTAATTACTGCAGCAGACTTGCCTCCCCAAACGCTCTTGCCATAAGGCCGCGAGCCGACGTCGATCGCGTTCTTGAGGGCGCCGGGGACGCCGCGATTATATTCCGGCGTGCAGAAGATGACACCGTCCTTGTCGACGATCTGCTTGCGAAAGCGTTCGTATTCTGCGGGCGGTGTGGCATCGAGATCTTCTGAATAGAGTGGCAGATCCGAGATCTGGACGATCTCAACGTCAAACCGGTCCTCTGCAATGAGCATGATGCTTTTCGCGACTTTGAGGTTGATGCTGTCTGCGCGTAGGCTGCCGACGAGGATGGCGACCTGGGGATGGTGGCTGTTCATGGATCTGGTAGCTCCTCTCTGTATCCGCAGTGCGCGATGACGGGAGGTTCGAACACCGGCGCCGGCGGCACAATCATCCTAAAGTCGAGGTCGCCTCACCTTTTGCCGGAAGGCTGCATCCATACCCGTTCGGGGATTGCATCGTTGCCCAAGCGCAACCAAATTGTCCCAAGGCGAGCTACAGTGTCGAGGCTCGGTCGTAGGATTGTTCAACCATTCTCAGGCGAAACGCTGTCTTGCCCGCATTCCTGGGGATCGCGCGAAGTGGGATCTATCGGGCGATTACGACGGGCAATTTGGTCAGCACGACCACCAATCGGAGGAGCCGATGGATGAGGAACCTGCTGTCAGAGGCGAAAGCCACCGTTCTACCGCTCGCAGAGAGCTTCGATGCGGAACACGTCTCGGGTCCGGAGACTACGACCTTTTCCCTCCTGCTCAAGCACATGCCGATAGCTCTTTGGCAGGTAGACTCGACCAGTCCTGCAGACGCGTTCGAGAAGCTGAAGGCGGACGGGGTGGAGGATATCGAGGCCCACCTCCTGCAGAATCCCGAGCTGATTGAGTTCGCCTGTGACACGGTGATGGTCACGCGTGCCAACGATGCGGCGCTGGCCATGATCGGAGAGACTGACGAGGCTTTCTATCCCAGATCGGTGCGCCACATCTTCGAGGCGACGCCGCAGGCCGCCGTTCGCGTGATGGTCGCCCACTTCCATGGTCGTAGGACCCATGTCGAGGAATTGCGGATCAACACCACGGATGGTCGCGTCGTGGACGTGCTTTTCCTCGTTACATTTCCGAGGCCGCCCGAACGCCTCGACGTCACATTCATAATGATGTTGGAAATTACCGACAGGCTCGCGACGGAGGCGCATCTTCGGCAGCTTCAGGCGGATCTGGCCCACGCGTCACGTGTCTCCACGCTGGGCGAGCTGGCAACTTCGATCGCGCACGAGGTGCGGCAACCGCTAGGCGCCATCGTGCTGAACGGAAACACGAGCCTGCGCTGGCTTGAAAGGTCGGAGCCTAACCTGCCGAAGGCGCGCCAACTCATAGAGAGGATGGTGGAGGCTGCAACTCAGGCAACCGAGATCATCGATCGCATACAGGGGATGGCTTCGAAGCGGGTGCCTGTCCGGACGAGGCTCAAACTCAATGAGATCGTCGACGTTGCACTGCGCTTCGTTCATCACGAGAGCATCGAGAGAAGGGTGGCGATAAGAGCCGACCTCGACCCTGACATCCACGACATCGATGGCGATCGCATCCAGCTGCAGCAGGTCATCGTCAATCTGCTGGTCAACGCGATGCACGCGATCGACTATCGCACTTCCGGCGGCCCAAGACATATTGCGGTGTCCACGAGAATGGATGCACCGGATCGGGTCTCGTTGGTGGTGGCCGACACCGGGCCCGGAATTGCGGAAGAGCATCTGGACAGCCTTTTCGACGGCTTCTTCTCCACAAAGCCGGAGGGTATGGGGATGGGTCTCACCATCTGCAGCAGCATCATGCGTTCCCACAACGGGAACATCAGCGCATCCAACCGCGAGGGCGGTGGTGCGATGTTCACCTGCAGTCTGCCTGTCGCGGGCGGTTGAGCAGCGGCCTGAAGGGTCATGGAGGCATGTGAGACTCCAGATCGTCGATCAACTTGGTGTCTGCCCCCCTTCAGTTTTTGAATTACCTAAAGGTGCGCAGATAGCCAGGATAAACGATATGCGAGACATGTTTCACAACGTGGCCAGACATCATTCCGCGGCTTCGATCGATCTGCTCGGATAGTTCAGCCGGTGATCACGCTCTACGCATCCTGACATGCTGTCAGGATGCAGGCTTACCGCACCGTGCGCCTCCGCGATGTAGTCGGCGGTGCGCAGTGTGAGGGCGGCGATCGTGAGCGAGGGGTTGGCCCAGCCGGAGGTCGGGAAGACCGAGGAACCGACCACGTAGAGGTTGCCGATGCCATGTACTCGTCCCTGGGCGTCGACGACACCGGTGCGGGGCGTATGGGACATTCTCGTCGTACCCATGTGGTGATACCCCCCGATCGGATGAGCCGACACGCGCGGGTCGTTGCGCCATTCGACGCTTTCGTCATCGAGCCAGGCAGCAGCGGATACCCTGCCCATGCCCAGACGTTCGAATTCCTGCGCTAAGGTCTGGACCAGCACGGCGACGCTCCTCTTGTCGATTTCGCTTAGGCGCCAGTCTAGGTGCACCCGCGGTACGCCCAGGGCGTCAGCCTCGGGGGCGAGCGTGATCCGGCTGTCTGAATTCGGAGCCTGCTCCGCTCGTATCGACAGCGCCAATTCCAGCTTGCCTAGCTTGTGGAGAAGCCACGGCCGCATTGGATCGGTGAAACGCTGCAGCGCGGTTGCCGCCTCCTTGGTCCTCAGCCACATCAATCGGTTGGCTCTGGTGGGCGCCAGCTTGTGCTTCGCGTGGCTGTAGGCCCGCATGCCGAGGAACTGCCCATCGAGTTCGGGCTGTCGCGCCGCGATGGTCAGGGAGGTGTTGAGGATGCCATGCCTCCGCTGGATCTGCCGACTGGCTGTGATTAGGGCGGCCAGTTCCTGGCCATCCAGTTTGTGGCGCTTCCCGAAAAGCCGCAGGAGCGACCAAGCCCTATCGCTGGAGATGTTTCCGCCTCGCGCATGGGGGTGTTCCATGAAGAAGCGACCGACCAGACCATGCCCGTTTCCGACGCCATCCTCGCTGAGCGACCGGGACGCCAGGAGTATGCGGGCGTTTTCGATGCCGCCGGTCGCCAGGACGACGACGCGAGGTCGAACCATGAGTTGGCGACCGGTAAGGGACTTGGCTACGACGCAGTCGATCGCTCGTCCGTGCGAATGAGGGATGATCTCGGTCACGGTCGCGTGAGTGATCACCCTGCAGCGAGGATGGTCCGTCACGTCGCGGCAGTTTCGGAAGGCGAAGCGATCCTGCCAGGGATCGAAGGACCATAAGGGCATTTCCAGCCGTGCTGGATCAAACTTCGGGACGGATATGCCGGCTTCGCTGAGATCGGCGCTAATCGGTGTCCATGGCGAGAGGTCCAGCTGCACCCGGGCCTGCTCATAGTAGCGTGCAAGGTCGCTCCAAGCGATGGGCCATCCGGAATGCGGCACCCACGACCTCTCCTCGAGATCGATCGGGGAGAGTTCAGCGCATCTTCTTCCCCAGATCGCTGTCGTTCCGCCGAAGAAGCGCAGCCGCGCGTCGCGCAGCGGATAGTACTCCCGCCCGCTCGAGGCCCCATCGTTGAGATCCGCAATCGCGTCCTCGTGATCGGTGCCGCCGCTCTCGAGAATTGTGACCTCGCAGCCGGCCGAGAGCAGGCGTCGCGCTGCGGTGATACCGGCCAGTCCCGTTCCGATCACGCAGACCTGCGTGTGGTGGACGGTGAGGCCGTCGCTCATGGTGGCCAGGTCGAGCATCCTTTTCCTCCTTCGCCTCGCAATGCGGATCGACGACGGAGGAGAGCATGCGTGGCCGTGCGAGAACATCAGGACATCGGCGTGGGACGGGCATACCGAGGATGTGCTTGCCCAACCGAACGTTGAGGTCAACGCGTCATGGCCTGCAGCGCCCGTCGGGCGCGAGAGGAGAGGGCGGCAGGTCGGCCAAGAGCATGAACCGCCGTCGACCTCCGTATAGTGGCTGGAGGTCATGCTCTGCGCGACGATGATGCGGATTTTTTAATTCCGGAGCATGTTGATGACTGAGGCCGCTAAGATCACCCTTGCCGGAGGCGAGTACGGATATCCCGTCCTTGCCGGATCTCTCGGCCCGGAAGTCGTGGATATCCGCAAGTTCTACGGCCAGACGGGGGCATTCACCTATGATCCCGGCTTCACTTCAACGGCATCCTGCAGATCATCCGTGACCTTCATAGATGGCGATGAGGGGATCCTTCTGCATCGTGGATATGCCGTCGGCCAACTCGCGGAGCGCTCGAGCTTCATGGAAGTCGCCTATCTTCTTCTGAATGGCGAACTGCCCAACGCCCATGAACTCGCTTCGTTCGTTACCACGATCACATCTCATACGATGGTGCACGAGCAGCTCTCCAGCTTCTATCGCGGCTTCCGGCGGGATGCCCATCCCATGGCGCTGATGTGCGGGATCGTGGGTGCTCTGTCCGCCTTCTATCCTGACTCGACGAACGTGCATGATGCGACACAGCGCTTCGTCGCCAGCCACCGCCTTATTGCGAAGATGCCGACGATCGCCGCGATGGCTTACAGGTATAGCATAGGCCAGCCCTTCCTATATCCCGACAACTCGCTTTCCTACGCGGCAAACTTCCTCAGGATGACTTTCGGGGTGCCGGCGGAGCCCTATGAGGTGAACCCCGTTGTGGAACGGGCGATGGACCGCATCTTCATCCTACACGCCGACCATGAGCAGAACGCATCGACCTCGACCGTGCGTCTGGCCGGATCCTCCGGCGCCAACCCATTCGCCTGCATCGCCGCCGGCATCGCCTGCCTGTGGGGTCCGGCCCACGGGGGAGCGAACGAGGCTGCCCTCAACATGCTGCGCGAGATCGGGACGCCCGATCGGATCCCACACTACATCGCGCGCGCCAAGGACAAGAACGATCCGTTCCGGCTCATGGGCTTCGGCCACCGGGTCTACAAGAACTACGATCCCAGGGCGGCTGTCATGCAGAAGACCGTTCGTGAGGTGTTCGACAGCCTCAATGTTGACGATCCGGTTTTCGAGACCGCGCTACGGCCTGAAGAGCTTGCCTTGAGTGACCCATATTTCATCGAGAAGAAGCTCTTCCCGAACGTGGATTTCTATTCCGGTATCGTCCTCTCCGCCATCGGCTTCCCGACTTCGATGTTCACAGCGCTGTTCGCGCTGGCTCGGACCGTGGGATGGGTGGCGCAATGGAATGAGATGATCACAGACGAAGACCAGAAGATCGGACGGCCGCGGCAGCTCTACAGCGGCACCATCCAACGGGAGTACGTTGGACTGGGGGGCCGCTAGACATGTGATTGCGGGCTCGCAGGCTCAGGCCACGCTACGGGCCTGTCGGGTCGGTTGCCAGCCTGGCTTCATGGCCCAGCTGACGCTGTCGATCCTGATCACCTAGCCTAACGGTTTATTGGCTGGTCCCTACTCCATCCCTATTCGCTCGCTGGAATGGAGTGAGAGGTATGTCCCATGTCTAGAAATACGCGCATTTCACATCCGGGCCTCCGCGACCGGATCATGCCGGCGGAGCAGGCTGCCGAATTGATAGTGGCTGGGGATACGGTCGGCATGAGCGGCTTCACCGGGTCGGGCTATCCCAAGGCGGTACCGCTCGCGCTCGCGGGGCGCATCGGGCGCGAGCATGCGGCTGGCCGGGATTTCAAGATCAAGGTATGGACCGGCGCTTCCACGGGGCCTGAGCTCGATGGGGCGCTGGCCGAGGCTGACGGGATCGAACTCCGGCTGCCTTACAATTCCGACCCGATCGCACGCGACCGGATAAACCGTGGAAGCATGAATTACTTCGATATGCACCTTAGCCAGGTGGCGCCGATGGCGTGGCAGGGCTTTCTGGGCGAACTGGATGTGGCCGTTGTCGAAGTGGCTGGAATCCGGGCGGACGGGAGCCTTGTTCCCTCTTCCTCGGTTGGCAACAACAAGACGTGGCTGGACCGTGCGAAGAAGGTGATACTCGAGGTCAACCGCTGGCAGAATGCTGCGCTGGAGGGGATGCACGACATCTACTACGGCACCGCGCTCCCTCCACATAGGGTTCCAATCCCGCTCGTCCATCCCGATGACCGCATCGGAACCCCTTACCTTCGTTGCGACACGGACAAGGTCGTCGCCGTTGTGGAGACGGATGCCCCTGATCGAAACCTGGCCTTTGCTGCGCCGGGCGCCGAGGCGACTGCGATCGCCGGTCACCTGCTTGAATTCCTCCGCCACGAGGTGGCGCGCGGACGCCTTCCGTCGTCACTTCTTCCCATTCAATCCGGAGTGGGCAACGTCGCCAATGCGGTCCTGTCCGGTCTCATCCACTGTCCCTTCAATGACATGACCGCCTACACCGAGGTGGTGCAGGATGGTATGCTCGACCTGCTCGACGCAGGAAAGCTGCGCATGGCGTCAGCGACGGCCTTCTCGCTCAGCCCGGAGGCAGCAGCGCGGATCAATGCCAACATGTTGGCGTACAGGTCGAAGCTGGTACTAAGGCCTCAGGAGATCAGCAACCACCCCGAGATCATACGCCGTCTGGGATGCATTGCGATGAACGGCCTAATAGAGGCCGACATCTACGGTGCCGTGAACTCGACCCATGTCATGGGCTCGCGAATCCAGAATGGCATCGGAGGATCAGGCGACTTCGCTCGAAACGCCTATGTCTCGATCTTCACCACTCCATCGACTGCGAAGGGCGGGAAGATTTCCGCGATCGTGCCGCAGGTCAGTCATGTCGATCACATATCCCAGGACGTGCATGTGATTGTAACGGAACAGGGCTTGGCGGATCTCCGAGGCCTAAGCCCCAGGGAGCGTGCCAAGGTGATCATCTCCAACTGCGCCCACCCGTCATACAGGCCCTTCCTGGCCGACTATCTGGAGCGGGCAATGGCAGGTTCTTACGGATTGCAGTCCCCCATGCTGCCTCGCGACGCATTGTCGTGGCACCAGCGGTTCATGGACACCGGATCGATGGCGTTCCAGTAAGCGGTATGTCTGGGCGACACGCGCGTGCGCCAATCTGCAGGCTGTCATTGAGCCCGGGCGCGAACCCGGCGAGAAAGTACCGGGTTGCCGCTTTGCGGTGCCCAATGGAGCGGTTGTCGTGCGTCATCCCAGTCAGTCCCAACTTGGCTTCAATCCGTCCAGGGGGTCAAGGCTCGCCGAATTTCCGGTCTGACAATTCCGACATCGGAGCAGGCGCCATGTCAGGAGATATCCATGACCGAGGATGTGAATTCGAACCCGAGAACTGTGAGCGGATGAGCACCGTGACGCAGGGCGAGCCCCCGATCAGCGGCGCTCTGACGTCCTGCAGAGCCGGAGCCTCGAAGCGGATCATGGTCGGTCATTAGGTAAAGGGAACGGGCCGGCTGCCGCAGATGGGATATTTGCCGACCCGTTCCAGAGACACATTGTGCCACGTTTCGTACCCTGGAGAGGATGGGGCGATCGGAACGCCTACACCGTGTATGGCCCTATGCGGGTGCTGGATATCACACGCAGGTTCCGCAACTGCCATCTCATGGTCTAGGTATCGATGTTCGAAGGCGAGGCGAGGGCGACGCGCTCATAGCCGCATGCCGCACATGGCCAGCATGATGGCGATCGCCAGGGATGAAGCGAACATGATTCCCGCCATCCAGACCTTGTTCGCACTGTGCTCGGCGGTTCCATGCGCGATCATCACGACGCGGAGTCCGGAGAAGATGTGGCCAATCACCAGCAGGATCGCCAGAGCGTAGTGGGGGATGAGGCGCGCGCTCCACGGGTCGTGTATCAGGCCGTTCGGCGCGCCTGTCGCAAAGTCCCAGCCAGTTGGTATACCGAAGGTCCATCGCGCTAGAGTGAAGACGGCGTTCATGTGGCCAAGGATGTAGATCGCGAGGTACATCCCGGATGCGACCTGGAAGGTCTTGTGGAAATCCATTCTCCGCGCGCTCCAACGCCATGCCAGCATTAGCCCTGTGCAGACCTGGAACAACATGGCTGCGATCAGGACGGGTTCCACGACCGGAGACCGATACACCCTGCGTCCTGCCTCCATGACGGCGGAGTGGGCAAATTCGCCTTTCCAGGCGAAAAGGTGGTTGGTGAGATGAAACGCCAGGAAAAATATCAGAATGAGCGCGGTGACGCCGTGAATGACGCGCAGCCCCGAAGACGGCGCCTTCCACTGTGGCGCGCCTGCTTCGAGCGGAGCGAATGCCGTGTAGAGAATGGCGGCACACCAGATGACTGCCCACAGTACTTCGTCGGGAAGCGGGCTCGACAGAAGGATGTTCCACACGCCGATGAAGCAATACAGGGTGGGGGAGGCCACCGTAATGTATGCGAGGCGTCTGGCACGGGTTTCGAAAGCCTGAGCCACGATCGGAAACCGTGACCCATTCATTACGCATAGGAAGCCGTAGGTCGGAACCGCGAACATCAGAAGCATCATGAACGTGGCGAGCACGATCCGGGTGAAGGTCTCCTCCGTCCCGGGCAGTCCCACCGCCAGATGGAAGCCATCGACGAAGAGGGGATAGAATAGTGCCGCTGCTGCGGGGGCTGTGGCCGATCCAATGAGAGCTCCGCCGAACCTCCCATGCCGCCTTTGACCAGTGGCTGTTACTTGGGCTTGCGCCATGTGATCTGCTCCGCGGCTGGAAGAGCGACCGCAGATGGTGGACACCGGCAGCCGATCTGGATGGGATCTTCGTCTTCCAAAGGCCTGCCACGGATCCGGCGCGGTTTCGTCCATACGATGGTCTAGCCGGCTTACAGCTATACCTTCGCATGAGCTGTAGGTGCCCTAGGTCTGGTCGAGCATGTGCGATGGCGTGATTAAGGTGGGAGAAGGCGCCAGGCGCTCGCGATGATCGACGGCTCGGTCTTGCGGTGACAATGCAGGGAGCGAGGTGATGCGATGAGAGAGGGCGAGGAAGAGTTTCCGATGAAGATCAGGGAATTGACGGTCGGCGATGATCTGACGGCGTGCATACCCGTCATGCGCGAACTCCGACCGCATCTGCCGCCGAACGACACGGAGGTTGTTGAGAGGATTCAAAGGCAAATGGAGCAAGGCTATCGTTTGCTAAGTCTTGAAAGCGGTCGCGAAGTGGTGGCGCTGGCGGGCTTCAGGATGCAGGAAAACCTCGTCTTCGGCAGGTTCCTCTATATCGACGACCTCGTCGTCTCGGCGAATGCGCGCAAGCAGGGGCATGCAGAGAGGCTTCTGGACGCAGTCCGGGAGATCGGCGTGACGGACCAGCGGGAATTTCTCGCACTGGACACCGCCGTGACCAATGTCGCCGCTCAGCGGGTGTATCATCGCTGCGGTTATGAGACGGTCGCACACCATCTCATACAGCGGCTTGCGACTTAGCGGGGCTGTTGCTCGCGAGGAGCGACAAGCGAGGCCAGGGTGGCGAACGCCAGACTGGCGACTATGATGCTCACCATCGTCTCCTCGAGCGTGGCCTGCATCGCGAGGAAGACGAATACCGCCACCACCAGTATCAGCAACCATCCGGTGGTCTGGGTCCGCTCCTTGTTCGATTGCGCAGAGTGACGAAGCACGAGATCGATAGCGAGCTCAGTTTGCCCGGCGGAGTAGCCTGCGTCCGCAAGGCGGTGGAGCATCGCCGCGTCGGCCTCACCGCGGACCCTGGTCATTATGGCGAAACGACGTAGTTCCTCCAGTGGCTCGCTCGCCAGGTGGTTCGGCTGCTCCCTTCCAAGCAGGTTGGCCAGTCGAGCGCCCCACTTGGAGGGTGTCTGGATCGACCTTGGAGTGTCCTGCATCGAAAGTTGGATCACGGAGCGTTCGAGCTTCGAAAGGCTTTCGGCGCTGCTCTTTCCGATTGATGAGGTGTGCGACGAGCCTGTTTCGATGACATCGTATTCAGCTATTTTGGAATAGGCGTAGCCCATGGCCTGCCTCCTGCTGCGAAGGATCGTCCCCGACCGTAGTGTCGGCCGGGGCGTTTCCAGAGATGGGGTCAGAAATGGTAGGCGACGCCGACCAGAGCCTGATGACGCTGGAACTTCGTGTCGCTGCCGCCGAGATCGCTGTAACGATATTCGAGACGGGCGGAGACCTTTTGAGTGAGCATGCGTTCCACGCCGCCGCCCACCGACCAGCCATCGAAGGTGTCCTTGTTGTATCGCGATCCTGCAGCATCGATGATGCGGACCGAGCTGCGCAGGTTCTCGTAGCCGCCGCGGACGTACAGGAGGGTCTTGTCATCGACGAGGTAGCCGGCGCGAACGCCGAGGTCGAAGCTGCGTTCGGGATCGATGCTGGCGAGCGTGCCGCCTCCCGAGCGCGCGACGGCATCGTCGAAGCCCATACTGAAGCCAGCCTCGGCCGACAGGACTATCCGATCGGCGACCTTGTGATTGTAGCCCGCGAAGATGCCTGCTGTTGCCGAATCCTGAGAGCGACCCACGTTTGTGCGGCCGATGTCGGTATCGGCGTCGCCGACCTTGTTCTTGTTCCAGCCAGCTTCGATGCCCGCATAAGGGCCTTGGAACGCGTCCTGTGCGGCAGCTGGCGCGGCAGCGGCGATCGCTGCGACGATGGCGAGCGGGGCGAAGGTGATCAGAGATTTCATAGCACTTACCTTTCGTTCATGCCGCCGCGGCTCGCTGCGTTGGTCGGCGATCTTTCGTCAGGCGTGACGCACTTGTGATCAGCAGGGAGAGTGCCACCGTAGACCGATCGCCTCATTGCGATCGGCTGGCTCCGGCCTTGGCTCTGTTCCCTATCGTTCGAGAGCGTCGCTAGACGCACCCTAGGTAGCTCAGGTCGCTCGATGTTATTATCGGCCACAATGCCATGTCATTCATGCTGGAATGAGAGGAATGATCAAACGTATGTAGAGGTGGGAGAGCCGGGTTGGCAGACCGGGCGGCGACATGTGAATGCGCCCGCCATGGCGACACCCATCGGGATTAGCTATGAGGCGCCAATTGGCGAACCATGGGCGGGTTGAGCCGGGCGCGCGTGGCGCATGTCGCCCGTGAAGCGATGGAGTGCTGGCCGGACGGAGTGAGGGCGGCCGGACCGCGGAGGGCCCGACCGCCGATCGCTCGGCCTATTTCCGAATGAAGGCGAGCAGATCTGGGTTGAGTGCGTCGGCGTGGACGGTCAGCATCCCATGCGGATAGCCCTTGTACACTTTGAGCTCGCCCTTTTTCAGCAACTTGATCCCGAGCTCCGCGGAGTCCGCGATCGGCACGATCTGATCGTCGTCGCCGTGCATCAGGAGTACCGGCACGTCGATCTTCTTCAGGTCCTCGGTGAAGTCCGTTTCGGAGAATGCCTTGATGCAGTCGTAGTGCGCCTTTGCACCTCCCATCATGCCTTGGCGCCACCAGTTGTCGATCGTGCCTTGGATCGCCGTGATGCCCGGCCGGTTGAACCCATAGAATGGGCCTGAGGGTATATCGATGTAGAACTGGGCGCGGTTTGCAGCGAGCGCGGAACGGAAGCCGTCGAACACCGAGAGTGGCAGGCCGCCAGGATTGCTGTCCGACTTGACCATCACCGGCGGGACTGCGCCAACCAGGACCGCTTTGGCGACGCGACCGGATTGCGCCCTGGCAACGTAGCGAGCGACTTCTCCTCCGCCGGTCGAATGGCCGATATGCACTGCGTGGTGCAGTTCGAGATGCGCCGCGAGTTCGACGACGTCCTGCGCATAGGTATCCATGTCGTTTCCGGCGTCCGTCTGCGTCGAGCGCCCGTGGCCGCGCCGATCATGTGCGACGACGCGGAAGCCATTCTCGCGGAAGAAGATCATCTGCGCATCCCAGTCGTCGGAGCTGAGCGGCCATCCGTGATGGAAGACGATCGGCTGGAGGTTCTTCGGCCCCCAATCCTTGTAGAAGATGCGGGTGCCGTCTTTGGTCGTGAAGTTATCCATCGTCATGTCTTTCGCTTTCGAGTTTGCATGCGGCGCAGCGGCCGCGATCTGTGTCGAGCTGATGATTCCGGCTGCAGCTATTCCACCCAGCATCTCGCGACGAGTGGAATGGAGCGACTTGAGGTCGTCCGAGCCGAAGGGAGGCGTCATGGATGTGGTCCCCTTCCCGAGAGACGGGCCGCGATGACGAGCCGGCGGGTCCCGGATCGGTCCTTCAAGGTCCCGCTCTCTCGGAAGCGGGACGCGGCGGTTGCGCAATATGGGCGGCCGACCGATGCGTATTGAGACGACCGGACGGAACCGACCGCAATCGCGCACGCGGGACTGCGGGACGGTCCATGACAGGATAGCTTCGGCGCATGCAGGCAACGACCGCCGTAAGGGAGAGAAGCGGTCATACGAATGGGTAGGGCGCGCGGGCAGGCGGTGGTCTCTGGAGTGTGCGAAAGTGTGGATCTACGGTCGATCGCCGAGCGACCGTCTGTAGATGTGAGGATCGACATTCGCCCCCGAAACGACGACTATGATCGTTCCGCTCCCCGTGGAGACCGCGCCGCCGAGAGCGGCTGCCAATGCGACGGCTCCACCCGGCTCGACGACCAGCTTCAGGTTCTGGAAGGCGAAGCGCATGGCGGCGAGTACCTGGTCGTCGTTCACGCGGAGTCCCGCGGTCAGGAGTCGCCGGTTGATCGGGAAGGTGAGCTCGCCGGGGCTGGGAGCGAGCAACGCGTCGCAGATCGAACGTGCGGCGGGATCGACGCGTTCGCGGCGGCCGCTGGTGAGCGATCGTGCGGTGTCGTCGAAGGCTTCCGGCTCTACGCTGTAGATCCTTGCGGATGGCTTGGCATGCTTGACGGCCGTCGCGATGCCGGCGACAAGCCCTCCGCCGCCGCAGCACACGAGCACATCGCCGATCTCCACCCCAAGCTCATCGGTTTGCTGAAGTATCTCGAGGCCAACGGTGCCCTGACCGGCCATTATGTCCGGATCGTCGAACGAGGGGACTAGAACGGCTCCGCGCGAAGACGCGAGAGACAGCGCTATCTCCTCCCGTGATTCAAGGAACCGATCGTAGTTAACGATTTCAGCGCCATATGCGCGCGTGTTCTCGACCTTAACGGTTGGCGCATCCGAAGGCATCACGATCGTGGCAGATGTCCCGAGCAATCGTGCCGCGGCGGCGACGCCCTGGGCGTGGTTGCCCGATGACCAGGCCACGACGCCAGCAGCGCGCTGTGCATCCGACAGCTGAGAGAGCCGATTGTATGCGCCGCGGAATTTGAAGGAGCCCGTATGCTGGGCCCCCTCGAACTTAACGAGCGTCCTGCGACCGGTTCTCTCGTTCAGGGGCGTGAATTCCAAAAGAGGGGTACGGACGGCGACGCCGCGGATGCGTTCTGCAGCGCGGAGCACATCGACCGCTTCTATTGCCAGACCGGTCGTACCGCTCATGACTTCCCGCCTCGATCGATCAGCCCGTGTGCGAGCGTCCAGAGACGCTCGGCGTTGTCCGCATCCAATGCATAAGGCGCGACGCCGCCGGAAAAGTCCGTCGGCCGTTTCACGACGACATGCGTCTGGTTGCAGTCCTCGAAGTACAGCCCTCCTATGCCGTTCAGCAGCGGCGAGGCGGCCACAAGGACTGAAGTGGCGGCTCCTTGCTGCGCCGTCTTCCGCAACGGTTGCGGTGTCTGCAGCCCGCCGGTGTGCTGTTGCAGACCTGTGGCGATTGCCCCTGGATGGAGCGTATTGCACATGATCCCGTCGTCGGCCCAGTGGTGCGTGATGGCGACTGCGAGCAACGCGGTTGCGGTCTTCGACTGCCCATAAGCCATTATCGGTGAGTAGGGGACGAAGTCGAAGGAAAGATCGTCGAATAGCACAGGGCAGAACTGATGACCGCTCGAGCTTAGCGAAGCGATGCGCGCGCCTCCTGCACGGGCCAGCGCTTCGCGGAGGCCGATGGTCAGGGCGAAATGGCCGAGGAAGTTGGTTGCGAACTGCATCTCGAAGCCTTGCGGGCTGCGTTGCAGTTCGGGTACCGCCATTATCCCAGCGTTGTTGACCAGCATGTGCAGCGGTCCGGTCCAGCCGTCTATGAAGGCGGCAACCGAATTGAGGTCGGCAACGTCCAGATGTCCGACATAGATGGCAGGATTGCCTGTAGAATGACGTAGGCCATCGACCACCGCCTTCGCGGCATCGGGACGACGGACCGCCAAGGTGACGGACGCGCCGGCCGATGCGAGCGCCCGTGCGGTCTCGAAGCCGATACCCGCTGCGCCACCTGTGATGATCGCGGCCTGGCCTGTCAGGTCGACGCCATCGAGGACCTCCGAGGCTGTCGTCTCGAAGCCGAACGGGGTCGTTATCCTCGTCATAGTTTGCTCCTGAGCATTTCCTTCACCCTTTGCGGACGGGCCGGACGCAATCGCCGGCCCGTCCTTGGCCACAGGTGCCGCAGGGCGATGGCACCGTGGAACGCTCGAAATGGGGGTGTTTCGAGCATGCTCAGAATGGCCTTCGCTGGTGTTGGGGGCCATCAGACCAGGTGCCAGCGGTGATCATCCATGAGTATAGGGATGGAGACGAACTTCGCGGCGATGCGAAACGGGCGATCTCCATCATGCATGTGAATGGGTTGTCTCGTCGCGTCCGAACACCGCGTCGCGAGCGATGGCATCGCCCCCTTCGATGGCGACCTCCTCTGCCCGCACCGGGCTGGCGAGACCGTCAAGATAGATGAATTTAAGATCGTCGATGCCGATCGTCGCAAGGACATCGCGAAGATACCCGGTAAGATGATCGGGCTGAAACTTGCCCGTTCCCGAAACGATGCCCCCGGCGGTCACCACCACCAGTGTCGGGCGGTCTGACAGAAAGCCCTTCTTGATGCCGTCGACGGTGGCGAACGTCCGTCCATAGCGGAGCACGAAGTCGATCCACATCTTCAACGATGCCGGGACGGTGTAGTTGTGCATGGGTGTCGCGACGACGACGAAGGCGGCTTCCTCGAGTTCCCGGATCAACTGCTCGGATAGCGTAAACACCTCTTCGTCATGTGAATGGCCGCCCACGATCGCGTCGGCATAGACGGAGTGGATGGTGGCATCGGCGAGCGCGGAAAGGTCTCTTTCGACGACGTCCAGCGATGGGTGCCTCTGCCTGAGGTTTTCCACCGCCTGCATTGCCAGGATGGCGCCACGCGAGGCGCGCCCGTACGGGCTTGCGGTGACGAGAAGGATGGATGGCATCTGTATTCCACTTCGTGTCTAGACCGGGAGATCGCCGGCGGTTCGCACGCGCGACGATCCCCCCTTTGTCGTCCGGCGGTTCCGGTCAGGTTAGGTTCGCCTTGTCGAGGCCGAACGCCTTGTCCTGGGAGCCGGGGACGGACTGGAACGCAATGGATGCGCGGTTCCAGGCGTTGATCACCATGACCATGTAGGTCAGGTACACCGTCTCCTCCTCGGAGAACTGCGCGCGGACGGTGTTGTAGATCTCGTCGGGTACGCCATGGGGTGACAGCTTGGTGAGCGCCTCGGTCCATTCGAGTGCGGCGCGCTCCCGATCGCTGAAAAGCGTGGACTCGCGCCAGATCGCGATGTGGTGGATGCGCAGTTCGCGTTCGCCGTGGATCTTCGCCTGCTTGATGTGCATGTCGAGACAGAAGGCGCAACCGTTCAGCTGCGAAGCTCGCATCTCGACAAGGCCGAGGATAGCTTCCTCCACGGTGCCCTTCTTCGTGGCAAAGGTCAGATCCATCAGCTTCTGCGTAAGGGCGGGAACCTGCTTGAGGTGATCGATACGCTGGGACATTTCTCCGTACTCCTTCCTGTTCGGTGGTAGCGCGGAGATACGGACGCGTAATTCATACGATTAGGTAGGTGAATGCCATGTGATTGATGCCGATAAGGGCCTAATACCCGGATGGGGATTAACGCTAGCATCTCCACCGGATACCGACGAACCTAGGCTTCCGCAGGTACCTCCGGGGATTTCTGATCCGGTGCACCTGCATCTTTGGAGGCAGGGCACGGATAAATGTGGAGCGAGCTCGATGACCATCAAGATTGGCAGTGGATTGCAGAACTTCGCGTATCCCGCGGGCTATACCGGCCCCAGTGGCGGAAAGCAGAGTGGCGAGGTTCAGTCGGATCCCAATCTGAGCCGCGCGATCGAGGATCTCAAGGAAGCTGCCGCGAAAACGCCAGCCGAGCGCGCGCGCGATGCTGTTCTGAAGAAGCATGGCATAGATGAGAAGGGCTATAACGCGCTTGACGCAGACACGCGCAAGGCGATCGAAGAGGAGATCGCTGAGGCGGTGAAGCGCACGGTCGGTACGAAGGAGAAGGCGGAAAGTACTTTCATAAGGATGGGTTGAAGTCGGCTCCCGCTGCTAGGCGGACAATCGGTCCGCTGACTCGTCTGTCCGCTGACTCGTCGGCCCGCCAGCTTCTACAGGCTCTGCATCATAGGATCTTGTCCGACATGCGCTCCCCCTTTCCCTGATTTCGGCTGCAGCGCTGCTGTTCTGCGAATCCGCCTGCACGGAAGAGCGGTGGGAAGAGCGTCTGGCGACCGCAGGAGCCAATCCCTCTGTCGAGACGCTCCTCAAGGTTGCGGATCCCGATGTGGGGGCTCGAAAGTTCGGAGTATGTGCTGCTTGTCACAGATCGACCATCGGAGCGCCCGATGCCGGTGGTCCCAATCTCTATGTTGTGTATGGGCGCCCGATGGGTTCGAACAGCGCCCGTTTCGCCTATACCGCTGCCCTGAAGGAAAAAGGAGGGCGGTGGGATGCAACGACGCTGGACCGATGACTCGAAAGTCCCCGGAAGCTGAAACCTGGAACCAGCATGCAGTTCGTCGGACTGACCGACCCGCTTGACCGGGCGGAGATCATCGCCTTCCTGGAACGCCAATCGAACTGAGGTTGATTATACCGATGGCCACGTCTGCGGCGCATCGTTCATCACTTGAGCTGCGAAGGGCTGGCGTTCTCACCGACCACTATCGCGGGAAGTCGCACGGTCAGCTGGGCACCTCCACTGATTGCCCGCCCTACGCCGATCGATCCTCCATGGGATTCCACTATGGATCGGCATATCGCAAGTCCCATGCCGATCCCGGATTGCTTGGTCGTGAAAAAACTATCGAAGATTCGGCTGTGCCGATCCTCCGAGATGCCGGGTCCGGTATCCACGATGCGGACTTCGACGTTTCCGTCCATCGCAGGGGAGGTTTGAACGTGAACCGCTCGCCGCTCGACGTTCCCCTGATCGATGGCCTGGATCGCATTCATAAGTATGTTCACGATCACCTGAGTCAGTTGGACGTGAATGCCTTCGACTGCTGGCAGTGGCCGGGATAGTTCGGCTTGAAGCTCGATCCCCTTCGCCTTCGCTTCGTCCTCGACAAGGGTGAGGGCACCCGCAACGAGCTCGTTCAAGTCCAGCGGAACATGCTCGATGGAGACACCTGAAGAGAGGTCCCGCAAGCCGTTGACGACATCGATCGCCCGTTCGGCGTGAGCAATCACGCTTTTCAATCTCGAGATCGCGCGTTCTAGGTCCGGCGGCGACTTGTCGAGCCAACGAAGTGCGGTGCCACCGTTTACGACGATCGACGATAGAGGCTGACTGACCTCGTGCGCGATCGAGGCTGCAAGTTCGCTGGTGACCGAGGCGCGGGTCGAATTGGCAAGGCGCGCTCGCATGCGCTGCAGCTCCGCTTCTGCCTCGATCTGTGCGCTAATGTCTATCATGCCGAGCAGGCTGTTGCCCTGTGGCTGGCTTCTTGGCGGGAAGGCCTGCGACAGGAACACGGGCACCCGCTGTCCAGAAAGTCCGCAGACGACCGTCTTCTCGACGATGAACCGCCTGCCCGAATATCGCGCGCAGAGCATGCGGCGGAAGGTATCCGGCCGGGCCTCCCAATAGGCGCGCACGCTTGTGAGCATGGAGCGCGGATCACCGGTCCCGAAGAGGGATTCGGCGTAGTCGTTCGCCTCGGCGATCCTGACCAGGTCGAGCGCGCGTTCGACCTCGTAGGGATGCGCGTCCAAGTACGTGGCGAGGTCCGTCACGCCCTCACGCCGCGGCTTTTCGAATATGCTGAGCGTACCGAACGCATCGATGCGCATGAGCGCGATAGGCATCTGGTTGAAGAGCTGCCGATATCTTCCTTCGCTCGCCCGTAGGCGGCTGCGGGTGTCACGGGGCTGCTCGAGCGTGGCCAGCACGAGCCGGATTCCGCCTGCACCGGCGTCGCAAGCTGTCATCCGGACAGGGAAGGTGTCACCTGCCATTGTCCGCACTGTCACCTGGACAGGCGCCTTGCATGTTCCAGCCAGGGTGGCCTTGATGATCGATGTCACCATCCGGGCATCCTCCATCGCGACCAGTCGCTCGAGTGGCTCCCCTTTGAGCTCATCGTCACTTTGGGCGCCGAACATCACGAGCGCATGTTCGTTCAAGTGCCCTATCCGCCATCCGGAGTAGCTTAGAGACCCGCATGTGTCGGTCCAGCAATGACTTATCGTGACGGTGGGGACGAGGTCGTCCATCAACCGGATGAAATTGGCAACGTCCTGTGGATGCCGTCCGGTGCGTTCCAGAAAATGTGGGTCGTCGCTGGCCGACGCCCCTGACATAGACATTCGGCCTCACCTTTCGGGCTTGTAACGGACCGAAGTAGGTCCAAAACCAACCTTAATGCCCTGCCGCCAGAACGTCCTTGCGAGCATCTTGTTTTTCTCTTGTCTTTCTCTCCCAGCTGGCGCCAGATCGGACTGGCGCGACGGGACGGTCGGACTTTTCCCGGGCCCCTTGCGTCATGACTGCATCGCGGCCATCTGCAATCGGTGCGAAGGCGTAACGGCTTTGCCGCATCGGCTTGATATCGGAGGTGTGGGATGAAGCTGCTATTTGAGGACTTCTCGCTTGATCCCGACCTGCGAGAGCTTCAGCGGGCTGGCGTACCGGTGACGCTCGCACCGAAGGTGTTCGACCTCCTATACCTCCTCGTCGCGCATCACGACAGGATCGTGAGTAAGGACTTCATGGTGGCGGAAGTCTGGAACGGTCGGATTGTTTCCGACTCCACGCTTGCGAGTCACGTGAACGCCGTCCGCAAGGCGATCGGTGACGATGGAACGCAGCAGCGATTTGTGAGGACCAAAGCGCGGAGGGGGTTTAGGTTCATCGCGGCGGTGAGGGAGCAGGGCCGGTCGGCGTCCACCGTGCGGACGCTGGTCCTGAAGCCTGACGACGCTTTGGATCGAAGTGTCTCCAGGCCTCTGCCTCTACTGGTCGTGACACCCGTGCTGTCGCATTCGATGGACCGTTCGGACGCGCACTTCGCCGACGGACTGCATGATGAGCTGCTGGTGGGCCTCGCGCGCATGCCTCTGATCGGGGTGGTGGCTGACGGGGCACGCCTTGTCGATCCGATGGCCTCGGGTGTGCGCAGCGACTACCGGCTCGATTGCAGCGTTCGCTCTTCAAACGGTCGCAGGCGCGTTTCCATGCGACTTGGCACTTCAGGTGGAATCTGCCTCTGGACCGGCTGCATCGATGTCGACGATGGGGACCAGATCGATGCGCAGGAAAGGATATCGAGGTGTGTCGTTGCCGCTCTCGTGGATTGTCTGAAAAGGACGGAGGTGGATCGCGTTCTTCAGAAAGACCCGGAGAGGCTGAACTACTACGATCATTTCATTCTGGGACAGTCGTTGATGGCTCGGAAGGGACGCGTCGAACTTGAGCGCGCGGTGGCGGCGTTCCACAGATCGGTCGAGCTCAATCCGGATTTCGGTCCCGCTTATGCGGCAGCTGCCTGGTCGCTGGTGATGAAGAAGCAGGCGCTCTGGATGGACGACGTCGATCGCGAGAGTGCGGAGGGTGCGCGCCTGGCACAGGCCGCGGTGACTAACAGTGACGACGACCCCGTCGCACTGACTAGAGGCAGCTATGCCCTCGGCCATTTCGGAGAGGATCTCGAGATCTGCGGCGCCTACATGGACAAGGCGCTTCGTGTGGGACCGGGATGCGCGTTCGCTTGGGCTCTCAGCGGTGGGCAGCTTCTTTCAGCAGGTCGGCGTGCGGAAGCGCTGGCGAGGATCGCCAGAGCATCCCGGGAAAATCCTACCGAAGCCGAGATGGCGGACATCGCGATCCTCACGAGTCTTGCCCAACTCCTTGGGTCACAGAGCGACGAGGCATCCCAATCTTCCCAGACGGCCTTCCTTCTGGATCCGCACAATCCCCGCGCCATGGCATTGAATGCCGCGAGCAATCTGGTTGGCGGCCGGCTCTCCGATGCGGAACGAGCGATGCGACTGCTTCGGCGCCATAATCCGGCGCTTCGGGTTTCGAGCGTCCGCAACTGGGTCCATCTCCGTAAGAAGGAGGATCTTCAATTGTTCGCGGACGGTCTGCGGGGAGCGGGGCTGCCCAGCTAGGGAGTTGCAGACGATTTCATTCGGGTGGTTGACCCGGGTTAATTCGGGCTGTTGGAATTGTCGTCTTCCTCGGCCACGGACTGGATCACGTCCTTCAGTGGAGCGGATCGATCGAACAACCCGCGAAGGTCCGTTCGGCGCTTGAGAACGTCATCGAGGGTGTACTTGTCCAGCACTTCGAGGAAGGCCCGCGTAGCTTCGTTCAGGATTTGGGGAAGGGTACAGGCCGTAGCGATGATGCAGGAACTGCAATCGACCAAGTTGAAGCCGCTCTCGGTGTGGCGGACGATTTGTCCAATGGTGATGTCACTGGCCGGCCGGCCCAGCCGCAGTCCGCCATTTCTGCCACGCACGGTTATGAGAAGCCCGGCCTGACCTAGATTCTGAGCGACCTTCTTGAGGTGATCCTTGGACACGCCGTACACGTCTGCGATCTCCTGGATCGAAGACAGGTCTCCCTCGTCGCGTGCGCCCACATGTAGAAGGACACGCATGGCGTAGTCGGTGTAGCGGGTTAGCTGCATGGGGCAATTCCGTCGTTCGAAGGCATCGCGAGGGCATGACGCACAAAGCGGCCCGGCTCAAGCCGGACCGCAGGAGGCATGGTCGGAGAGTGACCGAATTCAGGCTGCAACGTGTAGTTCTTCAGCATGTTCGGGATAAGGGGCGACATCGCGAGCTTCCTGGCCACCCAGCTCATCCGCGAAGCCATGATTGACGTCCCGATGATGCGCTTCGTCGGCGCGGACGACAAGCACGACGTCCCGCAGCGTGGCATCGGCTGGCAGCTTCCAATAGTGGATGGCAAGGGCAGGGGCGGGGCGATCGGCGATCTCACCGGCGTCGATGGCCTGCAGGAAGTGGGTGTAGCTGATGACGGCCTCTTCCTCGAAGTAGCCGACGACGCGATGGGCAATACGCGGAGCGGCAAGGTAGATGCCGAAGAAGGCACAGTAGAATCCCCACTGGACGAGAAGGATGAGGAGCCGCTCCAACATGTTCGGCTGCGCGACCTTGATGAAGGTCATGAGGTGCATCCGCTCGTTCTCGGCTTCCTCCATCAACGTGCGGATCCACCCGTTGTCATCGACCATCCGGCGAAGGCACTTCAGATGGGTCAAGGTGGCACCTACCATGCCGGGGACCGCAGCGACCGTCTCGATCACAATGGCGCGGTGGGTATGCCTCTGCTGGAAGATCAAGTCCGCGAAGAAGCGCAGGGTCTTGGTGAAGCCCCAGGCGACGCGATCTCCGAAATCCTCGGGTTTGCGGTGTTCGATGCTAACGGCGATTTTCTCGTACATCTCGATTTCCTCCCTTTGCTGCGCGGCCCGTCGGAAGGGCGAGTCGCTAAAGGTGTAATTCGTATGCCCCTTTAAAGGAAATGGTGCAACAGAAAAGATGCAGTTGACTTACACCTTTTTAGATTGAAGATAGGTGCAGTCAAATAGCACCTTAATGGAGTCGCTCAATGGCGCATCCCCCGTTTATTGATGAGGCGATGATACGACCGCTGGTCCTGGCATTCTATCGTCGAGTGCGTAGCGATCCGCTCCTTGCTCCTGTGTTCGATGCCCATGTCAGCGATTGGGAGGACCACCATGCGAGGCTCACCGACTTCTGGTCCTCGATCATGCTGACGAGCGGGCGGTACAAGGGAAGTCCGCTTGCTCTCCACCTCCTGCATGCCGATGCCATGACGCCGGATCGGTTTGCCCGATGGCTGGAACTTTGGCGGGAGACAGCTGAGGAGATGCTGCCGCCTCCGGGCGCTGCCGCTGTGCAGGCCAAGGCGGGGCGCATCGCCGAGAGCTTCCAGCTCGCCATGAGATACAGGCGATCTCCGACCACGGCCGCCACCTGACGACTTCATCGCGTCGCGAGTTCTGTCGGATCCACCTATTCCCCGGCAGCTCTAACCTATCCCACGGTCCGGTCTCTTTCACGACCGGAATCCTGGAAACTCGTCCACTGCGCCTGCGCCTTCCGCGCGGGTGATCATCCATGAAGGAGACTGAGATGACCGAACCGCTTTCCGCCGCCACCATCGCCATCGTCAAGGCCACCGTTCCCGCGCTCGCCGAGCACGGCACCGCCATCACGACTGCGATGTACGCTCGCCTTTTTCAGGACGAACACATCAAGGCCCTCTTCAACCATGCCAACCAGGGGGAGAGCGGTGCTCAGGTCCATGCGCTTGCGGCGGCCATTTTGGCCTATGCCCAGAATATCGAGAACTTAGGCGTGCTTGTTCCGGTCGTGGAGCGCATCGCTTACAAGCATGTCGGCTATCATATCCTTCCCGAGCACTATCCTTACGTCGCCAATGCATTGCTCGCGGCGATCAAAGAAGTGCTCGGTGATGCGGCATCGGACGAGATACTCGCTGCTTGGGGCGAGGCCTATTGGTTCCTCGCGAATATCCTGAAGGCGAGGGAGGTGGTCCTTAGGGACGAGATAATGGCGTCTGAAGGGGGCTGGACCGGCTGGCGCCGCTTCGTTGTAGCCGAGAAGATCCGCGAGAGCAGTGTCATCACCTCATTCGTTCTGCGTCCAGAGGATGGTGGGCCCGTGCTGCGTCACAAGCCCGGGCAATACCTCACCTTCCGCTTGAAGCCAGACGGCTCGCCGGACCTCAAGCGCAACTACTCCATCTCCTGCGGACCCAATGATGACCACTACCGCATATCGGTCAAGAGGGAGGAGAACGGCCAGGGCGGTTCGCGCTTCCTCCACGATTCCATCGAGGAAGGCGATGTCCTGGAATCAACTCCGCCGGCGGGCGACTTCTTCCTTTCCGATGCCCCGCAGCGACCAGTCGTTCTACTGTCCGGCGGCGTTGGCCTAACGCCGATGGTCAGCATGGCGGAGGCGATCGTCCAAGATCATCCCCACGTCGATGCGCATTATGTCCACGGCACGGTGAACAGCGACACCCATGCTCTGGACCGCGAGGTGCGTGAACTGGCCAAGGGTTGCCAGAACCTCCATGTCTCGACGTTCTACAGTGCGCCCCAGCAATGCGATGTCCTTGGGGAGTCCCACCAGGGCGAGGGTTTCATTTCCATCGATTGGCTTCGCGAGAACACGCCACTGACGCAGGCGGACGTGTTCCTATGCGGGCCTAAGCCGTTCCTCCGCGCATTCGTCGCCGAACTGGCACTGGCAGGCGTGCCTTCCGATCGCATCCACTACGAGTTCTTCGGACCCGCCGACGAACTCATGGCGGCATAGGCGATGCAGGATGAGGAACTCGATAGCGTGCGGGTTGTCGGTGATGACGGCACCTGGCTAAGCGCGATCGAGTTCCGCCTGTCGGATCGGTGGCGGGGACACCGCGGACCCCGGTGGGTCATAGGCAGGCGCCAATGGCGGCTGTGCACGGGGGAGGTTCTCGATACCGTCGATAGGGATGCTTTCATCGTAAGGGCGACGGGCGAACTGCTGCATCGTTTGTGACGGCGTTTGGACTTGTAACGGTTTTGCGCCGGTGACCTATCTTATTATGCCACCTTGGCTTCGAACGCGAGCGGGCTGACGCCGCCCAGATATGAGTGTCGGCGGCGGGTGTTGTAGAACCCGTTGATGTACTGGAAGATGGCAGCTTCCGCCTGACGCCGCGTTTGCCAGTTCTGCCGCCAGATGAGTTCCGCCTTCAAGGATTTGAAGAACGTCTCGACAGATGCATTATCATAGCAATTACCCTTGCCGCTCATCGATGGCTGTAGGCCATAGGCCTGCAGTTTCTTTTGATAATCGTAAGAACAATACTGGCTGCCGCGATCCGAATGGAAAAGGCAGCCTTCCGGAGGCTGACGCAGGCGCACCGCCATATCTAGGGCCCTGATCGCCAGATCCTTTTTCATCCTGTCGCTGACAGCCCAACCCACGACGCGACGGCTATGCAGGTCAAGAATAACGGCAAGGTAGAGCCAGCCCTCCGACGTCCAGATATAGGTGATGTCGCCTGCCCATTTACGGTTGGGCGCATCGGCGGCAAAATCCCCGTCCAGCCAGTTCGCCGCGACACCCAGGCGATGTTCGCTATCCGTCGTAACCTTGTGCTTGCGCGTGCGGACCGGCTTGATCCCGTTGATCTTCATCAGCCGCCCGACCCGGCGCTCGCCAACGTCGAGCCCAACCTCCTTCAACTCCATAGTCATCCTCGGACGACCATAGCTGCCGAGGCTAAGGCTGTATTGTTCCCGGATATGGGCCAGCACTTTCATGTCCGTCCGCTCCCGCCGACTGACCGGTCGCGAGCGCCAGGAACGATATCCGCGCTCACTGACAAGCATGACACGGCAGAGCAACTCAACAGACCAGCGATGCCGCCAGCTATGCACAAAAGCGAACTTCACGGCTTTTGGCTCGCGAAGAACTGCGTGGCCTTTTTTAGGATTTCCCTCTCCTCCCGGAGCACACGATTCTCTAGGCGAAGCCGTTCATTCTCACGTGCCAGATCTACCTGCGGCGCTGAAACCAGATCACTGGGCCGATACTGCGACACCCATTTGCCGAGCGTCGATTTCCCTATCCCCAAATCAGATGCAACTCGGTCGCGCGGCAACCCGCTGGTCAGCGCTATACGAACCGCCTCCTGCTTAAACTCTTCGCTATGTTTGATCATATCGTCGGTCTCCTGTTGCGAGCTCTAATCGCTCAGGTCACCGGCACAAAACCGTTACAAGTCCAGATCGCGTCTTGCATCTCCGTGACGCGCATCAGCACGGTAGCCTTGCCTGGCCTAAGGATTGGTTGGATGGAAGAACGCGCGGAGCCGGGGAAGGATGTCGGTCAACCCGTGCGTATATTCGACAGGTTGAACCACCCGACCATGTTCAAGCAGGACATACCCTCTCTGGACCGACGCCTTGAAGGCCTCCCCCAGCTTGGGCAGCGACTCAATCAGCGGATCCAGCGCCGCTTTCCCAATAACCAGCACGTTGGAATGCGTCTTGGCAATCGCCGAGACCTGCTTGGCGGCTCCCGTCATGAGCCCGATCTCTCCGATGTAGTCACCCCCTCCGATACGGCCGCCGACCTCAATCCGCCCGGCTTCGTCTTTTCGGCTGATCTCCAGCACCCCATCGGTTAGGACGTACAGGTTGGTATCGATGTCCCCCTGCTCGAACAGAGGCGTCCCGGTAGGTAGGTGACGAAGTTCGGCACATTCGCGCAGGGTGCTGATCTGATCCGCAGTCAAGCTTGCGAACAGTGACAGGGAGGCAATGGGGTCTCGGACCTCCACGGTCGGCGGAAGCGGATCGCGGAGTAGAAGACCGGCTTGCAGAAGACGCGATCTGATGTGCTGAAGTGCTTCGCTCTTCGTCCGTCCGAGCGTTCTCATGTCATCGACGAGGGCGTGCACGCCGTAGACGTTGCTTCGCGGTGATAGACGAAGGAGACCGACCGAGGGCTTCGGGGTCTCGCTCACCGAGCGTGTCAGGAGCAGTCCGTGAGTGATCAATGCGATCGCGCGTTCGGGATCGCCATGGGCGCTCACGGCGATCTCGAACTGCATGCCCCGACGGCACGACGGGTAGCTTTGGTTGATGATGCGCGCTTTGGCGATGGTGCTGTTCGGAATGATCGCGACGTCGTTGTCGTCGGTGGAGATCCGGATCGAGCGCCAGTTTATTTGCGATACCGTGCCTTCGACGCCGCCATCGACGTTTATGCGGTCTCCGAGACGGAACGGCTGCTCCACGCCGACGGCAATTCCGGAGAAGAGGTCCGCAAGGGTGCTTTGGAGCGCTAGGCCGAGTACGACCGCCACAATGCCCGAGGTCGCGACCAATCCAGACAGTGGCAGCCTGAGGACGAAGCTCATCACAGCGAGGAGCGCGCCAAGGTAGACGGCGGCCGATAGGAGATCGGAGAGAAGACGGCTCTGTCGGGAGCGGCCATCGTGGCCCAGCGTGTATTGCAGCAGGAACGAAAGGCCGATCGCGGCCAGGATCCACCAGAACCCAGCCAGGATTTGGTCTGCGGCTCCATGTCGCGACACCTCGCCTGTCGGCGATAGGAACGGCGTACCTCCGTCTGTCAGATAGACTATGCTGAGCGCCGTGAGCATTGCTCCGGCGGCACCGGCCCGCCACCGCGCTCCGGCGCGCCTCAAACAGGCGGCTAGAAGCGCCGCAGCGCCGATGGCTGCGCCTATCAGCGCAAGCGATGTCGATGTAGACATGCCTACCTAGCTTCTGCGTCGTCGAGCGTTTCACTCTTGTCGGTCTCGACCACTGTCAAAAGAAGGGTGGGGGTCAAGTTCTCGAAATGGGGGCGAGCTGACCGCATCTCTTGCGAGGCGAGGTCCGCGTCAGCCTGCACGGAAGGTGTCGCCCGGCCGAGTACGGAGGCCACGAAGGCCTCGCGGGCTCTCCGAGGCAATCGGTTGAGCGCGATCAGTAGCGACACTTCAGCCGCATCGGCGATTGCCACGACAGCCGGATCTTCGTCTGCGCCACCTGGCTCGATGCGGGCGATCTCGCGTTGCCGCTCGATGCAGGCCTGTGCGACGAGCCGCAGAAGATGCCTTAGCGGCGCGTCGAAGGAACCCTGCGTCATTTCCCACGCATCGCGGACCCTTGATATCACCTCTTCGGTCTCCATGGTGGAAGGTAGCAGGCGCGAGGCAAAACGTCGGAGTTGCGGGAGGGCACGATCGAAGTCCCGACGCCTCCCCAATAAGTCAGTTGCCACAAGGTCTGCTGTGAACGGATCGCGTCGGGCGCGCATGGCTGTAGTCCTCATCAGGTCGATGTCTTGACGATGTAGCGGCATGTTGTGTGACATGGTGCCGCTGCCACGCGGCGAGGATCCCGCGCTTGATCACCCGACGCCATCAGACGAGCCTCCAGTCGGGCCCATTCTTTGGAATAGGGGCGCAGCGTCGGATCGTTGCACTGCCAAAGGAACGCGCGGTCTCTGTTTTGGAACATGGAGCATGGCGAGAGCCTCGACCTGCCTTCGGTTCAATCCAAACGACAGGAGCGCAGGCACATGCTCTTCGGCGAGCCCTTGCCGGGCGAGGGTGGCTGCGACGAAGCGTCGTAGTACTTGCCGCTTCGGGGTGTCCGGCTCCTCGGGAGGCCGTGGCCCCAGCACGAGCGACGCCACTCTGCCCATTAGAGCGGCGGCTGATCGCGGCGCGGGCCTGCGCGCGGGAGCCCGTCGCGAAGACTCCTCGAACGCACGAGAGACCTCTGACCACTCTTTAGCGTTCAGGCTTATCGAATGCTCTTCCATGCTGCGCTCCTTGCTAGAGCGTTTCATACATTGGCGGGCCCATCCCGATTATCCGGTTCGTGTTCACCTGATTGATGCCCGAGATGTCGTAATGCCCGCCGCATTCACGGTGTACGTAGGTATCGTCAGCGTCTGTTCTATCAGAGAGTCCGACGCGTGACCTCAGGTTGAGGGGCCGATCCGCATCATACGAAAGGATATGAGGGGGCTTCTTCCTTGGTCGCTTCCTGCCTCTCTGCTATCGTTCCGGGGAGGAGAGATACGTTTGATCGAGGAAGGTTCACTTGTTCAGCACACGATCCCGGGGCTGCCCGTCATTGTCGACGAGCGACCGTTGGTGGTGATTGCCGACGACAGTGGGAACCTGCGTGAAGCCCTCGAGGAACTGTTTCTGTCCGTCGACATCGAGACGATCAGCTTCGGAAATGCGAGGATGCTTCTCGAGAGCGACCTCCCCGATCGACCCGGTTGCTTCATCCTCGACGTTCGCATGCCGGGTCTCAGCGGGCTTGATCTCCAGGCGCAGCTTGTCGAGTGCGGACATCTCATGCCGATCATATTCCTCACCGGCCATGGTGACGTGCCGATGAGCATTAGGGCCATCAAGGCCGGAGCATTCGACTTCAAGACCAAGCCCGTGCGGGATCAGGATCTACTCGATTCCGTTGCCGCAGCGGTCGAGGTCGATCGCGTGAGGCGCGCCAAGGACAAAGTCTCGCATGATAGCGCGTCGAAGTTCAACACTCTCTCGCCGCGCGAACGCCAGGTGCTTGAACTCTTGGTGGGTGGTTACCTGAACAAGCAGATTGCCTACGAACTCGGGGTCACGGAAGTCACCATCAAGCTGCATCGCGGCAGCGTCATGAAGAAGATGGAGGTGGGGTCTGTGGCGGAACTCGTGAGGATGTGGGACCATATCCCGGTTTCGATCCGTCAGGGCGTAGTGGCATAGACTAGCGTATGGCTTCCGTACCATGCCGAAATGCCCGATTGGGGCTACGTCTGGTTTCCTCGTTAAAGGAACTCCGCTTGCAGCATATCCCATTGATTGCGGTCGTCGACGACGATGCGGGCATGTGCGATGCGATCGCGGAACTCCTTGAGGTGCTCGACTTCGAAACCGCGCGCTTCTCGTCAGGACAGGAATTTCTTTCGAAGCTCGCCCAGAGGCGGTTCGACTGCCTGGTTTCCGACATCAGGATGCCGGGGATGGACGGATACGAGCTGGGCCGTCGAGTGGCTGCGATAGCCCCTGGCCTTCCCGTCATCTTCGTAAGCTCGAGCGAGGACGAACTAGACCGGGTCCGGGCGTCTCGGTCGGGAGCGTCAGCGTTCTTGCGCAAGCCGCTGGATGCGGATGAATTCAAGTGTCAGATCGATCTCGCCGTGCAGCGCGCCGCTGAGGACTAGGTGTCGTGTACTTCGGACTGTGTTTGGTCCGTGCCGCTGATGGCGAAGCCTAGGAGGCGGTCCATTCGGACGAGATCCTGCACGTTGCCGGCCTGCAGCTTGTGCATGGCATTGCTGCGGTGGATCTTGACCGTGATTTCGCTCAGCGAAAGGGCATCGGCGACCTGGCGGTTCTTTCTGCCGGAGAGAATGAGCGATGCCACCTGTTTTTCGCGCACGGTCAGCATGGCGAATCTCAACCTGACCTGACCGCTTTCGACCGCCGCCGATCTGGAATGTCGATCGAACTCTATCGCGACGTTCGTAGCGTCGAGGACATCCTGCTCGCGAAGAGGTTTCAGGAGGAAGTCTTTGGCTCCTGCTTTCAGGCCACGCACCGCCATGGGAATGTCGGCATACCCGCTCATGAAGACCACAGGGAGGAGGAATCCGTGTGCGGGCAGCCGTTCCTGCAGTTCCAGACCGCCAAGTTGCGGCAGACGCACGTCACACAGCAGGCAGCCAGGAGAGACGGGGTCCGCCTTTTCGAGGAATTCAGGCGCCGTCGCATAGCTCTGCGCCTTCAGCCCCACTGAAAGGAATAGCTCCTCAAGAGCTTCACGAATGCCTTCGTCGTCATCGACGATCTGGACGATCGGCTCGCTCGTAACATGTTGTGCTTCCATCGTTCTCTCCGGTGCTGGCGGTGAACGAGCCGGCCTGGGGCATAGTCGGGCAGATTATAGCCCATACGGCATGGCGGCACCATCATACGAAGGGATGGGGAGCGCATAGTTTTTCCCTTGTCCGAACCAGCCCGAGAAATTGCGTGCCTGCAGGCGATACCATGGGATGGTCATTCCTCGCTCATTGGCATCAAAGACCTGACGATTAGCCCGATAATCGCAGGAATGGGTCGAGGTTATTCTCTCAATGTAACGCAAGCATCCATGGGAGATCCTATTGTCCGCATCTGCCGAACAGAAGCCTCCCTACGCGGCGCTCGCCGTCGCCGGATATGGTGCCGTGCTGGGAGCCCTCTTCCCACTTGTTGCCGTGTTCAGCGCGGCGGACATTTCGGGGGGCTGGACGTGGCTGCGGACAGCGGAGCATTGGTAAACACCTTCCAGAACCTCGGTGCTGTGGCAGGCATACTCGCGACGCCAGCGCTTGCGTTCGGTATTGGGCGGGGAAGGGCGATGTCAGTTGTCGCCGCTGGATTTGTCTTCAGCTCGATACTGTGCGCCCTTGCACCGAACCTGCCTATAATGCTTTTCGCAAGAACCCTCCATGGCGTCTTCGGCGGCGCCATGCCGCTGATGTTCATGCTCTTAGTCATGACGACGCTTGCCCCTCTCGGCGGACGCTTCGAGGGTATGGCGCTGTTCGCCGCATCGACTTCCCTCTTCTTCGGCATCGCCGCGACAGTGGGCGGCTCGCTTGTCGACACTTTCGGGTGGCGCAGCCTCTTCTGGGCACAGGCATTGCTCGCCCTACCCTACTGGGCCCTTTCGACGAAGGTCATGACAAGCGAGAAGGGCCGCATCGAGATGTTGACGGGAGCGGATTGGCCCAACTTCATCCTTCTATTCCTCGGCTTGGGAATGGTCCTCATAGCAGGATCGGAGGGCGAGAGGCATTTCTGGTTGGAGGCATGGTGGGTGCCTGCTCTGCTGGTTGGCGGAGCGATTGTGATCGTATCGGCTGTCTTGGGGTTGCTTCGCACCGGCAAGCCACTTCTCATTCTCGCGGTATTTCGGCGGCCCACCTTCACGTGGGGCATCATCCTATCCCTCTTCTTCCGGTTCGGGCAGATGTTCGCCGTCTACATCGTGCCGTCTTACTTGGGCCGGTTGCAGGGGTATCGGCCCGTGGACACGGGTACGGTTTTGTCGGCGATGGCACCGACAACCGCCGTTGCTCTAGTCGCATCATACTTCTGGGCCCGCCGCTTCGACAGCAGGTGGCTCCTTTCGGCCGGCCTGGCCAGCTTCTCTGCGGCAGCGGCCTTGTGTGTTCCGATCACGCCGGAATGGGCCGCCGATCAGTTGCGCGCCGGTGCTGCGGTCGCTGGCTTCGGCATGGGTTTCTTCAGTGTCGCGGTTCTTCGCTTCGCGACCTACCAAGTCACCATGCAGGACGGCCCGACCGTGGGCATCATCTTCAACCTGACCCGTGTGTTCGGCATAGTTTCCGGACTCGGAATCCTTTCCCACCTAGTCGTCGAGCGGGAGAAGTTTCACTCCGCAGCCTTGGTGGAAAGCCTCAGCACGACGTCACCGGAGACGACGCAGCGCCTTGTCCAATCCGCTGGCGCCTTCGCGCGCTTCAGCGCTGACGGCGATCTGGCGCACTCCTCGGCGATCGCAGCGCTGGGGCGTGCTGCCGGAGGGCAGGCCTTCACGCTCGCCTTCTCCGACGCCTTCCTGATTTCGGCGATCTCGCTCGCAGTGGGCGCGGTGGTCGTCTGGGCATTGCCCGCAGTTCCGGCCGAAGTGCCGACCCCACAGAGGAACTCCATACCGAAAGGGACAGCCGCATGAACAATATCGCAATGTCGCGCACGGAGCCGGGCACGGAGGGCGAGCGCGCAGCCGCCTCGCCGAAGGCTTGGAGCGCCGGCAGACGTGTCGCCACCGCTCTGCTGGTCGGCGGAGCAGCCGTTGGGGCGGTTGCGTGTCTCTACGCCTACGGACCCCGGAGTGTCGCCTTCGTCACGACGGACAATGCGTACGTGAAGGGGGATGTGACTTTCATCTCGCCCAAGGTTCCGGGCTACGTCACTGCTGTGTTGACCGAGAACAATGCCAAGGTGGTGCCAGGCCAGATTCTAATCCGGATTGATCCCACTGATTACCGATCCGCGGTTGCCGATGGCGAGGCTGCCATTGCGCAGGCCGAAGCCTCGCTTAGGCAAATAGGCGCCCAGGAGCAGTTGCAGGATGCGCAGATACGTGCAGCGGACGCCAATGTCACGTCGGCGAAGGCAAGCGCCGTACGCAGCAGCGCTGATTTCAAGCGGTCGGATGCTCTGGTCGGGCAGGGAGCTGTCAGCCGCCAGCTTTTCGAGGCGGCAGAAGCGGAAAATGTGCGGTCGCGATCTTCCGTCGCGCAGACGGAAGCGCAGGCGCAGGTCGCTCGCCGGCAACTGGGGGTGCTCGGCGCGCAGCGTCTGACAGCGCAAGCCCAGATTCAGAGCGCCCGTGCGAAACTGTTGCGTGCGCGAGCGGATTTGGACCGGACACAGATCACCGCTCCTCGTGAGGGGCGGGTGGCGGCGCGCAACATCCGCCTGGGCGAATTCGTAAACACGGGCACGCGCCTTCTTGCGATCACCCCCACCCGTGGGTTGTGGATCGAGGCCAATCTGCGCGAAACGCAGCTGGCGCGGATACGCTCGGGCGATCGGGTGCAGGTCGGTGTGGACGCGGTGCCGGATGTCAGGTTCTGCGGCGTCGTCGAGGGAGCATTCGGCGCGAGCGGATCGGAATTCTCCGTTATCCCCCCGGACAACGCCACCGGCAACTTCACGAAGATCGTCCGCCGCTTCACGGTTCGCATTCTTCTCGACCCCGATCAGCCGGGTCAGGAACGCCTATCGACAGGCATGTCCGTGACGCCGCGGATCGAGATCGGCTCTCATGAGGATGGCCGCTCCCATGGCGGGCTTGTCTCCTGGCTGGTCGGAGGCTCGTTCAAGTGCGGGAAGCGGTCATGAGGCGGTTTCTCGTCCTTGCAGCCGCAGCTTTGCTGGCCGGATGCGTGACTCCGCCCAATCTTGGGCCTGCACCGGAGGTCAGGCCAGCGGAAACCTACTCCAGCGCCGAATCCTTCTCGGCCGGGCGGACCGCTTGGCCGGGGGACAGCTGGTGGCAAGCCTATGGCGACGCTCAACTAAGCGCGCTGATCGAAGAGGCACTGACGAACGCGCCGACGATGGCACAGGCGGCTGCCAGACTTCGTCGTGCGGAGGCCATGGTGGGATCGGCAAAGGCGACATTGCTGCCTTCGGTCGCGGCGGATGGCTCTTTGACCGTCAGCAGGCCCAGCGTGAACCTTGGCATTCCGGTGACTCCGGAACGCCAAGGCTACCAGGACTATGGCCGGGCAACCCTCGGCTTTTCCTGGGAGCTCGACTTCTGGGGCAAAAACAGGGCGGCCGTCGCCTCGGCTACCTCCGATGCAGAGGCGGCAAGGGCGGATGTCGCCGCCGCGCGGCTCGTCGTTTCCGCTTCCGTTGCGGCAACATATGCCGATCTCGTTCGCCTCTACAGGGATCGCGACGTCCTTGAGGAGACCCTGAACGTCAGGCAGCGATCACTCGATCTGGTTCGTGCGAGGGTTCAGCATGGGTTTGACTCGGATGCTGATCTCGCGCAGGCCGAGGCCGGACCTCCGGCCGCGCGGTCGGAGCTCGCACAGGCCGACGAGGCAATCGGACTGACGCGCAATCGCATGGCGGCCCTTCTCGGCGCGGGGCCCGATCGGGGACTTTCAATCCGGCGCCCGACGGCACCAGCGCTCAAGACCTTCGGACTTCCGGCGAATCTTTCGGCCGACTTGCTCGGCCGTCGTCCCGACGTCGTCGCGGCGCGCTGGCGGGTGGAGGCAGCGGGCAGGCGCATCAGGGTCGCCAGAGCGCAGTTCTATCCGAACGTGAACCTGCTCGGCCTCATAGGCTTCGAAGCTCTGGGCATCGGCAACCTGCTGAACAGCGGCAGCGACATCGGCTCGGCCGGACCTGCTGTGAGCCTCCCGATCTTCGATGGCGGCAGGCGTCGAGCCAACTACCGCGGCGCGCGGGCGGAATATGACGCTTCCGTAGCCGCGTACGACGACGCACTGACGCAGGCACTGCGCGAGGTAGCGGATGTCGCGGTGAGCAGTCGACGTCTCGTGGACGAGGTCGCCGGTGCAGATCAGGCGATGGCGGCTACCGAACGAGCCTACAGGCTGGCCCAGTTGCGCTATCGGGAAGGTGCGATCGACTATCAGTCTGTTCTGAACGTGGAGGATCGTCTTCTCGTCCGCCGCCGCCTTGCGGCAGCCTTGCAGGCGCGGGGATTCATCCTCGATGTCGCCCTAGTCCGCAGTCTCGGCGGTGGGGTGCTCCGCTAGCTCATTGCTCCCCAATTTGGCATCAATGATGTGACCCCTTGGCCATTATTCGGGTCCTTGGGGTGCTTTAAAGGGAAGATGAGGCTGTTCGGAGACCCTTGGACGACCGGCCGCCCCGAAGAGGAGTTCCAGCATGAGCAAGTTATACAACGTGTCAGCGACTGCCATCGGTGGGCGTTCTGGTTTCGCATCCAGCAGCGATGGTCGATTGAAGGTCGAACTCTCGACGCCATCGGTGCTTGGGGGCGATGATGGTCCGGGAACCAATCCCGAGCAGCTCTTCGCAGCGGCCCATGCGGCATCGCTTCTCGCAGCGATCCGTCAGGTCGCCGCTGCACGAGGCGTAAAGGTGCCATCTGACAGCAATGTGACGGCGACGATCGCCGTCGATCGCGAAGGTGAGGATGTGCTGAATCTGAGCGTAGCCCTTGCGGCGGATATTCCATGCATCGACGTTGCGGAGGCTACATCCATCGTCGAGGAGGCGATGAAGGTCTGCCCGATCGCCCGTTCAACCGGCGACCAGGTCTCTGCGGTCGTGCATGTCGACTGAAACATCATGCGCTTGCGTCGCGGCGTTCCCTGCTCTTGCGTGTGTAATAGTCGCGAAGCCATTCGATGAACACGCGGACGCGGGCGGGTCGCGCTACCCCGGGCGGTGTGACCATGTACGCCGACACCGTCGCCGCCGACCACTCTGGCAGTAGCGGGACGAGGCTGCCGGACTTGAGCTCCTCGTCCATGAAGAAGTCGGGCAGCAGCGCCACCCCTATGCCCGCAACCGCAGCGGGTACCACGGCGATCGCATGATTGATGTGGAACCTGCCCGACATGCGGACCGTCACGGATCCATGCTGAGGATGGTCGAACTGCCAGTCCAGCCCCCAGGGGACGTTCGTCGGAATGATGGCAGGAAACCGCGTCAGCTCATCGGGGTGCTCTGGCACTCCATACTCCTCGATGAGCGAGGGGGCGGCGACGAGTGGGCGATTGAACGAGATCAGCCTTACCGTCCTTAGGGTGCTGTCCGGTGGCTGGCCTGGTCTGATGCAGACGTCGTAGCCGGAGGCGATGAGATCGACATCGTCCTCCGTCAGGCAAAGGTCCATCTCGATGTCGGGATAGTCACGCAGGAACATGGGGATGATGGGTACGATCGTGGCTAGACCAAAGGCGGTGCCGCAGGCGACCCTGATCTTCCCGCGTGGGATCGCCGCCTCCTCCACGATGTCGGCCTCGATGGCACGTCCGTCGGCTAGGATGCGAGCGGCTCTGAACACCGTGAGGCGACCGGTCTCGGTGAGGGATAGCTTGCGCGTGGTGCGGTGGAACAGCGTGGTCTGCATCCGCTGCTCCAGGCGGGTCACCGCCTTCGAGACGGTCGTGCTCGCCAGACCGAGCTCCTCGGCGGCGTGACTGAAGGAGCCTAGTTCCGCGACCTTCGCGAAGATCGCCCATGCTTCGAAGTCCGGTATGTGCGGCATCTGGCTTAGCCCCTCGATGCACCCGGGCGGGTCACCTGCTTCGCCCATGCCGATACACCAAGACGCTCAGGGACGGATTGAAGCAGGACGTCGAGCTTCTGCCCCTGGCCCCCGGAACAGCGGCTTTGATGCGTAGCTTCTGCTTCGCGGCCATCGGCGCGACGCCAGGTGATGGTGTATGTGCTGGTGTCAGTGATAGCCGCGTCGCATTCGACACGTTGCGTGGCTCCGTCAGCGGGTCGGTATTCTGCGAGATCCGCTTCGAGCGACCTGTACGCGGCGGCCCCGGCGTCGCGACTGCGCTCGCCGATCACTGCGGTATGGCGTTCACCGGCGAACACGACCCTTCCTGTGGAACCTACCTCGATGCGGTAGACCGGGCAGAAGCCGAAGCAGGGGCCCACTGCTATCGTGATGCTGCTGCCGACATCGGCTGCCGGTTCGGCTTGGGGGCGGATGATACCCGTGGCGCAGCCTGCAAGAAGGAGGAGGGCGCTCGCGTTCACAGCCGTCCGGATCGAATAATACACTCTGTTCTCCGTCTAGTTTTCCAGTCGTTGTCTTAACGACAGACGTCGCGCCCGTCGCTGTCCCGGAAGCGTGGTGGCCGCGCGCCACGGCGGGCGTTCCGGAGCGGCTTCATCTCGACCGTGCGCGGCTTTCCTGCCGGGACTCGGCGCACCCGGTCGGTCGCGCTCAGCTGGGGGCACCCGTCGGCCGTTCTCCATAGGGTGAACCGCGTTCCCGGGTTTGTGTCCTCCCAGAGATAGAGAGCCTCCAGCTTGGCAGCTGACGCGTCGATCAGGTGGGCACCCAGCCTGGCTCCCGTCCGGCCCGCCGATTGGGCGAACCCGAACCCATCGTCCTCCACCGTCAGTTGCCAGCCTGAGGCACTGGTCGATAGAGCGATCCGAACCTCTCCCGGCTTGTCCTCTGGATAGGCGTGCTTGCATGCGTTGCTGACAAGTTCCGCGATGAGGATGCCGATGCTCGTCGCGTCACGGGCGGGAAGATACAGCGTATCGGCGAAGATCGAGATCTCCCTTCTTCCTCCCGCATCCCGGCACACCAGGCGAAGGTCGTGGCCGAGGTCCTCCAGATAGCTCGACAGGTCGATGAACCCCTTGCGATCCGTGCTGTAGAGGCGCCGATGGACGTTCGCGACGGCGTAGATGCGGCGGCGCGTGATGTGTAGGACCTCGGCGAGGCCGACGGCTCCAGCGTCCTCGGCCAAACCTCCGTCTAGTTCCAGAAGGGCGGCGAGCAGATTGAGATTGTTCGCGATCCGGTGATCCGATTCAAGTTGGCCCATTGGATCGATCGGCGGTAGCACGGATGTATGCATGGCTTTCCTCCGGAAGGTTGGGGCTTGCAGGTCCAGCCGGGCGAACAGCGTGTGCTGCGCGCCGACTTACTGCAGGCTAACCGCCCTAAACCCTTTGTAGGATCGCCGAGAGGTTCTGATCCACTCATACGAAGGTCGAGCGCTATGGCCCGCAGCGGATCAGAGGGACTGGATGCTGCCGTGATCGGGCGAACTCGGGATCGGCCCGGAGGACGCACGGCTTCGCAGGACGAACCGGGTTCCTGGCCTGTTGTCCTCCCAGACGCAGGTGGCGCCTAGCCGAGCGACACTTGCGTCGATGATCCGCGAGCCGATGCTTGATTCGGCCGTCGAGTGGGACGGAGCGTAACCTCGGCCGTCGTCCTCGACCGACAGCGTCCACCCATCTTCACCTTCGTTGTCAATCCGGATCCGCACGTCTCCGGCGACGAAATTCGGATACGCGTGCTTGCACGCGTTAGTCACGAGTTCGGCAACGAGGATGCCGATGGCGACTGCCTGATCCGCCGATACCAGGACGCTGGCACCCGCTACGAGAAGACGCCGGTTCCGACCGGCGCCTTCGCAAACGGTTCGAAGATCGCAGGCGAGATCCTCGATAAAGTCGACCAACTCGAGGCCGTCGACGGATTCGATCTTGTAGAGACGTCGATGGACACTGGCGATGGCATGGATGCGCCGGCGGGTGGCATCCAGAACGACGATGGCCTCTGGATCGACCACCTCCCTGCTGCCGGACTCGATCAGGGCAGCCAGCAGGGTCAGGTGGTTGGCGATCCGATGGTTCATTTCGGTCGCACCGTAAGCAAAGGTGGTCGTCCAAGGCATCGCAATTCTCCTGTGAGGTCGTTGGCGGCTTCACAGCTTCTGCATCGGTGACGACCGGCCGGGTGAGCTTCAGTGATGACCGTCGAATGTGGTCAGTGGGCCGTCATTGTCGTCCAGGATGAAGATGGCGAGCAGCTTTGCAGGCTCGGTCTTGCTTGCGTTGGCGCTGATGCCGTGCTGATCACCGGGACTTTCCGTCCAATATTCGCCCGCCTTGTAGGTCTTGGGGGGCGCGCCGTTGACCCCGCTGACGATCGCCCCCTCAAGCACGTACGCAGTGATGAATGCGGATTTCGCATGGGTGTGGGCTGGCGAGCTGTCGCCCGGGGCGTAGGTGACGAGAACGGTTCGGATCGTCTTTCCCGGGATATTGGTGATGGGGTGTGAGAAGTCGGGCTTTATCGAGGACAGTGCTGGCGCCTTCTGACCGGTCTGCGCATTTCCGGCAGTCGATCCCAGCAGCCCGGCCACGAGAATGGCGGTAAGGGCGAAACGCATGGTGATGCTCTCCTTGGCGATGGTGTTGAAGCGGTTGTCCGAGGATGATCAGGCTTTTGCCGGAACCGCCTGGCTTGCGAGCCACTGCTCAAAGGTCGTTCCCCTTACGTGGATATCGTGACCGGGCAGCAACGTCTCGTCCTCAAGTGGCGCGCCGAAGTAGGTGCCGTCCGGATCCATCTCGATCCTTGCGGTGCTTCCAGTCTCGCGAGCCCATCGTTTCGCGAGCTCGTCGATGCGGAAGACCTCCGGCCCTGCTATTTCGTACGATCCGTTGATCGGTCCGGCGAGTACGCGCTCGATCAACGTCTCGGCTACATCCGCTACGGCGATCGGCTGGAACTTGACCCCCGCCAACTTGGTGACGCCATCGACCGCACCGGCCTGGACCATCATCGGCACCAGTTCGAAGAATTGCGCTGCCCGAACCAGCGTGTAGGGCACGGCTCCCTTCTCGACATGCTGCTCCTGGGCGACCTTCCCGGCGATGTAGCCGCTTTCGGTAAGACGATCGCTCCGAAGAACGGAAAGGGCGACATGGTGCTTCACACTTGCTGCGACCTCCGCCTCGAGAAGGTTACGGGCGGCTGTCTCAAAGAAGCCGATCGCAGCTTCGCGTTCCATCGTGATCTTGTTGGTCACGTCGACGACTACGTCGGCGCCGTCGAGGGCCTCCCGCAAGCCGTTGCCGGATATGATGTCCACGCCGGACTCCTGAGACGCCGACACCGCATCGTGACCGCGGTTGGCCAGCCCTTGCACGACCTTCGAACCTACCTGTCCGGTGCCACCTATGACCACTATCCGCATGTGCTGTCTCCTGGCGTTCGACCTGCTTCCAGTTCGTGATAGCCGGTCGACCCCGATGCTTGGATCACCGCTTGGTCCCGCTCCGATCATACGAAGGTAGGGGGAGGAAGGGAGGTTACGCCACACGCCCTGCGGATGCGCGGTTTCGCCGGGACCGTTTTCATGTCTGGCAGCCGGGGATCAGGACCCGCGCGACCGCTCCCACACCAGGGACGTTCTCGACCGTCAGCGCACCGAGATGGTTCTCGACGATGGACTTGCAGATGGCCAGTCCCATGCCGATCCCATCCGACTTGGTCGTGAAGAAGCTGTCGAATAGGCGGGGCAAGTGCTCGTCGCAAATCCCGGGGCCGCTGTCGCTGACGCAGATCTCGATGGAGTGGTTTGCGACCTTCGCCAACCGAACGTCGATTTTATTAGTATGCACTTGTGCCTGCGCCATAGCCTGGGCGGCATTGAGTATGAGGTTGACTACCACCTGCTGTATCTGGATTGCGTCTACGGTGGCTGTCAGCGGCGCAGCAGGCCGTTCCAGTCTGAGCCGAACGCCATTTGAGCGCAGCTCGTGGCTAACGAGCCCAATCGCGTCCCGGACGACATCCTGCAGATCGACGGACATCCGCTCGCCCCTGCCGCCCTTGGCCATCGTGCGCATCCCATCCACTATGGCGGCGGTGCGCTCGGCGTCCTGAGCGACGCGCTCCAGACGCATTGCCGCCCGCGCGATGTCCGGTGGATCCTTTTCCAGCCACTTTTTCGCGGTGCCACTGTTCACGCTGATTGAGGAGAGCGGCTGCATGACCTCGTGCGCAATCGAAGCGGTGAGTTCGCCGAGAAGTGAAAGCCTTGCAGCGCGGGTGAACTCGCCTTGAGTCCGCTGCAGTTCGGCTTCGGCTCGGAGGCGGTCTCCGATGTCCACCATGCCGACGAAGCTGTTGCCTTCGATCTCCTGGTCGTCCGGATATGCGATGGTGAAGAGGACGTCGACTTCCTGACCGGCGGCACCACAGATCACCACCTCCTCGGAATAGTGGCGGGCGCCCGCGAAGGCGGCGGCCATGTTGCGTTTGAAGGCATCGGGAGCCAGCCGGTAGTAGGATCGCACCGGGCAGAGCACGGATTCCTTCGTGCCGTCGCCGAACATCTTCACCGACTGGTCGTTGGCATCGACTATCACCGTGGCGTCGAGCGCGACCTCGAACGCAGCGGGGTGGTCGTCGAGAAAGGAGATCAGTTCGTCATAGCCCGCCTCGCGCGCCGTGGCGAACAGCTGCAGCGCGCCGCGCGAGTCCACCCGCATGAGGGCAATTGGCACGTCGTTGAAGAGCCGGCCGTAGCGCTCCTCGAGGATCTTCAGACGCGATGTCGCCTCTGCCGCGCGGTTGTCGGGTACGAGGACCAGGCTGACCGTCCCTCGACACCACTTGGTTGCCGTGACCAGCACGGAGACGTTTGCGCCCTTAGGTGTGCATGCGCAGGCCTGTGTGGGCTCCAGGTCGTCTCCCGCGATAGCGGCCTGTATCATGGCGCTGATCAGGCCTTGGCTCCGATGGTCGAACAGTGTCGAAACCGGTCTGCCAACCAGCGTGCCGTTCTCGCTCAGCTCGAACAGCTCATTCGCTCGCGGCGAAGCCCGCAATATCTCGAGATTGTCTGCCGATGGCGCGGGGGTGCCCTCTGGCACGCCGATCTCAAGGCATGCGTTGAGGCTTGTGATAAGCCTGCGGAGCGGCTCCGTCCCGTCGGCTATTGGCGTGATCCTCGCGCGAGGGGACGAGGTTGGCGGCATGCCTTGAGGATCCACCGTCCGCTGTCTCTTGACCATACCCAATCGGGTATGTGGCTGAGGCAGATCCGCGCGGTGCTTTATTCGGCGGCTGCGACTGCAGAAAGCTGAGGGCCTCGCTCGGCCTATGGCGTGATGCGGGAGCCGCGGCTTCGCTTCCCTGCCGAGCTAGACCTTCGGATGATGGGCCCGCGCCCCTTGATTGGTCATTCTCGGGAGGCGCTTTCTGTAGCGTGGTGGTTGAACATTCGGGAGCGAAGCAGGATGAAGATTGCCTACGAGACCACAGCGATCGCGACTGGCGGTCGCGACGGACGCGCAGCCACCTCGGACGGTAGCTTTGAGGTGAGGCTGGCGACGCCGAAGGAGCTTGGCGGAAGCGGTGAGGGGAATAATCCTGAGCAATTGTTCGCCTCCGGCTACGCCGCCTGCTTTCTCGGCGCGATGCGTTTTGCATCTACGCGCCAAGATCTGCCAAAGGTTCCCGTCGATGCCTCGGTGACGGCAACCGTCGGCATCGGCCCGAGGGATGACGAGGGCTTCGGGCTACGGGTCAGCCTGGTCGTAAGTCTTCCGGGCATCGACCGCGACGTCGCTGAGGCTCTGGTCGCGGCGGCCGACCGGATTTGCCCTTATTCCCATGCCACCCGTGGAAATATCGACGTTTCACTGGAGGTTTCATGATTCTGGAGGGTCAGTTGGCGAAGACGGTTCTTGTCACGGGGGCCGGAAGCGGAATTGGTTGGGAGACCTCACTGCGGTTCGCGCGCGAGGGATGGAACGTGGTGGCGACGACGCGACGCGGGGATTCCATCTCGACCGACGATCTTCTTCCCAACATGGTTGCCGTTCCGATGGACGTGACGCGACCTGACCAGGTGAGAGATGCTGTGGCCACCGCCATCGGCGAATACGGAGCCATCGACGCCGTTATAAACAACGCAGGTGTCGCTGAGTTCGGCGTGTTCGAGGCGATCTCGCCTGAAAGGGTGCGAACCAGCTTCGAGGTCAACGTCCACGGCGTGATGAACGTGATGCGGGCGGCGGTGCCACATTTTCGCGAGCGTAAGGCTGGCACCTTTGTGAATATCAGCTCTGCGGGCGGACGTGTTGGCATGCCGGCCATGTCGATATATCTTGCTACGAAGTTTGCGCTGGAGGGATTCAGCGAGTCTGTCTGGTTCGAGTTGGCTGCGTTGGGGATCGCAGTCAAGCTGGTCGAGCCCGGGGGAGTCGAGACGCCTTTTCTCGAGAAGATCGCCCGGACCCGCAGCGACAACCTTCCACCTGAAGACTATGCGGACTTCATGCGACACAATGACCAGGTCATGTCTGGACTGGCGTGGCCACGGTCGACGCCGAAAGAAATTGCGGACCTTGTGTTCTCGGCGGCTACCGATGGCTCCTCAAGGCTTCGTTATTTCGCCGGCCCCGGTGTTGCCCACATGATTGATGCCAGAACTACGCTTGATGACGAGCGCTACGAGGTGTTCATCCGTGCCGAATTCGCTGCGCTGTCCAAGTTGAAGGATCAGGTTTGATGGCAGAAGACGGCTTGGGTTCATCTGACAATCTTCATGGCGGCCGCTCCCTGATGCGTCGTGATCTCCTCGCGGTCGCGGGCGCAACCGCGTTGTCCTTACCGATCGCTGCCCATGCGACGCGAAGCGCCACCCCAGGCGCTAGGCCGCTCGCAGCGACGAGGCAGGTCGAGGCGAATGGCCTGTCCATCGGCTACGTCGAGCTTGGTCCGCCGGAAGGGAAGCCGGTACTGTTGATCCATGGCTGGCCCTATGACATCAACAGCTTCGCGGAAGTGGCTCCTCTTCTGGCGGCTGGCGGGCACCGTGTCATAGTCATGCATGTTCGCGGCTTCGGTACGACCCGGTTCCTGTCGGCGGATACTCCACGCAATGCGCAGCAGGCGATGCTCGCGACTGACGTCATCGCGCTCATGGATGCACTGAAGATCGAAAGGGCGACGCTTGGCGGCTTCGACTGGGGGGCTCGATCTGCATGCATCGTAGCGGCGCTCTGGCCGGAACGATGCGCCGGCCTGGTTTCGGTCAGCGGATACCTGATCGGAAATCAGAAGGCGGGTCAGACGCCATTGCCGCCAAAGGCCGAACTGTCCTGGTGGTACCAGTTCTACTTCGCGACGGAACGTGGACGTGCTGGCTACGGCGCGAATCGCCGTGCCTTCAACGAACAGATCTGGCGCCTAGCTTCGCCACTATGGCAGTTCGACGCGGCCACCTACGATCGGTCGGCCGCCTCGTTCGACAATCCCGATCATGTGGAGATCGTTATCCACAACTACCGATGGCGCTTGGGCCTGGCGGACAGCGCGTCCGAACTTCAGGCGTTGGAGAACCGGCTTGCAGGCTCGCCTGTCATAACGGTGCCGACGATCACCATGGAAGGTGACGCGAACGGGGCGCCTCATCCCGAGCCATCGGCATACCGGGCGAAGTTCACGGGTCTCTATGAGCATCGGCTGATCCGGGGCGGCATCGGACACAACCTTCCCCAGGAGGCTCCCAGGGATTTCGCCGAAGCCCTGCAGACGATAGCGCTGCGGGGATGATGCCTAGCCATTTCAAGCGTCGGCGTGATGGGCGACCTTCACCTCTCGAACGTTCTCGTGTCGTTCGGAGGAAGCGGCTCTGCGATACTGTCCGGGAGACACGCCATAGCGTCGCTTGAACGCCGCCCCAAATGCGCTGTCGGATAGGAATCCGAGCGTCCCGGCAATCGAGGAAGCGGATTCCGTGCTAGTGCGAAGGCGCGATGCGGCAATCGTCAACCTCCAACCGGAGGCATACTCGACGGGTGTCGTACCCACCTTCTCCCGGAAGCGGGAAGCGAATGTGGATCGAGACTGGTGTGCAATGTCTGCCAACTCCTCCAGACGCCAAGGGTGAGATGGCCGCTCGTGGATGGCGCGTATGGCGGCGGCGAGCGGTGGGTCGGACAGGGCTCCGATCCAACCAGGGGCTTCGCTGCCGATTTTATCCAGGTGGGCACGAAGTGCGTGGACAAACATGAGCCGAAGGATGTCGTCGCAGGCGGCACGAGAGCCCGGGAGCCCGCTTCGCCACTCCGCGTCCAGGTGGTCGAGCAGCCATGCGATAGGGCGCGCTCGTGCGTCACCTGCATCGATCACTAGGGTCGAGGGAAGGAGATCGAGAATCTGTGCCGCGTCGTCGGCACCGAATGTGACGCTGCCACCGAGAATTTCGACATCGGCACCGACGCCGTAACGCCCGGCAAGCGTATCGTCGGCGAACGCGATCGCCGCATCGACAGGTTCGAGGTCCGGATCGCTCCCCAGCACGAATTCGGCATGGTCCTTGATCACTACGCAGTCGCCCGGGCCCAAACGGCGCCGCTCATGCCCAATCACAAGCCAGCACTCTCCGCGTCGGACGACGTTGAACTTGCATGCCTGGGGACGGAACCGTAGTGACCACGTCCCTCCGGCCTCGAGCCGGACGGAGCACATGGGCCGCGCTTGAACGAGAGCGAGCAGGTCGGACAGAGGGTCGATGGGAGCATTTTGGATTATCAAGACAGAATTTCCGACGATCTGGAATGTTTCGTCCGGACAATATGGCCCAGGACTGCTTTATGACAACACCACAGACCCCAATCCATTCCGGCTTCGGCCCTGCTTCCACCGCCAACGAGGTCACGGAGAACGTGAATCTCTACGGCAAGACTGCGATCGTGACCGGTGGTTACTCCGGCATCGGTCTGGCCACCACGCGCGCCCTTGCGAGGGCGGGAGCGGAGGTGGTCGTTCCAGCACGTGATTTGGTGAAGGCAAAGGCTGCGCTTGAAGGTCTTGACGGCGTCGAGGTTGCGGAAATGGACCTCGTCGACGCAAATTCCGTCGAGAGGTTTGCGAACCGCTTCCTGGAAAGTGGCCGCCAGCTGCCGATCCTCATAAACAGTGCTGGCGTTATGGCTAGTGACCTGTTCAGAGATGCAGACGGTCACGAAGGTCAGTTCGCCACCAATCATCTTGGCCACTATAGACTGGTATGTGCGTTGTGGCCTGCACTCGCGGTCGGCGGTTCGCGCGTAGTGACCGTTTCGTCAAGAGGCCATCAAATTGCCCCAGTGGACTTCGACGATGTCGATTTCCGTGAGCGCGAATACGAGAAGTGGACGGCATATGGGCAGTCGAAGACGGCCAACGCCCTGTTCGCGCGTGAACTCGACCGACGCGGGCAGGAGCACGGCGTCCGTGCCTTCTCCCTTCACCCAGGTCAGATCATCACCGATCTCGCGCGTCATCTCTCAAAGGAGGAGTTGGACGGCTTCGACGCCTTCGATGCCGACGGGAAGCCGAAGATCGATCCCGAGGCGGGCATGAAGACGGTGGAGCAGGGGGCTGCGACCAGCCTCTGGTGCGCTACGAGCGCTTCGTTGGAAGGCCTTGGAGGCGTCTATTGCGAGGATTGCGACATCGCGGTGGTCAATAACACCGAGCTCGGACGGAAAGGCGTGGCACCATGGGCCATGGATGACGAGGCAGCGGAACGCCTGTGGGCGCTGTCGGAGGATTGGACGGACCGGTCGATCTGATCGCCGCCGCGTGGATGGATAGGCGCGCCGGTTCGCTTGCGATGTCTCGCGAATGCACCGGCGGCCCGTGCGGGAAAAATGGCGTGCACGGCTTGAAGTTAGTATGAGCCGCTACCTCGTCGTATATCTGCAATGGCAGCCCGATGTCTTACGGCGACCCGTCTTAGCCATTCAGCGCCGATTTCCGGCTTCCTTAGTGCGGACAGGCAGCTTTCCGGCAAGCTATCACCACAACGAGCTATATTGAATCAGATCGTCGACGCGGGACGCCAAGCGGCCTAATGCAAGTACAAGGTCGTCTATCGATTATCTCTTACAATCTGCTCTATCCTGAGGGCCGTCTGTACCCACAACCCGAGATCTAACGCCAGCTTGAAGAATTCGTCGCCCGCGTCGGACGGATTGAGGCAGTACTGACGGACAAGATTCCGGGCGCACCTCCCATGGTCGAGCGCGTCGTCGAGCGAGGCCCATCGGGGATCCCCCACCTCGGCTTCGAAGGCGGCAATCACGGCGACCGGAAGATTCGCCCCGAAGAGAAAGTAATGGAGCGTCGGTAGGAAACCAAAATGCACGGCCGCTTCCTCGCCTGCCGTTCCGTTCCTCGCGAATAGCTGCTCACGCGAGCCTTTCAGGCGGCCCGTCCGAAACTCGGGATCGGTCCAGTAGCTCACGCGCTGCGCGGGAATGGCATTCCGTTCGCTGAGCGACGACAGTAGGCGGGGTATCGGCTCCAGATTTCCTTCATACGCGGTGCGCGCTTCCCGAGTGGTCGGGTCGTGCCGTTGGAAATCAATCCGCGCGACCAAGGCCTCCTCTGCCTCGGTGAACGAGATCGCAAACCGACTGCGGGTCGGCATTCCTAAGCTCATCTGAGCACGATCCGGTTAGCCTCGACGTGACGAAATGCCTTCGACCTGCAAGTCAGCAAGATGACTTGCATCCGTTTGGACGCCTCCTGCAGGATGTCCGTCATCGTCTCCAACCGGATGTCGTCCGAATAGACCAACGGATCATCCAGTATGAGGGAAATCGGTGCTCCATCCTCCAGCAAGAGGTCTGCGAACGCCAGACGAGTCAGGATCGCCAATTGCTCCTGTGTCCCGCGACTAAGGTCGCCACACGCCTCGTCGATCCCAGCTCGTGAAACCCCAGCGAGCCCAAGTTCCTCGTTGAAGGACAGGTCGCTACCGGGCAGAAGTTGCTGGATGTAACGCCCAGCACGTGCCGTAACGGGTGCAAGGAACGTCCTAGATGCTTCGTCCGCCGCCTGCGTCAGGGCTTTCCGCAGCATGTCGAGCGTATCCGCCTCGCGCCTGAGGCGCTCGAGGGAAGTCGCTGAGGCCTCCTCATCGTCACGCGCCTCTGCCACCCTTCCTGCAGGCCCGCTTGTTCCCTCCCTTGCGACTGCCGCTTCGAGCGCTGCGATCGATGCGGTCAGTTCGAGCCGCTCCTCTCCGGCCCGCCGAGCAGCGCGATCGATGTTTTCAATGCGCCGACGGATGGCCTCAGGATCAAAAGAGTCGGTTCCTGCTTTCGTCTTCTCCGCAGATTCGAACTTTGCAGTCCGATCGCGCTGCGCCGACTGAAGGTCCGCTACCAGCTTCCCCCGGTCGCCAGCATCGATCACGGTCCGAAGGTTCTCGCTCGCCGCTTCCATCTCGCGATGCGCACTTCCGTGATCGGCATCAGCCGTAGCCTTGACGCGTTCCGCCTTCGAAAGCGCCTCCCTTGCATCCTCACGTCGGCCAGATGCGGTCGCCTCCGACAGCTTGGCCTCCGTCACCACCCCTTCGAGGGCAGCGATATCGTCCGTCGGCGCGACCGCATCGATGAGATCCTCACTCAGAGACGCAACGAACGCCTTCAGTGCATCAGCACCAGGCGCCAGCGAGATCGACGCGTCACCAGGACAAGCCGACGCAATCTGCTTTTGCAGAGCCATGAGTTCCCGTTCCGCTGCGGCCGCACGCTCGTTTCGCGTGATGCCCTCGGAATGGGATCTGATTCCAAGCCGCCTCAGGGCAGCGTCACGCTCTCCGTCCGCTGCCGCCAAGTCCGCTTCAATGCTAAGGCTGGATCCCACGGGGGGACGAACGGTCACGCTGCCAGCAGTCCCCAGGTCAAACCGGGTAGCTTTCAAGACCTCGACGTTGGCTACCTCCGCGGCTTCACCGTCGATCCGAAGGGTAGAGCCCTCGTTCAATTCCACTTCGACCTTGACGGCTCCGGCCTCGAACCGCGCTCGCGCCTGGATCGCCGCCAACTCGTATTCGGCAACCTTATTGAGCTCACTGGCATCGATCAGGTCCGCTGATGCCTGCTTCAATTCCCTCTCCCGAGCCTCGAGCACGTCAAGCGCGCGCCGAGCATCGATCGCCCTGCGTGCTCCAGCAGCCGTGGCAAATACGCGGGCACGATCACGGGCACCTGCTAGTGCCAACTCGTGCTTTTCCGTCTCCTGCCTGGCGTCATCGAGCGTCTGACGCAGAGCCCTCTCTTCCTCGATCAACTTCTCCACGTTGGAGCGAGCCTCTTCCAGCGATCCTTTCGCCGTTTCTAGTGCATTTCCGGCGGAGTTCAGCCGGTCCTCAGCAGCGTTAAGTCGCTGCACCGCCGCTGAAGCGGTTGTCACGATAGCATCAGCCTGGCCGAGCTGCGCTTCCGCCGCCGAATGTCGAAGCGCAGCCGTTTCAGCGGTCTTCAGATCGTCCTCGAGTTTGCGACGCTGCTCGACCGTCTCGGGGTCGACGAGATCGCGCTCCAGGATCTTCAAACGTGACTTCGCGGTTTCGAGATCGGCAAGCGTGCCCTCATAGTCGCGAAAGACAGCTTCGGCAGCTTGGCGCGCGGCTGTCGCCTCGGCGAGCCGTGTTTCGGCGGCCGCGAGATCGCCCTTAGATTTCCCAGTCGAAGGGGTCCTGAGTGCGGAATATGCCATCTCCACGTTGGACCGGATCGCATCGAACCGACGGCCTCCCGTAACCGCACCCACTTCGGCTTCAAGGACGCCCCGAACCGTGTCGCGCACGATGCGGTTCGGATTTTCGACGGCCAGTGCAGTGGCCTGTTCCACCCACAGTAGGCCAAGCGGGCCCCGGGTTTCCGGATCAGTCCCCCTGTTGCCCCGCTCAAACCCCAGCAGCTCCTGCAGCGCCTCCTCAGCGGCATCGCTCTCCTTGCGGCCGCTGGCCCCGGAGAGGCGAACGGACGCCGACTTCATGAACTGCTTTTCGAGCGTCCAGGCGTCACCTCGAATATGGAAGCCGACCGATACTCTTGGCGCAACGTCGTCACCGATCGGAACGTAGGACCGCACCAGTTCGGTCTTGGCAGAGTATCGGACGAAGAAGGCAGCACGGAGGGCTTCCAGCAAGGTCGATTTGCCCGTCTCGTTGGGCTCGACAACGATGTTGAGACCGTCGGTAAAGCCCTCGACGCGAAGGGGATCGCGGAACTTGCGGAAGTTCGCGACTTCCAGGCTCTTGATGATCATTTCGACACCTCTGCGTCAAATCGAAGCGCTTCGACATAGAGACGCTCCAAAGCCGCCGCCGCAATCTGCGCATCCGGGCCGTTGGCGTCAGCCTTGGATTGCAGTGCCGCAGTGGCACCGGCAAGAGCCCCCTGAACTTCGATCCTCGCGATATCGTCCGACGTGGGCTGGGCAATAAGCTCGTCAGTATCCAGATCGAGGTTGCGCAACTCGTGCGCGAGACGGTTCTCCAGGAGGGCCAACATCGAGACACGGTCGGAAAGGCTCGCCACGCCCGTCAGATCGAGTGCCAACAGCACATCGGAGAGGCGCGCCTCTGTCCTCAGCGTAGCGATCTCCCTCTCAAGCTCATCCTCGTTCGCGACATTCCATCGGCGTGAGATCCAACGGTAACGGCCAGTCTCGACCCTTCGGAGCTGCGGAGGCTCTTCGGACCGCAGATCCACGGAGATGCACGCGCCGGGTTCATCCCGCCCAAACCTATCGATCTCCGGCGTGCCGCTATAGGCAGTCCTATCGCCGAGAGTGAGGAAACCGTGCCAGTCCCCGAGCGCGAGATAGTCCAACCCCGCAGACTTCGCCCGATCGGGAGGGATTAGGTTCGAACTCTCGCCAGACGCTCCAAACTCCGTGATCGAACCGTGTGCCAGCCCGATCCGAAGCGCTCCAGGGGGCGTCGCCATGTCAACCATCGCTGCGGTCGGATCGTTCGTCGTCTTGCGATGCTCGAGAGGCGCCGGAAGTAGCCAGGCACCCTCCTCCATCTCAACCGGTTCGGCCGTGTCGACAATTCGTACCGACGACGGTGCACGAGCGCGGATCCCGCTCCAGAGACCGCCCGCACGGGCGTGGTCATGGTTGCCCGGCATGAGCCACCACGTCACCGGCGCGCGCTCCATCCGGGACAGCGCCTGCATGACGATGCGGTCGCCAGGCTCAACATTGTCGAACACGTCTCCCGCCACCACGACATGTGCTGCGCCGGCCGTCATTGCGGCCTTCCCGAGTTCGTCGATCGCATCAAGCCGCGCTTCGGAGAGCGCGTTGCGCACCTCGTGAGAGAAGCGGCCAAACGGCTTCCCGAGCTGCCAGTCAGCACTGTGAATGATCTTGAGCGTTCCCACGAATCACTCCTTCGTTTTCTTAAGGTAATAGATCTCACAGGTGGGCGACAGAAACTGTCACCTATCGGCGCCTGTGTGCGATAAGCATCGCCAGCTATTCCCCGGTCGTCACTATGACGGTGAAGAAGTCCTGTTCGCGATCACTGGCCTTATGGGTATTGGCTACTCGATATCCGTCGCCTTCGTTGCGAAGCAGGTTCCTCGTAACGGCCCGGAATGACTCCATCTCGGCGTCGGACCCGCCCGTGGGTCGGAAGGACGCGCCACCCGAGGTCCGCCGGTCCCATTCTCAATTAGGTCGTCAAGGTAGCTCATTCAAACATTTCCCAATGCGGACATTCAGCAGCGAGTATTTTCACGGCAGAGCCGGAAAGACGCGTCGGTATTCATGGACCATCTCACGGAGCCTTTGCGGCGCCAAGACCTCCACGGCATCCCCCCATTGATAGAGGTGCCATGTCATCTCAAGGAACCCTGACGCCATGAAGCTGACGGTGAGCGATCCATCCTCTCCCTCCTCCGCGGACTGCGTGGGATGGAAGACGAAGCGCCGCGCATGAGCGGCTGCATCCGGCGTGAAACGCCAAACTACCTCGCCGAACTCCCGTTCGCTCTCATATGAGCCGAAGCCCTTCTCGGCATGTCGTTTGAGATTGAATCCGAGATCGATCTCGAAAGATTCGGCGAGCATCTCCGCCTCGTAGATCTCCTCGACCCGATAGTGCCGCAAATTGGCTTCCGGTCCCTTGCCGGTATCCCGCGCGACAAGATACCGGCGCACGCCGAGCAGGAGGCCATGGGGGGCGACAATACGTTCGCTCGGCTCGTCCTCGTCCCGCCTCCGATAGCTGATGCGAAGGAGGTTCGGGCCCTTCAGCGCTTCGTAGATCGCCTCGACCACGTCCTCGTCGGCTGCGGGCTGTGGTCCAGGGCGGGCGGCGTGGCCGAGCGCCTCCAGGATCGCCTCCTTGTCCACGTCGAGCTTCGTTCCCTTGTCAGGCGGTATCAGCGCTCTAACCTTCCGCTCTAGGCTACGGGCATGCGCGGCTTCCTTCGGCATGCCGGCGTGGTCCAGCTGGACGATCGCCTCCGCCAAAGCGACGAGCTCCTCGGACGAGGGTGTCAGGAGCGGAGCAATGGCGCGGGCAGGGATGTTCCATCTCGCCCGTCGGTCCTCGCCGATCGCATAGTCAGTCTGGGGGAAGGCCGCCTGCAGCGCGAAGGTCATACGCTGCGCTGTCCTTTCCGAGCATGAGAACTCTTCTTGGATGTCCTCTAGCGTCACGCCACGGCGACCCGTCGCCAGCATCGCCAGCCTCAGCAGTTCCTGCGCTTTCGAAAAGGCCATGACGATAACCCCGACAGATTTTGTCACCCATATATGCTATTCCGAGTCCGAAGGGGAATTATAATGCGCATGCTCGACGGAAAACTCCGCCTTTCCGCCTCCGACCTGATGCGGTTCAAGGGGTGCAGGCACGCCACGACGCTCGATTTGAGGCTGATGGAAGTTGGCGACGTCACGCCAGCGGCAGATGGTGATGAGGCGCTTCTGCTCCAGCGCCAGGGCGACGCCCACGAGCTCGCGTTCCTCGACGGCCTCCGCAAGACTGGCCGCTCGATCGTTGAGATACCCAAAGAGGGCATACCCATCGAACGCTCGGTCGAACTCACGATCGAAGCAATGCGTGATGGACCGGACGTGATATTTCAGGGAGCCCTACTGGGCGGTGCCTGGGGAGGCTATACCGACTTCTTGGAACGGATCGACCGGCCGTCGGCGATTGGTCCCTGGTCCTACGAGGTGGTCGATACAAAATTGAAGCGAAAGCCCGATCCGAAGCACGTTCTTCAGCTGTCCCTCTATTCCGACCTGCTGACGGAAGTTCAGGAACTGCGCCCAGAAGCCGCGCACCTCCAACTCGGTGATGGTTCGCGGTTCTCCGTCCGGCTGGCTGACGTAGCCTCCTATGCCCGGAATGCTCGAAACGTCTTCGAGACGTTTCTTCACGACCGTCCCGAAACCCGATCCGACCCCGTCTCCGGATGCGGCCTGTGCAGATGGAAGGATCATTGCCGCTCCGAATGGGAGGCGACCGACAGTCTGTCGCTTGTCGCTGGCATCACCAAGTCCCAGCGTGGTAAGCTCGAGGCTTTCGGCATCGCTACCCTCAACGGCCTCGCCGATGTCGGAGGCAGGGTCCCGAAGCTGTCACCCGAGGTGCAATCGCGACTGGCAATGCAGGCGAAGCTACAGCGGAAGCGCCGCGCGGGTGGTCCCCCCGGCTTTGAACTTCGCGACTTCCAGCCGGGAAAAGGGTTCGGCCTCCTGCCTCAGCCCGACGACGGGGACCTCTTCTACGATATAGAGGGCGATCCCTACTATGAAGGCGGTCTGGAGTATCTCCACGGAGTGTGGTTCCGCGACAAAGGCGAATGGGCGTTTCGCGCTTTCTGGGCTCACGATCGCGAGGCCGAAGGCCAAGCCGTCGCGGAACTGCTGGAATTCTTCGTCAGTCATCTGCGTACACATCCCCATGCACGGATCTACCATTATGCGAACTACGAGATTGCGGCGCTCCGCCGCCTGACGGCTGCCCATCGAGTGGGTGAGGCCGCGATGGACCAGCTCCAGCGTGAACGCCGCTTCGTCGATCTGTTCAAAGTTGTATCCGGATCGCTGATCGCCTCTGAGAAGGGGTATTCGATCAAGGATCTGGAGGTATTCTACATGCAGAAGCGGGATGCGGACGTTGCCACGGCCGGTGCGAGCGTCGTGTTCTACGAAAACTGGCGTGAGACTGGTGACGACGCGCTTCTGGAAAAGATCTACGACTACAACAGGACCGACTGCATCTCAACGCAGCTGCTACGCGATTGGCTGGTCGCGGACGTGCGACCGGCCGATATGCCGTGGCCGAGGTTGGGCGAGGTGCCCGAAGCCGGTGCGCTGTCGAACGTCGCGGAGGAGGACGCCGAAGTCGAGGCGCTTCGGAGCAGGTTGGAGCCGGTGCGCGCGCGGCTGGGGGACGAAGTGGCTGATATACTGCTCGACCTCAACTTCTTCCACAAGCGTGAGGACAAGCCCGCCTGGTGGGCGATCTTCGACCGGCTTGCCCAAGAAAGCGAGGATCTCCTCGACGACCTCGAATGCATCCAGGGGCTCGAAGCCATCGGCGACCCCGTGAAGGTGACTGCCAAGTCTTTTGAACGGACATATCGCTTCCCGGCACAGGAGACGAAGCTCCGCGCAGGGAAGAAGCCGTGCGTGAAACCTGCCGAGATGCCCGAGGACATCGACCTCAGGGAGCTCGACGCCACTGCCGGAACGCTCGTCCTGCGCCGCTCAACCGCAAAAGGTCCACTTCCTGACCGTCTCGACCTCATACCTGGCAAGCCGATCGCCAATGCGACGCTCCGCAACGCGGTGGCGGCCGTTACCGAGGAAATCATCAAGGGCACGGGTCGCGCGAAGGCGGTCGAACAGCTTCTGACCCGCAGCGTGCCTAAGTTCACGAGTGGCTCCCGCAGTGCTGGGATCATTGACCCCGACGGCGACCTCCCCTCCCAGACGAGCGCGGCGATCGCGGACATGGCGGGAACCACGCTCGCGATCCAGGGACCGCCCGGCACCGGCAAGACCTATGTAAGCGCCCTTTCGATCGTCGATCTTATCCGAGCAGGGAAGCGCGTCGCCGTCTCGTCGAACAGCCACAAGGCCATCGGCAACCTACTCGAGGCGATAGCCGATCGTGCGGCAAGCGAGGGGCTGAACTGCCAAGTCGTCCAGAAGGCCAACGACGATGGCGACGACGATTCCCATCCCGGTATCACGCTGGTCCAGTCGAACGATGCGCCGGAGATCGGGACCGCCAACGTGATGGGAGCGACGGCGTGGCATTTCGCCCGCTACGATGCGCCTTCATTCGATTATCTGTTCGTGGACGAGGCAGGGCAGGTCTCGCTCGCTAACATTATGGCGATGTCTAGAGCCGCCCATAATCTCGTGCTGGTGGGCGATCCGATGCAGCTACCTCAGCCGCTACAGGGAACACACCCCGCGCGCAGCGGTGAGTCTTGTCTCGAGTATCTCATAGATGGGCATCGCGTAGTGCCGGAGGACAGAGGCATCTTCATGCCCGTCAGCCGCCGGATGCATCCGACGATCTGTAGCTTCATTTCCGCCGCGGTCTACGAGGATCGCCTCCATCCCGACGACGCGGCTGGCACACAGGCGCTACTTGGCGCAGACGGCGCCTCGCTCGTCGGAGCTGGCGTCAGGTCGATAGCCCACAGTGGGCGATCTCAAGTCTGTCCCGAGGAGATCGATGCGATAAGGGCTCATATCGCGAAGGTTCTGGGCTCAACCTATCGCGGACGAGACGGTGCGGAACGCACGGTCGAATATGGCGACATTCTGGTCGTCGCTCCCTACAATGCGCAGGTGAACGCGTTGCGGGCAGCGCTACCCACAGGGATACGCGTCGGCACCGTCGATCGCTTCCAGGGCCAGGAGGCTCCGGTCTGCCTCGTGTCGATGACAACATCGAGCGGCGAGGAACTCCCCCGGGACATCGACTTCCTGTTCTCGCTTAACCGTATAAATGTCGCGGTATCTCGTGCGCAGACATCGGCCGTCGTGTTCGCCAGCCCGCTGCTTCTCGAGACGCCCTGCCGAACTGTGGCAGAGATGATGCTCGTAAATGCACTTTGTTTCCTGCGTGAACACGGGGGTGACAGCTTCTGACACCTGCGCGTGCGAATCTCCTATTCATCGGAAGAAGGAGATCAGAAATGGGTTTCTCGGATATCGGACTGCGCCACATCGTCGACATTGACGGTCAGCTCCTCGGCATCGACGCCGAAGTGATCGACACCGCTTCTCTTCTTGCACGGGCAAACTGCCCCGTGGACAGTCTCGTGTGGATGGTGCGCGCCGGTGAGCGCGTGGCGGTCGAGCCGAAGCAGCTGATCCGTCTCTCGGAGCAGGACGTTGTCTTCTTCGAAACCTCTGCCGCTCGCAACTGGTCGCCCTTCGAACTGATGGCGGCCTAGGCTGAAGGATCGATCTGGTGTCACCTCGGTTCGACTGCCACACTGGTAGCAGATGCGCCGCACAGGCAGATTGGAGCATGTAGATGAAGGTGTTCGTCAGTTCGCTGATCACGGGCTATGAGCCAATGCGCGAAACGGCGCGTCGGGCGATCACGACCTTGCGCAACGAGGTCATCATGGCTGAGGACTTCCCCGCTCAGCCCAACTCGTCGCAGGTTGCTTGCCTTCAGGGCGTGCGGGCGGCCGACCTCGTCGTCCTCATCCTCGGACCGGACTACGGTTTCGTTCCCCCTGGCGCAGCGATCTCCGCCACCCATCAGGAATATCGGGAGGCGCGCGGGACGAAGCCCATCCTGGCATTCATCCAGCAGGGCATGGAGGCGCAGCCGGAACAAAGCGCCTTCATCGATGAGGTGCAGGCGTGGGAAGGCGGTCTTTTCCGTCGTGGCTTCAGGGATGCGGCCGATCTGCACGAAGCCATCACGCAATCACTTCACGACTACATCCTATCCATCGCGACCGGCCCGGTCGATCAGGAGGGTCTAATCGCAAAGGCGAAGGCGTTGATACCGGCGGAAAGGCAGAACCAGCATTCGACAACGATGCTCGAACTCGTGATCGTCGGCGGCCCCTTCCAACAGATACTGCGCCCCATCGAGATGGAGAGCCCCGACCTCGGGGAAGAACTGCAGCAGAAGGCACTGTTCGGCGATAGCCGCCTCCTCGACCGGACTAAAGGAAGCGTCACGGCTCTCGATGGTCCTGATCTCCTGATCAAGCAGGATCGAGGCGGATCAATCCGATTGACCGAGCAGGGGGCGGCCGCGTTCCGCCTTCCGCTCGAGGACACGGAGACGAAGGACCGGATGAGCGGGTTCGGAGGCATGCTGATCATCGAGGAGATCGTGCGGGAACGCCTCCAGTCAGCACTTCGCTACGCTGCTGCGACTCTGGAGCGCATCGATCCGACACAGCGTCTAACGCATCTCGGGATCGCGGCATTCGTGTCAGGGAGCGAATACCGCACTTGGAAGACACGCGAGCAGCAAAACTCCATGGGCGGCTCCCTTCAGATGGGGATGGGTCAGATAGATCGGGCGCCGATCTCCATGGTCATCCGACGCGCTGCGCTCCGACTGGATCGCACCCCCCTGATCGAAGACATCCTCGTGCCGCTCCGTCGGCAGTTCTCGTAAGGAAACAGCATCTTCAACCGCGTCGTGGAAGCAGGTTCGTTCACGGCGGCTGCGAGGACGTTCGGCAGTACGCCTTCCGCGGTCTCCAAGAGCATGGCGAGGCTGGAGGCTCGTCTTGGCGTCCGCCTCTTTCAGCGCTCGACGCGCGCGTTCGCCGTGACGGCTGAGGGCGAAGGCTATTTCGACCGGGTCGCTCCGCTGGTCAGGGGGATACAGTAAGCGGACGTCGAACTTCGTGGCGACACGCCGATGACGGGGCCGCTTAGGATCAGTATGCCAGCGGACTTCGACCGCTTGCTGCTCGACGCCGTGACCGAGAGATTTCTTCCGACACATCCCGGGATTCGCCTCGAGATCAACATGAACGACCGCCGCGTTGATATGATAAGGGAGGGCTTCGATATGGCTCTACGTGTCGGTCGTGTGGCCGACACCGGACTTATCGCCAAGCCGCTCGGCATGTTGTCGATGGTTCTGGTGGCCTCTCCAGACTATATTGCCCGACGTGGGGCGCCAGCGACGGTTGCTGCACTGGAAAATCACGACCACATTCGATACATGCTCGCAGGCAGGCCATTCCCGATCCATTTTCTCGACGCCGAGTACATACCCTGTACCGGTGTTTTCGATACGGATAGCGGCGAAGCCCTGAGGATCGCTGCACGAAACGGGTTGGGCATCGCGCATATCCTGCAAGCCTCAGTCGAAAATGACCTGGCCGCAGGGCGACTTGAAAGAGTGTTGCCGGAGATATCCCTCACGGCAGCCCCGGTTCAGGTGCCTCACGCCTTTGCAAGAGCCATGCCCGCCCGGGCGCGCGCCCTGACATCGTTTCTTGCAGGAGACATAGCGACCTATAGTCTCGGATGATTGGTCGTCAGAATGTGCGTGTGAGGCGATCGATACATGTCGCAGTCCAGTCGCTTTTACCAGCAGGAGCGGGGCGCTGGTCCGGACAAATTCCCGGGCCCCAGTCACCGAAGTCGCCGTGCAACCCGATCACGGGGTCCGGCTACCTCGACATTTGGCTGCACCTTGGGATGATAACATGATGCACTCGAATGCTATAAACCGCTACAACCGATCAGTCTGCAGGAGATAGCATGGACATGGCGTCTGGAATCGAGAGCGTAGCAACCGAAGACGCGCCGCGCCCTGCTGGCCATTATTCGCAAGGCAGTGCATGGCGCGATCTCGTCTTCGTCTCTGGCCAGTTGGGTCAGCGACCTGATGGAAGCCACACCTTCGAAGCTCCTTTCGACGAGCAGGCCGCTCAGGCCCTCGACAACGTCCTGGCGATCCTAAAGGCCGCCGACGTGGGCCTCGAAGGGATCGTTAGGATGACCGCCTACATCGCAGGAGTGGAAAACTGGCCCGCCTTCAATCGGATCTATGCCGAGAAGCTCGGGTCATCCAAGCCGGCCCGCACAGTCGTTCCCGTATCGGAACTGCACCATGGTTATCTCGTGGAGGTCGAGGCGATCGGGGTGCGCGGCATCGACCGGATGGTGGGCGCGGGTTGAGGATCACGCCGACGGAGGCGGTCGCTGATAAAAGGCCCATCCACTCATGGCTGCGCCGATGATCGCCGGCAGAATAACGAGTGGAAAGTCGATTAGGAGCCTTCCGGAACCACAGATGCCAGCGCCCGCCTCCCATAGGTGGAATATTGCGTGCGCTGCCAGCCAAATGGTGCCCAGGGTCCATAGGAGGCATCGAAGCATCGGCATCCAGGCACCCACCAGGAAGCATGTTCCAAGCATGCCGTAGATCATGCCGATGTCACGAATGAAGTGCTGATTGAATGCGCCGGTTGACGTGATGCCTGGAACGGCGAAATACCAGTTGACCGGGTCGAAGATCATGAAGCTGGCATTCACGATCGAACATAGGCCGAGGAACGCGGCTAGTATCGGAATGGTCCGTCGCATCGCTCTGTCTTCCGGCCGTGGCCCGTGGCCAGGCGCGGCTGCGCCGCGCCTGGGATCAATCAGGGCTTGGCGGCGACGGGCAGGCGGAAGGGCGCCCCCAGGCGGTTGAAGGCGTTCATCGCAGCGATGGTGATGGTCAGATCGACGAGATCCTTGGGTTCGAACGCCTCTGCGGCAGCGGCGTAGGCCTCATCGGAGGCATGCGTCTCGCTGACGTTGGTGACTTCCTCGGCCCAAGCGAGTGCAGCCCGGTACTGGTCGGGAAACAGGTGCGGCACTTCCTCCCATACCGGCACCAGGGCGACCTTGTCGATCGACATGGTCTTGAGCAGGTCGCGCGTGTGGATGTCGATGCAGTGCGCGCAGCCATTGATCTGCGAGACGCGCAGGAAGATGAGATGGATCAGTTCCTCGGGAAGGTTCGTCCCGGTCATGATGTAATGGTGCATCCCGTAGAGAGCCTTAGCGCCGGCGGGCGCCACTTCTGGCCAGTTCAGTCAATTCATGGCGTTTTTCCTTTCCTCTGGAAACTGTGATTCATCTCTTGCCTTCGCGACGGTCGTCACTCGGTGTCCATACGGTTCATGCCGCAGGCCATCGGGACCAGCGATCAGGTGTAGGGCGAAACCTTTTCATACGGTCGTCTAGGTTTAGGGTTGGACGTGTCGTCTGCTGATCCCTTTGAATATGGAGTGCAGATATGCAGGCATTCGAGTCGACAGCCCCTGAAATGCGGATGGCCTCAAGGCCATACCCATCTGGGTATGTCGTTGCACAAAGGAAGGCGTCACTTGGAGCCGCGGGTTCTTCAATGGTCGCAAGCGGGAGGGTGCGACGCGATGAGGGAAGGCGGAAAGTTCGCCCCCACGTTGTCCGGCTGGGGGCCTGAGTGTAGGTGGACTTGGACGATTTCGGTGATTTCGCAGGCTCGCCGCGTCGCTGATGAAGAATGGGCAAGTGCGGCATGTGCTGGGGGTTGATCAGGCGATTGGTGAGGTTCGTGCCGCCGATGCTGGCGCTCGCCCTGCTGATGGCTTCGCCCAGTGGTGGTCAGACACCGCCGGGGTCGCCGTCTGCGGCCTTCGCGACATATACCCATCAGAAGTGGGGCCGCGAGCGTGATGCCCCCAAGCAGATATATTCGCTTGCCCAGGGCCGGGACGGCTACCTTTGGTTGGCGACGGTGCAAGGGCTCTACCGGTTCGATGGTGCGCGGTTCGAGCACATCCAGTCCCCACGACCGAGCATTGAAGGCCACCCGTCCGCAGTGCTCGTCGCCCGGAATGGAGACGTCTGGGTCAACTTTGCCGGGTCTCATCGCTTCGCCATCTATCGAAGTGGCGTCCTCAGGCTGCTTCCCCCGTCTCCGGTCACACATCGTGTCTCGACGATGAGGGAAGGGCCGGACGGTGCGATCTGGGTGCTGAGCGATGCCGAGGACGATCCCCTGTTTCGTTACAGGGATGGCAGGTGGAAGCAGTACGGCCGGCGTGATGGAATTCCATCGGGCAATCCATTCGACATGATGGTGGATGCTGCTGGCGCCGTCTGGCTTACCCACGCGAGTGCGATTCTCAGGTTGGACCTAAATCGTAATCAATTTTTCCCCCGCAAGCCGTGGAACGACACTGTCGCGCGCATGGCCATCGATCCGGCGGGGAGGGTGTGGCTTAGCACCGAGCGGGGCAGCTATCCCATAACGGGGGAGCAGGGGCGGGGGTCTCCCCCAAGGGTCCTGTTTCCCTACATGACGGATCGTCCGCAGATCAGGGGCTTTACCATCTTCGATCAGGATGGGAACCTGTGGGTCGCGACGGAATATCGCGGTGTTCAGCGTGTGCAGCGTCCCAGTCCCCGAGGCGCTTCCAACCGATCCGAGGCATCAGTGGTCGTGGAGCGCTTCACAGATCAGAATGGCCTCACATCCAATGTGACGGAGCGTCTTATTCAGGACCTTGAGGGCAACATCTGGGTCGGGACGGAGAAAGGCATCGATCGCTTCCGCCGTGCGTCGGTGGTGGACGTGCCAGAACTCGACGACCCGCACGTCTTCGGTGATCAGCTTCTTTCAGCGCGCGACGGCAGCGTCTTCATCGCGGAGGCGAGCCGCATCTATCGCGTCGGCCCGGGAGACGATCCCAAATCCGTGATGGTTGCCGGTCAGCGCCCTAGTACCATCTGCGAAGCTCCCAATAGAGACATTTGGATCACGCTGTACCGGACGATACATGTTTTGAGAAACGGGCGGATGGTGGGCACGAAGCCAATGCTGCCAACGGACATCACAGTGTATGACTGCGCGTTCGATGCCCGTGGCGACTATTGGATCAGCGTGGCGAGAGGGGGGCTGTATCGCCTTCGGGGCGAGCGCTGGGAACGCATGTTCGGCGAAACCGGACCCGACTACCGTCCTCGGTCCATGATCGAGGATCGGCACGGAAAGGTACTGGCACAGTGGAGCTACAGGACGCTGAGATATGTCGCGTCTCCTGATGTCGGAGCGATGTCGGTGCCGTTCAGTATACAGGATCCTCAGCCGGTGACACTCTACTCGCCTCCGAGGGGCGTCGGAAGGGTCGACCTTTATGTCGGTGGTCCCGATGGCGTCGCGCGTCTCTTCGGCGGACGCTGGCAGCGGCTGCGCAAGGACAGGCTCCCCAGCCTCGTCAACATCAATGGAATTGTCGTTACGCGCGGGGGGGATCACTGGATCGCGGGAAGCGCCGGCATCATAAGGATTCCGCGCTCCGAGGCTGAGGTCGCGTTCTCGAATCCTGGCTATCGCCCCAAGTATGAGCTGTTCGACAAGGATTCCGGGCTTGCAAGCCTGCCCCATGATCATAGCAGGAGATCGATCGTCCAAGGCGGTGACGGCAGGATCTGGATCGCGACCCAGGCAGGCGTAGCCTGGATCGATCCAGCTAGGCTCACTCGTAACATGCATGCGCCGGAGCTATGGGTATCGCGAGTCAGGGTGGGCAACCGTTCATACCGTGATCCCAGGGCGATCAGGCTGAAGGCAGGCGAGTCCGATATCGAGATCGACTTCTCAGTGCTTAGCCTTTCCAATCCCGATCGCACCGAAGCGATGTACATGCTCGAGGGTCAGGATCACGGTTGGACGTCGAGTGGCCATCGTCGCGAGGCGTTCTATACAAATCTGGTTCCAGGGCGATACCGCTTCAGAGTTGTCGGCACTAATGAGGACGGCATCGAGAACCGGGACGGCGTCTCGGTGGACATCGAGGTCGTGCCTACCTTCGTGCAATCCATCTGGTTCCCTGTGGTGTTGGCCGTTGCCGCAGTTCTGGTCATCTGGTTCCTTCTCCGGCTCCGATCTGCGCAGGTTGCGGCCCAGATGCGCGGGAGGCTGGAGCAACGCCTCATGGAACGTGAAGCGATAGCCCGCGACCTGCATGACACGCTGCTGCAGGGCGTGCAGGGCTTCATGTTCCGCATCCAGGCGATCGCCAATCGCCTCGCCGCAGGTAGCGAGGAGCGCCTTTCCCTAGAGAAGGCTCTTGATCATGCCGATGATCTGGTCATGCAGGGACGGGAAAGCGTCCGCGACTTGCGCGTCAGCGACATGGCGGGTGATCTGCGTCGCACTCTGCAGGATGCTGTCGACGATGCACTGCTGGATGACGCGATCGACGTCCAGATAGTCGAGCTGGGGTCGCCACGGGAAATACATCCACTGGCACTAGCCGAGATAAAGGCGATTGTAGGGGAAGCGCTCTTCAACATAGGTAGGCACGCGGGAGCCGCCGAGGTCGAACTGGTTGCTTCCTATGGCCGTCGTTCACTCAGGCTGCGTGTGCACGACGATGGCCGTGGCATTTCCGAAGACGTCCTCGACAGCGGGCGCCGAGAAGGTCACTTCGGACTTGTAGGCATGCGCGAGCGTGCCCAGGTCATAGGCGGTTCTGTCATCGTCAGGAGCCAGGCGGGAGAGGGCACTGAGGTAGTGCTCGACGTTCCTGGCGGCGTCGCCTATCGCGACGGCAACAAACCTGCAGGCTTCTTCTCACGCTTCTGGCCGCTCTAGCGTCGAGAGTTCGAGAAAACCCCGTCGCGCTGCGGTGATCGCAGCCTGCGTACGGTCGTTTGCGTCGAGTTTGAAGAAGACATTCTTTAGGGCGACCTTCACTGTCTCGGTGGAGACGCCGATGCCCTTGGCGATCTCCTTGTTGGTAAGTCCCTGTGCCACCATTCTCATGATAGCGATCTCGCGTCTGCTCAGGTGCTCGCTGACGGGGTGCTGTTCGAAATCCTCCAGGATCTCGCTCTGCACGTAGGTCCCGCCGTCGTGGACCTTGCGGATCGCGTCGAGCAACTGCCCTCTAACCCCGCTTTTGAGGAGATATCCGCTGGCGCCCGCGCGCAGCAGCGCTCGGGCCGGGACATCTCCCCTGTAGTTTGTGAGGACGATGATCCGCGCCTCGGCAAACTCCGATCGGATCGCGACGAGCGCGTCGAAGCCGTTCATCACCGGCATTTGGAGATCCATGAGTGTGACGTCAGGTTGGAGCTCGCGGTAGCGGTCCAACGCCTCGGCACCGCTCGACGCCTCCCCACACAAAGCAACGTCGTTCTGACTTCCAATCAGCGCGGAGATGCCGTCGCGAAGCAGAGGATGGTCATCGACGACCAGGACTTTGATTGGGGCTTTGAGGACAGCCATGGCACCCGCTCACCTTTCATCCGGGCTCCACTCTTCTACGCCCAACCCGTTCACAGTGCGACAGATTTATAATCACCTGACCTACCCACATGGGTATTCTCAAGCGTCCGTGTCCAGCCGACGCTGTGTCGATGGCAGAGGGTTCATTGAGCGCATCATGCAACAAGAAGGTCGTTGTGACGCAGCTTTCCTGCCTTCCACGCGAAAATGGCAGAGGGCTAGGCGGGGCAGAGTGCCATCTTGAAGTCTTGCGCTGAGCTATTTCTGGAGTTTTCGCGGCCCCTCTCGCCGGTCGCTGCTGACGAGGCACTTGCTGAGAAGGATTGTGCATCTGCGCTTGTGGATAGGAGGAGGCAGCGATGAACGCCAATCCGACCGATAGGGGGCGGCGCATCGATCCGCTCTCGACGGCGGTAGGCGATCTGCTTCAGCTTCTTGGACGCCTCGCTATGTCGCCGGTCTTTCTATTGAGCGGCATCGCCAAGGTCGAGGATCCAGTCAGGTTCAAAGCCTGCATGGTTGCGGCTGGGATCCCGTTGCCGGTGGTGGCGCTAGTGGTTGCAATCCTTATCGAGACGATCGGAGGTGCGCTCATCGCAATAGGATACAAGACGCGAGAAGTTGCAGGCATGCTCGTGGTGTTCACATTGCTAAGCTGTGCGATGTTTCATGGAGACTTCGCCGACCCAGCGCAGTCGATGCAGTTCTGGAAGGAGGTGGCGATGGCCGGAGGCCTTCTTCAGCTTGCTGCACTGGGTGCCGGGCGTTGGAGCGTGGATTTCAACTAGCCAGTATGTCCGGTATTTTGTCGCGTGACGCGGTCGCCAGGTTGAGAGAGGTTGGCTTCATGCGGGCTCAATCCGCTTCACGTCCAGAACATCGAAGTCGGCACGAGTGCCGAAGACCCGGACACGCTGGCCAACCATATGGCGGTAGCGGCAGGACGGATCCAGACGCCACTGCCCGCCGCCGTCCATCCTGAGTACGGGATAGACCCCGACTTCGAGCAGAATGCCGGTCTCCTCGTGGTGCGACCCGCGTGCCATTTTACTTGCCCTTGGAGGAGGGGGACAACGACCCGACAGGATCGTAAATCTGGTTGAGATATGCCGCGATCCTGATGCCTGCGCGCTTCAGCCTGTCATCCAGTTCGGCCCGATGCTGGAACGCATAGTCCCACGAGAGACTGGTGTCGGCGGGATAGATCGTCTTGCGAAGCGCGATGCTTTCATGAATCCAGACCGATGGGGTCGGCACTGTCCATGCGATCGTCTGCTCTGGCGTGATCGAGCGCGAGAGCCATCCAGCATATTCCGAATAGGACAGCGCGCGCTGCTCGATCATCCCGGAATCCCAGACCGAATGCAGGTTCGATGCCTTGCCGAACCAGGTGACCTTGAAGTCGTTGCCACCGCGATCATCGCCGCCGCCAGCATGGAGCGGCTGATGGAGGTCGCCGATGATGTGGACGATGAAACGCAAGGCAAGACGCTTATCGTCCATGGATGCCTTTTGATCACGGAGCGTTGCGGTGAAGCGGGTCAGGGCTGTCATCGCATCTCCTTCGACCGGCGCATCGGATGCCTTATAGTCGTCGCCCTGACGGACGGTGACGTAATGCCAAGGGCTCGCCTGCTTCTGCCAGAAGGGCGCCGGATTGGACTTCTGATCGTCCGGCCATGTGGCAGCTTCCGCCAGATCCTCACTGCCCAGAAGGACACGAACGTTGGCACGGGCGACGCCACTGAGGTTCTCGTCAGCGATGGCACCTGTGATCCTGTGACCTGTAGGTCCCCAGGCGAGCGCGGGTGTAGAAAGGGTGAAAGCAGCGAGAATGAGGAGAGGTTTATGCATGACAGCGTCATGCCTTTAGAATGAAGAAAAGCAATGCTTTCACGCGGCGCCGGGGGAGGGAGGCCGCTCCTTTGCCGGCTAATCTGTATGGCGCCGCGTTCAGCCCATCATACTCATCGCGGCCGCGATGCCCTCTTGCAAGACTAGGACACGGCCTGGTGCGGATCAGCAGGTCTTGGGTCGCAGCAGGTCTTCCAGCCGAACAGGGGCATAGTCCTGCGCATCCACACCGACATCGAACTGGCGGGGCATGGGCTTCAGCTTGCCATGGCTGTGGCCGTGCAAATTGATGGACCCACGATGCTGACCGCTCCATGATCTAAAGGGGTAGTGACATAGAACGAGCCTGTAATCGTCGATCTCAATTTCGGCATAATGGGTCACGCTGGCCCATATGTCGGCATCAGCGAAGCCGTCGTCATCGTTATTGCCGCGCACCAGATGTTTGATGCCGTTAAGGGCTTGGATACGCGAGATATGCGCCGCACCTCGCGCGACATCGCCGAGGTGCCAGACGGTATCGTCGGGGTGGACCACCTCGTTCCAGCGCGTCGAGATATGGGCATCCATTTCGGCAACAGAAGCAAACGGGCGCTTATGGATGTTGATCGTGCGGTGATCGCCAAAGTGGGTGTCAGCGGTGAAGAGGATCGCCATGAGGGCTATGTCCATGAATGTGCGAGAACAGCGGCCAGCCCGCCGATGGCGATCATCATCTGCGAGGGCCTTATGCGTGCAAAATGGGCGGGTGCGTCTCCAGCTTTCGCGGCGTGAGCGTCGAACATTGCAACCAGGGCATAGCCCGCAATCAGAACCGCCAGCGCGAGGATCGGCTGATCCGCCCAATGCAGCACCAGCGCGATGCCCGCTGGTAAGAAGTAGAGCAGCATAGTCGCGATCGCCGCAGACGTTGATGCTGCTGGGTCGCCGAACCCGAAGCCGCGTCGCACCCCCGCGACGAACGCAAGTATGAGCGCGCCCCATAAAATGACCAAGTCCCGCGCAACGCCTGGCCATGGCGGCGGCATCAACCAGACGCCGACGGCGGCGGCGAGAAAGGGCAACATCGGTCCATAGCCGAAGATCACGCTGTCGAGCGGGACTTTGTCCTTCGGTCGTGACGACGAATATTCTTTCATTCGGGTGCCAGCGCGGCCGCAACAGGCTCGGATGGTGCAGCCTCACCGCGCGAATAGGTGCCGACCAGCACGCCGGCGCCAAGCACTTTGCTAGTCATCGCCTCGATCAGGTCAGAGCGCCCCGGATCATCCCCTGTTTCTACAGGTGCGCTCAGAGCGAAAAGCTGAAATACATAATCATGATTGCCATGACCCGTAGGTGGATCTGGCGGCAACCACGCGCGCGCTCCGTAGCTGTTGCGGCCTACAAGATCGGCAAGCAGGCTGTCCTCTGCTATCTCGCCTTCCCCAATGCGGCCCTGATCCGCTGGCATGTTCTGGACGATTGCGTGGACGAGCGGATTAGGGGCGGGGGCATCGGGATCTTCCACGATGAGCGCAAGGCGTGTGGTGCCTTCCGGCAGTGCAGCCCATAGCAGCGGAGGTGACATCCCCGAGCCATCGGCGGTGAAGCGGTCGGGCAGGCGGCCTCCAGCTGCAAACGCCGTGCTGGAAAGGTCGATCATGGGTGTATTCACGCTGACCCCCGCCTTCACGATCGACAGCTTCTCATGCCCCGCGCGGACATTGGAGAAGAGCTTTCCCATCCAGGCAGGCACATGTTCGAGCATGATCAATCTCCTCCGTTGACGAAGGAGAAGCGCCGCCGGGCCGAACCCGTTCCCTGTGTGGGAGGCACGAGCGCGGAGAAAAGTCGGGCTGACGCGTTATGCCATCATGCTCGTGTTTCTCGACTTCGAAGCCTCCTCCTTGAGCAAGCGCAGCTATCCGATCGAGGTCGGCTGGGTATTCGAGGACGGTCAGGCTGAGGCCTATCTGATCCGGCCCGCACCTGACTGGACAGATTGGGACGGAGAGGCCGAGGCGATCCATCACATTGCGCGAGAGCGATTGCTCGAAGAAGGCACGCCGCACGATGTCGTCGCGACCCACATGGTCGAGGCGCTCGACGGGCGTGACCTGCTGGCGAGCGCACCCTCATGGGATGGCAAGTGGTTGAGCGCCCTGCTGCGCGCTGCGGGATTGCCGCGTCACCGGCTTCGCCTGCGTGACAGCGACGACGCGATGCGGGAGACCGCCGAGAGCATCTTGCGGCCCGTGCTGCCGCCTGACCGACTGGCTGCTTCCGTCGGCGACATCATTGCCGAGGTAGAGGCGCTGGTGAGGGTCAATACGCCAGCGCATCGGGCGCTCGAAGACGCCCGAGCCGAGCGAGCGCAATGGCTTGCGGTGCGTGATGCGGCAACGCGCATGGTAAAGAACATGGTTCAGGCGAGGCGAGAGTGATGAACGGCTCGTCTCGTCAGGTCGTCGGCCCATGAAGATCGCGACCTACAATGTGAACGGGATCAACGGACGGCTGGCAGTGCTGCTGCGCTGGCTGGAGCTTGCCGAGCCGGACGTCGTGTGTTTGCAGGAATTGAAGGCTCCTGACGAGCGCTTCCCGCAAGCCGCCCTCCGCGACCTTGGCTACGACGCGATCTGGCTCGGGCAGAAGAGCTGGAACGGCGTCGCGATATTAAGCCGCGTCGGCGAAATCCACGAGACGCGCCGGGGACTTACGGGAGAGCCGGAGGATGTTCAGAGCCGTTACATCGAAGCGGCGGTGAACGGCGTGCTGATTGCTGGTCTTTATCTGCCCAACGGCAACCCGCGCCCCGGCCCGAAGTTCGATTACAAGCTGCGCTGGTTCGACCGGCTACACGATCATCTCTCGACGCTCGTCTCGCTCGATGCGCCGGTGGTGATCGCTGGCGACTTCAACGTCATGCCGACCGATCTCGACGTCTATGTGCCCGATCGCTGGCGGGATGACGCGCTGTTCGCGCCGGAAGTCCGACAAGCCTATTCCCGGCTGCTTAAACAGGGTTGGACCGATGCGCTGCGGCATCTTCATCCCGACGAGCGCATCTACACCTTCTGGAAATATTGGCGCAATTCGTTCGAGCGCGATGCAGGCCTGCGGATCGATCATGTCCTGCTCAACGACAAGGCCGAGGCGCGGCTCATCTCGGCGGAGGTCGATCGCCGTCCGCGCGGCTGGGAGAAGACCAGCGACCATGCGCCGGTCATCGTGGAGCTCGCCGACAAGCCGAAGCGCAAGCGGAAGGCCTAGCGCTGTTCTTCGGGGAGGCTCGCATACCATTGGGCATAGGGTCCGGTGCGAGTCATATGGCGATTGAGGTCTGGCGCGCCATCGTCCCACCAGACCGGGCCGCGCTCGCCAAGCGCCACCTTGGCGCGATCGACCGCTTCATGTGCGGCTGTTTCGGCGGCATGATCGGCATTGCGCCTGGCGGCTCCGACCGCGCGTCGCGCATCCATCAGTTCCTTGACCAGACGCTCGCGCAGCTCTGGCTCGAGCGCAGGGTTGCTCGTGCGCCAGAGCCGCCCGCGCACCACGAAATACCGTCCGTCGGGTGTTGTAGGGTAAGATCGACCGTTCACGCCAGGCGGCCCTTGTCCGACAGGCTGCGGAATGTGATCGACCAGCGCGGCACCTCCATGGGCGCGATGCTATGTTCCCAGCCGTGCCGCACCTCACCCGAAAGATGATAGAAGGAGCGCGGCGGCAGCGAGACCTTGGCACGCTCGAATCCGGCGGCGTTCCGACGGCGCAGGCGCAGGACGGCTTCATTGCCAAGCGAGATGCCGACGACATGCTCGAACACCGGCCTGTCCTTGTGCCAGCCGATGCCCCCTCCCGGATCATAGCGGATCAGCAGCGCCTGGACGAGATCATTTGCCGCAAGGCCAGCAAAGGCAGACGCCCGTTGTCGCACATCGAGGAGCCAGTCGGGCATCGGCTCGGCGGGTGCGAAGCGGACATGTTCGAAATCATAGTTCCAGCCATAGGAGTAGGTGAGGCGCTTGCCCGTCCATTGCTGGAAGCGAAAGGGGGTGAGGGCGGCGCCATCGATATGCCTGATGAGCGCAGCTTCCTCAGCGTCGGTCAGCATGGCTTCCCGCAGAGCGAGCCCGGGAACGGCAGGTGTGTCGAACAGTTCGAACATCGCGGTCATTCAAGCCATTGCGTGGCGGTGCGGGGGACGGTCGGTCTCATGCGCTCATGAAGATATAGGGCCCGCCGCTGCCGATTGCAGGGGTGCAGCCGCTTGCGACAGGCCGCCCCGAGTTCGCACCTGCCGCACAATGCCGTTGTAAGCTGCATGCATGCCCTGGCTGCGCCCGATTTCATGATCCGAGCCTGCTGCGTCCCAGAAGGCGACCAGCCACTCGTCAGGGCAATGACCACGCAGCACCCAGAGAGCAAGCGCGACCCCGCGCGTGCGCGCTTGGCTCTTCATGGCCGCTGCCTCGCGCAGCACATCAAGCGCACGCATGATCGTTCCTGCCGAGCTCACCGTCATTTCAGTGGAAGTCATGGCTGCGGATGGGCAGGAGCTCACCCTGCGGGGCACGCGTGGTGAATGGCGGCGAGGACAAGGTGCGACCGCTTGGAAATGCCGGGTCGCGTGGATCGGGCCCACCGCCATGCGAGGCACCGTCGCCCCGGCCTGGTGCAACGGTGAAGTCCATCCGTCCGATCGAACGTAGCATCGCGTCATGATCGACGATGCGATCGCAGATGATGTGGATCACCTCGCCTTCCTTTTGCAGCCGTCCCCGCATGGCGATCATGGAGGCGGACATCACCTGCCGGCGATAGGTCTCGAACCGGTCGGGCCAGAGGATGCCCTGCGCGACACCGGTCTCGTCTTCGATCGTGACGAACAGCACGCCCTTGGCGGAGCCGGGCCGCTGGCGCACGAGGATGACGCCCGCCACCTCGATGTTGCGCCCATCACGGATCGAGGGAAGATCGGCGCAGCGCACGATCCGCATGGCGTCGAGCTCAGCGCGCAGGAATTGCAGGGGATGGCCGCGTAGCGACAGCTGGGTGGAGCGATAATCCTCGACCACCTCGCGGCCGGCGGTCATGGGTGTGAGCGCCACATCGGGCTCCAACCCCTCCGGCGAGAAGAGACCGGCGCGGGCATCGGCGGCTGCGAACAGGGGCAGGGGTGCTTCGCCAAGGCCCTTCACCTTCCACAGGCCCTGCCGCCGATCCTGCGCGAGGCAATGGAAAGCGTCAGCTTCGGCCAGGCGCTCGATTGCGGCGCGGGGCACCCTGGCTCGCCGCCAGACATCCTCGACGCTATCATAGGGCGCTGGACCACGCGCGGCGACGATGGCCGCGCTATGGGCGTTGGCCAACCCACGCACGTTGCGGAACCCCAGGCGCACCGCCAGATAGCGCCCGCCTGTCTGTTCCAGCGTGCAGTCCCAATGGCTATGGTTGATCGAGACAGGACGCACTTCGACCCCATGATTGCGCGCGTCCCGCACGATCTGGGCGGGCGCATAGAAGCCCATTGGCTGCGCGTTGAGCAGCGCGGCGCAGAAGACGTCGGGATGATGATATTTCATCCAGCAGGACGCATAAGCGATCTTGGCGAAGGAGGCGGCGTGGCTCTCGGGGAAGCCGTAGCTGCCGAACCCCTCGATCTGCTTGAAGGTGCGCTCGGCAAATTCCTTCGAATAGCCGTTGGCGATCATCCCGCCGACCAGCTTGTCGTAGAAATGGCTGACCCCGCCGGTGAGCTTGAACGTCGCCATGGCGCGGCGCAGCTGGTCGGCCTCGACCGGCGTAAAGCCAGCGCCGACGATCGCGACCTTCATCGCCTGTTCCTGGAAGAGCGGGACACCCAGCGTCTTTTGCAGAACAGCCCGCAGCTCGGGCTTGGGATATTCCGGCGTCTCCTTGCCTTCGCGGCGGCGAAGATAGGGATGGACCATGTCGCCCTGGATCGGGCCGGGACGCACGATCGCGACCTGGATGACCAGATCGTAGAACTCGCGCGGCTTCATGCGCGGCAGCATCGACATCTGCGCCCGGCTCTCGATCTGGAAGGTGCCAAGCGTGTCGGCCTTCTGGATCATGCTGAACACGCGAGGATCATCGTCCTGCAAGTCGGCCATGGTCTTTGTGACGCCCTTCTCCTGTTCAAGCAGGGTGAAGGCGCGGTTCATGCAGCCGAGCATGCCAAGACCCAGCACATCGACCTTCATGAACTTCAAGGCGTCGATGTCGTCCTTGTCCCATTCGATGATCTGCCGATCCTCCATGCGCGCCGGTTCGATCGGCACCAGATCGTCGAGCCGGTCCTGGGTCAGAACAAAGCCGCCGGGATGCTGGGAGAGGTGGCGGGGCGTCCCGATCAGCTGGCGGGCAAGGTCGAGCGTGAGCTTGAGGCGATGATCCTCGGCATTGAGGTTGAGGCTCTCGATCTGCTCCTGCGGAATGCCGTCCATCGACCAGCCCCAGACCAGGCCAGTCAGCATCTTGGTGAGATCGCGTGGCAGGCCAAGCGCCTTCCCGACTTCTGCAACGGCGCCGCGGGTGCGGTAGCGGGTCACCACTGCCGTCAACGCCGAGCGGTCGCGGCCGTAGCTCTCATAGATCCACTGGATGATCTCCTCGCGCCGCTCATGCTCGAAGTCGACGTCGATGTCGGGCGGCTCGCGCCGCTCGCCCGAGACGAAGCGCTCGAAGAGCAGTTCATGTTCGATCGGATCTATCGATGTGACACCGAGGAGAAAGCAGACGCAGCTATTGGCCGCCGAACCACGCCCCTGGCACAGAATGCCGCGCCGCCGGCTTTCCGCGACGATCGAATGCACCGTCAGGAAATAAGGCGCATAGTCGAGCTCGGCGATGAGCTTTAGCTCATGATCGATCTGCTGGCGGTAGCGCTGCGGTACGCCATCGGGAAAGTGAAGGGCTGCGGCCTGCTCCGTCAATGCCGCCAGCGCTTCCTGCGCGGTGCGGCCCTCCATCACCTGCTCATAGGGATATTGATACTGGATTTCTCCAAGGTCGAATGTGCATTGCGCGGCGATGTCGGCGCTCGCCTGGATGGCATCGGGGAAAGCGGCGAAGCGCCGTTCCATCTCGGCCGGTGATTTGAGGTTCCGGTCCATGAAGCGCTCGCGCCGGAAGCCCAGCTCATCGATGGTGCATCGCTCGCGGATGGCGCTCACGACATCCTGCAACGGTCGTCGTTCGCTGCTGTGATAGAGAACATCGCCCGTGGCAACGCAGCGAACGCCCTGGGTATGCGCGAGCGTGTCGAGCCGATGCAGCCGATCGGCGTCGTCCGGGCGCCGACGCAGCGACAGGACGCAAAAGCCGCGTTCGCCAAAGACGGCGTGCAGCTCGCGCAAATGATCAGCGGTCACCGCGTTCGGCATGTCGGGGATGAGGATCGCGACCATGTCGTCAGCATGCGCTACGACGTCGGCCCATTCGAGAATGCAACACCCTTTGCCGCCGCGGGCCTTGCCGATCGAGAGGAGGCGCGTCAGTTGCGACCAGGCGGTGCGGGTCCGGGGGTAGAGCAGCAATGCGCGCCCGTCGGTGAGGTCGACCCGGCTGCCCGGGATCATGCGCACGCCGGTCGCCTTCTGCCCCGCCCAGCCACGCACCACGCCGGCCACCGAAGCTCGGTCGGCAAGCCCCATTGCACCGTGCCCCAAAAGCGCCGCCGCCGAGAACAGTTCTTCGGGTGAGGATGCGCCGCGCAGGAAGGAGAAGTGGCTGGTGACCTGCAGTTCGACATAGCTAGTGGCAGGGATCAGGTTGGCACTCATCCGAACAACCCGTGCAGGTGCCAGCTTAAGTCACCAGTGTCGGGATCGACGCCGTCGCCGCGTCGGAACAGCCAGAAGCGCTCGCCCCCCTGTGCCTCAACCCGGAAATAGTCCCGCACCGCCCATTTCTCGACATCGGCGCGCCACCACTCGCCATGAATGCGCTCGGGGCCGTCGCCCGCCACGACGTGATAATCCTGCCGCCGCCAGGTAAACCGGCGCGGCGGGTGGTCGGGCATCAGTGCGACGACATTGGACAGAAGTTCGGGTCGGCGCAGCAAGCGCACGGGGCGTTTCCATCGCGGCCAGCCTGTTGGCGTCAACAGCGGTTTTATGCGCCTGGCGGCGCGTTCGGGCACATCGCTTTCATGGGCGGTCAGACGAAACAATGCAGCTTCCCCGGCGCGCGCGCTCAGCTGGTCGACAAGCGGCGCAAGATCGCGCCCCTTGCGCGATGTTTCGAGCAGCGCGCCCATGGTTTCGGCACCAAGTGGTTCGTGATGGGGCACGGCCAGATGCATCGTTTCGATGCCGAGGCCAGGCTCGAGTTGCGCAAGCCTGAGCCCGAACATGCGCTTCAAGTGCCTGGAATCGCGCGTTGCACGTGAAGCGCCGACCATCAGGCGCTGGGGCTCGCCATCCACCCGCACCGCTGTGAGCAGGACCATGCGCGCGCCAACTCCACGCTCGAGGAGCACGGCCACCAGATCGTCGACAAGGTCGGAGATGACCTGCGCGATGCTTTCGGGAGTGCCGATGGGCTCGAGCAGATGACGCGTCACGAGCGGTGCTTCCGTTGGCACGACAGGGACGATCGGTTCAGCCATCAGCCCTCGCGCCTGATCCAGCCGCTCGACTGTCCTGAGCCCGAGCCGACGGGCAAGTGGCCCACGCGGCATGGGGTAGAGATCGGCGATGCGTTCGATGCCGAACCGGGCCGCCGAGGCCAGTGCCTCTGGTTCGAGGCGGAGCGCGCCGAGCGGCAGATCTGCGAGAGCTTGCGCTTCCTGGCCAGACGCAAGCAGCATGCTATCGCTAGTGCCAAACCGCGCCAGTGCATGAGCAGCACCGGGCGTGGCGGCAATCGCGATGCGACCGGTCAGGCCGAGGCGCTTGAGAAATGCGAGCAGCCGACGGCAGAAGCGCTCTTCGCCGCCGAACAGGTGGGTGGTGCCGGTAAGGTCAAGCCAGAGGCCATCCTTACCCGATACGCTTGCAGTGGGTGTCCAATGCCGCGCAGCATGAAGCGCCAGCCGATCAAGCAGCGCGTGATCTGCGTCCGGGTCGGCGTCTCTGACATCGAGATCGGCTACCAGCGCGCGGGCATGCGCCGCGACCATGCCGGGGCGCAGGCCAAGGTCGAGCGCCACCGGGCAGGCAGCGGTGATGACATCGCGCTGCCCTGTCCGCAGAACGAGCACGGTGGGGCGTCCCCAAAGCGTTGCCCAGCTGAGCTGCGGCGCGGACGTCGCGCTACCCACTTCGTCGGACGGCATCGCCTTGAAGGGATGTTCGGCATGCTCGCTGCGTCGTCCCATCTCGCGCATGGTCGGTCGCTGATGCGCAGGCAGCGCGTCGATCGCTGCCTGCGACAAGCGACCACTGATCGCCCCGTCCCGCGCCCATCGCGCGCCTGGCCGCCATCCACCGCCCCGTGGCACGGAGCATGCGCCCGGATTGTCATCTACAGCTTCCGCAAAGCGCGGCCGGGGCCCTGCGTTAGGCAGCGCGGTTGATGGCGCCGTCCTGCGCAGCCGCTCGATCGCGAGATGGGGCAGGAAGAGCGAGGCGACCCTTGGCATCGCACGCCTCCAGTTCGAGGGAAAAGGGATCGCCATTGCGCTGGCGGACAAGCGCGACCTGCCAGCGGGCGCGACCGACGCCTGGCCAGGGCAGTCGCTCCGATGGCGCGCAGCCTATGCGCCACCGCGTCATGGCGGAGGAGGGCGAGGCGAGGGGGCAACGATCGCGCGACCGATGGCGACGGTAGAGGAGGATGGGTGTCTGACCGTCCGAAGCGGCCAGCTGCAGCCGCCGGGTCGCAGTCATGTCGGCAGACTTCACCTCCGCTATCACGCAGGCAAGCGATCCATCGCGCAACGCATCCTCTGCGATCGCAAGGATGTCTACATCCTTGCGGCCCTGCGCGTAGAGCAGCTTATCCGGTCCAAGACCGACCTGTTCCAGCCCGGGCGCATAGAGATCGAAGGCCGTCATCGCCCAGCAGACGGTCTGGCCAGCATCTGCCGCGAACCGCGCGGCTATGCCGGCGAGAAAGAGCGTGGCGGCGGCGTCGTCATTGAGACTGGATGAGGCGGCGGCAAACTCATGAAGACCAGCGCCGTCAACGCCCCCGCTGGCCAGCCTTTCGTCCATGAGCTCAATGCCGAAGGGCAGGCTTAGCGTCGATTGGCCACGCGTCCGCATGACCGCTTCACGCAGCTTTGCAACGGGATCGGCCGCCGACGAGGCGGGAAGGGGCGAACGAACGGACATGGGAACATCGACTCAAATGTTCCCTTTATGTTCCTTACACAACCGAGGTTCGTCAAGGCGACAATTTTGCCGATGTTCCACTTCAAACTGTTGCGTTTTTGGACGCCGACAGCATCTGCTGAGTCGCGGCGTCTCGCCCGCCGTTGAAGAAACGGTGCAGCACATTGTCGATTAGCTGCGATGGCTCCGCTGCCTCGAACAGGGTGAGGGACGAACGCAGCTTCATGGCGTCGGTTGTGCCGAAAACGGCGACAGGATCATCCGTGCCGAGCGCGTCGACGGCCTCGATGCAGGTGCGGTAGCGGGGGCCAAGCACCGGGTGGGATAGATAAGTCCGGGCCTCATCGAGCGAGGCGATGCCATAATGCTGCGCCATCGCGCTGTGGCCGAGGCCGCGCAGCTGCGGGAAGATGAACCACATCCAGTGCGAGCGCTTCTGGCCTGAGCGAATTTCAGCCAGGGCGGTGTCGTAGCTGTCGGACTGCGCATCGACAAAGCGGGCGAGATCATGCGCTCTCACAGGACAAGCGCTCCCTGCGCTGGCGGGGCTCCATAGACCTGGGTCACCGGCAGGCTTCCCTGCGGAAGCCAGCGCAGCACCTGGGCGGCCGGCACCGTTGGATCGAGCCAGTCAGCCCACTGGTCGCGGGTCAGCGGAACAATCTGGCGGTGGTGATAGGGGGCAACGTCGGGCCCGGCGTCCATGGTCAGCATGGTGAAGGCTTCACCCACCGCGCTCTTGCGCCAGATGCGCCAGATGCCGGCGATGCAGAACCATGGATGGCCAGCCATGGTGAAGAGCCATTTATTGAGCCGCTTCTGTTTGGGCTCGGAAGGATCGGTGAACTCGTAAAAGCCATCTGCTAGGATCAAACACCGATGCGATTCAAACTGCCGGCCCTCGCTGCGGAAATTGTAGACCGGCTTGCCCTTGGGGCTTGGCCAGCTCCAGCGGCGGTTGACGAGTTCCGCCGCACGAGGCGCTCCTTCGACAGCGCGAACGATTGGCGCCATGTCGGTGATGCGGATATCTTCGCGCGCGGGCACATTGGGCGCCCCTTCGGGCATTGTGATCTTGATCGACAGGTTATCGAAGTCCTCGACGATCGATGCCAGATCGACCAGCAGCCGGTAGTCATTGCACATCGATTGCTCCTGCCGATCGTTCCCTGTATGTTCGCGCCATGGACTCGAAAGCCATACCCTTCGACATGGACGCCGTTGCAAGCCGCCGTGCCATCATTCGGCGCAATCCAGATGATCCACAAGAGATCGAGATGATCGAGGCGGCCTGGGGTTCCAATCCCCACTTCAGCGATGGCGTGAGCTATGAATTTATCCGGGCGGAAGGGAAGCGCTTTCCAACAAACCGCTGTCTCGTCGCAGCCTCTGAGTTCCACATCCGTAATGGCGATAAGAAGTTTCGCGCGTTTCGTGAGGATGGCAACTTCTTCTACCTCGCCGCGATTTGGGAGCCGGCCATGGGGGACTGGCCGGTCAGCTACCGGATCATCACGGTCGATGCCAATCCCGAGATCATCCGTTACCAAGCGCGGCATGGGGCGGTGATCGAACGGCGGGATGTGCAGAAGTGGTTGAGTCATGCTGTGCCGGAGGATGAACTAATCGTAACGCCGCCGTTCGGCACATTTCTGGTGGAAGAGATACTGACCTTGCCGCGACAATCGAGCTTCGCGCTTTAGTTGATGCGGCGTTGCGATGATGCCCTTTGCATAGCTAGCTTGAGGCAAGTCCAGGGATCGTCACGGTGACTCTCGATGGGTTGAGAGGTATTATTCGGTTGTCCGTGACTGACAGGTTGCATTGCAACTCGCCGATACTGAGCGGAAATGCTCACAGTCCGCAACCCCCGTGCGGGAATACACGCAAGCAGCCGATCGACTGGCAACGGATGTCTCAGGTGAACATCGGCCCGGACCTTTCCCCCACATGCGTACCGTTGCTTGGGAAATGTCGATGCTGCGCGAGAGTGGCACGTTCTGCATATCAACAGTGAAACCGAAAAGGGCGCACATCAGCAAGACTGAGCAACGAGTCCGTCGACGGGCTGATTAGGCGAGATGGGCATGGTGCTGCGCGCTCGATTTCGAGCACATTCGCCGCCATCATCGCCCCCCCTAAAGTGTCAGGCGGTGTCTGATAGATCCGCCTGTCCCCCGATTGACACCGGCAATCCAGATCGACTAGTCAGCAATTGCGAATTAGTAGCATATAAATGGCACTCTCGTCCATGAAGAGCCCAACAATCCGTGGATGGTTCCTAGTCCACAAATGGTCCAGCCTTGTCTGCACCCTGTTCCTGCTGATGCTCTGTATCACCGGGCTACCGCTGATATTTCACGACGAGATTGATCGCTTGACCGGCGAGACCATGCAGTTCGGGATGCCGGGTGTGGGTTCGTCGAGCAACAGCCCGGGTCTGGTGCCGCTCGACCAGATGATGGAGAAGGCTTTGGCGGCGCGCCCGGGTGAGGTCCCGCTATTCATGGCATTCGATAACGACCAGCCCTCGATGACGATCACGACGGGTCCGCAGCCGAACTCGCCGGGCGCTGAGATGACCATCCAGGTTTTTGATCGCTCGACCGGCCGCCGGATCGGTCAGGAGGACGAGGAGGGCGTGATGCACTTCCTTCTCGAGCTGCACACGGACATGTTCCTCGGCCTGCCGGGCGAACTGTTCCTCGGCGGCATGGGCCTTCTGTTTATCGCCGCGATCGTATCGGGCGTGGTCCTCTACGCCCCGTTCATGCGCAAGCTCGCGTTCGGCACGATCCGCACGTCGCGTAGCACCCGGCTGAAGTGGATCGACTATCACAACCTGCTGGGCATCGTGGCGGTGGCATGGATGGTCGTCGTCGGAGTCACCGGCGTCATCAACACGCTCGAGAAGCCCATCAACCAGCTGTGGCGCCGCAACGAGCTTGCCGCGCTGACGCGGGAATATGCCGGCAAGGGGGCACTCCCTCCATCGCGCTATGGATCACTGGACAGTGCGATGGCCGAGGCGCGCAAGGCGCTTCCGGGCAATAACCCCCAGTTCATCGGTTTCCCGGGTGGCAGCTTCAGTTCGAACCACCACTACGCCGTGTTCTTTCAGGGCGACACGCCGCTGACCGAACGCCTGCTGACGCCCGCGCTGATTGACGCCGAGACCGGCACTTTCACGGCTGCGCGCACAATGCCCTGGTATAACAAGTCGCTCTCCCTCTCCCGTCCGCTGCACTTCGGCGATTATGGCGGCCTGCCGCTCAAGATCCTGTGGGCCGCGCTGGACCTTATCACGATCGTGATACTCGTTTCGGGCCTCTACCTGTGGCTCGGGAAGCGCGGAGCCTCGCCCGCTGCGCACGTGCGCGAGGTGGAGACCGGCGGTATCTCGGCGCCCGCTGGATGAAGCGATCACCGCAAGGTCTGACTGCGATCTTCGCAGGGCCGATGGCGATCGGTTTCCTGAGCGCTGTGGCGCTGGTCGCTGCGCTGACCGGCGACGGATGGCGGGATGTGCTTTCATGGGCGGGCCTAGCCGTGCCCGTCCTCACTGTGGCTTGGGCGATGAAGGCCCGCCGTTCCTAAAAGACCTGCGCGCGGGACAGCCGCGCCAATGGGGGATTGAATTGATGACGACCCGCTTATGCACCGCCCTTCGCCTGACGCTTAAAGCGTCGGCCATCGCATTGGCGATGCCGGCACAGGCGCAGGATGCCGATCAAGGTGCCGAGCAGAGCGCCGACAAGATCATCGTCACCGCGCAGCGGGAGAACCAGACCGGCGTGACACACGGGGGGAGTATCGGTGTCCTTGGAAACAAGAAGGCCGAGGACGTGCCGTTCGCTGTCAAGAGCTACAACAGCGCGCTGATCCTCAATCAGCAGCCGCAAACCCTCGGCCAGGTGCTTGACAACGATCCCTCCGTGCGCACCAGCTACGGGTTCGGCAACGCGGCCGAACAGTTCGTAATCCGCGGGTTCGCGCTGGCGGGCGACGATATCGGCTTCGATGGTCTCTACGGGATCACCCCGCGGCAGCTGATCGCGCCCGAGCTTTATGAATCGGTGCAGGTGCTGAACGGATCTAGCGCGTTTCTAAACGGCGCGGCACCGGGCGGGACGGCAATTGGCGGTAGCGTAAACCTCATGCCCAAGCGCGCAGGCGCGAAGCCGCTCACCCGGCTGACGGCCAACTACACATCGAGCGCCCATTTCGGTGGGAACTTCGATTTCAGTCGTCGCTTCGGCGCGAATGGCGAATGGGGCGTGCGGGTCAACGGTGCTGCGCGCCGGGGCGACGTCGGGATCGATAACGAGTTCCGCAGCGCGTATCTGCTTGGTGGGGCGATCGACTATGATAGCGGCCCGCTACGCCTGTCCCTCCACCTCGCATATCAGAAGGTCCGCGTGAACCAGCTTCGCCCAAAGTTGACGCTACCCGCGGCGATCACCGCGATCCCAAGAGTGCCGAAGGCGGCCGCGAATTATGGTCAGCCCTACTACTTTACGGACCTTCGTGACATCTACGGTCAGTTCAGAGCGGAATATGACCTGGCCGATAATACGATGGTCTACGCGGCCTTCGGCGCGCGTGACGGATCCGAGGACGGATACTACAGCACGCTCTCGCTGCTGAACGCCACGACTGGGGCCGCCTCCGTCTCGGGCTCGCGCATTCCCCGCACCGACAACAACGAGGCGCTGCAGGCGGGCATTCGGGTGAAGCTCGCCGCCGGTGGCATCACGCACGAGTTCAACTTCGGTGGGACGATGAACTGGCTGGTCAACCGCAACGCGTTCGAGTTCTATGCGATCTCGTCCGGCACGAACAACATCTACGATCCCGTCACCGTCCCCGAGCCGGGGACCGTCACGTCGCGCGGGGGCAACATGGCCGATCCGTTCCCCATCTCGCGCATCCGACTGCTGACGACGTTCGCATCGGACACGGTTGGCTTCCTTGATGACCACATCCTGCTGACCGGCGGCCTGCGCCTGCAGCAGATCACGGTGAAGACCTATGCGGCGAACGCCATCCCGAACCGCGGCATCGCGGCTGGCGGACTTTCCGCCGAGTACAGCAAGGATGCGGTCACGCCGGTGGTCGGACTGGTTGTCAAGCCGGTCGCCGGCCTCTCGCTCTACGCCAATCGCATCGAGGCACTGGTTCAGGGTGCGATCGCCCCGGCGATGAGCGGCGGGTTTAATATTGTGAACGTGGGCGAGGCGCTCGAACCCTACAAGTCGACGCAGTACGAGGTCGGCGGCAAGCTCACCTTTGACTCGGTGACCGCAAGCCTGTCGTTCTTCACGACCGATCGCGCCACGCAGATCCTGGAACGCGTGCCTGCTCCGCCTGCCAATTCAGCAAGGTTTGTGGCCTCCGGCCTGCAGCGCAACCGCGGCATCGAGCTAAGCGTGCAGGCGGAGCCGGTTGACGGCCTTCGCGTCATTGCCGGTGGATCTGTCATCGACGCTCGCCTCCGCCGTCAGACCAACGGCCTTAACGAGGGCAACAAGGTCTCGGGTGTCCCCGACTATCTGATGAACGGCAATGTCGAATGGGACATTCCGTTTATTCGAGCGCTTACGCTGACCGGTCGCGTCGTCTACACCGGCGACCAGCCCGCCAACAATAATAACACGCTCGAGTTGCCGAGCTGGACGCGGTTCGATGCGGGTGCTCGCTACGTCGCGCTGGTGGCGGACAAGCCGCTCACGCTGCGGTTCAGCGTCGATAACATCACGAACAAGCGCTATTGGGCGACGGCCTTCGACAGCTCCCGACCTGATCTTCTCCAAGGCGCACCGCGCACCTTCAAACTGTCGGCATCCATCGACCTTTAAGGTGCGATCGGAAATGCCGCGACCGATCAGCTCCGATACCGTTTTCCACCTGTTCAACGGAGGGACCCTTAACAATCGACGTGCGTGTTGCACGAGACATTCCAAGAAAAGAAGCTCCGCTTCCGATGCGACTGGCGCAGCAAGCATATCGGAATTTAAAAGTAAGCACCGGAGTGAGCGACGTCGGGGGAGGGGCCTACTGCGGCATTGGCTACCAATAAGAAGGATTATTTATGGCTACCAAGCCCGAACTAGCCCGCACTCCCGAGGATATCGTCCCCTCGCTGCTCGCGCACTTCAATTCGATGGACGTCGACATCATGTGCGGATTCTACGAGCAGGATGCAATCCTGATCAGCGCGAATGGCGAGAGCCAGCGCGGCATCCCGGCGATTCGCGAGGAATTGTTGAAATACTATAGCGTACAACTCCCGATGGTCATTATCCCGCGGCATGTGTTCGTTGCCGACACGATCGCGTCGCTCGTCCTCGACTGGAACATCGTTGGCAAGACGCCGACCGGTGAGGATTTCCACATGGTCGCGACCTCGAACGACATTGCCCGCCGCGGAGAGGACGGCCACTGGCGCTACATCATCGATAACCCCTTCGGTACGCAGGTCCGCCAGCTCGGCTGACGCGAGCATGAACACTGCCCGAACCTAGGCTCGAAGATACTCCCCCCAAGATGGCCCCAAACCCAAACCATAACTCCGGAGATCCCGCTGCACGAGGCTTCGCTGACCGCGAGGCGTGCCTCGCGGCCATCGCCCGGCGTGATCCAAAGGCCGACGGGCGGTTCTGGTATTCCGTCACAACAACTGGCATCTTCTGTCGGCCGTCCTGCCACTCGAAGCGCGCGCAGCCCCAGCACATCCAGATCCATGACACGCTGAATGACGCGCGCGCGACTGGCTTCCGCGCATGTCGCCGGTGCAATCCGGAAGGTCCCAGCATCATTGAGCAGAACGATCTGATCGTCGCCGCTGCATGCCGCAGGATCGAAGCGGCCGAAACTGAGCTGTCGCTCGCCAAGCTGGCAGATGGCGCGGGGCTCAGCATCAGCCACTTCCACCGAGTCTTTAAGGGCGTTACCGGTGTTACGCCGCGCGACTACGCTTTCGCGCAGCGCGCCATCCGCGTCCGCAGGGGCCTAGCGCGCGGCAAAACTGTAACCTCGGTCCTCTACGAGGCCGGATTCAACTCCAGCGGGCGCTTCTACGAGAAGTCAGGCTCCATGCTCGGTATGACGCCGACCGCTTACCGCAGCGGGGGCGTAAATGAGACCATCCGCTTCGCCGTGGGGCAATGCTCGCTGGGAGCTATCCTTGTCGCGTCCAGCAAGCGCGGGGTCGCCGCCATTCTCATCGGCGACGATCCCGGATTGCTCCTCGCGGACCTTCAGGACCGATTTCCGAGCGCTAACTTGATAGGCGCGGACCACAGATACGAGCAGTTAGTCGCGCATGTTGTCGCGCTTGTCGAGAATCCGCGCCGTGGCCATGACCTTCCGCTGGACGTCCGCGGTACGGCCTTCCAACAACGTGTTTGGCGCGCGCTGCTTAACGTGCCGCCAGGCGAGACCGTTTCCTATGCGGAGTTGACAGATCGCATCGGAGCCCCCAAATCTGTCCAAGACGTCGCCAGCGCCTGCGCGGCAAATAACTTGGCGATCGCGATCCCGTGTCACCGCGTGGTCAAAAGCAACGGATCATTCCTCGGTTATGCGTGGGGAATTGATCGAAAGCGGCAGCTTCTCGATCAGGAGCGCAACACTTTTGACGCAGCGTAAGCTCCGTCGACGTCCATTGACAGATAGCTGTGAAAGGCCCCCAGAGGGATGTGACAGGATGCGGAATCGCAATCGACGCAGCTTCGAATTGACGGTTTGGCGGCAGGGCGAACAGACCCTCGCGCTCGAAGAAGCGCAGCGATAGCTTCAGCACGCGTTGCTAGATGGTGAGCGAAGTTCAACTTTGACCCGCCAATGGGCTGACCTTAAGCTCGCACGCACTGTGATGGTTGTCGGAAAAGCTCTGACGTCGGTTTCCAGTCATAGCTGATGTTGGAGGAGCGACGTAGTATCGGCGGATTTACGGGCGCTTTCCGCGGCACCGTTGCCTGTCTCCGCCTGCGAAGTGCAGTTGGGCGGCGAAAGACCGGACACGTCCGTAAATCGCCCGAAATGAGGGTTCCGTCGCGTGTGACGTTTTGGCGGTGACCGTCCGACGCCTCATACGGCCGAACCCATGGCAGCTTCTTTGCTAGTTCGCAGCCGCGATTGTTGCTTGACGAGCGATGAGCTGCCAACCAGCCTTCCGCTTCGCCCAGATATCGGTGAATGGTCGCATAACTTGCTTGCCAGCGCCTGGCCCCTTCAACGGGATCATCGTGTCATACCCCATAATCACAGTCACCTCTGGCTTTTCGCCGACGAAGCTGATGTGCTTGTGAAAGTCTCGATAGTCGAGGAAGTCTTGCTCCATGACGCGGATCACCTCCTCGCGTCCGATCACGGTGTTGTTTGGAGAATTGACGACGAAATCTTCAGCCCAGACAGCTCTAACTCCTGTAGCGTCATGAGCCATCATGGCCTTTCCAAGTCTTCCATAGGCCGCACCGATCTCGGGAGGCATTCGATCGCCGGGAGCGAGTTGGGCGGGAGCGGGCGAGGCGAGTAGCGCCCCTAGCAACATGGTCGTTCTGAGCATCCGCTTTTTCCTCGATTTAATATGCAGTTTCCGCATTCGCATCAGTCACGGAAGAGGAGGGGCGCAAATTCGCGCAGACTGCGTCGCCACGATTGGAACTCGTGGGCAGTGTCCTGCGACACATAGAAGACGCTGGGATAGCCTGCCTTCTTGAGCGCATCGGATTCCGCGAGCGGATTGCGCCGGGGCGTTCCTGCAGGTCCACGGGCAAAGCCACCGTCCAGTTCCCGGCTGCCGAAGCTGACGAAGACCAACTTCACCTTGTCCTTGAAGCCCGGCATCTTGTTGACGTCGTCAAGCGAGAAGCTGCCGCCGCTGAACAGACCGATATGGGAAAACTTGTCGAGGTTTGCGGGCGCAATCGCCTTGGTCTCGAAGCCGCCCATCGACAAGCCCGCAAGTGCGCGATGCCTCTGATCCGACAGGGTGCGGAAGTGCGTGTCGACGAAGGGGACCAATTCGTTCACCAGTACGGTCTGGAACGGCTTGATGTCGAAGCTGGGCAAGGTGCCAGGCCGCGCGTCGTTCGTCATGCCATATGTCATGACGATGATGAACGGCCGGGTCTTTCCGGCGGCGATCAGGTTGTCCATGATCAGGTTGGCGTGGCCTTGATTGGACCAAGCGGTCTCATCCTCGCCCCAGCCGTGCTGGAGATAGAGAACCGGGTAGCGTTCCTTGAGCTTCGCATCGTAGCCCGGCGGCGTGTAAACGAATGCGCGCCGCTGCGTGCCCGTGCTGGGAGAGGGGAAGAGGACTTGTGAAACCTGTCCATGCGGCACATCCTTGAGCGCATAGAAGTCGGCATCCCGCGCGGGTACTTCGATCCCACTTTCCCAGCGGATGCTACCGTAGAAGTTGAGGGTGCCAGGATCGTTGAAGGTGCCGCCATCGACATTGAGATGATAGTAATGGAAGCCTTGGTCGAGGGGACCTTCCGAGGTGCCCATCCATGATCCGTCCGGCGCTTTTGCCAGCGTCGTGCCGCCCCTTCCACCAAGGCCCAGCGTCGCACGTACCGCCTTGGCCCCAGGTGCGATCACCTTGAACCGGACATATCCTTGGGAGTTGACCTGGGGATAAGCCTGCCCAGGCTGATTGAGGGTGGAGGGTTTGAAATCCTCAATCACCGCAGATGCGGGTGCGGCAGGCGTCGCTGCGGGCTGAGCCAGTACGCGGCTGCTCTCGACCATCAAGGCAAGGCTCACGATCAAGGCCCGCTTCATGCCATCCTCCCTGAAATCCTATAGATCTTATTACTCAGACTTTATGCATCTGTGTGGATTAGGCAAGCACCCAGCACCTCATCGCCGACGCATTTCCAGAATAGGCCGCCCTTCCAGCATTTTCGATGTAACGGCTTGGGAATCGCCATGAAGTAGGCGCGGGAGGTGCGCGTGCTGTCCATCAACGCTATCTCGAAGCTGCCGCGAAGGGGCCGATCAAGGGTTTAGCAGCGGATGCCGCTCGATAGGGCAGGTGCCCCTTCGCCTTGATCGGCAGGTCTCCCGACGGCGTGGGTCGCAAACGCCGCCGGGCGCCGCTCCCGGAGGAGCGAACGGGGCCATCTATGCGGCATGGGATCCTTCATACCATCCGGGAATTTCCCGGAACGGTGATGTCATACATTGAGAGCAATGAGCTGCGCCAAACCATTCACCCCCGTCTTCGCCATGATTGAGGAACGGTGATCCTCAACGGTCTTGGGGCTGAGGTTGAGAAGGCCGGCGACCACCTTGTTGCTGTGGCCCTGAACGAGCAGATCGAACACCTGCCTTTCTCTTGGAGACAGCATCGCGGTCCGTGCGATCTGACTGCGCCGCAGATGCGACCACCGGACGCCTTCCGCTACTGCCGCCAGTAGACGGTCTTCATCCAGAGGTTTCTCGAGGTAATCCAATCCACCATAGCGTCGCACGGAATCGACCGCGTTCGCGGTGGTCGGCCACGCCGTCATGAATACGATGGCGCTCGCGCCATCCAGCGCTCTCAGTCTGTCAGCGAAGGCAAAGCCGTCGAGGTCTCCCATCATGACATCCGTGACGATGCAATCGGCAGGTGCGCTGTCATACATGTCGAGCAGGATCACGGGATCGAGAAATGGCTCCGCCTGGTAGCCATGCCTCCGAAGCAGCCGCGCGACGCTTGCGCCCAGATCGCGGTCGTCGTCGACTACATAGACCCGTCGGACGTCATTCATCACCAGAGACCTTCTTCAGCGGGAGGGTTATGGCGGCGCGCACGTCACCATCTTCTGAAATCTCGCGTGTGAGCGCACCGCCGTGGGCTTCGACAATGGCGCGGGATACAAGCGTTCCGACCCCCATGCCCGCCTTCGGCAGTATGTCCGCGCAGTAGCGGTTCAGCACCAGTATCTCGAGCTGATCATCATCCCGCGACCTTGTGATCACGCGCACCAGCCCATCACCGGTCGCCTCTACGGCGTTCCGCAGCAGGTTCATCAGTGCCTGCGAGAGCTCGATCTCCTGCCCCATCACTACCAGATCAGGATCGACCGCATCGATGGAAAGCGTCACGCCTGCGGCTCTTGCCTCGGGCGCGATCATTCCAGCCACAGCAGCGATTAATGCCGTCACCGGCAGGGGCGTCGGCTCGTCGACGGACCTGCCGCCATAGCGCCGCAGCCGTCTGACGAGGTCGGAAAGGGTGGCGGCCTTGCGATCGATGAGTGCGGCGCTCTCTGCAATCTCCTCGTCGGCTCCCGCGGTAATCCCATGCAGATGTCGCGCTTCGATCGCCAGCGTGGACAGCGGCTGGCTGATCTCGTGGATAACCGCCACGGACATGGCGCGGAGCGTCTTGAGGCGCTCGGCCTGGAAGAGTAGCCGGTCGCGCCTCTCGACATCTGTCCGGGCCTGCTTCTGCGCATCGGAGAAGCTGCCCGCAAGATATCCCACCACGACCACCGTCGCGAGGCCTAGGTGAAGTTGCAGCCTTGCCCCTGTGCCCATGTCCATGGCGCTGTACGGAAGTACAAGCACGGTGACCGCCAGAAGAGACAGCCAGGCTGCTGCGCGACCGAAGCGAAGACCCGTCCAGGCAACTGCAAGGACGGCAGGCATCGGCTGGACGCCAAGTCCGACGCGCCTGAGCAGTTCGGTCACGACGAGCGCCACGATGAGCAGGCCGCTGCTCTCGACGATGGCATGCCAGGGAAAAGCCGCCACAGTCATCCTCGCCATGGCGCGACGCCAAGTTGCCAGATCGGCGATCCAGAGCAGTGGCGGCGCGACGATCAGGACGCCGAGAAGATCGCCCACGGTGAAGGCCGCAAGCGACGTGATGACGTCATTGACCGTCTGGACCTCCGTCAGCTCGGGTCGGATGAGCGCCTGCGGTAGAGCCGAGAGCGCTGCGACATTGGGGGCAGTGACTGCGGCAAGACCAAAGGGCATGGGCGGCGTGAGCACGTCCGCTCTGGATCCGCTCGCGAGCCAGCGGATGAAGCCGATCGTCGCACCATAGGCGATGACTGGGCGAACAATGCCCAACAGAAGGATCGGCCAGTCTGGCGAGGTGAAAGAGATCAGCCCCTTAGCTAGGTTGACCAGGATCTCGACGATGACGATGGCGGGTGTCAGCCTTGCGCCGCCGTGCCAGAGTAGCGCAAATCGGAGACCCGCCGCCGGGAACCATAGCGAGTAGTAGCCCGCACCGCCCCAGAAGCCGGCCGCCCAGTGGGCTAGCCAAAAACCAGCGGCGTAAACCAAGAGCAGGATGCAGTCCTGCCGGTCGGGCAACCAGCCTCGCATAGCATTCGACGGTGATGGAGCGAGGGTCATGTCACATCAACTGGCAGAGTGGTGATGGGCCAGATAGCAGGAAAATACCCTGATGCGTCTGTAGCGCTTGCGGCCTGATAAAGCCGGATCGGTGCGCTGCGATAATTTGTACGCGGCAAGTCGATCGGGACCGTCTGCCGGTGACCTGAGGGCAGGCCCAAGCTCGAAAGCGGCGACAGCGCCTGATCGTTGCTCACAGGCTCTTCAGTCGAGAGGTGATCGCACTCTTTTCTCCATCGTAGCCACCATGCTCATGGCGAAGGGGAGGGACCGCAATGGCAACTGCCTTGCAGCTTCCGCCAAGATGCAGGGCGTCTGCAGTGGAGTTCAGTTCGCCGGGAAGTGTCCGCGGATGTAGGCGGTGGCCTCGCTCGGTCTGAGTTCCTGAGTGGAGTTGCCCGATCTGACGAAGAAGCGTTCGGCGACGTTACCGGTGCGATCGGCGACGTTGATGAAGACCGGAACAGGTGAAGCCTCCATGTCCACCCGGCACACAGGTGTCCCATCCTGCTCGGGGAAGCTGACGCGGATGCGGGCCGCTCGGCAGGCCTGTCCGAAGTGCTTGGTGAAGAGGTTGGTCAGATGAAGCTCGAACTTGTCCCTGTTGCCGCCGAGGCAGGAGAAGTCTCGTTCCAGGCCCACCACCTCTCCGCCGTCCGACACGCCGATCAGGAGCGTGCCGCCGACGCGGTTCGCGAAGCCGGCGAGCGTCTTGAGGACCACGTCCTCCAGCTTCCTGTTGTCGCATCCGGCCTTGACGTCCCAACGTAGGCTTTCCTTGAACTCGAGACGCTCGTGCTCGCCCTCGGCTATGAGGGTTGCAAGAGGGGATGCCGGTCGTAGAACCTCAGCGCCCGGGGCGCTGACGCCAAGGACCAGCATGCCGTCACGGCGGGCGAGCCATTCCTTCTCGATTGCCTTGTTCCACACACCGGAGATCAGATCGCGCATTTGCGTGCTAGTGGATTTGGAACCTAGACGACGGGAGACGACGGTGCAGACCTGATCCTCCGAGGCACCGTAGTTGGACCGCACGGTCTCCATGATTGCGGCTTCGATCTCCGCCGGGGGGAGTGTATCGACGCGCCGGAGCGATGCGGATCGCACCATGCTGCGGTCCCTGACCTTCGGCTTCCTGGCAGGAACGGATAGGAAGTCGCCATCCTCGATCAGACGGCCCGCGTTCACGGACACGGCTATCGCCATTTCGACCGCCTCCTGGATGCGCCCGCCTGCGCGTTTGAGGCCCCAGGCGTCGCGAAGGCGGTTGACGACCTCGTTGACGTGCACTGGCCCTTCCGTCGCGACGACACCCTCTGCGAGCGTTGCGAGGATGCCCCTTGGCGCGTCGTGCAGCTCGCTGGTCAGGTGCGAGGGGCGATCGACCACCGCCTCCTCGTAGAATATCTGTTCAGGCTGGTCGTCGTTGGCCACCAGCCCGATCTCGGTCACGTCGTCGCGTTCGATTGACACGATGTCGATCGGCACGGCACGGTTCGCGTGTCTGCCTGCGAGGTCGGCGTCGTGCTCGACCTTGGCGGCCTCGATCCGCGAGACGATGAGGTCCAACTGCTCGTTCGGACGCTGGAACCAGTCGGTGCTCCATAGCCGATGGATGGTCCAGCCGTGACTTTCCAGGACCGACTGACGCAGGCGATCCCGTTCGCGTGCGGAGCGGGCCCCATAATAGGAGGCACCGTCGCATTCGATGCCGATGAGATAGCGCCCGGGACGCTCTGGATCTGAAACCGCAAGATCGATGAAGAAGCCGGCTAGGCCGACTTGGCGATGGACTTGGTAGCCGCGCGACTGGAGCGCCTTGGCGACTTGTTCCTCGAAAACGCTGTCATGATCACGACCCGTCGCTTCGGCCATGGTCATGCGTCCCGTCCGGGCAAAGTGCATGAACAGCTTGAAGGCGAACACGCCCTTTCGGGACTGCGCGAAGTCAGGGTCGATGTCCTCGTCGGTCATCGACGAGAACACCTCGCAGCGCTGCTTGGCCCGGCTGATGAGGACATTTAGGCGGCGCTCGCCACCCTCCGTTCCAAGGGGGCCGAACCGCATGGGTACGCGACCTCCGAGGACGGTGGGACCGTAGCCCACGGAGATGAAGATCACGTCGCGCTCGTCGCCTTGGACGTTTTCCAGGTTCTTGACGAAGAATGGTTCGGAGAGGTGTGACTGGAAGAAGCTCTCCACCTCTGGCGGCAGCGACCGTCGCATGAGCTCCAGGTGGTCAAGGATCGCCCGACGCTGCGACGTCGAGAAGGTTGCCACGCCGAGCGAGAGATTGGGATGTTCACGGGCATGCGCGATGATCGCCTGGGCGACGATCTTCGCCTCAACGGCATTGGTGCGCGTCGCCCCGGCATCCCAGATGCCTTGAGGGATGTGATGGAAACGCAGACCCATACCCGCCTCGGCCATGTAGGGGCTTGGCACGATGAACAGCTTGTTCTCGTAGAATTGGCGGTTGCTGACGGCGATGAGTGACTGGTGCTTGCTGCGATAGTGCCAGCGTAGCATACGGGTCGGTAGTCCTCGCGCGGTGAAGAGGCCGAGGATGCTCTCGATGTCCGCCACCCGACTGCCGTTGTCGTCGTCCTCGTCGTTCGCGGCACCAGTCATCTTGGAGAAGAAGGCGGTGGGCGGGAGCTGCTTGGGGTCACCCACGACCACCACCTGCTTCGCGCGCGCAACAGCGCCGAGCGCGTCGACAGGCTGGATCTGGCTGGCCTCGTCCATGACGAGGAGATCGAAGTCGAAGACGCCGGGCGTCAGGAACTGGGCGACGGAGAGGGGGCTCATCATGAATACGGGCTTCAGCGCCTGTATCGCCGGCGCGGCCTTCTCCATCAGCTTGCGGATGGGCATGTGACCACGCTTCCGGGCGATCTCGGCACGGAGGACACCGAGCGGACCCACCGATCCGCCGTCGCGCGGGGGAACCGCCTGATGATGCGCCTTGACCACCTCATAGCTCGCGGCCGAAATCCGCTGGCGGTCCATGTCGGCGAATTCACGCGCGAGGCGTCCGTGCAGCGTGCCGTCGAACGTACCAAGTTCCGGATCCGCTTTGAGCTGATCGGCATAGACCGCCTCGTAGTAGGCCATCTCGAACGCGCCGATGACGGCATCGGGCACGAGCCGCCCGTCCGCCAGTCGGCCGACCACGTCCGCACATCCAAGCGTCCTGGCCCGATCGGCGCGGTCCCGGTAGGCGGTCCACTGGAAGAGCTTTTCGTCGGACACGGCCCAGAATTCAATGCGGGCAAGCAGCTGCGGTATCGGGATTCGACCGGTTTCGGCGACGCCGAACACCTCCATCAGCTCGAGCCTGAGCTGGTCGGCGATTTCCGTGAGTTTGCCCTTCAGTCTGGCTGAGGCGGTCAGCAGCGGTTGACTACGGGTAGGCGGCTCGCGGCGATCCGCAATCCTGCTGACGAGCAGACGGATGTCGCGGTTGTTCGAAATCCAGGTCGTGATGTCGCGAAGGCTGGTCCAGTTCGACGAGGTTCCTTCCCAGAGGCTTCCGAACGCGCTCCGACCAAGAGGCGCAGCCTGCTCGATCGCCGAAGCTGCCTTCTGACCGTCGACTATTCTCACCAGCAAATGCTGGCGCTCCTCAAGCGAGATCGGGACGGCCTTCAGCCACCGGCGCGTCTCCGCGTCGGCATGGGCGATGCGCGATGCGAGGGCGAGCAGGGATGCAAGGTCGGACTGACGTGCGCCGGCGGCGTCTCCGAAAGCAATGGCCCGCCGCTGGTCAAGATCGTCCCAGAGTCTATTGGCGACGTTCGTAAATTCCTCGGCGGCCGCTTGGGTTCTCTGAGCGCGTATGCCCACTTCGGACTTGTCGGGGGTCCTCGCCGCGATAAGACGTGGTTCCGAACCGAGATTGCGCAGCGAGCGCATCCACTCGACCAGCGCAAGGAGGGGAGCCGAGGAGGACCGCTCCCCCCGCCAGTCGGCACCGAAGGCGCTGCGGCCGAACTCCTCCTCGGATGTCACTGTGCGGATCGCCTTCTGCCCAGCGGCGAGCGCATCCAGGGTTCTGAGCACCTCTTCCAGCGGCATGTCGGGCTGCGTGAGCACGGACTTTACCAGGCGGTTGGATCGCCGCCAGTCTCCGCTGAAGATCTTGAGGAAGCCGCTTCCGTGAGATGCGAGGACGGTCCGCGCTTCCGCGAGGTCCAGCGTCCAGGCAGCGTCCGAAAGTCCGCCGCCGATGGTGGCGCGGGCCCTTTCCAGTTCGGCGATGGCTTCCGCCAGATCGGCTGCACGTTCGACGCCGCTATCCCAGAGGTCCGCAGCGAAAGCAGCCGGGCTGGCATTCGGCGCTGCGGCGACGCGTTCGCCGATCTGCGTCAGCCGGACGATCTCGGCCAACGTGGCGGGTGCGTCCCGACCAAGGGCTTTCGCGAGCGCCAGAGCCTCGGCCATGAGACGGGGAGCCGCTTCTGCGCAGGTGCCGATCGTTTCGAAGGCTTCGAGGGAGAAGGAGTGCGGTAGCAGGGATAGCGCGTTGATCGCCTCGGTCAGGTCCGATGTCCAGGCCACCTCGTTGACCGAATGCGAAAGTTCTGCATGAAGGGCGGCCAGCTTGGCACCGTCTTCCACGAGGTTGGCGACGTCGCCTGCCTGATCTTCCCAGCATGCATTCGCGAGTGCTGCGGATTCCATCTCTGGCGCGCCCGCAACGCGGCCTGAGAGCATCGCCAGATCGGCAAAGTCGTTCAATGCTTCGGGCTTGGGTTGCTCGAGAAGTCCAGCCAGTTCAGCCTGGCCGCAGTCAAACTCTTCAATTTCGGCCTTGAGGACGGCAAGCCTCGCCATGAGGCGATCCACGTCCGTGGGCATGATCGAGGGAAGGCCTACGCCTTTCCAGGGATGTTCGTCCGGTTTGCCGAGAGCCGTGACACGCTCGGAGAGATCCGCCAGCAGTCCATGGCGTTCGGCGAAATCGTCGGGCGACCAGTCGGCAGCTTCCTCCAGTGCTATGTCGGAGGGCTTTTCGCCATCGAGGCGCAGACGGCTGAGCTGCCCTACGACCTGAAAAGGTGTCAGGCCGGAAGCGCCATGAGCCTCGTGCATTCTGCGGACGTGGGCATTGAGTTTGTCCCGCGCTTCGGTGAGGCGGACATTCAGCGTTCCGGGGGACTGGCCTCGCGGAGGTCCGAGTTCCCATGTTCGCCGCAATTCCTCGAGCAGGGAGCGCTTGTTGGCCTTGCTGCTGTGGACTTCCAGACATGCGTCCCCGACGCCGGTCGCATCGAGCCTTCGCTTTACGACCTCCAGCGCGGCCATCTTCTCGGCGACGAACAGAACGGTCTTCCCATCCGCGATGGCGGACGCGATGACATTCGCGATCGTCTGGCTCTTTCCGGTACCGGGCGGCCCTTGGATGACCAGGTCGCGTCCCCGCCGCACCTCGTGGACCGCCAGGGCCTGGGAACTGTCGCTGTCGACGATGTGGAGCATGTCGCTTGGCGGAATGAAGGGATCGATGTTGGCGTCTTCGGGGATCAGCGTGTCGGAGCCGGGAAATCCATCCGTCAGCAGACCGCGCACCAGATCCCTGTCGACGATGCTGCGACCCTCGGGCCAGTTGTCCGGATCGAGATCGCGATACATCAGGAACTTGGAGAAGGAGAAGAAGCCGAGAACGATGTTGTCCGCGATCACTTCCCAGCCTGGCTTCGCCGACACGGCGTCCGCCACCTCGCTGAAGTATGCTGCGGGATCGTACGAGTCGCTGGCCTCGAATGCCGGCAGCTTGATCCCATGTGCACGGTCCAGAAGTGCTTCCAGCGAGAGGTTGGAGGCATAGTCCTCCTGACGGGCACGCAGCTTGAACTTCTCACCGGCATTGCCGCGCTCTAGGGAAACGGGAATGAGGACGAGCGGCGCGAAGCGGACGTTGGCCGCATTCTGGGGATCGATCCATTTAAGAGCGCCAAGCGTGAGATACAGGATGTTGACGCCCTGCTCCTCCTCAAGGGTGCGGGCATCGTAGAATAGATCGAGCAGACGCTTCTGGAGACCTTTGGGGGTGAGCCTCGTCTGGAGGCGGGTATCCGAGTGGCGGGCCTGCACACCGCGTTCATCGACTTCGTCGTCCTCGGGCTGGGCGAGATCGACGATTTCGTCCACTTCCTCGCCCTCGATAGGCTCCTCGTTCGCCGATTTTCCCGCGACAAACGTGAAGGGCCTGTTTTCCCTGACGAGCAGTCTGAAGATCTCGGCGCTGACTTCGTCGATGATCTCAAGGGCGCGCACGCTTTTGGATGAGCGCGGCATGTTGAGGAGACGGTTGCGGGCCGAAAGATCGAGCAGTTCCGTCCTCGCCCGATCCAGCTTCTCCTTCAGGGGAAGGTCGCTCTGGAATACCGATCGAACTTCCAAGCCAACTTCTTCTGGAATCGTCGCCACGTTATCCCCCCTGATTCACAACCTGTATGTCAGCCTTGTCATTTGGAAGTCGAGTCCAATTGCATCCGGAAGAAGCGGATCAATCGACGATTAGACTTTCAGGATGCTTGGCTTTTGTTTTCGGTCCATGGGGCGTGTCGTTCGTGGAGAGCCAGGGGCTTCGATCTAGCAGAGGTCCCAAGTCGGCGGCGAGTTCCAACATCCGACGTCCCACCAAGGGATGGAAAACCTGTGTGGTGGCCCGGAGGGAGCGGCAGATGTCGGCGAATGCAGACCGCGCCGCCAGAACGGTTCCGGAGGCGGTGTGCTCATCCACGGGATCGTCCGTTCTCAGACTGGCGGCGGCGGCTCCCCTCATCCCGTGCAGGAACAGCCACTTGTCAATTATGCGGTAGCCGAGCAGGGGATCGAAGCCGTGCATCGCGGTCACAGCCGTGATCCTGGGACTGAGATCGGCCCAGTTGGGCGTGAGACGATCGTAGAACAAGCGCATCTGTCGGGTTCCCACGCCGTTGCTTCCGCAGACCGCACGACCGACATGTCGGTCGAAGATCGTCCAGTCTTCCGGTCGCAGGAACCAGGTTAGCTTTGAGTAGGCGGATGCCAAGTCCCGTTTGGCATCACGCCGTTTCCGATCCGAGAACCTGATGGGCCGGCTCTCGACAAGCGCCGCCAAAAGCTCCGCGCGTTTACCAAAGGGCATGGTGACCAACCCGGCGGCTTCGCAATTGAGGATGTCAGCCACCGATCGCGCGTGGATATCGCCTTGATCGACAGGTATGTTGCGCGAGACCGAGTAGGCGCGCGCAATCCTTCTCACCAGATGGACATCATAGACCCCGACCTCCCGAGCGCTGCGAATGCCGTTCTGGTCGAGTATCCCCGTGGCCTGAAGAAATCCAAAATCCGAGGTTACCCACCACTTATAGGCATCGACCACGGCTAACAGCACGAGGTCGGCTTCCGGATCGGAGTTTGCGTCATTGATCGTCATCGAGGCAGATATCCCGCAATAGACTGAACAACTTGTTGATGCGGCGCGACAATGGGATAGGCGCTCATACCGGTGTGCCCGACATCCGCGGCGGCCTCCTGCCACGCTCGATTCCGCGAAGTGGATAGGCCTGACGCAATTGGCTCATCATCTCCCGTTACGGTGGCCGCATGCGATGGGTCTCTAAACGGTCTCTGCTGCGCGCCCTTGATCGCATTGATAGGCGGTTCGCCAGTTGCGTAGGGGATCCCGGATGCTGCCGTTTCGACGTCAACATCGATACAAGGCGCGATGCCCTTTCGATTCCAGGCGCTCGCCGTAGAATGGCGGCATGACTGTTGAAATGGACTATGGCGACCTGCCGATCAGCAAGCCCGAACAGGACATGTTCGGTATCGACGGCTTCGTCCGATCACTGGCGCGATCGCTGAGGAACATGCGCTCTCCGAACGGAGTGGTGATAGCGCTCAACGGGCCATGGGGATCAGGAAAGAGCAGCGCGATCAACTTGCTCCGACACCACCTAACGGACGCGACATCATCGGGCGAGATGGAGATCGCCGACTTCAATCCGTGGTGGTTCCGCGGAGAGGAGGCGCTCGTGCTGGCCTTCTTCCGCGAACTGTACTCCGCGACCAAACCGAGCCTGGGAGACAGAGCCAGACATCTGCTCCCGAAGCTCGGTGCGCGTCTTCTGAACGCTGGCGGGGCGGTAGCGCCGATCGCGGATGCGGCCGGCGCGTCCGGCGCGGGCGCGATCGCGTCAGGCGTGATGAATTGGTTTGGCGGGATGATCGAGGAAGGTGAGAGCGTCGAGAAGCTGCACCGGGAACTGTCCGAGGCGCTCGCCAGGCAGGCCAAACGCTTCGTCGTGCTGATCGACGATATCGACCGCCTCGCGCCCGACGAGGCGCTAGCGATGTTCAGGATGGTCAAGTCAGTCGGACGGCTGCCGAACGTCATCTACGTCCTATCCTTCGATCGCGACCTTGCCGAACGCGTGGTGGCGGAACGCTTTCCGTCGGAGGGGCCGCATTATCTCGAGAAGATCGTCCAAGCCGCCTTCGAACTGCCAGCTCCGCTCGAGGAGGATGTACATCGGATCCTGATGTCGAACATCGAAACTCTAGTCGGCGGCATTGGCGAGCAGCAGCTGCTGAACGTGATGAACATGTTCCATGCCGCCGTCGCTCCGGAAGTCAGGACACCGCGGGACGCCGCGCGCTACATCAACGCTCTCTCCATCACTTGGCCGGCCGTCGAGGGCGAAGTGGATCTCGGCGATTTCATCGCGATCGAGGCCTACCGGCTGTTCCAGCCGTCGATCTATCGGGCTGTTCGCGATAACCAGGCGCTCATCTGCGGGCCGAACCGCGAAAGCTACGACCGGGGCAAGAGCGCAGAGCGCCTGGACGCCCTTCTCATCTCGAGGGTGACGGACAAGCAGCGATACCGCAATGCACTGGCGCGCCTGTTTCCGGGGTTGGATGCGATCTGGGGCAGCACGATCCACAGCGGGTCGCATTTGGACAAGGATCGTCGGATTGCCTCGCCGCGCCATTTCCAGACATATTTCCGGATGTCCATCGACCCCGACACGGTCTCACGCAAGGATCTGGCCGGAATCCTTGACGATCCGGCGGACTCGGCGTCGGTCGGCGCGATACTGAAGGGTGGGTTGAAGCAGCCGCGGCGCGATGGAACGACCCGTACGTTGGCCTGGCTCGAGGCTCTCAACTCACATGCGGAGGAGATACCGATCGAGGCTGCCGAGGCGTTCCTCCGCGGAGTGTTCGCCGTCGCAGATGACATCGACGTCGCCACCGACCGCGCTCGGGGCTTCTCGTTCGGCGGCAACAGCATGCGCATTCACTGGTTGATGCGTAGCCTGCTTCTTGAGCGGACAACCCTACAGGAACGATCTGCCATCCTGATCTCGGCTGCGCAGGTGGCGCAAGTGGGCTGGCTGGGAAGGCTTGCGGCATCCGCATGGGAGGACCATCATCCCCGCGAGGGCAAGGATCGCGAGCCTGATGACAGGTGCCTGCTGACCGAAGAGGGTGCGGAAGCCATGCGCTCTCTATTCCTGACCCGGGTCAGGGCGGCGGCGGCCGACGTCTCATTGATGAACGTTCCCGACTTGATGCGCGCTCTCTTCCTTTGGATGCACTTCCTCGACGACGACGCGGAAGTTCGAGAATGGTTGGCCGTCAGGATCGAAGAGGATGCCTCGCTCGTGACGCTCGCACGCTCATTCACGACGCACTCCTGGACACAGCAGTCGAACGACTTCGTCGCGATCAGATCCGACATCGCGTCGGTCGGCAGCCTCGCCAAGATCATGGATCCCGACCGCTTCCGTTCGAACCTTACCGGTCTACTCGGCCGAATGGAGAGCGGGTCGGACAGCCATGAGACGATTGATCAATTCCTCAGGGCTTGGGCCTATCGAGAGGAGCATGGTGACTGGTAGTCCGTTCGAGCCTCGACGGTCCTTCTCAAGGACGTTGAACCTCCGCATCCTCCGCTGCTGCCGCCTCTGATATCTCATGCACTATGCCGCCCCCGACTTCGCTGTATAAAGTCGCGATGACCGAACGAACCAGAAAGGTATCGCAGACCGCGAAGCCCAAGTCTGCACCCGCGCGAAGACCAGCGACTGCAGCATCGAAGGGCAAGCCGCCTTCCGGCAAGCCGGAGGTCCGCATCTTCGTGTCCTACTCGCACAAGGACGAAATCGCGCAGCAGAAGCTGAAGACGCATCTCGCGCCTTGGCGGCGTGATGGCGTCAGGGTCTGGACTGACAACGACATGGCTGCTGGTGCTTCATTGGGGACTGACATCGCCCGTGAACTGCGGCAAGCGCACATCTTCGTGGCGTTGTTCAGCCCCTCCTACCTGGACAGCAACTACTGCTGGAACATCGAATACAGACGCGCCATGGGACGTCGTGCGCGCAAGCTCATGCGCGTGGTCGCGGTGATAGTGAAACCCTGCTCATGGAAGCATACGTCGGCGGCCGGCTTCAAGCTCCTTCCCAAGGACGGTGTGCCCCCGGAAAGTTGGTCAAGCCACGATGCCGCGTATGTGGACGCCGCGAGGGGTATAGGTGACCTGATCGCCACCGTTCGTCGGGAACTGGCGTCCCCGTCCAAGAAGCGCGGGGCGTCGGGGATATCCAAGGCTAAGGCTGTGCAGCCGTCGCCTGCCCCCGCGCTCAAGCGACCACCAAACGCCCAGGCGAAGGCCAAACCCCGCCGCGCACCACCGCGAGTTAGCGGTTCGAAGTCCTGAAAACTCATGGTTTGGGCGTTCGCAGCCGGTATGGCTGAATAGTGAACTTGGTTGCGCCTGAGATGCGATCGCGCTGAAGGAGCCCCTGATGCCACTTGGAATCATCGCGGATGGAAGCGGCGAAATGCCCCAGCTTGAAGAGGTGTGCTCAGCCTGCGCGGGCAAAGGGGAAATTCCGGCCCGACGGTTCGGCAACACCTATCAGACAGGCGGGCCTTGCAACGATTGCGATGCACGTGGGACGAAGGTGACGCAGGATGGGCAGAGGCTGCTCGCGTTTCTCCGACGCCACCACCCCTGATTTGCAGGCGAAGCAGCCGGGCACCGCGAGATCATCGCCACTTGGGTGACTGCCGCATCGCCAAGATCATGTCGAAGACCGGTTTGCCGGCATCGGTAGGCAGCAGGCCCCATCCGCTACAGGTCGTGCATTCCGAAGGTCCCATCTGGCCGTAGCCGTTCTTCCGTTTGTCCGAAGGCATGTCGAACCATCGCCCAGAACCGCGACAGTCAGGACAGGTTCGGATGAGCTTTTCTTCGGCCATTCCCGTCTCCTCGCTTCCCACCTCTCGATCCCAATGCGGTGCGGTCGCCGCGGATCCGTATCGGGATGACGAGCGACGATCGATCGGCGCGCTGCCGGATCTACCATCAGGTTTTTCGCGGCTGCCGATAGTAGTGAGTATTTGTGGGTTCAGAGCCAGAGCGCGAAAGGGGCTCCGCACTTTGTGGCGATAGGCTACACCAGTAGATCAGCTACCATTCCGCATGTCTCCGCCACCGGACGTCTGGGCGAGACGATCTTGATCCATATGTGACCGGAAACCGCCTGCACTCTCGTGACGACGGCGTCTGACGGAACGAGGCGATGGGTGGCGAGATCGCCGAAGCGCCGACCCTGCCAAGCCGCGAGCACCGTGTCCGGTAGGCTTATATCTGGAAGTACCAGTTCGTCTTCCGAGAACCGTTCGCCGTCGGCCCGTGGGCTGACACTGCCGAAGATGACGCCATCCCGCCAGAAGAGGCATGCCGTCCTGTGCTGCCCTTGCATGCGTTCGAAGGGGAACTCGACATGGGGGTGCCTTCGAAGGCCTGCGATGACCTGGTCTGTCTGAAGTCCGGCGACCTCGATGATGCGCAGTGCGGCCTCATCCATCCAGCCGATCGCGCGGGATGCTGCGGCGAGGTCGCGAAGCGGTTGCCTCTTGCGGTGCCTAGAGACGAGAAGCTCAAGCTCCTGATCGAACGACGGCTTGGAACCTTGATGGATGCGGTATGTGCGTAGCTGCAGATCGTCGCCTAGGGCATCGACGTCGAGAATCCAGTCGGTGCCACCATTCGGGCTTACGAGAAGGCCAATAGCGACCACGCGCATCGGCCGCGTTCCATCGGCGGTAGAGGCGGCCAGTCTTTCCGCAGCCACCCTGTCACCCTCTGCGGCTACATCCAGGTCTTCAAGTGCAGTGAATAGCTCAGCGGCATCCAGTATACTGCGCGCAAGCGAAGCTGCATCGTCTTGCCCGACGGCTTCGGGTTGGACTGCAAACCGAAATTCGCAACCGGAGGGACTGTTTGAAGAAACAGCGCGGACTTGCCAGCTCTCGCGCTCGTCATCGTGGCGCAGTGCGTGAGCGAGGGAGAACGCCTCCAGACCGAGCGCGCCATTGACGTTGCACAGGTCCACCGCCGCCTCGATGAGATCGATCAGCTCACTGCCCACATCGTCAACCTTCGCGATGCTCGCGACGTCCAAGCGCCTACCGGGTATCATACTCACAGCGCTCATCTTCGTCCCTTCGTGATGCCAGTCTCGAGCCAGCGCTTCATCGGTGGGGGTCCAGGGGGGTGAATTGCGCATCCGGCGAGCATCTTCCCCACGCGTACCTGACACCGAAATGCAGAGTTTTGGCCCCTTCCTCGACCAAGATAGCGGCCAATAGCTTCCAGGAAGTTACCAGCTCTGCGTCGGCGAAAGCCGCAGAGCATCCGATCGGACCCATCCGATGACGCGAAGCCAGGGCCGAAAGACGCGCTCATTCACGTGACGCAGACGCGCTCCTGTCTCCTCGACGCAGGTCAAGTTGACGCTGCTATGGGCGGTGACGAGGATGGCCCGGTTCCGCATGGCGACATGCGTTTCAGGTCGGCGGGGTCATCTCGATCGCATCCACCCTGTCTGGGTAGAAGGCAAGGTGGGAACGGATGGCGTCCATGCTCTCGAACGGATCCTCGTAGGACCACGCTATGTCCTTCGCGCCACCACGCATCCGGTAATAGCTTGCGTTGCCCTTGTAGGGACAGTGCGTACGGGTCTGAGAGCGCTCGAGAAGCTCGATCGCCACATCCGACCTGGGGATGTAGATCACCGCTGGGTAGTTTGCTTCCTTTAGCGCGATCGCCCCGGCACTCGTCGCGACAACGGCGCCGCCGGCTCGGACGACGACCCGCCGACCTGCCTTCTCCAAGTCGATCGGATGGTCCGGGCCTGGCACTATTCCTCCTGGCATAGGAAGCTCCTGCTATATGATCGCCTCCATCTGGGGGCATGGTTGACGGATACGCCGCGTGATTACCTCCTCGTAACATAGGCGGTCGCTTTTCCGCTCGGATTTCAACACCGCCGGAGCTCCACGGGATCGCGCATAAAGCACGCATTCACTGCAGTAAGGCGAAGGCGCCCAGCCCATCGCTTCGTAGGGCGCGGCGGATAACTCGCAAACCGACCGCCGCCCGGGTTGCGCTTGTCTCTCGCTGCCCGCCGGGCGGCTATTGTCGCCCCTCGAAGATGACGGTCGCCGGTCCCGTTTAGGCGAGGCGTGCGGACGAACGAGGACGCCAGTCACGATGCCGGTCCACGCAACGGCTGAATGAATACGTCGTTACTGTTCAATGGGTATTGAACTATCTGCGTCGCTTCCCAACTATGCGGAGCAGCGAAACAAGGAGGACGAAGATGCAAATCGCTCCGCATCGGCAGGACGGCGTGTCGTCGACCGTCACAGTATCCCTGCTCGACAACTCCGGGGCTGAAGCCCATCCGGCAGCGCGCGGGATTTCACCGCGCCCGGAGACCGATGGCCTATACACCGCGATGCTGCACCTCGACTTCAAGGACCATGGCTTCAGCATGTTCCATGCATGCCGGGTCGTATCGCGCAGAGAAGTGATGGAGAGGGTCGGCGTTCGCGTGCCTTCGCACCTGCTCCCACATGTCGATATCCGTGAGGGCATCGACCTGGATCACCCGGTCGTTGTGAGGCTAGTCCCCAGGGAGATCTCCCGAAGGCTTGCGGACTACGGGGACTGTGATCGCGGCCATGGTCCACTTAGGCTGGGCGGCGACCTCCATATCCAGCAGAGGTCTGGCTGATGAGCGTCAAGCTCGGGCCCCATCGATCGCCTTGAGCATGGTGGAAGCGGCCTCGCGTGCTACGGCTGGCGTCACGCGGTAGGTCACCTCGCGCCCGTTCTTCTCCGATGCGACAAGACCGGCTTCCCGCAATATCTTGAGGTGGGTGGACATGAGGTTCTTGTCGATGCCGAGCGATTTGGCAATTTCGCCTTGGAGCATCCCGCACTCGCCGGCACCGAGCAGGAGATCGAATGTCCGCCAGCGTGTCTGCTGGCCCAAGGCGGCAAAGATGGGCAGATTTGGCATTTCCATGGTTCATAGATAATCAATCATTGAACATTTTCCTAGCCTCCCTCTGAGAATTCCATACGAAAAAAATCGCAGATATTATACGATAGTTCTTGAATAATTGAACAATTGTGCCTATGTCACGTGCAAGCGGTCGAGATACCGGACCGCGAGGAGACGAAGAAGCCACCAACCCTGGTGACGGAGATGAGACACATGGAAAATCCTGTCAAATCGAACGAACCAACCATCCACCCGCAATATGATCGCTGGGAGGTCGAGGACCCTTTGGGTCAGGATAGCGAAACCGACTTCCGGATCGTGACAACGCGACGCGCACTTTGCCGCATGGCGTTCGTGGCGGCCGAGACCGCGGCCCGTTTCGAGCGCGAGGGGATCGACCACGATCCGGTCGCCTGGATGATGACGCCTCGGCGGCTCTTCGAGGGGCGCATTGCGCTGGAAGCGTGCCTCGAGCGGACAGGTTTCAGCCGCGCGATCGTCCTGCACGGCCTGTCCGTCGGCCTCGACGCATTGCCCAGTCAGATTGACGAACTGATGGACGATGATGACGACCCTGATATGGACTTCATCGATGAGGCCTTCGCGAATTCGCAGTCGCCTGGCCATCGCGGGCATGCCGAGGTGGTGGGGAATGGGCAGGTGAGCCTGGTTGTGCCGAACTTCCGCACACCGGTGCGCCACGCGCCCAAGCATCCTCGCGCTCCCGGTCGGGCGAATGCGTGCCGCCGCGTTGATCGACGGGTGGCAGCGAAGGCAGGCGCTTGACGGAAGGCACTGCATCATTGGCTGTTCGCCCCCGGTTTGCGGGAGGCGAGACCCGGCGGCTCTATCGGCTCGACCTGAAGGAGGGGCCAACGGGTGCCGGTGATCCCGCTACTGCAAAAGTGGCGGTGGTGGTTGATGTCGAGACGACCGGCCTGGACGCCAAGCGCGACGTAATAATCGAGCTCGCCATGCGGCAGTTCCGATACGACACAGAGGGGTGGGTCACCGACATTGGTAGATCCTTCACCTGGTTTCAGGATCCCGGGCGCCCGCTGACGCCGGAGATCATGAAGCTCACCGGTCTCGATGATGAAATGCTCAGAGATCAGTCGATCGACGAGGGGTTGGCAACCCGCATCCTGCGCCGTGCCGATCTGGTGGTGGCCCACAACGCCTCCTTCGACCGACCTCGTGTCGAGGCGCGGCTCCCGAAGGCAGTTGGTTCGGCTTGGGGCTGCAGTTGCGTCGAGATCAATTGGCGCGACTTCGGCTTCGACGGACGGAGTCTGGGTTATCTGCTGTCGCAGGCCGGATACTTCAATGGTGCCCACCGCGCGGCCGCGGACGTGGACAGCACGATCGCACTTCTGGCGCACGAGGTGGCGCCGGGGCGTTCGGCGATGGCGGAACTGGTAGCCCGGTCGGCGCAGGACAGCTGGATGGTCCGCGCCGCCGGCGCTGCGTACGAGCGCAAGGATGACCTCAAGGCTCGTGGGTATCGCTGGGATCCGGGAGACCGGATATGGTGCCGTGAGATCGCCGACCGCGATGAGGAGGAGGCTTGGCTGATGGTGAACATCTACTCCCCCTGGGCCAGGCCAACTTCGGCGGCGCCCGAATGGCGAAGGATTTCCGCACGCGACCGCTGGGCCTGATCAGCCCGGAAGGCTGACATGCCGATCGGGGCGAACCGATCGAAGTCATCCCCGAGGGGATGATCTGCACAACTGAATCAAAGACCTAATTCCCGCCCTCAGGGCGCATCCCTCGCTGCCCGTCATTCGCATGGAGATTCCACATGGCTGAACGCCTCACCGACGCCTTGTTCGTCGAGCCGAACAATTATGTTCCCCGGCTCGGCACGGGCGACGACGCTCGCATGGTCGAAATCCTCCGCCGTCGGGCCGACGGGCAGATCGTCCCGGTGTGGTCCGTCGCGCTGGACTGCCCCAAGACGGCAAGGACGCTCTACGACTGGATGAGGACAAATCCGGATAGCTGGAGCATGTGGGGCCGGCTTTCGCTGCGCGTCGGGCCGGAGGCGGCAGGCCGCATGATCATGGAGGCGGCCGCCGAGCACGAGCGCGTCCGGATCGAGCAGGAGCGACGGAGGCGCGAGAATGAGCGGGAGCAGGCGCGCCTCTCGCGGGAGATCACGCTCTATTACTACGACCCGGAGAGGAAGGCGCCGTCGCTTGGACTGGAGCGCGGCAGCGATAAGTCGCCCTTCTTCCGCATGACGTTCACCGAGAGGTGGGAGCGCGATCGCGTCTTGGATTGGCTCAAGAATCAGCGCGAGCACTTCGCCGACATGGAGGAACTGTGGGCCGAGCATGGCGCTATGGCGCTCGAACGGCACATCCTGGCAGGCATGCGCGAAACCGAGCGCGCCTTGAAGGCCAGAGGCGATAGCGCTGGCGGCCGCCGGCCGTTGCGCTTCTGGAGGGGCGAGTGATGGGGGGCGGCCTCATCCCAGTGAGCGGCGGCCCCGCTCTGCAAGCCGGACCGACCGGGTCCGATCCGAACCGGGCAAACATGCCCTACGCAATGTTCGCCAAGAGCTTCTCGGGTCGGCCGCTGTCGCTTGGAGCCGACGTCACGCTTCCGCTGCTAGGCGGAGATCGCCTCCAGCTTTCCGGCATCGTCTCCGACCTCGAACTCGACTGGCAGCCGGGACTGATGCGCTTCGTGGAGGATGCATGCGCGGATCAGCGGGTCCGGGGTCGCGACTGGTTCGTCCTGCCGCCGATGCTGCTAGGCGGCGAAGCGGGGGTAGGGCGCACCCATTTCGCGCGCCGCCTGGCAAGGGCGGCCGGCGTGTCCCATATCATGTTCGACGCCAGGACGTGGATGTTCACCTGGCGGTGCGCGGGTCCGGATGTGCAACTTCCGCTCCCCATAGCGGCCGCTATGACCGCGAGCGGCTGTGCGAACCCGGTCGTCAGCGTGACGGGCGCGCATCGCGCCACTAGCGCGATGGTCGACCTGCTGGTCAGACTGACGGACCGCTCGATCAACGGCAGTCTCGTCGACGAGGCGGCAGGCGTGGTCTTCGACTACAGCGCCGTCACCTGGATCATCCATGCGCCTCCGCCGCAGGCTGCACCTCTACCCCTGATCCACGCTCCTCATCAGCGGCCCGTCGAGCCAGAGCCGCCCGTGGCGGACGTGCTGGCAAGGCATCTGCATCGCATCGACCTGAAGAAGGTCGGCCCCGATCACTACCGGTTGCTGATCATAGACCTGCTGGCCGAGGTCCTGGACGATCTCGGCACCGCGCTGCCGCCCCTGATGGACCTGCAGGCGCTGCTCGATCAGGCCTGCAAGTGGCGCGATCCCAGCGTGAGCCAGATCTACGACCGGCTCTTGGACGAGGTTCGCCTCCACGTCGGCGACGACCACCCCCTCTGACCACCACTGCCTCAAGGAGAAGAAGATGGAAGACGATAGTATGAAGCTGCGTATCCTCGTCGATGGCCGGGAGGTCGAGCTCGCCTCGGCAAAGCCGAGCGGTCGCGACGTGCTTACCGCCGTCGGGGGCGATCCCGAGAGCCGCGACGTGCTGATACGCATCGATGGCGGCCGGGCCCGCCTGATCGCGCCGGGGGATCCCATCGTGGGCGTCGTCGGCGAAGCGCACTTCCGCCTCCACCGCAACGCCACGCTCAGGCACCTGCGCGTCGACGGCGTGGTGTGGGAATGGGGCGCCCCCGGCATCCAGGAGCACGACATCCGGGGGATCGCCGGCATCGCCGACGAGCGGCGGCTTTTTCAGGGCGGCAACGTTCTGCGCGCCGGAGAGGTCGTCGACCTCACTGTGGACTGGGTCCCGAAGATCGAGTCGCGTCCCGAGATGGCGGGCGCCCTTACAGTGCCCATCGTCGTTAACGGGAGCCGCCAGAGCCTCGCCGTCCCGGAGGTGTCTTTCGAGGACCTCGTGGGCATCGCCTACCCCGATGTTCCCGCGATCTCGAACAGCATGTTCACGGTCACCTACCGTCACGGTCCGCTCGACCGGCCGGAAGGCAGCCTCGCCCCCACTCAGCGCCTGCGGGCCGTCAATGGAGCCGTGTTCAATGTCACAGCGACTAATAAGTCTTAGTCCTGACCTTCAGCGGCTGGTCGACGAAGGCTACGACATGTCGATCGAGGGGGGATATCTCGTCCTGCGGGATGTCCCCTATCTCGACGCGCGTCAGCGCGTGCGTCGCGGTACGCTCGTCAGCGGGCTGGACCTTGCCGGCGACCGCACCGTGCCGCCGCGAAGCCATATGGCCTATTTTGCGGGTTACATGCCGCACACCGCCGACGGTCGCCCGCTCGCCATGATGGCTCATACCCGGGCCCGACGTGACCTCGGCCATGGTCTCGTCGTCGAGCACACTCTGTGCAGCAAGCCCTTCGACGGCGAGTTCCCGGACTTCCACGCCAAGATGGTGACCTTCGTCGAGCAGATCTCCGCCCATGCGAAGATGGTCGAGCCGGACGTAACCGCCCGCACGGGACAGGTCATGCTGCCGGAACGGGAGCGTTCGTGCTTCGCCTATCTCGATACCGGCAGCGCGCGTCACGGGATCGGCGCCTTCACGTCCAGGCTCGAAGGGCTGAGCGTCGCCATCGTCGGCCTGGGCGGCACCGGCTCCTACATTCTCGACCAAATCGCCAAGTGCCCGGTGGCGCGCATCCATCTGTTTGATGACGACCGCTTCGATCAGCACAACGCGTTCCGTTCGCCTGGAGCGCCGTCCGTCCAAGAACTCCGCAGCCGACCCACCAAGGTCGGCCACCTGGCCGGCATCTACTCCCGGATGCATACCGGTATCATCGGGCACGAGGATAAGCTGGGGCCGAACAACGCGCACCTGCTCGACCATGTCGACTTCGTTTTCGTCGCAATCGATGTCGGCGTCTCGCGCCGGATCATAGTCGAGCAGCTAGAACGCCGGGGGCTGCCGTTCATCGATACCGGCATTGGGCTGGAGGCGACGGAAGCTGGCCTGACGGGGGCGGTTCGCGTGACAACGAGCACGAGCGACATGCGCGGGCATGTTCGCGATGCCGCCCGCATCCCGATGACGGCGGCCGGCGAGCACATCTACGGGTCCACCGCGCAGGTGAGCGACATGAACATGCTGGCAGCCGCGCTCGCCGTGATCCGTTTCAAGAAGCACTTCGGCTTCTATCTCGATCTGGAGCGAGAGCACCATTCTGTCTTCCAGATGGACGGTGCGCACCTGATCAACGACGACAGGGCGGGGTGGTGAGCCATGAACGGTGAGGCCGCACGTAGGACCAGGATAGACGAGTCGACCAGGCTCGAGCTTGCCACTCTCGATCTCGAGGTGCGCGCGCGCCGACTTCAGATCTACCGCAGCCATCTGGCCCGCTCGATCAAACTCGCATCACCGCTCTTGATCGACGCCTGCACGCCGCAGGAGCTGGACGAGGCGGCATGGCGGGTGAAGCCGAGCCCTCACTGGCCGCAGGGGCCGGACGGACGGATAGTGGTGCGCGGCTGGTCCGCCAGCAGCCGCCGCTACGATCGGCAGCGCGTGAACGTGGTCAACCGCACGAGCGGCGAGCGTTTCGAGGTGATGGACAAGCTGGTCTTGCGGATGGACAGGAACACCGCTCAAATGGTCCTCAGTTCCGGTTCGCTCGTGATCATGACGAAGCAGCGTGGTGGTGTCCTCTATCTGCCCCGTGCGCTTGTCGAATCCGAACGGGTCGATCTCCTCGGTGCGATGCTCGATCGGGCGGTCGAGCACCCGATCCTTGTCGGTCGCGCATATCCGATCGTTGAAGTGCCGCCGCCGCATTCCAGGCGGATGACTTTGGTCAGGTTTCTTGCGCCGCCGGTGGAATGGCGGGTGCCATGGGCAAGGCCGTGGGAGGTGCCGTTCTGAATGACAGATGAGGCCGTCTGTTACCGGCGGCCTTTCACGTGTGGAGGATAAGGCCGCCCGATTTCTGGCGGCTTTTCTTTATACTTGTGTGTAATGTGGTATCGAAAAAGCGTCAGAGTGCGAATGGCTCAAACGGAAACTTGAGCCACTTTAAACGACATTCCGACAAAGAAATTGGAGGCCCGAGCCGGAATCGAACCGGCGTGCAAGGATTTGCAGTCCTCTGCGTAACCACTCCGCCATCGGGCCTCGGCAGTGGGACGCCGCAAATGTGCGGCTTTGGCGGCAAAGTCAAGCGGGCGATGGCGCAGTGGCCCCAAGATTCTTGCCGACCGTCGCGCAAAGCCGCTTGGCGCGGGCCGCCTGCTGATTTAGAGGTCCGATGATACCCTTAGTGTATTGCATTGCCAATACAGTTGTGCCAAGCCCACTGGACCAAGTGAGAACTATCGTGACCGAGCAGAACTATTCTTCGATGCGGGCCGCCATGGTCGAAAGCCAGCTGCGGACCAGCGACGTCGGCGACCAGCGCGTCATTGCGGCGATGGCGAAGGTGCCGCGCGAGGATTTCGTTCCCAAAGAGCGCAGGGCTATGGCCTATGTCGACCGTCCCATTCCGCTGTCCGGGGGGCGTGCGCTCAACCCGCCCTTGGTGACCGGGCGCTTGCTCAACGAAGCACAGGTCGTGCCGGGCGACAGGGTGCTGCTGATCGGCGCGGCGACCGGCTACGCCGCGGCGCTGCTGGTCGAACTGGGCGCGCAGGTGACGGCGGTCGAAGAAGAGGGCGGTCCGGAGATCGTGGTCGCGGATGTCGCGCTGGTGCGCGGCGCACTCGCGGCCGGTGCGCCCGACGGTGCGCCCTATGACCTGCTGTTCATCGACGGCGCGGTGGAGGAAGTGCCCGCGACGCTCGTTCAGCAGCTCGGGCAGGATGCGCGCGTGGTGACGGGGATCGCCGATCGCGGCGTGACGCGGCTGAGCAGCGGCCGGGTGATCGGCGGCGTGCTGGGTCTGAGCAGCCTGATCGATATCGAAATGGTGGTGTTGCCCGGTTTCGGCGCGCCCGAGGGATTTATATTCTGAACATGATGGGCGGGGACAGATGACGGCGCAGCGTAAATTTTATCGGCATCGTGCCGCAGCCGTCCTGCTGTTGCTGTCCTCCGCCCTGACGACGACGAGCCATGCCGAAACCCTGCAAGGCGCGCTGGCGAAGGCCTATGGCTCCAACCCGACGCTAACGGGCGCGCGGGCTGGGCAGCGCGCGACGGACGAGAATGTGCCGATCCAGAAGGCGGCGGGGCGGCCCGGCGTCAATGTGAACGCCAGCTATACCGAGAGCATCCTGAAGCCCACGATCAGCTTCACCTCGCCGCAGCGGACGGTGGACAGCAATGTGCAGCTCAACGTGCCGATCTATTCGGGCGGGTCGGTGCGCAACGGGATAAAGGCGGCGAAGGTGCGGGTAGAGGCCGGGCAGGCCAATCTGCGCGGCACCGAAGCGAGTATTTTTTCCCAGGTGGTCGCCGCCTATATGGACGTCATCCGCGACAATGCGGTCGTGTCGCTCAACCAATCGAACGTCAAGGCGCTGGAGGTCAACCTCCAGGCGACCAACGACCGCTTCGAAGTCGGCGACCTGACGCGCACCGACGTCGCCCAATCGCAATCGCGTCTGGCGCTGGCGCGATCGGATCTGCAGACGGCGGAAGCCAATCTGGTCGCCAGCCGCGAAAATTATATCGCCCTGGTGGGCGACACGCCCGACGCGCTGGACCCGCCGCCCGCGCTTCCCGGCCTTCCCGCCACTCCGGTGATCGCGGTGCAGGTCGCGCTGAACGACAATCCGGACATATTGGCGGCCAAGAAGAGCAGGATCGCCGCCGGTTATGACGTAAAGGTCGCGCGGGCCGCGCGTCTGCCGACGATCGCGGGCTTCACCCAGGCGGGCTATACCAATTATCTCCACACGCTGGGCGGCACCGCGCTGGATTCGGACGGCAACGCCGTCGAAGGGGCGCAGATCAACAAGCAGGCCGCCGCCGGGGTCCAACTGACCATACCGCTCTATCAGGGCGGTCGGCCCGCCGCGCAGGTGCGCCAGAACCAGGCGATCGAATCGCAGGCGATGGAGCGCGAGATCGAGGTGGAGCGCAGCGTCATATCCCAGACGCGGGCCGCCTATGCCAGTTGGCAGGCGTCGCTGGAAAGCATCGTGTCCAACCAAAGGGCGGTCGATGCGGCTAATCTGTCGCTGGAAGGCGTACGCGCGGAAAATTCCGTGGGCAGCCGCACGATCCTGGACATCCTTAATGCCGAGCAGGAAGCGCTGAACGCCAAGGTCCAGTTGGTGACGGCGCAGCGCAACGCCTATGTCGCGGGTTTCAGCGTGATCGCCGCCATGGGTCACGCCGAAGCGGACGATCTGGGTCTGGACAGCGGTACGCTCTATGATCCGATGGTCAATTATGAACGAGTGAAGGGCAAGTGGCTGGACTGGAGCTTCGATCCCAAGCCCATGCCGGTCGCGACGCGGACCGTTGACATGCCCACGCAAAATGCCGATGTCGATCCTGCGACTGCCAAGCAGCCTTAACCGCTTGTTAACCCGGCCGGGTAATCTTAGGGTTTAAGGATGCGCAATGGATTTTGGACGGGGACTATCCATGGGTGATATGACCAAGGAACCCTCGATGGAAGAGATACTCTCGTCCATCAAGCGGATCATCGCCGAAGAGGGCGAGGAAGCGGTGCAGGCCGCGCCACGCCGCTCGCGGGCCGAGGCGAAGGTCGCATCGGCGCCCGTAGCGATCGAAACGCCGCTTGAAGAAGTGCTGGAACTGACCGACGAGGTCGCGGAGGAGAGTGCGATGCCTGCGCCCAAAGCTGCCGCAAAGGCGCCCGCCAGCGCGACCGGCGACGATTCGATCCTGTCGGTGGCAAGCGAAGTGGCGGCGCGCCATTCGCTCTCGGCACTGTCCTCCATGCTGATCGCGCCTGTCGATGGCGGCGACAATACGCTGGACGGCCTGGTCCGCGCGATGTTGAAGCCGATGCTCAAGGAATGGCTGGACGCGCGCCTGCCCGCGCTGGTCGAAGAGATGGTCGCCAAGGAAATCGCCCGCATCACTGGGCGCTGAGCCTGCTCTTGCGGCGGCCCTTATGGCGGCCTAGACCCTCTGCATCCTGACGACGCTGCGGCACACGCGCTGCGCGTCGTCCGTCCGATGCCTGGGGTGATATTCATGAAGACTTTCCTGCTCGCCGCGGTCGGTGCGATGGCCTTGGCCGCCGCGCCTGCGCTGGCCCGTCCGTTCACGCCAGCCGATATGGTCGCGCTGGACCGCATATTTGCGCCCGCCGTGTCGCCGGACGGCCAATGGCTGGCCTATCAACTGCGCAGCACCGATCTGCCGGGCAATAAGGGGCGGATGGACATCTATCTGCTGAACATCGGCAGGGCGGGGCAGGCGCCCAGGTTGATCGCGTCGAAGCCGGACAAGAATGAAAGCGCGCCGGTCTTCTCCCCGGATGGTTCGTCCCTCTATTTTCAGTCGAACGCCAGCGGCGACGATCAACTGTGGCGCGTGGCGCTGAGCGGTGGCGATCCGGTGCAGATCAGCAAGGCGCCGGGCGGCATTTCGGGTTTCCTGCTCAGCCCCGACGGCGCGAAGGTCGCGCTGTGGGCGGATCGCCCGGTCGGTGCGAAGACGATCGATGACGTGAAGCCCGATGCGCTCAAGGAGGCTGGGTCGGCGCGGGTCTATGACCAACTGTTCGTGCGCCATTGGGACACATGGTCGGACGGCCAGCGCTCGCAAATCTTCGTGATGCCGGTGGCGGGCGGCCCGGCCGTATCGGTCATGGGGGCACTGGTCGGCGACAGCCCGTCCAAGCCCTTTGGCGGAGCGGAGGAAATCGCCTGGAGCAAGGATGGCAGGACGCTGTTCTTCGCGCTGCGCGAAGCGGGGCGGATCGAGCCGCTATCGACCAACCTTGATATCTTTTCAGTCCCCGCTGACGGCAACGCCGCGCCGGTCAACCTGACCCAAGCGAACGAGGCGACCGACACGCTGCCGACCGTGTCGCCCGACGGGCAATGGCTGGCCTATGTCGCGATGAAGCGACCGGGTTACGAAGCGGATCGGCAGGTGCTGATGCTGCGCAACATCGCGACCGGTGCGACGAAGGCGCTGACGCAAGGCTGGGACCGATCGGTCGCATCGATCGCCTGGGAAGCGAACGGCAAGGGGTTGCTGGTCACCGCCAATGACGTGCTCGACAATCCGGTATTCCGGGTCGATGCGGCATCGGGCAAGGTCGTGCGCCTCACGCAGAAGGGCCATGCGGGCAGCGTCGTGCCGTTGCCCAAGGGCGGCTTCGTCTATGCGCTAGACTCCATCCAGTCGCCCGCCGATTTCTGGAAGATGCCCGCCAAGGGAAAGCCCACGCGCCTGACCAGCGTCAACGCCGCTAAATCGGCGGGGGTCGATGACGTGTCGGTCGAGCGCTTCAGCTTCAAGGGCGCCAATGGCGACACGGTCTGGGGCCAGATCGTCAAGCCCATAAACCCATCTGCTAACCCGTCCGCCAGCGGCACGCTGAACAAGCTGCCGGTTGCTTTCCTGGTCCATGGCGGGCCGCAGGGCAGCTTCAACGATTCATGGTCCTATCGCTGGAATCCCAAGGCGTTCGCGGCCCATGGCTATGCGGCGGTGATCGTGGATTTCCATGGCTCGACCGGATATGGCCAGGCCTTCACCGACGCGATCAACAAGGATTGGGGCGGCAAGCCGCTGGAAGACCTGAAGCTGGGCCTTGCCGCCGCCGCGGCGAAGGACGCTCAGGTCGATGCCAGCAATGCCTGCGCGTTGGGCGCCAGCTATGGCGGCTATATGATGAACTGGATCGCGGGGCAGTGGCCCGACGGCTTCAAATGCCTGGTCCAGCATGACGGCGTGTTCGACGCCCGCGCCATGGCTTATGAAACCGAGGAATTGTGGTTCGACGAATGGGAACATGGCGGCCCCTATTATGAGAAGCCGGAAGAGTTCGAGAAATGGAACCCGGTGCTGCACGTCGACAAATGGAAGACGCCGATGCTGGTGGTAACCGGCGAAAAGGATTTCCGCATTCCCTACACGCAAGGGCTGGCCGCCTTCACCGCCCTCCAGCGGCGGGACATCCCGTCCAAGCTGCTGGTGTTTCCGGATGAGAACCACTGGGTCTTGAAGCCTAAAAACTCGCTGCAATGGTATGGCGAGGCGCTGGGCTGGCTCGACAAGTGGACGGGGAAATGAGCCTTTAAGCGGATGGCCCAGCCTGCTATATTGATGTCATGGCAAAGATGAAGATCGATATCGTCGATGGTCCCATCGACATGGGCAAGCCGGGCAAGCCCAAATATCGTCTCGTCCACAAGGACGGTAAGGCCGTGAAACTGCGCGTGGTCGATGCCGACAGCCCCAATTTCGGCGCGGAATTTCTGGCTTCCTTCAAGGCAAGCGTCCGCAAGGCGCGTGAAGAGAATCGCGCGATCCAGGCCAAGGATTGAGCGGCAAGGGACATGCCCGTCCGCGTCTGTGGATCGTGGCGGGGCCGAATGGCTGCGGCAAAAGCTCCGCCTATGGTCGCAGTGATGTGGCCGAGTTCGATGGATCGGTGTGGATCATCAATCCCGATTTGCTGACCGCCCGCCTGCGGGACAGCGAACAACTGGATCAGGAGGCGGCCAATCTGACGGCGGTGCAGCGGATCGAGGCATGGCTGGACGCGTCGATCGACGTGCACCAGACGATCGGCGTCGAAACCGTGCTGTCCAGCCCCAAATATCGACGGTTGGTGGAGAAGGCGCAGACCAAGGGCTTCGAGATCCTGCTGATCTACGTCTATCTCGATTCGGTTGAACGGCAATTGGAGCGTATCGCCTATCGCGTCGCCAAGGGCGGTCATGACGTGCCGCCCGACAAAGTGGCGGCGCGGCGAGCGCGATCCTTTACGCAATTGCGCTGGTTCTTCGATCGTGCGGACCGGGCGTGGCTGTTCGACAACAGCCTGTCCGAACCGCAACTGGTCGCGCGAAAGGGCGATGGCGGCATTACCATCCGGTCCGGTTTGCCGCCGGAGATCATGGATAGCCTGATCTGACGCTTCGCCTCTCTTGCGTGTCGTGCCGCAGGCGTTAAAGCGCGATCATGACCGAATTGCCGAAAACCTTCGACCCCGCCGACATCGAATCCCGCTGGTACGCCCATTGGGAAGCCAACGGCCTGTTCCGCCCCGAACGGCCGGACGCGACGCCCTTCACCATCGTGAACCCGCCGCCGAATGTCACGGGTAGCCTGCATATCGGCCATGCGCTCGACAATACGTTGCAGGACATCGTAATCCGCTACGAGCGGCTACGCGGCAAGGATGCGTTGTGGGTGGTCGGCACCGATCATGCGGGCATCGCGACGCAGATGGTGGTCGAACGGCAGCTCAACGCCAAGCAGCAGAAGCGCACCGACTTCACCCGCGACGAATTTGTCGCCAAGGTGTGGGAGTGGAAGGCGGAGAGCGGCGGCACCATCACCGGCCAGTTGCGGCGGCTGGGCTGTTCCATGGACTGGGCCAACGAACGCTTCACCATGGACGAGGGGTTTTCCAAGGCGGTCGTCAAGACCTTCGTGGAACTGCACAAGCGCGGCCTGCTCTATCGCGACAAGCGGCTGGTGAATTGGGATCCGCATTTCCGCTCGGCCATTTCGGACCTGGAGGTCGAGACGGTCGAGACGAAGGGCGGCTTCTGGCGCTTCCGCTATCCGCTGGCGGACGGCGTGACGCTGGCCGACGGTAGCGACCATATCGTCGTCGCCACCACGCGGCCGGAAACGATGCTCGCCGACATGGCGGTCGCGGTGCATCCCGATGATGAGCGTTACAAGGATGTGATCGGCAAGGATATTCTCCAGCCGATCACCGGGCGCCGGTTCAAGGTCGTGCCCGACGAACATGCCGACCCGGCACTGGGATCAGGTGCGGTCAAAATCACGCCGGGCCATGATTTCAACGACTTTGACGTGGGCAAGCGCGCGGGCTTCAAGGCCGCCGACATGCTCAATATGTTCGACGCCGACGCCAATGTCGTCCAGACCGCCGACGGCCTGATCCCCGATCGCTTCCTGGGCTTGCACCGCTTCAAGCGCGACGGCGTGGACGGCGCGCGTGAGGCGGTCGTCGCGGAGATGAAGGCGCTGGGCCTGCTGGTCCCGCATGTTACCAAGGACAAGGACGGCGAGGAAGTCTCCGCCCATTTCGAGCCGCGCACGATCCAAACGCCGTTCGGCGACCGCTCCAACGTGGTGATCGAACCCTGGCTGACCGACCAATGGTATGTCGATGCCGAGAAACTGGCCGTCGCGCCGATGCAGGCGGTGCGCGACGGTGCGATCGAGATCGTGCCCAAGACATGGGAAAAGACATTCTTCAACTGGATGGAGAATATCCAGCCCTGGTGCGTCTCGCGCCAGTTGTGGTGGGGGCATCAGATCCCGGCTTGGTTCGATGCGGACGGCAACAGCTATGTCGCCGAAAGCGAAGACGAAGCGCAGGCTTTGGCGGGCAACAAGGTGCTGACCCGCGACCCCGACGTCCTAGACACCTGGTTCTCCTCCGCGCTCTGGCCGTTCGGCACGCTGGGCTGGCCGGAGCAGAGCGAGACGCTGTCGCGCCATTACCCCAACGACCTGCTGATCAGCGGTTTCGACATCCTGTTCTTCTGGGACGCCCGCATGGCGATGCAGGGGATGGAGTTCATGGGTGATGTCCCATGGCGCAAGCTCTACCTGCACGGCCTCGTCCGCGCTGCCGACGGGCAGAAAATGTCCAAGTCCAAGGGCAATGTGGTCGATCCGCTGGGCCTGATCGACAAGTTCGGCGCGGACGCGCTGCGCTTCTTCATGGCGGCGATGGAAAGCCAGGGCCGCGATGTGAAGATGGATGAGAAGCGGGTCGAGGGCTATCGCAACTTCGCGACCAAATTGTGGAACGCGGCGCGCTTCCTCCAGTCGAACGGCGTCACGGCCTCGACCAGCCATGAGGCACCCGCCGCCGCGCTGCCGGTCAACCGCTGGATCATCGCGGAGACGGTTGCGACAGTACAGGCGATCGACATGGCGCTGGCCGACCTGCGCTTCGATGCGGCGGCCAACGCCATCTATCATTTCGTCTGGGACCAGTTTTGCGACTGGTATATCGAACTCACCAAGGGCGCGATGGATGACGAAACGCGCGCCGTCGCGGGCTGGGCGTTCGACCAGATATTGGTGATGCTGCATCCCTTCATGCCCTTCATCACCGAAGAACTGTGGCACCTGACCGGCGACCGCGCGAACGCCCTGATCGTCGCGCAATGGCCGCAGGCGCTGGCCGCGGTCGATACAGACGCGCAGGCGGAGATCGACTGGCTGATAGATTTGGTCGGCAAAGTCCGGGCGGCGAAAAACGAACTTGGGATACCTCCCGGTACTAAGATGAGTGGTGCATTCCTAAACTTTGAGGATCACGCCCGTCGTCATGCTGATTCACAGCATTATGCTATAATCAAATTAGCTAGAATAGACGTCGATACGGAGTGGGAGATATCCCGATCGCCTAAGATACAAATTGCGCTTGAGGGCGCGACATTGATTTTGGCTCTGGAAGGCGTGATCGACATCGCAGCGGAAAAGACCCGCCTCGCCAAGGCGCTGGCCGCGGCGGAAAAGGAGCGGGATGGCCTGGGCGGTCGCCTGTCCAACCCCAGCTTCGTGGAAAAGGCCAAGCCCGAAGCAGTCGCCAAGGCGCGTGAAGACCATGCGGAAAAAATGGCCGAAGCGGATCGGTTGAAGGCAGCATTGGACCGGCTGGGATAAGTCGATAGAGGTGTTCCCGCGCAGGCGGGAACCCAGTTACAGGGGTCGGACTGGGTTCCCGCCTGCGCGGGAACACATAAGGGGAGAGGCAGGCACATGGCGGCAAAAGGACCAGGCACCAAAGACCTGACGCAGGGGCCGATCGGTTCTACCTTGTTACTGTTCGCCATTCCCACGCTCGCGTCCAACGTGTTGCAATCTCTCAACGGGTCGATCAACGCGATCTGGGTCGGGCGCTTCCTGGGCGCGCAGGCGCTCGCGGCGACGGCCAACGCCAATATCATCATGTTCCTGATGTTCTCGGTCGTGTTCGGGTTCGGCATGGCGTCCACCGTGATGATCGCGCAGGCCACCGGCGCGCGGGATCTGGATGCGGCGCGCCGCGCGTTCGGCTCGGCGGTCGGCTTCTGCTCGATATTGGGCATGGGGGTCGCGATCGCTGGCTGGATCGGCGCGCCTGCCTTGCTCCATCTGCTCGGCACGCCGGGGGAAGCGTTCAATCTGGCGCTCGTCTATCTGCGCGTCATCTTCATCGCCATGCCCGCGACTTTATTGTCGGTGATGATGATGATGGGCCTGCGTGGCGGCGGCGACGCGCGCACGCCGCTCATTTTCATGATCGTCAGCGTGGCGATCGACCTCATCCTCAATCCCGTGCTGATCCTTGGCCTTGGGCCATTCCCGGCGATGGGGATTGCTGGATCGGCGGCGGCGACGGCGGCGGCGGGCTTCGTCAGCCTGATCGGGCTGGTTGCCTTCACCTATGCCAGGGATCTGCCGCTGCGCCTGCGGGGCCGGGAACTGGCCTATCTCTGGCCCGCCGCCGACCAGATGCGCGTGCTGGTGGGCAAGGGGCTACCCATGGGATTGCAGATGATCGTTATGTCATCCTCCGCGCTGGTGATGATCGGCCTGGTCAATCGCGAAGGGTTGATGGTGACCGCAGCCTATGGCGCGGCGCAGCAGATCTGGACCTACCTCCAGATGCCCGCCATGGCGATGGGCGCGGCGGTCAGCGCCATGGCGGCGCAGAATGTGGGCGCCGGGCGGTGGGACCGGATCAGCCGGATCACGGGCTATGGCATTTCCTATCTGCTGGCGATCACCGGGGCGATGATCGTCATCATCCTGCTGTTCCACGAAGCGCTGCTGTCGCTGTTCTTGGGCGGTAACGCCGTAGCGATCGCGGCGGCGTGGAACATGCAGTTGCTCGCCAGCTGGAGTTTCATGATGTTCGGCGTCACCATGATCCTGTTCGGCGTGATGCGCGCGAACGGCGTGGTCGTCGCACCCTTGCTGATCCTGAGCTTCACCTTGTTCGGCGTGCGGCTGGGCTTCTATCATCTCGCCTATCCCGTGCTGGGCGCGGACGCGCTCTGGCTCAGCTTCCCGGTGGGATCGGTGGCGTCCCTGCTACTCGCCTGGATAGTCTATGCGCGCGGCGGATGGCGCAAGGCCCGGTTGCTGGTGCCGGTGCATGAGGAGCATTGCCGGGAGGCAGTGAACAGCGATGCCGAACCGGCCGGGCGGATTGCGCCGGCGGGCTGACGCCGGTTCAGCGCCCCTGGTTGCGCCAGCGGGTGATGGTGCGATCCAAAATATCGGCCTCGCTGCCCGATTGCCGCCACAGTTCGGTGAAGCTGGGGTCGCCCGAGGCAGGGCGGCGATGCTCCTCCAGATTGTCGAGCGCCACGCGGATCGGCACGGCGACGCCTTCGCCGCAGATGATCGCTTCCCGATTGCGCAGCGCGGGGATCGAATTGAGGAAACCGCGAGCGCCCTCCGGCATGGCGGCCTTCACGAAGGCCTGATCTCGATCGTTGTTCAGGCGCATGGAGATGATCGTGCCGCATTGCGACAACACGCCTTCGGCCAGGTCGGACGGGCGCTGCGTGATCAGGCCCAGCGAAATGCCATATTTGCGGCCTTCCTTGGCGATCCGTTCCAATATCTTGCGGACTGCTTGGCCCGAACCGGTGGTGGTGTTGGGGATGTAGCGATGCGCTTCCTCGCAGACCAGCAGGATCGGGCGCTGCGGTTCGTCGCGCGCCCAGATGGCATAGTCGAACACCAGACGCGACAGAACCGACACGACGGTCGATGTGATGTCGGACGGCATGGCCGACACGTCGATGATGGAAATGGGCTTGCCGTCGGAGGGCAGGCGGAAAATCTTGGCGAGGAACGCCTGCATCGTGTCGGCGACCAACATGCCGGAAAACATGAAGCTGTAGCGCGGGTCGGCCTTGATTTCGTCGATCTTGGTCTTGAGGCGCATATAGGGCAGCGAGTTGGTGCCCTTGTCGAGCTTGCCCATCTCGTTCTGCAGGATGGTGGTCAGGTCCGACAGCAGATAGGGGATCGGCGAATCCACCGTCAGCCGACCGATGCTTTCGGCCAAGCGGTTCTTCGATCGCGCGGCAAGCAGGCATTTGGCCAGGATGTCGCTGTCCACCGTGCGTTCGGAGCCGGAGGAGGTGACGAACACTTCGCAATGTTCCTCGAAATTCATCAGCCAATAGGGCAGCGCCAAATTGGTGACGTCGAACACCGCGCCGTTGCTGGCGAAGGCCGCGCCATATTCGCCATGGGGATCGATCATGACGATATGGCCCTTGGGCGACAGGTCGCAGATACGATGCAGGATCAGCGCCGCGCTGGTCGATTTGCCGGTGCCGGTGGAGCCGAGCAACGCGAAATGCTTGCCCAGCATCGAATCGACATAAAGCGCCGCGCGCGTATCTGTAGTGGGATAGACGGTGCCGATCTCCACATTGGCGCGGTCGTCCGCCGCGTAAATCTGGCGCATGTCGTGGCTCGACACCGGGAAGATGTCGGTGCCGGGCGTGGGATAGCGGGTGACGCCACGGCGGAAGCGGTAGATGCGCCCGGTCAGCTTCTCCTCATCGCCTTCGCCCAGGAAATCGATGTCCGCAACTATGCCTTTGCTCGCCTGATCCAATGTCATGGTGCGGACGCTTGCGACCAGCCAGCTATTACCGACCCGCATTTTCACCTGGCTGCCGACCTGCCCCGCCATGGCGATGCAGGGGTCTTCGTCCCGTTCCAGCGTCGCCAGGCGTTGCGCGTCGATCAGCACCTTGGAACTGGACCCGGCGATCTGGAAGACCATGCCCAGCGACTGAACCGAAGCATGGTGCACGGGCGTCGCATCAGCGGAAAAATGTCGTGCGCCCGGCATATGGGTCATGAGCCTTTGTCGTCCCTTGGACCGGAATGGCTTCCGGTTAACAGGCCGCTTCTAGGCAAAAGAGGTAAATATTGGCTTAGCCGCTCGCCAAGCCTCCCCTGCAATGCGACCCGCAGCATAGCGGATAAGGGTTAAGAGACGCTGAGCCGGGGTCCGATATGGACCAGTTGCCATGCCGAAGAGGAACATGGATCAGCTTCGGGCATTGGGTTTAGGCAACTATCAGGATTATCGGGTGTCCAATATCGTCAAGGCAGATGGAGCGCATCGTTCCGCCGCGATCGCCATCGCGCGCGTCATTTGCATATTGGGCGTCGTCTATGTCCATGCCTGGACTGGGCTGAATGGCGAAGCGTTGAAAGCGCTGCGCGGCACCGGGCAGGATGATCTGCGCTGGCTGTTGATGGAATTGTTCGGGCGCAGCGCAGTGCCATTGCTGGGCGTGATTTCCGGCTGGCTGGTCGCGCGATCGCAAGTGACGCTGGACTGGCGCCGCCATGTCGAGCGCAAGGCGCGCACCATCGTGCTGCCGATGATCCTGTGGAATATCATCGCCATTCTGCTGGTATCGGGCGCGGCATGGCAATTGGGTCTGTCGGCGCCGATCCCCAAGTCGGTCTGGTGGACGGTCAACGAAGTGCTGATCCTCACGCGCAATCCCGACATCAACGTACAGATGCCGTTCCTGCGTGACCTGTTCCTGTGCATGGTCGCTGCGCCTGTGCTGGTGCGGATGCCAAGCTGGTCGCTGGTGGTGGTCGCAGCCATAGCGGCGGCGTGCCACATCGCCGGGTTCGGCCCGCCCATCCTAATGCGTGCATCGATCCTGGTCTTCTTTTCGATCGGCATATTGGCGCAGCGCGGCGGCTGGGCCGAGCGGGTTGCGGGTACGCCAGCCTTGCTGGCGGCGGCGCCATTCGCGCTGCTGATGATGGCGCAGCTTTATCTTGTCGTGACGGTCGGCGACGACGCCTGGCCTTTGGCGCAACGGGCGCTGGACCTGGTGCTGCGGATCGCGGCGGCTGTGGCTTTCTGGCGACTGGCCTGGGCGTTGGCGGCCAGCCCGGCGCGCCCGATGCTGCTGCGGATCGAGCCTTACGCCTTCTTCCTGTTCTGCGCGCACCTGATCCTGATCTGGCTGTTCGGACCGGTCCTGGGCGGCGTATTCGGGAAGATGGGCACGCCCCTCTATCCCTTCTACCTGATCGCCCAACCGTTCATGGTGCTAGGCGTGGTCATGCTGATTGGCGCAGGGCTGCGCCGGGTCGCGCCGGGCGCGGCGGCGGTGCTGAGCGGCGGCCGGTTGAAGCGGCCGGAGCCTCAGACGGTTTCGCGACTAGTCACCGCCTGAGCCGCCGCCATGGCGATGGCGAAGCTGTGCTTGCGCGCCGCCGGATCGAAAATCTGAGCGGTCAGGATCAGTTCGTCCGCCTGCGTACGGCGCAGGAACGCCGCGATGTCGCGCTCGACATCCGCCTGCGTGCCGATGCTGGAGACGCTCAGCACGTCGGATAGCATCGCCTGCGCCTGGGGCGGCAGATCGTCATAATAGCCCGGCACCGGCGGCTGCAACTTGCCCGGCTGCCCGGTGCGCAAACGCACGAAGGCCTGCTGCATCGAACTGGCGAGCAGATGGGCCTCGTCGCCGGTATCGGCGGCAAACACATTATAGCCCGCCATCACATAGGGATGTTTGAGCTGGGCCGACGGGTGGAAGTCGCGGCGATAAATGGCGATCGCCTCGTCCAGCGCGGCAGGGGCGAAATGCGATGCAAAGGCGTAGGGCAGGCCGAGTGCGGCAGCCAGTTGCGCGCCATAGAGGCTGGAGCCGAGTATCCATAGCGGTACGTCGGCGCCCGCGCCCGGTGTCGCCTGAATGCTCAGCCGTTCGTCTTGGGCAAAATAGGCCTGCAATTCCATCACGTCGCGTGGGAACTGATCCGCCCCGCCGGACAGGTTGCGGCGGATCGCCTGCGCAACCCTCTGGTCCGAACCCGGCGCGCGGCCAAGGCCCAGGTTGATGCGCCCCGGGAAGAGGGCGTCCAGCGTGCCGAACTGCTCAGCAATCACCAGCGGCGCGTGATTAGGCAACATGATGCCGCCAGCCCCAATGCGGATGGTCGATGTCGCATGGCCGATATGCGCCAGCACCACGGCCGTGGCCGCCGAAGCGATGCCCGCCATGCCATGATGTTCGGCCACCCAGTAGCGATGATAGCCCAGCGCTTCGGCATGAACGGCAAGGTCGGCGGCGTTGGCGAAAGCGGTAGCGACGCTATCGCCTTCGCGAACGGGGACGAGGTCGAGCAGGGAAAAACGGGTCATGCCCATCATATGGGCGTATGATGGGTTTTACTTCAAGACCTATGGGTCAATATCTCAGACCGCGCGGCCAAATCCCTGGGTCGGCGTTTCGGCGCGACGGCCGAATGTGGCGGGCCGACGGGCGGCCAGCGGATTGGCGTCACGATCGAGCAGCGCCATCGTTTCGCTGAAACAGGGGCGCATCGCTACGACGACCTCGATCAATTCGTCCGGGCTTTCATGGGTTTCCACGCAACGGCGGGCGACCATCTCGACCTCTTCCGCCATGGCGCTGAGGCGATAGGCGCCGAACTGCGCGGCTTCACCTTTCAGCGTATGGGCAGGGGAGACGAGGGCGGCGGCATTCCTTGCGCGAAAGGCATCCTCGACGGCGCTGATCGATTTGACGCCATCTTCCCGGAAATAGCCAAGGATACGCGAAAAGGCGGCGCCCAGCTCACCGCGGGTGCGGGTAAATTCGCTCCAACTGACCAATTCGGTATCTTGATAGGACACCCGCGCCGCTCCCTCACTACAACGAAGCGAGAATAGGCGATGCGCGTAAACAGGGCGTTAAAATGAGGCGGAATGCGGACCGCTTCGGATAGGATTCAGGCCGGGCGTGACAAGGCGAACCGATGGTCGCCCAACGCCGCGAAGGTCCAGCCCTGCGCCTGTGCCAGCGCCGCCAGTTCGCTCGCGGCGATCGGATCGTCGGCCTCGATCACGATGGCGTCCGCTTCACGCAGCGCGCGCGCGGCGCGCAGCGCGGGCCAGGGACATTGCATGCCCCTGGCGTTCACGGCGACGGGATCGTCCGCCATCTGCTATTTCGTCGCGAACGGGTTTTTCTGGCTGCGCAGTGTCATCCGCACCGGCACTGCGCCAAAGCCCAGTTCGCGGCGGATGCCGTTGACCAGATAGCGGCGATAGCTTTCGGGCAGATCGTCCAGACGCGTACCGAACAGCACGAAGGTCGGCGGGCGGGTCTTGTTCTGCGTGATGTAGCGCAGCTTGATCCGCTTGCCGCCCGGCGCGGGGGGCGGATTGGCCTCCAGCGCGGTTTCGAACCAGCGGTTGAGCACGCCGGTGGACACGCGCTGCGACCAGGCGGTGCGCGTTTCAAAGGCGACGTGGATCAGGTCGTCCAGACCCTTGCCGGTCGCCCCGGATATGGTCATGATCGGCACGCCGCGCACCTGCGCCAGGCCTTCGTCCAGCGCCTTCTTGATGCCCTGGTACAGGGCCGACCCATGTTCGACCGTATCCCATTTGTTGAGGGCGACGACGAGCGCGCGTCCTTCCTCCAGCACCCGGTCGGCGATCTTGAGATCCTGGGCTTCCAGCCCGCGGGTCGAATCGATCATCAGTACGACGACTTCGGCGAAGTTGACCGCATTAATGCCGTCGGACACGGCCAGCTTTTCCAGCTTTTCCTGCACCTTGGCGCGCTTGCGCATCCCTGCGGTATCGATCAGGCGGACGGGACGCTCGACGCCTTCGCGGCTGGTCCACATCCAATCGACGGCAATGCTGTCGCGGGTAATGCCCGCTTCCGGCCCGGTCAGCAGGCGGTTTTCGCCCAGCAGTCGGTTGATCAGCGTGGACTTGCCCGCATTGGGGCGGCCGACGATGGCGAGCTTGAGCGGTGCGCTCTCGTCATCCTCGTAAAATTCCTTTTCATGCGGTTCGTCGCCCTCGCGCTCCAGATGGGGGAGCAGCGCCTGGAACAGGTCGGCCAGACCCTGGCCATGTTCGGCGGAAAAGGGGATGGGTTCGCCCAGGCCCAGCGAGAAGGATTCCATGACGCCGTCGTCCGCCGCCTTGCCCTCCGCCTTGTTGGCGACCAGCACGACGGGCGCATCATTGGCGCGCAGCCAGCGGGCGATTTCCTCGTCCAGCGGGGTGATGCCCGCGCGCGCGTCGATCATAAACAGGGCGACATCGCAATTTTCGACCGCCGCTTCGGTCTGCATCCGCATCCGGCCGGGCAGGGATTGGGCGTCCTCATCCTCGTAACCGGCGGTATCGACGATCGTGAAGTCCAGGCCCAGCAGATGCGCCTCGCCCTCCCGCCGGTCGCGGGTTACGCCGGGCTGGTCATCGACCAGCGCCAGTTTCTTGCCGACCAGGCGGTTGAACAGGGTGGACTTGCCCACATTGGGGCGTCCGACAATGGCTACTGTGGGCATCATGGAGGCCCGTTCCTTCCAATATCAAATCTGCGATATAAACGCCGTACTCCTGCGAACGCAGGAGCCCAGGGTTTTAGGTCACTTGCCTCACCCTAGGCTCCTGCTTTCGCAGGAGCACATGTTTTTTCTAAAATCGGCCTTTTAACGGTACGCCGTCAGCTTTCCGTCGTCGGCCAGGATATAGAGCATGTTGTTCGCCACGATCGGCGAAAGCGACATGGAGCGATCCACATCGACCGTCGATTGCACCGAACCGGTCGTGGGATCGACATAGACCATCTCGCCACGCGTCGACACGACGATCAGGCGACCACCGGCCAGCACCGGGCCGGTCCAGCGGATCGCCTTGTCTTTCTTCTTTTCCTTTTGCCAGCGGCGCAACTGGCTGACCCAGCGGATCTTGCCGGTGGCGCGCGCCACGCATAGCAGGCGGGCATCGCTGGTTACCGCAAATACCCATTCGCCCACCACGGCGGGGGTCGAAATGCCCGCAATGTTGATTTCCCACAGCCGCTGGCCGCTGGTCAATTCATAGGACGCCATGCGGCCGCCCTGGCCGATCGCGAAGACGCGGCCGCGGTCGATCACCGGGTCGGCGTCGATATCGGTCAGCGACGCCACGGCGGTCGAAATGCTGGTGCGCGACAAAGCGTCGCCCCACAGGCTGCGGCCATTTTCATAGCGATAGGCGCTGATTTCGCCTGAGCTATAGCCCGCGACCACCGTGCCCTGCGCGGCGGCGGGGGCGGCGACGCCGAAAATGCCCGTCACCTGCAACGTGCCGCTGTCGGTCCACTGGGTTTCGCCATCGGTCTGGTTCAGCGCGAAAATCTGGTTGTCCTGGCCCATCACATAGACATGGCCGTTTTCCAACGTCGGCGCGCCACGCAGCGGGCCGGACAGATGCTTCTTCCACACGATCGCGCCATCGGCCACGTTGAGCGCGAACACGTCGCCCAGGCCCGTGCTGGCGAACACCCGGTCGCCAAGAACGCTCACGCCGCCGCCGAACAGCGTGCGGCCGTTACCCTTGCCCTCAGACGGCAGGTTGGTTTGCCACAGCTTCGCGCCGCTCGCCGCGTCGAAGGCGATGACATGCGCGCCCGCATCCGTCACGAACAGCTTGCCGCCCGCGACGACCGGCGAGGCGGCCAGCCGCGCTTGGGGCGAACTGCCCTCGATCGATGCGGTCCACACCTGCGTCGGCGATCCGCCCAGCGACACATGGCCCATCGCCTTGGACGGATCACCGCCCGGCTGCGTCCAGCTGTCGTTGACATAAGGGGCGGGCAGGGTGACCGGCACGTCGGCCAGGCTGGGCTCGATTTCGACCCCCTGTTCGCTGTTCAGGATCGATACGCGATTGCCAACCACGGGCGTCTTGGGGCCGCCCTTCTTGCCGCCGATCACGCCGCAACCAGCGACCAGGGCGATCAGTGCGGCCATCGTTACGGTCCGGCCTATCGGTGCGAAGGCTTTCATGCTCGTCATTCCCATCCGCTCGATCATCCTTCGCTCGCCTCGGCCGGAATCTCGACCGCGTCGATTCCCATTAATCCTGCCATCTGACGCGCGCGTGAACGGATCGATTGCGGGACGTTCACGTCCTTCGCCATCGCTGCGAACATCGGCCCTGCCAGATCGGTCTTGCCCATCTTCATATAGGCGATGGCGACCAGTTCACCGGCGCTGCCGAACCATGGCGCGCCCTCGATCGCCAGCGGCTTTAGCCGGTCGACCACCTGCTGGGGCTTGAGGCTTTCAAACTCCAGCGCAGTCTGGCGGATCAGCGCCAGGTCGCGATAGGGCTGGTCCAACTTCGTGTCGGCGGCCATGGCGGCATAGAGGGCGACCGCGCCCTTCGTATCGCCCTTGCGCGATGCCACGCCCGCCTGCACCAGCAGCGCGGATGCGCGATAGCCCGGCTGGCTCGCCTTGGTCAGTGCGTCGAGCTCCTTGGCGTCGGGGGCTGCGCCGCCCGATGCCGCGCTCAGCACGCTGTCCATCTGCTCGGACACGGCTTCGGCCTGCGTCTTGCTATAATGCTGCCAGTAGAGCCAACCGCCAAAGGCGACCAGGCCGACGACCACGGCCACCAGAATCCAGCGGCCATAGCGTTCCCAGAAGGTCAAAAGCCGGTCCTGACGGACGGCATCATCGACCTCTCGCATGAAGGCTTCACTATTTTGCGGCGTCAGGGCCACGATATTCTCCGAGAAATGGACCAGCAACGGTGCCGGAAGGGGCGATCAATAGCGGTGCTTATGCCACAGGCAAATCAAATTTTGGGACGGTACACCTGATCGACGGTGGGAAAGCTGCGAGTCCGTACTTCAGCGGCGTAACGCGCGGCAGCGCCATCGATGGTTTCGGCGATATTTTCATAGCGTTTGACGAAGCGCGGCACCCGGTCGAACATGCCCAACATGTCTTCGGTCACCAGCACCTGCCCGTCGCAATGGGCCGACGCGCCGATGCCGATGACGGGCACATCCACGCTGTCGGTGATGGCGATGGCGAGATCCTCCATCACCCCCTCCAGCACCATCGCGAAGGCGCCCGCATTGGCGACGGCACGGGCGTCGGCCATGATCTTGGCATGCTCCTGCTGGCTTTTGCCGCGCGCGCCATAGCCGCCCAGCGCGTTCACCGCCTGCGGGGTCAGGCCGATATGTGCCATCACCGGGATGCCGCGCTGGCTTAGGAAGGCGATCGTTTCCGCCATGGCTTCGCCCCCCTCCAGCTTGACGGCAGCGCAGCCGGTTTCCGCCATCACCCGGCTGGCGCTGGCAAAGGCCTGCTGCGGCGAGGATTCATAGCTGCCGAACGGCATGTCGACCAGCACGACGCTGTGATAGCTGCCGCGCACCACCGCCGCGCCATGGGCGATCATCATGTCGAGCGTGACGGCCAGCGTAGAGGGCAGGCCGTAAATGACCTGGCCCAGCGAATCGCCCACCAGCAGCATGTCGCAATGGGGATCGAGCAACTGCGCCTGCCGCGCGGTATAGGCAGTCAGCATCACCAGCGGCTCGCTGGTCTTCCCCTCGAACTTGCGCCGCTGGATGGCGGGCACGGTCAGGCGCTTCATCGGCGCTGGGGTGGGATTGGCGCGGCTGGTCGCGGTGTCGAGCGTGAAGGTCGTGGACATGGACGCGCTCTACCGTAGCGCGCCGCGAGTCGCAAATGCCGGACGGGCCGGGGCGGCATGGTGCGCCGCCCCGGCCCGTCACGATCGCATCAGAAGGAGAATTTGATCGTGCCGCCCCAGGTCTGCGGATCGCCGACCTGGCCTGCGATCAGGCCGGTATTGCCCGGCGCGACCTGCAGATTTTCGATATAGTTCACGTCGAACGCGTTGCGGACCCAGCCGAACACATCGAAGCCTTCGCCGCGGAAGCCCGCGCGGAAGTTGGTCAGCGCATAGCCCTTCACCTCGGTATAGATGGATGGCGACGCATTGCTGTTCCAATGCGACCGGTAATTGCCATCGACGCCGACATAGACCTGGCCTTCCTTCGCCAGCAGCGTGACCGGAATGTTATATTCCGCGCCGTAGGAGAAGGCCCATTTCGACACGCCAGGCAAATCCTGGCCGGAAATGTCGCACTGGCGCGGGCTGAGCGCACCCGGCACGCCGGGCTGCGAATAATCCGCCGCCTGATTGGCGGGCTGCAACGTGCCGCCCGACAGTTCGGGCGGGCAGGGCGCGTTGGTGAATTTCTTATATTGAGCGTCGGTATAGGCGCCGTTGGCATAAGCGGTGAAGCGGTCGCTGGCGACGATCTTGAAGTCCGCCTCGATCCCTTGCGACCGCACCTTTTCCGCGTTCGCCAGGTAACCGCGCACCGTGCCGAACTGGCCGCCATTCACCGTCGCCTGGAAATTCTTGATGTCGGTGCGGAAGGCCGACAGGTTGAAGGTCGCCCGGCGATCCCAGAACTGGGTCTTCAGGCCGATCTCATAATGATGCACGCCTTCCGGCTTCACCGTACCCGCATCGTAATTGACCGTATTGTCGGCGTTGAGCGGCAGGCCGTTCTGGTTGATGCCCAGCGTCTTGAAGCTCTTGGCATAGGTGGCATAGGCCAGCACGTCGCGTGCGACCTTATAATTGACGTTGAAGTCGTAGGTGAAGTTCCACGCGCTGTCGGACGGCGCGCTGATCTGGGGCTGATAGACGCCGCACTGCGCCGCCAGCACCGATCCGGCCGCCGGGGTGGGCGTGCAACTGATCACCTGACCCTGGCCGTTGGTCACGATCCGTTCGTAAAAGCCCGACTTCTTGTCGTAATTCAGGCGCACGCCCGGCTGGATGGTCAGTGCGTCCGTCACTTTCCAGCTCAACTGGCCGAACAAAGCGGCGCTGGTGCTCTTCAAAAATTGCGTGTTGCTGGCGGTCAGACCTTGGAGAATGCTGGGATTGCTCGCCTGTGCGCCGGTCAGGCTCCAGCGGCTGGCGTCAGCGCCCTGCTGCTCGGTGCCCTGCGTGTCGATCCGCTGCTTGAAGCCGAACAGGCCAACCACGAAGTCGATCTTCTCGCTGTCATAATTATAGCGGAATTCCTGGCTATACTGGTCCTGCTGCGACGGGTTCTGCGACTTGGCGACGATCGACAGGCCGGTGAAGTCGCGGTCGTTTTCCGGCTTCCAGTCCCAGAAGCGCCAGGCGGTGACCGACGTCAGCGTGCCGGGGCCGACATCCCACTTCACCTTGGCGGACACGCCGCCGATCTTGTTGCCCGCGTTCAAGTTGGAATCCAGGTCGCTCAGCCGGTCATAGGGATTGGTGCTGGGCGTCGCATAATTGCGACCCGGATTGGCGGCATTGATCGCGGCGACCAGAGCGTCATATTGCCGGTTGAGCGCACGTTGCGTCTTGCCCACGCGCACAAAGGTCGTGCCGCAGCATTCCGGATCCTGCTTGCTGTAATCGCCCGACAAAGTGACGCTGAAATCGTCATTGGGCTTGAACAGCAACTGCCCACGAATGCCCAGATTGTCCTGCTCGTTGATCCAGCGGCGGCTCGTCACATTGTAGAGCGTGCCGCGACGGCTAGTCGAGGCAATGGCGACGCGCGCGGCGATCTTGTCCGACAGCGGGCCGGAAATGGCGGCCTTCGCCTGCTTGAGGTTCAGGTTGCCGACGGTCAGTTCCGCGCGCCCTTCGAAATCGAAGGTCGGCTGGTTGGTCGTGATGTTGATCGCGCCCGCCGTCGTGTTCTTGCCATAGAGCGTGCCCTGCGGCCCGCGCAGCACTTCCACCTGCGCCACATCCAGAAAGTCGAAGGTCGCAGCGGCGACACGGCTGTTATAGACGTCGTCCACATAAATGCCGACGCCCTGTTCGAAGCCGTCACTGGTCAGGCCGAACGGCACGCCCAGGCCACGGATGTTGACCGACGTGTTGCGCGGGTTGGTGGTGTAGACCTGAAGCGTGGGCGCCAGCTGCTGCAATTTCACGATGTTGAAATTGCCGGTCGCCTCGATGCTGTCGCCACGCACGACGGAGATCGCCAACGGCACTTCCTGGGCGGTTTCCTGGCGGCGGCGCGCTGTGACGACGATCACGTCGCCGCGCACATTGGCCTGTTCGGCATCCTGCGGGGCGGCCGGGGCCGCATCCTGCGCAAAGGCGCTGGGCGTGATGAAAGAAGCGCCCGCCACACTGGCGAGCAACAGGAAACGCGCAATCATGATATTCCCCTTTTATCCGAATGTCCGGTGATGTGATTGCGGCCTTTCCGGTCGCCCGGTCGGCCGATGTCTTCTGGGGGTGATGCTAATGATGCGGCTCACCCCCCGCCGCATGGGTCGTGCCCGACCCGAACCTATGCCCCCGGCCGTCTTCAGCCCGTCAAGCGCGTCTTTTCCGTCACGTCGATCTGCACCACGCGCGCGTCATGGACGGTCAGCGTGATCGATCCGAAGCGCAGCGCCTCCAAAACGCCGCGCACCTTGTCGATGCTGGCGGCGATGTCGGCGCGCTGGCCTTCCCGAATAGGACGCAGATCGATCGGTTTATGTTCGCTCATGGACACCTCTTTCCCGCTTAGTATCTCAACTCCAAAGATAGACAAAAAAGCAAATATAAGGGGCGCGCAAGTTTGTCTTGTCGCGCCCCTCGGGGTGAGCCTTCAAGGATAAAGTGCGGGGGCGCCGATCTGGCGGTCCTGCTGCGCCATGGGGAGGGCCGGGCGCATCTGGCGCATGGCCGACGCCTGTTCCTGCGCATTGTCGATCAGTCGTTCCAGCAGCGTCTGGCCGAACTGCCAATCGCCAAGGCCTGAATCCGCGTTGATATGCCCGGCATAGCCCGCATCGACGAACTGGCTGCCCCAATATTTGCCGACGCTATGGGCGCGTTCGAAGAAGATATAGGGATCGTCGCGGCTGGCGACGATGATCGAGGGGAAGGGCAGTTGCGCGCGCGGCGTGGGACCAAAGCCGCCGATCGTCTCGGGCGTTTCCATCCGGTCGCAATCGGGTGGCGCCACCAGCAGCGCGCCGGTCACCGGCCAGCCATAGGCTTGGCTCTGCAATGCCCCCCACCAGGCGACGGCCATGCAACCCAGACTGTGCGCCGCCAGGATGACGGGCGCATTGGCTTCGCGGATCGCACTGTCCAGCCGCGTGACCCAGGCGTTGCGATTGGGGCTGGCCCAACTGCCCAGATCGACTCTTTCGCAATCGCCGCGCGTGTCTTCCCATAATGTCTGCCAGTGGCCCGGCCCGCTATTGTTGAGGCCGGGGATGGTCAAAACGACCGGCTGGCGCGTGTCACCCGAAAAACCGAATCGCTCCATGGTCTGGTCCTCATCCTCGCTATCGAGCCTTACACAGTAATTCTATTTATCTGGTAGACAATGACCAAGCGATGAATTGTGGTGAAATCTAGGCAACCGGAAAGTCGTTTCGTCAACGCCAAAGCGGCCGGACCGGCACGATGCCAGACCAGCCGCTCGGCTGACCATGCAGGCCGGTTACCAGTGATAGATCATCCCATAATATTGGTACACGTTGCGGCCATAGCCATCGTCATAGTCGGGCCGTTGTTCGCCCGCATAATGGGGCGCATTGTCCAGCACTGCCTTGTCGAGGTCGATGACATAGCCGCCTTGTTCGGTGTCGTAGTTTAGCATCGACCAGGGCAGCGGATAATGGTCATTGCCGATGCCCAGAAACCCGCCGAAGGACAGCACCGCATAGCGGACCTGCCCGCTTACCTTGTCCACCATGAAGTTGGCGATCTTGCCCAGATGATCGCCCTGCCGATTATAGACGGCGGTGCCTTCTACCCGGTCGGACGCGATCAGCGCACCATGATTTTCCATGCTGGGGTCAGACATTGTCATGCTCCTGTGAAAAATGCAGCTATGCTGTGCAACCATGGGGAACCCGGCGGGGTTCCTCCGGCGCATCACAACGCATCATCATCGGGAGCAATAGCCATGAAAATCAATCGCAGCGGTTCGGCCGTCTGGACCGGCGGCCTGAAGGACGGGAAGGGCGCGATTTCGACCCAGAGCGGCGCGCTGGACGCCTATCCCTATGGCTTCGCCACCCGGTTCGAAGGGCAGCCGGGCAGCAATCCGGAAGAACTGATCGCCGCCGCCCATGCCTCCTGCTTCACCATGGCGCTCTCGCTGATCCTGGGCGAAGCGGGGCTGACGGCGGAGAAGATGGAAACGACCGCCGTCGTGACGCTGGAAAAACAGGATGACGGCTTTGCCGTGACCGCCAGCAAGCTGACGCTGAAAGCGACCATCCCCGGCACCGACGACGCGACGTTTCAGGATCTGGCGGGCAAGGCGAAAGCCAATTGCCCGATTTCCAAATTGCTGAAGGCCGATATCAGCCTTGAGGCGGAACTGCTGAACTGACGACCGGACGCCTGGCGCGGACATGTTCGCGCCAGGCGATATAAAGGCCGCTGGCGACGATCAGAGCAGCGCCTGCCCAGGTCGTCGCCATCGGCCAATTCTCGCCGATTGCGACGCCCAGCAGGGTGGTCCAGATGATCGTCGTATAATCCATCGGCAGCACCACCGACACCGGCGCCCAGCGGAGCGCCGCGGTCAGGCACAGTTGCGCGATACCGCCGAACAGGCCGATCACCAGCAGCAACCCCCAGGTCAGCGCATCATGCGCCTGCGCGACGAAGGGCATGGCGATACCCAGTGGGATCATCGACAGGACGGTGAACCAGAAGACGACGACGCCGGCCGCTTCGGTCCGGCCCAGTTCGCGCAGCACCAGGCTGACGCTGGCGGTGACCAGCGCGGCGGCGATGGCGACCGCGACGCCCTGCATCGGGAAATGGCCCGCATCCGGCCGCACGATCACCAGCACGCCCAAAAATCCGACCAGCACTGCCGCCCAGCGATGGATGCCGGTCGCCTCCCGCAGGATCAGCGCCGACAATATCGTACCGAAGATCGGCATGGTGAAACCGATCGTCGCCGCCTCCGCCGGGGGCAACAGGATGTAGGACAGGAAATTGAGCAGCATCCCCGTCAGCCCCAGCATCATGCGGCTGGCATGTACGCCGATCCGCCGAGTCCGCACGGTGCGCAGGCCGCCTGCCAACGCGACCCAGATCAGGATCATCGGCAGCGCCAGCAACTGTCGGTAGAATAGCGATTCGACGACATGCACGCCATGTTCGCTGGCCACCCGCACGGTCACGAACATGACCGACAGGCACAGCACCGCGATCAGGCGTAGCCCGATGGCGAAGAGCGGGCGATGGGGGCGGGCAGGGGCGGTCACGCCGCTGCCTTAACCCGGTTGCGTCGGGACGCAACCGGGCCAGTACTTATTTCAAATGCTTATTTCAGTGGCTTGCGGAATTTCAGCGTCATCCGGTCGCTTTCCCCGATGGCGAGATATTTGTCCCGGTCCACATCCTTCTGCGCCAGAACCGGGGGCAGGGTCCATACGCCCTTGGCCCAGTCGGCCGTGTCCTTGGGATTGGCGTTCACTTCGGACGCACCGACATATTCGAAGCCCGCCGCCTGCGCGATGCGGCGAATGGTGGAGACTTTGAGGTAACCGCTGCTCTTTTCCAGCGCGACGTCGCGGTCTTCGGGCAAGCGGTGATCGACCACGCCCAGTGTGCCGCCGGGCTTGAGCATGGTGAAAAACGCCTTGAAAGTCGCGGCCTCGGTTCCCGCCATCACCATATTATGGACATTGCGGAACGTCAGCACCGTGTCGACGCTGCCTGCTGGAATGGAGCCGACCTCTTCGGGATAGGCGACCAGCTTGACCTTGTCGTAGACGGTCGGCTTGGCGGTGAGGAAGCTCTTATACGCGTCCAGCCCGCGGCCAGTGGGCTGCACGGCGTAGAATGTGCCCTTGGCGCGCAGCAGGGGGGCCAAGATTTCCGAATACCATCCGCCGCTCGGCGCATATTCAACAACTGTCTGACTCGGTGTCACACCGAAAAAGGTCAGCGTCTCGGCAGGATGGCGATATTTGTCGCGGGCGAGGTTGGCGGGGGTGCGGCTGGGGGCGGCGACGGCGGCGGCGATTGGGGCTGCCGCTTTGTTGTGGCCGGCATGTTGGGCGACGGCGGCACCGACCGGCAGAATGGCGACGGCAGCAGCGATCAGGGCGAGACGGTTCATCGGGGACATCCTCTCTAGGGAGAGGGTGATGTGCCGGTCCCTTGTACCGGGCGCAAGGGGTAGCGAGAGAGAAATCCCTGCCAGCACCTAATCTCATACCAAAACGCGATGATTATGCTGCATCGGGGACAGTGATGGTGTTCCCCGGCGCAGGCCGGGGTCCAGTCCAGAGCGTAGAACTGGACCCCGGCCTTCGCCGGGGAACAACACGCTATTGATCCCTGGTCAATGCTTACAGGCAGGCTTCCAGAAACGGCTGGTCGAAGCCGAACATCCGCGCCTTGTCCAGCGTGTAGGGACGCAGGCCCATCGACCGATATTCGCCGATGATCTTTCCGCTGTCATCCTCGTCATGATATTCGAACTTGAACAATTCCTGCGTGACGATGACGTCGCCTTCCATGCCGATCACTTCGGTCACGTTGGTGACGCGGCGCGACCCGTCGCGCAGGCGCTTAACCTGGACGATCAAATCGACCGAATCGGCGATCTGCTTGGAAATGGCCTCCTTGGGGATTTTGATGTCCCCCATCAGGATCATATTTTCCATACGGCCCAGGCACTCGCGGGGCGAGTTGCTGTGGAGCGTACACATGGAGCCGTCATGGCCGGTGTTCATCGCGGCGAGCAGGTCGAAACATTCCGCGCCACGAATTTCGCCCAGGATGATGCGATCGGGCCGCATACGCAGGGCGTTCTTGACGAGATCGCCGATGGTGATCGCGCCTTGACCTTCCAGGTTGGGCGGGCGGGTTTCCAGCGGCAGCCAGTGCGGCTGTTGCAGACGCAGTTCGGCCGCATCCTCGATCGTCAGCACGCGTTCGCCCGGGTCGATCATCTTCGACAGCGCGTTGAGCATCGTGGTCTTGCCCGAACCCGTACCGCCCGAAATCACGATGTTGAACCGGCACGCACCCGCAATCTTCAGCGCGGTCGCCATCTTGGGCGACATCGCGCCCCATTGGGCAAGCATGTCGATGGTGATCGGCTTGGCGGAGAATTTACGAATCGAAATGGCAGTCCCGCGCAGCGAAAGCGGCGGCACGATCACGTTGACGCGGGAACCGTCGGGCAGGCGGGCGTCGGCCAGCGGCGTGGTCTGGTCGACGCGGCGGCCGACCTTGTTCACGATACGCTGGGCGATCTGGAACAGATGCTCTTCATCGCGGAACTTGATCGGCGCGATGACCAGCTTGCCCTTCTTTTCGATATAGGTCTGCTCCGGCCCGTTCACCATGATGTCGGTGATGTCCGGGTCGTTCAGCAACTCTTCGAGCGGACCCAGGCCCAGAAGCTCGTCCACCAGCACCTTTTCCAGCGCGAACTGCTCGCGCCGGTTGAGCGTCAGCTTCAATTCCGCCAGCACTTCCATGATGATCGGGCGGAATTCCTCCGCCAATTCATCCTTGGTCAGCGTCGCGGCGGCTTCGGGATCGACCCGCTCCAGCAGGCGGGGCAGCACCTGCTCCTTGATCTTGTGGACGCTCGCTTCGAAACCCTGCGGCCCGGCGTCGGGCACATGCTCGGCATTGGCGCGGTCGGACAGGCGCGCCATCGCATCGGCGTTGCGCTGCATCTGGTTGGTCGGCGCCGACAAGGGGTCGAACGCTATTTCGCCTGGCAGCGACGCGATGTCGAGCGGCGGGAACTGTTCGCCACCGCGCGACTCCTCCTTGGTGGTGCCCCCCTGCATCGGGCGGGCAACGCCAAAGCCGGACTTTATGCCGGCGGGTCCATTCTTCCGTCCAAAGGCGCTCATATGTCTCCGCCATTTCGTCGCGATCAATGTGATCTAGGTTGTGCAGGTGAATAGGGTGGAAACTTTGACAAATGGCTAATGCCGCGTTGACGTAATGCGAGTATCGCCAACAGCAGCAGCGCGACCAAGCTGATGGCGCTGCCCAGCGTCTCCTGCCACAGGCGCTGCCGTTCGACGCGATAGAGGCCCGGCGTCGCATCGAAATGCAGCAACGGCCCGCTGCTGGGCACGGGACGGCCGTCGCGCGTGACTTGCCAGATCGGGAAGGCGGCATGGCCCAGCGTCACCGGTCCCGCCCGCTCGACCACTATCGCGTCGCCACGCGGCAGCGCGCGCCACGGCGTCAGATCGACCCAGCGATCGTTCGGGCGCACGCGCGACAGGTCGAAGCCACGCGGCAGATATTCGGGCGCATCCGGCGCGACCCGCGCGATCAGCGCCTGATCGACGGGCTTGCGCAGAAAAGCGGCGGTCAGCAGGCCACCGAACAGATAGGGGAACAGCAGCAACACGCCCGCACCGACCAGCAGCGCCGGGCGCAACCGACTGCCCGCCAGCGCGGTGATCGCCGCAAACTCCGCAATGCAAAAGGCGCGCCAGGGAAATTGCACCTTGTTGAGCAAGGATATCTCCCAGACGAACGGGATGAGGCGGACGGACAGCAACGCCGTCACGATCGCGATCGCGCCCCATGGCGTCCGCGCCGCGGGCCAGGCGAGCAGGATCAGCCCCAGCGCCAGGCAGGGAAAGAGTTCGAAACTGCTGTTCCAGATCGACCAATCCGTCGCCCGATAATCCTGCACCCACAATAAGGATATCGACACGTGGGATTGCAGCGTCAGCGCCGGGATCAGGAAGAAGGCGGCCAGCGCAAAGGCCAGCACCCCCGAAACAATGGCTGATGGCAATATCGGCGCGCGCTGCCACAATCGCCACCCGATCAGCGGCGCGATCAGGAACAGGCCGGTCAGCATCGCCAGCGGCAGATGGCTGATCAGCAGGCCTGCATAGGCCGTCGCCAGCAGCACGACGCCCCGCCGGGCCGGAAGCCGGTCGATCGCCAGCGCGATCAGCGGCAGCCAGACGAACGCGGTCGCTTCCGCCAGCGCTCCGCGCACATAGATGTCATAGAGATGATAAGGCGCGGCCATATACAGCATCGCGCCCAGCAATGGCCGGGTGCCGCGCGTCGCCAGCCAATGATGCATTGCCAGGCCCGATGCCACCAGCAGCGCCAACCCGGTCAGGTTGACCGCCGTCGGCACGGCAAAGCCCACCGCATGGAAAGCGCCGCCGATCCAATAGGCGAAGGGCGGGTAGAAATAGAAGGTCGGACTGCCCAACCCTTCGAAACTACCGGGCAACCAGCGCTCGTAGAGATGACCGGCGGCCATTTCCTGCCCGAAATGCGCGGTCCACAGCAGATTATATTGGTTTGAATGGGTAAAGCCCGGCCCCCACAACAGGGCCGGCAGCATCAGCAGCACGCCAAATAGCGTCAGGATGCAGGCGGGGTGGCGAATGAGGGGCAGCAGGCGCAAGGGCATGACAACGCCATGCCGGAATATGGTAAATAAATCCTGTGCGCGGGTCAGGCGCTTACGCGGCGTTAACCATTTCGGCCGATAGCATCCCCATTCTCTGGGGAAAGTTGCGCGCGATGTCGACCCTGTCGATCGTCATTCCGGTCTATAACGAACAGGAGGCGATTTCCCTGTTCCTCGACGCGGCGCGCCCGGCGGTGGCTGATGCGCTGGCCCTGATCGGGCCGGATGCGCGCGCGGAATATCTGTTCGTGGATGACGGCAGTTCCGACCGTACCGGCGATATCATCGCCATATTGGCACGGCTGAATCCGGATGTGCGCTGCCTGTCCCTGTCCCGCAATTTCGGCAAGGAAGCCGCGCTGGCCGCTGGCATAGACCATGCGGTGGGCGACGCCGTCATCCCGATCGACGTGGATTTGCAAGACCCGCCCGCTGTTATCGTCGATATGGTGCGCGCCTGGCTGGCCGGTGCGCAGGTCGTCAACGCCCGCCGCATCGACCGGTCCAGCGACAACTGGCTCAAGCGGACGAGCGCACGCGGCTTCTACGCATTGCTCAACCGGCTGTCCGATCATCCAATCCCGGAAAATGTCGGCGATTTCCGCCTGCTCGATCGCAAGGCGGTCGATGTCGTCAAGCAGCTGGGCGAACAGGCGCGGTTCCACAAGGGGCTGTTCTCCTGGATCGGCTTTCGCGTCGCGACGGTCGATTATGTCCGTGCCGCGCGCGGGGCTGGCACGACCAAATGGCGGCTGGGCAAGCTATGGTCGCTGGCGATCGACGGCATCACCGCATCGACCACCATGCCGCTGCGCATCTGGTCCTATATCGGCGGTGGCATCGCGATGCTGGCCTTTGCCTATGCAGCGTTCCTGGTGCTGCACACGATCATCACCGGCGTCGACGTGCCCGGCTATGCGTCGATCATGGTCGCGGTCCTGATGTTGGGCGGGCTTAACCTGCTCAGCCTTGGGATCATCGGCGAATATCTGGGGCGGGTCGCACGCGAAGTGCGCAAGCGACCGCTCTATGTGGTGGACGCACATAGTCCGATCCACCCCAATCACCTGCCTGAAAAGGATGAGACATGGACCGATCAGCCTATGCGAGCATGAGCGCGCAGGAGGGGAGCCATTGGTGGTTCGTCGCCCGTCGCGCCATATTGGATCGGCTGATCCGCACGCAGATGGCCCTGCAGCCGGGCGCGCGTATCCTGGAGGCCGGGTGCGGCACGGGCGGCAATCTGGCGATGCTGGCCGACCATGGCGGCGTGGAAGCGCTGGAATATGATGGGGAAGCGCGGGCGCTGGCGACGGCGCGCGGCGTTGCCCGTGTGGAACCGGGCATGTTGCCGGACCGGATCGGCTTTGGCGATCAACGCTACGACCTGATCGCATTGCTCGACGTGCTAGAGCATGTGGAGGAAGATCGCGCATCGCTGGCCGCCTTGCGGGATCGGTTGGCACAGGGCGGGCGCATCCTGCTGACCGTGCCGGCAGTGCCTTGGCTCTGGTCCGATCATGACGAACTGCATCATCATAAACGCCGCTATACCTTGTCGGGATTGCGCGCGGTCGCGCAGGCCGCCGGGCTGAAGGTGGAATCGGTCGGCTATTTCAACAGCCTGCTTTTCCCCATCGCGGTCGCCACACGCACGGCGCACCGGCTGCTGCGCCGTAAAGGTGGGCTAGACGCGGAACCGTCGCCGCCTGTCAATCATGCCCTCCGGATCATATTCGGCTGGGAACGCCATCTGCTCGGCCGCATTCGCTTTCCGATCGGCCTGTCGCTCTACGCGATATTATCGGCCTGACGCATCGTCGGGATGATGCCAATGCCCGTCCCAGCAATGGGCAGGCTCTTGTGCGTCCACCGGCGTTGGGTGCACCGGGCGGATCGCGCGCGGCACCGCGTCCAACGGCGCAAGATAGGAACCCATGGGGAAGCGGCCGAAGCTCTGCTGCCAGGCTCTGATCACGCTGCATCGCACAGTCGGTGCGGCAGGATAGACGAGTGCGCGACGCACCTCATGCCAGCCGGTGATGGCGCCGATCAGCAGCGGCACGATCAGCCACGGGCGGCTGCGCGGCGCGTGGATCAGGGCGTCGGCGAGCATGACCGCCAGGATCGTCAACGCGCTGATCGACGCGCGCATCATGAAGTCGATCGACCAGCCGACCTGGACGAACGGGATAGCCAGCAGCCACAGCGTCAGCAGCGCCAGCGTATCGCGCCCGAAGCGCGGGCGGCGGACCAGCAGCGCCAGCGGCGCGGCGTAGACCAGCACCTCCAGCAGTTCGAATATGCCCCATTGCACGGGGGCGACCGCCATCCACCGCGCACCCACCCCGTCATTCGCCGCGCCCAGATAAAGGAGGCCGGGAATGGCAAGCAAAGTCGCCAGTGCCGGCAGTGCGATATCGCGGACCTTGAGTTCGCGGCGCAGCAGCGTCTGCACCCCCGCCAGGACAGCGAACGGCATCGCGCCCATCAGCCCCAGCGGCGACCACAGCGCCGTCAGCGGCAATAGCGCCAATGTCACGCCCAATGGCGCCTTTCCCCGGCGCCAGAGCAGATAGGCCAGCGCGCCGATCCAGCCGGACAGCGCATGTTGCGGCACCCAGAAGGCCAGGGTGATGGTCGAACTATATTGAAGATAGGCCCAGTTTTCGAGATGGTCCGACAGGCCGCCGCGAAACAATATGCGGCCCAGCGCATCCAGCCCGGAAAATCCGATGACGACGACCAGCGCCACCCAGCGTGCGCGGCGCGTATCGAACAGGGTGGAGCCGAGCGCCAGCACGCTCCCCAGCATCAGGCTATTTTGCACCAGCAACGCGATGTCGCCCGCGCGGCCTCCCAGCGCCTTGGCGATCAGGGCAGGGGCCAGGAACATGCTGATCGGCGCGCGCAGCACATCGGGGGTGGTGCGCGCGGTATAGACGAAGGGCCAGGGATTGACGACCATGTCTCGCATCGCCGCCAGCCGCACCTGCCAATCGATATTGGCGTAGAAGAAACGCCCTTCGCCCCCCAGCAGCAGCAGCAGCAGCGAAATGGCGATACAGGTCAGCAGCGTTGCGGGCGTCGGCCCGGCAAAGCCGCGCGTCGCCCGCATGATCGACCAGCATAGCGCACATAGCGACAGGCCGCCCAAGGCATAGGCCGCGACCGGCATGACATCGAGGAAGCGCCACAACAGCAACTGTCCGATGCCCAGCCAGGCCGCGATCGCCGCGATCAGCCAGCCGCCGGGGATGGCGCGCGCCGTGGCGGACAGGGGCGACATGGCAGGGGCGGGCGCGGCGGTCATCGGACCTGTTCCATGGCAAGGAAGTGGCGAGGCAGCAATGCGGGAAATGGCGGAAGCGGAACGAAGCGGTTCCCGATACGCTTCATCCGCAATTCATCGCCGCAAGCGCAGACGAGCGATCGGAATATTTCCGTTGAGTTTCCAAATATGAGCAGAGGATTTCCCGTGATTGACACTGCCCATGGGCAGGCATACCGTCCAAGGGTGCGGGAATGGTTGCGTCAGCGGTATCTCGACTTACTCGGGTCGATCTACATTTATAACGAGCATCGCGGCTATACGGCCATCGATCGCGTGCTGGAGGCGATCCGCGTCCGCTCGCCCGACGACATCGCGCTGATCGCAGCGGTGGAGCGGCATCGCGCCGACGAACGCAAACATTATCTCATGTTCCGGCGCTGGTTCGAACTGCGCGGCACGATGCCGCTGCATGTCGATCGCGCCTGCGGCCATATTGATCGCTTCGTGGAGATCATGTTCCATCGCGGTATCGATCAGCTCGACACCCAGGGCGTGATCGACAATGACGACCAGTTCGAAAAATTGTGTCGCATCATTTCCCTGACGGAAAAACGCGGCTTCAAGCAGGTGGAGACATTGCTCGCCCATCCGCTGGTGCGCGACGACAAGGTGCTGATGAAGATTTTCGCGATCGTTCACCGCGATGAACCGAGCCACTGGGCGCCCTATGACGACTGGTTGCGCAGCCATCACCGGCGTGAACACACGCGCTGGGAAAAGGCCGTGGACGGCTTCATCCATAGCGAATTATTGTTCCTCAAACTGCCGCTGCTGTTCCTCAATCCCTTCATGCGCCGACGTGCGGACTGGCCCGATGCCGCCGAGCGGATGGAAGCGGTGACAGCGCATTTCGACCTGGCCTGAGCCTTTGCTGGATGAAGCGGCGCGCGCGCCTGACGGGCCTGCGCGCGGCGGCCTGACCGCACGGCTATTGTCGCGTAAGGCGGCGACGATGCTGTGGCGCAACACCGTCGTGTCCTGCCTGGTCTTCGCGCTCAGCCTGGCCCTGTTGTGGGTGCTGGTCGAATTTTTCAGCATGAAGCGCGTGTTCGCGGCGGGGATCGGTTTCGTCGCGGCCAATTCGCTGCATTATGCGCTGGGCCGCCGCTGGATCTTTCGCGGGACCGACCGGGCGATCGCCAGCGGCTATATCTATTTCCTCGCCAGCGGCGGACTGGGGCTGGGCATTACCATGGGCTTTTACGCGCTGCTACTGCACTATACGCCAATCCACTATCTGCTCGCACGCATAGTAGTGTCGGTCTTCGCCGGGCTGGTCATGTTCGCGCTCAACGCGCTGCTCAATTTTCGTCGCCTCTGATGCGTATCGCTCTCTTCACCGGCAACTATAATTATTTGCGCGAAGGGGCCAATCAGGCGCTCAACCGGCTGGTCGGCTGGCTGGAGGCGACCGCCGGGCATCAGGTGCGCGTCTATTCGCCGGTGACCGACACGCCCGCCTTCGAACCGGCGGGCACGCTGGTGCCGGTCCCGTCGTTTACCTTGCCGGTGCGCGGCGAATTTCAACTCGCCCTTGGCCTGCCCGCCGCCATCCGCCGCGACCTTGTGCGCTTCGATCCCGACATCGTCCATGTCGCGACGCCGGACATATTGGGCACGCGCGCCCAGAGTTTCGCCAAGGCGCGTGGCGTGCCGATCGTCGCCAGCCAGCATACCTTGTTCGAAACCTATCTCGAACATTATCGCCTGGGCTGGCTGCGCCCGCTGGCCGAGGCGCATCTGGCCCGCTTCTACCGCCGCAGCGACCATGTGCTGGTGCCGACCGACCAGCTTGCCGGAGATATGCGCCTGCTGCGTTGCGACGATGCCGTGAGCGTATGGAGCCGGGGTGTTGACCGCGCGCTGTTCGATCCGGCGCGTCGCGACCCAGCCTGGCGCCGGGCGCTTGGGATAGGCGACGGTGAGATCGCGCTGCTCTTCTTCGGACGGCTGGTACGGGAAAAAGGCGTAGCCTCTTTCATCGCAGTCACTCGACAGTTGCAGCGACAGGGCTTGCCCGTGCGCGCGCTGGTCGTAGGGGAGGGACCGGCCCGCCGCGATTTCGAAGCGATCGGCGACGCGATCGTCCTGGGGCATCTGGAGGGCGAAAGCCTGGCCCGCGCCGTCGCCAGCGCCGATATCTTCTATCACCCCAGCATGACCGAGACGTTCGGCAATGTCGTGCTGGAGGCGATGGCGGCGGGCTTGCCGATCGTCGCGGCGGACGCGCCGGGTTCGCGCGCTTTGCTGGACGACGGCCGCGCCGGGCGCCTATGCCCGCCTTTGGATGAAGCAGCAGCCTGCACGGCCGTCACCGCATTGGCGACATCCCTTGCGCAACGGCGCGCATTGGGCGCTCTGGCGCGGGAACGTAGCGCGCTTTATGCCTGGGACGCCGCGTCGGCGGCCGTCGAACGCGTCTATCGCACCATGCAAAAGGGACGCCATCGGCGCCCCTCCTGACGACCACGCCGCAACCGGCAGGTCGAATGTCCTTCCGATCAGCCGGCCTTTTCAGCGAGGACGGTCAGACCCTTTTCATTCACCTCGGCAAAGCCACCTTCGACCGGGATGATCTCCGGCGCGGCGCCCGCCGATGCAAAGATCTGGATGTTACCGTCGCGGACCGTCGACATGAAAGGCGCATGGCCTTCCAGCACGCCGAAGTCGCCGTCAGTGCCGGGAACGACCACCTGATAGACCTCTTCCGAGCGGAACAGCTTTTCCGGGGTCACGAGTTCGAAATGCAGTGCCATCAAATAAACTCCCCCCTCCCTTTTAAGGGAGGGGCCGGGGGTGGGTGCGATTGCGCAGCAATCGCCTGCAACCTTTGGGGATAGATGCACGCTCGTTTCGCTCGCGACCCACCCCTCAATCCCCTCCCGGACAGGGAGGGGAAGCCTTTGTCTTACGCGGCCTCGGCAGCCAGCTTCTTGGCCTTCTCGATCGCTTCGTCGATGCCGCCGACCATGTAGAAGGCGTTTTCGGGCAGATGGTCATATTCGCCATCGACCACGGCCTTGAACGACTTCACCGTGTCTTCGATCTGGACGAACTTGCCGCTGATGCCGGTGAAGACTTCGGCGACGTGGAAGGGCTGCGACAGGAACTTCTGGATCTTGCGCGCGCGCGCGACGGTCAGCTTGTCCTCTTCCGACAGCTCGTCCATGCCCAGGATCGCGATGATGTCCTGCAGCGACTTGTACTTCTGCAGGATCGACTGGACCGCGCGGGCGGTGTCATAATGTTCCTGACCAACTGTGCGCGGCTCCAGCACGCGGCTGGTGGAGTCGAGCGGATCGACCGCCGGGTAGATGCCGAGTTCCGAAATCGCACGGTTGAGAACGGTCGTCGCATCAAGATGCGCGAACGAGGTCGCCGGCGCCGGATCGGTCAAATCGTCCGCAGGCACGTACACGGCCTGCACCGAGGTAATCGACCCCTTGTTGGTCGACGTGATGCGCTCCTGCAGCTGGCCCATGTCGGTCGACAGGGTCGGCTGATAACCCACGGCCGACGGGATACGGCCGAGCAGAGCGGACACTTCCGCGCCCGCCTGGGTGAAGCGGAAGATGTTGTCCACGAAGAACAGCACGTCCTGATTTTCCACGTCACGGAAATATTCGGCGATGGTCAGGCCCGACAGGGCGACGCGCGCGCGGGCGCCCGGCGGCTCGTTCATCTGGCCGTACACCAGCGCAACCTTGGAACCTTCGCTAATCGCGTTGCCGTCGGCATCCTTGGCGATCACGCCCGCGTCCAGGAACTCGTGATAGAGATCGTTACCCTCGCGGGTACGCTCACCGACGCCTGCAAAGACCGAGGTGCCGCCATGGCCCTTGGCGATGTTGTTGATCAGTTCCTGAATGAGCACCGTCTTGCCCACGCCCGCGCCGCCGAACAGGCCGATCTTGCCGCCCTTGGCATAAGGGGCGAGCAGGTCGATGACCTTGATGCCGGTGACCAGGATCGAGCTTTCGGTCGACTGATCGACAAATTCCGGCGCCTTGGCATGGATGGGCGAGCGCATATCGGTCTGCACCGGGCCGCGCTCGTCGATCGGCTCACCCACGACGTTCAGGATGCGGCCGAGCGTGGCGGGGCCGACGGGGACGCTGATCTGCGCGCCGGTGTCGGTCACTTCCTGGCCGCGGGTCAGACCTTCGGTCGAATCCATCGCGATCGTGCGGACGGTGTTCTCACCCAGATGCTGGGCGACTTCCAGCACCAGGCGCTGGCCGTTGTTGCTGGTTTCCAGCGCCGAAAGGATCGACGGGAGCGCATCGGGGAAGGTCACGTCGACGACAGCGCCGATGACCTGCGAAATGCGGCCTACATTGTTGGTGGTTGCCATGACTGCTTCCTTGCGTGCGGGGTCTTAGAGGGCTTCAGCGCCCGAGATGATTTCGACGAGTTCGGTGGTGATCGCGGCCTGGCGGCTGCGGTTATACTGGATCGTCAGCTTGTTGATCAGGTCGCCCGCGTTGCGCGTGGCGTTGTCCATCGCGGTCATCGACGCGCCCTGTTCGGAGGCGTTGTTTTCCAGCAGCGCCTTGAACAACTGGATCGAAATGTTGCGCGGCAACAGGTCGTCCAGGATCGCCTCTTCGCTCGGCTCATATTCCACCGTGGCGGGGATGGCGTTGCGGTCGGCGTCGGCCGGGATCTTGACCGGGATGATCTGCTGTTCCGTCGGGATCTGCGCCAGCGCCGACTTGAAGCGCGAATAGAAGAGGTGCGCCACGTCGAACTTGCCGTCCAGGAACATCTGGCTCAGTTCCTGCGCGATCGCCTGCGCCTGCGCAAAACCCGGCTCCTTGGTGCCGGTGGTGTCGTACTGGGCGACGATCTTGCCCGGATAGGCGCGGTTGATGACCGGACGCCCCTTGCGGCCGATCAGGTAGAATTGCACCTTCTTGCCGTCCAGTTCCAGCGCGCGCGCCTTGGCGAGCGCCGCCTTGACGATATTGGCGTTGAACGCGCCGGCCAGGCCACGGTCGGAGTTGGCAACGACCAGCAGATGCACCTCATCCTTGCCGGTGCCCGCCAGCAGCGGGGACGCGCCTTCGCCGGTGCCGCCCGCAATCTTGGTGGCGAGGCTGGCGACGACCGCTTCCAGGCGGCTGCTATAGGGGCGCGCAGCCTCGGCTGCGGCCTGCGCCTTGCGCAGCTTCGCGGCGGCGACCATCTGCTTCGCCTTGGTGATCTTCTGGGTCGATTTGACCGACCCGATGCGGATCTTCAGTTCTTTGAGGCTAGCCATGCTTCCCTACTTCAACCCTCTTTCGTCATTCCCGCGAAGGCGGGAATCTATCTCCTGACCTCACCCCAAGAGCGACGCTTGGGAGATGGATCCCCGCTTTCGCGGGGATGACGGAGAGAAATTTACGCGAACGTCTTGCCGAACGCGTCCAGCGCAGCCTTCAGCTTGGCCTTGGCGTCGTCGCCCAAATCCTTGCTGTCGCGGATCGTCGTCAGCACTTCGGGGTGATCGTGACGCAGGTACGCCAGCATCAGCTCTTCGTAACGGGTCACGTCCTTGACCGCGACGCTGTCCAGATAGCCGTTGGTGCCCGCGAAGATCGACGCAGTCTGCTCTTCAAACGGCAGCGGCGAGAACTGACCCTGCTTGAGCAGTTCGGTCAGGCGCGCGCCGCGGTTCAGCAGCTTCTGCGTCGATGCGTCGAGGTCGGACCCGAACTGGGCGAAGGCCGCCATTTCGCGATATTGCGCCAGTTCCAGCTTGATCGAGCCGGACACCTTCTTCATCGCCTTGGTCTGCGCGGCGGAACCGACGCGCGACACCGAGAGGCCGACGTTAATGGCCGGACGGATGCCCTGGTAGAAGAGGTTGGTTTCCAGGAAGATCTGGCCGTCGGTGATCGAAATCACGTTGGTCGGGATATAGGCCGACACGTCGCCCGCCTGCGTCTCGATGATCGGCAGCGCGGTCAGCGAACCGGAGCCATTTTCCTTGTTCATCTTCGCCGCACGCTCCAGCAGGCGGCTGTGCAGATAGAAGACGTCGCCGGGATAGGCTTCACGGCCCGGAGGACGACGCAGCAGCAGCGACATCTGGCGATAGGCGACGGCCTGCTTGGACAGATCGTCATAGACGATGACGGCGTGCATGCCGTTGTCGCGGAAATATTCGCCCATGGTCACGCCGGTGTAAGGCGCAAGATACTGGAGCGGCGCGGGTTCCGAAGCGGTCGCGGCGACGACGATGGAATATTCCATCGCGCCATTTTCTTCGAGCTGCTTGACGATCTGCGCGACGGTCGAGCGCTTCTGGCCGATCGCGACATAGATGCAGTAGAGCTTCTTGCTCTCGTCGTCGCCCGCGTTGGCGGCCTTCTGGTTGATGAAGGTGTCGATCGCGACGGCGGTCTTGCCGGTCTGGCGATCACCGATGATCAGTTCGCGCTGGCCACGGCCGACGGGGACGAGGGTGTCGATCGCCTTCAGGCCGGTCTGCACAGGCTCATGCACCGACGTGCGCGGGATGATGCCGGGTGCCTTGCGCTCGACGCGCATACGCTGGTCGGACACGATCGGACCCTTGCCGTCGATCGGATTGCCCAGACCATCCACGACGCGACCCAGCAGACCCTTGCCCACGGGCACGTCCACGATGGTGCCGGTGCGCTTGACGGTGTCGCCTTCCTTGATCTCGCTATCCGAGCCGAAGATCACGACGCCGACATTGTCGGCTTCCAGGTTCAGCGCCATGCCCTGCACGCCATTGGCGAACTCGACCATTTCGCCCGCCTGGACGTTGTCGAGGCCATGGACGCGGGCGATGCCGTCACCCACGGTCAGCACGGAACCGACTTCGCTGACCTGCGCTTCGGTGCCGAAATTGGCGATCTGGTCCTTGATGACCTTCGAAATTTCTGCGGCGTTGATATCCATGACTTAGCCTTTCATCGCCTGGGCGAGCGTATTCAAACGGGTGCGGATGGAGCTGTCGATCATCTGGCTGCCGATCTTGACGACCAGCCCGCCCAGGATCGCGGGGTCGACCTTCGCGTCGAGCGTGACGGTGCGGCCGACGCGCGCCTTCAGGCTCTGGGTCAGGGCGGTGATCTGCGTATCGGTCAGCGGATGGGCGCTCGTCACTTCGGCGCGGGCCTCACCCTTGTGATTCGACAACAGCGTTTCATAAGCGCGGATGACCGCGGGCAGCTGGCCCAGGCGACGGTTTTGGGCGAGGACGCCCAGGAATTTCGTCGTCAGCGCATCGGTGCCCATGGAGGATGCGACGGCGGCGATCGTCTTACCGCTTACATCCCGGCTGAGCACGGGGCTGTTGATCAGGCCTTTGAAATCAGGCGATTGCGCAATGGCCGCCTTCAACCCGGCCAGGCTGGCTGCCACCGTATCAAGCGACTGCGCGTCGCGGGCCAGATCGAACAGCGCCACCGCGTAGCGGCCGCTGAGACTGGCCTGTATGCCGCTGTTAATCTCCACGCGCCTGCCGTCCTCCATTGATTTGCGGGTCATGCAAAAAGAGGGCGCGGTCTGATCCCGTCCCGAGCCCCTGTTGCCGGGCCGGTTAGCAGCGCCATTATGACTATGCAAGTCATGAGAGGCGATTCGATCAATAGTAGGAAATCGCGCCTATTTGCCTGAGTAATTCCGCCGCGACGAAATGGTTATTCGGCAGGATCGGCCGGGGCCAGTCGCCCCTTCTGGCAATGATAGACGATCCGCTCGTTCGGCTGGGCCGGGAGGATGGTGCCCAGGTCGCTTTGCAGCGTAGCGATGCGGGTCATCAGGTCCGGGTCCGCGCCGCAGCCCTTGATCGGTCCCTTGTCCAACTCCGTCTTCGCCAGCGCGCGGGCCTTTTCCATCGTGTCGATATCGGGCAGCCAGCGCTGCACCCGCAGCACGCCGTTGACCGGATCGAACTGGCTGCTGGTCACATAATTGGCCTCGTCCGGCACGCTCGCCCGCTGCCATAAGGTGCCGGACGCGACATATTGGGTATCGCCGTTGACGCACCCGCCTTCGGCCCAGTTCAGCCCGATATCGTCGGGCTGCGACACGGTCAGGCGGCTGCGGGCCAGGTCCACCTTGCAGATATTCTCACCGGTCCAGGCAAAGGCGCTGTTGCCGATCACGCCCTTGTCCGCAGGCAGCTTGGCCCGCTCGTCTATTTCCGCAAAGCTCGGGCGCAGGAAGAACAGGCCAAGCGCCGACAGCAGCAGCACGCCGCCGCCCGCCAGGAACCAGGTCGCCTGGCGTTCCTTGCCCTGATTGTAAAAAAGCCCGCCTGCGCCCAGGCCCAGCACCGCGAGCGCCAACAGCACGGCCGCGCCCGCCATCGCATTTTCGCGCGCTGTTATGATGTCGCGCTCCGCCGCATCACGGGCGCGGGTCATCGCCTGCTCGCGGGCGTCAGCGCTGGCGCGGCTCTTCTGTTCGGTCGCCTGCGATTCGCGCTGGGTGATCCCGGCTTCGGCGGCATCGGCTTCGGCCATGGACCGGCACGGCACGACGGTATGGAGCGACGACACGCCCGCCTGCCGCAGGAAGGAGGCGACCTCTCGCCAGGACACGGCAAAGCCGAACTCCGCATCATTGCCGTCCGACACCGATCCGAAGCTGTTGACGCCCAGCACCCGGCCGCAATCGTCCGCCAGCGGCCCGCCGCTATTCCCCGCTGCCAGTGGCGCGGTATGGAGCAACGTGTCGAAGCTGCGGCTTGCCCGCCCCGCCGAAATATTGCCGCTGGTCTTCACCGTCGCCATGGGTTCGACCATCTGTTTCAGGCCCAGTCCCTGCGCCCGGTCCACCGTGCCGGGATAGCCGATCGCGGTGACATGCTGCCCGTCGGTCACGGCACCCGCGTAGAAGGTCGATACCGGCAGGCGCCCTTCCTCCAACTGGATGAGAGCCAGGTCGTTGCCCGGCGAATAGGCGATGATTCGCCCGCCATAGGTCTTGCGTCCTTCGGACGGGATCACCCCGATGACGAGATTTTTTTCCTCGCGCGCCAGTTCGACGACATGGGCGTTGGTCAGCACCTTGTCCGGCGCGACGGCAAAGCCGCTGCCATGGCCGACGAAATAGGCGTCCGATCCATCGGTCGCGACCAGCGCCACACGCACGACGCCACGCGCGGCGGCGGCGATGTCCTGCTGTTCGGCATGCAGCGACGCAGGCGCGCCAAGGGCGAGCATGAAGGCCAGGGCGGGGGCGAAGCGGCGGAGCAGGGCGACCATAGATGCGCGCATACATATTGGAAGGCGGGCGCGGCGCAATCGGGAAATGCGCCCCATGTCCCTTGGCGGTGTTTTGAAAGCAAGGCGCAGGAAGCATGGTCATGCGCGCGGCGCTATCCCATAAGCATGAACCAGATGACTCGCCTGAAACCCGCCCCAACCACCGTCGCTGCCGCCATGCCGGACGATGACGCCTGCTGGAACGCCTTCATCGCGCGCGACCGGGCGATGGACGGGCGCTTCGTCGGCTGCGTCACGACGACCGGCATCTATTGCAAGCCCAGTTGCGCCGCGCGTCACCCGAAGCGGGAAAATATGCGCTTCCTGCCCGATCCGGCAGCGGCGCGGGCGGCGGGCTATCGCGCCTGCCTGCGCTGCTGCCCCGACGCGGTCGGGCGGGATCGGCTGGCGGTGGACAAGGCGATCGCCTTTATCGAGGGTGCGCTGGACGTGCCCCGGCTGGAGGCGATCGCCGCCCATGCCGGCTATGCCCCGCATCATTTCCATCGCCTGTTCAAGCGGGAGACGGGCCTGACCCCGGCCGCCTTCGCGCGCGGCGTGCGGGCGGGGCGGCTCAAGGCCGCGCTGGCGCAGGATGGCAGTGTGACGGACGCCATCTACGACGCGGGCTATAACGCCCCCAGCCGCGCCTATGCGGACGCGCAGGCGCATCTGGGCATGACGCCCAGTGCCTGGAAGGATGGCGGGCGCGGCGTGGTGATCCGCTGGCGCACGGTCGAAACCAGCCTGGGATCGATGCTCGTCGCCGCCACGGCCAAGGGGCTATGCCGGATCAGCTTCGGCGAAGAGGAGGCGGCGTTGCGCACCTGCTTCCCGCACGCCACCCTGATGCCCGCCGATGCCGCGCTCGATGCGATGGCGAAGCGGGTGGCGGCCTTGGTGGACGATCCGGCGGCCGGCGCGGACCTGCCGACCGACGTTCAGGGCACAGCCTTCCAGCAGGCGGTGTGGGCCGCGCTGCGCGCCATTCCGCCGGGTGAAACGCGCAGCTATGGCGACATCGCCGCTGCGATCGCGTGTCCCGGCGCGGTGCGCGCCGTGGGCACCGCGTGCGGCGACAACCGCCTTGCCGTCCTCATCCCCTGCCACCGTGTCGTGCGTGGCGATGGCGGCATGGGCGGCTATGCCTGGGGCATCGACCGGAAACGGGCGCTACTGGCGTCGGAAAAGCCTGCGTAAAAAGGCAGATTCCATCTTTTCAACCGCGCCGCGCTCCGCCACCTTGACGATCGGTCTTGGGGGCGGGGTGTAGAATGACGCGATTTTGGATGAAGGCGCTGGCCGCATGGGGGCTGGCCCTGTCCACCATGGGGACGGCGCACGCCGCCTGGTTTCAGGCGCAGACTCGCCATTTCACCGTCTATAGCGAAGGCAATGACGAAAGGTTGCGCGGCTTTGCCGAGCGGCTGGAGAAGTTCGACTTCCTGCTGCGGCGGGCGACGGGCGTCGCCAGTCCCGAAGCGGGCAGTCCGGTCAAAGTCTATATGCTGTCCAGCGAAAGCAAGGTGAAGAAGCTGGCCCGCAATCCCAATGTTGCGGGCTTCTATACGACCTCGGAACGGACGGCCTATGCCTTCCTGTCGCGTGGCGGCAAGGACAATAAGTTCGACATGGGGGCCGAAGAAGTCCTCTTCCACGAATATACCCATCATTTCATGCTGCACCATTTCCCGGCCGCATATCCCAGCTGGTATATCGAGGGATTTGCGGAATTTTTCTCGGTCGTGAAATTCCCGAAAAATGGATCGATCGAGTTTGCCCATGTGCCGATGGCGCGCGTGCCCGGCCTGGTGCTGGGCACGCCCTATCCGCTCAAGCAACTGTTCGCCCGCGATACCGAAGGGCTGAACCTGCGCGACGGTGACCGCTATTACGGCACCGCCTGGCTGCTGACCCATTATTATTTCCAGCAGAAATCGGCGCGCACGGCGGAAATCACGCATTATCTGCGCGATCTGTCCACCGGTGTGCCCGACGTTCAACCGGATCGCTATTTCGAAGGCGGGCTGGATGCGCTGGAAAAGGATCTGAAGGCCTATATGCGCCATCGCCTCAACATGTCGGTGCTGACGCCCAAGGAAATGACCATCGGCGCGATCACCGTCACCCTGGTCGATCCGGCACAGGCGGCGCTGATGGAGGATGAGCTATGGCTCGTCCATCGTCCGTCGACCGAGGACATACCCGGCATCGTCGCCACCATCCGCACCAAGGCGGCGCAATATCCCGCCAGCGCCTATGTCCAGTCGCTGCTGGCCGAAGCGGAATGGGCCGCCGAAAAGCCGGACGCGGCGCTGGCCGCCGCCGACCGGGCGATCGCGATCGACGCGCAATCGGCGCGGGCCTATGCGGTGCGGGCGGAGGTGCTGCTGGAACGCGCACAGGACAGCGACGTGGACAGCGACTGGAAGGCGGCGCTGACATCGATCGTCCGCGCCAATCGCGCAGATACCGAAGATCCGGTGCCGTTGGCGCTCTTCTACCGCTATCATGCGATGCGCGGCGGCAAGATGCCGGACCTGGGCTATGACGGCCTCTACAAGGCCTATACGCTCTTGCCGCAAAATCCGACCTATCGCCTCAACCTGGCGCAGGCGATGGCGGCGCGCGGCGCCTATGGTTCGGCGTCGATCCTGCTCGACCCCATCGCCTATTCTCCCCACGGGTCGGGCATGCGCGACGCCGCCTTGAAGCTGAAAGCGCAATATGATGCGCAGGAGAAGGAGAAGGGTGGCGTTAAACCGGCCGCTGCGGCTGGAAATCCGCCACCCGCCTCATGACGGCGGCGCGCTGCACATCCGTCATGCTGCGCCAGTGCACGATCTCCGCGATCGTCCGCCCGCAGCCGGTGCAATTTGCCCGCTCCCGGTCGAGCGAACAGAGGTTGCGGCAGGGGCTGGCGAGCGTAGCGGTCATCACATGAAGCTGTAGGGATCGACGTCCACCGCCACCCGCGTCCCCGATTTCCACGCCAGATTGCCCAGCCATTCGCGGATCGCCGCTTGGATATCGACAGTGCGATTGGCGTGGATCAACAGGCGGTGCCGGTGCCGCCCGCGCAGGACCGACAGTGGCGCAGGCGCGGGACCATAGACGCGCATCCCCTCGATCACCGGCGCCGACTTGCCGATCAGCCGCGCGGTCTGCGCCGCTTCGTCGGCATTTTCGCTCGACACGATGATCGCGGCGAAGCGGCCGAAGGGCGGGGCGTTGGCGCGGCGGCGGTTCTCCGTCTCGACCGCGTAGAAACGCTCCGTATCGCCCTCGATCAATGATTCGATCACTTCGCTGCCCGGCATCCGCGTCTGGATGAACACCCGGCCCGGCTTCGCCCCGCGCCCGGCGCGCCCGGCGACCTGCACGATCTGCTGAAAGGTCCGCTCCGCCGCCCGCAAATCGCCCCCCTCCAGCCCCAGGTCCGCGTCGATCACGCCGACCAGCGTCAGATTGGGAAAATGATAGCCTTTGGTGACGAGCTGCGTGCCCACGATGATATCGATGTCGCCCGCCTCCACCGACTTCACGAAATCGGCGACGCGGGCAGGGGAGGATAGCGTGTCGGACGTCGCGATCGCGGTGCGCGCCTGCGGCCACAGCGCCTTCACCTCATCGGCGATCCGCTCCACGCCCGGACCGCAGGCGACGAGCAAATCCTCTTCCTTGCATTCGGGGCAGAAGCGCGGCGCGGGCACGACATGGCCGCAATGATGGCAGGCCAGCCGATGGGTCAGCCGATGCTCCACCATCCAGGCGGTGCAATTGGGGCATTGGAAGCGATAGCCGCAATGGCGGCACAGGGTCAGCGGTGCATAACCGCGCCGGTTCAGGAACAGCAGGCTCTGCTCGCCCTTCGCCATCACCTCGTCGATCGCTTTCACCAGCGGCGGCGCGATCCAGCGCCCCCGTTCGGGCGGATCGGTCAACAGGTTGATCCCCTCGATCGCGGGCATTTCCGCCCCGCCATAGCGCGACGGCAGTTTGATCTCGGCATAGCGACCCAGTTCCACCTGATGCCGCGTCTCGATTGCCGGTGTCGCCGACGCCAGGATCACTGGGAATTTTTCGATCAGCCCGCGCATCACCGCCACGTCGCGGGCATGATAATGGACGCCATCCTCCTGCTTGAAACTGGCCTCATGCGCCTCATCCACGACGATCAGGCCCAGATTGGGATAAGGCAGGAACAAAGCCGACCGCGCGCCCACCACCACCTGCGCCTGGCCGCTCGCGATGGCGCGCCACGCCCGCCGCCGCTCGGTCTGCCGCAACCCGCTATGCCAGTTGACCGGCACCGTCCCAAACCGCTTTTCGAACCGCTCCAGAAACGGCTCGGTCAGCGCGATTTCGGGGAGCAGCACCAACACCTGCCGGTCCGCCCGGATCGCCGCCGCGATCGCCTCGAAATAGACCTCCGTCTTGCCCGATCCGGTGACGCCATCCAGCAGGAAGGGCGCGAAATCATGCGCACGCACCGCGTCGGCCATCTGCTCCGCCGCGCTGGTCTGTGCGTCCGACAACATGGGCTGCGCATGGCCGGGATCGGGCATGGGGAAGGGGGTATCGACGCTGACTTCGATCGCCTCGAAAATATCCTGCTTGATCAGCCCCCGGATGACCGCGTCACTGACCCCGCCGATCATCGCCAGTTCGCGGATCAGCCCCTGCCGCTCGCCGATCCGCTCCAGCGCCTGCGCGCGCTGCTCCGTCATCCGCTCCGGCACGGCGCCGGTGGCGCGATATTCGATCACCGTCCGCGTCCCCTCCAGCGCCGACATGGATGACAATGCCATGCGCAACACGGCGGCGGGGGGCTGAGATAATAATCCGCCGTCCATTCGATCAGCCGCCGCAACGTCTCAGGCAGCGGCGGCGCGTCCACCACCTCCAGCAGGTTGCGCAACCGGTTGTCGCCCACCGTCTCGATATCGGGGAAGCTGTCCTCTTCCCACACCACGCCGATTAACTGGCGCGGTCCCAGTGGCGCGACGACGATGCTACCGGGCTGGACGACCATGCCATGGGGCACGCGATAGTCGAGCGGGCCAAGGGCGGCGTTGAGGATCAGGACACGGGCACGGGACATTGCGCCCATGTAGGACAGGCTAGCCCTAAGACGCTATAGCGCCACGCAACGAATCACTTTTTTGCGCAAAGGGCCGCCCTGTGAAATTCTTCGTCGACACCGCCGACACCGCCGACATCCGCGATCTGGCCGCCACCGGCCTGCTGGACGGCGTCACCACCAACCCCTCGCTGATCGCCAAATCGGGCCGCAAATTCCTGGAAGTGGTCGAGGAAATCTGCGGCATTGTGGACGGTCCCGTCTCTGCCGAAGTCGTCGCGCTCGACCATGAAACGATGATGAAGGAAGCCGAAATCCTGCGCAAGATCGCGGACAATGTCTGCATCAAGGTGCCCTTGACGATCGATGGCCTCAAGACCTGCAAGGCGCTGACCGACGATGGTTCGCTGGTCAATGTAACGCTCTGCTTCTCCGCCAACCAGGCGCTGCTGGCCGCCAAGGCCGGCGCGTCCTTCATTTCGCCCTTCGTCGGTCGTCACGATGATAACGGCTTTGACGGCATGGCGCTGATCCAGGATATCCGCCTGATCTACGACAATTACGGCTTCGACACCGAAATCCTGGTCGCCAGCGTCCGCCACCCCATCCATGTGCTGGAAAGCGCCCGCATCGGCGCCGATGTGATGACCGCACCCCCCGCCGTCATCCGCATGCTGTCCAAGCACGTCCTGACCGACAAGGGGCTGGAAGGCTTCGCCGCTGACTGGGCCAAGACCGGCCAGACGATCCTCTAAGCCTGTGCGATGGCCGGGTGCGCAAGCAGCGCCCGGCCTGCTGCTGGCGACCCCGGCTGGATTCGAACCAGCGACCATTCGCTTAGAAGGCGAATGCTCTATCCAACTGAGCTACGGGGCCATGCGGGTGTCGCGATAGCTTGCAACTCCGCCGCTTGCAATCACCCGGCCACGCGATATGCAGATGTCCATGGGCGACGGGGCGGTCAACAGGGTGGATGCAGGCGCGCTGGGTGCGCGGCCCTTGCGCTATTATGATTTCTTCATGGCGGCCTTCGTCGCCATCCTGCTGCTGTCCAACCTGATCGGCGCGGCCAAGCTGTCGACCTTGGGCGGTTTCACTTTCGGCGCGGGCATCCTCTTCTTCCCGTTGGGCTATGTCATCGGCGACGTGCTGACCGAAGTCTATGGCTATGCCCGCGCGCGCCGCTGCGTCTGGGCCGGGTTCGGCGCGATGCTGTTCATGGCATTGATGAGCTGGGTGGTGGTCGCCCTGCCGCCCGCGGACGGATGGCCCGACCAGAAAGCCTATGAAGCCGTGTTCGGCAGCACATGGCGCATCGTCTTCGCTTCCCTGATCGCCTTCTGGGCCGGGGAACTGGCCAACAGCTTCGTCCTCGCCAAGATGAAGCTGCTGACGCAGGGGCGGCATTTGTGGATGCGCACCATCGGCTCGACCATCGTTGGCCAGGGGGTGGACAGCCTGCTCTTCTACCCGCTCGCCTTTTATGCCGACTGGAGCAATACGCAGGTGCTGACCGTGATGGTCACCAACTGGGCGATGAAGGTCGGCTGGGAAGCGGTGCTGACCCCGGTCACCTACATTGTCGTCAACGGCCTCAAGCGCCGCGAAGGGCTGGACGTCTATGACGATGGCACCAATTTCACGCCCTTCCGCACGCGGCTCTGACGGTCCGGCAACCGCGCAAAGGTAAGCCTCTCTTTACCATTGCTCTGCAATAGGGGGGCATGAGCAGGCAGTCGCACCGGCACTTCACCCAATCGCCTTCGCGCCAGACAATATCTTCCGCACCGGCGCAGGTCGTCGCGCTGGACGGAACGCTGGCGTCCGCCCTGTCGCTGGCGCAGCGGCGGTTCGAAGCGACCTTCCAGCACGCGCCCGTCGGTATCGCCCATGTCGGGCTGGACGGCGCCTTTCTGCTGGTCAATCCGCGCTTTTGCCAGATCAGCGGCTATGATTCCGAAACCCTGATCCGCACCGGCTTTCGCCAGATCACCCATCCCGACGATCTCCACGCCGACGAAGCATTGCTGGCGCAACTCAACGCCGGGGAACTGCAGCGCTATGCGATGGAAAAACGCTATATCCGGCCGGATGGGGAGATCATCTGGATCAACCTGACCGTCGCGATGGTCCGTGACGAAGCAGACCGCCCGGACTTCTACCTCGCCGTGATCGAGGATCTGTCGGACCTGCGCCAGGCCAGTTTCGAAGCGATGCACGACCCCTTGACCGGACTGCTCAACCGTCGCGGCTTCGCCTGCCGGGCGAAGGACGTGCTGGCCCATAGCGCCCATGCGCAAAGCTGCGTCAGCCTGCTCTTCCTGGACCTGGACGGGTTCAAGCAGCTGAACGACGGGCAGGGCCATGCGGCAGGCGACACCTGTCTGGCCGATGTCGGACAATTGCTGAAGGCGCAGGCCGACGCGGGCGACATCGTCGCGCGGATCGGCGGCGACGAATTTCTGGTATTGCTGGCGGATCGGGATGCGCAGGCGGCACGGACATTCGGCGAAGAGGCGCGGCTGGCGCTCGCCGCCTATGGCATGGGGATCAGCGGCAGCTTCGGCCTGGTCACGGCCGAAACGCCCGATCCCGCCGATCTCGATCGGCTGATCGCCTGCGCCGACGATGCGATGCGCTCGGCCAAGCGCACCGGCAAGGACAAGCTATGCGCGGCGGCCTTTATCTGACCGTTTCGCCAGGATAATCGGCGCGCACGAAATATAGCCCGTCCGGCGGCGCGTTGAGGCCCAGCGCCGCGCGATCCTTCGCCTCCAGCGCATTGCGCAAATCGGCGGCCGTCCACCGCCCCATGCCCACCATTGCCAGGCACCCGACCATCGATCGCACTTGGTGATGCAGGAAGGATCGCGCGGCGGCGTGCACCGCGATGCGGTCGCCATCGCGCGCCACGTCCAATCGGTCGATCGACTTGACCGGACTTTCCGCCTGGCAATGGGCCGACCGGAAGGTGGTGAAATCATGCCGCCCGACCAATATCTGCGCCGCCTCATGCATGGCTTCGGCATCCAGCGGCTGGATCACCCGCCACACCAGCCCCCGTTCGAAGGTCAGCGGCGCGCGGCGATTGGCGATGCGATAGACATAGGATCGACCAACGCAGGAAAAGCGCGCATGCCAATCCTCGGCGACCGGCTCGCACGCCAGGATCGCGACCGGATGCGGCCGCATCTTCGCGTTGATCGCCTCCATCAGGCGAAAGGGCGCCATGTCCTTCCCGATGTCCGCATGGGCGCGCATGCAAAGCCCATGGACGCCCGCGTCGGTGCGTCCTGCCGCATGGATGACCGCGCGCTCGCCCGTCACGGCGAAGATCGCATCCTCGATCGTCTGCTGCACGCTCGGGCCATGGGACTGACGCTGCCACCCCATGAAGGGCCGCCCGTCAAATTCGACGGTGAAGGCGAAGCGGGTCAAAAATCACATCCCCCGCGTTCAGCCATCCACCCGGCTCCCCTGCGGCATGTCATAGCCCCGCAGCAGTTCGTCCGCCGTCATCGCCCCCTTGCCCGCACGCTGGATCAGCGTCGGGCGGATCGCCCCATGACCGCACCCGATCAGCAGCGCATCGTCCAGTAAGTCGCCCGGCGCGCCATCCTCATGCTCGACATGCGCCATCAGGATACGGAACCGTTCGCCGCCATATGCGAAGAACGCGCCGGGAAAGGGGTTGAAGGCCCGCACCTGCCGCTCGACCTGGATCGCCGGGCGGGTGAAGTCGATCCGCGCCTCAACCTTGTCGATCTTGGCGGCATAGGTCACGCCCTCTTCGGGTTGCGCCATCGCCGGGTGCAGCGCAATATCGTCCAGCACCTCGACCATCAGGTCCGCGCCCGCCTGCGCCAGTTCGGCCGTCAGTTCGCCCGCGGCCTTATATTCGATCGGCGTGATATATTTGGCTCGCATCGGCCCGGTGTCCAGGCCCGCTTCCATATCCATGATCGTCACGCCGGTCACATTGTCGCCGGACAGGATCGCCCGCTGGATCGGCGCCGCGCCGCGCCAGCGCGGCAGCAGCGACGCATGGATGTTCATGCAGCCATGGCGCGGCGCATTCAGCACGGCGCGCGGCAGGATCAGCCCATAGGCCGCGACCACCGCGACATCGGCGTCCAGTGCCGCAAAGGCGGCCTGCACCTCGGCATCCTTCAACGATACCGGCGTCCGCACCTCTATCCCCAGAGCCTCCGCCCGGCTGTGCACCGGGGACGAACGCAACCCCTTGCCGCGACCCGCGGGGCGGGGCGGCTGGCTATAGACGGCGACGATGGCGTGACCCGCCTTCTCTAGCGCGTCGAGCGCAGGAACGGCGAAATCGGGGGTGCCCATATAGATAATACGCATGATGCGTCCTCAAAGCCCTTGTCTGCATGACTTGCAACACTTTATCTCAGCATATGGCCTCACTTGAAATCGAAGCATTGACCCAAGCCCTGTCGCGGCTGCCCGGCCTTGGCCCCCGATCGGCGCGGCGGGCGGTACTGCATCTGCTCAAGAAGCGGGAAGGGGCGATGGAACCGCTGCTGCGCGCGCTCGAAGCGGTGAACGAGCGGATGGTGAGCTGCCACATCTGCGGTAATGTCGACACGATCGATCCCTGCGGCATCTGCGCCGATCCGCGCCGCGACCCGCGTGCGCTGTGCGTGGTGGAGGATGTGTCGGACCTGTGGGCGCTCGACAAGTCGCGCCTCTTCCCCGGCCGCTTCCACGTCTTGGGCGGGCGCCTGTCCGCGCTGGAAGGGGTGCGGCCCGAAGACCTGACGATCGACGCGCTGGTCGCGCGGCTGGAGCCGGGCGGCGTCGATGAAGTGGTGCTGGCAATGAACGCGACGCTGGAAGGACAGACCACCGCCCATTACCTCGCCGAACGACTGGAGCGCTTCCCGATCCGCCTGACCCAGTTGGCCCATGGCGTGCCGGTCGGCGGCGAACTCGACTATCTGGACGAAGGCACGCTGGCGCAAGCGCTCCGCGCGCGGCGGCCGGTAGGGTAGGGGACGCGCTGTCCTACTCTTCGGACGCCTGCTATACCGCCACGCGCATATCGGCGCGGCTTATCAAACCGTTCGTCCTGAGCTCGTCGAAGGACTTTTCTTCTTTTCGGGATCGTTCGGGACCACTTTGCTTCGCATCTGGCACCAAGGTTAGGTCGCTGCCGCCCTCAACGATTATTTTGTAATTTAATTTCCCATTTTTGTTCCGATATTTCAAGATGTGCAGGAAATGTGCGAAGTTAAGACATTAGAGCAAAGGCCACCCACCGCCGCCACCGCTCCTTCCCGCTGTTCGGTGACACGTCCACCCGCTTGAAATATCGCCCCGTTCCGTCTATGTTCGATCTATGGCAATCCTACCGATCCTTGAAGCGCCCGACCCGCGCCTGCGCACCATTTCGACCCCGGTCGATGCGATTGACGACGATCTGCAACGGCTGATCGACGATATGTTCGAAACGATGTACGACGCGCCGGGCATCGGCCTCGCCGCGATCCAGGTCGGCGTGCCCAAGCGGGTGCTGGTGATGGACCTGCAGGAACCCGAATCGGATGAGGAAGACGCCAAGCCGGTCAAGAAGCCGATGGTCTTCATCAACCCGCAGATCCTCAAAGGGTCCGAAGAGCTGTCCGTCTATCAGGAAGGCTGCCTGTCGGTCCCCGATCAATATGCCGAAGTCGAACGCCCCGCCGTCGTCCGCGCCAGCTGGATGGACCGCGAAGGCCGCATCCACGAAGAACAGCTCGAAGGCCTGCTCGCCACCTGCCTCCAGCATGAGATGGACCATCTGGAAGGCGTGCTCTTCATCGACCATCTGTCGCGCCTGAAACGCGACATGCTGCTCAAGAAACTGAACAAGGCCCGCCGCGCCGCCTGACCGGTGCGCCGCAGCAGTCAAAAAGGCCTCCCCAATCCGCATTGGGGAGGCCTTTTTTGACTGTGGGTGACTGTTACCCCACCCCGTCGGTATCCAGCGCATAGCCCGCAGATCGCACCGTGCGGATAATGTCCTGATATTGCCCGTCGGCGTTGATCGCTTTGCGCAACCGCCGGATATGCACGTCCACCGTGCGCAGTTCGATGTCGCTGTCCTGGCCCCATACGCTGTCGAGCAGCCGCTCGCGCGAGAAGACCCAGCCCGGATGCTCCAGGAAATGCTTGAGCAGGCGGAACTCGGTCGGGCCGAGCGGGATGACTTGCCCGCCACGACGAACCTTGTGCCCCACCGTATCCATCTCCACGTCGGAGAAGGTCAGCGTCTCCCCCGCCAGCGCCGGACGGACGCGGCGCAGCACCGCCCCGACCCGTGCCACCAGTTCGCGTGGGGAAAAGGGCTTGGTCACATAATCGTCCGCGCCGGTTTCCAGGCCCCGGACCCGATCCTCTTCCTCACCGCGCGCAGTCAGCATGATGATCGGGATATTGGCGGTGCCATTCATGCGGCGCAGGCGGCGGCATACTTCGATGCCGGACAGGCTTTCGACCATCCAATCGAGCAGCACGATGTCGGGCACATTTTCCTGCGCCATCAGCAATGCTTCTTCGCCGTCGACCGTATGGGCGACGTCGAAATCCTCCCGCTTGAAATGCCAGATGAGGAGTTCGGCCAGGGCTGCGTCATCCTCGACCAGCAGCATTTTCGCTCTTGCCATGATCAGTCCTCCGGCAACGGGTCGGCGCCGCGCTCACGCTCGGGCAGGGTCTGGCCGGTCGCGGCATAATAGACCATTTCCGCGACATTGGTCGCATGGTCACCGATCCGCTCGATATTCTTGGCAACGAACAGCAGATGCGCGCATTCGCTGATCGTCTTGGGGTTTTCGACCATGAACGTCACCAGCGTGCGGAACACACTGTTGTAGAAATCGTCCACCACCGTGTCGCGCTCGATCACCGCTAGGGCCAGGTCGGGATCGCGCGCGGCGAAGGCGTTCAGGGCGTCATGCACCATTTCACCGGCGACCTGGCCCATGGAAGGAAGAAGCGAAATCGGCTCCAGCGTCCGGGTGTTGGTCGCGATCAGCGGCACCCGCTTGGCGATATTCTTGGCATAGTCGCCGATGCGCTCCACGACGCTGACGATCTTCAAAGCGGCGATCACGTCGCGCAGGTCGTTCGCCATCGGCGCGCGCAGGGCGATCACCTGGATCACCAGCTTCTCGACCTCCGCCTCGATCGCGTCGATGCGCTTGTCGTCGGCGACGACTTCGGCCGCCAGTATCTTGTCCTGCCGTTGCAGCGCCAGCATGGCGTTTTCGATCGCTGCTTCCGCGCGTCCGCCCATTTCGGCGATCAGCCCGCGCAGCCGGTCGATTTCCTCGTCAAATGCCTTGATCGTATGTTCAGCCATTATCTCTCTCCGCCCGGATCGGCCCCAAAATCAGCCATAACGGCCGGTGATATAATCCTTGGTCCGCTCCTGGCGGGGATTGGTGAAGATGTCGGACGTCACGCCATATTCCACCAGGTCGCCCAGGTGGAAGAAGGCGGTCCGCTGCGACACGCGCGCGGCCTGCTGCATATTATGCGTGACGATGACGATCGCATAACGGCCGCGCAGTTCGTGGATCAGCTCCTCGATCTTGGCGGTGGCGATCGGGTCCAGTGCCGAGCAAGGCTCGTCCATCAGGATGACTTCGGGTTCCACCGCGATCGCACGCCCGATGCACAGCCGCTGCTGCTGGCCGCCCGACAAAGCCGTGCCGCTTTCGGTCAGCCGGTCCTTCACCTCGTCCCAAAGCCCTGCTCGGCGCAGCGACTTTTCCACGATCACATCCATGTCCGCCTTGCCCGCGGCCAGGCCGTGGATGCGCGGGCCATAGGCGATATTCTCGTAGATCGACTTGGGGAAGGGGTTGGGCTTCTGGAACACCATGCCCACTCGCGCGCGCAACTGCACCACGTCCATCGACGGGGCGTAGATATTCTCCCCGTCCAGCGTGATCTCACCCTCGACCCGCGCTGAAGCGACGGTGTCGTTCATGCGGTTGAGCGTGCGCAGGAAGGTCGATTTGCCGCAGCCCGACGGGCCGATGAAGGCGGTGACATGGTCCATGCCGACATCGATCGACACGCCCTTGATCGCCTGTTTCTCGCCATAGAAAACCTTGACGTCGCGGGCGGACATCTTCGGGTTCTCGATGGCCAGGTTGATTTGTTCTTCTGTCATGGGTGTCATTACCACCGTGTTTCAAACTTGTTGCGCAGGTAGATGGCGAGGCCGTTCATCGCGAGCAGGAAGGCCAGCAGCACGATGATCGCGGCGGACGTCTTTTCGACGAAACCCCTGGAGACTTCATCGGACCACAGGAAAATCTGCACCGGCAGGACGGTCGCCGGATCGGTGATCCCGCCCGGCGGCGTCGCGATGAAGGCGCGCATGCCGATCATCAGCAGCGGTGCGGTCTCACCCAGCGCGCGGGCCATGCCGATGATCGTGCCGGTCAGAATGCCGGGCAGGGCGAGCGGCAGCACGTGCTGGAACACGACCTGTACCGGACTGGCCCCGATGCCGAGCGCCGCGTCGCGGATGCTGGGCGGCACCGACTTGATGGCGTTGCGCCCGGCGATGACGATGACCGGCATCGTCATCAGCGCCAGCGTCAGGCCGCCGACCAGCGCTGCCGATCGCGGCAGATGGGCCAAGTTCAGGAAGATCGACAGGCCCAGCAGGCCGAAGATGATCGATGGCACCGCCGCCAGATTGTTGATCGACACTTCGATAATGTCGGTCCACCAGCTTTTGCGCGCATATTCCTCCAGATAGAGGGCGGTCGCCACGCCGACGGGGAAGCTGAGGATCAGCGTTACCAGCATCGTCAGCAACGATCCCTTGAACGCACCCCAGATGCCCACCTGGGTCGGATCGGTGCCGTCGCTGGCGGACAGGAAATTCCAGTTGAAGCCGGTGGACAGCACGCCCTGTTGCTTCAGCCGCGTCACCGCCGCTTCCATCTCCGGCGATCCCTGGCTCTTGGCCGCCAGGTCCAGGCCGGTGGAGGCAGGAACGTTGATCGTCTCGGTCCGGCTCAGGATCTTCGGATCGGCCTTGATCGCGTCACGGATGCTGATCCAGGCGGTCGGCGACAGCAGCGCATCGGCCTTGTCACCCAGCGCCTTTTTCGCGACTTCGCCGGTCACCATCGGCAAATTGGCGTTGTTCAACGCCTCGTCCGTGATCGCATTGGGATCGATCAGCAGCGGGGACGCCGGAAAATCGACTTTCAGCGCGATCTCCGTCCGGGTGAAGCCGCGCAGGCCATTGCCCATCATGGTGATGAGCAGGAACGCCAGGAAGGAGGCGGACAGGACGACCGCGAACAGGCCCGCAAATTTGAAGCGGCGTTCGGCGGCATAGCGCCCCGCGATCCGCTTGCGCATGGCCTCCGACTTCCAGTCGGTGGGGTTGCGAACAGCGCTCATTCGTAAGCCTCGCGATATTTCTTCACGACCCGCAGGGCCACGATGTTGAGCAACAGGGTGACGATGAACAACACCAGCCCCAGCGCGAAGGCCGCCAGCGTCTTGGCGCTGTCGAACTCCTGGTCGCCGGTCAGCAACTGGACGATCTGGGTCGTCACCGTGGTCACGCTGGCGAAGGGATTGGCGGTCAGGTTCGCGGCCAGGCCAGCGGCCATCACCACGATCATCGTTTCGCCGATGGCGCGACTGACGGCCAGCAACACGCCGCCTACGACACCGGGCAGCGCGGCGGGGATCAGCACCTTGCGGATCGTCTCGCTGGTGGTCGCGCCCATCGCCAGGCTGCCGTCGCGCATCGATTGCGGTACGGCGGCGATGCTGTCGTCCGCCATGGAGGAGACGAACGGAATGATCATCACGCCCATGACAAGCCCTGCGGCCAGCGCGCTTTCCGAAGAGGCGCCATGGATGCCGATCGATACGGCGAAGTCGCGGAGCGCCGGGGCAATGGTGAGCGCAGCGAAATAGCCATAGACCACGGTGGGTACGCCCGCGAGCATCTCCAGCGTCGGCTTCATCCACCGGCGCACGGTCGGGCTGGCATATTGCGTCAGGTAGATGGCGCTCATCAGGCCCAGCGGGATCGCGACGATCATGGCGATGATCGCGCCGATGAAGATGGTGCCCCAGAACAGCGGCACCGCGCCGAAGGCATCGTCATTGCCATAGCCCATGGCGGCCGACTGCGGCGACCATTTGGTGCCGAACAGGAAGTCGATCGGATTGACCATCGAGAAGAAGCGGAAACTTTCCCACAGCAGCGACGCGACAATGCCCACCGTCGTGATGATCGCGATCAGCGAAGCGACCAGCAGCGTCGCCATGACCAGCCGCTCGACCCGCGTGCGCGCCCGGAAATCGGGGCGGACGCGGGTGAAGGCATAGGCGCCACCCGCAAAGGCCAGCACCAGCGCCAGCACCGCGCCTGCAATGCCATATGTATCGAGCGCCGTGCGATAGGGTTCGACCAGCGCCTGCGACAGCGGATTGAACGCGCCTGCCTGACTGCCGCTGGCGATCGCCCTTGCCTCGCCCAATATGGCGGAGCGTGAGAAGGCGTCGGCGGGCAGGCTTTGGGCGGCCGGGTCTGCCAGCACGCTTTGCGTGACCAGCCCCGGCGCGACATTGGACCAGACCACCAGGAACAGGATGGCGGGGACCAAAGTCCACAGCGCCACGTACCAGCCATGATAGCCGGGCAGCGAATGGACGGCGTCACGCCGCCCGGTCGCCCGCGCCGCGGTTTGCAGCCGCAGCGCGCGGGCGCGGGCGCTGACCCAGGCGATCGCGCCCAGGCCCGCCAGCAGCAGGAGGATTGCAGGACCGGTCATGGCGCCCTTACTTCAGCTGCGAACCGTCGAGGACGGTGAGCGCCTTGACGATCTCGGCGCTCTTCTTGCGCACATCTTCCGGCGCCGCGACCATGCCGCGCTTGGTCAGCGCGCCGTCGGGGTTCCAGTTGGCGGCGAAGGCGTTCAGGAAGCCCTGAAGCCCCGGAATGGCCGCGATATGCGCCTTCTTCACATAGATGTAGAGCGGACGGGCGCCGGGATACTGGCCGGTCGACACGGTTTCGTAAGTCGCCTGAATACCGTTGATCGGCACGTCGTTCAACGTGTCCTTATTTTCTTCCAGGAAGCTGTAGCCGAATATGCCGACCGCATTGGGGTTCGCGCCCAGCTTCTGCACGATCAGATTGTCGTTCTCACCCGAGTCGACATATTTGCCGTCTTCGCGGATGCGGGTGCAGGTCGCCTTATATTCGTCTTCGTTCTTTTCCTTGAGCGCCTTCATCGCCGGATCGGACTGGCAGCCCTTTTCCAAGATCAGTTCGGCCAGCGAATCGCGCGTACCGCTGGTGGACGGCGGACCGAAGACCGAGATGGCGATGGCGGGCAGGCTGGGGTCCACATCCTTCCAAGTCTGGGCCTTGTTCGGACCCTTGCCATAGGGATTGGCGGCCAGCGCTTCATAGACGATCTTGGGGGTTAGTTTCAGGCCCGGGCCTTTTTTGGATTCGGCAAAGGCCAGGCCGTCTACGCCGACCTGGATTTCGATGATGTCCTTGACGCCATTGGTCTGGCACTGCTCATATTCGGACTTCTTGATCCGGCGCGACGCATTTTCGATGTCGGGGAATTGCGCGCCGACGCCTGCGCAGAACAGCTTCATGCCGCCGCCGGTGCCGGTCAATTCGATGATCGGCGACTTCATGCCGGCATTGCCCTGCACGAACAGTTCGGCGACCGCCGTGGCGAAGGGATAGACGGTGGACGAACCGACGGCGCGGATCTGGTCGCGCGTCTGGCCTGCGCCACCGCCGCCGGACTGGTCGCCGCATGCGGCAAGGCTGAGAACGCTTACGGTCGTCACGGCGAGCAGGGCGAATGTCTTCACGGGAACCTCCAAACAACAGAGCCGCGATTCGCTTGTCGCCGCCCCCTTGGGAAGCGCCCTAGTCGCGGACCATCGCGCCTTTGTGACAGTCAGGTTTCATTTTCATGACATCGTCCCCGAAAGCGCCGAAGGCCGCCTTTTCTCGTCGCTTTTATTTGGTACGTCCTCCATCGGCGGCGGTAGCAGCACGGTGATAGTCGTGCCTTTTCCCAATGTGCTGGCGATATCGAACCGCCCACGATGCCGCTCCACGATGTGCTTGACGATGGCGAGGCCAAGCCCCGTTCCGCCCATCGCCCGGCTGCGCCCCGAATTGACGCGATAGAAACGCTCGGTCAGGCGCGGCAAATGATCGGGACCGATGCCTTCGCCTTCATCGGCGACGGTCAGGCGCGTCATGCTGCTGGGCCCCTCGGTCAGCGTGACGCGAATCGGCGTACCGGGGCGGCCATATTTGATCGAATTGCCGATGAGGTTGTGCAGCAACTGCGAAAGCTGCGCCCGGTCGCCCTGCACGCTGGGCAACTGCGGCGCGATCTCCATCTCCACCTCGCGCCCCCGGTCGCCATGGCTGGAGCGGAAGACGCCGACGACTTCGGCCGCCAGTTCGGACAGGTCCACCAGCGCATCGGGCGCGCGGTATTTCTCCGCTTCGATCCGGGACAGCGATATGAGGTCGTCGATCAACCGCTGCATCCGCCGCGCTTCGCCGTCCATGATCTTCAGGAATTGCTGGCGGGTTTCGGTGTCCTTACCCAGTTCCGGGTCGGCCAGCGTTTCGATGAAGCCCAATATCCCGGCCAGCGGCGTGCGCAGTTCATGGCTGGCATTGGCGACGAAATCGACGCGCATCCGTTCGGCCGCATGGGTGCCGCTATGATCGACCAGATGGACCAGCCGCCGCATATCGGCGACCTGGCCGATCGGCGCGATCCGCATTTGCCAGCGCTGGTCGCGACTGCCCAGGCCGACCAGTTCCACCATCACCGGTTCCGCCATCGGCGCGCTGCTCGCCAGCCGTTCGGCGGCGGCGGGGTGGCGGATCGCCATGCGCGCGTCCTCCCCCTCGATATGCGTGCCGAGCAACCGCTGCGCCGCACGATTCGCACGCACGATGCGGCTGCGTTCTACCAGCATCAGCGGATCGGAAATCCCCTCCAGCAAGCTGGCGAAATCGGGGTGGCCGACCAGATCGGGTGTATCCGGAACGGCGGATTTGGCTGGTTGCCGCGCGGCGACGCCCTGGGCGCAGATCAACAGGACGATCAGTCCCGCCAGAATCGGCAGGGCGATGGTGATGGGCGATGCGCCCAGCAATAACGCGCCGCCCGTGCCAAGCAACAACATGGCAAGGGACGCCGTAATCTGGGATATTGTCAGTCAATTCATGGTTACCGCGCTGGATTTGTCGCGCAATTGCTGCGATGGCTATGTCTAATAGCGTGCAATCTTTACGCTTTGGCAAGTGCGACGAGCGGATCAGACGATATGAGCGACCCGAAGCCCGACCAGGATGGCCCAGAAGCCCATGATGACGCGCCCTCACTGGCTGTGCCATCGCGTCGCCAATTGCTGATGGGCGGCGCGGCCGCCGCATCGGCGATCGTGTCGATCCGCCCCGCGCTCGCCAACACCGCAGCGTCGGTGCTCAATTGTACGATCCCGGTTCCCGATCAGGGCAGGGCGGGCAATTTCATCGCCCCCAATGGTCAGCTCGTCCCGGCCGGTACGCCCGGCGCCTATCCCGGCACCGGTCGCAGCTTCACCGGCGAACAGGTGAAGCAGGCGCTGCGCGGCCGCCCGTTGCCGGGCACCGGCTATGAGCAGAATCAAGCCTATCTCAACTATATCCGCCGCCTCCAGCGGGGAACGAGCGGCTTTACCTGCTACGCCTCGCTGCAAATGCCGCGCTGAATCCGTCCTTTCTTGGTCTTGATCTGAACGAATACGGCTTATAGGCGTTGACGGCGTCGAACCTGGGACGGTTCGGTTTCTGGCTAGGACTTTGTGATGGTTCAGTCCCCCCGCGCGACGACGCGTGCTTTTTCGGTGGCTGTCTATCTGTATCAGCCTGGTGACGGCGGGCTTGACCGCGTCGCCATCCTGCTTGCCAACCATCTCCACCGTCAGGGCGTGCCGGTCGAACTGTGGATGGCGCGCACGGAGGGCGCCACCGCCCACCTGATCGATCCCACAATGACCGTGCGCTGCGTGCCCGCGCCCCGGGGCATCCGTCGCCTGTCGATGATCGCGCAATTTCCGGCGCTGGCCGCGATGGTGCGGCGGCATCGGCCCGACATTCTCTATTCGGCCGGTAACCAGAGCAATATGCTGGTCGCGCTGGCGACGCTGGGCACCACGACCAAGGCGGTCGGCCGTATTTCCAACCCGATCGTGCGGCCCGGCCAGACCGGCATCAGCGCATCGGCACGGCAGTTGCGCTTTCGCGCCATCGCCCGGCTGAGCGACCTGACAATCGTCATGGGCGAGCATGACCGCGAATTGCTGGCGCGCAGTGGCGACGTCCGGCTGCTGCCCCGGCCCACCGTGACGCAGGCGATGGAGCAGGCGCGCGCCGCACGGACGCCGCGTCGGCCCGGCGATCCGTGGCGCTTCCTCATGGTCGGGCGACTGGCGCGGCAGAAGGATCAGGCGACCGCGCTTGATGCGCTGGCGCTATTGCCTCATGGCGACTGGCGATTGACCATAGCAGGGCAGGGGCCACTAAGAACTAACCTCGAACGCCGCTGTGTCGCCCTGGGTATCGCCCATCGGGTCGATTTTGTCGGCTATGTCGGCGATCCGGCCCGAATGACCGCGCTCATGGCCCAGGCCGACCTGCTGCTACAACCGTCGCTGTGGGAAGGCCTGTGCGCGACCCTGATCGAGGCGCTGGCCTGCGGGGCGGGCGTGGTCGCGACCGACAGCACGCCCAATATCCGTCCGCTCCTGGCCGCCGCCGGGCAGCCGCCGGTGGTGCCGGTGGGCGATGCTGGCGCGTTCGCTCGCGCGATCGACCGAGCGATGAGTCACCCCGCGTCGCCCGCCCAGATGGCCGCCGCAATCCGAGACCATAGTGTAGAGCGCGCGCTGGACCGCTATCTGCGCGCGTTCGAAAGTCTGACGGGTGAAACCACCCGGCGATCGACCCGGTCGCCAGCCTTGTCCTGATGCGTTAGGTTCTTGGCTACGTCTTTCGCGCTACAGCGAGTGAGACAGTAATCAGGGGCATCAATGTGGACGGGACAAGAGCCTATCGTCGGGACGCGGCAGACGCGGTGTCGGCCTGTATCCTCGACGATCTGACCCTGTTGTACCACCACAGGTCGGGCCAGACCCATATGGTCATCAGCCCGGTGCCGGAGATATTGGACCGCATGGCCGATGGCGCACCGGTCAGCGTGGAAATGATGCACGACCGGCTGGCGCGCGACTATGATCTGGGACCGGTGGACGATGCCATGGCGGAGATCGCCGCGCATCTCGACGCGCTGGTCGCGCTGGGGCTGGTGCGCGCAGGATGAGGCACGCGATCACCCTGCGCATCGGCCCGGCGACCTTCCGCATCGGTTCCGCCTGGCCGCAGCCGATCGCGGCGCTGGCGCGGCTCTATGCGGCCTATCCCGATGTCGAGGGGGCGATCGCCGATTTCACGGTGCGGCTGCAGCCCACCAGCCTGATGCGGCGGTTCGTGCGCCCGTCCATCTTCATCACCGGCGACCATGGCCTGGCCGACGCCGCGCCGATGAGTTTGTCCCATGGCCTGCTGGCAGCGGAAATGGGCATGAACCTGCAAATGGCGCTGGGCTGGCGCAGGCACCTGTTGCTCCATGCGTCGAGCGTGGAGAAGGATGGGCGTGTCTTGGTCATGACCGGCGAATCCGGGTCGGGCAAATCGACGCTGGCGGCGCTGCTGGGCGAGCGCGGCTGGCGCTTCATGGGCGACGAGTTTGCGCTGCTGGATTGTGATAGCGGCGAGATCCTGCCGTTTCCGCGGCTTGTCAGCCTGAAGAATCAGGCGATCGACGTTGTCGCGCAGACCGTGGGGGAAGCGCGGATGGGACCGATGCTGCGAGCGACGGCCAAGGGGGACATCCGCCATATGGTGCCGCGTGCCGACGCGGTGGCGCGCATGGCGCAGGGCGGGATGCCCGCGCTGCTGCTCTTCCCCCGCTTCGGCCATGCCGCCGATGTGCGGCCGTTGGGGCAAGGCGAAATCTTCATGCGCCTGACGCAGGCATCGACCAATTATGTGGCGCTCGGCGAACCGGCCTTTACCGCGCTGACCCGCTTCGTCACGACCGTGCCGACCCGCGCGATCGACTTCCCGTCGGGCGACGATGCGATCGCGATGGTCGAGCGATTGTGGGAGCAACTGGCATGAGCGCGGCGCTGCTGGTGTTGGCGCTGCGCGATCCTGCGTCGGTCGCCCGGCTTGACGCGGCGGGTTGGAACCACTTGCTCGCAGCCGCGCGGGCGGAGCGATTGATCGGCACGCTGGCCTGGCGGCTGGCTGATGTGGCGGTACCCGATGCGGCAAGGGCGGTGCTGGACGATGCCAGGCATGATAGCGCGCGGGAAGGCCAGCAGGCGCTATGGGAGGCCGATCGCGCGGTCGATGCCTTGCGCGGGACGGACGTCAAGCTGGTGGTGCTCAAGGGTGCGGCCTATGTAGCGGCGGACCTGCGCGCCGGGCGGGGGCGTTTCGTCGGTGATCTCGACATTCTCGTGCCGCGCGACGCTATCCCGGTGGTGGAGCGCGCGCTGATCGCGGCGGGATGGGAATGGGTCAAGGAAGACCCCTATGACGACGCCTATTACCGCCAGTGGATGCATGAACTGCCGCCGATGATCCATGTCGAACGCGACCGGATGATCGATGTGCATCATACGATATTGCCGCTGACCGCCCGCCCGACGCCCGATGCAGCGGCGATGATCGCTGACGCCATTCCTATAACCAATGGATTATATATCCTGTCGCCGCAGGACCGCATCATCCATTCCGCCGCGCATATGCTGGCGGATGGCGATATGCAGGGGGGATTGCGCAATCTCTGGGATGTTCACTGCCTGTATCAAGAGGGGCTGGAGGCGGACGCAGATTTCCATCTTTCTTTACTGGATGCTGCCGCCCGGCATCAGTTGATTGATGCAGTCCGGCGCGCATTGCGCTTGTCGCATCGCCTCTACGGCACGGTGGGCACGGTCGATGACCCGCTGCGCTGGACCGATCGCCTGTTCATCGCGCGACTGCTGGCGCGGGACGGGTGGGGGCGTGAGACGCGCAAGGCGCTGGTCTTCGGCTTCTTCGTGCGGTCGCACTGGCTGCGGATGCCGCCGCTGATGCTGGCCCGACACCTATTCACCAAATGGCGCAAAGGGCATCGGCCGCAATAAGGGTGCGATTGATGCCCGCCAATCACCGGGGCGCCAGCACCGCCGCGATCGCCAGCGCAGCCATGTCGGCGACGGCGACCAGCCGCTCGGACGAAGCGCCCGCGCGTGCATCGGCGGACATGCCGGACATGACCGCCCCCATATAATCCGCGACCTGCTCCGCCACCTGCGGATGCTTTGGCTCCAGGAAGGCTCGCAGTTGCGCCATGTTCCCCGCCTTCCACGTGCGGGCGCAACCGGCCGCTTCGGCATCGGCGCCCCGCGCGCCTTCCAGCACCAGGCAGCCCGCCGCCTGGGGATCGGCGGCATAGATGCGGGCGGCAAGTGTTAGCAATGTATGCAGCGCCGCGACGGGCTCCGCGCCCGGGGTTAGCAGGGTGCCCAGCGGCAGGCCGTTGCGTGCATAGCGACCCAGCACTTCGTCGAACAAAGCGGCCTTGCTGCCGAACGCGGCATAAAGGCTGGGCGGGTTGACGCCCATCGCCTGGGCCAGGGCGGCGACGCCCACCCCGTCATAGCCATGCGCATGGAACAGCGCCCGCGCCTGATCCAGCGCGGCGTCGCGGTCGAACGCGCGGGGGCGACCGCGGCCTTTTGGTTTTTCTTTAACGGTCACTATAAAATTCCTTGACCAGCAATGGTGTCGATTTATATATCGATCACTATATAAATGCAAGGATGACGATGATGACTGATTTTACGTCGAAAAAGGCACTGGTTCTGGGCGGCAGTCGCGGCATCGGCGCGGCGATCGTGCGGCGCTTTGCTCGGGATGGCGCACAGGTCGCCTTCACCTATGCCGGATCGACCGATGCCGCGCAGGCGCTGGCCGCCGACACGGGCGCAGAGGCGATCCGGTCGGACGCGACCGACCGGCAGGCAGTGATCGATGTCGTCGCCGGGCAGGGTCCGCTCGACATATTGGTGGTCAATGCGGGGACAGCGGTGCTGGGCGACCCGCTGGAGCAAGACGCGGACGCGATCGACCGCATGATCGACCTCAATATCCGCGCGCCCTATCATGCCGCGGTCGAAGCGGCGCGGTTAATGCCGGATGGCGGTCGCATCATCGTCATCGGATCGGTCAATGGCGACCGCATGCCCTTTGCCGGCGGGGCGGGATATGCGCTGACCAAATCGGCGTTGCAGGGCATGGCGCGCGGCCTGGCCCGCGATTTCGGTGCGCGCGGCATCACCGTCAACATCATCCAGCCAGGCCCGGTCGATACCGACATGAACCCGGCCGATGGCCCGATGAGCGGCCTGATGCACAGCTTCATGGCGATCAAGCGCCACGCCACCGGGGGCGAAATCGCAGGCCTCGCCGCCTATCTGGCGGGACCGGAAGCGGGCATCGTCACCGGCGCCATGCACACGATCGACGGCGGTTTCGGCGCCTGATGACTCCCGTCAGGCGGCGGCCCGGCCCGGCGGTTGCAGATCTTCGGTCATGAGCCACATTTCGGCTGGTAGTTGGGAGGAGAACACCCCCACGATGGCGTCGCCCAAGCGTGCGCGGACATAAAGTTTGTCCGCCACGTCTGCGACCAAAATGGCGACCCGGTCCGTCGGTTGGTAGGTGCGTTCCATATGCCACAATATGCGCGCTTCGATGTCGGGCCTCTGCCGCTGCGCCCCGGTCACGTCGGACAGGATGCGGATCGGGAAGGCCTGACGCCGTCGATCGGCGATGATGAGGCCGAGATGGGTATAGTGGCGGTCGACATCGTCGATCGTCCATATGCCGGTGGCATGGACGAAGATGATACCGTCGGGATCGTCCAGCTCACATGCAATCATGGGACACCTTGGCGCTATGGTGCGAACATAGAGCTAATCTCGCCATGATGGCAAATGGCTTCGTTCCCATAAGGTGGAAAAAGAGCGGCCATCTGATTTGAATCGGATGGCCGCCTTTTCCCTTATTATTCGCCGACCATATGTATTGCCGGACTATTTCTTCAATATATCAAGGGCCAGCACGGTCATCGCTTCGCTCGCGGTGGCGATCACCTTGTCAGCTTCCGGCGCCCAGAATGGACTGTGGAGCGAGGGCAGGCTGCCCTGGCCCGCCTGTGCCGCCGCCATCTTGTCCGTGGGGACGCCGCCGACCCAGAAGATGAAGCTGTTGATGCTCTTGTCGGCGCGATAGAAACGGCTGAAATCCTCGCCGCCCATCACGGCCGGTGTCCTGACCACCCGTCCGGCGGGGAAATGCGCGTTCAGCACGCCCGCCATCTGTTCGGCAAATTCGGGCGGGTTGAAGGTGGAGGGGGTGAACTCGTCCTTGACCGATACTTCCGGCATCCGGTCTTCCGGCATCGCCGCCGCGATCGCCTCGCCCCGGCTGATCCGCTTGATCCCCTCGATCAGCTTCGCGCGAGTTTCGTCGGAATAGCTGCGCACGGTCAGCAACAGTTTCGCTTCGTCGGGGATGATATTATGCTTGGCCCCGGCCTGGAAGCTGCCGACGGTGACGACGGCGGGGTCTTGCGGGTCTTGTTCCCGGCTGACCAAAGTCTGCAAGGTGGTGACGATGCGGGAGGCCAGGACGATCGGGTCGCGGGTCGTCTGCGGATAGGCGCCATGCCCGCCCAGTCCTTTCACGAGAATGTCTACGCTGTCGACATTGGCCAGCGCATAGCCGGGCGTATAGCCGATCTGCCCGGCGGCCAGATTGGCCGCGTCGTGGAAGGCGATGGCGTGGGTCGGCTTGGGGAAACGGGTGTAGAGGCCGTCCTCCAGCATCATGCGTGCGCCCTTGCCCACTTCTTCGGCGGGCTGCAGGATCATCACCAGCGTCCCCTTCCAATCGGCCTTGCGCGCCGCCAGCAGCTTGGCCGTCTCGATGAAGGCGGTCATATGGGTATCATGGCCGCAGGCGTGCATGACGCCGGTCTCGACTCCCTCGGGCGTTTTGGTGCGGACCTTGGACGCAAAGGGCAGGCCGGTCTGCTCGACCACCGGCAGGCCGTCCATGTCGGCGCGGATCAGCAATGTCGGGCCGGACCCGTTCTTCATCACCGCGACGACGCCGGTGCCACCGACCTTTTCGGTGACGTCGAACTTCATCGCCTTCAGCCGCTTGGCGAGCTTCGCGGCGGTGTTTACCTCCTGCAGCGACAATTCAGGATTGGCATGGAGATCGCGATACAGCGTCATCAGCCCGTCCATGTCGGTCGCCACCGCCTTGCCGATCGCGCTCTGCATGGGAGGCGCTGCTGGCAAGGCAGGGGGCTGAGCGGCAGGCGTTGGGGCGGCAGGCGTTTGCGCCGCGGCGATGGACGAAAGGCTGGCGGCGGCCAGAACGGCCGTGAGCGCATGGCGCATGATGGTGATCTCCCTTGTTGGACCGGAGCATAAGGGGATTTCACGCGGGTTAAAGGGGGTGTTTTGCCGATCGCTGGGCCGTCGCCCGCGAAATACACGGCATCCGGCCGATCGTCGCCATGCGCCCCTTGAAAACCAGGTGTTTCGATACCATTTCACAAGTGAAAGGAACGATCCGGCGTCTCATGCGTCCTAATGATCGTCCCACCTGTTGCGGCGCGACTTGCGCCGGGCGCTGAACCTCTCTCGCGCCTTTTGCTACTGCACTGTTCCAGTTTTCCTCGTTCAAAGGAGCCTGTCCCATGGCCCAGACATCCGCATTCTGCCTTGCGCAGCAATCGTTGCATCAGGCGCGCGCGTCGTCCGAAACTCTGCCCAATGCACGTCAGATCGCGCAGCGGGCGGCCAATGCCTGGGGGCGGGAAGCGGAACTGGCCGCTGGCGCCGAACGCCGCCGCGCCACTCGTGCTGTCCTGTCGGAAGATGAAGCGATCGTCGCCGAATTTCGTGCGGAAGACGACGCCCTGCTGGCCGCCGCGCGCTGACACTATCCCGCCTTTCAGGAAGGACTGACCATGGCCAAGAGCCAGAAGAAATCAAATCGTGAAGTGCGCAAGCCCAAGGCGGAAAAACCGCCCAAAGGCAATGCGTCCAACCCGTCGAGCAAGCCCGGCGTGGTCGGCATCGTGACGTTGAAGAACTGAGTATGGCGGTCGATACGCCGGTTGATCCGGCCCCGTCGCCGTCCAACGGTCGCAGCATGTCCGGACGCCGCTTCACACCGCGCAATGCCGTCCGCCTGGCCCCTGATGCCGCCGAGCGTCAGGGTCGCATCACCCGGATGGCGATCGAGACATTGGGCGCGTCCGATGCGATCCTGTTCCTGAACAGCCAGCATGACGGGCTGGCGGATCGTCCGCTGGCTTTGGCGACAACCAGCGAGGACGGCCTGCAATCGGTCCTGCGCCTGCTGACGCCGCCGACAGCCTGACATCATGAAAGCCCCATCGGTCCGTCCGCGGATCGTTGGGGCTTCATGGATTCAATGTGTTATTGCGCGGTCCAGCCGCCATCGACGCTCATATTCGCGCCGGTGATGTTGGCGGCGGCATCGCTGCACAGGAACAGCGCGATGGCGGCGACCTGTTCGACCGTCACGAATTGCTTCGTCGGCTGGCCCGCCAGCAGCACATCGTTCATCACCTGGTCGCGCGTCATGTTGCGCGCCTTCATCGTGTCGGGGATCTGGTTTTCGACCAGCGGCGTCCAGACATAGCCGGGCGAAATGCAATTGGCGGTGATCCCGTCGGTCGCCACTTCCAGCGCCACCGTCTTGGTAAAGCCCGCCAGCCCGTGCTTGGCCGTGACATAGGCGCTCTTGAACGGAGAGGCGACCAGCGAGTGCGCCGATGCCGTCTGGATGATGCGACCCCATTTCTTGGACTTCATGTATGGGATGGCAAGCCGGGTCGTGTGGAACGCACTGCTGAGGTTCAGCGCGATGATGAGGTTCCATTTGTCGACCGGAAATTCCTCGACCGGCGCGACATGCTGCGTCCCGGCATTGTTGATCAGGATATCGACCCCGCCAAAGGCGTCGGCTGCCTGCGCCATCATCGCCTCAATCTCTTCGGCCTTGGTCAGGTCATGGCCCGAATAGAGCGCCTTAGCCCCGCTCAGCGCCTCCAGCCCGACACGTTCCGTCTCGATCGCGTCGGCATCGCCGAACCCGTTGATGACGACATTGGCGCCTTCCCCGGCCAGCGTCTTGGCATAGGCGAGGCCAATGCCCGATGTGGACCCGGTGATCAGCGCGGTCTTGCCTGCAAGCGACTTGCTCATGCCATTTTCTCCTTGAGATGATCGGGTGCATCGAGGTCGAAGGTCGCGCTCTTGCCATCCAGGATGTTGCGCGCGATCAGGTCGCCCTTGTGCATCACTTCTTCCACCGCGTCCCGGCCCTGGCTCCAATGGTCGAGCATGGTCGATCGGGAAAATTCGAAGTCCTTCGCGCCGCTTTCCCAGGCGCGCGTGCGATAGATCAGGTGGACAATATTGACCGACCCCTGGTCCAGGCACTGGCGTAACGCCTGCGCTTCGGCGCCGTTCTGCATATTGGGCGGCAACTTGTCGAGCAGCGCCTTGATCGCGCCATGCTCGCGGCGCAGGCGCAGATATTGGTCCGTTACCTGCCGGGTGCGGCTGCTATATTGCACGTCTTTCATGCGCGAATAGACATCGGTCATCTGCCGCGGCATCGGCCCTTCGGCCGGGAAAAGATCGACCTGAAACACCAGCATATCTTCGGTCTGGTGCGTGAGGACGTGGGATAGCGGCGTGTTGGAGACAAGCCCGCCGTCCCAATACCAGCGCCCGTCAATTTCGACCGGCGGCAGGCCGGGGGCAGGGCGCCCGACGCCATGATATGCCGCGCGTCGATCCGCGTGTTGCCGCCGGGGCCACGCGTATCCCAATATTCGAAATTGCCGGTTTCCACATCGACAGCACCCACCGACAGGCGGACCGGGCCATCGTTCAGCAGATCCCAGTCGACGCAGGCGTCCAGCGTGTTCTTGAGCGGTTCGCTATCGTAGAAGCTGATCGCGCCAGGCGTGCCTTCGGGCATCATCATCGCGGGCCACAGCCGTGGGCGGAACATGCCCGGCACGCCGAAGGTCGCCACCGTGCCGGCCGCCGCCAGATGCACCGCCTCACGGACATGGTCGATTTCGGGCAGCAGCATATTGGGCATCCCGCCCGACACGGTGTACCAGAATTTCTTCAGCCGACTGATCCGGCGATGAGGCAGGTTCCCCGCGATGATCGCCGCGTTGATCGCGCCGATGGATATGCCCGCGACCCAGCTGACATCGACGCCCAGTTCGTCCAGCCGTTCATAGACGCCGGACTGGAACGATCCCAGCGCCCCACCACCCTGCAACAACAACGCGACTTCGCGGGGGAGGGGGAGCGGGGTGCGCGCGCGACGCGGCGGTTTCGCTTGGTCGGGCAAGGGTTCGGTTTCAGCCATGTCGCAGTGCAATATAGGCTTTGACGACATCTTTCCAACTTAATGTCTCGTAACAATTCGCCCATCTTTGCAACCTTCCCCGTGGCGGGCGGTTCCCCGCAGCAATTGAATCGCGTAGGCAACGAAGGCAGCAAAGGGAGGGCGCCATGCGGCTCGACGACGAACAGGAAAGCAGCAATTACGAAGTGCAGAGCGGGCGCGGCGGTGGCGGCGGCGGTCTGGGCGGAGGCCTGGGCATGTTGCTGCCACTGATCGGCAGCCGCTTTGGCTGCGGCGGCATCGTCGTGGTGCTGATCATCATGGTGGTGATGGGTATGAACCCATTGAGCCTGATCGGTGGCGGTGGTGGCGGGCAGCAGGTCCAGACCGAGCGCCCCGCAACGACGGAATTGAGCGACGTGCAGCGCACCTCGCTCAAAGTGCTGGGATCGACCGAACGTCGCTGGACCGACATCTTCAAGGCGGAAGGGCAGCAATATCCCCCGCCCAAACTGCTTTTCTACACGCAGGACGGCCAGTCGGGTTGCGGCGCGGCGCAATCGGCGATGGGACCATTTTATTGCCCGGCGGACCAGCGCATCTATCTCGACACCGATTTCTTCAACGAAATGAAAACGCGCTTCAACGCGCCCGGCGACTTCCCGATCGGCTATATCATAGCGCATGAGGTCGGCCATCATATCCAGACCATCACCGGCGAAGCGGACAAGATTCGCAAGGCGCAGCAGGGCGCATCCGAAGCGCAGGGCAATGCGCTGCAGGTAAAGATGGAATTGCAGGCGGACTGCTATGCCGGCGTCTGGGCAGCGCGCGACACCAATTTGATGGAAGCGGGCGACCTGGAAGAAGGGATGCGCGCCGCTGAAACGATCGGCGACGATACGCTGCAGAAAGCGGCCGGGCGTCGGCCGGTGCCCGAAAGTTTCACCCACGGCACCAGCGCCGAGCGGATGACCTGGCTACGCAAGGGATTATCGACCGGCGATCCCGCGCAGTGCGATACGTTCAAAGGGTCGATCTGACAGCGACTATAGTTCGGCGTTTGGCGATCCGGCCGGTGCGCCGAGCGGCGACATGGGGCCGGGAGCGGTCGGTAAACCGGCTCCTGGCGCTATCGAGGGCTGACCCGCATCCGGGGCAGGCTGCGCGAAGGACGAGGGGTCATCTACGCCCGTCGAAGTATCGGTTGGCGTTACCGGCGGCGCAACCGGAACGGGGATAGGCGGCGTCGGCGGTGCATCAGGCTGAACGGCTGGCGCCTGCTGGGCCGTTTTTGGCAGGATGCTCTGCGTCGCCATCACGATCAATGGGGCGGCAAGCAAAATGGCGATGGCAAAATTACGGTACAGCATGACTGCTACTTTATCCGGTTACGATTCCCATCGTATTTTATCGGATATGCGTAAACAAAGCCCTGCAATGGGCTGGTCGATCAGTGCCGGTCGAGCTTGGCAAGCAACGCCATCATGTCTGCGGGCAAAGCGTCGCGCCCCGTCGCATATGTGGAGCGCAGGGCGTTGCCGACACCTTCATAAGGCTCTGGCAAGGCGACGGTGACGATGCGGGCGTTGCCGCCGTCGCGTCCCGATGCCGATCGGCCAAAGGCTTTGCGCTGGATGTCCATGCACACTGAACGGCCGTGTGACCCAAAAGTTTCTGCTATTCGTCTTATCGTAACGCGATAGCGGCCGGATAAAAGGAGAGCGACGTGACCGACTGGCTGGAAACACAGGCTCGGATCAGGGGCCATTCCCCCTTTCTTGCCCGCGCGTTAGACCGGTTTCCGACGGTGGTCGAACGGCTGGCGGCGGGCGATCATGACGATGCATTGGTCGTTGCGCAGGCGGCAGGCGGCCCGCAAGACGCGCCAGGATACAGCGTCGCCCAATCGCTGCGTCGTCGCCGCGGGGCGATCGCGCTGGCGGTCGCCGCCGCCGACCTGGCGGGCGCATGGGACATGGATCGCGTCACCCGCACCCTGTCCGACTTTGCTGACCAGGCGGTGGAAGAGGCGCTCGCCGCCGCCATGCGCGAACGCTATCCCGATGCGGAGCATCGGGGTTTCGTCGTGTTGGCGCTGGGCAAGCATGGCAGCCGCGAACTGAATTATTCTTCGGATATCGACCCGATCCTGCTCTACGATCCCGCCACCCTGCCGCATGGCGAGCGGGAGGATGTCGCCGACGCCGCCGTGCGCATCGGTCGCCGGATGAGCGAATTGCTGACCTCGCGCGATGGCGACGGCTATGTTTTTCGCGTCGACCTGCGCCTTCGTCCTTCGCCCGAAGCCACGCCGATCGCGCTGCCGGTGGAAGCGGCGATCGGCTATTATGAATCGACGGCGATGGGGTGGGAGCAGGCCGCCTTCATCCGCGCCCGTCCGGCCGCGGGCGACATGGCGCTCGGCGAATATTTCCTGCGCCAGATCCGCCCCTTCGTCTGGCGGCGAAGCCTGGATTTCGGCGCGATCGACGCCATCGTCGATATCAGCCGCCGCATCCGCGACCATTATGCGCAGGGGCAGGCGTTCGGGCCGGGCTATGACCTGAAACGCGGGCGAGGCGGCATCCGCGAGGTGGAGTTTTTCGCGCAGGTCCACCAGTTGATCCATGGCGGCCGCAACGCCGCGCTCCGATCCGGCAACACGCGCGAAGCCCTGCGCGCGCTGGCGGCGGCGGGCGTGATCGAGGCCGATGTCGCCGCCCGGCTGGACGAAGCCTATATCCTCTTCCGCACCATCGAACATCGGCTGCAGATGGTGGGGGATCGCCAGACGCACGAACTGCCCAAATCGCCCACCAGTCTCGATAATGTCGCACAATTGCACGGCCTGCCGGATGCCGCCGCGCTGCTCGACCTGCTGCGCCCGCATGTCGAATGGGTCGGCCGCAACTATGATCGCCTGTCCCCGGAAAAGGACGACGCGGCGCTTTCCCATGACGAGGACCGGCTGAAGCAACAACTGACGGATTTGGGTTTTGCCGATCCCGAAACCCCGCTTGCCCGCATCACCCGCTGGCGCGGTGGCACGATCCGCGCCCTGCGCAGCGGGCCGTCACGCGAAGCGCTGGAAGCGCTGCTCCCCGGCCTGATGCGGACGCTGGCGCAGGCGCCCGATCCCAGCCGTGCTCTCAACCGGCTGGACGACATGATCGGCCGCCTGCCCAGCGCCATCAACTTCTTCAAACTGCTCGCCGCGCGGCCCGCGCTGGTCGAACTGCTGGCCGAATTGCTGAGCCATGCGCCAACCTTGGCCGATGCGCTGGGGCGCCGGGCCGAACTGATCGACGGATTGATCGATGCCACCGCCTTCGACCCGCCACCGCCCGTGCCGCAACTGGCGGCACAGCTTGGCGCGCTGGAGCCGGGGGAGGATTATCAGGCGCTGCTCGACCGGGTGCGCCAGCGGGTCGGTGACCGACGTTTCGCCTTGGGCGCGCAGATCATTCGCGGCGGCGATCCGCTGGAGGCAGGCAGGGGCTATGGCCGCGTCGCCGAAGCCGCGATCGAGGTGCTCGCCGCGGGCACGGTGGCGGAGTTCGAAATCGCCCACGGCATAGTGCCCGGCGGCGAATTGCTGATCCTGGCGCTCGGCCGCATGGGCGGCGGCGTGCTGACCCACGCCTCCGACCTCGATCTCGTCTATCTCTTCACCGGCGATTTCGCGACCGAATCGGATGGTCCCAAACCCTTGGGCGCGACCCAATATTTCAACCGCCTGGCTCAGCGGATCACCAATGCATTATCAGTCGCCACCGCCTTCGGCCCGCTCTACGAAGTCGATACCCGCCTGCGTCCGTCCGGCGCGCAAGGGCTGTTGGCGGTCAGCCTCGACAGTTTCGCCAAATATCAGCGGGAAGAAGCCTGGACCTGGGAGCATCTGGCGCTCACCCGTGCGCGCCCGGTCTTCGGGTCGCCGCAGGCGCGCGCCGCGCTCGACGCGGTCCTCATGCAAACGCTGCAACGCCCCCGCGATTTCGAGGAGCTGGCGCGCCAGGCGGTGAAGATGCGCCGCGACATCGCCAAACATAAGCCGCCCGTCGGCGACCTCGACGTCAAGCTGGTGCCGGGCGGCCTCATCGACCTGGAATTCCTGATCCACGTCAACCAGTTCCATTATCGCATGGCGTTCGACCCGGACCTCAGCAAAGCATTGGCGCAACTGGTCGCCGCCGGGCATCTGCCCGCGGACCTGATTGCCGCGCATGACCTGATCACCCGCTATCTGGTCGTCTCGCGCCTCGTCTCGCCCAAATCCACCGAACCGGCCGAGGCCACCCGTGCGCTCGTCGCCCGCGCTTGCGGTATGGCCGATTGGGAAGGGCTGCTTGCAAGCTATGCCAAGGCGCGGCAAAGCGTGGGCCAAGCCTGGGCCGCGCTCGCCGCGCCCTATCAGGAGGAATGATGATGCTGGAACAGGGTATGTCCGTCCCCGCCGTGACGCTGGCCGATGCAGAGGGCGTGGACTTCACGCTGGACGCCTATCTGGGCAAGCCGCTGGTCGTTTATTTCTATCCCAAAGCGGACACGCCCGGCTGCACCAACGAAGCGAAGGATTTCACCGCCCTGGCCGACGATTTCGCGAAGATTGGCGTGCCGGTCGTTGGCATTTCCAAGGACAAGCCCGCCAAGCTCAAGAAATTCGCCGACAAATACGGCCTGCGCGTCATCCTGGCGTCCGACGAATCCGGCGCTGTGTGTGAGGCGTTCGGCACCTGGGTCGAAAAATCGCTTTATGGCCGCAAATATATGGGCATCGAACGGGCGACCTTCCTGGTCGGCGCGGACGGTACGATCCAGCGCGTCTGGCCCAAGGTAAAGGTCAAGGGCCATGCCGCCGATGTGCTGGAGGCGGTGCAGGCGCTTTGATCCTGCCCGTTGACGTCACCAGCGTGGGCGCGGCTTGCGCGCATGTGCTGCGCACGCCCGATCCGCGTGACAAGCTGATGGCCGCACGCGCCGTGGCGCGCGCATGGCGGCTGGGCCGACTGGCGCATCGCTTCGACAGCGCGATGCCGGATGTGCCCGCGCGCCCCGCAACGCCTATATTATTGCCGCCCGCGCAGATGCCCCGGCGCGGCAAGATCGGGTCGGACCGCGCGCGCATCGCCATGCTCCATGCGATCGCGCATATCGAGTTTGTTGCGATCGATCTGGCCTTCGACTTGATCGGCCGCTTTGGCAGCGGATTTCCGGCCGCCTTCACCGACGAATGGATGCAGGTCGGCGCGGAAGAAGCGATGCATTTCGCGTTGCTCGAACGCCGCTTGGTTCAGCTTGACAGCCATTATGGGGCGTTACCCGCCCATGACGGCCTATGGCAGGCGGCCAGCGAAACGGCCGACGACGTGCTGGCCCGGCTCGCGATCGTGCCGATGGTGCTGGAGGCACGCGCCTTGGACATCACGCCGGCGACGATCGAGCGGTTCGAAAGCGTTGGCGACATAGCGTCCGGTCGCTTGCTGCGACGCATCATGGTGGACGAGATTCGCCATGTCGCGGCGGGGACGATATGGTTCGCCGCGGCGACGAACCGATTGGGGCTGGACCCCGCCAATCATTACCAAATGCTTGTGAAACGCCGCTTTAAGGGTAGCGTTAAGCCACCGTTCAACAACTCAGCGCGTCGACAGGCCGGTCTGACGGAAGAATTCTACGCCGCGCTTGCAACATGACGCGCGATTTGCAGTCTGCATTCGGCGGGGGCGATCCAGGTCGCCAAAAAGTTAACACGGGAAGCGCCGAGGGGCATCAAGCCTCCGGTGACATAGTCGGGGTCTGCATGTCGGTTCTTCTAACGGTCAATTCGCGTAACTCACATTGGTTCCAGTCAGCTTGCAAGGCGGCGAAGATTTTCGGTAGCATCGGGATTGTCGGCGCGCTCTGCGCAACCGCCCCGGCACGCGCCACCGAAACCGACGATCCCTATGGCGACGCGTCGGAAATCAACACCAGCGCGCTTGGCCCGTCCGACGTCGGTTTCTCCAACCTCTTCTCCAGCCTCCAGCGCCTGGACGGCAACGCCAAGACCGCCGCCTATATCCCGTCGGGCCGTCCGGTCGAAAAGCTGAGCCTGACCTCCAACTTCGGCGTCCGTTCCGACCCCTTCAACCGCAGCGCCCGCATGCACAAAGGCATCGACATTCCCGGTCCCATCGGCACGCCGATCCACGCGACCGCAGACGGCATCATCAGCCGCGCGGGCTGGGCCAGCGGCTATGGCAACCTCGTCCAGATTTCGCACGGCAGCGGCATGGAAACGCGCTACGGCCATATGTCGAAGCTGCTGGTCGCTGAAAACTCCTATGTGAAGCGCGGCCAGATCATCGGTCTGATGGGATCGACCGGCCGCTCCACCGGCAGCCACCTCCATTATGAAGTCCGCGTCGATGGCGCCGCCATCAACCCGCTGCCCTTCGTCGCCGGTCCCGACTATCTGGTGGCCATGAACACCAAGCCGCCGCTCGCCATGGGCGGCCCGACCAAGGCGGAAGAAAAAGCCGCCGACTGATCGCGCTATTGCTCGCATTTCGCAAAGGCCCGGCACCCTATGGGTTGCCGGGCCTTTTGCTTGACCCTATCTAGGTAGCATGGCCGACATCGATCTCACCCCTTCCGCCGCTGCGCGCGTCGCCGCGATCGCCGCCAAGCAGGGCAAACCTGCGATCCTGCGGCTGGCCGTGGAGGGGGGCGGCTGTTCCGGCTTCCAATATCGCTTCGGTCTGGCCGATGCTGTCGAGGCGGAGGATTTGTCCGTCGAACGCGATGGCGTCACCCTGGTGGTCGATGACGTCAGCCTGGACCTGGTACGCGGTTCCGCTGTCGATTTCGTCTCCGATCTCGGCGGCGCGGCGTTCAAGGTGACGAACCCTAACGCCACCGCCGGTTGCGGCTGCGGCACCAGCTTTTCGGTGTGATTGTCTGAGTGACGTGCTCCCGCGAAGGCGGGAGCCCAGTTCGGCATTCGGGGCTAGGCTCCCGCCTTCGCGGGAGCATATTTCATGCTATGGGCAGGTCAGTAAGATAAGAATTGAAACGGATTGCCAGCCATGCGCATCGCCACCTTCAACATCAATGGCATCAAGGCGCGACTGCCCCGCCTGCTGGAATGGCTGGACGAAACGCGCCCTGACATCGCCTGCCTTCAGGAAATCAAGACCAGCGACGAAACCTTCCCGGTCAAGGATATCGAAGACGCTGGCTATGGCGTCATCTGGCACGGACAAAAGGGTTTCAACGGCGTCGCGATCCTCGCCCGCGGCGAAACCCCGGTGGAGGTGCAGCGAGGACTGGCGGGCGAGCCGGAGGACGAACATAGCCGTTATCTCGAAGCGGACGTGAAGGGCGTGCGCGTTGCATCCATCTACCTGCCCAACGGCAATCCGCAGCCCGGCCCGAAATTCGACTATAAACTGCGCTGGATGCAGCGCCTGCGCGAGCGGGCCGCGCAAGTCTGGGCGGAGGAAGTCCCCGCGATCCTGGCAGGCGACTATAATGTCATCCCACGCGACGTCGACACTTTCTCGGTCAAGGCGATGCAGGATGACGCGCTGATGCAGCCGGAAAGCCGCGCCGCCTATCGCCGCTTGCTGGGTGATGGCTGGACCGACGCGATCCTCAGCCGCCATCCGGCCGGCGGGGTTTGGACTTTCTGGGACTATCAGGCGAACAGCTGGCCGCGCGACGCGGGCTTCCGCATCGACCATTTGCTGCTCAGCCCCGCCGCCGCCGACCGCTTGATCGACGCGCAGGTGGATAAGGAATTTCGCGGCCGGGAAAAGGCGAGCGACCATGCGCCGACCTGGGTGGAACTACGCGCCGAATAATTACCCGGATAATATTGACTGAATTAAATCCGGGTAATAATAGCCGTGTCGAAGGAGATTCGGCATGGAACGGACATTGACGGCTTTCGCTGGCGACCTGTGGATCGCCACGGGCGATGAAGGCGAGATACGCGCGGCGCTCAGCGCCATGGGGAATGAGGCGCAGGCCGTCCTGCTGTTCGACGACGCCAGCGGTCGTCAGGTCGATATCGACCTGCGTGGCCCCGCGGTCGAAGCGCCACGGGGCAGGGGCCGCCCCAAGTTGGGTGTGCAACCGCGCGAAATCACGCTGCTCCCCCGGCATTGGGACTGGCTCGCCACTCAGTCCGGCGGCGCGTCGGCCACGGTGCGCCGACTGGTCGAGGCCGCGCGCAAGGCCGACGCCGAACAACCCAGCCCCCGCGCCGCGATGGACGCGGCCTATCATTTCATGACCGCCATGGCGGGCGACCGGCCCGGCTATGAAGCGGCGATCCGCGCCCTCTTCGCGAAGGACGCGCAATTGTTCAACTCGCTGTCTCAGGACTGGCCATCCGGCATCCGCGACCACGCCCGCGCACTGGCGGGGCCGGCGTTCCTGTAAGACATCTCAAACCGTTCGGGCTGAGCCTGTCGAAGCCCTGCTCTTCCTTAAGAAGCGGCCCTTCGACAGGCTCAGGGCGAACGGACGCAGACTATGTTAAGCCGCCAACCGTAAAAACGGCACCGGCTGGGTTGATCGCAGCACGATCGGCTTGCCTTCCGACGCTTCGAACAATTCGCCGTCCAGGATCACGCTGCTGCGGTCCCCCTCGATACGGATCGTATCGCCCTGTTCCAGATGGATGCCGTGCATCTTATGCTTGCCCACCCGCTTGAACAGGCTGGCCCACACCAGGCGCAGCAGGGCGGGCAGGTTCTGGTCCACAGCCATCAGCTTCATATTACCGCTTCGGCTGTCGCCCGGATCCACGCCCAGCAGCAGTCGCTCCAGCGTCGTGACGATCAACACGGCGAAACGCCCCACCAACTGCCCGTCGCGGATCAGCGATATGCGCACCGGATTGCCCGACGGCGGCAGGAATTTGGCGCGGATGCCGAACAGCAGCGAAAACACGACCGCCAGCGCGGTGATCACATGGCTCAGGCCATTGGACAGGCCCAGCGGATAAATCTGGTTGCGGCAATAGAGCATATAATCGGCCAGTCCCGCGCCGCCCAGGAACATGCCCAGCACCGGGCGACTGCCCACCGCGCCATCGGACAGGGCGATCAACTCACGCGCAACGACATGCGCATCAACGCCCGCCTTGGCAATCTCCACGATCCGCTCCAGCGCCTTGATCGGGTCGCCATGGATGCCAAGGTCGAGCGCGATGAGGTTGGTCTTGCCATTGGGCAGCACCGCGATCGGCGGCACCCGGCCCTTGAAATGTTCGCCCTGATACAGTTCGGTCAGCGACGCCTGCACCGTGCCGTCGCCGCCATTGATGACGATGACGGTGGGATCGACGCGGGCGATCGTCTGAAACGCCCGGCCGATCTGATCGACATGCTCCACTTCATAGTGAAAGATGTCGGGGTTGCTGGCGCAATAGCTGCGCACGAGCGGAAGGGTCTGCCGGTTGCCCGTGGACTTCGGATTGGACAGGAGCGCGACGCAGACCATGGGTTTCGATCACATATATTGGAGGTTGATCGTGATTTTCGTCACGCCCGGCCCGGCATAGAAGGCCGCTTTTTCGACGCCTGGCTTGCCCAGGTTGAAGATGCTGATCGACGGATTGTTGGAAAAACCGCCGCCGTCCCGCGAAATGTCCGTCTTGCCATTGCCGTCGCGGTCGTGCCGCACGGCGATGCCATATTTGCCCGGACCCGGCACCGGCACGCAAAATCGCATGGCGCCATTGGCGGGTCGCACCGCACTGTCGATACGGTTGAGCCATTCGCCCTTGGTCAGCCAGGCGGTCTTGGTGGCGGGGTAGGATTGAATGCGAACCTTGCCGGTGGACGCGACGAAACCCCGCACATCGACCAGCACGGCCGGGCCTTTGGCGGCGCTTTCGCACCGGCCCAGGTCGTTCGCGATTTCCTCGCCATGGGCCATTGCCGGGACCGCAGCGATCATCGCCGCCACCGACATCAGACCCATTGCAACTTTTACCATGACCATCAAACTCCTGGAAGCTATAGCCGCCGATATGAACCGGACGGCAGGCCCCTGTTCGCCCCGCTTTTATACTGACTCGCATATGGGCGGGGTTTGCGGCCAAAACATGGTGATGGGACGACGACTTAGAGAATGCTGACCGCCACCGATCGTTATCTCGCCCGCCTGATCGCGGTGCCCATGCTGGGTACGCTGGTGATCGCCGCGATGCTGCTGGTGCTCGACAAGATGCTCAGCCTGTTCGATTTCGTCGCGGCGGAAGGGGGGCCGGTCAGCGTCGTGTGGCGGATGCTCGCCAATATGCTGCCCGAATATCTATCGCTCGGTATCCCGATCGGCCTGATGCTCGGCATCCTGCTCGCCTTCCGCAAACTCGCCTTGTCATCCGAACTGGACGTGATGCGCGCAGTCGGCCTGTCTTACGGCCGGTTGCTGCGCGTGCCCTATATGTATGCGATCGCGCTGGCGTTGCTCAACTTCGGCATCGTCGGCTTCGTCCAGCCGCTGTCCCGCCACGCCTATGAAGCGCTGCGGTTCGAACTGCGTTCCGGCGCGCTGGGCGCATCGATCAAGGTCGGCGAGTTCACCAATCTGGGCAAGCGCATGACCATGCGGATCGAACGCAGCCTGGACGAAGGCCGCAACCTGCAGGGCATTTTCGTCCGCGCGGTCAGCCGCGATGGTCAGTCGGTCGCGGTCACGGCGGCGCAGGGCACCTTCCTTGCCACCGACGATCCCGACGTCATCATCTTTCGCCTGCGCAACGGCGTGCTGGTGAACGACGCGCCCAAATATAAGACGCCCCGCATCCTCTCCTTCTCCAGCCACGACCTGCCGATCGACCTGCCGCAGATCGAGAATTTCCGCGGCCGCGACGTCGATCGTGAAAAGACGATTCCCGAACTGATGGTGATCGGCAAGAACCCCGCGACACCGCAAAAGCTGAAGGACGAGGTGCGCGCCAATTTCCACTTCCGCATGGTCGAGGTGGTCTTCATGTTCCTGCTGCCGCTTGCCGCGCTCGCCTTCGCGATCCCGCCCAAACGATCGACATCGGCGCTGGGCGTCTTCCTGTCGATCGTGTTCATCGTGACCTATCACAAGATCAATCAATATGGCGAAGGCATCGGCGCGCTGGGGAAGGTCGATCCGATCATCGCGCTATGGGGACCGTTCCTGCTCGCATCGGGTCTGGTGCTGTGGATGTATCATGTGATTGCCAACCGTCCGGGCGGTCAGCCGATCGGCGCGCTGGAAGTCGCCTTCTCCAAACTAGGCAAGCAGATCGTCCGTCTGTTGCGCTTTGGCCGACGCAAACCTGTTTCGGAAGAGGCGGCCTGACCCATGCAGTTTAATTTCTTCCCCTCACGCCAGATCAGCTGGTATATGGCACGCCTGTTCCTGACCCGGACCTTCGCGGTGCTGGCGCTACTGGTGGTCGTGCTCCAGACGCTCGACCTGCTCGGCAATAGCAGCGACGTGCTGTCCTATCCCGGCAATGGCGATCCGCAATTGTGGCACTATGTCGGCCTGCGCGTGCCGCAGATCGTCGCGCGGTTCCTGCCCTTCTCGGTGCTGCTCGGTACGCTGGTGATGCTGGCGACGCTCAACCAGAATAGCGAAATCATCTCGATGAAGGCGGCGGGCCTGTCCGCGCATCAGATCCTTGCACCGCTGATCGCGACCGCGCTGGGCGTTTCGGCCATCAGCTTCATATTCAACGAACGGATCGTCGTCCGCTCGACCGCAGCGCTCAGCGCGTGGCAGGCGGTGGACTATGGACCCATCCCGCGCGACAGCGGGGTCAAGAGCAACCCCTGGGTGCGCGACGGAAATAATCTGGTCAACGCCGCCATCGTGGCGGGACGCGGCACGCAGGTGCAGTTGCGCCGGGTCCAGATCTATAACCGAGTCAACAACAGCCTGACGACCATCGTGCAGGCGCCCAAGGGCCGTTACGACGCCGCCAGCAAAAGCTGGCTGCTGGAAGACGCGCGCCAGTTCGACGTGGCGCGCGGCACCGTGCGCAATGTCGGCACCGTCCGGTTCGGCCGCGACATCCGGCCCGACCAGTTCACCCTGGCGAAGGTCGATCCCGACGCGCTGACCTTCCGCGAGTTGGAGGCCGCGATATCGGACCTGCACGACGCGGGTCGCCCCACCGCCGAACTGGAAGGCAGCCTGTGGCACAAGCTGTCGGGACCATTGTCGGCTTTGCTGATGCCGATCCTAGGGTCGGTCGCCGCGTTCGGCCTGGCGCGATCGGGCCAGCTGTTCATGCGCGCGGTATTGGGCATGGCGCTGGGCTTTGCCTATTTCGTCGCCGACAATTTCTCGCTCGCGATGGGCAGTCTGGGCGCATATCCTCCAGTCCTGGCGGCCTGGGCGCCCTTCTTCCTGTTCCTGCTGGTCGGGGAAACGGTGCTCTTCCGCACCGAGGAGTGACAAGGAAAAGGCCCCGGCGACCAAGGGGTGTCGCACGGGGCCTTCCACAGGGAGCGTTCCGATCCTCATAGGGGGAGGGGAAAGAGACCAGAACAAACCCGATATAAGTACGAGAAATAGGGTTTCAACGGGCAACTGAAATAATATCAGGGCCTGTTGCCAGCATCTTACCCCCACAATCTCGCAAGCATCGCCAGCAGGCTATGGTCATCTGTGGCGTTCCCAGCCTTGGGCGCGCCATAGCCGCGGCATTCCAGACAGTCGGCGCGGACGCCTGCGCCCATGACCAGCGCCTTGACGTCCGCCACCGCCTGCATCGCCCAGCCGCGTTGCACCAGCGCCTGCCGCGCAAGCATGTCGCGCGGCGCATTGGCATCGCTCTGCTCGCGATCGGCGATCGACTGGAGGAAGGCGGCGAAGGTGTCGGGCTGCTTTTCGATATAATAAGCCCGCGCCGTGGCCGGATCGATCTTCGCCCGGCGTGCGGCTTCGGCGATGGCGTCCTCCAGCCCGCCGAAACGATCGACCAGGCCGATCTGCCGCGCGGTGCCGCCGTCCCAGACGCGCCCCTGGGCGATGGCGTCGATCGCCTGCGGCGTCTTGCGGCGTGACTTTGCGACCAGGCCGACGAAGCGGCGGTAGATATCCTCGACACCCAACTGCATGATCTGGTCGAATTGCGGCGTGGTGCCGCCGGTCACGTCTGGCTGGCCGGACAGCGGCGTGGTGCGAACCCCGTCGGTGGTGATGCCCATCTTCGCCAGCGTTCCTTCGAAGCTGGGGATGATGCCGAATACGCCGATCGATCCCGTGATTGTGTCCGGCTCGGCAAAGATCATGTCGGCAGGCGTCGATACCCAATAGCCGCCGCTGGCCGCGACATTGCCCATGGACACGACGATCGGCAGCCCGGCGGCCTTCGCCTTCAGGATGGCGCCGCGTATCTTTTCCGACGCCATGACGGAGCCGCCCGGCGAATCGACCCGGACCACCAGCGCCTTCAACGATTTTTCATCGAGCGCGGTCAGTAGCAGGTCGGAAATCGTGTCACCCGCCGCCGTGCCGGGGCCAGCCTCGCCATCCACGATGTCGCCCGCCACCGTCAGCACGCCGATCTGTCCGTCATTGGCGGGCTTGCGCGCCTTGACGTAGCTGGCGAAGTCGATCGTGGCGAAACTGCCGGCCTTGTCGCTGCTGGCTTCGCCCGCAATCTGCGCGACGCGTTCGCCAAAAGCCGCTTCGTCGCCCAGCTTGTCGACCAGGTCGGACGCTAGCGCAGCCTTGCCCATGTCGCCGCCGGTCGCTTGCACCGCGGCGAGCGGATCGGCGGCATAGGCTGCGATCTTCGCCTTGGGCCGGGCCTTAGTCACATCGTCCTGCCAATTCTGCCACAGCGCCCCGGCCAGCGCCTGGTTCGCCTGCTTGGCTTCGGGCGATTGTTCGGTGCGGGTGAAGGGTTCGACGAAGCTCTTATAAGTGCCGACGCGATAGACATGGGTGTTGACGCCCAGCTTGTCGATCAGCCCCTTATAATAGAGGTTGGACCCACCCCGACCTGCGATGGCAACACCGCCCATCGGGTCGCTCCACACTTCGCTGGCATGGGCCGCGAGTTGATAGCCATCGTCGCTGTAGAGCGACGCATAGGCCAGGACCGGCTTCTTCGCGGCGCGCACGCCATCCATCGCCTTGCCCACGCGCGCCATGGCGACCTGACCACCGCCTAGAAACCCGTCGAGATTGAGGACCACGGCCTTGACCTTGGCATCGCCCTTCGCCGCATCGAGCGCGGCGACGATGTCGGACAGGCGATATTCCTTGCTGTCCGGGCCGGAACCGGAAAGCAGAGCCATCGCGCCTACTTCGGCGGGCTGTTCCACGATGCTGCCGTCCAGGTCGAGCAGCAGCGCGCCTGCACTGACGCTTTGCGACGGCTTGGGCGAATAGGAGAGGGCGGCATAAAGCGCGCCGAAGAACAACAGCAGGAAGAGCAGCACGAGGCCGTCCTTGATCGCGACCAATATGCGCCAAGCGCCCTTCAAAAATGCCAAGTTGCTGCTTCCTTCCGTTGACCCTGCGTGGCTATCCGATGGACGCGCCGACTGCAATGTGGGGCGCGCCTATCGGGCGACAAGCTTGCGCGTGCGATTTAGCGCGTTATGGGAAGCGCATCATTCGCCGTTATCGTGCAGGAGACGCGCCCAATGCCCACTCTCGTCCTCATCCGCCATGGTCAGTCGTCATGGAATCTGGAAAACCGCTTCACCGGATGGTGGGACGTGGATGTGACCGAAAAGGGCGCGGAAGAAGCCCGCGCCGCCGGTCGCCTGATGGCGGAAAAGGGGCTGGATTTCGACCAATGCTATACCAGTTTCCAGACCCGCGCGATAAAGACGCTGAACCTGGCGCTCGAGGAAATGGGGCGGCTTTGGCTGCCGGTCGAAAAGGACTGGCGCCTCAATGAGCGGCATTATGGTGGCCTGACTGGCCTCAACAAGGCGGAGACGGCGGCCAAGCATGGCGACGATCAGGTCAAGATCTGGCGCCGCAGCTTCGACATTCCGCCGCCGGTGCTGGAAGCGGGCAGTGAGTTCGATCTGTCGAAGGATCGTCGCTATGATGGCATAGCTATCCCGTCGACCGAGAGCCTGAAGGATACGATCGCCCGCGTGCTGCCCTATTGGGAAGCGACGATCGCGCCCGACCTGAAGGCAGGCAAGCGCGTCCTCATTTCCGCCCACGGCAATTCGCTACGCGCGCTGGTGAAGCATCTGTCGAACATTCCCGATGATGAGATCACCCATCTGGAAATCCCGACGGGCCAGCCGATCGTTTATGAACTAGCCGACGATCTGAGCGCCATCGACCGCTATTATCTGTCGGAACGGTAAGGGCCAGGAAGCGCGAACCTTGTGCGTGACGGATCGACGTCGCGCATTCGCTTTTGCAGGTGCGTGGCGTGCTACCGCATCGGCGTCCAGGTCTGCGTCTTGCAGAAGAAGGCGATGCAACCCTGCACCTTTAACGTGCCATTGGCGTTGCGGCTGAGCTTGGACGTATAGCTTTTGCCGCTTTCGGGATCGTAGATCGTCCCCTTCCAATGTTCGCCAGCATCTTGAAAGCCGGTCAACAGCGCCAGCCCGACCAGGGGTTTCGATTGCAAGGCCGGATCGGGATTTTTGATGTCGGTCTGCGGGCGGCCGGGGGTGGGCTTCACGATCTTTTCGATCTTGCCGCACAGATGTTTGCCGCACGGCGCGATCTGGACGATCGCCTTGCCATCGACCGTCGCCCAGCGTCCGGTCACGGGCTGGGCGGCCTGCGCGGGCAGGGCGGCGAAGGCGGCGGTCAGGGTTGCGAAGGCGAAAAGGGCTGGCTTCATGCGATCCACTCCGTTGTTTGACGCTGAGATAAGCATGAAAAAGCCCGCCTGCCACAGCCTTTTTCAGGCAGGGCAGGCGGGCGTTTCACGCGACGCTACGGCAGCGCCATGCTTCCTGCGCCATTTTCAGAAGGCGGTGCTGATCGAACAGGCCGCCGGACCCAGGATGACGACGAACAGGGTCGGCAGGATGAAGAGAATCAATGGCACGGTCATGATCGCGGGCAGGCGAGCGGCCTTTTCCTCAGCCCGCATCATGCGTTCGTGGCGGAATTCGGCGGACAGCACGCGCAAGGCGGACGCCAGCGGCGTGCCATATTTTTCGGTCTGGATCATGGTTGTGACCACGCCCTTGACCGCGTCCAGCTTCACGCGGGTGGCGAGATTCTCGAACGCCATGCGCCGTTCGGTCAGGAAGCTGAGTTCGATCGCGGTCAGCTGAAACTCGTCGCCCAGTTCGGGATAGGCCTTGCCCAGTTCGCGCGCCACGCGGTTGAAGGCGGCGTCCACGGTCAGGCCGGCCTCGGCGCAGATCACCAGCAGATCGAGTGCGTCGGGCAGCCCCTTGCGGATCGCGGCGGACCGCTTGGCGACCTTGTTGTCGATATAGATATCGGGCGCCTTGTAGGCGAGCAGCAGCGCGATCGCGAAGGCGAAGAAGCGCTTCAACGGTCCCCATTCGGGTTCGATGCCGACGCCATAGAGCATGATCGCAGCCGTGCCCCCGATCACGATCGGCAGGATCATGCGGCCGAAAATGACCGCGACGGCCCAGTCCTTCGACCGGATACCCGCCTGCGCCAGGCGGATCTGCGCGTCCTTCAACTGATCGTCCTGCAAGACTTTCAGGCTCGACAGGAAGGACCGCATATTGTCGGTCGTCTGGTTCTTGCGGACCAGTTTGGCGCGGCGCTTGGCGGTCGATGCGGTAATGCCCGCCTTCAACTGTTCGCGCCGGTCGTTCAGCGCCTTGACGCGCTTGGCCATGGGATCGCGCACGGTCATGACCGCATAGAGCGCGAACAGCGTAGCCAGGGTGGCGAGCGCGGCGAGCAACGTGCCGACATCGGTCGCTGTCAGGCCGAAAAGCGTACCGGCTGGGGTAGGGGCGTCCATATCTCTTATCCCTTCCCTATCAGATTTCGAAATTGATCATCTGGGCCATGATGAAGACGCCGATCCCCATCCAGCACATGCCGCCGATGCCCACGACCTGCATCAGGCTAAGCCCGAAGGTGCCGGCCGGATCGGGCGTGTAGAATGGCGCCATATAGCTGAAGTTGATGTAGCTGATCATGCCGAACACCAGGAAAGGCAGGGAGCCGATGATATAGGCCGATGCCTTGGATTCGGACGCCATGGCGCGGATCTTGAGCTTCATTTGCGCGCGCTGGCGCAGCACGGTTGCCAGGTTGGACAGGGTTTCGGCCAAGTTGCCGCCCGTTTCCCGCTGAATGGCCAGGGTGATGACGAAGAACTGGAATTCCGGGGTGCCCAACCGATCAGCCGTTTCCTGAAGCGCCTGCTCCATGGTGCGGCCGATCTTGATGCGTTCGGTGATCAGCTTGAACTCTTCGCCCACCGGGCCGGGAATTTCGGACGATACGATGCCCAGCGTTTCGGCGATCGGCAGACCGGACCGCAGGCCGCGCGTCAGCAGTTCCAGCGCATCGGGGAATTTGACGGTGAATTTGTTGACCCGCTGCTTGATCAGGCGGCCCACCCACCAGTGCGGCAGGCCCAGGCCTGCGGCCAGGCCGACCATCATCGCGAACAGGAACGGGAAGCCGCGCAGCATCAGGAACGCCGACAGCAGCAGGAATATGATCGCGCTGCCCGTCATATACTGGCTGAGCGTCCACTTCTTGCCGGTCATCTTCAGACGCTTGGTCAGATTTTCCGGGTTCGGGATCAGCGATACCAGCATCTTGGCTTCGACGCCGGTCGCGCGATTGGAAATCGCCCGGCGCATCCGCGCTTCCAGCAGCGCTTCGGCGGATTCGCTGTGCCGACCCCGGATCATCGCGACGCGACGCTTGCGCGCCTTGTCCGGCGAGGGACCAGCAAGCGCGACGACGGCCAACCCGAAAAGGGTCGCGATCAGCACCATAATCAGGATGAAATTGCCGTCCATCATGTCGCCCGTCTTATAGGAAAGGACGCCGCCCAACATGGGCGGCGCCTGTCATCAATTGTCCAGCGCAGCCTTCGCCTTGCGGCGTGAGGGCATCATCGACCGGAAGTCGCCGATCTTGCCGAGCAGGGAATCGCCTTTCTTCGCAGCGCCCTTTGGCGCAGCGGCATCGCTTGCGCGATCGGCCGCCCCCAGCGCTTCTTCGAGCAGGCTGGCGCAAGCGGCGCCGACCTTGCTGCCCTTGGCCGTTTCCGCCAGCGTCTTGCCCAGCTTCGCCGCTTGCGATGCGATCCGCAGGTCGAACGGGATGATCACGTCCACCTTGCGCTCGATCGACTGTTCGAAATCCTTGCGGCTGATTTCCGGCGCGCCGGGATGCACCCGGTTGGCGACTACCAGAACGCGCGACTGGGGTGCATTGGTCTTGAGCCAGGACAGGATGCGGATGGTATCGCGCGCCGCCGCCAGCGTCAGTTCGGTCACGACCAACGTGACGTTCACATCGGTCATCAGGTGGGGATGCTGGATTAGCATGCCGCGCGGCAGGTCGATGACGCTGCATTCGAAGGCGAGGCGAAATTCCTCCAGCAACTGATAATAGGCGCCGCCGTCGGTCATCATCGGCTGGCTGATCGGCGCTTCGGCCGACAGGATCGCCAATGTGTCGCTCGCCCGCACCATGGCGCGTTCGATGAACAGGCCGTCGATGCGGCTGGGATTTTCGATCGCGTCGGTCAGGCCGCGACCCGGTTCCAGGTCCATCGCCAGCGCGTTGGTGCCAAAATGCACGTCGAGGTCGAGCAGCGCAGTCGGGCGCTTCTGCTTTTCCGACAACATCCAGGCGATTGACGTCGCGATGCTGGACGCGCCCACGCCGCCACGCGTGCCAATCACGGCCATCGTGCTATGGGGGCGTTCAGGGGCGACGTCGCGCGGGGCAAGGAACACGGCCTGCGCCTGCGCAAGGGCGTCGCGCAACTGGTCAGCGCCGAAAGGCTTGAGCAGATAGTCCTGGATGCCGCTGGAGACGAGATCGCGGTAGAGGCGCACGTCGTTGACCTGGCCCGCCGCGATCACGACCGTGCCGGGTTCGCAGACTTCGGCCAGGCTGTTGATGTCGTTCAACGGATCGCCGCTTTCGGACATGTCGACGAACAGTATTTGCGGGCTGGCGGTGATCGACAGGCTCTGGACCGCATTGCGCATCCCGCCCTTGTTCACCTTTTCCGGCGCCCAGCCGAGTTCGGCGGCGACGGCGCGCAGCATGTCGAAACTGTGATCGTCACAGACAAAGGCGTGAAAGGGATCGCGCGGCCCGCCGACGCCGGGTTTCCAGGGTGCGTTCATCTTAGCGACCTCCCGCGGTCATTTGCTTGAGGTCGCCAGCGCCGGTCGGGGCCTTGTCGCGATAGGTGGAAATGGCGCGGTTGGACGTGACGGTGCGCATGTCGCTGTCCGTCGCCTGGCCGCGAACCAGATCCTCGGGATTGGCGACCATCGCCGCCAGATTGCTGTTCACGCCGCAGCCGAAATTGGAACTGGTGCCCAGGTTCATGTCGGCTTCCTGCTTTTCGTGCCAATCGGGGCAGCCCGGTACGCTGGCCGTGGCGCGGCGCACGATCAGGCGCACGCTGCCCGCAGGCGCCTGTCCGGCTTCGGCCGAACTGTCGGTCGCGACCAGCAGACCATGATGGGCCACGACAGCATCCACATCGTCGCGCAGCGCCGGGCTGAAATAGCCACCGTCGGTGACGATGGCGACATTGTCGCCATAGCCAAGGCCGATCGAGACAAACCAGTCGTTCAGCCGGATGGCTTCGGTCGGCGTCAGGCCGCCGCTCGATCCTGCCTGTACGTCGAACGTATAGGCGCTGTGGCCCACCACCGGCTGATGGACCGAATCCATCGTGCGGTTGGCGCGCGGGGCCGCATGAGCGGTCAACGGCGTCGCGAGGATCGCGATCGCTGCAAACGTTTTGAGGGACAGAGAGGTCATAGTCTATTCCTTCCGTCAGAAGCTGAAGCCAGGAGCGGCAGCCCCGGACTTGTTCGGCTTGATATCGCCGCGCGGGGTGACCACAGCTTGCGGGCCGACGGGCGTCGACGATCCGGGCGCGCGGGTCGGTCCCGGGCTGCGGGCGCCGCTGATGCCGTCATTACCCTGTTGCAGGAACAAACCCTGCGCCTGCGTGGCGTTGCGGAAGCCATCGGTCGGCAGGCGCACGTCCGACGCGTTCATCGGCTTGACCAGATAAGGCGTCACGACGATGACCAGTTCGGTTTCGGACCGCTGGAAGGAGCGCGACTTGAACAGGCTGCCCAGGATCGGAATGTCGCCCAGGCCCGGCACCTTGTTGATCGTGTTGCCGGTTTCGTTGTTGAGCAAGCCCGCAATCATGAAGGCCTGACCCGAACCCAGTTCCACCGTCGTTTCAGCCGTGCGGCTCTTGAGCGCAGGCACGTCGGCATTCAGCGAGAAGTCGAGGCTCGATACTGTCGGGCGGACGCGCAAGGAGATGCGGCCATCGGCAAGCACGGTAGGCGTGAAGGCCAGCTGCACGCCATATTGCTTGAATTCGATGCTGTTGCCGTTGTTGGCGCCGTTGTTGATCGTATAGGGATATTCGCCACCGGCCAGGAAGCTGGCGGTTTCGCCCGACAGCGACGTCAGGTTGGGCTGCGCCAGCACCGTGGCAAGACCGCTGGATTCAGCGAGGTCGAGTGCACCGGCAATATCCAAACCGAACAGCCGGGCCACGCCGCCGAGGCTGTATCCGCCGTCAGTAGGCGTGGTGAAGGTGCCACCGCCATTGTCGTTGAACTCAACGAAATTACGCGAGCCGCCGCCAATGAAGCCAGCGGTGCTGCCACCGCTGCGATCGATGCTGGAAAAGTTGGTGCCGATCTTGTGACCAACATCCTTGCTCACTTCGGCGATCTTGACCTGCAACATGACCTGCAACGGCGTCGCCATGCGCAGGCGGCTGACCACCGTTACATCCTTGCCGACGAAGGCCTGCGTCAGCCGTTCGGCCTCCGCTGCGTCCTCGGGCGCCTGGATCGTGCCGGTCAGCAGGACCATGCCGTTCATCTTGTTGACCGCGATGGTCGCGCCGGGCATCGCCAGGCGCAGCATGTCATCGATGCTGGTCAGGTTGTTGCCGACGCGCACCGTGCCGGAAAACAGCACCTTGCCGTTGGGCGCGGTGGCGAATACCGTGGTTTCGCCCGATTTCTTCGCGATCAGATATAGCTGGTTCTGCGAGCGGACATGAACATCGACGATGCTGGGATCACCGATCACCACGTCCGACATCTTGGCGGGCAGGTTGACCACCCGGCTGCCGCCCACCGACATCAGGATCGCATTATCCTGCGCGCTGGAAGGGGCGGCGTTAAGTGCGGCGGTCGGTGCGACGATCGTGGCAACCGCCAGGCCCAGGGCGATTGCCGGAGCGGCAAGGCGCGGGGCGCGATTATGCAGGCTCTTCATGTCAATTCCCCCCGACCGGAACTTCGGTCACGTTGGTGCCGCGGGCCACGCGGATCACCGGGCCTTTGAAGGCGACAGTGCCGACCGGTGCGCCATTGGCCGCCACCATGGGCGCTATGGGCGCTTCGGCTTTGGCAGGCACCGAACTGCGCTGGTAACGCGACACGTCGGCGCCGGTCGAATAGGTGGAGCCGCGATCGACCGGGCGTGCGGCCAGCTTGGCGATCATGGCTTTTTCCGCGTTCGGATTGGCGGTGCCGGGCAGGTCGACATCGGTGCCCGCAATCGCGGCGTCCAGATCGGACGTGGTGTCCGCCATCGACCGCAGCGACATGGAGAGCGACCCGATGGTCTGCGATACCGCGATCTTTTCCGCGATCTTGGGCGTCACTTCGATGGTGACGTTGGAATAGGTGCGCACCTCCGGCTTGCCGTCTGCGCCCATCGCATCCATTCGCTGATCGGTGGCGAGCACGCGCAGGTTGCGCAGAATGGTTTCGGATACGCGCAGCGGTTCGCCGTCGCCGCCGCCACTCACGCTCTGCGTCAGGACCAGGTCGATGCGATCGCCCGGAAAGACGAAGCCTGCGACGGAGCTTTGCGCGGAAACAGGCACCGTCACGGCGCGCATCCCCGGGCCAAGCGCCGCGGCAAGGAAGCCGCGATCGCCGGGCTTGACGATGGCGCCCTGGGTCAGTGGCTGTCCGGCCGTGATGGCGGTGCGTACGACGCTGCCTGCCAGGCGGGCGGGATCGGCCTGACCGCGGAGGTAGTAGGCCTGTTCGATCAGATCCTTGGGCCAGGGCTGAAAGCGGAAGCTCTCTGCGTCCAGGATGGTTCCCACCGGCAGCGCCTTCGTCGCGACCAGCACGTGCGGCTGATCGGCATCGGCGGGCATTGCGGCCGCATTGACCTGCGGCGCACTTGACGAACTCAACATGCTGCGCGCAAGCAAGGCTGTAGTGACCGCTATGATAAGCGCCCCCACCAGCAGCACGATCTTCTTAGCATCCATGACGAAATTCGCCTCCCTCAAATGGGTGCACTGCCCCCAGTGCCCCACTCATCACGCAAAATGGTTAAAATATCGTTCGCCAAGCAACCACAGGGCTGCGATCGAGATGGCGACGCCGTAAGGTATTTCGGGTTGGCCCAGCCTTTTCGTGGTCCGATGGTGGATCACCGTGACGATGGTGACGATGCCGCCCAATATCGCCATCAGGACGATCAGCGACAGCACCGCCTGCCACGGGAACCACAGCGCCAGCGCGCCGAGCAGCTTGACGTCGCCCCCGCCCATCATCCCCGCCGCGAACAGCGCCGCGAACAGGGTGAAGACGATGGCGCCGACCAGCAGCTGTACGGCCATGCCGGGCCATGGCTCCAGCCCGCAGGCCAGCCACCACAGGGGAGCCAGCGCCGCGACGGCCAGGTTGAGCCAGTTGGAAATGATACGGGACCGCAAATCGGTGATCGCCGCTATGATCAGCAGCGCGCCCAGAGCGCCTGTCAGCGCCAGTTGGAAAAATTCCCCGTTCATGGGGCTTATGCCCTAGACCATATGGCTTACCAAAGCGTAACCATGGGGCCAGATGGATTCACCCGACTTCCCGACTGCCGCTTTCGACCGGCGCGCCTGGCCGATGGGCGGACGGCTAGACTATTGGGTCGCGCCCGATGGCTGGCCGATCCGCCGCTATCGGCTGGGGTCCGGCGCGCGCGGGCGGATGCTGGTGCTGGGCGGTCGTGGCGACATGATCGAAAAATATCTGGAGGTCATCCATCATTGGGCGGAGCGGGGCTGGGCGGTCACCAGCTTCGATTGGCGCGGGCAGGGCGGATCGGGGCGGCTGACCGACGATCCGCTGTGCGGCCATATCGGCGATTTTGCCGACTGGATCGCGGACCTGAACGCGCTGGCCGCCGACTGGCGCGCGGAAGGCGACGGCCCGACCGCGATGGTGGCGCACAGCATGGGCGGGCATATGCTGCTGCGCGCGCTGGCCGAAGGCATGCCGTCGCCCGATGCCGCCGCCATCGTCGCGCCGATGCTGGGCGTGCATAGCGCGCCGCTGCCGCGCTGGCTGGCGGTCGCGATCGCCCGGTTCATGGTGGGCACAGGCCGGGGGGAACAGCCCGCCTGGACGCAGAAGGAACAGTCGGAGCGGCAACGCAAGATGCGGCAGAAAAGGCTCACGCACGATCCGGATCGCTATGCCGACGAAATCTGGTGGCGTGATCATAGCCGGGAGATCGCCCTGGGTCCGCCCAGCTGGAACTGGGTGTTGCAAGCGCTGGAATCGACGCAGGCGCTGGCGCGGGGCGATGCGATCGGCCATATCGTCACGCCGCTGCTGATCCTGGCGACGGCGGCGGACAAGCTGGTTTCGACGCCTACCATCCGTGAGGTCGCGGCGCGCATTCCGGGCGCGCATTTGCACATTTACGGCCAGGAAGCCGCGCATGAGATATTGCGCGAGACGGACCCGGTGCGGCTGGATGCGCTGCGCCGGATCGACGCCTTCCTGGACGAGGCGGCTGCAGGTGAGAGCAGCCTTTGACTCATCCCGACATCGTCATCGTCGGCAGCGGCATGGCCGGTGCCAGCCTGGGCGCCGTGCTGGCGGCCGATGCGCGCGTCGTCATCCTGGAGATGGAGGATCAGCCGGGCTATCACGCCACCGGTCGGTCGGTCGCTTTCTGGGAGGAAACCTATGGCGGGCCGGTGGTGCAGCCGCTGACCACGGCGTCGGGGCCACGGCTCGCCGCGCCTGATTCGGATTTTCACGATCGCAGCTTCCTGTCGCCGCGTCGCACGCTGCATATCGGGCGGGCGCAGGATGCGGATCGGCGCGATGCATTGCTGGCGCTTTTTGCGGGCAAGGTCGATTTGCAGCCGGTCGATCCGGCGAGGCTGGTGCCGGGGCTGCGGCCCGAATGGACGCTGGGCGTGATGGAGGCGAGTTGCCAGGACATCGATGTCGGCGCGCTGCATCAGGCCTATCTCCGGCGCTTCCGGCAATTGGGGGAGAGGTCCGGCTGGCGAGCGGGCTGGCGGCAGGTCGAGCGCATGCTGGCGGATGGCGCCTGGAGACGGCGGACGGCGTCATGGAGTGCGGCGTCCTGATCAACGCGGCGGGGGCGTGGGCGGACGATGTCGCCATCGCCTGCGGCGTGGCGCCGGTGGGGATACAGCCGCTGCGCCGGACGGTGGCGCAATTGCGCGTGCCTGCGATGCCGTCGGTCGACCTGCCGCTGGTCATGGACCTGTCCGGACGTTTCTATTTCAAGCCGGAGGGGCAGGGGCGCTTGTGGCTGACGCCGCATGACGAAGCCCCGTCGCCGCCATGCGACGCTGCGCCGGAGGAATTGGCGGTGGCGCAGGCGATCGCCCGGTTCGAGGAGGCGGTCGACTGGCCGGTCGCGGCGGTCGAGCGCAAATGGGCGGGGCTGCGCAGCTTTGCGCCCGATCGCGCGCCCGTCTATGGGTTCGACCCGGATGTGCCGGGCTTCTTCTGGTTTGCCGGGCAGGGCGGGTTCGGCATCCAGACCGCGCCTGCCGCCGCGCTGCTGGCGGCGGCGCTGATCCGGGGCGAAGCGATGCCTGACGCCATCGCCAGCCTCGATCCGCGCGCCTATTCGCCCGCCCGGTTTCGTTGAACTACGCTCGCATCGCCCGGCGGCTGGCCAGGCCCATCATCGCGAAACCGGCGAGCGCGGCGAGGATATTCGCCATCGCCGCGCCCTTCGTGCCGTAAAGGGGCAACAGCGCCGATTGCAGCCCGAGCAGCAGCAGCGTCGCGACGAAGGTGATGCGCAGCGACAGCCCGGCCCGGTCGGTCGCCATCAACAGCGGACGATAGCTGACCCCGACCAGGTCGATGCACGCCGCTACCCCCAGCATCAGCAACAGCGGATAGGCGGGCAGGAAATCCTTGCCCGCGATCAGCCCCAGCAACGGATGGCCGATGGTCAGGATGAGGGCGATGATGACCATGCCCGCCGCCATCGCCAGCCGGTTGGTGCGGCGAAACAGGGCGCCCAGCGCTTCCTTGCCATGCGTGCTGGTGCGGGCGAGTTCGACGAAGATGCTGCGAGACAGCAGACTGGAAATCTTGGTCAGCGAATTGGCGAGCTGGTTGGCGAGGCGATAGAGGCCCGCGCCTGCCGGTCCCACGAAAGCGCCGACGATCAGCACCGCGACCTGCTGGCCGATGGACGACAGGCTGGTCTGGAGGTTGGTGGCGGTCAGAAAGCCGATGATGCCGGGATTTTCCGTTCGTGCATCCAGCGCGCGCCCGGCGCGCCAGCGGCCGATCCGCCCGCGCCCGACCTGCAACGCCAGATACCAATAGCTGAGCGCGCAAAGCAGTTCGGCAAAGGCCCAGGCGATGAGGAAGCCGCTGATGTCGGGCATGATCGCCAGCGCGACGCCCGCGCCGATCATCCGGCCCACGGGGATCATGGTTTCAGCGAAGGCCGCCGAATCGAAGCGGTCGAACAGGCGCAATATGCCGGTCGGGCTGGACCGGATGGTGATCATCATCACCATGCAAAAGGCCCAGACCTGCCACCCCATGTCCGGCCCGATGCCCAAAAGGTCGCCGAAGAGCAGGATGATCGCCGCGGCGATCAGGCCGCCCGCGAGTGCGGAGGCGAGGTCGATCAGGATGCAGAAACGCAGCACGCGGTTCAGGGCGTCGCCATTGCCATCGGCCAGACGGGGCTGGCCGTAGCGCACGACGATCTGCCAGCTGTCGAAGCTGACCAAGGTCTTGATGACGTTTGCGGCGCTCAGCACCAGAGCGAAACGGCCGAAATCCGCGACGCCCAGCGTGCGGGTGACGATGGCGAGATAGGCGAGGCTGAGCACCGCGCCCACGCCCTTGCCGCCCAGCAGCCAGCCGGTATTGGCCAGGATGCGGGCGAAACCGTCCCCCGCCGCGCCCGATCCGCGCTTGAACATCACCCGATGACTGGCCCTTCATTTAGCGCGGCGTGCTCCTGCGCAGGCAGGAGCCCAGTCCCTCGCTCTGATCTGGGCTCCTGCCTGCGCAGGAGCACGTGGCGCTTTAGGCGAGGGGCGGGGCGAGTGCAAACGCCGCCTTTTTTTCGGCAAAATTGCCATCTAAAGCCGCGCGCATGACGATCACCAAAGCCATCATCCTGTCCGCCGGGCAAGGCTCACGCCTGTTGCCGCTGACCCGCGACGTGCCCAAATGCATGATCGAGTTCAACGGCCGCACCCTGATCAGCTGGCAGATCGCCGCGCTGGTCGCCAATGGCGTGACCGATATTGTCGTCGTCACCGGCTTTCGCACCGAGCGGGTCGAGGATCATGCGCTGCAACTCTATCGCGAGACGGGCGCGCGCATCCGCTGCGTGTTCAACCCCTTCTTCCAGGTCGCCGACAACCTGGGCACTTGCTGGATCGTGCGGGAGGAAATGGACCGCGACTTCATCATCCTGAACGGCGACACCATCATTTCCGACGAGATCGTCGCGAAGCTGATTGCGGGGGCCAAGGACGCGATCACCGTCACGGTCGATATCAAGGCCGATGGCGACTATGACGATGATGATATGAAGGTGAACCGCGACGATAGCGGTCGGCTGCACCATATCGGCAAGCGGTTGCTGCCGCCCGACACCAATGCCGAATTGATCGGGATGTTGGCCTTCGCCGGCGAAGGCCCGGCAATCTTCCGCAACCAGATCGACCAGATGATGCGCACGCCCGAAGGGGTGGAGCGCTGGTATCTGCGCGCCATCGACATCATCGCCAAGGGCAACCGCGTCGGTACAGCCTCGATCGAAGGGCTGGAATGGCAGGAGGTCGATTTCCACCAGGATGTCGAGGCGGCCATGGCGCTGACGGCGAAGTGGGTGGCGGAAGGGCGCTACGCGAAATAGGATCGTCGGGGCTTAACTTCGCACATTTCCCGCTGATTTCGAAATTTTATGTCTTATTTTGGATTTATTGTTGCGTGTGAGCTTGCGTTATTGGCGATATCGATATCGCCATTTTTAAGAATAGGACAGCCGCCTAGGTCTGACATATCCTTCTTCGTCATCCCGGGCTTGACCCGGGATCCCGCTTCTTTGTCGCAGGTGCCTTGGAGCGTCTAATTCCAACAGGCAGCGGGATCCCGGGTCAAGCCCGGGATGACGTGGTTTTGGCGGCGCGGGCTTACTGCATTTCGGCCACAAACAAGCCCTTCAACCAATCGCGCAAACTGTCCAACTCGCTGTCCAGTTTTACCGCCTGGCCCAAGTCCGGCTGGCCCGGCCAGCCTGCGTCCGGCACGGTCACGCCGCCGCCGCTGCGGGTGCCGCCATAGCGGGGGATGACGTGGAAATGGACATGGGGATCGACCATCATCAGCATCAGATAGTTGATTTTCGCATAGTCCACCGCCCTGGTCAGCGCGGCTTCGATCGTGGCGGTGACGGTCTTCAGCTCGGTGTGCGCTTCGACGGGCAAGTCGCCGAAGGCGGTCGCGTCGCTCTTCGCCGCCAGTATCAGCGATCCCAGCGTCGGCTGGGCGGGGCGGAGCAGGACGACCCAATGATCGAAATCGGCGATCAGGGTCGCGGGGTAGCCGAATTTTTCGATGGTGTTGTTCATAGGGCGGCCTCCGCTTCGTCCATCCAGCTGATGATGGGTTTGCCTGAGCGCTGGACGCCATAGGCCTGCGCCAGCCGCACGGCATGGACGATGAGCGAAATGATCGTCCACCAGGCCAGCGCGATCAGGCCGATATCGGGGCGACCGAAGAGCAGCGAGACGAACAGGATCACCATATTGGGGTTGCGCCGCGCGGTGATCAGGCGGAACCGGCTGTCGAACGGACGCCAGACATGGATGTCCATCTTGAAGTCCTTGAGGAACATCCCTTCGATCAGCCGTTGCAGGATATAGCCCGCGATGACGGCGGTCATGATGAAGGCGAAGGTGCCGCCCGACAGGCCAAGCCCCCAGTAAACCAGCCCCGTGCCCCAGAAATACCACCAGAAGGGCGGATGGACGAGGTCGACGCCATGGTCGATCACATTGCCCCATTTGGACGAGGTGATGGTGCAGCGGGCGAGTTTGCCGTCAACCGTGTCCAGCACCATGAAGATGAAGCCGGACAGGAAGCCGGTCCAGAACATGCCCTGCGCGAACAGCCATGTTGCGAACAGGCAGAGGGTGACGCCGATCACCGACACCATATTGGGCGTCATCCGCAGTTGCGCGGCGATACGGGTCAGCACCAGCGCCAGTTCGGGCCAGAGATATTTGGTGAGGATGTCGGTGACGCCCTTATAGGCGCCGAAATAGCTGCGCCGTTCGATGGTGCGCCGGGTTTCGGGGGTGAGTTCGCATACCATCGGCTGTTCCAGCTTGCGCAGCTGGCGATTATAGAGCTTGCGGCCGTTCGACAGGTCGATGACGTGCGGCGCCGTCAGTGGATCGACGCCCTGCGGCACTTGCCCCACGATCGGCGTGCCGCCCCAAGCGAACAGCGTGCCGGGCGTTTCCAGAACCAGCCGCAGCAGTAGCGGATCGAACGCATAGGCCAGGTTGGAGAGGAGTTCGTGCCCCGGCGCCAGCGTGCTGCCGGTCTTGGCCGCACTCTGCGCCATGCGGCGGGTGCGTTCGGCATTGGTCATGCCCCAGATCGGCGTTTTGTTATCGCCCAGCAGGCGGGCGGGGCCAAGGGCGGTGGTGAGGGTCTGGCTCATGCGTTCAGCTCTTCGCGGAATGGGGCGTTTGGGCGAAATTCAGGATGAGGTCGGCCTGACGCTGGGAGGCGGGGACCGGGGACAGGTCGATCGATTGCTGCATCGCCGCTTCCTGCGCAGCAACGAAGCCGGGTTGCAAGTCGTTCGCGCGGTCAAGCGCGGCGGGCAGGGCGTCGGCGCTGTCGATCACCTGGCCCAGCCGCCAATGGGCGAAGGCCTCCCCGAACCGTCACGATGGTCGAGGTTGAGGAAGATGCAGGGGCGGGGGTGGAGCAGAAATTCATAGACTTGGCTCGACACGTCGCCAAGATAGACGTCCGCGCTCATCGTATAGCTCATGTCGATCGAATGGCGGCTGCCCATGTCGATGCGGATATGCGGCGCGTGGCTGACGATCGGCAAGGCGGCGCGCGCCAGCTTGGTATGCGGAGCGATGATGACGTTCCAGCCGACAAGCGATTCCAGCGCGCCGAGCATCCGCGGTCCGTGCCTGACCCAGGAGGACAGCGTGGGATCGAAATGGGGATTATAGAGCAGCACCGGATCGTCATTGTAGAAATAGCGCTGGCGTGGCGATTTCAGTTCGAACTTGGGATAGCCGCCGACCGCGACCGTGTCCGGCGAGGACAAGCCGCGATCGATCATGCGGCGGCGGTCCTTTTCGCCCGCGACCAGCGTCAGGTCGAAATCGGCATGGCGTTTCTTGTAGCCACCCTCTCTGTCGCCCGCGCCATGTTTGATGAGGATGAGGCGGGAGGCAAAGCCGGGCACGCGGCGCAGCCAGGCGCTGCTGATCTCGGTCGTCACCAGCGTCGGGAAGCGGGCGATGGTGGCATAGTTGAGCAGCAGCGTTGCGAGGCGGGATGGCTGGCGGAACAGCGAATCGGGACGGGACGAGGGGCGGCGCAGGCGGACAGGCGTCAGACGGCCTTGCGGATCGTAGCTGGCGACCAGCGCCAGGATCGCGTCGGAAGGCGACAATATACTGACCCGCACGTCGGGCCGCCGCGACAGTTCCAGCGCGGCGGGCAGCCAGTGATAGAGCTGCTGCGCTTCGGCAATGGCCAGGAAGGCGATGTCAGTGGGCAAGAAAGGCGGTTTCCCGTTGATAAGATCGCGACATCGGCTTGCCCTCCACGGCGCCCGAACCCCGTCCGCTGGTGGACGGGCAGACGGATGCAGCACTATAACGATCCGCGTCGTCAATCGCCCCGTAACAATCCCTGAGCAGGAAGCAAGTCAGCCCTGCGCAGGAAGCAAGCCGGGCGGCCTGTGATCTGCAAGCCGTTTGCAACAAGGGTCTTAGGGGCAGAAACATGGTCTAGGCGCTGGACCTTTGCGCATTTTTTGTTATGCGGGCGGCAACCAGCAGACATCCCTGAGAGGCTCGACGAGCGATGGCCGAATTTGCGTTGCCCAAGAATAGCAAGATCAGCGGCAAGGGTGTTACCCACCCGGCGCCTGCGGGGGCGACCAACGTCCGCAGCTTCAAAGTCTATCGTTACGATCCCAATTCCGGGCAGAACCCGCGCTACGACACGTTCGAGATCGACCTGGACAGCTGCGGCCCGATGGTTCTGGACGCGCTGCTGAAGATCAAGAATGAATATGATCCCACGCTGACCTTCCGCCGCTCGTGCCGCGAAGGCATTTGCGGTTCTTGTTCGATGAACATGAACGGCAAGAACGGCCTCGCTTGCACCACCGCGATCGACGAATGTTCGGGCAAGGATGTGCGCATCACGCCGTTGCCGCATATGGACGTGATCAAGGATCTGGTGCCTGATTTCACCCATTTCTACGCCCAGTATAATTCGATCCAGCCTTGGCTCAAGACCGTGTCGCCGCCGCCTTCGGGCAAGGAGCGGCTGCAGTCGCCCGCCGACCGTGAGAAGCTGGACGGGCTGTATGAGTGCATCCTGTGCGCCTGCTGCTCGACCAGCTGCCCATCCTATTGGTGGAACAGCGACAAGTTCCTGGGTCCGGCGATCCTGCTGCAGGCCTATCGCTGGCTGGCGGACAGCCGCGACGAATATACCGGCGAGCGTCTGGACGAACTGGAAGATCCGTTCCGCCTGTACCGCTGCCACACCATCATGAACTGCGCGAATGTCTGCCCCAAGGGTCTGTCCCCGGCCAAGGCGATCGCGGAAACCAAGAAGATGATGGTCGAACGGCAGCTGTAAGTTGACGAGCGACGGCATAGCGGGCGGCACGGCGCTGCCCGATGGGAAATGGGCGGGCTGGGCCGCATGGTCCGACCCGCATCCCGATACGTTCCTGCAGGCGATCGGCCGCGGCTATATGCGCAGCGACGCGCCGGGCAAGGCGCTGGTCGCGCTGGAAACGCGATCCAGCCATCGCAACCGGCTCGATACGCTGCATGGCGGGTTCCTCGCTGCCTTTGCCGACCATGCCTATTTCGGCGGGCTGTGGGCGATGGGGCATAAGGACCAGATCAACGGCGTCACCATCGACCTGTCGATGCAATATCTGGGCGCGGGCCGGGTCGGGCCGGACCTGGTCGCGGAGGTCGAGTTGCTGCGCGAGACCGGGCGGCTGCTGTTCCTGCGCATGATCCTGACGCAGGAGGGGCAGCCGGTCGCGGCATCGACCGCCACGGTTCGCAAGGCGCCCAGCCCCAAGTGACCAGCGTCCTTTCCCGCTATGATGCACTGGTGAAGGCGGGGGAATTGCGGCCCGATCCGGACCAGCGGGCGGCGGCCGAGCGACTCGATGCGTTGCAGCGGGAATTGGAAGCGGCGCCGGCGCGCGGATCGACGCTGTGGAAATTGTTGCGCAAGGCGCCGGAGCCGCCGCGCGGCCTCTATATGTGGGGCGGGGTCGGGCGCGGCAAATCGATGCTGATGGACCTGTTCTTCGACACGGTGCACATTCAGCGCAAGACGCGGGCGCATTTCCACGAATTCATGCTCGACGTCCATGCCCGGCTGGCGCAGGCGCGCAAGTCCGAGACGGGCGATCCGATCCCGCCGGTGGTGGATTCGATCGCCGACGAAGCGCGGCTGCTGTGTTTCGACGAGATGGTCGTCAATAATATGGCCGACGCGGCGATCATGTCGCGGCTGTTTACGGGATTATTGGAAAAGCGGGTGACGATCGTCACCACGTCCAACCGCGAGCCCGACGAACTGTATAAGAACGGCCTCAATCGTCAGCTTTTCCTGCCGTTCATCGACCTGATCAAGGTGAAGCTGGACGTGATGACGCTCAATGGTCCGGTCGATTATCGGCGCGACCGGTTGGGCGACGCGACTTTGTGGCATTGCCCCAATGGCGAGGAAGCGACGCAGGCGCTCAGCACTGCCTTCTTCCGGTTGACGGACTATCCCCCGTCCGACCGCGCCCATGTGCCGTCGGAGGATATTCCGGTTCAGGGCGGCCGCACGCTGCATGTGCCCAAGAGCCTGAAGGGCGTCGCGGTGTTTTCCTTCAAGCGGCTCTGCGCCGAAGCGCGGGGCGCGCCGGACTATCTGGCGATCGCGCGCAAATATCATACGGTCATCATCGTGGGCATTCCGGTGCTGGGGCCGGAAAACCGCAACGAGGCGGCGCGTTTCGTGACGCTGATCAATTCGCTGTACGAATATAAGGTCAAGTTGCTGGCGTCGGCCGATGCCGCGCCTGCGCGCTTGTATCCCGAAGGCGACGGCGCATTCGAGTTCGAGCGGACCGCATCGCGGCTGATGGAAATGCAGTCGGACGACTATCTCGCGCTGGGGCATGGGCCGAAATAGCGGGCGTTTTGCCGCTTGGGCGGGAACTTGATCCCGTCCTCGGATCTGTATCGATCGGGCGTCACAAGCACAGTTCATCGCCTGCCGGAATCCGCCCGTCCGATGGCGCGGCCGTCGTTCATCAGGACGCAATCTTAAGCTGGGAAACAGGCCGGGTGCCGTCATGAGAGACGGCACCCGGCAGGATAGCGCTGCAGGGAAGGCTGCTGGACCAGGGTAGGAGTCCAGAGCGACAGGCTGTGAACTTGCGGTAATGCAATTGCGAATGAATTGCAAAGATAATTTGGACTTGGGGCTTTTGGCAGGTTGAAACCCCCGTCCGAAGGGCGTAGGCGGACCAGCAATTCCAGTAGTCATGACTTGGAGGATGATTGCATATGGCCCGTAAGAAGATTGCGCTGATTGGCGCTGGCAATATTGGCGGCACATTGGCGCACCTGGCGGCGATCAAGGGACTGGGCGACATCGTCCTGTTCGACGTTGCAGAAGGCGTACCCCAGGGCAAGGCGCTCGACCTGTCGCAGTGCGCATCGGTCGAAGGGTTCGACGCCAAGATCAGCGGTTCGAACGACTATGCCGACATCGCTGGCGCGGACGTCATCATCGTCACCGCCGGTGTCGCGCGCAAGCCGGGCATGAGCCGCGACGACCTGCTGGGCATCAACCTCAAGGTCATGAAGGCCGTGGGCGAGGGCATTGCCGCCAATGCGCCCGACGCGTTCGTCATCTGCATCACCAACCCGCTGGACGCGATGGTGTGGGCGCTGCGCGAATTTTCGGGCCTGCCGCACAACAAGGTCGTCGGTATGGCGGGCGTGCTGGACAGCTCGCGCTTCAACCATTTCCTGGCGGAAGAATTCGACGTGTCGGCCAAGGACGTCACCAGCTTCGTCCTGGGCGGTCATGGCGACACGATGGTCCCGGTCATCGAATATTCGACCGTCGCGGGCATCCCCGTCCCGGACCTCATCAAGCAGGGCCGTTCCACGCAGGAGCGCATCGACGCCATCGTCGCGCGCACCCGTTCGGGCGGCGGCGAGATCGTCGCGCTGCTCAAGACCGGTTCGGCCTTCTATGCGCCCGCCACCAGCGCGATCGCCATGGCCGAAGCCTATCTGGGCGACAAGAAGCGCCTGCTGCCCTGCGCCGCCAACCTGACCGGCCAATATGGCGTCGACAATCTTTATGTCGGCGTGCCGGTCATCATCGGCAAGGATGGCGTCGAGCAGATCATCGAGATCGCGCTGAACGACGAAGCCAAGGCCAACCTGCAGGTGTCGGTCGACGCGGTGAAGGAGCTGCTGGAAGCGTGCAAGGGCATCGATCCTTCGCTGGCGTGAGGCCGACATATGACTGTTCCCCGGCGAAGGCCGGGGTCCAGTCCTGCGGTCCAAACTGGACCCCGGCCTTCGCCGGGGAACAGGAGGCTGGATGAACAAAGCCGGTTACGTTTATATCATGGCCAGCCAACGCAACGGCACCTTGTATATCGGCGTAACCAGCGATCTGGTGCAGCGGGTCTATCAGCATCGAAACGGGTTGATCGACGGGTTCACCAAGAAATATGGATGCAAATATCTGGTCTGGTTTCAGGCCTTTGACGATCTGGATGAAGCCAGGCGTCGGGAATTGCAGATGAAAGAGTGGCGACGGGCCTGGAAACTTCGAGAAATCGAAGCGGTCAATCCACAATGGGACGACCTCTACTTGTCGCTGATGTAGCCACTGGACCCCGGCCTTCGCCGGGGAACGCAAAGGACCGGAAGATATATGTCGATCCTCATTAACAAGAACACCAAGGTCATCACGCAAGGCATGACCGGTGCCACCGGCACCTTCCATACCGAACAGGCGCTGGCCTATGGTAGCCAGATGGTCGGCGGCGTGACGCCGGGCAAGGGCGGCCAGACCCATATCGGCCTGCCCATGTTCGACACGGTCGCGGAAGCCAAGAGCAAGACCGGCGCTGATGCGTCGGTCATCTACGTGCCGCCGCCATTCGCGGCCGATTCGATCCTGGAAGCGATCGACGCGGAAATCCCGCTGATCGTCGCGATCACCGAAGGCATCCCCGTCCTGGACATGGTCCGCGTGAAGCGCGCCCTGTCGGGCAGCAAGTCGCGCCTGATCGGCCCGAACTGCCCCGGCGTCCTGACGCCCGGCGAATGCAAGATCGGCATCATGCCCGGTTCTATCTTCTCCAAGGGCAGCGTCGGCGTCGTGTCGCGCTCGGGCACGCTGACCTATGAAGCCGTGTTCCAGACCACCAATGCAGGCCTGGGCCAGACCACCGCGGTCGGCATCGGCGGCGATCCGGTCAACGGCACCAACTTCATCGATGTGCTGGAACTGTTCCTAGCCGACGACGCCACCGAATCGATCATCATGATCGGTGAAATCGGCGGCGACGCGGAAGAACAGGCCGCCCAGTTCCTGATCGACGAGGCCAAGAAGGGCCGCAAGAAGCCGATGGCCGGCTTCATCGCCGGTCGCACGGCGCCTCCGGGTCGTCGCATGGGCCATGCCGGCGCGATCGTGTCGGGCGGCAAGGGCGACGCGGAAAGCAAGATCGCGGCGATGGAAGCGGCCGGCATCAAGGTTGCCGCCAGCCCGTCCGAACTGGGTTCGACTTTGGTCGAGGTCTTGAAGGGGTAAAATAACTCCTACATATACGGGCGGCCGGGCTGCACCCCGGCCGCTGATTTTCCCGCTCCGCGACTGCACGCGGCTGGGACATGGACAAGATGATGGGTTACGAGAACCAGGAATTCGAGACAGAGCGCGGCCCTAGCTGGCAGCGCGACAACTGGCCGCTGAGCGACACCGACGATCTGACCGGGGCGATGGACCCCACGCAGATGCAGGTCGCCGTGAAGGCCGCGGCCAAGTCAGCGGGCAAGGCCGTGTCGGACAGCGATGCCGTCGCCGCCGCAGACGACGCCATCCGCGCGCAGATGCTGATCCGCACCTATCGCGTGCGCGGGCATCTGGCCGCTGATCTCGATCCGCTGGGCCTGGCGAAGCGTGACCTGCCAGCCGACCTCACGCCCGAATATCATGGCCTCACCGACCCGGCCAAGAAGATCTATCTGGGCGGCACGCTGGGCCTGCAATATGCCACCGTGGCGGAGATCGTCGCGATCCTGCGCGCCAATTATTGCGGCCATGTCGGCCTGGAATATATGCACATCGCCGACGTGGAGGAGCGCCGCTTCCTGCAGGAGCGTCTGGAAGGCAAGGACAAGGAAATCATCTTCACGCCCGAGGGCAAGAAGGCGATCCTGGCCAAGGTCATCCAGGGCGAGCAATATGAAAAGTTCCTGGGCCGCAAATATGTCGGCACCAAGCGTTTCGGCCTGGACGGTGGCGAGTCCATGATCCCCGCGCTGGAAGCGGTCATCAAATATGGCGGCCAGTCGGGCGTGCGCGAAATCGTGTTCGGCATGGCCCATCGCGGCCGCCTGAACGTGCTCGCCAATGTGATGGCCAAGGGCTTCCGCGTCATCTTCCACGAATTTTCGGGCGGCACCGCCAATCCCGAAGATGTCGGCGGTTCGGGCGACGTGAAATATCATCTGGGCACCTCGACCGACCGTGAGTTCGACGGCGTCAAGGTCCACATGTCGCTGGTCCCCAACCCGTCGCACCTTGAAACCGTCGATCCGGTGGTGCTGGGCAAGGTGCGCGCGCAGCAGACCTTCCGCGACGATCTGGGCAAGCATGAGCAGGTATTGCCCGTGCTGATCCATGGCGACGCGGCGTTTGCGGGGCAGGGCATCGTCTGGGAATGCCTCGGCTTCTCGGGCGTCCATGGCTACAATACCGGCGGCTGCGTCCATTTCATCATCAACAATCAGATCGGCTTTACCACCAGCCCGCAATTCTCGCGCGGCTCGCCCTATCCTTCCGACGTGGCGAAGGGCGTCCAGGCGCCGATCCTGCACGTCAATGGCGACGATCCCGAAGCCGTGACCTTCGCGTGCAAGCTCGCGATGGAATATCGCCAGGAGTTCCATCGCGACATCGTGATCGACATGTGGTGTTATCGCCGCTTCGGTCATAATGAAGGCGACGAGCCGGGCTTTACCCAGCCGCTGATGTACAAGGAAATCCGCCAGCATCCGCCGGTCAGCGACGTCTATGCGGCGCGCCTGAAGGCCGAAGGCGTCGTGGACGATGCCTTCATCGCCGAATCGACCGACGGTTTCGTCGCCCATCTGGAAGACGAGTTCGAAGCGTCGAAGAGCTACAAGTCGAACAAGGCCGACTGGTTCGCCGGTCGCTGGTCCGGCCTGCACAAGCCCGCCGATTACGAGACGGCGCGCCAAAGCGTAGAGTCCGCGATCAGCACCAAGCTGTTCGACAGCCTGGGCAAGACGCTGACCACCGTTCCCGAAGGGCTGAACGTCCACAAGACGCTGAGGCGCGTGCTGGACGCCAAGGCCGAGATGTTCAAGTCCGGCGAGAATTTCGACTGGGCGACCGGGGAAGCTTTGGCCTTCGGCTCGCTCCTGTCGGAAGGCTATGGCGTGCGCCTGTCGGGTCAGGACTCCGGTCGCGGCACGTTCAGCCAGCGTCATGCCGTGTGGACCGATCAGGACAGCGAGAATAAATATATCCCGCTGTCCACCGTGCCGCATGGCCGTCTGGAAGTTCTCGACAGCCCGCTGTCGGAATATGGCGTGCTGGGCTTCGAATATGGCTATGCCCTGGCGGACCCCAAGAGCCTGGTGATCTGGGAAGCGCAATTCGGCGATTTCGCCAACGGCGCGCAGATCATCTTCGACCAGTATATCGCTTCGTCCGAAACCAAGTGGCTGCGCTCCAACGGCCTCGTCTGCCTGTTGCCGCACGGCTATGAGGGGCAGGGTCCGGAGCATAGTTCGGCCCGTCTGGAACGCTTCCTGCAACTGTGCGCGGAAGGCAATATCCAGGTCGCCAACATCACGACCCCGGCCAATTATTTCCATGCGCTGCGTCGCCAGATGTTGCGGCCCTTCCGCAAGCCGCTGATCATCATGGCGCCCAAGTCGCTGCTGCGGCACAAGAGTGCGGTCAGCAAGGCCGAGGATTTCCTGGGCGAAACCCAGTTCAAGCGCATCCTGTCGGACCCCAATGGGGCCGCGGACAAGGAAACCAAGCGCCTGATCCTGTGTTCGGGCAAGGTGTTCTACGACCTGATGGACGCCCGCGACGCGGCTGGCGACAGCGACGTGCAGATCGTCCGCATGGAACAGATCTACCCGTTCGCGACCGACGCCCTGGCCGATCGCATCGCGCGCATGACCGATCTGGACGACGTCGTCTGGTGTCAGGAAGAACCGCGCAACAATGGCGCGTGGTTCTTTGTCGAACCCTATATCGAAGAAGCCCTGGCAAAGGCTGGCAAGGCGCCGAAGCGCGCCCGCTATGCCGGTCGCAAGGCGTCCGCCTCGCCCGCTACGGGTCTGGCGTCGCGTCATGTGTCCGAACAGGGCGCCCTCGTCGCCGATGCGCTGGGTCACAGCGTCCGTGAAGAAATCCGTCGCCAGAAGAAAGGCTGATCAAGCTCATGGCTACCGAAGTCAAAGTCCCGACACTGGGCAAATCCGTTACCGAAGCAACCGTGGGCCAGTGGCTCAAGAAGCCGGGTGAGGCCGTCAAGGTCGACGAGCCGATCGTCAGCCTTGAAACCGACAAGGTCGCGGTCGATGTGCCGTCGACCGTCGCCGGCGTCATGGGCGACATCATCGCCAAGGAAGGCGACACGGTCGAGGTCGGCGCGCTGCTGGCTTATGTGAACGAAGGTGGTTCGGCCGCCGCGTCGCCCGCTCCGGCTCCCGCTGCTGCTGCGCCTGCGGCCAAGGCCGAAGCGGCTGCGCCTGCGCCCGCCGCTTCCACGCCCGCGCCTGCCGCATCGGACGATGACGAGGGTGGCAACCTGACCCTGTCGCCTGCGGTCCGCCGCCTGGTGCTGGAACATGGCCTGGACCCGAGCAAGATCAAGGGCACCGGCAAGGATGGCCGCCTGACCAAGGACGACGTGACCGCCGCTGCAGCTGCCGGTACGGCCAAGGCTGCCGCCGGTGCGGCTGCCGCCGCGCCTGCCGCCGAGGATGCGCCTGCCGCTGGCCCAAGCCGCAAGCAGGAACGCGTCAAGATGACTCGCCTGCGCCAGACGGTCGCCAAGCGTCTGAAGGAAGCGCAGAACACCGCCGCGCTGCTGACGACCTATAACGACGTCGACATGACCAACATCATCGAGGCGCGCGCGAAATATAAGGATCTGTTCGAGAAGAAGCATGGCGTCCGTCTGGGCTTCATGGGCTTCTTCACGAAGGCCGTCTGCATGGCGCTGCGCGACATTCCGGGCGTCAACGCGCAGATCGAAGGCGACGAGATCGTCTATAACGACTTCTGCGACATCTCGGTCGCGGTATCGGCCCCGACCGGTCTGGTCGTGCCGGTCATCCGCAATGCCGAAGCGCTGAGCGTTGCGGACATCGAAAAGACGATCGGCGGCTTTGGCAAGAAGGCCAAGGAAGGCAAGCTGACGATGGAAGATATGAAGGGCGGCACCTTCACCATCTCCAACGGCGGCGTGTTCGGATCGTTGCTGTCCAGCCCGATCATCAACCCGCCCCAGTCGGCGGTCCTGGGCCTGCACCGTATCGAGGAGCGTCCGGTCGTCCGTAACGGCCAGATCGTGGCGCGTCCGATGATGTATCTGGCGCTCAGCTACGATCATCGCATGGTCGATGGTCGCGAGGCGGTGACCTTCCTGGTCGCAGTCAAGAATGCGATCGAAGATCCTACCCGTCTGCTGATCGATCTGTAATAACAGTGATATAGCCTGGCATAGGATGGAGGACGGAATGAGAAAATTTGGAATTGCCGTTGCGATTGCGTTTCTGCTGCCCGCCTCCGCCTATGCCGCCAATTGCGATGCGCCCCGGAACGGCTTCGACAATGTCTATTGCTTCGCCAAGGTCTATATGGACCTGGATCGTCAGCTGAACGATAATTATGTGGCGCTGATGAAGCTGTTGAATCCGGCGCAGAAGCAGGTCTTGCGCGATGGCCAGCGTGGCTGGATCGCGCAGCGCGACCAGCAATGCTATCGCAGCGAAGGCAATTCGAACGCCGTCAATATCGACTGCGCGCTCAGCACGACGCGTGGCCGTATCCAATTTCTTTCCGACCGTCTGGCGGAATGCCGTGGCACTGGCTGCAATCTGACGAAGCTGGGCCGCGTGGGAGAATCGTGAAATGAGTGACTTCGATTATGACGTTCTGGTGATCGGTTCGGGTCCCGGTGGCTATGTCGCTGCGATCCGTGCGGCGCAGCTGGGCCTTAAGACCGCCTGTGCCGAAAGCCGTGAAACGCTGGGCGGCACGTGCCTTAATGTCGGCTGTATCCCGTCCAAGGCGATGCTGCACGCGTCCGAACTGTTCGACGAAGCGGCCAACGGCACGCTCGCCAAGCTGGGCGTCAAGATCGACAAGATGAGCCTGGACCTGTCCACCATGCAGGGCCAGCGCATCGACGCGGTCAAGGGTCTGACCGGCGGCATCGAGTTTCTGTTCAAGAAGAACAAGGTCACCTGGCTGAAAGGTCGCGCCAGCTTCACCGGCGCGAACAGCGTCGAGGTGAACGGCGAAAAGGTGACGGCGAAGAATATCGTCATCGCGACCGGATCGTCGGTTGCGCCGCTGCCCGGCGTCGCAGTCGATAATGCGGGCGGCAAGATCGTCGATTCGACGGGCGCGCTGGAACTGGACAAGGTGCCTGGCCACCTGGTCGTCGTTGGCGGCGGGGTCATCGGCCTGGAACTGGGCAGCGTGTGGAAGCGCCTGGGCGCAAAGGTCACCGTGGTCGAATATCTCGACCAAATCCTGCCTGGCATGGACGGCGAAGTCCGCAAGGAAGCCAACAAGATTTTCAAGAAGCAGGGCTTCGAATATCGCCTGGGCACCAAGGTGACGGGCGCGGAAGTCGGCAAGAAGGGCGTGACCCTGACCGTCGAACCGGCCGCCGGTGGCGACGCGGAAAAGATCGAGGCCGATGTGGTGCTCGTGTCGATCGGCCGTCGCCCCAATACCGAAGGCCTGGGCCTCGACAAGATCGGGCTGGAACTGAACCAGCGCGGCCAGATCGAAACCGACCATGAATTCGGCACGAAGGTGCCCGGCGTGTGGGCGATCGGCGATGTCATCCCCGGCCCGATGCTGGCGCACAAGGCGGAAGACGAAGGCATCGCGGTCGCAGAGAATATCGCAGGCCTGACCGGCATCGTGAATCACGCGGTCATCCCGTCGGTCGTCTATACCAAGCCCGAAATCGCGGGCGTGGGCCTGACCGAAGAGCAAGCCAAGGAAAAGGGCGCGATCAAGGTCGGCAAATTCCCGATGATGGCGAACAGCCGCGCCAAAACCAATCACGAGCCGGACGGTTTCGTGAAGATCATCGCCGACGCCGACACCGACAAAGTGCTGGGCGTGTGGATCATTGCGGTGCCCGCCGGCACGATGATCGCGCAGGCCGCGCAGGCGATGGAATTCGGCGCATCGAGCGAGGACATCGCCTATACCTGCCACGCGCACCCGACGCATAGCGAAGCGGTCAAGGAAGCGGCTATGGCCGTGACGGGCAAGCCGATCCATATGTGATCGGTTTTGCGATCAAGCGATAGAAGGCGAGGCCTCCGCGTTGCGGGGGCCTTTTCTTTTTGGAGGGGGGCGGGGGTCACGAATTGCGCCTGTTCGCTAAGCATTGATGACGTTGTGTCAAAGCGCGATGATCGTAGCGCATCGGAACGTTAATGGCGTTCCCTGGCGAACGCCGGGGTCCAGTCCAGAGCTTAGAACTGGACCCCGGCTTTCGCCGGGGAACGTGTCATAAATTCTGGTCAATGCGGCTTGATATTAGATGGACCTAAAGTCCCTGTTCGCTAATCTTCCACGATCCGCAGCAGCTTGCGTTCGACGGGGGCGAGGACGCCTTGCAGATCCTGGCCGCGCTTCAGGATCTGGCCGCCTTCGCCGACCAGCGCCCACATGCCCTGGCGATGGCGCAGGGCGGGGCGTTTTTCTATCCGATATTCGGGGCGTTCGGCGGAGCGGCGGAAAGCGCTGAAGATGGCGGCGTCCTGTCCCATGTCCATGGCATAGTCGCGCCAATGGCCCGCCGACACCATGCGGCCGTACAGGTCCATGATCCGCTGCAATTCCAGCCGCTCGAACCCGACCTGCGCCCCTTTCGGTCCGGTTCCTGGATGGGGAAACGGCGTTACGTTCGTCATCAGGCCCGGCCACGTTCCTTGAACAAGGGCACATCTTCGCCGGGCACCACAACCGCAGGCGGTTCGGCCATCAGCGCCGCAATCCGCTTCTGCAACTGCTCGACCTCGCACTGGAGCGCTTCCAGTTTCTGCTTTTCCGGGTCGGGGCAATCCGAACAGGGCGTGCCATAGGGCATGAAGTCACGCTGATAGGCGGTGACATCCACCAGCATCGCGCGGGCGGGGATGCCGACCATGGTCGCGCCTTCGGCCACATTCTTGGTCACCACGGCATTGGCCCCTACGCGCGCGCGGGCGCCCACGGTGATCGGTCCCAGCACCTGCGCGCCCGACCCTACGATGACGCCGTTTTCCAGGGTCGGGTGCCGCTTGCCCGCGATGCCGTTGGCAGGATCGGTGCCGCCCAGCGTGACATTCTGGTACAGCGTGACGTCGTCGCCGATCTCGGCCGTCTCGCCTATCACGGTAAAGCCATGGTCGATGAAGAAATGCCTGCCGATCTTCGCGCCGGGATGGATGTCGTTGCCGGTCAGGAAGCGCGACAGGTGATTGACCGCGCGCGCCAGGAAAAACAGGTCGGCGCGATAGAGGCGATGGGCGATGCGATGAAAGGCCAGCGACCAGACGCCGGGGTAAAGCAGGATTTCCGCGCGGGACCGGGGCGCGGGGTCGCGGGACTTGATCGAATCCAGATAGGAAATGAGGCTGCGCACCATCCAGACGTCCCTGATCACTTCTGCCAATATATTGCCTGTCGCGTCATATAAGCGAAACAGGGCGAATTTTCCAGACTGTGCAATAATAAGGGCTTCGTGGGCGTAAACAGAAACTTGCTTGGCCGGAGGATATATTCCAATCATGGCGATAGACAATTCGATGAAGGGTGACGGATGATCGACATGTTAATCGCCAATTTCGGCGAAATCCTGCCGTTTATCCTGGTCGGCTTTGGTGCGCAGATCATTGATGGTGCGCTGGGCATGGCCTATGGCGTCATATCCAGCACGCTGCTGCTCACGCTGGGCGTGCCGCCTAGCCGTGCGTCGGCCAGCGTGCATGTCGCCGAAACCTTCACCACCGGCGTGTCGGCGATCAGCCATATCCTGCATCGCAATGTCGATTGGAGGCTATTCGCGCGCCTCATCATCCCCGGCGTCATCGGCGGGGTCAGCGGCGCCTATTTCCTGTCGAACATCGATGGGGCGGTGATCAAGCCCTTCGTCCTGGCCTATCTGGCGTCGATCGGTTTCTATCTGATCTGGCGCGGCTTTCACCTGCCGCCCAAGCCGCGCGATCCCAAATGGGTCGGGCCGCTGGGCCTGATCGGCGGCTTCATGGATGCCAGCGGCGGCGGCGGCTGGGGGCCGATCGTGACGTCGAACCTGTTGCTGCAAGGGTCCAGCCCGCGCCATACGATCGGGACGGTCAATACTGTCGAATTCATCCTGACCCTGTCGATCAGCCTGACCTTCCTCATCCATCTGGGCTGGGAAGCCTTCACCACCTACACGCTGGGCCTGCTGATCGGCGGCGTGATCGCCGCGCCGTTCGGGGCGATGCTGGCACGCCGGATCGCGCCGCGCATCCTTTTTTCGGCCGTGGGCGTGATCCTGACCATCACGTCGCTCTATGGCATCGGCCGATATCTTGGATTTATCGGTTGAGCTGCTTATATTCGGCTTTCTGATCGAGGAAGCCGATGAATGTCCAGTTATCTGCCTACGTTGAAGCAGCTGCAATATCTGGTGGCGCTCAAGGAGCAGGGGCATTTCGGCAAGGCGGCCGACAGTTGTTTCGTGACTCAATCGACCCTGTCGGCGGGCATACGCGAACTGGAGTCGCTGATCGGCATCACGCTGGTGGAGCGCACGCGGCGGGTGGTCCGCTTCACCGCTTTGGGCGATCGTATCGTGGACAAGGCGCATCGCGTGCTGCGCGAGGCGGAGGAACTGGCCGCGATCGCTGAAGCGTCGGGCAAGCCATTGACCGGCGAATTGCGGATGAGCGTGATCCCCACCATCGCGCCCTTCCTGCTGCCGCGGCTGTTGCCCCGGCTGCGCGCCGACCGCCCGGAACTCAAACTCTATCTGCGCGAGGAAGTGACGCAGGCTGCGATCGAATCGCTGCGGCACGGCAATGTCGATTGCGTGCTGATGGCGCTGCCCTTCGCCATGGGGGAGTTGGACAGCGAGATATTGTTCCAGGACCGGCTCTACATCGCCTTTCCGCATGACGAGCCGCGTGATCCGCCCGAATGGATCGGGCCGGACATGATCGATGAAAGCAAGCTGTTGCTGCTGGAGGACGGCCACTGTCTGAAGGACCATGCGCTGGCCGCCTGCAACCGCCCGGATCTGCGCGCCAGCGCGACGATGATGGGCACGTCGCTGCACACGCTGATCCAGATGGTCGACAATGGCCTGGGCATGACGATGATCCCGGAAATGGCGATCGCGGGCGGGATATTGGAGCATACGCGGATCGTGGCGCGGCCGTTGCAGTCCGAACGCGCCTGGCGCGACATCGCGCTGGTGTGGCGCAAGAACAGCCCGCGCGAGAAGGAATTTCATATGTTGGCGGGCATATTGCGCGATGCCGCGGCGTTGAGTTGCCGGTTGCCGGTTGCCGGAAGCGGCTTAGTGAGTGCCGGGGGTTTGCCGCAAGGGGCGGGGCGTTAGTTGAAACGGGGGGACTGGGTTCCCGCCTGCGCGGGAACACGCATCCAAGGGCGATAACTTGGGTTTATGCGCGCCAGCTCTGCGCCTTGGCTTCGTCTTCGGTGCGCGCTTCCACCCATTGGGTGGCGCCATCGCCATAATGCGCTTTTTTCCAGAAGGGTGCGTCGGACTTCATCCAGTCGATCAGGAAGGCGCAGCTTTCCAACGCAGCGGCGCGATGGCGCGAGGCGGTACCGACGAAGACGATGCGCGCGCCCGGTTCCAGCCGCCCGAAGCGGTGGATGACGCTGACGCCCAGCAGGGGCCAGCGACTTAGCGCTTCCGCCACGATCCGCTCTACCTGCGCCTGCGTCATCGCCGGATAATGTTCCAGTTCCAGCGCGATCAGGCCGTCCTCGCCCCGCACCACGCCGGTGAAGCTGGCGACGCCGCCGCCGCCCAGCGCTTCCAGCGCGGCGAGTTCAGCGCCGACGTCGAAATCCGCAGACTGGATCGATACGCGCTTCATCCGCCGGTCACGGGCGGGAAGAGGGCGAGCTCGCGCGCGTCGCCGATCATGCTGTCCAAGGGTACGAAACGCTGGTCGATCGCCGCGCGCAGCCGGGTTGGATCGCCCAGCGCCTGCGCATAGCCGCCGCCGCGGGCGGCCAGGGCGGCCACCAGATCGGCGATGGTGGTGCCGGGGGCAGGGCGATCCACTTGCTCTTCGTCATGGCCCACGGCTTCGCGCACCCAGGCGAAATAGACGATGGTCAGGGCCGCCATTGCCGGTCAGTCCATATGCCTGACGCCGACGCGCAAATAATCCCAGCCCGTTACCAGCGTCAGGATCGCCGCGGCCCATAGCGTCCAGATGCCAACCGTCTGGACGAAGGCCAGATGCGGCACTGCGCCTGCCAGGATCAGCGCGCCCAGCGCGATGATCTGAAAGGTCGTCTTCCATTTCGCCAGGCGCGATACCGGCATCGATACCTGTATCCCGGCCAGAAATTCACGCAGGCCCGACACCGCGATTTCCCGCAGCAGGATGATCATCGCGGCGGCGATATGGATGCCCGCGATATCGCGGGTCGCGGCCAGCATCAGGATGACGGCGCCGACCATGATCTTGTCGGCGATGGGATCAAGGAACACGCCCAGCTTCGACACGGTGCCCTGCGCGCGGGCGAGATAGCCGTCGAAATAATCGGTCACGCCCATCAGGCAGTAGAGGGCGAAGGCCAGCGCATAGCCGGTGGTCCAGCGTGCGCCCATTTCCCCCGGCCACAGCAAGGCGACCAGCAGCGGCACCGTCACGATCCGCGAAAGGGTCAACAAATTGGGCAGGGTCAGCATTGCCGCGAACTGCCACAGTCCGGGGCGGCGCACAAGCCGGGCTGTGTCGCGGCACTCAACCCATTGGACATAGACGCCGGCAACCGCTAGACCCCGCCCCGGTCGCCCACGGGAAAGAAGACGCCCCTATCCATGCAAGCCTCTCTCAGGCTCTTGAACAAGCGCCGTTTTTTGCCGCTGTTCGTCACCCAGTTGCTCGGCGCGTTCAACGACAATCTGTTCAAGAACGCGATGGTGCTGTTTGTCGTGTACCAGGTGTATAATGACGAGCGGTCGGAAACCTGGTTCAGCGCGCTGGCGACCGGCATCTTCATTCTGCCCTTCTTCCTGCTGTCCGCCGTATCGGGGCAGTTGGCCGATCAACGGGACAAGGCGGCGATCATCCGCTGGGTGAAGGCGGCGGAAATCCTGATCATGGGCGTGGGCGCGGTGGGCCTGGGCCTGATCTGGAGCGACATTGCGGTCCATACGGTGGCGATTCCGCTGTTGCTGCTCGCCTTGTTCGCCATGGGCATCCATTCGACCTTCTTCGGTCCGATCAAATATGCGATCCTGCCGCAGCATCTGCATGATGACGAAGTGCTGGGCGGCACCGGCCTGGTCGAGGCGGGCACCTATATCGCGATCCTGGCGGGCACGATTTTGGCGGGTGTGATCCCGGTGCAGGTCGCGGCGGTCGGCATCATCATCACCGCGCTGATCGGCTATGTCGCGGGGCGCAAAGTGCCGCCCGCGCCGTCGATGCTGCAGGCGCAGGCGATCGATTTCCATATCATCCGGTCGTCGATCGCGCTGGTCCGGGGCACGATGCATATCCGTCGGCTGTTTCTGGCGATCATGGCGATCAGCCTGTTCTGGGCGGTCGGCTCCATCCTGTTCATCCAGTTTCCGCCGTTGGTGAAGAACGTCCTGACCGCAGACAAGCCGGTCGCCAGCCTGTTCCTCGCCATTTTCTCGATCGGCATCGCGATTGGATCGGTCGCGATCAACCGGCTGCTCGATGGGCATGTGTCGGCCAAATATGCCCCGGCTTCGGTGATCGGCATGGGCCTGTGCATCGTGGCGTTCCACATCGTTTGCGATCTGTGGATGCCCGCGCCCAAGGGGCAGATGTTCTCGCTGGGCGGGTTCCTGGCCCATCCGCTCGCGATTCCCCTATCGCTGTGCCTGCTGGGGGTGGCGACGTTCGGCGGCATGTTCGTCGTGCCGCTCTATGCGTTCCTCACCACGACGGTGGAGAAATGCGAAGCGGCGCGGACGGTGGCGGCCAATAATATCGTCAATTCAGGCGCGATGGTGATCGGGTCGCTGTGCGCCATTGGCCTCAGCATCGCGGGCGTATCGGTGGTGATGCAGCTATTGCTGGTCGCCTTCCTGTCGCTGCCCTGCGCCGCAATGGCGTGGAAGCTGCACAAGGCGTGCGACGGCCCGATTTGCCACTGAACCGCGCCAAGGCTGGCGCGGTCGGGCGTTCAGAAGATGAAGCTGTAGAAGGCCGTGAAGAAGGCCGCGAAGCTGAGGCCGAACAGCTTCCAGTCGCTGTCGTCGTCGGTGATCCGCTTCTTGCGCCCGGGCGCATCCTCCATCACGCGCAGCACATGGGCGGGCAGCCGCTGGCGGAAAGGGTGGCGGGCCGATTCGGTGGTGAGGACAAGGGGTCGGTTTCGCATCATGGGTGGTTAACGCAAAATTTACCATTTAGACCATTGCCCAAAGGCGTGAATTTTCAGCTGTCCCGCCACGGGACAGGCTTGACTGTATCATATGGATAATACAGTATGGGCGGACCGATGAACGACCCTTCTCCTGTCGATCCCGCCACGCTGCCGCCGCGCGAATTTGGCGCCGGTCCGCCCAGCGCTTTTGCGCCGCCCACGCCATGGCGTCGGCGCTTTCAAATTGCGGGATGGGTGATCGCTGCGGCTCTGGCCGTGCTGATGATCCTGATCGCCTGGCTGGCGGTCACCGCGCCCCTGTCCCGATCGTTAAAGCCCATCGCGCCACCCAGCATCAGCCTGATGTCGGCGGACGGGCATTTGATTGCCCGGCGCGGGGCGGTGATCGACAAGCCGGTGACGATGGCGGACCTGCCTGCCCATGTGCCCCAGGCGTTCATGGCGATCGAGGATCGCCGGTTCCAGACGCATTGGGGTGTCGATCCGCGCGGGATCGCGCGGGCGGCCTGGCATAATCTTTGGTCCGATGGCGCGTCGCAGGGGGGCAGCACCATCACCCAGCAGCTGGCGAAAGGCGTGTTCCTGTCGAGCGACCGCACCTTCGGCCGCAAGGCGCGCGAGGCGCTGATTGCGCTATGGCTGGAAGCGTGGCTGACCAAGGACCAGATCATGGAGAGATATCTCTCCAACGTCTATTTCGGCGACAATGTGTATGGCCTGCGGGCCGCCGCGCTGCATTATTTCAACCGGTCGCCCGAACGGCTGACGATCCCGCAGGCGGCGATGCTGGCAGGATTGCTCAAGGCGCCGTCGCGGCTTGCCCCCACCAATAACCTGAAAGGCGCGCGCACCCGCGCCGCGCTGGTGACGCAGGCGATGGTCGATGCGGGCTATATCAGCCAGGGGGAGCGCAACGCGCTGTCGCCCGCCCGGCTGAACGTGCACGACACGCCCGACGCCACCACCGGCACCTATTTCGCCGATTGGGTGCTGCCGCAGGCGCGCGATCGGGCCGGGGCGGTCTATGGCGAGCAGCGGATCGACACGACGCTCGACTGGCGTATCCAGCGGCTGGCCGAAGCGGCGATCCGGCGCGCCCCGCTGGGTAGCGCGCAGGCCGCGCTGGTGGCGATGAAGCCCGACGGCAGCGTCGTCGCCATGGTTGGCGGCAAGAATTACGAGAAGAGCAGCTTCAACCGCGCAGTGCAGGCCAAGCGGCAGCCGGGATCGACCTTCAAGCTGTTCGTCTATCTGGCCGCCTTCCGCGAAGGCATGACGCCCGACGATATGATCGAGGACACGCCGATCACGACCGGCAGCTATCGCCCCGCCAATCATAGCGGCAAATATCGCGGGCGCATCACCCTGCGCCAGGCGTTCGCCGCGTCCAGCAATGTCGCGGCGGTGCGGCTGACGCAGAAGGTCGGCGTCGACAATGTCATCAAGGTTGCCCGCGATCTGGGCGTCACCGCGCCGCTGACCGAGGATTTGAGCCTGGCGCTGGGCACGTCGGAAATTCCGCTGGTCGAACTGGCCGAAGCTTATGCGGCGGTGGCGGCGGGCGCCTATCCGGTGCTGGCGCACGGCCTGCCACCAGAGGAGCAGGGCTGGTTCGAGAAACTGATGCAGCGCCAGCGCCATTTCAGCGACGATCAGCTGGAGATGATCCGCGACCTGCTGTCGTCGGCCGCCAATCGCGGCACCGGCAGCGCGGCAGCGTTGCGCACCAGCACCTTCGGCAAGACCGGCACGACGCAGGACAGCCGCGACGCCATCTTCGTGGGCTATGCGGGCGGGCTGGTGACGGCGGTGTGGATCGGCAATGACGATAATGCGCCCTTGCCCGGCGGCGCGGCGGGCGGTGGCGTGCCCGCGCGCATCTGGCGCAATTTCATGAGCGGGGCGATCAACGAGCCGGTCGAGGATGCGCCTGAAGAAACGCAGGACGCCGACCTGGTCAACGCCATCGCCAATGTGACCGTCGAAACCGGCATCGGTAACGTCGGCGTGGGCGTGGACGAAGGCGGCATGACGGTGAATATCGGCGGCAACCAGATCCGCCTGCCGGTCGATCAGCGCGCACCTGCTCCACCGCAAGGCGTGCCACCGCCCCGGATCGCGCCGACGCAGCCGGATGAGGGCGGGGACACCGGGCCATAGCGTCTGGGGATTGAGGGACTGGCAAGCCGAATCATAGGCATGACGCGGCTGTCCGCTCTTGCTGGTAGGCGGGCGGAAATCTTCATCCTGCCGCGGGTGCGATATCCTGCGTCTTCGCTCCCAACCATGTGCGGGGATTAGCCCCGCCGCTACGGCTTCCTGCGCTATGACTATCGCCGGAAAAGCGTGGCCCCACAGGCCCATCGGCACAATGAATTTTCGCCTTTTTACGCGAAGCGTGCGGTGTTAGCGCCAGAAGACATAATGAGAGGAAGGACGTCGTTCATGCCATTGCCGACATTGCTGGAGGGCCGCCTGTCGCTGCCGCTGATCGGGTCGCCGATGTTCATCATCTCGCAACCGTCGCTGGTCATGGCGCAATGCCGGGCGGGGATCGTCGGCTCCTTTCCATCGCTCAATGCGCGGCCGTCGGGCCTGTTCGAAACATGGTTGCAGCAATTGCAGGCGGAATTGACGCAGGCCGACGCGCCCTTCGCCGTCAACCTGATCGTCCATCGCACCAATGCGCGGCTGGAAGAGGATCTGGCGCTGTGCGTGCAGTATAAGGTACCGATCGTCATCACCTCGCTTGGCGCGCGGGAGGATGTCAACGCGGCGATCCATAGCTATGGCGGCATCGTCCTGCATGACGTCATCGACGACCGGTTCGCACACAAGGCGATCGAGAAGGGCGCCGATGGGCTAATCGCCGTCGCGGCGGGCGCGGGCGGTCATGCTGGCACGCTGTCGCCCTTCGCGCTGATCCAGGAAATCCGCCGCTGGTTCGACGGGCCGCTCGCCCTGTCGGGATCGATCGCCACCGGACGCGCCATCGCTGCCGCCCGCATGATGGGCGCGGACCTGGCCTATATGGGGTCGCCCTTTATCGCCACGGCGGAGGCCAATGCCGACCCGGCCTATAAGCAGATGATCGTGGACAGCCATGCCGCCGACATCGTCTATTCCGACGTCTTCACCGGGGTGCATGGCAATTATCTGCGCCCCAGTATCGTCGCGTCGGGCCTGGACCCGGACAGCCTGCCCAAGGCCAAGGACATGGATTTCGCGTCGATGACCGGCGGCGACAAGAAGGCGTGGCGCGACGTGTGGGGATGCGGCCAGGGCATCGGCGCGATCGACAGCGTGCAGCCGACCGCCGATTTCGTAGCGACGCTAAAGGCGGACTACCGTGCGGCTGTCGCTGGCTTCACCCTGTAGGAAGCCGCGCAGTTCGGCGATGAAGGCGTCGAACTGGTCGTGGTGCAACCAATGGCCGGCATTGGCGAAGGTCGCCATCCGTGCGTCGGCGAAATGGTTCATGCGCCCGTCCTTTGCCGGATTCGACGCCCAACTGTCTTCACCCAGGCAGAGCAGGGTGGGGCAGGTGATCCGCTTCCAGAAATCGGGCAGTTCCTGATCCATCCCGGCATTGGGCGCCATGGCCTTGAGATAGGGATCGAATTTCCAGCCATAGCTGCCGTCTTCGTTGCGGTTGACGCCATGGCTGGTGAGGTGGAACGCCTGTTCGACGGTCAGATGCTCGTTGCGTTCGCGCATCCGGCCGATGGCGGCCTCGATCGTGGGATAGCGGCGGGGCGTGCGCCGGGCGCTGTTGCGGCGCGATCCGATCCAGTCCTGCCAGATGTCGGGCGTCGATTGCTCGGCCTGTTCCTTCAGGCGGTCGGGCGACAGGCCCAGCCCTTCGATCGCGACGAGCTTGCGCAGCTTGTCGGGAAACAGGCCCGCATAGCGCAGGCTGATCGCGCCACCCAGCGAATGCCCCACGATGGTGACCGGCGATCGGTCGAGCAGGTCGACCAGTTGCGCCAGATCATAAACGAAATTGGCCATCATATAAGAGCCGTCCGGCGACCAGGCGCTGTCGCCATGGCCGCGCAGATCGGGCGCGATGACATGATAGTCGCGCGACAGCGCGCGCGCTGTCCAGTCCCAGCTGCGGCCATGGTCGAAGCCGCCATGCACCAGGATCAGCGTCGGCGCGGACGGGTTGCCCCAGTCGAGATAATGAAGCCGGGTCCGCAACGACGTGAAGAAATGCGAAGTAGGCGTCGGTGCGGTGGGTCTGTCCATGCGATCCTGCAAGGCTGGGATGGGATGTGGACCCCATTGGCGAACTGCACCGATGTTGCAAGCAAAGAGCGACGATAATGCCGCTTTTGCTATATTTAGAGCAGGATGATCGTCCGTCTGGCCCGTTGGACGGCAGCCCGATGATGGGCGCTAGGTGGCCGGGTCGTCCTTTATGATGGCCGTGATGGGCGCTGTCATGGGCACGGTGCGGATGGCGCTGCCGACGATGCGGGCGAGGTCGGCCTGTTTGAACGGTTTGTCCAGCCGCATCAGCCGCGCGGCGTGCGGCGGCAGTTCGGCAAAACCGGTGATGATGACCACCGGCAGGCCGGGATGGGTCTGTTCGATCGCGTCAGCCAGTTCAGCCCCGGTCATGCCCGGCATCGCATGGTCGGTGACGACCAGGTCCACCTTGCCTGTCTCCAGCAGTCGCAGTGCGTCCGCGCCGGACGACGCCTGGAACACGGTATGACCCAGATCCTCCAACATGCCTGCCGTGTTCATCAGGACGAGATCATCATCGTCCACTGCCAGGATGACTAGCGGGACGCCGGGATCGTCACGATCCTCCACCAGGGCGACGATATGCTGCGTGTCCGCATCCGTCGGCGCCATGGGCAGCCATAGGGATACGGTCGTGCCATGCCCCGGATCGCTGGTGATCGTCAGCGACCCGCCACATTGCTGGGCGAAACCATGGACCATCGACAGGCCAAGCCCGGTGCCCTTGCCGACGCCCTTGGTGGTGAAGAACGGCTCACGCGCCCGATCCAGCGTTTCGGCATCCATGCCTTCGCCTTCGTCGATTACGGACAGGCGGATATAGCTGCCTGCAGACAGGTCCGGCCGTTCGTCCTGCGACACCATCGTCTCTGCCGCTTCGATGATGATCCGCCCGCCATGCGGCATGGCGTCGCGGGCGTTGACCGCCAGGTTGAGCAGCGCCAGTTCCAGTTGGGACGGGTCGGCATGGGCTGCGCCGATGATCAATGGGAAGCGGGTTTCGATGACCGCGCCTGCGCCCAGCGTCGTCGCCAGCAGATCGGCCATGCCCTGCACCAGCGCGATGCAATCGACATTTTGCAGCTTCAGTTCCTGCTTGCGCGCAAAGGCCAGCATCCGCTGCGTCAGGGTCGCGCCGCGCTCGGCCGCGGTCATGGCATTGTCCAGATAGCGGGTGATGTCGCCGCCGGTCGTCATGCGCTGCCGCGCCAGGTCCAGGCTGCCGACGATGACCGCCAGCAAATTGTTGAAATCATGGGCGACGCCGCCGGTCAGCTTGCCGATGGCGTCCATCTTTTGCGTCTGGATAATGGCGTCGCGCGCTTCGTCCAGCGCGCGCTGCGCATCGCGCCGTTCGGTCAGGTCGCGGGTGATCTTGGCGAAACCGAGCAACTGACCGTCAGGGGTGCGGATCGGATCGATGACGACATTGGCCCAGAAACGCGATCCGTCCTTGCGGATGCGCCAACCTTCCGCTTCGAACCGACCCACCGTTTGCGCGGTATGCAATGCGCGGGAGGGGAGGCCCGCCAAGCGATCCTCCTCGCTGTAGAAGCGGGAGAAATTCTGACCTAATATCTCTTCGGTCCGATAGCCCTTGAACCGTTCCGCGCCCAAATTCCAGCTGGTCACCGTGCCGACGGGATCGAGCATGTAGATGGCATAGTCGGTCACGCTCTGCACCAGCAGGCGGAATCGCTCTTCGCTGGTGCGCAGCGCTTCCTGTGCGGCGCGGCGGTCGGTCAGGTCGCGCGTGACCTTGGCAAAGCCGAGCAGGCTGCCGTCTGGCGCGCGGATCGGGTCGATGACGACATTGGCCCAAAATTGCGATCCGTCCTTGCGAACGCGCCAGCCTTCCGCTTCGAACCGGTCATGATGCTCGGCGGTATGGAGCGCCATCGCCGGAATGCCGTTTGCCTGATCTTCGGGAGTATAGAAGCGCGAAAAATGCTGGCCGATAATCTCGTCCGCCTTATAACCCTTGAAACGGCGCGCGCCTGCGTTCCAGCTGACGATCACGCCTTGGGGATCAAGCATGTAGATGGCGTAATCGGTCACGCTTTGAACCAGCAGTTCGAAGCGGTTGCCCATTTCATCATTGGCCGCGCTAATCATAATGTCCCCGAATCCAGCGCCGGCGGACGGTGCTTCCCCTGCCATCGACAAAACGGTGCTGGATGGCAAATGTTCCAAGGGGCAGCGACATCGTCTTGATCGGCAAGGCCTTGACTTGAAACGCCGCTCTGCCCACCACGCCCACGACATCTGATATGGGGCAGGCATGACGACGAAGGCGACGATCACGGTCATTGGCGAAGCGATGCTGGAATTGAGCCGCGGCGATGGCGATAGCTGGAACCTGCGCTATGGCGGCGACGTCATCAATACCGCGATCCATTTGGCGCGGGCCGGGGATCATGTCCGCCTCGCCAGCGCCATGGGCGCCGATCCGATGAGCGCGCAACTTCTGACGCAATGGGAAGCCGAAGGCGTGGACACGGCGCTGGTCATCGCGGCGAAGGACCGGTTGCCCGGCCTCTATGCGATCGAGACGGATGCGACGGGCGAGCGCAGCTTCCATTATTGGCGCGGCGAGGCGGCGGCGCGGCGGATGTTCGACCTGCCGGAAAGCGCCGCGATGGTGGCGCAGGCCGCCCAGTCCGACCTGCTCTATTTCTCGCTGATCACGCTGGCGATCCTGCCCGATGCCGGGCGGGAAGCTTTGCTGGACCTGTGCGCGCAGGTGCGCGCCAATGGCGGGAAGGTCGCTTTCGATGGCAATTATCGCGCGCGGCTGTGGGATGACGCGGCGACGGCGCGGCATTGGCGCGACCGGGCAATCGCCGTCAGCGACATGGGCCTGCCGACCCTGGCGGACGAAGTCGAGATGGGTGAGGCCGACGACGCGCAGGATGCCGCCGCGCGCTGGGGCGCTGGGGCTGGCAAGGAAGTGGTCGTGAAGCTGGGCGGCGACGGCTGCCTGGTGGCGGGCGAGATCGTCGCGATCCCGAGCCATATCGACGTGATCGATTCGAGCGGGGCGGGGGACGCGTTTAACGGCGGCTATCTGCATGCGCGACTGGCAGGCGCCGATCCGCGCGACGCGGCGCTGGCCGGGCATCGGCTGGCGGGCTGGAATATTCGCCATCGCGGCGCGATCCCGGCGCGCGACGCCGACGCGCCCTATGGCTGATCCCCGTTGACATCGGCCCATGGCTTGCGCCATGGGCGGGTGCAACGCGGGTGTAGCTCAATGGTAGAGCTTTTGCTTCCCAAGCAAGTGACGAGGGTTCGATTCCCTTCACCCGCTCCAATCCCCACAATCAGCCCACCTGCCGCTTCGCCAGTTTCCGTGCCAGCGTGCGGCGATGCATGCCCAGCCGCCTTGCGGTTTCGGAGATGTTGAAGTCGCTGTCCTTCAATACCTCGTGGATATGTTCCCATTCCAGCGTCTTGATCGATGTCGGCCGGGGGGCGAGGGGGGCGGCGGGGTTGCCGCCGGAGCGGGCGAAGGCGGCCTCGATATCGTCGGTGTTGGATGGTTTGGCGAGATAGTTGGTCGCGCCAAGCTTGATCGCCTCCACCGCCGTTGCGATGCTGGCGAAGCCTGTGAGGACTACGATCAGCATGGCGGGATCATGGGCGTGGAGCGCCTGGACGCAGGCAAGGCCCGATTGCGGGCCGAGCTTCAGGTCGACCACGGCAAAGCCCGGCTTGTTGTCGGCCAGCACCGCCGTCACCGTTTCCAGGCTGTCGGCCAGCAGCACGGTGTAGCCGCGCCGTTCGAAGGAGCGTTTGAGCGTGCGGGCGAACGCTTCGTCATCCTCCACGATCAGCAATTGCCGTTCAGGCGTCACCGGCCATCTCCTCTTCTAGCGCCAGCGTGGCGAGCGGCAGGCGCAGCAGGATCATCGCGCCGCCATCCGCGCCATTGCTGGCGTCCACCCGTCCGCCCAGCTTGCGGACCACGTTGACGACCAGAAAGAGGCCCAGGCCGCCGCCCTGCTTGCCCTTGCTGGACCGATAGGGTTTGCCGACATCGGCCAGCATGTCGGCATCGAAGCCCGGTCCATTGTCGCGCACAGCGATATGCAGCCATTGGCTGTCGCGGCTGACCATCATGTTGATATAGGATGCGCCGGCTTCCCGCGCATTGTCGAGCAGGTTGGTCACGGCCTGGCGGATCACCGGATCGGCGATGATGCGGGGATAGTCGTGCGGGCCAAAGTCGCAGCGCAGCGGCATCCCCGGATTGGCGTTGCGCCAGTCGCGCGCGATGATGTCGATGAAATCGCGGACATTGGTGATTTCGGGCGCTTCGCCGCGTGCTTCACCGGACGACATCAGGATGCCGGTCAGGATGGTCTTGCAGCGTTTGACCGCTATCTCCATCTCGCCCACTTCCTCGACCAGCGCGGGATGCGACTTGATTTCAGGCATGTGCCGCCAGTCGCCCAGCACGACGGCAAGCTGGGCGAGGGGCGTGCCCAATTCATGCGCCGCGCCCGACGCGAGCAGCCCCATGCGGACGATATGTTCTTCCTCCACCGCCTGCTGGCGCAGTTCCGCCAGATAGGCTTCCCGCTGTTGCAGGTTGCGGGTCACGCGGGTCATGAACAGGACCAGCAACACCGCGATCATGGTGATGCAGATCCAGGTGCCTACGATATGCAGGTCGAACAAATGGTCCGCGAACCGCTCGCTCAAGTCGAGCGGGCGATAGGCGAACACCAGCATAGCCGCGCATAGCATCGATATGGCGACGATGCCCCATACGCTCCAGCGATGCAGCAACACCGCGCCCAGCGCGACCTGCACCAGATAGAGCGACACGAACGGATTGGTCGCCCCGCCGCTCAGATAAAGCTGCGTGGTGAGCGCGAATACGTCGAACAGCAGTGCCAGAAACAGTTCGGCATGGGTGATATCGGTGCGCCGCCGCAGCACCATCAGGCTACCCAGGTTCATCGCCGCCGCGATGCAGGGGACGACCAGCATCGACCCCAGCGGCAGATGGATGTCCATGCCGAAATGCACGAACAGGATCGTCGCGACTTGCCCGGCGATGGCGATCCAGCGCAGTTGCACCAGCAGCGCCATGTTGCGCCGCCCGGCCGCGTCGGCGGGCCACCGGCCAGGCAGCCAGCGCACGCGCTTGAGCGATGATGCCGTCATGCCCGGCGATCTTTTCCCGACTGGCGCATCATGATGATATAGGCGCCGGCGACCATGGCCGCCAGCACGAACCATGTCACCGCATATTGCAGATGGCTGTTGGGGAAGCTGATGACGGTCAGCCCGCCTATGGGCAGGGTGTCGGGGGAAGGGCCAGCCTGCCCATCGATGAAATAGTCGGCGGCGCGCGTCAAATGGCGCGCAGTCGCGATGGCCGCTACGTCGCGGGAATACCAGCGGTCGGCGGCGGGATCGTTGCTGCGCAGGAAGCCGCCGCCCGGCTCGGTCAGGCGAAGGAGGCCGGTCACGCGCACCACGCCTTGCGGCCGATCATAGCGGGTCTTGGCTTCGGGCGGCACGAAGCCACGGTTGATGAGGAGGATCGCGCCATCGGGCTGGCGCAGCGGGGTCAGCACCCAATAGCCCGCGCCGCGCACCGTGGCGGCCTGCACCAGCGCCGCCTTGTCATGCAGGAAGGTGCCGGTGGCGGTGACGCGGCGATATTCGTCGGTCTTGGTAGCGCTTTGCGGCGCTGGCACCGGGGCAGCGTGGATGCGGGCGTCGACGCGGGCGATCAGGTCGCGCTTCCACGCCAGCCGCTCCACCTGCCAGACGCCCAGCGCGCACAGGCCGGCAAACAGGATCAGCGCGGCCAGCGTCAGGCCGACCGGGAACCCCGCCCGCTTGGCGGGGCGGGGTTCGGCCTGTGTCACGGCATCTGGCTCATGTCATGCGTCATGGCGGGCATCATATTATGGTTGAGATGATACATGACCCACATCGATCCCGACAGGGTGATGACGACCAACACCAGCGTGAACATCAGCGCCATCATCGACCAGCCGCCTTCGGAACGCGTGTTCATGTGCAGGAAGTAGATCATGTGGACGACGATCTGCACCACGGCGAAGGCCATGATGATGATCGCGGTCGTCTGGGTATTGGCGAAGAAGCCGGTCATGACCAGCCAGAAGGGGATGGCCGTCAGGATCACCGACAGGCCGAAACCGATCATATAGCTGCCCATGCTGCCATGTGCGCCTGCATGGGCGTCGGGGTGGTCATGGCCGGGCTTGGGGTGGGCGGCATCGCTCATCGCAGCATTCCCATCAGATAGACAAAGGTGAAGACGCCGATCCAGATGACGTCGAGGAAGTGCCAGAACATCGACAGGCACATCAGGCGGCGCTGGTTGGCGGGGATCAGCCCCTTCTTCGCCACCTGCACCATCAGCGTCACCAGCCAGATGATGCCGAAGGTGACGTGCAGGCCGTGGGTGCCGACCAGCGTGAAGAAAGCCGACAGGAAGCCCGACCGCTGCGGGGTCGCGCCTTCATGGATCAGATGCGCGAACTCGTAGAGTTCGATGCTGAGGAAGGCGAGGCCGAACAGGCCGGTGATCGCCAGCCAGCTCTGCGTCGCGGCGACCCGGTTCTTCTCCATCGCCAGCATGGCGAAGCCATAGGTGATGGACGAGAAGAGCAGCATGGCGGTGTTGAGCGCCACCAGCGGCAGGTCGAACAAATCCCTTGGCCCTGGTCCCGCCGCATAATTGGCGCCCAGCACCGCATAGGTCGCAAACAGGCAGGCGAAGATGAGGCAATCGCTCATCAGATACATCCAGAAGCCCAGCATGGTGCTGGACCCTTCGGGATGATGCGGCTCATGCGCCAGGTGGAAGAGCGGATTGCCGTCCTTGTCGAGGAAGGCGGGATCAATCGGAGATGCGCTTGCCATGATGGTTTAGCCCTTGGCTGCGAGCAGCGCGGTGCGCTCGCCCTCGGTACGCTCGACCACATCCTGCGGGATGTAGAAGTCGCGCTTGTAGTTGAAGGTATGGCCGATCGCGACGGCAAGGATGCCGACGAAGCTGAGGCCAGCGAGCCACCAGATGTACCAGATCATGCCGACCGAGAAGGCGACGGACAGGCCCGCGATGATGATGCCGGTGCCGGTGTTGGACGGCATGTGGATCGCTTCATAGCCGGTCAGCGGGCGCTGATAGCCGCGCTTCTTCATGTCGGCCCAGGCGTCATTGTCGTGGATGACCGGCGTGAAGGCGAAATTATAGTCCGGCGGGGGCGAACTGGTCGCCCATTCCAGCGTGCGGCCGTTCCAGGGATCGCCCGTCGTGTCGCGCAGCTTTTCGCGGTTGATGATGCTGACGGCGAACTGGACGAACATGCAGGCGATGCCAGCGGCGATCATCAGCGCGCCGAACGCGGCGATCTGGAACCATATCTGCAGGCTGGGGTCATCGAATACGCGCATCCGGCGGGTCACGCCCATGAGGCCCAGGATATAGAGCGGCATGAAGGCGAACCAGAAGCCCACGACCCACAGCCAGAAGCTGCGCTTGCCCCATTTCGTGTCCAGCGTGTAGCCGAACGCCTTGGGCCACCAATAGTTGATCGCCGCGAACAGGCCGAACAATACGCCGCCGATGATCACATTATGGAAATGCGCGATCAGGAACAGCGAGTTGTGCAGCACGAAGTCAGCGGGCGGCACCGCGAGCAGCACGCCGGTCATGCCGCCGACCGTAAAGGTCAGCATGAAGGCGATCGTCCACATCATCGGCAGGTCGTAGCGGATGCGGCCGCGATACATGGTGAACAGCCAGTTGAACAGCTTGGCGCCGGTCGGAATGGAAATGACCATTGTGGTGATGCCGAAGAAGCTGTTGACGCTGGCGCCAGACCCCATGGTGAAGAAATGGTGCAGCCACACCAGATAGCTGAGCAGCGCGATGACGATCGTCGCATAGACCATCGAGCTATAGCCGAAGAGTCGCTTGTTCGAGAAAGTCGAGGTGACTTCGCTGAACACGCCGAACAGCGGCAGAATGAGGATATAGACTTCCGGGTGACCCCAGATCCAGATCAGGTTCACATACATCATGGGGTTGCCGCCCATGTCGTTGGTGAAGAAGGCGGTGCCGACATAGCGGTCGAGGCTGAGCAGCGCCAGGACGGCGGTCAGCACCGGGAAGGCCGCGACGATCAGCACGTTGGCGCACAGCGAGGTCCAGGTGAAGACCGGCAGCTTCATCATCGACATGCCCGGCGCGCGCATCTTCACGATGGTCGCGATCAGGTTAACGCCCGACAGCAGCGTGCCGATGCCTGCAATCTGCAAGCCCCAGATATAATAATCGACGCCCACTCCCGGCGAATAGGCGATGCCCGACAGCGGCGGATAAGCCAGCCAGCCGGTGCGCGCGAACTCACCCACGAACAGCGACATCATGACGATCACGGCGCCCGCCGTGGTCATCCAGAAGCTGAAATTATTGAGGAAGGGGAAGGACACGTCGCGCGCGCCGATCTGCAGCGGGACGATATAGTTCATGATCCCGGTGATCATCGGCATCGCGACGAAGAAGATCATGATGACGCCATGCGCCGTGAAAATCTGGTCGTAATGATGGGCGTTGAGATAGCCCTCCGACCCGTTGAACGCCATCGCCTGTTGCAGGCGCATCATCACCGCGTCGGCAAAGCCGCGCACGAACATGACTAGCCCTAAGATCATATACATGATGCCGATGCGCTTATGGTCGACGGTGGTGAACCAGTCGCGCCACAACATGCCCCACAGCTTATATTTGGTGATCAGCCCGAACACGACCGCGCCACCCAGCGCGACCATCAGGAAGGTGCCGACGACGATCGGCTCATGCAGCGGGAGCGAACTCCAGTCGAGGCGACCGAAGATCAGCTTCCAGATACCGCTATTTTCAGAGGCGGGGGAGGGGGACATGGGCGTTACGGCCTTGAACGAGAAGAAAAGGAAAACGAAGCTAGCTGTTCCCCGGCGAAGGCCGGGGTCCAGTTCAAAACTCGATCTGGACCCCAGCCTTCGCCGGGGAACAGCGCAGGTGTCTTAATGCCCATGATGCGCCCCATGCCCGTCGCCGTCCTGCTGGCCCGGCGCCTGCTTGCCCTGCGCGGCAGGGGTGCGGTCCGCCGCCGGGGTCATGCCCGCGGGCTGGGCGATCTCGCCCTTCTTGCCCGGTTCGACCGGATGGAAGCCGCCGACGTCGATCGTGCCGTCATGGCGCAGGCCTTGCGTATCGCGGGCCGATTCCTTGCCCGCGCCGCCCATGCTGTCGGTCATCATGATCGCGTCCATGCACTTCTTGCCCGGCTGGGCGCACATGTTGAGCGCGGCATGGAAGAGTTTCGGTTCGACGCCGCCGAAATACATGGGCGGCACCTTTTCGCTCGGCTGCTCCAGCTTGACGTAGGTCGCGCGGTCCAGCGTCGCGCCGCTCGCCTTCACCTTGGCGACCCACCGGTCGAAACCGGCCTGGTCCATGGCGTGGAAGCGGAAGCGCATGTTGGAAAAGCCAGCGCCCGAATAATTGGCGGAAAAGCCCTCATAATTACCCGGCTTGTTGGCGACGGCATGCAATACCGTCTGCATCCCCGGCATGGCGTAGATCTGCCCCGCCAGCGCTGGCACGAAGAAGCTGTTCATGATGCTGGACGAGGTGATCTTGAATTCGATCGGCTGATCGACCGGCGCGGCCAGTTCGTTCACCGTCGCGATGCCGAGTTCCGGGTAGATAAATACCCATTTCCAGTCCATCGCCACCACTTCGACCTGCAGCCGCTTGGCCGCCGGATCGACCTTGCGCGCCTGATCCACCCGTTCGATCGGGCGATAGGGGTCGAGCAGATGGGTGCTGCTCCACGTCACCGCGCCCAGCGCAATGATGATCAGCAGCGGTGCGGACCAGATCAGCAGTTCCAGGCTGGTCGAATGGTCCCAGTCGGGATCATAATCCTCCGCCTTCGCCTTTTCCCGATATTTCCACGCGAACCAGATCGTCATCGCCATGACGGGGATGATGATCAACAGCATCAGCGCGGTCGAAATCAGGATCAGATTGCGTTGCTGCATTGCAACGTCGCCCGCAGGGGACATGACCACCCAGTTGCACCCGGCCAGCGGCAGCAGCAACAAGGGTGCGATTCGGCGCAGAAACGCGCGCTTCGTGGCGGAATGGCGGGCTATCATGCTGCCCGCATAATCAGGATGGTCATGGCGTGACATTGGACCTTTTGTCCTATCCCTGCGCAGGTGCAAAATAGGGCATGGCCTAAATAACCCCCGGGGTGATTCGTCGCGCAACGAAGTGCGGCGCGGATCGTTCCCGCAGCATGAAGGTCCGTTTTACCCCATGACTTCCGCGACGACCACGCCCAACTCGACCCAGGCGGAGCGCGACGTGCGCCAGCTGCACGCGCAGGGTCAAAAGAAGGTCGCGCCCGGCGAGATCGCGATCGGCGTCATCATCGGCCGGACATCGGAGTTCTTCGACTTCTTCGTCTATGCGATCGCGTCGTGCATCGTCTTCCCGGCGCATATCTTCCCTTATCTGTCGCCACTGGCGGGCACTCTCTGGTCCTTTGCGATCTTCGCGCTGGCGTTCATCACGCGTCCGATCGGCTCTTTCATCTTCATGGCAGTCGATCGCGCTTATGGTCGCGGCGTCAAGCTGACCATCGCGCTGTTCCTGCTGGGCGGATCGACGGCAGCCATCGCCTTCCTGCCTGGATATGACACGATCGGCCACTGGGCCGCGATCCTGCTGGCGCTGTTCCGCGCGGGGCAGGGCGTGGCGCTGGGCGGTACATGGGACGGTCTGGCTTCGTTGCTGTCGCTCAACGCGCCCAAGAACAAGCGCGGCTGGTATGCGATGATGCCGCAGCTGGGCGCACCGCTGGCGTTGATGGTGACGGCGGGCCTGTTTGCCTTCTTCCTCAATACGCTCTCGACCGCCGACTTCCTCGACTGGGGCTGGCGCTATCCCTTCTTCGTCGCCTTCGCGATCAACGTCGTGGCGCTGTTCGCGCGCCTGCGCATCGTGGTGACGCATGAATTCGAACGGCTGTTCCTGTCGCGCGAACTACAGCCGTCGCCGGTCGTTGAAACCGTCCGCAGCGAAGGGCGCAACATCGTCATCGGCGCGTTCGCGCCGATGGCCAGCTTTGCGCTGTTCCACATGGTCACCGTGTTCCCGCTGTCGTGGATCGCGCTCTACACCGACCAGCCGCTCGAACGCTTCCTGATGATCGAGGTGATCGGCGCGTTCGTTGGCGTGCTGGCGATCATCGTGTCGGGCTTTGTCGCCGACATGGTGGGCCGCCGGACGCTGATCGGCTGGTCGGCCGTCGGCATCGCCATCTTCGCGGTCGCCGCGCCGCTGCTGTTGAATGGCGGCGATCTGGGTGAAGTCGCCTTCATGGTGCTGGGCTTCATCCTGCTGGGCCTCAGCTTCGGCCAGTCGTCGGGCATCGTGGCGTCGAATTTCCGCACCGCGACCCGCTATACCGGGTCGGCGCTGACGTCGGATCTCGCCTGGCTGGTGGGCGCAGGCTTTGCGCCGCTCGTCGCTCTGTTCGTGTCGGCCGAGTTTGGTCTGGCCGCGTCGGGCATCTACCTGCTTTCGGGCGCGGTGGTGACGGGGGTCGCCCTGTTCGTGAACAAGGAACTGGCTGGCCGCGATCGCTGAGCATTCTGAAGTCGGCTGGCACAGCCGACGGCTCGCAGAATGCGAACAACATGAACGTTAAGAGCCGGCACGCATTCGCTTAAGCGCCTTGCGGTCGAACCAGCCCGTGGGGCCGGGGCGCGGGCGGAAGCGCGGCAGCCATTGCGGATAGAGCGTGGCAAGGCGTGCGGGGAGGCCGACCGGCCCCTCACGCGTCATGATGTCCGACACGATCCGGTTCTGGTAGAAACGCACCGAATAGTTGATCAGCCGCTTATAATGCATGTGCCAGGTCTGGGGTCGGGCCAGGCTGACCTGTTCGCACAGGAATCCGGCCTTGTCGCACGGCACCACGCGCGCCAGATCCCAGGCGATATCCTTTTGCAGGCTGTTATGCGCCCAGGCCGCGACAAGTCCATCGTCACCGATCAGGTCGTCGGGCAGGCGCAGGCCATGCGCCCGGATGTCCGACAGGAAGCGGCCCGACAACGCATAAAGATCGCCGAACAACCCACCTTCGCTATGCAGCGTGCCGCGATAGAAGGCGGCCATCCGACCGTTCATCGGCATGCCCGACGCGGCGTTGGCGTGGGGATGGGCGGCCAGATCGGCGACCAGCGCATCGATCGACCCGGCGACGATCTGCGCATCGCCATCCATGAAGATGACGGCCTCTTCCGATCCGGTCAGCAAGTCATGGACCATATGGTTCCAGGTCCGCGACTTGCCGCCCGCCGCGATGTCGTGGACGATCACATTGGCCCTGCCGCCCGCGGCCTCCCGCGCTCGCGCGACCGTGGCGTCGGTCGTGCCGTTCACCAGCACATGGAAATTCGTGTCCGCCCGGTCGAGCGGCAGCGACGCCAGGCAGGCGCCGATCCGGCGCTCTTCCTGATGGGCGAAGATGGCGACAGCGACGCAAGAGGGAGCGACCGTCATGGGCTTTACCGGAAATCCCAGCTTTGCTGGCCGTGCTGGTCGGCGTCCAGGCCGTCCGCCTCCACTTGCGGCGCAACGCGCATGGGGATGACGATCGACACGATCAGCGCGGCGATCGCGCTGCCGACCATCGCCCACAATGCCACGACGACCAAGCCGATCGCCTGCGCCGTCAATGCGCCGCCGACCGAGATATTCGCATCGAACCCGACTCCGCCCATCAGCGGCAGGACGAAGATCGGCAGCAGCATGATGCCGGTCAGGCCGCCCAGTCCGTGAATGGCAAACACGCCCGCGCTATCGTCCACCCGGCCGGACAGGATGCCAGCGCCGATGCGGGCGATGAAGGCGGCGATCACGCCGATCAGCATCGCGCCGCCGGTGCCGACCAGCGCGGCGCAGGCGGATATCGCAGCGATGCCCGCCAGCGCGCCGGACAGAATGCCGGTCGCGCTGGACCGGCCGCTCACTATGCGGTCGAGCAATGCCCAGCCAAGCGCCCCTGTGCAAGCGGCGAAGAGATGATTGAGGATGGCGGTCGCGGCATCGTCCGTCGCGCCCAGTGCCCATCCGCCCACGACGCCCGACAGGCCGACCCACAGCAGCGCACCGCCCGCCAGGCTGAGCAATGGCGCGTGGCCCGGATCGGACGGTTCGCGTCGCGCGCCTGCGATCAGGGCCAGCGCCAGGGCGGAAAAGCCCGCCGTCGCGTGCAACACCAACCCACCGGCAAAATCCATGACGCCCAGGTCCGCGAGCCAGCCGCCGCCCCAGACGGCATGGACGACCGGCGCATAGACCATCATGATCCATAGCGGCGTGAAGCCCAGCCACCAGCCGATCCGCGTCCGCTCCGCCACCGCGCCGACCAGCAGGCTGGCGGCGAGCAGGGCGATCGCCAACTGGAACAGCACGAACGCCGATTCGGGTACGGTCAGCCCGTCGCGAAGCTGGCCCAGATTGGCGAGCATCAGATTGGCCGTGCCGCCCAGCCAGGCGCTGCCCGGCGCATAAGCGACGCTATAGCCCGCAATCGCCCAGGTCAGCGCGGCGACCGCAACGACCGCGATACCCTGTACGCTCGCCGACAAGGCATTACGCACATTGACTTGCCCCGCATGGCGCAGCGCCAGCCCCGGCAGCGCCGCCAGCAGCACCAGCAGCGCGCACAGGATCATCCATCCGGTATCGCCGCTATCGGCGACGGCGATCTGCGCCCAGGCCGGTTGCGGCAGCGCGAGTGCGACGAAAAGCGGCAGGGCAAAGGAAAAGCGCATGGAAGACAGCCTGCTATGGATATGTCCGGCCTGTCTAGCGGCGCTCTGGTAAAGTTTTCGATAAGTACGGCTGGCCCTTCATGCGCTGAAGGCACGCTATCCGTTCAATAATCCTCGGCGCCGCACCGCACCCGGCCGGTGCCGCGATTGTCGACGGTGCAGGCCGCCTTGCCGGTGATGGTCACGTCGCCCGATCCCGATGTCGTGATTTTCGCGGCCACATCGGCGGTGAGTGCAATGCTGCCCGGCCCTTCATTGCCGATCGTCGCCTGCCGCACGATCAGCGGTTCGGCGGACAGCGCGCCCGGTCCGTTCACCCAGATATTGGCGACGCCCGCGCGCCCCGCCAGCGTTACCCGGCCGCCGCCCGACAGCATCAGGTCGATCCGGTCCAGTTGCACCGCGCCGACACTGACGTCGCCATTGCCGCCCAGCACGATCTGTCCCTGCAATCCCTTCATCCGATCGACCGACACCGACCCGCCACCGGTCAGCAAGATGCGGTCGATCATGCCGGTGGACAGGCGCAATCTCGCCGCGCCGCCGCTTTTTTCGCCCGGTTGCGGCCGGGTCATGCTGATGATGAGCAGGCGACCGGACACATCGACCTTCAGCCGGTCGAGCGCGCCCTGATCGCCATCCGCCCGCGCCGATGCGCCCGCCCCGGTGGTCAGCACGACCGTCACTGGCGCATCCACCCGAATCGCATCGAAGCTGGTGATGGTAAAACCGCGCGTCGCCGCACCGGCAGGTGTAGCGATGCACAGCGCCGTTATCGTCAGGGCGCGCAGCGCGCCTCGCCCGGTCCTGTTCCGCTGGTCGTGCATTGCGCTTTGCCCTTCACCGTCACGTCGCCCGGCCCGGTAATGCTGATAGCGACCTTCCCGTCGGAGGCAATGTCGATGTCACCCGTGCCCAGTACCGACAGGTCGGCCGTCCCGACCTTCAACGCTTCCCCGTCGATATCGCCCGTGCCGGTGATGGACAATGTGGCGCGATCGGCGGTGCCCGCGATCTTGATCGATCCCGTGCCGGTTATGTCGGCACTCAGCGATGCGAGCGTCGCCGTGCCGATCCGCACATCGCCCACGCCGGTCAGGGACAGGTCCAGGCTGTCGCCCGCCGCCCGGTCCAGGTCCAGATTGCCCGAACCGGTGAGAGTGGCGGCCTTGATCGCGGGCATCGTAATGCGCACGGTTGCGCCCTTGCTGCCGTCATTGCCCCAGTTCCAGTCCATCTTGCCTTTGCGGCCGATGATCAGCGTGTCGCCCTTCACCCGGATGTCGAGGTTGGCGATCGCCTTGGCGTCCCCCTCGGCCTTGACCGCAAAGCCGTTGCCGATGGTGACGACGACATCGTCCGGCTCGGTCGCGTCGATGGCGTCGAAATCCTTGAGCGCCGACCAGTCCTGCGCGGTCTGGGCAGGTCCATCGGTGGCAGGCGAATCGCTCGTGCGCGAACAGCCGGATACCGACAGGGCCATCAACGCCGCGCCCGACAGCAGCGTGAAAAAGGGAAGGGGACGGGACATCGCACTCTCCTGCATGTGTATTGTTACGATAATACACATGGTCGATGGCGGTTCCAAGCCCCTTGTTCGTCGGACCGGTTCAGGCATGATAGCCTCTTGAAATTGCGGAGTCCCCTTCTCGATGCGCCTTCCCCTCCTTGCCCTTCCCCTCCTGTCGATGATCGCAGCCACCGCCCATGCGGCGGAGCCGGGCGATGCGGGCGCGCGCTGGTGGGCGCATGTGCAGGCGCTGGCGAATGATGGCATGGAGGGGCGGGGCACCGGCACGCCCGGCTATGATCGCGCCGCCGATTACGTCATCGCGCAGTTCAAGGCGCTGGGTCTGAAACCCGCCGGGATCGACGGCTACAAGCAGCCGGTCGCTTTCGTCGAACAGGTGGTCCAGTCCGACCGCAGCCGCGCGGCGCTGGTGGGACCGCAGGGGGAAACGGCGCTGGCCGTGCCGGGCGACCTCATCTTTTCGGGCAGCGGCGGTCCGGTCCCAGATACTATCGACGCGCCGATGGTCTTTGCCGGTTACGGCCTGCACCTGCCTGAAGTCGGGCATGATGATTTTGCGGGCCTGGACCTGAAAGGGAAGATCGTCGTCGTCCTGTCGGGCGGACCGGCCGACATTGCTGGCGCGCTCAAATCCCATGCCCGGTCGGAACGGGCGCATTGGCTGGCGGAGCAGGGCGCGCTCGGCCTCATCACCCTGGTGACGCCCAAGCAAGTGGAGATACCCTGGACCCGGCGTATCGCCTTGGCGGGCGCGCCCGCGCTCTATTATGCCGACGCCGCCCTGCGCGAAACGCAGACGCCTTTCCTGGGCGCGCAGTTCGACCCTGCCAAGTCCGCGCAATTCTTCGCAGGCACCGGTCAGGATTTCACCGCGATCGCGGCGGCGGCGGATGCGTCCGCGCCGGTCGCCAGCTTCCCGCTCGCCCTGCGTTTCAAGGCGCAGGTCGCCGCCCAGCACCGCGACCTGTCATCGCCCAACCTCGTCGCGGTCCTGCCCGGCAGCGATCCGAAGCTGCGGCCCGAATATGTGGTCCTGTCGGCGCATCTCGACGGCTATGGCGTCGGCACGCCGATCAAGGGCGACGCCATCTACAATGGCGCGTTCGACAATGCGTCGGGCGTCGCCAGCCTGCTGGAAATCGCGCGTGCGCTCAAAGCCAGCAAGGTGAAGCCCAAACGCTCCATCCTCTTCGCCATCGTCACGGCGGAGGAGAAAGGACTGCTCGGCGCGCGCTATTTCGCCCGCCGCCCGACCGTGCCGCAGTCCAGCATCGTCGCCGACCTCAATTTCGATATGGCTCTGCCGATCTTCCCGCTGACCAGCGTGACGCCGATCGGCTACGACCAAAGCTCACTTGGCAAGGATGCGGCGGTGGTGAGCGCGCAGATGAACCTGCCGATCACGCCCGATCCCTTCCCGGATCGCAACGTCTTCATCCGGTCTGACCAATATGCCTTCATCCGCGAAGGCATCCCCGCGCTCTTCTTCAAATATGGGTTCAAGGCGGGTACGCCGGAAGCGGAAACGGAGAAGGCGTGGCGGGCGAATATCTATCATTCGCCGTTCGATGATCTGAACCAGCCGGTCATGCCCGCGGAAAGCGCGAAGCTGAACGATTATGTGACGGCGGTCACGCTGCGGGTGGCGAACGGCGCGCAGCGGCCGACATGGAATGCGGACAGCTTCTTCAAGCGCTTCGCAAAATAGGTCAGTCCGGTGCCTGCTCGTACAGTTCCAGCGGCAGACCGTCGGGGTCGGCGAAGAAGGTGAAGCGCTGGCCGGTATAGTCATCGACCCGGATCGGTTCGCAAACGACGCCCGCCGCATCCAACCGCGCCACCTCAGTATCGATATCCTCAACGATGAAGGCCAAGTGGCGCAGTCCGCACGCCTCCGGTCGGCTGGGCCGGGCAGGGGGATCGGGGAAGGAGAAAAGTTCGATCTGCGCATTGCCCGTATCCAGATCGCACTTCCACGACTGCCGCTCGGCGCGCCAGACTTCGCGGATGACCGGCAGGCCCAGTATGTCGCGATAAAAGACCTTCGAGCGGTCATAGTCGGAACAGATGAGGGCGATATGATGAATGGCGCGCATGGGTTGGATGTAGGATGATGGCGCGGTTATGGGAATGGTCGATGCTTGAAATCTAGTCATGCCCCTCCCGCCTGCGGGAGGGGCAGCGAGACTTGCTCGCGAAGCGAGTTAGTCGCAGCAGGGTGGGCAAAAACGACCTTGCGCTTGCCCACCCCCTAACCCCCTCCCGCTGGCGGGAGGGGGAATAAGCCCAACTTCGGCCGCTCCCATCGCTCGCATCAAGGCTGCGGCAACCGCCCCTTCATCGCGTCGATCCGGTCGTTCTGCTGATCGACCAGCCCAAGCGCCGCGCTGCGCGCCGCGTCGATATCTTCAAGTCCGCCACCCGCCTTACCATCGGCGAGGGCGTTGCTGCGCTGGACATAGAGCGTATCCAGGCTGGCGAGCGCCGACACGCTATCGTTGCGTGCGGATTCCAGCGCGCTGATCGCCACTTGCGCCGCGACCCAGGCGTCGCTCGATACCGAAGCGCCCTTCGCCGCGCCGACGGCCCTGTCCGCCCGCGCATAAGCGGCGTCGAAAGCGGCGGCGCCCTTGTCCGCCTGGCCGACATATTTGGCGATTTCCGCCGACAGGGCGGCGTCGGCCGGGACCGGCGCGGGCGGGGGGCTAAGTTTTGCGACCGGGGCGCTTTCGATCGGGCGCTTGGCGAGCGAGGGATAATTTTGCGGCGCGCCGGTACAGCCCGACAGGAACAGGGCAAGGGCGGTGAGGAGGCGGCGCGGGTTCATGCCTGACATCTAGGGGGACGGGGCGTGCAGCGCAATGGCGTCAGCGCCCCGTCGCCACCGTCAGGCCGCCAGTGCCGCGGCTTCGCGGGCCAGCGCTTCGATCTTCGCTCCGTCCACCGGTCCCTTGGGCACCACCCAGCTGCCGCCGACGCATTTGACGAAAGGCTGGGCCAGCCATTCGGGCGCGCTCTGCGCCGTGATGCCGCCGGTGGGGCAGAAGCGGGCGGTATGCAGCGGCGCGGCCAGCGCCTTGAGCGCAGGCAAGCCGCCCGATGTTTCGGCGGGAAAGAATTTGAAGTGGGACAGGCCCATGTCCATGCCGCGCATGATGTCGCCCGCCGTCGCGGTGCCGGGCAGGAAGGGGATTTTCGCCGCAATCGCCGCCTTGCCCAATGGCTTGGTGAGGCCGGGGCTGACGATGAAGCGCGCGCCCGCCTCCATCGCTGCGTCGAGTTGATCGGGGTTCAGCACCGTGCCGGCGCCGACCACCGCGCCCTCCACGCTCGCCATTTCGCGGATCACGTCCAGCGCGGCAGGCGTGCGCAGCGTGACTTCCAGTGCGGGCAGGCCGCCCGCGACCAGCGCGCGCGCGATCGTCAGCGCGTCTTCCACGCGATCGACCACCAGCACGGGGATAACCGGGGCCAGGTCCATGACCTGCTCGACCGTCAATTTGCTCATCTCATATCTCCCTCAAAGCGTTTCCGTGCAGCGGTTGCTTTCGAAAACGCGCAAAATCAAACTGTTGAAAAAGGCTTCTCAGCCTTCGCGGAAAGCGGCGGCCGCTCCAAACAGGCCGATCTCGTCATGCACGGCCAGGCGGATTGGCACGGTCGCCATCAGGCTTTCGAACCGGCCCTTGGCCTTGAACCGCGTATGAAAACCGCTGTGCGAAAGGAAATCGCGCATCCGCTGTGTCAGGCCGCCCGCCAGCACCACGCCATGCGGCCCATGCGCCAGCGCCAGGTCGCCCGCGACCGACCCATAGCAGAGGCAGAAGCGATCCAGCGCGCGCCGAGCGAACTCGTCCGTGCCCTCCAGCGCGGCCTGCCACAATTCCGGGTCTTCCATCAGCATGACGCGATCATGGCCGATCGTCGCCATCGCCTTGTAGATATAGTTAAGGCCCGGTCCCGACACTATCCGTTCGGTCGATACCCGCAGGAATTTGTCGCGCAGATAAGAGAGGATCTTTTCCTCCATCGGGTCGAGCGGCGCGAAGTCCAGATGCCCGCCCTCGGTCGCGATGACATGGGGTTTGCCCTGATCATAGGCGATCATCGCGACGCCAAGGCCGGTGCCCGGGCCAAGGACGGTGACGCCGCCATCGGTGGGGAAGGGTTTTTCCTCGCCGAACAGCAGCGGCAGATTTTCGGCAGGCAGGCGCGACACCGCATGGGCGACCGCTTCGAAATCATTGACCAGGCGCACCGTGCGCATCCCGATATCCTGCGCCAGCGTGTCGGCGCGGATCACCCAATTGCTGTTGGTCAGCTTGATCACGTCGCGCCCGATCGCGGTGGCGAAGGCGATCGAGGCAGCGTCAGGCAAGGGGCCGTCGCCCGCTTTCTTCTCATCCTCGACAAAAGCGGCCCAGCAGGCTTGCAGGCTCTGATGGTCGGCGACCTTATATTTGCGCACGGTGCCAAGCGTCGGCACGCCCTGTTCGTCCAGCGAAGCGCGGGCGAAGCGTGCGTTGGTCCCGCCGATGTCGCCGGCGATGATGTCGGTCATATAGTCTTCCAGTCATGTGTTCCCGCGAAGGCGGGAACCCAGTCCCGCTCTCCGAACTGGCTCCTGCCTTCGCAGGAGCACGGCCCACCTAAATCTCGCTTTCCATCGCCGCCAGGATCGGCGACGCGCCCTGTTCGGCCAGGTCGCTATGGTGGCGGAACAGTGCGAACAGTTCGCGCCCAGTGTCATAGGGCGGCGGCGGGGCGGCGGGGATGTCGCGGGCATCCCATGTTGCGGCATCCACCAGCGCCTCGACCGTGCCGGTTTCCGCACAGACCCGCACCAGGTCGCCGTCGCGCAGCTTGCCGATCGGGCCACCGCCCAGCGCTTCGGGCGACAGGTGGATGGCGGCAGGCACCTTGCCCGACGCGCCGGACATGCGCCCATCGGTCAGCAATGCGACCTTGAACCCGCGATCCTGCAACACGCCCAGCGCCGGGGTCAGTTTGTGCAGTTCGGGCATCCCGTTGGCCTTTGGCCCCTGGAAGCGGACCACGACCACCACGTCGCGCTCCAACTCGCCCGCCTTGAATGCGCGCAGCACATCGTCCTGATCCTGGAAGATGGCGGCTGGCGCCTCGATCGTCCAGCGTTCCGGGTCGACGGCGCTCACCTTCATGACGCAGCGGCCGAGATTGCCCTGCAGCAGCTTCATGCCGCCATCGGCGCTGAACGGGTTGGACGCAGGCCGCAGCATCGCTTCGTCGCGGGAGGCAGTCACATCCTTCCAGACCAGCGCTTCGTCCTCCAGCACCGGCTCCTTGCCATAATCGGTCAACCCCTGCCGCGCGACCGTCAGGATGTCGCGGTGCAGCAGCCCGGCATCCAGCAATTCGCGGATCACCACCGCCATGCCGCCTGCCGCGTGGAAATGGTTCACGTCGCCCGATCCGTTGGGATAGACCCGCGCCAGCAGCGGCACGACGTCGGAAATCTCGGCAAAGTCGGTCCAATCGACATGGATGCCCGCCGCCCGCGCAATGGCGGGGACATGAATCGCATGATTGGTGGAGCCGCCCGTCGCCATCAGGCCGATGATCGCATTGACGATCGCCTTTTCATCGACGCAATGGCCCAGCGGTCGGTAATCATCGCCATCCCAGCCGATGTCGGCGATTCTGTGCGTCGCCGCGCGGGTCAGTTCGCTGCGCAGCTTCGTGCCCGGATTGACGAAGGCGGAACCGGGCATGTGCAGGCCCATCATTTCCATCATCATCTGGTTGGAGTTGGCGGTGCCATAGAAGGTGCAGGTGCCCGCGCCATGATAGGAAGCGCTTTCTGATTCCAGCAATTCGTCCCGCCCGACTTTGCCTTCCGCATAAAGCTGGCGGATACGCACCTTTTCCTTGTTGGCCAGGCCCGAGGGCATCGGCCCCGCCGGAACCAAGATGGTGGGCAGATGCCCGAAACGCAGCGCGCCGATCAGCAGGCCCGGCACGATCTTGTCGCAAATGCCCAGCAGCAACGTACCTTCGAACATCGCATGGCTCAGCGACACGGCGGTCGACAGCGCGATCGTGTCGCGGCTGAACAGCGACAGGTCCATGCCCGCCTGCCCCTGGGTCACGCCGTCGCACATGGCGGGCACGCCGCCTGCCACCTGCGCCGTCGCGCCCACTTCGCGCGCGGCGATCTTGATCTGTTCGGGATAGCGGCCGAAGGGCTGATGGGCCGACAGCATGTCGTTATAGGAGGTGACGATGCCGATATTCATCGCCCGGCCGGTACGGATCACCGCCTTGTCCTCGCCACTCGCCGCAAAGCCATGGGCCAGGTTGCCGCAGGACAATTGATCGCGGTTGGTGCCCGCGTCGCGGCCCCGTTCGATCAGGTCCAGATATTTCAGGCGCGAAGCAGCGCTGCGCTCCACGATACGATCGGTGACCTTGGCGATCACCGGATGCAGGTCAGTCATGCCAGCTGGCTCCGTCACGTTCGATAAGGGCAATGGCTGAGGATGGTCCCCAGTTCCCGGACGAATAGGGCGACACCTTCATGTTCGCGTCCTTCCACCCGTCGATGATAGAATCGATCCACGTCCATTGTGCTTCCACTTCGTCCCGCCGCACGAACAGCGTCTGGTCCCCGACCAGCAGGTCCAGGATCAACCGTTCATAGGCGATGCGGCGCCGCTGCCCGGCGAAAGCGGCGGTCAGCGACACGTCCAGCGTCACTTCGTCCAGCTTCACCTGCCGCTCCAGACCCGGTCTTTTGCTCATGATGGTCAGGCGAATATATTCCTCCGGCTGCAACCGGATGATCAGCGTATTGGCCTCCAGCCCGGACCCATGCCCGTCGCGACCGAAGATTGAATGGCGCACCGGCTTGAACCGGATCATGATTTCGGACTGGCGCGCGGGCATCCGCTTGCCGGTGCGCAGGTAGAAGGGCACCCCTTGCCAGCGCCAATTGTCGACATAGGCCTTAAGCGCGACAAAGGTTTCGGTGTCGGACGCTTGGCCCAGTTCGTCGGCATAGCCGGTGACGATCTGGCCCCCGACCGCGCCGGGCGTGTATTGGCCGCGCACGCTATGACTCTTGACCGTTTCCGCCGTCATCGGGCGAAGCGAGCGAAGCGCCTTCACCTTTTCGTCGCGCACGGCGGTGGGGTCCATCCGCGCGGGCGGCTCCATCGCGATGATCGACAGGATCTGGAGCATATGGTTCTGCACCATGTCGCGCAGCGCGCCGACCCCGTCATAATAGGAAACCCGGCCTTCCAGCCCGACCGTCTCCCCTACGGTGATCTGCACATGGTCGATCGCGGTTGCGTTCCACAAGGGTTCGAACATGACGTTGCCAAAGCGCAGCGCCAGCAGATTCTGCACCGTTTCCTTGCCCAGATAATGGTCGACGCGGAAAATCTGCTCTTCGGCGAACAGCGCACCGATGCCGTCATTGACCTGCCTGGACGATGCCAGATCCTTGCCGATCGGCTTTTCCATCGCGATCCGCGTCTTGGCCGTGATCAGGCCCGCCTGGCTTAGCCCCTGCGCGGTCGGCGCGAACAGCGATGGCGGGGTGGACAGATAGACCGACAGGCCGCGCTCCAGCCGCCCGTCGATCCGCTCGGCCAGTTTCGCGAACTGATCGGCATTGCCCGCATCGACCGGTTGATAGCTGATCATCGCGGCAAAGCGCGTCGCGACGTCCTCGTCATAGCGGTCGGCCGCCAGGAACTGGCGCAGCGCATCGTCCACTTCCTTGCGGAAGGCGGCGTCGTCCATCTCCGACCGGCCGGACGCCAGGATCAGAAAGTCGTCGGGCAACAGGCCATCGGACAGCAGATTGTAGAGCGATGGAAAGATCATCCGGCGGGCCAGATCACCGGTGGCGCCAAATAGTAGAAACGTAGCAGACGGCTCGGTCAAAGGATGGTCCTTCTCCGTTTGAAATTGTCTATGTCTGCACGAAGCCGCCCTTATAGCGGTCGCGGATCGTTACGCAAGCAAGCTGATGGCTGTCCTGCCTGTCGCGCCATATTGGCGGACGCGCGGCAAAAGGTCGAGGGAACTTCCCGCAATTTCGCGCGATTTAATCAGCGGATATGCCAGCCGGAACGATCGACCGGCTGCCATGATCCCTGCACGAAAACGGGCCGATCGGGTCCGTCCGCCCATGAACAGTTCGAAAATTTCAGGAGAATGTCTGATGGCCCAGGTCGCAACCCGCGATGGCGCGTCGCTGCACGTCAAGGATATGGGCAATGGCCCGCCGGTCGTGCTGATCCATGGCTGGCCGCTAACCGGCGATATGTGGGAATATCAGACGCTGGCGCTGGTGGAGGCGGGCTATCGCGTGATCACCTATGATCGGCGCGGCTTCGGCCAAAGCAGCCATCCTGCGACCGGTTATGACTATGACATATTCGCGGACGATCTGGCGGCGGTGCTGGACGAACTCGACCTGCAACAGGCGTCGTTGGTCGGCTTCTCGATGGGCGGCGGCGAAATCGCCCGTTATCTCTCGCGCCACGGTGCAGGCCGCATCGCGCGCGTCGCGCTGATTGCGTCGGTCGTGCCCTATCTGCTCAAGGACGACAGCAATCCCGACGGCGTCGACATCGGCGTGTTGCAGGACATGAAGGATCAGGTGCGCAAGGATCGGTTCGATTTCCTCCAGACCTTCGCCAAGACCTTTTACGGCGTCGGCTGGGTAACCAGCCCGGTCAGCCAGGGCGTGCTCGACTGGAGCTTCATCCTGGGCGTGATGGCCAGCCCCAAGGCGACGATCGATTGCATCGACGCGTTCGGTCAGACCGATTTCCGGGGCGACCTGGCGGCCTTTACCGTGCCGACGCTGATCATCCACGGCACGGCGGACAAGACCGTGCCGATCGACCCCACCGGACGCGCGGCTGCGGCGGGCATCCCGCACGCCAACTTCATCGAATATGACGGCGAACCGCACGGCCTGTTCGCGACCGCGCCCGATCGGTTGAACGGCGACCTGATCGATTTTTTGAGGGGCTGAGCCATGGCGACGCTCATAGCGCAGCCGATCAACTGCACGCTCAAGCGCGACGACGGGACGCCCAGTTCGACGGACGCGATGATCGCACTGTTGGCCAAAGAGTTCGCAGCGCGGGACGTGGCGGTGGCCGACACGGTCCGTATCGCATCCCATAATGTGCTGGCTGGCGTCACCTCCGATGAAGGGGAGGGGGACGACTGGCCGGGCATACGGGAACAGATATTGGCCGCCGACATCCTCATCTTCGGCACGCCGATCTGGATGGGGCAGGCGGGCAGCGTTGCAAAACGGGTGCTGGAACGGATGGACGCCTTCCTGTCCGAAACCGACGATCAGGGGCGGATGCCCAGCTATGGCAAGGTCGCGGTCGCGGCGATCGTCGGCAACGAAGATGGCGCCCATGCCGCGTCGGCGCAGATGTTCCAGGCGCTGAACGATGTCGGTTGGACCATTCCTGCCGTCGCCGCCTGTTATTGGGTGGGGGAAGCGATGGGATCGGTGGACTTCAAGGATTTGAAGGACACGCCGGACAAGGTCGCCCAGACCGCGAAGATGGTTGCGGGCAACGCCACGCATTTGGCGGGATTGCTCAAGGCCAGTCCCTTTCCGGGCGAAGAGGCGTAGGGATATGATGGGAAGGAGGCGCATATCGGCGCGCCTCCTTCCCATCGGTCTGCTGATGTCAGGCGGTTGTCGAAATGCGCCCACGCCAATTGAGGATATGCGCCCCTGCCAGCATCAGGCTGCCCAAGACGGTAAGGGCCGTTTCGACCAAGTGGCTATCGGTCGCCAATGCGCCAACGGTCATCAGCGCAAGTCCGGCGACGCCCATGCTGAGCAGTCCTATAGCGCCATGGCGACGCCATCCCTGCGTCAAGGCGAACAGACTGGTCGGCACCGCAGCCGCCAGCATGATCAAGTGAAAGGACTCGCTTGGATCGATACGCCCGGCAAGGGCGGGGAGGAGCGCGAACAGCAACGGCAGACCCAGGCAATGCAATGTGCATAGCGAGGAGGCGCAGAGCGCAAACCCGTCCAGCCATTTGCTCTTCGCGCCGGTCGAACGCTGTGGCCGTGAATCGATTTCACCAAACGCCATTATCCATCCATTCAATGATATAACATAACATATGTGACTGCCATTTGGGCTTGCCCGGACATGCTGTCAAGCATCGGGAACGGACTTTCGACATGATGTTCAATTTTCGGCTGGACGCCCGCGCCGGATTTTGTCATCTGGCCCGACCAGCCGTGCGGGCGTGGTGAAACTGGTAGACGCGCCGGACTCAAAATCCGGTTCCGCAAGGAGTGTCGGTTCGATTCCGACCGCCCGCACCATATCTGGCTTGGTCTGCGATCACCCTATCGCCTGCGCTTCATATCGGCGGCCCGACCAAAGGCTGCAATCTATAGAGCGCGCGACTTCATCACCGAAATCGGTCCCATCGCGCCCGGCCAAAGTTGCACTCTGTAGCGGTCGTTGCCGTCCAAGCCATCGTCGGATAGATCGTCCAGCCCGGCATAGGATATCCGCGCCCGATAACTGCCGGGCGAGAAGGAAAAGCGTGGCGCATCGTCAGGATTGTCGGTGCAGCCGAAGGCGATGATCGTGCCGGAGGGAAAGGCAACCCCGCACTCGATCACCTGATCCCATTCCGCAAAATCTTCCACCGGTTCGCCATCCAGCATTTCGAGCGTCACGGGCACATGCATATTCCGCGCGGTGCCAACCGCCAACAGATCGGGGCCGACCGCCAGCATCCGATCGGTCGCGACCGCGTCCCAAAGCGTGCCGGTATCCGTCTGAAATTGCGCATCGCAGACGTAGAATTGAAAATAGTCGGCGAACAGAGTGAGATGGTGAAGCTGGCTCTGCATCATGACGGCGTATCGCACCCCACGCCGCTTTGCCATCCTACGCGCCGGAAAATCACCGCAGATCCGTCATCGCCCGCCCTGCGCCTGAAACCATGGCACCATGCGTGCGATGGCGTCTTCCACCCGGTCGGTCGACACCGCAAAGCTGAAGCGGATGAAGTGGTGACCGTCCGCCGGATCGAAATCGATTCCCGGCGCGGTCGCCACGCCGGTGTCGCGCAGCAACCGCTGGCAGAAATCCAGACTGTCGTCGGTCAGGTGGCTGATGTCGGCATAGATATAGAAAGCGCCATCGGGCGGCGCGATGCTGGCCAGGCCCAGCGCGGGCAGGGCGTCCAACAGCAATTGCCGGTTGCGGCGATAGCTATCGACATGCCCCTCCAGTTCGTCCGTGCAGTCGAACGCCGCCAGCCCCGCGCGCTGCGCCAGCACCGGCGGCGTCAGGAACAGATTGCCCATCCGCGCCCGCGCCGCGTCGATCAGCGCCGGCGGCACCACGATCCAGCCCAGCCGCCAACCGGCCATGCTGTAATATTTGGAAAAGCTGTTCACGATCACCGCGTCGGGCGCGAACTCCAGCATCGAATGCGCGGGTTCGCCGAAACTCAGCCCATGATAGATTTCATCGGAAATGATGCGGATGCCGCGCTCTGCGCATACCGCCGCGATCCGGGCCAGTTCGTCCGCCGGGATGATCGTGCCGGTGGGGTTGGCGGGACTGGCGAGGATCAGGCCGTCCGGTGCGGGATCGATCGCGGCCAGCGCGTCGGCACTGATCTGGTAACGTTCGGCGGGGCCACAGGCGACTTCGACTGGTTCCAGATAGAGCGCCTTCAAATTGTTGCGATAGGCGACATAGCCCGGCCGCGCCGTCACCACCCGCGCGCCCGGCGCGAACAGGCAGGTCAGCGCCAGCACCAGCCCTGGCGACGCACCGCAGGTCAGCAGCACCTGTTCGGCATCGACCGCAATGCCATGCCGCTCCCGATAGTGGCGCGCGATCCGTTCTTTCAGCGCCTGGCTTTCCCAATAGCCCATCGGATCAGTGTCCAGCACCTGATGCGCCACGGCGATCGCGGCGGCGGGCGCGCCGGTCGACGGCTGGCCGAACTCCATATGCAGGATGGAGCGGCCCGCCGCTTCGAGCGCATGGGCTTCGCGGCTGATGGCGATGGCGTGGAAGGGGGAGATATCGGCGATCATAGGAGCGGCCTAGAGCGATTGCGGCGGAAAGGAAACAGGATCGGCGGGGTGGTTGGGCAGGCCGACCAGCAACCATGGCGATGGCCGGGACGTTAGGCCGTAATGGACATGACGCTGATCACCGCTTTGCAATATTATGGAGCAGGGGCAGCGACGATCGCGGCGTTGGTCGTATCGCTCAATCTTGGCCGTCGTATAACCGGTTGGGCATTCGTCCTGTTCGTCACCTCGTCGATCGCGCTCGTCGGCTGGGGCTTCCTCAGCGAAGATAGCGAAGGCATAGGCTGGCAGAATGTCGCCCTGCTGGTGATCAACGCCGTCGGCGTCTGGCGCTATCTGATCTCAAAACATGAGGTGCGGGATTGAATCTGCCCCTGCAAAGGGGAGGATTTATGCTTCCGCGATCCACACATTGATCGGCACGACGTCCTGCAACAACGCCAAGCGGATCGGCAGGTCTTCGACCGGACCACCCGCCAGCGCGCGATCATAAACCGCCTTCTTACCCGCGCCGCTAATCTGCAGGAAGATATGGCGGCTTTGTAAAATTCCGTGGGCGGTCAAGGACATACGCTGGTGCGGCGCGACCGGCGGGGTTGCCGCAATAGTCAGCGCCTCGCTCGCCAAACCTTCCGCCAGTTCCGCGCCTTGCGGGAAGAGCGATGCGGTATGCCCATCATCCCCCATGCCCAGCAGCACGATATCCAGCGGCCAAGGCAGGTCGGCAAAGGCCGCTTCGACACCCGGCTGCCCGGCATAGGCGTCCGCGGCATCGGTCTTCATCGCCACGAACCGCGCCCGCGCCGCCGCGCCCCGAAGCAGCGTATCGCGCACCAGCTTCTCATTGCTGTCGTCGCTGTCCGGCGCGACCCAGCGTTCGTCCACCAACGTCACAACGACCTTCGACCAGTCGAGGTCGGCGGCGCTGAGCGCTTCCAACACCGGCCGGGGCGAACGCCCGCCCGACACAGCGATGCTGGCGATCCCGCGCGCCACAATGGCGTCGGACAGGATCGCTGCGATGCGTGCAGCCAGATCGGCGGCGGCCTGCGCTCCGGTGGCGAAAAGATGTTCGGTCGGCATGGCGCTTACTCCGCAGCGTCTGGAAGCGTGCAGATGTCTACCCATTCCGCCCCGGTCAAGGCCGCGAGCCGGTCTGGCGTCAGTTCGACCGAAGTCGTACGCGATCCCGCCGCCGGAAAGACGGTGGGGAAAGCCTTGAGCGAGACGTCGCAATAGACGGGCAGGGCGGACGCCAGGCCGAACGGGCAGACGCCGCCGACCGGATGCCCGGTAATGGCCTCCACCTCATCGCCGTTCAACATGCGCGGCTTGGCCCCCAGCGCCGCCTTCGCCTTGCCATTGTTGAGCCGGGCGTCGCCACGCGTGCAGACCAGCACGATCCGCTCGCCGACACGTAGCGACAATGTTTTGGCGATCCGCGCCGGTTCCACGCCCAGCGCGGCGGCGGCCTCGACCACGGTCGCGGTACTCACGCCCTGGTCGATGATCGTCACATCGGGCGCGCGTTCCGCCAGGAAGGCGCGGGCGCTGGCCTCGCTCATCCGCGCTCGCCCAGCTTGCGCTCCCATGCCAGCGCATGGGTGACGATCTGGTCCAGGTCGGCATGGCGCGGTTCCCAGGGGAAGGTCGCCAATATCGCCTGATTGTCGGAAATCAGCTGGCCCGGATCGCCCGCCCGGCGCGGCGCCATGACCCGCTTGATCGGATTGTTGGTCGCGCGGTCAACCGCATCCAGCACCTCCAGCACGGAAAAGCCCCGGCCATAGCCGCAATTGAGCAGATGGTTGCGCTCCGGCTCCGCCATCAGCGCCTCCAACGCCAGCAGATGCGCGGCGGCCAGGTCGGTCACATGGATATAGTCGCGCACCCCGGTGCCGTCCGCCGTATCGAAATCGGTCCCGAACACGGCGACGCTCTCCCGCTTGCCCAGCGCGGCCTCGACTGCCACCTTGATCAGATGCGTCGCGCCCGCCGTGGACTGGCCTGTCCGCCCCTCCGGGTCCGCCCCCGCCACATTGAAATAGCGCAGCGCGCAGAAGTTCATGGGGTGCGCCGCCGCGACGTCGCGCAGCATATATTCGGTCATCAGCTTGGACATGCCATAGGGATTGATCGGCCGCTGCGGCGTATCCTCCCGCACCGTCTCCACCTCCGGCGTGCCATAGGTCGCGGCGGTGGAGGAAAAGATGAAATGCGGTACGCCCACCCGCACCGCGCTTTCGATCAGATCGCGGGTCTTGGCGCTGTTGTTATGATAATATTTGAGCGGGTTTTCGACGGATTCCGGTACGACGACCGACCCCGCAAAATGCATGATCGCCTTGATATCATGCGCGCGCAGCGTCGCTTCCACCAGCGGCTGGTCGGCAATGTCGCCGCGCACCAACGTCACGTCCTGCGGCACGGCCCAATCGAATCCGGTGACCAGATTATCGATCACCACCACGCCATAGTCCGCGTCCTTCAGCGCCAGCACAGCATGACTGCCGATATAGCCCGCGCCGCCCGTGACCAGGACCGTTGGTTTGTCGCTCATGCTCTTACCCCAGTAACATATGTGTTCCCGCGAAGGCGGGAACCCAGTCCGGCGACAGAACTGGGTTCCCGCCTTCGCGGGAACACACGGTATAATGTTCGCTCCGCTCTATCCGAGAGTGTCGAACATTTACAGGGGTGTCATGCCGCCTGCGCGATCGCGGGCCGATAGAACGTCGCGCCGCTCGCCGCCATGTCCCGCAGCTGCGCCGTCGGCGCAAAGCGCGGACCATGCGCCGCCGCCAGCCGATCCAGCGTCGCCACGACATTGCCGATGCCGACCGTGTCCATATGGCTGAACGGCCCGCCGGTATAAGGCGCAAAGCCCCAGCCAAAGATTGCGCCGATATCGCCATCTTCCGGCATTTCCAGCACGCCTTCCTCGAAACAGCGGGCGCATTCGATCAACTGGCGATAGAGGAGCCGCTCCTTGACTGCCTCGACATCCGGCTGTTCCTCCGTACGCGGAAACATCTCGCCCAGGCCCGGCCACAGATGCTTCTTGCCGCCTTCGGGATAGTCGTACCAGCCCTTGCCATTCTTCCGGCCCAGCCGATCCGCCTCGACCATCCTGACCATGATGTCATCCGACCCTTGAGGCACATAGGCGTCGCCCAGTTCCTTCTTGGCCGCCGTCATAATCTTCCAGCCCAGTTCGATCGACACTTCGTCGCTGACGGCCAGCGGGCCGGTGGGCATGCCCAGCTGCTTGCCGGCATTTTCGATGAGCGCGGGATTGACGCCTTCGCCGACCAGTTCAGCGCCTTCCTGCACATAGGTGCCGAAACTGCGCGAGGTGTAGAAGCCGCGGCTGTCATGCACGACGATCGGCGTCTTCTTGATCTGGGCCACGAAATCCAGAGCCTTGGCAATGGCGGCGGGGCCGGTCTTCTCACCCAGGATGATCTCCACCAGCGGCATCTTTTCGACGGGCGAAAAGAAATGGACGCCGATGAAATTCTCCGGCTTCGTCCAGGCCTGCGCCAGCTTGGTGATGGGCAGGGTGGAGGTGTTGGACCCGAAGATGGTGTCCGCGCCCAGCACGTCCTCAACCTTTTTCGTGACTTCCGCCTTGATGCTCACATCCTCGAACACCGCCTCGATCACGAAGTCCGCGCCCGCCAGGTCGGCATAGTCCGTAGTCGGCGTGACACGCGCCAGCGTTTCCGCCAGCTTCTCCGGCGACATGCCCTTGCCCAGCCGCTTGGTGAGGACTGCCTCGACATGCGCCTTGCCCTTTTGCGCATAGGCCAGGTCGCGGTCGAACAGCACGACCTCGATCCCCGCCTGCGCGGCGACGGTGGCGATGCCCGCGCCCATCATACCTGCGCCCAGCATGGCCAGCTTAGTCGTCTTCGCCTTGGGCTGATCCTTCGGACGCCGCGCGCCGCGTTCGGCGGCCTGCTTGTTGACGAACAGGGTACGGATCATGTTGGACGCCTGCGGGTCGGCGGCGACCTTGGCGAAATATTTGCTCTCTATCCGGATCGCCCGGTCCATCGGCAGGGTGATGCCTTCATAGACGGCCGACAGCAAAGCGATGGGCGCGTTCATATTGCGCTGCGTCTGCTTCAGCGTCATCGGCAAGGCGCCCGCCATCGTCTGGACGAAAGCCGGATTGAACCCGCCCGCGCCGCCCGGCACCTTATAGCCCTTGACGTCCCATGGCTGGCTATTGGCATTGGGATTGGCCTTCACCCATGCACGCGCGGCCTCAACCGCCGTGCCCTGCGGCACCACGCCGTCCACGACCTTGAGCATCGCGGCTTCGGCCGGGCGGAACAGCTTCCCCTGGAGCATATACATCAGCGCCGCCTGCACGCCCATGATGCGGGGCAGGCGCTGCGATCCGCCGCCGCCGGGGAACAGGCCGATCAGGATTTCGGGCAGGCCCAGCTGCGTCTTGGGACTATCCCCCACGAAGCGGCGATGGCAAGCCAGCGCCAGTTCGAAACCGCCGCCCACGCAGGTGCCCTCGATCGCGCAGGCGACCGGCTTGCCGCTCGTCTCCAGACGGCGGAACAGCTGGTTGAGCAGGAAGACCTTGTCGAAGATCGCAGCGGGGGCAGGGCGCTCGCCATCGCCCGTCGCCAGCATCGACCCGAAATATTTCAGGTCCATGCCCGCCATGAAGCCGCTGTCCTTGCCCGACGCGATCACCGCGCCCTTGATCGCCGCCTCGGACGCGATCCGGGTGATGGCGGCGTCCAGATCGGCCAGGAAATCGGGGCCGATGACGTTCATCGACTGGTCCGGCACGTCGATCGTCAGGGTGGCGATGCCGTCTGCATCGATGTCGAAGTTGATGGTCTTCATGAGTTTGACCTTTACTCTCCGTTCGCCCTGAGCCTGTCGAAGGGCTTCTCTTCTTTGAAGAAGGAAGGGGCTTCGACAGGCTCAGCCCGAACGGGAAATGGAAGTTAGATACGCTCGATGATGATCCCGGTGCCCATGCCCGCGCCCACGCACAGATTGATGAGCGCGGTGCCCTTGCCGGACCGTTCCAGTTCATCCAGCGCCGTGCCCAGCACCATCGCCCCGGTCGCGCCCAACGGATGGCCCATGGCGATCGCGCCGCCGTTCACATTGATCTTGTCATGGTCCAGCTTCATAGCCTGCATGTAGCGCAGCACGACCGACGCGAACGCCTCGTTCAATTCCCACAGATCGATGTCGGCCGTGGTCATGCCCGCGCGGCTCAACAGCTTGCCCGCGACGAACTCCGGCCCGGTCAGCATGATCAGCGGCTCCGACCCGATCGACGCCATCGCGCGGATGCGCGCCCGGGGTTTCAGGCCGTATTTGTCGCCCATATCCTTGTTGCCGACCAGCACGGCGGCCGCGCCATCGACGATGCCGCTGCTGTTGCCGGCATGGTGGACATGATTGACCTTTTCCAGTTCCGGGTAACGCAGCAGCGCCACCGTGTCGAAACCCGGCATCTCCTCACCCAGCGCCAAAAAGCTGGGCTTGAGCGCACCCAGCGACTGCATCGTCGCTTCGGGGCGCATATGTTCGTCATGGTCCAGCACCACCTGGCCGATCACATCCTTGACCGGCACGATCGACTTGGCGAAGCGCCCTTCGTCCCAGGCCGCCTTGGCGCGGCGCTGGCTTTCCACCGCATAGGCGTCCACATCGTCGCGGCTGATGCCGAACTTAGTGGCGATCACGTCCGCGCCGATACCCTGCGGCGCGAAATAGGTTTTATATGCAACCGCCGGGTCCATTGCCCAGGCGCCGCCGTCCGACGCCATTGGCACGCGGCTCATCAATTCGACGCCGCCGCCGATCGCGAACATCGCTTCGCCCGAATAGACTTTGGCCGCGGCCATGTTGACCGCCTCCAGACCCGACGCGCAGAAGCGATTGATCTGCACGCCCGGGACGGTTTGCGCATAATCGGCGTTCAGCACCGCCACGCGGGCGATGTCCGCGCCCTGTTCGCCGACCGGGCTGACGCAGCCCAATATCACATCGTCCACGTCCGCCGTGTCGATCCCGCTGCGGTCGCGGACCGCTTCCAGCACCTGCGTCGCCAGCTGGATCGGGGTGATGTCATGCAGCGACCCGTCGGCCTTGCCCCGGCCACGGGGCGTCCTGACGGCGTCGTAAATATAGGCTTCCATTGTCTTTCCCTCTCCGCGGGCTGCCCTGCGGGCGCACTGGATGTTGGGGTGAAATGTATTTACGTTTACGTAAAGTGCAAGTGTCTATTATGCTGCGCACACAGGGCTCAGCATGCCGTAGCGGCAAGACGAAAATATCGTTTCAACTGTCCAACTCGCTGTCGCATTTTCCCGTCTCGATCATGCGAATCCCTATGATATTCATCGCCATGCGCATCGCGGCACTGGCGGAAACAGCGTGGCGGGGCGATCGTATCGTCGCATTGCGGTAAGGGCGCATGGAGAAGCGTTGCGTGGTCGCTATACCGCCTTATATCCCTTCGCATGGACAGCGTGACGCAAGCCTCAACTCAACAGCCGCCTTCGCCGCTGTCCATCCCCATCTTCCGCGCCATCTGGACCGCCAGCCTCGCCTCCAACTTCGGCGGCCTGATCCAGTCGGTCGGCGCGGCCTGGATGATGACCTCGCTGTCCGCCTCGCCGCAGTTGATCGCGCTGGTCCCGGCCGCCACCACGCTGCCGATCATGCTATTGTCGCTCTGGGCCGGGGCGGTCGCCGACAATCTGGACCGGCGCAAGGTCATGATCCTGTGCCAGGCGGCGATGCTGATCGTGTCCACCGCGCTGGCGCTCACCGCCTGGGCGGGGCTGGTGACGCCTTGGCTGCTGCTCGGCTTCACCTTTCTCATTGGTTGCGCCACCGCGATCAACGGCCCGGCGTGGCAGGCGTCGGTGGGGGACATGGTGCCCCGCACCATCCTGCCTAGCGCGGTCGCGATGAACAGCATGGGCTTCAACCTGGCGCGCAGCGTCGGCCCGGCGCTGGGCGGCGTCATCGTCGCGGTCGCAGGCGCGGCGGCGGCGTTCCTGACCAACGCCGTCAGCTATATCGCGCTGCTGGCCGTGTTGGCCCGCTGGCGGCCCGACCTGCCGCCCAAGTTGCTGCCGCGCGAAAGGCTGGGCGTCGCGATGCGGGCCGGGGTCCGCTACGTCGCCATGTCGCCCAATATCCAGATGGTGCTGCTGCGCGGTGCCGCCTTTGGCCTGGGCGCCAGCGCGGTGTCGGCGCTGATGCCGCTGGTCGCGCGCGACATATTGGGCGGTGGTGCCTTGACCTTCGGCCTGACCAGCGGCGCGTTCGGTATCGGCGCGGTGCTTGCCGCCCTGTCGACCCGCCACCTGCGCGCGCGTTTTTCGGTCGAAACGATCGTCCGTTCAGCGGCGCTGGTGCTGGCGCTCGGCACGGCCATCACGGGGGCCAGCAACTGGCTCGCGCTCGCCTTGCTCGGCTATATGCTGGCGGGCATGGGCTGGGTCACGGCGCTGGCGACCTTCAACGTGTCGGTTCAGATGTCCGCCCCGCGCTGGGTCGTGGCGCGGGCGGTGTCGCTCTATCAGATGACGGCGTTCGGCGGGATGGCGGTCGGCGCCTGGCTGTTCGGCTGGATCGCGGAGCAGCATGGCGTGGTCGAAGCGCTCTACGCCTCCGCCGCCGCGCAGTTCGCCGCCGCAATGCTGGGCCTGCTGCGGCGGTTGCCGCAAGTGGGCGAAGATAATCTCGACCTGCAAAATAGCTGGCGCGAACCCGACACGGCCGTCCAGGTCGAACCGCGCAGCGGCCCGGTGGTCGTCACCATCGAATATCGCATTCCCGCGGGGTCGGTCGTCCCGTTCCTGGCGGCGATGAGCGAGCGGCGGCGCATCCGGCGGCGCGACGGCGCTCATGGCTGGTCGCTGATGCGCGACCTGGGCGATCCGACGCTGTGGATCGAGCGTTATCATGTGTCGACCTGGCTCGACTATGTCCGCCATAACCAGCGCCGCACCGTCGCCGATGTCGATAACAGCCAGGCGATCCACGCGCTGCATAGCGGCCCGAACCCGCCGGTCGTCCACCGGATGCTGGAACGGCAGACCGGATCGCTGCCGATCAGCCGCGCACCCGACCCGCGCGAAATGGGCGATCCGATGACCGATCCCACCCGCTCCAACTAAATTACTGCGGCGTCACTGGCCGCCAGCCGGGCAGATCCTCCGGCGTATCGATATCGTGCAGGACACGGCCGCTCGTTTCGATCTGGATGCCATGGCTGAGCAGCGCCCGCGCGCCCTGATCGCCTTTGAGCGCCAGCAATTCGGGGAAATGCTTGCGCCCGATAAAGGCGGGCGGGGAGGAAGAGAAGCCGTCGGTCGAGGCGACCACCGATCTTATGTCCTCCGCCGCCAGGCAGATGCGGTTATAATGGGTCTGCGGCACATCGGGCATGTCGGCCAGGCAGATCAATATGCCGCGAATGCGATTGATCGGCATGACATGTTCGACCGCGCGCACGATGCTGCCCGCTATCCCGTCTTCGGGCCGATCGTTGACGATGATCGTATAGCCGCGCCGGTCGAGCTTGCGATGGATCACCGGCGCATGGTCGATCGGCCGCACCACGCCGATCAGTTCGGCAAAGGCCATCGACGCCACCGTTTCCAGCGTATGCGCGGCGACGGGCTTGCCGCGCAGGTCGGCCATCAGCTTGTCTTCCTCGCCGAAGCGGGATGATGTTCCGGCCGCCAGCAGGACAGCGGCGATCCGTTCAGTGCGCATGGGGTATCAGGTATAGAGACATTATGGTGTAGCGATCCAGATCATCGCGTGACTTGCCACCACCGTGATCTTGTGTCCAGCGGCCCGAAAGACACTGGTCATCGCGGACCCCAGCCGCCATATGCCAAATCCTTAGATAAAGGAGTGGCCCTGTCCATGGCATGTGACCTTGATGCGGAGACTGACGGCGAAGGGAAAATGGCGGTGCCGACCGAGGTCAGCGACGCGATCCGTACCCTGATCCGCTGGTCGGGCGACGCGCCCGAACGCGAAGGCCTGGTCGAAACGCCCGAGCGGGTCGCGCGCGCCTGGCGCGAATATTGCCGGGGTTACAAGGATGATCCGGCCTATCATCTCTCGCGCATCTTTCATGAGGTCGGCGGCTATGACGACGTCGTGCTGCTCAAGGACATTCCGTTCCAGTCGCATTGCGAACATCATATGGCGCCGATCGTCGGCAAGGCGCACATCGCCTATCTGCCGGGCGACTATGTGGTGGGCATATCGAAACTTGCCCGCGTGCTGCACGCCTATGCCAACCGGTTGCAAGTGCAGGAACGGCTGACGTCGGAAGTCGCCAACTGCATCTGGGAACATCTGAAACCCCAGGGCGTCGCCGTCGTGATCGAAGCGACCCATGGCTGCATGACCGGGCGGGGGGTGCGCACCCCCAATGTCATCATGAAGACCAGCCGGATGCTGGGCGTGTTCCGCGACGATGAAAAGTCGCGGGAGGAAGTGCTCAAGCTCATCGCTTCATGAGCAGCGACGACGAACCTGCCTATCGCCCGCTGGGCAAGGCGCGCGGCGAGGCGGAGCCGGTCGGCGCGCCGCTGGCGCAGAAGCGGCTGGCGCTCGTCACCGGCGGGCACCGGCGGCTGGGCGGGGTCATCGCCGCTGCGCTGGCGAAGGCAGGACATTCGCTCGCCATCCACGGCAGCCACGACACCCGGCTCGATTCCCATCTGGCGCTGACCTTTGAGGAGGAAGCGACGGAGTGGGAGGGGTTCGTGGTTGATTTCGCCGATCCTGAAGGCGCGGAAGAACTGGTCGCGAAGGTCGCAGAACGCTTCGGCCGCCCGCCGGACATCTTGATCAACAGCGCGGCGTTGTTCGGGCAGGACCGACTGGACACGGTCACGGCCGACGATCTGATGCGCCATTATGCGGTGAACTGCGCCGCCCCGACACTGCTGACCAAAGCCTTCGCCACCATACCGGCGGGGGTCGGCGATCGCTGCATCGTCAACATCCTCGACCAGCGCATCGACCATCCCCATGCCGACCAACTGGCTTACACGTTATCGAAGCTGGCGCTGGCGGGCCTGACCCGCACCAGCGCCACCAGCCTGGCGCCCAAGGTGCGGGTCAACGCGGTCGCGCCCGGCCTTACCATCGCCACGCCCGATTATGACGCGGCGCAGATGGAACGGTTGGCGGACATGATGCCGCTTGGCCGCCTGCCACAGGCGGAGCAGATTGCGCAGGCGGTCCTCTATCTGGTGGAGGCCAGCGCCGTCACCGGCCAGACGCTCTACGTCGATGGCGGTGCGCATCTTAAAAGCTATGATCGCGACTTCATGCATCTGTGCCGATAGGTTCGGTGCAAATGCGGGCGCGCTGGGGCTGGCATAGTGCCGCCCATGCCCATAGACCGATCCCAAATCGATAAGGAGATGGCGATGACCTATGAAACGATCCTGGTGGAGCAGCGCGGCGCGGTGACGCTGATCACGCTCAACCGGCCGCAAGCCTTGAACGCGCTCAACAGCCAGGTCTTGCAGGAACTGAGCGCGGCCTTCGGCGCCTATGATGCCGACGCGACCCAGCGTTGCGCAGTGTTGACCGGCAGCGGCGAAAAGGCGTTCGCCGCAGGCGCCGACATCAAGGAAATGGTGGACAAGGACGCGGCGGACTTCTTCCTGCAGGACTTCTTCTCCGGCTGGCAGACCGGCGTCGTCGCCACCCGCAAGCCATGGATCGCGGCGGTGCAGGGCTTTGCGTTGGGTGGCGGGTGCGAACTGGCGATGATGGCGGACTTCATCCTGGCGGGCGACACCGCCAAGTTCGGCCAGCCCGAAATCAAGCTGGGTGTGGCGCCTGGCATGGGCGGGTCGCAGCGCCTGACCCGCGCCGTGGGCAAGGCCAAGGCGATGGAGCTATGCCTGACCGGCCGGATGATGGACGCCGCCGAAGCCGAACGGTCGGGCCTGGTAAGCCGCATCGTGCCAGCCGCTGATCTACTGGACGAAGCGCTCAAGACCGCCGCCGCGATCGCTGCCATGCCGCCGATGGCGACGATGGTGAACAAGGAGATGGTGAACATCGCCTTCGAAACCGGACTGGCGCAGGGACTGCTGACCGAACGCCGCCTGTTCCAGATATTGACCGCGACGGAAGACAAGAAGGAAGGCATGACCGCCTTCGTCGAAAAGCGGCCGGGGGTCTGGAAAGGGCGCTGATCGCAACAAAGCGGTTACGCCCTGAAATCTTGCGTAAGATATTGATTATTCTGCCATAGGCCCAGAAAATCTCATTGGCCTATGGCGGAGTTCCCCGACACTCTCGTTTCACAAGACAACTAATGGACAGGCGGCGGCCGCAACGATGCATCCGCCTTCATCGTCCAGGGAGGGATGCGGCGCGCACGCGTCACCTGATCGGCTCGTTGTGAAACAGGGAGCCTTTGCATGTCCTTCTCGTCCATCCGTCGTTCCTCGCGCGCGGCGCTGCTGATCGCCTGCGCTGCTGGCGCCCTCAGTACGGCCCATGCACAGGAGCCGGTGGGGGAGGGCGACGAGACGATCACCGTCACTGGCCGCCGCATCTCGCAATCCGCCGAAGCGATCGGTGAGGACAAGGTGAGCAATGTCGTAGCCGTGACGCGAGAAGCGTTGCTGTCGGCACCCTCGGGCATTTCGGGCCTCAAGATGCTGGAGCAACTGCCCGGTTTCAACGTGCAGACCGACGGCGCGCTGGGGCTTTATGAGTTCGGCAACAGCGTCCAGACCCGCGCCTTCAACCTCGACCAGATCGGCTTCGTGGTCGATGGCATTCCGACTGGTCGCAGCGACGCCTTCGGGGGCAGCCCGGTCTTCCGCTATGTCGACAATGAAAATCTGGGCGTGGTGGAAGCCTCCGTCGGCGCAGGCGATGTGGGTCTGCCCAGCTATTCGACGCTTGGCCCGGTGGTGCAATATAACAGCATCGCGCCACAGGAAGAGATGGGCCTGTTCGTGTCCCAGAGCTTCGGCGATTTCGAGATGAAGCGCACCTTCATCCGCGCCAGCACGGGCCAAGTCGGCCCGTTCCGCGCCTATGTCAGCCGCACAAAGCTGAACACCGATCTGTGGCGTGGCCCGGGTTCAGTGGATCGCGAACATTGGGAAGGGCAGATCCATGCGGATCTGGGCGGCGATAGCTGGGCACGGTTCAAATTCGTCTCGAACGACTTCTTCGACTATGATTCTCCCACGGTCACGCGGGCACAGTATAATTGCACGGCCAGGAACGCGCTGGGCCAGTGCGGTCGCGATTTCGCTTATATCGAAAATGTGCCTAACACGACCCCCGGCTTTGCGCCGACCGCGCCGGGCATCCCTTATTCGAGCAGCGCCTATACCGCAGTCTATAATCTGGCCATCAACGTGCGTAAGGACAAACTATATGGCGCGACCTTCCATGCCGGCATTGCCGAAGGCGTGTGGGCAGAATCGACCCTCTATTGGGAAGACAAGGACGGTTACGGCGTGTCGCCCGACGCCTATGGCAGCACGACGCGCGGGACAACGGGGGCACTGCTCAACAGCTTTTTGCGCTATCGCTATCAGGCTGATGCGGGCCTGTCAGTTGTCGCGCCCAAAGGCATTCAATATGGCCTGTCGGGCGTAGGCGGCGATCGTTATGGTATCACCACCAAGCTGCACTGGGAAATGGGCGCCAACACGGTCGAAACCGGCCTGTGGGCCGAAGTCGATAAATATCATCGCACGCAGGCCCGATACAATACGCTGAACGGTGCGCCCGATGCAGCACCCAATCTGGACGAACTGGTCTATTTGCGCCGCGACTATCGTTCGAAGCGCGATACGCTTCAGGTCTTCCTTAAAGACACGCTGAAGCTGGCTGAGGATCGGCTGGTTCTGGACCTTGGCTTCAAGGGGCTGCTGATGGATTATGCCTATCGCGGGTATCGCGATTTCGACGATTATTACCGCACGACCGGCACCGGGACCGCAACCAGGGGAATCGCGGGCTATGGCCCACAGTCAAACACCGCCCATTATCAGGATATGTTCCTGCCGATGGCGGGCCTGCTCTACAAGTTCGACGGCCGGACCCAGATATTCGCGTCCTATGCCGAAAATATGGCGCTGCCAAAAGGGATGGACGACATCTTCTCCGTCATCCGGCCGGGCGGCGGGCTGGTGCCCCAGCCCAAGCCCGAACGGTCGAAAAATATGGAACTGGGCATCCGCACCAATCAGGGGCAGGTCTATGCATCGCTGGCAGCGTTCTACACCAAGTTCCAGAATCGCATCCAGTCGATTACAAGCTTCGTGCCAGGGGGCGGTGCATCGACCGAAACCTTCTTCCAGAATGTCGGCCGGGTGCGTTCCTATGGCGTGGAATTCGCCGGCACCTACAAGCCGTCCTTCCTCGACGGGCTGGCCTACGGCAATGTCAACGTCACCTATAATAATGCCAAATTCCAAGATGATATCGCCGCGTCCACGCCCATCCTGATCAGCGGCAAATATATTCCCGACAGCGCCAAATGGATCGTCAGCGGCGGCGTGACGGTTGAACCGGCGACCTGGCTGGTGGCCAATATCTCGGGCAAATATACCTCCAGGCGATGGTCGACCTTTACCAACGCGGCCGGGTCCAGCGTACCGGGCTTCACCGTCTTCAGCGCCTATGTCGATATCGGCGACGGCTTCAGCCTGGGTCCGGTCAAGGGCGTGAAGGCGCGGTTCAACATTGATAATATCTTCGACAAGGATACGCTGTCCTACATCTCGGCCGCGGTGACGGGGGACGGCAATTTCCGTCCGCTGTCGCCGCGGACCTTCCAGTTCACCATTTCGGGGGAAATTTGATGCGGGCTGCATGGATGATGGGGGTGGCGGCAGCGGCGCTGCTCCCGCTGACCGCACAGGCGGAAGCGCCGGTCGTGTCGAAGAAGGAGTATCAACTGCACCAGCGGCTGCTGACGCTGGACAGCCATCTCGACACGCCCGCATCGCTGGACCTCCCCGGCTGGTCGATTGAGGAGGAGCATGGCGTCCATAGCGACTATACGCAGGTGGACCTGCCGCGCATGAAGAAGGGCGGGCTGGATGGCGGCTTCTGGGCAATCTACACGCCGCAAGGGCCGCTGACGGTCGAGGCGTTCCAGAAGATGCGCGACTTTGCGATCCTGCGCGGCCTGTCGATCCGCAACATGGTGGCGGCGGACCCGGCCAATTTCGCGCTGGCTTTGGAAGCGAAGGACGCCGCGCCGATCGCGGCGGCGGGCAAGCGGGTCGTCTATCTGTCAATCGAGAACGCCTATCCGCTGGGCGAGGACGTGTCGCTGCTCAAGACCTTCTACGACATGGGTGTGCGGGTGTCGGGCTTTGCCCATTTCGCGCATAACCAGTTCGCCGACAGTTCGACCGACCCGTCGAAGAAGCCGCGCTATGGCGGGCTGAGTCCGCTGGGCAAGGAGTTGCTCAAGGCCATGAACCGCCTGGGTGTCGTGCCCGATGGGTCGCATAGTTCGGATCAGGTGCTGGACGATCTGCTGGCGTTGTCGACCACGCCGGTGCTGCTGACCCATTCGGGGTGCAAGGCGATCTACGATCATCCGCGCAATGTCGATGACGAGCATCTCAAAGCTCTGGCGGCCAAGGGCGGGGTGATCCAGATGAACGCCTATGGCGGCTATCTGCGCGCGTCCAAGCCCAATCCGCAGCGGCAGGAGGCGATGAAGGCGCTGATGGGGCAGATGCGCGAAGACGCCAAGCTGACGCCGGAAAAGCGCGCCGAATTGCTGGCGAAGCGGCAGGAGATCGACCGGCTCTATCCCGAGACGGACCGGGCGACCTTCGACGATTTCATGGCGCATATGCTCCATGCGCTAAAGGTCGTCGGTCCCGACCATGTCGGCATCGGTGCCGATTGGGATGGCGGCGGCGGTGTCGTGGGGCTGGAGGATGTGGTCGATTTGCCCAAGATCACGGCCGCCCTGCTCAAGGCGGGTTATAGCCAGGCGGACGTTCAGAAAGTCTGGTCCGGCAATGTGCTGCGCGTGCTGGCCGCGGCGGAGGCGGGGAAGGGGACGTGAGCTGAGAGGCTGTTCCCCGGCCTGCGCCGGGGAACAGCATAAGGGAGGGCGTTACTTCCCCTCCAGCATCTCAATCATCAGGGAGAAGTCGCGGGCGGCTTCGCCCTGGTTGGCGAGCATCTGGTAGAGCGCTTCGGCGGTGTTGCCCATGGGCACGGACGCGCCGACCAAGGCCGCCGCTTCTGTTGCCAGCTTCAAGTCCTTGAGCATCAGGCCGACGGCAAAGCCGCCCTGATAGCCGGTGTCGGATGGCGATTGCGGGCCGACGCCGGGGACGGGGCAGTAGCTGGTCATCGACCAGCTTTGGCCTGACGAGACGCTGGAGATATCGTAGAAAGTCTGCGGGTCGAGGCCGAGTTTCTTCGCCATGGCGAAGCTCTCGCAGGTGGCGACCATGGTTGCGCCGAGCAGCATGTTGTTGCAGATTTTGGCGGCTTGGCCATTGCCGGCGCTACCGGCATGAATCACGGCCTTGCCCATGGCGGACAGGATCGGCTTGGCCTTTGCGAAGGCGGCGTCCGCGCCGCCGACCATGAAGGTGAGGGTGCCGCCATTGGCCGCGGCGATGCCGCCGGAGACGGGGGCATCGACCATCTCGAAGCCCTGTGCCGTCGCCGCTTCGATCACGCGGCGGGCGGTGGCGACGTCGATGGTCGAGCAGTCGAGAAAGAGCGCGCCTGGCCTGGCCGCGCCGAAGACCTGATCGCCATAGACGCTTTCGACATGCTTGCCCGCAGGCAGCATCGTCACCACGGCATCGGCGCCGGTCACGGCATCGGCGGCGCTTGTGGCGCGGACGGCGCCATGGCCTTCCGCCTTGGCGAGCGCCTCTTCCGACAGGTCGAAGGCGCGGACGGCATAACCGTTTTTCAGCAGGTTGGCGGCCATGCCGCCGCCCATATTGCCAAGGCCGATGAAGGCGATCGTCAGGCTCATCATTCTATCCTCTTCCGCTTAACTTCGCATATTTCCCGCAAATTTTGACATATTGTTGCGGTGGCGTGATCCTATCGGAAACCGGGTGGCGGGATGGGGCGATGCGGTGCGCCATCCTACCAAAGCCGGTTGCGATAGGACAGGATCAGCCGCCGGACGCTATGGGCGTCCACTGCCTGTGGGCAGGCAGCGGCGCGAAGATCGTGTCGATCATCGCGTCGCTGACATCTTCCAGCGTGGCCGGGGTCCAGGCCGGGGCATTGTCCTTGTCGAAGATGACGGCGCGCACGCCTTCCACGAAATCGGGACGGCGGATGACTGCGCAGGCGAGGCCATATTCCATCGCCATGTTCGCGGCGAAATCGGGCTTGGCCGCGCCTTCGACCAACTGGCGCAGGGCGACCTTGATGGTCTGGGGCGATTTGGTGGCGATCACCGACAGTTGCTTTTGCGCCCAGTCGCCGCCATCGGCCTGGAGCGCCGCGACGATATCCTCTGCGCGGTCGGAGGCGAAAAGCCGGTCGATCGCGTCGCGGTTCGCGGCCAGGGTCGAAGGGGGCGGGGTTTCCGCATTCTCGTCCAATATCTCGTCCAGACCCAGCGGGTCGGCCAGGATGCGGGCCTTGACCGCGTCCACCTTGGCCGATGGCATATAATGGGTGGCAATGCCGATGGCGGCGCAATCCGCGCCGTCGATCCGTGCGCCCGTCACCGCCAGCCACGCGCCCACGCGGCCGGGCAGGCGGGGCAGGAACCAGCCGCCGCCGACATCGGGGAACAGGCCGATGCCGGTTTCCGGCATGGCGAAGGTGGTGCGTTCGGTCGCGACGCGGAAGCGGGCAGGGAGGGAGAGGCCCACGCCGCCGCCCATGACGATGCCGTCGATGAAGGCGACGATCGGCTTGGGATAGACGAACAGCAGATGGTTCATGCGATATTCGAGGGTGAAAAAGCGCTCCGCCTCGACGCAATCGGCCTTGGCGCTGTTGGCGATCAGGGCGATGTCGCCGCCTGCGCAAAAGCCGCGGGAGAGTTTGGGATCGCCGTCGGCGGCGGGGAGGTGATCGATCATGATCGCGGTGACGGCGTCGTCATCGCGCCAGGCCAGCAGCGCGTCGTTGATCGCGGCGCACATATCCGGGGTAAGGGCGTGGATCGCCCTGGGCCGGTTCAGGCGGATGCGGCCGATGGCGCGGTCGATGATGGTCAGGACTTGGTCGGTCATTATCTTCCTATCCTCTCCCCTCCCGGGGAGAGGATACGCAGCCTTGGCGCGGTACGCGCCTAGGCGGAGTTGGAGAGGGGGATGGCTTGGCGCATCGCCCCCTCTCCCAGCTACGACTAGGCAGCAGGCTGCCAAGTCTTCGCAACCCTCTCCCCCCAGGGGAGAGGGGATATCAGTCCCGCAACATATCCCGCGCGACGATCATGCGCATGACCTGGTTGGTGCCTTCCAGGATGGAATGGACGCGCAGGTCGCGCCAGAGGCGTTCGATGGGATAGTCCATCAGATAGCCGTAGCCGCCATGGAGTTGCAGCGCGCGGTCGGCCACAGACGATCCGGTGTCGGTCGCGAAGCGTTTCGCCATGGCGGCGAAGCGGGTCTTGTCGGGGGCGTTGTCGGTCACCTTGACCGCGGCGGCGTAGAGCAGCGTGCGAGCGGCTTCCAATTCGGTCTGCATGTCTGCCAGGGTGAATTGGGTGTTCTGGAAATCGGCGATCGATTGGCCGAACTGCTTGCGATCCTTGGTATAGCGCAGGCTTTCATCGATGCAGCGTTGCGCGCCGCCCAGAGAACAGGCGCCGATATTGAGGCGGCCGCCGTCCAGACCCATCATCGCGATGCGAAAGCCTTCGCCTTCGGCGCCGACCAGGTTTCCGACGGGTACGCGCACGGCGTCGAAATTGACCTGCGCGGTGGGTTGGCTGTGCCAGCCCAATTTGCGTTCCTGCGCGCCGAAGCTGACGCCCGCCATATCCTTCTCGATGACGAGGCAGCTGATGCCTTTGGGGCCGTCTTCCCCGGTGCGGACCATGACGACATAAATGTCATTTTCGCCGCCGCCGGAAATGAACTGCTTGGAACCGGTGACGACATAATGGTCGCCGTCGCGCACCGCCTTGGTCTTGAGCGCGGCGGCGTCCGACCCGGCGCCCGCTTCGGTCAGGCAATAGCTGGCCATGCGGGTCATGGGGACGAGGTCGGGGAGATATGCGTCCTTGAGCGCTTGGCTGCCGAAGCGGTCGATCATCCAGGCACCCATATTGTGGATCGAAATGAAGGCGCTGGTGGAGGGGCAGCCATAGGCCATCGCTTCCATGATCAGTGCGGCTTCCAATCGGCCAAGGCCGATGCCGCCCGATTCTTCCGACACATAGATGCCGCCAAAGCCCAGGTCCGCCGCCGCGCGGATCGTGTCGCGGGGGAAGATATGCTTTTCGTCCCACTCGGCGGCGTGGGGCGTGATCGCGTCGGCGGTGAAGCGCCGGGCCATGTCCTGGATGGCGCGCTGATCCTCCGTCAGGTCGAACTGGGTCATGCTCTCCATACTCCGCAATCCTGTCCGGCGCGCGCCGATGATGGCGCAGCGCGGCAGGATCGCCTTCATGATCGCTTCTAGCAACGTCGCGTTATTGCAAGCAATGGCGGAGTTGTGCATGAACGGGCTGCAAATTTGCAGAGTGGCGGGCGCATGTTCGATTGGGACGATCTCAGGGTATTTCTGGCGGTCGCCCGGGCGCGCAAGGTGGCGCCTGCCGCCCGCGCGCTGGGGATCGACGCGACCACCATCGCGCGGCGGCTGGCGCGGCTGGAAAAGGCGCTGGACGCCGAATTGTTCGAACTGGGCGCAGGGGAGCGGACGCTGACGGCGCGGGGGCAGGCGCTGCTCCGCCATGCGGAGGGGGCGGAAAGCGCGGCGCTGGCGGCGATGGAGGATGTGAAGGGGCAGGAACATCGGCTGGCGGGGCAGGTGCGCCTGTCGGTGGCCGAAGGGTTCGGCACCTGGGTGCTGGCGCCGGGGATGGGCGATTTCAACCGGCGGCATCCGGGCATCCGGCTGGATCTGGTGACGGCGTCCGGCTTCCTCAATCCGTCGAACCGGGAAGCGGACATGGCGGTGATGCTGGCGCGGCCGCAGCGCGGGCGGCTGACGGTGCGGCGGCTGGGGGATTATCGGCTGCATCTTTATGCGTCGCCCGCCTATCTGGCGCGGGCCGGGCGTGCGGCGGTGCCTGCGGACCTGCGCGACCATGTGCTGGTCGGTTATGTGCCGGAGTTCATCTTTTCGCCCGAACTGGATTATCTGGACGAGGTGGAGGCGGGACTAGAGGCGACGTTGCGATCGACCAGCATCATCATGCAGCAGCGGATGATCGCCGATGGCGCGGGAATCGGCGTGCTGCCCGACTTCATCGCGCGGCGCGACCCCGGCCTTGTCCCGCTGATGGCCGAGCAGGTCGAGATCATACGCAGTTTCTGGCTGGTGATGCATGGCGACCTGCGCAAGCTGGCGCGGATCGGCGCGGTGGCGGACTGGCTGCAGGAGCGGGTGGACAGGCTGTCGGGGTTGCGCGCCCCTGGTGATTGAACGCGGTTCCGTCGCCGCCCAAGCGAAAGGCAATCGACGCCGCCTGTGGACCTCGCTAAGGGAGTCGGAATGGAATTGACGCGGTCGCATTTCGCTCATGCAGCATAAGCCCAAGCGCAGCCGGGCGATCGCCTTGCCGGGTGGCGAATTTCGCGCCCGTGCCACCGAATATTTCGACTTTCTGGCCGCCTGGGTGCAAAAACCGCGCCAGACGGCGTCGGTGGTGCCGTCCAGCCGCCATCTCGCCCGGCTGATGGTGGGGCAGATTGATCCGACCGATGGTCGCGTGCTGGAATTGGGCGGAGGCACCGGCGTGTTCACGCGCGCGATCCTGGAAACCGGATTGCCGCCAGAGCAGTTGGAGGTGGTGGAGATCAATCCCGCCTTTGCGCGCGGGCTGCGGCGGCAATTCCCGCATGTGTCGATCCTGGAAACCCCCGCGCAGATCGTGTCGACCGCGACCATGGGCGAACCGGGGGATTATCAGTCGGTGGTCAGCGGGCTGCCGCTGCTGGCGATGGATCGCTACATGCATTTCGACATATTGTCGGAGTCCTTTCGGATGCTGCGCCCCGGTGGCAGTTTCGTGCAGTTCACCTATTCGATGCGCCCGCCCGTGCATCGCGATGTGATCGACGCGCTGGGGCTGGACGTCGTGCGCGCCGGGCAGACGGTGCGCAACTTCCCGCCCGCCACCGTTTTCCGGTTCTTCCGCCGCGGCGAATAGGTTGCTTTCGGTTCCTGGGCCCCTATCTTTGCCGCAACGCAAAAGGGGCAGAGCCATCCATGGCATCCATCATAGACATTAGCGGCCTGACGAAACGCTATGCGTCGGGGTTCGAAGCGCTCAAGGGCGTGGACCTGACCATAGAGGAAGGCGAGATTTTTGCGCTGCTGGGGCCGAACGGCGCGGGCAAGACGACGATGATCTCCATCATCTGCGGCATCGCGCGGGCGACCGGCGGCAGCGTAAGCGTGGCGGGGCACGACATCGTGCGCGACTATCGCGGGGCGCGCACGGCGATCGGCCTGGTGCCGCAGGAATTGTCGACCGACCAGTTCGAACGGGTGATTGACACGGTGAATTTCAGCCGTGGCCTGTTCGGCAAGCCTCGCAACGACGCCTATATCGAGAAGGTGCTGCGCGACCTGTCGCTGTGGGACAAGCGCCATGCCAAGATATTGGAACTGTCGGGCGGCATGAAGCGGCGCGTGATGATCGCCAAGGCGCTGAGCCATGAACCGCGCATCCTGTTCCTGGACGAGCCGACCGCGGGCGTGGACGTGGAGTTGCGCCGCGATATGTGGAAGCTGATCGGCGAATTGCGCAAGACCGGCGTCACCATCATCCTGACCACCCATTATATCGAGGAGGCCGAGGAAATGGCCGACCGGGTGGGGGTGATCAACCGGGGCGAATTGATGCTGGTCGAGGACAAGACCGTGCTGATGAAGAAGCTGGGCAAGAAGACGCTGACCATCGTGCTGGCCGACCCGATCGATCTCGTGCCGCCGGAACTGGCCGAATGGGACGTGACGCTGGGCGCGGAGGGGCATGAACTGGCCTATATCTTCGACACGCAGGCGGAGCGGACCGGCGTGTCGTCGCTGCTGCGCCGACTGGGCGATATCGGCATCGGTTACAAGGATCTGAACACGCAGCAGAGCAGCCTAGAGGATATCTTCGTCAGCCTGGTCCATGAGGAGAAGGCGGCATGAGCCTGCAGAACCTGCGCGCGATCGCGGCCATCTATACGTTCGAACTGCACCGGTTCCGGCGCACCTTGCTGACCGGGCTGCTGGTGCCGGTGATTACCACGTCGCTCTATTTCGTCGTGTTTGGCGGGGCGATCGGCTCGCGCATGACGGAGGTGGACGGCATCGCCTATGCCGCCTTCATTGTGCCCGGCCTCATCATGATGGCTATGTTCACCGAAAGCATCTTCAACGCGAGTTTCGGCATCTATATGCCCAAATTCACCGGCACTATTTATGAACTCCTGTCCGCGCCCGTCTCCGCGACGGAGACGATCATCGCCTATGTGGGGGCTGCGGCGACCAAGTCGCTGATCGTGGGGGAATCATCTTCCTGACCGCGCATCTGTTCGTGGACGTGCCGGTGGCGCATCCCTTCGCGATGGTCGGCTTCATGATATTGATCGCGGTCAGCTTCTGCCTGTTCGGTTTCATCCTGGGAATATGGGCGCAGAGTTTTGAGCAGTTGCAGGTGATCCCGCTGCTGCTGATCATGCCGATGACGTTCCTGGGCGGTGCCTTCTATTCGGTCAAGATGCTGGCGGAGCCGTGGCGGACGATCACGCTGTTCAACCCGATCGTCTATCTGATTTCGGGCTTTCGCTGGACCTTTTTCGGCAAGGGCGACGTGGCGATCGGGTTCAGCCTGTTGTTCGTCGCAGGAATGTTGGCGCTGTGCATCGGCGTGATCGGATGGATGTTCCGCACGGGATATCGGTTGAAGAAATAGGATGATGTGCTCCCGCGAAGGCGGGAGCCTAGTTCCAGCGTTTCGACTGGGCTCCCGCCTTCGCGGGAGCACGTTTCTCTGTTAAGCCGCCTGGCTTTCCGGGGCGACGGCGAAGAGGGTCACGCCCTTATATTTGTCGTCGCCGTCATTGTAGAGGCCGTACATCGCTTCGAACGACTCCTCCAGCACCTGAAGGTCGGACAGGCCGACCAGCTTGAAGGTGCCGAGCTTCAGTTCGCGAGGCGGGCGGCCGTCACGATCGGTCGTCACCGCGTCGATGAACAATTCATCGTGACGGGTGTAGAGGATGTGCGGTGCGAGGGTGACGACCATCTTGTTATAGGTCACCTTCAGGCACTTCTGGAGCGCGATCGCTTCAAAAATCTCGGTCGGGGCTTGCATGATGGCCCATCCCTTACCGAATTGGCCGATTTTTTCAATTGCTTTGTGCGGCGCACCATGTCCCTGCCGTGCAATCGATCGGACGAACCGATCAGGCGGGCACAAGGCCCAGCCGCTCGCGCAAACTCCATCGCGTGATCAGCAGCAGGGCGACCGCGCCAAGCCCGCTGGCCAAGCCCAGCCAGATGCCCAGCCCATCCATGCCGAGCGGAAAGGCGAGCAGGGCGCCCACGCCGATGCCGACCACCCAATAGCCGATCAGCGCGAAGATCATCGGCACGGTGGTGTCCTGAATGCCGCGCAACACGCCTGCGCCCACGGCCTGCGCGGCGTCGACCAGCTGAAACAGTGCGGCGACGGCGAGGAAGCTGACCGCCAGCGTCGCGGTGCGGGCATTGGCGGGGTTGGACAGGTCGAGGAAGATGGACACGAGCGCGCGAGGCGCGAGGATCAGCAGGCTGGCGGCGCAGACGGCAAAGCCGGTGCCGATGATCAGCGCCAGCCACCCGGCGCGGCCGATCCCGGCGCGATCAAGCCGACCATAGGCGATGCCGACGCGGATGGTCGCCGCCTGGCCGATACCCATCGGCACCATGAAGACCAGCGCCGCAATCTGGATGGCCACGGCATGGGCGGCGAGCGAATCGCGATCGATGAGGCCCATCAGGAAGGCCGAGACGTTGAACACCGTGGTTTCGAAGCCCAGCGTGATCGCGATCGGCAGGCCCAGCGCCCAGACCTGCCGCTGCCGTTCGCGGTCACGGTTCCAGAAACGGCCCATCAGCCGGTAGCGGCGGAAACCCCGGTCGATCAGTAGGACGGCGAGCAGGCCGAAGAAGAGGAAGCAGGAGGACAGGCTGCTCGCCAGCCCTGCGCCCAACAGGCCGAGCGGGGGGAAGCCCAGATGCCCGAAGATCAAGGCCCAGCCTGCCGTGACGTTGAATGGAATGGCGCCCAGCATGATGACCAGCCCCCAGACCGGGCGTTCCAGCGCAGCGATGAAGTTGCGCAGCGTGGTGAAGCCGAGGAAAGGCAGCAGCGCCCATTGCAGGCCATGCATCAGATGCCCGGCTTCGCGCGCCAGATCGGCATCCTGCCCCATCGCCAGCAGGATCGCCTCGCACTGCCATAATATCGCCCAGGCGGGCAGGACGTAGAAAAGCGCGGCGCGCAGCGTCTGGTGAACGGTGCGGCGGATGTCGCGCACGCTATGGCGGCGGCGGCCACGTTCGCTGGCGATCAGGGGCGAGGCGGCGGTGACGAGGCCCATGCCGAAAAGCAGGAAGGCGTGAAACAGGTTGATCGCCAGCGCGCCTGCCGCAACCGCCTCCGCCCCGATGCGGCCGAGCAGCAGCAGGTCCGTGGCGGCGATCGCCGACCAGGCGATGTTGCCCGCGATCATGGGTATGGCGAGCGCGATGAGCGCGCTTGCTTCGATACGCCAGGGGGAGGGGTGGACCATCACGCTATTCCCGAAACTACGTGCTCCCGCGCAGGCGGGAGCCCAGTCGAGACATCAGAACTGGGCTCCCGCCTGCGCGGGAGCACGGTCGATGTGGATCAATGTTTCTTCGACGGCAATAGGTGGAGCGCGCCGACGATGATGCCGCCGATCACCAGGCCGATGATGCCCGCGCCGATGGCGTTCACCACCCAGTCGATCACCGGACCGATGGCGGGAACGGCCTGCGCCGCGCCCTGGGCGACATGTTCGATCGTACCGGGGATCAGATCCCAGTGAAATTCATGCAGCCCATGGACTATGAGGCCGCCGCCTACCCACAGCATCGCCGCGGTGCCCACGACGCTCAATATGCTCATCAAGATCGGCATCGCTTTCACCAGGCCGCGGCCGATGGCGCGGGTGGCGGATGACGTGCGCTGGGCCATGTGCAGGCCGATATCGTCCATCTTCACGATGAAGCCGACCACGCCATAGACGCCCGCGGTGATCAGGATGGCGACGACCAGCAGGACGACGCCCTGTTCCCAGATGGGCTTGTCCGCGACGGTGCCCAGCGAAATCGCCATGATTTCTCCCGACAGGATGAAGTCGGTGCGGATGGCGCTGGATACTTTCTGGTTTTCCAGTTCGGTCACGCTCAGCGTCTGTTGCGCTTCGGCGGCTTCGTCATGGCCGCCCTGCATGGCTTCCACCAGCTTTTCGACGGCTTCGTAGCAGAGGAAAGCGCCGCCCAGCATCAACAGCGGGGGCAGCAGCCAAGGGGCGAAGGCGCTGAGCAGCAACGCGGCGGGCAGCAGGAACAGCAGCTTGTTGCGCAGCGATCCCTTGGCGATCTTCCAGATGATCGGCAGTTCGCGTTCGGGGCTGAGGCCCATGACATAATTGGGGGTGACGGCGGTATCGTCGATCACCACGCCTGCCGCTTTAGTGCCGGCCTTACCTGCGGCGGCGGCGACATCGTCCAGCGACGTGGCCGCCAGCTTGGCTATGCCCGCTACGTCATCGAGCAGCGCGATCAGACCCGAAGGCATGGACTATCATTCCCCTGTTAGGAGCGCAGGATGCGCCCGGACCGTCTCATAGGTGGCCCGCTGCGTCAGGGCAATGGAGCGCAGGTGGCGTCAGTAATTACCGGGCGGATCGCTGGCCGGGAAGGATTCGTCGGACTGTTCATCCACCTTGTCCCAATCCATTGGCGTGACGCCAGGCTGTGGCCCGGCGTCCCGGACGATGCCCGATGAACCCACCGCGCCGCGATCGTCCGAGGTGGTGCCATCGCCCATCCAGTCGCGCCAGCCCTTGATAGCAAAAGCGCCAAGACCGGTGACGATCGCCAGTTTAAGCAAAGCCTTCATCGATTTTTTTCCTGTCCGTGATGGAGATGGACCCAGTCTGCCCTGTCGTGGCCGACGCCATCGGATGTCAGTGCGGTTTCGCCTTCTTCGTCCGATCCGGCCGGTCCTTGGGCATGCGCTGAGGATTGGGAGACTGACCAGCGGTCGCGCAACGCCGTGTCGATCATGGCGCGCCATATGTCGCCGTCACCCGCCGCGCGCATGGCGTTGTCCGGCTCCTTGATGAGGGCGAGGATGCTGGCGGCGTCCTCGACCCGTGCGGGCCAGGCGTCCGGATCGGCCGCCGCCAGATGGCGGGCGAGACGTTCGATAAGGGGGCGATCTTCCATGATGTGCGAACGCGCATGGCGGGCGACCGTTCCGTTATCGCATCGAGATGCGCGTTTGGTGAGGCGATGCGGAAGCGGAAGGTCTTGAACAATGGTGGCGCGCGATGAGCAGCGCCGCGACAGGCGCCTGTCTTCATCCCACATTGGTAGATTTAGCGCTTTATTTACCGACGTCTGTCAGGAGGAAGGCTGACGCATGGGCCATGTCCATGTCACTTCAGGGGGAATAGTTGTGATCCGATATCTTTTGCCGGTCTTGTGTGCTGCTGGTGCCGTCGCCGCGCCTGCCCAGGCGCAGGAAGCGAGCAATTTCGGTGGGTTCAAGCTGGGCGTCGTCGCCGGTTACGACAAGGTCAGCCTGGAATATGAAGACGTCACCGTCCATGACGACGGCGTCCTCTATGGCGTGACCGCAGGGTATGACCTGGATTTGGGGAGCGCCGTGATCGGCCTGGAACTGGAAGCGAGCGACAGTTCGACCAAGCAACGTTTTGCCGACCTCCTGATCGCAGGCGACAATGCGAAGCTGGCGGCGGGTCGCGACCTGTATGTCGGCGCGCGGATCGGCATACCGGTCAGCCCCAATCTGCTGATCTATGCCAAGGGCGGCTATGTGAATGGTCGGGTCAAGCTGACCTATGATGGTGGTCCCGATCTGGACCTGATCGCCACGGACAGCGACACTCTGGGCGGCTGGCGCCTGGGCGGCGGTATAGAATTGGTCAATCCGACCCATTTCGCGCGGATCGAATATCGCTACAGCGATTATGGCAGCTACAAGATCGCCGATATCGACACCGGCATCGACGTGACGCGCCAGCAGGTTTCGGTGACGGGCGGCTTCCGCTTCTGAATGCGGGCGATGGTTTAGTGATGGGCATGGCCGGGGGAGCGATCCTCCGGCCTTTTTTGTTGGGGGTGTTGGGGTGAACGAACCCTCTTACTCCCCTTCCTTTCAAGGGAGGGGCTTATACCGGAGCGCGATGATAATGACTCATCAAAACGGTCGGGACGTTCCCCGGCGAAGGCCGGGGTCCAGTCCAGAGCGTGGAACTGGACCCCGGCCTTCGCCGGGGAACAATGGGTTATAGGTTCTTGGTATTACATTTCAAAACCAGCTAACTCCCCCCAATTACCAACAAAAAAGCCGCCCGTTGCGGGGCGGCTTTCTCGTTCGATCCTGGAAGGACAATCAGGCTTCTTCGGCCGTCTCTTCTTCGTCGTTGCTGGCCGATGCGATTTCGCCCGGCTCGGCATTGGGATCATAATCTTCGGTAAAGCCGCTCTCGTCCTTTTCGAAGAGATCAGCCATCACGTCGACGCCCTGCGACTGCAGGTCGGCTTCTTCCGGCGAACGGGCGACGTTCACGGTGATGGTGGTGATGACTTCAGGATGCAGCGCAACCTTGACGTCGAACACGCCCAGCGTCTTGATCGGGCGTTCCAGCACGACCATCGCCTTGGTGACGTTGGTCACGCCAGCGGCGTGCAGCGCTTCGACGATGTCGCGGACCGCTACCGAACCGTACAGCGCGCCCGCGTTGGACGACTGGCGGATCAGGACGATCTGCGTTCCGTTGACGCTGTCGGCAGCGCCTTCGGCGTCAGCGCGACGGGCGGCGTTGTCGGCCTCGATCTTGGCGCGGTTGGCTTCGAAAACGCGCTTATTGGCGTTGTTGGAGCGCAGCGCCTTCTTGTTGGGCAGCAGGAAGTTACGGGCGTAACCGTCCTTCACGGTGACGACGTCGCCGATTGCGCCCAGCTTCTCGATGCGTTCGAGCAGGATGATTTCCATGGGTTTCTACTCCCTTACTTTACGATGTAGGGCAGGAGGCCCAGGTGACGGGCGCGCTTGATGGCCTGGGCCAGTTCGCGCTGCTTCTTGGCCGAAACGGCCGTGATGCGGCTGGGGACGATCTTGCCGCGTTCGGACACGAAGCCCTGCAGCAGACGGACGTCCTTATAATCGATCTTCGGCGCATCCTTGGCGGCGAAGGGGCAGCTTTTGCGGCGGCGGAAAAACGGGCGTGCCATGGTTCAGATCTCCTTATTCGCCAGCCGGGGCAGCGTCTTCGCGGTCGCGGCGCGGGCCACGATCGTCGCGGTCGCCACGCGGGCCACGGTCACCACGATCGCCGCGGGGACCACGGTCACCACGCTCGGGGCGGTCCTGCTTGCGCATCATCACCGACGGGCCGGTTTCCAGCTCGTCGACCTTGACGGTCATGTAGCGGATGATGTCTTCGTTGATCTGGGTCTGGCGCTCCAGTTCCGCGATCACGTTGCCGGGGGCATCGATGTTCAGCTGCACATAGTGCGCCTTGCGGTTCTTGGCGATCTTGTACGCCAGGCTACGCAGACCCCAGGTCTCGACCTTGGTCACCTTGCCTTCATTGTCTTCGACGATCTTGGTGGCGATTTCCGCCAGAGCGTCCACCTGCGCCTGTGCCAGATCCTGGCGCGCAAGGAACACATGCTCATAAAGAGCCATGATAGTGCCTTTTCTGTTGGCCGATCGCTGACGCCCACCCCATGCGGAACGCCCCTCCGGCTGTCGTCTTACATGCTCCGCAGATGCGCCGAGTCACCCCGGCGTCGATGCGAAGGCGCGCCTATGGCGGAAAGGGGGGCGGAAGGCAAGGTGTGTAGAGAAAAATCAATCCGTTCGGCCTGAGTGAAGTCGAAGCCCTTGCCTGAGCGGAGCGAAGGCGCTTCACTGCGTTCAGCGGTGCCCTTCGACTTCGCTCAGGGCGAACGGTATTGCTGGGGAGAGAATGAAGACATGGCAGTCGCGATCGCAGCATTAGCGCTCATCCTGCTGATGGTCGCGGCCTATCGCGGGATGAGCGTGATCCTGATGGCGCCGCTGCTCGCCATGCTGGCGGTGTTGCTGACCGATCCGGCCGCCGTTCCCGCTGCCTTTTCCGGCCTGTTCATGGAGAAGGTGGCAAGTTTCCTGAAAATCTATTTCCCGGTCTTTCTGCTGGGCGCGCTGTTCGGTAAGCTGGTGGAGATTTCCGGCTTTTCCCGGGCGATCGTGACGGCGGTGATCGGCGTCATCGGGGCGGGGCGGGCGATTCCCGCGATCATGATGGTGACGGCGCTGCTGACCTATGGCGGGGTGTCGGTGTTCGTCGCGGTGTTCGCCGTCTATCCGTTCGCGGCCGAGATGTTTCGTCGCGCCGACATTCCCAAGCGGCTGGTGCCTGCGACCATCGGGCTTGGCGCGCTGACCTTTACCATGGACGCGCTGCCCGGCACGCCGCAGATCCAGAATATCATCCCGACCAGCTTTTTCGGCACGACCACATGGGCCGCGCCGGTGCTGGGCACGATCGGATCGATCTGTATCGCGGCGATGGGGCTGGTGTATCTGGGCTGGCGGCGGCGGGCGATGCTGGCGGCGGGGGAGGGCTATGGCGCGCCCGAGACGCTGGTCAACGAGCCGGAAGCGATCGAGGAGGATGTGCGGGTGCATCCGTTGATCGCGCTGCTGCCGCTGCTGGTGGTGGGCGTTGGCAATTTGTTGCTGACGCTGGCGATTCCGCGCTGGGTGGCAGGGCAAGAGGTGTCGCTGTCGCTGGCCGGGATGGCGGAACCTGTGACGGTCAAGGTGGCGCAGCTGTCGGCGCTCTGGGCGGTGGAGGGCGCTTTGTTGCTGGGCATCGGCACGATCCTCCTCTTCGCCTTTCGCACCGTGGCGCGGCGCTTTGCCGAGGGATCGAAGGCGGCGGTGGGCGGCGCATTGCTGGCGGGGATGAACACGGCGGTCGAATATGGGTTCGGCGCGGTGATCGCGGCGCTGCCGGGCTTTCTGGTAGTCAAACAGGCGTTGCGGGTGATCCCCAATCCACTGGTGAACGAGGCGATCACGGTGACGTCGCTGGCAGGCATCACCGGATCGGCATCGGGCGGGTTGTCGATCGCGCTGGCGGCGATGGCCGACCAGTTCATGGCGGCGGGCGACGCGGCGGGCATCCCGCGCGAGGTGCTGCACCGGGTCGCATCGATGGCGTCGGGGGGCATGGACAGCCTGCCGCATAATGGCGCGGTCATCACCCTGCTGGCGGTGACGGGGCTGACCCATCGGCAGGCCTATAAAGATATTTTTGCGCTGACGCTGATCAAGACGCTGACGGTCTTCATCGTGATCGCGGTCTATTATCTGACCGGGCTGGTGTGAGGCCGGTCAGGCGGCGGGACGATGGAGATCGGCCGAGCCGATGAAATGCGCGCGGGTCGATGCACCGGCACGGTTGAGTAGCAGCGCCACCTTGTCCTTCAGGCTTTCGGACGGGCGTGCGGGATCGTCATAGGCCATAGACCATTCGCCAAATTCGCGCATGTCGGTCGATCCTTCGCGCAGTTTCACCACGGCGCGATGGCGGGTGTCGGCGTGGATGCGGGCGAAGATGCGATCGACGGCGTCGCGCGGTCCTTCCAGCACCTGGAGGAAACGCTTGCCGTTGAAGAGAAGCAGGCCGGTCACGTCGTCGCGGCGATTATTGGTCGCGGACAGACGGGCGATCGCGGCGCACTGCTGCGACGAAACCGTCCCGACGACGCTGCTGATGTACATGATTTGATATAAGGACATGGGCATTTCCGACATAACCGCCCCCCGGCCCGGCTGCTATGCGGCAAAATCCCTTAAGATCGGGTATTTAATCTCGATCATGGATGACGCGCAAAAATGCCCCAGGGGGAGAGAACCCCTGGGGCATCATGCGACCGTCCGGCTTGAAAGGGATTACCGGATCGCGCTGCCAACGACGGCACCGATGAGGCCGCTGGTGATGGCGATCAGGACGGCATCATTGCCCGAACGGACCCACTGATAACCGCGCGGCGGCGCCGACAGGCGGTAATCGCGATAATTATTCACCACGCGATAATTGGTGGCGTAACGACGATCGAAGCGCTGACCCTTGGCCCAGCGGCGGCCATTATCCTTGCGCACGACCGTCTGCTTCTTGACGACGGTGCGGCCATTGGCGCGCTGCGTCACGACCTTGCGGGTTTCGACCTGGCGATGCTGGGGGGCATTGCGCTGGTTATAATTTTGCGCCTGTGCCTGCGCGGACACGATCGGGGTGGCAACCAGGGTGGTGGTGGCCAGGGCCATGAAAATCTTCTTGAACATGATATGCTCCTTTGCCTTGTTGCTGCGCCATTCCGTGGCGTCGAAGACAGAGATAGGGGCTGCTTGTCGCGGGGATGTGTCACCACAGGCGCAAGATTGTCGGAAATTGTAACAGATTGAAATTTAAGCTGAACCGTTGTTCAGAAAGGGTGGGTTTCGGGGGAGATTGTGCCCGGCTGAGAGTTGGGGACTGGGTTCCCGCCTGCGCGGGCACATGGTGTGTGAAGTGCGCGGATATGGAAAACCCCGCAGGGTTGCTGCGGGGCTTGGGTCATGGGCCGGGGTGAGGGGGGCATCAGGGGAGCGGGGTGGCGGTTACCACCATGCGCTGGAGCAGAATGGGACGATCCTTGCCCGTCAGGACGGGTACTGGTTGCGGGGCGGATGCCGCGACCAGGGGCGAGAGGCTGAGGCTCAGGAGCAGCGCGCTGCTGGCGATACTGAGGGCGATGGTCTTCATGGGATGCGCTCCTTCCGGGCTGCCTGCATGGCGGCACGAAAGAGGCGGTAGGGGACGGATGTCACAGGATTATGCCCGGCGACATCCGTCTTTGTCGCAAAAGATAGCGGCTATTCGTGGCGCAGGGCGTCGATCGGGTTGAGCGCAGCGGCTCGCCGGGCCGGGAAGTAGCCGAAGACCACGCCGATCGCCGCAGAAAAGACGAAGGCGATGATGTTGACCTTCACGTCGAACAGGAACGGCACCTTCATCAGGGGTGCGATGCCGACCGACGCGATCAGCGCCAGGAACAGGCCGATAAGGCCGCCAAGGCAGGACAGCACGATCGCTTCGACCAGAAATTGCAGCAGCACTTCGCGCGCGACCGCGCCGATGGCGAGACGGATGCCGATTTCGCGCGTCCGCTCCGTCACCGAAACCAGCATGATGTTCATGATGCCGATGCCGCCGACCAGCAAGGATATCGCCGCGACGGCACCGACGATCTGGGTCAGGATGGTGGTCGTGCCGGTCAGCGTGTCGCTGATCTGCTTGGTGTCGAAGACGTTGAAATTATCCTCCTGATCCGCCTTGATCTTGCGCCGTTCGCGCATCAGTTCCTCCAGGCTCGACTGGACGGCGCTGGTGTCATAGGCGTCGTCCACCGCGACCATGATCTGGCTGATGTCGCGGTCGCCGGTGAAGCGGCGCTGGACGAATTTGATCGGCATGACGACGACATCGTCCTGATCGCCAAAGCCGCCCTGGCCCCGCGTCGTCAGCACGCCGACGACCTGGCAGGACACGCCCTTGATCCGCATGCGCTGGCCGACCGGCTCTGTACCCTGGAACAGGTTGGTGCGCACGGTATTGCCGATGATGCAGACGGACCGACCGGCTTCCTCCTCTTCCGGCAGGAACAGGCGGCCGTCGGCCACCTTCCACTGCTGCACCTCGGAATAGGCGGAGGTGGTGCCATAGACGGTGGTGGACCAGTTATTGCCTTCATAGATGGCAGTGCCGCTGGATTGCACCACCGGCGCGACGGCGCGGACGCCGGTTACCTGATTTTCGATGGCGGTCAGGTCCGCGGTCTTGAAGTCGGGCGGGCGCGGCCCGCCGCCGCCGCGGCCAAAGCCCTGGCCGGGGCGTAATTGCAGGACGTTGGCGCCCAGCGAACTGATCTGTTCGCGCACGGCGGCGGTAGCGCCATTGCCCAGCGTTACCATCGTGACGACGGCGGCCACGCCGATGATGATGCCCAGCGTGGTGAGGAAGCTGCGCAATTTGTGCCGGTTGATCGCCCGAAAGGCGAGGGTGATGGTGGTGCCTAGCATCCTATTTCTCCACGCCCCAACATCTCGTCATCCCAGCGTATGCTGGGATCTCTCTTACGCTCTTTCTCCGCGTGCTCCGCGGCTCCGCGTGAACATTATTTCGTGCGGAGGACGCGAAGAAGAAGGGGGATCCCAGCGTTCGCTGGGATGACGGGGGTGTGAATGGGATGGGGCGGCGGCTCCCCCTCTTCCAACTGCGCCTAGGCTCGTTCCTCGCCAAGGCTGCGTATCCTTCTCCCCCGCGGGGAGAAGGGTTTGGATATGTCCCCATCACGCCGCCATTCCCTCTTCGATCCGCTCGACATGCCCATCCTTGAAATGGACGATGGTGCGGGCGAAGGCGGCCATGTCGGGTTCGTGGGTCACCATCAGCACGGTGATGCCGCTGTTTTTGTTGAGGTCGGTCAGCAATTCCATGATCTCCACCGACCGTTCCGAATCGAGGTTGCCGGTCGGTTCGTCGGCCAGCAGCACGTCGGGGCTGGTGACGATCGCGCGAGCGATGGCGACGCGTTGCTGTTGGCCGCCGGACAGTTCGGCAGGCGTGTGGTCCCACCAGTCCTTGAGGCCGACCTTGTCGAGCGCGGCCATGCCCAGGTCGTAGCGCGTCTTCTTATCCTCACCGCGATAGATGAGCGGGAGTTCGACATTTTCCAGCGCGGTGGTGCGCGACAGCAGGTTGAACCCCTGGAACACGAAGCCGAGATAGCGGCGGCGCAGCAGGGCGCGCTGATCGCGGTCCAGCGTTTCGACATGATGGTTCTTGAACAGGAAGGTGCCCGCCGATGGCACGTCGAGGCAGCCCAATATGTTCATCGTCGTGGACTTGCCAGACCCCGACGGTCCCATGACCGCGACAAAATCCCCCTGGGCGATGTCGAGGTCGATCCCCTTCAAAGCCTGGAACGCGGTCGGACCTTCGCCATAGACTTTGGTCACGTTGCGCAGGGAGATGATCGGATCTGCGTTGGGCGTGGACGACATCGCGGTCAGTTTCCGGTCTGGCGGCCCGTGCCGCCCGACCCCGCGCTGGTCGCAGGCTGGTTTGGCGAAGCCTCCACCGGCGCGGTCTGCGGCGCGGCGTCGCCCGAATTGCCGAGCTTGCCGACAGTGGCGGGGCTGCCGTCGGCGGAAGGATTGCGGCGGCGGTCGTCGCTTTTCGCGTCGCTGCGCTGGCCGACGCCTTGATCGTCCTTTTGGTCTTCGGCAGGCGCTTCCTGACCCGCAGCGAGTTGCCCGGTGATGACGCGCATCCCGGCCTTCAATGCGCCGCCGGTTACGGCGGTGCGGGTGCCGTCGCTGGCGCCCACGGTGACCTGCAACGCCTTGGGATTGCCGTCTTCGCCCACGACATAGACGGTCTGGCTGCTGCCCGCGCCGAAATTCACCTGCCGCTTGGCGCCGCCGCGCCGCATCCGGCCCGGACCCGGCAGCACGCTGGTGATGCCGCCACCCTGCGCGCCGGTGCTGGGCTTGAAGCGCAGCGCGCTGTTGGGGACCAGCAGGACGTTCTGCAATTCCTGCGTCACGATGTCGGCAGTCGCGGTCATGCCGGGGCGCAAGGTTTCATCGCTGTTGTTGACCGTCAGCACGGCGGTATAGGCGACGACCGTTCCGGTGGTGCTGGTCGTCGTCGTGCTGGATGAGGAGGAGGATGTGCTGGCGCTGTTCGACCCGACATTGACGCGGGTGACCTTCGCCGGGAAGGTGCGGCCGGGAAAGGCGTCCACGGCGAAGGTGGCGTTCTGCCCTTCCTTGACCTGGCCGACATCGGCTTCGTCCACCGACACTTCGACTTCCATCTGCGTCAGGTCTTCGGCCAGGGTGAAGAGCACCGGCGCGTTGAGCGACGCGGCGACGGTCTGACCCGGTTCGATGTCGCGGGAGAGGACCACCCCGTTTACCGGCGATACGATCTGCGCGATCGACAGGTTGGTCTGGGCCGTCGACAACTGCGCGCGGGCCACGTCCACCTGCGCCTGCTGCGAACGCAGGGTGGCGATGGCCGACTGATAATTGGCGCGGGCGGTGTCGATTTCCGTCTTGGCCGGCACCTTGCCGCCCGACAGGTTGAAGACGTTGAGCTGGCGATCCAGCGTGGCTTTCGTCAGCGCGACCTGCGCCTGTGCCTGCGCGACGCTTGCCTGCGAGGAGGCGACCTGGGCGCGATTCTGGTTGATCGAATTGACCAGGCGGCGGGTGTCCAGTTCGGCCAGTTTCTGCCCTTTGGTCACGCGATCGTTGACGTCCACGAAGACCGCAGTGATCTTGCCCGACTGTTCGGACCCGACATCCACCTGATTGATGGGCTTCAAATTGCCGGTTGCCGATACGCTGACGGTCAGGTCGCCGGTGCGGACCTCCCGCGTCGCATAATTGGGCTTGTCCTCGTCCGAAAAACAGCGGGCGAGCAGCAGGATCGCGACCGGCAGCACGACGCCGATCGCCCCGCGGATCACCCATTTGCGCCACGGCTTTTCGGGCTTCGCGCCCAGAAAGTCGTCTAGATCCTGATCCTTGGTCACGTCATTGCTCATTTGGGCGATTTTCCATGCTCTGCCAGCCGCCGCCCAGTGCATTATACAGCTGGGCGATGGCCAGAACCTCGTCGGATTGCGCGGAAGCCAGGCTGTTGCGCGCATTCAATAGGGTGGTTTCGGTGTTGGACAGCGTCTGGAAGTCGATAAGGCCCGCCTGATACTGGCTGCGCGCCAGGATCGCGGCATTGTTCGACGCGTCATAGGCGATGGCGAACTGCACCTTGCGCTGCTGCGCACTGCTGAGCGACGCCATCCCGTTTTCGACATCTTCCAGTGCGCCCAGCACGCTTTGCTTATAGGCGGCGAAGGCGGCGTCGGTCGCGGCGCGTTGCGACCGGACCTGCGATTGCAGGCGTCCGCCATCGAAGATGGTCTGCGCGACATTGGCGAAAACCCCGCCGGTGATCAGGCTGAACAGCTCTTTGAACGCGTTAGACGTCGTGCCGATATTGCCGCTGATATCGAGCGAGGGATAAAGCTGCGCCTGCGCCACACCGATCCGCGCGGTGGCGGCGGCGAGCGCCCGTTCGGCGCTGCGCACGTCCGGCCGCTGGCGCAGGGTGTCGGCGGGAATGCCAGTCGCGATCTGCGTTTGGGCGACGGGGATCGGGGCGGGTGTTTCCAGCGCGCGGGTCGCTTCGCCCGGCGCCTGGCCCGTCAGCACTGCGATGCGGTTGAGGCTGCCCTTCAGGCTGGCTTCGAACTGCGGGATGGTCGCGCTGGTCTGGGCCAGTTGCGCGCGCGCCTGCTGCTCGTCCAGCGACGACACGAGGCCCGCCTGCAGGCGCCAGCTGGCGATATCGAAATTATCCTTCTGCACGCGCTGGCTTTCGCGCGCGATCCGCAGCTGTTCCTGCGCCAGTCGCGCCTGGATATAGTTGGTCGCCAGTTCCGACACGATCGTCATGCGGACATTGGCAAGGTCATATCCCGACGAAGCCAGGTCCGCGCGCGCCGCTTCCGCCGAACGGGACAGTTCGCCGAACAGATCGACCTGCCAACTGGCGTTGATGCGGCCTGAATAGCTGCTCGACCAGTTGCCGGTGCCGCCGCCGATCGGGTTGCCGCTGCTGTCCAGCCGGCCGCCTGCATCCTGGTTGCTGTAGTTGCGTCCGCCCGATCCTGATCCGCTCAGTTGCGGCAGGAAGCTGGCGTTGGCCTGGCGCAGGCTTTCACGCGCTTGCCGCAAGCGGGCCTGCGCCTGGACGATGTCCAGATTATTGGCGACCGCCTGGTCGATCAGGCCGCTGAGCGTCGGATCGCCCAGACGCGTCCACCAGTTGGCGAGATCGGCATCGCTGACCGGCGCGCTGTCCCCCTGGCTATAGGTGGCGGGCAGGCCGAGCGCTGCGCCCTGCGGCGCGCGATAGTTCGGCCCGACCGCGCAGGCGGACAGGAGGAGCGCCGAGCCGCTCATCCATGCAATGCGATATCGCACCTTTTCCTTGCACTCCGTCGTCGTTAAAGGGGCGGCCACGCTGTCCCGCTTGCAAAAGCGGGTGAACCGTTACGCCCCTGACTGCCGCAGGGGCATGTACGGCTCAACGACATTTATGTCTCAAAGTGTATCGTGTTTGAAATCACGCGCTTTCATGCGCTTCAAGGCCAGGGGATAATCGATGCGGGCATTTCTTTTTCCGGGGCAGGGCAGCCAGTCCGTCGGCATGGGCAAAGCCCTGGCGGACGCCAGCCCAGCGGCACGGGAACTGTTTCAGGAGGTGGACGCCGCCCTGTCGCAAAATCTGTTCCGCATCATGGTGGAAGGGCCGGACAGCGACCTGACCCTGACCGAAAACGCCCAGCCCGCGATCATGGCGAACGCCATCGCCACCTTGCGCGTGATGCAGAAGGAAGGCGGCTTCGCGATCGCCGACAAGGGCGATTATGTCGCGGGCCACAGCCTGGGCGAATATAGCGCGCTGTGCGCGGTCGAGGCGTTCGACATCACTACCACCGCACGTCTGTTGAAGCTGCGCGGCCGGGCGATGCAGGCCGCCGTGCCGGTGGGCCAAGGCGCGATGGCAGCACTGCTGGGCGCGGATATCGAGAAGGCGCAGGCGCTGGCCGACGCGGCGGCGCAGGGCGAAGTGTGCACGATCGCCAACGACAACGACCCGAGCCAGGTCGTGATTTCCGGCCATCGCGGCGCGATCGAGCGGGCGGTCGCGCTGGTCAAGGACCATGGGATCAAGCGCGGCGTGTTGCTGCCGGTGTCCGCACCCTTCCACTGCCCGCTGATGCAACCGGCCGCCGATGCGATGGCGGAGGCGTTGGGCAAGGCGACGATCAACGCGCCGCTGCTGCCGGTCTATGCCAATGTGCTGGCGGCTCCGATCGCGGACGGGGAAGAGATCAAGACCCGGCTGGTCGAGCAGGTGACGGGGCGCGTGCGCTGGCGCGAATCCGTAAGTGCGATGTGGGACGCGGGCGTGACCGACTTCGTGGAAGTGGGCGGCAAGGTGCTCGGCCCGATGGTCAAGCGTATCGCGCCGGACGCCACCGTGCGCAGCATCGTGACGATGGACGATATCGAGGCGGCGCTGGGCGCGTTTTGATTTTGGTTTGATTTTTATTCGCGCGGAGGCGCGGAGACGCGGAGGGTATTTGGCCGAGATCGATCGTATCAGCGGTGACGTGCTGAACCTGGCTCTGCGCGTGCACCGCGAATTGGGGCCGGGTTTGCTGGAAAGCGTCTATGAAATGATCCTGGCGGCCAAACTGGCCGCCATGGGTTATGCGGTGGAGCGACAGTGCCCGGTCGATGTCGAATATGACGGCCTTCGGTTCGATGCCGCATTTCGCATCGACCTGTTGGTCGATGGCACTCTACTGGTCGAAATCAAATCGGTGGAGCAGCTCAATGCAGCCCATGCCAAGCAATTGCTGACCTATCTTCGCCTGACAAAACAGCCCGTAGGGCTGCTTATCAACTTCGGCGGCGCCACGCTCAATGAAGGGGTGAAGCGCATAGTCAACGACTATGTCCCCTCCGCGTCTTCGCGCCTCCGCGTGAACCAAAAAGAACAAGGAGAATGACATGTTCGACCTGACAGGCATGACCGCGCTGGTGACTGGCGCTTCGGGGGGGATTGGTTCCGCCATCGCCAAAGGGCTGGCGGCGCAGGGGGCGACGCTGGCGCTTTCGGGCAGCAATGCCGAGAAGCTAAACGCCTTTGCGGCCGAACTGGGCGGGGATCATAAGACGATCGTCTGCAACCTGTCCGACCCGGCGTCGGTCGATGCGCTGGTGCCGCAGGCGGTCGAGGCGCTGGGGGGCAGGCTGGATATCCTGGTCAACAATGCGGGCATCACCCGCGACAACCTGATCCTGCGGATGAAGGACGAGGAGTGGAGCCAGGTCATCCAGGTCAATCTGGAGGCCGCCTTCCGCCTGGTCCGCGCGGCGGCCAAGCCGATGATGAAGGCGCGTTTCGGCCGCATCATCTCCATCACGTCGGTCGTCGGCGTTACCGGCAATCCGGGCCAGTCCAACTATTGCGCGTCCAAGGCTGGCATCATCGGCATGTCCAAGTCGCTGGGCCAGGAACTGGCGAGCCGCGGCATTACGGTGAACTGCGTTGCGCCGGGCTTTATCCGGTCGGCGATGACCGATGCGCTCAACGACGCGCAGAAGGGCGCGATCCTGCAGAAGATTCCGGTGGGTGACCTGGGCGACGGCGACGATATCGGCGCGGCGGTCGTCTATCTAGCGAGCAAGGAGGCCGGTTATGTCAACGGCCAGACGCTGCACGTGAATGGCGGGATGGCGATGATCTGATCATCGGGGAAAATAATCGACGGTCCGGAAATTTTGTCGGACGCCTACGACCGGGGGCTGGAAAGCAGGCTTTTTGTCGCCACATGGGTGCCCGAGCGCATGAAGGGGCTTGGCGGCGTTGCCTCTTGCCTCTATCGGCGCTTGGCACTAGGGCATGACCTTAACAGTTATTCACAACCACCAACGATACCCAGTAAGAAGGACCACTCATGAGTGAGACCGCGGATCGCGTAAAGAAAATCGTCGTCGAGCATCTGGGCGTTGAAGCCGAAAAGGTGACCGAGGATGCCAGCTTCATCGACGATCTGGGCGCGGACAGCCTGGACATCGTCGAGCTGGTGATGGCGTTCGAAGAAGAATTCGGCGTCGAAATCCCCGACGACGCTGCCGAGAAGATCGCGACCGTCAAGGATGCGATCGACTATATCGACAGCAAGCAGTAAGGCGTTTTGCGGCCTGCCTGTGCGGGTCGCTTTCGTGTTAGGAAAAGGCTCCCTCCTGTCCGGTGACCCCGGAATGCGGGGAGCCTTTTCGTATCTGGCGTGTCGTTCGTCCTTGTCATCGGGCGAAGACGGAGCGGCGCGGAGCTAAAGACTAAATTTCGGAGCAAGCATATGCGTCGCGTCGTCGTAACCGGCCTTGGCATGGTCAGCCCGCTCGGCGGGGATGTGGAAACCACATGGAAGAACATCATCGCGTCCAAATCCGGCGCCGCGACGATCACGCGCTTCGACCCGACCGATTATAAATGCCGCATCGCGTGCGAAGTGAAGCCGCCTGAGCATGAATATGGCTATAACGCGTCGGACGATGTGGATCACAAGATCCAGCGTCAGGTCGATCTATTCATCGTGTTCGGCATTTCCGCCGCCAGCCAGGCGCTGCGCGACGCGGGCCTCGATAACATGTCCGAGGAAGAGCGCCTGCGCGCGGGCTGTTCGATCGGGTCGGGCATCGGCGGGTTGCCGGGCATCGAAAGCGAATCGCTGGTGCTGGCGAACAAGGGGCCGAGCCGGGTTTCGCCGCACTTCGTCCATGGTCGCCTGATCAACCTGATTTCGGGTCAGGTGTCGATCAAATATGGCCTAATGGGGCCGAATCATGCCGTCGTCACCGCCTGTTCGACCGGCGCCCATTCGATCGGCGACGCCGCGCGCATGATCGCGATGGACGATGCCGACGTGATGCTGGCGGGCGGCGCGGAAAGCGCAATTTGCCCGATCGGCATCGCTGGTTTCGCGCAGGCGCGGGCGCTCTCGACCGGCTTCAACGACGATCCGACGCGGGCCAGCCGCCCCTATGACGTCAACCGTGACGGTTTCGTCATGGGCGAAGGCGCGGGCGTGGTCGTGCTGGAGGAATATGAGCGGGCCAAGGCGCGCGGCGCGAAAATCTATGCCGAGGTGCTGGGTTACGGCCTGTCGGGCGATGCTTATCACGTCACCGCGCCGCACCCCGAAGGCTCCGGCGCGTTCCGTTCGATGCAGATGGCGCTCAAGAAGTCGGGCCTCAGTCTGGACGATATCGACTATGTGAATGCGCATGGGACGTCGACCCCGCTGGGCGACGAACTGGAACTGGGGGCCGTGCGCCGCCTGTTCGGCGACCAGATCGGCAATATGTCGATGAGTTCGACCAAGTCCGCGATCGGCCATCTGCTGGGCGGCGCGGGCGCTGTCGAAAGCATCTTCTGCATCCTCGCCATGCGCGACGGCATCGTGCCGCCGACGCTGAACCTGGATGAGCCGAGCGAAAGCTGCAAGGGCGTGGACCTGGTCCCGCATGTGGCGAAGGAGCGCAAGGTGCGCGCGGTGCTGAACAATAGCTTCGGTTTTGGCGGCACCAATGCCTCGCTGATCATGAAGGCGATCTGAGGCAAGACCGATAGGCTGTTCCCCGGCGAAGGTCGGGGTCCAGACCCACATTCTGAACCGGACCTTGGCCTTTGCCGGGGAACATGGGAATATTATGGCGAAGCGATCCGCGACCAGTCCCATGCGCCGCTTCGGCTGCGTCATCCTGTTGATCGGGCTGGCCGTCGCGGCCTTTATCGGCTTTCGCTTCGTTTATGGCTGGAGCGAGCAAGGCCCGGCGAAACAGGATGTCAGCATCACCGTGCCGGAAGGGGCGACGCTGTCCGATGCGGCGGTGTTGCTGAAGCAGGCGGGCGCGGTGCGATCGGCCGATGCGTTCCTGACGCGGGCGAAGGTCTTCGGCGCGGGCAAGTCGATCAAGGCGGGCGAGTTCGTCCTGCCTGCGGGTGCCAGCAACAGCGATATTCTGTCTATCCTGCAAGGCGGCAAGACGCTGACCCGGCTGGTCACCATCCCAGAAGGCATGCCGTCGGTTCTGGTCTATGAGCGGTTGATGGCGAACGACCAGCTGACAGGCACCATCAAGGTGCCCGAAGAGGGTAGCGTGCTGCCCGACAGCTATGCCTTCGACAAAGGCGAGCCGCGCGCTGCGGTCTTGAAACGCATGCAAGACGCAATGGACAAGGCGCTGGCGCAGCTATGGGCGGAGCGCGCGCCCAACACGATCGCCAAATCGCCCAGGGAAGCGATTATCCTGGCGAGCATCGTAGAGAAGGAAACCGGCGTCCCGTCGGAACGGCCGATGGTCGCGGGGGTCTATAGCAACCGGCTGCGCGCCAATATGATGCTGCAGGCGGACCCGACGATCATCTATCCGATCACCAAGGGCAAGCCGCTGGGCCGCCGCATCCGCAAGTCGGAAATCGCGGCGGTCAACGATTACAACACCTACGCGATGGTCGGCCTGCCCAAGGGGCCGATCGCCAATCCGGGGCGGCTGTCCATCCTGGCGGTGCTGCATCCGGCGGAAACCAAGGCGCTCTATTTCGTCGCGGACGGCAAGGGCGGGCATATCTTTGCCGATACCTATCAGCAGCATAATGAGAATGTGCGTAAATGGTTCGAAATCCGGCGCGCGCGCGGGGAGTTGTGAGCCTGCGACGGGCGGGCTTGCCGTGGCCACCCTCCGCTCTGTTGCTATCGCCTAGACGTACGATCCGGCGGTCCGTCAAGCTGAGCGCCGTCTGATCGTCAGCGCAAGACGCGTTTCGTCACCAGCGACCGGGCGTAGAGCAGCTGAACGATCGCCACGATGATGATCAGGGCAGGAAAGGCCGCGACGCCCAGCCCCTTTTCCGCGACCAGATCGGTGCCGAGGAAGGTGTAGCCGAACTGGACCAGCACAGCGATCAGCGAGACGAGGAACAGCGGAGCCGCGGTCGCTTTCCTCGCCAGCAGCAGGATGGCGCCCAGCGTGCCCGCGCCCACCGCCACGGCATAGGCGGCCCAGGCCCAGCCGGGCATCGCGGCAAAGGCTTTCGCCGTGCTGGGATCCGTCCTGGCGAGTTCAGCAAGGTCCGCCTGATATTGCATGACGAAGGCGGCGACGCCCATCAGGTTCCACAGCAGGATGATGATGGCGATGGCGGTGACATAGCGTGGCGCGCGCATGGACTATTTCCTTCCGTCAGTGCGGCCGACGATTGATGCGCCGCTGCCATGCGAGCATATACGCGTTCGGTGCCGCACGGAAGCGGCGCATGGATGTTGGAGACGCGTAGTGCTGGGACGATCGATACCGAATGTGACGCTCAAGACCCGGATACGCGATGATCAGGTCGAAGGCCCCAATCCCTTTCGCTGGCAGGATGTCGAAACCGGCGATCTGTTCACAGGCAAGCGGGTGGTCGTCTTCTCGCTGCCCGGTGCCTTCACGCCGACCTGCTCGACCGAGCAATGCCCGGCGTTCGAACGCTTTTACGACGATTTCAAGGCGGTCGGCGTGGACGACGTCTATTGCGTATCGGTCAACGACGCATTCGTCATGTTCCAGTGGGGCAAGCAGTTGGGCGTGCGCAATGTGAAGTTGCTGCCCGACGGGTCCGGCGATTTCACCCGGCGGATGGGGATGCTGATCAAGAAGAATCATCTGGGCTTTGGCGACCGCAGCTGGCGCTATGCGATGGTGGTCGAGGACGGCAAGGTCGTCGCCTGGTTCGAGGAGCCAGGCATCAACGATGTCGGCGAAGATGATGATCCCTATGGCGAAACCCGGCCGGAGCCGGTGCTGGACTGGCTGAAGGCGCAGGCGGCTGGCTGACACCCGCCCGCTGTCGACCGGTCCCGCCCCCATCATCGTCAGCGCATTGATGGGGGCGGCGGACTTCGCCTGGGCGGACGGATTGCGCCGCGCGCATTTTCCGCCCGAGCGTAATGTACTGTCCGCGCATATCACCCTGTTCCACCATCTGCCGCCCTCGCTGCTGGGGGAGGTTGGCGACCGGATCAAGGCGCTGTGCCGTGGCCCGGCGCCGGTCGCGCGGTTGAGCGATGTCATGCTGCTGGGGCAGGGCGTGGCCTATCGCATCGATAGCGCGGACCTGCTGGCGATGCGCGACGACCTGGCCGAGGCCTTTACCGGGCTTCTGACCCCGCAGGATCAGGCGCGGCCAAGGCTGCATGTGACGGTCCAAAATAAGGTTACGCCAGCGCAGGCTAAGCGGCTGGCGGAGGCGCTGCGGGCGCAGTTCCAGCCGCGCCCGTTCGTCATCGCTGGCCTGGCCGCCTGGCACTATCGCGGCGGGCCGTGGGAACTGGCGGTGAAGGCCAGCTTTCGGGGGTAGGGGCGGCGGCTCCCCGGCCAAGGCCGGGGACGCTGCTTCGCGGGTAGTCGGAGGGCGGGTAAGTCCGTCAGGCCAGGCCGACTTCCTTCAACGGTATGCTGGCGTCTGCCAGCTGCGCCTGATCCAGCGCGGCGCCGGACAGGACGTGGGCGCGGCCCTGGACATAATCCTTGACCATGTTGACGCAATCAAGCGCGATCACCTTGCCGCCCTTCAAATAGACGACGGAGAAGCTGCGCGTGGCCGGATCGCCGCGGGTGATCGCCTGATCGAAACCGGTGGACAGGCCGACGGTCTGCAGCTTCAGATCATATTGGTTTGACCAGAACCAGGGCACGGCGTCATAAGCCTCTTCCTTGCCCATGATGTGCGCCACGGCGACCTTTGCCTGGTCGTTGGCGTTCTGCACCGATTCCAGCCGCATCTGCGCGCCGCCTGCGAAGCGATTGGCGTGGGAGGCGCAATCGCCCACGGCATAGATGTCCGGCAGCGACGTGCGACAATATTCGTCCACATCGACGCCATTGCCGCCTGCCGCCCCGGCCGTGATCAAGGGGCCGGTTTCGGGGATGATGCCAATGCCCACGATCACCATGTCGGTGTCGATCCGTTCGCCGTCCTGCATCAGCACGGCGGTCGCCCTGTTGCCGGTGGGGCCGTCCTTCACTTGGATACAGTCCATCTGTGCGCCGGTGCGCAGATCGACGCCATGGGCGCGATGCTCCGCCTCGTAGAAGCGCGACAGGTCTTCGCCAGCCACGCGCGCCAGGACGCGGTCGAAGGCTTCGAGCAGCACGACTTTCTTGCCGAATTTGGACAGGACGGCGGCCGCCTCCAGCCCGATATAGCCGCCGCCGACGATCGTCACATGATCGATGCTGTCGATCTTGGCGATCATCGCATCGACATCGTCGCGACGCCGCACGGCATGGACATTGGCGGCGTCCGCGCCGTTGCAGGTCAGCATCCGGGGGCTGCCGCCGGTGCACCAGATGAGCTTGCCATAGCCGATCTCTTCGCCGCCTGCGGTCACGAACTTGCCCACAGGATCGACGCTTTTGACCCGACGGCCCAGCAGCATGTCGATATTGCGTTCGCCCCAGAAGGCGGCGGGGCGGATGAGGATGCGGTCGAAGCTCTTGTCTCCGGCGAAATATTCCTTGGAGAGCGGCGGACGTTCATAGGGAGGATATTGTTCGTCGCCGATCATGGCGATCGACCCGTCGAAGCCAGCTTGTCGCAAGGCTATCCCGGCCTGCGCGCCCGCATGGCCTGCGCCCACGATCAGAACGTCATAATAGCTCATCCGCCCAATATCCTCCTTGTCCTTCTTTGCGAGGCTGATTGGCGCGCTTTGCCGGGGGAGGCAAGCGGGATATGTGTCGATATCGTGATAAGTTGGTAGCGGAGGAGGGACTTGAACCCCCGACACGCGGATTATGATTCCGCTGCTCTAACCAGCTGAGCTACTCCGCCCCATGGGCAACGGCAGGGGTTGCTACCCTGCGGTGAGGCGGCGCTATACGCAGCGATGGTGAGCGGGTCAACGGGGTTTTGCGCAAATCTTGCGCGCTGCTTCATCGCATGATTTTTCCTGGCGTGGGCCATGGTCGGACGCGCCGCTATGGACGTTTGGCGCGACCTCGACGGCAATCGTCGTCGGGCGTGGTGGAAATATGATTTTTATGTTGCAATCCCGCCAGCACCGCGCCCTAATGTTGCGACGCACAACCGGCCATTTTGAGCCGAGGGAGGAACGTCCACTTGCCCTTCCATGAAATGTTTGAGCCGGATGGTTCGGTACGCTCCTGCTACGACGAGGTGCAGCAATGGGTGGAGCGAACCGGTATCGCCGGGCTCAACCGTCGCATGGATGAAGCGGAGGCGATCTTTCGCCGGATCGGCATCACCTTCGCCGTCTATGGCGAGGGCGGTGACCCGGAACGGCTGATCCCCTTCGACCTGCTGCCGCGCATCTTTACCGCGCAGGAATGGCGCGTGCTGGACAAGGGCATCCGCCAGCGGGCGCGGGCGCTCAATGCCTTTTTGCACGACGTCTATCATCGTGGCGAGATCGTGAAGGCGGGGATCATGCCCGCCGACATCATCTATCGCAACAGCGCCTATCTGGCGGAAATGGCCGACTTCACCCCGCCGGGGAAGGTCTATAGCCATATCGTCGGCATTGACATCGTGCGGACGGGGCCGGGCAGTTTCGAGGTGCTGGAGGATAATTGCCGCACCCCCTCGGGCGTGTCCTACATGCTTGAAAACCGCGAGATCATGACTCGCATGTTCCCCGAGTTGTTCAACCAGGGCATCGTCGCGCCGGTGGACGATTATCCCGCCGAACTGCTCAAGAGCCTGAAGGAAGTCGCGCCGCCTGCGTGCAAGGGCGATCCGGTGGTGGTCGTGCTGACCCCCGGTTCGCTCAACAGCGCTTATTATGAGCATAGTTTCCTGGCCGACCTGATGGGCGTGGAACTGGTCGAGCCGGCCGATCTGTTCGTGGACGGCGACCGGGTGTATATGAAGACGACGCTTGGTCCCAAGGCGGTGGACGTGATCTATCGCCGGATCGACGACGAATATCTCGATCCGCTGGTGTTCCGCGCCGACAGCCTGCTGGGCGTGCCGGGCATCTTCAACGTCTATCGCAATGGCGGCGTCACGCTGGCGTCGGCGCCGGGGGCGGGGATCGCGGACGACAAGGCGGTCTATATCTATGTGCCGGAAATGATCCGCTTCTACCTGGGGGAGAAGCCGATCCTGGACAATATCCAGACCTGGCAGTGCGGCAAGCCGGACGAGATGGCCTATGTGCTGGAAAATCTGCACGAACTGGTCGCCAAGGAAGTCCATGGATCAGGCGGATACGGCATGTTGATCGGTCCCAAATCGACCAAAGACGAAATCGCCGCCTATGCCGCGCGGATCAGGGCCAATCCCGGCGAGTTCATCGCCCAGCCGACGCTGGACCTGTCGACCGTGCCGACGCTCGGCCCTGCGGCGGTGGTCGGCCGCCATGCCGATTTCCGCCCCTATTGCCTGGTCGGCAAGCAGATCCGGCTGGTGCCGGGCGGCCTGACCCGCGTCGCGCTGACCGAAGGGTCGCTGGTGGTCAATTCCAGCCAGGGCGGCGGGGTGAAGGATACCTGGGTGTTGCAGGACTGATGATGGCTATTCCGTCCACTCACCCTAATCGTCATCCCCGCGAAGGCGGGGATCCATCTCCAAACCTAACCCCAGGCGCAACGCTCGGGAGATGGGTTCCCGCCTTCGCGGGAATGACGGAAGCAGAAGGCATGACCAAATGCTGAGCCGGACCGCCGAAAATCTATTCTGGATGGCGCGCTATATGGAGCGGGCGGAGGCGACTGCGCGGCTGCTGACCATGGGGCAGCGGATGGCGATCCTGCCCGGCGCGCATCATCGCGACGAATGGCGGTCGGTCGTGCGGGCCACCGGTGCGGGGCATCAGTTCCCCGAAGACACGATCGTCACCGAAAGCGACGCCGTGTCCTTCATGATGCTGGACGCGGACAATCCCAGTTCGATCCGCTCCTGCCTGCTCAAGGCGCGCGCCAACGCCAAGTCGGCGCGCACCATGTTGACGCAGGATATGTGGGAAGCGCTGAACGAGGGTTGGCGCAAGCTGGACAGCTATGATGTCGGCGAAGCGCGACAGCAGCTGCCGACCCTGATCGATTGGGTGAAGACCCGGGTCATGACCTTTCGCGGGGCCGCCCATTCGGGCCAGTTGCGCAATGAAGGCCATGATTTCCTGCGCGCCGGGTCCGCGCTGGAACGGGCGCAGATGACGTTGCGGCTGCTGGACGTCAAATATTATGTCCTGCTGCCTGAAACCGAAGTGATCGGCGGCAATCGCGACCATTATCAATGGACGTCGGTGCTGCACGCGCTGTCGGGCAGCCGCGCCTATCATCATGTCTATGGCGGCACCTATACGCCCTGGCAGATCACCGATTTCCTGATGCTCAATCGGCTGTTTCCGCGCAGCGTCGCCTATTGCTACGACCAACTCGCCTATCGGCTCAACCGACTGGCGGGGTGGCATGATGCGCGAGCGGCCTGCCATGAAACGGTGCACGACATGGTCGCGGCGCTGGAGAAGCTGGATAGCGGCGAAATCTTCCGGTTCGGGCTGCATGAAACGGTGCAGCATGGGCTGTCGTCCACCAACCGGCTGGGCGCGGAAATAGCAGAGGCCTATCATTTCGGCTGACGGGGGTCGGCGCGGGGTCTGACAGAAGGGGGGCGTTCCATGAAATTGCTCGTTCGCCATCAAACCATCTATCGCTACTCGGCCGTTGCCGGGCGTGTGGCGATGCGATTGAAGCTGATGCCCGTGGATACGCCGACGCAGACGGTGCTGGACTGGCAGGTCAGCATCAACGACGTGCCGCTGACCGGATTTCGCCGCAACAGCTATGGCGAAATGGAGGCTACCTGGATCAGCCACGAGCGGCTGGACCATGCAGTGATCGTGGCGGAGGGGCTGGTCGATACGCGCGAAAGCCATGGCGTGGTCGGTCATCTCGATAGCCGGGTCGATCCGCGCTATTTCCTGCGCGATACGCCGCTGACGGAGGCTTCCGACGCGATCGTCGCCATGGCGCGCGCGCTGCCCGCCGGGGACGGGCCGCTGGCGCAACTTCATGCGCTGTCGGCGGCGGTGTGGGACGCAGTGCGCTATCGGGCGGGCGTGACCAATTCGGGCACTACCGCGGCGCAGGCTTTCGCTTTGGGAGCGGGCGTGTGTCAGGATCATGCCCAGATTTTCATCGCTGCCGCCCGCACGCTGGGGCGGCCTGCGCGCTATGTGTCGGGATATCTGCTGGCGGGGGACGGCGATGCGCTGCACGAAACTCATGGCTGGGCCGAAGCGCATGTGCCGGGACTGGGCTGGATCGGGTTCGATCCCTCCAACCAGGTCTGCGTGACCGAACGCTATCTGCGTCTGGCCAGCGGGCTGGACGCGGACGACGCTGCGCCGATCCGTGGTTCGGTCACGATCATGGGCGATATATGGATTGACGCCGATGTCCGTATCGCGCAGGCGGAGGACGGAGTTGAGGAACGGCAGCTGCAACGGCAGCAACAACAAAGCATTCCGCCGCCCGATCCGCAGGATTGAACCAGAATAACCGGGAGCCGGGCGGTCGATGACTTATTGTGTGGCGGTGCGCGTGGACCAGGGATTGGTCATGCTGTCCGACACCCGCACCAATGCGGGCATGGATAATATCGCGCGCTTCCGAAAGAGCTTCACCTATCATGTGCCGGGCGACCGGGCGATCACGCTGATGTGTTCGGGCAATCTGTCAATCACTCAGGGGGTGAAAGCGACGCTGAGCAAAGCGATCAAGGAAGCCACGTTCGACCCCGAGGTCGAGACGATCCTCAATTGCGACACCATGCATCGCGTGGCGCAGATCGTGGGCGACGCGATGCAGAAGATGCAGCAGCGCTATCGCGAGAATATCGAGATGGGCGGTTCGGGCGCAGGCGCGTCGATCATGATCGCGGGCCAGCGCAAGGGCGGCAAGCCGCGCCTCTACCTCATCTATTCGGCCGGCAATTTCATCGAGGCGACCGAAGACACGCCCTTCTTCCAGATTGGCGAGCATAAATATGGCAAGCCGATCCTGGACCGCATCATCCAGCGCGACACCAGCCTGGAGGACGCGACCAAGGCGGTGCTAGTGTCGATGGATTCGACGCTGCGCTCCAACCTGTCGGTCGGTATGCCGCTGGACCTGACGGTGATCCCCACCGACGCGTTCGACTTCCGCGTCCGTACGCGGATCGAGGCGGATAATGAGGAATTCAACCGTATTTCGCAGGGCTGGGGCGCTGCGTTGCGCAAGGGGTTTGAGGATTTGCCCAACGTTCTGGATTGAGCGACGCGGTGTTACGGTCCGCTAGGGTCGCGACTTGGCGAGGGTCTGTGACCTGGTTGCCGTGGATCAAGCGTTATAGAGCCGGGCGACGTTAGATGGATTTACCGTAAGATGTCACAGCTTTATGCGTTGGTTTGATGCGATGTATTGCTGCTAAACCAACTATTTGACTAAATATCGCTCTACAGCCACCCCTTCAAGCGATAGGCGGCCACGGTCGCCTTCAGCCCGTCTTCCGTGCGTATTTGCGGCAGCCATAGGCGCTTGGGCGGCTGCTTGCGTTTGGTGACGACCCAGTCGGGATGGCAGAAATAATCGACCCGGTCGGGGGTCAGTTTCGCATTTTTACCGCGCACCATTCGGTCTGCCCGTGCTGCGATGGTCAGCAGCCATTCGGGCGTCGCCAGCGTGCGGACCGATCGGCCCACCGCCCGGCCGATTGCCGCGCCGAAATCCCTATGGTCCCATCCACCCGGCGTGCCGTCGTCCACCTCGTAGCTGCGCGTCAGGCTGTTCTCGCTTTCCTGCGCCACCGCCAGCAGCAGGGCGGCAAGGTCGCCCACATGGATCACCGACAGTCGCCCGCCCGGTGGCAGCAGCATGACGCCGCGCTTGGCCATGCGGAAGAGTTCCAGCATTTCCCGGTCGCCCGGACCGTAGATCGCAGGCGGGCGGATGATCGTCCAATCCAGCCCGCTGGCCTTCACATGTTTTTCGGCCAGTTCCTTGGACCATCCATAGTCGGACAGGCCCGGTTCACGAGCGGCGAGGGATGAGACATGGACCAGCCGCTTGATCCCGCGGCGCCGCATCGCATCGACAACCGCCATGGTGCCGCGCGCATTGCCCGCTTCGAAACCGTCACGATCCGGTGCATTGACGACGCCTGCAATATGGATCACCGCATCGGCATCGCGCACCAGCGTATCGAGCGCGGCGCTGTCCTCCAGCGACCCGTGCACCCATTTCAGCTTCGCGCGGGGCGGCTGCGCCCGGCGGGTCAGCGCGTTGACGCGCAATCCGTCGCCCAGCGCCTGCTCCAGCGTTTCTGCGCCGACGAAGCCCGTCGCGCCGGTCATGGCAATGCGAAACACCATGGCGGATCAGACCATCGCCAGATGGTCGCGATGGACCAGCACCGATCGCGGCATTTCGCCCAGCAAGGCGGCGATATCCTCGCTGCGTTTGCCCGCGATCTTCGCCGCTGCTTCGCTGTCATATTCGATGAGGCCGCGTGCGATCACCTGGCCGTCCTGTGTCACGATATCGACCACGTCGCCGCGATCGAACACACCTTCGACGCGCGCGACCCCGGCGGGCAACAGGCTGTTGCCCTTGCCCAGCGCCTGTTCCGCGCCCGCGTCCACGATGATGCGCCCGCGCGTGGTCAGCCGCCCCGATAGCCAGCCCTTGCGCGCGCCTTTTCCCTGGGCGGCCAGGAAGATCGATCCCTTGCCGCCATCGGCCCAGTGCGACAGCGGGGCGTCCACCTTGCCCGAAATGATCGCCAGATGCGCGCCCGCGCCGGTGGCGATCCGCGCGGCCTGGATTTTGGACACCATGCCGCCCGATCCCATACCGGATGCGGAGCCGCCATCCGCCATCGCCGCGATACGGGCGTCGATCGTCTCTATCGTCTCTATCAGCATGGCGCTCGCATCGGCGTGCGGGTTGGCGGTGTAAAGCCCGTCGACATCGGAAAGCAGCACAACCGCGTCAGCCCGTGCCGCCTGTCCGATGCGCGCCGCCAGCCGATCATTGTCGCCGAAGCGAATTTCGGCCGTCGCCACGCTGTCATTCTCGTTGACGACCGGCACGACGCCCAGCGCCGTCAACCGTTCCAGCGTGGCGGACGCGTTGAGGTAGCGGCGGCGATTTTCCAGATCGTCCAGCGTCACTAGCATCTGGGCCGCGGTGATGTTCTTTTCGTCCAGCAGACTGGCCCAGCATTGCGACAGGGCGATCTGGCCGGTGGCCGCTGCTGCTTGCGCATCCTCCAGCGATCCGCGACCGCCCTTGGGCAGTTTCAAGCGCCGTGCGCCCAGCGCAATCGCGCCGGATGAGACGATGATGAGCTGCTGCCCCGCGGCCTTGCGCGCGGCGATATCGGCCACCAGCGTCCGCAACCAGTCCACCCGCACTGCGCCCGCCGGATCGACCAGCAGCGCGGACCCGATCTTCACGACCAGGCGGCGGACCAGGGCAGGGGGGAAACCGGAAAGGGCATTCATGGCGGTTTAAAACAACATCCGTTCGGTTCGAGCTTGTCGAGAACCTCGCGCAGGGTTCTCGACAAGCTCGAACCGAACGGAGGTAGGGCTATGGCGCGGTCAGATAGGCGACCATGTCCCGTCACCGTCCGCTTCGCTCTCGCTTTGCGCCTCGCGCCTGTCTTCGTCCATCATCAGCAGCACGGCGTCGAGCAGCGGACCCACGCCTTCGCCGGTTGCGCCGGAAATGATGAACACATCCTCCACGCCCGCTTCGTCGCGCAACTGGTCGGCGATATCTTCCATCAACTCCTGGCCCAACAGGTCGCCCTTGTTGAGCACCACGACCTGCGGCTTTTCGTCCAGCCCCTCGCCATAAGCGGCCAGTTCCTCGGTCACGATATGGAAGGCTTCGACCGGATCGTCCGTCGTCGCGTCGATCAGGTGCAGCAGCACGCGGCATCGCTCGATATGTCCCAGGAAGCGATCGCCGATGCCGACGCCTTCGGCTGCGCCCGCGATCAGGCCGGGAATGTCGGCCAGCACGAATTCGCGGTCGCGGTGCAGCACCACGCCCAATTGCGGCTTGGTGGTGGTGAAGGCATAGGCGCCGACCTTCGCCTTGGTATTGGTCACCTGGTTGATCAGGGTCGATTTGCCAGCGTTGGGCATGCCCACCAGGCCGACGTCGGCCAGCAGCTTGAGCCGCAGCCACACCCACATTTCCTGGCCTGGCCAGCCCGTGCCATGCTGACGCGGGGCGCGGTTGGTGCTGGTCTTGTACGACATGTTGCCCCGGCCGCCATCACCACCGCGCAGGAAAGTGACGCGCTGCCCGACCTCGGTAAAGTCGGCCAGGACGTCCTGATCCTCATAATCGGGGATGCCGTCTTCGTCCTCGCTGCCTTCGATCGGCTTGGGATCGGACAGGATTTGCGTGCCGACCGGCACCTGGATGATCAGATCCTTGCCGCCCGCGCCATAACAATTCTTGCCCATGCCGGGCGTGCCGCGCTGCGCCTTGAAATGCTGGGTGTAGCGGAAGTCGATCAAGGTGTTGAGGCCTTGGACTGCTTCGAAGATGATGTCGCCGCCCTTGCCGCCATTGCCGCCGTCCGGGCCGCCATATTCCTCATATTTTTCGCGACGAAAACTGACCGCGCCGGGGCCGCCCCAGCCGGATTTGATATAGATTTTGGCTTGATCGAGAAAATGCATGGCGCGCCCATAACCTTTAATCGCGCAAAGTTAAACCTTAGCCTGTGCCGCTATGGCGGCTGCCTCCTGCATCAGCGCGAATGTCAGGCTGCGCGTGGCGATTTCGCGCGCTTTTTCGCGCGGCAGGGCAAGCGCGGCGGCCATTGCGCCGCCCAGTTGCGAATCGCCCAACGCCAGCAGCACCAGCATCAGCGTATTGTCGCGGATCAGTTCGGCGACGCTGGGCGTGAGCGCGCTTGCCGACAGTTTGTCGACCAGGCGGTGGATCGCCGCCACGACGGGGTCGAGCGCATCCTCATTGCCCGATGCCAGCATCCAGCTTGCGAGCGCGCCGGCGCCTTCCCGGTCGAAGGCGTCGAAGGTCATGTCGACGATCGTGCGCGGGCTGACTTCGCCGCGTCGCGCCGCGTCCACCGCCTCGCCGATCTTGGCGGTGATCGTGTCGGCGAGATGCGCGGCCAGCGCCTTCTGCAATCCCGCGGCCGATCCGAAATGATGCAGCAGATTGGCGTGGGTTCGCCCGATGCGCTCCGCCACCGCCTTCAGCGTGACCGCCTGTGGCCCTGCCTCGATCAGCAGATCGCGCGCCGCCTCCACGGCGACGAGGCGGCTTTCATCCGGGCTGAGGCGCGCGCGTTTTATTGACATGATTGTAAGCAACTCTTATTTACATCAATGTAAGTAGCGACGGAGACATACCCATGACCCCGACCGACCTCACCATAACGCCGCGCGACCGCCGTTTCGGGCGCGATCGTGCAGCGGCGCGACATTGGCTGAATGGCGATCCGATCGCCACGGCTTTCTTCAATGCGCTGTCGATCACCTTTCCGCGCGGGGAGACTTATTTCATCGACAGCGTCCGCGCCTTTCGTGACGGGGTGCCGGACCGGCTGGTGGGTGAGATCGCGGCGTTCATCAAACAAGAGGTCGTCCATAGCCGCGAACATCTGGCCTTCAACCGGCAGGTGACCGACCATGGCTATGACGTGTCCCGCCTCGACGCCGATGTGACGATGATATTGGACCTGGCGAAGCAACGCCCGCCGATCGCCAGCCTGGCCGCGACCATGGCGCTGGAGCATTTCACCGCCATTCTTGCGCATGAATTGCTTAGGGAGCCGCGCTATCTTGAAGGGGCAGACCCGGAGGTGGCGGCGTTGTGGCGCTGGCACGCGATCGAGGAGATCGAGCATAAGGGCGTGGCGCACGACACGTGGGTTCACGCCACCCGCGACTGGAGCCGGTTCAAACGCTGGTGGGTGAGGACGGCCATGATGTTGATCGTAACGAAGCATTTTCTGCATCATCGCGCGCGCGGGATGATGGATCTGCTGGCGCAGGACGGTGTCGCCGGGCGTCGCGCCTGGGGTGGACTGCTGTATTACGCGCTGGTCAGGCCGGGCATATTGCGCCGGGTCGCCGGACCGTGGGTGCACTATTTTCTGCCCGGCTTTCATCCCTGGCAGGTGGACGACCGCGCGCTGATCGCGTTGGCGGATAGTCCTTATGCCGATGCCCGGCCGGATGGCGCTTTGCCGGCGGTCGCTTGACCGGGGCGCCAGAGGCGTCTTTTATCGGGCGATGATCGATGCCCCGACGCTGCACACGCCCCGCCTGATCCTGCGCCCGCATCGGGTGGCAGATTATGCCGCCTGCCGCATGCTATGGGCCAACCTCGACGTCGTGCGGCATATTGGCGGAGCGGCGCTTGACAGCCAGACGGTCTGGTTTCGCATCCTGCGCTATGCGGGGATGTGGGCGCTGCTGGGCTATGGCATGTGGGTGATCGAGGATCGCGACGACGGCGCCTTTCTGGGCGAGGCGGGGTTGCTGAGCGCGGAGCGTGGCCTGCCAGAACTGGAAGGCGTGCCGGAGGTTGGCTGGGTGCTTGGTCCGCCGGCCTGGGGCAGGGGTGTCGCCACCGAAGCGATGCAGGCGATATTGGATTGGGCCGATGCGCATGTCGAAGCGCCCTCGCTGCGCTGCATGATCGATCCGGACAATTATGCGTCGATCAGGGTTGCCAACAAGCTGGGTTTCAACGTCCTGACCGATACGGAATTGGGCGGCAAGCCGACCCGCATATTCGACCGGCCCAAAGGGGCAAGCAGAGGCGTGACGGCATGAGGATGGCGAGGCTGATGGCGCTCGCTCTGCCCGCGCTGCTGGTGATGACGGGAGCGGCTGGTGCGCCGGTTCAGGCGCAGGAGATTGCGCAGGCCGATCGGGCGATGATCGAAAGCCGGATTGCGGCGTTCGATGCGGCGATGAAGGCGGGGCGTATCGAACAAAGCATCGATTTCATTCCGCCGCGTCTGTTGCGCTTCATGGCGGAGAAGGTCGGCCTGCCGGACGGTAGGTTGAAGGCGATGGTCACCGCGCAGGCCGTCGCAGCGGTCGACGGGATGACCTTCCTGTCCTTTGGCATGGATATGAAAGCGGCGCAGGTCGCCGCGACGCCTGACAAAAGCCGGACCTATATGTTGATCCCGACGCAGAGCGTCATCGCCATTCCCGATGCGGGCAAGATACAGAGCAAAACCCAAACGCTGGCGATCAAGGATGACGGGCAGTGGCATCTCGTCCGGATCGACAATGCGCAGCAGGTCGCCCTGTTGCGTGGCGCCTATCCAGAATTTTCCGGCGTCGATTTTCCGTCCGGTTCGACCGCGATCATCGATTGATGTGGTGATCGGGGCGCGGACAGCGGACTGCCGACGCCCCGATTGTCATTCTTACGCTGCCATGGGCACCAGCGCGTCGCGATACAGGTCCATCGCCGGGTCGTTGCAATTACTCACGGCGTCGCCTTCTTCGAACAACAGGCAATCGACCATCGCGTCGCGACCCAAGCTGTAACATTGCGCCGTCTGCCCGGTGGCGCGGAAGCCCAGTTTGCGCAGGACGTTGCCCGATGCGCGGTTGTCGGCGAAGTGGCGGGCGCGGATGTCGCGCACGCCATTGGCCCGCGCCATGCTCAGCACCGCGCGCGCAGCCTCCGTCGCGAAGCCCAGCCCCCAATAAGGGCGGGCGATCCAATAGCCGATTTCCGGCGTGCCATCCTCGTCCAGATGGACGCCGCATCCGCCGACCAGGCGCGGGGCGCCCTGCGTGCGGGTGAAGGCCAGCAGGCGGGGCAATTGCGGATGCTGCGGCAGCGCCAAAAATGCCTGCGCATCGTCCAGCTGATAAGGGCTGGGCGCACGGCTGAGGTTGCGCAGGATCGCAGGGTCGCCAATGGCTTGCGCCAGGGCGGCGGCATCCTCCATCCAGCCGGGACGCAGGAGCAGGCGGGGGGTACGGGCGAACATTCTCGTCTCTCCTCTTATCGTGCGCCGTTAGCCGATATTGATGACGGCTTGACGACGGTGGTTTCCGGCTGAAATCCTGCCCGCTAGACGCGCGAAAAGGCATGGAGTTCCAACGGTTTGAGGGAAATCGGGAGAGAAATGCCGCTTTGTCGATCGGACGCGTTCCGGCAAGAAACGCGCAACGGAAAAAGGGGCGCTCCCAAACAAGGAGCGCCCCTTATTTCCCTCGAAAACCGGTCAGTGCCCTATGGCTTTGACCGGGAGGATCGCCCCTGTTGCGGGGGACGATCCGTCATCGATCGTCCGTTATTCGGCGGCCTGGGCCTGCGCGTCAACCGACACATATTTGCGGCCGAGCTTGCCGGTGTGGAATACCACGCGGCCTTCGTTCAGCGCGAACAGCGTGTGGTCCTTGCCGATGCCGACATTGCGGCCCGGATAGACGCGCGTGCCGCGCTGGCGAATGATGATGTTACCGCCGATCACTTCCTGACCGCCGAACTTCTTCACGCCAAGGCGCTTCGACTCGGAATCGCGACCGTTGCGCGACGAACCGCCAGCTTTTTTATGTGCCATTGTCTAAACTCCTAGAATATCTGGCCGGAAGCGATCAGGCTTCGGCAGCAGCTGGCGCTGCGTCTTGGGTCTTGGCGGCAGCCTTGTCGGCCTTCTTGCCTTCGCCGCCGATCGACACGATCCGCAGGATCGTGTGGTTCTGACGATGGCCGTTCTTGCGGCGATAATTGTGGCGACGGCGCTTCTTGAAGACGATGACCTTCTCGCCCTTCGCCTGCGCGATGATTTCGGCCGCGACGGTCAGCTTGGCGGTGTCCTTCAGGTCGCCGCCTTCACCGGCCAGCAGGACGTCGTCCAGCGTGACCGAATTGCCGGCTTCGCCAGCCAGCTTTTCAACGACGATCTTGTCTCCGGCGGCGACGCGATACTGCTTGCCGCCTGTGCGCACGATAGCGAACATGGCTTGTCTCTTCTCGTTCAAATCTGCTTTACGCAGCTCACCAAAGACATGATGCCTTGCCGACCCGCGCGGGAATGTGGCCCGTTAGTGGAATGACTCGCGCCTGTCAACCAATGGCGGTGCGGGACGGGGGTGGTTTTCGGGCTTTTTGATGCCTATCTTCTGGGGCATATAAAGGGCCGAGATAGAGGAGCAGTCCGGCTGATGGGCAAAGGCACGGGGCCATGGTGGAGCGAAAAGGGCGCATTTCTGCGCCTGCCGATCCATGCCGCCCTGTGGACGCTGATCCTGGTCACCCTGCTGTCTGCGCTGGCGCCGCTGGGACCACCGCTCAGCCGCGCCACCGGTTCCGCCTTCAATCCCGCCACTACCGACGTCGTGCTGAAGGCGCGCACCCAGTCCGCACAGCAGGTCGTGGAAGCGCCGCAACCGGACGGCGGGGGTGCGCCGCCACTGATCATTGCCTTTGCATTGGCCGCAGTCCTGACGGCCCTGCGGGTCGTCATCTTAACCGGTTGGGCGGGCGATCATGCTTCTGTCCTGCCCTTTATAAGACCCGCGCGCACGCGTAGCGCCCGCGCACCGCCTTCCATCGCCTGACGATTCGCACCTCCGCCCGTACTTGGCGGGCTTTCGTCGGAAGAAGGAGCACTAGCATGGCTCGCAGAAAGACTGCGCGACGCACGCGTCGCCGCCCACCTTGGTGGTTCATGCCCGCCGTCATGTCCGGTCTGGCCGTCGCCGCCGCCACCTTGTCGGTGATGATGATGACCGTCGTCGAATAATCCTGTTACTCTGCCCGGCGACGCGGTTTCGCCCGCGTCACCGGGATCAGCGTTGCGAAAGGGACTCATGCCCCACCATACGCCCCTGATCGGCACCATCGTCGCCGGTCTCGTCGTCGCCTTCATCATGGGGGCGATCGCCCATCGCCTCAAATTGTCCCCGCTCGTCGGCTATCTGGTCGCGGGCATATTGGTCGGCCCCTTCACGCCCGGCTTCGTCGCCGATGCAGGCCTGGCGAACGAACTGGCCGAGATCGGCGTCATCTTGCTGATGTTCGGCGTCGGCCTGCATTTTTCGCTGAAGGATCTTCTGTCGGTCAAGAGTATCGCGGTCCCCGGCGCCATCGTTCAGATCGCGGTGGCGACGCTGCTGGGGATGGGGCTGGCCTATTTTATGGGCTGGGGGTTGATGGGCGGTATCGTCTTCGGCCTGGCACTGTCGGTCGCCAGCACGGTAGTGCTGCTGCGCGCGTTGCAGGGGGCGGACCTGGTGGAGACGCGACGCGGGCGGATCGCGATCGGCTGGTTGATCGTGGAGGATCTAGTGATGGTCCTGGCGCTGGTGCTGTTGCCCGCGCTGGCTGGCGTCCTCAACAATGCCGATGGCGGCGGCGGGGCGGCGGCGTTGATCGCGCCGCTGCTGGGCACGCTGCTCAAGGTGGCAGGGTTCGTCGCAGTCATGCTGATCGTGGGGCGCCGTGTCATCCCCTGGGCGCTCCACTGGGTCGTCCATACCGGATCGCGGGAGCTGTTCCGCCTGGCGGTGCTCGCCATCGCCCTGGGCGTCGCGTTCGGCGCGGCGCTGGCGTTCGACGTATCCTTTGCGCTGGGCGCGTTCTTTGCGGGCATGATTTTGGGCGAAACGCCGCTCAGCCGCCGTGCGACGGAAGAAACGCTGCCGCTGCGCGACGCTTTTGCGGTGCTGTTCTTCGTGTCGGTGGGGATGCTGTTCAACCCGGCGATCGTGCTGGAGCATCCGCTGCCGCTGCTGGCGACGGTGCTGATCATCGTCGTGGGGAAATCGATCGCGGCGTGGGGCATTGTGCGCGCCTTCGGCCATGCCAATGTCACTGCGCTCACCATCGCCGCGAGCCTGGCGCAGATCGGCGAATTTTCCTTCATATTGGCGTCGTTGGGCACGGGGCTGGGCGTATTGCCCGCCGATGCGCGCGACCTGATCCTGGCGGGCGCGCTGGTGTCGATCTTCCTCAATCCCATTCTCTTCTCGCTGATCGTGCGGGAACATAAGAAGGATGACGATGAGGAAGAGGCATCGACAAAGGCGCCGGACCGGCCGCGCATCGGCCATGTCATCCTGGTCGGCTATGGCCGGGTAGGGAAGCTGATCGCGACCAGGCTGACCGAACGCGCCGTGCATTTCGTCGTGATCGAAGGCGATGCGGAACGGGCGGAGGAAGCCGCGGAAGACGGCCTATCGGTCGTTCGCGGCAATGCGCTGGAGGACAAGCATCTGATCGCAGCGGGGATCAGCCATGCGCGCCACCTGCTGATCGCGGTGCCCGAAGGCTTCGAAGGTGGCGCGATCCACGAACATGCGCGCCACCTGAACGACAGGTTGCAGGTCATCGCCCGCGCCCATTCGGATGCGGAGGTTGCGCATCTGGAAAGGCTGGGCGTGCCCCATATCGTCATGGGCGAACGCGAACTGGCGGGGCGGATGCTGACGCTCTGTGGGGCGGGGTAGGAGGCAGGCGCACTTAATCCGGTTCGCTGGTCCCGGTCATCCGGTTCAGGAACTGCGCCGCCTCCGCCTCAATGGCGGCGCGATCTTCCTGCGCCATCCGGTTCCAGTTGCGATAGGGCAGCGCCATGCGCGGGTTGCGCCCCAGCATCCGTTCGTTGCGTGCCAGAAAATCCCAATAGAGCGCGTTGAACGGGCAGGCGTCGTCGCCCACACGTTGCTTCACGTCATAGCGGCAGCGTCGGCAATAATCGGACATGCGGTTGATATAGGCGCCGCTCGCCGCATAGGGTTTCGACCCGAGCAGTCCGCCATCGGCGAATAGCGCCATGCCCAGCGTATTGGGCAGCTCGACCCATTCATAGGCATCGGCATAGACTTCCAGATACCAGATATGCACCTGATGCGGGTCGATGCCCGCGATAAGGGCGAAGTTGCCGGTGATCATCAGCCGCTGGATATGATGCGCATAGCTATAGTCGATCGTCTGGCCGATCGCCTGGGCCATGCAGCGCATGTCCGTCTCCCCCGACCAGTAGAAGTCCGGCAGGTCGCGCCGGGCATCGAGTGCGTTGCGCTGTCCATAGTCCGGCCCTTCATGCCAGTAGACGCCGCGGACATATTCGCGCCAGCCGATGATCTGGCGAATGAAGCCTTCGGCGCAATTGAGCGGCACCTTGCCCGCGCGATAGTGCGCATCGACAGCCTGACACAGCGCCAGCGGATCGAGCAGGCCGATATTGATATAGGGGGACAGGACCGAATGCCACAGGAACGGCTCGTCGGTCAGCATCGCATCCTGATAGTCGCCAAAGCGCGGTAGCGCTTCGTCCAGGAAATGCTGCTTTTGCCGTTCGGCATCCTGCGGCGTCACGGCGAAGGCGAAATGATCGAGGCTGCCGATATGATCGGCGAAGCGGGTCGCGACCATCGCCAGCACCTCTTGCGTGATCGCGTCCGGGCTGAAACGCAGGGGTTGCGGCATGAGCAGGTCGCGCTGGGGCGCAGGCTTGCGATTGTCCGCGTCATAATTCCACTGGCCGCCCTCTGGCGCGCCATCCGGCACCATCAGCAGGCCGGTCTTGCGGCGCATGTCGCGGTAGAAGAATTCCATCCGCATCTGCTTGCGCGCAGCCGCCCATGTGTCGAATTCCGCATGGGAACAAAGGAAGCGATCATCCTCATGGATGGTGACGGGCAGGGCAAAGCGCGTCTCCCACGCCTCCAGCATGGCGCGCACCCGCCATTCGCCCGCTTCGGTCACATGGATGGCGCAGGGACGATGTCGCTCTATCGCACGGGCGACTTCGGCGGTGAAGCTGCCTTGATTGTCGGGGTCGTCCAGCCGCACATAATCGACCGTCCAGCCGAGCGCCCGCAGCCTGTCGGCATGGTGCCGCATGGCGGAGAGGACGAAGGCGATCTTCGCCTTATGGTGGCGGACATAGGTGGTTTCATCCGCCACCTCCATCATCAACACGATGCCGCGCGTGTTGTCGACCGCACGCAGGGCTGCGATGTCGGGGCTTAGCTGGTCGCCCAGCACCGGAATCAAAATGGGCGCGTCGGTCATTCCAGTGGAATGAACGGCGCGCCCATCGGGTTGCCAGCTGCCCTAAAGGGCAATGACGTTTATCGGATCATCCGCGCGAGCGGGGCGGCCCCTTGCGCGGGCCACCGGCGCCAGCGCCCTTGAAGGGGCGGGGGCTGTGCGGGGCGCCGCCACCACGCGAACCGGCGCCGGGGCCGCCACGGGGCGGGCCACTGCGGTTGGGACGGTCGCCATTGGCGGGGCGGAGCTGCTTGCGATTTTCCCGTGCTTCGACGCGCGGTGCGCCGTCGACGGGATCGAACATCACGTCCGCGCCTTCGTCACCCGCTTCGCCCGAACGACGGACGGCGGCGAGGAACTTGGCCGAAATCGCCTTGGGGATTTCGAACATCGTTTCGTTGGTGGTGATGCGGATCGCGCCGATATCCCCGCGCGACACATGGCCGCGACGGCAGATCAGCGGCAGGATCCAGCGCGGATCGGCATTTTGCGTGCGGCCGATATTCATGCGGAACCACTGGGTATCCTCGAACCCCGGGCGCGGCCCGTCGCGACGCGCGGGGGCTTCGCTGGCGTCCAGCAGTTCCTCGGGCGCGGGCATGGCGGCGCGGGCGCTGCGCACCAGCATGGCGGCGATTTCCTTGGCGCTCTTGGCCTCCAGCAATTCGGCGCCCAGCGTCCAGTCGGACTCTTCCAGTTCGGCAGGAGCGAGCAGTTGCGCGCGCAGCCGTTCGGCATCCTGCTGGGCGATGGCTTCCTTGGATGGCGCCGTCGTCCATTCGACGGGGATCTTCGCCCCGCGCAGCATCAATTCGACGCGGCGGCGACGGGGATAGGGCACGATCAGCACGGCGGTGCCCTTCTTGCCCGCGCGCCCCGTGCGACCCGACCGATGCTGCATCGTCTCCGCGTCGCGCGGCAGTTCGACATGGACCACCAGCGTCAGCGTGGGCAGATCAATGCCGCGCGCCGCGACGTCCGTCGCCACGCAGACCCGCGCCCGCTTGTCGCGCAGCGCTTGCAGCGCATGGTTGCGTTCATTCTGGCTATGCTCGCCTGACAGCGCGACGGCGGCAAAGCCGCGCTCGGTCAGGCTGGCGTGGAGGTGGCGGACATTGTCGCGCGTGGCGCAGAACAGGATCGCCGTTTCCGCCTCATGATAGCGCAGCAGGTTCACCACCGCATTTTCGATGTCGGCAGGCGCAACGGTCATCGCCTGATAGCTGATGTCGCCATGGCCGCGCTCACCGGCGGCGGACGTGATCTGGAACGCGTCCTTCTGATAGCGGCGGGCCAGCTGCACGATCGGCTTTGGCATGGTGGCCGAAAACAGCAGCGTGCGGCGGCCTTCCGGCGTGGCGTCGAGAATGCCTTCCAGATCTTCACGGAAGCCCATGTCCAGCATTTCGTCGGCTTCGTCCAGCACGGCGGTCTTGAGCGCCGACAGGTCGAGCGCGCCGCGTTCCAGATGGTCGCGCAGACGGCCAGGCGTGCCGACGACGATATGCGCGCCCTGCGCCAGGGCGCGGCGTTCCTTGGCCGCGTCCATGCCGCCAACGCAGGTGGCGATGCGGGCGCGGGCGCCGGCATAGAGCCATTCCAACTCGCGGCTGACCTGCAACGCCAGTTCGCGCGTCGGCGCGATCACCAGCGCCAGCGGCCAGGCGGGCGGGGGCAGGCGATCGGCGTCGCCCAGCAATTCGCTCGCCATGGCGAGGCCGAAAGCGACGGTCTTGCCCGAACCGGTCTGCGCCGACACGATCAGGTCGCGGCCGAAGGCTTCCTCCTGCGTCACTTCGGACTGGACGGGGGTCAGGGCTTCATAGCCCTTGGTGGTCAACGCCTGGGCGAGGAGGGGGTGGAGCGTTTCAAATGCCATATTATTGTTTTTCCATCGGATAAAGCGACCCGCCTTCTTCCGACGGATACAACAAGACCTTCAGTGCTCCTGCGAATGCAGGAGCCCAGGGCGGCAGGTCACACGCCCTGATTCTAGGTTGTAAACCAACCTCCGTTCGCCCTGAGCCTGTCGAAGGGCCACACTTCTTGCTTAAGAAAGCGGCTTCGAAAGGCTCAGCCCGAACGGCTTTGGGACGCGTCGATTGACGGCTATCCCCAAATAAGAAAGCCTCCTTCCCGCGTTCCCGGGGAAAGGAGGCTTGCCTTAATGCTATAGCATGAAAATCAGACCGCGGCGACTTCCGCTACGTCGACCTTCACGCCCGGACCCATCGAGGACGACAGGGCGATCTTGCGGACATACTTGCCCTTCGAACCGGTCGGCTTGGCCTTCACGATCGCATCGACGAATGCGTCGAAATTCTTGCGAAGATCTTCGGCCGAGAAGCTCGACTTGCCCAGGCCCGCATGGATGATACCGGCCTTTTCGACGCGGAATTCGATCTGACCACCCTTGGCGGCCTTCACAGCTTCGGCGACGTTCGGCGTGACGGTGCCGAGCTTTGGGTTCGGCATCAGACCCTTGGGGCCAAGCACCTTACCCAGGCGACCGACCAGGCCCATCATGTCCGGCGTCGCGATGACGCGCTGGAAATCGATGTTGCCGGCCTGGATCAATTCCAGCAGGTCTTCGGCGCCCACGATGTCGGCGCCGGCGTCGAGCGCCTGCTGCGCCTTGTCGTTGCGGGCGAACACGGCGACGCGAACGTCCTTGCCGGTGCCAGCGGGCAGGGTGACGACGCCGCGGACCATCTGGTCGGCGTGACGGGGATCGACGCCCAGGTTGATCGCGATTTCGACGCTTTCGTCGAACTTGGCGGTCGCATGGGTCTTGATCAGGCCCAGCGCTTCGTCAACGCCGTGCAGCTTTTCGCGGTCAACCGCGGTGGCCAGAGCCTTCGCCTTCTTGGTCAGCTTTGCCATGGTCTTAGCCCTCCACCACGTCGAGGCCCATCGCGCGAGCGGAGCCTTCGATGATCTTCGTTGCAGCGTCGATGTCGTTCGCGTTCAGATCGGCCATCTTGGCCTGTGCGACTTCGGCGAGCTGGGCGCGGGTGATCTTGCCGGCGACGATCTTGCCCGGTTCCTTGGAACCCGACTTCAGGTTGATCGCCTTCTTGATCAGATAGGTGGCGGGCGGCTGCTTCGTGGTGAAGGTGAAGCTGCGGTCGGCATAGACGGTGATGATGGTCGGCAGCGGCGTGCCCTTTTCCATCTTGTCCGTCGACGCGTTGAACGCCTTGCAGAATTCCATGATGTTCACACCGCGCTGACCCAGCGCCGGACCGATCGGCGGCGAGGGGTTGGCGGCTCCAGCGGGCACCTGGAGCTTGATATAGCCCGTAATCTTCTTGGCCATTGTCACTCACTCTGTTGCTGGGCGGGTTCGCAAGCGATCCGCCCGGTTCAAGTTTAGCGGTTCAACCGGAAGCGCAAACTTCCTCCCGCCTAGCATTTCCGGTCGCCCGGAAATTCCTTTGTGCTCCGGCGAAGGCCGGAGCTCAGGGCGGCTTGCGCTGCACCCAGAATATGGATCCCGGCCTGCGCCGGAACACCAGCTTTCCTTATTTGGAAAGCTCTACCTGCTCGAAATCCAGTTCGACAGGGGTGGCGCGACCGAAGATCGACACCGACACCTTGACCCGGTTCTTTTCGAAATCCAGTTCCTCGACCACGCCGTTGAAGCTGGCGAAGGGACCGTCCAATACCTTGACCGCGTCGCCGATTTCGTAATCGACGCTGACCTTGTGCTTGGGCGCGGCTTCGGCTTCCTTGCGGGCGCCGAAATAGCGCGCAGCTTCGGTTTCGCTGATCGCCTGCGGCTTGCCCATCGATCCCAGAAAACCCGTCACCTTCGGGGTGTTCTTGATCAGATGATAGATGTCGTCGTTCATCGCCAGCTTGGCGAGAACGTAGCCGGGCATGAACTTGCGCTCGACCTGCACCTTCTTGCCACGCTTGACCTCGGTCACGGTTTCGACAGGCACTTCGACCTGTTCGACCAACTGGGAGAGGCCCATGCGCTCGGCTTCGGACAGGATCAATTCCTTGACCTTGTTCTCGAAGCCCGAATAGGCGTGGATGATGTACCAGCGCGCCATGTTACCGTCTTAAACTCCCATCAGAGCGACTGACCAGACCGGGACATGCCCGCATACTGGCCCAACCGCACCAAAAAATCCGTTATGCCCGGCCCGCCGCAACACCCAGCAGCCACTGGACGATCGCGCCGAAGAAGGTGTCGATGCCAAAGAAGAACAGGCCCAGCAGCGTCGTCATGATGACGACCATCACACCGGTCATGATCGTTTCGCGACCCGTGGGCCACACGATCTTCTTGCCTTCGACCTGGACCTGATTGACGAATTCGCCGGGGGAAACCTTCGCCATCGCCTGCCTCTGCACTTCTTGAAACCAACGCCAATTCGCGAAGCAACAGTCCGCCCTCCCGATCCCGCCCTAGTCGGCGTCCGGGGGTGCGGTCACTTGCTCCGCGACCAAATTCGCTTGGCGCACTTAGCCGCCAACCCCTGCCTATGCAAGGGTTGGCGGCCAGTTCGCTTGGCAGGAGTGGAGGGACTCGAACCCACGGCATTCGGTTTTGGAGACCGACGCTCTACCAACTGAGCTACACTCCTGCACTGGCCTAGCCAGCGAAGGAGGGCGCTTTAGCGTGGGGATGACAGGAGGGCAAGGGCGATTATGCGGCTTGTTCGATTGGCTTGGGAACGCTGGTATCGGCGCTGGTCTGCCGCTCCGCCTCCGCGTTGATCTGCGCGCCCAGCAGCACGATATAGGCCGATACGAACAGCCAGAGCTGCAGTACCACCACCGCGCCCAGCGAGCCGTAGGTCTTGTTGTAGTTGCCGAAGGTGGACACGTAGAAGGACACGCCCAGCGTCGCGACCAGCCAGAACAGGGTCGCGGACACCGACCCGACCGTCAGCCATTGCCATTGGGCGTAGCGGCGATTGGGGCCGAAGCGATAGATGAGGCCGAAGATGACGCTAGCCAGCAATCCTGCGCATAGCCAGGTCGCCGCCTTGATGGCGAACAGCACGCCCGGTCCCCAATTGGTCAGGAAATCCTGTAACAGGCCGATGATCGTCGCAGTGAACACGCCCGCCACCACGACCAGCACGGCCGAAAAGGTGATGCCCATCGACGTGCGGTAGAAGCGGAGGATATTGCGGCCTTCCTTCTGCCCATAGACGATGTTGAGTGCCTCCATGATCGCCGAGGCTGCGCGCGTCGCGCCATAGACGGCGATCGCCAGTGCCAGCAGCAGCCCGAAACCGATCGCGGGCTTGCGGGTGCTGACGACGCCCAGCAGCTGGTCGTTGATCAGCCCGGCGGCGTCGGCCGGGACCACGGTTATGATCGCCTGCATATGCCGACTGACGATCGCAGGATCGCCGACCAAGCCGTATGTGAGCACGACAGCCGCCAGCAGCGGCGCGATCGACAGAAAGGCGTAATAGGCCACGCCCGCCGCCAACAGCCCGATATGATTGGCCGACAGCGCGGCATAGACGCGCTTCAATATCTCCCACCATGCACGTGGCGGGATCTTCCATGGTGCATCGACATGCACCTGCTGCGCGATTGGCTGCTTCATTCAGAACCCCTGCTATTATGCTAAGGCAAGCGCGTGAAGGGCGAGGGGGTTCCCTGCGGACGGATGGCTGCGGAGCGCAGACTTGTAATGGGAGGCGTGTGCTGGCAGCCCTTCTTCCACCTGCCCAAGCAAAAGCATCACTTGCCTGTGCGTCGCCACGGCCTATCTCTCTGGCCCACCCGAATCGCAGTTTGAAAGCCTGATATGACCGCCACGCACAGCACCCGCATGTTGATCCTCGGTTCCGGCCCCGCTGGCCTGTCCGCCGCCATCTATGGCGCGCGCGCGGGTCTGGCGCCGATCGTGGTGCAGGGGATGCAGCCGGGCGGGCAGTTGACCATCACGACCGATGTCGAAAATTATCCCGGCTTCAAGGACGTGATCCAGGGACCATGGCTGATGGAGCAGATGCAGTCGCAGGCCGAACATGTCGGCGCGCAGATGATGTACGACCAGATCGTCGATGTCGACCTGTCCGAACGCCCCTTCAAGTTGCGTGGCGACGGCGGTACGCTCTATGTCGCGGACACGCTGGTCATCTGCACCGGCGCGCAGGCCAAGTGGCTGGGCGTCGAGGGCGAGGAGCATTTGCAGGGCAAGGGCGTGTCCGCATGCGCCACTTGCGACGGCTTTTTCTATCGCGGCAAGAAGGTCGTGGTGATCGGCGGCGGGAATACCGCGGTTGAGGAAGCGCTGTACCTGACCAATCACAGCCATGACGTGACGCTGATCCACCGCCGCGATTCGCTGCGTGCGGAAAAGATATTGCAGCAGCGGCTGCACGCCCATCCGCACATCAAGGTGCTGTGGAACAAGGCGGTGGAGCGCTTTGTGGGCGGCGGTACGCCCGAAGGGTTGGTCGGCGTGGACCTGATCGATACGGTAACGGGCGAAAAGTCGCATGAGCCGACCGATGGTGGCTTCGTGGCGATCGGCCATCACCCCGCGACCGAATTGTTCACCGGCAAACTGCCGACCGACGAAGGCTATCTGCTGGTGGAGAAGGGCACGACCCATACGGCCATCCCCGGCGTCTTCGCGGCGGGCGACGTCACCGACAAAATCTATCGTCAGGCCGTGACGGCGGCGGGCATGGGCTGCATGGCCGCGCTGGATGTCGAGAAGTTCCTGGCGGAACAGGATTTCGAGGCGGTGGTGGAAGCCGGGGTGGACGCTTAACCCTGCGCCGGGGAACAGGCTAAGCGCTAGGCCAGCTTGCCTCGCGCGAAAGCGACCAGCGAACCGAAGGTTTCGAATGTGTCGCCGTCGATATCGTCATCCTCGATCAGGATGTCGAAGCGGTCCTCGATTTCGGTCAGCAGGCCCGCCACCGCCATGGAATCCAGTTCCGGCAGCGCGCCGAACAGGGGGGTGTCCGCGTCGAACGCGTCGACCTGGGTCTGCGTCAGGCTGAGCGTGTCGCGCAGCAGCGCCCGCATCATGCTGTCCACATCGATTGTCCGGTCGACCGGCTGAGAATTTTGCGCCTGCATAACGGCGTCTAACTAGTGGGTCGCGGCTTAACCTACAAGCGCGGAAATGGCGGTGCGCGCGGCGGGCAACCAGGCGGAGGCGAAGCGCGGATTGAAGGCATCGACCTGATAGAGCGGGATGCGGCGGTCCATCCAGTCGGTCTTGTACGCATTGTCGCCCGTGCCATAGTCGATCAGGCGCACCCGATCCCCGTCGATCGCCCGTTCGAACATCGCATGGCTGAGCAATGTGCCGGGGGAGGCGCGGTCAAAGGCGCTGTCATGGCTAAGCTTGTGGATCAGGGCGACGCCATGTTCGACGGTCCACAACTGGGTGGCCACCGCGCGGCCCTCGGTTCGCGCAAAGCCCAGCCGCAATGTGCCTGCCGCGCTTTCCCGCTCCGCCAGATCGCGCAGGAAATCCAGGCCGGGTTCGGGCGCTTTCCAACTGCGATCATGTACAGCGACATAGTCGCGCCACAGATCGTCCGTCAGGCGCGTGTCTATCGACAGGGTGAAGGGCGTGCCGCGCCCCTTGCGCTTGACCAGATTGCGCAGCTTGCCGGGGCGCGAGGCCCAATAGTCGGCAAAGCTGCGCCCTTCGACCGGTAGCAGATAACGGCCGCCCATCGGCCGTTGCACCACGAACCAGCCGACACGGCGCAATGCAGCCATCAGCGGCGCAGCATCCTCCAGCGGATAGAGATCGATATGAGCGTAGCGGGCGAGCAGGGGACGGGCGAGGGCGTCGAGCAATCGTTGCTGCGTCTGCACATCAGGCGCGCCGATGAAGATCGGCGCCCAGGCAAAACTATACCAGTTGGCAAGGGCGCTGGCGCGGCGCGGCGCGGGGGAACGCAGGAAGAGCCAGGCTTGCGCCTCTCCGTCCTGCGCGTGGAGGATATGGACGGGCTGGTCGGCCAGGCAATGATCGTGCAGGCTGGCGAACCAGTCGATCCGGTCGAACAGGGCCGGGGCGCAGGCGCGATCGAGCCGACCGGCCAAGGCCTGCCGCGCTTCATCGATCGTCTGATATTCCCTTGGCGCCAGCAACCGACTATCTCCGCCCCAACCCCGACACAAAACCACCGCGCTGCATAGGAGAAAAGTCTGGAAATGGAGTTAAGCGCGGGTCTTTCAGCGAGCGGGACGATCGATTTTCCGACGATCGACGGCGTGCCGGTACGGCCGATCGACCATATCCTGCTGCGTGGCGACCCCGCGCACGCGGCGCTGGATGGCCGTTCGGGCCGCTATAGCTACGCCGAACTGGAAGCGGCGGTGGGGCGGCTGGCGGGATGGCTGGCCGGGTTCGGGCTGGACAAGGGCGCGCGAGTCGCCAGCTGGATCGCCAAGGGACCGGTTGCCGCGCTGATGCCGCTGGCCGCGCCGCGCGCCGGGCTGGTCCATGTGCCGGTCAATCCGTTGCTCAAACACCGCCAAGTCGCGCATATATTGGCGGACAGCGGCGCGATGCTGCTGATCGGCACGGCGGCGCAACTCGACAGCCTGCTGCCCGGCGACGTGCCGACCGGATGCCATCTACATCGTGAGGATGACGCCGCGTGTGCGATGAGTGGCGGTCGGGCGATCGGGCCGTCGTCGGCCGCGCCTGATGATCTGGCGGCAATTCTCTATACTAGCGGTTCGACCGGACGACCCAAGGGGGTGATGCTGAGCCATGCCAATTTGTGGCTGGGCGCGGTGGCGGTGGCCGATTATCTGGGGATGACGGCACAGGATCGCACCGCCTGCGTCCTGCCGTTCAGTTTCGACTATGGGCAGAATCAGCTGTTTTCGACCTGGATGGCGGGTGGCTGCGTCTATCCGCTCGACTATCTGACGGCGCGCGATGTTCTGAAGCTGGTGGACCGGCGCGACATCACGACGCTGGCGGGGGTGCCGCCGCTCTGGGTGCAACTGACCGAACTGGACTGGCCGGGCGAGGTGGCGGCAAAGCTCAAGCGCCTGACCAACAGCGGGGGCGCGCTGACGCGGCCATTGGTGGGCAAGCTGCGATCGCTGTTCCCGCAGGCGGATCTCTATCCCATGTACGGCCTGACCGAAGCCTTCCGCTCCACCTATCTGCCGCCTGCCTTGGTCGACAGCCATCCCGATTCGATGGGCAGCGCCATTCCCTTCGCCGAAATATTGGTCGTGCGCCCGGATGGCAGCATCGCCGATGATGAGGAGCCGGGCGAACTGGTGCATTGCGGGCCGCTGGTGGCGCAGGGCTATTGGCGCGATGCGGCGCGCACCGCCGAGCGGTTCAAGCCTGCACCTGATGCATCGCGCTATGGCGACATCGCGGTGTGGTCGGGCGATACGGTGCGGCGGGATGCGGCGGGGTTGCTGTACTTCGTCGGCCGCGACGATGCGATGATCAAGTCTGCGGGCAACCGGATCAGCCCGACGGAAATAGAAGAGGCCGCTGTCGCTGTGTCCGGCGTCGCTGAGGCAGTGGCTTTGGGGATTAAGGATGAGCGATTGGGGCAGGCGGTGCGGCTGCTGCTGCGCGCGGCCGATCCGGCCGTGGCGCAGGCCGTCGCCGCGCATCTCAAAAGCGAACTGCCCAATTTCATGCAGCCCACGGACATCGTCGTGCTTTCAGATTTCCCGCGCAATCCCAATGGTAAGATCGATCGGGTCGTCCTGGCGCGGGATTTTGGCGTTTGAAGAATGGCGTGCTCCTCGCCGATATATGTTGAGAGGTTGTGATCGATGAAGCCGATGGGTCCGATACCCGCCTGGTTCGCGCAGGAAGAAGGGATGTTGCTGATCGGCGGATGCGGCGCGGCTAGTCTGGTGGACGAGGCGGGGGATACGCCGCTGTTCGTCTATGACATGGGCATTGTCGAAGCGCAGGTGCGGCGGTTCCGCGAGGCTATGCCCGATGCGCTGCATCTCCATTATGCGATCAAGGCCAATCCTTATGCGCCGCTGTTGGCCGGGATGGCGGGACAGGTCGATGGATTCGATATCGCGTCGGGCGGCGAACTGGAGATGGCGCTTGGCGCAGGAATGGCTCCGGATCGGATCAGTTTTGCCGGGCCGGGCAAGCGCAACGACGAACTGGAAGCGGCGATCTTTGCGGGCGTCACCATCAATCTGGAGTCGGAGGGCGAAGGGCGGCGCGCGCTGACCGTAGCGGAGAAGCTGGGCAAGACGCCGCGCTTGGCCGTGCGGGTAAACCCGGATTTCGATCTTAAAGGATCGGGGATGCGCATGGGCGGCGGGGCCAAGCCTTTCGGCGTCGATGCGGACCGCGCGGCGGCGCTGGCGCGGGCGATGATCGATGCCGGGGCGGACTGGCAGGGCTGGCATATTTTTGCAGGCAGCCAGAATCTCGATCCGCTGGCGATCATCGAAACCCAGGCGGCGACGATCACACTGGCGGCGCGATTGTCGGACGCGGTCGGCGCGACCCCGCCGCTCGTCAATCTGGGCGGAGGCTTTGGCCTGGCCTATTTCCCGGGCGATGATCGGCTGGATATCCGGCCGATCGGCGTCGCTTTGGACAGCGAGTTGGACAGTTTGCCGGGCGTTTTGCAGGGCAGCCGATTCGCGATCGAACTGGGCCGTTGGCTGGTGGGGGAGGCGGGCGTCTATCTGACCCGCGTGGTGGATGTGAAGGTCAGCCAGGGCGAAACCTTCGTCGTGGTCGATGGCGGGTTGCATCATCAATTGGCGGCCAGCGGCAATTTCGGTACGGTCGTGCGGCGCAACTATCCGATCGCTATCGCCAACCGTTTCGGCGCGGCCCCGGCGGAGGGGCCGGTCACGGTGGTCGGGTGCCTGTGCACGCCGATCGACCGGCTGGGCGACAAGGTGGCATTGCCGCCAGTGCAGGAAGGCGACCTGATCGCCATCTTCCTGGCGGGAGCCTATGGCGCGTCGGCAAGTCCTGCGGCGTTTCTTGGTCACCCAAGTCCTCGCGAACTTTTACTTGGCTGATTTGCGCAGGACTTAACTCCTAACGGTATCTTTACCCTTTAGCGGCAAGAAGAAGCCCGAAGCCATGTGCTGACGGTCGCCTTCTCCTCTCTGGCGGCCGACCGGGCATGGCCGCACGAAGAGGTGAGAATATGCGTTTTCTGTCGGTTTCCAGGCTTCTGATCGGTGTGTCTCTGCCCGCCGTCGCCTTGTCGGGCTGCGCGTCTGCGCCGTCCGGGCCGCAATTGCCGCCCGCATCCTTCGTGTCGACGCAGGAAGGGCCGGGCGAGGAATATATTATAGGCCCGCTCGATGACCTGACCATCTTCGTATGGCGCAATCCCGAACTGGGCGCGAAGGTGCAGGTGCGTCCCGACGGCCGCATCACCACGCCGCTGATCACGGACATGCCCGCCGTGGGCAAGACGCCCAAGATGCTGTCGGACGACATCAAGCTGGCGCTCAGCCAATATATTGAAAATCCGCTGGTGTCGGTGATCGTCAATAATTTCAGCGGTACGTTCAGCCAGCAGGTGCGGATCGTGGGCGCGACGGAAAAGCCGGCGTCCATCCCCTATCGCGCGAACATGACCCTGCTCGACGCAATGATTTCCGTCGGTGGCTTGTCCGAATATGCGGCGGGCAACCGTGCGCGGCTGGTCCGGTTCGACAAGGCCAGCGGCAAGCAGAAGGAATATCAGGTCCGCCTGGGCGACCTTTTGAGGAAGGGGGATACGCGCGCCAACGTGCTGCTGTCGCCCGGTGACGTCATCATCATTCCTGAAAGCATGTTCTGATCATGGCCGGTCTTTATGACGAAATGCTTGTCCTGCTGCATGGCATCTGGATCCGTCGCTGGTTGGCGATCGGCATCGCCTGGGGCGTGTGCATGCTGGGATGGCTGGGCGTCGCGCTCATCCCCAACAGCTATCAGTCCAAGGCGCGGGTCTATGTGAACACCCAGTCGCTGTTGCAGGACACGGTGGGCATCACCCAGGTCCAGTCGCAACAGGATCTGGACCGGGTGCGCAGCACTTTGGCGAGCGCGGACAATCTGGAAAAAGTGGTGCGCGACACCGACCTGTCGCAGACCGTGTCCGGCCCGCGTGACATCGCCGCGAAGATCACGACGCTGCGCGAGAATATTACGGTGATGGCGCAGGCCGATCCCAGCATGATCGACATCAGCGCGATCTCCGCCGATTCGAGCCTGTCGGACGGCGCCAATGCGCGCATCGCGCAACAGATCGTGCAAAAGCTGATCGACATATTCCAGGAACAGAATCTGTCGGGCGACCGCAACCAGACCAAGCAGAGCCTGGCCTTTCTGGACCAGCAGGTTGCCGCGCGCGGCAGGCAGCTGGAAGCGGCCGACCAGCGCCGCGTCGCCTTTGCCCAGCGCTATGTCGGGCTGTTGCCCGGCGCGGGATCGATCAGCCAGCGCATGGATGCGGCGCGGATGGAGATCAACAACATCGATTCGCAGCTGGTTCAGGCGCAAAGCGCGCTGAGCGCGATGAACGGCCAGCTGGTGGGTACGCCCGCGACGCTGCCGGGTGTCGGCGCGTCGGGCGGCGCATCGCCGCTGGCGCAGGCGCAGTCCAACCTGGCGTCGATGCGGGCGCGCGGCTGGACCGCCAATCATCCCGACGTGATCGCCGCGCAGCGTGAAGTCGATGCCCTGCGCAAGGCGGGCGGCGGTGGCAGCGCGGGCGGGGCGGGCAGCACGCCCAACCCGGCCTATCTCTCGATCAAGTCGATGCAGGCCGAACGCGCCGCCACGGTGCAGGCGCTCCAGACCCGCAAGGCGCAGTTGCAGGGCGACCTCAACACCATGATGTCCAAACAGGTCGATGAACCGGGCGTCGCATCGGAGCAGGAAAAGCTCGACAGCGATTATGCCGCGCTCAAGACCCAATATGACAAGCTGATGTCGGACCGGGAGGATATCCGCCTGCGTGGCGAGGTGAAGACCGAAACCGGCTCCGTCCAGTTCCGCGTCATCCAGCCGCCCAGCACGCCGACCGCGCCGACCGCGCCGAACCGGCCGCTGCTGTTGCTGGGCGTGCTGATCCTGGGCTTGGCCGCAGGCATCGGCGTCGCCTTTGCCCTGGGGCAGCTGAAAGGCACGTTCCCGACCGCCGCCCGGCTGGAAAAAGCGATAGGCCTGCCGGTCGCCGGATCGATCAGCCAGACCGTCAGCGCGGCGCAGGTCGCGATCGAAAAACAACGCATGAAATGGTTCGCTGGCGCGAGCGGCGGGTTGGCGGCCGTCTGCCTGCTGTTGATCGTGGTCGAATTTGTCCAGCGCGGCATGGCGTGAAGGAGCCAGGGAAAATGAACCAGCATAGCTCCATCAAGGGCCGGGGATCGCTGATCGAGCGGGCGACGGAAATCTACGATTTCAACGCCGCGCTGCGTGGTCGCGCCGGGCCTGCGGTCGATGTGTCGGCCGAGCTGCCGCCCTTGCCAGTTGCGCCGCCTGCGGCTGCGTCCTTCGTAGTCGATGCACCAGCCGCGCCGACGCCGCGTGCGCCGGCCTGGACTGGCCCGGCACAGGCGATCGACCGGGCGAAACTGGCGGAAGACGGTTTCCTGCGCCCCGATGGCGCGGTGACGACGATGAGCGAGGAGTTCCGCCTGCTCAAGCGCGACCTGCTGTCGCAATTGGCGGTCAATCCGCGCGGCAACCGCATCCTCGTCTGTTCCGCCCATAGTGGGGAGGGTAAGACATTCTGCGCGATCAATCTGGCGCTCAGCCTGGCGGCGGAGAAGGATCGCGAGATACTGCTGGTCGATGCCGATTTCGGCAAGCCCGGCATCCCGGCGCAATTGGGGCTGGAAGCCGGCCCCGGCCTGATGGACGCGCTGTCCAACCCGACGATCGCGATAGAAGATTGCGTCATCCGCACCGATATCCCGTCGCTGGCGATCCTGCCTGCCGGGCATCGCACCAATGACGACACCGAATATCTGGCGTCGGCCCGCACCGAACAGTTGCTCAAGCGGCTGACCGAGGGACGGCCCGACCGGATCGTCATTTTCAATTCGCCGCCTTTGCTCGCGGCGTCTGCCGCCGCCGTGCTCGCCAGCCATGCCGCCATCGCGCTGTTGGTGGTGCGCGCCGACAAGACGCCCGAAAGCGCGCTGCGCGATGCCGCAGGGATGCTCAAGGGCGGGGCGCAGGTCCAGCTTTTGCTCAACGCCGTCCGCTTTCAAAGCGGCGGCCGCCGTTTCGGCAGTTATTACGCCAAGGGGGAATCCCAGTCATGACCGTTCGGCTCTGGACCGCAGGCGCGTCGCTCGCCGTGCTGGCCGTTGCTATGCCTGCCCATGCGCAGTCGTCATCCGACGACAAGCGGCTGGACGTGGTGCCCTATATCGGGGTGGACCAGGTGGTGACGGGCCCGCTGAAAGGCGGCGGCGATGTGCTGACCTATACCAATGTCACCGCCGGGGTGACCGCCGAAGTGCAGAATAAGCGCGTCGAGGCGGCGGTGGACCTGCAATATAATCACAGCTTCGGCTGGAGCAGCCAGGCGGTGGATCAGGACGTGCTGAGCGGCTTTGGTCATGCGACCTTCAATGTCGCGCGCGGCCTGGGCATTCAGGCTGGCGGCCTCGCCACGCGGGTGCGGACGGATGGCCTGTCGGGCGCGTCGACGCAGCGCGACACCTATAGCAGCCAGGTCTGGTCCGGCTATGTCGGCCCGTCCTATACGACGCAATTGGGCGACTTCAACGTCAACGCAGGCTATCGGCTGGGCTATGCGCGGGTCGATGACAGCGTGAACCAGAATGCGATCGGCGGGCAGGCCAATGGCTCCTTCGCCGACAGCTGGACCAACAGCCTGAACGGATCGATCGGCTTTTCGCCCGACACGGTGCTGCCGGGCATCGGGCTGACCGCCAGTGCGGGCTATGATCGCGAAGACGCCAGCCAGCTCGACCAGCGATTCGAGGATCTGTGGGGCCGCGTCGATGCGACCGTGCCGGTGTCGCCCACGCTCGCCCTGGTCGGGGGCGTGGGTTATGAGAAGATCGAAATCAGCCAGCGTTCGCCGCAACTGGATGCGGACGGCGTGCCGCTGATCCGCAATGGCCGCTATGTTACCGACAAAAGCTCGCCGCGCGCCTTGGTCTATGATTTCGACGATATCATCTGGGACGCGGGCGTGTTGTGGCGGCCCAGCCGTCGCACGACGCTCCAGGCGCGGGTGGGCGAACGCTATGGCGGCATGACCTATCAGGGTAGCTTCCTGTGGCAGGGCCGCGACAGCCATGTCGCGATCATCGTCTTCGATGGCATCGACAGTTTCGGCCGCCTGATCACCGCCGATGTCGCCGCCCTGTCGGGCAGCAATTTCGACGTGGCGCGCAATCCGTTCACCGGCGACATCACCGGCTGCGCCTTCTCCACCACCGGTGGGGGGCAGTGTTTCAACGACGCGCTGTCGGGCATCACCGACGCCAATTTCCGCTATCGCGGCGTGTCTGCGCAATATGCGTTGCGGCGCGGGCCATGGGGATGGGGCTTGGGCGCGGGCTATTCGCAGCGCAAGTTCATCACGCCGACCGGCCAGACCGTCCTGATCCGCGGATCGCGGGATCAGAACTGGTACGGCAACGGGTCGGTGACCTATACGATCAACGATCGCGACAGTATCGACCTGGTTGGCTACATCAATTATTTCGATGCCAGCGGCGGCCGTGCCGACGTGTTGAACTATGGTTCATTCGCCAGCTATTACAAGGGCTTGTCGCGGCGCCTGTCCGCGTCGGCCTCGCTTGGCCTGGATGGTGTGCAGGCGGACGATCTGGATACGATCATCAGCGCTATGGGGCAGGTTGGCCTGCGCTACAGCTTCTAACCGGTCGGCTTGGAGACGAAGAGATGTACGATCAATTCTACGGCTTGCAGGGCCGCCCGTTCCAGCTGACGCCGGACCCGCATTATTATTTCGAAAGCGCAACGCACCGCAAGGCTTTGTCTTATCTCGGCTATGGCCTGGCGCAGGGCGAAGGCTTCATCGTCATCACCGGCGACATCGGCGCGGGCAAGACCACGCTGGTCGGCCATCTGATGCAGACGATCGATCCGGCGCGGTTGACCGCGGTCAAGATCGTGTCGACGCAGGTCGAGGGCGACGACATGCTGCGGCTGGCCGCGCAGAGTTTCGGCCTGGCGACCGACGGCCTGTCCAAGGCGGCGATCCTGCATCAGGTCGAAGGGCTGCTCCACGCCCAGGCGCGCGCCGGACGGCGCAGCCTGCTGATCGTGGACGAGGCGCAGAACCTGCCCGTTTCCGCGATCGAGGAATTGCGGATGCTGTCCAACTTCCAGCTGGGCGGCCAGTCGCTGTTGCAGATTTTCCTGCTGGGCCAGCCGGAGTTTCGCGATCTGATCCAGTCGCCGCAGTTGGAGCAATTGCGCCAGCGCGTGATTGCGACCCATCATCTGGAACCGATGATGGCGAACGAGGTCGAACCCTATATGCTCCATCGCCTGGCGATTGCGGGCTGGAACGGCAATCCCGCCTTCACGCAGGACGCGTTCGCCGCGCTCTATGCCGCGACCGGCGGCGTGCCGCGCCGTTTGAACGCGCTGGCGAGCCGGGTGCTGCTGCTGGGCGCGATCGAGCAATTGCATGTGATCGACGAAGAGGTCGTGGGTGCGGTCGTCGCCGACATGGGCCTGGACAGCGATGTCGCGCTGGAGGTGGTGGCGCCCTCGCGCCTCGATACGGTCGAGGAAAGCGTTGCGCCTGCGCCGCAGGAGGTTGCGCCTTTCGCTGCGGAAGAGCGCTTTGAAGTAGAGCCGGTCGAGGATCAGCCTGTCGCCTTTGCGCCGGAGCCGGTGGTCGAGGATGAAGCCGTGCTGGACCTGGCGGACGAAGCGCCTGTTGCCGAGGCCGATGCGGCAGATGATCGCTTTGCTTCCTATGAACAGCCCGTCGAAGAAGAGCCGATCGAACTGGACGCCGCCTGGGCGGAGCCGACGTGGGAAGAAGCTGCGATCGAACCGGTCGCGGTTGCCGATGAAACGGAAGCTGACGAACCCGATGCGCCGGGAAAAGTCGTGTCGGAGGAACCTGCCACGCCCAGCGTGGTTGCGCCGTTCGCGCGCCCGGCCTTCGCCGCCTTTTCCGCACCGCGCGCGGTCGAGCCGGACCCTGCGCCGGAACCCGATCCTGTCCTAGACGAGGAGGAGGTAGAGGTGACCGCATTCAACCCCTGGTCGATGCCGGAAGCGGACGAAACCGCCGACGCCGTTGCTGAGGACGAAGCCGTAGCGGAGGCCGAGGCCTACCCGGCGCACGAGCCTTTCGCTGACATAGCGTCTTTCGCGCAGGCCGAACCGGTAACCGAAGACGCCCCAGAACCCTTCGCGGTCGATGCCGCCGACATCGACGCGCTGCGCGCCGACATGCTGGGCGAAATCGAAGCGCTGCGGGCGGAGATCGCGTCGCTGCGCGCGGTGCAGTCGCATGTGCCCTTCGGCCAGCCGATACAGGCGGAAATCGATCCCGACGCGCTCAAGGACTGCTTCACCCTGATCGAGGAACGACTGTCGGCGCTGGAGTTTCGCGCCGAGGAACAGGATACGGCGCTGCGTCGCGTGCTGACCCTGCTGGTCGATTGGGTCGAGCGGGAAGAGCGGATGGCGGATGTGCAGGCTGGCGTCGCCGCCTGACGCGTCTATGACCGGCAAGGTTGGGAACATGATGCAGAACGCCCTGTCCGTCGATGTCGAGGACTGGTTCCAGGTCGGTGCGTTCGAACGCACATTGAAGCGTGCCGACTGGGACGGTCTGACCCACCGCGTCGAAGCCAATAGCGACGCGGTGCTGGACCTGTTCGCGCAGGCAAACGTCAAGGCGACCTTCTTCACCTTGGGCTGGGTGGCGGAACGCTATCCCGCGCTGATGCGCCGCATTGCCGACGCCGGACATGAAGTCGCCAGCCATGGCTACGACCATGCCCGCGTCTTCACCTTCACGCCCGAACAGTTCCGCGCCGACCTGCGCAAATCGCGCGCGATCCTGGAGGATGCGAGCGGGCAGGCGGTGACCGGTTATCGCGCGCCCAGCTTTTCCATCGATCCGCGCACACCTTGGGCACACGCGATTTTGGCGGAGGAAGGCTATCGCTATTCCTCCAGCGTCGCGCCGATCCGGCACGATCATTATGGCTGGCCCGATTCGCCGCGCTTCGCCTGGAAGCCGGTGGCGGGATCGGATCTGGTCGAACTGCCGGTCACGACCGCCAAATGGGGCAAGCGCACGCTGGCGGCGGGCGGCGGGGGCTTTTTCCGGCTGCTGCCCTATGCTTTTTCGCGCTGGGCGATCCGGCAGGTGAATGAGGAAGCGGGCCGCCCGGCGATCATCTATTTCCATCCGTGGGAGATCGATCCCGATCAGCCGCGTGTGACGGATGCGCCGCTGCGCTCGCGGCTGCGCCATTATAGCAATTTGTCGGTGATGGCGGCCAAGCTGCGCCGCCTGACGCGCGACTTCGCCTGGACCCGCGTGGATGCGCTGGCCGATGCGGAAGCGGCGCGCGCGTCATGATGATCGGCAATAGTGCCGATATGGCGATCACCATGCTGGATATGGACGATCCGGCTCAGGCGGAAGCCATCGATGATTTCGTGATGGCGCATGGCGACAGCACGCCTTTTCATCGGACGGCCTGGCTGCGCGCGATCCAGCAAGCGACGGGGCATCGGGCGATCCTGCTGGCAGCGGTCGCACCGTCGGGCGCAATCAAAGGGCTGTTGCCGCTGCATCACATTAAAAGCCGCCTGTTCGGCGATGCGCTGGTGTCCACCGCCTTCGCCGTCGATGGCGGCCTGCTGGTCACGGATGATCGGGCGATCGCGCCGCTGGCCGCTGCGGCGCAGGATCTGGCGCGCGACCGGGGCGGGGCGCCCTTGGAACTGCGCGGCGGGCCAGCGCCGGGCGGTGACTGGCAACGGCGTGAAGGCAACTATGTCGGTTTCGTCCGGCCGCTGGCGGCGGATGACGAGGCGGAATTGCTGGCGGTGCCGCGCAAGCATCGCGCGGAATTGCGCAAGGCGCTCACCAACCCGGCGCTGCACATCGAGACGGGGCGCAGCGACCGGCTGCTGCGCGATCAATATCATGTCTATGCGACCAGCGTCCGGAACCTTGGCACCCCGGTCTTTCCCGCCAAGCTGTTTCAGTCGGTGTTGCAGCAGTTCGGCGAAGATGCCGATCTGCTGGTCGTGCGTGACGGCGATCGGCCGGTGTCGGCGGTGCTGACGCTCTATCATCAGGGGCGGACCATGCCCTATTGGGGCGGCGGCGTGGCGGACGCGCGGCGGTTGCGATCCAACGAACTCATGTATTATCGCCTGATGGGCCATGGTCGCGCGCGCGGCATGACCCATTTCGATTTCGGCCGGTCTAAGGTCGGCAGCGGGCAGGCGGCGTGGAAGAAGAGTTTCGGCTTCGAGCCGGTGCCGCGCATCTATCATGGCTGGTCGGCCGATGGATCACAGCGGGACGTCAATCCGAACAGCGCCAAATATCAGCGGCGGATCGATTATTGGAAGCGGCTGCCATTGCCGGTCGCCAATCTGATCGGCCCGCTGATTTCGCGTGGCCTTGGTTGATACGCATACGAAATATTCAACCCTGACCAGCAGGTTCGGGCAGGGGTGACGAGGAATGATGTCCATGAATGCAATCACAGGTCTGGGCGTCATCGTGGACGAAGCGCGGCTGTCCGACCCGGCGCTTGTTGCGGAACTGGACAATTGGGTGTGCGCCCATCCGCAATCGACGCCCTTCCACCGGCCCGGCTGGATCATGGGGGTGGAGGCCGGAACCGGGCAGAAGGCGAAGATATTGGTCGCGCGCCTGATGACCGGCGAGATCGTCGGGATGTTGCCGCTGACCTATATCAGATCGACCCTGTTCGGTCGTGCGCTGGTGGGCAGCGGCTTTGCGGTCGATGGCGGCATATTATCGACGCATCGCAAAGCGGGACCGGCGCTGGCCGACGCGGCCTGGACGCTGGCGGGGCAACTGGGGTGCGACACGCTGGAACTACGCGGTGGTGAGGCGCCGGGCGGCGCAACCTGGCAGGAAAAGGCCGATGCCTATCTGGGCTTCGCCCGCCCGCTGGCCGCCGACGACGAAGCGGAATTGAAGGCCGTGCTCAAGCGGCACCGGGCGGAAATCCGCAAGGGGATCGCCAATGATCTGACCTTCGACATGGGCCGCGACAAGCGGCTGCGCGACATTCATTATCGGCTTTATGCCCATAGCGTCCATAATCTGGGCACGCCGGTCTTCCCGCGCGCGCTGTTCGACCGGATCATGGACCGGTTCGGGGAGGACGCGGACATCGCGCTGGTGTCGAAGGATGGCGTCCCGCTGTCGGCGGTGATCAGCTTCTATCATCGCGGCGCGTGCATGCCCTATTGGCATGGCGCGGGCGAAGGGGCGCGGGCGATGCGGTCCAACGAATATCTATACTTTCGGCTGATGGGCGCGGCGCGGGCGCGCGGCTGCACCATCTTCGATTTCGGCCGGTCGAAAGTCGGCACCGGGCCAGCCGCCTGGAAGAAGACATGGGGGTTTGAGGGCGAACCGCTTGGCTATTATCTCCGCACCGCGCCGGGGAAAGAGACGCGCGACGTCAATCCGCTGTCGCCGCAATATCGGCGCAAGGTCGAATATTGGAAGAAGCTGCCCGAATCGATCGCCAACCTGATCGGCCCGCATATCGCGCGAGGGCTGGGATGAGCGGTGACATCCTGTTCCTATGCCACCGCATCCCCTTTCCGCCGGATCGGGGCGACAAGATTCGCTCCTATCATCTGCTCAAGCGGCTGGCGGAGATGGCGCCGGTGCATGTCGGTTGCTTTGCCGACGATGATCGCGACCAGGGCTTTGCAGACGAGATGGCGCAGGTGAGCGCCAGCCAGTGCGTGCTGCTGCGCGACCGGTCAAGGGTCGTCGCCGGGCTGACCGGGCTGGCGAAGCGGCAGTCTTTGTTGGTGTCGCTGTTCGATCATCCCGACCTGCATCGCTGGGTCGCGCAGACGCTGGCGGAGCGGCCGATCCGCGCCGTCGTCGCCTATTCGGCGCAGATGGCGCATTTCGTGCCGGTCCTTCCGGCGGGCGTGCGCTTCCTGATGGATTTCGTGGATTTCGATTCCGCCAAATATGCGGCCTATGGCGCGCAAGGTGCGGGACCGATGGGCTGGATCAACCGGCGCGAAGGGCGGGTGCTGCTTGATTTCGAGCGTGCGACCGCCGCGCGGGCGGACGTCAGCAGTTTCGTCAGCGAGGCGGAAGCGGCGCTGTTCCGCGATGCCTGCGGCCTTGGTTCGGATCGGGTGGTGGCGATCGAAAATGGCGTGGCGCTCGACTATTTCGATCCGGCGGCCAGTTTCCCGGCGATCGAGCGGGGAGAGGGGCCATTGCTCGTATTCACCGGGCAGATGGATTATCGGCCCAATGTCGAGGCAGTCGAGAGTTTCGCGCGCCAGACATTGCCAGCCATCCGCGCCGTCCATCCCGACGCGCGCTTCGCGATCGTCGGGCGTAATCCGGCCAAGGCGGTGGCAGCGCTGGCTGACTTGCCGGGCGTGATCGTGACGGGCGGCGTGCCCGACGTGCGCGGCTGGCTGGCGGCGGCGGATGTCGTCGTCGCGCCGCTCCGCATCGCGCGCGGCATCCAGAACAAGGTGCTGGAGGCGATGGCGATGGCGCGTCCCGTCGTCGCGTCGCCCCAAGCCGCCGAGGGCATCGACGCGACCGATGAGGCGCATTTGCTGGTCGCCGCCAATCCGGCGGAGGAAGCGGCGAAGATCGTCGCGCTGCTGGCCGATCCGGCAAAGGCCGTGCGGCTGGGCATGGCCGCGCGTGCACGTATGGAGGCGCGCTATCGCTGGTCGGCGACGCTGGGCAATCTGCCTGAACTGCTGTTCGGATCGGCATCGGGGGCGATACAGGCGGCATGAGCGATCGCGCAATCCCGATGGAGCGGTTGCCGCTGACGGACCTGACCGGCTGGCGCGGGCATCTGATCGCGCTGGCGATCGTCGCCTTCGCGATATTGTCGCTGTTTTTCGCCGATGTGAAGACCATGGTATCGATCTGGTGGAACGCCTCCACCTTCGGCCATTGCCTGTTCATTCCCTTCCTCATCGCCTGGCTGGTGCAGCAACGCCTGCCGGGATTGCGCCAATTGGAGCCGGTCGCCTGGGGGCCGGGGCTGGTCTGGCTGGGGCTGGGCGCCTTTGCCTGGTTGCTGGGCGCGTCGGCGGGAGTGGCGATGGTCCGCCATGGCGCGCTGATCGTCATGTTGCAGGGCGCGACCATCGCGCTGCTCGGCCCGGCGGTGGCGCGGGCGCTGCTCTTTCCGCTCTTCTACGCCTTCTTCATGGTGCCTTTCGGTGAGGAGATCGTGCCGCCGTTGCAACTGGTGACGGCGCGGCTGGCGATGCTGCTGCTCGATCTGTCAGGGGTGCCCGCGCATATGGAGGGCATCTTCATCACCACGCCGACCGGCTATTTCGAGGTGGCGGAAGCCTGTTCGGGGGCGAAGTTCCTGATCGCGATGACCGCCTATGGCACCTTGGTCTGCAATGTCTGTTTCAAAAGCTGGTCGCGCCGGGCGGTATTTCTCACCGGCGCGCTGAGCCTGTCGGTGCTGGCGAACGGGGTGCGTGCCTTTGCCACCATATTGGTCGCGCATCTGACGACCGTGGATGCCGCCGTGGGCTTCGATCATGTCGTCTATGGCTGGGTTTTCTTCGCGATCGTGATGATCGTAGTGATGGCCGCGGCTTGGCCCTTCTTCGATCGCAAGCCGGGCGATCCGTGGTTCGATCCGCGTGCGCTGCAAGGAGCGGTGCGGGCGCCGTCCAACGCGGGGACAATGGCGGGCGGGGCGCTGGCGATGATCGTCGCCGCGCCGCTCTGGCTCGCCGCCACCGCCGCTGCCGCCGATCCTTTGCCGCCGGTGCTGCGCCTGCCTGCGGTGCAGGGCTGGACCCGGACCGACGCGCGGCAGGCTTATCCGTGGACGCCGCGCTTCGATGGCGCGGATCATTTCGTGATCGGGCGCTATCGCAGCGGGCAGGGGCAGGTCGTGGACCTCGCCATCGCCGCCTATGACTATCAGGACGAAGGGCGCGAATTGGTCGGGTTCGGCCAGGGTGCGGCCGACCCGGACAGCGAATGGGTGTGGTCGTCGCCCGCCCGCGCGCCCGCTGACGCCCGGGGTGAGCAGATCACCGCGCCCGGCCCGGTGGTGCGCCATGTGGTCAGCTTCTATCGCGTCGGTGACGGCGCGCCGTCCGGCAGCAGGCCTGCCATCAAGCTGGCGACGATGAAGGCGCGGCTGTTGGGGCAGGACCAGCGCGCCGTCGCGATATTGGTGTCGGCGGAAGACAGCGAAGGGCGATCGTCCGACGCGGCTATCGGAGCGTTCCTGACCGATCTTGGCAGCGTGCAGCTTTTGGCTGACCGCAGCGTCGGCATCCGATAAGGAATGTCTCAGCGGTTCCCCGGCGCAGGCCGGGGGCCAGTTTCCACGCTCTGGACTGGACCCCGGCCTGCGCCGGGGAACAGTGTCATGTCACTATCGGCCCGCTTTGACGTTATCCCACAGCCCGAACGGGGTATGATTTGCCGGGCGATCCATTAAAGGCCAGAACATGTGCGGCATTGCGGGCATCTTCCATCTCGAAACGGCCAAGCCCGTGGACCCGGCGCGGGTGCGCGCGATGCTGGACGCCATGCCGCATCGCGGGCCGGACGGCAGCGGCATCTGGACCGCGCCTGGTGTAGGCCTCGGCCATTTGCGCCTGTCGATCATCGACCTGGAATCCGGCGCGCAGCCGATGCTGACCGACGACGAAAGCCTGGCCGTCGTCTTCAACGGCGAAATCTATAATTTCGCTGAAGTGCGCGCGGAATTGGAGGCGAAGGGCCATGTCTTTCGCACGCATAGCGACACCGAAGTCATCCTGCATGGCTATCGCCAATGGGGCGAAGAGTGCGTCCAGCGGTTCAACGGCATGTTCGCCTTCGCCTTGTTCGACGCGCGGGCGCAGGCATTGTGGCTGGTGCGCGACCGTATGGGGGTCAAGCCGCTTCATTATGCGCTGCTGTCCGACGGCAGCCTGATCTTCGGATCGGAGTTGAAGAGCCTGCTGGCGCATCCTTTGCTGCGCCGCGCGCCGGACCTGAGCGCGGTCGAGGATTATATGGCCTATGGCTATGTCCCCGACGACGCCTGTCTGGTGGCGGGCGTGCGCAAGCTGGGTGCGGGGGAGACATTGCGCTTGGTGCGTGGGCGGCCCTTGCCGCAGCCGCAGCGCTATTGGGACGTCAGCTTCGCCGACCGGACCAAGGCGAAGCCCGAGGCGCTGGAGGAAGAACTGGTCGCGCTGATGCGGCAGGCGGTGCGATCGCGCATGGTGGCGGACGTGCCGCTGGGCGCGTTCCTGTCGGGGGGTGTGGACAGTAGCAGCGTGGTCGCTTTGATGGCAGAGGCGTCGCGCCAGGCGGTCAAGACCTGCACCATCGGTTTCGATGTCGCGGCGCTCGATGAAACCGCCTTTGCCGATCGCATCGCCCGCCGCTTCGCCACCGATCATCGCACCCGCATCGTATCGCCCGACGATTTCGAGCTGATCGACCGGCTGGCCTTCCATTTCGACGAGCCTTTTGCTGACCCATCCGCCCTGCCGACCTTCCGCGTGTGCGAGCTGGCGCGCGAGCAGGTGACGGTGGCGCTGTCGGGCGATGGCGCGGACGAGGCATTCGCGGGTTACCGTCGCCACCGCTTCCAGATGCAGGGGGAACGGTTTCGGTCGCTGATCCCCGCGTCGGTGCGCCAGCCTGTGTTCGGGACGCTGGGCAAATATTATCCCAAGGCGGACTGGGCGCCGCGCGCGTTGCGGGCCAAGTCGACGCTGCTGGAACTGGCGGGCGAGGGCGGGGAAGCCTATGCCGCGTCGGTGGGCGTGACGCCGCACGCTTTGCGTCAACGTCTGTTCAGCCAGGAGATGAAGGGTCGCCTTGGCGCCTATCGCGCCGAGGACCGCTATATCAAGGCGATGGCCGACGCGCCCGCGCGCGACGCGTTGGACCGGGCGCAATATGCCGATATCCGCATCTGGCTGCCCGGCGACATCCTGACCAAGACCGACCGGATGAGCATGGCCGTCAGTTTGGAAGCGCGCGAGCCGTTGCTGGACCATCGGCTGGTGGAGTTCGCCGCGCGCTTGCCGGTGGCACAGCGCATTCGCGGCAATAGCGGCAAATATATCATGAAGAAGGCGATGGAGCCGTTCCTGCCGCAGGACATTCTCTATCGCCAGAAAATGGGCTTCGTGACCCCGATCAGCGCCTGGTTCCGCGGTGCGCTGGCGGGCGAAGCGACGGCGATTGCGGGCGGATCGGCGCTGGCGAAGACGGACTGGTTCGACACCCGGATGCTGGCGAAGGTCGCGGCAGACCATCGGTCGGGCGTGTCCGATCATGGGCGGCTGTTGTGGCAATTGCTGATGCTGGACAAATCGCTGACGCGGCTGTTTGGAGCGTAGCAGCAAACCGTTCGCCCTGAGCGAAGTCGAAGGGCTTGGTCGAGCGGAGCGAGACACTTCGCTTCGCTCTGTGATGGGCTTCGACTTCGCTCAGCCCAAACGGAGGTTGGAGGCGAGGCGCGAACCCCTTGCAACCCGCGCCTGCCGGTGCCAACGGGACGCATGGCGATAAGCAGGGCGCACCAGTGACAGTCTCCAAGGAAATCGTTCGATTACGGCTCTATGCGCTGTGTCTGGCGGGGGACATGGCGGGATTGTTCGCGGCGTTCCTGGTGGCGAACTGGTTCGTGCTGGGCGCGTTCTGGGGTGAGCCGGGCAAGCCGCACGGCCTCGTCATGTTTGCCATGATCGCGCCGCTCTATGCGCTGCTCGCTGTGCAGGGCGGTGCCTATGGCATCAATACGCTGGAGCGGGTGCGGCGCGGCGTCGTGCGGGCGCTCTGGGCGCTGGCGCAGGCGGCGCTGCTGATGCTGCTGATCGTTTATCTGGGCAAGATTGCCGAGCAATTGTCGCGTCTGACGTTCATCACCGGTCTGGCGCTGGGCGCGGTGGCGGTGGCGCTGGTGCGTGTCGCGGTCGCGCGGCTGGCGGTCGCCCTGCTGGGCGATGTGCCGCATCTGACCGCCGTGATCCTGGATGGGGTGTCGATCACCGTCGGCCCGCATATGGATGTCATCGACGCCGATGCCGCAAACCTCCATCCCGAACGGCATGACGCCGACATGGCGGCGCGGCTCGCCGCGGTGGTGGGGATGGCGGAGCGGGTGATCGTCGCCTGTCCGCTCGATCGGATGGCGGACTGGTCGGCGGCGCTCAAGTCGTTGTCCGCGCGGGGCGAGATCGTCGTGCCCGAATTGCTTCGCTTCGCCCCGGCGCGGATCGATGAGTTTGACGGCCAGCCCACGATCATCGTCGCGGGCGGTCCGCTGCATTTCCGCGATCGGCTGATCAAGCGGCTGTTCGACCTCATCGTCGCGACGCTCGCCACCATCCTCTTGTCGCCGATCCTGATCGGCGCGGCGATTGCGGTGCGGTTGACCAGCCCCGGTCCGGCGCTGTTCCGCCAGCCGCGTATCGGCAAGGACGCCCGGTCCTTTGCCATCTATAAATTCCGCTCGATGCGCAGCGAGGCGAGCGATCATAAGGCGGCGACGCTGACCCGGCGTGACGATGACCGGGTGACGAAGGTCGGCGCTTTCCTGCGCAAGACCAGCATCGATGAACTGCCCCAACTGTTCAACGTGTTGAAGGGTGACATGAGCATCGTCGGCCCACGCCCGCACGCCGCCGCCGCCAAGGCGGGCGACAGCCTCTATTGGGAGGTCGATGCGCGATACTGGGCGCGGCATTGCATCAAGCCGGGCATGACCGGACTGGCGCAGGTGCGCGGCCATCGTGGCTCCACCGACCATCATCAGGATCTGATCGACCGGCTTCAGTCCGACCTGGAATATGTCAGCGACTGGTCGGTGTGGCGCGACCTGCGGATCATCTTTGCGACGCTGGGCGTGCTGGTCCATCACAAGGCCTATTGAGCGATGGCGACGAACCTGATCCTTGGCGTCGTGCTGCTGCTCTGCCTGGTGGCGGTGGCGTGGCCGTTTCTATTTTATCCCTTGATCCTGCGCTTGTTGCCGACCGTGGCTGAAGCGCCGATCGGCGGTCCGATGCCCAGCGCGTCCTTGCTATTCTGCGCCTATAATGAGGCGGCGGCGATGCCGGAGAAACTTGCCAATCTGGCGATGCTGAAAGATCGGCATCCGGGGCTGGAGATACTCGCCTTCGATGATGGATCGTCGGACGGCACCGGCGATCTGATCGAGCGTCAAGGCGATCTGGTGACGCTGGTGCGGGGGCCGGGGCGCAGCGGCAAGGCGCATGGGATGAAGCAATTGGCCGGCCGTGCACGGGGCGAGGTGCTGATCTTCACCGATGCCAACGTGCTGCTGGACCCGCAAGCGATCGACAATCTGCTGGCGCGCTATGCCGATCCGGGCGTGGGCGGCGTCTTGGGGTCGCTCCATTATATCGGTGCGGAGGATAGCGCGACCGCCTCGGTCGGGTCGCTTTATTGGCGGATCGAGGAAAAGTTGAAGGACGAGGAATCACGCACCGGCAATGTGCTCGGCGCAGATGGCTCGATCTTTTCGATCCGGCGCAGCCTTTATCCCGATTTCCCCGACAGCGTGCTGGATGACCTGACCGTGTCGATGGCAGTCGTGTTTGCGGGCAAGCGGCTGGTGAAGGCGAAGGACGTCATTGCGCGGGAGCGCTTGGTGACGGCGCGCAAGGACGAATATCGGCGCAAGGTGCGGATCGCCGCGCGCGCCTGGCACACCCATGCCCATCTGCGCCCACAATTGCGGCGGATGGCGGCGGTCGACCAGTTCAAATATGCGTCGCGCAAGATCGTCCGTTGGTTCGGTGGGCTGTTCATCCTGATCGGCGCGGTGGCGGCCGGGGCGCTGGCGATGCGGCTGTCGCCTGCGCTCTATCTGGCAGGGGCGTTGGGCGCGGCGCTGGTCATCTGGATCGGCGTACGGGCGAAGAGCGGCCCCTTCGCCGCCTTGGTCGATGTGCTGATCGCCTATACCGCGACATTGCAGGGCGTCGCCAAGGCCATGACGGGGCAAACCGTGACGGTGTGGAATCCTGCGCAATCGCGTTGAAGGGCGGATGCTTGCTCGATCCTGTTCGTTCTCTTGGTTTCTACCAAGCTGCATTGACCGAAACTCATAACGGGTTGTTCCCCGGCGCAGGCCGGGGCCCAGTTCCACGCTATCAACTGGACCCCGGCCTGCGCCGGGGAACGTTGTGGCGCTATCACGTAGTCATCGCGCAGTTCGACACGTTCAGCATCACGAAATGCGCTTTGTAAATTGTGCCTGCTTACTGCCCCTTCACATAAACCCGCTTGCCGCCGATCCAGGTTTCCAGCACCTGCGTCTGGCGGATGTCGGCGGGGCGCGCGGATGCGATGTCGCGGTCGATCAACAGGAAGTCGGCGCGCTGGCCGGGGACTAGGCTGCCGAACTTCTTTTCCGCGAACCCGGCATAGGCCGCCTGGCGGGTGAAGCCGTCCAGCGCGGCGTCGAAGCTGACCCTTTGTTCGGGCATCCAGCCGCCCGCGGGTTCGCCATTGGCATCCTCGCGGCTCATTGCGACGGCGATACCTGCGAAAGGATTGGGGCTTTCCACCGGCACGTCGGAGCCGAAGGCAAGCGGCACCCTGTTGTCCAGCATCGCCTTCCATGCATAGGCGCCGTTCAGCCGCGCTTCGCCCAGCCGCGTGGTCGCCATGCGCCAATCGGACGCCTCGTGAACGGGTTGCATCGACGCGATCGCACCTAGCGGTCCGAAACGCGGCAGGTCGGTCGGCGTCACGATCTGCGCATGTTCCACGCGCCAGCGCCGGTCGCCCTTATAGGTGTCGTTCAGTTCCTCGATCGCGTTCAGCAATTCGTGATTGGCCGCGTCGCCGATGGCGTGGACGGCGACCTGGAAATTATCCATCGCCGCGCGGCTCATAGTGTTGCGCAACTGCGTGTCTGCGATCATCGGCAGGCCGCGCTGGCCCGGCGCATCGGCATAGTCGGCGCGCAGCCATGCGCCGCGCGACCCCAGCGCCCCGTCCAGCACCAGCTTGACGCCGCCCATGCGCAGATGATCGTCATAGAGCCAGGGCGTGGGTTCCGGCCCGGCGATCAGCACCATATTGTCGATGCCATAGGCGTAGGACATGATCCGCACGCGCAGCGCGCCGCGATCGGCGGAGCGGCGGAACGCCTGCCAATCCTCGATACTGGTGCCCATGTCGGCGATGCCGGTGATGCCCATCGACAGCAGCGCGCGCTGCGCCTTTTCCAGTGCGATGTCGCGATCCTTGGGGGCGGGGGGCGGCGTGACCTTCTGAATGAGGTCCATCGCCTTGTCGATGAAGACGCCCGACGGCTTGCCCGCCGCTATCTCTATCCGCCCGCCCATCGGCGCCTTGGTCGCGGCGGTGACGCCCGCCACGCGGATCGCGGCGCTATTGGCCCAGCCCGCATGGCCATCCACCCGCTCCAACCAGACCGGGATGTCGCCGACGGCCGCGTCCAGTTCGGCGGCGGTGGGGAAGCGGCCCAAGCCCCATTTTTCCTGGTTCCAGCCGGTGCCGATGATCCATTTGCGGCCTTCATTGGCCTGCGCATAGGCGCGGATCTTCGCCTGCGCCTCCGCCAGCGACCGCGTGTCCGACAGGTCCAGCGTGATGAGCGACAGGCCATAGCCCATCACATGGCCATGCGCGTCGATCAGGCCTGGGATCAGCGTCTTGCCGCCGCCATCCAGCTTGAAACTCGGCGCTTTGGGCTGTTCGGGCCACGGTTGGCCCTTTTTCGGCTTCTTGGGCTTATATTCCGGTTCCTGATAGCGGCCCGGCAGCAGCTTTTCGACCTTGCCGTCATCGTCGATCAGCAGCGCGCCGAAGCGAACCACCTTGCCGCTGGGGTCCAGCGCGATTCCGTTGACATTGTCGACCACGCCGCTGGCATAAGCGGGGAAGGGAAGGGTGAGCGCGGCGATGGTCGCGAGATATATCGCCTTCATGCGCGGGTGATCCGGCGTACCAGGGCGCTGGTGTCCTGGCGATTGCCGCCCATCGCCTGCACGTCGGCGTAGAATTGATCGACCATCGCGGTCACCGGCAAAGTCGCGCCATTGGCCCGCGCCTCTTCCAGCGCCAGGCCCAGATCCTTGCGCATCCAATCCACCGCGAAGCCGAAGTCGAAACTGTCCTGCGCCATCGTCTTCCACCGATTGTCCATCTGCCAGCTTTGCGCCGCCCCGCCTGAAATCGCTTCGAACACCGCGTCCAGGTCCAGTTCCGCCGCCTGGGCGAAGCGCAGCGCTTCGGACAGGCCCTGCAAAACGCTGCCGATGCAGATCTGGTTCACCATCTTGGTCGTCTGACCCGCGCCCGCGCCGCCGACATGCACGATCCGCGCGGCATAGGCCTGCATCACCAGCTTCGCCGCCGCGACCGCTGGTTCGCTGCCGCCGCACATGATCGACAGCTTGCCGTTTTCCGCGCCCGCCTGCCCACCCGATACCGGCGCGTCGACGCTGTGGATGCCGCGGCTCTCGCCCTCCACGAACAATTGCCGCGCGATCCGCGCCGACACGGTCGTATGGTCGATGAACAGGCTGCCTTCCTTCATCGTGCGAAACGCGCCTTCGCGGCCCAGCGTGATTTGCGACAGGTCATCGTCATTGCCGACGCAACTGATGACGATGTCCGCGTCCTCCGCCGCCTTCGCCGGGCTGATCGCCACGGCGCCGCCATAGGCTTCCGCCCAAGTCTTGGCCTTGCCGATGGAGCGATTGTAAACGGTGAGGCTATGCCCCGCCTTGGCTAGGTGCCCTGCGACAGGGCCGCCCATGACGCCCAGGCCGATAAACGCGATATTAGCCATATGCCTCGTACATTTTATGCGTGCGCCCTGCCATAGGGCCAGTTTTGCGACAGTGCCAGTTTCTTAACCCGCAATTTTCGTTTAGGGGCCAGCCCATGAACATGCCCGCCAAGATCGAAAGCGCCCTGCCGCTGCCCGTCACCGTCGATGACATCCTTGCCGCGCGAACCCGGATTGCGGGTTCGATCGTCAAGACGCCGACGCTGATCAGCCAGACGCTGTCGAACATGCTGGGCTGCAACGTCTATCTCAAGTTCGAAAATCTGCAATTCACCGCCGCCTATAAGGAGCGTGGCGCGCTCAATCGCCTGATCCAGCTGGACGACGCGGCCAAGGCCAAGGGCGTGATCGCGGCATCGGCGGGCAATCATGCGCAGGGGCTGGCCTATCATGGCAAGCGGCTGGGCGTGCCCGTCACCATCGTCATGCCCACCACCACCCCCACGGTGAAGGTGACGCAGACGCAGGGCCATGGCGCGACCGTGGTGCAATATGGCGAGAAGTTCGACGACGCCTATGCCCATGCCCGTTTGCTGGAGGTGGAGCAGGGGCTGACCTTCGTCCATCCCTTCGACGAGCCGGACATCATGGCGGGGCAGGGCACGGTCGCGCTGGAAATGCTGGAAGATGCGCCGGCAATCGACACGCTGGTCATCCCGATCGGCGGCGGCGGCCTGTTTTCCGGCATGGCGATCGCGGCGCGCGCGATGAAGCCGGACATCCGGCTGGTGGGCGTGCAGGCCGAACTCTATCCGTCCATGTATGATTTCATCAAGGGCGCGGACTTGGCCTGCGACGGCGATACGCTGGCGGAGGGCATTGCGGTCAAGCAGCCCGGCGACCTCACCCGCCGCGTGGTCGAGCGTCTGGCCGACGATGTGCTGCTGGTCACCGAACGGCGGCTGGAAGAGGCCCTGAGCCTGTTGCTGCAGATTGAAAAGACGGTGGTCGAGGGGGCGGGCGCTGCGGGCCTTGCCGCGCTGCTCACCCATCGCGAGCAATTTGCCGGGCGCAATGTCGGCTTGGTGCTGACCGGCGGCAATATCGATACGCGGCTGCTCGCCAATGTGTTGCTGCGCGACCTGGCCCGATCGGGCCGTCTGGCGCGGCTGCGCATCATCCTGCAGGACCGGCCCGGCGCGCTTTTCCATGTCGCCCGCATCTTCGACCAGGAAGCGGTCAACATTCTGGAACTGGCGCATCAGCGCATCTTCACTAATCTGCCGGCCAAGGGGCTGACGCTGGATGTCGAATGCGAAACGCGCGACCGGGCGCATCTGCAACGGCTGATCGCGGCGCTGGGTGCAGCGGGCTATGAAGTCGCGCCGATCGAGGTCGCTTGACCGGGGCAAGCGACCGCAATTTTTCGTGGTAAACGCCCTTTTCACAGGGGCATGGTAACGGCATAGTCAAAATATGACCGACATGCGCCGCCGCCAAGAATGGGAGATGGGACAGTGACTGCCGCTTTCCGCTTCCCGCGATTCTTTGTGACGAATCCCAGCCCATGCCCCTATCTGCCGGGCAAGAGCGAGCGCAAGGTGTTCACCGAACTCAACGGTGACAATGCGGCGGAACTGAACGACGCGCTGGGCCGAATCGGCTTTCGCCGCAGCCAGAATGTCGCTTATCGCCCCAGCTGCGCGGACTGCTCCGCCTGCGTTTCCGTGCGTGTCGTCGCCAACGAATTTCAGCCCAATGCGACCCAGCGCAAGCTGATCCGCCGGAACAGTGATCTGCAGGTGACCGCCTGCAAGCCCTGGTCGACCGAGGAGCAGTTCGCGCTGCTGCAACGCTATCTGACGGATCGGCATCCCGGCGGCGGCATGACCGAAATGGACGAGATGGACTTCTCCGACATGGTCGAGCAGACGCCGGTCGACAGCTATATCATCGAATATCGCGAACCGGGCGTCGATGGCCGCCCCGGTAAGCTGATCGGCGCGTGCCTGACTGATCGGCAGGGCGATGGCCTGTCGATGATCTACAGCTTCTTCGACACGCAGTTGGAGCATCGTCCGGGTCTGGGCAACTATATCATCCTCGATCATATCACGCGCGCGGCGAGCGCCGGTCTGCCCTATGTGTATCTGGGTTACTGGGTCGATGGATCGCAGCGGATGCAATATAAGATCCGCTATCGCCCGCTCGAAAAACTCAGCCGCAGCGGCTGGGTGCGGTTCGATCCGCATGAGCAGGCGCAAGCTCTTCGTGGCGCGCAGCAGCGCGATGAGCCACCCTTGCCCGTCGAACTGGTGGGCATGTTCCGCAAGTAAAGACGAAGCTGTAATGGCGACCGCAATTTCCCGATCGTCTAGCCGATTTCTTTAACTTTCTCGACTAACTTTCCCCGATGCATGGAATGACTATCGCATCGGGAACGGTTGATGGACCGGTTTGCTGATCGTCGATTTGACGATGCGCGATTGGCGCCGGGCGAGGACATGCTTGCGCGACAATCGTTCCATCCTCGCAATGACCTTCTGTTTTCCCCGGTTTTCGAACGGGTGTCGCCGCCGCTGCTCAGATGGGTGGCGGATCATCGCGGCCGACTGCTCGCGGTCGAACGCGAGAGCAACCGTTTCCTGCCCCGATTCGCGGCCGATCCGATCGGGCTGGGCTGGCGGTGGCTGCTGGGCAATGACGATCGGCGCGCCCTGTTGGCTGCTGCACGATCCAGCGACCGGACCGCGCCGCTGACGCTTGCCCTGCGCTGCGCAGATGGTCAGGCGCGCTGGTGCATGATCCGCATGGTGCGGCTGGCGCTCCCTGCCGAGCAGGCGCGCTGGTACGGCACGGTCGAGGATGTGCACGAGCAGCGCGATCGCGAAGCGCGCGCGCTGGCGGCGGCGCTGGCCGAAAGCCGCGAACATTATCGCTCGTCGGTCGCGCTCAGCCCGCAGGTGCCGTGGACCGCGGGTCCGGACGGCGGCATAGAGGAGGTCGGCCCGAAATGGCTGGAATTGACTGGCATGGCGCCGCATCAGGCGCTGGGCGATGGCTGGCTGGATGCGCTCCATCCCGAAGACAAAGCCCGCGTGGCGGCGGTCTGGCGTAGCCATGTAGGCAGCCGGGCGCCTGTTGACGTCGCCTACCGCATTCGCCTGCATGATGGCGGCTATCGCTGGATGCGGGCGCGCGCGACCGCGCGGCTTGGTGCCGACGGATCGGTTCTGCGCTGGTATGGCACGCTGGAGGATGTCCATGCCGAACGACTGGCGCAGACGGCGCTGATCGACAGCGAGGAGCGGTTTCGCCTGGCGGTAAAATCGGCGCGGCTGGGTATATGGGACTTCGATTGCGTTACGGGCGCACGCACTTGGTCGGATGCCTTTCGCCAGATGCTGGGCCTGGGTGAAGAGGAACCGGCGACCGTCGAATTGGCGCTGGCGCTGGTGCATCCGGACGATCGCGACCGGCTGCGCGCCATGCTGGACGCTGTCACTGCAGATGTCCTGCCGCCGCATTTCGAAGCGACGATGCGCATCCATCGCGCCGATACGGGCGCGCGGCGCTGGATTCGCAGCACCGGCTGGACCACGCGGTCGGACGCCGGGCGTCCGTTGCGTGTGGTCGTCACCTTTCGCGACATTACCGAAGAATATGACGCCGAAGAGCGGATTCGTTGGGCGGCGACGCATGATCCGATGACGCACCTGCCCAACCGGGCATTGTGGCAGGGGACGCTGGAGGCGATGGCGACGCAGGCGAGCGCCGATGGTGCGCGCTTTGGCCTGCTGCTGCTGGATATTGACGACCTCAAGCGCACCAATGATTCGATGGGGCATGATGCGGGGGACGCGCTGCTATGCGCCTTTGCCGAGCGATTGGTGGCGATCGCGCCGCCCGATGCGGTGCTGGGCCGTCTGGGCGGCGATGAATTTGGGCTGGCGGCCGGATCGCTGACCGACAGCGCGGCGCTGGAGCGGTTCAGCGCCGCGCTCATCGACAATATGCGCACGCCCCATGTCCATCAGGGACGCTTGCTCGATTGCGGCGTCAGTATCGGCGGCGCGGTGTTCGGCGAACATGCCGACCGGGCGGAAGATCTGCTGAAGGCTGCGGATCTGGCGCTTTATGCGTCGAAGGAAGCGGGGCGCGGGCGATTGACCCTGTTCCATTCCGGCCTGCGGTCGCAGGCGCAGCAGCGTAGCGCGATGATCCGCATGGCGCAGCAGGTGGTGACGGATCGGCTGGTCATCCCCTATTATCAACCGCGGATCGACATGCGCGATGGACGGATATTGGGCTATGAAGCGCTGCTGCGCTGGCGCCATCCGCATATGGGCGTGCAACTGCCCGGCAGTATCGCCGCGGCGTTCGACTATCCCGAAACCGCCGTGGCGCTGACGGGGCAGATGCTGGACGCCGTGATCGGCGATGTGGCGCGCTGGCTGGATCGTGGCTTCGATCCGGGCCGGGTGGCGATCAACGCGTCGGCGGCCGACTTTGCGAGCGGCGACTTTGCCGATCGGCTGCTGGACCGACTGGACCGGGCAAGCATAGCGACCGCCCATTTCGAAATAGAGGTGACCGAAAGCGTTTTCCTGGGCCGGGGCGCAGGTCAGGTGGCCGACACCTTGCATCAGTTTGCCAATGCCGGTGTCTGCGTGGCGCTGGACGATTTCGGGACCGGTTTCGCCTCGCTCACCCATTTGAAACAATATCCGGTCGCGGTGCTGAAGATCGACCGCAGCTTCGTCAGCAATATCGAGCAAGACGCAGGCGATGCGGCGATTGTTGACGCGATCGTGAAACTGGGCGGCAGTTTCGGGATGGAAGTCGTGGCGGAAGGCGTAGAGACGGTAGCCCAAACGGACTTTCTGCTGCGGCTGGGATGTATCGTAGGCCAGGGCTTTCACCTGGGACGTCCGCAACCGGTGGAAGAAACCCACCCGCCTAGGATGTAAGGGACCAGACCGCATGACCCGGTCCCCTGATCACCCTTATTTGCAGTGGCACCGACGTGCTGCCCGGCGGCGCACGGGGACGGTTTCGGTGACATAGGTCGTCGTCGTCGTGGTCGTCGTCTGCGCAGGCTGCACCGTGACGGTCGTCACCACCGGTGCGGGATAATAATAACCACCCGACACATAGCCGCCGCCCTGGCTGACGATCGGCCCCGGGCCGCCCTGCCAATGGGGCGCGCCGCCTCTTGCATAGGGTGGGGCGTCATAATCGACGCCCGCGCCGCGCACGTCGCCTTCGAAACGACCGTCATAGGTGCCGCTGACCTGCCGACCATCGTCGGTGGTCCAGGTGCCGGTCCACCGGCCTTCATATTCATTCTGCGACGTGACGCCGTCGTCGGCATAGGCATAGCCGTCGTCATAGCCCACGCCCGGACGGCGCGGCGGCGGGGGCGCATGGCGGCGCGGGCCATCCTCCGCCTTGTCGATCGCCATGCCGGCCACGGCGCCGACGCCAGCGCCGATCAGCGTGCCCGCGGTGCGATTGCCACGTCCGGCGATGCGGTTGCCCGCGACGCCGCCGACGACCGCGCCGATCGCCGCCCCGCCGACGCCATTGTCGCGGCGCGGTTCGTCATAATAGCCGTCATCGTCGCCATCGGGACCATAGCCGCCTTCATAACGGCCCCAGTCGATATCGCTGCGATGATCATAGACCCGGCCATAACGGTCGGTCATGACCGCATCGTCATAATAGCGCGACCAGCCATAGCCATAGGCCGGGGCGGGCAGCCCATAGGCGCCGTAATTGCTGATCGTATAGCTGGGATTGATCCAGTAGCTCGGCAGGACATAGCCATAGACCGGGCGCTGATAGCCGCCCCAGCCACCCGGCGCGCGCCAGCCGCCGACCCAACGGCCATTGGGGCGCGATCCCCAGCGATGCCCGCCATTATTCCAGTTGCCGCTCCAGTTGCCGCCCGGACGCGGCATGTGCATGCCGGGGCGGGGGCCGGGATGGGGCATCGCGCCGCCCGGGCGCGGTCCGCCCCAGCTTTTTCCCATAACCGGCAGCGCCGCGCCAGCGCCGCCCTCAGCCAATGCAGGCGCAGCCGCCGCGGCCAGCGCCACGCTGGCCCCCAGAAGGATAAGGGTTGGAGTCCGCATGGTTAACACTCCCTGTTTTTCACGGCGCGCCAACCAGATGCGCAGCCTCAAATTGCTAACGCATCGTTTAGCATGGCGATCCGCGGCTATCCATGAGTCAGGCCGTTAAATCCTGTCCCGAAACGGGGCGAAACAAGTCCGGCTTTAGCGCGGGCGGGGAAAAACAGGGTTAACGCGTCAACCTATGCGCGCCGCGATCCGTGCCGCCAGCGCTTCCAATCCCTCCGCGTCGTCCGAGTCGAACCGGGCGGGCAACGGACTGTCGAGATCGATCACCCCGATCAGCCGCCCGTCGTGCAGCACCGGCACAACGATTTCGGACGCGCTGGCCGCATCGCAGGCTATATGCCCCGGGAAGGCATGAACGTCGGCGACCAACTGAGTCTCCCGCGTCGCCGCCGCCGTTCCGCACACGCCCCGGCCGACCGGGATGCGGATACAGGCAGGCTTGCCCTGAAACGGACCGAGCACCAGTTCGCCATCCACCATGCGATAGAAACCAGCCCAATTGAGATCGGGTAGATATTGCCACAGCAGCGCGGCGAGATTGGCCATATTGGCAACCGGGTCCGGCTCGCCCGCCGTCAGCGCGTCGGCGGCGGAGAGAAGGTCGGCGTATAGAGTAGGTTTGTCGGCGGCGGAGGCGGGGGCGAAATCATACATGGCGATTATATAGGGCCGCCTCAAGCGGGTGCCAATGGCGACAGGGCGGAGCGCGGCATTAGACTATGGTTAAGGCGGGCCTGCTAACAGACGCTGAGATGCACAGTTTCACCGCCTCTTCCTCCTGGCTTGCCTTCACCCGTTTCGCGATCAGCGGTGGCATCGCCGCCTGTGTGGCCATCGGCATCTATGTCGTCTGCGCCATCGTCATGCACTTCCCACCGCTGACGGCCAATTTGCTATCCTATGCCGCGCAACTGGGCGTCAGCTATCAATTGCATCGCAGCTTCAGCTTTGCAGGCGCAAGCGGCGGCTTGCGCAGCATGACGCGCTATGGCGCGCTGTCCCTGGCGGCGTTCGCCTGCAACAGCCTGTGGGTTTGGATATGCACGCACATATTGCGGTGGCCCGCCTGGACGCCGCTTGTGCCGATGATTTTCGTCACGCCGCTGATGACATTCCTGCTCGCCAAACACTGGGTCTTTGGCGGCGGCGACGGGCGGACTTGAGAGTTCCTTAACCATATAGCGGTAGCTCCCGACTGGCTATTGCTATGGGGACATCATGACCGACGGGATCATCAAAAGGCGGCATACGCCATTCCTTCTTTATGGTGCCCTGTTGTTCACCCTGGGCATAGCCCTCTATCTTTTCGGGGTCTTGCTGGTCATCCCCCGTTACGTCCTGGGTCTGCATGCCTTGCTCGATCCCATCGCCATCTGGTTGGTATGGTATAGCGGCGTGCCGATCATGCTGGGGCTGGGGCTTGCCCTGTTCGACATATTGATCCTGTTCGGCGGCAAGAAGCCCGACATGCCCGTCCGTTTCGAACCAGTGCAGCGACGGCGCGTCACGGTCGCGCTGACCGCCTATAATGACGAAAGCAGCATCGGCGCGGCTGTTGAGGACTTCCTGTCGCATCCATTGGTCGAACGGGTGATCGTCGTCAGCAACAACAGCAGCGACCGGACATTGGAAAGGGCCATCGAAGCGGGTGCCATCGGCTATAACGAGCTACAGCCCGGCTATGGTCGGTGCGTCTTTCGCTGTCTGGAGGAGGGCGCGGCTTATCTCGACACGGAATTCGTCGTCTTGTGCGAAGGCGACAGCACCTTTCGGGCCTACGATATCGAGAAACTGCTGGCCTATGCGCCCCATGCCGATATCGTCAACGGCACGCGGACGGTGGAACCGCTGCGCCAATATATCACGCAGCTCAGCACCTTCATGTTCTACGGTAATATCTTCGTGGGCAAGTTGCTGGAGGCAAAGCATCTGGGCCGGGGCACCATTACCGATGTCGGCACCACATATAAATTATGCCGCCGCGATGCGCTGGTCAGATTGCTGCCCCGGCTCAGCCCGGCGGTCAATCTGGAATTCAATGCCCATTTCCTCGATACCGCATTGGGAGAGAGCTATGTGCTGCTGGAATGCCCCATCACCTTCCATCCCCGTGTCGGCGTCAGCAAGGGCGGCAACGTCAATAATTGGCGCAGTTTCGTTGTCGGGATGCGGATGATCTTTGGTATGTTGAACAATTGGAAACAGCCTGCATGAGCGGCGACTATCACGGATCGCGGCTGCATGAAGACAGTCGGCGGGGCGGCGTATGGCGCGCCTTGTGGCGCTATTATTTCAGCCGCCAGGTCAAATTGGACGATTGCGTGCTGGATATGGGCGCGGGCTATGGCGACTTCATCAATACGGTCGTTGCGCGACGCCGGATAGCGTTGGATATCTGGCCCGCCATGCCCAGCCATGTGGCACCGGGCGTGGAAACGATCGTAGGACCGGTGCAGGATTTGTCCGCCATCGAAAACGGCAATGTCGATTTTGCGTTCGCATCGAACCTGTTTGAACATTTGACGCAGGATGCGCTGGTGGAGGTGCTGGCGACACTGCGGACGAAGCTGTCGCCGCGCGGACGGCTCACCATATTGCAGCCCAATTACCGCTATGCATTCCGGGAATATTTCGACGACTACACCCATGTGACGGCCTATTCCCATGTCAGCCTGCCCGACCTGCTGTCGGCGCATGGATGGGAGATTATGGAAGTGCATCCGCGCTTCCTGCCGCTCAGCATCAAGTCGCGCCTGCCATCCTGGCCGATCCTGATCGCCGCCTATCTGCGATCGCCCTTCAAGCCGATGGGCAAGCAGATGCTGGTAGTCGCACGCCCAAGGACGCAGCAGGCATGACGACGCATGTGGACGTCGCGCCGGTGGAACCGGTCCGCCGGGAAGCATTGCCGCGCTGGTTGGTCGTGGCGGGCCTGTCCGTTGTCGGCTTGCTGTTGCTGGCAAACCTGGCTTCTCTTCTGTCCTACATCAATTTTGCGCTGAACTATCCGTTTCAGCTCGATTATGGCGAAGGGATAGTGTGGCAACAGGCCCGGAACATATGGGCGGGCGAAGGTTATGGACCGCTCCAGATCTTTCCCGCCGTGGTCTATCATTATCCGCCGCTCTATCATTTGACGTTCGAGGCACTCGCCGCCTGGACCGGTATGGACGAAATGGTGGCGGGGCGCATCGTCTCGATCGTTTCGTCAGCCCTGAGCGCCCTGATGGTCGGGATGCTGACGAGCGCCGTGATCGGCTCCGCGGAAAATGCGAAGACCCGCGCGGTCTGCGGCGTCTTTGCCGCCCTGCTGTTCCTGGCTTCCTTCCCGGTGCGCATGTGGACGCCGTTGATGCGGGTTGACATGCTGGCGGTGCTATTAGGCGCGGCTGGCCTGTGGTTCGCGTGGCGCGCGTTGCGCCGACCGCATCTCATCTATGTCGCCAGCGCGCTGTTCGTGCTGGGCGTCTATGTGAAGCAGATTTCCATCGCGCCGCCGGCGGCCGCCTATCTCGTCCTGCTCGTAACGCACCGCCCGCTGGCGCTGCGCGGTCTGGCTGCGGCGATCTGCATGGGGCTGTTGGGACTTGCCATCGAACAATGGCTGAATGGCGGACAGTTCCTGCAACATATCGTCGGCTATAATGTGAACCGCTTGGCGCTGCATCTGCTGTGGGAGATATTGCTGCCGCAATTGATGGAACATGCAGCGATGATCGCTCTTGGCGTACTGGGCGCCACGGGCGGATGGCTATATGTTCGTCGTGTCGCGGCAGGGGATGCGGGCCATAGGCGCGACAGGATCGCCAATGATCCCAAGGCTGTCCTGATCCTGATGCTGATCCTGTTCGTAGGCTTGAAGACGATCATGCTGGCGGCCATGGTCAAGTCCGGCGCCAACGCCAATTATATGATCGACTGGTTTTCCGGCATCGCCATTTTCGCGGGCGTCGCGATCGCGCCCTATGTCGCCTACGCTTTGGGCGGGGCGGCAACGGCCGGGCGTCCGGCCTCAATAGCGATATTGTTCATGGCTTTGCCGGTTCAATTGGCGATGATGCTGAGCCTTTATGCCGGACAGCCCACGACGGACACGATCGCCAGCCTGCGCCGCGATAAGCAACCGGTGGTGGACCTGATCGCCGCAAGCGACAGACCTGTTATTGCCGACGACATGACCTTCACCATCCGGGCGGGCCGCAAGGTGGAATGGGAATCGGCGATCACCGCCGAATTGGGCGCCAAGGGCGTCTATGACCAAAAAGGCCTTGCCCGGCTCATCCGCGCGCATTGCTTCGGATTGTTCGCCGTCGATGGGATATTGGGCGAAGGCGTGTCCGTCAGCCGCTATGATCCGGTCACGATCGCGGCCATCCATGAAGCCTATCCCCGGACGCAACGCTACGCCAAATATATGCTGTATTTCCCCGATGCCCCGGCAGATCCCGCCATCTGCGCATCGATCCACTAATCAATCCATCTGCACCCGGCCGCGGCCCTGTTTCACCGAACTGCGCGCCTTCTTGGCATCCACCCGCCGCGCCTTGGCGGCTTTGCCCGGTTTGGTGGCGATGCGGCGGGCGTCGCGGACCAGCGCCTTGGCGATCATCTCGTCCAGGCGATCGCGCGCGTCCTGTCGGTTCGCCTCTTGCGTGCGAAAACGCGACGCCTGGATCACAATTTCGTTCGCGGCCGTCAGCCGTGATCCGGCCAGTTCCTTGAGCTTGCGATAGGCGTAGGGCGGCAGGCCCAGTTTGAACAGGAAGACCCGCAACTGGACCGTCGTCGCGACCTTGTTGACATTCTGCCCGCCCGGTCCGCCGCCGGTGATGAAGCGCTCTTCCAGCGCATCATCGGGCATGTCAAAGCCCGGCATCGTCCAGCAGATCCTGACCGAACCCGGCCGCGATGAAGGTCGCGGGCAGGGCGGCGGTCGCTTCGGCGGCGGGCTTGTCGCCGCGCGGCATGCTCAGGAAGCGGCTGTGGAGCAGCATCTTGCCTTCGCCATCGCCATAGACCGGATCGCCGACGATGCCGAAGCCCAGGCCGTGCAGCGCATGGACGCGGATCTGGTGGGTGCGCCCGGTCTGGGGCGAGAAGGCGATCAGCGATCGGCCGTCCTTCTCCGCGACCTTGCGCCAGTGGGTGATGGCGTTCTTCCCCGCCTTGGCCGGGATCATGCGCCAACCTTCCGCCGCCGTGCTGACCTTCCTGAGCGCGAGTTCGATCGTGCCTTCGTCTTCCGTCGGCACGCCTTCGATTACCGCGACATAGCGTTTGACGACCGTGCCCGCCTCGAACGCGGCGGCAAAGCGCTTGTGCGCCTTGGGATTGCGGGCGAGCAGCAGGCAGCCGCTGGTATCGCGGTCCAGCCTGTGCACCGGCAACGGCCAGCGCTGGAAACCGAAGGTCAGCGAAGCAAGGTGATTTTCCAGCGCCATGGAGCCGTCCCGCGGCGCATCCACCGGCAGCCCGGCGGGTTTGTCGAGGATCAGGGCTTCGCCGTCGATGAACAGCACATGGTCGGTAAGCAGGGCCAAGGAAGAGATTCCGATCGGGACAAAAGGAGGAGGGAATTGACGCGCGCGCGGCTTCCTATAGGCGGTGGAGGCGATGGACAACAGGGGGCATGACCGGCCAAAGGCGCAATTTCGGCTCGACTGGGTCGATGTGGCACGTGGTTTGGGCATCGTGGCGGTGGTGATCGGCCATGTCTGGACGCGCGGACCGGTACGCGACGCCGTCTATGCGTTTCACATGCCGCTGTTTTTTCTGCTGTCGGGCATGCTGTCGCGCCCGCACGCTGTCGGTGCCTTCACGCGTCGACAGGTAATCACGCAGATGCGACCCTATGCCGCATTCCTGCTGCTGCTGATCCTGATCGATCAGTTGATCGAGCCGTTGAAAGGCGGGCGGCCGATCTTTCACCAATGGCCACAGGATCTGGTGCCGATCCTGCTGGGCGGCTTCTGGTTGCGCGGGCCCTATACCATCTTCTGGTTCGTGCCTTGCCTGATGATCGCGCGCATCCTGTTCAACATCCTGCTCAATCGCTGGCCCGATCCGCTCGATCGGCGCTGGGCTTTTGTCCTGCTGCCGGCGCTGATCCTTGCCTATGGCCTGCATTATTGGACGGAGGCGTCGCCGCTAGGGTTGCTGAGCGTGCCGATGGCGTTTGTGTTGCTATGGGCCGGGGCGGCGTGGCCGCGCGTGCGGTGGCGCGGCTGGATGGTCGCGCCGCTCGGCGCAATGGCGCTGCTGGGACTCGCAGGTGTCCTGCCGGCGCTCAATATGAAGGGCGGCGATTATGGCGTGCCGCTGTTGTCGATCGGCGCGGCAATCGCGACCTGCCTGCTGCTGTTCCGCCTGTCGGCGCTGTTCGCGCCCTATGCCGGGCCGGTCGCGGCGCTGGGGCGGGCGTCGCTGGTGATCATGTACCTCCATGTCGCGCTGATCCACTATGGATCGCCCTATCTGGACAAAGGCGCGCTGCTGGCGTTGGCGCTGATGCTGCCCTTCCTTGCTTACCATCTTATCCGGGTAACGCCGCTACGGCGCATCTTCCTGTAATCGACACCGACACGAAAAGGGGCTGGCGCATAGTCCCGATGCGCCAGCCCCTTACGGCTGCTTAAGTCAGGTGCGACCCTAGGCTCTTGCAGTGCCGCGCCTGTCAGACGGCGCGGCGGGCGATCAACCGTGCAGCTTGATCGCGGTTTCGGCGATGCGGCGGCCCTGATAGCGCGCGCCTTCCAGTTCTTCCTCGCCGGGCTGGCGGCTGCCGTCGCTGTCGGCCAGGGTCGTCGCGCCATAGGGCGATCCGCCGCGCACCTTGTCCACGCCCATCTGGCCCTGGAACCCATAGTCGAGGCCGACGATGGTCATGCCGAAATGCATGAGGTTGGTGATGATCGAAAAGAGCGTCACTTCCTGCCCGCCATGCTGGCTGGCGGTGGACGTAAATGCGCCACCCACCTTGCCGTTCAGCGCGCCGCGCGCCCACAGGCCACCGGCCTGGTCGAGGAAGGCCGCCATCTGGCTGGACATGCGGCCAAATCGGGTGCCGGTGCCGACGATGATCGCATCATAATCGGCCAGTTCGGCGACGGTCGCGATCGGGGCGTCCTGATCCAGCTTGAAATGCGCATTCTGCGCGACTTCGAGCGGCGCGGTTTCGGGCACGCGCTTGATGTCGACCCGCGCACCGGCAGCCGCGGCACCTTCGGCCATCGCCTTCGCCATGGTTTCGATATGACCGTAGGAAGAATAATAGAGAACCAATACCTTAGCCATGAAGCGTCTCCTTGAAGGGTGTGGAAAAGAGGGTGGCCGCCCGCATAGGGGATGCGAGCGGCCCGGCCCGTCCGGGGGAGGGGGTGGACGGGCCGATAGGGATCAGATGCTGTCCACCAGGACGATTTCGGCGTCTTCGATCGCCGTGATGGTGATCGGTCCGCCGCCCAGGATCGCCGCGCCGTCGCGCGCTTCGAAGGGCTGGCCGTCAATCTCGATCCGGCCGGTCGCCGGCACCAGATAGAGGTGGCGTCCCTCTTCGCTGTCATAGGTCACACTCGTCCCGGCCTTCACCGTGCCGCCCAGCAGGCGGGCGTCGGCGCGGATGCGCAGCGCTTCCTTGTCATCGTCATAGCCGCTGGCGAGCACCACCAGCTTGCCGGACCGATCGCCCTTGGGGAAGGGCTTGGCGCCCCAACTGGGCTGGCCGCCACGGGTGCGGGGGATGACCCAGATCTGGAACAGGGTGGTGGTTTCATCCTCCAGATTATATTCGGCGTGGCGGATGCCGCTGCCGGCCGACATCACCTGCACGTCGCCCGCTTCGGTACGGCCCTGGTTACCCAGGCTGTCCTTGTGCGTGATCGCGCCGGTGCGGACATAGGTGATGATTTCCATGTCGGCATGGGGGTGCGGCGGAAAGCCGGAGCGTGGGCCGATCTCATCATCGTTCCATACCCGGATCGCGCCCCAGTGCATCCGGTCTTCTTCATGATAATCGGCGAAGGAAAAATGATGGCGCGCGTTGAGCCAGCCATGGTCGGCATGGCCCAGCGACGCGAACGGACGGCGCTCGATGCGGTTCGTTGTGGTCGTGGTCATAGCAGATACCTTTCGTTGCGGATGCGCATGCTTCCGCTTGCTTTCCGTCAATCTAGTCATCAGGATCGTTTCATAAACCGGCAGCTTTGAAACGGATTGTTTCCTGATGCGACTACCTGACTTCGAAGCATGGGCGATGTTCGCCGCCGTCGTGGAACATCGCAGCTTCACCGACGCCGCCAAGGCGCTGAGCGTGTCCAAGGCGACCGTGTCGAAAGCGGTGACCCGGCTTGAGGAGCATCTGGACACCAGCCTGTTCAACCGCACCAGCCGCCGCCTCGCGCTCACCGAAAGCGGCAAGCGGTTGGCCGACCATGCCCATCGCATCTTAGTAGAGGGGCAGGCGGCGGAGGAAGCCGCGCGTGACGAGACGGCCGAACTGTCGGGCGTGGTGCGGCTGGGCGCGCCGATGACCTTCGGCCTGTTGCGCGTCGCGCCGCTGGTAGCGCAGTTCACCAAGGAACATCCGCTGGTCGATGTCGACCTGCATCTGTCCGACGCGCAAATCGACATCGTGGAGATGGGACTGGACGCGACCATCCGCATCGCCGACATGCCCGACAGTTCGCTGCGCGCGCGGCGGCTGGCGGACGTGACCCTCCATACCGTCGCCTCGCCCGCCTATCTGGAAACACGCGGGCGACCGCAACACCCGACCGACCTCGGGTCGCATGATTGCCTATGTTATTCCAACAGTACCGCGCCCGATGTGTGGCGCTTTGCCGGACCGGGGCAGCAGAATGTCGTGGTCCAGGTCCGCAGCCGCATCACAGTCAACAGCGGGGAGGCGATGCTGCCAGCGTTGCGCATGGGCGTGGGCATCGCCCGCTTGCCCGACTTCATCGTCGGCGACGCGCTGGCGAAGGGCGAGGTGGAGGAGATATTGACCGACTGGCGCCCCGCGCCCTTCGGCCTGCATCTGGTGACGCCCCCGTCTCGGTTGCGCCCCGCGCGTGTGGATGCGCTGTTGGACTTCCTGACGAAGCATCACGGCTGTTAACCGAGAGGGAAAAGCCGCGCGCAATATTTTCCGCATCGTTGCATCAAGATAAGGTTTTAATACCCATTGATGCGTCGTTTCGCAGGTGAATCCATCTTGACTCCGGGCAGGCCGTTTCGCCCTCAACCCTTTGTAAATAGATTCGTTTATCAACGACTCGTGGATTCCTGCCGGTTAGCGAAAAATTAACCTTTGTCCTTCAGAAGTTTTTTGGTTAATGATTTGGAGCAGAAGCCGTTCTGGTGGGGTGAACGGGACTGCTGCAACCGGGATTGCGACACACAAGGGGCTTCACATGCGCGTGCTGCTGATCGAGGACGAACCGACCACCGCCAAGGCGATCGAGCTGATGCTCACGACCGAAGGCTTCAATGTCTATACGACCGACCTGGGTGAGGAAGGCCTCGATCTGGGCAAGCTGTATGATTATGACATCATCTGCCTGGACCTGAATCTGCCCGACATGCACGGCTATGACGTGCTCAAGAAATTGCGCGCGGCCAAGGTGCAGACGCCGGTGCTGATCCTGTCGGGCATCGCCGAAATGGACAGCAAGGTCCGCTCCTTCGGCTTCGGCGCCGACGATTATGTGACCAAGCCTTTCCATCGCGAAGAGCTGATCGCTCGTATCCACGCCGTGGTGCGCCGGTCCAAGGGGCATAGCCAGTCGGTCATCCGCACCGGCAAGCTGGCCGTCAACCTGGACGCCAAGACGGTGGAAGTGGACGGCAATCGCGTCCACCTGACCGGCAAGGAATATGCGATGCTGGAGCTGCTGTCGCTCCGCAAGGGCACGACGCTGACCAAGGAAATGTTCCTGAACCACCTTTATGGCGGGATGGACGAGCCGGAACTCAAGATCATCGACGTGTTCATCTGCAAGCTGCGCAAGAAATTGGCGTTGGCGTGCAGCGGCGACAATTATATCGAGACGGTCTGGGGCCGCGGCTATGTGCTGCGCGATCCGGACGAAATCGTGGAAGAACAGGCCAAGGTCGCCTGATCTTAACAGCGGGGTTCATCGGGGGGTGAAGAAGGCCGATGTCCGAAAGGGCGTCGGCCTTTTCCGTTTTGAACCGTGGATCATTCGGGCGCTTGTGGCTAAGGCAAGACCATGGATGACCTGTTTGCCGATCGATCCTTAAGCGAACAGACGCTGGGCCGGGCCGACATTGCGCCCCTGGCCAAGAGCTTGCCAGCCCATCTGATCGATTGCGATCTGGATGAGGCCGACCTGTCCGGGCTGGACCTGTCCCGCTGGATTTTCGAACGCTGCCAGATCCGCCACACCGACTTTACCGGCGCGAAGCTGGACGGGACACGTTGGCAATCCTGCCGCGGCGGGTTCGTACAATTGGCCGGCGCGGACCTGCGCGAAGCGGCGTTTGTCGCCTGCGATCTCAACAATGCTGTGCTGCGGCGCGCGAAGCTGTTCGGCGCGATATTCGAACGGTGCAAGTTGACCGGCGCGGACCTGAGCGATGCGAGCGCGCTCGACGTGCAATTTGTCGAGACGTTGCTGGTCAATGCGCGACTGCCCGGCTTTTCCTTTCGCAAGCAGGTCTTGAAGGCCGTCGATTTCAGCCAGGCGGACCTCGCCAAATGCGATTTTCGCGGCACCTTGTTCGACGGCTGCAGCCTGCGCGATGCGACGCTGGACGGCTGCCGCTTCGATGGCGCCGATTTGCGCGGTGCGGACATTGGCGGATTGCGGCTGGTCAATGCCGGACTGTTCCGTGGCGCGACCATCTCGCGCGAGCAGGCCGGGCAGTTGCTGGGCGAACTTGGGTTGAACGTACGCTGACATGCAACGTTGAACGGGCCGGCGGCCTGAAAGGCTGCCGACCCGTTCGTCAGGCGGTGGGGCGTCGGGCGGCGGCTTGGAACGTGACCGCTACCCGCGTGCAGCCCCGTGCGGGGTCAATCGTCCGCCTGATTGGGAGAAGGGGTGGCGCTCGTCGCGCCTTGGCCGGAAGCGCTGCCCGAAAGCTGGCCGCTGGCGTCGATCGACGCGCTATTGTCGAGGGTGCCTTGCGCCCGACCGACAGCATTGCCCGCTGTCGATCCCGCACCATTGGCGACACCCGAAGCACGGTCGCGCGTGGCGTTGACGGCATTGCCTGCCCGATCGCGTGTATTGGCGACGGTAGTGGTGGCACGATCCCGCACGGCGGTGGCGGTTTCGGTCGCCCGATCCCGCGCGGTCCCGACCGTCTCACCGGTCCGGTCGCGCACCGCGCCGACGGCGTTGCGCGCGTCGCTGGTCCCCACCGTATCGACCGCCAGGCCGCCATCGGCCGATCCGCTGGCGGACCCTGATGCGCTGCCGCTGCGGGTCTTGCCTTGGCGCGTCGCCGAACCGGTTGCCGCGCCATCGGCCCGACCACGGCTCGATCCGCTGGCGCCGACACGGCCATTGTCGAGGTCGATGCTGCGATCCAGACTGCCCGAACCACCAAGCGTGCCGCCCAGCGACCCGCCAAGGCCACCGCCGCCCAAACCGCCCAGCGATCCACCCAAGCCGCCGCCACCACCGCCACCCAGCAGCTGGGCCGAGGCAGGCGCTGCCGTCAGCGCGGCAAGGCAGGCGGTTACGATCAGGAACTTGGCTTTCATCACGCGTCTCCTTCAAAGGCTTATTGATCCGATGAAGGGAGAACGGGAGGGGGCAGGGCTTTAATCCCTGACACATAAGAAAAATATCAAGTCACTGAAGTTCAATCGCGATTTCTGCAATCGCCGCAAATGATCGGCGTCTTGCCTCCGGCTCGCACAGTCGCTTCCGCCCGGAGCGTGTCGATGCTGCCGCGCACGAGCAGCCGTCCCGCGACCAGCGGCGTAGCGAAGCTGGTGCCGCGCACCGCGCCCTTGCCGCCATCCACATTGGCCGCCGCCATATCCGCGCCCGGTGCGGCGAAATCGACATGAGTCGCTCGCCCGGCTTCGGGCAGGATGCGTCCGCGTCCGTCTATGCCGGTGACGGCGATGACGGCAGGGTAGGAGGCGGGATAGGCGGGCGGCGCGGCCGGGCCGTCATTGCCGACCGCCGCGACGACCGTCACACCCTTGTCCCGCGCCAGGCGGATCGCACCGTCGAGCAGCGGATTGGCCGGGCCGACCAAGCTGATTGTCACGACTCTGGCGCCGCGCGCCGCCATCCAGCCCAGCGCGCGGACGATGGCGAAGGCGCCGCCGCCTGCCGGATCGTCGCCATAGACGTCGGCGACCAGCAGCGGCGCGCCGGGCGCGGCACCGCGTATCGTTCCATCTCCGCTGATGAGGGAGGCAACGGCCGTGCCATGGGCGCTGGCGCGCGGTGCGCCCGCCGCAAAGCCGCGCTGCTCGATCGCCCCGGTCAGCGCCGGGTGCCGCCCCACGCCGCCATCGATCAGCCCCGCGATGCGCCCCGCCACCCGGCCGCCGCCCGCCAGAGCGCCGGTGGCGATCGGCAGGGCCGCGCCGCTGGGGAAATAAAGATTGTCCGCACTCGCCTGCGCCCCGGGCGCTATCTTGCGAACCTCACGCAGCGCCTTCGCCAAGGTGCGACCTGCTGGCGGGATGATGCGGGCGATCGGCAGGTCGATGCCTTCGATCCTGTCGCTCTCCACGCCAAAACCGGCGCTCCGCAATGCCGCCAGAGCCGCATCGTCCGCACCGGTCAATAATATGACGCCGCGTCGCGCGGGTTCGCGCCGATCGTCCAATTCGATGCTGTCGCCGTGGCGCTGCAACAGGTCGCCAATCCGCGCGGCGCGCGCCGCGACCAGCCGGTCCGCCAGACGCGTGGGCGACAGACGATCGAGATCGGCGGCGTCCACAGCGCCACCGACCCGTCCGAGCGTATCCGGCACGGCCTGCCCGATCCTGTCCAACCCACCGCCCAATCCACCGCCGCCCGGCAGCAATTGCGCCTGCGTGGCGGATGGTGCGATCATCATCATGCCCGCGATCATCCAGGCGCGCGTCATTCTCATGTCGGTCTCATCGATCCTCTCGCCAGCCGGATCATCCATGGCTAAAAAATATCCATCTGTCTCGTCTCGATGGATGAAACGGACGGGCTGGGGCGTTTCATCCCCGAACCCTGATGACGGAGTATCGATGTCATTCGAAAGCGACCTGCTGGCGATCCTGCCAAGATTGCGGCGCTTCGCCGCCAGCCTGTCGCACGACCGCGCCGATGGCGACGATCTGTGCCAGGCGGCGCTTGAACGCGGGCTGAAGGCGCGCGATCAATGGCAGCCGGGCACCCGTCTGGATAGTTGGATGTACCGGATCATGCGCAACCTGTGGATAGACGAAGCCCGCGCGCGGCAACGCGCGGCCAAGACCTTCGCCCCCGAAGAGGCGGGCGCGCATGTCAGCCATGCCGGGGACCGCGATGTGGAGGCACATATGATGCTGTCCGACGTCGACCGGGCGATGCAGGCGTTGCCGGACGAGCAGCGCGAAGCCATCGCGCTCGTGCTGGTGGAAGGGCTGTCCTACAAAGAAGCGGCGGCCGTGCTGGGTGTGCCGATGGGAACCCTTACGTCGCGACTGGTGCGCGGTCGCGGCGCGTTGATGGCATTGATGGGAGAGGCGGCATGACCATGATCGACGAAGCCATGCTGATGGCGCTGGTCGACGGCGAACTGGATGAGGTCAATCGTCGCCGGGTGGAGCGCGCCGTGGCCGACGACCCGGCGCTGGCCGAACGGCTGGCGCAGCATCGGCGGTTGCGCGACCGGCTAAGCGACCATTATGCCCCGGTGGCGGAAGAACCCGTACCCGACCGGCTGCGCGCCTTGCTGGAGACTGGCGCTACGGTCACGCCGATTGCGCGACCATCCCGGCGCTGGGGTGGCTGGGCGATGGGCGGGGCGATCGCCGCCAGCCTGGTGCTGGGCCTTGGCTTGGGCCGCCTGTCTGGATCGGACGCCGGGACCATCGGTGTTCGGGACGGCATGATGGTGGCGCAGGGATCGCTCGCGACCGCGCTGAACGACCAACTGGCGTCGGCGCAGGGGGACGCGCCGATTCGCATCGGGCTGACCTTCCAACGCAAGGGCGGCGGTTGGTGCCGCAGCTTCGATGGCGCATTGGCGGGCGTCGCCTGTCGCGAAGGCGACGGGTGGCAGGTGCAGCAGGCGTTGCCGGGCGCCGGGCAGGGCGCTGCCTACCGCCAGGCCTCCTCCGCCGACGCGCGAGTCATGGCGACCGTCGAGGCGTTGATCGCCGGCGCCCCCGTGGATGCGGCAGGCGAACAGGCGGCCAAGGCAAAGGACTGGCGCTAAGCCTGCGCTTCGGTCGTAGCGACGCGGTCCCGATCACCTTTATCGGCGATCATTTCGTCGATCTTCGCCGCAAGGGCATCCAGCGCAAAGGGCTTGGTGATCATGCCCATATTGTCGCCCAGAAAGCCCGCCCTGACCGCTGCATTCTCGGCATAGCCGGTGACGAACAGGATCGGCAAATTGGGGCGATGTTCGCGTGCGACCTCCGCCAGTTGCCGCCCGTTCATGCCCGGCAGGCCGACATCGGACACCATCAGGTCGATCGGGCGCGCGGATTGCAGGATTGGGATGGCTTCGCTGGCGTCGCAGGCCTCCACCGGCACATAGCGCAACTCGTCCAGCACTTCGCGCACCAGCAGGCGCACCGACGGATCGTCTTCGACCACCAGCACGGTCTGGCCATGGCCTTCCTGAATGGCGTGCGGCCCGGCGTCGGCCGCGCTGGTCACGGCTTCGCCCGACGGCAGATAGAGTTTCACCGACGTGCCCATGCCCGGCTGGCTGTGAATGCGCACCTGCCCGCCCGACTGCCGGGCAAACCCATAGACCATCGACAGGCCAAGGCCCGTACCCTGGCCGATCGGCTTGGTGGTGAAAAAGGGTTCGAACACCTTGTCGATGACGTCCGGCGGCATCCCGACGCCGGTGTCGGATACCGCGATCACGACATAATGGCCCGCATCGACCTCGGGGATGGCCGCCGCATAGGCTGCGTCCAGTTCGATCGCGCTGACTTCGACGGTCAATTGCCCGCCATCGGGCATCGCATCGCGCGCATTGATCGCCAGGTTCAGGATCGCGTTTTCCAGCTGGTTGGGATCGACCACGGCATGGGGATCATCCACGCCCGGAACGATGTTCAGCCGGATATTCTCATGAACCGACCGCGCGATCAGGTCATTGAGTGAGGTGATGAGGCTGTTGATGTTCACCGACCGGGCGTCGAGCGACTGGCGACGGGAGAAAGCGAGCAGCCGCGCGGTTAGTGCCGCCGCGCGTTGGGCAGACGCCGATGCCGCATCCATGAACCGGTCCAGATCATCGAAACGGCCCGACGCGATGCGTCGCTTGACGATATCCAGCCCGCCGATCACACCGGTCAGCATATTGTTGAAATCATGGGCGATGCCGCCGGTCAGCTGGCCGACCGCCTCCATTTTCTGGCTCTGGCGCAACGCGGCTTCGGCGCGGGCGCGGCTCACCATTTCCGCCTCCAGAGCGGCGGTGCGTTCGGCGACCTTCTGCTCCAGCGTCTGGTTCAGCCGCTGCGCCGTTTGGATCAGCCGGGCATTGTCGATCGCGATCGCAGCCTGCGCCGACAGGCCCATGGCCAGCCGCTCGGATCGTTCATCGAACTGGTCGGCGGTGGCATGGCCGAAGAACAGACCGCCGATGACATCCCCCGACCGCGCGATGACCGGAACGGCCAGATAGGATACGACCTTAAGATGCCCCTTCGGCATCCCGAAATGCGGATCGTTGCGCCCGTAGCGCGGATCGCGCAATATGTCCGGGGAGCGCACCACGCCTTGCCCAGTAAAGGTTGGGCCGAACAATGTCGTGTTGCGCGGCACCGGGAAGCCCGCAAAAGCTTCGATAGGCGCGCCCGACAGGCTGTAGAGCTGATAGCTTTCACCCGTTTCGTCAGTCCGGTTGTAGAAGAAGGCACCGATCTCCGCGCCCGTCAGTTCGCGCCCGGCATCCACCACCGCCTGCACCAGCCGGTCCAGGTCCAGTTCGGCTGCGACCCGCTCGCCCGTTCGGTTCAAAATGTCGAGCGCCAGGCTTTCCTCGCGCAGCGCGGCTTCCGATGCGGCCAGCGCGGCGGCGGCCTGTTTTGGCTGCGAAATGTCGATCACCGTGCCGATGAAGCGCGTCGCGCGGCCATCATCGAACACCGCGCCACCGCGCGCGGCGATCCAGCGTTCGACACCGTCCTCCAGGCCGATGGTGCGATATTCGATATCGAACAATCCGTCGCTGCCAGGCGCCAACGCCGCGCTCACCGCGGCATCGGCGCGCTCGCGATCGTCGGGATGCAATCCCGCGATGAAGCTGCCGTCATAGGTGATGGGCGCGTCGGCAGGCAGGCCGAACATCGCCTTGCACCGCGCGTCCCAGCGCAGCGCGCCGGTGACCGGATCATAATCCCATGTGCCGATATCGGCGGCGGCGGTCGCCAGGCGCAGGCGGCTTTCGCTGTCCGCCAGTTCGCCGATGCGGTCGCGCATCTCAAACTGTTTCTGCCGCGCGCGCATGGCCGACGCGATCGCGCTGACCAGCGATGCGACGCCCAGCGGCCGTTCCAGCACGACCGTATTGGTGACCATGTCCAGCAGACGGATCGGGATCGCCGTACCGGTCGGGGTGCGCCCGGTCCGTTGCGCCTTCAACAGGATGAACGGCACATCCGACCAGGCCGGTTGCGCGAACAACGCCATGCGCAGCGGGGCCAGGTCACCGGCCAGCGCCTCTTCCGTGACCAGCACCGCGCCGACATTTTCGTCCAGCCCGGCGGCGATCGCACTGACGTTCGCGCAGATGCGGACGTCATAATATTCCTTGGCCAGCAGCCCGGCGACGCTGTCGGCATCGCGCCCGAACGGCGCACAGACAAGCAGCCGATGCCCTTCCTCAATCCCGCTAGGCGTCACCGGTGCGATCTTCCATCAGCGGCAGAGCCGCGCCGCGATATTCAGGCGTTCCGGTCAACACCCCCCGGAAATTCGTCAGCGGCTCGCCAACGCGAACGCCGTTGCGATCGATGCGGAACTCCCGGATCGCATCTTCATGCACGCCGCCCCGGTTCTTGAGGATGGAAATCGCTTTGCGCACGCGCCCCTCGGCTTCGAAAAAGCGCAGCAGCACGACGGAATCGGCGACATAGGAGATATTGAGGCTGGTCGTCATCGTGCCGACCAGGCCGTGCTGGGGATTGATGAGGAAGGTCACCACGCCCCGCTGGCTGAGATATGACAGCAGTTCATGCATCTGGAGCAGCAACTGCTGTTCCTGGGGCATCGCCGCCATATAGCCGTTGAGGCTGTCGATCACGATCATGCGAACGCCGCGTTCTTCCACCTGATGCCGCACGCGCGCGGCAAATTCGCCCGGTGAAATCTCCGCCGGGTCGATCTGCTGGATCATCATGCAGCCCGTTTCCACATGCCGCCCGATATCCAGTCCGAACGCGGTCGCGCGGGTCATCAGCGTGCCGACCCGCTCGTCAAATTCGAACAAGGTGCACGCTTCGCCCCGTTCGCAGGCGGAATAGAGATATTGCAGCGCGATGGTGGTCTTGCCCGACCCGGCCGGCCCGGTGATCAGCGCGCTGGTCCCGCGCATCGGTCCGCCGGCGAACAGCGCGTCCAGTTCGGGCACGCCACTTTGCACCAGGTCGCCGGTGAAGGCGACATGATGGTCGGCGGCGATCAGGCGTGGGAAGATGTCGACGCCGCCCTTGCGGATCATCATGTCATGATAGCCAGCGGTGAAATCCACGCCGCGCAGTTTTTGCACCTGCATCCGGCGCCGTGCCGCGCCGAAGTCCAGCGTCAGCCGTTCCAGCGTGAAGACGCCATGGCACAGGCTATGCAGATGCGCATCGCGCGAATCCGCCGATCCGGACATGTCGTCCACCAGGATCACGGTCGTTTCCCGGCCAGAGAAAAATTGCTTAAGCGCCAGCACCTGGCGGCGATAGCGCAGCGGGTCTTGCGCCAGTAGGCGCATTTCCGACAGGCTGTCGAACACCACGCGCTTGGGCTTTACCCGTTCGACCTCGTCCTGGATCAGGCGAATGGTTTCGCCCAGCTCCATTTCCCACGGATGGATGATCGACTGTTCGCGCCCGTCGCCGAACACATCCTCCGCCGATTCCAGTTCGAACACGTCGAACCCGTCCAGCGTCCAATTGTGTGACGCGGCGACCGCCTGCAATTCCTCGCGCGTCTCTGACAGGGTGATGTAGAGCACCGGCTCACCCAGCCGGACGCCTTCCTGCAAATATTGCAGCGCCAGCGTCGTCTTGCCCGATCCCGGCGCGCCTTCCAGCAGGTAGAGGCGATTGGCCGGCACCCCTCCCTTGATGATCGTGTCGAGACCTACATTGCCGGTCGAGATAATCGTGGGGTTTATCATAGGTCCAGTCCAAATTTCATGGCACGGACGGTAGCCAAATTGGCGGGGATTAGAAGCGAAAGCGGCGATCGATCGCAGATATTTCCGCCATTTATCGCCAATTGTCATGACATGACGGGAAATAGCTGATCTCGATCAGCTTTTACGGACAAGCGCCACGGGTCATGCCGATGATGAAGCGCCCGAAGCCGCATTTGCATCCGGCCGACTGGAAAGCAGGGCGGCGGAACAGCCTGCGATCCTATCCGGTCTGCAAAATCCACCGATCTACGCCCTCCAGCCCGATGGCGGTTAGCCGCCCGGACTGGAACGCGCCGGTGTCGATGCCGATGCGCCCGACCTGATCGTCCACATCGGCGCTGATGCTATGACCATGGACGATCATCTTGGGATGCATCCCCCGATGGGTCAGAAATTCCTGCCGTATCCAGCGTAGATCGGCGGAGCTTTGCGCGTCGATCGGCAAGCTGGGCCGGATGCCCGCATGGACGAACAGATAATCGCCGATCGCGATGGAATTGGGCAGGGCGTCAAGAAAATCGACATGGGCACGCGGGACGTGGCGTTCCATCCACGCGGCCAGTTCGGCGTCGCTCATCACCCCGAACAGGGCGGGGGCCAGGCCATAGCTGACCAGCGTCGCTTCTCCCCCATCCGGCGGAACAGGGGCAGGGCGCGTACATCGCCGCGCGCGGCCAGGATGAAGGCTTCCTCATGATTGCCCTTGAGACAGGCAAAGCCGCCGCCCGCCGCGGCCAGCGCCATCACCCGTTCCACCACCGCGCGGGAATCGGGACCGCGATCCATCAGATCGCCCAGCAGGATGATGCTGATCGGCTTGCGCGGCCGGACATCGTCGTCGCGCGCGATCATCGCCAGCAACTGATCGAGCAGGTCGGCCCGGCCATGTACGTCGCCGATCGCATAGACGCGGCGGTCTGCGCCGATATCGGGCATCGCCGCCGCGCCCTTCATGCCTCTGCGCCAGAAACTCATTGCGGGCAGTGTCGCATCACAGGCGGGGAGAGTCACGCCCTGCTGCCCCATATATTTGCCCGCGCGGTCGGCATAGCTGACCTCGCACGGCTCATTGCCAGACAAGAACAGGAACTGGCACGCGCCTTCATTGGCGTAGATTTTCGCGGGCAGCGGCGTAGTATTGGAAAATTCCAGCGTCACATGCCCCTCCCAACCCGGCTCCAGCGGCGTCACGTTCACGATGATACCGCAACGGGCATAGGTGGATTTGCCCAGGCAAATGACCAGCACGTCGCGCGGCACGCGGAAATATTCCACCGTGCGAGCCAGCGCGAAACTATTGGGCGGGATGATGCAGCAATCGGTCTTGCGATCGACGAAATTCTTGGGGTCGAAATCCTTCGGGTCCACGATCGTGCTGTCGACATTGGTGAAAATCTTGAACTCGTCCGCCACCCGCGCGTCATAGCCGTAGGAGGACAGGCCGTAGCTGATGCAGCCTTCGCGCCGCTGGCTTTCCACGAACGGCTCGATCATGCCGGTGCTCAGCGCCTGTTCGCGAATCCATTTGTCGGAAAGAATGGCCATGATGTGTCAGCTCTTTTTGGTGGGACCGATGCCCAGGTCCGCCGGACCGAAGGCGTGGGGGAGAAGCTCCGCAACCGTGAGGTCGAGGATGCGGTCGCCGCTGGGCGTGGCGCAGTAGATCGCGAGCGTACGGCCGCTCATCTGCTCGGCCTCGTTCATGATCTGGCGACACCGGCCGCAGGGGGTGACCAGCGCCTCTTCGCCCGCATCCATCGCCCCACCGACCACGGCAATTTCCGTTACGTCAGCGAAACGACCCTGCGTATTGGCGCTCGCTAACGCCACCGTTTCCGCGCAAAGCGACAGGCCGTAGCTGGCATTTTCGAAGTTGCAGCCGGTCACGATGCTGCCATCGGTCAGCCGCACCGCTGCGCCTACGGCAAAGCGGCTATAGGGTGCATGGGCATGGGCCATCGCCCCCCGCGCAGCCGCAATCAACTGTCCAACTCGTTGTTCGTCGCGCATCAGGGCGTCACCACATTCCATCGTACCGGGCCATCGACGCCGTCGATATGCCGCATGTCGCTGGCTGTCCACATCACCCAGGGTTTGGTCGCGTAATCGGGGGGCATGAAATTCCCGTCCAGCCATAGCGTCCGGTTGATGCCGGACCCGATATCATAGGCCTTGTCAAACTCTTCGGTGACGTTGAGCAGCACCGTCTTGCCGGCATGACCCTCCACCAGGTTCACCAGCGTGTTGAGTTCCGAGAGCAGCAGATCGCGGTTCGGCCGCGCGGTGCAGGCGGGGGAGAAGGCGAGGCGGATGACCGGGGGCAGCGCCGCATTGTCGCGCGGCACGGTGGTCATATACCGCGTCGCCTGGTCGCTGGCGAGGCGGCAGGGCGTAAATTCGATCAGCGCGCCATAGCGCATCCCCGCGCCCCGCGCCCCGCGCCAGTTGGCGGCGAAGGTCGGGTCGCGACGGTCGGCCGCATCGGCGGCACGGATATAGGCGAAGTCCGCGCCCTGCGCCGCCAGCGTGCCCCAGTCGACCGCACCGTTATCGGCGCTGATGCTGACGCCCTGCACCGGATATTGATCGCGGCTCGGCGCCCAGGCGCGGGCATAGAGCCACAGCGCCAGCGCCAGCGCCGCGACCACCGCAAGCCCCGCCGCGATGCGGACCAGCAGCCCCCCCAAAGTCACAACCCTGATCTTCCTACCCCTTGATGTGCAATACGCAGATCAGCGTGAACAGCCGCCGCGCGGTGTCGAAATCGACGTCGATCTTGCCCTCCAGCCGTTCCTTCAACATGTCCGCCGCGTCATTGTGGATGGCGCGGCGGGCCATGTCCACCGTTTCGATCTGCTGGGGCGACGCGTTGCTTATGGCCTGATAATAGCTGTCGCAAATGGCGAAATATTCGCGGATAGGCCGACGGAATCGACCCAGGCCCAGGATGATCGCCTCCAGCGGCGTGTCGTCCTCCCGGTTGATCTCGATCACCAGCCGCCCGTCCTCGACCCGTAACATCACCTTGTAGGGACCGGCATAGCCGTCGCCATGGATCCGCTGCGGCGCGAAGTGATTATCCTCCAGCAGGTCGAAAATGGCGATGCGCCGTTCCTGCTCCACGTCGGCATTGCGCCACAGGATCGTGCGCTGGTCCAGCTGGATGTCTATGATGCGCGGATCGGCCATGATGAAGCGCTTAGTCAGTGCGGCGGCACGCGCCGAAAAGCAAGCGGGACTTATCCACAGATGGTTCCGATTCCACCCTTGCGCCCAGCGCGCCGGGAGAGGAAAGAGAGGCCATGGTCGAACTGCTGAAAATCACCCCCGCCGAAACCGGTGGCACCGAATTGCCGCGCAACGTGGAAGCGGAAGCCGCGCTGCTGGGCGCGATCATGATCGACAATCGCATTGCCGAGGATGTCCAGCTCAAGATCAAGGCCGAACATTTCTTCGAGCCGCTGCACGGCCGCATCTACGACGCGATCATGCGCCTGCTGGACAAGGATATGATCGCCAATCCGGTGACGCTCAAGCCTATGCTGGACATGGACCCGGCGTTGAAGGAACTGGGCGGCGCGGCCTATCTGGCGCAGCTAACCGGCAATGGCGCGGCGCTGATCGGCGCGCGCGACTTCGCCACCCAGATTTACGATCTGGCGCTACTGCGGGAGTTGGTGAATGTCGGCCGCGAACTGGTCGAAAATGCGCTCGACACCAGCGAAGCCGTCAATCCGCGCGAGCAGATCGAAGCGGCCGAAGTCGCGCTCTACAAAGTGTCGGAAGGGGAGGGCGAGGGCGGCTCGGTCAAGAGCTTCCTTGCCGCCTCCACCGCAGCGGTGCAGGTGGCCGAACGCGCGCTCAACAGCGGCGGCCATGTGTCGGGCATCACCACCGGCATCAACAGCCTGAACGCGAAGATCGGTGGCCTGCACAATTCCGACTTGATGATCCTGGCCGGACGCCCTGGCATGGGCAAGACGTCGCTGGCGACCAACATCGCCTATAATGCGGCGTCCCGCTGGCTGCGCGACAATGCCGACGGCATCCCGGCGGAAAAGAATATGGGTGCCAAGACCGCCTTCTTCTCCCTGGAAATGTCGGCGGACCAGCTGGCGACCCGCGTCCTGGCCGAACAGTCGGGCATCTCAGGCGAAGCGCTGCGCATGGGCAAGATCAGCCGTGCGGACTTTCAGAACCTGTCCCGCGCCGCGCGCGAATTGCAGGAACTGCCCCTCTTCATCGACGATACGCCGGGCCTGACCATCGCCGCGCTGCGCACCCGCGCCCGCCGGTTGAAGCGGCGGCACGATATCGGCTTCATCGTGGTCGACTATCTCCAGCTGTTGCAGGGCACCGGGCGCGGCAATGAGAATCGCGTCAACGAAATCTCGGAAATCTCGCGTGGATTGAAGACGCTCGCAAAGGAACTGCATGTGCCGGTGCTGGCGCTGTCGCAGCTCAGCCGCGCGGTCGAACAGCGCGAAGACAAACGGCCGCAGCTATCCGATCTTCGTGAATCCGGATCGATCGAGCAGGACGCCGACATGGTCTGGTTCGTCTTCCGTGAGGATTATTATATCGCGGCGAAGGAACCGGGGGACAAGGAAAGCGCCGAACATACCGAATGGGCGCAGCAGATGGAGCAGATTTACGGTCTGGCCGAACTGATCGTCGCCAAACAGCGCCACGGTTCCACCGGCCGCATCCGCATGAAGTTCGACGCGCGCATTACCCGCTTCTCCGACATTGCGGAGGATGGCTACCAAGACCTGGAATATGAATAATACGGCAGCCGATCACCGCTGTTCCCCGGCGCAAGCCGGAGTCCAGTTCGGTGTTCGCGCCTGACCCCGAATTACCCTTTCGCCGCCTTCGCCCGCGCGGCCACCCGCGTTTCCAGCATCGACAACGGCATCGCGCCTTCCTCAAGAATCCCGTGGAATTGCTTCAGATCGAAGCGATTGCCAAGCGCCGCCTGCGCATCCTGGCGGGCCTTGCTCCAGACGCCATGTCCGACCTTGTAGCTGGTCGCCTGGCCGGGCTGCGTGCAATAGCGTTCCACCTCCCGCTGGCAGCGCGGCTGCGCGAAGCCGGTCTTCTGGACCATATAGTCGGTCGCCTGCTTCACGTCCCATTTCCGGGCGTGGATGCCGGTATCGACCACCAGCCGCGCTGCGCGGAACAGGAAGGATTGCAGATAGCCTGCCCGGTCGAGTGGCGTCGCATAGCCGCCCAGTTCGTCCGCCAACTGCTCGGCATAGAGCGCCCAACCTTCGCCATAGGCGCTCATGAACGCGGTCTTGCGCAGCATCGGGACATCGCCCGCCGTCTGCGACGTCGAAATCTGCAGATGATGGCCCGGCACGCCCTCATGATAGGTCAGCGCCGGCAGGCCATATTTGGGCCAGTCGCCGACATCCTTGAGATTAATGAAATAGATGGCAGGCCGCGACCCGTCGAGCGCGGCGCGGTTATAATAGCCGTTCGACGCGCCATCCTGAATTTCCACCGGCACCGCGCGAATTTCCAATGCGGTGTCGGGAATGGTGGCGAAGGCATTGGGCAGCTTGGCCTTCATCGCATCCAGGTCGCGGTTGAGTTGCGCCAGCAGGGCCGCGCGGCCGTCTGCGCTGTCGGCATAAAGCTGCGACGGTTCGACATTGAGCGCCGCCAGCCGTTCGCCGATCGTGCCCTTGGTGTAGCCCGCCCCTTTCAGGATCGTGTCCAGCTGTGCGCTGATGTCGGCGACCTGTTCCAGCCCCATGGCATGGATCTGGTCGGCGGACAGGTTTGTCGTGGTCGCGCTCTTGAGCGCAGCGGCGTAAATCTCGTCGCCGCGCGGCGTGCGCCACACGCCATCGCCAGCCGCCGTCTTGGGTCTGAGCGTTTCGATCGCGGCAATCTGTTCGTCCAGCGCGGGATAGATCGCCTTTTCCACGATCGCGGTTGCCTGGGTTTGCCAATCGCCCGCTATGCCCTTGGCGGCGGCGCGCTTGACCAGCGATTGCACGATCGAACTGTCGGCCGCCGGTTGCGCCCGCAGCTTCTTCATCTGCACCAATGTCAGGTCGAGCGACCAGCCGGGCGCGAGATAACCGCGCGCAGCCTCGTCCCGCTGGAGCGCGGTATCCGTGCGCAGGTTGCGGGCGAAGGCATCGAGCCGCGCGACATAAGCGTCGCAATCGGCGGTCGCATTGATCGTATGGGCGGTGTTGAGGAAGTCGGGCGTCGAAAAATAGCTGCCGCCCTGCTGGAAGATGCGATAGGGGCGCACCGCGCTGTTGAGGCCGAACGTGGCCGGGGCGACGGTCTGCTGGTCCAGCACATAGAGAATGACGTCGAGGTTGAGCCGCTGCGCGTCGGATAGCTTGGCGCTCTTATAGGCGTCCAGTTCCTTGATCGCGCCTTGGGTCGCAGCCAGCCGTTTTAGCATCGCCGATTTGCTGTTGTCGTCCAACTGGCTTTTCGCGCTGGCACGGGCGCCCTTGTCCAGGCCCAGGCTGGTGACCATGCCAGGGGACAGGTCCAGTTGCCGCTCGAAGATTGCGGCAAAGGTAGCGGACAGACGGGCGTCGTCGCTGCCTTGCGCAAAGGCGCGCGGCGCGGCGGTGGCGAGCGCGACGGCGCCGGTGGAAAACAGAAAGTCGCGGCGGTCCATGGGTTTCTCCCTCATCTCGATAAGGAAGACTTTTAAGCCGCAGAGGCGATCCGTCCAGCCTTTTGTAATAATGTTGCGCGAACGTTCCGGAGCAGGACTAAGGCTACAGATGGGCGCGTCGCAGCCACTGACTGACTGGACGCGCCATCTGGTTCAGAATACCGGCTGGTTGGCCGGGTCTTCGGGATCGATGACCGGGATTGGGGTAACCGGCGAATGGATACCACATTCCACCTTGTCCCAACCGCGCCAGCGGCCCGCACGCGGGTCTTCACCCGGCATTACCCTGGACGTGCAGGGTTCGCAGCCGATCGACAGATAGCCCTGCGCCTCCAACGGATGGCGCGGCAGATTCTGCGCGTCGAAATAGGCTTCCAGATCGGCCTTGTTCCAGTCGCCCAGCGGATTGAGCTTCAACCGGCCGTCCTCCACCTCGAACCGGGGCAGGTTCTGGCGCGTCACCGACTGGAACGCCTTGCGACCCGAAATCCACGCGTCTAGGCCATCCTTGGCGCGCTTCATCGGCTCGACCTTGCGGATTTCGCAGCAACCGTCGGGATCGTAGGACCAGCGCAGGCCCGTCTCATCCTTCTTCGCGATCACATCGGCGATCGGCGTGACCGTCCGGCTGTCGGTAAAGCCGAAGCGCGCGATCAGCGTGTCGCGATAGTTGAGCGTTTCCGCGAACATCTTGAGCGTATCGACGAAGATGACCGGCACGGTCGGATCGGCCTTCGCCACCAGATCAAGCAGCACCGCGCTTTCCGTGCCGAAGGAAGAAACGACGGCGACATTGCCGGCCAGCTTCTCTGCGAACACGGTCTTGAGCATGGTCAGCGTATCGACGCCCTCGAACCGCGCGTTGAGCGCGTCCGCATCCGCCTGGGTAAAAGCGGGGCGGGTGTCGATCAGGTCGATCTTGCGGGCAGGTTCAGCCATTGATTGTCTCCGGGTGCCGCTTCGCCCAAACCGGGTTGCGGCCGTCGATCGCCTTTTGATAGACGTCGTCGTAACGATTGAGCGCGCGGTCGACGGCGGCGTCGTCCAGCGCTTTGTCAGGATGAAAACTGTCGAAGCCGCAGCGGCGCATGGCGACGATCTGGTCGACCAGCACATCGCCCACGGCGCGCAATTCGCCCCGATAGCCCGATTCCCGCAGGATACGCGCTGCCGAATAGCCACGCCCGTCGCCATAGGCCGGGAAATTCACCTCCACCAGCGACAGGCGGTCCAGGTGGGGCAGCAATTCGCGCGCATCCTCGCCCGCCTCGATCCGCACGGCGGTGGAGTTGGACTGGCCGGTGAAGGCTTCGACGGTCACGGACGGTTCCTGCGTGGCTTCGCCATCACGGAAGGACAGAAATTCAACCATGATCCGCTTCCTCCGGGATGCGTGCGATAACCTTGATTTCGAACTGGAAACCGGCGAGCCAGGTCACGCCTACGGCCGTGACATTGGGGAACGGCCTTTCGCCCCAATTCTTTTGCAGCACCGGCCAGATGGTTTCGAAATGGCGTTCGGGGTCGATCATGAACAAGGTCACATCGACGGCATCGGCGAAACTGCTGCCCGCCGCTTCCAAAATCCCATTCAGATTATTGAAGGCGAGTTGGACCTGCCCGGCCAGATCCGGTTCAGCCGACCCGTCCTGACGGGCGCCAACCTGCCCCGACACGAACAGGAAACCTTTGGACCGGATCGCGGGCGAATAGCGATGCTCGTCATAAAGGGCGTGAGGATTGGCCGGGAAAACGGCGTCGCGCTTACCCATAGATCGCCTCCTTGAACGGCTTCATGCCCAGACGGCGATAGGTGTCGAGGAAGCGTTCGCCGCTTTCCCGCTGCGCCAGATAGAGGTCGGTGACCTTTTCGATCGCATCGACCACGCCGTCCTCCGAAAAGCCGGGACCGGTGATCTGGCCCAGCGACGTGTCCTCCGCGCCTGATCCGCCCAGCGACAGCTGGAAATTCTCCACGCCCTTCCGGTCCACGCCAAGGATGCCGATATGCCCGGCATGATGATGGCCGCAGGCGTTGATGCAGCCCGAAATCTTGAGCTTCAATTCGCCCAGTTCCGCCTGCCGCTCCGTCGCGGCGAAACGCTGCGCGATCTTCTGCGCCAGCGGGATCGAGCGCGCATTGGCGAGCGCGCAATAATCCAGGCCGGGGCAGGCGATGATGTCGGTGATGAGGTCCAGATTGGCCTCGGACAGCCCGGCCTCTTCCAGCTTCTGCCAGATGGCGTAGAGATCCGCCTTCTTCACATGCGGCAGGACCAAATTCTGCGCATGGGTGACACGCAGTTCGTCGAGCGAATATTGCTCGGCCAGGCTGGCGACAAGGTCAATCTGCTCGGCCGACGCATCGCCGGGAATGCCGGTCAGCGGCTTCAGGCTGATATTGACGATCGCATAGCCGGGTGCCTTGTGCGCCGCGACCTGCCGATCGACCCACAGGGCGAAGGCGGGATCGGCGCGGTCGATCGCTTCGGACAGGCCGGTTTCATAGGCGGGCGGCGCGAAGAAGGCGCGGATGCGGTCCAGTTCCTCGACCGGCGGGTTGAGGCCCAAGGTCCGCATATGGGCGAACTCTTCCTCGACCTGGCGCTTATATTCTTCGACGCCGATCTCATGGACCAGGATCTTGATCCGGGCCTTATACTTGTTATCGCGGCGGCCATAGCGGTTGTACACGCGCAGGCAGGCTTCGAGATAGGAGATGATCTCATCTTCGGGAACGAAGCCGTTGATCTGCGGCGCGACCATCGGGGTCCGCCCCATGCCGCCACCGGCATAGACTTCCGCGCCGATCACGCCGTCCCGCTCGACCAGCTTAAGCCCGATGTCGTGCAGCTTCATCGCGGCGCGATCGTCGTCGCTGGCGATCACGCAAATCTTGAACTTGCGCGGCAGGTAGGTGAATTCCGGGTGGAAGCTGGACCATTGGCGCAGCAGTTCGGCCCAGGGGCGGGGGTCCGCCACCTCGTCAGCCGATACGCCCGCATATTGATCCGAACTGATATTGCGGATGCAATTGCCTGACGTCTGGATGGCGTGCATCTCCACCGTCGCCAGTTCGGCGAGGATGTCGGGGGCATCGGCCAGCTTGATCCAGTTATATTGCAAATTCTGACGCGTGGTGAAATGGCCGTAGCCACGGTCATACTTCGCCGCAATCTCGCCCAGCTTGCGCATCTGCTTGCCGCTCAGCGTGCCATAGGGAATGGCGACGCGCAGCATATAGGCGTGGAGTTGCAGATAGAGGCCGTTCATCAGCCGTAGCGGCTTGAACTGGTCCTCAGTCAGCGCGCCGGTCAGGCGGCGCTGCACCTGGTCGCGAAATTCCTCGACGCGGGCGTCGACGATGGACTGGTCGTAGCTGTCATAGCGATACATGGTTCAGATCACCCAGTTGCCGGCATCGGCGTCGTTCGGTTTCAGCGTCAGGTCAGGACGCACGGTCGGCCCCAACGCACGGATGCGGTCCTTGATATGGGCCGGGCGCACGCCATCATCGGTGATGGTCGCGTCGATCACATAGGCGCCGACCACGCGCAGCGCGGCTTCCTCCGTGCGGGCCAGGTCGCCGCCATGGTCGCCCACATCGGCGCTGTCGCCGACCTGGCGCGACCAGCCGTCGCCCGCCCACCAGATGACGTCACCGCTTTCAAGATCGTTGCCGGTCAATATCTTCACGAACGCATCTCCGAAATATTCTCCCCTTTGGCGGCCCAGTCCGCCAGCACGTCCTGCGCCAGCGCATGAGCCGCCACGTCGCCGACCACGATCAGGGCCGGACTCACAACCTTCTCCCGCACCACCATGTCGCCCAAATCAGCGAGCAGGGTGCGCAATGTTCGCATGTCAGCGCGCGTGCCGTTTTCCAGCACAGCCACGGGCAGGGCGGGCGACACGCCATCGGCCATCAGCTTGTCGGCGATGTCGGTCGCGGTCGCGACGCCCATATAGATGATCAGCGTGCGGCCCTTGCCCGCCAGACCCGACCAGTCCTGATCGGTCAGACCCTTGCACTGGCCCGCGACGAAGCTGACCGCGCTGGATGCGTCCCGATGGGTCAGCGGCAATTGCGCCATCGCCGCGCTGCCGATCGCCGCGCTGATACCCGGTACGACCTCGACCGGGACGCCAGCGGCGCGGCAGGCGTCCACTTCCTCGCCACCGCGGCCGAAGATGAACGGATCGCCGCCCTTCAAGCGCACGACATTGCGGCCTTCGCGCGCCAGATCAACCAGCAGCGCGTTGATCGCGTCCTGTGGCATGGAGTGGCGGCTGCGCTGCTTGGCGACCGAAATCAGTTCAGCGCCGGGCGATGCGAACGCCAATATTGCGTCGGATACCAGCCCGTCATGCACGATCACATCGGCCGCGCCGATAAGGCGCGCCGCTTTGAGCGTCAGCAGGTCCGGGTCGCCCGGTCCCGCGCCCACCAGATGGACGATAGAAGGTGCAATGTCAGCCATGTTTGCCACATGGCGAACGCGCGCCGGGAGTTCAATTCAGAATGGGTATGGCGGGGCTTAGTAAATGTTTTGGGGGTGCGTCGCGCCGCGCCTGGCTCAATCGCCCATCACGCTAACGTCGATGTCTTTCAACCCGATGCCGATCGACGCGCGGGGCGTCTCTATTTCCGCCGATACGACCGGATAGGCGCAATAATCCGCCGCATAATAAGCGCTGGGGCGATGGTTGCCCGATACGCCGACCCCGCCGAAGGGCGCATTGCCAGACGCGCCGTTGGTCGGCCTGTTCCAGTTAACCACCCCGGCGCGGATATTGGCCCAGAATTGATTATATTGTTCGGGCGACCCGCCGATCAGCGACGCGGACAAACCATAACGCGTGTTGTTGGCCTCCGCGATGGCGTCTCCGAAAGACTCTACGCGCACGACCTGCAGCAGCGGGCCGAACAGTTCGACGTCAGGGCGCTCCGTCATCGCGGTCACGTCGATGATGGCGGGGGTCAGGAAAGGCAGCCCCTTATGCGGCCGCACCATATGCTTGATCGGCTTGCCGCCGTTGCTCATCAGATAGAGGAAACTTTCGGTCAACCCGTCCGCAGTCTGATTGTCGATCACCGGTCCCATATAGGGGGTTGGGTTGGCATGGGGATGATCGACGATCAGCCGGTCGGCCAGCTTCTTGATCTCCGCGATCAGCCGGTCGGCAATGCTGTCCCGCACGATCAGGCGGCGGGCGGCGGTGCAGCGCTGGCCGCTGCTCAGGAATGCCGACTGGACCACCAATGTCGCGGCCGCGTTGATCTCCGGCGTGTCCCACACGATGATCGGGTTGTTGCCGCCCATTTCCAGCGCCAGGATTTTCGATGGCTGGGCTGCGAATTGCCGGTTGATCGCGATGCCGGCCTGCGCCGATCCGGTAAAGAGGATGCCGCCGACATCGGGATGCGCGGCCAGCGCCTTGCCCGCATCGGGGCCGCCCAACAGCAGGCGCACGGCATCCACCGGTACGCCTGCTTCATGATAGAGATTGACCAGCATCTCGCCCACAGCCGGCGTCTTTTCCGACGGCTTGAACACCACGGCATTACCCGCCAGCAGCGCCGGGATGATATGGCCGTTGGGCAAGTGCGCAGGGAAATTATAGGGACCAAGCACCGCCATGACGCCATGGGGCTTGTGCCGTACCGACTGGCGCGCGCCTAGCGCCGCTTCCAGCCGCTTTTGCCCGGTGCGTTCGGAATAGGCGGCGATGCTGACGTCGATCTTCGCCATCACCGCGGAAACTTCCGCGCGCGCGTCCCACAGCGGCTTGCCGGTTTCGCGGGCAATCAGGTCGGCCAGCGCATCTTCCTGCCGCCGCACGACATTGACGAAGCGGCGCAAGGTTTCGATGCGATAGGCGATGGGCTGCGCCGCCCATTTGGGCCAGGCTGCGGCGGCGCGGGCGACCTCCCTGTCGACATCTCCCGTTTCACCCTGCCAAAGCAGGGCGCCGGTGGCGGGTTCATGGGATGTTAGCGGCGCGACCATTTGGCGTCATGCTATGGCCGAAAAAGGTTAAGGAAAATAGGCGTTAACCCAACGGCCGATTATCGGGGCGGCGGCAGGTCGTCCGCCATCAGCCACATTTCGGCGGGCAAGCGCGAACTGAAGACCGCCATGTCGAAATCGATCAGCATGTCGCGCACCACTTGCTTGACCGCGGCATTGGCCGTCAGGATCACCACCCGGTCACCGGGGTGATAGGTCTGGCGAAATTGCGACAAGATATGCGCGGCAGTGCCGACATCCTGTTCGCCTGCGGCCGTCACATCGGACAGCACCCTGACAGGGTCGCCGTTGCGGCGCTTTTGCACGAGAATTTCGCGCAATGCCTGAAAATGCGCGTCCAGTTCCGCCCGACTCCACCGACCCGATGACCGGACGGTGATGATGCCGTCGGGGTCGCTCAAATCACGCTCGATCATGTTTCTACCTTAGTTGGCCCAAGGTTAAAAACCTTAACCTGTGATAATTTCAGCGCAGTTAATCATCGTCGAAGCCTGGTATATATGCGCCCAGCGCGTCCCCCAAGCGGCGGATCGCGGCGACCTTGTCATAGAGGGGTGACCAGTCATCCTGCGTATCGATGGATTGCCAGATGGCTTCGACCTCTTCGATGAGCATGGAATAGGGGGCGTCGTCCGCCCAATAGGGGTGCTGGCGTGCATCCGGCACTGCGGCAACCCCACTGACCGCCTGGCGGAATGGCGTCCAGGAGTCGTCGGTATAGGCGGCGGCGTCGCGCGCCACGCCGCCGCGCCAGTCATGGAAAAAGCGATCGATCGGCGTGCTGCTGGCCACCATTCCACGCACGGCGGCTTCCACCAGGGCGCTCGCATTCGCGTCGGGCATAACGCCAAGACGCCAGCAGAAACGCTGCGCCAGTGCTTCGCCGTAAAGCGCCGGGAAGCGCTCAAGCTGCGCGATCAGCGGTGCAGCTTCGGACAAAGGCCGAAGCGATACGGCCAGTTGGGCGACGTCCCAGTGGATCGCTTCTGCCTGTCGCCCAAAGGCGTACAAACCCTGATGGTCGAAATAAGCGGCGGTGAACGCCGCGTCCCACAAGGGCGTGAAGCGCCAGGGACCATAGTCGAAGCTCTCGCCGGTCACATTGATGTTGTCGCTGTTGAGCACGCCATGGACGAAGCCTGCGACCATATAGCTGGCGGCGAGGTCGGCGGTGCGCTCCACCACCCGGCCCAGCAACTCGGCCGCCGGATTGTCGCCCGGCGTTTCACCATAAAGCTGTATCAGCGCATAGTCGGTCAGCTTGCCCAGCAGCGCCTTGTCATCCAAATAAGCCGCGCGCTGGAACGAGCCGATACGGATATGCGAATGGCTCAGGCGCACCATCGCCGCCCCGCGCGTGGGGGATGGCTCGTCATTGCGCTCCAGCGCCTCGCCCGTTTCGATGATGGAAAAGGTCTTGGACGTGATGACGCCCAGCGCTTCCAGCATCTCGGTCGCCAATATTTCGCGCACGCCGCCTTTCAGCGTCAGCCGTCCGTCGCCGAAGCGGCTATAGGGCGTCTGGCCCGATCCCTTGGTGCCCAGGTCGAGGAGGCGGCTCGCACTGTCGCGCAACTGTGCAAACAGGAATCCGCGCCCGTCGCCGATGTCGGGATTATAATGGCGGAACTGATGACCATGATAGCGCAGCGCCAGCGGTTGGGGCAGGCTGCCCTCCAGCGGCGCGAACCGGCCGAAATGGGCGATCCATTGCTCGTCACTCAAGCCCTCAAGCCCCACCGAAGCAGCGGCGCGGTCATTGCGATAGCGCAGGATCGTCTGCGGAAAGTCCGCCGCGACGACAGGATCGCCGATGTCGGGCATCAACCTGTCGATTTCGGTGGCGGGACGATAATTGGCGGCTTGCGGCGTCTGGTTCATATGGCGATATGGGGGTGCTTCACCCAAAGGATCAAGCGTGGTCGGTTATAGCGACGGATATTGGTGGTCACCTGATGGGCTGCGGCTTCATTATCGGGACTATGCGGGCGGCGCGGACGGGCGTCCGCCTTTGCTCTGCCTGCCGGGGTTGACCCGCAATGCCCGCGATTTCGAGCCGCTTGCCGACAGGCTGGCGGGCGAATGGCGGCTGATCTGCCCGGACATGCGCGGGCGCGCCGAAAGCGCCTATGCCAAGGACGCGATGACCTATGTCCCGCTGACTTATTTGCAGGATATCAGTCGCTTGCTGGCCGATCTTGCCATCACCCGTTTCGTGGCGGTCGGCACATCGCTGGGCGGCATCATCACGATGTTGATCGCCGCGACCCACCGGGAATGGCTGGCGGGCGCGGTGCTGAACGATGTCGGCCCGACGCTGGACGAAGCCGGGCTGGCGCGTATTCGCGCCTATGTCGGCGTCGGCCAGTCGCACCCCACCTGGGTCCACGCCGCCCGCGCCTTGGCGGAGGCCAATGCGGATGTCTATCCCGGCTATGATCTGGAACAATGGCTGGCGATGGCGAAGCGTCTCTATCGCCTCAACAGCGGCGGGCGCGTGGTGCTCGACTATGACATGAAGATCGCCGATCCGATCCGCGCCACCGGCAGCGAGGCGGGCGTCGATATGTGGCCGGTGATGCAGGCGTTTCAGGGCATTCCGACCTTGCTGCTGCGCGGCGAACGATCCGACCTGCTATCCGCCGCGACCGCGCAGCGCATGGTGGAGGCGATCGGAACCAGCGCCCTATGCGCCACCATCCCCGATGTCGGCCATGCGCCTGCTCTGGACGAGCCGGAGAGCGTCGTCGCGATCGATCAATTGCTCGCGCGCGTGCTGCATGGCTGATCGGCCGCATATCCTGCACGTCCATGGCAGTTTCACGCTGGGCGGCAAGGAAGCGCGGGCTGTGCGTCTGATGAACATCTGGGGCGACAAGGCGCGCCATAGCATCGTCAGCGCCGATCCGCAGGCCATAGGCGCGCGCGACGCGATCGATCCGGGTGTCGCTGTCGATTTCCCCGACGGGCCATCTTTCGCGGGCAAGCCGGGTCTCGCCCGCTACAAAGTCATCACCGCTTTCCTCAAGCAGTTCGATCTGGTGCTGACCTATAATTGGGGATCGATGGACGCAGTCATGGCGCACCGGCTGGCGGGTGCGGCGGCGGGACTGCCGCCGCTCATCCATCATGAAGACGGCTTCAACGCCGATGAGACCAATGGGCTGAAGACCAAGCGCAATCTGTTCCGCCGCGTGGCCCTGCAACGCGCCCACGCCATGGTCGTGCCATCGGTGCGGTTGGAGGGAATCGCGCGTAACGTGTGGAAGCAACCGGCGGACAAAGTGCGGTTGATCCGCAACGGTATCGACGTGGCGCGCTATGCCATGCCGCCCGCGCCCGATGCGATACCCGGCCTGGTCCGATCGCCGGGCAAGTTGCTGGTTGGTACGCTGGCGGGCCTGCGCGCAGTCAAGAATATCCCGCGCCTCGTCCGCGCGGTCGCTGCGCACAAGGATCGCCTGCAACTGGTTGTAGTGGGCGAGGGGCCGGAACGCGACGCGATCCTGGCCGAAGCCGCCGCGCAGGGGCTGGACGATATCCATATGGCCGGTTTCATGGACCGCCCCTGGCGCTTCGTCGGCCTGTTCGACATCTTCGTCCTGTCGTCCGACAGCGAGCAATTTCCGATCTCGCTGGTGGAGGCAATGGCGGCGGGGGTGCCAGCCGCGTCCATGAATGTAGGCGATGTCGCCAATATGGTCGCGCCGGAGAACCGGGGCTTCGTGGTCGGGAATGAGCAAGGATTGGCCGACGCCCTTGGCGCCCTCGCCGCCGACGCCGATCTCCGCGCGCGCCTGGGCGCCGCCAATCGCCAGCGCGCGGCCCGCGATTATGCCGAAGACGACATGGTCGACGCCTATGCGTCATTATATGGGGAGGCTCTGGCAAGTCCCATGATTTTGCGCTAGGGGCCGCCGCATTCGTCACAGGCAGCAAAAGCTGCTATAGGGTCGCTATTTACCCGGTCGAGGGACCGGGCCGTTTTCGCGGGAGATGTCGTTGTTCAAGGGGTTGAAGCCCATCGTCTATGGTGGCCGTGAAGTCTGGCCGCTGGTCGAAGGCGGCAAGGGCGTTGCTGTGTCCAACCACGCCAGTTCGGGCGCCTGGGCGGCGGCCGGCGGCATCGGCACGGTGTCGGCGGTCAATGCCGACAGCTATGACAGTTTCGGCAACGTCATCCCTCAGATTTACCATGGCCGCACCCGGCGCGATCGCCATGAGGAACTGGTCGCCTACGCCATCGACGGCGCGGTCGAACAGGTGAAGCGCGCCTATGAGATCGCCGGTGGCAAGGGCGCGATCAACATCAACGTGCTGTGGGAAATGGGCGGCGCCCAGCGCATTCTGCACGGCGTCCTGGAAAAGACGCGCGGCATGGTGGCAGGCGTCACCTGCGGCGCGGGCATGCCCTATAAGCTGTCGGAAATCGCCGCCTCCTACAATGTCAGCTACCTGCCCATCGTATCCTCCGGCCGCGCCTTCCGCGCGCTGTGGAAGCGCGCCTATTCCAAGGCGTCTGAATGGCTGGCGGCGGTCGTCTATGAAGACCCCTGGCTGGCGGGCGGGCATAACGGCCTGTCCAACGCCGAAGACCCCAAAGTGCCCCAAGACCCCTATCCGCGCGTGAAAGCGCTGCGCGAAACGATGCGTGAAGGCGGCATTTCGGACGATGTGCCGATCATCATGGCGGGCGGCGTCTGGGCGCTCAAGGACTGGAACGACTGGATCGACAATCCCGAACTGGGCAGCATCGCCTTCCAGTTCGGCACCCGACCACTGCTGACGCAGGAAAGCCCGATCCCGCAGGAGTGGAAGGATCGGCTGACCCAGCTCAATCCCGGCGACGTTCTGCTGCATAAATTCTCGCCCACCGGCTTCTACAGTTCGGCGGTGCGCAATCCCTTTCTGCGTCAATTGGAAGCGCGGTCGGAACGGCAGATTCCCTTCAGCACCGAACAGGCGGGCGACCATACGCACCAGCTGGACGTGGGCGTGAAGGGCAAGAATTTCTGGGTCACGTTGGGCGACCTCAATCGCGCGCGCGAATGGGTGGGGCAGGGCTTCACCGCCGCGCTCAAGACGCCGGACAACACGCTGGTGTTCGTGGGCGAAGAGGAAAAGAACGTAATCCGCAAGGATCAGACGGACTGCATGGGCTGCCTTAGCCAATGTTCCTTCTCGTCCTGGATGGATAGCGAAACCAACTCGACCGGTCGCCTGGCCGATCCGCGCAGCTTCTGCATCCAGAAGGCGTTGCAGGAGGCGGTGCATGGCGGCGACCTGGATCAGAACCTGATCTTCGCGGGCCACGGCGCCTATAAATTCAAGCAGGATCCCTTCTACTCCAACGGCTTCGTCCCGACGGTGAAGCAGCTGGTCGATCGCATCCTGACGGGCGATTGATGGTGACCGATATTCCCGGGCTGGCCGTGCTGCGTTACGATACGCCGCATTTCGATATCGTGCGGTCGGGGCAGTTCGTGCTGTGCGCCGTGTCGGGTGCGCGAATCGATCTGGAGGATCTGAAATATTGGAGCGCGGAATTTCAGGAGGCCTATCGCGGGCCGCAGGAGGCGACTCGATCCTTCCTGGAGCATCGCGGAAGCGATTTTCGATAGGTTAATGGTCGGAAACGTCCTTTAAACCTGAGTAGCGACATCGATTTTACGTTCAAGAGACACTGAACGTCGGTTCAGCGCCGATAATGCGCTATTCGTCGCAACTTTGCTATTCCGATACGGTAAAAACTGATGTAATCTTTCCACGGAAGCGACGGAGATCGCTCAACATGTGGAAGGATGTTTTTCTGATGTCTCGTATCGACGTCTTTGGTGATCGTATTTGCATCGTATCGAGCCTGCTGATCGTGGGCTGGTTCCTGTACAGCACGATTTTCTGATCCGACCGCTGGGTCTGTCCTGACGACAGGGCCGGGTTGTGGTCCATGTCCATTCCACATCGATCGTTCTGATGGTGCGCTGACGCAAATCGTCGGTGTTTGATGTCTTGTCCTTGGAAAACAGCATGTTCAGCCACATCATGGTGGGCGCCAACGATCTGGCGGCGTCCAAGGCCTTTTATGATGCGATATTCGGCGCGGTCGCTGGCAAGCCGGGCTTCTTCGACGATATGGGCCGCATCATTTATATGCATGATGGCGCGCTGTTCATCGTGACCAAGCCGATCGATGGCGCATCGGCCTGCCACGCCAATGGTGGCACCATCGGTTTTGCCATGGCGTCGCCCGAGCAGGCGGATGCCTGGCATGAGGCTGGCGTCGCGTCCGGCGGCACGCCGTGCGAAGACCCGCCGGGGGTTCGCGAAGGCGGGTTCGGCAAACTCTACCTTGCCTATCTGCGTGATCCTGCAGGCAATAAGCTATGCGGATTGCACCGGATCGGTTGATCCACGCAGGGCTGGCTCAATGCATCTTTTCGCCAGGGTGTTGCAAAGCAAAAGACATGCGCGTCTGACACACGATTAAACGCAGCGTGCGCCCGCCCCAAGCAAAGCTATTTCGACTTTTTCAACCAGATCGCTAGATAGAGTCGCGAGCATCATGCTCCGCGGCTTTTGAAGGATGTCAGCTTGCTCCGCGTCACCAACGGCTAAAGCGCACGGTGCCGAAGCGACCACGCCAGGTTTCGTGTTCCCTTGTTCGAGGAGAAGACGATGACCCGCATAATCACCCGTCCCCGCTCGCCACGCCCAGTTCGGGCGGACGACCACATCTACGTCCCACATAGCAGCTGGAACCGTAGCGATCGCAAGGCGGTGACCGGCGGCGCCATCGCGCCCGACGATTTCTGGGCGCGGCTGGGGCTGTAATCCCGATCGTTCAGGGCTGGGGTTTGCGTCGAAGATACAATGCTCCAGCCGTGATCGCCTTTAATCGTTCAGCCCCGTCACCGGCACGGCGGCCACGCTTTGCGCTTCGAAACTGGCGATGGGATAGGCGCAATAATCGGCGGCGTAATAGGCGCTGGGCCGATGATTGCCCGACGCGCCCAGGCCGCCAAAGGGCATGTTGCCCGCCGCGCCGGTGGTCGGGCGGTTGCGGTTGACGACGCCGGCGCGACTTTCCTCCACCACCCGGTTCCATAGCGCATCGTCTTGCGAGATCAGCCCGGCGGACAGGCCGAAGCTAGTAGCGTTGGCGGCGGCGATCGCAGAGTCGAAATCCGGCACGCGCACGATCGTCAGCACTGGCGCAAAGATCTCCGCGTCCGGGGCATCCACGCCGGTCAGGTCGAGCAAAGCCGGGGTGACGAAGGCGGCGCTGCGGCCCGGCACCCCGTCAAAGGCGCGTATGACCCGCGCGCCGCGTGCGATCAGGTCGCCGACGGCGCGATTCGCCGCGGCGGCGGCCTGGTCCGACACCAGCGGTCCCATGAAGGCATCGCCCGGTTCGTTCCAGGCGGCGATCGGCAAGCGGGCAGCGAGCGCGGCGGTTGCCTCCACGATGGCGTCGCCCACCCTGCCTTCGGGCACGATCAGGCGGCGGGCGCAGGAACAGCGCTGACCAGTGGTGATGAAGGCGGAATTGACGATGATCGACGCGGTAGCTTCGGGCGAGTCCCAGGCGATCAGCGGATTGTTGCCGCCCAATTCCAGCGCCATGATGACATGGGGCCGATCGACCAGCGCCCGCCGCAAGGCTGCGCCAGCGCCCGCCGATCCAGTGAAGAGCAGCCCGTCTATGTCGCCAGCGACCAGTGCCTCTCCGGTCGCGCGGCCACCCTGCACGATGGTCAGCAATCCATCGGGCAGGCCTGCCGCAGCCCAGGCGTCGGCCATGGCGGCGCCGGTGGCGGGGGTGATCTCCGACGGTTTGAACACAACGGCATTGCCCGCGATCAGGGCGGGAACGATATGGCCGTTGGGCAGATGGCCGGGGAAATTATAGGGGCCAAGCACCGCCATCACGCCATGGCCGCGATGACGCAGCACTGCGCGGCCAAAGGGCATGTCGGCGGTGCGCTCGCCGGTGCGTTCGGCATGGGCCTTGATCGACACATCGACCTTGGCAATCATCGATCCGATTTCGGCGTCGCTTTCCCACAGCAATTTGCCCGTTTCGCGCGATATGAGTTGCGCTAGCGCGGCACGGCGTTCCCCCAGCACCTGGGCGTAGCGGCGGGCAATGGCGATGCGGTCGTCCACCGGCAGCGCGCGCCAGCCGGGCAGGGCGGCGCGGGCTGTGGCGACGGCGCGATGGCAATCGTCGGCGCTGGCGACCGGGCCTTCCCACACCAACTCGCGGGATGCCGGGTCAAAGGATTGTAGCATCGCGCTCATCGTGCCGTGCCTTCCTGCGCGCTGGTCATGGCGAAGATCCCGGTTGCATTGCCGGTGTCGAACGCCAGGTCGAGCCGTCCCGTTTCCGGGTCGATGTCGCGGCTGATGAACTCATAAAAGGAGCCGGGCACCTGCCGCCATTCGCCATCGGCAAAGGGCCGCGCCACGCTGTCGGCGCGGAAGGCAGTCTGGCGCACCCGGCCGGTGGCGGAGATTTCGAGCTTGGCTTTCATCGGGCGGTCCTCTCCTTTCAGCCGATCGGCGAGTGCGGCGACGTCCGCCACCCGGTCGGTCGCATGGTTGAAGCCATTGCCCTCCGTCGCGATCCAGGCCGCTTCGTTGGAACGGGACAGAAGCAATTGATAATCGGCGAAACTGGGCGGTTCATGCTGTCGGTCGAAGGCGGAGAGGATCACCGGCAAGGCAGCGACTGCGTCAGCGAGTTGGACAGTTGTACGCGCTTCATAACGGGCCAGGACGGACCGAGCATGATCGTCCAGCGGGTCGCGCGAACTGCCGAAAACCCGCGTTGCCGCTTCGCCGAATGCGGCATCGAACCGGTCGACATGGAGTTCGGACAGGAAGAATTGCGGGATCGATTCAGGGTGGTCGACATGGCGATAGGCGCGGCCGGTCATTTTGAGGCGATCGAGCGGATAGACCGCCGCCATTGCGTAGCCCAGTGGCAGGAAGATACGGGTGAATGCGTCTTCGCCGCCCGGCAGCGCGCCGGTCGGGCCGTCGGGGAAGCGGATCGAGCGGAGGGCGCCATGGTCGAACACGACCTTCCCACCACGCGTCAGCGTGTCGGCGACATAGGCGTTGCCGCTGGGCACCCGGCGCAGCAGGTCTTCGAACAGCAGGACGTTGAGCGCCATGGCGAAGGCGGCGCGGGACACAGTGTCGCCACGCTCGGCGAGCAGGGCCGGATCGATCGCCAGCATGGCGAGCGTTCGTCTTCCGGCCTCCTCGCCCAGCGTCGCGACGATCAGCGCTTCTACGGTTCCCATATTCGCATTCGACATGATATGCTCCAGATGACACCACCCTTATCGCAGGATAAGTGTCAGTTTCAAAATGGCGACCTATCATCTGTAGATGCGAGTTTGGAATGAACGGCTCCCGCAAATATCTGCCGCCGATGAGTGCGCTGACAGCGTTCGAGGCGGCCGCGCGGCATGGCGGCTTTTCCCGTGCAGGCGAGGAGATCGGCCTGACGCAGAGTGCAGTCAGCCGACAGATCGCCCAGTTGGAGGCGATGCTGCAAACGCCCCTGTTCGACCGGATCGGTCGGCGGGTGCGCCTGAACGAAGCCGGGCGAGCCTATGCCGAAGAGCTGTTACCAGCGCTGGACGCGATCCGTCGGGCGACGGCGCGGGCTTCGGCACGGCCATCGCCCACCGCGCTGCGGATCGCGACGCTGCCCAGCTTCGGCATGCGATGGCTGGCGCCGCGCCTGCCGCAATTGACCGCGCGCTATCCCGATCTGGTGATCGACTTCGCTGCCCGGTCGCAGCCCTTCGACTTCGGGCATGAAGCCTTCGATGCAGCTGTCCATTTCGGTGTCGCGGACGACTGGCCGGGCGTGACGATGGACTTCCTATTTCGGGAGGAGGCGGTGCCGGTCTGCGCGCCCGCCTGGCTGGCGGCGCATCCGCTGCGCGAACCGGCCGACCTGTTGCACGCGCCGCTGCTCGCGCAGATTTCGCGGCGAGACGCCTGGGCGCGCTGGCTGACGGCGGCGGGGGTGGATGTTGCAACGCTGGCGCAGGGAGCGGCCTATGAGCATTTCCTGATGCTGGCGCAGGCCTGCGCCGCCGGGGTAGGCGTGGCGTTGATCCCCAGCTTCCTGATCCAGCCGGAACTGGAGGCGGGGACGCTGGTCGTCCCCTTCGCCCGGCCGCTGTCGACCGACCAGGCCTATTATCTGGTCTATCCGCCCGGGGCGCCCGACAGGGGGCCGTTGGCGCATTTTCGCGAATGGATGCTGGCGCAGGCGCGGGATTAAGCGCGTCGAGCGCCAGCTTCTATGATGGCCGTTCGCCCTGAGCCTGTCGAAGGGCTTCCCTGTCTGTCCAAGCCGTAAGACCAAGTAAAGGGCTTCGACAGGCTCAGCCCGAACGGAAGAGAGATACCGGCTTCGAAGACCTTACATCTTCTTGGGCATACAGTCGGCACCGGCCGCCTTGATCGCGCCGCACAGGCGGGCGGCGTCGGTGCCGCTGGCGATGGGACCGGCCTGAAGCCGGGTGACGCTTCCCGCTTTGACAAGATAGGGCTGATAGGCGGACAGGCCGCTGACCTTGCGGCTGAGTTGGCTCCACAGCGCGCGAGCGCGGCCTTCTTCGCCGAATGCGCCCAATTGCACGCGCCAGCTACCCGAGGCGGCAGGAGCGGGGGCTGCGGCGCGTTCCGGGGCCGGTGCTGGCTTGGGCTTCGCGACGGCGACCTGCGGCGCGGGCTTGGGCGCCGCGGGTGCGGGGGTCGGTTTAGGCGCCGGCTGGTTGACGGTGGAAGGAGGCAAGGGAGTCGTGCGAACCGCCGAGGCGCTCTTGCGGGGCGGCGGCGGCGTGGCGGGCGTCGCAGCAGCCAAGGCCGAACCATTGTCGCCCTTTTCCATGCTCGCCGCCATCGCCAGACCCTGTTTGCGCTGGTCCTCCGGGATATATTTGTCCATCTGCTCCAGGCTGGTCGTCGCCTGCGGCAGGCCGGACGCCGAAGCGCGCGTCATCAGCGCATAGGCGCGTACCCAATCCTTGCCGAGCGTGTCGCCGTTGAACAGGGCGGTGCCGACGATATATTGCGCGCGCGGTTCGCCGCGCATCGATGCGCGCTGCAGATAGGGCATGGCGCCGGTGCGGTCGCCCTGCTGGAACATCAGCAGGCCCAGATTGTCTTCGGCGCGCAAATGCCCCTGGACCGCCGCCTTGCGATACCAGTCCAGCGCAGTGTTGACGTCGGCCTGGACGCCGCGGCCCAGCTTATAGGCCTGGCCCAGGTTGAATTGCGCGTCGGGATCGCCCGATTGCGCCAGCGGCCGCCATTCGGCGATCGCCTTGGCATAATCGCCCTGCTGCCATGCATCGACTCCCGTCTTCACGTCCGCCAGCGCGAGCGGCGCGGCGATCAGCATCGCGGCCAGCGCCGCCGTTCCCCAGATAGGCTTCATATGCACAGGCTCCAGTGCGAAAGGATAATCGATGACCGCAATGGCGAAACAAGGTTAAGGTCTTGTTAGCGTAATGGCACAAAGCAGGCGGTCCGCTCAACTATCCTGCATCGTTCAAACGGGAAGTTTCGCACGGGATTAACCAATTTTTAGCGGCAGTCGTGGCAATCCCAGCCGGAATTGAATTTCCTGGGGGGTATTCGTGCGGATTTTGGCATTGGCGTCGCAGAAGGGCGGATCGGGCAAGACGACCTTGTCGGGCCATCTGGCCGTGCAGGCGCAACGTGCCGAGGCGGGGCCGGTGGTCTTGATCGATATCGATCCGCAAGGGTCACTGGCCGACTGGTGGAACGAGCGGGAAGCCGAGTTCCCCGCCTTTGCCCAGACGACCGTTGCCCGGCTGGCTGCCGACCTGGAAATATTGCGCCAACAGGGGTTCAAGCTGGCCGTCATCGATACGCCGCCTGCCATCACCATGGCGATCCAGAGCGTGATTTCGGTCGCCGAACTGATCGTCGTGCCGACCCGGCCCAGCCCGCATGACCTGCGCGCCGTCGGCGCCACGGTCGACCTGTGCGAACGGGCGGGGAAGCCTTTGATCTTCGTCGTCAACGCCGCGACGCCCAAAGCGCGGATCACGTCCGAAGCCGCCGTCGCGCTGTCGCAGCATGGCACGGTCGCGCCGGTGACTCTGCACCATCGCACCGATTTCGCCGCGTCGATGATCGACGGCCGCACGGTGATGGAGGTCGATCCCAAGGGGCGCTCTGCTGCCGAAGTGGAGGCGCTGTGGTCCTATGTGTCGGATCGGCTAGAAAAGAATTTTCGTCGCACGGTCTTTTCCGTGCCCCAGGGCAGCGTCGGTACGATCGCCGCCCGATCGTCGGGCGGGGGCTTTGGCCGCCGCGTGATCGGCCAGTAAGGGACAGGATGATGGCGGAACCCAAACCCCTCGCGTCGCTGACCTCCGGCCTGCTGGCGCGCAAGGGCGCAGCGCAGCCGGCGATGCGCCGCCCGATGCCGGGCTTCAATCGGGCATCGAGCCTGGCGACGCCGCAGGATGATCTGGGCTGGAACGACATGGGTTTCGATGTCGAGCCGGTGCATGAACCGAGCGAGGAACCGGCCGCGCCGATCGGCCTGACGCCGATGACCCCGGCCGTGCCCGTGCCGCCGGTGGTGGTGGAGCGCACGCTGTTGGCCAAGCGGATCGCGGCCAAGGTCGCGTCGGTCCCGGCCGCGGCGGGTGGTCGCAAGACCGCCTTCACGTTGCGGCTCGACGCGGAACGGCATCTCAAATTGCGCCTGGCCTGCGCGATCACCGGGCGTTCGGCCCAGCAGATCGTCACCCAGGCACTCGATGATCTTTTGAACGACCTGCCGGATATCGACCGGCTGACTCAGCAGCTGCCGCATCTGCGCGACGGCCAGTGAATGAAAGGTGGGTAAAGTTATGAAACGCAAGACATTCGCTAAGGCGGCGCTGTCCTCGCTGCTCGTCGCGACGACTATGGTCGGCTGCACCGGTGCGGCTTTCCGCCCGTCGGCATCGACCGTCCAGCAGAAGGGCAATCCCGGCAAGCTTGCCATCGCAGCGGAAAAGGCGCTGGCCGATCGCAATGGCGCCAAGGCGGTGGAAGCCGCCGAAGCCGCCGTGCAACTGGAGCCGCAAAACGCCGCCTATCGCCAGATATTGGGCCGCGCCTATGTGCTGGCCGGGCGGTTCGCGTCCGCGCAGACGGCGCTGAGTGATGCGATGACGCTGGGTAACAGCGACGCGAGCACGATCGTCAGCCTGGCGCTGGTGCAGGTGGCGCAGGGTCGTCCGGACGACGCGCGCGCGCTGCTGGCCGCTCATGCCGATACTGTGCCTGCTGCCGATTATGGTCTGGCGATGGCGATGGCAGGCGATCCGGGCGAAGGCGTCCGCATCCTGTCCGAAGCGATCCACGATCCGTCGGCCACGGCGCGCACGCGCCAGAACCTCGCCTATGCCTATGCGCTGGCCGGGCGCTGGAAGGATGCGCGTATGATCGTGGGTCTGGACATGGAGCCGCTGGCCGCGAACAAGCGCATTTCGGACTGGGCGCAGATCGCTGAACCCTCATTGGCGCCCATGCGTGTCGCCGCGCTGATGGGCGTGACCATCAACGAGGGCGATGCCGGTCAGCCGGTCGCTTTGGCGCTGGCCCCTGTCGCGGATGCTCCCGTTGAAATGGCGCAAGCCGCGCCCGAGGTTGCGCCCTTGCCGGAAGCCCAGGCACCAGCGCCGGTGCAGATGGCGCAAGCCGATCCCGCACCGCAGCCGGTGGTGCAGCCCGCACCGGTCGCGCCCGCGCGAGTCGTCAAGGCTGCGCCTAAGCCAGTGCGTGTCGCTACCCGCGATTTCATCATCGAAGATCATAACGCCAGGCCTATGCCCGCCAAGGGCCGCGCCGAGGCTGCGCCGATCGCCCGGATGCAGCAGGCGGCCTTCATCAAGCCGGTCGCCACGGGCGCGAGCAACTGGGTGGTGCAACTGGGTGCCTATGACACAGCGGCGATCGCCAAGGAAAAATGGATGAGCATGGCGGGGCGCAGCAGCACGCTCGCCGCCTTCCCGGTGCTGACCAGCCAGGCGACGGTGAAGGGCAAGCCCTATCATCGTCTGGCGATCAGCGGTTTTGGCAGCCGCGCCGACGCCATGACAGCGTGCCGGACGATCCGCGCCAAGAGCGGCCAGTGCTTCGTGCGCGAAGGCGCGCAGGGCGCAACGCCGCAGCGCTGGGCCATCGCCACCAAGGGCCGCCAATTCGCATCACGCTGAAGCTTCTCCCCGAAGCGTAACCTGGAACGCGCGACGCCTTCGGGCTTTGCGCGTTTTTTCTTGGGTCGCGAGCGGCTGTAACTGGCGGGTGCGCCGACAGGGTGATGCCATGTCAGGAAATGGCTCCCCGAGTAGGATTCGAACCTACGGCCATTCGATTAACAGTCGAATGCTCTACCGCTGAGCTATCGGGGAACGACCGGCTTGCGCCGGACAGGCCGCGCCTATGCCGCGCACGATGGGAAATGGCAAGGGCTTCGGGGTCGCTTGATCGCAAAAATTTGGATCAGTGCAAAAGCGCGGAACGGGGCTATTCGCTTTGCGCGATACAGGCGATACGATGGAAAAGGCCAAGCCGCTTGGGCTGGAAAATGTGGCTCCCCGAGTAGGATTCGAACCTACGGCCATTCGATTAACAGTCGAATGCTCTACCGCTGAGCTATCGGGGAGCAACCCGCTTCCGCTGGGCAGGCCGCGCCTATAGCAGCGGGTTTCACGCCATGGCAAGCGCCAAATGACGGAAAATTATGCGATGAATTGTTCGGCGGCGATGCGGTCGTCCAGCGTATGTTCGGGGTCGAACAACAAGGTCAGCGGGGTGGCGCGGTCTATGCCGACCTCCACCTGGGCCACGTCGCGTACTTCGCGCTGGTCGGCCACGGCGCTGACGGGCCGTTTGACTGGGTCCAGCACGGTAAAGCGGATGATGGTGTTTTCCGGCAGGATGGCGCCGCGCCAGCGGCGCGGGCGGAACGGGCTGATCGGCGTGAGCGCCATCAGCGCCGATCCCAGCGGCAGGATAGGGCCATGGGCCGACAGATTATAGGCGGTGGACCCGGCCGGGGTCGCCACCAGGACGCCGTCGCACACCAATTCGGGCAGCACGGCGCGGCCGTTCACCTGCACCTCCAGCTTGGCGGTCTGGCGGGTTTCGCGCAGCAGAGAGACTTCGTTGATGGCAGGAATAGAGAAACGTTCGCCATCGACGGTGTCCACCGTCATGCGCAGCGGATTGACCTTGAAGCTCTTGGCCTTTTCCAGCCGCTGGTCGAGCCGTTCAAGCCGCCATTCGTTCATCAGGAAGCCGACCGTGCCGAGGTTCATCCCGAAGATCGGGACGATCCGTCGCCCCTCCAGCATCGAATGGAGCGTCTGGAGCATGAAGCCGTCGCCGCCTAGGGCGATGATCATGTCGGCCTGGTCCACGGCCACGAAATCGTATGTGGCGCGCAGTCGTTCTTCCGCCGCGCGCGCGGCCTGGGTCGGGGACGCGACGAGGGCGCGCCGTGGCTCGCTGCTCATCCGCCGGTGACGTTCATGTGGCGGCGGGTGGCCGCGCCTTCGCCTGCGCCGATGCGGAAGTCGTGGGCGGCGGGCTTCAGGCGGAGCGCCCGATCGATCAGCGGTTCGACGGCGGGCAGGCCGCCTTCGCGCAGGGCGGCCTTGAAATCGACATGGTCCTCATGGCCCAGGCACATGAAGATCTTGCCCTCGCATGTCATGCGGATGCGGTTGCAATCGGCGCAGAAATTCTGGGTGAGCGGAGTGATGAGGCCGAGTTTGATCCCCATGCCATCGACCGCGTGGTAGCGCGCCGGGCCGCCGGTGCGGTGGGAGAGGGGCGTCAGCTTGTGATCGCGACGAATCCTGTCGGCCACCTGGGTCAGCGGCAGATAATGATCGGTGCGATCCTCGCCGGTGTCGCCCAGCGGCATGGTTTCGATCAGCGTCAGGTCAAAGCCCTTGCTGCCGCACCAGCGCAGCATCGGCAGAATTTCATCTTCGTTGACGCCCTTGAGCGCCACCATGTTGATCTTGACCGCAAGGCCTGCGTCGCGCGCCACGTCCAGTCCGGCCAAAACCTGTTCGATCCGGCCGCCGCGCGTCACATGGGCGAAGCGCTCTGGGTCGCGACTGTCGAGGCTGACATTGATGCGTCGCACGCCTGCATCCACCAGCATGTCGGCATGGTCGACAAGGCGGGTGCCATTGGTGGTGAGCGTCAGTTCCTCCAGCCCCGCCCCGATATGGCGGCCGATCCGGTGGACCAGATCGCCGATATCGCGCCGTACCAGCGGTTCGCCGCCGGTCAGGCGGATCTTGGTAATGCCGCGGGCGATGAACAGATCGGCGAGCAGCGCGATCTCTTCCAGCGTCAGCACCTGATCCTTGGGCAGGAACTGCATTTTTTCCGCCATACAGTATCGGCAGCGCAGATCGCAGCGGTCGGTCACGGAGATGCGCAGATAGCTGATCCGGCGGCCAAGGCCGTCGGTCATCGGTTTGCGCGCGGGATCGGCCATGACCATGCCGACTAGCTAGGCGATGGGTCGCCCCGGCGCAAGCGCCGCCGTGGTGGGACTGCAAAGTTGCAGCCATGGCAAGAGGTCGGTAACTGCTGAATGTTAAGGGGTGACGATGCGCTGCGCCGGGAAACATTATTAAGTGAGCGGGGACCATACCGCAGACGGGCAACGCAGCCTCTTCATCCTGTCGCCGGGCGACCGCGACGGGCTGTGCCAGGCCGCGCAGCGCGTGGGGTGGCGTGCGATCGGGGCGCGACGGGCCAAGGACGCGCCGCAAAGATATCTGCATAGCGAAGCGCAGGTCGCGCTGGTGGACCTGCGATCGGGCGGGCAGGCCAATCGGCTGCTGGCGCCGTTGGTGCCGCCGATGGAAGCGGGCGGCGGAGCGTTGCTGGTGCTGGTCGATCCGCAGGATCAGGCGCATCTGCCCGCATTGCTGGCGGCGGGGGCGACCCATTATCTGGTGGGACCGGTTACGGATGGGACGCTGCATGCCGCGCTGGCGTCGGCACACCGGCTGGTGGAGCGGGTCGGCGGCGGCGCGGTGCACAACCAGCGCGCCCAGCGAATTCGGCGTGGCGACGCGCTTTATTGGGAATTGGCGAGAGCGGGATCGCTGTTGCGGCTGAGCGACAGCCTGGCGGCGCATCTGGATGTGAGCGACCGGCATATTGCTCCGTCGGCGCTGCTGCGACGGTTGCCGCGATCGGAACGGCGCGCGGTGCTGGTCGCATTGCGGGCGATGATCCGGGCGGGTCGGCCCGCTGCATTGGCGCATGGCTTGCCCAATCGGCCCGGCCAGCGGCTGGTGCATCATCTGCGGCTGGCCGACGGCGGCGTGGCGGCGGACGTCGAGTGGTTGTCCGACGGGCCAGGACGCGATAGCGAGACGCGCGATTTCCTGACGGGATTGCGATCGCGGCAGGTGGCGCTCGACTGGCTGGACCGGCGCGAGGGGCTGGCGACGACGATCCTGCTGTTGTCGATCAGCCAGTTCGACCGCATGAACGCGGCCTATGGGCAGGTGGTGGGCGACGCACTGCTGGGCCGTATCGCCCGGCGGATCGAGCGGATGGTGGACGACGTCGCGCCCGGCGCGATGGTGGCGCGGATCGCGGGCACCGAGTTTCTGGTCGGTCTGACCGGCGAGGTGGCGGGGAGCGACCGGGCGACCTTCCTGGCGCGGCAGTTGATCGGCGCGGTCGGGCAGCCGTTCAGCGCGGGCGACCATCTGATCCGGCTGACTGCGCGCTGCGGCATTGCACAGGCGCGGGCGGAAGATGACGTGACGCAGTTGCTGCGCCGGGCGGGGACGGCGCTGGCCGACGCACGGCAGGCGGGGGGCGAGGGCATCCGCATCCTCTCGGCCGAAAAGCATAGCCGCCAGGTCGATGGCGACCGGCTCGAAACGGACCTGCGGCTGGCGCTGGACCGGGGGAAATCACTATCGTATTCCAGCCGCAATATCCTGTCGCGTCCGACCGGATCAGCGGGGTGGAAGCGCTGGCACGGTGGAATCACCCGCATTATGGGCCGCTGGGCGCGGGCATATTGTTCGCCACGGCGGAACGGTCCGACTATATGCTGCCGCTGTCCGCGCATATTCAGGCCGAAGCGCTGCGGCAGGCGGCGGCCTGGCCCCGGGCGCTGTCCAACCTGCGCCTGTCGATCAACGTCACGGCCGCCGACATCGCCCAGCCGGGATTCATGGCGAGCCTGTTGGGGCTGGTCGATCGCAGCGGCTTTCCCCGGTCCCGTTTGACGGTGGAGATTACCGAAAGCGGGCTGATCGAGGATATCGGCGCGGCGTCCGCCCTGCTCACCGCGCTGCGGGCAGAGGGGCTGGCGGTGGCGATCGATGATTTCGGCACGGGCTATTCCAGTCTCGCCTATCTTAAAAGCCTGCCGCTCGACTATCTCAAGATCGACAGCGGGCTGGCGCAGGACATCGCCGGGACCGCGCGGGACCGCATCGTTGTGCGCGGGGTGATCCATATGGCGAAGTCGCTGGGCCTCAAAGTGATCGCCGAGGGGGTGGAGACGGAAGAGCAACTTGGCCTGTTGGCTCGTGAGGGGTGCGACTATTATCAGGGCTTCCTGCGATCGGCGGGGGTGCCGTCCGCCGATCTCATCAACCTGGTGCTGGCGGGTTAGACGGTCAGCAGTGGCCAGAGCGCGATGAGGATGCCGACCAGGCTGGCCATGAAGATGATGGTGCGCACGACGGGCACGCCAAAGCCGTAGAGCGGCAGATAGACGATCCGCGCGCCAAGCCAGATCCAGCCGCCCATCGCGGTCCATTCGCTGGTCTTGCCCGCCACGACGACGCCGATCAGCGCGACGATGGCGATGGGCAGGGTTTCCATGAAATTGGCTTGCGCGCGGGCGAGGCGTCCGGCGAGCGCATTCATCGGCGGCAGGCTTTCGTCGCGGGCGCCCATATTCCATTTCGGGCCATATTGTTTCGTCTTCACATGGGCGGCGGCGAAGATATGGACCAGGAGCAGCACCATGCCCCAAGCGAGAATCGTGAGTTCTACAGGCATGATGTGGTTCCCTTCGCGATCCGTTTAGCAAATTGCGGGGGTGTAGGACAGGGGGACGCCAACGCCGTTCGTTTCGAAGCGCAGTCGAGAAGCGGAAGCGTTGTGCCGGTTGCTTCTCGACTACGCTCGAAGCGAACGGAGAGGGGACGAAAAGCGAACGGAGAGAGGCGTTTCGCCGGGAACGGAGGGAGGTTACAGGGTGAGGCTTACCCTGCCGATCAGGGTTGCGCCGGCGTGGTCGCGGCCGGGGCCATCGATGTTGCTGTTGGCGTAGCGCAGGCCGGTGGACCAGCGGCCTTTGGTGTAGTCGATGCTGACGCCATGGTCCCAATAGGTGCCGTCCGGCCGCAGACGGGCGGCGCGGAAGGGATCGCGAACGTCGCCCGAGGATCGGCCGATCCGGGCCGAGACGGTGAGCGGCGTGCCGGGGATGGCGGTGGCGGCCGACGCGGACAGATAGAGATTGTCGCCGCCGATCGCCGATTGGCGCGGCGCGTAGCTGGCGGACAGGTCCAGGCTGGCCGGGCCGATCAGGAAGCCTGCCCCCGCACCGATTTCGCCATAGCCCCAGCCGTCATCATTGGCGCGCGATGCGCCGGGGAAGAGGTGGTAGCGCCCCTCCGCCGTCAGCCGGAAGCCGCCCAACTGCCGGGCATAGGTCGTGCCAAGATCGATCACCGCATCCGCGCCACCATGGCGACCGCTGGCCCACAATGTCGTCGCCGCGCCGTCTAGGCTGAAGCCATCGGCGATGGGCACGGAGACGGCACCGCGCAGCACCGGATCGCCATCGCTCCAGCTAAGGCCGCGGCGGCGTTCGTCGCTGGCGGCTTCGAGCGTGATGGCGGGGCCGGACGCATATTGGGCGGCGGCCGGAAAGGCATGGCCGATGAGCAGAAGCGTGCCGAGCCATGCCATGCGGCGGTTCGGTTCAATTGGCGGCAAGGTTGCGCACCGCGTCGAGTTCGGCCAGCAGCGGCGCCCGATCCTGATCGGCCACAGCCATCAGTTGCGCATGGATGCGGTCCTGATGCTGGGCCAGCACCCGTTGTTCGATCTTTGCGCCGCGCGTGCAGGCGCCCGCTTCGCTGCCGGAAAAGCGCGTATCGCTGGGAAGCGTGCGGGCCAGCGCCGGACCATGGTCCAGTTTGCGATCGACGACCACCGTGGCGGTCCAGTTGCAGCGCTGCATATCCATGCGATTAGGCGTTTTTGCGCCGACCGTGCGGGTCTGCACATCGGCGCGGGCGGTGTAGGTCGCCTGCATCCTGGTGCCATGATGCTCTATCGGAATGCTGTGCGTCGCGGCGGCGGCGGCGATCGCGATCAGAGTGATGCTCATGTGAAGTCTCCTGCGATGACGCCATGCTTTGGTGCCTGGTCGTCGGATCTAGATTTAGGTTTGACCTGTTGCTGCTTCTTTGCCGGATGATGAGGAAGGGCGATTTGACGCGTGGGCCATGGTGACGCGGCACTGGCGAAGTTCACACCATCGTAGGGTGGAGGTTTGCTGGCAAAAGTGGCGGGAAAGCTGGGATGGAGGTGCCGTAGGGTTTGGGTTGCGCTTCCCCGACGCGCCTGGAGGGTCAGTGCGATGCACCGCCGACGCGCCTTGTAGGTCGCATAGTTAATCGGATGTTGGAAGGCGCGCGTGGTGTGAAGGCGGGACTGGTCCATTGGGTAGGATAAGCAGCAGGCGGGGAGTAGGAAAGAGGGAGGTGGCTTGTCCTCAATCGTCACCCCGGGCTTGACCCGGGGTCCCGCTACCTTGCTAGGTGAGCATTTCAAACATATCCCGCCACTCGGGATTGATTTTTTCAATCAACTCAAATTTCCATTGCCGCCGCCAGCGCTTGATGCGTTTTTCCTGCTCGATACACGCCACGATGTCGTCGCCGCGTTCCGTCCAAACGAGGCGGCGGAGAGCATAGCGCGCGCAAAAATCCGACCCGTCGCCGGAGCGGTGCTGATGGATGCGCAGGGTCAGATCGGATGTCACTCCGACATACATCGTGCCGCGATACCGATCGGCCATGATATAAACCCAGCCGCCCCGTCGTGCGCGTTCCATCGCTGGAGGATCTAAGAAGCGGGGCCCCGGGTCAAGCCCGGGGTGACGGATTGGGGGCTTGCGGGTTTTTGCTCCGATGGGGCTGATGCTCGCTGCGCTCGCTACCCACCCCCGGCCCCTCCCTGGAAGGGAGGGGGGGCGTATGTCTTTCACCCTGCCGCTTTCGCCAGCCCCTTCGACAATTGCAGCGCGCCGTTGAGCCTTGCCTGTGGGTCGGGCCAGGCGCGGTTGACGACGACTTTGCTGTCGGGGCGCAGGCGGGCGACGCCGTCGAGGCGCTGGACATAGGCGATGAGGCCAGCCGGGTTGGGGAAGCGGTCTTCGAAGAAGCTGACGAGCGCGCCCTTGGCCCCCATGTCGATCTTCGAGATGTTGGCGGTGACGCAATTCTGCTTGATCTCGATGATCTTGAGCAGGTTTTGCGTGGGCAAAGGCAGCTTGCCGAAGCGGTCGATCAGTTCGGCGGCGAAGGATTCCAGGCCACCCCGATCCTCGATCTCGTTGATGCGGCGGTAGAGGCCCATGCGCAGGTCGAGGTCGGGCACATAATCGTCGGGGATGAGGATGGGCGCGTCGACGCTGATCTGGGGGGAGAAGCTGTCGCTGCGTTTCTCGATCCCGACCCCGCCTGCCTTGGCGTCCATGATCGCCTCTTCCAGCATCGACTGGTAGAGTTCGAACCCGACTTCCTTGATATGGCCCGACTGTTCGTCGCCGACCAGATTGCCCGCGCCGCGAATGTCGAGGTCGTGGGAGGCGAGTTGGAAGCCTGCGCCCAGCGTGTCGAGGTCGGACAGGACTTTCAGCCGCTTTTCCGCGGTTTCAGTGATGATGCGATTGGCGGGCGTAGTGAAATAGGCATAGGCGCGGGTCTTCGACCGGCCGACGCGGCCACGCAGCTGGTAAAGCTGGGCGAGGCCGAAGCGGTCGGCACGGTGGATGATGAGTGTGTTGGCGCTGGGGATGTCGAGGCCGGATTCCACGATGGTGGTGGAGAGCAGCACGTCGTAGCGCTTGTCGTAGAAAGCGGACATGCGCTCTTCGACATCGGTGGCGCTCATCTGGCCGTGGGCGACGATGGCCTTGATTTCCGGGACTTCGTTGCGCAGGAACTCCTCGATCTCAGTAAGATCGGCGATGCGCGGGACGACGAAGAAGCTCTGGCCGCCGCGATAATGTTCGCGCAGCAGAGCTTCGCGGATGACGACGCCGTCCCAGGGCATGATGTAGCTGCGCACCGCGAGGCGATCGACCGGCGGGGTTTGAATGACGGAGAGTTCGCGCAGGCCCGACATCGCCATTTGCAGCGTGCGCGGGATGGGCGTGGCGGTGAGCGTCAGGACGTGGACGTCGGTCTTGAGCGACTTCAGCCGTTCCTTGTGGGTGACGCCGAAGCGCTGTTCTTCGTCCACGACGACAAGGCCCAGGCGTTTGAAGTCCAGCCCCTTGGCCAGCAGGGCGTGGGTGCCGATGACGATGTCGATCGTGCCGTCGGCCAAGCCCGCTTTGGTCGCTTTCGCCTCCTTGTCGGGGACGAGGCGGGAGAGGCGGCCGATATTGACGGGGAAGCCGCGGAAGCGCTCCTCAAACTGCATATGATGCTGGCGCGCTAGCAATGTGGTGGGGCAGATCAGCACGACCTGCATCCCGGCCATCGCTGCGACGAAGGCGGCGCGCAAAGCGACCTCGGTCTTGCCGAAGCCGACATCGCCGCAGACGAGACGGTCCATCGGCTTGCCTGCGCCAAGGTCTTCGATCACGTCGCTGATCGCGCGGTCCTGATCGTCGGTTTCCTGATAGGGGAAGCGATCGACGAAGGCGGGGTAACCGGCATGGTCGGGTTCGGCCACGGTGGCGGCGCGCAGGGCGCGGGCGGCGGCGGTTTTCAGGAGTTCGCCCGCGATTTCGCGGATGCGCTCCTTCATCTTGGCCTTGCGCCGCTGCCAGGCTTCGCCGCCCAGCTTGTCGAGGCTGACGCCTTCGTTTTCGGAGCCGTAGCGGGAGAGGACTTCGAGATTTTCTACCGGAACGTAGAGTTTGTCGCCGCCGGCATAGGTCAGGGCGACGCAATCATGCGCGGCCTTGCTGACCGGGATTTGCGTCAGCCCTTCATAGCGGCCGATGCCGTGATCCATATGGACGACGAGATCGCCGGGGGAGAGGGTGGCGAGTTCCTGGAGGAAAGCGTCGGCGCTTTTTTTGCGCTTGGCGCGGCGGACGAGGCGGTCGCCCAGCATATCCTGTTCGGTGAGGACGGCGATGTCGGGCGCGGTGAAACCATGGTCGAGCGGCAGGACGGTGAGTGTGACGCTGCCTTTGGCGGCGATGCCGAGCGCTTCCTGCCAGCCGTCAGCGGTGGCGAGGCGGGAGACGTCATGGTCGGCGAGCAGGCCGGAGAGGCGCTCGCGTGCGCCGAGCGAGTAGCTGGCGATGATGATTTTCTTCTTATCGCGGCGGAGCGCGGCGATATGCTTGCCGACGGCTTCGTAGACGTTGGTGGTTTGCGCGCGTTCGGGGGCGAAATCGCGGGGGCCGTCTACGGCGAAGTCGAGGACGGTGGCGCTTTCGGGTTCATGGAAGGGCGTGCTGGCGTGCATCGGCAGGGTGGCGACGGCGGCGTCCCACTGAGCGGCGTCAAGATAGAGGGTGTCGGGCTTGAGTGGGCGGTAGGCGCCGGGATCTGACGTCTTCGCCTGGATGCGGTTGGCGTGATAGTCGCGGATCGCTTCGAACCGGCTGTCGGCGGCCCCTGCGACGCCATGGTCGCGGATGATGACGGCCCCTTCGCCCAGATGGTCGGCTAGGGGGACCAGCTTGTCTTCGAACAGGGGAAGCCAATGTTCCATGCCAGCCAGGCGGCGGCCTTCGCTGACCGCCTGATAGAGTGGGTCGCCGGTCGCGGTGGCGCCGAAGGTTTCGCGGTAGCGGCTGCGGAAGCGCTTGATCGTGTCCTCGTCCAGCAGCGCTTCGGAGGCGGGGAGGAGGGTGAAGCCGTCGACGCTGCCGGTGGTGCGCTGGTCCGACGGATCGAAGCGGCGGACGGTCTCGATCTCGTCGCCGAAGAAGTCGAGGCGCAGCGGCTGTTCCTCGCCGCCGGGAAAGAGGTCCACGATGCCGCCGCGAATGGCGAACTCGCCCCGGTCGTGGACCGTGTCGGTGCGGACATAGCCGTTGGCCTGCAGCATGGCGGCCAGCGTCTGGATCGCGATCCGTTCCTTGGGCGCGAGTTTGGCGACCAGTTGCCGCACGCGGAAGGGGGTGAGCGTGCGCTGGGTCATGGCGGCCAGCGTGGTGAGGACCAGTTGCGGGCCTTTGGGTGGCGCTTGTAGGGCGTAGAAACCCGCCAAGCGCGCGGAGGCGGCGCGGAGCGAGGGGCTGGCCCGGTCATAGGGCAGGCAGTCCCATGCGGGGATGTCGATCATCTCGATCTCCGGCGCGAAATACTGTGCCGTGTCCGCGATGGCGCGGGCCTGCTGCTCGTCCGACGCGACGAAAACGGCGCGGCCGCCAGCGGCGCCTGCTGCCCGGGCGATGTCGGCCAGCAGCCAGGGCTGGAAGCCTGCGGGGACGCCGGACAGGGTGAGGGGCGCCTTTGCCCGCAGGATTTTCTGGAGATCGGTCATTTTGTTCTAGTCATTCCCGCGGAGGCGGGAATCTATCTCCCAGCCTGTCGCCCAATTGATCCGTTGGGAGATGGATCCCCGCCTTCGCGGGGATGACGAACATCAGTTCGTGATTTTCACGAAATCGAGTTTCAGGAATTTGTCCATCATCGGGCCTTTCCATGCGTCGGGGACCGGAATGGTGCCGAGCGCCCAGCCGATGATGTCGGCATCCTGTTCTTCCATGAAACGTTCGAACCAGGCGATCTCCTCCGCGTTCCATTCGGCATGATAGCGTTCGAAGAAACCGCCGACGCTATAATCCGCTTCGCGCGTGCCGCGGTGCCAGGCCCGGAATTTGAGGCGGCGCATCAGGGGATCGTCGTTCATGGTCATTCTCGTTTCCGTTCGTCCTGAGTAGCCATTGAACGAAGTCGAAATGGCGTATCGAAGGATCAAGCCCATGGCAGGATGCTTCGATACGGGTCTTCGACTTCGCTCAGCCCCTACTCAGCACGAACGGGAGTAGGGTTGAGCAAAAGCAGCCGGGCGGAACGTGCGTTTGAGTATATGTTCTGCCTGGAGTAGAGCGCGTCAGATAGACATGCGACCCGATATTCTCAATCCGCTCTTTGCCGAAATATCCCTGTTCAAGGGGATCGGCCCCGCGCTGGCCCGTCCGCTGGAGCGGCTTAGGCTGGCGCGTGCGGTCGATGTCGCCTTTCATCTGCCCGTCAGCTGGGTGGACAGGCATCTGACCGACCGGCTGGACATGGCGGACGCCGGGCGCGTGGTCGGGATCGAGCTGACGCCGGTGGATTATCGCGCCAGCGGGGGCGCGCGGACACCGTTTCGGGTGCAGGCGGTCGATCGTTACGGCAATGCCGTCAGCCTGGTCTATTTCGGCCGGAATAGCGGCTGGCCGCGCAAATTGCTGCCATTGAACGAAGCCAAATTCGTGTCGGCCAAGCTGGAAAGCTATGGCGAGACGTTGCAGATGGTCCACCCTGACGTGTTGGCGCCTGAAGAGGCCAGCACGGTGCCCGCGCGCGAATCGGTCTATGGACTGTCGGAGGGACTGACCAACAACCGGATGCGCGATATCGTGGCGCAGGCGCTGAGCCGAGCGCCCGACCTGCCCGAATGGATCGAACCGAGCCTGTTGGCGCGCAAGGATTGGCCGTGCTGGCACGACGCGCTGACGCGGATTCATGCCGATCCGGCGGACGCTGTGGCGCGTGAGCGGCTGGCCTATGACGAGATTTTCGCGGGGCAGTTGGCGCTGATGCTGGTGCGGCAATCGTCGCGGCGTCGGCGGGGCGTGCCGATCGAGGGGGATGGGCGGCTGCGCGCCATGTTGAAGCTGCCTTTCGCGCCGACCGGGGCGCAGCGGCGGGCGACGGCGGAGATCGAGGGCGACATGGCGCAGGCGACGCCGATGCTGCGGTTGCTGCAGGGGGATGTCGGGTCGGGCAAGACTTTGGTGGCGTTGATGGCGCTGCTCAATGCCGTAGAGGCCGGGATGCAGGGGGCGATGCTGGCCCCGACCGAAATCCTGGCGCGGCAACATTATGAGACGCTGCGGAAAATGGCGTTGGGCCTGCCGGTCGAGATCGCGATTTTGACCGGGCGCGAGAAGGGGAAGGTGCGCGAGGCGACGCTGATGGGGCTGGCGGACGGGAGCATCGACATGCTCGTCGGCACCCATGCGATCTTTCAGGAAGCGGTGCAGTATAAGGCGCTGGGGCTGGCCGTGATCGACGAGCAGCATCGCTTCGGCGTGGCGCAGCGGATGATGCTGGCGAGCAAGGCGGAGCGGTCGCCGCATCTGCTGGTGATGACGGCGACGCCGATCCCGCGCACGCTGACGTTGACCTATTATGGCGAGATGGACGTATCGCGGCTGGACGAGATGCCGCCGGGGCGGCAGCCGATCCAGACCTTGGTGATGGCGGCGAGTCGTCTGGACGAAGTGGTCGATGCGCTGGCCCGCCATGTCGAAGGGGGCGGGCAGGCCTATTGGGTGTGCCCGCTGGTCGAAGAAAGCGAGACGAGCGACCAGGCGGCGGCGGAAGCGCGGGCGGAGTCGCTGCGTGGGCGGTTCGGGGATCGGGTTGGCCTGGTCCACGGGCGCATGAAGGGACCGGACAAGGACGCGGCGATGGAGGCCTTCGCCGCCAATCGGAAGCAGATATTGGTGGCGACGACTGTGATCGAAGTGGGGGTGGACGTGCCCAATAGCAGCCTGATCATCATCGAGGGCGCGGATCGTTTTGGGCTGGCGCAGTTGCACCAGTTGCGCGGGCGGGTGGGGCGTGGCGACAAGCCGTCGGTCTGCCTGCTGCTACGCGGCAATGCGCTGGGCGAAACGTCGCGCGCGCGGCTGGCGCTGATGAAGGATACAAATGACGGGTTTCGGATCGCCGAGGAGGATCTGAAGCTGCGGGGGGCTGGTGAAGTGCTGGGCACGCGCCAGTCGGGCGAGGCGGCTTTGAAGATCGCGACGCCTGAGCATGTGGCGGCCCTGGTGGATAGCGCGCGGGACGACGCGCATCTGCTGATCGAGCGCGATGGCGGGCTGGACAGCGCGCGCGGGCAGGCGGCGCGGATTTGTTTGTATTTGTTCGAGAAGGATGCGGCTGTTGGGTTGCTAAGGGGCGGGTAGTTGGAAGCGCACGAGAATTGCTATTGCGGGCGTCCGTTCAACAAGCCAGCATGGCGCGATGACAACCACGCCCGACATCATCACGCAATTGGCGTTGCCTAATATTGATGCTGTCACTTTCTACAAGCGGCACGAGATCACTACCGACCTTATCTGTTGCGATGTTGCAATATCCGATCACATTTGGACGTTTCATGAGGAACAAAAGGGTTAGGACGAACTGATTGCCCATCTCGCAAGGTTGCCGGGCTTTCGCGCTGATTGGTATGAGGCCGTCGTCCAGCCTCCTTTTGCAGCAAGTCAGACAATCGCATTCGATCGGTGCTGATCGGCCAAGAGCCGCATTATTCCCCCTCCCGCGAGCGGGAGGGGAATGACAGGAACCAACCTTCTCGTCATTCCCGCGAAGGCGGGAATCCATCTCCAGATATTGCGCCAAGCACCAAGTTGGGAAGATGGATCCCCGCCTGCGCGGGGATGACTGTGCGGAGGTCGAGGGGCCGCTCCCCTTACAAAGCCTGCCGATCATACCGCACCTGCGAAACAAATGCCCGCTCGGTCGCGTTGCCCCTGCATGACCGATATCAGCCTGACCCATATCACGTCGACCGCCGCCTTCTCCATCTCGGCTGCGGTGGTGTCTGCGTTCCTGATCCATTGGGCGCTTTATGCCGTGGCGTTGCGGGTCGTGCGGCGGCGGATGGACCCGGTTTTGTTGCCGGCGATCTTTCAGCCGACGCGGTGGCTGGTGGTGTTGCTGGCGCTGGGGGCGGGGTTGCAGCCGCTCGATATGGGGCGGCGGATTGAGAGTTTGTGGTCGATCGGGTCGAAGATGGTGTTCGCGCTGCTGGCCGGGTGGCTGCTCCTGCGGCTGATGCGGGCCATGCGGATCATGATCGAGCGCGGCGCGGATATCAGCGCCGAGGATAATCTCAAGGCGCGCAAGCGGCATACGCGGGTGCGCATTCTTTATCGGATCGCGCAGAGCATCGTTGCGGTGCTGGTGATCGCGATGATGCTGATCGCGATTCCGGGCGTGCGGACGATCGGCGTTACGCTGGCGGCGTCGGCGGGCCTGGTCGGCTTGGCGGTGGGTGCGGCCGCGCAACCGGCGCTCAAGAATTTGATCGCGGGCATCCAGATGGCCTTTTCCGAGCCGATAAGGCTGGACGATGTGGTGATCGTGGAGGGCGAATGGGGACGGATCGAGGATATCACGCTGACCTATGTCGTCGTGCGCATCTGGGACGACCGACGCATGGTGGTGCCGGTATCCTATTTCCTGGAAAAGCCGTTTCAGAACTGGACGACGAAGACATCCGACCTGCTGGGCACGGTGTTCCTTTATGTTGATCCTACCGCAAATGTGCCGCGCATCCGGGAAAAACTGATCGAGGTGACCAAGGCGAACCCGCGCTGGGACGGGCGGGTGGTGCTATTGCAGGTGACCGATCATCGCGCCGATGCGCTGGAGTTGCGGTGCCTGTTGTCGGCGCGCAATGCGGGCGTGGCGTTCGACCTGCGCTGCGATGTGCGCGAGGCGATGCTGGACTATCTGCGCACGGATATGCCTGAAGCGCTGGTGCGCGGGCGTCAGCGTATGGAGGCCGGGGAGGGCTTTACCCCGATGCGCGTCACCAGCCTGTCCGACGCGGCGGCATGAGCGCGCGAATCGCGCCGTAGATGGTGGGCGTGATCGGCTGAAGAAATTCCATACCGACGCGATGATCCTCTACCCAGCGGATGTCTGCGGGATAATGTTGGAGGATGGGGAGCCAGATGCTGATCTGCTCGCCTGCCGCCAGCGGCTCTTCGCAGCGGCACATCAGGCCGAGCGCGGAAATGTTGATGATGCGGACGCCGTGGTTTTGACCCCGCGCGGTGATGTGGCTGACCATGTCCACCAGATCGCGGCTGGCGCGGCGCTGATCGACCGACGGATCGCGTGAGCGCAGCACATGGCCGAGATTGGCGAAGACCGATGAGGACATGGAGCCGAGCCTAGGGGCGCGGATGTGGAGGCTTTGATAGGAAAAAGGGTTAATAGGGCGGCAAGGCTGTTTGGTTCTTTCTAAACGTGCCGTGGTTTCGCGCAGGCGGGAACCCAGTCGAAAAGGCGGGACTGGGTTCCCGCCTGCGCGGGAACACGGAGGAGTTAGGCGATGACCAGGCCGTGCTTCTTTGCGCCGAAGCTTAGCTTGTCGCCGGGCTGAAGCGTGACGGCGGGGTCGGTGATGACCTGGCCGTTCACGCGGATCGCGCCTTCGGTCAGCTTGCGGCGGACTTCCTTGTTGGAGGGCGCAAAGCCGAGGGCCGTGGTCGCCTGCACGACGGTGAGGCCGTCCGTGCCCAGGCTGACGGTCGGCAGGTTCGCGTCCGACGCGCCTTCCTCGAATGTCTTGCGCGCGGTTTCGGCGGCGGCGGTGGCGGCGTCTTCGCTATGAGCCATCGCGGTGGCGGCGTGGGCGAGGATTTTCTTCGCCTCGTTGATCTCCGCACCCTCCAGCTTTTCCAACCGGGCGATTTCCTCCAGCGGCAGGTCGGTGAAGAGGCGCAGAAAACGACCGACATCAGCGTCCTGCGTGTTCCGCCAGAATTGCCAATAGTCATAGGCGGGCAGGGCGTCGGCGTTCAGCCAGACCGCGCCGCTCATGGTCTTGCCCATCTTGCCGCCATCGGCTGTGGTGATGAGCGGGCTGGTGAGGCCGAAGACCTGGGTGCCGTCCACCCGGCGCGACAGTTCGACGCCGTTGACGATATTGCCCCACTGGTCGGAGCCGCCCATCTGCAGGCGACAGGCCGATCGGCGCGACAGCTCCAGGAAATCATAGGCCTGGAGGATCATATAGTTGAATTCGAGGAAGCTGAGCGACTGTTCGCGGTCCAAGCGCAGTTTCACCGAATCGAAGCTGAGCATCCGGTTGACCGAGAAATGCTGGCCGATGTCGCGCAGAAACGGGATATATTCGAGGCGGTCCAGCCAGTCGGCATTATCGACCATCACAGCGTCGGTGGGGCCTTCGCCAAAGGTCAGGAATTTTTCGAACACCCGCTTGATGCTGGCGACGTTCGACGCGATCGTGTCGCCGGTCATCAGCTTGCGCGCTTCGTCCTTGAAGCTGGGGTCGCCGATCTTGCCGGTGCCGCCGCCCATCAGCACGATGGGCTTGTGCCCGGCCTGCTGCATGCGGCGCAGCATCATGATCTGGACCAGGCTGCCGACATGGAGCGACGGTGCGGTCGGATCGAAGCCGATATAGCCCGGCACCACCTGACGCGCGGCAAGGGCGTCGAGACCCTCCGCATCGGTCTGCTGGTGGATATAGCCGCGCGCGTCGAGCAGGCGGAGGAGATCGGACTGATAGTTGCTCATGGCGCGCGCCTGTAGCATCGCGGCCCAGTTACGAAAAGCCTTCGCTTGTCGAAGGGCGTCGCTTGTCCGTAAGGAAGAGGCTTCGACAGGCTGAGCCCGAACGGAAGTGTTTAGATATGGCGCAATCGACTTTGGCAATCGGCCTGATGTCCGGCACGTCGCGCGACGGGATCGATGCCGCGCTGATCGAGACGGATGGGGAGGGCGTGGTGCGGCCGGTCGCGTTTCACGCCATGGCCTATGATGAGGGTTTTCGCGTGCGGCTTGCCGAGGCGTGCGCGCGGGCGATGGCGATGGAGAGGCCGGGGTTTGAGCCGCTGATCGCGTCGGTCGAGGCGGAACTGACCGAGCGGCATGTGGAGGCGGTCGCGGACCTGCTGGGGCGGGGCGGCTATATCGCGCAGGATGTGGGGGTGATCGGCTTTCACGGGCATACCGTGGCGCATCGGCCTGAACGGGGGTGGACCTGGCAGATCGGCGATGGCGCGGCGCTGGCCGGGGCGTTCGGGATAGCGGTGGTGGGCGACCTGCGCAGCGCGGATGTGGCGGCGGGCGGGCAGGGTGCGCCGTTGATGCCGGTCTATCATCGTGCGCTGGCGGCCGGGTTGGTGCGGCCCGTAGCGGTGCTCAATCTGGGCGGGGTGGCGAACATCACCTTTATCGGGTCGGACGACACGCTGATCGCGTTCGACACCGGCATGGCGAGCGGGCTGATCGACAACTGGATGCAAACGCATGGCGGTGTGGCCTATGATGCTGGCGGCGCCTGCGCGGCGCGGGGACGGGTGGACGATGCGCGGCTGGCGGCGATGATGGCCGATCCCTGGTTCGCAGCGCCCCCGCCCAAGAGCATCGATCGCGAGCAATATAGTATCGATGCGGTACAGGACATGAGCCTGGAGGATGGCGCGGCGACATTGACGGCGTTCACGGCGGCGGCGGTGGCGCGGGGGGTGGATCATCTGCCCGAGCGCCCAGCGCGCATCTATGCGGCAGGCGGCGGACGGCATAATGCGACGTTGATGGCGATGCTGGCAGAGCGGACCGGGGCGGCGATGCTGCCGGTAGATGGGCTGGGCTGGGACGGCGACGCGCTGGAGGCGCAGGGTTTTGCCTATATGGCAGTGCGGCATCTGGCAGGCTTGCCGATCAGCTTTCCCGGCACGACCGGTGGGTCCGCGCCGATGACGGGCGGGGTGCTGTATCGGGCGTGAGGGTTTGGATGTGGTTTGCCAGATTGGCGATTGCCTGACCCGAGCCGGGATCCTACAGGCGCGCGATGTTGATCCGCCCTGCCCGTCCCGAAGATTACGCTGCAATTTGGGACATCATCGCGCCGACCATCCGCGCGGGTGAAACTTATGCGTTGCCGCCTCAAATGAGCGAAGCCGACGCGCTGGCCTATTGGCTTGGTCCGGACAAGGAGACCTTCGTCGCGGAGGATCAGGGCGCGATCGTCGGCACCTATTATATCCGCGCGAACCAATCGGGCGGCGGCGATCATGTCAGCAATTGCGGCTATATGACCAGCGCAGCGGCGACGGGACGGGGCGTGGCGAGACGCATGGGTGAGCATTCGCTGGACCATGCCCGCGCGCGCGGATTTCGTGCGATGCAGTTCAACTTCGTGGTCAGTAGCAATGAGCGCGCCGTCGCCCTGTGGCAGAAATTGGGTTTCGAGATCGTCGGGCGATTGCCGCTGGCCTTTCGGCATCCGGCGCATGGCTATGTCGATGCGCTGGTCATGTTCAGGCCGTTATAGGGCCGCTTTTAACGGTTATCGAGGCGATCTAAATACCCGTCACCGCTTCCGCGTCAGTTCGCGCATCGCTTCATCGATGCCCGCGATCGTCAGCGGATACATGCGGTCGGTCATCAACTCGCGGATCATCTTGGTCGACTGGCTGTAGCCCCAATGGGCCTGCGCCGCCGGGTTGAGCCAGATGCAGGCGGGGTAGTTATGGGTGACGCGCTGCAGCCAGGTTGCGCCCGCCTCCTCGTTCATATGTTCGACGGAGCCGCCGGGATAGCTGATCTCATAGGGACTCATCGCCGCGTCGCCGACGAAGATCACTTTGTAATCATGGCCATATTTATGGAGGATATCCCAGGTGGGTATGCGCTCGGCGAAGCGGCGGCGATTATCCTTCCACACGCCTTCGTAGAGGCAATTATGGAAATAGAAAAATTCCATATTCTTGAATTCGCCCGTCGCGGCGGAGAAGAGTTCTTCGCAAAGCGTGATGAATGGGTCCATCGATCCGCCGACGTCGAGGAAGAGGAGCAGCTTGACTGCATTGTGGCGTTCCGGGCGCATGCGGATGTCGAGCCAGCCCTGGCGTGCGGTGCCGCGTATGGTTTCATCAAGGTCCAGTTCGTCCGCTGCGCCCTCTCGCGCGAAGCGGCGCAAGCGGCGCAGGGCGACCTTGATATTGCGGGTGCCCAGTTCCTTGCCATTGTCCAGATTGGCGAACTCGCGCTTTTCCCAGACCTTGATCGCGCGCTTATGCCGGGATTCGCCGCCGATGCGGATGCCTTCGGGATTATAGCCGCCATGGCCGAAGGGCGAGGTGCCGCCGGTGCCGATCCACTTATTGCCGCCCTGATGGCGGCCCTTCTGCTCTTCCAGCCGCTCTTTGAGCGTTTGCATGATCGTGTCCCAGTCGCCCAGGGACTGGATCTTTTCCATCTCTTCGGGGCTGAGATATTTTTGCGCGACCAACCGCAGCCATTCTTCGGGGATGGCGGTTTCTTCGCCTTCCTGACCCAACACGCCCTTGAAGACTTTGGCGAACACCTGGTCGAAGCGGTCGAGCAGCCCTTCGTCCTTCACATAGGTGGCGCGGGCGAGATAGTAGAAATCTTCCGGCCGCCGGGCGATGACGTCGCGGTCCAGCGCTTCGAGCAGCAGCAGATGCTCCTTGATGCTGGCATTGATGCCGGCGGCGCGTAGCGCGTCGAGAAAGTTGAGCAGCATGGCATTGCTTGTCGGACAGGGCGGGCGCGGATGCAAGCCGCGCCGTCCGCGCCGCCTATCCCGGCAGATTGTCCGAATATTAAGTGTTGCAGCGCATGGTTAATCCGCCACTATCCACGGCAAGCATTTGAAGCGGGGCGGGCTTTGGAAAACAGGGATTTGTTGGCTGACCTGGGGGAACGGTCGGGCGACATCGCATTGCAGTGCAGCGAGACGGCCGGGTATCTGGGCGAGGTCAATCGCCGGATCCAGGGCGACGCTGCGCATCTGGCCGACCTGCAATCCAATATGGAAACGCTGGCCGCAAGCCAGAATGAAAGCGTCGCCGCGGCGCAGGAATTGAGCCTGACCGCGCGGCGGGCGGGCACGATCGTTGCGGACGGTCATGCGGTGATCGGCCTGTCGCTGGGCGAAGTGGCGGGGCTGGTCGAGCATGTCACCGGGCTGGAGGGGCATTTGCGCCAGTTCCTGACCGTGATCGAAGCGGTGGGCGACATTAGCGAGGAACTGGGTGCGATCGCGCGGCAGACCCGGATGCTGGGGGTGAATGCTGCGATCGAGGCGGCGCGGGGCGGCGCGGCGACGCAGGGCTTTGCCGTAGTGGCGGACGAAATCCGGCGACTGGCGGCGCAGGCGGGGGAGTCCGCCGCTTCGGCCGGCGAGAAGCTGACCCAGCTGGACCGCGACGCCCGCCATCTGATCGGCGGGGTGGAGGCCAATATCGTGCGCGGCCGGGGGGCAGGCGCGCATATCGACCGGCTGCGGCTGAGCCTGGCGGAGATCGCCTCGCTCGTTACCCAGTTTGGCGAACGATCCGATGCGATCGTCACCTGCACCGACGCGGCCGATGGCGATGTAAGCGCGCTGCGCGAGGGGCTGACGACGTTCAGCCGGTCTGCCAGCGACAACGCCGCGCGGGTCGATGGGGCACGCGAACAGCTGGAGCATTTGGAGGGGATGGCGAACGCCATGCTCAACACCGCCGCGCATGGCCCGCAAAAGACGCGCAACAGCCGCTATATCGCGCTGGCGGAGGAGGGAGCGGAAGAGGTCGGCGCGTTGATCGAGCGGGCTTTGCACCGGGGCGAGCTTAGCCTGTCGCAATTGTTCGACGTCGATTATCGCCCGATCGCCGGGTCGATGCCGGTGCAATATCTCAACGGCTTTACCGATTTTGCCGATCGGTCGCTGCGGCCGGTGCTGGACCGGCGGACGAGCGAGGACAGCGCGATCGTTGGGTGCTGCCTGCTCGATGGCAATGGCTATCTGCCGACCCATGTCAGCGCGCGGTGCCAGCCCCAGCGGCCCGGTGCGCCGGACTGGAACATGGAACATGCGCGCAACCGGCAGATATTCATGGACAGCCAGACGCGGCGGGCGCTGAACGAAGAAGGGGATTTCTTCCTCTACACCTATCGCCAGGATCTGGGCGAAGGGCGATATCGGGCGTTGCGCAGCGTGTTCGTGCCGCTGGTCTTCGGCGGGCGGCGATGGGGATTATATGAGGTGGGCTATCTGATCTGATTGCGTTTCGGGCCGATGCCGTGGATCAAGGATATGAGCACGAAGGAGATGATGATCAGAAGATACCAGCTGCCCAGCTTGGCGAGGCTGACCATCTGCCAGCCATGTCGTTGATCGGGATAGGTCCAGGCATTGGCGAAGGTGCCGATATTTTCCGCGAACCAGATGAAGAGCGCGACAAGGAAGAAGCCGACAAGCAGCGGCATCCGGCGTGGCGCGCGCCAGGGGGTGAAGAATATCCACGTCCGCCCGAACAATAGGATAGCCGCTGCGAAAAGAGCGAGGCGAATGTCCGGCAGCCAGTGATGCGCGAAGAAATTGATATAGATGGCAAGCGCCAGCAGGCCTGTGGTCCAGACCGGCGGATAATGGGTGAAGCGAAAATCGAAGATGCGCCAGATACGCGCGATATAGCTGCCCACTGCCGCATACATGAAGCCTGAAAAGAGCGGCACTGGGCCGATATGGAGCCGGCTGGCTTCCGGGTATATCCAGGAACCGGCGTGGGTCTTGAACAATTCCATCACCGTGCCGATCAGATGGAAGGCGAAGATCACCTTCGCCTTGTTCCAGCTTTCGAGGCGGAGGGCGAGCATGGCGACTTGAATCATGATCGCCGCCAGCGTCAGTGCATCGTAGCGGTGGAGCGGCGCGCCGGGCGGATAGAAGAGATGCGTTGCCAGCAGGAGCGCCAGCATCAGACCGCCGAACAGGCAGGCCCAGCCCTGCTTGAAACCGAACAGCAGAAATTCGAACGCCCATGCCGACGGGCCGGGTGCGATCCGGATCGCTTCCAGCCGGGCGCGGATGCGGGCAAAGCGGGTCGCGTCTGTCGGCTGGATCATGCGATCCGATCAGAGCCGATTTTCAGGGTCAAGAAAAGCCCCGTCAGTGGCCTTTCTGCGCCAGGCGGCTGATCGTGACATCGCCATTGGCGGCATAAGCGGCGGTGGCTTGGGCCTGGGCGGTCTGGGGATCCTTGCCATCCAGGATCGCGGCGACCTGATGCGGGTTGGGGACGCGGTCATAGACGCCATAGAGGTCGGTCTGGCCGACCATGTGGATGGAGAGCTTATACCCTTTGGCGTCGGTCGCGGGGTCGAAGGCGAGAACGGTGCCACTATCGTCCACCGGCACGATGATCGCGCCGTCGCTGCGCCCGGTCTGCTGGAGCATGTCGTAGCTGCCGTCCGCCGTCGCCACGGTGCCGCGGATGCAAAGCGCGTCCTTGCCGTCGCGGGGTATGCGTACATCCTGCGGCACGGCCTGCTCGGTCGGCTTGGCCGGGGTCAGGCGGGCGTCGGCGGTCGGCGCGGCGGGGCAGGCGGCGAAGCTGGCGGGCGCGGTGACGTGCAGGCTGGTGGGATCGTCGATGGACAGGTTGGCGAGCATCCCGTCGAGGCCCGCCAGCACCTCGGCCCGGCGTTCGGTCGGGCCGGTCACGCGAATCTTGGCGATCCAGCGCCCGGCATGGACGAAGCCTGCCGCCGTCGTCAGTGCGCCATTGGCGGCGTCATCATAAACGGCGCGGATCGCGCTGTCGGCATGGCCCGCGACGGGGGCGCTGGCATAGGCAGTGCGGCGGGTCTTCGAGCCGAACCGGGCCATGACGGCCTTGTCGGTCATATAGGCGGCCAGCGATGCGTCCGCATAGGTGGGGAGATAGACGTAAAGGGTGGCCTGAATGATGCCGTCTTCGGAAAGATATTGCGCATAATTGTCGACCGCCCGGCCGCCGTTGGAGGCTTCGCCGCTTTTGGCGAGGGAGAGGCCCGCCACGGTCTGCGGCAGGCTGATGCCCGCGGACGCGGCGCGGATGGCGGTGTCGCTGGGCGTCCAGGCTTCGGTGTCGGCGGCGTGCGCCAGCGTGGGGGCGGCCAGGCTCAGGGCCGCCACGGACAACAGGCCTGTCATGACATTTCGGGCGCACTTCGGCATCGTCATCGCTCTCCAGATCCAGACCGTCTTGGCGCGGCCTTGAACTATGACAGAGAGGCTACAGACTATGCGCGAGGGCGCAAGCGGCTTTTCAGGCGACGGGCGGGATTTGCGCCGGATAATGGGGCAGTGCGGGATCATGATGCGCCCAGTGCGGGGCGGCATCGGTCCAGATCACCGCCTGCGGGCCGATCAGCGACGGATCGTCCAGTGCGCCCGCGCGGATGAAGGTTAGGTGCGGGCGCGATTCGGCCAGGCTGAACAGCGGCGTGCCGCAGTTGGGGCAGAAGCCGCGTTTCATGGCGTTGCCGCTGTCGGCGACGCTGTCATGCCATTGCACTTTGCCGGTCGTAGTGATTGCGTCGGACGGGAAGCAGACGTTCACGGTCGCCGATCCGCCGCCCAGATATTGGCACAGGCGGCACCAGCACATGCGCGCGGCGATAGGGTCTGCGTCGATGGTGATGCGGACGGCACCGCAGAGGCATCCGGCTTGGTGGGGCATGAGGGTTACTCCTTGTCAATTGCGGGGCGTTGGCCACTCCGCTGCGACTAACGCGCTACGCTCGTAAGTCTCGCTGCCCCTCCCGCAGGCGGGAGGGGTATTAGGGGTTTACCGCCCCTGCCGACGCGCCATGAAGGCGAGGCGTTCGAACATCATGATGTCCTGCTCATTCTTGAGCAGTGCGCCGTGGAGGGGCGGGATCGCCTTGGTGGGATCGCTGTTCTGGAGGACGTCGAGCGGCATATCCTCGTTCAGCAGCAGTTTCAGCCAGTCGAGCAATTCGCTGGTCGAGGGTTTCTTCTTGAGGCCCGGCACGTCGCGAATCTCGTAAAAGATATCCATCGCCTTGCTGACCAGGATTTTCTGGATGCCGGGGAAGTGGACGTCGACGATGGCCTGCATCGTGTCGCGATCTGGGAATTTGATATAGTGGAAGAAGCAGCGGCGCAGGAAAGCGTCGGGCAGTTCCTTTTCATTGTTGGACGTGATGATGACGATCGGGCGATCGGCGGCGGCAACGGTTTCGCCGGTTTCATAGACGTGGAAGGCCATGCGATCGAGTTCCTGCAACAGGTCGTTGGGAAATTCGATGTCGGCCTTGTCGATCTCATCGATCAGCAGCACGGGCAGCTTTGGCGCGGTGAACGCCTCCCACAATTTTCCCTTGCGGATATAGTTGGCGATGTCATGCACGCGATCGTCGCCCAATTGCCCGTCGCGCAGGCGGGCGACGGCGTCATATTCGTACAGACCCTGATGCGCCCTGGTCGTGGACTTGACGTTCCATTCGATCAGCGGGGCGTCCAGCGCGGTGGCGATTTCCTGGGCGAGGACGGTCTTGCCTGTGCCCGGTTCCCCCTTCACCAGCAGGGGGCGGCGCAGCAATACGGCGGCGTTGACCGCGACCTTCAGATCGTCGGTGGCGACATAATCCTGCGTACCTTCAAAGCGCATAATGCTGGTCCATCCGTTGCCGATGGCAACCGGACTAGGCAATCGCGCGGACCGGCGCAATCGGGAAAGGGTTAGTCCTGGCGCGCCCGAACGTCGGCGCGGGCGGCGAGCAAGTCCCACAGGCCGCGATGCTGGTTGAGCAGCTGGCGTGCGCCGAACTGAATGGCGCGGTCGATGGCGTCGTCGCCGCCGATGGCGCGGGCGACGTCGAGCGTGGCGCTACGGTCGGGCAGGGCGCAGGTCTGAGGTTCGATCCCCGCGCGCAGTGCCGCCATGTCGAGCACATGGCGCACGGCGCGCCAGTCGAGCACCAGCGCCATCGCCGCGCCCATGGCGCAACCGCGCCGGTCGGACTGGGCGAGCATGTCGAGCGCGTGGCGTTGTTGGCTGACCGCGGTTTCGCAATCGGCCTGGCCTGCGGTGCTGGGGGCGGGACCGGTGGCGACCGTCACCTGGGCGAGATAGGCGCGCTCCCCGGCGAAGGCGTCGGCCGTTTCGATCAGCCACTGGCGCGCGGCATTGTCGGCGGACCGGGTGGCGGCATGATCGATGACGCCGGGATGGCGGCCATGGAGCATGCAGAGATAATAGGCCGCGTCGGCGAGATCGGACAGCGACAACAGCGTGTCGCGGGCCACGCCGGTGCTGGCGCGATGGGCATAGGCATGGGCGGCGGTGCCGTCGGCGGCGACCAGCGCCTCCAGGATTCGCGCTATATCGCCGAATTGATAGCGCGGTGCCGCTTCGCTCATGCCCAAATCCCTGTGATGCCCCGCATGTGCGGCTGAGGGCACAGGAATAACTCGGTCAAGTAAACGTCCGGTTTACGGAATCAGAAAGGGCGACCGTGAAAGCCGCCCTTTTCCGTCAACGATGGTTAATTTACATTTACCGATGCGTTTTAATTTATTGGTCGAGGAAGGACCGCATCTTCCGGCTGCGCGACGGGTGCTTGAGCTTGCGCAGCGCCTTCGCCTCGATCTGACGGATGCGTTCGCGGGTCACGCTGAACTGCTGGCCCACTTCTTCCAAGGTGTGGTCGGTATTCATGCCGATGCCAAAGCGCATGCGCAGCACGCGTTCTTCGCGTGGGGTGAGCGAGGCTAGGACGCGGGTGACCGTTTCCTTCAGATTCGCCTGGATCGCGGCGTCCACCGGAATGATCGCATTCTTGTCTTCGATGAAGTCGCCCAGATGGCTGTCTTCCTCGTCGCCGATCGGCGTTTCGAGGGAGATCGGCTCCTTGGCGATCTTCATCACCTTGCGGACCTTTTCCAGCGGCATGGACAGACGCTCTGCCATTTCCTCCGGGGTCGGCTCGCGGCCCTGCTCATGCAGGAACTGGCGACTGGTGCGGACCAGCTTGTTGATCGTTTCGATCATGTGGACAGGAATACGGATGGTCCGCGCCTGATCCGCGATCGAGCGGGTAATCGCCTGCCTGATCCACCAGGTCGCATAGGTGCTGAACTTGTAACCGCGGCGATATTCGAACTTATCCACCGCCTTCATCAGGCCGATATTGCCTTCCTGAATGAGATCAAGGAATTGCAAGCCGCGGTTCGTATATTTTTTAGCGATGGAGATGACGAGGCGCAGGTTGGCTTCGACCATTTCCTTCTTGGCGATCCGCGCTTCGCGCTCGCCCTTTTGCACCATGTTGACGATGCGGCGGAATTCGCTGAGCGACATGCCGGTCGCCTGGGCGATTTCACCGATTTCGTTGCGGATACGATCGACGGCGCGCCCTTCGGCGGCGACGAATGCGGTCCATTTCTTGTCCAGGCCGCCGACCTTGTCGAGCCAGCCATCGTCCAGCTCATGGTTCACATAGCGATCGAGGAAGTCCTTGCGCGGCACCTTGTGCCGTTCGGCCAGACGCAGCATCTGTCCGCCCAGCGCGGTCAGGCGCCGGTTATAGGCGTACAGCTGATCGACCAGATATTCGATCTTCTGCTGGTGGAACTGGACGCTTTCGACCTGCGCGGTCAGGCTTTCGCGCAGTTCCTGATAGTCGTCCTCATCCTTTTGGCTGAGCACTTCGCCGGTGCCCATAGCGACCATGCGCGCGGACTGCGCCGCGGAAAAGGCGCGGAAAATGTCGGTGATGGTGGCGAACTTCTCAAGCGCCATCGGCTTGAGCGTCTCTTCCATCTGGGCAAGGGAGAGGGTGTTGTCCTCCTCCTCTTCCTCTTCGACGCGCTTGGCACGGCGTTCGGTGCCGTCCTCATCCTCGTCAGCGTCGGCGGATTCTTCCTCCGGCTCTTCCTCTTCCTTGAAGCTGGGACCAGCGGTCTTCTCGCTGATTTCGCCATCATCATCCTCGGCGCCTTCCTCCAGGCTTTCCGGGGCGGGATCTTTGGAGAGCATGGCGTCGAGATCGAGAATCTCGCGCAGCTGCATTTCGCCGTTGTTGAGCGCGGTCGACCATTCGATGATCGCGTTGAAGGTGGTCGGGCTTTCGCACAGGCCCAGAATCATCGTGTCGCGGCCAGCCTCGATCCGCTTGGCGATGGCGATTTCGCCTTCGCGGCTGAGCAGTTCGACGGCACCCATTTCGCGCAGATACATGCGCACGGGATCGTCGGTGCGATCGACCGTTTCCTTCTTCTTTTCGGTGATCAGCTTGGGGCCGTCATCATCGCTCGATTCGTCTTCGGCGTCCTCGGCATCCTCGCGCTCGCGCTGCTCGTCGCCGTCTTCGCTCGCTTCCTCATTCTCGACGATGTTGACGCCCATGTCGTTGAGCGCGGACATGACGTCCTCGATCTGCTCAGAGGACATCTGGTCCTGCGGCAGGGCGTCGTTCAATTCGTCATAGGTGATGTAGCCGCGCTTTTTCGCGCGGGCGATCAGCTTCTTGACCGAGGCTTCGTTGAGGTCGAGCAGGGGAGCGTCGCCGCCTTCATCCCCGCCATCGCCTGCACCCGCACTCTTGCTGTTCGCCTTGGTCGCCATCTATTCGCCTTAACTCCGTCGTCCCTTGGAGGGACGATCACATCAAATCCGTCGCCCCTCCAAGGGGCGATATATCAAACAATGTCTTCGGACTGCGCCAGTTCCGCCAGCCGACGATCATGATCGGCCTTGAGTGCGCGGATACGCTGTTGCTCGGCGAAATTCGCCTCGCTGAAATCCGTTTCGAACCGCCTCGTCGCCTCTGCCAGCGCAGCCTCCAGCTCTGGACCCTGCGCCATCACCCGGATGGCTTCCTCCAGATCGCGGACAAGGCGATCAGGATCGGTTGTCATCCTGTGAGGGGTGAGTGTGAACGTGTCGGCCCGGAGCATTCCCTTAGCCATATTATACACTTCACCTTGCCCCAATATGGTAAGGAGGGCGTGCGTTTCAACTGTTTCTTTGCGAAACGACATGGCGACCATCGCGGCGAGCAGTTGAGCGAGCAGCGGATCGCCGATTTGCAGGCCCGACAGCATCTCGCGATGGCGCGCGATCTGGGCCGGATGGCGCAACAGGCCGGCCAGGATCGCGCGCAGCAACCGCTGTTCCATGCCGCTGGCGCCGATCGCGCGGACTTCAGTCCCGGCGCCGGGAATCGGCGGTTTCCAATTGCCGCGCTTGTCGCGCTGCCAGCGGCCGCCGTCACTACCGGCCGTGCTGCGGCGCTGTCCCTGGGCCGGGGCGGCGTCGCGGCGGGCGAAGAAGCGCGCATCATAGCGTTCGCGAAATTCATGGGCATAATGGGCGCGCACGTCGGAATGGGCGATCGCGTCGGTGATGGCGCGGAGCCGCTGTTTAAGCGCGGCTTTCTGTTCGGGCGTGTCGAGCGGCATGGCGGACAGTTCATGGCTCCACAGCCGTTCGATCAGCGGCTCTGCGGCGTCGAGGATCGCTTCCATCGCCTTGGGACCGCTGGCGCGCAGCAGGTCGTCGGGATCCTGGCCGGGCGGCAGGGTGGCGAAGCAGAGGCTATGGCCGGGGCGCAGCAGGGGCAGGGCGCGGGTAGCGGCACGGATCGCGGCTTTCTGTCCCGCCGAATCGCCATCGAAGCATAGGATGGGCACTTCGACCATCTTCCACAGCCGTTCGATCTGATGTTCGGTGAGCGCGGTGCCGAGCGGGGCGACGGCGTCGCCGAATCCCGCCTGAGCCAGCGCGATCACGTCCATATAGCCTTCGACCACGATCACCCGTTCGGTCTGGCGGCTGGCGGGGGAAGCGCGATCGATATTGTAAAGGGTGCGGCCCTTGTCGAAGAGCGGCGTGTCGGGGGAGTTGAGATATTTGGGTTCGCCAGCGCCCAATATGCGACCGCCGAACGCGATGACGCGGCCGCGAATGTCGCGGATGGGGAGCATCAGGCGGCCGCGGAAGCGATCATAGGTGTCGCGTTCGCCGTCCGGATCGATCAGCAACCCGGCTTCGACCAGCATCGGTTCGCCAAAATCCTTGAGCGCGCTCTTCAGGCGACTGCGCCCGTCGGGGGAAAAGCCGAAGCCGAAAGTGCGGCGGGTGGCGTCGCTGATGCCGCGCTTTTGCAGATAGGCGCGGGCTTCGCCGCCGTCGATGCCGCCCAGTTGCTCCTCGAAAAAACCCTGCGCGGCGGTCATGGCGTCATGCAGTCCCTTGGCCACTTCGGCGCGCTTGGCGGCGCGCGGGTCGGCGGCGGGGACGTCCATGCTGGCGGCGGCGGCAAGTTCCTTCACCGCCTCCATGAAGGGCAGGCCGCGCTGGTCGGTCATCCAGCGGATCGCATCACCATGCGCTCCGCAGCCGAAGCAATGGTAGAAGCCCTTCTCGTCGTTGATCGTGAAGCTGGGCGTCTTTTCGTTATGGAACGGGCAGCAGGCTTTGTACTCGCGGCCTGCTTTGGTGACCTTGACGGTCTTGCCGATAAGGGTGGAGAGCGACGTGCGCGCGCGCAGTTCGTCCAGCCATTGGGGGGTGAGGGTCATGGCTAAAGCCCCTCCCTTCCAAGGGAGGGGTTGGGGTGGGTGATCTTCTGCCGTTCAGGCAATGTGATTGCGCGTTCGAGAATGACAGTCAGCACACCTTCGAGATTGTCACGAATGTCGGCATTGGAAAAACGCAAAACCAAATAGCCTTGATGAGCAAGATCAAAGTCGCGATCTTGATCCTTGATCGGGTCATGGCGGTCATCGTCAACTTCGACGATCAGGCCGATAAGAGGGCACAGAAAGTCGCAGATATAAGGTTCGATCACAGCTTGGCGACGGAATTTGAATCCGCCTAGCTGCGATGCCCTCAAGGCGTTCCATAGGCGCCGTTCATAGTAGGTGGGTTCCTGGCGCATATCGTGCGCATATCGGCCGAGTTTTGCATTGATGCGTAGCGCCATCACCCACCCCAACCCCTCCCTTGGAAGGGAGGGGCTTTATATGTCAGCCCCGGTTCACTCTGTTACGAAAGCGCCGCCTTCACCAGCCCGCTCGCCTTGCTCATATCGATCACGCTGCCATGGCGTTCCTTCAGCACGGCCATCACCTTGCCCATGTCGCGCACGCTCTGCGCGTCGATCTCCGCCTTGATCCCTTCGATCGCGGCCTTGGTTTCCTTTTCGCTCAGTTGTGCGGGCAGGAAGCCTTCGATCACGTCGAGTTCGGCCTGTTCCTTGGCGGCCAGTTCGTCGCGGCCGCCGGACTTGAACATGTCGATCGATTCGCGGCGCTGCTTCACCATCTTCTGGAGGACTTCCACCACGATGGCGTCGTCGTCCGGCACGCTGGACGCGGTTCGCAATTCGATGTCGCGGTCCTTCAGCTTCGCCAGGATCAGGCGGACGGCGGCCAGCCTTTCCTTGTCGCCAGCCTTCATGGCGGTGACCTGGGCGCTCTTGATGGTATCGCGAATCATCGACGCATTAATCCTGTTGCTTGCGGAAAAGAGCAGATATAGCGCCAAAAGAGATTTTTAACAGACGTTGACCTTGCGGGCGTGGGGGCATAGGTGACCGGCCGTTTAACCCGCACCAGACGGGTTCCCGCAAAAGCATAAAGGACCGACCGCCATGGCTGACGCCAAAACCCTTACCGTGCCTAAAGGAGCGACAGGGGTCGTGGTTTTCGCCGATGGGTCCGCGGTGTTCGGGCGCGGTTTCGGCGCGATCGGCGATGCGGTGGGCGAATTGTGCTTCAACACGTCGATCACCGGTTACCAGGAGATCATGACCGACCCGTCCTATGCGGGGCAGGTCATCACCTTCACCTTCCCGCATATCGGCAATGTCGGCACCAACCTGGACGACGTGGAAGCCGACAGTCCCTATGCACTGGGCTGCATCGTGCGCGAGGATGTGACCGCGCCCAGCAATTTCCGCAACGTCTTGGCGTTCGACCAATGGATGGCGGACAATGGCCGTATCGGGCTGGCTGGCGTCGATACGCGTGCGCTGACGCGGCTGATCCGGGTCAAGGGCGCGCCCAATGTCGTGATCGCCCACGATCCCGACGGGCAGTTCGACATCGCAGCGCTTAGCGCGAAGGCGGCGGGCTGGCCGGGGCTGGAGGGCATGGACCTCGCCATCGAAGTCACCGGCCAGGAAACGCGGCTGTGGAAGGATGGCGGCTGGACGCTGGGCAAGGGCTATGAGGTTGACGCCACCGAGCAATTGGAGACGGTCGCGGCGGGCTATCCGGCCAGCGATGCGGAGGGCAATGCGTTGCTGTTCGACCAGCAGGACTTGCCGACCCCCGCGCCGCGCCCGCATGTCGTGGCGATCGATTATGGCGCGAAGAACAATATCTTCCGCAATCTGGTGAAGGCAGGCGCGCGCGTCACCGTGCTGCCCGCGACCGCGACGTTCGAGCAGGTGATGGACTTGCAGCCCGACGGCGTGTTCCTGTCCAACGGGCCGGGTGATCCGGCCGCGACCGGCGCCTATGCGGTGCCGGTAATCGCGGCGTTGCTGACCGAGAATGTGCCGATCTTCGGCATTTGCCTGGGGCATCAGTTGCTGGGGCTGGCGGTCGGCGCCAAGACGATCAAGATGCACCAGGGCCATCGCGGCGCGAACCATCCGGTCAAGCGGCTGGACGACGGACTGGTCGAGATCACATCGATGAACCATGGCTTTGCGGTCGATGCCGACACGCTGCCCGCCAATGTCCGCGCGACCCATGTGTCGCTGTTCGACGGCAGCAATTGCGGCATCGAACTGACCGACAAGAACGCTTTTTCGGTGCAATATCATCCCGAAGCCTCGCCGGGGCCGCAGGACAGCTTCTATCTGTTCAAACGGTTCGTCGCGGGCCTCAAAGGGTCGGTCGCGGCGTGAGCATCAAGCTGCCCCCGGTCGATGAAGCGCGCCTCGACGCGGAATGGGAGGCGGACAAGGCCGTTCTCGCCAACCTTGCCGCCAATGGCGACGTGGCGCGGATCGCGCGGCCGGTGGACGTGTCCTTCCGGGGCAGCGAAAAGGATTTCGACCGGTTGCTCACCATCGCCAGCCAGTTCGGCTTTGTCGAACTGGACCGGGAAGAGGATGAGGAGGGCGACCTGTTCCTGTTCTTGGAATGCGTGCAGCCGGTCGACGAACAATCGATCCGCGCGCTGACCCGCAAATGCCTTCAGATCGAAATCCTCTGCGGCGTCGAATATGACGGTTGGGGGTGCGAGGCGCAGACGGGGGCGGTGCATTGAGTTCGCGTCGCTTTTCTTCCCCCTCTCCCCTGCGGGGAGAGGGTCGGGGTGAGGGGGGACTGCGCTGATGGAATATGCAGTCGTCGCACCACATCCCCATCCAACTTCGCCTAGCCAGCACGCTGGCAAGGCTTCGTATCCTTCTCCCTCAAGGGAGAAGGTTTCTGGCGAGATACAGTTCGGACCGGATCGTTTCCAGGACGCCTTCCATATTGGACAAAACGTCGTGGTTCCAGAAGCGGATCAAATGATAGCCATGGGCTTCGATGAGCGCTGTGCGCGGGGCGTCCGTTTCGCTGGTCGCGTGCTGTCCGCCATCCAGTTCAACGACGAGTTTCGCGCTGCGGCAGGCAAAGTCGACCACATGCGGGCCGATGGGGAATTGCCGGACGAATTTGAAGCCATCGATCTGACTGGCCCGCAATCGCACCCAAAGAGATTTTTCCGCTTCGGTCGGTTCACCGCGCAGCTTTCGCGCGGTGCTGGTCAAGCGCTTTTCCGCCACCGTTTCACACCCTCACCCAACCCTCTCCCTCAAGGGAGAGGGCTTTGGAGCGTTACAGTCAATGCCTAAAAGAACCGACATCTCTTCCATCCTCATCATCGGCGCTGGCCCGATCATCATCGGCCAGGCGTGCGAGTTCGATTATTCGGGCACGCAGGCGGTGAAGGCGCTCAAGGAAGAGGGCTATCGCATCATCCTGGTCAATTCCAACCCGGCTACGATCATGACCGATCCGGAATTTGCCGACGCGACCTATGTCGAGCCGATCACGCCGGAGATTGTGGCGAAGATCATCGAGAAGGAGCGGCCGGACGCGGTGCTGCCGACCATGGGCGGGCAGACGGCGCTCAACACGGCGCTGGCGCTTTTCAACGACGGCACGCTGGAGAAGTTCGGCGTGCAGATGATCGGTGCCGACGCCGAAGCGATCGACAAGGCGGAGGACCGGATCAAGTTCCGCGACGCGATGGACAAGATCGGACTGGAATCGGCCCGCTCGCGCATTGCGCATACGATGGAAGAGGCGCTGGAGGGGCTGGAGTTCACCGGCCTGCCATCGATCATCCGGCCCAGCTTCACCATGGGCGGCACCGGCGGCGGCATCGCCTATAATCGCGACGAGTTCATGACGATCGTGCGCGGCGGGCTGGATGCGTCGCCCACGACCGAGGTGCTGATCGAGGAGTCCCTCCTCGGTTGGAAGGAATATGAGATGGAGGTCGTGCGCGACCGCAACGACAATTGCATCATCATCTGTTCGATCGAGAATGTCGATCCGATGGGCGTGCATACCGGGGACAGCATTACGGTCGCTCCAGCGCTGACGCTGACCGACAAGGAATATCAGATCATGCGCAACGCTTCGATCGCGGTATTGCGGGAAATCGGCGTCGAAACAGGCGGATCCAACGTCCAGTTCGCGGTCAATCCCAAGGACGGCCGCCTGGTCGTGATCGAGATGAACCCGCGCGTGTCGCGCTCGTCCGCGCTGGCGTCGAAAGCGACCGGCTTCCCGATCGCCAAGGTCGCGGCCAAGCTGGCGGTCGGCTACACGCTGGACGAGATCACGAACGACATCACCGGCGCGACGCCGGCGTCGTTTGAGCCGACGATCGACTATGTCGTGACCAAAATCCCGCGCTTCGCGTTCGAAAAGTTCAAGGGCGCCGAGCCGTTGCTGGGCACGGCGATGAAGTCCGTCGGCGAAGTCATGGCGATCGGCCGGAATATCCATGAGTTGATGCAGAAGGCGCTGCGCGGTCTGGAAACCGGGCTGAGCGGTTTCAACCAGGTCGATCATCTGGTCGGCGCGCCCAAGGACGATATCATCGCCGCGCTGGCGCAGCCGACGCCCGACCGGCTGCTGGTCGCGGCGCAAGCGCTGCGCGAAGGCCTGAGCGTCCAAGAAATCCACAATATCGCAAAGTTCGATCCCTGGTTCCTGGAACGGATCAAGGAAATCGTGGACGCGGAAGGCGAAGTGCTGGAAAACGGCCTGCCGCAGGATGCGGACGGGATGCGCCGCCTGAAAGCCATGGGCTTTTCGGACAAGCGGCTTGCCTGGCTGGCGCTAAAATCCGCCAATCTGCGCGGCATGGAACGCAGCATCGCTCGCGGTAGCGGCCTGATCCATGAAGCGGTCAAAGCGATGACCGGCGGCGTGACCGAGGATGAAGTCCGCAAGCTGCGCCACAAGCTGGGCGTGCGGCCGGTGTTCAAGCGCATCGACACTTGCGCCGCCGAGTTCGAGGCGAAGACGCCGTACATGTATTCGACCTATGAAGCGCCGATCTTTGGCGAGGCGGAGAATGAATCCGCGCCCACGAGCCGCGAAAAGGTGGTGATCCTGGGTGGCGGGCCGAACCGGATCGGGCAGGGGATCGAGTTCGACTATTGCTGCGTCCATGCCTGCTTCGCGCTGAGCGAAGTCGGCTATGAAACCATCATGATCAACTGCAATCCTGAGACGGTGTCGACCGATTACGACACGTCGGACCGCCTCTATTTCGAGCCGCTGACGGCCGAGGACGTGCTGGAAATCCTGAACGTCGAAATGTCGAACGGGACGCTCAAAGGCGTGATCGTGCAGTTTGGCGGGCAGACGCCGCTCAAGCTGGCGCAGGCGCTGGAAGATGCGGGTATCCCGATCCTGGGTACGTCGCCGGACGCGATCGACCTGGCCGAGGATCGCGAGCGCTTCGCGGCGCTGATCGACAAGCTGAAACTGCGCCAGCCCGCCAACGGTATCGCGCGCAGCCGGGAAGAGGCGATCGCGGTCGCCAACCGGATCGGCTATCCGGTGCTGATGCGGCCGAGCTATGTGCTGGGCGGCCGGGCGATGGAGATTGTCGACGGCCAGGCGCAGCTGGAGGAATATATCACCACCGCGGTCAAGGTGTCGGGCGATTCTCCGGTGCTGATCGACCAATATCTGCGCGACGCGATCGAGGTCGATGTCGATGCGCTGTGCGATGGCGACGATGTGGTCGTGGCGGGCGTGTTGCAGCATATCGAGGAAGCGGGCGTGCACTCCGGTGATAGCGCCTGTTCGCTGCCGCCCTACAGCCTGTCGGACGAGATCATCGCCGAGATCGAACGGCAGACCGAAGTGCTGGCCCACGCCCTGTCGGTGCGCGGCCTGATGAACATCCAGTTCGCGGTGAAGGATGGCGTCGTCTATTTGATCGAGGTCAATCCGCGCGCCAGCCGCACCGTGCCCTTCGTCGCCAAGGCGATCGGCACGCCCATCGCCAAGATCGCCAGCCGCGTGATGGCTGGGGAAAAGATCAAGGATCTGCCCAGGATCGACCGCAATGCGATCGACCATGTGGCGGTGAAGGAAGCCGTCTTCCCCTTCGGTCGCTTCCCGGGCGTCGATCCGGTGCTGTCGCCGGAAATGAAAAGCACGGGCGAAGTCATGGGGATCGACAGCAATTTCGCGATCGCTTTTGCCAAGGCGCAGATCGGCGCGGGAACCCTATTGCCGACGTCCGGCACGGTCTTCATCTCGCTCAAGGACAGCGACAAGCCGGTGATCCTGCCTGCCGCGCGCAAGCTGGTGGACATGGGGTTCAAGCTGATCGCAACCGGCGGCACGGCGGACTATCTGGTCGCGCACGGTATCGCGGTGGAAAAGGTGAACAAGGTCGCCGAAGGCCGGCCGCATATCGTGGACAAGATCACCGACGGCGATGTGCAGTTGATCTTCAACACGACCGAGGGCTGGCAGTCGCTCAAGGACAGCAAGGCGATCCGCACCAGCGCGCTGCGTCAGAAGGTGGCGAGCTTCACCACGGCGGCCGCCAGCGTCGCTGCGGCCGATGCGATCGAGGCTTTACGGGGACATCCCCTTGAAGTGCGCTCGCTCCAGTCCTATTATCCCCTGTCGCACGCCTGATACCCTGCACAAGGACACATGCTGCGGGCGGCCCGACGTTCGGGTCGCCGAAGGGAAGTTTTGACGAAGGATTTACGATAATGGCGACGGTCGAGAAGATGCCGATGCTGCAGATGGGCTATGACAAGCTCAACGCGCAGCTCCGCGAACTGAAAGCCGAGCGGCCACTGATCGTGGACGCCATCGAAGAAGCGCGCGCGCATGGCGACTTGTCGGAAAATGCGGAATATCACGCTGCCAAGGAACGGCAGGGCCAGGTCGAAGCGACGATCAACGACCTGGAGGACAAGCTGTCCCGCGCGCAGGTGATCGATCCGGCGACGTTGTCGGGCGACAAGATCGTGTTCGGCGCGACGGTGACGTTGCTGGACGAAGACGACAAGCCGGTCAAATATCAGATCGTGGGCCAGGCCGAGGCGGACGCCAAGCTGGGCATGATCAGCTATAACAGCCCGCTGGGCCGCGCACTGATCGGCCGTACCGTCGGCGAAGATGTGGAAGTGTCGGTGCCGTCGGGCGACAAATTCTACCAGGTCGACAAGATCGATTTCATCTGACCGTGAAATTGCCGGCAGGCCGATTGACCAATGGGATAGCGGCGATCACCTTCGCCGCTTTTCTGTTGCTGTATCTGACAGGACGGATCGACGAGGCGGCCGTGATCGGCGGTTTCATGCCTGCGCGGCTGGGCGATCCGGCACTTCTGGATGGCATGGCGGCGGTGCCTGCCTGGCTGACGCCGCTCAGTTGCACGCTCATTCATGCCGGATGGATGCATATCGGCTTCAACCTGCTGATGCTGATCTTTTGCGGGCGGCAGGTGGAGCATGTACTGGGCTGGGGCGGCACGTTGTTGCTCTATGTAGTGGGTGCGTATGGCGCGTGCCTGGCGCAATGGGTGATCGATCCGGGGTCGACCAACCCGATGGTCGGCGCGAGCGGCGCGATTTCCGCGATCATCGCGCCCTATGCGCTGCTCTACAGCCAGCAACAGGTTCGCGCGATCGGGCCGCTGTCTGCCAATGTCGTGCGGCTATTATGGCTGGCGGGGGGATGGATCGCAGTGCAACTGATGATCGGGCTGGCGAGTGGCGCGGGCATGAGCGAACTGGGCCAGATCGCGATCGCTGCGCATATCGGCGGCTTCCTGGTCGGGCTGGCGATGACCCGGCCGCTGCTGCGGTGGCGATTCCGCAAGAAGCCGCGCGCGGTGCATTGATAAGATGTTTCCCGGCGAAGGCCGGGGTGTGCGGGTCTGGACCCCGGCCTTCGCCGGGGAACAGTAAGCGCTATTATACGCCGGGCAGTTCGGGTTCGAGCAGGCGATGCAGGTGTACGATCACATAGCGCATTTCTGCGTCGTCCACCGTACGCTGCGCTGCGCCGCGCCAGGCTTTTTCAGCCGACGCATAATCGGGAAATACGCCGACCAAGTCGACTTTGCTGAGATCCTGAAATTCGAGGGTCTGCGGATCGGTCACGCGACCACCCATCACCAGATGCATTTTGCTCATGGCGTTATCTATTCTCCTTTGGTGTATCGTGGTGCCTTAGCATCGTCACCACGATACGCCAAGAAGAGCAGGGCGGCATAGCGATTGCATATGCCGCAATCGTCATCAGTTTTTGGGCAATCGTGCCTTGATCGCGTCGCTCAGCGCATCGACCTTGGCCGCGACCAGCGCGGTCACTTCGTCGGCCAGCTTCGACGCCTTGGCCGGCAGATCGGCGGCGGCGACGCTGTCACGCGCGTCCGATGCTGCGTCGCCGGCAGCGTGGTAGGCTTCCGTGGCGCTTTGCTTGACCGTCTGGGCACTTTCCGCGGCGACCGAGCGGGCAGCGATGGCGGCTTCCAGCACGCGCGAACCGGCGGTGGCGGCCAGACCCGGCAGCGCCTTCATCGCGGCGCGGCTCTTGGGGAACATCCAGGCGACCGCAGCGCCCACGGCAACCGCGCCAGCGACGGCGATTATCGGATGCTGCTGGACGATTTCATTAGCGCGCGTGGCGGCACGCTGGGTCTTGTCGCGGGCTTCGCCATAGGCTTCGCTAGCCTTGTCACGGCTGGTCTGGATCAGCTCGCCAGCGCTTTCGCGCGCCTTTCCGCTCGTGTCCTTGATCCGGTCGGTCGCGGTCGCGGCAGCGTCGTTCGCCGCTTCGCGAGCGCGGTTCAGTTGAGCGCGAATGTCAGCCATCGTCATTCTCCGAATTGTCTGTCTGGGTGTCCTGGAAGCGAACGTATAGCCGACGGAAAAGTGCCGTCAGCGGACGCCGCGCCAAAAATAGCCCTAAGGCGGTTGCCGCTGCGCCGACGGCGACCGGGCGCTGTTGCACTTTGGACCCCAACCGGGCTGCGCCGTTCTTTACGATGCCGCTGGCCTTGACCTTCACGTCCTGCTTAAGCCGCGCAGGGGAGACGCGCGCTTTGGCCTGTTCACTTGTCAATTGGAAGCGGCCACGGGCGGCGTCCGCGCGTTCGCAGGCTTCGCGATACCGGGTTTCCAAATTCATGGCGTAATCGCCTTCTTCATCCGGGTGATGCATCCCTTGGCCGCGAGCAGCAGGAGGAGCACCAAGAACAACGCGCCGCCCACGACAATCAGCGTGGCCCAGATGGGGGCGATCAACTGCGACAGGGAGATGGTCAGCCCCACCAGCAACGCGACGATGCTGGCAAAGGCCAACATCAGCGCCACGGCGCCGAAGATCGCGGCATTGCGGATGCCTGCGCCGACTATGCCGACGCGCAGTTTCTGCTTGTCGACTTCGGCAGCGGCATAGGCGCGACCATCGGCGTAGAGGCGCGCCAACACCTCTTTCACGCTTTCTCTGCTAGGCGCATCGTTCACGGGCGCGCCATCGGGCTGCCCATCGGTGTGCGGCGTCACCGCCGTATCCGTTGGATCGTCTGTCAATTGGGCCTCCGTCCCGCCGTGCAGGATCATGCGTCGGTCAGGAAATGCTGTTCGGCATCAGGCCTTGTCGTCCGACCCCTTGGCGAGGCGCATCAGCACGAAGCCGACCACGGCCGCCGCACCGATCGCCACCGCCGGGCTTTTGCGCACGAAGTCGCGCGCTTCGCCCAGCAACTGTTCGACATCCTTGGCGTCAAGCGTGTCGGCGGCACCAGCCACCGATTCCGCGGCCTGGCGCGCATAGTCGCCATATTGCGGGCCGAGTTTAGCGTCGACCGTCCCTGCGGTATCGGCGATCAGCTTTGCCAGGCTCTGCATCGCGGTGCCGGTCTTGTCTTTGGCGACGCCAGCGGCGGACTTGGCAGTCTTGCCTGCCTGTTCCTTGATCGGGTCGATATGCGCTTTCCAATCGACGGAGTTAAACTTGTCGGTCGCAACCTTCGCTGCCTTTTCGGCCTGCGCCTTGATCGGGGCGATCTGCGCGGTCCAGCTTTGCGAGGCGGCGCCATTGCCTGCTTTCACGGTCGGCGCCTTGCGCGTGGCGGCCGTCTTGAGCGGCGCGGCTGGCGAGGTGGATGGCGTCGCGATCGCCGACTTGGCGGCCTTCGCCTTGACCGGCTTGACGGCGGCGGTCTTCTTCACGCGCTTGATCGGCGGGGTTCCCGGTGTGTCGGCCATGGTCTAAATCTCCCTCTTGAATTCGGCATGGCGGCCATGAAGGCCAGCGGGCATCATCCCACAAATGCATCGCGGCGGCCTACAGTTCCGTTGCCGTTACATTTTCGACCATCGGCATTTTTCGCTCGCGCGCAAGCCCCGCATTGCCAAGGGGGAGGCGCTGGCTAAGCGGAGCGCGCATTCCCCGGCCGCAAGCCGCCCGTTACGACGCTAAGTGCAGGAGCGATCATGACCGCCATTCTCGATATTCACGCCCGCCAGATTCTGGACAGCCGTGGCAACCCCACCGTCGAAGTCGACGTCATGCTGGAAGATGGCAGCTTCGGCCGCGCCGCCGTTCCTTCGGGCGCATCGACCGGCGCCTATGAAGCGGTGGAGAAGCGCGATGGCGACGCCACCAAATATCTGGGCAAGGGCGTTCTGGCCGCCGTCGCCGCCGTCAATGACGAGATTGCCGAGCAGCTGATCGGTATCGATGCGGAAGACCAAGGCGAAGTCGATGCTGCGATGATCGCGCTCGACGGCACGGACAACAAGTCGCGCCTGGGCGCCAACGCGATCCTGGGCGTATCGCTCGCCACCGCCAAGGCCGCGGCCGATGCGCGCGGCCTGCCGCTCTATCGCTATGTCGGCGGCGTGTCGGCCCATGTTCTGCCGGTGCCGATGATGAACATCATCAATGGCGGCGAACATGCCGACAATCCGATCGACTTCCAGGAATTCATGATCATGCCCGTCGGGGCGGACAGCATCGCCGACGCGGTGCGGATCGGATCGGAAATCTTCCACACGCTGAAAAAAGGCCTGCATGACAAGGGGCTGGCGACATCGGTCGGCGACGAGGGCGGTTTCGCGCCCAATATCGCATCGACCCGCGACGCGCTGGACTTCATCCTGGCGAGCATCGAGAAGGCCGGTTACACGCCGGGCGACGATGTCGTGCTGGCGCTGGACTGCGCCGCGACTGAGTTCTTCAAGAACGGCCGGTATGAGATTTCGGGCGAAGGCCTGTCGCTGACCCCGGTCGAAATGGCCGACTATCTGGCTGCACTGACTGCCGACTATCCGATCAAGTCGATCGAAGACGGCATGAGCGAGGATGATTTCGAAGGCTGGAAAGCTCTGACCGACAAGATCGGCGACAAGGTCCAGCTGGTGGGCGACGACCTGTTCGTCACCAACCCCAAGCGCCTGTCGATGGGCATCGGCAAGGGGCTGGCGAACTCGCTGCTGGTCAAGGTCAACCAGATCGGCACGCTGACCGAGACGCTGGCGGCGGTCGATATGGCGCATCGCGCGCGTTACACCGCGGTGATGTCGCACCGGTCGGGAGAGACGGAGGATTACACCATCGCCGACCTGGCCGTCGCGACCAATTGCGGGCAGATCAAGACAGGGTCGCTGGCCCGTTCCGACCGGCTTGCCAAATATAATCAGCTGATCCGCATCGAAGAAGAGCTGGGCGACGTTGCCGTCTATGCCGGGCGCTCGATCTTCCGCTGATGCCCTTTGGATTCGGTTGGCCGCAAGTTCCGCATTTTTCGCTTGCGGCCAACCTTTTCCTGTGATTTATCAGGGTTATGGCGCACATCGCTAAACTTCGTCTTCTGATCTGGTCGGCCATCGGTCCGGCTATCGCACTGCTGTTGCTGTTGTTCTTCGCTGGCTATGTCGTGCTGGGATCGAACGGGGTGTTGGCGTGGGGCGACTATACGCGCCAGCTGCGCGCCGCGAAGACCGAACTGAAGCAGGTGCAGGAAGCGCGCGCCGAATTGCATAACCGGGTCGACCTGCTCAACCCGCGCCGCGTTGATCCCGATCTTTCGGACGAATTGATCCGCCGCCAATTGGGCGTGATCCATCATGATGAAGTCGTCGTTCCGCTCAACTAAGCCTTGCGCGATATGAAGGACGCAAGGATTTTGCGTCGGAAAAGCGATCCTGGCAACAATGATGCTTTGTCGACGCGTCGTTTTTTCGACTGGGCCGATAGGCGATCAATTTTATCCCGCGGCTATTGATTCTTCCCGGATTCCGTGGGGTCCGCCGTTGCAATATATGCAACTCTGCCGCTATATCGGCCCTCCTTCCATCCTACCCCACGCAAAAGGATAAGAGCCTTGGCGAAACCAACGACGCCGCGTCCTTCACGCGCAACGGCAAAGGCGGCTGCACCCGCCGCCGGCGCGGACCATAACCGGCCTCGCCCGCAGACCCCGACGGATTACAAGGCCAGCAAGGACGAGCTGCTGGAATTCTATCGGCAGATGGTCCTCATCCGCCGCTTCGAGGAAAAGGCCGGCCAGCTGTACGGCCTGGGCCTGATCGGCGGCTTCTGCCACCTCTATATCGGCCAGGAAGCGGTCGCGGTGGGCATCCAGTCGGCCTTGAAGCCCGGCAAGGACAGCGTCATCACCGGCTATCGCGACCATGGGCATATGCTCGCCTATGGCATCGACCCCAATGTCATCATGGCCGAACTGACCGGCCGCGAAGCGGGTATCTCGCGCGGCAAGGGCGGTTCGATGCATATGTTCAGCGTCGAACATAAATTCTTCGGCGGCCATGGCATCGTCGGCGCGCAGGTGTCGCTGGGCGCGGGGCTGGGCTTCGCCCACAAATATAATGGCGATGGCGGCGTGTGCGTCGCCTATTTCGGTGACGGCGCGGCCAACCAGGGCCAGGTCTATGAATTGTTCAACATGGCCGAACTGTGGAAGCTGCCGATCATTTTCGTGATCGAGAACAACCAGTATGCCATGGGCACCAGCGTCAATCGTTCTTCGGCGGAAGACCAGTTGTATCGCCGCGGCGAAAGCTTCCGCATCCCCGGCCTGCAGGTCAACGGCATGGACGTGCTGGCCGTACGCGGCGCGACCGAGGAAGCGCTGAAATGGGTGCAGGAGGGCAATGGTCCGATCCTGCTGGAAATGAAGACCTATCGCTATCGCGGTCACTCCATGTCCGATCCGGCGAAGTACCGGTCGCGCGAGGAAGTGCAGGCGATGCGCGACAAGTCCGACCCGATCGAAGGCGTGAAGAAATATCTGATCGAGGCCGGCGTCAGCGAGGACGACATCAAGGGTATCGACCAGGCTATCCGCAAGACCGTGGCCGAAGCGGCCGATTTCGCGGAAACCTCACCCGAACCTGAAATGTCCGAACTCTATACCGACGTGCTGGTGGAGCAATATTAATGGGTATCGTAATCAAGATGCCGGCGCTCTCGCCGACGATGGAAGAGGGCACGCTGGCCAAGTGGCTGGTGAAGGAAGGCGATGACGTCAAGTCCGGCGATATCCTGGCCGAGATCGAGACCGACAAGGCGACGATGGAATTCGAGGCCGTCGATGAAGGCAAGATCGGCAAGATCATGATCGCCGAGGGCACCGAAGGGGTGAAGGTCGGCACCGTGATCGCCGAAATGGCGGGCGAAGGCGGCGAAGACGCCGCGCCAGCGCCGAAGGCCGACGAGGCGCCAAAGGCGCAAGCCAAGGAAGCGTCCAAGTCCGACGCTGCACCCGACGCGCCCAAGAAGGCCGAGAGCGGCACGTCCAAGCTGGCCAGCGAGAGCAAGGCGTCCGTCCAGGATCCGGCGATTCCCGAAGGCACCGAGTTCGTCAAGACGACCGTGCGCGAAGCGCTGCGCGACGCCATGGCCGAAGAAATGCGCAAGGACGAACGCGTCTTCGTGATGGGCGAGGAAGTCGCGGAATATCAGGGCGCGTACAAGGTCACCCAAGGCCTGCTGGACGAGTTTGGCGACAAGCGTGTCATCGACACGCCGATCACCGAATATGGCTTTGCCGGTATCGGCACGGGCGCAGCGATGGGCGGCCTGCGCCCGATCGTGGAGTTCATGACGTTCAACTTCGCCATGCAGGCGATCGACCACATCATCAACTCGGCGGCCAAGACCAATTATATGTCCGGCGGCCAGATGCGCTGCCCGATCGTGTTCCGCGGTCCCAACGGCGCGGCCAGCCGCGTCGGCGCGCAGCACAGCCAGAATTACGGTCCCTGGTATGCCTCGGTTCCCGGCCTGATCGTTATCGCGCCCTATGATGCGGCCGATGCCAAGGGTCTGCTCAAGGCCGCGATCCGATCGACCGACCCGGTCGTGTTCCTGGAGAATGAGCTGCTCTACGGCCGCAGTTTCGACGTGCCCAAGCTGGACGATTACGTCCTGCCGATCGGCAAGGCGCGGATCATGCGCGAAGGCAAGGACGTGACGCTGGTCAGCTATTCGATCGGCGTGGGCCTGGCGCTCGACGCGGCGGAGACGCTGGCGGGCGAGGGGATCGAGGCCGAAGTGATCGACCTGCGCACGCTGCGCCCGCTCGACACCGCGACGGTTCTGGAGAGCCTGAAGAAGACCAACCGCCTGGTAGTGGTGGAAGAAGGCTGGCCGACCTGCTCGATCGCGTCGGAAATCGCCGCGGTGGTGATGGAGCAGGGCTTCGACGATCTCGACGCCCCGGTGCTGCGCGTCACCAACGAAGACGTGCCGCTGCCCTATGCCGCGAACCTGGAAAAGGCGGCCCTGATCGACGCAAGCCGCGTCGTCGCGGCGGCGAAGAAGGTTTGTTATAAATAAATTTGCTGCCGCGCCTAGGATGGCGCGGTAGTACTCAACTGGGCAAAAGCGCTGTCGGAACCGACAGCGCTTTTTTCATGCGAGGGGAGGCGAGACGGCGAGTAATGCGTCGCACGTGGTCCTTCGCATCCGTCCGTCTGGGCGGATCAGGCCGTATATGTCGAGCAGGGAGAATTGGTGCCGCCTGCACCAATATCGTTGTTCGACCGTTCGCGCACGCTCATCGCAGCGACTGCCGATAGTTGTGGCGTCCCCAGAAAGGCGGATGATATTAATGGCTTGTAGGTATAATATATCTCCACAAAGATCATCTCATTGTCTTTGGACGCAGCAATCTTCCGGGTGCTCGAGATCACGATGCCATCCGCGCCCAGCGTAGCGCCCTCTGTGGAACTATAGGCAGATGATTTAACCAACGCACCGGCACAGCGTTGCCAGCGCAGTTTCTGGTCGGTGACGTTCCCAGAATTGTCGGTTGTGGGCTGTATGCTCGATACGATAATGCGCCCGCGATTGCGCAGATCGATCCTGTCGCTGATGGTTTTCATCGCGGTCAATATGTCGGTGACGGTGCCATTATTGATAAACTCCTTGACGCGACCTACGCTGTCGGCGGTCATGGTTGCAATGTCGCCCAGTTGCTGGGACGTGTACGCCATGTTCGCTGCTTCCGCCCCGCCCATCGTCAATGCGATCAATACCGGCAGCCCGAGCGCAAATTCGACCGCAGAGACTCCCGACTGATCGGTTAGGGCTGAACGAGTGTGTCCACGGAGCCCCTTGCGCAAGCTATGGATCATGCTTTGCATTTTGGCACCACCGGATCCTGTTTTTCATAGGGCTGTCGTTTCGTTAGGGTGTTGGCCGTCATAGTGACGGTATCGCCCATTCCGATGACGCGCCAGATCGGCAATATGCGCTTATAGGTGACCGTCGTTTCATAGCGCACGATATCATCGGCGCCGCCGATGCTCCCAGCCTTGCCGCTGACCACAATATTGCGGATGCCATTATCGTCGATATCTTCCCAGCAATCGCCACTGTCGAGGACGTTATTGCCATTGGTGTCTTTCGTCAGCCGCTCCATGGTGTTGATATTGCTGTAGGCGTTGAAACTTCCTTTTGTCGTGGTGACGGTTGCATTGGGAGCAATGCCCTTGATGGTAGCTTCGATGTCGCTCTCGACCGCTGTATTATCAACAGTTTGAAGGGTGGCGAGCCGCGTTGCGCGTTCCATAGCGCCAAGCAGCACCGACCGGACGTAAATCTGATATCCCATATCCAGACCGCCAAGGATGAGCAGGCACAAGGGGATCAATATCAGCGCAAATTCAGGAACGGACGCGCCCCGTCTATCGCGGACCAAATGGCCGCACCCATAGGTGAAGCGGTTCATCGCGACAGCCTCAGCGACCCGATATTCTCGCCGATGTTGCGGAACACGTCGTTCAACTGGCTGCTGCTGTCGGCCTTGTACGCAAATTCGGGCGTGTCGGAATTGGTGGAAGACGAACAGTCGATGAGGTCGTCGCTGAGCGTGGAGCCGAGACTGAAGGAAATGGTGTAGATTTTCACGCCCATATTTTTGATGGCATTGCAGGTTAGCAACATCCGCGCGGTATGATTGGCGATGTTTGTGCCAGTTGTTCCGTCAGCGGCGATCCGCTTCCACAGATATTCCTGAGCATAGGCGCTGTAGGCCGAGTTGCCGGTGTCCATATTGCCGTCTGTCATGAAAATCAGGTAGCGCGACACCGGGAAGGTATTGAAGGATTTAGGGTTATCGCTCGCCCAGTTGCCTGTGCGCGATAGAAGGCGCGCTGCCCACAACAGGCCGAGGTCGAGATAAGTGCCGCCATTAGCAACGAACCCACGGTTTGCCGCGAAATAGTTGTTGAAGTCCGTCGCATTCATTTGCTTGAACTCGCTCATGGCCTTTGGACAAGCATATTGCGGCCCGGTGCCTTGAAGTGCATTGGCGCCCACCGCAGCCGGATCGGCCATGACGAAGCGTGACGTGCTGGCAGACGGCTTGGTGTCATACAGCATGTCATAGGCGGTCGCGGGAATCGTGCTGGACGTCGATGTTATGCTGTTGCTAGTCGCCAGTTCCTCGACGCACCCATCCCACGTGTTATTAACCCAGTTAGTATCATGATTGACCGTATTATTATTTGTGGTGCACCAGCCGAAAAAACAGCTTTGTGTACGATACGTGCCGCTGGTATTGAACCAAGAAGGATTGCGGCTTTGCATCGTGGCGCCCGCGGCGTCGGTGCTAAAACCCGGATTGACCATTTGCGAAAACGGGATAATCGCCCAGCGCACGCGTTTACGCTTACTCGCGTCACTCAAATTCATCTGGCTTTCGATGGTGGCCATCTGCGTTTGCAGCGTAGACAGAGCGCTGCGCAGGCCTGCCATGCGTGATCCGCCGCTATTTTCCTGAACATAGCGCAGCGTCTTGCCAATCAGCGGCAGGTTGGTCGTGACGTAACTGGCATTGGCATAAGTGCCGCAAGTGCCGGTATCCATGCTGGGCAGACAAGCCATCGACCCCGTGGTGTCCAGCACCAGCATGATGTCGATATTGGTATAGTCGTTGCGCGCGCTGCATGTCGCGTTGATGGCGATCGTGTTCTTGCCGAACATCTTCATCACCGCCGTCGGCACGGTCGTCGTCAGCGTCAGGTCGATCTGCTCGTTCGCGCCGAGCGTCGGGTTGATGTCGCCGTTGGCGAGCGTCGTGCCCAGATAGCCGTTGGGAAAGTTGAACAGCGTATATTTGCGAACCTCCGTCCGCACGGCGTCGTCGATCACGCCCTTGGTCGCCATCACCTTTCGCCCCGCGAGCACGCCGGCGTCGCAGGCATTTTGCAATCGGGTCTTGGCCAGATAGCCCCGGCTCATGTCGAGGCCGCCGCCGATCATGCCCGCCAGCGGGATCAGCGCAATCGCCATGATGGCGAGCGTATTACCTGCCTGACTACGCAATAACCGCGCCAGAAAGCGCAACTGCTGATCCTTTGTCTTGCCCATTTGCCCGCAATCACCCATGTCGCGCCCGATATCCCGGTTATGGGACGGGCAGCCTTTTCGCCTATGCAGGCGCACTCGTTAGAATGTGTATGAGGAAGATGGTTAAAGGACCGATAACCCGCGTAGCCCCCGTCGTAGCGCGGCTGGATGATGACGTGTTGCCGCCGCTGGCGTTGTTGCTGGCGGCCCATGCGGGTGGCGGGCAGGTGGAGCGGCATCGTGCGCTGTGGGCGTTCGATGCGCGGCTGGCGAAGGTGGCGCGGACGACGCGCGAGCCAATGATCGGGCAGATGCGGCTCGCCTGGTGGAATGACGTCATCGAGGACGCGGCCGGGATCAAGGGGCAGGGCGAGCCGGTGGTCGATGCGATGCGGGCGACGGGCGCGATGGCTGCGCCGGGGCTGGTGGCGATGATCGACGGCTGGGAAGTGCTGGTGGTCGAGCCGGAGATCGATGTCGAGGGTTTGCGCACCTATGCGATCGGGCGCGGTGGCGGGCTGTTTCGGGCGCTGGCCGATGCGGGCGATGTACCGGACTGGCTGGCGGCGGCGGGGCAGCTTTGGGCGTTGTGGGATTTGGCGGGGCATGTCGGGGACACGGCGCTGGCGGAGGCCGCCTTGGCGCTGGCGCGGGAGATCGCGCCGGTCGGGCCGATGACGTGGCCGCGGGCGTGGAAGCCGTTGCGGATCGCCTTCACCCTGGCACGGCAGGATGTGATGGCGGGGCGGGGCGCGCCGATGGGAATGCCGCGCGCGCTGGCGTGGCAGTTGTTGCGGATCGCGCTTGTCGGGCGCTAGGCGATCGGGATAGGCTGGCGCTCCACGGTCGGAGGAGGGCAGGCATGGGGCGATTGCTGGCGGGCGGCATGGCGGCGCTGCTGCTGGTCGCGGGCGGGCTGTTCTGGTGGCAGGGGCGGGCGGACAATGCGCCGGTGCCGCAATTGGCTTCCGCGCCACCGCCGCCGCCGGAAGTAGAGAGCCTGCCCGAAGGCGATCCCGATGCGGTGGGCGATGCGCCGCCGATGCCGGGCGAGGCCAGCCCGCAAAGCCGGGAGCAGAAGCGCTTTGCCCGCTACGACCGGAACCGGGATGGCGTGATCACGCGGGTCGAAATGATGGGCAGCCGCACCAAGGCGTTCAAGGCGCTGGACAAGGATGGCGACAATTTGCTGTCGTTCGAGGAATGGGCGGTGGCGACGGCGGACCGGTTCGGCGATGCGGACGCGGACAGGGATGGGAAGCTGACCCCGGCGGAGTTTGCTGCGACAGCGCCCAAGCGGGCGGTGAAGGCCAAGTGTAAGTGTTGATGGGAGGCCGCTTAAGTTGGCGTGCTGCTGCGAGGGTGGAGCTGGGCTCCCGCTTTCGCGGGAGCACGGGGTTGTTTGGCGGTAGGGCGGTGTCGAAGCGCTAGCCGTTCGCCGGTGAAGGCCGGGGTCCAGTCCAGGCCTTGAAACCGGACCCCGGCCTGCGCCGGGCAACAGTCCGTTCAGGCGATCTGCATCTCGCCCATCCAGGCGCCGAAGGAGGCGCGGGCGCGGGCGGTGTAGGCTTCTTTGCGCTGTTTTTTCTTCACGTCGTCCAGTGTCGGGAACAGGCCGAAATTGACGTTCATCGGCTGATAGTCGGCGCTCACCACATTGCCGGTCACATGACCGAGCAGCGCGCCCAGCGCCGTGTCGGCGGGCGGCGGCGTCAGGGTGTGGCCCAGCAGTTCGGCGGCGGCGAAGCGTCCGGCGATGAGGCCGATGGCAGCGCTTTCGACATAGCCTTCGCAGCCGGTCATCTGCCCGGCGAAACGGATATGCGGGGCGCTTTTCAGGCGCAGGGTCGGGTCGAGCAGCTTGGGGCTTTGGATGAAGGTGTTGCGATGCAGGCCGCCGAGCCGAGCGAACTCTGCATTCTGAAGGCCGGGGATGGTGCGGAATAATTCGACCTGCGCGCCATGTTTCAGCTTGGTCTGGAAACCGACCATGTTCCAGAGCGTGCCGCTGGCATTATCCTGCCGCAATTGGACGACGGCATAGGGCCAGCGCCCGGTACGGGGATTGTCGAGGCCCATCGGCTTCATCGGGCCGTGTCGCAGGGTTTCGGGACCGCGTGACGCCATGACTTCGATCGGCATGCAGCCTTCGAAATAGGGGGTGCTGGCCTCCCATTCCTTGAACTCGGTCTTTTCGCCGTCGAGCAGCCCCTGGACGAAGGCCTGATACTGGTCCTTGTCCATCGGGCAGTTGATATAGTCCTTGCCCTCGCCGCCGCCGGGGCCGATCTTGTCCCAGCGGTTCGCCATCCAGCATTGATCCGTGTCGATGCTGTCATGATGGACGACCGGCGCGATCGCGTCGAAGAAGGCGAGATGCTCCATGCCTGCGGCCTGGCCGATGCTGGTGGCAAGCGCCGGGGCGGTGAGCGGGCCGGTGGCAACGATGGTCAGGCCGTCGCTCGGCAGCGTGTCGATGCGTTCGCGCACGATCTCCACATTGGGATGATCGGCGAGCGCGCGGGTGACGGCGCCCGAAAAGACATGGCGATCGACCGCGAGCGCGGAGCCGGCGGGCACTTTGGCGGGTTCGGCGCTCGCCATGATGAGCGAGTCCAGGCGGCGCATTTCCTGATGGAGCAGGCCCACGGCATTTTTGTCCGCATCGTCGGAGCGGAAGCTGTTGGAGCAGACCAGTTCGGCCAGCCCATCGGTCTGGTGAGCGGGACTCATGTCTCCGGTCCCGCGCATTTCGGACAGGCGGACGCGGATTCCGGCCTGCGCCAATTGCCAGGCGGCTTCCGATCCGGCGAGGCCGCCGCCGATGATGTGGACCTGATGCGTGGACATGATGGATCGATCTTCGTTCTATAGCGCCGCTGATGGCAAGGATGGTTGCCAGTGGGTCATATCGGGGATCGAGGCAAGTCCTATGGCGGCGGGGTAGGACGGCCCTCCGCTACGTTGGGGTCAATATGGGTTGCGGCGGTAGCGGAAATACCAGACTTCATGGCCGATGCGGCGGGCCTTGGCTTCGTAGCGGGTTTCGGGCCAGCCGCCGGGGCGGGTCTGGAAATCCTTGGGGTCGCTTGCCAGCCATTCGAAATCGGGATGGCCGTTCATCACCATCAGCGCCCAGCGCAGATACACCGGATGGTCGGTGCCGAAGCGAAACTCGCCGCCGGGCTTGAGCTTGCGGGCGATCATCGCGACCGGGCCGGGGTTCATCATGCGGCGCTTGGCATGGCGCGCCTTGGGCCAGGGATCGGGATGGAGGAGATAGACGAAGCTGAGCGCGCCGTCGGGGATGCGGGACAGGACTTGCAATGCGTCGCCCATGTGGAGACGGACATTGCCGAGCGCGCCGTCGCGGACATGGCCGAGCGCGGTGACGACGCCGTTGAGGAACGGCTCCGCGCCGATGAAGCCATGGTCGGGCAGCATGTCGGCGCGATGGGCCATATGTTCGCCGCCGCCGAAGCCGATTTCGAAATGGAGCGGACGGTCGTAGCCGAAGAGGTTGGCGGCGGTGATTTCGCCTTCTTCCGGCACCGATATGGCGGGCAGGAGGGTGTCGACCAGTTCCTGCTGGCCTTGGCGCAGCTTGTGCCCGGACTGGCGGCCATAGAGGCGGTTGAGGGTCGTGGGATCGCCGGATTTATGCGCTGTCATGGGCAGCGCCGATAGCGGGGCGGGGCCGTGGGGGCAAGGGTGTCGGCGGCGGCGTGCGACTATTGCGGGCGGGTCGCGCCTGTAGGGGTTTTGGACATACGCCCATCGCCCCTCCCCGATGCTCCACGGTGCAGAGGAGGTCGGGAAGGGGCGGCATGGCAAGGGGCTGGTGACGGCGTCGAGGAGAACGCCGGCATGTTTCGGCGGGACTGGCTGAAAGCCGCCCGCCGCCATCATTCGTCAGGTCATTTGCACTTGATGAAACGACCCTTTGCATCCTTGCAGGGCGCCTTTTTGACGGGCGGCTTGGGGGCGCATTTGACGAACTTGCCCTTCGCGTCCTTGCATGGCGCGGCATAGGCCGGAGCGACGCTGCCGACGATCAGGGTGAGGCCGAGGAGGGCGGTGGCAACCATCTTGGTCATGTGATGCCTCTTTGGGGAGGGAGGGTTGTCGGGTCCGACAGGGGTGGCGAACCCGACAGGGGCTGTATGCGCCGGGACGGGGCGCTTTCCTAATGAACTTTTTGTCATGTTCGGGGATGGGGTGGGGGCATGAGAAAGGGCGCCCAGGCTGGTGCTTGGGCGCCCTTTTTGTTGGTGCGGACTTGCCCACCCCGCTGCGACTAACGCGCTTTGCGCGTAAGTCTCGCTGCCCCTCCCGCTTGCGGGAGGGGTGGGTTAGGCCAGGGCGGCCTTGAGCTGATCGACCAGGTCGGTCTTTTCCCAGGGGAAATAGTCGCCGTCGGGGGTGCGGCCGAAATGGCCGTAGGCGGCGGTCTTCTGGTAGATGGGCTTGTTGAGGCCCAGATGGGTGCGGATGCCCTTAGGGGTCAGGCGGACGAGAGTCGGCAGGACCGCTTCGATCGCGGACGCTTCGACCGTGCCGGTGCCGTGCAGATCGACATAGAGCGAGAGCGGTTCGGCGACGCCGATCGCGTAGCTCAGCTGGATCGTGCAGCGACGGGCGAGACCGGCGGCGACGATGTTCTTTGCAAGGTAGCGGGTGATGTAGGCGGCCGAACGGTCGACCTTGGTCGGGTCTTTGCCGCTGAACGCGCCGCCGCCATGGGGCGACGCGCCGCCATAAGTGTCCACGATGATCTTGCGGCCGGTCAGGCCAGCGTCGCCGTCGGGGCCGCCGATTTCGAACAGGCCGGTCGGGTTGACGTAGATGGCTTCGTCGCCGGGCAGCCAGCCTTCGGGCAGGATGTCGGCCATGACGCCCTTGACGTAATCGCGCAGCTTGGCGCGGCTTCCGTCATTGTCCATGTCCTTGGCGTGCTGGGTCGAGACGACCAGCGCGGTGGCGCGGACCGGCTTTTCGTTGACATATTCCAGCGTCACCTGGCTCTTGGCGTCGGGTTCCAGGAAGTCCACGACCTTGCCATGGCGGTCGGCGGCCATGCGTTCCAGGATCTTGTGGCTGTAATAAAGGGTGGCGGGCATGAGGTCGGGGGTTTCGTCCGACGCATAGCCGAACATGATGCCCTGATCGCCGGCGCCTTCATCCTTGTTGCCGCTTTCATCGACGCCCTGGGCGATGTGGGCGGACTGGCCGTGGAGGTTGTTTTCGAAGCGGAAGGTCTGCCAGTGGAAGCCGTCCTGCTCGTAACCGATGCGCTTGACCGTTTCGCGGACGGTGGCTTCGATTTCTTCCTGCGCGCCGGGCGCCCAGGCGCCATTTTCATAGACGCCCTTGCAGCGGATTTCGCCGGCCAGGACGACCAGTTGGGTCGTCGTCAGCGTTTCGCAGGCGATGCGGGCTTCGGGGTCTTTCGACAGGAACAGATCGACGATCGAGTCGGAAATCTGGTCAGCGACCTTGTCGGGATGGCCTTCGGACACGGATTCCGAGGTGAAGAGGAATTGGTTACGCATAGGACTCCCGTAAGATGCTGACGGACGAAAGGACATAAAGAAAACTTTATGTGCCTATTAGCTTTTGCCTCGACGCGACGCAAGGGCCGCGCCCAACAGGATGAGCATCAGCAGGCCGGGGGCCCAATTGCCCAGCCGCGCAAACAGCGTGGGAGGGAGCGCGGAGGGCAGGCCGGAATCGAGGAAACCGGCGCGATTGAGGCCGAGCGCGTGAACGACCTGACCGCGGGCGTCGATGATCGCGGAGACGCCGGTGGGGGTGGAGCGGATGATGGGGATGCCTTCCTCCATCGCGCGCAGGCGGGCTTGGGCGAGATGCTGGACCGGTCCCCAACTGCCGAACCAGGCGTCGTTGGACGGGTTGAAGAGGAAGGCGGGGCGGTTGGCGGCGTCGACCACATGGCCCGAGAAGATGATCTCGTAACAGATCTGCACGCCCATCTTGAGCGCCGGGCGGCCCAGCGTGGCGGGCAGGGGCAGGCTTTGCGGGCCGGGGCCAGGCCAGAAATCGGCGTCGCCCGGCACGAGGCGGGAAAGGCCCAGCGGCTGGAGGAAGGCGCGCATCGGCAGATATTCGCCATAGGGGACCAGATGCGCCTTGTCATAGCGGCCGAGCAGACGAGCGTCGGGGGTGACGATGAAGAGGCTGTTGTTGGCGCCCGCCAGCTTGGTTTCGCCAAAGCGGCTTTCGGGATCGGGTTTGAAATAGACTTTGGTTGCGCCGGTCATCAGCAGGTCGCCGGGGCTGAGCAGGTTGGCGAGGCGGGTGCGCCATTCGGGTTCGAGGTCGAGATAGGCGGGGATGGCGGCTTCGGGCCAGAAGATGAGGCGCGGGGCGGGGCGGGGCGTGCCGGACAGGGTGGCGAGGGTGCGGAAATGCGCCTGTTCCAGTTGCGGCGAGTATTTTTCGTCCTGGCCGATATTGGGTTGGACCACGCGGATGCGCGGGGCGCCGGGCGGGGTCTGGGGCGCGGGAGAGAGGATGCCCCAGAGGGCGAGGGCGGCCAGCGGGGCGGCGATCGTGGCGGCGAGGCGGAACTGGCGGCGCAGCGCGAGCAGGAGGGCGGCGGCGGCGAGGATGGTGAGCGCGCCCAGGCCGTAGGTGCCGATCAGGGTGGCTGCGATGGCCATGCCGGTAGGGAGGAGCGTGACGCCGAGCGGGTTCCAGGCGAAGCCGGTGAAGAGGGTGGCGCGGAGATATTCGGTGGCGAGCCAGGTGGCGGCTAGGAGGAGGGGGAGGAATATCGGCGCAGCGTGTTCCCGCGAAGGCGGGAACCCAGTCGAGGCGGCGGGGCTGGGCTCCCGCCTTCGCGGGAGCACCGGGTGACGGGATAGCCACCATGCGCCCAGGGTCGCCAGGCCGGGATAGACCGCCAGATAGAGCGACAGCAGGATTACCGCGCCATAGCCGAACCAGTGCGGCATCGAGTCCTGGAAGGTGAAGGCGTGGGCGATCCAGTTGAGGCCGCAAGTGAAATGGCCCAGGCCGAACAGCCAGCCGCGGGTGAAGGCGGCGCGGCGGTCGGGGGCGTGTTCGATCAGGACGATCAGGATTGCGAGGCAGGCGAGGGTGAGCGGCCAGAGGTCGAGCGGGGCGAAGCCGGTGGCGGAGACGAACCCGGCCAGCAGGGCGACCAGTTTGGGGCGGGTGGACAGGATGGCGAGTAGCGCGCGCATGGGCGTGGTCAGCGGATCGTCGCCATGGTGGCGTGGCTGCATTTATCGTCCTTCTTGCCGCCGCCGGTCAGCATCGAGGCTGCAAGGAAGCCGCCGACGATGAGGACGAGGAACAGGGCGGAGAGCCAGGCGAGATATTTTTCGATGAACGCCTTGATAGGCCGTCCGAATTTCCAGAACAGGAAGCCGACCAACATGAACTGAAAGGCGCGGCTGACGATGCTGGCCCACAGGAAGGTGAAGAGCGGCAGGCCGATAAAGCCTGCCGTGATGGTAATCAGCTTGAACGGGATGGGCGTCGCGCCCTTGATCAGGATGATTTCCGCCCCGTAATCGCGCAGATAGCAGGCCGCGACCGGGAATTTGGCGGCGAGGCCGAGGGCTTCGAGGATCTGCTGGCCGACGGCTTCATAGAGGAAGTGGCCGATGCCATAGCCGAGCATTCCGCCCAATACGGACGCCAGCGTGCAGATGAAACCGAAGCGGATCGCCTTGTCCGGGCGGGCCAGGCACATAAGGCCCAGCAGCGGGTGCGGCGGGATCGGGAAGAAGCTCGATTCCATGAAGCTGATGGCGAAAAGCCAGCGTTCGGCGTGGCGATGCGCCGCCTTGGCCAGGGTCCATTGGTAGAGCCGCGTGAGCATGGGCGCGACCTAGCCGAGATCGTTTCGGGTCGCCAGCGGTTTTGCTGGTGTTTGCGCCTCCGCGCTAAAGCCCTACGGCGTTGACTGTGTCGCGCCGTCTGGGCATGACCCGCAAAACTATCCGGACCGGTCGTCGCATTTGAATATCCCCACCATTCCCTGGGCCAAGGTGCGGCAGCGCGCGGGCGGCATGGCGTTCGCGCTGGTGCTGAACCTGTTGCTGCTGCTGGCGCTGTTCACCCTGTCGCCGAACATGGAGCCGCCCAAGCAGGACGACCGCCTGCCGGTGACGTTCGACGTGGAAACGGGCAAGCAGACCGAGCAGGCGCAGGCCAAGGCCGAGAAGGCGGAAAAGCGCGAGCAGACCAACGCTGCGCCGCAGAAACAGGCCGATCCGGTGGTGCGCCCGCCGGTGCCCGTGGAAAAACCCGCCGAGCAGTCGCCATCGCCCTTTCCGTTCCTGACGCTCAATCGCGAGCAGATGGCGTCGGCCGATATCGGCAACATGCCCAAGGGGGCGCAGGGCGGCGGAGCGGGCAAGGGCGACAGCGCGGCGGTGGCCGGGCCGGGCGAAGGGCCGGGCGGCGTGCAATTGTTCGAGGCGGAATGGTATCGGCGGCCGACTCATGCGGAACTGTCGACCTATCTGCCCAATAATGCGCCGCCGCGCGGCTATGGCCTGGTCGCGTGCAAGACGATCGACCATTATCATGTCGAGAACTGCCAGATATTGGGCGAATCGCCGATGGGGTCGGGCTTTGCCAAGGCGGTCAGGCTTGCGGCGTGGCAATTCCTGGTGCGGCCGCCGCGCGTCAACGGCAAGCCGATGGTGGGCAGCTGGGTGCGGATACGGATCGACTATACGCGCACGATGGTGCCGGGCGGGGCTGGGCCGGAGCCGGACGCCGGGGCCGGAGATGAGGACGGGGCTGGATCGAGGTCCGAACGGCCGGAGCCCAAGAGGCTGGGGCCGGGGGTGTCCGGGCCGCAATTCTGACCATAGCCAATTGCGCGCGAGCGGATCGTGCGGTGGGCTGTCCCATCCTTTATGGATGTAGTCATTGCGAGCGCAGCGAAGCAATCCACTGGCGCGCCCTGGATTGCTTCGCTGCGCTCGCAATGACGAAGGCTTTTAGAAGAGGCGGCGATGCGGGTTGCGGTTTTGACGTTCGATGGGTTCAACGAGTTGGACAGTTTCGTCGCGCTGGCGCTGCTCAACCGGGTGCCGGGTTGGCGGGCGGCGATGTGCGGGCCGGGCGAGCGGTTAACGTCGATGAACGGCGTGCGGGTGGATGTGCAGCAACCGCTTGAATTTGCGACGGAGGCGGATGTCGTGCTGATCGGCAGCGGGGTGCGGACGCGGGAGGTGGCGGCGGATGCGGGGGTGATGGCGCGGATCAGGCTGTACCCCGATCGGCAGATCATCGGGGCGCAATGTTCGGGCGCGCTGATCCTGGCGCGGCTGGGGCTGATCGGCGACCTGCCTGCCTGCACCGACATGACCAGCAAGCCCTGGGTGATCGAGGCGGGCGTGCGGGTGATCGACGCGCCGTTCGTGGCGCATGGCCGGGTCGCGACCGCCGGGGGATGTATGGCGGCCCATTATCTGAGCGCCTGGGCGATTGCGATGGGGGCGGGCGTCGGCGCGGCGCGAAACGTGATCGACTATGTCGCGCCGGTGGGGGAGAAGGCCGACACCGTGGCGCGGGTGATGGGGGTGATCGCGCCGTTCCTGCCGGTTGCGGCGGCAGCGGCTTAAAAATAGTTGCATTTTAATACTGAATTGGCATCGTGCCGATCCTGAACCAACCGGCCCGACCTGACGACAGGAGCAAGACAGCAATGATCATTCATGGTGCGCGGCCATCACCCTTTGTGCGCAAGGTCATCGTCTTTGCCGCGGAAAAGGGGATCGATGTCGAGGTGCAGACGGCGGGGTTCGGCCGGGGTGCGGAGGGCTATATGAAAGGGTCGCCCTTCGGCAAGATTCCGGTGCTGGAGGATGGCGATTTCCTGTTGTGCAATTCGACCGCGATCGTCACCTATATGGATGCCCTGCATCCCGGCGAGGAGATGATCCCGGCCGACCCCAGGGCGCGGGCGCGGACGATATGGTATGAGGAATTTGGCGACACGGTGGTGCAGGCGGCGGGGCAGAAGATCTTTTTCAACCGCGCGGTCGCCAAGGCGATGAAGCGGGAGCCGGACCTGGCGGCGGCGGACCGGGCGGAGGTCGAGGATATGCCGAAACTCTATGATTATCTGGAGAGCGTGCTGCCGATGAGTGGCTGGCTGGTGGCGGATCGCTTTACATTGGCAGATCTGGCGGCGGCCTGCCCGATCATCAATATCGGTTATGTGTCGGACCAGCTGACGGCTGAGCGCTGGCCCAGAGTCGCGGCGTGGCTGGACCGGGTGAAGGCGCGGTCGAGCGTAGCGGATGCTTTGGCGGCGGAAGCGCCGCTAATTCAGGGTTTGCTGAATAAATAACCTATCTGGAACATTTTGATTGACATCGTCACGCTGATCTGGCAGAGATTGGCACAGTGGAAAAATGTAAGTCGCCAACGCGGTGATGGCGCGGCGACGATAAGGGGCTGGTCCGAAAGGATCGGCCCTTTTGCTTGGGGGCTTTGGTCGGGGGATCGGGGAATGGCGAATGCGGGGGTGGGGGCTGGCACGGCTCTGGTGACGCGGCGGCAGCATGTGGGCGGGATGGCGCGAGCGCAAAAGGCAAAGGCGCGCGCGGATGGCTGGACGAAGAAGACGGAGAAGCTGTTTCTGGAGACGCTGGCGGAGACGTGCAATGTGAGCGAGGCGGCGCGGGTGGCGGGCGCATGCCGGGCAAGCGCCTATCGACGGCGGCGGGCGGATGCGGGCTTTGCCGATGCGTGGGACGAGGCGCTGGACGTGGGCTATGCCGAGATCGAGGCGTTGCTGATGCGCGAAGTCCTGTTCGGCAGCGAGGTGGAGGAATTGACGCTGGACGGCGAGGGCGCGGTCAAGGGGCGCAAGGTCAAGCGCACGCGCAACCTGACGGTGGCGTTGCGGCTGCTGACGCTGCACCGCGACCGGATGGAGAAGCGCCGTGCCGCGCAGATGGATGCCGGGCGGCCCGATAGTCCCGATGCGATCGCGCGGGTGGCCGATGTGCTGGGGGCGATCCGAAAGCGACGGGCCGAGACGGGGACGTGAGCGGGTAGCCTATTGTTGCGAGCGTTTCTCAACCGGAACAAACTGTTGCTAAGCCCGTTCGACCGATCACCAAAATGGTGGAGGAGAGAGCAGATGGTTGAAGTCCGTAACGATCCCTATGGCGATCGCGTTGTCGTCAAGAAAAGCGGCGCCGGGCGCACGGTCGCGATCATCGTGGTCCTGGCGTTGGTCGTGGTCGGCGTGCTGTTCGCGACCGGTTTCTGGAAGGCGGATGTGACCGGCGGCGACGTGCCCGAAGTCAGCGTCAAGGGCGGATCGCTGCCCAAGGTCGACGTCGATTCCAAGGCGGTCGTGGTGGGCACCAAGACCGAAGAGGTCGAAGTGCCGACCGTCGGCGTCAAGGATAATGGCGAGAAGTAAGCGCGCCTTAGCTGATACGTTATGAAGACCCTCCATGTGCGACATGGGGGGTCTTTTTTGTCGGGGCGGATCGGCCTGTATCGGGTCGGACGGCCATTGCCTTGTCGCGGCGAGGCGCGCAAACGGGCGGTTCGAGACGATAGGGAGATGCAGGATGCGACGGTTGATGATGCTGGGCCTGATCGGCGCGCTGGCGGCTTGCGGCGATGGCGGGGACGGCGATCGGGCGGCGGCGGGCAATGTGCAGGCGCCGGAAAGTGGCGCGGCGTTGCAGGTGGCGAAGCTGGACGAGACGTTGCGCAACGGCGTGTTCGAAAAGGCGATCCGCGCGAGCGGGGCGGCCTGCCCCAGCGTGACGGAGTTGGCCCGGGCGGAGATCAGCCATGGCGTGCGCGGTTGGAAAGCGCAGTGCAGCAATGACAGCGCGCATCTGATCCAGATTTTAAGCGACGGCACGGCGAAGGTAACGAGCCGGACTTATTGAGGGGTTTCGCGGGCGGGGCTGTGATAGGCTCCGTGGCGCGTGGCGCTGCGGTTTCCTGACGCGGCTTTGGGATGGAGTCTCGTGAGTTGATTCAAGACACCCTGGACCCCGGCTTTCGCCGGGGAACAGTATAGTGTTGTGTGGTTTGGCTGTTAGTTGGCTTTCACTTCCAGCGTGGGATCGACCAGCGAGGCCTTGGTCACGACCGGCTTGGCGGGCGCGGCGGGTGCGATGGCGGGCGCTGCGGCCGGGATGGCGGCAGGCGCGGCCGGAGCGGCGGCGAAGGCGACGCTGATGTCTTCGTCGAGGAAGGCGGTGACGGGTGCGCCGAGCGGGATGCGGGCGCTGGTGCCGGTGGTGATGAAGCCTGCAATCGGCACGAAGGCGATGGCGGCGACGACACCGGCGGTGCCGGTCGTGCCCTTGTCATCGAAGCTGCCGGTCAGGCGAATCTGATTACCATTGGCGCGGACGTAGAGGACGCGGCCAGTGATATGGCCGGACTTGCCCCACATGCCCTTGTTGCGGACGTCGGTGATTTCGCCAGTCACCGGGCTGCCTGCGGGGATGACGGTTTGGCCGTTCAGCGATACCGCTTCTGCTACTTGCAGCTGGACGCGCTGGCCCACGCGCAGCTTCTTGCCTTCGGTGGTCAGCGGTTCGGCCATGGTAAGCGGGATTTGCGTGCCTGCACGCAGGACGTTGCCGCCCGACGATGTAATGATGGTGGCGACCGGCGCAGCCGGTGCAGCCGTCACCTGCGCAACGACGGATGGCGCGCAGGTGCAGGCTAAGGCGCCCAAAAGGGCGCTGGCGACGAATTTCATATGATGAACCCCCAACGTATAAAGACTCAGCTCGCCCCCGAGCTGGCAACTATAATGGTGCCTTTGGACGAGGTCGGTCGTCAAGGGAATAAGGGTTTGATCTATAGTGACTTCTATTGTGCAGGTGCGAGGGATTTCGCAGCTTTACAGTCGTATGACGGCTGTTAGACCGGGGGGATGACAAAGATGATCCCGTTCGCTGCGGCCTGTGCGCTGCTTCCTTTCGTCGCCGGGTCGGCCGCTGCGCAGACGGGGGCGCCTGATCCGGGGCGGTTGAAGGGGACGGTGGAGAAGCTGGTCGGTTTCGGGACGCGGCATACATTGTCGTCGGCGACGGACCCCAAGCGCGGGATCGGCGCGGCGCGGCGGTGGGGGGCGGCGGAATTCGGGAAGATTTCCAAGGGCTGCGGCGGGTGTCTGAGCGTCGAGACGATCGCGGACCGCTTTACCGGGCCGCGCGCGCCGGACGGGGTCGAGGTGGTCGACGTGCTGGCGATCCAGAAGGGGACCGGTGATCCGAACCAGGTGGTGATCGTCGCGGGGCATATCGATAGCCGCGTGACCGATGTCATGAACGTGACCAGCGATGCGCCGGGCGCGAACGACAATGCGTCGGGCACGGCCTTGGTGATCGAGGCGGCGCGGGTGCTGGCGGGGAAAAGTTTAACGGCACGATCGTCTATGCGCTGCTGTCCGGCGAGGAACAGGGGCTGTGGGGCGCGAAGCTGCTCGCTGCAACGGCCAAGGCGCGCGGGTGGCAGGTGCGGGCAATGCTGAACAACGATATCGTCGGTAATATAGTGGGCCAGAACGGCCAGATCGTCGCGAACCGCGTGCGGGTGTTTTCCGAAGGGATACGCTTTGCCGACGATGCCAAGGCCAATGCGACGCGCCGCGCGATCGGCGGCGAGGATGACGGGCCGTCGCGGGCGCTGGCGAAGAGGATCGACGGGATTGCGCAGGGTAATCCGCAGATCGGGCTGGACGTGTTCGCGGTGCGGCGCTTCGACCGGTTCGGGCGGGGCGGGGATCATTCGCCGTTCCTGGAACTGGGCTTTCCGGCGGTGCGCTTTTCGGTGGGGATCGAAAATTACGACCGGCAGCATCAGGATCTGCGGACCGAAAACGGGCGTGTCTATGGCGATACGGTCGAGGGCATGGATTTTCCCTATCTGGCGAAGGTGACGGCGCTCAATGTCGCGGCGCTGCGGCAGTTGGCGGATGCGCCGGGGGCGCCGGGGAGCGTGTCTTTGGATGGCGCGCTGTCGATGGATACGCGGGTATTCTGGGACGCGGTGCCGGGCGCGGCGGGGTATAAGGTCTATTGGCGGCGGGCGGATGCGCAGGATTGGACGGATAGCCGCGTCGTGACCGGGGGGACCGAGGTGGTGCTGAAAGATATCGTGGTCGATGATCATTTTATCGGGGTGGCGGCTGTGGCGAAGGATGGGGCCGAGAGTTTGGTGACATTCGGGGGGATGGCGGCGCGGAAATAGGATGGGTTCGCGCGGACGCGCAAAGGCGCGGAGACGCGGAGATTTTTGGAAAGGCCGCCTTCGGGCGGCCTTTTGCGTTTGGCGCCGGTTTTTGGGGGAGGGCGATGCTGGTTTCGGATCAGGAATGGCTGGCCGGGGAAGATCGCCGGGCCAGGGCGGCGATGTTGAAGCGGCTGGACCAGGGGGCGGCGGAGCGGCTGGCGCATGAGTGGCGTTATCTGGCGCGGTCGGCGCAGCTGCCGCCCGATGGCGACTGGCGCATCTGGCTGATGATGGCGGGCCGCGGCTTTGGCAAGACGCGGGCCGGGGCGGAATGGGTGCGCATGATCGCCGAGGCCGATCCGCAGGCGCGGATCGCGCTGGTGGGCGCGACGCTGGGCGAGGCGCGCAGCGTGATGGTGGAGGGGGTGTCGGGGCTGTTGTCGGTCGCGCCGTGGTGGAACAGGCCGGCCTATGCGCCCGCGCTGCGGCGGCTGACCTGGCCCAATGGCGCGATGGCGACTTTGTTTGGCGCGGCGGAGCCGGAGGGGCTGCGCGGGCCGCAGTTCAGCCATGGCTGGGCCGACGAGATCGCCAAATGGGCGGGCGGCGAGGCGGCCTGGCATAATCTGATGATGGGATTGCGATTGGGCGCGCGGCCGCAACTGCTGGCGACGACGACGCCGCGCCCGGTGCCGCTGGTGCGGAGCCTGGTGGCGCGCGACGGTGATGACGTTGTGGTGACGCGGGGGCGGACGGAAGAGAATGCGGCGCATCTGGCGGCGGGCTTCGTGGCGGCAATGGCGGCCAGCTATGGCGGCACGCGGCTGGGGCGGCAGGAACTGGACGGCGAACTGATCGAGGAGGTGGAGGGCGCGCTGTGGTCGCGCGACCTGATCGAGCGGTGCCGGGTGGCGCATGTGCCGGGCGTGCTGACGCGCGTGGTGGTGGCGGTCGATCCGCCTGCGTCCGCTGGCGGTGACGCATGCGGAATCGTGGTGGCCGGGACGGGTGGCGACGGGTGCGCTTATGTGATCGCAGACGCCAGCGTGGGCGGGCAATCGCCCGAAGGCTGGGCGCGGGCGGTCGCGGCCGCCGCGCTGGTGCATGGCGCGGACCGGGTGGTGGCCGAAGCGAATAATGGCGGGGCGATGGTGGAAAGCGTGCTGCGCGCGGCGGAGGAGAAGATGCCGGTGAAGCTGGTTCACGCATCGCGGGGGAAAGCGGCGCGGGCCGAGCCGGTGGCGGCTTTATATGAGGCGGGGCGGGTGATGCATCGCGGGGCGTTTCCCGAGCTGGAGGACCAGATGTGCGGGTTGATCGCGGGGGGCGGCTATGTCGGGCCGGGGCGGTCGCCGGATCGGGCCGATGCGCTGGTGTGGGCTTTGAGCGAGTTGATGCTGGGGAAGCGGGGCGAGGCGCGGGTGCGGGGGATGTGAGGGGGAAATGCGCGCGGCGTTGCGCCATTCCCCTCCACCATTGGCTTCGCGAACGGTCCCCCTCCCCACGCTGTGCGCGGGGAGGATTGGGGGGCTGGTTGCGAAATTAGTTTTGATAGGAAACCTTCAATTTCCGGTGCGAGCCTTTTACATGGGGGCGTCACGCGCCGCGCCTATGGGCGGCGCATCATTATCCAGAGGATATTTCCATGCTGATCGACCGATTGCACTGGCGCTATGCCACCAAGAAGATGAACCCGGACAAGGCGGTGCCGGACGAAAAGGTGGCGCGCATAGTGGAGGCGGTGCGGTTGGCGCCGACGTCGAGCGGGTTGCAGCCGTTCGCGTTGATCGTGGTGACCAACAGGGATGTGCGCGAAAAAATCCGGGCGATCGCGTGGGACCAGGCGCAGGTGGTGGATGCGTCGCATCTGGTCGTCTTTGCGGCGTGGGACGATTATACCGCCGATCGGATCAACCATATGTTCGACCTGGTCAATGCCGAGCGCGGGGTCCGCAACGAAGGGTTCGAGGCCTATCGTCAGCAATTGCTGGGCAGCTATCCGCAGCGTGACGCGCAGACCAATTTCGAGCATGCCGCGCGGCAGGCCTATATCGGCCTGGGCATCGGGCTGACGGCGGCGGCGTTCGAGGAAGTGGACGCGACGCCGATGGAGGGGTTCGACCCCGATGCGCTGGACGCGATCCTGGATTTGCGGGCGCGCGGTTTGCGATCCGTGGCGATCATGCCGTTGGGCTATCGCGCCGATGCGGGCGACTGGCTGGTCGATCAGAAGAAGGTGCGGCGGCCGGTCGAAGATTTCGTTTCGCGGGTGGACTGACAGGCGGAACCCGCGCGCGGGCCGGTTCGTTTTCGCGCCATCTGAATAGGACAAGATGGAGTGCGTGTGATGAAGATGGCCATGATGTTGGCGGCGGTCGTCGGACTGTCCGTGGCGGCCTCACCGGTGCTGGCGGCCAGCCTGAACAGCAAGGACCGCGCGCGGGTGGCGCGGGCTGCGCCGCGGGATCGCGACGATGTGCGCTATTGCCTGTTGCAGGGCAAGAAGGGGCGCGACAAGGGCACGGTGATCGGCGCGGCCGGTGGTGCGGGCGTCGGCTTGCTGGCGGGTGGCAGCCTGGGCGAGACGTTGCTGGGCGCGGGCGCCGGCGCGGTCGCGGGCCGGGTGATCGGCAAGAGCGAGGGCACCAATTCGACCTGCGATCGGGTGCTGGCGCGCAATAGATAGGGCGGGGTAAGACCCCCTCTCCCAGTTTCGGTAGGCGGCTTGCGCCGCCAACCTTCACTAGCCCTCTCCCCACGGGGAGAGGGTTTTTGCGTTTGGGGATGGGCGATGAAATGGTTCGGGACGAAAGCGGCGCAGGCGGATGCGCGGCCGGTGTTGGCGCGGGCGTGGGGGACCGGGGCGGTGGCGCTGGGGGAGTGGCCCGCCAGTTACGAGGCGCAGTTGCGCGCGGGGGTAATGGGCAATGCCATTGCGCAGCGGGCGATGCGGCTGGTGTCCGAGGGGGCGGGGGCGACCGTGTTGAAGGTGCGCGGGATCGCGGAGGCTGGCCGCGTGCTGGCGCTGGTGGGGCGGGCTTCGGCGGGGCAGGGGCTGGTGGAGACGCTGGCCTGCCATCTGCTGCTGCACGGCAATGCCTATGTCCAGGTGATCGCTGGGGCGGACGGGATGCCCGCCGAACTGTTCGCGCTGCGGCCCGAGCGGGTGAGCGTGGAGGCCGATGCGCGCGGGTGGCCCGCGGCCTATCTCTATCGCGTGGGGGAAAGCGTGACGCGCCTGTCGCCGCAGGACGGGGCGGGGCGGACGGGCGTGCTGCATATCAAGGCGCTGCATCCGCTGGACGATCATTATGGGTTGGGCTGCACCGGCGCGGCGGCGGGCGCGGTGGCGATCCACAATGCGGCGACCGTGTGGAACAAGGCGTTGCTGGACAATGCGGCGCGGCCCAGCGGGGCGATGGTCTATGATCCCGACGACGGATCGGTGCTCAGCCCCGAACAGTTCGAGCGGGTAAAGCGCGAGATGGAGGTGGCCTTTGCGGGCGCCGCGAATGCGGGACGCCCGATGCTGCTGGAAGGCGGGCTGCGCTGGCAGTCGATGAGCCTGACCCCGGCGGAGATGGATTTCGTGGGGCTGAAGGCGGCGGCGGCGCGGGAGATTGCGCTGGCGTTCGGCGTGCCGCCGATGCTGATGGGGCTGCCCGGCGACAATAGCTACGCCAATTATCGCGAGGCGAACAAGGCGCTGTGGCGGCAGACGATCCTGCCGCTGGTGGCGAAGATTGCGGGCGCGCTGGCACAGGGGCTGGACGATTGGTGGCCGGAGCTGGGGATTGAGGCGGATCTGGATGCGGTGCCGGCCTTGTCGGACGAGCGGGCGGCCCTGTGGGAGCGGGTGGCGGCGGCGGATTTCCTTTCTGCGGAGGAGAAGAAGGCGATGTTGGGGATTGAGGCGCGCGCGGAGGCGCGGAGAAGACAGAGTGATGAGGGCGCCTTTGGCGGCTTCGTTTTGCTCCGCGTTCTCCGCGGCTCCGCGCGAAAATCCTCTATTCCGGCGGGCGGGCCAGGCTGTCTAGGCGGCAGAAGCCGCCGTCGGCGATCCAGCGGCCGCCCTGCATCAGGCAGTCGCCCGCGCGGAACAGGTGGAAATGCCAGGCTAGGGCGCCGAGCATCACCAGGATGAGCAGGATCAGGATTTTGCGATGGGTGCGCTGCATGGGCGCCAGATAGGCGCAGGCGTGCGCGAAGGGAAGGAGGCGGGGATGAAAGAGGAGATGCTGGCGCGGTTGGTGGCGCAGGCGCAGGGCGGGCCGGGCGCTGCCGACATGGTGACGATCCGTGCGCTGATCGAGGAGGCGAGCGAACTGGGCGCGGGGCGGGCGCTGGAGCGGCTGGGGCTGGCGGACCGGCGGGCGGAGGCCGACATGCGGGAGCTGCGCGAATTGCTGTCCGCCTGGCGCGACGCGAAGAAGGCGGCGCGCGGGGCGGTGATCGGCTGGGCCGTGCGGATCGCCATGGCGCTGCTGCTGTTGGGGATCGCGGTGAAGGTGGGGTTGCTGGGGCTGGTGCGGACATGACTTGTGCCGTCATTCCGCCCTGGGCGGCCTGCAAACGGCACTTTCCTGCGCTTCCGGTGCTCACGTGCATCAAGCACGCTGCGCGCCGGTTCTCGAAAAGCACCATTTTCGGCTCACCCTGAGCGGAATGACGACGCAAATCGGCGAATGTGAAAGGCGTGAGGATGAAAAGCGATGTGCGCTTTGCCGGTTATGCGGCGATTTTCGACCGGGTGGACCGGGGCGGGGATGTGGTGCGGGCGGGGGCGTTCGGCGCGATCGACGCGGGCGGCGTGCCGCTGTTGTGGCAGCATGGGCCGGGCAGCGTGATCGGCGTGGTCGAGGCGGCGCGGGAGGACAAGCGAGGGCTGCGCGTGATCGGACGCGTGTCGCGGCGGACGGCGGCTGGGCGGGAGGCGGCAGCGGCTTTGGCGACGGGCGCGCTGGACGGGCTGTCGTTCGGCTATCGCGTGCGGCAGGCGCGCGGGAAGGGGCCGCGGGAGTTGCTGGGGCTGGAACTGGTGGAGGTGAGTTTGGTGACGCATCCGATGCAGGATCTGGCGCGAGTGGTGGCGGTGGAGGGGCAGGGCTGTGCCCCCTCATCCGAGTTCGCCTAAGCCTTGCGGGCTAAGGCTGCGTATCCTTCTCCCCCAAGGGGGAAGGAAGGGAGGGGCGCTGCTCCCCCTGCAATTTCGCCTAACCGGCTGGGCCGGTAAGGCTTCATATTCTCTCTCCGGAAAGGGGCGAGGATTTTTCAGGGCGGTCCGTTTGGGGCCGCCTTTTTTGTGGAGACGGGCATGACGGATCAGGTGACGGACGCATTGGAAGCCAGCTTCGATGCGGTTTTGCAGGGGGAGCGGATCGATGGATTGGAGGGGGAGATTGCGGCGTTGAAGGGGGCTTTGTTGGCGCAGCAGCGGCCTGCGCTGGATGGAGTCAAGGGTGGCGCGGTCGATCCGGCGCGGGCGGCTTTTGTGGACCGCTATTTGCGACAGGGGCATGAGGCCGGGGTGGAGCTGAAGAGCTTTTCCGGAGCGTCGGGTGGCGCGGGCGGTTATGCGGTGCCGCGCGAGATCGACCAGTTGATCGGGTCGACGCTCAAGGCCATTTCGCCGATCCGATCGATCGCCAATGTCGTGCGCACCGGGACGGCGGGATACCGCAAGCTGGTGACGGCGGGCGGGATCGTGTCGGGGTGGGCGAGCGAGACGGGCGCGCGAACCGAGACGGGGACGCCGGTCTTCAATGAGATCGCGCCGCCATCGGGTGAATTGTTCGCCAATCCGGCGGCGTCGCAGGCTATGCTGGACGATGCGCAGTTCGATGTCGAAGCCTGGCTGGCGAGCGAGATTGCGCGCGAGTTCGCCAATGCGGAGGGGGCGGCCTTCGTCAACGGCAATGGGACCAACAAGCCCAAGGGCTTTTTGACCTATGCGACCACCAACGAGGCGGACGGCGTGCGCGCCTTTGGTTCGCTGCAATATGTGGCGGCGGGGGCGGCGGGCGGCTTTGCCGCGTCGAACCCGCAGGACAGGCTGATCGACCTGGTGCAGAGTCTGCGCGCGCCGTATCGCCAGGGGGCGAGCTTCGTCATGAACAGCGCCACGCTGGCGGCGGTGCGCAAGATGAAGACGAGCGACGGCGCATTCATCTGGCAGCCGGGTCTGGCCGGTGGGCAGCCTGCGACGCTGCTGGGCTATCCGGTGGTCGAGGCGGAGGATATGCCCGATATCGCCGCGAACAGCCTGTCGATCGCGTTCGGCAATTTCCAGGCGGGCTATGTCATCGCCGAACGGAGCGAGACGAGCATCCTGCGCGATCCTTTCAGCAACAAGCCGTTCGTGCATTTCTATGCGGTCAAGCGGATCGGCGGGACCGTGGCGAATAGCGAGGCGATTAAATTGATGAAGTTTTCGGCTTCGTAAGGTGATGGGGGCGTTGGTCCCCCTCATCCAACTTCGCCTAAGCCCTTTGGGCTAAGGCTGCGTATCCTTCTCCCCCTGGGGAGAAGGTTTGGGGGAGGCTTTTGCCTTCCCCTTTTTTGTTTCTAGGGGGCGGGTGTGGCGATCACGATGTGGGAGATGGCGGACCTGGTGCGGGAGGTCTGTTTTGAGGCGGGGGACGGGCCGCTGGCGCTGGGCGGGCCGATGCCGGGTTATCGCGGCTTTGCCGCGACGCTGAGTGCGGGGGCGCGCTTTCCCTATGTCATCCAGGGGGTGACCGAAGCGGCGCAATGGGAAGCGGGGACCGGCACGATCGATGAGGCGGGGCGGCTGGTGCGGACGCCGCATGCGTCTTCGGCCGGTGGGGCGGCGGTCGATTTTGCGGCGGGCGAGAAGCATGTCGGGCTGGCGCTGCACGCCGACTGGGTCGCGCGGGTCGAGGGCCATGGTCATGACGTCGCGGCGATCGACGGGCTGGCGGCGGCGCTGGCGGGGCGGCAGGCGGCGAGTAGCGATCTGAGCGCGATCGCGGCGCTGGCGACGACCGGGTTCGGGCGCGGCACGCTGACGCTGGGCGATGCGGCGGCGTTCCGATCCTATATCGGGGCGGGTACGTCTTCGGCGAGCGGCACGGTGACGGCGGTCGCGGCGGGCGCAGGCATGGATTTCGCCGCGATCGGTGGTGCGGGCAGCGTCGTGATGGGGACGCCGTCGAGCGTCACCCTGGCGTCGGCCAATGGCGTGGCGAGCGGAACGCACAGCCATGCCTTTGCGCCGGGCGGGAGCAGCGCGCAATATCTGCGCGGCGACGGGTCGCTGGCGACTTTTCCCACCGGAGGCGCGCTGAGCCGGGTGAATGACGCCAATGTGACGCTGACGCTGGGTGGGGGCGCGACCAATGCGTTGCTCAATCCCGCGTCGATCACGGTGGGGTGGTCGGGGCTGCTGGCGGTGCCGCGGGGCGGGACCGGGGCGGCGAGCCTGACCGGCTATGTGAAGGGCAATGGCGCGGCGGCGATGAGCGCCAGCACGACGATCCCGGCGAGCGATATCAGCGGCCTGGGCACGATGGCGGCGCAGAATGCCGGTGCGGTGGCGATCAGCGGTGGATCGGCGACGCTGGGGTCGTTCAGCCTGTCCCCGGCTTCGGGTGCGGCCAGCGCGGCGATCAGCGCGGCGAACGGCCAGAGCGCGAGCCTGTCGCTGGGCACGGCGGGCGTGGAGATGTGGCGGTTCGAGCGTACGGCGACGGCCAATAGCGGTGGCAATGCTGGGTCCGATTTGGCGCTGCGCCGGATGGACGATAGCGGTGCTCTGCTGGGCACGGCGATGAGCGTGTCGCGCTCGACCGGCACGGTGTCGGTCAATGCGTTGAGCAGTCCGACCATCATCAGCAACAGCACGATCGCCACGCCGATTGCGGCCTATCGGACAAGCAGCGCCAATAATTGCGGCTATGTTGCGCAGACGACGGCGGGGTCGATCTATTTCGGCAATGCGGATGGCAGCAAATTCGCCGTCGGGCCGAGCAACAATCTGGCGACCAATCCCTATCTGTCGGCCAGCGCGACCATGTGCACCATCGGCGCCACGGTCGAAACCACGTTTGCCGGGCCGGGGCGGCCATTGACGGACAATGCGATCGGCTGGGGCAGCGCGGCGTTTCGCTGGGCCACCATCTATGCAGGAAGCGGGACGATCAACACGTCCGACGCGCGCGCCAAATGCGATGTCGGGGCGGTGGACGACGCCTTGATCGAGGCATGGGGCGATGTCGGCTGGCAGCGCTATCGCTTCGTCGAGGCGGTGGCGGAGAAGGGCGATGCGGCGCGCTGGCATATCGGGCTGGTGGCGCAGCAGGTGCGCGACGCGATCGACGCGCGGCAGGGCGAGGGCGCGGCGGTGCGATGGGGGCTGATCTGTCACGATCGCTGGGATGCCGCGCCGGAGGAGCGCGCCGAAGATGGCACGCTGGTGCGGGCGGCGCGGGCGGCCGGGGACCGGTGGGGGCTGCGCTATGACGAATGTTTCGCGCTGGAAGCGCTGTGGCAGCGGCGGGCGATCGCGGCGATGGCCGCGCGCCTGGATGCACTGGACGCGGGAGGTGGCGATGCTGGCGGGTGAGGCGATCGGCGGGCGGCCGCTGGGCGATGGGCGCGTGGCGGTAGCGCAGGGGCCGTGGGGTTGGGGCGTGCGGCCAGGGCATGGCGCGCGTGTGGCGGCGCGGGACGGGGCGATGCGGCCCGAGGCAGTGAGGGGGAGCAAGATCCGATGAGCCTATATGTGAAAGACCCGCAGGCGCGGGTGGATCATGCGATCGACTGGTCCGCCTATCTGGCTGGGCAGAGCCTGGTGGCGAGCCAATGGACCGTGTCGCCGCAGGAAATGGGCGGCGTGGTGGTGGAAGGCGCGGCGTTCCAGGCGCAGCGCAGCAGCGCGCGGCTGAGCGGTGGCGTGGCGGGGCGCGTCTATCGGCTGACCAACCGGGTGACCCTGTCCGACGGGCAGGTGGACGAGCGGTCGGTGACGATGCGGGTGGAGGAGCGCTGATAATGGTGGAGGAACCCGAGAGCGGCGGGCTGGCGGCATCGCTGGCGGAGTTGAAGGCCTATTTGCGGATCGAGACGGAGGGGGAGGATGCGGTGCTGGCCGGGTTGCTGCGCAGCGCGGCGGCGCTGTGCGAGCAGTTTACCGGGCAATGGCTGATCCAGCGCGTGGCGCAGGAGAAGATTGCGGGCGGCGGTGGCTGGCAGCGATTGTCGGCGCGGCCGGTGGCGATGATCGAGGCAGTCGAGGCGATCGATGCCCAGGGGGTGGCGCATGTTCTGCCGCTGGATGCCTATGCGATCGATATCGATGCGGCGGGCGACGGGTGGGTGCGATCGACCCGGGCGGGCGATCACCGACGATTGCAGGTGCGTTACCGGGCGGGGCTGGCGGCGGAGATGAACGGCCTGCCCGAAGCGCTGCGGCAGGGGATCGTGCGGCTGGCGGCGGAGCATTTCGCGGCGCGGGGTGGCGAGAGCGCGCCACCGGCGGTGGTGCGCGCTTTGTGGCGGCCGTTCCGGCGGATGCGGCTGGCATGAAGGCGGCGCTGGCGGCGCTGCTGGAAGCGCGGGCGGCGCGGCGACGGGCGTGGATCGTTGCGGCGCTGGACGAGATTGGCGTGGTGGCAGCAATCGAGGGCGAGGTGGTCCGGGCGTCGGCGCCGGGGCTGGGGCGGCGCTGGTGGCGCGACCTGGCGCTGCGCGATGCGGGGAGGGGCGGGCTATGAGCGCGGAAGTGGCGGCAAGGGCGGCGGTGATCGCGGCGTTGCGGGCGGACGGGGCGCTGATGGGCGGGCTGAACGGTCTGTTCGATGGCGAACCGGGACGGGCGAGTGCGTCCTATGGGCATGTCGGCGAGGCGATCGGTTCGGATTGGGGCGGCAAGGATGTCGCGGGGCGCGAGGTGCGGCTGACCATCGGTTTGCGGGTGGCGGACGAGACGCCGGGGCGGCTGGCGGGGATGATCGGGCGGATCGACCCGGCGATCGGGCAGGCGCAACCGCAGGATGGGTGGCGGATCGTGACCGCGCGGCTGGTGCGGTCGCGGGTCGCGCGGGACGAGGGGCGGGCGCCGACCGGATGGCGGGCGGTGATCGATTATCGGTTGCGGGTGGTTTGGGAGGGGTAGGTTGGGGCTTTCGCTGTGGCGATGGCGGCGCGCGAATTCGGGGCGGGACTGGGTTCCCGCCTGCGCGGGAACACGGTTTTTTTGTGGTGGGCGCGGTGCGCGGGGGCTGCCCCCTCTCAACTTCGGCTAGGCAGCAAGCTGCTGAGCCTTCGTATCTCTCCCCAAGGGGAGAGAGAGGGGGCAGTGAGAAATCCAGTCAGTTGGATTGGCTGTTCTCTTCATATTCGCTGCTGATCTTGTCGACATATTCGGCGATCTGATCGTCGGCGTCCGAGTTGGCGGCGGCGTCGGACATTTTGTCGCCCTTGTCCGATGCGACGATGGCGGCGCGGAAGGCGGCTTCCTTGTCGGCGCAGGCTTTGCGCATGGTGGATTTGAAATCAGCCGACGACAATTTCTTGTCGAGCGCGGGCTGGATCTGGGCGCTGAGGCATTTGGAAAAATCCCGGCGTCCGGTGCCGACGGGGTCGGCGGACGGGGCGGCGGCCAGCATCATTACGAGCGAAGCGGCAACAATCATGACATCCTCTCCATAGGCGGCGTCCCGCCGCTGCAACCGGTTGGTGGAAACCAAGCCGAGTCTTCTGTTTTTTCGCGATTTTCCGGGTGGTGGCGGGGTGCCTCCGACGTCGGTGTCGCTGTGAGGGAGAATGCGCCATGGGCGTCGAAAAGGGAAGTGCATTTCTGTTGAAGGTGGGCGATGGCAACACGCCCGCAACATATGCGACGGTGGCGGGCATGCGCACCACGCAGCTGTCGGTGAATGGCGAGGCGGTGAACATCACCAGCAAGGATTCGGGCGGCTGGCGCGAATTGCTGTCGGGGGCGGGCGTGCGATCGGTCAGCGTGTCGGCGGCGGGGCTGTTCACCGGTTCCGCGGCGGAAGTGCGCATCCGCAACCATGCGCTGTCGGGGACGATCGACCAATATGAACTGAGTTTCGAAAGCGGCGAGCGGATGCGCGGGCGGTTCCTGGTCACGCGGCTGGACTATGCCGGGGATTATAATGGCGAGCGCAATTATGCGCTGAGCCTGGAAAGCTCCGGCGCGGTGGTGAGCGAATGAGTGGCGCGGCGAACGCCGAGCGCGGCGAGGCGGCGCTGATGCTGGGGGGCGAGACGCTGACGCTGCGGCCGAGTTTCGCGGCGCTGGTGGCGGCCGAGGCGGAATTGGGGCCGCTGTTCGCGCTGGTGGAGCGGGCGGCGGACGGGAAGCTGTCGCTGGCCGATCTGGTGGCTTTGTTCTGGCATTGCCTGGTGGATCGCGACGCGGTGAGCCGCGAGGCGCTGGGCGAGGCAGTGATCGCGGTCGGGCTGGCGCGGGTGACGCCGGTGCTCAAGGCGATCCTGCAGCAGATATTGGCGGGGAAATGACGCGCTTTGCCGAAGCGGCCGGGCGGTTGGCGGGGGTGGCCGGGTGGCTGCTGGGCTGGCGGCCGGACGAGTTCTGGCGCGCGACCCCGGCGGAACTGGCGGCGGTTCTGCGCGCGGCGCGGGGGGAGGTGGCGGCCGGGGATGGCGTGGATGGCGGGGAGTTGGCGCGGTTGATGAGGGTGATGCCGGATTAGGTCTGGCGTGGATGCCCCCTCTTCCAACTTCGCCTAAGCCCGGGCTGCGCCGGGCAAGGCTTCATATCCTTCTCCCCCGCGGGGAGAAGGTTGTTTTTGTCAGGAGGCGCTGATGGACGAGGATGTCGAAACGCTGGTGGTGCGGGTGCGGGCGGATCGCCAAGGGCTCAGCCGCGATGTGGAGGCGATGCGGGCGGGGCTGGAAGGGCCGCTGGGCGATGGCGCGGAGCGGGCGGGACGGCGGATCGAGCAGGGGCTGATGCGCGCGGTGCGGACCGGCAAGTTCGGGTTCGAGGATCTGCGGCGGATTGCGCTGAGCGTACTGGACGAAATTGCGGCCAGTGCGCTGCGCTCGGCGATCGGGGGCGGGCGTAGCGGCGATGGTGGGCTGGCGAGCCTGGGCGCGTCGTTGCTGACGTCTGCGCTGGGGCTGCCGGGGCGGGCGACCGGCGGGCCGGTGGCGCCGGGGCGGGCCTATATGGTCGGCGAGCGCGGACCGGAAATGTTCGTGCCGACCAGCAGCGGACAGGTGGTGGCGCATGGCGGCGGCGCGCGCGACGTGCGGGTCAATATCGCGATCAGCGGGCGGGGCGGCGAGAGCGAACCGCGGCTGCTGGCGCGCAGCGCGCGGCAGGTGGCGCGGGCGGTTAAGGGGGCGCTGAACGGATGAGCGGGATCGATTACTGGCTGGCGGATCGAAGGCGCGGGCAGGAGACACGGTTCGTCAAACGCTTTGCCGCGACGCACTGGACCGTCAATTTTCCGCGACCGATGATGGCGAGCGTGGTGACGAGTGCGCCCGACGCCGTGCGGGTGGATGCGGTGTTCTATGGGTCCGGCGATCTGGCGGGGCTGATCTGGGAAGCGGAGGATTTGTGGAGCCATCCGCTGCTGGCCTATGAGACGCGGCGGGATTTTCGCGATTCTACGCTGTCGTTCCGCTGGCGCAGCGGGGGCTTGCGCAAGCTGGACGAGACGCACGGGCCGACGCTGACGATCGAAGGGCGGGATGCGGCAGGCAATCCTCGCGCCTGGTATGTGCGGTTGTGGAATTATGCGAGCGGTGCGCCGGAAGATGCTGAGATAAAATTGGATTTTTCGGCGTTGGAGGGTGGTTATCTGCTGCCGGACGAGCGCGATCCGGTGTGGGCGGGGGATGTGGACCGGATGTTCGTGTCGCTGGTGCCGCCGGATTATGATGAGGGGGACACGCCCTTCGCCGCGGCGGTCGAGGGCTGGGCGGAACTGAGCGCCATCGCCTGCGACGGGGCGGGGTCGGTATTGGCGATCGGTGATGTCATGGTGCCGGAACACGGGCTATCGATGGCGACGGGCTATGACGATTGTTTCAACCAGACGCCCGAGCGGGTGGTGAGCGCGATCCATGCGCTTGGCTATCGCGGGGCGATCAACCATTATGTGGGGATGAGCCATTATTTCCGGCTCGAACGTCTGGGCGAAGGGCTTTACGTCAGCCTGGCGGGGGGCGTGCTGAACGCGCCCTGTGCGGCGTGGCATCGCGACTTTGCGGCGCGGGCCAAGGCGTTGGGGCTGGGGGTTATCTGGTCGCTTTCCTACGAACTGTTCGATGCGCATTGCTGGAACGACTGGAAGCAGCGGGCGGAAAATGGCGATCCGGCGCTGACCGGATGGGTGCCGCCGTCCACGTTGCTGTCGCCTGCGCATAGCGGGGCGATGGGCTATTTGCAGCAGGTGGCGGGCGCATTTGTTTCCATAGGGTTGGAGGCGGAATTGCCGATCCTGTTTCAGGTCGGTGAACCCTGGTGGTGGGTGATCCCGGCGGACGGGCGGATCTGCATCTATGACGATGCGGCGCGGGCGGCGTTGGGCGGCAGTCCGGTTTCCATAGCGAGCATCTGGGCCGTGTCGGATGCGGCGCAGCGCGATCTGCTGGATGCGGCGGGGGCTTTGCTGGCGGCGTCGACGGCGGCGCTGTGCGCGACGGTGAAGGCGACCGCGCCGGGGGTGGTGACGCATTTGCTGGCCTATCTGCCGACCATACTCGATCCCCGTGCGCCCGAAGCCAAGCGGGCGAACATGCCGGTGGGCTGGGCTTCGCCTGCCTTCGACGTGTTGCAGCTGGAGGATTATGACTGGGTGACCGAGGGGCGGCCGAGCCTGACCGCGCGGGGTATCGCTTTGGCGACCGAACGGCTGGGCTATCCGGTGGAGGAGCAGCATTATCTGTCCGGCTTCGTGTTGCTGCCGGAACAGGCGGGGCAATGGCGGGAGATTGCGGCGGCGGCGCAGGCGTCGATCGCGCGGGGGACCGCACAAACATACCTATGGGCCTTGCCGCAAGTGTGCCGCGACGGTTTTACCTGCTTCAGGATCGATGGGGAGGATGATGTGCAAGCCTTTGACGATATAGTCTTTCCGATCGCGATCGGGCGCGAAACGAGCCTGTCGCCGAGCTTTTCAACGCAGATCGTCGAAAGCCCCTCCGGCCATGAAAGGCGCAGCAGCGACTGGGCGGATGCGCGGCTCTCCTTCGATGCCGGGCCGGGGGTGCGATCGGAGGGGGACATCGCCGCGCTGATCGCCTTTTTCAGGGCGCGGCGCGGGGCAGCGCGGGGGTTTCGCTTCACCGATCCCTATGACGATCGCAGCGGCGCGCCGGGCGTTGCGCCATCGCCGATCGACCAAAGGCTTGGCGTAGGGGACGGGGTGACGGCCGGGTTCCAGCTGATGCGCTATTATGGCGCGGGCGACGATGCGCAGGCGCGGGTGATCACCCGGCCGGTGGCGGGCAGCATTCGCGTGGCAGCGGACGGTGTCGAACTGCATGACGGATGGAGTCATGCGGGGCTGGGCATGATCGCGTTCGACAGCGCGCCAGCGGCGGGCGTGGTGTTGAGTGCGGGCTATCGGTTCGATGTGCCGGTGCGCTTTGCCGAGGATCGGCTGGATATCAACCGCGCGACCTTTGCCGCGGGGGAAGCGCCGTCGGTGCCGCTGGTGGAGATACGCGAATGAGCGAGATGGCGATGCTGGCGCAGCCGCTCAATACGCTGGCCTTTTGCTGGCGGATCGAGCGGCGGGACGGGGTGACGATCGGGCTGACCAGCCATGATCGCGACCTGGCGATCGGCGGGCTGGCCTATCGCGCCGCGCCGGGGATGACGCCGTCGGCTGTGCGCAGCGGGATCAGGCTGGAGGCGGAGGACAGTGATCTGGCGGGCGCGTTGTCCAGCGATGCGATCGGCGAGGCGGATTTGATGGCGGGGCGATGGGACGGCGCGGCGCTGGAACTGCGCCTGACGCAGTGGGAAGCACCCGGCGGCTTGTGGCTGTTGCTGGCGCGCGGCGAGATCGGCGCGGTGTCGCGCAAGGGTAGCGCCTTTACGGCGGAATTGCTGGGCGCGGCGGCGATATTGAACGGGCCGGTCGCGCCGTCGACATCGCCCGACTGCCGCGCGCGGCTGGGCGACCGGGCGTGCCGGGTGGATATGAGCGGGCGGCGCAGGGTCGTGGCGGTGAGCGGCGTTGCGGATAGCGACGTTGAGATCGGCGGGTTGGTGGCGGGGGTCTATGCGTTCGGCACCTTGCGCTGGCTGACCGGGGCGAATGCGGGATTGACGCAGGCGGTCGTGGACAATGGCGCGGAGGGGGTGACGCTGGCGGATGCGCCTGCCTTTGCGGTGGATGCGGGCGCTCTGGCGCTGCTAACGGAAGGGTGCGACCGGCAATTGGCGACTTGCGCGGGGCGCTTTGGCAATGGCGTCAATTTTCGCGGCGAACCCTATTTGCCGGGGATGGACCTGCTGACCCGCTACCCCGGCGCATGAGCGCGGTGGTAGCGCGGGCGCGCGCTTTGGTAGGTGTGCCGTTCCGGCTGCATGGGCGGTGCATGGCGGGGCTGGATTGCGTCGGGGTGGCGGCGGTGGCGCTGGGGCGGGCGGCGCCGGACGCCTATGGTTTGCGGAGCGGGGATGTCGGGCGGGCGGAGGCCTGGCTGCGGGCGGCGGGAATGCGGCCTGTGGAGATTGGGCGACCGGGCGATCTGGCGCTGGTGCGACCGGGGCCGTTGCAACTGCATCTGATGATCGGGACGGGCGATGGCTTCGTCCATGCCCATGCCGGGATCGGGCGGGTGGTGGAGACGCCGGGGGCGTCACCGTGGCCGGTGATCGGGTGGTGGACCGTTTAGGCCCACGGTCTGAACTAGGCTCCCGCCTTCGCGGGAGCACATCGCATTTCAGGAGGCATATATGGCGACGGTAGTGCTGACGGCGGTGGGGACCGTGCTGGGCGGGCCGATCGGCGCGGCGATCGGCGCGGTGATCGGCAATGTCATCGACAATCAGATACTGTTCAAACCCAAGGGGCGCGAAGGCGCGCGGCTGACCGAATTGCAAGTGCAGACGTCGAGTTACGGGACGCAGGTGCCCAAGCTGTTCGGGACGATGCGGGTGGCGGGAACGGTGATCTGGGCGACGGACCTGAAGGAGACGAAGAGCAAGAGCGGCGGCGGTAAGGGGCGGTCGAGCGTGACCAGCTACAGCTATTCGGCGAGTTTCGCGGTGGCGCTGTCGGCGCGGCGGATAGGGGCGATCAGGCGTATTTGGGCCGATGGCAATTTGCTGCGCGGGGCGGCGGGGGATTTCAAGACCGAGCTGTCGGGGTTCCGCGCGCATCCTGGCGGGGAGGATCAGCCGGTCGACCCGCTGATCGCGGCGGCGCAGGGCGTGGGGATGACGCCGGCGCATCGGGGGATTGCCTATGTAGTGTTCGAGGATCTGGCGCTGGCCGATTATGGCAATCGCATTCCATCGCTGACGTTCGAGGTCGAAGCGGATGCGGGGCCGGTGCCGATCGGGACGGTCGCGGCGGTCTTGAGCGATGGGCGGCTGGGCGGTGACGGGCTGGCGGCGATCGATGGCTTTGCGGGTAGCGGGGCGGATGTCCGGGCGGCGATCGCGCCGTTGGTCGAGGCTTATGGATTGGCGTTGCGGTCGGACGCCGATGGTCTTCGGCTGGCGTCGAGCGGCGCTGCGTCAGGCGAGATCGGCGCGGATGGGCTGGTGCGGCGGGTGAACGGGCAGGCGATCGATCCGGTCGAGCGATCGGCCGCGGCCGCCGATACGGTGCCGGTGGCGCTGAGCCTGCGCCATTATGATGCGGCGCGCGACTATCAGGCCGGGGTGCAGCGGGTCATGCGGCCGGGGGCTGGATTGCAGGAGCAGGGGATAGAGGTGCCAGCGGTAATGGCCGCCGACGATGCGCGGGCGGTGGCGGCCGGGTTGCTGGGCGCGGGCTGGACCGGACGGGCGACGATGACGCTGCGCTGCGACTGGCGGGCCTTGGCGCTGACGCCCGGCGCGGTGGTGACGGTGGCGGACATGCCGGGGCTGTGGCGGATCGAGGAGCGGGAATGGGAGGCGATGGCGGTGCGGCTGGCGCTGCGGCGGGCGCCGGGTGCGGGCGGGACGTTGCCGACGGGCGCGTCTTCGGGAGCGATCGTGCGGCAGGTGGATGCGCCGCATGGCGTGACGACGCTGATGCTGGCCGACTTGCCGCAGATCGGCGACGGGGTAGCGAGCGCGCCGGTGCTGGTCGTGGCGGCAAGCGGCGGCGCGGGATGGCGTAGCGCGGCGCTGTTCGTGATGAGCGACAGCGGCGAGGCGATGCCGATCGGGCGGAGCGCGCCGCGCGCGGTGATGGGGATGACGGATACGGCGCTGCCGACCGGGCGTGGGCTGCTGGTGGATCGGCGTCATGGCTTGGTGGTGACGCTGCTGGCGTCGGACATGGCGCTGGGCGGGGCGGATGAGGCCGCGATGGCGCAGGGGCGCAACCTGTGCCTGGTCGGGCGCGAACTGTTGCAGTTCGAGACGGCGAGCCGGATCGGTCCCGCCCGCTATCGGCTGGGCGGGCTGCGCCGGGGATTGCGCGGCACCGAGTGGGCGATGGAGGGGCATGGCGTGAGTGAACCGTTCCTGTTGGTGGAAGAGGAGCGGCTGGTGCTGCCGCTCACCGCGCTGGGCGTGGTGGGCGATCCGGGCGCGACGCTGCGCGTGGCGGCGGTGGGGCTGGGCGATGTGGAGCCGGTGGAGGCAGCGGCAACCATCAGTGGCGAGGCGCTGATACCGCCGTCTCCGGTCCATTTGTCGGTGCGGGCGCAGGCCGGGGGGCGGACGTTCGGCTGGGTCAGGCGCAGCCGCGCGGGATGGCGATGGAGCAATGGAGGCGACGTGCCGCTGGCCGAGGAGATGGAGCGCTATCTGGTGCAGGTGACGGATGGCGCGACCGTGGTGCGCAGCGTGGAAACCGGTGGGCCGTTCTGGACATATGACGCTGCAATGATCGCGGCGGACGGGGCCGCTGGCAGGGCGCTGGTGATGGAGGTCCGGCAAATCGGCACGCATGCGCAGGGGCGGGCCGCGCGGATGGGCTTTACGGCCTGAGAGGTGCGGGCAGAGGTTCGGGATCAGAAAAGGATATGAGCATGGACATGACGCCGCGCTGGGCGCTGCCATTGTTATTTGCGGGGCAGGCGCAGAAGGAAGTTTTTCACAATGAGGCGCTGACTCTGGTCGATGCCTTGTTGCATGGCCGGGTGGAAAGCGCCGATCTGGCTTCGCCGCCTGGTGCGCCGACCATCGGACAGTGCTGGATCGTGGCTGACGGGGCGTCGGGGGATTGGGCGGGGCGGGCGGATGCGATCGCCTTATGGAGCGAGGGCGGATGGCGTTTCGTGGCGCCGCGGGCGGGGCTGCGGCTGTTCGTTGGGGACCGGGATCATGCGCTTTTCCATGATGGGACGCAGTGGCGTGCCTGTCCGATCCGGGGGGATGGCCTCTATATCGATGACGAACGGGTGGTCGGGCCGCGGATGGCGGCTATCGCTGCGCCCGCAGGCGGCAGTGTAATTGACGCGGAGGCGCGCTCTACGGTCGCGGGCATTTTGGCCGCCTTGCGCACACATGGGCTGATCGAGACGTAATATTACGCTATTGTGCTTTTCATGTTGCAGGGACGTGTCAATAGTCTAGCATGACTGGGCATTAGCTTTCGAAAACTGCCTTAACGCGGCTAGTGCGTTATTTTTGCAACGGTTTCACTAATTGTGGACTTGCCATGAAACCTTCTTGCGAATACAGGGTTTCAGCAGTCCTTCGTGACACTCTTGAAAGGGGAATTTAAATGCGGAAGCTTGCCCTCGCGGCTGCGCTTGCGACCACCGTCCTGGCCACTCCGGCCATGGCGCGTGACAACAGCTGGTATGTTGGCGTCGACGCCGGCGTGCTGCTGGTCGAAGACCAGGACATCACCTTCTCGCCCGGCAACGCCGGTGCTGCCAGCAACACCATTGCCGGTGTTGACTACCATAAGGGCTATGATTTCGACGCCAATATCGGCTACGATTTCGGCGGCTTCCGTCTGGAAGCTGAAGCTGCCTACAAGCGTGCGAAGGTCGATCTCGACAAGAGCGGCTTCGGCGGCGCTGCCTCGGCTCTCTCGTTCATGCTGAACGGCTTGCTCGACTTCGGTCCCGATGACGGCCTGCAGGGCTTCGTCGGCGGCGGTGTCGGCGTTTCGCGCGGCAAGCTGGCCAACGATCTGGTCAACGACAGCGACACCGGTTTCGCCTGGCAGGCGATCGCGGGCGTTCGTTACCCCGTGACCAACAATGTCGACGTGTCGTTGAAGTATCGCTTCTTCAACCAGGACGACATCAAGCTGATCCCGGCCTACACCACCATTGGTGGCCCCGCCGGTTCGTCGGTTGACACCAAGCTGCGTACGCACAGCCTGCTGCTCGGCCTGACCTACAACTTCGGTGGTGAACCGGCTGCTCCGCCGCCGCCCCCGCCGGCTCCGCCCCCGCCGCCTCCCCCGCCCCCGCCGCCTCCGCCGCCGGTTGCGGAATGCAACCCTGGCCCGTACATCGTGTTCTTCGAATGGGACAAGTCGGACATCACGCCTGATGCCGCCACCATTCTGGACAACGCGGTTTCGGCCTACAGCAGCTGCGGTAGCGCTCAGGTCATGCTGGCCGGTCACGCTGACCGTTCGGGTGCCGCTTCCTACAACGTCGGCCTCTCGCAGCGCCGCGCTGACTCGGTCAAGGCCTATCTGGCCTCGAAGGGTATCCCTGATGGTGTCATCACCACCCAGGCCTTCGGTGAATCGAAGCCGCGCGTCGACACCGCCGATGGTGTTCGCGAAGTCCAGAACCGTCGCGTGGAAATCAGCTACGGTCCGGGTTCGGGCCAGTAAGCCGATCTCCATTCTTCGGAATGGGATACAGAATTGGGGGCTGGTCGCAGGACCAGCCCCTTTTTCTTTGCGTGCGTGAGGTATTTTCTTTGCATCGGTGAGGGATGGCCAATGCGGCTTCGCTTCTTGCGATCTGCTATCAAAATGCGATGACAAATCGATGCGGATGGGCAACAAAATGCGGGCCGGGGCGTTTGCCTTGCATCTTGCCCTCTCCTGGGAGCCTATCCATGAAAATTCTTCCGTTTTTCGCTGCCCTGCCAGTCGTCATGGCCGTATCCGCCTGCGCCACGGGGTCGTCGCAACCCAGTGCCGCGCCGATGGCATCGGCCAAGCTCGCCGCTGCCGACGGGGCCGCTCGCGGGATGGCGACGGTGACTCAAGCCAGCGACGGGCTGCATGTCGTAGTAAAGGCGCAAGGGCTGACGCCGGGCATCCATGCCGTGCACATTCATACCACGGGCCAGTGCAACGGCCCTGACTTTGCCAGCGCCGGGGGACATTGGAACCCGACTGCGCGCAAACATGGCATGAAAAACCCGGCGGGTATGCATATGGGCGATATGCCCAATATGACCGTTGGTCCGGATGGGACTGGCGCGATCGAATATCATGTGATGGGCGGAACCATCAACGGCGGGACCACGCCATTGCTCGACGCCGACGGCGCAGCGATAGTGATTCATGCGCAGCCGGACGACAATGTCAGCGATCCGGCGGGCAACGCGGGTGGCCGCGTGGCGTGCGGCGTGTTGGCGGCAGGCTGATCATCGCGCACGCATGCGCCGCTTTTGAGATAATGGAAGCGCCCTGGACCGGAGGTTCGGGGCGCTTCTTTATGGACGGGCGGCGGCGCGGACCGGTGTCGGGCCGGTGTCAGGCCGATCGCCGTTGTGCGCGTGACGACGTTGGGTCGAGGCATCTTGGTTTGTTCGTTTCGAGCGATGCCTGTCCTGCGCCTGTCGGAGCGTCGAGAAACAAGGGCATGGCGCTACTGGCGTCGCGATCCGTTGACAGATTTCGCTCGAAGCGAATGGGTCAATATAGCGTCATCGTTCTCAAGCTCACGATAGCCTGCCGACCGTGATTTCGCGGTCGCGTTTGTCGCACATCTAGGGTTGTGGCTGGCCGAGATTTGACGGCGGCACGGAGGAGCCATCATTTGATCTCAGGCGGCTGGCGGATGAGTGCTTCAGGCCTAGGCCTGCGGGAGTGCCGAGTGTTTATATCGGCCAATGACCCCGACATGCCAGGTAGATCAAGCAGGTGTCGGCGAGCGCGTCTTGGCTCTGTCACGATGAATGGTGAGTGCGCCTTTGGCGGACCCCAGAGCGATTCCCGATCCGATGGAATCATCCGATGACCCGGAGCCGAAGGCCAGCGCAGCTCCATCGCGGACAATATAAAGCCAGGGCGGTTGATCCGATGCGATCGGATCGCGAGCCGCTTGAGCGCGATGATGGATGGGTGCGCCAAGCGATTATGGGCCGACGAATGGCCGGTTTCGCTAATAGCGCTTATTTTGGCGTGGCAAGAAAGGTTGGGGTGGTGGCGTCGGGCGCACTTGTCTAGCTATGTCGTCAGCAATGAAGAGAGCTTTGATCGTCCGACATGTGCCGCGCGAAGGTGCGGCAGGCTATTTGCAGCCGATCGAGGCGGCGGGCTATCATATCGACCGTGTTGATGTCGCCAGTCCTGATTTTGCCGATGTCGATCTGTGCGATCCCGATCTGCTGATCATGATGGGCGGGCCGATGGGCGTGTATGAACAGGACCAGCATCCCTGGATCGCCCTGCAGATCGAAAAGCTGGCGGCGCGGTTGCAGGCGGACCGGCCGACATTGGGCGTGTGCCTGGGCAGCCAGATGATGGCGGCGGCATTGGGTGCGCGCGTCTATCCCGGTGGCCATATGGAACTGGGCTTTGCGCCAGTACGGGTCAATGATCGCGGCGCGACGTCGCCGCTGCGCCATATCGCGCAGGTGCCGGTGCTGCATTGGCATAGCGATACATTCGACCTGCCGGACAATGTCGAACTGCTCGCGTCCACCGATCGCTATGCGCATCAGGCGTTTCGGCGCGGGGCGAATGTACTGGCGCTGCAATTTCATGCGGAGATGGGGGAAGATCCGCGTTTTGTGGAATGGCTGACGCATTTCTGGGCGGACCTGGATATTGCCGGTCAATGTGGCATTGCGCTCCGCCGCGACCATGACGTGCATGGGCCGGGTGCGGTGGCGGCCGGTCGGGCGATGATCGGGGAATGGCTGGCGGGGATCGACGCCTAGAAAAGATCAATCGTCGGCGCTGACAATGTGGACGTGCGGCTTTCCATATTTGCGGTGATGGCGTTTGGTACGCCACGTCGTAATCCGAATGTGGATCGGCACTGGGTTGCCGCTTGATCTTGCATGCGTCCTTCTGTTTACTCCTACAAATGACAAAGATGACATGGAGAGCGAGCCGCCGCGATATGCTGGCGGGCGGGGCCATCGGGCTGGCTGCGGCGAGCGCGGTGGGAGCGGTGGAGACGCGAACGGAGGGGGGCAAGGGCGCTGCCCTGGCGCCGCGCCCGCCGATGGGGTGGAATAGCTGGAACAGTTTCGCCACCACCATCACCGAGGCGCAGGCGCGGGAAACGGCCGCGATCATGGCGGACAAGCTGCTGTCCTTCGGCTATGACATCTTTACCGTCGATATCCAATGGTATGAGCCGAAGGCGTCGAGCTATAGCTATAATGCCAAGCCGAAACCGGCGATGGACGGCTATGGCCGGATGATCCCCGCGCCCAATCGCTTTCCCTCCAGCATCGGCGGCAAGGGCTTTGCGCCGCTGGCGAAGGCGGTTCATGCGCTGGGCCTGCGGTTCGGCATCCATGTGATGCGCGGCATCCCGCGCGCGGCGGTGGAGGCGAACCCGCCGATCCTGGGCACGCGATATCGCGCCGCCGACATTGCCGACCGCGCCAGCATCTGTTCGTGGAACCCGGATATGTATGGCGTCGACATGACGCGGCCGGGCGCGCAGGCCTATTATGACAGCCTGTTCCGGCTCTATGCCGACTGGGGCGTCGATTTCGTCAAGATGGACGATATGAGCCGCCCTTATGACGCCCATGCGCCGGAGATCGAGGCGGCGCACAAGGCGATCGTCGCGACGGGGCGACCGATGATATTGAGCCTGTCGCCGGGCGAAACGCCGGTCATCCGGGGCGATCATGTCCGCCGTTTCGCGCAGATGTGGCGGATTTCCGATGATTTCTGGGATGAGTGGCCGATGCTGGAGGCGCAGTTCACCCGGCTGGAGAACTGGACGCCCTATCGGGGACCGGGATCGTGGCCGGATGCAGATATGCTGCCGCTGGGCCGACTGGCGCTGGGCGCGCGGGACACGCGCTTTACGCCGGACGAGCAGCGGACGCTGATGACATTATGGGCGATCGCGCGGTCGCCGCTGATCATGGGCGGGGATTTGCGGCATCTGGATAGCGCGACGCTGGCGTTGCTGAACAATCGCGAGGTGCTGGCGGTCAATCAGGCGAGCAGCGGTAATTGCCCGCATTTCGTGGCGGATGGCACGCGCGTGTGGTCCGCCGTGGCGGATGGCGGGACCGGTCGGTATCTTGCGATGTTCAATACGGGGAGCAAGGTGCGGGAGGTCGGCGTGAGGCTGCGGGATCTGGGGCTGGCGGGGCCGGTTGCGGTGCGCGACCTGTGGGAAGGCAAGGCGCTGGGGCGGCAGGCGGAGCGAGTTTCCGCCATGCTGCCGCCGCATGGGTGTGTTTTGTATCGGTTGGGTTAGTCGCTGGCTTGGGCTCGCTTCGCTCGCTACCCACTCCCGGCCTCTCCCTTGGAAGGGAGGGGGAAGACGTGAGTTATTGTCTTGCTGCGGCGCTTTTGTCGCGGATCGTTTTAAATTCCGATCCGGCTTTCCATTGCGGCCAGCGGGTCGAATGGGCGAGGTCGCGGCCGATGCTTAGCATCAGGTCGATATCCTGCGCTGCGCCGTCGAGTTTCCAGCTGTCGTCCACCGCGTCGCAGGCCTGATGATAGCAGGTGCCGGTATAGGCATCGACCCAGGCCTGGCCCGCCGCCCGGCCGCCATCGACCAGATCGGATGCGCCCGCGATCCCCATCATCAGCAGCACCGGCACGCCGCGTTTGGCCATGGAGAAATGGTCGGCACGATAGAAGAGGCCGCGCTCGGGCAGGCTTTCCTGCGTGACGGTGCGGCCTTGGGTCGCGGCGGCTTTGGCAAGGTCGTCTTCCAGCGTATCCTGACCCTTGCCGACCAGGATCACGTCCTTGGCTTTACCCGCGGTTTGGAGGATGTCGATGGTGAGGTTGGCGACAGTCTTGTCGAGCGGCCAGGCGGGATTTTGGGCATAATGTTCCGAGCCGAGCAGACCGCGTTCCTCCGCCGTCCAGGCCGCGAACAGGACGGAGCGGTCGGGCGCGGGAGCGGCCTTGAACGCGCGGGCGATTTCGAACAGCGCGGCGATGCCGAGCGCGTCGTCATTGGCGCCGGCGCGATAGATGCGGCCCTGCGCGTCGGGCGCGCCCTTGCCATAGGCATCCCAATGGGCGCCGTACATGACCGTTTCCTGCGGACGTTTCGCGCCGGGGATGCGAGCGAGGACGTTGGCGCTTTGCACCACGTCCTGCGTGACGGGGAAGGTGGCGGAGAAGGTGGCGCCCTTGAGGGCCACCGGCTTGAACGTCCTGGATCGCGCTTGTTTGCGGAGCGCCGCGAGATCCAGACCGGCGCTGGAGAATAAGGCCTGGGCGGCGTTCCCTTCGATCCAGCCCTGGAGTTGCAGGCTGGTCAACTTGTCGGCGGGACGGACCAGGTCGTAATTTTCGCCGCCGGGGCTGACGACCACGTTCCAGCCATAGCCCGCACCCGCCATGTCATGGACGATCAGTGCGCCGATTGCGCCGCGCCGCGCGGCTTCTTCGAACTTGTAGGTCCAGCGGCCATAATAGGTCATGGTGCGGCCGCCGAATTTGTCGAAGGCGTCTTCGCCCTTGGCCGCTTCGAAATCGGGGTCGTTGATGAGGAAGACAGCGACCTTGCCTTTCAGATCGACGTCCTTGAAATCGTCCCAGCCGCGTTCGGGGGCGGAGACGCCATGACCGACGAAGACCAGCGGAGCGTTGGCGATCGCGACCTTATCCTTAGGCTGCAGCGTGGAGAGATAGACTTGCTGGCCCGATGTCCAGTCCGTCGTCGTGCCGTTTTGCGCAACAGCCAACTGTTCAGGTGCGCCGAGCCGGGTGTGGAGCAGGGGCACCTTTTGCACCCATTGGCCGTCCGGGCCGCCCGGCTCCAGGCCCAGCGCTTCGAAGCGGGCGACGAGATAGCGGATAGTGCGTTCTTCGCCGATCGTGCCGGGCGCGCGTCCTTCGAACAGGTCGGACGCCAATGTGCGGACGGATTGTTCCAGCCGCTGCGGGTCGGTAGTCTGGGCGTGGGCGGGGAGGGCGGCTGAGAGGCCAAGGGCCAGAGCGAGGATGCGTGTGATCATCACCCCGCTCTAAACCCCCGGGGCGACAGGGGAAAGGCCGTTCAGAATTCGGTTTCGAGTTCGATCATCTCTTCCGGTTCTGCCCGGGCATCTTCGATCCATTCGCGCATCAGCGGCCAGCTGTTGATGGTCTGGCAATAGGCGGCCGAGATTGGCGATAGTGGCACAGCATAGGACAGGAAGCGTTGCGCGACCGGTGCGAACATGGCGTCGGCGACGGTGGGTTCGGCACCGAACAACCAAGGGCCGCCATAGCTGTCCAGACATTCCGCCCAGATCGCCTCCACCCGTTCGATATCCGGACGCGCGCCGGGAAAGATGGGGAAGCGGGCGTGGCGCACCTTCAGGTTCATCGGCAGGGCCGAGCGCAGATTGGCGAAGCCGGAATGGATTTCGCCCGATACCGACCGGCAATGGGCGCGGGCGATCCGGTCGGTCGGATACATGCCGACATTGGGATAGAGTTCATGCAGATATTCCGCGATCGCCAGCGTGTCCCATACGCTGGCCCCTTCATGCGTCAGGCGCGGGACGAGAACCGATGGGGAGAGCAGCAGCAGTTCGGCCCTGTTTTCCGGATCATCTAGCGCGACTGTCTTTTCCTCTACCCGCAAGCCCGCAAGGCGACACAGGAGCCAGCCGCGTAGCGACCAGGACGAATAATTCTTGCTGGAAAGAGTGAGTTCCGCGACCGCCATGGCATGACCCTCCTGCTTTGGATCAACCTCCCATTTATGATGATGCGGTGCAACATAAAAAGCATGTATAGCGTTGGATGATAGAAGCGAGTTGGGTCGCGGGCGTTAAACAGGACAAGATCGTCGTTATGCGTATGCTTTACAGTGGTTATCAGGCCTGGAACGATATGCTGGCACCGGCGCGTTTCGGGGCGCAGATCGCACTTGGTATGCGGGACAAGATGGGACCGATGGCCGATTGGGCGATGCCCCGGCGCATGTTCGCGATGATGGATGTGTTCCAGGGCGCGAAATTGACGCATAAACGGCCGTCCTACGCGATCGACAGCGTCACCAGCGGCAATGCGGAAGTGGCGGTGCGCGAAGAGGTGGTGCTGGACCTGCCGTTCGGCGACCTGCTGCATTTCGTGAAGGACGAGGTGGAAGCCGCGCAGCCCAAGGTGCTGGTCGTTGCGCCGATGTCGGGGCATTTTTCGACCTTGCTGCGTAGCACGGTCGCTACTTTGCTGCGCGATCATGACGTTTATATCACCGACTGGAAGAATGCGCGGGACGTACCGCTGGAGGCCGGGCGGTTCGGGTTCGACGACTATGTCGATTATGTGATCCATTTCCTCCAGCATCTGGGCGAAGGCGCGCATCTGGTGTCGGTATGCCAGCCCTGCGTGCCTGCGCTGGCCGCCGTGGCGTTGATGTCAGAGGACAAGGACAAGGCGACGCCGCGGTCGATGACGCTGATGGGCGGGCCGATCGATCCCAATGCCGCGCCAACGTCCGTCAACGATCTGGCGAATGAAAAGTCGATCGAATGGTTCGAGGAGAATCTGATTTCCGTCGTGCCGTTCCGCTATGCCGGGCGCGGGCGGGAAGTGTATCCAGGCTTTCTGCAACTTTCGGCGTTCATGGCGATGAATATGGAGCGGCACAGCGCAACCCATCGCGAACTGTACCAGCTGCTGGCGGACGGCAAGCAGGTCGAGGCGGATCGCATCAAGACATTTTACCAGGAATATTTTGCGGTCCTGGACATGACCAAGGAATTCTACCTGGAAACGGTGGACCAGGTGTTCCAGCGCACCTTGCTGGCGAAGGGCGAACTGACCGTGCGGGGTCGCAAGGTCGATCCCGGCGCGATCCGCAATACCGCGCTGCTGACGGTGGAAGGTGAGAAGGACGATGTGTGCGCCGTGGGGCAGACGTCTGCTGCGCATGGGCTGTGCACGGGTCTGCGGCCGCACCTCAAGCGCCATCACCTGCAGCCGGGCGTGGGCCATTATGGCGTATTTTCCGGCAGCAAATGGGAAAAGCAGGTCTACCCGCAGGTGCGCAACATGATCCTGGCGATGAACTAAGATAAACGCCCGGGCATTGTTTTCGGCCTTTGACCCGCTTGGCCGTTATTCAAGACAAGATGTCACGCCTCTGGCCGGGTCCAGATCCAGGAGCCGCTGATCAGCGCGGCGGCGATGGGGATCAGGAACCAAGGCCAGGGTGAGAATATCAGCGCCAGGGCGATGCTGAAGGCGAAAGCGCCGATCGCGGCTTTCTTGCCCCGGCGGCTGATCGCGCCGCGCTCCCGCCAGCGGCGGATATGTGGGCCGAAATGCTTGTGGTCGAGCAGCTTGGCCTCCATCCGAGGGCTGGACCGGGCGAAGCAGTAGGCTGCCAGGATCATGAAGGGCACCGTCGGCAGCAACGGCAGGAAAGCGCCGATCGCGCCAAGGCCGATCGAGACGAACCCTGCGATGAGATAGAGATGCCGCCGCATGGGATGTCCTGTTCCGGGCGATGCCTGGAAACCAGGCATCGTTGCGATTGCTTCGCAGCTGCGTGGTGGGATGGCAAGCGGTTGTGGGTAGGGTTGCGGTTTGTTTGCTTGCTGCCGTTACACCAGCGCAGGCTGGCATCTCCCTTTTCTTTTGGGCGCTATATTGAAGGAAGCGAGATTTCAGCCTTCGCCGGGATGACGGTGGGTTGGTCGGTACATTCGTTTCAATCAAGCCGTCGGCAACCTTAGCCGCACCAGCAATCCGCCCAGATCTTCGCTTTCTTCCAGCGCAACCGTGCCACCGTAGATTTCTGCAACGTCGCGAACGATGGCGAGGCCGAGGCCCGTGCCGGGCTTGCCGGAATCGAGGCGGACGCCGCGATCGAAGATGCGGACGCGGTCGGCTTCGGGGATGCCCATGCCGTCGTCTTCGACCAATATCTCCACCATCCCGCCCGCGCGGGCGACCACGGTGGCAAAGACGCTGCCGCCGCCATATTTGGCGGCGTTTTCGATGAGGTTCCCCAGCATTTCGTCCAGATCCTGCCGCTCGACCCGGACGGCGGCCTGCCGGTCGCCATCCATGTCGACGCGGGCGTCGGGATAGAGGCGCTGGACGGCGCGCTCCACGGCGGTGAGGCTGGACCAGACCTCTGCGCGGCTTTGTGCCGCGCCACGACGGCCGACGGCGCGCGCGCGGGCAAGATGGTGATCGACCTGCCGCCGCATCGTCGTCGCTTCGCGGATCACCGCGTCGCCAAGGTCGGGCGCGCGCGCCGTGGCGGCGTTCATGATAACGGTCAGCGGCGTCTTGAGCGCATGGGCGAGATTGCCCGCATGGGTGCGTGCTTCTTCGGCCTGACGCTCGTTGTGGGCGAGCAGGGCGTTCAATTCCTCGACCATGGGCAGCACTTCGGCGGGCATGGGTTCGGTCACGCGGCTCTTCAGCCCGTCACGCATCCGCACGATTTCCAGCCGGACCTTGCGCAGGGGGCGCAGGCCGTAGATGGTCTGGAGCGTCGCCAAGACGAAGAGGCCGAGGGCCAGCAGCGCGAAGCTCTGGAACAGGGTCGACCGCAACGTCTTGATCTGCGCGTCCAGCCCTTCGCGCGCCTGGCCGACCATGAAGAGCCAGCGCGTTTCGGAGCCGGGGAGAACGACGGTGCGTTCCATGATGCGCAGATCCTCCCCGGGAAACTGCTTGCTGTCATAGGTGTGGAGATGGCGGTCATGATGTTCGGCCGGCACCTTGAGCGCCCGGTCCCAGAGCGACCGGGACCGCCAATCCTCATGCCCCTTGGCGCTGACCTGATAATAGAGGCCGCTATTGGGTTCGAGGAAACGCTGGTCGGCCAGTTCGCGGTTGAACAGCACTTCGCCATCCGGGCCGATTTCCGACGCGGCGATCATCGCGGTCAGGACGTAATTCATCCCATCGTCGAAATTGCGGGTGATCGCGTCCGCCAGCACCCGGTCCAGCGCCACGCCCCCGCCGATCAGCAGCACGCTGATCCACAGCGCGGCGATGCCGATCATCCGGCGGCTGATGGAGCCGGTGGAGCGGACGGGGGGCGGGGATTGGCTATCCATTAGATTATATTACATCCGTTCGCTTCGAGCGTGTCGAGAAGCCTGCGCAAGAAAGTTCTCGACAAGATCGAACCGAACGGCGGAGGGGACGGGGGGATTACCGTCCCGGCTCGTCCAGGCTGTAGCCAAGACCGCGGATGGTGGTGATGACGTCGGCGCCCAGTTTCTTGCGGATGCGCGTGACGAACACTTCGATCGTGTTGGAGTCGCGGTCGAAATCCTGATCGTAAATATGTTCGATCAGTTCGGTGCGGCTGACGACCTTGCCCTTGTGATGGAGCAGGTAGGATAGCAGCTTATATTCCTGCGCGGTCAGCTTTACCGGATCACCGCCCAGCGTGACCTTGCCCGAGCGGGTGTCGAGGCGCACATCGCCAGCGGTGAGTTCGCTTGACGCATTACCCGACGCGCGGCGGATGAGCGCGCGCAGGCGGGCGATCAGTTCCTCGCTCTGGAAGGGTTTGGCGAGATAGTCGTCGGCGCCTGCGTCCAGTCCAGCAACCTTGTCCGACCAACTGTCGCGCGCGGTCAGCACCAGCACCGGGAAGGCGCGGCCTTCTTTTCGCCAGCGGTCCAGCACTGTCAGGCCGTCGATGGTGGGCAGGCCAAGGTCTAGCACGACCGCGTCGTAGCTTTCGGTCGCGCCCAGGAAATGGCCGTCCTCGCCATCGGTGGCGAGGTCAACGGCATAGCCCGCGCCCTCCAGCGTGTTCCTGAGCTGCTGGCCCAGATTCGGTTCATCCTCGACGATCAGCAGACGCATGGGGCTAGTCCGTTTCTGTTATGAAGTGTCTGTGGCAGGCGCGGCGCTTAGCGCGCCATGCCGATGATATCGCCTGTCCGGCCATCCGCATCAACCCACATCACCTTACCGTCCTTCACATATTTCAGGCGATAGCGGTTGGCGGCGGGGTTAAATTCGCTGCCGACATAGGTCGCGCCGCCCATGGTGGCATCGACGCGGCGTTTGATCATGGCGAAGGGCATGACCTGACCGTCGAGCATCGCGCGGCGTGCGGCATCCTGTTCGTCGCGGCGATTGCCCGCGTCTGCGGCAGGAATGGCGAGCGTCAGGGCGAGCGTCCCAAAGACCGCAGCGGTGATAGAGCGGGGCAGGCTGTTCCACGTCATAGGCATAGGCATGGCATAGGCGCAGGGCATTGAACAGGTGGTGAATGGCAGGACGGTGAATGGAAAAGGCGGCGATGCCTGTGCACCGCCGCCTTTTCGTTTCCGGGCCGCCGTTTTTTCATCGTCATGCCAGCGGAGGCTGGCATCTCACTTCTTTTGGCGATGTACTTCAAAAGAGAGATCCCAGCTTGAGCTGGGATGACGGGGGCAGGGGCGGCCTTATTTATCTAGCGCATATTGCACCGTCAGCGTGACCGACGCGCTGACCTGGCCGGGTTCGACCGGGGTGGTCGGTGCGGCGTCCGCCTTGAAACGGGCGCTTTGCAGCATCGGCATGGGTGGCTGGCCGCCGCTGTTGCTTTCGCTGATGGAGACAAGGCGGGCCGAACGGAACCCTGCCGCCTGGGCATAGAAATCGGCCTGCGCCTGGGCGCTCTTAAGTGCGGTCCCGCGTGCCTGCTGGATCAGCGGCGACGGGTCTTCGATCGAGAAGCTGGGGCCGCTGATGTTCGTCGCCCCGGCCGCGACCATGGCGTCTAGCGAGGCGCCCACCTTCTTGATGTCGCGCAGCTTCACCGTCAGCTGGTTCGACGCTTCATAACCGATGAAGCGCGGTCCTTCGGGCTTTCCGTCCTGATTGCTATAATCATATTGCGCGTTGAGGTTGATGCCGCTGGTCTGGATATCCTTCTTGGCGATCCCGGCCTTTGCGAGCGCGGCGATCAGTTTTTCGGTCTTGGCGGCATTGTCCTGCATGGCGGCCTGGGCGGTGAGCGCACGGGATTGGACGCCAGTGCCCACGGTCGCGACATTGGGCGCGGCCTCGACGCTTTCGGTGACGTTCAGGGTGACCACCGGCGCCGTCTCGGCGATGGTGACGCTGGTCTGGGCGACGGCTGATGTGGGGGCCGCGATCGGAAGGGCGGCGACGCCAAGCGCCATCAGGGCGAGAGCGGATTTCATGGATATTTCTCCTCTGCGAATATGCACTCCTTTTTGGCCGGAGTGCGATGAACGGACGCTGTCGTGCGTTGAAAGCCGTCCGACAGCTTTCCGGTTCCGCTCTTGCTCCCGCGCGTCGGAGGCCTTAGCTGCACGGCCATGGCAGCTCCTATTCTCTCGTTCGAAAATCTCGGCCTTTCGCAAGGCTCCCACTGGCTGTTTCGCGGCCTCAATATCGCCGTGGGTGCAAAGGACCGGCTGGCGCTGATCGGCCGCAATGGCGTGGGCAAGACGACGATGCTCAAATTGCTGGGCGGGCAGATCGAGGCGGACGAGGGCGTGCGGTCGGTGCAGCCGGGTGCGCGGGTCATCACGCTGGAGCAAGACCCCGACGTCACGCCGTTCGCCACGCTGCATGATTTTGCGCTGTCGGGCGAATTTGCGCCGCCCGCGCATGAGGTGGAGGCGATCGCCGATCAACTGGGTATCGACCTGTCGCGCGAGGCGAAGACGGCCAGCGGGGGCGAGCGCCGCCGCGCCGCCATCGCCCGCGCGCTGGCGAGCGAGCCGGACCTGCTGCTGCTGGACGAGCCGACCAACCATCTGGACATCGCCGCGATCGATTGGATCGAAAACTGGATGGCGCGTTACAATGGCGCGTTCATCGTCATCAGCCATGACCGCGCGTTTTTAACGCGGTTGACGCGCCAGACCTTGTGGCTGGACCGGGGGCAGATGCGGCGCAACGAGATCGGCTTTGGCGGGTTCGAACAGTGGATGGAAGCGGTCTATGCCGAAGAGGCGCGGGCGGCCGAAAAGCTGGACGCGAAGCTGAAGATCGAGGCGCATTGGCTGGAACGCGGCGTCACCGCGCGGCGCAAGCGCAACCAGGGGCGTCTCGCCAAGCTATGGGAAATGCGCGAAACCCGCGCCGCGATGAACGGGCCGCAAGGCATTGCGAAGATCGCCGTCGCCGCCGACGACAGCAAGACCAAGAGCGTGATCAAGGTCGAGCATGTCGGCAAGCGCTTCGGCGATCGGACCATCATCGATGATCTGTCGATCCGTATTCAGCGCGGCGACCGGATCGGCATCGTCGGCGGCAATGGCGCGGGCAAGTCGACGCTGCTTAAGCTGCTGACCGGCGAACTGGCGCCAGATAGCGGCAGCGTGACGCTCGCCAAGACGCTGGACATGATCTTCATCGACCAGCAGCGCAGCCTGATGCAGGGCGACAAGACGGTGCGCGACGTGCTGGCCGAAGGGGGCGACTGGATCGACGTGCGCGGGGTACGCAAGCATATCCACGGTTATCTGAAGGACTTTCTGTTCGATCCCAGCCTTGCGGAAGCGAAGGTCGCCACGCTGTCGGGCGGGGAACGGTCGCGGCTGCTGTTCGCGCGGGAATTTGCGCGCGAATCGAACCTGCTGGTGCTGGACGAACCGACCAACGACCTGGACCTCGAAACGCTGGACCTGTTGCAGGAAGTGATCGCCGATTATGACGGCACGGTGCTGATCGTCAGCCATGATCGCGATTTCCTGGACCGGACCGTCACCGTGACGCTGGGGCTGGACGGCACTGGCGTCGTGGACGTGATCGTCGGCGGTTATGCCGACTGGATCGCCAAGCGCGACCCGCGAAAGGCGGCCAGGGTGGAGAAAAAGGCGGCCGCTGCGCCGCCACCGCCCAAGCCTGTGTCCGCCAAGCTGACCTATAAGGACCAGCGCGACCTGGAGTTGCTGCCCAAGACGATCGAGCAGTTGGAAGCGGCGATCGCGCGCGACGAAGAAGCGCTGGCGGACCCGGCGCTTTATACCCGTGATCCGAAGAAATTCGCGGAGTTGACCGGGGCGATCGCGAAGGCGCGGGGCGACAAGGATGCGGCAGAGGAGCGCTGGCTGGAACTGGCGGAGAAGGCGGAAGGTTTGGCGGGGTAAGCAGTTTGCTGTTCCCCGGCGAAGGCAGGGGGCTAGAGCGGATTGTTGAACTGGACCCCGGCCTGCGCCGGGGAACAAGCGAGATAGGCGATAGGGGATGACCGATGGACACGCAAACCGTACAGCCCCACCACGCCGTCCATTATGTCAACCGCGTCGGCTGGCTGCGCGCCACGGTGTTGGGGGCCAATGACGGGATCGTATCGACGGCCAGCCTGATGACCGGCATCGCGGCGTCGGGGGCTTCGTCCCAGGCGATCCTCCTGTCCGGCGTGGCCGCGCTCGTCGCCGGCGCCATGTCGATGGCGGCGGGCGAATATGTGTCCGTCAGCGCGCAATCCGATACGGAACGCGCGGACCTGGCGAAAGAACGTAAGGCGCTCGCGACCCAGCCGCATGCCGAATGGGCGGAGTTGCGCGACATCTATATCGAGCGCGGACTGACATCCGATCTGGCGGGGCAGGTGGCCGAGCAGTTGATGGCGGCCGATGCGCTGGGCGCTCATGCGCGCGACGAACTGGGCATTTCCGACATCGCCACCGCGCGGCCGGTGCAGGCGGCGATGGCGTCTGCGGCGAGCTTTGCGGCAGGAGCCGCGCCGCCGGTGATCGCCGCGGCATTGGTTTCGGCGGGTAACGCCATTGCCGCGATCGTTGGCGTCTGCCTGTTATGCCTTGCGCTGTTGGGCTATGTCGGCGCGCGGCTGGGCGGGGCACGGCCGCTGCGGTCGATCATGCGCACCCTATTCTGGGGCGTAATGGCGATGGCGGTGACGGCGGGTGCGGGGCATCTGTTCGGCGCGGCGATATGATGGCAAGGTCCGCCACGACCCGATTCCCAGGAGACGAATGATGACCGATATTCAACAGATCCCGCTCAAGACCATCAAGGGCGCGGACGCCAGCCTGGCCGACTATGCGGGCAAGGTGGTGCTGGCGGTCAATGTCGCGTCCAAATGCGGACTGACGCCGCAATATGAGGGGCTGGAAAAGCTCTATGCCGATTATAAGGAGCAGGGGCTGGTGGTCGCGGGCTTCCCGGCCAATGATTTCGGCGCGCAGGAGCCGGGCAGCAATGATGAAATAGCGACCTTCTGCACCACCAATTTCGGCGTCGACTTTCCGATGTTCGAAAAGATCGTGGTCACCGGACCCGACAAGCATCCGCTTTATGCCGCGCTCACCGGTGCAAAGGCCGATGCGCAGGGCGACGCCGATGGGTTCCGCGAAAAGCTGAAAGGCTATGGCATCACCCCCAATCCCGCGCCCGAAATACTGTGGAATTTCGAGAAGTTCCTGATCGCCAAGGACGGCAGCGTCGCCGCGCGCTTCGACCCCACCACCGCACCCAACGACCCGGCGCTGGTGTCGGCGATCGAGGCGGAACTGGCCAAGTGATCCGATCCATCGTTATGGGCGCGCTGCTGATGAGCGGCGCGCCGATGGCGCACGCGGCGCTCACCCCGGCCGAACAGAAGATCGGCGCCACGGTGGAGGCGGGCTATGAACCCTCCATAGCGCTGCTCGAAAAACTGGTGAACCAGAATAGCGGGTCGATGAATTTTCCCGGCGTGAAGGCGGTGGCCGACATGCTGCGCCCGGAATATGAGGCGCTGGGCTTTACGGTGACGTGGAAGCCGATGGATGCCGCCAAGCGTGCGGGCCATCTGATCGCCGTGCACAAGGGCAAGGCGGGTGGTACGAAGATGTTGTTGATCGGGCATCTGGATACGGTGTTCGAACCGGATTCGCCGTTCCAGACCTTCAAGCGCGAAGGCGATTTCGCGCGCGGCCCCGGCGCCGCCGACGACAAGGGCGGCGTGGTGACGATGTTGCTGGCGCTCAAGGCCATGCAGGCGGCAGGCACGCTGAAGGCTGCAAATATCGAAGTGGTGCTGACCGGCGACGAGGAGGATTTAGGCGATCCGGTATCGGTCGCGCGGGCGGACTTGGTCGCGGCGGGCAAGCGCGCGGATGTCGCGCTGGATTTCGAAGGGCTGGCCCAGCAGGACGGCAAGGATATGGGGTCGATCGCGCGTCGCTCCTCCAACAGCTGGACGCTGACCGCGACCGGCAAGTCGGGGCATAGTTCGGGCATATTTTCGGCCAGCGCGGGCGACGGCGCGATATACGAACTGGCGCGGATCATCGTGGCGTTTCGCAAGGAACTGCCCGAACCCAATCTGACCTTCAATGTTGGCCTGATCGGCGGTGGCCAGAGCGCGGATGTCGACAAGGACGGCGTGCGCATCGCGGTGACCGGCAAGACCAACATCATCCCGCCGATCGCGGTGGCGAAGGGCGATTTTCGTACACTCAGCGAGGAACAGACGCAGCGGGTCCGCGCGAGGATGCAGGCGATCGTCGATGCAGGGCATCTGCCCGGGACGGGGGCGAGCATAGCGTTCGATATGGGCTATCCGTCGATGGCGCCGACCGCAGGAAACAAGGCGCTGCTGGGCAAGCTCAATGGCATTAATCGCGATCTTGGCCTGCCGGAGATGGCCGCGCTCGATCCGCTCAAGCGTGGCGCGGGCGATATCAGCTTCGTCGCGCAGGATACGGACGGGCTGGTCGGCCTTGGCCCGGCGTCGAGCGGCGACCATAGTGCGGCGGAGAAGGTCGACCTGGCCAGCATGAAGCGTCAGGCGACGCGCGCGGCGATATTGATGAGCCGGTTGGCGGTGGAGAAGGGGCGGAAATAATTTTCAGTCGTCATCCCCGCGCAGGCGGGGATCCACCTCCCGGCCTTGTGCCCATGGAGATGGCGGGAGATGGGTTCCCGCCTGCGCGGGAATGACGAGATTTGAAATGCCGGGTCTCGCTTTGCAACCCTGTCACACACGGTAGAGTGAACCATGCTCCCCACCACGCCCCTGCTCGCCACCACCATCGGTCCGGTGCTCGAAACATTGAGCATTGTCGGCACCTTCGTCTTCGCCGCGTCGGGTGCTCTCGCGGCGGCGCGCTTGCGGCAGACGCTGGTTACTTTCGCCTTTTTCGCGCTGGTGACGGGGGTTGGCGGCGGCACCGTGCGCGACCTGTTGATCGATGCGCCGGTCTTCTGGGTGGTGGACCCGGTCCCCGCCATCGCCTGTATGGGCGCAGCACTGCTGGTGTGGTTCACCCCGCGCAAATTCTGGAGCGCGCGGGCGCTCGACTGGCTCGACGCGATCGGGCTGGCGGCCTTCGCCGTGTTCGGCGCGGCCAAGGCGTTGAGCTTTGGCGTGCCGCCTTTCGTGGCGGGGATGATGGGCGTTGTCACCGGCTGCGTCGGCGGGATCATGCGCGACCTGCTGGCAGGCGAGCCGTCGATCCTGCTGCGGCCGGAACTCTATGTGACGGCGGCGGCCTTCGCGGCGGGACTGTTCGTGGTGCTGCGCTGGATCGGACTGGACGTGCCGGTCGCGGGCGTCATCGCCGCCCTGCTGGGCTTTGCGTTGCGGGCGATGGCGATCTGGCGCGGGCTGGGCCTGCCGGTGTATCGCGACGAAGAGGGGTGAGGCGCGCCGTCCCTTAGCGCGCCGTCATCGTGCTGCGGGCGATCTTGCCGACCAGCGGGACCATGCCCTTGTAATTGCCGCGATGATAGGGAGATTCCTGTGCCAAGGTGGCGATCAACCGCGCATGAGCCTTGCCCAACGCATGATAGGGCACGCTGGGCAGCAGATGGTGCAGCGCGTGATAGCGCAGGCCTACCGGCGCCCATAGCGCGGGCAGATAGCCCGGCGGCGGCACATTGACCGAATCGAGATATTGCGCAGTCACGGTCATCGCCTCGCCCTCATTCTCCCACAAATGCGCGACCAGGGTGCGCAATTGGTTGACGACGGTCATCGCCGAATGGATCGCCATATAGACGAGCAAAGGCTTCCAGCCGAAGGCGAAGACGCTGCCCACCAGCGCCAGCGCGAACAGACAGGCACCCGCTTCCTGCCATATCCACATGCGCGCAAAGTCCCCTTCGGGCGCGCGACGGCGATAGGCGGGATTGATCGACAGCGCCGACAGTTCCGCCACCACCTTGCGCCGCAGCGGCGGGATCAGCAGCGACAGCGGGGTCAGGACGCCGAAGCGCAGGATCAGGCCCACCGGCGCCAGCGACGCGACGAGGATGAACAGCGGCAGCGACCAGGGCTTCATCAGCGCGAGCGGCAGATATTCGGGATCATCCGCCGTGCCATAACGGGTGCGGGCGTGATGCTGGGTATGGACGCCTTCATACATGAAGGACGGGATCATCAGCGGGATGCCGACGATCAGGTTCCAGCCCAGGCGGAAGCCGGGCAAAGCGCCTTTGCGGATATGGGTCAGTTCATGGATGAAGCTGGCCGCGCGATACAGCGCCATCATTGCGATGAGCGCGCAGGCGACTGCGACCGCCACATTCTGCACCAGGATCGCACCAACCATCGCGCCCCAACCGATCAGCGCGGACGCCAGCATGTCGGGCCAGTAGATGCGCGGATTGGCGAGCGCATAGTCGCGCGTCAGCTCGGCCGCGGCGCGCAACATCGCGCTATCGTCGGGGATCGCGGCGCGTGCGCGCCGGGCAGCGGCCAATATGGGATCATGCACGGTCATGCGAGCGCTCTAGCCTCCAAATGCGCTAAGATCATGGCAGCACCATGACATATTCACCATCTTGTGGGCCGACATGGCGTCCAGTGCGCGGCTCCCGATTGACATTGGACGGCCAAGGAGCGAACTGCACCGCACCCTATCCTATGTTGAAGGCGGCACCCGTGGCGCAATCCGATCTGGTCATCACTCCCGTTTCCGGCAAGGCCGACCTTACGGCCTTTATCGACCTGCCCTGGCGGCTTTATGCGAACGATCCCAACTGGGTGCCGCCGCTGAAGGCCGAAGTGAAGGAATTGCTGACGCCGGGGAAGAACCCGTTTTTCGGCCATGCGCAGGCGCAATATTTCCTGGCCCGCCGGGGTGGAAAAGTGGTCGGCCGCATTTCCGCCCATATCGATCATCTCGCGCTGGAACAGCCGGTCGAACAGGGGATGGGGCCGGGGACCGGCAATTTCGGCCTGTTCGAGGCAGAGGATGCGACGGTCGGCAACGCCCTGATCGCCGCGGCCGAAGACTGGCTGCGCACCAAGGGCATGACCCGCGTGCTGGGGCCGATTTCCCTGTCCATCTGGGAAGAGCCGGGCCTGCTGATCGCGGGGCATGATCATCCGCCCACGGTGATGATGGGGCATAACAGCCCGGCCTATCAGGCGATGATCGAAGGGGCGGGCTATGTGCCGGTCAAACAGCTCAAGACTTATGAACTGGACATCACCAACAGCTTCCCGCCGCTGATCCAGCGCATCATCCAGTCGGGTCACAAAAATCCGCGCATCCGCATCCGCAAGGTCGAAAAGGCGAAGTTCGACGCCGAAGCCGCGATCATCCTGTCGATCCTGAACGACGCCTGGGGCAATAATTGGGGCTTCGTGCCGATCACGGATGAGGAGATCGCGCATACCGGCAAAAAGTTGAAGCCGATCGTGTTCGAAGACCTGATCATGATTGCCGAACTGGACGGCGAACCGGTCGCCTTCATGATGACGCTGCCGGACCTGAATGAGGCGCTGATGCCGCTCAACGGCTCGCTGTTCCCGTTCGGCTGGGCCAAACTGCTCTGGTGGCTGCGCAAGCCCAAGGTGCGGACCATGCGCGTGCCGCTGATGGGCGTGGTGCAACGTCTGCAATCGTCCCGCATGGCGAGCCAGTTGGCCTTCATGATGATCGAGGCGATCAGGGTCCAGGCGGTCACCGATTATGCATCGACCCGGGGCGAACTGGGCTGGGTACTGGACGACAATCAGGGGATGAACGCCATTGCCGAAGCGATCCAGGGCACGGTGAACAAAATCTATCAGATCTACGAAAAGCCGCTTTGATCGTCGGCGAATATAGTCGTTACGCATCCGTTTCGCCTGCAACTGCCCGCTTACTTCTTCGTTGAACAGCGTGAAGTCACGATGAAGGAGTAAGCATCATGGGTGAAGCAACCGACAAGCTGAAGGCCGCCGCCAATAAAGCCGCAGGCGCCGTCAAGGAAGGCGTTGGCAAGGCCACCGACAATGAGCGTCTGGAGGCCGAAGGCAAGGCCCAGAAGCTCAAGGGCACCGGCCAGGATGTCGCCGGATCGGTCAAGGGCGCGCTCGGCGACAAGATCTGATCCAGCCTCTGGACAAGCAAACGGCCTCGTTCCGAAGGGAACGGGGCCTTTTGCTGTCCTATCGCGGTGGATAGCGCAATAAGTGCTACCGCCTCACCTAGGCTCATTATTCTAATCTACATTGTAGGAACCTAAAGCGCCTTCCCAGCGAAGGCCGGGGTCCAGTCCGCCCGTTGAAACTGGCCCCCGGCCTGCGCCGGGGAACAGGCTAAGACGGTTAGCCCGTTACCGCCCACCCATACGCGGCCGCACCCGCGGCGCGGCATCCGATTGCCGCCGGATCAGCGCATGCTCCAGCACCAGATGCTCGGCCGCTGCATCGGTGCGGCGCCCCTTCAACTGCCGCACCAATACCTCCACCGCCGCGCGCGCCATGGCGCTGATCGGCTGGCGAATGGTGGTGAGTTCCGGCCAAATGGTCGTCGCCAGCGAGGTATCGTCAAAGCCGCAGACGGTCAGGTCGCCCGGCACGTCCAGCCCGGTGCGATGGGCGATCGCGACCGCAGCGGCGGCCATGTCGTCGTTGCTGGCGAAGATCGCGGTCGGCGGATCGGCCAGCGCCAATATATGTTCGGCCGCGTCCAGCCCGGATCGATAGGTGAAATAGCCCTGCGCGATCAGCTCGTCCTGCACGCTCAGGCCCGCTTCGCCCAGCGCCGCGACATAGCCTTCGAACCGCTTGGCGCTGGCGCTCTGGTTCGGATTACCCTTGATGAAGCCGATGCGATCATGGCCCAGGCCGATCAGGTGCCGGGTCATTTCATAGGCGGCCTGCCGATCGTCGATGCTGACGGCGGCCAGGTCCGATGGCGCGCGCCCGGTCGCCACCGCAACGGCGGGAATGCCCGCCTTTTCCAGCGCATCGACCATGTCATTATGGTCGCATAGCGGCGGCGGCAGGATCACTCCGTCGATCCGCCCGCGTTGCAGATGGGCGACGACCGATGCGATCGATATTTCCTCGTCCCATTTTTCCACGACCAGGTCGACGCCACTGCGGCTCGCCTGGTCCAGGCTGCCGACCAGGAACTCGCTCAGATAAGAGGAGGACGGGTTGGAGTAGAGCAGGCCGATCCGCGTCTCGTCCCCGCCCGCCAGCGTCCGCGCCGCCGCGCTGGGCGCGTAGTTGAGCGCGGCGATCGCGACCTCCACCTTCTCCCGCGTCGCCGCGCGCACCACCTGCTCGCCGTTGATGACGCGGGACACGGTCATCGGGGACACGCCGGCATGGCGGGCGACGTCGTTGATGGTGGGGGCGTTGCGCTGCCGGCGGGACGATCGAACGTCGCTCATGGGATCAGGCTCAAAGATGCGGGCTTTCGCTGGTATGATGTCGCTGCCGAAATGGTAACGACATCATTCGGTAAAATTAAGTGAATAATCAGTTATGCCCCGGCGCATAGGGGAATTTCTGCGCCTTGTACCAATTAAGGTCATGCGCGGGCGCGGCCGACCCGGCGGGCAGGGGCGCTTCGACACCGACTGGAAATAGGCGATGCTGGCGTCGCGCCACCATTGCGCCTCGCGATGCTGGATCGTCAGGAATGTTTCCGTCTGCGCAAAGCGCTCCGCATCGACATAGGGTTTGAGCGACGCCCAGGTGGTCTGCATGTCCGCCACATAATTCACGCCCGCCTCATAGCGATGGACAAGGCCGTTCCACAGCGTCTCGCCCGACTTGAGGCGATAGTCCCAGGGCACATGATGGAACCACAGCAAGTCGCGTTCCGGTGTTGTCCTGACGCTGCCGAACTGTTTTGCCAGCGGCGCAGCATATTGGCTGACGGCGTTGCTACCCGTCTTCGTGCGATCAAAGCCGATGCCGTTGGCGTCCGCCTTATGATAATAGACCGGGTTCCATTCCGGCCGCGCCTGGTCCGCGACCCAGGCGCCGGGACCATAATGATGCCCGGTCGCCATGATATGCGCCAGGCCCAGCGGCGTCATATAATCGACCGCCGCTTCGCGCGATCCCATCATCATCTTGACGACCGGCTGCACCAGCTTGGGATCGGGGGAGAAGGTCATCTCCGCCCATTCCTTGGCGATCGCGTCGGCCGACAGGCTCGTGTCCCAGGCCAGCCGGCCAAAGGCGTACCAGTCCGCCTGGTTGAAGATCGACCCGCTCCAGTCGCGATCCACCCCGATATTGGCGACGCCCGCAATGCCGGTCAGCTTATGCCCGTCCAGCGATCCGTCGATGACCTTGGCCACCGTCGATCCCTTGCCCTTGGCGAATGTATCGGCGTCCAGCGTCTCTTCGAACAGCGGGCCAAGATAGGTCAGGTGCGTCGACTGGCCCAGATATTCCTTGGTGATCTGGAATTCCATCATCAGCGGCGTCTTGGGCATCGCGCCGAACAGCGGGTGGAAGGGTTCGCGCGGCTGGAAATCGATCGCGCCATTCTTTACTTGCACGATGACATTGTCGGCGAACTTGCCGTCCAGCGGCTTGAAGTCGCTATAGGCCTGCTTGGCCCGATCGTCGGGATTGTCATGCGCATAGACGAAGGCGCGCCACATCACGATGCCGCCATGGGGCTTGACCGCCGCGGCCAGCATATTCGCGCCATCGGCATGGGTGCGGTTATAGTCCTGCGGTCCCGGCTGGCCTTCGCTATTGGCTTTGACCAGAAAGCCGCCGAAGTCGGGGATCGCCGTGTATATCTCGTCGGCTTTGGCTTTCCACCAGGCGGCCACCGCCGGGTCGAGCGGGTCGGCGGTCTTCAGCCCGTCCAGTTCCATGGGCGCGGTCCACTTGACCGACAGATAGACCTTGATGCCGTAGGGACGGAACATATCCGCCAGCGCCGCCGCCTTTGCGATATAGGCGGCGGTCAGGCTGTCCGACTTGGCGTTCACATTGTTGAGGACGGTGCCGTTGATGCCGATCGACGCATTGGCCCTGGCATAATCGGTATAGCGCGGCCCCTTCCAATCGGGCAGCCGCCACCAGTCCCAGATCGATTGCCCGGCATAGCCGCGTTCGACCGTGCCATTCAGATTATCCCAATGGTTGAGCAGGCGCAGGCCGATCTTGGGTGCGCTGCGCATGTCGAGCCGGTCGAGGCTCGCGCCGCTCTGCGCCAGCCGCAGCCAGGCATAGGCGCCATGCAGCAGGCCGATATCGCTGTTCGCGGCGATCAGGGTGACCGCCTTGCCGTCCACGATGGTCGAGCGAATCGCATAGCCTTCTGCCCCCAGGCCGTCCGTCTTGACCGGCAGGGCAGGGGTGGTGGCGGGCGTCGCGAGCCACAGCGCGCCTTGCTGGACATTTGTCGAAACGGCGGGCGTGGTGCCGGTCATATGGCCGACGCCGCGTTGCAATTCGCTGGTCGCGATGGCGATGGTCGAACTGCCGCCTGCCGCCACGATGGCTGTCGCATGGGCGGACAGCGCAGCGCTGCGGACCTGGTCGGCGGGGGCGTAGCGCAGCCACAGGTCATAGCCGTCCTCGGCCTGCGCCATGGGCGCAAAGGCTGGCGTCATCGCCGCTCCGGCCGCGGCAATCATCCAGCAAAACAGGCGCGCTCTCACTTTCGTCCTCTCCTTTATCCGACCGCCAATGCCCTGCACGGGCATTGACAAGTCCGTCTTGTCGCAGCAATGGTAACGCTATCAGTTCGATCGCGGCAAGCGGAAAGATAGCCGCGCCGTAAATTGGAGAGGGGCGTCGTGATCCGTACCAGCAAAATCCTCTGCGCCGCATCGGCGCTGGCGCTCGGTTTTTCCTTGCCAGCCCAGACCGTGCATGCCGCGCCGACCGCCGCATCCGCCAAGCCCGTTTACAAGGATGCCAGCGCCCCGGTCGAGGCGCGGGTGGACGATCTTCTATCGCGCATGACGCTGGACGAAAAGATCGCGCAGATCACAACTGTCTGGACCGCCAAGACCAAGATTTTCGATGACCGGCTGCAACTGGACCCGGCCAAGCTCGCCGCCCTATATCCCAACGGCCTGGGGCATTTCACCCGGCCCTCCGACGCCAATGGGGCGTCCAGTCCGCGAGTCGTCCGCGGCCGTGATCCGCGCCAGACCGTCGCGCTGGTCAACGCCCTGCAAAAATGGGCGACCACACAGACGCGGCTCGGCATCCCGATCCTGTTCCATGAGGAGGGGCTGCACGGCTATGCCGCCGTCGGCGCGACCAGCTTCCCCCAATCGATCGCCATGGCCTCCTCCTTCGACACCGCCATGCTGCGTGACGTGAACAGCGTGATCGCGCGCGAAATACGCTCGCGCGGGGTGCCGATGGTGCTGTCCCCGGTGGTCGATATCGCCCGCGATCCGCGCTGGGGCCGGATCGAGGAAACCTATGGCGAAGATCCCTATCTGGTCGGTGAAATGGGCGTCGCGGCGGTCGAAGGCTTGCAGGGAGAGGGGCGCTCGCGCGACCTGCGCCCCGGCAAGGTGTTCGCCACGCTCAAACATCTGACCGGTCACGGTCAGCCCGAAAGCGGCACCAATGTCGGTCCCGCGCCCTATTCCGAACGCGAATTGCGGGAGAATTTCTTTCCGCCCTTCGAACAGGTGGTCAAGCGCACCGGCATCGAAGCCGTCATGGCCTCCTATAACGAAATCGACGGCGTTCCCAGCCACGCCAATCGCTGGCTGCTGGACAGCGTGCTGCGGCAGGAGTGGGGCTTCAAGGGCGCGGTCGTCTCCGACTATTCCGCCGTCGATCAGCTGATGAGCATCCACCATATCGCCGCCAATCTGGAGGAAGCGGCGATGCGCGCGCTCGACGCGGGCGTGGACGCGGACCTGCCCGACGGCCTGTCCTACGCCACGCTGGGCAAGCTGGTGCGGGAGGGCAAGGTGAGCGAAGCGCAGGTCGACAAGGCCGTCCGCCGAATGCTGGACCTTAAATTCCGCGCCGGTCTGTTCGAAAATCCCTATGCCGACGGCACAGCATCGGAAAAGATCACCAACAATGCCGACGCCCGCGCGCTGGCGCTGAAGGCCGCGCAACGCTCCATCACCCTGCTCAAAAATGACGGCATGTTGCCGCTCAAGCCCGAAGGCACGATCGCCGTCATCGGCCCCAGTGCCGCCGTTGCGCGGCTGGGCGGCTATTACGGCCAGCCGCCGCACACGGTATCGATCCTGGATGGGATCAAGACAAAGGTCGGCAATCGCGCCACCATCGTCTTTGCCCAAGGCGTCAAGATCACCGAGAATGACGACTGGTGGGAAGACAAGGTCACCAAGTCCGACCCGGCGGAAAATCGCAAGCTGATCGCGCAGGCGGTCGAGGCTGCGCGCAACGTGGACCGTATCGTCCTGACACTAGGCGATACCGAACAGTCGAGCCGCGAAGGCTGGGCAGACAATCACCTGGGCGACCGCCCCAGCCTGGACCTGGTGGGCGAACAGCAAGAGTTGTTCGATGCGCTCAAAGCGCTGGGCAAGCCGATCACCGTCGTCCTCATCAACGGCCGCCCGGCCTCCACCGTGACGATCAGCGAACAGGCCGACGCCATATTGGAAGGCTGGTATCTGGGCGAGCAGGGCGGCAATGCGGTGGCCGACGTCCTGTTCGGCGACGTGAACCCCGGCGGCAAGTTGCCCGTCACCGTGCCGCGATCGGTCGGGCAATTGCCGGTCTTCTACAATGCCAAGCCCTCGGCCCGCCGTGGCTATCTGTTCGATACCACCGACCCGCTCTATCCTTTCGGCTTTGGCCTGTCCTACACGAGTTTCGACCTGTCGGCCCCGCGCCTGGCCGCGACGCGCATCGGCGTTGGGGGCAAAACGACTGTCTCGGTCGATGTCCGCAACAGCGGTGCCCGGGAAGGCGACGAGGTCGTCCAGCTCTATATCCGCGACAAGGTCAGCTCGGTTACCCGCCCGATCAAGGAATTGAAGGGCTTCCAGCGCATCACGCTCAAACCCGGCGAAGTGCGGACCGTCACCTTCACCATCGATCCTGAGAGCCTCCAGATGTGGAACGACGCCATGCATCGCGTCGTGGAACCCGGCGATTTCGACATCATGACCGGCAACAGTTCGGTCGCGCTCCAGTCCGCCACGCTGACGGTGACGCCATGACCTTGTCACGCCGTCACGCGCTTGGCCTGCTCGCCACCACGGCCGCCACGCCAGCGTTGGCGAAAGCCCGTAGCGGCCCCCTTTACAAGGACGCCGCCGCCCCCATCGACCTGCGCGTACGCGATCTGCTCTCGCGCATGACGCTGGAGGAAAAGGTCGGCCAGATCATCGCGCTCTGGGCGACCAAGGCGGACATCATGGACGACCTGACCTTTTCGCCCGCCAAGGCAAGCGCGGCCTATCCCGCAAGTTTCGGCCAGATCACCCGCCCGTCCGACAAACGCGGCGCGCCCAATGGCTCCACCCAGGCAGGCGGCGTCGGCGCACGCTGGCGCACGCCCGCCGATACCGTCGCCTTCATCACCGCCGTGCAGAAATGGGCGACACAGGACACCCGCCTCGGCATCCCGGTCCTGTTCCACGAGGAATCGCTGCACGGCTATATGGCGACCGACGCCACCATGTTCCCGATGGCGATCGGCCTGGCGGGCAGCTTCGATCGCCAACTGATGCACGACGTCCAGTCCGTTATCGCCCGCGAAGTCCGCGCCCGCGGCGTCCATCTGGCGCTGTCGCCCGTCGTGGACATCGCCCGCGATCCGCGCTGGGGCCGGATCGAGGAAACCTTCGGCGAAGACCCCTATCTTTGCGGCGAGATGGGCGTTGCGGCGGTCATCGGGCTGCAAGGTGAAAGCAAGCAGCTTGGTCCCGACAAGGTCATGGCGACGCTCAAGCATATGACCGGCCACGGCCAGCCCCAGAGCGGCGAAAATATCGCGCCCGCGCCGATATCCCAGCGCGAACTACGCGAAAATTTCTTCCCGCCCTTCCGCGCCGTGGTGCAACGCACCGGCATCGCCGCAGTCATGCCCAGCTATAATGAGATTGACGGCGTCCCCAGCCACCAGAACCGCTGGCTGCTCAACGACATATTGCGCGGCGAATGGCATTTCGACGGCGCGGTGGTCAGCGATTATGGCGCGGTCCACGAACTCGACACCATTCACCATGTCCAGCCCGACGAGCAGGCAGCGGCGCGCGCCGCCCTGCGCGCCGGGGTGGATTGCGAGCTGCCCGATGGGATGACCTATCGGACGCTCGTGGAACAGGTCCGCGCGGGCAAGGTGCCCTCCGAAGCGGTCGACATCGCCTGCACGCGCATGTTGACGCTCAAATTCCGCGCGGGCCTGTTCGAAAATCCCTGGCCCCGTCGCTATTTCGACGTGCTGACCGGCAATCGCGAAGCCCGCGCGCTGGCGCTCAAGGCCGCGCATCGCTCGATCGCGCTGCTCAAAAATGACGGCACGCTGCCCCTGACGGCGGGCGCGCACAAGCGGGTCGCGGTGATCGGCCCCAACGCCGCCGTCGCCCGGCTGGGCGGCTATAGCAGCATCCCGCGCCAGGACGTGTCTCTGCTCGAAGGCATAGAGGCCAAACTGAAGGGCAAGGCGCAGGTCGTTCACGCCCAGGGCGTGTTCATCACCCAGAGCGAGGACCGCTCCGCCAACGAGGTGCTGCTCGCCGATCCGGTCAAGAACCGCGAGTTGATCGCGCAGGCAGTCGAGGTGGCGAACAGCGCCGACATCGTGATCCTGGCGATCGGCGACACCGAGCAGACCAGCCGTGAAGGCTTCGCCAAGAACCATCTGGGCGACCGTACCGGCATCGATCTGGTCGGGGACCAGAACGCCCTGTTCGCAGCGATCAAGGCGACCGGCAAGCCCTTCGTGGTGTGCGCGATCAACGGCCGCCCGCCCAGCTATCCAACCGTCGTCGATGGCGCGAACGCGCTGCTGGAGTGCTGGTATCCGGGGCAAGAGGGCGGCACCGCCATGGCCGATATCCTGTTCGGCGACATCAATCCCGGCGCGAAGCTGCCCGTCACCGTCGCGCGCGACGCCGGGCAGATCCCGGTCTTCTACAACCGCAAGCCATCGGCCCGGCGCGGCTATGTGTTCGAAGACATCTCGCCGCTCTTCCCCTTCGGCTTTGGTCTCAGCTACACCAGGTTCTACATTGGAAAACCACGACTTTCCTCTCCACGGATCGGCCCCGGCGGCAGCGTCACGGTTGAAGTGGACGTGCGTAATGTAGGCGATCGGGAAGGCGACGAAGTCATCCAGCTCTACGTCCATGACAGGCAAGCCAGCGTCACCCGCCCGATCAAGGAATTGAAGGGCTTCCAGCGCGTCACCCTTGCTCCCGGCGAGACGAAGACGGTGCGCATCCCGCTCGGTCCCGACGCCTTTTGCCTTTGGAATCTCGACATGAAGGAAGTGGTCGAACCGGGCATCTTCGACATCATGGTCGGACCGGACAGCCAGACTCTTCAAACCGTCACGCTCGAAATCATCTGAACAGGACAACTCATATGCCTAAAATCATTGACGCAAAAGTCATCGTCACCTCACCCGGCCGCAACTTCGTCACCCTGAAGATCATCACCGAAGACGGCGTCTATGGCCTGGGCGACGCGACGCTCAACGGGCGCGAACTGTCGGTCGCCAGCTATTTGCAGGATCATGTCATCCCCTGCCTGATCGGCCGCGACGCCCACCGGATCGAGGATATCTGGCAGTATCTCTACAAGGGCGCCTATTGGCGGCGCGGCCCTGTGACCATGTCGGCCATCGCCGCCGTCGACACCGCGCTGTGGGACATCAAGGGCAAGATTGCGGGCCTGCCGGTCTATCAGCTGCTGGGCGGCGCCAGCCGGGAAAGCGTCATGGTTTACGGCCACGCCAACGGCACCACGATCGAGGACACCGTCAAGACCGCGCTGGAATATCAGGCGCAGGGCTATAAGGCGATCCGCATCCAGTGCGGCGTGCCCGGCATGGCATCCACCTATGGCGTCAGCAAGGACAAATATTTCTACGAACCGGCCGACGCCGACCTGCCGACCGAAAATGTCTGGAACACCAGCAAATATCTGCGCGTCGTGCCCGAACTGTTCAAGGCGGCGCGCGAAGCGCTGGGCTGGGACGTGCATCTGCTGCACGACATCCACCACCGCCTGACCCCGATCGAGGCGGGCCGTCTGGGCAAGGATCTGGAAGAATATCGCCCCTTCTGGCTGGAAGACGCGACGCCTGCCGAAAATCAGGAAGCGTTCAAACTGATCCGTCAGCACACCACCACGCCGCTGGCCGTGGGCGAAATCTTCAACTCCATCCACGATTGCCGCGAACTGATCGAAAACCAGCTGATCGATTATATCCGCGCGACCGTGGTCCATGCCGGCGGCATCAGCCATCTGCGCAAGATCGCGAACCTCGCCGACCTCTATCAGGTCCGCACCGGCTGCCACGGCGCGACCGACCTGTCGCCGGTCTGCATGGCCGCCGCGCTGCATTTCGACCTCAGCGTGCCCAATTTCGGCGTGCAGGAATATATGCGCCACACGCCCGAAACCGACGCCGTATTCCCCCACGCCTACACCTTCGCGGACGGCGCGATGCATCCGGGCGAAGCGCCGGGGCTGGGCGTCGATATCGACGAGGAACTGGCCGCCAAATATGAATATAATCGGGCCTTTCTGCCGGTGAACCGGTTGGAAGACGGCACCATGTTCAACTGGTGATTAGGTGAGCCTCCTCATCCTATCATCGTCATTCCCGCGAAGGCGGGAATCCATCTCCCGGCCTCGCGTCTGGGGATGGCTCCGGAGATGGATCCCCGCCTTCGCGGGGATGACGAATGCTTTCGATCGGAGCGGCGCATGACAGACATCCCCAAACCCTCCGGCCCAAAACCCTCCGGAAAAATCCGCTGGATCGTCTGCGGCCTGCTCTTCGCCGCCGTGGTTCTCTCCTATGTCGATCGCCTCGTCCTGCCGACGCTCAAGCCCGATCTTCAGGCCCGCTATAACTGGAGCGAAAGCGGCTATGCCGACCTCGCCATCTGGTTCCAGGCGGGCTACGGCATCGCCTATGTCTTCTTCGGCCGCCTGATCGACCGGATCGGCGCGCGGGCGGGCTATGCGCTGGCCGTGTCGCTGTGGACGATCGGCCATATCGCCCACATCTTCTTCACCTCGACAGCGGGCATGCTCATCGCCCGCATTCCGCTGGCGATCGGGGAGGCGGGGACATTCCCCGCCGCCATCGCCGCGACCAACGAATGGTTCCCCAAGAAGGAACGCGCGCTTGCCATCGGCATCTTCAACGCCGGGTCCAATGTCGGCGCGATCCTGACGCCGCTGCTGGTGCCGATCATCGCGGTGACGCTGGGCTGGCGCTGGGCGTTCATCCTGACCGGCCTGCTGACCGTGGTCTGGCTCGCCGCCTGGCTGACCTTCTACCGCAGCCCCCGCGAAAAGAAGAGCCTGACGTCCGAGGAACTGGCCTGGATCGAAACCGATCCGGTCGAACCCCAGCGCCCGGTCAAATGGGCGACCCTGTTCCGCCATCGCCAGACCTGGGCCTATATGTCCGGCCGTTTCCTGATCGATCCGGTGTGGTGGACCTTCCTCTTCTGGCTGCCCGATTTCTTTAACAAACAATATGGCGTCAAGATGCTGGACTTCGGTCCGCCGTTGATCGCCGTCTATCTGCTGGCCGATGTCGGTTCGGTGGCGGGTGGCTGGGCCTCGTCCCGCTTCATGGGCCGGGGCTGGAGCCTCAACCGCTCGCGCAAGTCCGCGATGTTTTTGGCCGCGCTATGCGCCGTGCCGATCGCCTTTGCCGCCCATGCGCCGTCGATGTGGATCGCGGTCGGCCTGATTGGCCTGGCCTGCGCCGGGCATCAGGGCTTCTCCGCCAATCTCTACGCCTTGCCCGGAGACGTCTTCCCACGCTGGATGGCCGGATCGGTCGTCGGCCTTGGCGGCCTGTCGGGCGCTATCGGCGGCATGTTGATGGCGAAATTCGCGGGCATGATCCTGGAAACGGTCGGCAGTTTCGGCCCGATCTTCGCGGTCGCCGCCTGCGCCTATCTGGTCGCGCTGGGCGTCATCCACCTTCTCCTGCCGCGCTACCAGCCGGTCGTCGTTCCTCTTCCCGGACATCCCGCATGACAAAGCCCCTCCATCTGCACCCCGACCGCCTGTTCCCGTCGGACCCGGCCACGCGCGACATCGCGCGCAGGCTCTACGCCACGGTCAAGGACTTGCCGATCCTGTCCCCCCACGGCCACACCGATCCACGCTGGTTCGCTTATGACGAAGCCTTCGCCAATCCCGCCGAACTGCTGATCGTGCCGGACCATTATGTGTTCCGCATGTTGATGAGCCAGGGCGTGACGCTCGACCAGCTGGGCGTGCCCACCGTCGATGGCAGCGCGACGGAGAGCGACCCGCGCGCCATCTGGCGCCGCTTTGCGCAGCGCTATCATCTGCTGCGCGGCACGCCATCGCGCATGTGGCTCGACTGGGTGTTCGCAGAGGCCTTCGGCATCGACGTGCGGCTGGAGGCGGCCACCGCCGATTACTATTACGACATCATCGACGCCGCACTGAAGACTGACGCTTTCCGCCCGCGCGCGCTGTTCGAACGCTATAATATCGAAGTCATCGCCACCACCGAAGGGCCGCTCGACCCGCTCGACCATCACCGCGCCATCCGCGCGTCGGGCTGGGGCGGCAAGGTCGTGACCGCCTATCGCCCGGACCCGGTGCTCGACCCCGACGATCCGCGCTTCATCGACAACGTCCAGCGCTTCTGCGCCATGGCGGGCGAGGATGCCGCCAGCTTCGCCGGATACCTCCGCGCCCACGAAAAGCGCCGCGCCGATTTTCGTGAGGCGGGTGCGACCTCCACCGACCACGGCCATCCCAGCGCCTTCACCGCCAACCTGGCGCGCGCGGAGATCGAGGCGCTCTACGCCAGGGTCATGACCGGCCCCGTATCGCCCAGCGAAGCCGAACTGTTCCGCGGCCATATGCTCACCGAAATGGCGCGTATGTCGATCGAAGACGGCATGGTCATGCAACTGCATCCCGGCGTCCACCGCAGCCACAACGCCGCCGTGCTGGCGCGTTTCGGCAAGGACAAGGGCGGCGACATCCCGACCGCCGGGGAATTCGTCCAGGCGCTAAAGCCACTGCTCGACCTTTACGGCAACGATCCTCGGCTGACGCTGATCCTCTTCACCCTGGACGAGGATGTCTATGCCCGCGAACTGGCCCCGCTCGCCGGTCATTATCCCGCGCTCAAACTGGGGCCGCCATGGTGGTTTCACGACAGCCCGGAAGGGATGCGCCGTTTCCGCGAGCGCACCACCGAAACCGCCGGTTTCTACAATATGGTTGGCTTCAACGACGACACCCGCGCCTTCCTGTCGATCCCAGCGCGCCATGACGTCGCTCGCCGCATGGATTGCGCCTGGCTCGCCCAGCTGGTCGCGGAACATCGGCTGGAGGAGGATGAAGCCTTCGAGGTTGCCCGCGCGCTAGCCTACGACCTCGCCAAGGCGGCGTATAAGCTGTGACGCGCCTATCCTCCGCCACGCTGGCGCAACTGCCTGTCGACATCATCCGCCCGGCCTATGATCGCGCTGCCGTCACCTGCGGCGTCGTCCATATCGGCATCGGCGCCTTCCACCGCGCGCATCAAGCAGTCGTGTTCGACGATGCGCTGAATAGCGGCGACCTGCGCTGGGGCATCATCGCCGCATCGCTGCGATCGCCCGGCGTGCGCGACCAGATGCAGCCGCAGGACGGCCTCTACACTATGTTGGTGCGCGACGGTGCGGCGGAGCAGGCCCGCATCATCGGCGCGGTCCAGCGCGTCATCGTCGCCCCGGAAGACCCGCAAGCGCTGATCGCCGCGCTGGCGTCGCCCGACACCCATATTGTCACGCTGACCATCACGGAGAAGGGCTATAAGCTCGACCCCGCCACCGGCGCGCTGATCGCCGACGATCCCCAGATGGCCGCCGACCTAATGTCCCTCGATGCGCCGCAGACCGCGCCGGGCTATCTGGTCGCCGCACTCGCCGCCCGCCGCGCAGCAGGCCTGCCGCCCTTCACCGCGATCAGTTGCGACAATCTGCCCCATAACGGCGCGCGCCTGCGGGGTGCCGTGCTGGAACTGGCGCGCTGCCATGACGCCAGCCTGGCCGACTGGATCGCGGCGGAGGGCGCTTTCCCCGAAACCATGGTCGATCGCATCGTGCCCGCGACCACGCCTGAAGACATCGCGGCGCTCGCCGACCGTCTTGGCGTCACAGACCAGGCCATGGTCAAAACCGAACCCTTCCTCCAATGGGTGATAGAGGACAGTTTCTGCGGCCCGCGCCCCGATTTCGGCGCAGGCGTGCAACTGACCGCCGCCGTCGCGCCGTGGGAGGAAGCCAAGCTGCGCCTGCTCAACGGCGCGCATAGCGGCATTGCCTATCTCGGCGGCCTCGCCGGAATCGAGCATGTCCACGAAGTCCTCGCCCTCCCCGAAGCGCGCACGTTCGTGGAATTGCTGTGGGACGAGTCGGAAACCACGCTATCGCCGCCGCCTGAACTGGACATCGCCGCCTATCGCCGCGCCCTGATGGCCCGTTTCGACAATTCCACGCTGCGCCACCGCACACGCCAGATCGCGATGGACGGATCGCAGAAGCTGCCCCAACGCCTGCTCGCGCCCATCGCCGCGCGCCTCAAGGCAGGGCAGGGGATTGACGCCCTGTCGCTCTCCATCGCTGCCTGGATCAGATGGCAGGCCGGGCGAGACGACGAAGGCGACAGCTATGCCGTGGACGATCCGCTCGCCGCGCCTATTGCCGCGATACTGGTTGATGCGGACACACCTGCCGACCGCATTGCCGCGATCTTGGCTTTCGATGCCGTTTTCCCGCCTGAATTGGCCGAAGATCCGCAGCTTAAAGCCTCGCTGACCCATTGGCTGACGACGCTCGAAACGCATGGTGCCAAAGGCGCGCTGACAGCCTTCGCACTGGGATGATCTGCAAACGATATCGTTACCATATGTTGCATTTCGGCAACTTGACAAAGCATGCAGCAAGTTTATTGCAGCAATAGTGATAGCGCTACCAGTCTACGCCCACCGGAGAGTCGGGGGCGGCGCTCAGGAGAGGATCAGTTCATGTCTTCACGCACCCTTATGTTTCGTAGCGCCCTGTTCGCGGCGTCCGCGATCGGCTCGCTGAGCCTGGCCCAGGCCGCGTCCGCGCAGGACGCCGCGCCGCAGACCGACCCGGCAACCGCCGCCGCGCCCCAGGACGGTGATGTCAACGACATCGTCGTGACCGGCATCCGCGCCTCGCTGCAAAGCGCCACCAATGCCAAGAAGGACGCTGTAGCCTTTGGCGACTCGATCTTCGCCGAAGACATCGGCAAGCTGCCCGCCACCAACCTGGCTGAAACGCTCAACCGTATGCCCGGCGTGCGCCTTAACCGCGACATCACCGGTGAAGGCACGCAGGTCGCGATCCGCGGTCTTGGTCCCAGCTTCTCGAAGGTTCTGCTGAACGGCTCGCAGATCGCAGTCGCGTCCGACGGCGGCACCACCGGCGGCGGTGGCGACAATCGCCAGGTCGATCTTGACTTCTTCCCGTCCGAACTCTTCACCCGGCTTGATCTCGCCAAGTCGGCGACCGCCTCCACCATCGAAGGCGGCATTGCCGGCACCGTCAACCTGCGTAATGCGCGCCCCTTCGACAAGCCGGGCACGCATGTGACGGTCGTCGCGCAAGGCCAGTATAGCAATACCAATGACCGCATCGGCCCGCGTGGCGCGATTGTCGCCAGCCACACCACCGACACGTTTGGCATCCTGCTTGGCGTCGCAGGCGTGAAGACCAAGACTCGCGTCGACGGCTTCGATTCGGTCGGTTGGACCGATGGCAATCTGTCCTGCGGCGTTGGCTGTACCGACCCGGGCGGCAACAACTTCAACTGGGCGTCGGTCGTGCCGCGCAATACCGGTCATGGCTTGGTCGCCGGTCAGCCGGTCGATGTCGTCGCAACGTCGGGCCTGACGCGCGATCAGCTGAGCAACGCGCTCATTCCGCGTTTGGGCCGCAACAGCTTGACCGAAGGTACGCGTTCACGCATTTCCGCGCTTGCATCCGTCGAATGGCGGCCCAGCGACCAGCTGCACTTCGCCATCGATGGCATATGGGCCAAATCGACGCGCGATTTTAGCCGCATCAACATGAACTGGCAGGTCCGCAATTCCGGACCGGGCACCAGCCCACAATCGACCGGCGGCATGATCCCGATCGACCTGACCGTCGATGAGAACAATGTCGTCACCGGCGGCACTTTCGCCAACTCGTCCTTCTTCCTGGAAGCAAGCCTGTTCAAGCAGACCACCCATTTCTGGAACATCAACCCCAGCGTCACCTGGGAGCCGACCGACAAGCTGAAGGTCGTCGCCAACCTCAATATGTCGAAGAGCCGCTTCTTCCGCGAACAGCCGACCTGGGGCTTCCAGACTACGCCGCAATCGGGCGTCGATGTCTATTATGACAATACGGACGGCTATTATCCGTCGATCACCACCAATATCGATCTCAACAGCCCGAACGCTGGCTGGCAATGGTATCGCCAGAACGTGCAGAATGTTCGCCGCAAGACGGAAACGCAGGGCGCACATCTGGACGTCACCTATGGCGACGAATTTCTGAACGTGAAGCTGGGCGCCGCCTATGATCGTGCCAAGCGGTTCGTGCGGGCCTATGACAACAGCTCGGCCTATCAGGCGACCGTATGCGGCGCCAACTGCGCCGGTCTGACCGGGTCGATTACCAATGCCCAGGTTCCGCAATATCTGCTGCCCATGTCAGTTAGCAATTTCGGTCATCTGGCCAACGGCGATATCGGCTATACGTCGTTTATCCGTCCCGATTTCCAGAAGATCATCGATGCCACCAACTATAACCAGTTCCGCGACAGCGCGCCCGAAGCGCGTGGCGCGGTGACCGGCGGCGCGACCGGCGACGTCGATGAAAAGGTCTGGGGCGCCTATTTCGAAGTCAATGGCCGGACCACCTTCCTTGGTCGCGATCTGGATGTGAATGCGGGCATGCGCTACGCTCGCACGCAGCAGAATGTCGTTGGCCCGAGCCAAGTGGGCAACGCGATTATCGATATCGTCGCGAATTCGACGTACGAGAATTTCCTACCCGCGCTTAACGTGAGCTGGAGCGCGATGGACAATCTGAAACTGCGCTTCTCCGCTTCGCGGACGATGACGCGGCCGGAAGCGGGCAATATTCTGCCCGGCGTCACTTTCTCCGATCCATCGGCGCTGGTGGCCTCCGCAGGCAATCCCAACCTCAAGCCGTTCATCTCCGACAATTATGATATCGGTGGTGAATTCTACACCGGCGGCATCGGCTATGTCGGTCTTTCTGCTTTCCAGAAAAATATCCAGGGCTTCACGCTGACCCAGCAGAGCCAGGTGACCTTCGGCTCGCTGAACATTCCGCTCGACAGCCTCCAGTCGACGCAGCGCAACGCGCTCAACGATCGCGCTGCCTTGACCGGCTTGGCCGTCAACGACCTGCCGATCACCGTCAACCGGCCGATCAACCTTCAGGCGCTGAAGATTCAGGGACTTGAAGCGACTTGGGTGCAGCCGCTCGACTTCTTCGTGAAAGGCCTCGGCTTCTCGGCCAACGGCACCTATCTGAAGCAGTCCTCGTCGTCGGGCCTGGTAGCGACCGGCGTGCCGAAATGGTCCTACAACCTGCAGGGCTTCTATGAAAATGGCGGCCTGTCGGTCAGCCTGAACTATGTCTGGAACGACAAGTCGATTGGTCAGAATGGCCCGCAAAACGGCATCAATAGCGCCTTCCTGGGCAATGATGCGCGCGGCCAGCTCGATCTTTCGGCCGGTTATCAGCTGCCCTTCTTCAACAAGGCGGTGCGTCTGACGGTCGATGTGCTCAACATCACCAACGAACCGATCCGGTCGACCTTCGCCTACGACAATGCGCCTTATTCCATCTTCTATCCGGGCACGTCCGTACTGGGCGGTATCCGGGCGAGCTTCTGATCCTCCCCCAAGGAAAACTCACAGGGTCGGCGGCAACGCCGGCCCTTTTCTTGGGATCGACCAGTGTGGGGGAGCCAGTGACGGCCTTAGAAAATCCTTCCAATGTTGGATTTAATTTGGTCAACCCTGTCCTGTGAAACAATATGCGCCTTCCCCATCCGCGCTCCCCATATGTCGCGTGACGAGGCTATTGCCCAGGTGACGCGTCACAGGCGCGTTAGGGGCGCGTCGCGAGCGCGTAGGCGGTGCGTCCCGTTGCCTGTCCCGCAGAAAAGCGTGGGAAAGCACAAGCAATGACGGTGTGAACTTTGCCGCCGTAACCTTGATGAAAGCATGACGATGCGTCTCTCTCTTCTCTTCGGCCTGCCACTCGCCCTGATCGCCACGCCGATGCACGCAAAGACCTGCGCGCCCAACTGGGTCGCAGGCTGGGCATCGTCGCAGTTCCTGCCCACCGGCGACCAAGTGCTGCCAGCGGGCACGCTGGCCGATCAGACGCTGCGTCAGATCGTCCGTCCTTCCATTGCGGGCGATCGGTTGCGCGTGCGCCTGTCCAATCTGGCGGGCACCAAACCGCTCCGCCTCGCCGGGGTCAGCATCGCCCGCGCGGCCGCCTCTGACCGGCCGACCATCGACGCCGCCTCGCTCGTTTCGCTCAGTTTCGATGGAAAGTCCGACATCGTCATTCCCGCGGGCGCGGACTATCTGTCCGACCCGGTGCCGTTTCCGGTCAAGGCGCTCGACACGGTCGCCGTCTCGATCCGCTATGATGGCGAACCCGAACAGACGTCCCACCCCGGATCGCGCGCCACATCCTGGCACTTGCCCGGCGATCATCTGCGCGACGATGCCATGACCGGCGCGGCCAATTTCGATCATTGGTTCAACCTCGCCGCGCTGGAGGTCGAACGCTGCGCGCCCGCAAAGCTGATCGTCGCGCTCGGCGATTCCATCACCGACGGCAAAGGCTCCACCACCAACGGCAACGACCGCTGGACCGATCGGCTGGCGCAGCGGCTTCAGGCGGACCCGAAGCATCGCGACATTGCGATCATCAATCAGGGCATCGGCGGCAACCGCCTACTGAACGACGGCCTTGGTCCCAACGCCCTGGCGCGGCTGGATCGCGATGTGCTTGCCCAACCCGGCGTCACCCATCTCGTCCTGCTCGAAGGGATCAACGATCTCGGCACCCTGACGCTGAACGCCCCGGTCAGCGACGAAGCGCACGACACCCATGTCGCCCGCATCATCGGCGCCTATCGCCAGATCATCGCCCGCGCCCATGGCAAGGGGATCAAGGTAATCGGCGCGACCATCATGCCCTTTATTGGCAACGGCTATTATCATGCCGATGCCCGCAATGAAGCGGATCGGCAGGCGGTCAATGCCTGGATCAGGACGGCGGGGCATTTCGACGCGGTGATCGACTTTGACCGCATAACCCGCGACCCGCCCCATCCCGAACGGCTGCTACCCGCCTATGACAGCGGCGACGCTCTCCATCCCTCACCTAAAGGCTATAAAGCGATGGGAGACGCGATTCCGCTTACCCTTTTCGACTGATCCGCTTGTGTCCCGCCTCCAGCACCGTCTCCATCGCTACGAAGGTGGACGTACTCGCCACATGGGGCAGGGCGCTGATCTTCTCCCCCAATACCATGCGATAGCGGCGGATATCCGCCGTCCGCACCTTGAGCAGATAGTCGAAATTGCTTGCCAGCATATGACATTCCTCGACCTCCGGAATCCGCCGGACCGCCGCGTTAAACTCCCCCAGCGCCGCTTCCCGCGTGTCGCTCAACTTGACTTCGGTAAAGGCGATATGGTCCATCCCCAGCTTCGCCGGATCAACCATGGCCCTAAAGCCGCGAATGACGCCCGTTTCCTGCAATCGCTTGAGCCGCACCTGGCACGGCGTCTTGGACAGGCCGACCTGTACGGCCAGATCGGTCACGGTCATCCGTCCGTCTTCGACCAAAGCGGCTATGATCCGCCGGTCGAACTCGTCCAACTCCACTGCAATATGCTTATTATCCATCCGATCTGCCTACCACTAGCCACATAATAAGTCGTTTCACCAATATAGGAGCCATTCATAAGGCGGAACGAAATTCTGATGTGGATTATTGTTCCGGGATGACCGATCAGCCCTTCGCCAACTTCGCCCCCGCCATCCGCCAGCCCACCCCGCTGCGGCAGGCGATCACCGCCGCCTATCGCCGTGATGAGGGCGAGGCGCTCGCCCCGCTGATCGCCGCCGCGACCCTGCCGGACGAAATGAAGGCCGCCATCGCCGACACCGCCCGCACCCTCGTCACCACGCTGCGCGCCAATCACAAAGGGACCGGCGTCGAAGGACTGGTGCAGGAATATGCGCTCTCCAGCCAGGAGGGCGTGGCGCTGATGTGCCTAGCCGAAGCCTTGCTGCGTATACCCGACGCCGCGACGCGCGACGCGCTGATCCGCGACAAGATCGCCGATGGCGACTGGGGCGCGCATCTGGGCGGCGACAAGTCGCTGTTCGTCAACGCCGCCACCTGGGGTCTGGTCGTGACCGGTAAGCTGGTCGGCAGCGTCGATGACCGTGGCCTGGGCGCGGCGCTCGCCCGCCTGGTGGCCCGTGCGGGCGAGCCGGTCATCCGCCGCGGCGTGGACCTCGCCATGCGGATGATGGGCGAACAGTTCGTCACCGGCGAAACGATCAAGGAAGCGCTGAAACGCGCCAGGGCGCTGGAAGCGAAGGGCTTCGCCTACAGCTACGACATGCTGGGCGAAGCCGCGACCACCGCCGCCGACGCTGCGCGCTATTATGCCGATTACGAACAGGCGATCCATGCCATCGGCAGGGCGTCGGCGGGGCGCGGCATCTACGCTGGCCCCGGCATCTCGATCAAGCTGTCGGCGCTCCACCCGCGCTATGCCCGCGCCCAGGCCGACCGGGTCATGGGCGAACTGCTGCCCGCCGTGAAGCAACTGGCGTTGCTGTCCAAAAGCTACGACATCGGTCTCAACATCGATGCGGAGGAAGCCGACCGGCTCGAACTGTCGCTCGACCTGCTGGAAAGCCTGGCGACGGACCCGGAACTCGCCGGTTGGAACGGCCTTGGCTTCGTCGTGCAGGGCTATGGCAAGCGCTGTCCCTTCGTCATCGACTGGATCGTCGATCTCGCCCGACGTGCCGACCGCCGCATCATGGTGCGGCTGGTCAAGGGCGCCTATTGGGATGCCGAGATCAAGCGCGCGCAGGTGGACGGACTGGCCGACTTCCCGGTCTACACCCGCAAGGTCCATACCGACGTCGCCTATATCGCCTGCGCCCGCAAACTGCTCGATGCGCCGGACGCCGTCTTCCCGCAATTCGCGACCCATAATGCCCAGACGCTGGCGACCATCTACCAGCTTGCCGGGCCGGACTTCGCCATCGGCCGCTACGAGTTCCAATGCCTCCACGGCATGGGCGAACCGCTCTACGAACAGGTTGTCGGCGCGGACAAGCTGAACCGTCCGTGCCGCATCTACGCCCCGGTCGGCACGCATGAGACGCTGCTGGCCTATTTGGTCCGTCGCCTGCTGGAAAATGGCGCGAACAGCAGCTTCGTCAACCGCATCGCCGACGCCAATGTCTCGGTCGAGGATATGATCGCCGATCCGGTCGATGTCGTGCGCGCCATGGCGCATCCCGGCCATCGCCATGATCAGATCGCGCTGCCTGCCGATCTCTATCCCGACCGTCGCAATTCGGCTGGCCTGGACCTCAGCGATGAAGCGACGCTCGCCAGCCTGAGCGACGCGTTGCGCCACAGCGCCACGCTAAGCTGGGTCGCCGCGCCAGAAGGTGCGACAGGCCCATCGCGCACCGTCTTCAACCCCGCCGATCATCGCGATGTGGTGGGCCGCGTGACCGAAGCCTCCGTTGAAGAAGCGCGCGCCGCCGCCATCAGCGCCGCTGCGTCACGCTGGCCCAACATACCGGTCGCGGACCGCGCCGCCATGCTGGACCGCGCGGCGGATGCCATGCAGGCGCGGATGCCGACCCTGCTTGGCCTCATCATGCGCGAAGCGGGCAAGTCGCTGCCCAACGCCATCGCCGAAGTGCGCGAGGCGATCGATTTCCTGCGCTATTACGCCACCCAGGCGCGCAGCACTTTCGACCCGGCGCAGACGGCGCTCGGTCCCGTCACCTGCATCAGTCCCTGGAATTTTCCGCTCGCCATCTTCACCGGGCAAGTCGCCGCCGCGCTGGTGGCGGGCAACCCGGTCCTTGCCAAACCGGCCGAGGAAACCCCGCTGATCGCCGCCGAAGCGGTCCGCCTGCTGCACCAAGCGGGCGTGCCCACCGACGCGCTACACCTGCTGCCCGGCGATGGACGCATCGGCGCGGCGCTGGTCGCCTCGCCGCAAACCGCCGCGGTGATGTTTACCGGATCGACGGAGGTGGCACGCCTGATCCAGCGCCAGCTTTCCACCCGCCTCTCGCCGGACGGCCGCCCCATTCCTTTGATTGCCGAAACCGGCGGCCAGAACGCCATGATCGTGGACAGCAGTGCCCTCGCCGAACAGGTCGTCGCCGATGTCATCGCCTCCGCCTTCGACAGCGCTGGCCAGCGCTGTTCGGCACTGCGCATCCTGTGCCTGCAAGAGGATGTCGCCGACCGGACGCTCACGATGTTGAAAGGCGCGCTGGCGGAGTTGCGGATCGGTCGCCCCGACGCGCTGAATATCGATATCGGCCCGGTCATCACCGCCGAAGCCAGGGACGGCATCACCCGGCATATCGACACGATGAAAGCGGCCGGGCGGAAAGTCGACCAAAGCCCGCTGCCGCCCGAAACGGCCCATGGCACCTTCGTTCCGCCCACCATCATCGAGATCGAATCCATCGCCGACCTCGACCGCGAAATCTTCGGCCCGGTTCTCCACGTCCTGCGCTTCCGTCGCGACCGGCTGGACGCGCTGGTCGATCAGATCAATGCCACCGGCTACGGCCTGACCTTCGGCCTGCATACCCGCCTGGACGAAACCGTCGCCCGCGTGACCGCCCGCGTGAAGGTCGGCAACATCTATGTGAACCGCAACGTCATCGGCGCCATCGTGGGGGTGCAGCCCTTTGGCGGTTGCGGCCTGTCGGGCACCGGTCCCAAGGCGGGCGGACCGCTCTATCTGGGCCGACTGGTCGCCACGCCACCGGTCTTCGCCGCGCGGGTCAGTCATTTGCGCTCCCCGATCCATGCCTTCGCCGACTGGCTCGACGGGCAGGGGGAAGGGGAGGCCGCGGCCCAGGCCCGCCGCACCGGCGACGCGTCGGCGCTGGGCGTTCAGCTAACGCTGCCCGGGCCGGTGGGCGAGCGGAACCTCTACGCCTTGCATCCTCGCGGCCGCATCCTGCTGCGCCCCGCCACGCGGCAGGGACTGTTCCGCCAGATGGCCGCCATCGTCGCGACCGGCAATATCGGCGTAGTGCAGGGGATGACGATCCCACCCGGTCTGCCCGCCGACGTCGCCGCCTGCTTCAGCACTGACGCCACCGGGCATTATGCCGCCGCGCTGGTGGAGGGCGACGCCGCCAAGGTCGCCGCCACGGTCCAGTGCGTCGCCGATCTGCCCGGCCCGATCGTGTCGGTCCATGCCGATAATCACGGCCATGGCTATTGCCTGGACTGGCTGCTGGAGGAGCAGTCGACTTCCATCAACACCACGGCGGCGGGCGGCAATGCCAGCCTGATGATGATCGGCTAATCCTGTCTATCCCAACGCATGCAGGGGCCGAATTTCGATCACGCTTGGCCCCGGCATGGGATTGGGGCATCGCTTCACCCAGGCGATCGCCTCATCCATGTCCTTGACCTCCCACAGCCAAAATCCCGCGACCAGTTCGCGCGGGTTTGCAAAAGGGCCGTCGATCACGGTGCGATCGGCGCCATCGAAAGCCACTCGCTTGCCCTGCGATGATTCCGTCAGCCCCTCCGCCATCACCAAAATGCCCGCCTCGCGCAGCGCATCGTTGAACCGGCCCATCGCCGCCATCATCGCATCCGTTTCGGGCGATGGATGATAACCCGCTTCGCTGTCTTCGGTCGCCTTCACCAATATCATCACGCGCATGGCCGTCTCCTTCGTTCGGCGCTGGACCGACGATCGGAATGTTCGGAAAAAGGCGGACGGGCGCAAATCATTTGTCGAAACGCCATCCCGAACGACGATGTCCGCTGCATGTCGAGCGCACCCAACAGACGCTATCGATAGCGCGCCTCGGCCAGGTCCAGTTCGCGCACCAGCTTCTGCGTGATCTCGCTGCCGATCACGCGCTTTCGCGCCATGGCGAAAATGGCGTCGCGTTCGGCCCTGAACCCGGCCAGACGCAGGTCGCGATCGACGCGGGCCAGTTGCTTGACCTCTTCCTGGTCGGCGCTCTGCTGGATGCGGCTGTCGATCCGCTCGCGATACAGGTCCATGATGCGCGATCCGGCCGCTGCATAGACGTCCGCGTCGGCGCTGCCTTCGGCCAGCCGATGCTGCGCTTGTTCGATCGCCTGGATCGCCGCCTGCGCAGACGCGATGCGCGCCGCATTCTCCTGCGCCAATCGCGACGGCTCGGCCGGCATCTCCAGCCCGCGCAGCAGCAGCGGCAGGCACAGGCTCGCCAGGATCAGCGACAGGATGATGATCCCCGCCGCCAGACAGATCGCCAGATCGCGCGCCGGAAAATCGCTGCCGTCGACCAAGGTCAACGGAATGGTGAGAACACCCGCCAGGGTGATCGCCCCGCGCACCCCCGCGACGGACATCGCCGCGACCAGCCGCCAGTTGGGCCGTCGATAGGCGATCTCCTCACGCGCGCGGAACAGCGTCAGGCGGAACGACACCCACACCCAGGCAAAGCGCAGCGCGACCAGCGCCAGCATGATCGCCAGCACATAGATGGCCAGCCACCAGGGATTGCTATGGTTGGTCATGTGCACGGTCTGCTTGGCGGCGACCAGGATGCTGGGTAATTGTTCGCCCAGCAGCACGAAGATGATGCCGTTCAGCGCAAACTGGATCGTGTCCCACACCGAATTGCGCCGCATCCGCGTGGCAGGCAGCGCCTGGCGGGATATTTCGGCAAAGGTCATCGTCACGCCCGCCGCAACGGCCGCCAAAATGCCCGAACAATGTAGATGTTCGGCGATGATATAGGCGGCAAAGGGAATGAGCAGGCTGATCAGCACCTGCGACCCGATATCCTCGCCGAACCGATCGGAGATCCACGCCTTCGTCCGGGTCACGAACAACGTCACGGCCACACCGACCAGCAATCCGCCGACCGCCAGCCATAGGAAGGTCAAGCTGGCCTGCCCGATGGAGAAGCTGCCCGTCAGCGCCGCCGCGATCGCAAAGCGCAGGCACACCAGGCCTGACGCGTCGTTCAGCAGCGATTCGCCCTCCAATATATGCATCATCCGCTTGGGAATGGGCACGCGCGCGGCGATGGCGGACACCGCGATCGGATCGGTCGGGGAGACGACCGCGGCCAGCGCGAAGGCGACTGCCAGCGGCATGGCGGGGATCAGCCAATGGATGAAGAAACCGACCCCGACGACGGTCAGCAGCACCAGCCCCAACGCCAGTTCGAAGACGGTCGACACGTCCTTGAGCAACTCATCCTTCGGGATGCGCCAGCCATCCAGGAACAGCAGCGGTGGCAGGAACAACAGCAGGAACAGTTCGGGGTCCAGTTCCACCCGGATATCCGCCGCCAGCCCGATCAGCGCGCCAAAGGCAATCTGCACCAATGGCGTGGGCAGGTTGACCGGCAGGATACGAGATATGGCGCCACTGACGACGACGGCGACCAACAGGATTAAAACGACCGAGACAGTATCCAACAATTCACTCCGCTAAGTTCCGATGCTAACCCTGCCTATAGACATAGGGTGACGAAACCAAGGCGCGCCCGTCCAGAAATCGGCCGTTTTTGCGATCCTCGCGTTGATCCAGCCGAAACGTCATCACTCAGCAGCGACGATATCCCCCGCGCCATAATAGGCCGCCTCGTCCAATATCCCCTCCCGCTTGGCGACAATCACGCCGACCAGCACTTGGCCCGCAACGTTTACGGCGGTGCGGCCCATGTCCAGTATCGGGTCGATCGCCAGCAACAATCCCACGCCTTCCAACGGCAGGCCAAGCGTGGACAGCGTCAGCGTCAACATCACGATCGCGCCGGTCAACCCCGCCGTCGCGGCTGATCCGATGACCGAAACGAAGACGATCAGCACATAATCCACGAAATGTAGCGGGATGCCGTAGAAGCCCGCCACGAAGATCGCCGCCAGCGCAGGATAGATGGACGCGCAGCCATCCATCTTGGTGGTCGACGCCAGCGGAATGGCGAAGGCGGCATAGCCTTTCTCCACACCCAGCCGCTCGGTCACCGCTTCGGTGACGGGCAGGGTGCCGACCGAGGAGCGCGACACGAAACCCAGCTGAATCGCGGGCCAGGCCTTGGCGAAGAAGGGACCGGGCTTCAGGCCGTTGACCGCCAGCAGCGTGGGATAAACGACCAGCAGCACCAGCGCGAGGCCCAGATAGATGGCGGCGGTGAAACTGCCCAGTTGCGCCAATGCGCTCCAGCCATAGGTGGCGATGGCGGTGCCGATCAGCGCCGCCGACCCGATCGGCGTCAGGCGAATGACCCAGCCGAGGATCGCACGCACGACGGATAGCAGCGAGCGGACGAAGGACAGGAATGCGTCCGCCTTGTCCCCGACCTTCAAGGTCGCAAGGCCGACCGCGATCGAGATGACCAGCAATTGCAGGATGTTGAAGCTGATGCCGGTGGTCGCCGACCCGTCGCTGATCTTGGTGCTGCCGGACAGCGCCAAGCTGTTGGCGGGCACCAGCCCCTTAAGGAAATCGAGCCAGCCGCCCACTGATTCGGGCTGCTTCGCGGCCAGCGCCGCGCTGCTGAGGCCCACGCCCGGCTGCACGATCACGCCGATCGCAATGCCGATGGCGACTGCGATCAATGCGGTGATCGCAAACCACAGCAGCGTCTGCCCCGCCAGCCGCGCGGCATTGTCGAGCGCGCGCAGGTTCGCGATCGACGCGACGATCGCGGCGAAGACCAGGGGCGGCACAATCGCCTTCAACAGCGAGACGAAGATCGATCCCACCGTCTTGAGCGCGGTCGCCAACCAGTTGAGGTCGCCATCCGGACCTGCGCCGATCTGGCGCGCGACCAAGCCCAGCAACAGCCCCACGACCATGCCGGCCAATACCTGAAATCCGAAACTGCGATAATGGAGGGCCATGGGCTTCATTCCTGTGGGCTTGCCAGCGCCATATGGGAACGGACGTCCCGATTGCGCGCAAGCAATTCTTTAGGGGGATGCAACGCGGATAAGGTGGTCCTCTTTCCATCGCTATGCCCAATCAACGCATTGGCGGGCGTTATCCGCTATGCCACAGATGGGGTATCGGTCCATCGGGGAGTGTAAATAGATGATGATGCGGCACGCATATCTGGCGGCGGCTTTGCTGGCCCTGCCGCACGCCGCGATGGCGGCGGCCGATGCAGACGCGGCCAAGGCCATATTGATGCGCTCCGTCGCATTCCGCACGGTCGAAGGGGCAGGGCAGGTGCCCAAGCTGGCGGCTTATTATGCCGGGGTGCTTAAAAGCGCGGGCTTTGCCGATGCGGATATCGTCATCACCCCGATCGGTGAGACGGCGTCGCTGGCAGCGACGCTCAAAGGCAGCGACCCCAAACTCAAACCCTTGCTGATGATCGGCCATATGGACGTGGTGGCCGCGAATCGCGCCGACTGGACCCGCGATCCCTTCGTGCCGGTGGAGGAGGGTGGCTATATCTTCGGGCGCGGGGCGGAGGATAATAAATATGATGTGGCGATGATGGTCGCGACGATGGCCCAGTGGCGCAAGGAGGGCTGGACACCGCGCCGCACCGTCATCTTGGCTCTGTCGGGCGACGAAGAAACCGCGATGCTGACGACCAAGGCGCTGGCGGCTCGATATAAGGACGCCGAACTGGTGCTGAACGGCGATGGCGGCGGCGGGCTGCTCAATGACGAAGGCAAACCGGTCCTCTATCAATTGCAGGCGGGCGAGAAGACCTATGCCGATTTCGAGATCGGCTTTACCGACCCCGGCGGTCATTCCAGCGCGCCGACGCCGGGCAATCCGATCTACCGGCTGGCAAAAGCGATCGACCGGATCGCCGCCTATCAATTCCCGCCGATGCGCAATGCATTGACCAAGGCGTCGCTATCCCTGTCCGCCGACCGGATCGACGGCGAAGTGGGGCAGGCGATGCGCCGCTATGCGGAAACGGGAGACGTGGCGGCGGCGAACCTGCTATCGACACGGCCAGAATTTCTCGGGCAGGTCCGCACCACCTGCGTCGCAACCATGGCGCAGGCGGGCCATGCGTTGAACGCGTTGCCGCAAAGCGCGAAGGTGGATGTGAATTGCCGCATCTTCCCCGGCGTGGCGATCGACGATGTGAAAGCGGAACTGACCAGGGTGATCGCGGACCCGGACGCGACCGTGAAGACGCTAGGCGATCCGCTGGCCAGCGACGCCTCGCCCCTGCGCGCCGACGTCATGAAGGCCGTACGCGACGCGGTGACCGCGCGAGCGCCAGGCATCGCGGTGATGCCGGGCATGTCGGCGGGCGCCACCGACAGTCTCTATTTCCGGGCGCTGGGCGTGCCGAGCTATGGCGTGTCCAGCCTGTTCATGAAAGCGGATGATGGCTTCGCCCATGGGCTGAACGAGCGGGTGCCGGTGGCGGGCATCCCGGCATCGCTGGCGCAGTGGGATGCGGTGGTCAGGGCGTTGGCGAAGTAGTGGGCCGTTCCCCGGCGCAGGCCGGGGTCCAGTTCGGATCATGCAAAGCTGGACCCCGGCCTGCGCCGGGGAACAGATCCCGTTACCCCCGCGCCGCAATCCCATTTGCGGCCGACAGCACCGCCTGTACCGACGCTGTCGCCACATCCGCATCGGTGCCGACACCGAACACCGTCCGGCCATCAGGCGCGCGGCATTCCACATAAGCCGCGGCGTTCACGTCGCTGCCCGCGCCGATCGCATGTTCGCTATAATCGGCAATCTCCAGCTGCACGCCGAACTCGTCGCGCAGTGCGGCCAGTACCGATGATAACAGGCCGTTGCCGCGCCCGGAAATCGATCGTTCCACGCCTTCATGAACGATCTTGCCGGTGAAGATGCGATCCCCCGCCACGCCGCTCTCATGATAGTCGATCAGGCTATAGGCCTGCTCGCCGGTCAGGCGATAATGATCCTGGAACGCGCTCCAGATGTCGGCGGCGTTAAGTTCGCGGCTGCTTTCGTCGGCAAAGGCCTGCACGACCTTCGAAAATTCCGCCTGCATCCGCTTGGGCATCTTATAGCCCTTGTCCTGCTGCAACACCCAGGCGACGCCGCCCTTGCCCGATTGCGAATTGACGCGGATCACCGCTTCATAGTCGCGGCCCAGATCCTTGGGATCGATCGGCAGATAGGGCACGTCCCAGATCAAATCGTTGCGCGCTTCCTGTGCGGCAAAGCCCTTCTTGATCGCGTCCTGATGGCTGCCGGAGAAGGCGGTGAACACCAGTTCGCCAGCATAGGGATGGCGCGGATGCACGGGCAACTGGTTGCAATATTCTACCGTCTGGATGACTTCGTCGATGTCGCTGAAGTCCAGCAGCGGATTGATCCCCTGCGTGTACATGTTGAGCGCCACGGTCACCAGGTCGCAATTGCCGGTCCGCTCGCCATTGCCGAACAAACAGCCCTCGACGCGATCGGCGCCCGCCATCAGGCCCAGTTCGGCGGCGGCGACGCCGGTGCCCCGGTCATTATGCGGGTGCAGCGAGATGACGACGCTATCGCGCTTGGAAATGTTGCGGCACATCCATTCGATCTGGTCGGCATAGATGTTGGGCGTCGCGCATTCGACCGTCGCGGGCAGGTTCAGGATCAGCGGCTTTTCCGGCGTCGGCTGCAGGATATCCATCACCGCCTCGCAACATTCCAGGCTGAAATCCAGTTCGGCGGTGGAGAATGTCTCGGGCGAATATTCGAAATGCCAGTCGGTGTCCGGCTGCGCCGCTGCATTGTCGCGCAGCAGCTTGGCGGCGTTGACCGCGATCTCCTTGATCTCCGGTCGGCTCATCTGGAACACGATGTTGCGCCAGGCAGGCGACACCGCATTATAGACATGGACGATCGCCTTGGGCGCGCCGCGCAAGGATTCGAAAGTAGTCGCGATCAGGTCGGCACGCGCCTGCGTCAGTACCTGGACGATCACATCGTCGGGGATCGCGCCATCGCGGACCAGCCCGGAAATGAAGTCGAACTCGGTCGCACCTGCGGCGGGGAAGCCGATCTCGATCTCCTTGACGCCGACTTTCAAGAGCAGGTCGAAGAAGCGGCGCTTCTTTTCGGCATTCATCGGGTCGATCAGCGACTGGTTGCCGTCGCGCATGTCGGTCGACAGCCAGCGCGGCGGTGCGGTGATGACCTGGCTTGGCCATTGGCGGTTGGGCAGGTCGATCTGCGGGAAAGCGCGGTATTTCTGGGAAGGATCGGTCAGCATCATGGATCAGACTACTTCTTGGCGGTCGGGGCGTGCGAACGCGTCCCGATAGACGACTTGACTGTGATGAATGCCCTTAGGCGGATCGACGCTGCCCTTAGCCGGACGGCAGCACAAAAGCCACGCCTAAGGGCGTGTAAGTCGTAGCAGGGTAAGAAGCGTGACGCTCTGCATGATGAAAGGGGCTGTAACGCAAAACGGGGCCGACATGCAAGTCGGCCCCGTCGGTTTTGCAAACCGCTAAGACTTACTGCTTTTCGAAACCGGCGACGATCTTCAACTCGATCGCATCGCCGACGACGGGCACGCCATAGCCCATGCCGAAATCGCTGCGCTTGATCGTGCCGGTTGCAACGAAGCCGACATTTTCCTTCTTGCTCATCGGCTGCACGCCTGCGCCGAAAAATTCGGCGTCCAGCGTTACCGGCTTGGTCACGCCTTTGATGGTGAGGTTGCCGGTGATCTCAGCCGCCGTCGCACCCTCGGGCTTCACGCTGGTCGACACGAAGGTCGCGGTCGGGAATTTGGCCGAATCGAAGAAGTCGGCCTTCATCAGATGCTCGTCCAGCTTGGCGACGCCGGTGCGCAGGTTGGCGATGGTGAATTCGACCGCCACCTTCGACTTGGCCGGGCTGGCCTTGTCAAGCGTCAGCGTGCCGGTGGGTTCGGCGATCGTGCCCATATTGTTGGTGAAGCCCATATGGTTCCACGCGAACACGACCTGGGTATGGCCGCCATCGACCTTGTACGTGCCGCCGGTCACCTTGGCGACGTCCTTGGTGCCGGGGGCCGAGGTGGGCATCTGCGCAACGACGACGCTGCCACCGGCAATAGCGATCAGGGCGGCGGCGGGGATCAGGAATTTCTTCATAAGACAAACTCTCCGTAAAACGCTCAAGGGGCGCAGCTTGAATAAGCCACGCCCCGCGATTGCGCCAGAGCCCTATGCGGAAACGGATCGTTCCCGCTTACGCCGTCTGCTCCCCTCCCTTTCAAGGGAGGGGCGCCACGCAGTGGCGCTGCGACGGTGAGGTCGTCAGCTCGCTTTGCTCGCACCCACCCCAACCCCTCCCTTAAAAGGGAGGGGCTATTTTGTGGCCGTCAATTCTTCTCCTGATCCACCAGCTTGTTCGCGCCGATCCAGGGCATCATCGCGCGCAGCTTGGCGCCGGTTTCCTCGATCGGGTGGCGCTGGGCGGCAATGCGGCTGGCCTTCAGCTCCGGCTGACCGGCGCGGTTGTCGAGGACGAAGTCCTTGACGAAGCGGCCCGACTGGATGTCGGCCAGCACGCGCTTCATTTCCTTCTTGGTTTCTTCGGTGATGATGCGCGGGCCGGTCTTGATATCGCCATATTCGGCGGTGTTGCTGATGGAATAGCGCATGTTGGCGATGCCGCCTTCATACATCAGGTCGACGATCAGCTTGAGTTCGTGCAGACACTCGAAATAGGCCATTTCCGGCGCGTAACCGGCTTCGACCAGCGTTTCGAAACCGGCCTGGACCAGCGCGGTCGCGCCGCCGCAGAGGACAGCCTGCTCGCCGAACAGGTCGGTTTCGCATTCTTCGCGGAAATTGGTTTCGATGATGCCGCTGCGACCGCCGCCGACGCCGCTGGCATAGGACAGGGCGATGTCATGCGCATTGCCGGTCGCGTCCTGATGGATCGCGATCAGGCAGGGCACGCCGCCACCCTTCACATATTCGCCGCGCACGGTGTGGCCCGGCCCCTTAGGTGCGATCATGATGACGTCCACGTCCTTGCGGGTTTCGATCAGGCCGAAATGGACGTTCAGGCCGTGGGCGAAGGCCAGCGCCGCGCCGGGGCGCAGATTGGCATGGATGTCGTCGGCATAGATGGCGGCCTGATGCTCGTCGGGGGCCAGGATCATGAGCACGTCGGCCCAGGCGGCGGCTTCGGCATTCGGGAGAACCTTGAAGCCTGCGCCTTCCGCCTTCTTGGCGCTGGGCGAACCGGCGCGCAGCGCGATGGCGACTTCGGCGACGCCACTGTCGCGCAGATTCTGCGCATGGGCATGACCCTGCGAACCATATCCCAGGATGGCGACCTTCTTGCCCTTGATCAGGCCGATGTCCGCGTCGTGATCGTAATAAACCTTCATGATTGTCTCTTCCCTCGAACAGATTTCCTCGCCCCTTGGGGGAGAGGATATGAAATCTTGGTTCGGCGAAGCCGGACCTAGATGAAGTTGGAGAGGGGCAAGCGCCGTGGCCGCCCCCTCTCCAGCTGCGACTAGGCAGCAAGCTGCCAAGTCTCGCTTCCTCTCCCCAAAGGGGCGAGGATATTTCTGTTAATTCGCCTCTTTGCCCCGGATCAGCCCGACCACGCCGGTCCGCCCCACCTCGACCAGGCCGATCTGCCGCATCAGGCCGACGAAATTGTCGATCTTGTCGGTCGTGCCGGTGATCTCGAAGATGAAGCTTTCGATCGTCGTATCGACCACCTTGGCGCGAAATACGTCCGCCAGGCGGAGCGCCTCGATCCGGTCCTCGCCCACACCCGCGACCTTCACCAGCGCCAGTTCGCGCTCCACGAACGGGCCGGCCTCGGTCAGGTCGGTGACCTTGTGCACCGGCACCAGCCTGTCGAGCTGGGCGATGATCTGGTCGATCACTTTAGGCGGGCCGTTGGTGACGATGGTGATGCGGCTGACGCCATGATCCTGCGTGATGTCCGCCACGGTCAGGCTGTCGATATTATAGCCGCGCGCGGTGAACAGGCCCGCGATCCGCGCCAATATGCCCGCCTCGTTCGAAACGGTCAGCGACAACACGTGCCGCTGGCTGAGTTCTTCCTGAATATGCATCAGATGCTGGCCCCGTTATCCGTATCTGCGCGCCCGTCCGTGTCGTCGTGGCGCTGCGAAATCATCGCGATGAAACTATATTGCCAACTGCCGTCCTGCCGATGGGCGACGCGGACGGGCAGGCCCGTTACCGCATCGAACATCCGTGACAGATGTTCGCCCACATAGCGGGGACCGACCAGCAAGGTGCCGATATGCCGCTCGTGAAAATCGAACCCTTCATCCAGATGCACTTCCCATTCCTCATTGTCCGGGTCGGCATGATCGATGGTCCAGCCGGTGATATCGGCTGTCCCCGCGCTCCGTTCGAAATCCCATGGCTCCGTCACATGGATGCGGAGCTTTAGATGTTGGGTCACATCCTCACCATCACACCAGCGCCTTTGCCTCGTCGGACATCACGCCCGCAATCTGGTTGGGATCGAGCAGCATGTCCGTATGCGATGCGCCCGACGGGATCATCGGGAAGCAATTGGACAGCTTCGCCACCCGGCAATCCACGATCACCGGACCGTCGGTGTCCAGCATCCGGCGGATGCCCGCCTCCAACTCCTCCGGCTCTTCGATGCGGATGCCGGTCCAGCCATAGGCTTCGCCCAGCTTCACGAAATCGGGCAGGCTGTCCGAATAGCTGTTGGAATAACGGCTTTCATAGGTCAGTTCCTGCCACTGGCGGACCATGCCCATATATTCATTGTTCAGGATGAACAGCTTGACCGGCAGGCGATATTGGCTCGCGGTGCCCATTTCCTGGATATTCATCTGCACCGATGCATCACCCGCGATGCAGATGGTGACGCTGTCGGGATTGCCCATCTGCGCGCCGATGGCGGCCGGGAAGCCATAGCCCATCGTGCCGAGGCCACCCGACGTCAGCCATTTATTGGGCGCTTCGAACCCGAAATGCTGGGCCGCCCACATCTGGTGCTGGCCCACTTCGGTGGTGATGATCACGTCCTTGCCGGTCGCTTGGCACGCGGCATACAGGTCCGCGATCGCGCGCTGCGGCATGATCTCGACACCGTTTTCGGCATAGTCCAGGCTGCGCTTCGCGCGCCAGTCGGCGATTTGCGCCCACCATGGGGACAGGTCCGCCTTCTGGTGGCCGCGATGCTTCCACAGGGCGATCATGTCGTCCAGCGCGCTGGCGATATCGGCGACGATCGGCACATCGACATCGACGATCTTGTTGATCGAGCTGCGGTCGATATCGATGTGGATCTTGCGGCTGTTGGGCGCAAAAGCATCCAGTCGCCCGGTGACGCGATCGTCGAAACGCGCACCGATGCACAGGATCAGGTCCGCCTGGTTCATCGCCCAATTGGCTTCATAGGTGCCGTGCATGCCCAACATGCCCAGCCACTCGTCGCCCGACGCAGGGAAGGCGCCCAGACCCATGAGGGTCGAGGTGACGGGCGCGCCGGTCAGCGCAACCAGTTCGCGCAGCAGGGCGGACGCCTGCGGCCCCGAATTGATGACGCCGCCGCCAGTATAGAGGATCGGGCGCTCGGCTGCGGCCAGCATCTCGACCGCTGCGTCGATTCCGGCCGCGTCCGCCGTCGTCTGCGGACGATAGCTCGCGTGGACCTTCAATTCCGGCCTGGCATAGGGCGCGGTCGCGATCTGGACATTTTTGGGAATGTCGATGACGACCGGGCCGGGGCGGCCGGTGGTGGCGATATGAAAGGCTTCATGCACGACTTCGGCCAGCTTGCCAGGCGTCTTCACCAGATAATTATGCTTGGTGCAGTGGCGCGTGATGCCGATCGTGTCGGCTTCCTGGAACGCATCGGTGCCGATCAGCTGCGTCGGCACCTGCCCTGTGATGACGATCATGGGGATCGAATCCATCAGCGCATCGGTGATGCCGGTGACCGCATTGGTCGCGCCGGGACCGGACGTGACCAGCACGACGCCGGGCTTGCCGGTCGACCGGGCATAGCCCTCCGCCATGTGCGTCGCGCCCTGTTCGTGGCGGACCAGCACATGCTTGATCGTGGGATGATTGTAGAGCGCGTCATAAATCGGCAGCACCGCGCCGCCGGGATAGCCGAATACGACCTCGACACCGAGATCGATCAGGCATTCAACCAATATGTCCGCGCCGCTCTTTTCGGCCACGATAAAATCCTTCTGTTCAGGGTGCAGGGCGACGTCCTTTGCGACAGCACGCCTGCGATGGCAAGGTTGCTGCCTCTAGTGGACATAAAATGACCGGTCAACCCTCTATTGTTGTAATTTAATTACTAATTCATTGATTATTTTGGCATCAATCTCTCGTTCGTCACGCGGCCAACTGGGCGGCGGCTGGTTGGTGAACCAGGTATATTGCCGCTTGGCATATTGGCGGGTGGCCAGGCTGCCCGATGCGATACAACTGTCCAACTCGCTGTCTCCGCGCAGGAAAGCGGCAATGTCCGGCACGCCGATGGCGCGCATCACCGGCAGGTCGGGATGGAGGTTGCGGGCCAGCAACGCCGCCACTTCCGCCACCGCGCCCTGTGCGATCATCTGGGCAAAGCGCCGGTCGCACCGCGCGATCAGCCAGTCGCGCGGCGGACGCAGGATCATGGGCGCCAGCGTGATCCGGTCGGCGATGCCGCCCGCCTTATGCTGCTGCCAGTCCTTGAGCGGCCTGCCGGTCGATCGCACCACCTCCAGCGCGCGGGCAACGCGGGTCGTGTCGGCAGCCGCCAGGCGGGCGGCGGCTTCCGGGTCTTCGCGGGCCAGCGCTGCATGCGCGTCCGCCACCGGCAGCGCGCGCACGGCGGCGCGGATATCGGGGTCGATCTCAGGCACCGGCGCGATCCCGTCCAGCAGGGTGCGGATATACAGGCCAGTGCCGCCGACCAGCACCGGCAGCCTGCCCGCAGCATGGGCGGCGGCGATCTCCCCCTTCGCCTCGGCCGCCCAGCGCGGCGCGGTGCACGCTTCCGCTCCGTCGATATGGCCGAAGAGGCGATGGGGCACGTCGCCCATCTCCGCCGCGGATGGGCGCGCGGACAGGATCGCCAGGTCGGCATAGACCTGGCTGGCATCGGCATTGATGACGACGCCGCCGGTCGCCTTGGCTAGGGCAATGGCCAGCGCGCTCTTGCCGCTGGCGGTCGGCCCGGCAATAAGCGCGACGCGCGGGCGGGATTCGCCCATAATGGTTTCAGGAGTGTGCATGTTCGTCGCGACCTTAGTGGCAAGTGATCAACTCGGGCAGGGGGATATTGCGCAGGCCGTGGACCGCCTGCGCGATGCCGGGTGCCAGCCGGGCGACATCGCATGGCTGGACGAAGCCAAGGCCGCCGACATCGTCTTCGCCGCCGATCCGGTCGCGGCGCGCGCGGCGCTGGCAGGCGTGGGCGACAAGGTGGACGTCATCGTTCAACCGACCGCCAACCGCGAGAAAAAGCTGCTGATCGCCGACATGGATTCCACCATGATCACCGTCGAGTGCATCGACGAACTGGCCGACTATGCGGGCATCAAGCCGCAGATCGCCGAGATCACCGAACGGGCGATGCGCGGCGAGCTGGATTTCGAAGGCGCGCTGCATGGCCGCGTTGCGCTGCTCAAGGGCTTGCCCGACAGCGCCATCGATCAGTGCCGCGAGGAGCGCGTCGTGATCATGGGCGGCGCAAAGGCGCTCGTCCGCACGATGAAGGCGCGCGGCGCGAAGACGTTGCTGGTGTCGGGCGGCTTCACCCGCTTCACTGGCCCGGTGGCGCAAGAAATTGGTTTCGACGCGAATGTCGCCAACGTTCTGGAGATCGCCGATGGCGCGCTGCTGGGCACCGTCGCCACGCCGATCGTGGACGCCGCGCGCAAGCGGACCGAACTGGAAGCCGCGATCGCGGGCGGCATCGACCGGGCGCTGACGTTGGCGGTGGGCGACGGCGCCAACGACATTCCGATGATCCAGGGTGCAGGGCTGGGCGTCGCCTATCATGCCAAGCCCGTAACCCGCGCCGCCGCCGCCGCCGAAATCGTCCATGGCGACCTGTCGGTACTGCTCTACGCGCAGGGCATCCCGTCTGCCGAGTGGGTGCAATAAGCCGCGTGTTCCCGCGCAGGCGGGAACCCAGTCCCATGGCTCCCGCCGACGGGGAACACGCTGCTCTTGACGAGCGAAGCGCACGCCTTTTCAGGTGGACGCTACCAAGCCACGCTTCACCGTCATTTCGATCAAGTAATGGATTTTATCCCGCCCTCGCACGTTAGCGTCGAGCCGCATCGATTGCGGCGAGAGGTTGAACGGCGCCCACGGCTTTGCCATGCGGCGTACAGGGAGTGCATATGCAATATAGACATTTGGCCTTAGCCGCTGGCGGGCTTCTGGCCCTGAGTGCTTGCGCGAAGAACGACGCCCCGGTGACCGCCGCGCCGCCGATCGGCCCCGGTGCCATTGCCGGAACCGTCGCTGCGGACCGCGACGGCGATGGTTATGTCGATGGCTATTACACGGCCGACGGCATCTATCACGCGGTCCAGGGTCCGCCGTGCCCGCCGCCGCCGCCCCCGCCGCCTTCGCGCCGGGGAGAACGCGGCTGATCCACCCCTTCCTGCGGGCGCGGCGCATCTGCCGCGCCCCCTCGCTTTCGCTGATCGCCGGACTATTGGCCGTCACAGCTATCCCGCACGGCGCGTTGGCGCAGGTCGGTGCGGCCGACAAGGCCGCGCAATCCAGCGTTGCGGCCGAAATCCGCGCGGGCGTCAGCGGGAAATATAAGGATTTCTATGCCCCGCGCGGCTATTGGCCGCTCTGGGTAGACAAGGACCGCGTCAACTCACAGGCCGACGCGCTGCTGGCGCTGATCGACCAGAGCGACGCCGACGGCCTCAATCCCCGCAACTATGGCGCACGCGACCTGAAACGCCTGATCGAAACCGCGGACAGCGAGCGCAGTCCCAAGGCGCTGGCCCGCGCCGACCTGGCCCTATCGCGCGCCTTTGCCGATCTGGTCATCGACATGCGCCGCCCGGCCAAGGGCGTGAAGATGCGCTATATCGATCAGGAGGCGGAACCCAAGCCGCCCGGACCCGCCGACATCATACGCGCCGCCGCGCTCGCCCCGTCGCTCACCGACTATATCCAGACCGCCGGGTGGATGAGTCCGCTCTACATGCAATTGCGCAATGCACGAGCACGCTATCTCGACCAGTGGGGCGGCTTGCCTGCCGTGCAGATCCCCGAAGACGTGAAACTGCGCCCCGGCGGTAAGGCGCCCGAAATCGCACTGCTGCGCCACCGGCTCGGCCTGGCGGATGGCGTCGCCTATGACAAGCCGCTTGTCGCCAGGGTGAAGGCGTTCCAGACCGACCATGGCCTCAAACCCGATGGCGTTGCAGGCACGATGACGGTCGCGGCCCTGAACGACGGTCCGGGCCGCTACGATCGCCTGTTGGCGCTCAATCTGGAACGCGCGCGCCTGCTCCCCGGTCCTTGGACCCGGCATGTGGTGGTGGACGCGGCGTCGGCGCGGCTCTGGTATTACAGCAAGGGCGCGCTGGACGGCACGATGAAGGTCGTGGCCGGGACCAAGGAAACGCAGACGCCGCTGATGGCGGGCATGATCCGCTATGCGACGCTCAACCCCTATTGGAATATCCCGTCCGACTTGGTCGAAACCCGGGTCGCGCCCAAGATTCTGGGCGGTGCGACGCTCAAGAGCCTGCGCTATGAAGCGCTGTCCGACTGGAGCGCCAATCCCGCGCCACTGGCGCAAAGCGCGATCGACTGGAACGCGGTGGCGGCGGGCCGGACGGAGGTGCGCGTGCGGCAATTGCCCGGCGGCACCAACGCCATGGGCCGGATCAAGTTCATGTTCCCTAATGACCTTGGCATCTACCTGCACGACACGCCGCAGCGCGACCTGTTCGCCAAGCCCGACCGCCATTTCAGCAATGGCTGCGTGCGGTTGGAGGATGCGCAGCGACTAGGCCGCTGGTTCTTCGGCAAGACGCCCAGTGCAGACGGCGACGCGCCCGAACAGCATGCACCACTGCCCCAGCCGGTGCCGGTCTTCCTGACCTACCTCACCGCCGTCCCGACCGCGCAGGGTGTGCAGTTCTTGCCCGACGTCTATGGGCGGGACGGGGAATAAGGGTCAGCGCTTCTTGCGGGCGGCCTTCTTCGCGGGCGCTTTCTTGGCGGTCGGGCACGGCCATGCTTTGCGCATCGCGGCGAACACCTGCGACGACGCGGACTGCTGCCGATCGATCGGATTCTTGCCAAGATAATTCACCGTGGCGGTGCGCAACTGGCTGATCGTCACGCCGCTCGGAATACAGCTTTTGAGATTGTTGGCTTCCCGCGTCGTATTGAACGCATCCACCGCGCCGCTGATATAGCCGACGCATTCATAGCTTTTCTCGAAATAATCCTTGCCGTCCTTGTCGGTCGTGCAGACCGCGTAAAGATCATCGCCACTGTAGAAGCCCGCTTGCGCCGCAACCGGCAGGAACGCGCCCGTAGTGAGGACAGCGGCGTAGAGAAGATGTCGAGGATACATGGGTTCAGTCTCGTGATTATACCGGGCGATGGCGCAGGGCGGTCACTCCATCCCCGCGACCAACCCGTCGATCGCCCCTTGCAATATGTAGCTGGCCGCCAGCTTGTCCACCAGTTCGTCGCGCCGGGCGCGGCTGGCGTCGGCTTCCAGCAGGGTACGGGTCACCGCCTGCGTCGACCAGCGTTCGTCCCACAGCAGCACCGGGCACCCCAGGTCCGCGACATTATGGGCAAAGGCGCGGCTGGACTGGCTGCGCGGCGAATTGGTGCCATCCAGGTTGAGCGGCAGGCCGATGACGATGCCCTTCACATTCTGCTGCGTGATGAAGGCGGCCAGGCCGATCTTGTCCTTGCTGAACTTCCCGCGCGTGACCGTATAGGCCGGGCTGGCGATCGACCATTCGGCGTCGCACAGCGCCAGGCCGATCGTCTTGGTGCCGACATCCATGCCGATCAGCCGCCCGCCCTGGGGCAGCGCCGTGCGGAATGCGACGCGATCCGTTGTTACCAATGTCATGGCGCCGCCCTGCCACGTCTTTGGACGTAAGTCACTTGCTGGTGAAGGCCGCCAGCCGTTTCTGCGCATCCTCCCGAACATTGCCCCAGAACAGGCTATAGTCATAGACATGGTAGTTGTTGCCCGGCAGCGTGAACGGACCCATGTCCACCGGCTCCCCGATCATCAGCACGCCGCTGGTATCGCAGCGGGCAGGCACGATGCCAGTCAGCAGCTTGGGCGGCTGGCCCTGCACACGGGAATCCAGCGTACCTTTGTTCGCACTGGCCGGGGCCGCGCCGTTGAACGCGCCGGTGATGGGATTAGTGCACAGCATATGCGTGCCCTTGCGTGGCTTGCCGGTATAGCCGGTGTTGCGTTCGAAACTCTGGACCACGGCGGACGGATCGGCCGGTTCGGCATAGCTTTGCCAACTGACGATGCAGTGCGACTGGTCCTGCCGCGCGCAGGCGGGCAAGCCAAGCGCAGGCAGGTCCGCTTCCACCGACACCGGCCAGCCCACGACATAGGCGGCGACCACGCGGTCGGCCACCGGCTTGCCCGCCACCTGCTCCCGCAACAATTGCAGCAGGTGGCGCGACCCCTGGCTATGTCCCGCCAGGATCAGCGGGCCGGTGGGATTGGCCTTCAGGAACGCCGCAAAGGCCTGCGCCACGTCGCGATAGGCTATCGCCAACGCCTGGTCGCCTGCAGGCTGGTCGGTCAGAAATGCGCCATAATTGGCCTGGCGATAGCGCGGCGCCCACACCGCGCCCGCAGCGTTGAACGCGCTGGCTTGGCTCATGACGAAGCGCCGCGCGGTGGCGTCCGCATCCTTGTCGCCGATCGGCGCGTTCCACTGGGCGCTGCCGAAGGTGGTGATGTAGCTGGTGGGATGGATGAAGAAGATCGCGGCCTTCTGCCCGGTCCTGGGCGTGGTCACGCCCGCAGGCGTCCAGAGCGCGGCATTGTCCTTCACAATGTCCGGCCGCGCCAGCCACATGGCCGCGCTGTCATAGGCATTGGCGGGCAGGGGCGGCAATTGGGTAAAGGGCTGGCGCGGCACCATCACCATGCGGATCAGCTGCATCCCCCAGATGCGATAGACAAGCAGCGCCGCGATCACCAGCACGATCAATGTCGCGATGACATAGAGAAATTTGCGGGCCACCCATGCTCTCCGAAAGAAGGGGCGCGCCGCCCCCAATTGCTGCCGTCTGTCTGGCGCAAGGGGAGAGTGGGCGCAAGAGGCGCGAAACGGGTTGAAGCCAGCGAGCGCGGGTGGTAGCGGCGGCCCATGTCGATAGACCTTCAGACCGTAAAAAAGATCGCCAGCCTCTCGCGCATTTCGGTGACCGACGCCGAAGCGGAAGCGATGGTGCCCGAACTCAACAACATCCTTGGCTGGGTGGAGCAATTGGGCGAGGTGGACGTGACCGGCGTGGAGCCGATGACGGCCGTCATCCCCAACCATCAACGCCTGCGCCAGGACGTCGTCACCGACGGCAATGTCCGGGCCAAGGTGCTGGCCAACGCGCCGCAAGCCGAACATGGCTTCTTCGCGGTGCCCAAAGTCATTGAATAGGGCGCCGCCCTCAAGCACCGTTCGCCCTGAGCTTGTCGAAGGGCCGTTTTTCTTTTCAAGAAGGGCAGGGCTTCGACAGGCTCGGCCCGAACGGGAAAAAGATTTTGACTGATCTGACTGATCTTACCGTAGCCGACATTCGCGACGGTTTCCGCGCGGGCGATTTTTCCGCACGCGAAGTGGCGAGCGCGTTCAACGCCAATGTCGCCGCCGCCAGTGCGCTGAACGCCTTCATCGTGGAAACGCCGGACAAGGCGCTGGAAGCCGCCGACGCCGCCGACAAGGCGAAAGCGGCCGGCGAAACGACAGGTGCGCTGGCTGGCGTGCCGATCGGCATGAAGGACTTGTTCTGCACCGAGGGCACGCAGACCACCGCCGCGAGCCATATGCTCGAAGGCTTCGTACCGACCTATGAATTGACCGTGTCGGGCAAGCTGTGGGCGGCAGGCGCGGGGATGCTGGGCAAGCTCAACCTTGACCAGTTCGCCATGGGATCGTCCAACGAAACGAGCTATTATGGCAATGTAATCTCGCCCTGGCGGCGCAATGACGGCGGCAATGCCGCGCTGGCCCCGGGCGGCTCGTCGGGCGGTTCGTCCTCCGCCATCGCGGCGCGGCTTTGCCCGGCTGCGACCGGCACCGACACCGGCGGCTCGATCCGCCAGCCCGCCGCCTTCACCGGCATCAGCGGCATCAAGCCGACCTATGGCCGCTGCTCGCGCTGGGGCATCGTGGCCTTCGCCTCCTCGCTCGATCAGGCCGGGCCGATGGCGCGGACGGTGCGTGACAATGCGATCCTGCTGGAAGTCATGTCGGGCTTCGATCCCAAGGATTCGACAAGCCTCGATCTGGCCGTGCCCCAGTGGGAAGCCAATCTGTCGAGCGACCTTAAGGGCAAGACGGTCGGCATTCCCACGGAATATCGCCCTGACGGCCTGAACCCGGAAATCTCCGCCCTGTGGGATCGCGGCATCGCCTGGCTCAAGGATGCCGGGGCCGACGTGGTCGAAGTATCGCTGCCGCACACGAAATATGCGCTGCCGACCTATTATATCATCGCGCCTGCCGAAGCCTCGTCCAACCTCGCCCGCTATGACGGCGTGCGCTACGGCCAGCGCGACCTGCCCGACGGCGCAGGCTTGCAGTACATGTATGCCGCGACCCGCGCCGCCGGTTTCGGTCCGGAGGTCAAGCGCCGCATCATGATCGGCACCTATGTGCTGTCGGCGGGCTTTTATGACGCCTATTATACCCAGGCGCAGAAGGTCCGGGCGCTGATTGCACGCGACTTCGAACAGGCGTTCGAGACATGCGACCTGCTGCTGACCCCGACCGCGCCGAGCGCATCGTTCGCGTTAGGCGAAAAGCAGGCCGATCCGCTCGCCATGTATCTGAACGACGTCTTCACCGTGCCCGCCTCGCTGGCCGGGTTGCCCGCCATGGCCGTGCCGGGCGGACTGGATTCGGCGGGTCTGCCGCTGGGCCTCCAGATCATCGGCAAGGCGCTGGACGAACAGACCGTGCTGAACGCGGGTCTGGCGATCGAAGAACGGGCGGGCTTCGTCGCACGGCCGGGCAAGTGGTGGTAAGTTAGAGAGGCAAGGCCCAGAGACGGAGAACGCATGTTCAGACCGGGCGGTTTTCGGGAACGCAATGTCGAAGTGCTGCGAGAGGCGCAGAATGCGCTGAACGTCGCCTTCGGCGCGATCCTCAGCGCCTATGTCGGCAATTCGCTGGCTGACATCGATAATGTGCGGTTCGACCATGTGCTGCTTGCCAAATTCTTCGTCCTGATCGCGCTGTTCATCCTGGGACTGTGCGTCGGCAATGCCGTCATCCTGCGCGGCGAATTCTGGATGGGCGGCCTGTTTCTGGCCGGGGCTTTGCTGGCGGCGCTGTTCGCCCACCATGTCGGGGCGCAACTGGGGTTTGAGGTCGTCGTCCTGCGCGTCCTGACCGCCTGCTGGGTGTTCGGCCTGCTCGGCAGCAACGCCGTCCTGACCACGATCAACTATATTCATCATCGGAACTTGAAAAAATGAGCAGCTATCGCATCCAGGGCGCAACCGGCGAGTGGGAGGTCGTGGTCGGCCTGGAAGTCCATGCCCAGGTGACGTCGAACGCCAAGCTCTTCTCGGGCGCCGCCACCGCCTTTGGCGCGGAGCCGAACACGCAGGTCAGCCTGGTCGACGCGGCCATGCCCGGCATGCTGCCCGTCCCCAATCAGGAATGCATCCGTCAGGCGGTGCGCACCGGCATGGCGATCGATGCGCAGATCAACAAATGGTCGCGCTTCGACCGCAAGAATTATTTCTACGCCGATCTGCCGCAGGGCTATCAGATCAGCCAGCTCTATCACCCGATCGTAGGCGAAGGTCAGATCGAGATCGTGCTGGACGAAAAGAACCCCGACACCAGCACCAAGGTGATCGGGGTCGAGCGCATCCATGTCGAACAGGACGCGGGCAAGCTGATGCACGACCAGCATCCCACCAGCTCCTATGTTGATCTCAACCGGTCGGGCGTCGCGCTGATGGAAATCGTGTCGAAGCCGGACATGCGATCGCCTGCCGAAGCTGGTGCCTATCTGGCGAAGTTGCGCACAATTCTGCGCTATGTCGGCTCGTGCGACGGCAATATGGACCAGGGGTCGATGCGCGCCGACGTAAACGTGTCGGTCCGCAAGCCCGGCGAGGAATTTGGCACCCGCACCGAAACGAAGAACGTCAATTCGGTCCGCTTCGTCATGGCCGTGGTCGAGCATGAGGCGAACCGGCAGGTCGATGTGCTGGAAGCGGGCGGCAAGATCGTGCAGGAAACGCGGCTCTACGATCCGGACCGCAACGAAACGCGCTCGATGCGGTCGAAGGAAGATGCGCACGACTATCGCTACTTCCCCGATCCCGACCTGTTGCCGCTGGAACTGGACGACGCGTTCCTGGAGGAATGCCGCGCCTCGCTGCCCGAATTGCCCGACGTCAAGCGCAAGCGCTACGAGCAGGCACTGGGCCTGTCCGCCTATAATGCCGCGACCCTGACCGCCGACGCCGACACCGCGCGCTGGTTCGAAACGCTGGTGGCGCAGGCCGCCCGCATCCAGAACAAGAGCGAGGGCGACGTTGCCAAGGCATCGGCCAACTGGCTGCTGTCCGAACTTTACGGCGCGCTCAACCGCATCGGCAAAAGCCTGGAAGACAGTCCGGTAAGCCCAGAGGAAGGCGCCGAATTGCTGGCGCTGGTCGCCGACGGCACGATCAGCGGCACGATCGCCAAGCAGGTGTTCGAAATCATGCTGGAAACCGGCGACAAGCCCGGCAAGATCGTCGAGGAAAAGGGGCTGAAGCAGACTTCAGATACCGGCGCTATCGAAGCGGCGGTAGCCAAGGTGCTGGCCGACAATGGCGACAAAGTCGAACAATATCGCAGCGGCAAGGAAGCCTTGTTCGGTTTCTTCGTCGGTCAGACGATGAAGGCGATGCAGGGCAAGGCCAACCCGCAGGTCGTCAACGAACTGGTGAAGAAGGCGCTGGCGGGTTAAGCCGCCGCGCCATCGATGCATATGAAAAGGGAGCGGCCGCAAGGGCGCTCCCTTTCTCGTTAGTCATAATATGATGGCTGATGGCTCGCCGTTCCCCGGCCTGCGCCGGGGCACAAGGTGCGGCCAGTTATCAACGTGATCAAAGATGCGAACGCCGGGGCCGACGTAAAGCCGCCATCGCATAAATAAGGGGCGCCGCCGGGGGGACCAGCGACGCCCCTCTTTTATGTCCGGCGCCCTTGGGGAGGGATATATGCCGGAGCGAAGGGACGGACCGGGAGGGTCTGTGGGGTGTGGCCCGTCCTTTCACGATCAAGACGTCACAGCACGAAGTTAACCGTCGCCCTAAATGAGATGGCGACGTGATTTTGTTGCTCCTCTGCGCCGAACTCGCCGCCGACGCGGAACGTGTCGGTGCCGCCATAGAGCCGCGCGCGCCCGGTCCAGCCATTGGTCCGGTCTTCCGCGACCAGGGTGAAGCGTTCGCCATCCTTGAAATAGGCCGTGGTATCGCCCAGCGACCCGCCCACGATCTGACGACGGCCGCCTTCCAGTTCCAGCCGGACCCAGCCATCTTCCTTGTTCAGGCTGCCAAAATCATAGCCCGCCGTCACCGTGCCGTTGGCGGTCAGTTCGTCGCTGGTCCGCCCCAACACGGTCAGGTTGAACGCATCGCCGCCGCCGCTTTCGCTATAGCCGTCTTCCTTGAGCCGGTAATAGTCGATGCCGACCGCGGGACGCAGGCCGAAACGGCCCATCTGCAATTGGTAGGACGCGCCTGCCGTGGCGGAATAGAGTTTGCCGGTCCAGTTGCCGTCGGCGGTGCGGACGACATCGCGGCTTTCGAAATGGCGGGTGCCATCGAACTTGATGTGCGCGGCCGACAACCGCGCGAAGCTCTGGAGCGCGCCCCATTGCCCGCGCCAGTGCGCCGCCAGTTCGAACTGGTCGGAATCGACCGCATTGTTGGCACTGCCGCTGCTGTCGCTGCCATGGATATAGGCGAAGGAACCGCCGAACGCGCCCAGGTCGCTCAGATATTCCAGCCCACCGCCTGCGCCCCAGCCGGTAATGTCGTAGGATGCCGTGCTGCCCACGCTCTTGGCGCTGCCGAACGCCACCTGCTGCAGCCAGAAGCCCAAACGTCCGTCCGCGGTGCGGTAGATGCCGTTGGGGTCGGACAGGATGCGCGCGGTGGCCCGCGACCCGGATGTCACGGCTTCGAACGTGCCGCCGGCATGATCCGGCAGCATCTGGCGCAGGCTCTTGGTCAGCGTCGCCCCATCGCCGATCGCCAGATAGGCGCCCGCGACGTCTGCGTCATTGTCCAGCGCGTTGAAGATCGCCGAATAGGCGCTGGCGGTCGATCCGCTCAGGCCCAGTTCCGCCACGCTCTTGGCCGCGATCGACAGGGTGACATTGCCGGTCGCGCTGTCGCCCGCCACGCTGCCCTTGAAGATATAGGGCAGCAAGGTGGTAGCACCCAGGCTCGGCGACCCGCTTAGTGATCCCGCGCGCACGATGACATAATCGCCCGCCGATCCGCCGACCTGGGTCAGGTTGACCTTCACCTGCGATCCGCTGGCGAAGCTGGCCGCCCCGGCGACGTCATAGACGGTATGCGCGCCGGTATCGGCATTGATGGTGACGCCCAGCGTCGACGTGCCGCTGGCGGACAGCGACGCCAGCGCCACCGAGTTGGTGTTGGTCGCGTTCAACGTGCCGCCGTTCAGCACCACCGCCATGCCACTGCCATTGCTGATCGCGCCGGTCAGCGACGACGTGCCGCCCAGCGTCAACGTTCCCGCGCCGCCGCCGAAATCGACCGCGCCCGTGACCTTGGCCGTGTCCGCCAGGTTCAGGCTCGATGCGCCCGCGCCAAAGGCGATGTCGCCCGTCAGGCTGGATGCGCCCGACAGCGAAACGCTGTCATTGCCCGCGCCCAGGCTGAGATTGCCGGTGATCGTCCCTGCCGATACGGCGAGCGCGTCATTGCCCGATCCCAGGCGGATGTCGCCGACGATGCTGGGCGCGGAGGCGGTGGCCGACGCCAGCGCCTGGCTCAGCGTCACGCCGCTGCTATTGGCCGTCAGGTCGATCGCGACATTGCTGCCGCTCTTGCCCCCTGTGGCGCTGATCCTGCCGCTGTTGGACAGGCTGGACACGGTGCCGGACGAATCCAGGATCGCGGTCGCCGCACCCTTGTCGCCCCCGGCGGTGGCGCCAACGGAGCCGCTGATCTTGATGCTACTGACGGTTGCGCCCGCATCGATCATCAGCCCGCGTGCGATGGTGCCGTCCTTGGACGAGCCGCTGGCGCTGACCGTGCCACTGACGTCGATCGTGTCGGCCCGCGCGCCCGACCCCAGCCGCAGTGCGGTCGCATTGCTGTCATAGGACACGGCGGCCACGGTGCCGCCGATCTGCACGCCCTTGGCGATCGACACGCCGCCGCCCAAACCGCCGATCACCAGGCCGTTGGCATCGACGCCGTCATAGATGCCATAGCCTGCGATGCTGCCCTTCACGATCAGGCCATAGCCGGTATTGCCCGCCGCCACGGCGCCGATCACGGTATCGGCATCGGCCGCGCCGACCTGCACCGCCGCCGCCTTGCCATAGGTGACGACCGCCGCGGAGCCTTCGCTGCTATCGGCCAATCCGTCGTCATCGACATCGGTGTCGGTGTCGCTCGACGTGGGCGGCACGTCGAAAATCACGCCGCCCGTCACATTGCCCGCAATCACCACGGCCGATCCGCCCTGCAGCAGGTCGTCCGCGTCCAGCTTCGTCACGTCGCTGGGCCGCGTCGTGCTGCGATATCCGGTACTGGCGATCGTGCCCTGGATCTTGAGCGCGCCGTCGATGTCGCCCAGCAAGGCCGCACCGATGCTGTTGGCGCCCGTGACCGATGTCGACGCGCGCAGCGTGACATTGCCGGTCACGTCGTTGGCGACCACGCCATAGCTGTTGTCGCCGACGACCGATATGGTCCCGCTGGTCGACAGGTTGCCGGTCAACGCCCCGTCCAGGCGGATGCCCGCGGAATTATTGCCTTCGATCGTGATAGTGCCGCTATGGTCGATAGCCCCGCTATGGCCTGCGCCGGACTGGACCCAGATGCCGTTCTTGTTCGTCCCCTTGGCGAAGGGGCCGTCGATATCACCGTCGCTGTCGGTATCGGTCGCGGTATAATCTTCCGTCAGCGTGATGGTGCCGCTGTTGGTGATCGCGCCGCTGGTGCCGGGCGCGATCAGGATGCCGTTAACGTTATCGGCATTGTTGATGGTGATGGTGCCTGCGTTCGTCACCTTGTTGTTGCTGTCGACCGTAACGCCGGTTCCGCTCGTCAGCGTGATGGAGCCAGCCGACGTGATGCTGATGTCGTCCGCTGCGCCGTTGGCCACGGTAGCGGTTCTGACGGGGGCGGTGGTGGCGGTGGCGATGCTGGTTTCCGCTGCCGCATTGGCCACGGTAAGGGCCGCGAGCACGGGCGCGATCGCCGTGCAGGCCAGTAGATGTCGCATGATGTCTCCCTCTGCATTTCGCGCTGTTTCAACGGCGCGTATATGCATGGGACGACGCCGGGCCGTGGCTCCCGTCCGACAATGCGATGACTAAATAGTCAGAAAGCGAAATCGATGCCGATGCGTATCGTTCGGGGTCGCAGCGGCGTATAATAGTCGGTGCGCAGGTCGAATGGCGTGCCGAGCGAGAAGCGGTTGCCGTTGCTGTCAAACAGGTTGGTCAGCGCCAGCGAATATTGCCCCGGACCCCGGGTCAGCCCCGCCGACAGGCTGGTATCGACATAATCGCCCTGCGTCTGGCCCAATATCGGCCCCACGCCCAGCCGCGACTTGCCGACATAGCGGGCGGAGCCGGACAGGCGCAGCCGCATGGCGTTGCCCAATGGCGTCGCATAATCGAACGCCATTCGCGCGCCCAGATTGGCGACGTTGGGCAAACTCAGCGATCGCCCCTCATAGGATAGCGCCCGCACGAAATCGGTGGGCTGGCTCAGGCGGCTGTCATTATAGATGACGCTGCCGTCCAGCGTCAGTTGCTGCGTCGGCCGGGCGACCACACGCCCTTCGACCGTATAGATGCGCCCGTCGCCAATATTGGCGGTAGTGGGCAGGCCGATGCGATCGGTGACGTCCGCCTGGATATTGCGCCAGTCGGTATAGGCGACATTGGCGCTGATCGCGATCGGGTCGCGGCCCGGCACCCCTTTGCGCGCGCCGATCTCGACCGTGGATATACGATCATTCTGGAACCGCCGCACCCGCTGGTCGTCCACCGCCAGGCCGCCGGGGCGGAAGCCCTGCTGGAAGCGGGCATAGAGCGTCACGTCGGGGATCGCGTCGGTCAGGATGGAGGCGGACGGCAGGAACATCGTCTCGCTCCGATCCGCCTGCGCTTCGGCCCGGGCCAGTTCGCTGTCGGACAGGGCTGCGACCGGATCGAGCGCCTTGCCCGACAACCGACTGTTGGTCAGCCGCCCGCCGAAGGTCGCGATCAATCCCTTGACCGGCTCGAACGAGGCTTCGCCAAACAGCGTCGCTTCCTTCACCATATTGCGCACGCCGGTCGCGGCGGCGGCCATGCCGCGGCCGAACATCGCGACGCCCGGAATGATGACGGGCTGCACGTCGGCGGTGCCGAACGATGTCAGCGACCGGTTGAGGTCGGACGTGCTCTGCAGATAGGATGCGCCCAATATCCAGCCCAGCCCATTGTCCAGATCGCGCACCAGCCGGTTTTCGGTGGAAAAGATATTCACCTTGTTGCGCTGGCGGAAAAGGGCGGGCGGCCCGCCTGGCTGGGTCGCATCATAGCTTTCGGCCAGGACGTGGCGGACATAGCCGGTGGACGACACGAAGCGCAGGCTGTCCCATTGCCGTTCGATCCGCAGATTGCCGAGCAGATAGTCCGATCGATAGGGCTGGGTCACCGAGGACGCGCGCTCCAGCCGACCGACCGAACGGTTGGCATATTGGGCGTCGTCGCCCTGGATATGCTGGTACACGCCATTCAGATCGATGGTCCAGTCGGCATCGGGCGCAAAACGCAACGCTGCGCGGCCGCCATAGGTGCGGGTGCGGTTGACGTCGTCCCGGCCCCGATTGACGTCGTCGATATAGCCGCCGTCCTGCACCCCATAACCGACCACGCGCAGCGCCAGCTTTTCCGACAGGATCGGAATATTGAGCGTCCCCGACAGATCGCCGCCCGGGTCGCCATGCTGCGTGGCAGATCCACCCGCCGACACTTGGCCGCCCCATTCGGCCAAGTTGGGCGCATTGGGCATGACACGCACGATGCCGCCCAGCGACCCAGCGCCATAAAGCGTGCCCTGCGGCCCTTCCAGCACCTCGACCCGGCCGACATCATAGAGTTTGAGGTCGGGGTCCGGCGCGGCATAGTTGAGCCGCATGTCGCCCAGATATTGGCCGGTGGTCGCCTGGGTCGGCCCCGCCACGCCCGAATCCGCAATGGCGCGGATGAACAGCTTGTTGCGGCCGGAGCCTGCATGGGTGGAACTCAGGCTCGCGACGCGCGACAATAGGGTAGCGGTGCCGCCCGCCGCTTCGGCCGTGGTGAACATCTGCGCATCCAGCGCATCCACCATCCCGGCGTAGCGGGGCAGGGGCGTATCGCGCTTGGAGGCGGTGACGATGATTTCGGCAGGCACCTGTTCGGCCACCGACGCTGCCTGGATCGCCGGGTTCGCGGTGGATGGCATTCGCGCCGACCGCGTACGGACGATGCGCCAGCCATTACCGCCGATCCGCTGCGCCTGCGCGCCACTGCCTTTCAGCAATTGCCGCAGCGCGTCCGCTGCGCTCATCCGGCCCTGGATGGCAGGGGTGCGCAGTGCCGCCAGCAACTGATCGGACATGCCGATGCTGGCCCCGGTCTGACGGCCAAGCGCCACCACGGCCTCGCCCAGCCGTCCGGGGGCGATGCTGATATCCTGTCTTTCCGCCCCTGACGCGGGCGTAGCTATCGCTGCGATGATCGCGATGACGGGAGCGGTGACGAAAAGGCGGTCAGCTCTGCGGCCCATTCCCTTCCTTAGTCGGCCCTTCCTTCAGAAGCCAGCCATCGCCCTGACGCACGGCGCTCAACCCCATCAGCGGCGCGGCCTGCGCAAAGAACAGCGCCGGATCGCGGTCCAGCCGGATCGTGCCGGTAAAGCGCATCGCGCCCGCGCCCGGCGTCGCGGTCAGCGCTACGCCCAGCGATCGGCCGATATCCTGGCTGATATCTGCGACGGACGCATTGGCATAGACCAGCCGACCCTGCCGCCAGCTGGCGACGGCGGCTGGCGCCACATCCATGACGCGCAGCCCCTGCGCGTCTTCGGCCAAAGCGCGCCCGGCGGGCAGCGATATCGCTTCGGCTTCAGGATTATAGATCACCTTGCCTTCCGACACGCCGATCCGGGTCGCGACATCCGTGTGGACGATGTTGAAGACCGTCCCGGCATCTTCGAACACCGTGTCACCCACGATGACGCGGAACGGGTCGGTGGCGTCGTGGCGCACGGTGAAGGCCGCCTCGCCTGCGTCCAGCGCGGCGAAGCGCGCATTCTTGCGATCGAAGCGCATGGTCGTGCCGCCGTTCAGTTCGACGGTGGTGCCATCGTCCAGCGCGATCACGCGGGTTTCGCCCGGCTTGGTGGTGACGCTATAAATATCGCTGCGATTGAGAACGGCGATGGAGACAGTTGCAACAAGCGCCGCCGCCACCGCCCCGCCCGCGATCCAGCGCAGCGGACGCCGCGCGCGCACGCCCGGATCGTTCGCCGGGACTGGCAGTTTTGGGGGCATGGCGACAGGCTGCGACGGCAGGAAATTGTCCAACTCGCTGTCCGCCAGCATCAACGCATCATAGGCGGATGCGTGCGCAGGATCAGCCTCCAGCCATAGCGTGAAGGCGTCCCAATCGGCAAAGTCGGGATCGCGCGTGCGGACGATCCAGCCCAGCGCCTCCTCGTTGATCATGGCTCCAGCCCCGTTTCTTTTGTGCCCCTTGTCACCACTGACGCCGCCGACCCGCTCATTCCGTATCCAGTTTCTGCTTGAGCGTCAGCATCGCCCGATAGGCCTTTTGCAGATCCTTCTCGACCGTGGTCAGGCTGACGCCCAATTCGTCGGCGATCACCCTTTGTCCGACTCCTTCGATCCGGAAGCGGCGGAACACCAGTTCTACGCGCGGCCCCAGGTCGCGCAGCACCGCGCGCGCCTGCTCCAGCGCTTCGTTCAGGATGATGCGATCGTCGATGGCGATATCCTCACTCGGATCGGCCATCACCCCGCCTGCGCCCTCCGCCCAATCCTGTTCCCGCCGCCCGCGCCGCGTGGCGGAGCGATATCGGTCCAGCATCAGATTGTTGGCCATGCGATAGAGATAGGGCAGCGGGTCGGCCACCGGGCCAAGATCCTTGGCCTCCAGCTTCATCCACATATCCTGCAACAGATCCTCGCAATCCTCGCCCGCGCCGCGCGCGCGCAAAAAGCGCAGCAGGGCGGGGCGGTTGGCCATGAAGATTGCGGAGAGGCCGGTGGCCATGCCTGTCTTGTGTCCAGTTTATGCCGTTCTGGCGCGTTGCCATAGAGGGGCGGGTGGGGTCTTGGCAACGGCCAAGCTGTTTACCTGCCCGCGTGCCTGCGTTAGCGGGACGGAAAGGCAAGGGAATGGCAGGCGATATGACGGACGGGATCGACAGGCAGGCGGCGCTGGCGGCGGGCATGGACCCCGACCGGCTGGGCGCGCTGGTCGATCATCTTGACCGCACCTATCTCGCCACCGGCAAGCTGCCCCATATGCAATTGCTGCTGTCCCGCGACGAACAGACGGTGCTGTCCCTGGCGCGCGGGCAGGCGCGGGCGACCGGCGAACCGCTGCGCGACGACGGGCTGTTCCGCATCGCGTCGATGACCAAGCCGATCACCTCGGTCGCCTTCATGATGCTGGTGGAGGCAGGACAGGTCGCGCTCGACACGCCGGTCACCGCCGTCATTCCCGAATTTGCCGACCTGCGCGTGGGGCAGGCCAACCGCGCTCGCCCCAGGCGGCCCATGCTGATGATCGATTTGCTGCGTCATACGTCGGGCCTGACCTACGGCCTGCAACGCCAGACGCCGATCGACGCGCGCTATCGTGCGCTTGGCCTGGATGATTTCCAGCAGAACCGCACCGCCGACCAGTTCATTGCCGATCTGGCGACCCTGCCGCTCGAATTTTCACCCGGCGACCAGTGGAATTATTCGGTGGCGACCGACGTGCTGGGCGTGGTGATCGCACGGTTGACCGGCATGGACCTGGAAGATGTGTTCCGCACCCGCATCTTCGATCCGCTGGGCATGGCCGATACGACCTTCGTCCTGCCCGACGACAAGGCGGACCGGATGACCGACTGTTGGCGGCTGGAGGAAACGGGCAGCCTCGCCATCGCCGACCTGGGTGCGCGCAGCGGCTGGCGGCGGACGGGGCGCTTCCAGTCGGGCGGCGGCGGACTGGTATCCTGCGTCGCCGATTATCACCGCTTCGCCCGCATGTTGCTGCGCGGCGGCGAACTGGACGGGGTGCGCCTGCTGTCGGCGCAGACGGTGGCGCAAATGCGCACCAACCAACTGCCGGGCGGCGGCGACCTCTCCAGCCTGTCCAGCGCCATGTTCAGCGAGGCGGACTATCAGGGCGTCGGCTTCGGCCTTGGCTTCGCCATGGGCCTTGAAGGCGGCGAATATTATTGGGGCGGCGTGTTTTCGACCTATTTCTGGATCGACCCGGTGGCGCGGCTGATCGGTATTTTCATGACTCAGCATCTGCCGTCCAGCACCTATCCCGTCCGCGCCGAACTGCGCGCCGGGGTGGCCGAAGCGCTGACACGCCGGTAGAGCCGGAAGGTTCCACTTAAAAACGGCTGAAAACAGCCAATATTTCTTGCTGCGCTGCAAAAATGGCGATGGCGGCGGTGGAAAGCCTGTGTCATCATCGGGCACGACTCAGACCGGGGGACCGACGCGCCTATGAACCTCAAGGGCCAGACCATACTTCCCAAACCCGCGCCGCGACAGGTGGACCCGGAAGTCCTCGCCCATGAAATTGTCGAGCGCCTGACCTATCGCATCGGGAAAAATGCGGAAGCCGCCAAGCCGCACGACTGGCTGCACGCCGTCATCCTGGCGATCCGCGATCGCGTGATCGACGCCTGGATCACCTCTACCCAGAAAACCTATGAACAGGAAGGGCGGCGGGTCTATTATCTGTCCCTGGAATTCCTGATCGGCCGCTTGATGCGCGACGCGGCGTCCAACATGGAAATGCTGGACGACATGCAGGCGGCGCTCGCCTCGCTGGGCGTCGACATCGACATCATCGCCGCGCTGGAGCCGGATGCGGCGCTGGGCAATGGCGGCCTTGGTCGCCTGGCCGCCTGTTTCATGGAAAGCATGGCGACGGTGGACGTCCCCGCTTATGGCTATGGCATCCGCTATGTGAACGGCATGTTCCGGCAGGAAATCAGCGACGGCTGGCAGGTGGAACTGCCCGAAAACTGGTTGGCGCACGGCAATCCCTGGGAGTTCGAACGGCGCGAGGCGAGTTACGAGATCGGCTTTGGCGGTCGCGTCGATCCGGCCGAGGGTGACGACGCCGGGCCGCACCAGATGCACTGGCGCCCCGCCGAACGCGTGATCGCCACGCCCTATGACACGCCGATCGCGGGCTGGCGCGGCAAGCGGGTCAATACGCTGCGCCTGTGGGAAGCGCAGCCGATCGACCCGATCCTGCTCGACAAGTTCAACGCGGGCGACCATCTGGGCGCGCTGGCCGAAAGCAACCGGGCGGAATCGCTGACCCGCGTCCTCTATCCCGCCAACTCGTCGTCCGCGGGCCAAGAATTGCGGCTGCGGCAGGAATATTTCTTCTCCTCCGCCTCCATCCAGGACATCGTCCGGCGGCATATCCAATATTTCGGGGACGTGCGCACGCTGCCGGACAAGGCGGCGATCCAGCTGAACGACACCCATCCGGCGGTCGCGGTGGCGGAGCTGATGCGCATCCTGCTGGACGATCATGGCGTCGATTTCGGCGACGCGTGGGACATCACCCGCCGCACCTTCAGCTACACCAACCACACGCTGCTGCCCGAAGCGCTGGAAAGCTGGCCGGTGCCGTTGTTCGAACGGCTGCTGCCCCGGCACATGCAGATCGTCTATGCGATCAACAGCAAGCTGCTGGGCGAAGCGCGCAAATCGGGCCAGTTCAGTGATGACGCCATCGGCACCATCTCGCTGATCGATGAAGGCGGCGAGCGGCGCGTGCGCATGGGCAATCTCGCCTTTGCCGGGTCGCACAGCGTCAATGGCGTATCGGCGCTGCATACCGATCTCATGAAGGTCACCGTCTTCGCTGACCTCCACACGCTCTATCCCACACGGATCAACAACAAGACCAATGGCGTCACCTTCCGTCGCTGGCTGATGCAGTGCAATCCGGGCCTGACCGGCCTGATCCGCGAAGCGATCGGCGACCGGTTCATGGACGATCCGCAAGCGTTGCGCGACTTGGATACCTTCGCCGACGACAGCGCCTTCCAGGATAAGTTCGTCGCAGTGAAGCGCGCCAACAAGGCCGCCTTGTCCGACTTGCTGCGCCAGCGGATCAACGCCCGGATCGATCCCGCCGCTTTGTTCGACATCCAGATCAAGCGCATCCACGAATATAAGCGGCAACTGCTCAATATCGTGGAAGCGGTGGCGCTCTACGACCAGATCCGTTCGCACCCGGAACGGGACTGGGTGCCGCGCGTGAAACTGTTCGGCGGCAAGGCGGCATCGAGCTATCACAACGCCAAGCTGATCATCAAACTGGCGGGCGACGTGGCCCGCGCGGTTAATCATGATCCAGCGGTGCAGGGGCTGCTGAAACTGCAATTCGTGCCCAATTATAATGTTTCCATGGCGGAGGTGATGATCCCCGCCGCCGACCTGTCCGAACAGATTTCGACCGCAGGCATGGAAGCGTCGGGCACCGGCAATATGAAGTTCGCGGTCAACGGCGCGCTGACCATCGGCACGCTGGACGGCGCCAATGTCGAAATGCGCGATCATGTGGGGGAAGATAATATCGTCATCTTCGGCCTGACGGCGCAGCAAGTGAACGACCGGCGCGCCAACGGCTACAATCCGCGCGACGTCATCGGCCAGAGCCGCGAACTGGGCCAGGCGCTCGACGCCATCGCCAGCGGCGTCTTCTCGCCCGACGATCCGGATCGCTACAAGGGTCTGGTGCAGGGCATTTACGACCATGACTGGTTCATGCTCGCCGCCGATTTCGACAGCTATTCGGCCGCCCAGCGCCGCGTCGATGCGCTGTGGGCCGACCAGTCGCTCTGGGCGAAGAAGGCGATCCACAATGTCGCGCGCATGGGATGGTTTTCGTCCGACCGCACCATCCGCGAATATGCGGCCGACATTTGGAAGATCGCGCCATGATCCGGTGCAGGGGATAGGGTGATGCTGACGCCGGAACAGATCGACCGGCTGGTCAGCGGGCTGGATGACGATCCCTTCGCCACGCTTGGCGTGCATCCGGCCGGAAAGGATTTTACTGCCTGCGTCCTGATGCCCGAAGCCGTGCGGGTCGAAGCGCAGACGCTGGACGGCAAGCCGGTCGGCGACTTGACGCAGGTCCATGGCGACGGCCTGTTCTTCGGCAAGGTTGCCACCGCCAAGCGCCAGCCGCTGCGCTATCTCGCCACCTATGGTGATGGCGGCAGCTATGCTCTGGTCGATCCCTACAGCTTCGGGCCGGTGCTGGGGCCGATGGACGACCATTATCTGTCGGAAGGATCGCACGGCCGCCTGTTCGACAAGCTGGGCGCTCACGTCATGACGCATGAGGGCGTCACCGGCACCCATTTCGCGGTCTGGGCGCCCAATGCGCGGCGCGTGTCGGTGGTCGGCGACTTCAACCGCTGGGACGGAAGGCGCGGCCTGATGCGCCACCGCGCCGATGCAGGCGTGTGGGAATTGTTCCTGCCCGAAGTCGGGCCGGGCAGCGCCTATAAATATGAGATTATCGGCGCGGATGGCGTGCGCTTGCCGCTCAAGGCCGACCCCTATGCCTTCCAGAGCGAATTGCGCCCCTCCACCGCCTCGATCGTCGCGCCCCCGCTCGACCACAAATGGGGTGACGACCGGCACCGCGAGCATTGGCGCACCACCGACGCCCGCCGCCAGCCGGTGTCGATCTACGAAGTCCATGCCGGATCATGGCAGCGGGACGAGCATGGCGATTTCCTGCCGTGGGACGACCTTGCCCGGCGGCTGATCCCCTATGTCGCGGGCATGGGCTTTACCCATATCGAATTTCTGCCGATCAGCGAATATCCTTATGATCCCAGCTGGGGTTATCAGACGCTGGGCCTGTATGCGCCGACCGCGCGCTTCGGCGATCCGGCGGGCTTCGCGCGGTTTGTGGATGGGTCGCATCGGGCCGGGATCGGCGTCATCCTGGATTGGGTGCCCGCCCATTTCCCGACCGACGAACACGGCCTCGCCCATTTCGACGGCACCGCGCTCTACGAACATGCCGACCCGCGCAAGGGGTTCCACCCCGACTGGAACACCGCCATCTATAATTTCGGGCGGCGCGAAGTGTCGCAGTTTCTGGTCAACAACGCCCTGTTCTGGGCGGAACGCTACCATGTCGACGGCCTGCGGGTCGATGCCGTCGCCTCCATGCTCTACCTCGATTATTCGCGCCAGCCCGGCGAATGGATTCCCAACGACCAGGGCGGACGCGAAAATGTGGAGGCGGTCGCCTTCCTCCAGCAGATGAACAAGGCGCTTTACGGGGCACAGCCCGGCATCATGACCATTGCCGAGGAATTGACCAGCTGGCCCGGCGTATCGCAACCCGTCGATGCCGGCGGGCTGGGCTTCGGCTTCAAATGGAATATGGGCTTCATGCACGATACGCTGCGCTATCTGCAGCGCGATCCGGTGCACCGCGCCCATCATCATGACGATATCACCTTCGGCCTGCTCTACGCCTTTACCGAAAATTTCGTGCTGGCGCTGAGCCATGACGAGGTTGTCCATGGCAAGGCGTCGCTGCTGCACAAGATGCCGGGCGACGACTGGCAGAAATTCGCGACCTTGCGCGCCTATTACGGTTTCATGTGGGGCTATCCCGGCAAGAAGCTGCTATTCATGGGACAGGAATTCGCCCAGCGCGGCGAATGGAGCGAGGAGCGCGCTCTCGACTGGGATCTGCTCGACCACGCCCCGCATCTGGGTGTGCAGAGGCTCGTCGCCGACCTCAACCATCTCTACCGCTCCCGTCGGGCGCTGCACGAACGCGATTGCGAACCCGAAGGGTTCGAATGGGTACTGGTCGATGGCGCGGCGGACTCCATCTTTGCCTGGCAACGCCGCGCACCCGGCGTCCGGCCGATCGTCGTGATCAGTCATTTTACCCCCTTGTTGCGCCATGGCTATCGCATGCGCCTACCTTCCGGCGGGCTGTGGCGGGAGATCATGAACAGCGACGCGGCCGATTATGGCGGCAGCAGCGCGGGCAATATGGGGCAGGTGCAGGCGGACGAGGAAGGATGGGCGAACATCACCATCCCGCCCTTTGCAACCCTGATGCTGGAACTGGATTATTGAACATCGACAGCGCGCGCACGCGGGCGGAATGAGGAGAGGCTTAATGCAGACGAGACATCAGCCGATCGCGCGCGACGCCATGGCCTATGTGCTGGCGGGCGGACGCGGCAGTCGGCTGGCCGAACTGACCGACAAGCGCGCCAAGCCCGCCGTCCATTTCGGCGGCAAGGCGCGGATTATCGATTTCGCCCTGTCCAACGCGCTCAACAGCGGCATCCGTCGCATCGGCGTCGCCACCCAATATAAGGCGCATTCGCTGATCCGGCATCTCCAGCGCGGCTGGAACTTCCTGCGCCCCGAACGCAATGAAAGTTTCGACATCTTGCCCGCCAGCCAGCGGGTGTCGGAAAGCCAATGGTATGAAGGGACGGCCGACGCCGTGTTCCAGAATATCGACATCATCGAAAGCTATGCGCCCGAATATATGGTGCTGCTGGCGGGCGATCATGTCTATAAAATGGACTATGAGCTGATGCTGCAACAGCATGTGGACAGCGGCGCGGACGTCACCGTCGGCTGCCTGGAAGTGCCGCGCATGGAGGCGGTCGGCTTCGGCGTCATGCACGTGGACGAGCAGGACGTGATCACCGCCTTCATCGAAAAGCCCAAAGACCCGCCCGCCATCCCCGGCCAGCCCAATATAGCATTGGCCTCGATGGGTATCTATGTCTTCCAGACCCGCTTCCTGATCGAACAATTGCGCCGCGACGCCGACGACCCCGCCAGCAAGCGCGATTTCGGCGGCGACATCATCCCCTATATCGTCAAGCATGGCAAAGCGGTCGCGCATCGCTTCTCCAGCAGCTGCGTCCGCGCCGAAAGCGAGCTGGAACCTTATTGGCGCGATGTCGGCACGATCGACGCCTATTGGCAGGCCAGCATCGACCTGACCGATGTCGTCCCCTCGCTCGACCTTTACGACCGCAGCTGGCCGCTCTGGACCTATTCGGAAGTCACCCCGCCCGCCAAATTCGTGCATGACGAAGATGGCCGCCGCGGCTCCGCGACATCCTCGCTGGTGGCGGGCGGCTGCATCGTGTCGGGATCGTCGCTGCACCGCAGCCTGCTCTTCTCCGGCGTGCGCACGCACAGCTTTTCTTCGGTCACCGAAAGCATCATCATGCCCGATTGCCAGATCGGGCGCGGCGCGCGGCTCCACAAATGCGTGCTGGATTCGGGCATCATCATCCCTCCCGGCCTCGTCATCGGCGAACATCCGCAGGAGGATGCGCTACGCTTTCGCCGCACCGACAGCGGCGTCTGCTTGGTGACGCAGCCGATGATCGACCGGCTGGCAGCCTGACCGACCCATGACGATCAAGCTGCTGGCGGTCGCGTCCGAAATCTATCCCCTGATCAAGACCGGCGGGCTGGCCGATGTCGTCGGCGCTTTGCCGGGCGCGCTGGCGGGGCAGGGCGTTGCGGCCCGCACCCTGGTGCCGGGCTATCCCGCCGTGATCGCGCGACTGGGCAAGGCCAAGGTCGTGCGCCGCTATGACAGTCTGTTCGGCGCGGCGGCCAGCGTGCTGGCGGCGCAGGTCGATGGGCTGGACCTGCTGATCCTGGACGCGCCGGATTTCTTCGCACGCGAAGGCGGTCCCTATGGCGATCATGGCGGCAATGACTGGATCGACAATTGGCGGCGCTTCGCGGCGCTCTCACGCGTCGGCGCGGACATTGCGGCGGACGGTGTGAAGGGCTGGCGGCCCGACATCGTCCATGTCCATGACTGGCAGGCGGCCATGACCGTCGCCTATATGCGCTTCGGCCCGGCGGCGCCTGTGCCCAAGGTCGTGACGATCCACAATCTCGCTTTCCAGGGACGCTTCCATGCCGATATCTTTCCGCATCTGGGTCTGCCACCCGAAGCCTGGGGCGTGGACGGCGTCGAATATTATGGCGGCACCGGCTATCTGAAGGCGGGCCTAGTGTCCGCCGACGCGATCACCACGGTCAGCCCCAGCTATGCGCAGGAAATCCGGTCGCCAGCAGATGGCATGGGGCTGGACGGCCTCATCAACGGGCGGGTCGACCGGCTGCACGGCATATTGAATGGCGTCGATACCGATATCTGGAATCCGGCGAACGACAGTCTGATCGCCAAGCCGTTCAGCGCGCGGGCGATGGGCGGCCGGGCGGCAAACCGTCGCGCACTCGAACGGCGGTTCGGGCTGGACCCTGACGATGCGTCGATCGCCATCATCGTCAGCCGCCTGACCTGGCAGAAGGGCATGGACCTGATGATCGAAGCGGCCGAACATCTGGTCGCGTCGGGTGGCAAGCTGGCCGTGCTGGGATCGGGCGATCACCCGCTGGAGGGCGCGTTGCTGGGCGCGGCGGACCGGCATCGCGGGCGGATCGGCGTACAGATCGGCTATGACGAGCCCTTGTCCCACCTGATGCAGGCGGGCGGCGACGCCATCCTCATTCCCTCGCGCTTCGAACCGTGCGGCCTGACCCAGCTTTATGCGCTGCGCTATGGCTGCGTGCCGGTGGTGGCGCGGGTCGGCGGGCTGGCGGACACGGTGATCGACGCCAATGAAGCGGCGGTGGGGGCTGGTGCGGCCACCGGCATCGTCTTCCCGCCGTCCGATCCGCTGGCGCTGCATGGCGCGATCAACCGGCTGATGGAGCTGCACGCTGACAAGACGGCATGGCAGGCGATCCAGCGCGCAGGAATGCGCGCCGATTTCTCCTGGACCAACAGTGCCGCCAAATATGCGCAACTGTATCGCTCGCTGATCGCGGAGGCGGCGTGACGATGGGGCCGATGGTCAGCGCAACCGGCACGCGCTTTACGGTCTGGTCCCCCGAGGCGACGCAGCTTTGGCTTTGCCTTTTCGATGACGCCGATCGCGAAACCCGCATACCGATGCTGCGCGATGCGGACGGATGTTGGCACGCCGAGGCGGCAGGCGTCGGCGCGGGCGCCCGCTACGGGTTGCGCGCCGATGGTCCCTATGATCCGGAGGCGGGCCTGTGGTTCGACCCCGACAAGCTGCTGCTCGATCCCTACGCCCAGGCGATCGACCGGCCGTTCCACTATGATCCGACGCTGGGCACACCACGCGGCGAGGGCAGCGACACCGCGCCGCTGATGCCCAAGGGTGTGGTGATGGCGCCAGCCACGCCGCTGCCGCCGGAGCCGCCCCGCTTCGCGCCCGGCGGCCTGATTTACGAAGTGCAGGTGCGCGGCTTCACGATGCTGCACCCGGACGTCCCGTCAGCGCAGCGCGGCACGATAGCCGCCCTGGCGCACCCGGCCATCATCGCACATCTCAAAAGCCTGTATGTCTCAGCAATCGAACTCATGCCGATCAACGCCTGGATCGACGAGCGGCATCTGGGACCGCTGGGTCTGACCAACGCCTGGGGCTATAACCCGGTCAGCTATTTCGCGCTCGATCCGCGACTGGCGCCCGGCGGCATGGCCGAACTGCGCGACACCGTGGCGGCGCTGCATGATGCGGGCATCGGCGTCATCCTCGACATGGTCTATAATCATGACGGCGAAAGCGATGCGCAGGGACCGACCCTGTCGCTGCGCGGCCTGGATGCGCGCGGCTATTTCCGCCATGACACCGATGGGCGGCTGATTAATGACACGGGCACCGGCAACAGTATCGCCTGCAACGCACCGATCGCGCGCCGCCTGATCCTCAATTCGCTGCGCCATTTTGTGACGCTGGCCAGGATTGACGGCTTCCGTTTCGACCTTGGCCCAGCGCTCGGGCGGATGGCGGACGGTTTCGATCCACACGCCCCCCTGTTGCAGGAGATGCGCGCCGATCCGATATTGGCCGACCGCATCCTGATCGCCGAACCATGGGACATCGGGCCGGGCGGCTATCAACTGGGTCATTTCGGCGAGGGCTGGCTGGAATGGAACGACCGCTATCGCGACGACATGCGCCGTTTCTGGCGCGGCGACGCGGGCATGCTGGGCGCCCTGGCGACGCGGCTGGCCGGATCGTCGGACATCTTCACCGGCAGTGCGACCCGCAGCGTCAATTTCCTTGCCGCTCATGACGGCTTCACCCTGGCCGACCTGACCGCCTACGAACAGCGCCACAACGACGCCAATGGCGAAGAGAATCGCGACGGCCACGGCGAAAATTTCAGCTGGAACAACGGCGTCGAAGGGCCACGCGACGATGCCACCGTAGAGGCCGCCCGCACCCGCGATATCAAGGCCTTGCTCGCCACCCTCTTCGCATCGCGCGGCACGATCATGCTGACGGCTGGCGACGAATTCGGCCGCACCCAGCAGGGCAACAACAATGCCTATGCGCAGGACAATGCGATCGGCTGGATCGACTGGGAAGGGCGTGACCGCGATCTGGAGGCACATAGCTTCGCGCTGGCGGCGCTGCGTGCGGACACGCCCGACCTGCACGGCGTCACCCTGCTATCCGACGCCGATGTCGAATGGCTGGATTACGAAGGCCAGCCTCTGACGGTCGCGCAATGGGAAGACCCGGCCCGCCGCCGCCTGACGCTGCGTTACCGTGCGAGCGGGGTAGTCGTCTGCATCAATGGCGACGCGGACACCTGCCAATTCCATCTATCGAACGAAGATATCGAGGTAGGTGGGCGCTCCGTCGCACTGTTTCGACCGGAGCGATAATGGTGAGTCCAGCTGGGTTCGAACCAGCGACCTACTGATTAAAAGTCAGTTGCTCTACCGACTGAGCTATGGACCCCCTAGGCGGTGGAGGCTGCCCTAAAGGCGGCGGCCCCGCTGGTCAACTCTTTGACGCGGCTTTTTGCAGGCGGGCGTGCAGATGACGCACACGGATTCCCAGAAGCGGATCACGCCAGTCCGGCACGATCGCCAGCAGCGGCGTCAGCACGAACGCGCGCGTCCGATAGGCGGCATGGGGAATGGTCAGCGCACGGCTGCGCCATAGGCCGCCAGACCAGAGGATGATGTCGATATCGATGCTGCGCGCGCCCCAGCGGCGATGACGGCGGCGGCCCAACCGCTTCTCGATGCCCTGAAGGAAGGCCAGCATAGCAGGGGGCGGCAACGCGCTTTCGACCAGCATCGCACCATTGGCGAAGCGGCGGGTCGACGGCCCGATCGGCGCGGTGGCAAGGATCGGCGCTACGCCCAGAACCCGCATCTCCGCGCCGATCAGCGCGACCGCTTCCGCCAGCAACCGGACAGGCGTGCGCCGCGCGGACAGCGGCCGGTTCGACCCTAGCGCCAGCGCATAAAGATAGGGCGTGGCTATCGCGCCCCGTCCCTGGCCTGCGCCTTCATCTGCGCATAGGCGGCTGCGCGCGCGTCCGGATCAAGCGACAATAGATAGCGCGCTGCATCCTTGTAGCGCAGGAATGGCCGCTCGTCCGCCATAACCGGGAGGGTGCGCCCATTATAGAGCCGCTTCAACAGGCGCTTCTGCGGTCGGCTGAGGTCGTCGCCTTCCGCCTCCACCATCTCGCTATCGGTCTCGCTCACTCAGATATCCTGCGCGATGCGGCCATACAGGTCCGGCCGCCGATCGCGGAAAAAGCCCATGCCCGCGCGATGCGTCCGCGCCTTCGCCAGGTCCAGCGTCGCTACCAGCGCGCCCTGGTCCTTCGCGTCGGCTTCGGCGGCGAAATCGCCCCATTCGTCGGTGATGAAGCTGTAGCCGTAGAAGACCTGGCCTTCCTCGTCCCCGATCCGGTTGGCGGCGATCACCGGCATACAATTGCTGACCGCATGGCCGATCATTGCCCGCCGCCACATGCGGCTGGTGTCCAACTCGCTGTCATAGGGTTCGGAACCGATCGCGGTGGGGTAGAAGAGCATCTCCGCCCCCATCAACGCCATGCAGCGCGCGGTTTCGGGATACCATTGGTCCCAGCAGATGCCGACGCCGATCGTGCCATATTTGGTCGGCCACACCTTGAAGCCGCTATTGCCGGGGCGGAAATAATATTTCTCCTCATAGCCCGGCCCGTCGGGAATATGGCTTTTGCGATAGACGCCCATGATCTCGCCCTCGTCATCGATCATGGCGAGCGAATTATAATGATGATGGCCGTCGCGCTCGAAAAAGCTGGTGGGGATATAGACGCCCAGTTCCTTCGCCAGCTTGCGCATTTCCTGCACGGCAGGATGGCTGTCGGTCGGCTGCGCATTGGCGAACAGCGCCTCATCCTCTTGCCGGCAAAAATACGGCCCTTCGAACAATTCCGGCGGCAGGATGATCTTCGCGCCGCGCATCGCGGCCTTGCGTACATGGTCAGCGACCTTGGCGATATTCTCGCCCATATCGTCGGAAAAGCTAAGCTGAAGCGCGGCTACGGTAACTTTGGTCATGTCTGTCCCTGAACTTATCAGACGGATGGCATCTGCTGGCTGCAACAATGGAAGCTGCCACCGCCCGACAATATGGCATCGCTGCGCAGCCCGACAATATCCCGCCCGGGAAAGAAGGGACGGAAGGCGTCGAGCGCGGCCTGATCGTTGGGCTGACCATAGATCGGCACGATGACGGCGGCATTGCCGACATAGAAATTCATATAGCTGGCCGGGATCGCCTCCCCATCCACCAGCACCAGGCCGGGGGAGGGGATGTCCACGACCTCCACGCCATGCGCCTGCGCGCGCGTCCGCGCATCGGCGTAGATCGCCGCATTGGGATCGTCCTGCGTCGTCGCGATCGGCAGCGCCAGCGTACCTGGCGCCACGAAGCGCGCCAGATTGTCCACATGCCCGTCGGTATGATCGTTCAGCAACCCATTGCCCAGCCACAGCAGGTCGGACAGGCCCAGGCTCCCCGCCAGCAGCGTCTCGATCTTGCCGCGATCCAGATCCGGGTTGCGGTTGGGGTTGAGCAGGCATTGCTCGGTCGTGACGAACAGGCCGCTGCCATCGGTATCGATAGCGCCACCTTCGAACACCCAATTCTGGGTCGATACAGGCAAGCCAGTTGTCGCCGCCAGCCGCGCGCCGATATCCTCGTCCCCCGGCATCTGATATTTGCCGCCCCAGCCGTTGAAGCCGAAATCGACCAGCGCCCGGCCTCCCGCACCATTCAAAACCGCGATCGGCGCGGTATCGCGCAACCACACATCGCCCAGCGCCTGCACGACGATAGTGACGCCCGGCGCGACCAGCGCCCGCGCCGCCGCCGCATCGCCTTCGTTCGCGACCACCAGCCGCACCTCTTCGCCTTTGCCATCGGCATGCAGCGCGCTGGCGAAGGCCGCGATCTGCGCGCGCGCCTCCTCGAACGCGCCGGGCCATTCGGCGGGGTTGGTCGGAAAGCCGATCCAGGTCCAGTCGTGCGGCGCCCATTCGGCGGGCATGCGGAAAGTCATGGCTTTTGTCCTTGCTCGACCGGGGGGCGATCCGTGATAGCGGGATTATGCGCGCTCCATAGCGTGCCGGACAGTGTCTGGACAGAGGGCTGAGGCGATGAAGACAATAGTGGTAAAGATCGCAACGCTCTTATTGCTGGGGCTGTCCGCCGGGGCCAGCGCGGGCGAATTGCCCGACTGGCTGACCGGGGAATGGCTGCAAAAGCGCGACGATCGCTGGACCGAAGAGGTCTGGACGCTGCCGCGCGGCGGGACGATGATCGGCGTTGGTCGCACCGGGCGCGGCGAAACGCTGCGATCCTGGGAAGTGCTGCGCATCGTCCGCGCGGCGGACGGATCGCTCACGCTCCATGCGTCGCCGGAGGGCGGAGCCGTCACCATCTTCCGCGCCGTGGCGGAAGGCGTACGCGACATCAGCTTCGCTAACCCCGACCATGATTATCCCCAGCGCATCCGCTACTGGCGCGAAGGGCGACTGCTGATGGCCGAAACCGCGAAAATGGACGGCAGTCAGGCGCAGAATTGGACCTATACCCCGGCGGGGGAGTGATCGTCGCGCCTCGGAAAGGCCGTGCTCCCGCGCAGGCGGGAGCACGGCAGCCTCCTATTTCCCCGCCCGATCCTTGTCCCGAATAGCCCGAAACTCGTCGCCGACCACCCAATTGGGCCAGTCGCTTGTCGTCGCCAGATCGCGCCCGACGCTGTAATAGAGCTTCAAATCCGCCAGCACCCCGGCCCAATCCCAATTGGGATCATATTCGTCCTTGGGACCATGATAGCGGTTCTTGGTATAATCCTCCGCCGCGGCCAGGCCCGCCGCCGTGCCACCCTTCACCAGATCCTCGCCGCCCTCAAAATAGAGCATCGGCAGGCCATATTTGGCGAAGCTGAAATGGTCGGAACGATAGTAGAAGCCCTTTTCCGGCGTCGGCTCCAGCGTCGCAACCCGGCCCTGCGCGGCAAGCGCCCGGTCGAGATAGGCGTCGAGCTGCGACTTGCCCTTGCCGATCACCACGACATTCTTGGCAAGCCCCGCGACGCTCAGTGCATCCATGTTCACGCCGCCCACCGTCTTGGCGAAAGGGAAGACCGGGTTCTTGCCATAATAGGCCGATCCCAACAGTCCCGATTCCTCGCCCGTCACTGCCAGAAATACCTGGCTGCGGTCGGTCGGCCCGGCCTTCACATTGGCCTGCGCCAAGGCGACCAGCGCCGCGGTGCCGGTCGCATTGTCCACCGCGCCGTTGCAGATATCGTCGCCGTCGGGCGCCGCCTGGCAATGGCCCAGATGGTCCCAGTGCGCGCTATAAAGCACATATTCGTCCGGCCGCGTCTTGCCGGGCAGCAGGGCCACGACATTCTTCGAACTATGCTTGCGCAGGTCGTTGTCGAAAGACAGGCTGGCCTTCACCCCGGTCAGCGGCACCGCCTTGAACCCCGGCTTCTTCGCCGCCGCCATCTGCGCGTCCAGGTTCAGGCCCGCACTGGCGAACAGGGCGGCCGCCTTGTCCTTCTGGATCCAGCCGATCGCCTGGCTCTGGTCGGCATTGCCATTGGCGCTGTCGGCGACATGCTGCGCCCCGGTCCAGCTCGACTGCACGACATTCCAGCCATAGGCGGCGGGCACCGTGTCATGCACGATGATCGCGGCGGCCGCGCCCTGCCGTGCGGCTTCCTCGAACTTATACGTCCAGCGGCCATAATAGGTCATCGCCCGGCCATTGAACGGCCCGGTTAGCCCTTGGGTCTCATAGTCGGGGTCATTGACCAGGATGACGACCGTCTTGCCCTTCACGTCCAGTCCGGCATAGTCGTTCCAGCCCTTTTCCGGCGCATGGATGCCATAGCCGACGAAGACGACGGGGCTGTCCTTGATCGCGATATGTTTTTCAGTGGTGCGATATGTGCCCACGACCATCTCCGGACCATAGGCGGCGGAGACGGCGCTCTTGCCGCCTGTAAACGACAGCGGCGACACATTCTTCGCGCTGATCTCTACCAGCGGCACGTCCTGAAACCAGCTGCCCTTATTGCCAGGTTTCAGGCCCAGCCTGGCAAATTCCGCGGACAGCAGCGCGAGCGTCTTTTCCTCCCCCGCCGATCCGGGGGCACGCCCTTCATAGGCGTCCGACGACAGTTCCTTTACCAGCCGCTTCATCGTGTCGATCGACGGCTCGACCCCCTTGGCGGCTGAAGACTTGGCAGGCGCGGCAGGGACAGCGACCGGCGCAGACAGGGCAAGAATGGCGGCAATCGCCGTAATGGAGCTACGCATGGGGACACCCTCTGTTTTACGATCGGACAGATGTGCCACCGTGCGGAGGGTCGCGCAAGAATGTTGCGCACAAAGAAAAGGGCGGCTCCTTCGCAGGGCCGCCCTTTGTCGTATCGCTTGGTTGAAAACCGATTAGCGCGAATAGAATTCGACGACCAGGTTCGGTTCCATCTTCACCGGGTAAGGCACTTCATCCAGCGTCGGCACGCGGACATAGGTGACCTTGGTCGCGCCGTCGGGGGCGACATAGTCGGGGATGTCACGCTCGGCCAAAGCCTGTGCTTCCATCACCAGCGCCATTTCCTGCGCCTTCTTGCCCAGCGTGATCTCGTCGCCCGGCTTCACCAGACGCGACGCGATGTTGCACTTCACGCCGTTCACATAGATGTGGCCGTGCGACACGATCTGGCGCGACGAGAAGATCGTCGGCGCGAACTTGGCGCGGTACACGACGGCGTCCAGGCGGCGTTCCAGCAGGCCGATCAGGTTCTGGCCGGTGTCGCCCTTCATGCGGCTCGCTTCGAAATAGTTCTTCTTGAACTGCTTCTCGGTGATGTCGCCATAATAGCCCTTCAGCTTCTGCTTGGCGCGCAGCTGAATGCCATAGTCCGAAACCTTGCCCTTGCGGCGCTGGCCGTGCTGGCCGGGACCATATTCGCGCTTGTTGACAGGCGACTTGGGACGGCCCCAGATATTCTCGCCCATGCGACGGTCGAGCTTGTACTTGGCGCTGGTGCGCTTCGTCATGGTAATTCCTTACAATAGCTAACAACTAAGCCCACCCTGAAAGGGCGAGCATCATTCCCGGTATCGCCTACGTCCATTTTTCAGGGGCAGGGCCACCGCTTCACCGGGATGCGGGACCAATCGCGAAGGCGCGCCTATGACCATAAGGGGGCGATGAGTCAAGCCTCGACACGCGGACGGCGGCGGCTTAATCCAGCGCCATGAATCCCGAAAGCTACTCCACCATGACGCAGGTCCGTGCGGGCGTCGATAATCTCGACCGGCAGATCGTCGCCCTGCTCGCGCAGCGCTTCGCCCATATGCGCGCCGCCGCCCGGATCAAGCCGGATCGCGACGCCGTCCGCGACGAAGCGCGCAAGGCGGAGGTCATCGCCAATGCCTGCGCCGAAGCGGAGGCTTTGGGCGTGCCATGCGACCTGATCGAGGCGGTGTGGGAGCAACTGGTCGAAGCGTCGATCGCGTACGAGATGGCGGAGTTCGATCGGACGCGGGAATAAAACTCACATCCGTTCGGTTCGAGCCTGTCGAGAACATGTGCTACCTTCTCGACGGGCTCGAACCGAACGGAGACTGGGTTCAACGTTCCCGCGGCCGCGCCAGATGTGACAGCACGCCGCGCAGCGTCCGCACTTCCAGATGGTTCCAGCCCGGCTTGGTCAGCAGGTTGCGTAACGTCAACCGCGTCGCACCGGCGCGGTCGGGCGGGAAGAAATAGCCGACCTTGACCAGTAGCGCATCCAGCTGCCCGATCATCCCTTCCAGTTCCTCCTGCGGCGCCGGTTCGCCAAGGTCGGTGATGGTCGGTTGCACAAGGTCAGCCTGCTTCGACCATTCATAGGCGCACAGGATCACCGCCTGCGCCAGGTTCAGCGATCCGAACTCCGGATTGATTGGCACGGTCAGGATCTTGCGCGCGACCGCGACATCCTCCGTCTCCAGCCCCGACCGTTCCGGCCCGAACACATAGGCGCAGCGGCCCTGCGCGGCATGGACTTCGCGCGCGGCTTCCTCCGGCGTCACGACCGGCTTGGTCACGCCGCGCTTGCGCACGGTGGTGGCATAGACATGCGCGCAGTCCGCGACCGCATCCGCCAGCGTCTCATAGACCTGCGCCTGATCCAGAATGAAGTCCGCGCCCGCCGCCGACGGCCCCGCATCGGGATTGGGCCAGCCATCGCGTGGGCTGACCAGCCGCATTTCGGTCAGCCCGAAATTCAGCATAGCCCGCGCGGCCTTCCCGATATTCTCGCCCAATTGCGGGCGGACCAGGACGATGACGGGGGAGGGGGAGGAGTAAGGATGGAGTTCATCATATCATTCTTTTGAACAGCCTCTCCCTCCGTTCGCCCTGAGCGAAGTCGAAGGGCGTCACTGAGCGAAGGCGAAGTGTGGGAAATAGCGGCTTTTTTCAACTTATCCCAATCTTCCGCGATGAGGGCTTCTTTCTTATGGCGTGACCATCCCTTGATCTGAAGCTCGCAAGTGAGTGCCTCGGCGCGCGTCTCAAATTCTGCAGACCAAACCAGTTCGACCGGACGGCGATCGAAGGTATAGCCTTTGATCAACCCGGATTGATGCTGTGCTATCCGCGTCTCAAAGCTGTCCGTATGGCCAGTATAATAGGAGCCATCCGAACAGCGCAGCATATAGGTGTGAAAGGTCATCGCGGATTAGGACCTCGCTGCGCTCGGTCGAGCCCTTCGACTTCGCTCAGGGCGAACGGATGGAGAACTGGACGCAGCACCCCTCACTCCCGCCCAACCTCCTTCACCGTGCTCGCAAATTCCTCGAAATCCTTGGCGTCGGTAAAGTCCTTATACACGCTGGCGAAGCGGATATAGGCGACGCTGTCCAGGCGTTTCAGCCCTTCCATCACCAGTTCACCGATCGCGCGAGCGGGCACTTCGCTGTCGCCGCTGGTTTCCAATTGACGCTGAATGCCGGAGATCAGCTTTTCCAGCCGACTGGGATCGATCGGCCGCTTGCGGCAGGCGATGCCGATGGAGCGGGCCAGCTTGTCGCGCTCGAACGCTTCCTTGCGCCCCTCGCTCTTCACCACCCAGATATCGCGCAACTGGATACGCTCGAACGTGGTGAAGCGCGCGGCGCAGGCTTCGCACTGGCGGCGGCGGCGGATGGCGTTGCCATCCTCCGTCGGCCGGCTGTCCTTCACCTGGCTGTCTTCATGGGCGCAGAAGGGGCAGCGCATTTATATAAACTCCGTTCGTTTCGAGCGTGTCGAGAAACGTCTGCGCGAGCGTGTCTCGACTTCGCTCGACACGAACGGCTTGGTTTACCCCTGATAGATCGGGAACCGCGCCGTCAGCCCCAGCACCTTCTCACGCACATGCGCTTCGACCTGCCCATCGCCTTCGTCGCCGTTGCGCTTCAGCCCTTCTACGACCTCCGCGATCAGGCGGCCGATCTCGCGGAACTCGTCCTCCCGGAAGCCGCGCGTCGTGCCCGCGGGCGTACCCAAACGGACACCCGAGGTGACGAACGGGCTGGCCGTGTCGAACGGCACATTATTCTTGTTGCAGGTGATGAAGGCGCGATCCAGCGCCTTTTCCGCCGCCTTGCCCGTTGTGTTCTTAGGCCGCAGGTCGACCAGCATCAGATGATTGTCGGTGCCGCCCGACACGATCGACAGCCCGGCATCGGCCAGCGTCTCGCTCAAAGCGCGGGCATTGGCGACGATCTGATGCGCATAGGCCTTGAACTCGGGCGTCAGCGCTTCCTTGAACGCCACCGCCTTGGCCGCGATGATGTGCATCAGCGGGCCGCCCTGCAGGCCGGGGAAGATCGCGCTGTTCAGCTTCTTGGCGATCGCCTCGTCATTGGACAGGATGATGCCGGACCGTGGGCCACGCAGCGACTTGTGGGTCGTGGTGGTTGTGACATGGGCATAAGGCACCGGCGAGGGATGCGCGCCGCCCGCGACCAGGCCGGAGAAGTGCGACATGTCGGCCAGCAGATAGGCGCCCACTTCGTCGGCAATCTCGCGGAACCGCTTGAAATCCCAAACGCGCGAATAGGCGGTGCCGCCGCAGATGATCAGCTTGGGCTTGCTCTCCCGCGCGATGCGGGCGACCTCGTCCATATCGATCAGATGATCGTCGGGGCGCACGCCATAGGCGACCGGGTTGAACCACTTGCCCGACATGTTCACCGGCGACCCGTGGGTCAGGTGGCCGCCCGACGACAGGTCCAGGCCCATGAAGGTATCGCCCGGCTGCAACAGCGCCAGGAACACGGCCTGGTTCATCTGGCTGCCGCTATTGGGCTGCACATTGGCGAAATTCGCGCCGAACAATTCTTTTGCGCGCTCGATCGCCAGCGTCTCCACGACGTCGGCATATTCGCAGCCGCCATAATAGCGCTTGCCCGGATAGCCCTCGGCATATTTGTTGGTGAAGATCGAACCGGCGGCTTCCAGCACCGCCTTGGACACGATATTTTCGGACGCGATCAGTTCGATCTTGTCCTGCTGGCGCTTCAGTTCATTGCCGATCGCGCCGAAGATTTCGGGGTCCGCGCTGGCGAGGTTTTCGCTGAAGAAGCCGTCCTGACGGATGGCGGGGGCGAGGGTGTCGATGCTCATCGAAACGTCCTTTCAGAGCGCGGGCTGGGAGAGTTTGTCGACGCGGCCACTATGGCGGCCACCGCCGAAATCGGTGGTAAGGAACGCGGTGACGCAGGCTTTCGCCATGTCCACGCCGGTCAGGCGCGCGCCCATGGCAATGACATTGGCGTCATTATGTTCGCGCGACAGCGCGGCCGACAAAGGCTCGCCCACCAGCGCGCAGCGGCAGGCCGGATTGCGGTTGACCGCGATCGAAATGCCGATGCCGGAGCCACAGAGCGCAATACCGCGTTCCGCCGCGCCCGATGCGACCGCTGACGCGAGTTTGTAACCATAATCGGGATAATCGACGCGGTCGGCGGTCGCGGGACCAAGGTCGGCGACCTCATGCCCTTCGTCGCGCAGCCACTGCGCAAGCTCCGCCTTCAGGTCGATGGCGGCATGATCGGAAGCGATGGCGATTTTCATGGCGGCTGGCCCTGCGTCCATGGGGTGATTCGTTCTGCGCGCCTCATAGGGGGAGAGGCGGGCAATTGCCACCGTCCAGCTTGCCGACTATGGCATGGCCGCATGGCTGGTACGATTTTATCGATATTGATGCTCGCGGGCGTGCTGCTGACCGGCGGCGGCATCTATGCGATCGTGAAGAAAGGCGACCGCAAGCGCGGTGGCCTGATGATCCTGGCGGGCCTCGTCATGTTCGGCAATGTCGCGATCAGCGCGATCCCGGGACCGGACCTGCCTGCGCTGGAGCAGAGATAAGCCGGCCCATTGCGATGTGCGCTAACCGGTTTGCTGGGGCGTGCGCCTCTGGTAAGGTGGTGCATGCGCATCCGATCGGCCTCGACTATCTTGACCCTATTCAGCGGGTTGCTCGCGACGCCCCTTATCGCGGCAGCGCTGCCGCCAGCCGTCGTGCCCACGCTTTCCCAGGTCCGTGGCCTGTCCTGCACCGGCGATGATCGATCGGTCAGGGAGATCGTGATCGACTTCACCGCAGGCCGCTGGCGCGAAGGCGGCCAGGGCTGGACCAAGATCGCCGCGCAGGACGATGCGACGATCACCCTGGTGCAGCAGGGCGGCGGCATCATCAGCGGCCTGCTCAGCGACACGCGGCGGCTGGAACGGCTCGACCGATCGACCCTGATCCTGTCGACCGAACTCCATGCGGGCTTGATCGACGAAGTGCGCTCCTACCGCTGCCAGATCGTCGAGCCGTTCGACGCGAAGCGGCGGATTTAGGACGGCGTGAAAGCGGTCGATCGGGAACCGGCTAAGAGCGGACAATATTCCCCCTCCCGCTAGCGGGAGGGGGTTAGGGGGTGGGCCTGCGCCACGTCGGAAATGCCCACCCCGCTGCGACTAAATTCGCTACGCTCATTAAGTCTCGCTGCCCCTCCCGTTTACGGGAGGGGCAGAGTAACCGACAGTCTGCTTCCAACTTAAACCTCACAAAAAAAGGCCGCCTCATGGGCGGCCTTCTTCGTTCGGTTATGCCCTATCCTCAGCGGATCGGCGAATCCGGTGACAGGCGCATGTCGAGATAATTGTCGACCGACTTCATCAGCTGGTCCAGCTCATGCTCGAAGAAATGGTTCGCGCCGCGAATTTCGTCATGATGGATGGTGATGCCCTTTTGCGTGCGCAGCTTGTCGACCAGCTTCTGCACGGCGCTTGCCGTCACCACTTCGTCCGACGTGCCCTGCACGATGATGCCTGATGAGGGGCAGGGCGCCAGGAAGGAGAAGTCGTACATGTTGGCGGGTGGCGCGACCGAGATGAAGCCGCGGATTTCCGGGCGGCGCATCAGCAACTGCATGCCGATCCACGCGCCGAAGGAAAAGCCCGCGATCCAGGTGGTCTGCGCTTCGGGATGGAAGCTTTGCACCCAATCGAGCGCGGCCGCCGCGTCGGACAATTCGCCGATGCCGTTGTCGAACGTGCCCTGGCTGCGACCCACGCCCCTGAAGTTGAAGCGCAACACGGCAAAGCCGCGCTTTACGAAGGTCTTGTAGAGCGCCTGGGTGATGCGGTCGTTCATCGTGCCGCCGCCCTGCGGATGCGGGTGCAGGATCATGGCGACCGGCGCACGCGGGCGGGGCGGGGGGCTGAAACGGCCTTCGAGGCGACCTTCGGGTCCGGGGAAAATGACGTCTGGCATGGCACCTGTTATCGTTCTGGGCCGCCTGGCTCGGATGAGCCGACAGCGAATGGATGCGGATCGCGCGCACCGTTTCGGCTAGTGCTGGCGCTGCGCGGCAGACCGCCTATATAGAAGCCGCCGCCATTTCCGCAATCAATGAGTAACGCCGCTTGGCTGCCGACCGTCTTTATCTCGATCACGCCGCGACCACGCCCATGCTGCCCGCCGCGCAGGCGGCGATGGTAGAGGCGATGGCGAACTGGGCCAATCCGTCCAGCCCCCACGCCGACGGCCGTGCCGCCCGCGCCGCGCTGGAGGATGCGCGGGCGCGTATCGTCGCAGCGCTGGGGTGGACCGGACATGTCCTTTTCACGTCAGGCGCCAGCGAGGCGATCGCCATCGGCCTGACCCGCGCGAAGGCCGGGCGGATCGTCACCTCGCCGGTGGAGCATGACGCCGTCTTGCGCGTGACGAAGGACGCTGAGCGGCTGGCGGTGGATAGGAATGGCCTCGTCCTTTCCCCCCGTCATTCCCGCGAAAGCGGGAACCCATCTCCCACCCCATCCCCAGATGCAGCGCCGGAGATCGATCCCCGCCTTCGCGGGGATGACGATCGAGGAGAGGGAAGAGCGCTCCTCGCCATCCAGCACGTCAACAACGAAACCGGCGTGATTCAGCCGCTCGACGCGATCGCCCGCAACGGCGCGATCCTGTTTGCCGACTGCGCCCAGAGCGCAGGCAAACTCCCGCTGCCGGACGCGGACATGATCGCGATCAGCGCGCATAAATTTGGCGGCCCACCCGGCATCGGCGCGCTGCTGATCCGCGACCTCGCCCTGATCGAACCGAGCGGCGGGCAGGAACAGGGCTATCGCGCCGGGACCGAAAATCTGCCCGCCATTCTCGCCATGGCCGCGGCGCTGGAGGCGCGCGAGAACTGGCCGCCCCGCGCCGCGCAGATGCGCGCTCGTTTGGACGCAGGCATAGAGGCGGCGGGCGGCATCATCGTCGCGCGCAATGCGCCGCGCTTGCCCACCATCGCCAGCTACCGCATGCCCGGCCTGTCGGCCCGCGCCCAGCTGATCCAATTCGACATGGCGGGCATATCGGTGTCGGCGGGCAGCGCCTGTTCGTCCGGGTCGCTCAAGACCAGCCATGTGCTGGGCGCGATGGGCTGGGACGAGGATGTCGCGTCGCAGGTCGTCCGCGTCAGCTTCGGCCCGCAGACGTGCGACAGCGACATGGACAGGTTCCTCGCTGTCTGGGGTGCCATGATGCAAAGAGCAAGCCGTTGATCTATCTGGATTATCAGGCGACGACGCCGCTCGCGCCCGAGGCGTTCGACGCGATGGTCCCGCTCTTGCGCGACCAGTTCGCCAACCCCCATAGCGCCCATCGCCTGGGCCGCGCCGCCGCCGCGCAGGTGGAAGTCGCGCGTGACGAGATCGCCCGGCTGCTGCCCCCCGACGGCAAGCTCCTCTTCACCTCCGGCGCGACCGAAGCGCTCAACATCGCGATCCAGGGTGCGCCGCCCGGCGGCATCGTCACGATCGCGACCGAACATGCCGCCGTGCTGGATACGACCGAAGCAATGGCCCGGGCCGGGCGGGATGTGACGGTCCTGCCCGTCGGCCCGGACGGCCTCGTCGATCTGGAGGCCGCCGCCCGCGCCATCGTTCCAGGTGTCGCACTCGTTGTCGCCATGCTCGTCAATAACGAGATCGGCGTGATTCAGCCCGTCGAGGCGCTCGCCGACCTGGCGCACCGCGCAGGCGCGCTGTTCCTGTGCGACGCGGTGCAGGGCTATGGCCGCGTGCCCATCCCGCCATCCTGCGACATGGTCGCGATCAGTGCGCACAAAATTCATGGTCCCAAGGGCGTCGGCGCGCTGTGGCTTCGCGATGGCGTACGACCCGCGCCGCTGATCCATGGCGGCGGGCAGGAGGGCGGCCTGCGCTCCGGCACGCTCTCGCCCGCGCTTTGCGCCGGTTTCGGCGTCGCCGCGCGACTGATGCGCGAACGCGCCGACGCCGACCGCGCCCATGTCGAAAGCCTAGCCGCGCTGGCCCGCACGCTGTTCGCCGACTGGACGCTCAACGGGTCCGACATCCACCGCTATCCCGGCAATCTCAATCTGCGGCGCGATGGAATCGACGGGGCAAGACTGTTGTCCTATTGCCGCAATGTTGCTTTTTCGTTGGGAAGCGCTTGCGCAAGCGGGTCCGGGCGGCCTAGCCATGTGCTGCGCGCGCTGGGCCTGACGGACGGCCAGGCGCGCGGATCGGTGCGGATCGGCTTTGGCCGCTACACGAGCCGGGACGAGATGGAGAGGGCTGCAACAACATTGAACGAGGCGGCAGCCGCACAAGCGGCGCCGTAATAGGGAGCGCACGCATTAGCATGACCAGGGTCACCTTCATCAGCGCCGATGGCGAGAGACGACAGGAGGTTGACGCACCCACAGGATCGGTGTTGCTCGATATCGCCCAGGCGGCGGGCCAACCGCTGGAGGGAACGTGCGAGGGGCAGATGGCCTGCTCCACCTGCCATGTCATCATCGACGCCGACGATTTCGCCAAACTCCCGCGCGCCAGCGAGGATGAAGAGGATATGCTGGATCTCGCCGCCGCCGCCACCCGAACCAGCCGCCTAGCGTGCCAGATTCTGCTGGACGAAAAGCTGGACACTTTGACCGTCCGTATCCCCGGTGAGTTCAACAATATGCAGGGCATGTGACCGTGAAGATATTGACCGCTTGCATCGCGCTGGCCCTGCTCACCGCGCCGTCGATCGCCGCCGACAAGAAAGCGCCGCCCAAGGCGCCCGAACCCACCGGCCAGTTGGATTCGGTCCTGCCACCCGCGCCCCGCTATCTCGTACCGCAATCGGCGTTGACGTCGGTGCGCAATCCGGCGGAGATCGAGAAGGAAACCGGCGGGCGACTGGGTGTGGCGCTGGTGGACAAGAGCGGCGCGCTGCTGCTGGGTTTCAACCGCGACGAACAATTCGCGATGTGCTCGACCTTCAAGGCACCGCTGGCCGCCGCCGTGCTGATCGGCGCGGAGGGCGGCAAGTTCGGGCTGGAGGGGGAAATCCCGTTCAGCGGCGACGATATCCTCGACTATTCGCCCGTCGTGAAAAAGAACAAGAAGCGCGGCCGCATGAGCATGGGCGAACTGGCCCAGGCGGCGGTCGAGGTCAGCGACAACAGCGCCGCCAACCTGCTGCTGCCGATGCTGGGCGGGCCGGACGGCCTGACCGCCTTCATGCGCGCCCATGGGGATACGATCACGCGGCTCGACCGCAACGAACCGTCGCTCAACGAAAATGTCGAAGGCGACCCGCGCGACACGACCTCGCCCGCCGCGATGGCCGGGTTGATGGGCCGCCTGCTGTTCCGCGACATGAAGCCGACGAGCGTCGACAGGCTGCGCGCCTGGCTCAATGCCAGCAGCACCGGCGACAAGCGGATCAGGGCGGGCCTGCCCGAAGGCTGGACATCGGGCAGCAAGACCGGCAGCTGCGGCACCGCCTATAATGACGTGGCGCTGGTGAAATCGCCCAATGGCGACGAATATATCCTGGCCATCTATCTCGACCGCCCCACCGTGGACGCCAAAAAGGCCGAAGCCGCCATCGCGGAAACGGCGCGCGCCGCGCTCGATTTCGTCGGCAAGGCGCAGAAGAGCGGGTTGGAATAATTTGTGGCGTGTTCCCGCGAAGGCGGGAACCCAGTCCCGCCGTCTCAACTGGGTTCCCGCCTTCGCGGGAACACGCCTAGCCCAAGCCCCCTTGCCATCGCGCCACCACTTCGCCATATGCCGCGCCGGGAGTCGGGCGGACGTGATCGTCGCGAACCTGGTCAGGTCCTGACGGAAGCAGCCACAGTGATTTCGTCACGGGTCGTTCCGGCTCCCACCCTCCACGCTTCATCCAGCCCAAATCTTCCAGCTTCGACAATAGCCTCCTGAACGGCTAGACCCTATCCATGTCCGATTCCCCGCAGCCCTACCGCGTCCTGGCGCGCAAATATCGACCGCGCAGTTTTCGGGAGCTGATCGGGCAGGATGCGATGGTCCAGACGCTGGGCAACGCGATCAAGCGGGGGCGACTGGCCCATGCCTTCCTGATGACCGGCGTGCGCGGCGTGGGCAAGACCTCCACCGCGCGGCTGATCGCCAAGGCCTTGAACTGCATCGGCCCGGACGGGCAGGGCGGTCCCACCATCGATCCGTGCGGCGTGTGCGAACCGTGCGTCGCCATCGCCGAGGGTCGGCATATCGATGTGGTGGAAATGGACGCCGCCAGCCATACCGGCGTGGACGATGTGCGTGAGATTATCGAGGCGGTGCGCTATGCCGCCGTGTCGGCGCGCTACAAGATCTACATCATCGACGAAGTCCATATGCTCTCCAAAAACGCCTTCAACGCGCTGTTGAAGACGCTGGAGGAGCCGCCGGCCCATGTGAAATTCCTGTTCGCCACGACCGAAGTGAACAAGGTGCCGGTGACGGTGCTGTCGCGCTGCCAGCGCTTCGACCTGCGCCGCATCCCGGCCGAACTGCTCGCCGCCCATTTCGCCCATGTGGTGGAGGCCGAAAGCGTCGCGGCCGAAGCCGATGCGCTGGCACTGATCGCGCAGGCGGCCGAGGGATCGGCGCGCGATGGCCTCTCCATCCTCGACCAGGCGATCGCCCATGCGGAAATGGGCGACGGTGCCGCGCCGATGGTCACCGCCGCGCAGGTGCGCGACATGCTGGGCCTGTCCGATCGCGGATCGGTGCGGCGTCTGCTGGGCCTGCTGCTGGAGGGCGACACCGCCGCTTTGCTGGGCGCGGTGCGCGATCACTATGCGCTGGGCGTCGAGCCGCTGGCGCTGATGCGCGGCCTGCTGGAACTCACCCATGCCGTGACGCTGGTCAAGGCGGGCCGCGATATCGTCAGCCCCGGCCAGTCCGCCGAAGAGCGCGACGCGCTGGCGGAATGGGCGTCGCAACTGGGCTTCGCGCCGCTCCATCGCCTGTGGCAATTGTTGCTCAAGGGGCATGACGAGGTGGCTAGCGCCATCCTGCCGATCGAAAGCTGCGAAATGGCGCTGTTGCGCGTCATGCACGCAGCCACCATGCCCGACCCTGGCGAACTGGCGCGGATGCTGCGCGAAGGCGCGCCCGCTGCCCCGGCGTCGGCACCGGGCGCACCGCCCGCTGCTCAGTCACCCAGCCCGTCCGCCAGCCTGCCCGCCACCTTTCCCGACCTGATCGAAGCCTTCTGGCAGAAGGGCAAGGGGCAACTGGCGCAGGAACTGCATGATTGTATCGGACTGGTGCGCTATGCGCCGCCCGAACTGGACTATCGCCCGACCCCGCAACTCTCGTCGGACTTTGCCACGCGGATGCTGCCGGCCCTGCGCGACGTGACCGGCGTCGCCTGGAAACTGGCGCAAAGCGATGCCGGCGGGGAACCGACCCTGCTGGAACAGGAACAGCGCAAGGTGGCGGATGCCCGCGCCGACATATTGGAAACCCCGGTGGTCAAGGCGGCGATGACTGCCTTCCCCGATGCCGAGCTGGACGATACGCTCGAACAATGGAGTGCTTGAGATATGAAAGATTTGAACGAAATCCTGGGCATGGCGAGCCGTGTTCAGGAAGAATTGCAACGCGCGCAGGATAATCTGGACAAGCTGGAAGTCGAAGGCGCAGCGGGCGGCGGCCTGGTCAAGGTGCGCGCATCGGCCAAGGGCCGCATCCTGGGCGTATCGATCGACGACACGTTGATGGCCCCGTCGGAAAAGCCGATCTTGGAAGACCTGATCACCGCCGCCTTCAACGACGCGCGCAAGAAGGCGGACGAAATCAGCAACGCCGAAATGGGCAAGATGACCGCAGGCCTGCCACTGCCCCCCGGCTTCAAGCTGCCCTTTTGATGAGTTGGCCGCACCAGCCCTCTCCCCACCCGGCCACCCATATGATGCTGCCGTTGGGTGGCCGGGTGGGGGAGAGGGCTGGTGCGGTTCCGAAAATGCGCGGCAGCGTATTTTCCAAACGGCGGATCGATCACCTTCGGTTCATCGTTTCGCCATATGATAGCTGGCAATTGATTGCTGCGACGGGCATCCCCATAATGGCGATGAACCGTAGGAGAGGGCCGCTTCTTCGGCCCCGGAGACTGAATGACTGAGCAATATCCCCTTCTGCCGCTGCGCGACATCGTCGTCTTCCCGCAGATGATCGTCCCGCTTTTCGTCGGCCGCGACAAGAGCGTCGCTGCCTTGGAAGCCGCGATGGAAGGATCGAAGGAAATCTTCCTGGTGTCGCAACTCGACCCGGCGGAAGATGATCCGGGCCGGGATTCGCTCTATGATACGGGCGTCGTGGCGATCGTGTTGCAGTTGCTCAAGCTGCCCGACGGCACCGTCCGCGTCCTGGTGGAAGGTAAGCATCGCGCCCAGCTGGCGTCGATGGACGCGCAGGACGGCTATCTAATCGCTCATGTCGATGACGTGCAGGAGATCGTCGCGGACGGCCCCGAAGCCTCCGCGCTGATGCGCTCTGTCGCCGAACAGTTCGAAAATTACGCGAAACTCAACAAGAAGCTGCCTGCCGAAACACCGGTCCAGCTGCGCGAGATTGAGGACGCCGGTCGCTTGGCCGACGCCGTATCCGCGAACATTAACGTCAAGGTGTCCGACAAGCAGTCGCTGCTCGTGGAGGCCGACCCGGTCAAGCGCCTGGAAATGGTGTTCGCTTTTATGGAAGGCGAACTGGGCGTGCTCCAGGTCGAAAAGAAGATCCGTGGCCGCGTGAAGCGCCAGATGGAAAAGACCCAGCGCGAATATTATCTCAACGAGCAGTTGAAGGCGATCCAGCGCGAGCTGGGCAACGGCGAAGGTGAGGAAGGCGACGAACTCGCCGAACTGACCGAGAAGATCGCCAAGACCAAGCTGAGCAAGGAAGCCCGGTCCAAGGCGACGGCCGAGTTGAAGAAACTCAAAGGCATGCAGCCCATGTCGGCGGAAGCCACGGTCGTGCGCAACTATCTCGACGTGCTGCTGGGTCTGCCCTGGGGCAAGAAGGGCAAGGTCAAGAATGACCTCAAAAAAGCGCAGGATATCCTGGACGAGGATCATTTTGCGCTGGAAAAGGTCAAGGACCGGATCATCGAATATCTCGCCGTCCAGGCGCGCACCAATAAGCTGAAAGGCCCGATCCTTTGCCTCGTCGGCCCGCCGGGCGTCGGCAAGACCTCGCTCGGCCGCTCGATCGCCAAGGCGACAGGGCGCGAGTTCGTGCGCCAGTCGCTGGGCGGCGTGCGCGACGAGGCCGAAATTCGCGGCCACCGCCGCACCTATATCGGCTCGCTGCCAGGCAAGATCGTCACTAACCTTAAAAAGGCGGGGACGATGAACCCGCTGTTCCTGCTGGATGAGATCGACAAGCTGGGTCAGGATTTCCGCGGCGATCCGGCGTCCGCGCTGCTCGAAGTGCTGGACCCGGAACAGAACAGCAAGTTCCAGGACCATTATCTGGAAATCGACGTCGATCTTTCGGACATCATGTTCGTGACGACCGCCAACTCGTTGAATTTGCCGCAGCCTTTGCTCGACCGCATGGAGATCATCCGGCTCGAAGGCTATACCGAGGATGAGAAGGTCGAGATCGCCCAGCGTCATCTGGTCGCCAAGCAGGTCGAGGCGCATGGCCTGAAGGATGGCGAGTTCATCGTCACCGAAGACGCCGTGCGCGACCTGATCCGCTACTATACCCGTGAAGCGGGCGTCCGCACGCTGGAACGCGAAGTCGCGCGCCTCGCCCGCAAGGCTCTGCGCAAGATATTGGAAGGCGCCTATGACAAGGTCGTCATCACGCCCGACAATCTGGCCGACTATGCCGGTGTCCGCAAATTCCGGCATGGCATGGGTGAGGAAGAGGATCAGATCGGCGCGGTGACGGGTCTGGCCTGGACCGAAGTCGGCGGCGAATTGCTGACGATCGAGGCGGTGACCGTGCCCGGCAAGGGCATGATCAAGACGACCGGCAAGCTGGGCGAAGTCATGAACGAATTGGTGCAGGCCGCCTTTTCCTACGTGCGCGCCCGCTCGCCGGGCTATGGCATCAAGCCCAGCATCTTCAATCGCAAGGATATCCATATCCATCTGCCCGAAGGCGCCGTGCCCAAGGATGGCCCGTCCGCCGGTATCGGCATGGTGACCTGCATCGTGTCCACGCTGACCGGCATCCCCGTGCACAAGGATGTGGCGATGACCGGCGAAGTCACGTTGCGCGGCCGGGTGTTGCCGATCGGCGGCCTCAAGGAAAAGCTGCTCGCGGCGTTGCGCGGCGGCATCAAGACGGTGCTGATCCCGCAGGAAAATGAAAAGGATCTGGCGGAAATCCCGGCCAATATCCGCGACGGGCTGGAAATCGTACCGGTCAGCCATGTGGACGAAGTGCTCGCCCGCGCGCTTGCCTCCGTTCCCGAAGCGATCGCCTGGACCGAAGAGGATGACCTTGCTGCCCAGCCCAGCAATGGGCCGGGCCGCGACAGCGATCCCGCGCTGCGTCATTAAGTCAAGCCGAAACCGGCGGATAGCCGTTGGTTTCGGCATATTTCGTGCAAGCGGGCGCAAATTTCGATCGAAGCGAAGGACTTTGTCGCTTTCTCTTTGACAGGCGCGGAAATCCGCGCCTTATTGCGCCGCCTACGCCGCAATTCCTAATCAACCAACAGCACAAGGGGGTTCCCAAGGCATGAACAAGCAGGATCTGATCAGCACGGTTGCTGAAAGCAGCGGCCTCAACAAGAACGACGCGACCAAAGCGGTGGAAGGCGTTTTCGACGCGATCACCGGCGCGCTGAAGAAGGGCGACGAAGTGCGCCTCGTAGGTTTCGGCACCTTCTCGGTTTCCCAGCGCAAGGCCTCGACCGGCCGTAACCCGCGCACGGGTGAGACCATGACCATCAAGGCTTCGACGCAGCCGAAGTTCAAGGCCGGCAAGGGCCTGAAGGATTCGGTCAACTAACGGACAGGGCGCCTGCCGTCCGGCGGGCGCCTGCCGTTTGACGACCTACCGGCATCGCGGCCGGACGTTTTTCAGGAGAGTGATGCAGCGACAGGGGGCCACCCTCCACGCAGCAGGACGCCGAAAGGCAAAAGGGACCAGGGGCATCGCCTTTGCGTCCCTTTTCTTTTGCCCGCCCGGCCTCGACCGTTCGGCCTGCCGACGATAGAAAGGCGGCATGGCGATAATGGCAGGCAGGACGATCTGGATCACTCTTGGGCTGGCGACTTTGTCCGCCTGCGCGGGTGGCGACTACCGGCCGGTACGCGATACGCCGGTCAGGATCGGCCCGCCCTATAAGGTGCGCGGCACCACCTATGTCCCGGCCGCCGATCCCGCTTACGACATGCTGGGCTATGCCAGCTGGTACGGATCGGAATCGGGTAACTGCACCGCCAATGGCGAACGCTTTCGTGCGAAGTGGCTCACCGCCGCCCATGTCAGCCTGCCGCTGCCCAGCTATGTCGAGGTGACGGCGCTCGACACCGGCCGCACGATCCTGGTCCGGGTCAATGATCGCGGGCCTTTTTCGGGGCGTGGCCGCGTGATCGACCTGTCGCGCGGCGCGGCGGAAGAATTGGGGATCAGGGCGCAGGGTCATGCGCCGGTCCGCGTCCGCTTCGTCGATCCGCCCGAAAAGGACCGCGCCCGCCTGCGTAAAGGGAAGCCAGCCGCGACCCGCCCCACGGTGCCGGAACGCATACTGACCAACCTGCGCGCCCAACTGCGCGCCGCCGTGCCCACGCCATAAGGCCGCGCGATAGCGGCCAATCCCTGTCATCGATCGGGATGAATGACCGACCGGCATCATTTGCCTGCTTGACGACCGGTAATGGGCCGCATATGTGGCGCTTCTCTCGGGGCTTTCGGCCCCTGTGGCGATCGTAGCTCAGTTGGTTAGAGCGCCGGTTTGTGGTACCGGAGGTCGCGGGTTCGGATCCCGTCGATCGCCCCATTTCTGCTATATCCCCTTGTCCGAAGGGGCGCTGTCTCGCTCAGGGACAGCCAGTATTTCGCATTGTCCCATGCGAAAAAGCGTTTCCCACCGTCCCGCCCGATATTCTATAGCGCGCCCATGACCGATGCGCGCGACAAGGGGCTGACCCTCAATCCCAAATATGACGATCATGGCCTGATCACCGCCGTGGTCACCGATGCGGCGACCGGCGAACTGCTGATGGTCGCGCATATGAATGCGCAGGCGCTGGCCCTGACGGTCGACACCGGCCTTGCCCATTTCTGGTCGCGCAGCCGCCAGGCGCTGTGGAAGAAGGGCGAAACGTCCGGCCATATGCTCAGCGTGCGCGACATCCGCATCGATTGCGATCAGGACGCGGTCTGGGTGAAGGCGGTTCCGGCCGGACCCACCTGCCACACCGGCGCGCGCTCCTGCTTCTTTCGCCGGGTCGGGCCGGACGGGCTGACGATGATCGATCCGGCGGTCGATGCCGCGGACTAGTCTGGCGCTGCTTCTGCTGCTGGCGGCGTGCCAGCGCGCTCCGGCGGTGGCTGACGCTGCATCGGGATCGGACAGCGCGCCCGCGTCCGGCCTGGAACGCGCGGCGATCGAAAGCGGCGCAATCACCGACAGCGGCAAGACGTCGCCTGTCGGCCTGTTCCAGCGCAGCCATGAGGCCGGACGCGACCTGCTCTGCGTCATGCCGGCCAAGGACGCGTCGTTCCGCTTCGGCCTCCAGGCCAATTTCGGCGAGGACCAGAGCTGCCGGGGGCAGGGCACGGCGCGGCGCGCAGGCGACAAGCTGATCCTCAGCTTCAAGGGCGGCGACCGCTGCATCGTCGTCGCCCAATATGATGGCGATCAGGTGTCGTTGCCCGGCGTGGTCGATATGGCCTGCGCGGACCTGTGCCAGGGACGCGGCACGCTGGAGGGGGTCAGCTTCCCCCGCATCGCCAATGACGCCGCCAGCGCCCTGCGCGCCCGCGACAGCGACGACAAGGCGCTGTGCGAGGGGTAAGCCCTCAATGACCGATATAACGCCCCGGCCGGTGATTGACGAACAGCACCGCATTGATCGCGGCGGCCGACAGGATCGACAGGCCGAACCGTTCGACATTCAGCACCGGTAGCGACGCCAGCAGGATGACGATATCGCACTGCATCTGTGTGCGTCCGGCATTCCACCCGCGCGACCGTTGCAATATCAGCGCGACGACGCCCACGCCGCCGACGCCCGCGCCATGCCGCGCGATGGCCAGGATGCCGAAACCGATGATCGATCCGCCGAACAGGGCGGCGAAGAGCGGGCTGATCCGCGCGATCTGAAGCGCGGCGGGCATGGCGAGGCCTACCGCCATGATCGCGACATTGGCGAACAGCGTCTTCAACCCGAACGCCACCCCCATCGCCCGTCCGGCGAACAGGAAGAAGGGAATGTTGATCAGCAGGAAAAGGGTCGCGGGCGACCAATGGACCAGATAGGATAGCAGCAGCGCAATCCCCGCCATGCCGCCCGTCACCAGATTGGCGGCTTTCAGCAGCACTAGCCCCAGCGCGATGAAGGCGCAGCCGATGGCAATGGCATAGCCATCTTCGGCCAGGCTATGGGGACGGGCGGGGGGCGGCAGGGTCGTGGTCATGGGCGTGAAGGGTCCTGGGGTCATGCCCGGCCATCCTCTTGCCCTGCTAAGTCTTATGCGCCGCTGATAGCGGGGTGGTGCCCCGCCTTCAACCGCCTACCTACGCGCGGTCATTCCGCTGCCGCAGGCACCGCCGCCAACGGCCGCCGCTCGAGCGCGATGGCGATCAGGAAGATCGACAGCCCGCCCAGCGCCAGCGCGCTGCCGATCCAGCCGGTCGACACCAGGCCATAGCCCGCGGCGATCGACAGGCCGCCCAGCCATGGACCAAGCGCGTTCGCCATGTTGAACGCGCTGTGGTGCAGCGCCGCCGCCAGCGTCTGCGCATCGCCCGCCACGTTCATCAGCCGCGCCTGCAACGGCGTGCCCAGCCCGCCGCCGATGCCGATCAGGAAGATGTTGAGGCCGAGCGTCCAGATATTGCCCGCCATCAATGGGAACAGCGCCAGCGATACCGCGCTCCACAACAGCACGCCGATCACGGTGCGGTTGAGCGCCCGGTCCGCCGCCCAAGCCGCCGCCAGATTGCCCAGCGTCAGCCCGACGCCGAAGATCATGAGGACGAGCGGCACATAGGTTTCCGACACATGGGTCACATCGATCATGGTGGACGCGACATAGGTATAGACTGCGAACATGCCGCCAAAGCCGATTGCGCCGGTCAGCAGCGTCAACCACACCTGCACTTTGCTGAGCGCCGTCAACTCGCGCATCGGGCTGGCTTTGGGATCGCCCGCATCGCGCGGGGCGTAGAGCGCGACCAGCGTCACCGTCGCGACCGCCAGCGCGGTGACGACGAAGAAGCCTGATCGCCAGCCCAGCACCTGCCCCATCCAGTTGGCGACCGGCACGCCGATCACGGTGGCGACCGTCAGGCCGGACATGACCTTGGCGATCGCCAGCGTGCGCTTTTCGAACGGCACCAGGCTGGCGGCGACGAGCGCGGCGACGCCGAAATAGGCGCCATGCGGCACGCCGGACAGGAAGCGGAACAGCAGCAGCCAAGGATAGCTGGGCGACAGGGCGGACAGGCCATTGGCGATGGCGAACATCGCCATCAGGCCGATCAGCAACGTCCGGCGCGGCAGGCGCGCGCCGAACGCGGCGATGATCGGCGCGCCCGCCACCACGCCCAGCGCATAGGCGCTGATCGCATTGCCGGCGGTCGGCGCATCGATATGCAGGTCGCGCGCAAAGAAGGGCAGCAGGCTCATCGACGCAAATTCGGTCGTGCCGATCGCGAAGGCGCCGACCGCAAGGGCGAACAGGACGAGCGCGGGATGCGCCTTTTGGGGTTGGGCACCCATGGCAAGCTCCATGCTGCAATGCAGAAATATTGTGGAAAGCTGGCAAATGGGCGCGATGACAGCGCGGGTCAACCCCGCGACTGTCTGCATTTTGTGCATATGCGGCGGCGCGATATGCAATCGCGGGGGCCGCAGCATCACTCTGCGCTCGTGATCTTTCGGCGATCGACTATAGGCTCATCATATGGACATGCACGATCGGCAGGATGGACGCGGCGCGGCGCTGGTGGGCATGGGCGCGGTGCTGGCGTCGATGATTTCGGTCAATTTCGGCGCAGCCTTCGCCAAGACTTTGTTTCCGTTGCTCGGCGCGGCCGGGGTCGCGGGGGTGCGTATCGCGCTGGCGGCGGTCCTGCTGTGGCTGGTGCGACGACCATGGCGCCGCCCCGTGCCGCAGGGCAGCCGCGCATGGCTGATTCTCTATGGCGCGACGCTCGGCCTAATGAACCTGTGCATCTATGAAGCATTTGCGCGCATCCCCATGGGCGTGGCGATCGCGATCGAAGTCGCCGGGCCGCTCGCAGTCGTGCTGTTCGGCTCCCGGCGACCGCGTGACTTTCTGTGGCTCGCGGCGGCGGTTGCGGGGCTGTTGCTGCTGCTCCCCGTCCGGCATCATGCCGCGCTCGATCCCGTCGGCGTGGCCTTCGCCTGCGCGGCGGGCGCCTGCTGGGCGCTCTATATCGTCACCGGCAAGCGGGTGTCCGGCGCGGTCGGGCGCGACGCCGTCGCCTGGGGGATGCTGGCGGCGGCGATCCTGATCCTGCCGCTGGGCGTAGCGGATGCAGGCGCGGCCTTGCTATCGCCCCACGTCCTGCTCGTCGGACTGGCGATCGCTTTCCTGTCCAGCGCCTTGCCTTATTCGCTGGAGATGGAAGCGATGCGGCGGCTACCCGCCCATGTCTTCGGCCTGCTGGTCAGTTCCGCCCCGGCCATGGGCGCGCTGGCAGGCTTCGTCGTGCTGGGCGAGCAGCTGACGCCGCTGCAATGGACCGCCATCGCCTGCATCATGGCCGCGTCGGCAGGCAGCGCGCTGACGGTCGGCCACCGCCCGCGCTTAGAGGATGCGCCGCAATAGGCCGGGCGTTACCCGTTCACCTGCGCCTGGCTGACGTCCAGCATCTTGCCGTCGGTAATCACGACCAGATCGCCGACCTTCGTCACGCCGAACAATCTCTTGGCGAACGCCACCGGCACGCCGATGCAGCCATGGGTGCCGCGCCCCCATTGCACGTCGCTGCCATGGATGAACACGCCATCGCTGGTCAGCCGCTGGGCGAAGGGCATGGGCGCATTATTATAGGTGCGCGAATAATAGTCTGCCCGTTTCGCCATGATCGGAAAGGCGCCCTTGGGGCTGGGCTTGTCGGTCGCGCCATAGAGGATCACCGCCGCGCCGATCTCATAGCCTGCGCGGAACACCGACAGCGTCTGCGCGCGCAGGTCGACCGTGATGATCACCGGCCCGGTCGCGGGCGCGCCATTCTCGTCCCAGGCATAGTCGCCATGGCGGAACGGCCCGTCGATCTTGAGCACGCGCTTGACCCGCAGCGCACCGGGATCGACCGCCATGCCCTGGTCGCTGCGCCGTTCGACCGGCTTGGCGGGGGAAGGCGGCGGCGTAACGGCCGCCACGTTCGCGGTTTTTGCCGCCGGAGATTCCGGCGCAGCCTTGCCCTCGAACGCAGGCCGATCAATGGACGCGAACACCACCAGGCCCGTCACCGCCATGATGCCGCCGATCGCCAGCTTCGGCCCGGCGGTTTTCGCCAGCGATTTCAGGAAACCCGCCATCTTTATCCTCATGCCTCCATGCCGGGGCAGGATAGGCGCAAAAGGTTAATCCTAGCCTTCCCGCGCCACTTCCGCCGCCGCGATCGCGGTCAGGTTCAGGATGCCGCGCGACGTGACGCCGGGGGTCAGCACATGGATCGGCTTGGACAGGCCCATCAGCATCGGGCCTACGGTCGGCGAACTGGACGACGCCGACAGCGCCGTCAGCGTGATGTTCGCCGCATCCAGGTTCGGCATGACCAGCAGATTGGCTGGCCCTTCGAACCGCGAATCGGGAACCAGTCGCTCGCGCAATGCCTGGCTCAGGGCCGCATCGGCATGCATTTCGCCATCGACCGCCAGTTCGGGCGCGGTGTCGCGCACGATCTTGAACGCCTTGCGCATCTTGCGCGCGCTGTCGGTATGCGACGCCCCGAAATTGGAGTGCGACAGCATGGCCGCGCGCGGCGTCAGCCCGAAATGCTGCAGCTCGGCCGCCGCCGCCAGCGTCATTTCCGCAATCTGTTCCGGCGTCGGGTCCGGCACCATATGCGTGTCGGTAATGAACAGCGCGCCCGCGTCCAGGATCAGGCCGGACAGCGCATAGACGCGGCTGTGGCCCGGCACCCGGTCGATGATGCGCAGCACATGTTCGACCTGGCCCCAATATTCGGACCGCCCGCCGACCAGCGCCGCATCGACCCGGCCCGTGTGCAACAGCATGGCTGCCGTGATGGTCGGGCGGCGATAGACATGGCGCAATATTTCGTCCGCCGGCACGCCGCGGCGCGATGCGACCGCGCGATAGGCCTCGACCAGTTCGCCCATGATCAGATGGTCGGTTTCCGGGTCCACGACATCGACGTCGCGATCCAGTTCGAAGCCCAGGCCCAGTTCGGGCAGCTTCTGTTCCAGGATGCGGCGGCGCGCGACGATTGTGGGGCGCACGATTCCTTCGTCCAGCGCATCGCGGATGGCGCGCAGCACGCGGTCATCCTCGCCCTCGCCATAGACGATGCGGCATCCGGTGCCACGCGCGGCTTCGAACACCGGCAGCATCAACTGGCCCGACCGCGCACTCTGGCGGGAAAGGCTGCGCTTATATTCGTCCAGGTCCAGCGTCTTCTTCGCGACGCCGCTGTCCATCGCCGCGCGTGCGACCGCGACCGCGATCTCGCCGATCAGGCGCGGGTCGAAGGGCGTGGGGATGATATAGTCCGCGCCGAACACCAGCCTGCGGCCGCCATAGGCCTGCGCCACGCTGTCATGCGCGGGCATCCGGGCGAGCGCGGCGATCGCATCCGCAGCGGCGACCTTCATCGCCTCGTTGATCTGCGTCGCGCCGCAATCCAGCGCGCCACGGAAGATATAAGGAAAGCACAGGACGTTGTTGACCTGGTTGGGATAGTCCGACCGGCCGGTCGCGATGATCGCGTCGGGGCGCACTTCGCGCGCGGCTTCGGGGCGGATTTCCGGCTCCGGATTGGCAAGCGCGAAGATCAGCGGATTGGGCGCCATCAGCGGCAGCCATTCGGGCTTCAACACGCCCGGCGCGGACAACCCCAGGAACAGGTTCGCGCCCGGCAGCACGTCGGGCAGAGTGCGCGCATTGGTGGTGCGGGCATAGCGTGCCATATTGGGCAACATGCCTTCCCGGCCCGAATGGATCACGCCATCCTTGTCGGTCATGGTGACGTTTTCGATCGGCAGGCCCATCGACACCAGCAGGTCGACGCACGCCAGCGCCGCCGCGCCCGCGCCCGACGTCACCAGCTTCGCGTCCGCCAGCGTCTTGCCCTGCAACACCAGCGCGTTGCGCACGGCCGCGGCGACGACGATGGCGGTGCCATGCTGGTCGTCATGAAAGACCGGAATGTTCATCCGCGCCTTCAACCGCGCCTCGATCGCGAAACATTCCGGCGCCTTGATATCTTCCAGGTTGATGCCGCCGAAGGTCGGCTCCATCAGCGAGACGGCTTCCACGAACGCGTCCGGGTCGGTCGTGTCCAGTTCGATGTCGAACACGTCGATATCGGCGAATTTCTTGAAGAGGACCGCCTTGCCCTCCATCACGGGCTTCGATGCCAGCGCGCCGATCGCGCCCAGGCCCAGCACGGCGGTGCCGTTGGAGATGACGGCGACCAGGTTGCCGCGCGCGGTATAATCCATCGCCTTGTCGGGATCGGCGGCGATCTCCACGCAGGGCGCGGCGACGCCGGGCGAATAGGCCAGCGCCAGATCGCGCTGGTTCACCATCCGCTTGGTCGGCTCTATGCGCAGCTTGCCGGGCTGCGGATAGCGGTGGTAATCAAGGGCGGCGCGGCGGGTGTTATCGTCCATGCGATGGGCCTTAGTGACTGCGTTCCGTCAGGGCAACCCAGCGCGTTCCCACGGCGGCGTCGGGACATAAAGTGTAACAAGAAAATCGATGAAGGCGGTGATCGCGGCGGGCGGATTATGCTGCGGCAATTGCACCGCGAACAGGCCGACATCCGCCGACCCTTCATAATCCGGCAGTATCTGCCGAACTTTACCCTGGCTTAGCGCTTCGCTGATATCCCACAGCGACCGTAGCGCGATGCCGCCGCCCGCCAGCGCCAATTCGCGCACCACCTCGCTGCTGTTGGTGCGGACATGGCTGCGGCCCTCGACCGTGACCGGTCCCTTCGGCCCGACCAGTCGCCAGGGCATCTGCCCGTCGGCGGCCAGCAGGCGATGGTTTTTGAGGTCGGCCAGGCGATCGGGCATCCCGAAGCGATCGAGATAGGCGGGCGCGGCGCACAGGATGCGGCGATTGGTCGCCAGCCTTTTGGCGGTCAGTCCCGGCCCCGGATCGGCAGTGATGCGGATGGCCAGGTCCGCGCGGCTTTCGATCAGGTCGGCAAAATCGTCCGACAGGTCGATGCGCAGTTCTATCCGCGGATAGGCGTCGATGAAGCCTTGCAGATAGGGCGCCAGATGCATCCGCCCGAAGGATGTCGGCGCAGTCACGCGCAGCGCGCCGGACGGCACCGCCGACACGCCCGACACCCGCCGCTCCGCATCGTCCAGCGCCGCCAATATCCCGCGCAGGTCGGCATGCAGCTGCTCGCCCGCAGGCGTTAGCGACAAGCGCCGCGTCGTCCGATGGACCAACCGCGCGCCCAGTCGCTCCTCCAGCCGTGCCAGCCGCTTGGACATCATCGCAGGCGAAATATGCAACCGCCGCCCCGCCGCCGCCAGGCCGCCTTCATCGACGACGGTCACAAACAATTCATGGTCGGGGTCCATCATATTCGTTCACCAGAGGAATGACTGTCTTCGCATAATAGCGAATATACGCCATAATGAAAATGGAATAACCTACCTTTACATCGTCATTCCCGCGAAGGCGGGAACCCATCTCCCGACGCAGCGGCCGTCGCCAACGCCGGAGATGGATTCCCGCCTTCGCGGGGATGACAGAAGCGAGGTTAGGAGAATGACATGACCGACCACATGATCGACAAAGCCGGCCTCCAGGTCGCCCAAAGCCTGGCTGATTTCATCGACACCCGCGCGCTGCCCGGCACCGGCATCACGCCGCACGCCTTCTGGACGGGCGCTGCCGCCATCTTCGCCCGCTTCGCCCCCGAAAACGCCGCCCTGCTGCACAAGCGCGACACGCTGCAGGCGCAGATCGACAGCTGGCACGAACAGCGCCGGGGCCAACCCCATGACGCCGCCGCCTATCAGGCGTTCCTGCAAGACATCGGCTATCTCGTCCCCGAACCCGCGCCTTTCACAATCGGCAGCGAGAATGTCGATGACGAAGTCGCGCGCCTCGCCGGACCGCAACTGGTCGTCCCGATCCTCAACGCCCGCTTCCTGCTCAACGCCGCCAATGCGCGCTGGGGCAGCCTTTACGACGCGCTCTACGGCACCGATGCGATCCCGGGCGCAGCGGCCGGGAAGGGCTATGACGCCGCCCGCGGCGCGCAGGTCATCGCGTGGGCCAAGGCGTTTCTGGACCATGCGATCCCGCTGGCGGATGGAAGCTGGGCCGACCTCACCAGCGACGCCATCACGCTGGCGGACCCCGCCCAATATATCGGCACCAGCGAAAAGGGCCGCCTGTTCCGCCACAACGGCCTGCATATCGAAGTCGTTTTCGATCATACGCACCCGATCGGCGCGACCGACCCGGCGGGCATAGCCGACGTCATCCTGGAATCCGCCCTGACCACGATCTGTGACCTTGAAGACTCCGTTGCTGCCGTCGATGCGGACGACAAGGTCGCCGCCTACGCCAATTGGCTCGGCCTGATGCGCGGCGATTTGACCGAAACGTTCGAGAAGGGCGGAGCGACCATGACCCGCGCCCTCAATCCCGATCGCGCCTATACCGCGCGCAACGGCAGCGCCTTCACCCTGCCGGGCCGCAGCCTGCTGTTCGTCCGCAATGTCGGCCATCTGATGACCACGCCCGCCATTCGTCTGACCAATGGCGACGAAGCGCCCGAAGGCATATTGGACGGCATCGTCACCAGCCTGATCGCGATGCACGATCTTGCGCGCGAGGGCGGCAACAGCCGCGCGGGCAGCGTCTATATCGTCAAGCCCAAGATGCACGGCCCCGAAGAGGCCGCCTTTACCAACAGTCTGTTCGACGCGATCGAGGACATGCTGGGCCTTGCCCGCCATACGATCAAGGTCGGCGTCATGGACGAAGAGCGCCGCACTTCCGCCAACCTTGCCGCCTGCATCCACGCCGTCCGCGACCGCATCGTCTTCATCAACACCGGCTTCCTCGACCGCACCGGCGACGAAATGCACACGGCGATGCAGGCTGGCCCGATGATCCCCAAGGGCGAGATGAAGACGAGCGACTGGATCGCGGCGTACGAGGATCGCAACGTCCAGATCGGCCTTGCCTGCGGGCTGTCCGGTCGCGCGCAAATCGGCAAGGGCATGTGGGCCGCGCCCGATCGCATGGCCGACATGCTCGCGCAAAAGAGCGGCCATCCAAAAAGCGGCGCCAACACCGCCTGGGTGCCGTCCCCCACCGCCGCGACGCTGCATGCAACTCATTATCACCGTATCAACGTCTTCGCCCGACAGGAGGCTCGCAAGGCCGAGGGCATCGCGCCGCTCGCCAAGCTGCTGACGATCCCCGTCGCCGTCGGCCGCAATTTCTCGGAAGACGAAATCGCGCAGGAACTGGACAATAACGCGCAGGGCATATTGGGCTATGTCGTCCGCTGGATCGACCAGGGCGTCGGCTGCTCCAAGGTGCCCGACATCCACGACATCGGCCTGATGGAGGACCGCGCGACGCTGCGCATTTCCTCGCAACATATGGCCAACTGGCTGCTGCACGGCATCTGCACGCCCGATCAGGTCGAAGCCGCGCTGGAGCGCATGGCCGCCAAGGTCGATGCGCAAAATGCGGGCGACCCGCTCTACCAGCCGATGCGCGGCCGGGAAGGGGAGAACCTCGCCTATCAGGCCGCCCGCACCCTGATATTCGAAGGCGTCGCCCAACCCAGCGGCTACACCGAACCCCTCCTCCACGCCTTCCGCGCCAGGCAGAAGGCGAGGGCGCTGGAGGACGCGTAAACCATATCCGTTCGTTTCGAGCGAAGTCGAGAAACGGAAGCGCTGTTCTAACCGCTTCTCGACACGCTCGAAGCGAACGGATGTTGTGACTATCCCCACGCTGCGTTAGCCCTGCACGCCACCCAGCACCGGAGCCGCCATGACCATCCTCGTCCACCACCTCAACAACAGCCGCTCGCAGCGCATCCTCTGGCTGCTGGAGGAACTGGGCGAAGCCTATGAGGTCCGCCGCTACGAACGCGACCGCAAGACGATGCGCGCACCCGAAAGCCTGCGCGCCATCCACCCGCTCGGCCGGTCCCCGGTGGTGGAGGTGGACGGCCACCGCCTGATCGAAACCGGCGCGATCATGGAGTATCTGGTCACCCGCGCCGGCAACCGCTTCGGCTCGCCTGCAGACCCCGAAGGCGCGATCCGCTATCGCCAATATATGCACTATGCCGAAGGCTCGATGATGCCGCCGCTGCTCGCGCTGCTCATCATCGGCAAGCTCGGCCTGCTCGGCCGCCCCGCGCGGCCCACGGTGCAGAAGATGCTGGACGATCATCTCGACTGGATCGAAACCGAACTAGCGAGCCGCCCTTATTTTGCAGGCGACGCCTTCACCGCCGCCGACATGATGATGAGTTTCCCGCTCGAAGCTGCCCGTTCGCGTGGCGGCCTCAACGAATCGCGCCCCAACATCATACGCTGGCTGGCCGAGATGCACGCACGCCCCGCCTACAAGGCCGCGCTCCAGACCGGCGGCAAATATGCCTACGCCTGACCGCCGCACCCTGCTGCGCTACGCCGCTGGCGGCATCGCTGCCGCCGCGCTGACCCCGCGCCTCTTCGCACAGGAGCGGGCAGCCGAAGCGCTCAAACCCCTGACCACCACCGTCACCCCGATCGGCAAGGCCGAACGCGCCGACCGCCTCGCCCGCGCGCAGGCGATGATGCAAGCGCAGGGCATCGACGCGCTGCTGATCGAGCCGGGCGCCAGCCTCATCTATTATAGCGGGATCCGCTGGCACCGCTCCGAACGCCTGACCGCCGCCATCATCCCCGCGACCGGCGCTCCGCTGATCGTCTGCCCCTTCTTCGAGAAGCCCTCGATCGACGAATCCCTCGCCATCCCCGCAGACGTCCGCGTCTGGCAGGAGGATGAAAGCCCCTACGCCCCGATCGCCGATTTCCTGACCGCCAAAGGCTTGGGCAAAGGCCGCATCGGTATCGAGGAAACGGTCCGCTACTTCGCCGTCGATGGCCTGAAGGCCGCGCTCCCCGCCGCGACGCTCATCAAAGACCCCGTCACCCGCGCCCTGCGCATGCGCAAGACCGCCGCCGAAATCGCCCTGATGCAGACCGCCACCGACGTGACCATGGCCGCCTATCGCTGGACCTATCCCCAGGTGACGGCGGGCATGACCCCCGCCGACATCGGCGCCCTGATGAGCGCCGCGACGAAGCAACTGGGCGGTCAGGTCGAATTCAATCTCGTCCTGCTCGGCGAAGCCGCCGCCTATCCCCACGGCTCCGGCAAGCCGCAAGCCGTCCGCGCGGGCGACGTCGTCCTTATGGACTGCGGCTGCACGGTCGAAGATTATCAATCCGACATCAGCCGCACCTGGGTCCACGGCGCCCCACCCACCGCCCAGCAGCGAAAGGTCTGGAACGCCGTGGCGGAAGGGCAGACAATCGCCTTCGGCAACGCCATGCTGGGCGCGCCCGCCGGTGTGGTCGACGGCGCGGTCCGCAATTATTATCAAAAACTCGGCTACGGTCCCGACTATGCGCTCCCCGGCCTGTCGCACCGCACCGGTCACGGCATCGGCATGGACGGGCATGAACCGGTCAACCTGGTCCGCGGCGAAAAGACGAAGCTGGAGGTCGGCATGTGCTTCTCCAACGAACCGGGCCTCTATCTGCCCGGCGTCATGGGCATCCGCCTGGAAGACTGTTTCCACATGACGGCGCAGGGGCCGCGATGGTTCTCGAAACCTCCGATGTCGATCGAAGCGCCGATCAGGTAAATCCTCCCCGGCACGGGGAGGGGGACCGCTCGCGAAGCGAGTGGTGGAGGGGTGCGCTTCTTGATTACGCTCGGTGGGCTAACCCCCTCCGTCAGGCCTGCGGCCTGCCACCTCCCCGAACCGGGGAGGAATAGACCAAATCCCCCGCTTGTGCGGCGGGCCGCTTCCCACTAAATCGCCCCCATGACCTCGACCAACGACATTCGCCGCTCCTTCCTCGACTATTTCGGGGCCAACGGCCACACCATCGTGCCCTCCGCGCCTCTGGTGCCGCATAACGACCCGACCTTGATGTTCGTCAATGCGGGTATGGTGCCGTTCAAGAATGTCTTCACCGGCCTGGAAACGCGCCCCTACAAGACCGCGACGTCCAGCCAGAAGTCGGTCCGCGCCGGCGGCAAGCATAACGACCTCGACAATGTCGGCTACACCGCGCGCCATCATACTTTCTTCGAAATGCTGGGCAATTTCAGCTTCGGCGACTATTTCAAGGAACAGGCGATCACCCACGCCTGGACCCTCCTCACCAAGGAATGGGGCTTGCCCGCGGACAAGCTGACCGCGACCGTCTATCACACGGATGATGAGGCGTTCGACCTGTGGAAGAAGATTGCGGGCCTGCCCGATCACCGCATCATCCGCATCCCGACCAAGGATAATTTCTGGGCGATGGGTGACAGCGGTCCGTGCGGTCCCTGCTCGGAAATCTTCTACGATCATGGCGACCATATTTGGGGCGGCCCTCCAGGATCGCCGGAGGAAGATGGCGACCGCTTCGTGGAAATCTGGAACCTCGTCTTCATGCAGTATGAGCAGGAAGCGAACGAGATCGTTTCCGAACTGCCCAAGCCGTCGATCGACACCGGCATGGGTCTGGAGCGCATCGCCGCCGTCATGCAGGGCGTGCATAACAATTACGACACTGACACGTTCAAGGCGCTGATCGCGGAATCCGGCGCGATCACCCGCACCGCGACCGACGGCGAACATCAGGCCAGCCACCGCGTCATCGCCGATCATCTCCGCTCGACCAGCTTCCTGATCGCCGATGGCGTGCTGCCCGCGAACGAAGGCCGCGGCTATGTCCTGCGCCGCATCATGCGCCGCGCCATGCGCCATGCGCATATCATCGGCGCCAAAGACCCGCTGATGTATCGCCTCGTCTCCAGCCTCGTGTCGGAAATGGGCGGCGCCTTCCCCGAACTGGTCCGCGCCCAGCCGCTGATCGAGGAAACGCTGCTGCGGGAGGAAACCCGCTTCCGCAAGACGCTGGAAAACGGCCTGCGCCTGCTCGACGAAGCCACCGCCGATCTCAATGAAGGCGCGACCCTGCCCGGCGAAACCGCGTTCAAACTCTACGACACCTATGGCTTCCCCTATGACCTGACCGAGGACGCGCTGCGCACCCAGGGTCTGTCGGTCGATCGCGCCGGTTTCGACGCCGCCATGGCGGAACAGAAAGCCGCCGCCCGCGCCGCGTGGAAGGGGTCGGGCGAAAAGGCGTCGGACGACATCTGGTACGACATCGCCGAAACCTTCGGCACGTCCGAATTCACCGGCTACAGCGGCACGCAGGGCGAAGGCGAAGTGCAGGCCATCGTCAAGGACGGCGTACGCGTCGATAGCGCCAGCGTCGGCGACACCGTCGCGATCATTACCAACCAGACGCCTTTCTATGGCGAAAGCGGCGGCCAGAATGGCGACGCAGGCACCATCACCTCGCTTGGCGGCCTCGCCGCCGACGTGGCCGACACCGCGAAGCCGCTGGGCCGCCTCCACGCCCATCAGGCGACGATCGGCGCAGGCAGCGTCAAGGTCGGCGACACCGTGCAACTGACCGTCGATGTCGAACGCCGCGACCGCATCCGCGCCAACCACAGCGCTACCCATCTGCTCCACGCCGCGCTCCGCAAGGAACTGGGCGGTCATGTGACGCAAAAGGGCAGCATGGTCGCCGCCGAGCGCCTGCGCTTCGACTTCTCCCATCCCGAAGCGCTGACCCACGCCCAGATCGCGAAGGTCGAGGCGGATGTGAACGCCCAGATCCGCCATAATGAGGAGGTCACGACCCGCCTCATGACGCCCGACGACGCGATCGGCGCGGGCGCGATGGCGCTGTTCGGCGAAAAATATGGCGACGAAGTGCGCGTCCTTTCCATGGGGAAGGGGGACGAGAATCATTATTCGGTCGAACTGTGCGGCGGCACCCATGTCCGCGCGACCGGCGACATCGCTTTGTTCAAAATCGTGTCGGAAAGCGCCGTTTCATCGGGCATCCGCCGGATCGAAGCGCTGACCGGCGAAGCCGCCCGCCTGTGGCTGGTGGACCGCGACGACAAGCTGCGCCAGACCGCCAACGCGCTCAAGACCTCGCCCGACGAAGTCCCCGCCCGCATCGCCGCACTAGTCGAACAGAGCCGCAAGCTGGAACGCGAGCTGGCCGAAGCCAAGAAGGCGTTGGCGCTTGGCGGCGGCGGTTCCGCCCAACCGGCTGGCCCCGAACAGATCGGCAATGTTAGCTTCTTGGGCCAGGTCATCGACGGCCTCGACCCCAAGGAACTGCGCGGCATCGTGGACGGCAACAAGAAGGCGCTGGGCAGCGGCGTCTCCGCCGTCCTCGCCGTGGTCGACGGTCGCGCCACGATCGCAGTCGGCGTCACCGACGACCTCACCGCCAGCATCAGCGCGGTCGATCTCGTCCGCGTCGGCGTCGAAGCGCTGGGCGGCAAGGGCGGCGGCGGTCGTCCCGATATGGCACAGGGCGGCGGTCCCGATGGCGACAAGGCCGCAACCGCGATCGACGCGGTGAAGGCGGCGCTTGCCCGCGTGCTGGCCTGACCAGCCCATCTGCCTGTCCTATCCCGATGCGCACCGCTATAATGGCGCGTCCGCATCGGGGTCGGCGTTCGAATATGACGGCAATAGGACATTTAATGTCAGAATTTGCGGGAAATATGCGAAGTTAAGGGGTCGCCATGTCGCCTGACCTGCCATCGATCATAGACGACATTGTTGCCCAAATGGCGACCGCCGATCATCGCGGCACCGTCGCCAGCTACATTCCCGAACTGGCGAAGATCGATCCGGCGCAATTCGGCATCGCCATCGCGACAGCCGACGGCCGCCTCCTGACCGGCGGCGACGCCGACACCGCATTTTCGATCCAGTCCGTGTCGAAGGTCTTCGCGCTCACTCTCGCCCTGGGCAAGGTCGGAGACCAGCTGTGGGAACGGGTCGGGCGCGAACCGTCCGGCAACGCCTTCAACTCCATCGTCCAGTTGGAGCGGGAGGAGGGCATCCCGCGCAATCCCTTCATCAACGCCGGCGCGATCGTGGTGGCCGACGTCAATCTGGGCGGGCATCAGCCGCGCGTCGCCATCGGCGAAATGCTGCGCTTCGTCCGCTATCTGGCCGGTGACGACAATATCGCCATCAATGAAGATGTCGCCGCGTCCGAAACCGCCACCGGCTATCGCAACATGGCGCTCGCCAACTATATGCGCGCCTTCGACAATGTCCGGCACCCGGTCGATCTGGTGCTGGGCAACTATATCCATCAATGCGCGATCGAAATGAGTTGCCGCCAACTCGCGCTCGCAGGTCGCTACCTGATGCTGGACGGCCGCCATCCCGACGGGGGCAGGGTGGTATCCCCCAACCGCGCCCGCCGCATCAACGCCCTGATGCTGACCTGCGGCCATTATGACGCCTCGGGCGACTTCGCTTTCCGCGTCGGTATCCCTGGCAAGTCCGGAGTCGGCGGAGGCATCCTCGCCATCGTCCCCGGTCGCGCCTCGATCGCAGTCTGGTCGCCGGGCCTGAACGACAATGGCAATAGCTGCCTCGGCACCCAGGCGCTGGAAATACTGGCCCGCCGCACCGGCTGGTCCGTCTTCAGTCCGCCGGAGGAGGGGGATTAGCGGCGCGGCGCGTGAGTAATTAAATCACGCCGTGTTCCCGCGCAGGCGGGAACCCAGTCCCACCGCCCGAACTGATGCACCACCCGCGCGGCAACACCATCCCCCCTAAAGCCTCACGGCACCTCATCCGCCCGCAACCGCCGCAACTTGGGCGCCGTCTCCATCTGCGCCGCTTCCTTGATCCCGACGCGCAGATCCTCGCGGGTCTGGTGGATCGACGCGATCACCGGCCCCATCGCAACGCCCAGGTCGACCAGCGCCGTCTCCGCCAGTTGCAGCGAACTTTCCAGCGTTTCCGGCACCGCATCGCTGGCCCCCGCCTTGTAGAGCTGCGCCGCATGATCGGCGTCGCGTGCACGCGCGATGATCGGCAGGTCGGGCACCCAGCCGCGCACCCGCTTGGTCACCCGCACCGACAGCACCGGATCGTCCATCGTCAGAATCAGCGCCCGGGCATGGCCCAGCCGCAACCGGTCCAGCATCTCCGCCCGCGCCACATCGCCAAACAGGATCGGATAGCCCAGCCGCCGCGCCTCCGCGACGACATCGGGGTCCGATTCGACCACGACGAAACGCTGCTTGTGGGTCTTGAGCAGGTCGCACACCATGCGGCCCACCCGGCCGAAGCCGATGACGACCGCCGCCGCTTCCGTATGCTCTTCGGTCGCCTCGATCGTCTCCTCGCCCAGCGCCGTTTCCAGCCGCCGCGCGATATCATGGCCGACCCGCGCCAGCAGCGGCGTGATGGTAAGGCCGATGGCGGTGACGATCTGCCAGAAGGCGGCGGTCGATGGCAGGATCAGTTGCGCAGCCGCGGCCGCCGACAACACGATCAGCGTCGTTTCCGATGGGCTGGACATCAGCACCCCGACCTCCAGCGCCACGCCCTTGCGCGCGCCGGAAAAATACAGCAGCGCCCCGGTCACCAGCGTCTTGGCCAGCACCACGCCGACCACCGCCATCAACAGGCTCGGCCAGTTGGCCAGAATGACGCGGATGTCCAAACTCATGCCCACGGTGATCAGGAATACGCCCAGCGCCAGCCCTTTGAACGGCGCGGTCATCACCTCGACTTCGCTATGATAGTCGGTTTCGGCGATCAGCAGCCCCGCCAGCAGCGCGCCGACGATGGGCGACAGGCCCGCGATCGACGTCGCCAGGCTGGACACGATCACAACCAGCAGGCTGGCGGCCAGGAACACCTCCGGGCTTTTGGTCCGCGCCGCCTGGCTGAACACATGGGGCAGCACCAGCCGCCCCAGCACCAGCATCACCGCAATGGTGATGCCGCCCTTCAACAAGGTGGCGGCCATCGCATTCCACGCGCCATCGGGACTCGCGGCGACGGACGGAGCCAGCGCGCCCAGCATGAAGATGATCGGCACCAGCGCCAGATCCTCGAACAACAGCATGGAAAATGCGGCACGCCCGACCGCGCTCTGCGTGCCGACCATCGGCAACACCACGGCGGTGGAGGACAAGGCCAGCGCCAGACCCAGGCCGATCGCGCCTGCCGTCGGCTGCCCCAGCAGATACAGCCCCGCCGCGATCAACAGCGCGCCGCCGATCAATTCGGTCGCACCGACTCCGAACACCTGCGCACGCATGGTCCACAATCGGCGGAAACTCAATTCCAGCCCGATAGAGAACAGCAGCAGGATGACGCCCAGTTCGGCGAACGGCTCGATCGCGGCGCTGTCCGATATGGTGACATGGTAAAGCCAGGGATATTGACTAACCAGCGATCCCAGCCCCGCCGGGCCGACGGCCAGACCTACCAGGATGAAGCCGATGACCGGACTGATCCGAAACCGGGCGAACCCGGGAATGACGAGTCCCGCCGCGCCCAAGATGACGAGGGAGTCGCTGAAACTATTGGGATCAAATGCACCGGCCATGCTGCATCATTGCGGCAACCGGTCGCAATATCCAGTCTCTTGGCAGAAAAAACCTTGCTTGTCGCCATGGTGCGGACGGCGGGACTTGAACCCGCATTTCCAGGGGAAGGCGGATTTTAAGTCCGCTGCGTCTACCGATTTCGCCACGTCCGCCCGAAACATAGGGGCCGCGTTTCCCTGACGGCTGGCGCGCCGCAGGTCAAGATCGTTCGCAACGCCCCGTCTTCCAAACGCAAATGTTGGAAGCTTAGTCCTTGCCGTTCAACCGTTCGCGCATTTCCTTGCCCGGCTTGAAATAGGGCACGCGCTTGGCGGATACCGGCACCTGTTCGCCGGTGCGCGGGTTGCGCCCGGTGCGCGCGTCGCGGGCGCGGGTGGTAAAGGCGCCGAACCCACGCAATTCCACACGGCCACCGGTGGACAGTCGGTCGACGATTTCCCTGAAGAAAAGATCGACGATCTTCTCGACTTCCGGCAGGCTAAGCCCCGGATTTTCGTCGGCCAGTTTCTGGATCAGTTCCGAACGGATCATTGGTTCTCCAGCGCCCCTCTGCCGTGCCGCACAGCTTGCATAGAACGTCCGCAAGGCGTTGACAATCAGGCAACATAAAGATCGTTACGTTTGCAAAAGGACGAAGGAAAAAAGACCAAGAAAAAGCCCGCCGGACGAGAGGTCCGGCGGGCTTTCCATTTTTCGGCAGAGCGAATGGCTCAGCTGTCGGTCTTGGCCTTGAGCGCTTCGCCCAGGATGTCGCCCAGCGACGCGCCGCTGTCGGACGAACCATACTGCGCCACGGCCTGCTTCTCTTCGGCGATCTGCATCGCCTTGACCGAGAAGGTCGGCTTCTTGGCGCGGTCGAAACCGGTGACCATCGCGTCGAACTTCTGGCCGATCTGGAAGCGTTCCGAACGCTGCTCGTCGCGGTCGCGACCCAGGTCGCTGCGCTTGATGAAGCCGGCCGCGCCGTCTTCGCCAGCCTGGACTTCCAGGCCGCCGTCGCGAACTTCAAGGACGGTCACGGTGACGATCGCGTTCTTGTTGAGGCCAGCCGATGCGGCAGCGGTGCCGCCAGCAGCCGGGCCGCCACGCTCAAGCTGCTTCATGCCAAGGCTAATGCGCTCCTTCTCGACGTCGATGTCGAGAACGACGGCCTGAACGGCCTCACCCTTGCGATGCAGCGCCAGCGCGTCTTCGCCCGAAATACCCCACGCGATGTCGGACATGTGGACCATGCCGTCGACGTCGCCGTCCAGGCCGATGAACAGGCCGAACTCGGTCGCATTTTTGACTTCGCCTTCGACGGTCGAACCGATCGGGTGACGCTCGGCAAAGCTGTCCCAGGGGTTCGACTGGGCCTGCTTGAGGCCCAGCGAAATGCGGCGCTTTTCGGGATCGACTTCCAGAACCAGAACTTCGACTTCCTGGCTGGTCGATACGATCTTGCCGGGGTGGACGTTCTTCTTGGTCCAGGACATTTCGCTGACATGGACCAGGCCTTCGATGCCGGCTTCCAGTTCGACGAACGCACCATATTCAGTGATGTTGGTGACGCGGCCCGACAGCTTGGCGCCGATCGGGTACTTGGCGCTCGCACCTTCCCAGGGATCGCTTTCCAGCTGCTTCATGCCGAGCGAGATGCGCTGCGTGTCGCGGTTGATGCGGATGATCTGCACGCGAACGGTGTCGCCGATGTTGATCATCTCATTGGGGTGGTTGATGCGCTTGTACGACAGGTCGGTGACGTGCAGCAGGCCATCGATGCCGCCCAGGTCGACGAACGCACCATAGTCGGTGATGTTCTTGACGACGCCTTCGATGATCTGACCTTCGGCCAGCGTCTGGATGAGGCCGCTGCGCTGTTCGGCGCGCGTTTCTTCCAGGATGGCGCGACGCGACACGACTATGTTGCCGCGACGGCGATCCATCTTCAGTATCTGGAAGGGCTGGGGGATGTCCATCAGCGGGGTGACGTCGCGCACCGGGCGGATATCGACCTGCGAACCGGGCAGGAACGCCACGGCGCCGTCCAGGTCGACGGTGAAGCCGCCCTTGACGCGGCCGAAGATGACGCCTTCGACGCGGGCGCTCTCGGTGAACTCGCTTTCCAGCTTGTCCCAGGCGGCTTCGCGGCGGGCGCGGTCGCGCGACAGCATGGCTTCGCCATGGGCGTTTTCGACGCGGTCGACATAGACTTCGACTTCGTCGCCGACCTTGAGGTCAGCCTTCTGGCCCGGCGCGGCGAATTCGCGCAGCGGCACGCGGCCTTCCGACTTCAAACCTACGTCGATGACGGCCAGGTCGTTTTCGATGGCGGTAACGGTGCCCTTGACGACGCGGCCTTCAAAGCCGCCGTCCTCACCACCGAGAGAATCGTTGAGAAGCGCGGCGAAATCGTCGCGCGTGGGGAATGCCGTAGAGGCCATGTGTAGTCCTTCACTCGTCATTGCTGGCCAACCGGTTGTATCCGATGGTCTTTGGCCAAAGCACGCCCAGAACCGAATATCCTGCGCGTATCCCGCGGGTTAGGGGCTTGGGAACGCGCTACCTTGAAAAGCGAAAAGGGCGCCCGGAGCAACCGCGCGCCTTGACGGGTCAGCCTTTACGGCGACCTTCAAGCTGGGCGTCCACAAGCGCAACAGCCTGCCGGACGGCCGCGTCTATAGTCAAATCGCTGGTATCTAGCAAGTCCGCGCCATCGGCTTGCTTGAGCGGGGCATGGTCCCGGCTCATGTCGCGCGTATCGCGCGCCTGGATGTCGGCGATCAGCGTGTCCATGTCGGGGTGACCGCCATGGCTGAGCGCATCCTTATACCGGCGCTGGGCGCGCACATGGACGCTGGCGGTGACGAAAATCTTGGCATCCGCACCCGGCGCGATCACCGTGCCGATGTCCCGCCCGTCCAGGATCGCGCCCCCCGGCTGCGTGGCGAAATCCCGCTGCCGTGCGACCAGCGCGTCGCGCACGCTCTGATGCACGGACACGCGCGACGCCAGGCTGCCGACCGCTTCGCTGCGCAGGGCCGGATCGGCCAGGATCGCGTCCTCGAACCCGACGGCGGTCAGTGCATCGCCCTCCACATCCGGGTCGCCGCCCGCCTTCAGCACGGACAGGCCGACCGCGCGATAGAGCAGCCCGGTATCCAGCACCGGCAGGCCGTAATGGCGGCCCAGCGCCTTAGCGATAGTGCCCTTGCCCGATGCGGCGGGTCCGTCCACGGCGATGATCATCGCTTCTTCCCTTTCAGTGCATTGCCCAGACCCAGCAGGGCGATCGCGGCCCACACCACCTCCAGCGCCATCGACGCCAGATTGAAATGGACGGTCAGCGACCAGATCAGCAGCAGCGCGCCGATCAGGTTCATCGCGTTGAAGATCACGAAGTTCAGGGTCTTGGCCATATTGCTATAGGCATAGGCGACGACCATCAACGCGCTGCCCATCAAGCCGACGATGTTCGCCCAATCCCAGTCAAAGGCGTCGAACGTCATGCGATTCCTCCCAATTGTTGCAGCAGCGGCACGAAGGTGGGGAAACTGGTTGCCACCGGGCGCATGTCGTCAATGGTGACGCCGCCTTTCGACACCAGGCCCGCGACGGCGAAGCTCATCGCAATACGATGGTCCAGCTTGGTCGCGATCGGCCCGCCGCCAGCCAACGGCGCGCCGCCGCTGCCGTCGATGATAATGCCATCCTCCAGTTCTTCGACGCTGACGCCGATCGCCCGCAGCCCAGCCGCCATCGTCGCGATCCGGTCCGATTCCTTGACCCGCAATTCGTCCAGCCCGCGAAACACGCTGCGCCCCTGCGCCATGGCGGCGGCGATGAAGGCGACCGGATATTCGTCGATCATGCTGGGCGCACGCGCGGGATCTGGCTCCACGCCCTTAAGCGCCGACGCAGTGACGATCAGGTCGCCCACCGGCTCGCCGCCGACTTCGCGGGCGTTCACGATCTCGATCGATCCGCCCATCTCGCGCAGCAGGTCGATCAGGCCCGCGCGTGTGGCGTTCAGGCCGACATTGGCGATCGTCACCCGCGATCCCGGCACCAGCAGCGCCGCAACCATCGGGAAGGCGGCGGAGGAGGGGTCGCCCGGCACCACGATCTGCTGCGGCTGCAATTCCGCTTCGCCGACCAGCGTGATGATCCGCGTGCCGTCCGCTTGCGTCTCGACATTCAAATCCGCGCCGAAACCCTTGAGCATCCGCTCGCTATGGTCGCGGGTCGGGACCGGCTCGACCACGCGGGTGATGCCCGGCGTGTTGAGGCCCGCCAGCAGGATCGCCGACTTCACCTGCGCCGATGCGACCGGCAGGCGATAGTCCAGCGGCACGGCGGGGCAGGCGCCCCTCATCGTCAGCGGCAGGCGATCGCCCGGACTGGTCGTGAAACTCGCTCCCATGCGCGACAGCGGATCGGTGACCCGCGCCATAGGCCGCTTGCTCAGCGATGCGTCACCCACGAAGGTCGCGGTCAGGTCATGGCTGGCGAGCAGCCCCATCAACAGGCGCGTCGACGTGCCGCTATTGCCCATCTCCAGCGCGGTCTCGGGCTGGAGCAGCCCGCCCACGCCCACGCCATGAATATGCCACACGCCATCGGCATCGCGCTCGATCTGCGCGCCCATCACCCGCATCGCAGCCGCGGTGGCGAGCACGTCTTCGCCCTCCAGCAGCCCTTCGACCCGGCTTTCGCCGATCGCCAGCGCCGACAGCATCAGCGATCGGTGGGAAATACTTTTGTCGCCCGGCACGGTCACGCTGCCCGACAGGGCGGGCGCGGCGGTGAAGGTCATCGGGGTGGGCTGGTCGTCATGCTGTGTCACGGGGGTATCCATTGTCCTGGAACCGAAAAAATGCGCCCGGCTTTTGACAGCGCGATCCCGCTATGGCAAGGCGCGCCACGTTTCGCGGGCAACGCATGTTGTGCCGTGTGATTATCTGTTTGAGCATCGAATAAAGGAACAGGCCGGACATGGTGAAGGCTGAATGGGGCACGAAGCGGACCTGCCCGAAATGCGCGACGCGCTTCTACGATCTGGGCAAGGATGATCCGGTAACCTGCATCAATTGCGGCAGCGCCTGGGAGCCCGAACCCGTGCTGAAGTCTAAGCAGCCGCTCCCTTATGAGGAAGCCGCGCCCAAGAAGGTGATCGAGACCGCCGATGGCGAGCTGGAAACGGCCGACGACGATCTGGACATCGATGTCGATGACGATGGCGATTCGCCGGATAACGACGTCGATCTGGGTGGTGACGACGACCTGGGCGTCGAAGCCGCGAGCGACGACGACAACGACGACAGCTAAGTAAAATTTGTTCTTGCCAAGGGGATTGCTGCCACCTAATGGCAGCGACCTCGCAAGCGCCGCCCCAACGGCGCTTGATTGGTGACGGGGCCTTAGCTCAGCTGGGAGAGCGCCTGCATGGCATGCAGGAGGTCAGCGGTTCGATCCCGCTAGGCTCCACCAGTTTTGCCGATTAAAAGCCGTCCGGGGACGGCTTACGGCAAAACGCCCGAGCGTAAGCGAAGGGGTGCCGGGAGGTTGGAATTGACCTCGCGTAACGCACTCTGACTCTGCGCGGTGGGCACCACATATGGCCGACGGCATTGCCGGACATGGCCTGATCCATTGGGATGCGGTATCGCCGCAAACGATGGGGCCTTAGCTCAGCTGGGAGAGCGCCTGCATGGCATGCAGGAGGTCAGCGGTTCGATCCCGCTAGGCTCCACCAGTTTTGCCGATTAAAAGCCGTCCGGGGGACGGCTTCCGGCAAAACTCCCCGAGCGCAAGCGAGAGTAGCACACCCTAGATCACCGGACATTTCCCCGAAAAATTCCCCGAGCGAAAGCGAGGGTGCACCCCCTAAATCTCTAGGTCCGTCTAACCAAAGCCGCCCGATCGAAATCGCGCGCGCCATCCCTACACCCACCAAATCCCGCCGCCATTACGCTGCCGACTTGCCAAAGCTCGGTTTTCCTGCCATGGCTGCGGCATGAAGGATGAACTGGCCGCTCAGACTGCCGCGCAAGGCGATGACGACGCGATCCGCGCGGTGCTGGAACGGCTCTGTGCTGTGACGCAAATGGGCTTCGCGGCCGTTGCGCGGGTGACGGAGGACCGATGGATCGCTTGCCAGGTGGTCGACCGGATCGGCTTCGGCCTCGACCCCGGTGAAGAATTGGAAGTGCAGATGACCATCTGCAACGACATCCGCCAGACCGGCGACTATGTCGTGATCGATCATGTCGAAGCGGACATCGCGTGGCAAAAGCATCCGGTGCCGATCTTCTACGGCTTCAAAAGCTATGTATCCTTCCCGGTGACTCTCGCGGACGGCAGTTTCTACGGCACTTTATGCGCGATCGATCCTGCGCCGCGCCTGGTGAACAACGCGGCGACGATCGCCATCATTCAGGGATTCGTGCGCGACGTCAGCGCGCTGCTGTCCGCCCGCATCCTTGCCCACCCCACGCCGCTGCCATCGTCGGCGCAGCAACAGTCTCAGGCAGGCTGAACGAAGCTGTCCATCACCCGCTTGCGCCCGGCCGTTTCGAAATCGATCTCCAGCTTATTGCCTTCGATCTCGGCGACCGAGCCATAGCCGAATTTCTGGTGAAACACGCGCAACCCCACGCTCATGTCGTCGCGGCCCTTGTTGCCCAGCGACACGGCTGATGTGCGTGCCTCCACGATCCGCACCGGTTCGCGGCTAAACTGTCCCGACGATTGCGCCCGCTGCCACCCTGGCCCGCGCCCTTCGCCCCGTCCGACATGAGCGAACGGATCGTCCCGCTCAGACCAGTTCGCGCGCCACAGCGACGCGCCGCCGGTCATGCTGCTTTCGGTATCGACATGCTCGGGCGGCAATTCGCCGACGAAGCGGGACGGGATGCTGCTTGTCCATTGCCCATATATTCGCCGGTTCGCGGCATGCAGGATGGTACACCGCTTGCGCGCCCGCGTAATCGCGACATAGGCCAGCCGCCGCTCCTCCTCCAGGCTGTTGAGGCCGCCTTCGTCCAGCGCGCGCTGCGACGGAAAAATGCCTTCCTCCCACCCGACCAGGAAGGTCGTGTCGAACTCCAGCCCCTTGGCGGCGTGGATCGTCATGATCGTCACCTTGCGCTCTTCGGCCTGCGCCTCATTATCCATGACGAGGCTGACATGCTCCAGGAACGCGCCCAAAGTCTCATATTCCTCCATCGCCCGCGCCAGTTCGGACAAATTCTCCAGCCGTCCCGCGCTCTCGGTCGTGCGTTCCGCCTGCAACATCGCGGTATAGCCGCTCTCGTCCAATATCTGCCGCGCCAGTTCCGCATGGGGCAATTGCCCCGCCCGATCGCGCCAGCGCGCCAGATCGCCGATGAAATTGCCCAGCGACCGTCGCGCCTGCGGCGTCAGTTCGTCGGTATCCAATATCCGCGCCGCCGCCAGCGCCAGCGGTATCCCCTCCGCCCGCGCCAGCCGATGCAACTTCTCCACCGCCTTGTCGCCCAGCCCGCGCTTGGGCACATTGACGATCCGCTCGAACGCCAGGTCGTCGGCGGGCTGGTTCACCAGCCGCAAATAGGCCAGCGCATCGCAAATCTCGGCGCGCTCGTAAAAGCGGAACCCGCCGACGATGCGATAGGGCATGCCGATCTGGATGAAGCGGTCCTCGAACTCGCGGGTCTGGTGCTGCGCGCGGACCAGGATCGCCACTTCGTCCAGCGATCCGCCGTTGCGCTGGACCTGCTCGATCTCTTCGCCGACCCGCCGCGCTTCCTCCGGCCCGTCCCATATGCCGACGACCTGCACCTTTTCGCCCACGTCGATGTCGGTCCACAAAGTCTTGCCCAGGCGATTGCCATTTTCCGCGATCACGCCCGATGCCGCGCCCAGAATATGCGGCGTCGACCGGTAATTCTGCTCCAGCCTTATGATCGTCGCGCCGGGAAAATCCTTTTCGAACCGCAGGATGTTGGCGACTTCTGCGCCGCGCCATGAATAGATGGACTGGTCGTCATCCCCCACGCAGCAGATATTCTTGCGCGTCTGCGCCAAAAGCCGCAGCCACAGATATTGGCTGGAGTTGGTATCCTGATATTCGTCCACCATGATATAGCGGAATCGCTCCTGATAGCTTTCCAGCACATCGCGATGCCGCTTCAATATGGTCAGAACATGCAGCAGCAAGTCGCCGAAATCACAGGCATTTACGGCGCGTAGCCGCGCCTGATAGGCGGCATAGAGCATCTGCCCCTTGCCATTGGCATAGCCTTCGCTTTCCCCCGCGCCGACATCCTCCGGGGTCCAGCCCTTATTCTTCCACTGGTCGATCAGCCCGCCCAACTGCCGCGCGGGCCAGCGCTTCTCGTCGATGCCCTCCGCCTGAATCAACTGCTTCATCAGCCGCAACTGGTCGTCCGTGTCCAATATCGTGAAATTGGATTGCAGCCCCACCAGTTCGGCATGACGCCGCAGCATCTTCGCCGCGATCGCATGAAATGTGCCCAGCCACGGCATACCCTCGACCGCCGGGCCGATCATCCGGCCGACCCGCTCGCGCATTTCGCGGGCCGCCTTGTTGGTGAAGGTCACCGACAAGATCTGCGACGGATAAGCGCGCCCGGTCGCAACCAGATGCGCCAGCCGCGCCGTCAGCGCCGCCGTCTTGCCCGTACCGGCCCCCGCCAGCACCAGCACCGGCCCTTCGGTCGTCAACACCGCCTCCCGCTGCGGCGGGTTGAGGTTGTGCATATAGGGCGGGTCGTTGGGGGACGGGGCAGGGACTGTCATGGCTGGACAACTAGGCATGGGGTGGATCGGGGGCAAGGGGCGTGCCTCTTGCGGTGCTGCGCCTTCTATGAGAACAAAAGGCGAATCATGCAAGGGAGTGCTATTATGGTGACCGGACGATGCCAATGCGGCGCGGTGCGATATGAAGCCAGCGGCGACCCGGCCTATAGCGCGATCTGCCATTGCAACGACTGCCGGGCGAGTGCGGGCGCGCCGATGGTCGGCTGGGCGCTTTTTCCGGAGGACAAGGTGCGGATAGACGGGACGCCAGTGCAATATCAGTCGTCGGAAAACGCCACGCGGCATTTCTGCGGCGTGTGTGGCACCGGGTTGTTTTATACCAATCCCGTCACCTTTCCCGGCGCGATCGACATCCAGACGGCGACGCTGGACGATGCCGCGGCGCTGCCGCCGCAGGCGCAAATCCAAATGGCCGAAGCCATGCCGTGGATGGCAAAGGTGCATGACCTTCCGGCCTTTGATCGCTATCCCGACGGTCCCTAAATTCTCATCGGCTGGTCGCTCTAAAGCAACGCTTCGTCATCTGGACGGAACGGGTGCGTCATGAGCCTAGTTCTTGATCCGCCCGCGCCGACCCCGTCGGAAAAAAAGGCAGCACGGGTCGAAGAACATAGGAAAGGATGTCCCGATGAAATCCATCATGTTGGCTGGCGTTGCCATGCTGAGCTTCACCGCCATGAGCGCTACGACCTTTGCGCAGGATATGCCCGCGCCGAGCAGCCAGCCGCCCGGTGACGCCACGACGCCGCCACCCCCCGCCGATCCTGCTGCCACGCCGCCGTCGGCGCCTGTCGCCCCGGCGACCCCCGCCGCGCCGGATGCCGCAGATCCCAACGCCGGACAGCCCACCGGCGCCGTACCGGCCGATCCGGGCATGGTGCCAGCGCCAGCAGGCGTCCCGCGTGATCCTTCCGCACCTATGGGGTCCGCCTCCAATCCGGTAACGGTTGGCGGCAATGTCACGCCGCCGCCGACGGAGGCGAAAGACTATCCCCTCTGCTCACGCACGGTGCAGGACAGCTGCGTCAATCGCGGCGAAGCGAAAATGCGCCGCAAGCGCTGACCGGCAATCCATGGGGCCGGGCGGCGCGGTATTCATGCCCGTCGCCCGGCCCGGTTGCCCCGCATTTATCGAGACAAATAGCGTAACCGCGAAAATCAAAAATTCATAACATATTGATATAGTTAGATAAATTTAGCGGGCTTGCGTGAGGACATCGATTCTACTGTCGCACTCCCTGTCTCATTATCGCCAGGCGGCGTCTCACTCGTCCGACCGCAACAATGTGATCCGCGCCTTCCCCACATCGCGCACTGTATCGATCGCAAAGCCCTTCACCGCCACATCCTCGCGGCGATCCGTCTCGATGCTGATCCAGCTGCCGCTATTGGTCCAGCCCAGCCGCCCCAGCTTGTCCAGCGCCACCTGGCCCGCGCCGGTGCCATAGGGCGGGTCCATGAAGATGAGGTCGAGCGGCTTTGCCGCCACCCCCAGCGTCAACACACTGGCCGCGCGAATATCGGGACGTATGCCCAGCCGCTCACCATTGGCCCGGATGGCGTCCAGTGCAGGCTTGTCCTGCTCCACGAACAGGCAGGACGCCGCCCCGCGCGACAAAGCCTCGAACCCCAGCGCGCCCGACCCGGCAAAAAAATCGCCTACGGCCAGTCCCTCGAACGATCCGATACAACTCAACAGCATCGAAAACAGGGCTTCGCGGGTGCGATCCGCGGTGGGGCGGGTGGCCTCGCCCTTGGGCGCGCTCAGCGGGCGTCCGCGCCACTGGCCCGAAATGATTCTCATGCCAGGCCTTTCAACGTCTTGCGGAACAGCGCCAGATCCTGCTGCCGCACCTCCTCCACCGCGCCCACCGGCAATTCGCCCAGATGGAACGGGCCATAGCTGGTACGGATCAGCCGGTTGACCTTCAGGTCCAGATGTTCGAGCACGCGCCGCACTTCGCGGTTCTTGCCTTCGGTCAGGGTCATTTCGATCCACTGGTTGCGCCCGGTGCGCCGCTCCAGATTGGCCTCGATCGCGCCATAGCGGATGCCATCGATCTCCAGCCCGTCGAACAGGTCTTCCAACTGCTGCTGGCTCACCTCGCCAAAGGCGCGGGCGCGATAGGTGCGCGGGACGCCGGTCGCGGGCAATTCCATCTCCCGCTTGAAACCGCCGTCCGTGGTCAGCAGCAGCAAACCTTCGGTGTTCATGTCCAGGCGGCCGATCGGCATCAGCCGGGGCAGGTCGGTCGGCAGGCGGTCGTAGATGGTCGGTCGCCCCGCCGGATCGCGTTCGGTCGTCAGGAAACCGGTCGGCTTGTGGAACAGGAACAGGCGGGTGGGCGTGGGAGCGGCCACCGCGACCTCGTCCACCGTCACGCCCTGCAACGACGTCAGCAAGGTAGCGGGCGTGTCGATCACGACCCCATCCCTGGAAACGCGGCCTTCCTCGATCATCCGCTCGATTTCCCGGCGGGACGCGATGCCCGCGCGCGCCAGCAGCTTGGCGATGCGCTGCGGCTCGCCCTTGCCGTCGGTGGCGGCAGCGGCACGGGCCGGATGGGGGTTGGTCGTCTCGGTCGGTCCGGTGCCCCTCGGCCTGCGTGGCGGATAGGATTTGGCTGCGAAGCGGGGGGCGTCCCCGCGCGCCCGATCGGGACGGCTGCGCTCCGTCCGGGGACGATCGGCCCGATCGCCCTCGCTTCGGGGCGCGCGCGGCTTGTCGCTGGCGTCGCGCGGCCCTGCGGTGCGGGCCGGTCGCGCGCCGGTGCCGTCAGCCCTGGCCCGATCGGGCCGCGCCTTGTCGCCACGCGGCCGATCCGCCCGGCTCTCGTCTTTCCGTTCGAAGCGCGGCTTGGCGTCGCCCCGCTGCCCTTCGGACCGGCGGCCTTCGCTCGCTGTCGCCCCACGCCCCGTCGGCGCGCCAGGGCGCCCACCTGATCCGCTGCGGCCCGGCCCGCCCGGGCGTTTGGGGCCGCCCGGTCCTGCCCGGCGGGGCGGTCCTGATTTTTTCGGCGGTTCCAAGGGCGGGTTCCTTTTCGTGAGCACTGGACCTTCCCATATGACGGAAAAGTCAGCAACAGGCTGAGATGTGCCGCTTCGGCGCTTGGGCGAGCGGGATGGCATCTTCCCTCTGGCAACCCGGTGCGGGAGCGCGGCGTTTCATCGGGTGCATGGCGGAATCAGGGCGGATCGGCAAATGTTTTTCGGGCTGGTGAAAGAGGCAGGCGCGCGTACCACGCGCCGCAAGGCGATCCGCACCATATTGGTGGTGGAGGATGAGCCATTGGTCGCCTTCGACAATGAACATGCTCTGGCGCAGGCGGGCTATAGCATCGCCGCGACCGTCGATGATCATGACCATGCCGTGCGGGTCATGGATGGCGGCGGCGTGGACCTGATCATTGCCGACGTCGCCTTGCACGGCGACAAGACCGGGATAGACGTCGCCCGCTATGCCGCGTCGCAGGGACTGCCGGTGCTGTTCGTCACCGGCAGTTGCCCGGTCGAGGCGCGGACGCTGGCCTTGGGATGCCTCGCCAAACCCTATGCCCCCCGCGATCTGGTCGCCGCGATCGGCGTGATCGACGCCGTGCTGCGTGGCGTACGCCGCCCCAAGCTGCCGCCCGGCCTCAGCCTGTTCGACCATCCGGCCTGATCGCCGCACAGCAGGCTTGCGCAGCGGCCATCAGGCCATATGGTGGCGCGCAATTCGACGCCACCGGGGGACGCGCGCACTTATGACCGATGCCATGCAAGGCAGCCGCACCTGGCTGGACGCGGTGAAGCCCTATACGCAAAAGGCGCCATTGGCGGCCTTCTTCCTGGGCGTATCGTCCGGCTTTCCCTATGCGATGATCGGCGCGACGCTGACCACCCGGTTGGCGCAGGACGGTATCGACAAGAAGGCGGTGACCGCCTTCACCTTGGCGTTTCTGGTCTATAATCTCAAATGGCTCTGGGCCTGGGTGGTCGATGGCGTGCGCCTGCCGATCATCGGCCATCTGGGGCAACGGGTGTCTTGGCTGCTGCTGGCTGGCGTGCTCGTCATGGCGGCGGTCGCCAATCTGGCGCTGGTCGATCCGACCTCCAGCCTGTTGCAGACCGCCTATGCCGCCATCCTCGTCGGTGCTGCGGGCGCGACCTATGACATCGTCATCGACGCCTATCGCATCGAAACATTGAAGCCCGAACAACTAGGCGTCGGGTCGGGCATGTCGCAATATGGCTGGCGCATCGGATCGGTGGCCGCTGGTTCCCTGGCGCTGATTTTGGCCGCCAGGATCGGCTGGCAAGGTGCCTATCTTGCCTGCGCGGCCTTCGCGCTGCCAGCGATGCTCACCGGTCTTATCCTGGGCGAACCGGAACGGCGTCGCGATCCCGTCGTCCGGCGAGGCGTGGGGGAGGTGATGGCGTCGATAACCGGGCCGCTGGCCGAGTTTTTCCAGCGCAAGGGCGCGTTTCTCGTTCTGCTCTTCATCCTGCTGCACAAGATCGGCGACACGCTGGCGAACCTGACCTTCCGCCTGCTGTTCGATGATATGGGTTACACCAATGACGAAATCGTCATCTACGACGTCGGCATGGGCTTTTGGGCCTATCTGATCGGCATCTTCGTTGGCGGCATTCTTTATGCCCGCATGGGCATGAAGCGCTCGGTATTGCTCAGCCTTGTCCTCATGGGCGTGTCCAATTTCAGCTTCGCCGCGCTCGCTGCTTTGGGTAAGAGCAATTGGGGCATGGCAGGCGCCATCGGATTCGAAAATTTTGCCAGCGGTATCGGCGGCGTTACTGTCGTCGCTTATTTCTCGGCGCTGTGCGACCTGCGCTTCACCGCTGCCCAATATGCGCTGATCTCTGCCGCCGCCAGCATCGTCGGGCGCTTCCTGACCGGCACGACGGCGGGCAGCCTGATCGAGCAATTCGGCTATGTCGATTTCTACCTGTTCACTACTGCCTTGGCCGTGCCCGGCATCCTGCTGTTCTGGCTGATGATGCGCGCAGGACTGATCGACGCCAGCGTCGGGACGGCGGCAACCGACCCCGGCAATCAGCCGCCCGCGTAGAGATCCAGCGGACGACCAAGATCCGCATGCGCCTGCGCCACCGCCTGCAGGCAGGTCAGCGCACCCAGTGCATGGTCGTTACCCAATAACTCGCTCACCTGCTCATAAGCGGCATTGGGATCGCGCAGCGCCTCTCCGGTCGCCTGCATCATCAGCGCCTCGTCGGCGGTCATGCGCGCGCAGCAGCAGGGCGCGACCAAAATTTTGCGGCTCGACGCGCGCGCCAGTTCCAGCATCATCGCGCGCATCAACACCAGCGGGCGACGATAGCTGCGACCGAACGCACCCAGCATCGCATTGGCGGCATGGGCGTCATTGACCCCTGCGCTCGCCATCCTGCGCATCACGAACAGAAACAGGCGATTACCATAGCCGCCCGGAATGGGCCTGGGCAGGTCGAGGGGGAGGACTCTCCATAAGCCATAGAATCGCGCCTTCTCTTCGTATCGAAGACGCTATCGTACGCTATTGCGAGTCAGTCGCAAGTCTATTCAGTCTGGCAATTGATCGTTCAGTCGCAAAATTTCGCCCGCCAGATAGAGCGAGCCGCCGATTAGGAGCTTGGGCGTGGCGTTGCCCGTCGCGGCGCATCGCTCGGCGATCGCGGCGATGGCGGACGGCGCATCATCATGGGCGGTGCATTCGATGCCCCATTGCGCGGCGATGGCGGCGAAGCGTTCGGGCGGATGATACTCGTGCCCGGGCACCGGCAGCGCGTAAATATGCGCGATCTTGCCTGCAAAAGGCGCGAGGAAAGCGTCCACTTCCTTGTTCGCCAACATGCCGATGACGAGGTGCAGCTTATGCCCTTCCAGTCGATCGGCGGTAAAGAAAGCGCCGATCGCTTCACCTGCCCCGGCATTATGCCCCCCGTCGAGCCAAGCGGTGGCGCCCGGCGGCAAGGCGCGCAAGAACGGTCCCTGCTCCAGTCGTTGCAGGCGGGCGGGCCAATGCGCCCAAAGCGGCGCGGCCTTCAATGCGGCTTCGGACAGCGTAACCGCGCTTTGATGCCGCAGCATGGCGAAGGCAAGCGCTGCATTTTGCACTTGATGCGCACCGGCCAGACGCGGCAACGGCGTTTCCAGTCGCCCGAGATCGTCGCGATAATGCATATGGTCGCGATAGACCGCCGCATCCCATCCGTCGCCCTGCGCGATCCAGCGCGTGCCAGCGCGCGCGGCGGCTTCTTCCATCACTGGGGCCAGCGATTCGGCATAGCGCTGCGTCACCAGCGCCGCATCGGCCTTGGCGATCCCCGCTTTCTCCGCCGCGATCTGCGCCAGCGTGTCGCCCAGAAACGCCTGATGATCGATACCCAATTGCGCGATGCCGCACACGGCCGGATCGACGATGACATTGGTGGCGTCCAGTCGGCCGCCAAGACCCACCTCCACGATACAAGTGTCCGCGTCATGCTCGGCAAAAGCCAGGAAGGCGGCGGCGGTCGTCACTTCGAAGAAACTGGCGTTCACGCCCTCGGCGATATCCAGCACCCGCTCCAGATAGCGCGCCAGTTGGGCGTCCGAAATCAGCTGGCCCGCTATCCTTATGCGCTCATTGAAACGCACCAGATGGGGGGAGGTGAAGACATGCACCGTCTTGCCATCGGCTTCCATCGCCGCGCGCAGGAAGGCGCAAGTCGATCCCTTGCCATTGGTGCCTGCGACATGGAAGACCGGGGGCAGGGCGCGGTGCGGATCGCCCAGCCGCTCCAGCAACCGGGTGATGCGCTCCAGTCCCAATATGTCGACACCGGGCGAGAGCGACCATAAGCGGTCGAGTTGCGCCTGCACCTGAGCATCGTCCGAAACCGCATGGTCGGCCATGGCGCGCCTTTTCCCCTATGTCGCCTGTGCGTCGTCAGTCCGCTGCGCGCGGCGTCAGATAGCCGATCACCCGCGCCAGCGTGTCGCGCAACTCGCTGCGATGGACGACCATGTCGATCATGCCATGATCCAGCAGATATTCGGCGCGCTGGAACCCTTCGGGCAGCTTTTCGCGGATCGTGCTTTCGATCACACGCTGGCCGGCGAAACCAATCAGCGCATTGGGTTCCGAAATCTGGATGTCGCCCAGCATGGCATAGCTGGCCGTCACGCCGCCGGTGGTCGGATCGGTCAGCACGACGATGTAGGGCAGGCCCGCTGCGTGAAGCTTCTGGATGGCAACGGTCGCGCGCGGCATCTGCATCAGCGACAATATGCCTTCCTGCATCCGCGCGCCGCCAGCGGCGGTGAAGATGACATAAGGGCATTTATGCGCGATCGCGTCATTGACGCCCTGGATGAAGGCCGCGCCCACGCCCATGCCCATGGAACCGCCCATGAAGGCGAAATTCTGCACGCCCATTACCAAAGGCACGTCATCGATCGCCCCGCGCGCATTGATCAGCGCGTCCTGATCCCCGGTGGCGGCGCGGGCGGCCTTGATCCGGTCGGGATAGCGTTTGCTGTCGCGGAATTTGAGCGGGTCTTCCTGCACCTGCGGCGTCGGCAGCAGGATGAACCCCGCGTCCAATATCTGCTCGAACCGTTCCGACGGGCCGATGCGGCCATGATGGTCGCAACGCGGGCAGACGGACAGATTTTCTTCCCATTCCTTGATAAAGATCATTTCCTGGCAGGATGGGCATTTGTGCCACAGCGTTTCGGCGGTGGTTTCCTTCTTTGTGAAGGGCAGGGCGTTACGAACGCGGTTGATCCAGCTCATGCGGCGGTCTCCCGGGAGTGATGATGAAGGGCGTTGCTCAGGCTCGCGACGAAGTCCCGCACGAAGGGTGCGGCAGCGTCGCCATGCGATCCGACGATATCCACGATGGCGGAGCCGACCACGACGCCGTCGGCGATGCGGCCGATGGCGGCCGCCTGTTCAGGACCACGTACGCCGAAACCAACGGCGATCGGCAGGTCGGTGGCGGCCTTGAGCTTGCTCACGGCCAGGTCGATCGACGCCTGCGCCGCCGACTGCTTGCCGGTGATGCCTGCGACCGAGACATAATATAGGAAGCCGCTGGCACCTTCCAGCACGGTGGGCAGGCGCGCGGAATCGCTGGTGGGTGTCGCCAGGCGGATCGGGTGGACGCCGACCGCGCGCAGGGCCGGGCCGATCTCGGCATCTTCTTCTGGCGGAATATCCACGCAGATGACGCCGTCGACGCCCGCCGCCTTACACTGGTCGGCGAACCAGCCCGCGCCGCGGATCAGCATCGGATTGGCATAGCCCATCAGCACCAGCGGCGTATCAGGATGGCGCGCGCGGAAATCGGCGGCCAAGGCGAAGATATGCGCCGTCTTCGTGCCCGACCCCAGGCTGCGCAGGTTAGCCAGTTCGATCGCGGGGCCATCGGCCATCGGATCGGTAAAGGGCATCCCCAGTTCGATGATGTCAGCACCGCCCGCGACCAGCGCGTCGAGGATAGCGGGCGTCGCTGCGACGTCGGGATCACCGGCCGTCACGAAGGTGATGAGCGCGGCGCGACCCTGCGCCTTGCAGGCGGCGAAGCGGGAGGAGAGGCGATCCTGCACGGCGCTCACATCTCCACTCCCAGCGCGTCGGCGACGGTGAAGATATCCTTGTCCCCCGACCCGACAGGTTGACCACGATGATCTTGTCCGCGTCCAGCGTCGGTGCGACCTGCTCGGCTGCGGCGATGGCATGGGCGGATTCGAGCGCGGGGATTATGCCTTCGAGCTTGCTGAGCGTCTGGAAGCTGGTCAGCGCTTCGTCATCCTTGATCGGCATATATTTCACCCGGCCGATCTCGTGCAGCCAGCTATGTTCAGGCCCGATGCCGGGATAGTCGAGGCCGGCGGAAATGCTGTGCGCTTCGGTGATCTGGCCGTCTTCGTCCTGAAGCAGGTAGGTGCGGTTGCCGTGCAGGATGCCCGATGCGCCACCCGCCAGAGAGGCGGCGTGCTTCCTGTCCAGCCCTTCACCCGCCGCTTCCACGCCGATCATCGCGACTTCTGGGTCGTCCAGGAAGGGGTGGAACAGACCGATGGCGTTGGAGCCGCCACCGACCGGCGCGATCAGCAGGTCGGGCAGGCGACCTTCGGCCTCCAGCATCTGGGCGCGGGTTTCCTTGCCGATGATCGACTGGAAATCGCGGACCAGTTCGGGATAGGGATGCGGCCCGGCCGCCGTGCCGATGATGTAGAAGGTGTCATGCACGTTCGACACCCAGTAACGCAGCGCGTCGTTCATCGAATCCTTGAGCGTCGATGATCCCGAATGCACCGGGATCACTTCTGCGCCCAGCAGCTTCATGCGGAAGACGTTGGGCTTCTGCCGCTCCACGTCCTTGGCGCCCATGAAGATCTTGCATTCCATGCCGAACAGCGCGGCGACGGTCGCGGTGGCGACGCCATGCTGGCCTGCGCCGGTTTCGGCGATGACCTTCTTCTTACCCATGCGGCGGGCGAGCAGCGCCTGGCCGATGCAATTGTTGATCTTGTGCGCGCCGGTATGGTTCAGCTCTTCGCGCTTGAGGTAGATTTTCGCGCCCTTGCCTGCTTCCGCCTTGGCCCGCAGCGCCTCTGTCAGGCGACCGGCGTAATAAAGCGGGTTGGGGCGGCCGACATAAGAGCGCAGCAGTTCGGCGAACTCGGCGTCGAAGGCCGGATCGGCCTTCGCCTCCTTATAGACGCGCTCCAGTTCCAGGATCAGCGGCATCAGCGTTTCGGCGACATAGCGTCCGCCGAATGCGCCGAAATGGCCATTGGCGTCGGGCTGCGATCGCAGGCTGTTGGGCAAGGATAGGGTATCAGTCATGATGTCGGTCTTTCCGGGACGGATTGGCGTTCGCTTGTGGGTGAAGAAGCGATCAGCGCCATCGTCCTTCGATGCGCACGGCAGGGGCGTTCAACGTCAACATGGCTGAACCGCTTTGCAGAAGGCCATGATCTTGTCCACACTCTTGATGCCCGGCGCGTCCTCTATGCCCGAAGAGACATCGACCAATGGCGCGCCGGTGATGCGCACGGCCTCCGCCACATTGCCAACGCCCAGACCGCCCGACAGACCCCAGGGGGCGGGAATGGCGATGCCGCGCAGCAGGGTCCAGTCGAACCGCAGCCCCATGCCGCCCGGCAAGGCCGCGCCGTCGGGCGTCTTGGCGTCGAACAACAGGCGATCGACCGCGCCGACATAGGCATTGGCGCCGTCGATGTCGGCACGGGTCTTGACCGCGATCGCCTTCCACACCGGCAGACCGAAGCGCTGGCGGATGGCGGCTGCGCGTTCCGGGCTTTCCTTGCCGTGAAGCTGGAAAGCGGTGAGCGCGCCTGCGCCGATCAGTTCGCCCAGCATTTCATCGGTCGGATCAACGACGATGCCCACCCTCTCGACCTGCGGGGCAAGAGCAGCGAGCGCGCGGATCTGGTCCGGCTCCACATGGCGCGGGCTTTTGGCGAAATGGACGAAGCCAAGGTGGCTCGCCCCCGCACGCACGGCGGCGCCCACCGTTTCGGGCGTGGACAGGCCGCACATCTTGATCGCGAGTTGGGACATGGTCGAGCCTTTAACCGCTAAGGGCGGCCAAGTCACACACGGCCCGAAATCGGGTGGGTCAGGTCCATGTCGTGTAGCGCCAGCCAGTCATCGACATGATCGATACAGGCTTGCCCCAGGAAATCGTCCAGCTGCGTCAAGATGATATCGTCATCGACAATGGCGGGGTCGATCGGTGGATGCCAGTGCAGGTCGAAATGCGGTCCATGCGTTCTGGCGAGATAGAAGGGGGTCAGCTTTGCCCCGGACTTGCGCGCGAGCTTCAGCGTGAAGGCCAGATTGCCGGACGGCCGCAAGTCGCGGCCAAAGCGGGGGAACCACACTTGATGCTCCCGCCGTTCGTCTATCAGGATATAGAGCATCGCTCGATCCTTAGCCAAATGACGCAGGATGGCGCGGGCTGCACCACCGCCTCCAGTGATCGCCTCGTCCATATATGTTTTTCGCGCGCGCTTGAGTTGCGCTGCGACCCGCGCATCGGTCGGCGGATCGTAGACGCCCAATGGCGGCCGGTCGGTTGATGCCTTGAGATGGGCGGCCATCAAATCCCAGTTTCCGACATGCGTGGCTAGGAAGATCATGGGGCCGGGCATGTCCAGCACCGTCTGATAGCCGACAGGATCGCGGACCGTGACATAGGCCGGGCTGACGAGCCGGTCGATATTGGCGAGTTCCGCCATCGTCCGGCCGATATTGACCCAGCGCCGCGTCAATATCGCCTCCCGCTCGGCGTCGGGCAGGTCGGGGCGCAGCAGGGCGAGGTTGGTGCGGGCGCGCGCATCGCGCAGCTTCATGGAGCGGCGGGCGACATGGGCGGACAGCCAGCCGCCGGTCCAGGATGCGACCGGCGCGGGCAGGGTGCGCATCAGGAAGAAGAGAAAGGGGTTGGAGAGCATCGGCCAAGCGTCATACAGCAGCGGTCGAGACGGTAAAGAGGGCGCGGACGCTTGTGATGATGCTGTGGGTCTGGTTCGGGTTGCAGGCGCTGACCGTGCTGGGCGTGGTCAATTACTGGCACAATCTGCCGAAGGACCGGAAAGTCGAAGCGCCCGATGGTGCGGTGGTCATTCTGAGCGTGCGGGACGATTGGGATGGCGGCGCGGCGTTGATGGCGCGGCTGAAGGTGCAGAGCGCGCCGTTCCGTTTACTCATTGCGACATCGGGAGCGTGTCCCGCGGCGGCGGCGCTGGCGGTGCAGGAAGGCGGCTGGGTGCAGTTGGTGGCAGCCGGGGTGGCGCAGGATGAAGGGCAGAAGGTGCACAAGCTGCGCGCGGCGCTGCGGGCGCTGCGGCCGGACGATCGCTATCTTGTCTTTATCGATGCGGACATAGAGCCGCCCGTTCGGCTGGTGGGGCGACTGCTGTTTCCGCTGGTGCGGGGCAAGGCGGATATCGCCACGGGCTATCGGCTGCTGCTGCCATCGCGCGGGCCGATGGCGGCGCTGGTCGGGGCGGTGGAGATGCAGTTGGCGACGCTGCCCCGGTCCGCCAGCGCGACCATGCCCTGGGGCGGGGCGATGGCGATGACGCGGGCGGTGGCGGATCGGCTCGACCTTGATCGAGCGTTGGCGGGGCGGCTGTCCGACGACATGACAATCGGGCTGGCCGGATGGCGCGCGAAGCTGCGGCTGCGGCCGGTGCGCGATCTGCTGGTGGCCAGTCCGCTGGATGGGCGCGCTGCCGATCTGCTGGGCTTTGGCGTGCGGCAATATCGCCATATCGTGACCAATAGCGTCAGCATGTGGGCGCTGGCGACCGGGGTCGTGGCGGTGCAGGCGGGGGCTTGGGTCTGGGCCTTGGGTTGGGGCGGCTGGGTCGCTGTTGCGGTCGGTTATGGCGCGGCGTGGGGGCGGGCGCTGGTGCGCCGCTCGATCATCGTTGCGGTGGTAGAGCCGGACCATGCGGCTCGCGCCCAGCGGTCGCTGGCTTGGGATATCGTCGCGCCGTTCGTGGTGACCTGGGCGCATCTGGTGGTGCAATTGCTGGCGGTCAGGTCGAACCGCATCCGCTGGGGCGGGTGGGACTATCGGGTCAGGGGCGGCAAGGTGGCGGGAATGGTGCGCCATCCTTAACTTCGCACATTTCCCGCAGATTTTGAAATTTCGATACCGATGTAGGAAATTTCATGTCGTGGGCCGGGGTAGGGAACAGGCGCGCTTATACCGCCCATGGCTTGGATAGGACAGGGATCGTTAATGCGTCTTTGCGGAGTGATACCAAGCTGCTTCAATATAAACCCATATCAGGTTGTTCCCCGGCGAAAGCCGGGCTCCAGTCCGATCCTTGAAACTGGACCCCCTAAGTTCACGAACCAAGTGCAACAGCAGTAGGATGTTGTTGCGATGGGAGACTGTTACGGCCAGCTCAGCCTTGAAGAGCGGATCGAGATTTACCGCCTGCATGCAGGCGGTAAATCTGTGCAGGCGATCGGCGCTGCTCTTGGCAGGGCCGGATCGACGATCAGTCTTGAACTGACGCGCAATGGGCGACCGATCGGCGTTTGGCCTGGCGGTTATGATGCTCTGCGCGCCCAAACCCTGGCGCACTGGCGCAGGCGACGCGACAAGCGGTTCAAGCTGGCGCGCCAGCCGGACCTGCGCGATCTGGTGAGAAACCGCCTTGCGATGGGAATGTCCCCCGAACAGATCGCCGGCCGACTGGCGCGGGACCATGGTCGCACCGTCATCAGCCATGAGTCAATCTACCGCTACGTCTACTATCGTTCGTCCGCCAAGGATTACTGGCATCGCCTGCTCCCGCGCCGAAAGTCCCGCCGCGGCTGGCTTGGCATGCGCGGCGGCAGCCCTGCAGGCTTCATCAAGCGGCGCAGATCCATCGCCGAGCGTCCCCATGACGTCGACGATCGACAAGTTCCCGGCCATTGGGAAGCCGATTACATGCTATTCTCAAAGGCAGGGCAGGCGCTGCTCGTCGCGCATGAACGACAGTCTCGCTACACCCTGCTCGTGCGGCCGCCCAACCGAAAAGCCGACAGCACAGCAACCCATCTCGCCAGCCTGCTCGAAGCTATCCCTGCCCCGCTCAGGAAAACCCTGACCATCGACAATGGCACCGAATTTGCCTTCCACTACCAGCTTACCGATCAACTCGGCATCGATACCTTCTTTTGCGACGTCCACGCGCCCTGGCAAAAAGGCGGCATCGAAAACGCCATGGGTCGCCTCAGGCGACGCCTGCCACGCAAAACAAACCTCGACGCCACGCCCGAAACAGACATCGCAGACGCTATCCAAGCCTACAACCACACTCCCAGAAAATGCCTCGACTTCAAAACACCCGCTGAGGCATTCTGCGAACTCCAATCATATGTTGCACTTCAATCGTGACTTCACACTCCGGCCTTCGCCGGGGAACAGGTCAGCGACTCAAAATCCCGCCGGGAATGTGTGTCGCCCGTCATCCCCGATGCGCAGCACCACCTTGCCTGCCACCGCGCTGATCGGCAGGTCGCCATAAAGGTGCGGGAAGAGTGCGCCGCCGCGCGACTCCTCCCATTTTACCGTATCGCCGAAGGGGGCGAGGTCGATCATCAGCATGACCAGCCGATCCTGCCCGGCAAAATGCTTGGCGACCGTTTCGGCCGCCTGATCGCGGGTCGACATGTGGATATAACCGTCGGTCAGGTCGATCGGCGCGCCTTTGAACACGCCGTCGGCTTTGAACTGGGCATATTGCTCCGCTGTCAGCACCTTATAGGCGAACAAGTCGCTCATGCTTCGGGCGTGGCCTCGACCTCGGTGGCTTCTTCGCTTTCCTCGATCTTTGCGGCGCTGACGACATGCTCGTCCTTCGCCACGTCGAACAGGCGGACGCCCGCCGAATTGCGGCCGATGACGCGCAGGCTGTCGAGGCCCATGCGGATCAGCTTGGCCTGGTCGGTGACCAGCATCAGCTGATCGGCTTGGGTCGCGGCGAAGCTGGCGACGACCGGGCCGTTGCGGCCGATATTGTCGATATTGGTGATGCCCTGTCCGCCACGACCGGTGCGGCGATAGTCATAAGCGGACGACAGCTTGCCATAGCCGTTCGCGCAGACGGTCAGGATGAACTGCTCGCCATCCTTCATCGCCGCAAACATGGACTGATCGCCCATTTCGCCTTCCTTTTCAGGCTTCCACGGGGCGAAGCGCAGATATTCCTCGCGCTGTTCCTGATCCGCGCCGGACCGGTGCAGGATCGAGAGCGAAATCACCTCATCGTCATTTTTGAGCGTCATGCCACGCACGCCGGTGGAGGTGCGGCTTTGGAACTCGCGCACGTCGGTGGCGGCGAAGCGGATCGCCTTGCCCTGACGGGTTGCCAGCAGCACATCATCCTCCTCGGTCAGCAGCGCGACGCCGATCAGGCGATCGTCGCTGCCTTCATCGAAGCGCATCGCCAGCTTGCCGTTGCTGGGCACGTTGGCGAAGGCGTCCATGCTGTTGCGGCGCACCGTCCCGTTCGCTGTCGCGAACATGACGTGCAAATCCTTCCAGCTATCCTCATCTTCGGGCAGCGGCAGCACGGTGCGGATGGTTTCATTGGGACCAAGCGGCAGCAGATTGACCATCGGCCGCCCGCGCGTCGCCGGGCCGCCTTCGGGCAGGCGCCACACTTTCATGCGATAGACCTTGCCCGCGGTCGAGAAGAACAGCACCGGCGTATGGGTCGACGTCACGAACATTTCCGTGACGGCGTCCTCATCCTTGGTCGCCATGCCCGAGCGGCCCTTGCCCCCGCGCGCCTGGGCTCGGAAACTTTCGAGCGGGGTGCGCTTGATATAGCCCTGCACCGTGACGGTGACGACCATATCCTCGCGCTCGATCAGATCCTCGTCATCGATGCCGTCGGCGGCGGCGGTGATTTCCGACAGGCGCGGCGTCGCAAATTCGCGCTCGATCGCTTCCAGCTCTTCGCGCATCACGGCGTAGAGTTTCACCCGGTCGCCCAAGATCGCGAGATATTCGGCGATGGCGTCAGCCAGTTCCGACAATTCCTTGCCGATCTCGTCCCGGCCGAGCGCGGTCAGGCGATGCAGGCGCAGGTCCAGGATGGCGCGGACCTGAATGTCCGACAGCTTGTAGAAGTCGCCGGAAATTTCGGTGTCGATCGCTTCGACCAGGCGGATATATGGTGCGATTTCGCCGATCGGCCATTCGCGCGCCAGCAGCTTTTCGCGGGCTTCGGCGGGGCTGGACGATCCACGGATGATCTTCACCATCTCGTCGAGATTGCTGACCGCGACGACCAGGCCCAGCAAGATATGCGCCCGGTCGCGCGCCTTGTTCAGTTCGAACTTGGTGCGGCGGGTGATGACCTCTTCGCGGAACTTGACGAAGGCTTCGATGATGTCGCGCAGGCCGAGCAATTCGGGGCGACCGCCACGGATCGCCAGCATATTAGCCGGGAAGCTCGATTGCGCCGGGGTGTTGCGCCACAGCTGGTTGAGGACGACTTCGGGGGTCGCGTCGCGCTTCAGGTCCATGACGATCCGCACGCCTTCGCGGCTGGATTCGTCGCGAATGTCGCTGATGCCCTCGATCCGCTTGTCCTTGGCGGCTTCGGCGATTTTTTCGACCAGGCCGTTCTTGCCGACCTGATAGGGGATGGCGGTCAGGACGATCGACTGGCGATCGCCGCGGCCTTCCTCCACCACATGGCGCGAACGCATCATGATGGAGCCGCGGCCTGTATGATAGGCGCTGCGCGCGCCGGACTGACCCAGGATCAGCGGCGCGGTCGGGAAATCGGGACCGGGGACGATGGCGATCAGTTCGTCGGTCGTGATCTCCGGATTGTCGATATAGGCAAGGCAAGCGCGCAGCACTTCGCCAAGGTTATGCGGCGGGATGTTGGTCGCCATGCCGACCGCGATGCCGCCTGCGCCATTAACGAGCAGATTGGGGAAGCGCGCGGGCAGCACCTGCGGCTCGCTTTCCGAGGCGTCATAGTTGGGCGTGAAGTCGACCGTATCCTTGTCGAGATCGTCCAGCAGCGCGGTCGCGACCTTCGCCAGGCGCGCTTCGGTGTAACGCATGGCGGCTGGCGGATCGGGGTCCATGGAGCCGAAATTGCCCTGACCGTCGATCAGCGGCACGCGCATCGACCAGTCCTGCGTCATGCGGGCCAAGGCGTCGTAGATCGAACTGTCGCCATGGGGGTGATATTTACCCATGACTTCACCGACCAGACGCGCCGATTTGCGATAGGGGCGGTTGTAGACGAAGCCCGACTCTTGGGCGGAGAAGAGAATGCGGCGATGCACCGGCTTCAAGCCATCGCGCACGTCCGGCAAGGCGCGGGACACGATGACGGACATGGCGTAATCGAGATAGCTGGCCTTCATCTCCTCCACGATGGAGATGGGGCTGATGTCCGAAGGGTCGGCGAGGACAGTCTCGTCGGTCAATGCGATTCTCTTTTTTCAGGATGGATTCTATTGCCCGATCCCTAGCCGAGCGAAACAAATCTGTCACCCCTTGGCCGGGATCGCGCGTTCGCGCGTGCCGACAGGGCGGCGTGGCGCGCTGATATGTTCGCAGGCGGAACGAAAAGGGCGCATAACGGTTGCAAACCATGACGATTTAGGCTTGTTCAATGGCCATTCACGCGCCGCCCCCTAATCGGCGCTCAATTGCAAAAGGCCGCCTGTGGCCCCCTCCATCAGGCGTGAAGAGGAGAAGAGACATATGCGTTTTGTAACCCCGGTGGCGCTCGCGCTCGCTTTGGCGATGACCGGCGGCGCGATCAGCGCGCCTGCCTTTGCCGCGAAGAAGGAAGAGAAGAAGGCCGGGCCGAAGCTCAACGTGTCGCCCGACGTCATCAAGGCGCTGCAGACCGCGCAGAAGGCCGCCGAAGCGCAGGATTTCGCTGGTGCGAAGGCCGCTTTGGCCGAAGCGGACAGCAAGGCGACGTCCAATGACGACAAATATCAGATCGGTGCGATCAAGTTGAATGCGTCGATCGCGTCCAAGGATAGCGCGATGCAGACCGAAGCGCTCAACCAGATGCTCGACAGCGGCCTGACCCCGCCGGAGCAGGCTGGGCAGTTCAATGCGATCGCCGCCGAACAGGCCGTGGCCGCCAAGAATTTCGACGTCGCGATCCAGCGTGGCGAGGCGGCTTTGGCCGCCGGTTACAAGCCCGAGGGCGTCCAGCCGACGTTGGCCCAGGCCTATTTCGGCAAGGCCGGCACCGCCAACGGCGCGGTCGAGCCTGCGCGCGGGTTCAACCAGAAGGGGCTGGCCGCTTTGAAGGCCGGCGCCGACGCCATGAAGGCTTCGGGTCAGCAGGTGCCCGCGCAATGGTATCAGATCGGCGTCAGCCGCGCCGAAGCCGCCAAGCTGCCGGACGTGACCGAATGGGCGACCATGGCCTATCAGGCGCAGCCCAGTGGTGAGAATCTGCGTACGCTGGTGCGTCTGTTCCAGCGCGCCAATCCGAATATCTCAAACCGTGAGAATCTCGACGTGCTGCGTCTGCTCTCGGTCTCGGGCGGCCTGGTCATCGCGGCGGACTATACCGAATATGCCGAAATGGCGTCGAAGACCGGCATCTATGGCGAAGTCAAATCGGCGATCGACGCCGGGCGATCGAAAGGCGTGCTGAGCGCGACCCAGGGCGCGGATGTCTATCAGGCGGCCGTTCCCAAGATTGCTGGCGACAAGAGTACGCTGGGTGCGGCCGAAGCGGACGCGAACAAGGCGCCCAATGGCAAGATCGCCGCGGCGACCGCCGACGCCTATCTGGGCTATGGCGATTATGCCAAGGCCGCGACCCTGTTCGAACTCGCCAAGCAGAAGGGCGGCGTGGACGCGGATGAGATCAATTCGCGCCTGGGCATCGCCAAGGCGATGGCCGGTGACAATGCGGGCGCCAAGGCGGCCTTCCAGGCGGTGCAAGGCGGATCGCGCAAGCAGGTCGCAAGCCTGTGGCTGGCCTATGTCGGCACCAAGGGCGCCTGATCACGTATAAAGCGCCGCAGCCTCATATAAGGCTGCGGCGTTTCTTTCATTATTTCGAAGATTTGTTCTTGGGGGAGGCCGGGGTGGCCATGCGCATCGATATGTTTTTCTCTCGCCTGCCAGTGGCGACACTGGCGGCACTTGCCCTGTTTGCTACGCCCGCCATCGCGAAGAAAAAAGCGCCGGTTATCGCCGGTCCGCCGATCGAGATGTCCGATAGCTTCCGCGCCGCTGCGCAGTCGGCCGAAGCTGCGCTCAAGACGCGCGATGCTACGACTGCCGGTGCACGGATTTCGGCGCTTAGCCCGACCAACGACTTCGAATCCTATGTCGCGGCCGGCATGCGGTTCCAGTTGGCGGCGCAGCGCCGGGACGTGCAGGCGGAACGGATCGCCCTAACGGACATGTTCAAGACCAGCGCCCTGCCGCGTGGCGAAGCGCCGCGGCTGCGCTATGTGGCGGCCTATCTGTCCTACATGGTCGGCAACTATGAGGACGCTACGGCGCAACTCGATTACGCCAAGACGCTGGGCTATGACGGGATCGACGCGACCATGTTGCGCGCGGACATTGCCCTGCGCCGTAACAAGCCCAAGGAAGCCCGGCCGTTCGTGCAGGCCGTGATCGCGCGCCAGAAGGCATCGGGCCAGCCGGTTCCCCTGGCCTGGATCGACCGCGGGATCTCCATGGCCTATCAGGCGGGTGACTGGGCCGAGGTGGGGCAGCTATATCGCGACCGGTTGAACCAGCAGGATGGCAAGCCGCAATGGCGCACCGCGCTGGTGAACTATCAGGCGGCGGCCGAACTGGAGCCGCAACTGCAACTCGATCTCTATCGCCTGCAAGCCGCCAATGGCGCGATGGCGAGCGAGCGCGACTATCAATCCTACGCCCAGGCGGCCGAGAAATCGGGCTATTATTCGGAAGCCAAGGCGATCATCGAATCCGGTCGCAGCGCAGGCAAGCTGACTCCGGCCCAGAGCGTGACCAGCCAGTTGCTCAAAAGCGTGACGCCCAAGGCGACCAAGGAACTGGCCGCCTTGCCCGCGCAGGTGAAGAAGGCGCAAGCCGCCGGCAATGGCAAGGATGCGCTGGCGGTGGCCGACAGCTATTTTTCGCTGGGGCAGTTCCCGCAGGCTGTCGAAAACTATCGGTTGGCCCTGTCGAAGGGCGGCGTCGATGCCGGGCGCGTCAACGCGCGGCTGGGCGTCGCACTGGCGCGGTCGGGCGATCTGGACGGTGCGCAGGCGACGCTGGCGCAGGTGACGGGTGATTGGACCGCGATGGCGGGATTCTGGTCATCCTGGGCCGCGCATCAGGACCGCAAGGCGGGGTGATAGCTGGGGGTTTTTCCTAGCCTATCAGATGACCCCTCTGACCTGGAGCGGAAGGGCAGCACAGGTAAATCGGAGCGAAACATAGCGCCAGACGCATGATGACTTTAACTTATACCATAGCGCGATGATAATGACTCATTGGGATGGTCAGAGCGTTCCCCGGCTAAGGCTGGGGTCAAGTCCAACGCTTCGAACTGGACCCCGGCCTTCGCCGGGGAACAACTCTCTACAGGTTCTGGTCAATGCAGCTTACTGTTTAGCCGTTGGTTTCGAGCTACGTCGAGAAACATGGACATGGCGCTACAGGCTTTTCGACGTCGCTCGAAGCGAACGGAACGATGTGCATTTGCCTAACATCATCAGGCTCTAAATCGGTGGGTCTGATGTAATCAGATCTCAAACCGCTTTAGCCGCGGCCACCCCTTTAAACGGGAAGGGGAACGCCGGGCTGGTTCTTGGACGTGCGGATGGTCAGCGACGTTTTTACGCTGACCACATTGGGCGCTGGCGTCAGTTTCGACGTCAGGAACTGCTGGAAGCTCTGCAGGTCGCGCGCCACGACCTTCAAGATAAAGTCGATTTCGCCGTTCAGCATGTGGCATTCGCGCACTTCGGGAAGCGATGCGACATGGTCCTGGAACGCCTTGAGGTCATCCTCCGCCTGGCTCTTCAGGCTGACCATTGCAAAGACCGTGATGGTATAGCCCAGCATCGCCGGATCGACGACGGCATGATAGGATTTGATCGCCCCCGCTTCCTCCAGCGCGCGCACGCGGCGCAGGCAGGGTGGCGCGGTCAGGCCGACTTTGCGGGCCAATTCCACATTGGTCATCCTGCCATCCTGTTGCAGTTCGCCCAGGATCTGCATGTCGATGTCGTCGATATTGGGGCCGGCCATTATTTCGCTTATTTCCTGTCCTGTTGACGCGACCCATCATAATAATGTTTCAGAGCAATGCAATTGTCCCACTATGCGACGATCGCTTTCGTTCGCGGGATCGGGGTCTTTTCCTTTTGGCGCTGGACGCCTATCCATGGTCGCGGCAGCATCGGCGCGCCGTCGATCGATATGCTTCCAACCCGCAATACTTGGGGAATTTCGTGCGTTTCAACGACCTGATGCAGACAGTGCTGGCGGCAGAAGACCGTAGCGGGCTGGGCGCGGTGACGTTGTGGCGGCAATGCGTCGACCTGTTAGCGCAGCGCGATCGACCCGACCGCCCGGCCATGGCCCCGCAGGAGCGGGGCGCTCTGCTCGATCGGTTGTCCGCCCTGCGGCCCCAATTGACCGAGACGCAGCGAATCGCGACCGTGGTGGAATTGGGCAGTCGTTTGCGATCGCCCAGCCTGGTCGCCTTCTTCGCCAATGATCGCCCGTCCATCGCCGCTGCCGCCACGGCGCGCGCGCAATTGCCGGAAGCGGCCTGGATCGATTTGCTGTCGCATCTGACCCCGACGGCACGCGGCGTCCTGCGCGGACGGCGCGATATCGGTGCGGCGACCCGCACCGCGCTGGAGGCGTTCGGTGCGCATGACCTGGTCCTGTCCACGGCGCGGCAGGACATGGTCGGCGACAGCGACATGATCCTGACCCCGGACATGCAGGCGGAACCGGACTCGCTGAAGGCGTTAGACACGGGGGCAGCCGACGCCAAAGCCACCGCAACGGTGACGCCGCTGCGCCCGCAGCCGGGCGATGAAGGCCAGATCCGCAATCTGGTCGACCGGATCGCCCGCTATACCAGCACGCGCAAGCCGCCGGAGGCCGCGAATGGCGATGCTTTTCCCGTCAGGGAACCAGCGCCCAAGGACTTCGCGTTCGAAACGGATGCGGAAGGCGTCCTCCTCTGGATCGATCAGGGGCCGCGCGCGGCGCTGATCGGCCTGACGCTGGGCGACATCGCGATGGAAGGCGGCAGCGGTCCCGACGCCTATGTCGCGGGTGCGTTTGCGCGCCGCAGCGGTTTTCAGAACGGGCGCTACACGATTATCGGTGGCGCGATGGCGGGCGAATGGCGCATGTCCGCCACGCCCTTTTTCGATACGCGATCCGGCCGTTTTCAGGGCTATCGCGGGCAGGCGCGCCGTCCGTTCCTGCATGAGGTCGCGAACGAACCCAAGCCCGCGGCCATGGCGATTGCCGGTTTGTCGGCAGACTCGCTGCGGCAACTCGTCCATGAATTGCGCACGCCGCTGAACGCGATATTGGGCTTTGCCGAGATCATCGAGCAGGAATTGTTCGGCGCGGCCGGTGTCGAATATCGCGACATGGCGGGCAAGATCGCGGTGGATGCGCGGCATTTGCTTGCGGCATTCGATGATCTGGACCTGGCGGCCCGCGTATCGCGCGGCGATGGCGCGACCGTGCCGCAACTGATCGACCCGGCGCTGCTGGTGACGCAGGTCGCCACCCGCTTTCGCGACCAGGGCGACGTGCCTATCGATATCGTTATCGCGCCCGGATTGCCGCAGGTGCGGATCGACCCGGTGCAGGGCGAACGGATGGTGCAGCATCTGCTGCGCACGGCCGTCTCCGTGGCGGCACCGGACGAAGCGGTGACGGGCGCCTGCTGGTTCCAGCCTGATGGCGGCGCGGGCCGGGTGGTGTTTGCTGTCGATCGGCCATCGACCCTCTCCGGCATGGAGGAAGCGCAATTGCTCGATCCGGGCTATGATGCGCGGGGCGACTGGGCCGATGGGCCGCTGCTGGGGCTGGGCTTTTCGTTGCGTTTGATTCGTGGACTGGCGGCGACATGCGGTGGCGGGCTGGCGATCGAACCGGCGCGGTTGCTGCTAACCATTCCTGCCGTCGCGGCGGCAGGCGGCATGGCCGATCACGCCTGACGATCGGCGAAACCCTATCGCAACCATTGGGCGATAGACGTCGGGCATGACTGACGACCTTCATGATGGCAATTTGCTCCAGCCGCCGCTGGCGCAGGATATGATTGCGCTCGACCCGGCGTTCGGCACGCGCTTCATGCTGTTCGTCGATACCGAGGAAGAGTTCGACTGGGATGCGCCGTTCAGCCGCACCGGTCATGGGGTGACGGCATTGGCCGGGATGGCGCGGGGCCAGGCCTATTTCGCGGCCGCCGGGGTGAAGCCGATCTATGTCACCGATTATCCGGTGGTCGATAATGACGCGGCCGCCGCGATGATGGGCCAGTGGGCGAGCGATGGCACCGCCGATATCGGCGCGCATCTCCATCCCTGGGTCAACCCGCCGCATGTGGAGGCGGTGAACGCCGCCAACAGCTATGTCGGCTTTCTGCCCGAAGAGGTGGAGCGCGCCAAGTTGGAGGCGCTGTGCGCGCGGATGGAGCAGCGCTTCGGGCGTCGTCCGATCGCCTATCGCGCCGGGCGCTACGGGGTCGGACCCAACAGTGCGCGATTGCTGGAAGCGGCGGGCTTTCGCCTCGACAGTTCGGTGCGCTGCCGCTTCGACTACAGCCACCAGCATGGCCCGAATTTCCACGGGCTACCGCAGCATCCCTATTGGGCGGGGCCGACGCGGTCGCTGATCGAACTGCCGCTGTCCACCGCCTTTGCCGGCTTGTTGCGGGGCGGGGGCGAGCGGTTGTACCGCGCCGTGCAGGCGATGGGGCCGATCGCAGGCGCCCTGTCGCGCGCCAGGATGCTCAGCCGCATTCCCCTGACGCCCGAGGGGGTGCCGCTGCACGAAGCCATCGCCGCGATCGACGCGCTGATCGGCGAAGGGGTGCCTGTACTGAATTTCAGCTTTCATTCGCCGACATTGGAGCCGGGGCACACGCCCTATGTCCGCGATGAAGCAGACCGCACCGGCTTTTACGCGTGGTGGGACGGGGTATTGGCGCATCTTGCGCGCCGCGGCGTAACCCCCGCCAGCCTGGATCAATTCATCGCCGCCGTTCCTGTGCACGGACGGGCTTGCAAAGCCGCCTAATGCTGCCTATCGGCTGCGCAGGTGGGGCCTGTAGCTCAACTGGTTAGAGCTGTCCGCTCATAACGGATAGGTTGCGGGTTCAAGTCCTGCCGGGCCCACCATATTTCCCAATCATGATCTCCATTTGTTCTCATAGTGCATTTGCGCTATAGGCTTTTCCGTGGCTGCGAGATACGCATTATCTCACGTCATCTCACCCTAGCGCGCCTCACCGGGGGGCATGGGTGGGGGCATTTTTAGAACCGTGGGGGCATCGTGGCTCTGACCGTCGCCGAAGTGAAGAACGCCAAGCCGGGTGAGCGGGACTATAAGCTCGCTGATTCTGGCGGGCTGCATCTGTTCGTCACGACGAAGGGCGCGAAGTCCTGGCGGTTCAAATATCGAATCGGGAAGACGGAAAAGCGGCTGACGTTCGGCCTGTTCCCGGACGTCTCGCTGGCCGAGGCGCGCGACCGGCGCGACGCAGCGCGGGCGCTTGTGCGCGCGGGCAAGGATCCTGTCGTTGAGGCCGAAAAGGCGAAGCAGGCGGCGATCGCAGCGGCTGGGGCGACGTTCAAGGCGATCGCCGAAGAATGGATGGCGGACGAGTTGCCCGGCTGGTCAGCCGCTCACGCCAGCCGCGTGCGGTTCCGGATGGAGAAAGACCTCTATCCATCGATCGGGCGGATGCCCATTGCCGACATCGATGGACCGATGATCCTGCGCGAACTGCGGAAGATCGAAAAGCGCGGGTCGATCGAGACGGCCAAGCGGGTGAAGGGCTATGTCCAGGCCGTGTTTGAGCGCGCCGAGGGCGAGCATTTTATCGACGCGGGGGCGGTGCTGGCGATATCCCGGCTGAGCAAGGCGCTGAAGCCGACGTGCTGGCCACGCATGTCATGACGTTCGAATCCTCCAATGATGTCTCGACGCTATTTCCCAATGGCATCGACCGTGCCGGTCAGACTGGTGCCCAGTTTGGCGGTCCGGCGGGCCTGCCGAAATGGCTGGTCAATGTGACGCTGGATTATGAGATTGGTGGCCTCGGCCTCAACGCCAATGCGCGATGGGTGTCGAAGTCGAAGCAGAATAACGGTCTCTACGGGCCGGATGATGCGAACTACAACCCGGCGCTGACCACCAGCATCACCAACAATGACATCCCGGCCGTCGCCTATCTGGACCTCGGCGCTCGCTATGCCTTTGGTGCTGAAAAGCAGTTCACCATCTACTTCAACGTCGACAATGTGTTCGACAAGGATCCGCCACTGCCCGCGCCGGGCAGCGCCTATTACGACCTGATGGGCCGGACGTACAGAGGCGGCGTGCGTTTCAAATTCTAAAGCGTCCTGCCCTGCGTCCCCGCCTTTCACGGCAAGGGGCGCAGGGCGAGTTTTTCCTATGATCTGGCGTTAGGAGAATATTATCCGCATTCCGACCTCTCTGATGGCCATGGGGCTGGCGGCGCAGGCTGGGCTGGCGACTGCGGCGCCGCCAGTCGCGCAACCCCCGCATGTTACCCTCGATCAGGGAGCGATCGAAGGGGTTGCATTGCCGTCGGGCGGGCAGGCTTATCTCGGCATTCCCTATGCAGCGCCGCCTGTGCGCGACCTGCGCTGGCGTGATCCGCAACCCGCCGCGCGCTGGAACGGCACCTATCATGCGGATCATTTTGCCCCGCAATGCATGCAGCCACAGCGCGGGGTGATGACCAATCAATATGCCGGCGCGGAAATAACCAGCGAGGATTGCCTCTATCTCAACATCTGGACGACCGCTGCGCGCAAGAAGGCACCGGTCATCGTCTATATCCACGGCGGCGGCTTCTATGTCGGATCGTCCAGCATGGCGCTTTATGGCGGCGAAGCGGTCAGTCGCGAAGGCGCGGTCTTCGTCAATTTCAACTATCGCCTGGGCGCGCTGGGCTTTCTTGCGCATCCCGAACTATCGGCGGAATCTGCGCACAAGTCATCGGGCAACTATGCTTTTCTCGATCAGATCGCGGCGTTGCAATGGGTCCGGCGCAACATCGCACGGTTCGGCGGCGATCCCGACAATGTGACGATTGCAGGCCAGTCCGCAGGCTCCATGTCGGTGGGCGCGCTACAGGCCTCTCCCCTCGCACGCGGCCTGTTTCATCGTGCCGCCGGTATGAGCGGCGCGGTGCTTGACGGGCCGAGCGCGATGGCGCCTTTGCCGGATGCGGAGCAGGAGGGGGTCAAGCTGCAGACCTATTTGCGGGCCAAGTCGATCGCCGAGCTTCGCGCCCTGCCGGCCGACAAGATCGTGGTGCCCCGGGTCGCCGATGGTCCAAAGATCGGTCCGGTGCAGGACGGGTATTTTTTCCCGTACAGTGTCGAGCAGATTTTCGCGCGATCGGCACAGAATGATGTGCCGCTGTTGCTCGGCTTCACGCATGACGAATCCTTTGGCGGGCTTGGGCCGATCCAAGGGCTGGAAGACTATCGCGCCAAAGCGAAGGCGAAATTCGGCGCGCAGCTGTCGACGTTCATGGCGCTATATCCGGCATCGAATGACGAACAGGCGCGGACACAAGCGCGCCTGGCCGATCGTGATGGCACGATGGCGGTCGGGATGGACAGTTGGGCGCGGGCGCAGGCGGCGCACGGACGGTCGAAGATATTCAGCTACGAGTTTTCGCGCGCGCACAGCTTTGCGCCCGGGGTCGTTCTGAGCGATATGGATCCGGTGACGGCGGGAGCCTATCACACATCCGAAGTGCCATTCTGGCTCGGTACACTCGACAGTTTCAACCAGTTCCGCCCGACCCGTGCTTGGACAAGCGCGGATAGGGCATTCAGCCGGGCGATGACGCGTTCGCTTGTGGCGTTCGCGCGCACCGGCGATCCCAACACCACCGATTTGCGCTGGCCGCTATATGACCCGTCCAGCCGGACATTGCTGGAACTGGGCAAGGTTGCCGGTCCAGGCAAGTGGCCGGACGCGCGCAAACTTGATTTCTTCCGATCCGTCGCGGTTCGCCCAGTCACCGGCGGCGCGGTGCGGGACTGAGCGGCGTTAGGATAGATGCAGGGCTGCACCTCTGCATCTTACTGTCCGGCTGCCGGGTCATTCCGGCACGCCGGGCAGCTTTGCACGACGCCTTTTACCGGAAGATCGCTGCTCCTGGTCGGGAGGTCGCGACCCACGCTTCCGATCATGGTCAAAACAGAATTTAACCGTCAGGGATAATTGTCAGCATCAGGGCGCTATGCGGTGCGACGACGAAGGCGCGAAAATCGCCCAGCGTTCCAAGATCCCTGTCGTTCCACAGATCGCGCAGCCTCCATGTGCCCGATGCCAATCCCAGCAATTTGGCGTCGATCCTGATTTCCATAGATGTCGTTCCCCGATTGAGGAGCGCCGTGGCCAAACCGCCATTTTCCAGACGGCGTCCCCAAATGTCGGCGTCACCGATGCGGGCTAGACGGTCGCCTGCTTTGCCTACCCGATCCTGACTGACACGGATAACGGCAGCGTTGGTGAGGATAGCGTGCGTTTTGGCGTCCATATTACGCACGTCGTTGCCCGCGATCAGCGGCGCGCCGAGGATAGCCCAGAGTGCGAAATGCGCCCGATATTCATCGTCTGTCATGCCGCCATTGCCGACTTCGAGCATGTCGGGATCGTTCCATCCTCCAGGGCCGGCAAAGCGGGCCAGCCCTGCCTGGCGATCGAGTATCTGCAATACGCCCAAACCCATTTCCGGCAGGACGGTGCCCGGTGGCAGGCGCGGAGCGCCAGCAGGCAATCCGGCCATTCCGGGCGGAGGGGGCAGGGTTCCGCCCGGCTGGCCCGGCGGCGGTCCCTTCATGGCTTCACGATCGAAAGCGTCCGCAATGTCGCCTGTCGTGCGCCACATATTGCCGACCGTTGCTGCCCAACTGGCTGGCTTCGATTGCCCCCATTCGCAGATGCTGAACAGGATCGGTCGACCGGTCGCCAACAGCGCGTCGCGCATCTTTGCGTAAGCGCTCGGGGCATCCATCTTTTCAAAAGTGCACCAGTCATATTTGAGGTAATCGACACCCCATTGCGCAAAGCTACGGGCATCTTGCGCTTCATGGCCGCGACTGCCCGGCCGCCCTTGACATGTGCGGTCGCTCGCTGCCGAATAGAGGCCGAATTTTAGGCCGCGTGCATGAACATAGTCGGCCAGGGCTTTCATACCCGACGGAAATCTAAGCGGGTCAGCCACCAGCGTGCCATCCGCGCTCCGCGCGACCTGCCAGCAATCGTCTATGATGACATATTGATAGCCGGCATCGCGCATGCCCGATTGGACCATCGCGTCGGCGGTTTCACGTATCAGCCGTTCCGATACGTCACAGCCAAATTTATTCCAGCTGTTCCAACCCATCGGCGGCGTTTGCGCCACGCCATTGTCCAACGCATGGACGGGGATTTGCGCGGCGATCAGCGCGAAAACAGCCAATATCGGTGTCATCAACCGCATTGCATTCTTCCTCTCCCGTTCATTTGCCCAGCCGGATATGCGCATATATTATACAAAATGGTCAAATATGAACGATTCGTTTATTTATTGAGTATTTAGCTTCTGGCGGCTTCGCTCAAAGGAGAAGGATGGTGGAGAGATTTCTGTGTTTGCAGGCGTTCGTCCGCGTCGCGGAAACGCAGAATTTCAGCAATGCCGCGCGTCAGCTGGGGCTGTGTCCGTCCGTCGTGAGCAGCCGCATCAAGCAGCTGGAAAAATATGTCCAGGCGTCGTTGTTCCATCGTTCCACGCGGATGGTCGTGCTTTCGGAGGTAGGGCATGCGGTATTTGAAGAATGCGCCGATCTCGTCACCCGGATGGAATTGGTTACCGATCGCATGCGGCTTGCGCATGGCAGCCTGGCCGGGACATTGCGCATTCAGGTGCTGCCTGGTTTTGCGAGTGGGCATTTCGGGCGCGCATTGAAAGATTTCTGCGATACATATCCAGATATCAGTCTGGACGTCGTGGTCAGCGACAAGATGGTCAATCCTGCGGAAGAGGCCTGCGATGTCGTTTTTCAAATTTTTCGGTCACGAGCCGAAAATGTCATCGAACGCCCACTATTCCCGGTTCGCCGAATATTCTGCGCATCCCCGGACTATCTGGAAAAACATGGGACGCCTTTCTTGCCAGCGGAGCTTGCAGCCCATGAACTGGGTCTTTATTCGGGCAATCCGACACGGCATCGTTTGATATTTCGCAATGCCGGGGGTGAAGAGACGGCGGTCGATCTCGTGGCGAAGCTTCGCAGCAATTCGGTGCATCTCCTCCATGATTTTGCCCGTTCGGGATCGGGGATCAGTTGTCTGCCGACGCTCGTTTGCGGCGACGATCTGATCAACGGCGTGTTGGTGCCGTTATTGCCCCGCTACGAATTGCATCCGCAGCTTGAATTGCGCGCGACCTATCCGACCACGCATCGTGGCGCGCTCAAAGTGAAATTGCTTGTCGATTTTTTTGCCCGGCGTTTCGCTGACAATCTGCCATGGGATCGCGCCTTGAACGATCTCGATCCCGACCGATCCGTGGCATGATCGGCGTGCGAAAGGATTATGGCCCTTGCTGACGCAGTCCTATGATTTTTCAATACGTTTCGCTTCTGCGCGGAAGGTCTATTATGATCGTCAGGCCGCCATCCGATTTCGCCGTTATGATACCGCCATGGCGCTCGATGGCGAAGCGCGCGATGGCGAGGCCAAGGCCAAAGCCGACCGCGCCGACCGAGGCATCGTTTTCGGCGCGCTTGAACGGTTCGAATATCTCGTGGATGATATCGTCAGGCACGCCTGATCCCTGATCCACGACGCGCACGCGCAAATTCTGATCGTCCTCTTCGGCGAAGACATCGATCCGGGCTTTGGCGGGCGAGAATTTGACGGCATTGCGAATGATATTTTCGAAAGCGCGGTACAGCAATTCGCCTTGCGCGACGGTCACGAACGATGCTGGAGCCGTGAGATAGACCGCGCAATCTTTTGCGTGGGCCTCGAAATTGGCGTCGTCGACGATGGAGGCAAGCAGGTCGATGATATCGACCGGCGCAGGCGCGATGTCGGGGGCGCCCGACTTGAGCCGGGCCAGTGTCAACAGTTCGCCGATCAGTTGGTCGAGCCGTTCCGCCTCATGCTTCACCCTTGCCAGCATATCCGGCAATTTTTCCGGGGATTGGTGAAACAAGCCGATAGCGACCTGAAGGCGCGCGAGCGGCGAACGAAGCTCGTGGGAAATATCGTGCATTAGCCGTTCCTGCGCCGTCATAAGCTGTTGCAGTTCGGCGGCCATGCCATCGAATTCGCGGGTCAGGTCGGCGATCTCGTCACGTCGCTTTCCCACCAAGGGATGCACGCGGGTCGCAAGTTGACCGGCTCCGACCGCTTCGAAGCCCTGACTGAGAAGTGTCAGGGGGCGCGCAATATACCAGGCGACGGCCGCGCTGAAGAACAGGCTTACCAACGCGCCGATCACCAGCGGATATGTCCTGTCGAACGGGGACACGCCACTGGCGTGCACCATGAGGCGATAGCGAACGCCATCGCGGGTCGTCAGTTCGATCGGCAGGCTTTCGCCCCACGCCGCTTCGCGTGCGCCTGCAAGCCACGTCCCGTCACTTCGAAACAGGCCGATGCCGCCTTTCAATGCCGACGCGCGACCCGCAGGCAATTGTGGCTCGACGCCTTTTCCAGATGCCTGTGTTCCGTCCAAAGCGCCAAATGGCTCGATCAGCGGCTTGGTCACCATCAGCAGGCCGATGCCGCCAAGGAATGACGTACCCGTGGCCAATGTGAAGGCGACGAACAGTTTCCAGAACAACCGACCGGGGCGAATGGGGGCGAGCGACCACATGGGCGACCTACTCACTCGCCAACTGATAACCCAGACCACGCACGCCCACGATCCAGGGATGGCCGTCGGGTCTTGGCCCCAATTTGTGGCGGATGCTGCTCATATGGACATCGATGCGTCGGTCATAGGGAGTCAGTGCTCGACCAAGTGCGTTAAGCGAGAGGTGCTGCTTGCTGACGATCTGACCGGCATGGCGCGCCAGTTCTTCCAAAAGGCTGAATTCGGCGCCCGTCAGGTCGAGCGGTACATTGTGCCACTGGGCCTTTCGGATTTTGGTCCAAAGTTTGAGATGGCCGATGACGACTGGCTCGGTGACCCCGCCGCGGTCCTGATTCTTGGAAACCCGCCGCAATATAGCCCGTAGGCGTGCGACCAGTTCGCCTGGCGAGCAGGGCTTTGGCACATAATCGTCCGCGCCCAGATCAAGTCCGGAAATCCGGTCGATTTCTTCTCCGCGTGCGGTCAGCAGCAAAATCGGTACATCGCTCGACTGTCGAATATGCTCCAATATTTCGATGCCGGAGCGGCGGGGCATCATGACGTCGAGCACTATGATATCATAGCGACCGGACAAGGCTTCGACGCCGCCTTTCTCGCTGTCGTTCACCGCATCCACGCGAAAATTTTCGCCGGTCAGATACTCGGCAAGCATATCGGTAAGCTCGCGATCATCGTCGATGAGCAGAATATGGGGCAACCTCTCCAAGTTGGTTTCGTATAGGTCCATTTCGATTATCCGGCTCTCTACCGCCGCTCTTGCTTATATTGGTGGCGGCATTTTATCCATGGAATTTGCTCGTTTCTCTCTGGTGACGCAAAAGATGCGAAATCCCCTAACATCCTAAAGATTTAGACTAGACAGTCATCTTTGCACGGTTTAGTCAATCCCGAAAGGCAATAAGTGTTCGGGAGTAGGATAGCGAGCGTGGCTCTCAGGTCGTGTCCCCTTAATATGTGGCACTCCGTGAAGCGCCATGATCAGGGGGCATTAGAATGGGTCATGCTGCCAAGTCCGCCATTGATGGCCGGACGCGCTTTTTTCCGCCCCTGGCTCTGTTGCACATAATAGCATTAGGACGATCCGCTAGATCGCTGGTTTGGAGCTGCAGAATGAATATGTTCAAATCATATTGGTGCTTAGGGGCGGTCGCGGCTGTCGGCGTCGGTGCAATGACCGGCTCCGCGCTCGCGCATCATAGCTTCGCGGCCTACGATATGAGCCGGACGCTCAGCGCCGAAGGCACGCTGAAGGAATTTCGCTGGGGCGCGCCGCATTCCTCCATGGTGCTGATCTATCTGGAGAAGGGCAAGCCCAAGGAAATGTCGGTCGTCAGCGGCAGTCCGCTGATGTTCTCCAAACAGGGTTTCGTGCCTCGCGACTTCAAGCGCGGCGAGAAGGTCAAGGTGACCTATCATCCCAATACCGGCGGCCAGCCGGGCGGTGCGATGTCCAGCCTCAAGCTATCGGACGGCCGGACTTTCTCCGACAGCGAAGCCGCCCGTGCCGGCGGTAATTGAAAGAGGCGACATGGGCATCGACAGGAAGCGCCACATCGCCCTGCGCGCCGTGCTGACCGGCATGGCGCTCTCCATCGCCACCGTCGGTGCGGCCCAGGGTTCGCCACCCCAGCTGGAGGGCGTATGGAAGATCGCGACGCCCACCACCATCCTGAAGCCGGTGTCCGGCGCCATTCCCTTCACCGCGGAAGGGCGCAAGGCCTATGACGCGAACAAGGCACTTAAGGTAAAGGGCAAGTTTGACGATTACGACATCACCCTGTCGCGCTGCTCCAATCCTGGCGTGCCACGCCTGGCGCTGACGCCGATGCGGTTCAAGATCTGGAACCGGCAGAATGTCGTGACCTTCGATTATGAATGGAACCGCGCGCTGCGGCAGATCAATGTCGGCGTCCCGCCGCAGCCCGACCTGATGGGGCAGGGGCTGGTGCCCACCATGACCGGCAAGTCCAAGGGCCATTGGGAAGGCGACACTTTGGTGTCCGTCATGGAAGGTGCGTCTGACCGGACCCTGATCGACGATCTCGTGCCCCATGGCTACGACCTCAAGGTCACCGAACGCTATCGCCTGATCGACGCGAACACGCTGGAAGACCGGATCACGATCGAGGATCCCGACTATTTCACCAAACCGTGGGACGCCGTCGTCACCTACAAGCGCCAGCCCGACGCGATTTTCCCCGAAGATGTCTGCCTTGATCGCATCGACGCCAAGCAGTCCGCCTTCCCCAAGTGACGCGGCCGCCATCTGATCTGGAGCCTTTCCGCATGATCCCATTCGCCCTTTCGGTCACTTGTCGCCCGTTGACGTTGGCGCGGGCTGCCACGATCGCGCTCGCCTTGGCGACCGGCAGCGCAACCTTTGCCCAGCCAGCTTCGCCGCCGCCGGGGCCGCCCCCGGCCGGCGGGCTTAAGCTGCCCCCGGCGCAGGTGGCGCACCGCCCGGCGGCATTCCCGGCATGCCGCCTGGTCCTGTATTGACGCCCGCGCAGAAGATCGTCGCCGACTTGCCGCCGCCCACGCCCGGCGCTTTGCCCCCGCGGCCACCATTGCCCGCAGGATCGGTTATGCCTTCATCGGATCCGCGCGATTTTCAGGGGACTTGGTTTCACAACCAGATCCTCGAATTTCGGTCGCAAAAGGACATGTATGGGGCAGCATTGCCCTATACGATGGAGGGGGCGAAGGTCATTGCCCGCCGCGTCAAGTCGCTGGCCGACGGCAAGCCCTTTATCAACGCATCGGCCATATGCCGTCCGCCCGGTGCGCAATGGCAATATGATCTCAACTTCCCGTTCCTGATCACGCAGGGCAAGGACTATGTCTCGTTCCTGTTCGAGGAATATCACGGCCGCTGGAACATCACGCTCGATCCCCAGGCGATGCCGCTGCCTGCGCAGAAACAATATATGGGCAAGTCTGTGGGCCATTGGGACGGTGACACGCTGGTGGTCGAGACGACCGACTTCAAGCAGGCCATCTGGCTCGACGTCGATGGTACGCCGCTGTCGGCCAACGGCAAGCTGATCCAGCGCATCCGCAGGGTCAGCAATGGGGACGAGACACCGTTTTTGGAGATCGCCACTACGGTCTTCGACCCGACCTATTACACCAAGTCATGGTCGATCGTGCGCACCTTCGGATGGGTTCCCCATCAGGCTGTATTCTCCGAATATAATTGCGAAGAGCAAGTCGGCGATCCTGGTGTCCCGGTCGATGCAGGGCTGGTGCCCGAACCCGTTGAGTGAATTGCCATACCGCCCCGGACGACATCTTCGGGGATGAACCTTGAAGGCTCTATCGAAAGCCGATCGTACAGGAGAGACGTCATGCGCATATCGACACGCTTTGGCACATGGGCGGGGATTGGCATATCGCTAGCGGCGATGCTGGCCGCCGTTTCGCCCGCCAGCGCTCATGAAACACCCGCGGAAGCCGCCAACCGGAAAGTCGTGGTCGATTTCTACAAGGCGCTGGACGACGCCGATGCCGCAAACGCCATGAAGGCGCGCATCCAGGGCATCGCCGAACGCTATATCAGCCCCAACTATATTCAGCATGCCGCCGCGTTCGCCGATGAAGGGGGGACCGGTAACGGGCGCGACAAGCTGGTGCATATGTTCCAGTCCATGCCGGCGATGAAAGCCCCGCCACCGGCCAAGCCGATCGCGATCATGGCGGAAAATGATCTGGTCATGATGCTGACATCGCGCGAGATGCCAGATCCAGCGACCGGCAAGGTCCAGCAATCCTATATCTTCAACATGTTCCGGGTAAAGGACGGCAAGCTGGTCGAGCATTGGGACCTGAGCCAGAAGCCATCGGGCGTCGGCGGTCCGGGCATGCCGCCGACCGGTGCCATGCCTCCCGGTGGTCCGCCTCCAGGTGCCATGCCTCCGGCAGCTATGATGCCGCCGCCCCCCGGCAATCAGCCGTAACCGGCTGGTTTCGACGGCGCGTGCAGAGCGGCTTTTCTTGAAAAGCTCTGCAATGCACGCGTTTCGATCGAAATCGACACGTCCGCCCCAGCCGCGAGGAACCCCGACATGTCAGTCGAAAAATTTGCTCAAAGTCTCTACGGCACCGCGATCAGCACGGGCCTGCGCGAAACCGCATGGATCGTCCCTGCGGTGCAGAGCGTCCATATCGTCGCGATCGCCGCGGTGATCGGCGCGGCCATCGTGATGGACCTGCGCCTGGCGGGCGTGCTCGCCACCGATGAAACGCCGCGCGGCGTGGTCAAGCGCCATCTCCCCTGGATGTGGTCGGGCTTGGCCGTGCTGCTGACGTCGGGTTTCGTGCTGGGCCTGGCCGAACCCTATCGCGTGCTCACGAACCTGGTCTTCTGGGTCAAGATGGCGCTGGTCCTTACCGGCTTCACCCTGACTTTGCTGTTCCGCTATCCCATCCTGCATCCCGATTATCGGATCGAACATGCCCGCGCGGCCCGGCTGATCAAGCCGATGGCCTGGGCCTCGCTCGCGATCTGGATGATGGTCGTCTTCTGCGGACGCTGGATCGCCTACTACCAATAATCCCATCTGTCCGGAGAATATCCCATGGTTCCCAGCCTCGAAACCCAGGGCGGCCTGATGCAGACGCTATATGATTCGGCGATCGGCACGGCGATCCGCGAGAGCGGGACGCTCTTCCCCTGGATCGAAAGCACCCATGTGCTGATGATCGCCATCGTCGTGGGCACGATCGCCATCGTCGATCTGCGGCTCATCGGCTTTTCCTCGCACCGTCGCGGCGCGCGTCAGCTGATCGTGGACATGCTGCCCTTTACCTGGGTGGCCTTCGCCTTTGCGATCATCACCGGCTCGCTGCTCTTCCTGTCCAACGCGACCGGCTATTATGAAAGCATGCCGTTCCGCTTCAAGCTGGTCGCCATCGTCATCGCGGGCATCAACATGGGCATCTTCCACCTGACCGCCTATCGCAAGATCGGCGAGTGGGACGACCGCCTGCCCACCCCCACCGCTGCAAAGGTCGCGGGCATCAGTTCGCTGACGCTCTGGATCCTCATCGTCTTTCTGGGCCGCTGGATCGGCTATTCCTACCCGCTCGCCTGAACGGTCCATCCTACCGCAACAGCCACAACGGGCGTCGGCAGTCATGTCGGCGCCCGAACCACGTTGGGGAAGGGCGACGGCGCATCGTGCGCGCTCTCTGCGATAATATCATTGCCCCAGCGCTTAAAGCCATGCCCACGCAAAAGAGCTTATATTCTCGCTATCCATGTCGTGCGGCTTACGTCCAAATTTCAATTGACTAATAAGGTCAAATATGACCACATGGTTCAATATAAGAATGATCGGGTCATTGATCCCGGCAGAGAGGAGCTGGCTTTGGCGATGCGATATCGTTCGCATCCGCGTTCGATCGTGGTGAATTGGGCGTCCCCGATATCGGCCGACGATCGATCCGGTTTGCAAGTTTTGCCAGCCATCAGGCTTGCACCTTAAAACAATGAAACCTCATTGCACATTGCTGAAACAGGCAAAACCAATATTGATTGAATATCAATAGATAATATTTGAACATTAAAATGGATACTGTTTTCGTAATTGCGGGCTGGTTGAGCACGTAGTGACGTGAAATATAAAAACGCGCCTATTGAGAGCGCGACAAATTATAATCTGTAGGGGCGGATGATCATGAAATTGAAGACTGAAAAGGTCGAGCAATCGCTGAAAGCCGTGGTGGTTTCGAATCCGCCAATGCGCATCGTTCGCGATCTTGCCCGACCTCATAAGCATGTGATGTCGGTGCGGATGGCGTCGCTCGTCGGCACGGCGATCGTGGGCATGGCTGCGATGCCTTCCCATGCGCAGACGGCGGCGACGCGTCCGACCACCGCCCTGGATGAGATTATCGTCACGGCGGAACGCCGTATGGAATCTCTTCAGAATACGGCTGCATCGGTCAGTGTCCGTCAGGGCGGACAGTTGCAAAAGGAAGGAAAATTCACCCTTCGCCAGATATTGGAAGATGTGCCCGGCGTGGCGGGGGGCGCCGATGTCGGTGCCGCTGGTGCCGGCACCGACACGCCAGGCACGGGGATTTCGATCCGGGGGATCGGTTCGAACGCGCCCCTGGGCGGCAGCATCAATTCGACGGTGCCTGCCACCGCCATCTACACCGATGATATCGCCGGGGGCATTGGTGGCGCCTATGATATCGGTCGGGTCGAAGTGCTGCGCGGTCCGCAGGGTACATTATATGGTCGCAGTGCGACTGCAGGCGTGATCGCGATCCACACGCGCGATCCACTGGTCGGTCAATGGGGCGGCAACGCGGCAGCGGAGGTCGGTACTGCCGATCTGGCGCATGTCACCGGCGCCATCAACATCCCTGTCGGCGAGCATTTTGCCGTACGCGCGTCCGGCAATTATTATAGCCGCGATGGCTATTACGCCAAAGACGGTGATGCGATTTCCACGACAGAGGGCAGGATCAAGGCGCTGTACGCGCCGACCGATAATTTCTCGTTGCTGGCAGGCTTTGCATTCCAGGATAACGAAACGCATTCGGGCGAGATCAACGGGCAGGTGCTGTCGCCCGGCAAGCTGACCTATAGCGATGTCCCGATCGGCGACGCCAAAAACAAGTTCCGCATGTATTGGGCGCAACTCGACTGGGACTTGGGCGCAGCTGCATTGACCTATATCCCTGCATTCCGCACATGGGAACAGAGTGGGCAAGCCTTTACGCAGGGCGGATTGCTGATCCGCCAAACGATCGAAACGCCTCGCGATCATTTCCTGACCCAGGAACTGCGTCTCGCGTCCAGCGGCACTTCCCGTTTGAAGTGGCAGGTCGGCGGATATTATTACCGCAACGACCTTCGCAATCATAATCTGGTCGAAAATCAGACGCCAGCGCCCGCTGCGCCGCCGACGGTGCCGGGCGTGGTCGTGCCGCCAGAGGGGCTTCCTACCGATGGAGTCTATAATCTGAGCTATGAGTCGACGCTTAACAAGAAGCTGACGACGGATCTGGGAGTCTTTGGAGAGGGTAGCTTTTCCTTTACGGATCAGACCCGATTGACCGCAGGCATTCGCTACGACCATACGAAGATTACGACGGATCAGGATTATACGTCCATCGTCTCGGACCTTTCCACCTTTCCGCCGACGAGCATTCCCGTAACGTTGCAGGTGCGGCCGGATACCAGCAAGCGCGTGTTCAACAATATGACGTTCAAGCTGCGCGTCGAACATGACCTCACGCCGGAAAATCTGGTCTATGCCTCTGTATCGACTGGATTTCTGCCGGGCGACATCAACGTCACCTCCGGGGCGGCCGGGCCCTATATCGCTGACTTCGATACCGAAACGCTGACGGCCTATGAAATCGGGACGAAGAACCGCCTGTTCGGCAACACGCTCCAGCTCAATGGCGCGATCTATTATTATCGCTATGGCGGCTATCAGGTCGGTGGCGTCAATGTGGCCCCGCCCGGCGACCCCACGCTCAACCTCGTGACCCTGACATCGAAGGCGGAAATAAAGGGTGCCGAGTTGGAGGCGGCATTCCGACCCAGTCCCAATGACAGGATCGGTTTCAACATCGTCTACACTGATGCCAAGTTCAAAGATAAGACGGCCAACTTTGCGAGCAATATCGCACAGGAAAAAATTGCCGGTATATCGCCGGTCACTGCCAATATTTCCTATATTCGACATATCGATCTTGCGGATAATCATATCCTCGAACTTGGCGTCGATGGCATCTATCGCTCCGGCTACGACTTTACCTATCTTAGTCAGGTCGATATCGCCAATGGGCTGGCGCCGTCGGTTCGGGTCGACGATCAATTCGTCGCCAACGCTCATGCAACCTGGACCATCGCCGGTCGCTATTCGATCACCGCCTATGTCCGCAATATCGGCGACCGCCGCTACATCCAGACGGGATCGGTCGTTCCGGGAGTCGGCACGCCCGGTGGTCCTCCTCCGGCCAATATCGTCATCGCCAGATATGCTGACCCCAGAACATTCGGCGTAGTCCTGGCGGCAGACTTCTGAAGATATGGACGTAAAGTTATGTAAAGATGTTTGAGTGCGGAAATGTACGGCGCTATGCCTAAGCACTCAATACATATAATATATGATCGATAGCGTATCATCGATTATGTGCGAAACATTCGCGCTCTGATCGAAGTTTTGGGATATGGATTCTGCAAAGCCATGAAACAATATTTGAAACTGGTATTTGCGGTAGCCGCGATGACGGTGGGGTCGCAAGCGATCTCCCATCATTCGACCGCTAATTACGACTATAATAAAACCGTTACACTCAACGGAACCCTCAAGAAACTGCAATGGATGAACCCCCATTGTTTTCTTCAGGTCGTCATCCCCAATGGTAAAGGTGGAATGGTCGAATGGGCCATAAAATCCGGTTCGCCAGGCCTGGCGCGGCGATTGGGTTGGAAGCCTGAAATGTTCAAGGTCGGCGACAAGCTGAAAGTCGTCATCGCGCCGATCCGTTCAGGCGAGCCGGGCGGCACATTGCGCTCCGTCACGCTGGCGAACGGCAAGGTGCTGTATGGCCCGGGCAATCAGGGCGAACTGCCCACCGATCTTGGCCTGCCGACATTGAAGCGAGCCAATTGATGCGGTGGTCCCTGACCTTGCTGGTGGGTACGTTGAGCGTGATGGCGGCGACGCAGGGGGCGCTTGCGCAGTCGGGGCCGCCCGCCGGTGTGCAACCGCCTGCGGGGGGTATGCAGCCCCCTGCCGATGGCATGCCGCCGCCACCTGACGGGGCGTCGGGACCGCCCTCCAAGATGCAGGGGCCGCCGCCGCTGCCCAAGAATCCCGACCTTCCGGTTTTCGGCCCGGGTGGCGGCCGGGTGTTGTTCGGCGTTACGGCGGAAGCGGGCGTCATCCGCAACCTCTATCCGCCCTTGGCTGCCGATGCGCCCAAGCCATCGTCCGATCCCCGCAATCTCGAAGGCGCCTGGGCAAAGGACCAGCCGGCGATCGCGCGCGTCGAATGGGACGTCTACGGCAATGACGTTCCCTTCACTCCTTTGGGGCGCAGCATTCGCGATCGGCGCGTGAAATCGACCTATGTCGATGGCAAGCCCTATTCCAATGCTTCGGGAGAATGCAGGCCGCCCGCGCAACCCTGGCTGTTCGGCCTCTATTATCCCTTCCAGATCTATCAAACGGACAAGGAGGTTCTGATCCTGTTCGCGATGGATCACGCCGCCTGGTCCATTCGCCTCGATCGGACGACCCATGATGCGTCGGCGCCGCGCGCTTATATGGGCGATTCCATCGGCCATTGGGAAGGCGACACGCTGGTCGTGGAAACGACCAACTACAAGGATCGCTTCTGGACGGATTTCGACGGCACGCCCGCGTCCAAGGATGCCCGGATCGTCTATCGCATCCGCAAGATCGACTATGGCAAGCCCAAGCTGGAAATCTTTGCGACCGTCTACGACGCCAAGATGTACAGTGCGCCCTGGTCGTTCGTCCGCACCTTCGCGTGGCGTCCCGACAAGAACGTCCTGGAAGAATATAATTGCGAATCTCAGGCGTCGGAGGGTGGGGGCAGCGCCTTCGGCCTGATCCCGGAACCGGACGACAGGTGATGGCGCAACCTGCTGCAACGGCAAAAGCCCTCCCGGCGCCAGGATGTGCGCGCCGCTCCCCGCCCGATCGATCGGCGGTCCTGATGTCGGCATGCGCCCATGGCGCGATCACGGCGAAGACAGTGAAAAAGGGTTCCCTGGTGAAACAGATTTTGGGCGCCGCCCTGCGACGCCATGCGGGCATGACGGCGCTGTTGGCCGGATTGGTGTGCGCGCCGATGGCGATGGCGCAGTCCACTGCGCCGTCGGGGTCCGTCAATCTGGAAGGCGCATGGAAGCTGGCGTCGCCGCAAACGGCGCTGGTCCCGACCGATGCTGCAAAGCCGCCTTTCACGAAGGACGGGCTGGCGCAGTATGAGCAGAACAAAAAGGACGCGGCCAAGCGGGATCTGAGCTTCGACCAGACGGCGTCGACCTGTTCCGCGCCGGGGCTGCCCCGATTGATGCTGGTCCCCGGTCGCTTCCGGCTGATCCAGCGCGAGCGCGTGGTGACGATGGCGTTCGAATGGAACCGCCTGTTCCGGCAGATCGACATGCGCGACGTTCCGCAAAAGCGCCCGGAAGTGGATTCCATGAACGGCGCCAGTTTCGGACAATGGAGCGGCGATACGCTGGTCGTGAAGTCCTTGGGTTTTCTGCCCGACAAGCTTTTGGACAATCTGGTGTCGGGCAGCGACACGCTCGAACTGGTCGAACATATCCGGTTGAAGGATCGCGACACGCTGGAGGACCGGATCACCATTACCGATCCGACCAACTTCACGCGGCCTTGGGAAACGGTGCTGACCTACAAGCGTCAGCAGGACGAACCATTCCTGGAAGACAACTGCCTCGATCGCAAGAAGGCGGGAAAGCCCGCATTGCCCCGCTAAGCTGGAGTTCCGTTCGTGACGTCAAGAAGAGAGATGCTGACCTACGCATTGCCCGCCATGGCGCTGGCCGCCACGGCGGTGCGCGCTCCGGCGGCGCGGCCTGCGGCGTCCAGGATGGTCACGCGCAAACGGTTCGACACCTATATCGCGCTGTATAACGCCGAAAATCCTGGTTTCGCGCAATTCTACAATCCGGATGTAGTGATGGAAACGGTGCCGCCTTTGACCGGTCCCGCAGCCATCGTCGATTTCCGTCGGACGCTATCCCATTATGTGTCCGAACATATCACGGTCGAAGACTATATCGCCGACGAACATGGTTCGGCGGCGCAGTTTCTGGGCGAATTCCGGTGCGTGCGCGACATGCCGATCACGGCCCTTTCCGGACTTTTCGGCAAGTCCGTGAAACAGGGGCAGGTGCTGCGGCAGCGCGGCATCATCCTCTACAGCGTCAAGGACGGCAAATTCTCCCGGATCCGCGCCGCGCCGCCCATCATCCTTCAGGACTGGAGTTGAGGCGGGGTTCGAAAACCCATCGATAGACAGCGAGCGAACAGAATATCGGCGACCAGGGCCGTCATAAGAAAACATGCGTCGATCTACAGGATGCAGGATGTAAAGGTAGGATCAGGGTGCTTCCGTCCCACATGAACAGTTCCGGCTTTGCCAACGCCCTGCGCGAATTTGAAGCGGCGGTGGGCAAGGACTGGCTGTTTTCCAGCGACGCCGACCTGGCGTCGTATAATGACGCCTACAGCCCCTTTGCTGTGGAACCCGCGTTGCAGATGAAGGCGTCCGCAGCCGTCGCGCCCGCCAATGTAGAACAGGTGCAGCAGGTCGTCCGCATCGCCAACACATATGGCCTGCCGCTCTACACTTTCTCGACCGGTCGCAACCTGGGCTATGGCGGCTCCTCGCCCAGCCAGAATGGCTGCGTGATCGTCGATCTCAAGCGCATGAACAAGATCGTCGAGGTCAATGTCGACCAAGGCTATGTCGTCGTGGAACCCGGCGTCAACTTCATCGAACTCTATCGGCACTTCGAGGAAAACGGCTATCCGTTCATGGTGTCCGCGCCCGAACCGGGCTGGGGCAGCCCGGTCGGCAATGCGCTCGACCATGGCGTCAGCTTCGTGATGGGGGACAATTTCGGCGCCGCGCGGGGGCTGGAGGTCGTGCTGCCCAATGGCGAGCTGCTGCGTACGGGCATGGGCGCGCTGCCCGACGATCGGCTGTGGCACGCCTTTCCCTATGGCTATGGTCCCTACATCAACGGCTTGTTTTCCCAGTCCAATTTCGGGATCGTGACGCGGATGGGCTTTGCCCTGGCACGCAAGCCGGAGATGCAAGCCCAGTTCACGGTCAGTTCGGGCAAGCATGAGGATATGTATCCGCTGATCGCCACCATTCAGGCGATGCGCGAAGAAGGCCTGCTCTATCTGTCGAGCGTGTCCAGTCCGATCCGCAGCCCCATGGTCGCACCGGGGCAGGCAGCGCCCGACGTCGTGAAGCGTGCCGCCATGCTGCTCAGCCAGCGTGACGGCGGATCGCCGGGCGACTGGGAAACACTGGGCAGGGACGCAGGCATTCCGGTATCGACCGTCACCGGCAATGTGCGCGGCCCCGCCAGGATCGCTCAGGCGACGATCGACTATGCGCGGGATCGGTTCGCAAAGATCGCGGGTACGCAATTTACCATGGACTGGTCCTACAGCTTTCCTTTGAAGCTGGACGATATCGCGCCGGATCTGCGTCCGCAGCTGGGCGTGCCCAGCCTGTGGCCGTTCAGCAGCCTGGCCATGGGCGACACGCGGCGCGGCATGTATTTCTTTTCGCCCGTATGCCGGGCGACGGCGGACGATCTGTTCGCGTTGAAACAGACCATCCGCGAAGTCGTGCTCGACCATGCCGAAGAGCCGATGCGGGCGCCTTTCCTGGGCTGGGGCCTGTGCAACACGGTCTATCCCAAGGCGTATATCTTCACCTACCCCATGGCGATCACCGACGACGCGGCGAACAACCAGAAATATCGCGCGCTGTTCAAGCGGCTGGTCGAAACCTGCGCGGCGAAGGGCTGGGGCGAATATCGCACCCATGTCGCTTTCCAGAGCGAGGTGATGGATCAATATTCCTTCAACGACCATGCGCTCCGCCGATTCTGCGAAACGCTGAAGGACGCGATCGATCCCAAGGGGGTGCTGGCGCCGGGCAAAAGCGGCATCTGGCCCCGGCATATGCGGGATGCGCGGCCATGAAAAAGGCGCTCTTTCCTCTCCTGGCCCTGGCCGGAACGGCCCTGGTCGGATCTGTCCTCTATGTCCGGTCCACTCACGACGATGGCGCAGCGCAGGCGCAATCGCCCCGCAGGCCGGTCTATGAATCCTCGATCGGCGGCGTCGTCCCGGCGTCGAACCTGCCCGGGAAGGTCGGACAGGGCTATCTGGTGTACAGCAAATGGTGTTCGGGCTGTCACGCGCCCGATTTCCAACCGTCGGGCGGCAAGGAGGCGGCTGACAAGCTGTCGCCCATCTCCCGCACGCCGCTGGGCACCGCCCTGTTGCGGCAGCGCTACAAGGGCAGCGTCCCGGCCGATCTGGAAAGCCGCACCGACCTGACGCCTGACATCGTCAGCACCTTCGTCAGGAATGGCCTGAACGCGATGCCGCCATTCCGCAAGACCGAGATAACGGACGCCGACCTGGATGCGCTGTCCGCCTATCTCAGTCGCAACACCAAGACCGATCCGCCCCATTAACGGCGGCAGGCCGGCCATCCCTCACTTCATCCCATTCATCATTGCACAGCGAGAACGGCACCGATGAGAAAGACACATCTCTTCATATGGACGGCGGCGATAGCGCTGGCGGGCTGGGCAGGCGGGTTTGCGCCTTTGGACATCGTGGCAACCGCGACCGCCCAAACATCCAATGCGCAGCAGCAGATCGGCGGCGTCTGGCTGATCGAAAAGCCGGTAAGCATGTTGCGCACGGCCGATGGTACGGAGCCGCCCCTGAAGCCGGAAGCGGCCAAAATCTACAAAGCGCGGCAGGCCGACCGGGCGAAAGGCGACACAGCGTTCGATAGCGCGACATGGTGTTCGTCGCTCGGCATGCCGCGGCTGTTGCTGGTCAACTATCCGTTCGAGATCATCTCCCGGCCCAAGCAGGTCGTGTTCCTGCATCAGTGGGACTGGTGGGCGCGGATCGCCTATCTGCCCGGCGGCCTCGACAAGGATGCCTCAGCACCCCCGCCGCCTGGCATCGGCGGCCCACCCGGAGGGCCACCTGGTGGACCTCCAGGCGGCCCCCCGGGTGGGCCGCCCGGTGCGCCCCCCGGCCCACCTCCCGGTGGTCCTGGCGGGCCAGGTGCGGATGCCGGTCCCCAGGAAATCGAGGACGTCCCGACCGGCTTTTCCCAGGCTCATTGGGAAGAGGATGTTCTGGTCATCGAAACCGATCATCTGGTCGAACGAACACTGCTCGACAATGCGGGTATGCCCCATAGCGGTAATCTCAAGCTGACCGAGCATATCCGGCTGATCAGCCCGGATGTGCTGGAAAACCGTATCCGGTTTGAAGATCCCGACACATTCACCCGTCCTTGGGAAACCGTCGTGACCTACAGGCGGCAGGCCAAGGCAAGCCGTGGTGAAGACGTCTGCCTGGATCGCATCCAGGCCGGTCTGCCGGCTGTGAAGGAGTAAATCATGATGGCTTTCACAACGTCATTCATGCGCCGCGGGCCTATATGTTCCGCTTTGCGTTCTGCAAGTGCTGCTCTGGCCGTGCTGCTGGTCGCTGGCGCTGCGTCGTCGGGGGCGGTCGCTCAGACGCAGGCGACAAGCCCGGCGTCTGACCCGCATAATTTCGAGGGGACTTGGACTGATCTTCCGACCAACTCTCCCTTCCTGCTGGGCATCGACCTGCCTTACAAGCCCGAAGCGCAGGATCTCGCCGCCACCCGGCTTGAACTGTTCAAGGCAGGCCATGCCAATGCGAGCGCGCATCTGACCTGCCGACCGACCGGTATTCAGGGTGTGATTTCGCCCAAAGGCCCGGTCCTGATCCTCCAGACGCCCGAAAAATTCGTGTTCGTGCAGGAAGAGGATCGGGAAGTGCGGAAAATCTACCTTAATCAGGATCACCCCAAGGATTTGCAACCATCCTATTCGGGCAATTCCGTCGCGCATTGGGACGGCGATACGCTCGTCATCGATACGATCGGCTATAATGGCAAGGGACAGATGGATGAGGTCGGCAATCCCCACGGAACCCAGATGCACATGGTGCAACGCCTGACCAAGAGCGCCGACGGCAATTTCCTGACCAGCGTCACCACCTTCACCGACCCGGAATATTATAAGGAGTCATTTACCAAGACGCGCAAATGGCAGCGTATTTCCGGGGTGAAGCTGGTCGATTATGACTGCGCGGAAAATCCCCGCGCGGACCTGTTCGAAGAGTTCACCTGGCAGCATGACTGGTTCCGGCCGACCTGCGTGTTCCCGGTCAAGGACGGCGTCGTCGCGGACAAGGTGGTTTGCACGCCGCCCAAGGGGAAGGATTGACCGCCATGTCCGAGCAGATCGACACGGCCATGACGCCTGGCGTCGCGCGCCGAACGCTATTGGCCGGGGTGGCGGCCGCCGCGGCGATCCCGGTCGCGGCGCGTGCGCAATCGACGCCTGCCCAGGGGCCGGAAGAAAAGCGGGCGATCGCGCTGGTGAGAGCCTGGGCCGACGCGCTGGTGGCCAAGGACGTCGACAAGCTCCTTTCTCTCATGGACGATGCCGTCCAGTATCGCGACGACCCGTTCCAGACCGATCTGAAAAAAGGGCTGACGGCATTGCGGGAGGATGTGAACATCCTGCTGCGCGGCCTGACCGGCATCAGGTTTGAGTCCCTGTGCGCCGTAGGCAGCGCAAAGAATGATGTGCTGGTGCTGGCCCGGCGCGTCGATCAATTTTCGCTGGGTGGCAAGCTCATCACCATGCCGATGGGCGCTTATTATCGCGTCCACAACAGGAAGATACTGGAGTGGCTGGACACGCCGCTGGCGGATATGCCCCCGCCGCCGCCCGGCGCAGTCCTTCCCGGTGGTCCCCCGCCCGGTGGTCCGCTTCCAGGCGGCTGAAACCGGACGCCCGCTTATCTATCCGGCATCTTTCTACAGGCGACATGGTCATGACAAATCTCCTTCGCGCAAAGTCCGCTCCATCGATCAGGCATCTGGCCATTGCGGCCGGGCTGCTGACCTGCGTGGGCGCTGTCGGCATCGCCATGGCGCAAGCCACGCCCGCGGCCGCGGCGTCAGCCCAAGGCTGCAGCGCGCAGCAGATCGCCGCGAACAAGGCGTTGCCCCACCTGTTCGACATGAAGAACGACCCGGAACTGGCCTATCAGAAGATGGCTCCGGACTATATCCAGCATAATCCGATCGCGCGCCGCATAGGTGAGGTGAACGGCGTGCACGGGCTCGACGAGTTCAAGCTGTTGCTGGAGATGAAGGCGAAGGGCGCGGAAGGACCGCCACCGCCGCTCCCGGGCCAGCCAGCCGAAGACCCCTATCATTATATCATGGCCGACTGCGATCATGTGTTTCAGCTCAAGAAATCCTACCTGCCCGACCCCCAGCATCCCGGCCAATTCTATGAGGCGTTCGCCTTCGACTTCTGGCGCGTTGATAATGGCAAGCTGGTCGAACATTGGGATGGCGCGCGCATCCCGCCCAATCCGCCAAAGGCCATGACGGTGCCTTTCAAGGATCTCGTCACCAAGGGCGCTGCGGAACAGCCCCGACCTGCGTCTCCACCGCCAGCGGGGAGCCGATAGGATGGTTATCAAACGCGAATGGGCCACGCCGGTGGTCATCGGCGCTTTCCTGTTGGCAGCCGTAACGGGGCTGGCGATGTTTTTCGACGTCGCCACGCTGATCGGCAAGAATGCGCATCAATATCTGGGACTGATCTTCATCGTCGGTGGGCTGGCCCACGTTACGACCAATTTCGTGGCGTTCAAACGCTATCTCAAACAGACCAAGGCACGCATCATCATCGGCATCTATGTAGTAATCGTCATCGCGACCTTCATTCCTGTCGGGCCGAAAATCGATGGCGGCGGAGAAAAAGGCCTGCGCAGTTTCATGGAGGCGTCGACCAACGCGCCGATCAAGGATCTGGCGGTGGTCATCAAGCGTGACCCGGATGTTCTCGTGAAGAGGCTGCGTAGCGCAGGCTATGATGTCAAGGATAGCTCACAGAGTTTGCTCGACGTGAGTGGAAAGGAAAAGAGTCCGATCATGGCGTTAAATGCGATTACAATATTGATGAAATAGCTATACAATGTTCACAAGAATTAAGATCCATAGAGGTCGTTTTAGGGGAGGTGATTATGCGTTTGCATATTTGTTTGATGCTGTCCGTATCGATGGTCGGCCTGGGGGCTGCGTCTGCCGCATTCGGTCAGGATTCCACGTCCGCTGTTGGCGGCACATCTGCGAGCCAACAATCGGACGGACGGACATTGGTGGACATTATCGTCACCGCCGAACGGCGCACCAGCACGGAACAGAAGACCGCCGCATCCATCAGCACGCGCAGCGGCGAAGATCTGAGCAGGCAGGGCCGCTACAGCTTGGCCAATATCCTTGACAATGTGCCCGGCGTCCTTGGCGGCGCAGCCGAAAGCCCCGGAGGCTCCAATACCGGCGCCACCGACAATCCCGCCTCTGGCCTCACGATCCGCGGCATTCAGTCGAACGTCGGCACCGGGGGCAGCGTAACGTCGACCGCCGCGGCGGCCGCCATCTATGTCGACGGTGTCTATAACGGCATCGGCGGCAGCTACGACATCGAACGGGTCGAAGTGCTGCGCGGCCCGCAAGGCACCTTGTACGGGCGCAGCGCCACGTCGGGCGTCGTCGCCATTCACACGCGCAATCCCGACCTGACGAAATTCGGCGTCGATCTGCTGGGGCAGGTGGGCAATTACAATCTGACGCAGATTTCAGGTGCCGTGAATATTCCGCTGGTCGATGGAAAGCTGGCGCTGCGTGTGGCTGGCAACCGATATTCGAAAGACGGCTATTATTCCGCCATCGGCGGTTATCGCCGAAGCAGCGAAGGGCGCGCCAAGCTTCTGTTCACGCCGTCGGACACATTTTCGGCGCTGCTGGGCGTTGCCATTCAGGACAATGTCGCCAATGTCGGCGGCGTGTCGATCACGCAGCCGACGCCCGACAATTTCACCTCCGTCAAAACCGACTATGGCACCGGAACGAACAAATTCCGGCAATATTGGGGTGAATTCAATCTCGACCTGGGTGGCGTCAACCTGGTCTATCTGCCGTCCTACAAGACATGGACCCAGAATACGCTGGGCGTTTCGCGTGGCAACGTGCCGGAATTCAATCAAACCTTCCAAACGCCCACGGATAAATTCCTGACCCAGGAACTGCGTATCAACTCACACAATGATTCGGCGTTGTCATGGCAGGCGGGCCTGTTTTACTACAATAACCGGCTGAAGGATCTCAACGAACTGAGATTCTACCCGACGAACGCGCTGGCGTTCCGATCCGCATCCTCAAAAAAGACCCAAAATATTGGCGTATTCGGCGAAGCGACCTATGCACTGTCGGATTCGACCCGCCTCACCGGAGGACTTCGTTACGACTATACGCGCGTTCGAAACAATCAGGTCTATACCAGCATCACCGGCAATACCGGCTATCTTATCGGCGACGAAGGGCTGCGGACATTCAAGAACGTCACTTATAAGGCGCGGCTCGAACATGATCTGACCCCGGTCAATCTAATCTATGCGTCGGTATCGACCGGTTTTTCGCCCGGCGACGTCGCCATCGCCACCGATATTACCGGCAACCCATCGCCGGTCGATCTCCAGGCGCAGACGTTGACCTCCTATGAAATCGGATCGAAGAACCGCTTCCTGGGCAATCGCCTGCAGGTCAACGTGGCCGCTTACTATAACGACTATGGCGGCTATCAGACCGCAGGCATCAATCTGACGCCGCAAACCCCGATGAACCCGACGTTCAATACCGTCACGTCGCCGGTCAGGGTCTATGGCGGAGAATTGGAAATGCTGGCGCGTCCGTGGCAGGACGGTCAGGTCGGCGTCAATCTCTCCTACAACCATGCCCGCTATCATGACATTCCGGCCCAGTTCCAATATTTGTTCTGGACCAACAAGATTCCGGGAACGGTGCCGTTCCAGGCGAATGGATGGCTGGAGCAGGGTGTGGAACTTCAGGATCAGACCAGATTGTCGCTGCGCGGCGAACTGCTCTATCGCTCGGCCTATTATGCGTCTCGCCTGACCGTCGCCGAAGCGATGGTGAGCGGACCGGGCGCATTGAACTCCAAGCCCTATGCATATAATTCAGGCAAGCTTCTGGGCAATCTCAGCGCCACGCTGTCGTTCGAGGATGGCCGCTACACGCTGACCGGATATGTCCGGAACGTCGGCGATGTGCGTTACAAGACAGGCGCGCGTCGCACCGCCGCGTTCGGACCGGTCGCTGGAACCAGCACGGTCGATCTGAGCGATCCGCGGACATTCGGCATCACCGCTGCGGTCAGGCTATGACCGCAGCCAAATGGGATCGTAAAGCACCAATGGAACATGCGATGACAGGCAAATCGAGTCTATGGTTGCGGATCGTTCCGGCAGCGGCGCTGATGGCGCTGTCTGCCGGGCCGGTCCTGGCCCATCATTCCTTTCGCGCTTACGACATGGCCAAGTCCATGACCGTGTCGGCGACGATAAAGGAGTTCCGTTGGGGCGCGCCCCATTCGTCGCTGATCGTGATGTACAAGGACGCCAAGGGCAAGATATCGTCCATGTCGCTGGGCAGCGGAAGCCCACTGCTGTTCGTAAAGCAGGGCTTTCAGCCACGCGATTTCCATAGCGGGGACAAGGTACAGATCATCTATCATCCTAATGTAAGCGGTCTGCCGGGCGGTTTCATGTCGAAATTGACCATGGCGGACGGCCGGTCCTATTCCGATACGGAAGCCAGCGCACTGCAATCGGGCAAGCCGCAGGGCGCACCCACAGGACGTCCGCAGTCATGATGGGTGTAAAAATCCGCACCCTCGGCAGGCGTCGTATTGCATGGCGCGGTGCATCTCTCGCGGTGGCGCTACTGATGCCGTGCGCCGCACTGGTCGCCCAGACGCCGTCAGCAGTTCCAGCCGCGACCGCCAATCTGGAGGGCGTGTGGCAGATCGCCACGCCGACCGGCAGCCTCAAACCGGTGGCGGGGGCCATCCCCTTCACGGCGGAGGGCCGCAAAGCCTATGAGCGGAACAAGGGGCTGAAGGCGCGCAAGGACTATGACGCCTATGACATCGCCACATCCCGTTGCAGCACGCCCGGCGTGCCGCGCCTGATGCTGACGCCCAAGCGCTTCAAAATCTGGCAGCAGCAGAATGTCGTGACGTTCGATTTCGAATGGAACCGCGCGATCCGCCAGATCGACGTGCGCGGCCTATCTGTCGATCCGCCAGTCGTGCCGAATATGACCGGCGTGTCCAAAGGGCATTGGGAAGGCGACAGTTTGGTCGCGACGACATCGGACGTTTCCGAACGCACGCTGATCGACGATCTCGTCCCGCACAGCATTGACATGAAGGTGACGGAGCGAATCCGCCTGGTCGACGCCAACACGCTGGAGGACCGCGTGACGATCGCCGATCCGGTCAATTTCACGCAGCCATGGACCAGCGTGATCACCTACAAGCGCCAGCCCGACGCGGCTTTTCCAGAGGATGTCTGCATGGACCGCATCGCCAAGCATCAGTCGGCGTTCGCGTCTTGATCGCGCAATCGGTTCCGGCTCGCCGCCGTTCGCCGTTTTCGCGCAAGGCTACCATTCTGGCTTGCCTTGCCCTCACGTTGACCCAGTCCGTCGGCGCGGCGGCGCAAATGCCGCCGCCGCCCGGTCAGGGGGCGGAAGGCGGCGAACCGCCCAGCCCCTTCCCGCCACCGCCGCCGCCGACACCCGCGGAAAAACTGGTAAGCGAATTGCCACCGGCCGCACCCGGCGTCGTCCAGCCGCTCGCGCCGTTCACGGCCGAAACGCCCAGACCCCCCGCCGATCCGCGCGATCTTCGCGGCACCTGGGTGCATAACCAGCCGCTGGAATTTCGCGTGCAAAGGGACATGTACGGCGCAGTCCTGCCCTATACGATGGAGGGCGCCAAGGTGCTGGCGCGCCGCGTCAACGCGCTGACCACCGGCAAGCCTTTCCTCAACGCCTCGGCACAATGCCGTCCGCCCGGCCCGCAATGGCAGCGCGACCTGGGCATGCCGTTTCAGATATTCCAGTCGAAGGGCGTGGTAGATTTCCTATTTGAAGAATATCATGGCCGCTGGACCATCCTGCTCGATCCCGCCGTCGCGCCGAAAACGGCGGAAAAGCCCTATATGGGCCGGTCGGTCGGCCACTGGGACGGCAACACGCTGGTCGTCACCGTCGAAGGGTTTCGCCAGACGCTCTATTTCGACGTGAACGGAACCCCGCTATCGACCCGCACGACGCTGACCGAGCGTATTCGCAAGGTCGATAACGGCAAGACCAAGCCTTATCTGGAAATCGTCACGACGGTCGATGACCCGCTTTATTACACCGCGCCCTGGACGATCGTGCGGACCTATTCCTGGCAGCCCGAACTGGCGCTGTTCAAGGAATATAATTGCGAAGAGCAGCTGGGCGATCCGGATCAAAGCAACAATCCCAACGCGGGCATGGTGCCGGAACCGGAGGATGGCGGATCATAGATACGCTTACGCGATGCTGAGCCTATATTGTATCGCGGAATAGACGCCCAAGGCCTGCGTCCGCCGCTCATGCCTATTGTGGGGCTGTCGCATTCCGTTCATGCGTCAGCCCCAGCGGTTTCAACGGGTTGCCGACAAGACCGCTGACCATGGCCGCCTGTATGGTGGTGGCGGGCCAGACCTTCGATAGCGGGCCGACCAGGCGATCCCGGATCAAGGGCAGCAGGTGGCTGTCTGACTGATAGACCGGTGTAAACAATGCAGTAAGCCACTGATAGGTCAGGACATGGCGTCGCCGCAGCTGGATGCCGCGACGAAGGCCCGCATCCACGCTGTTCGCTTCCGCCAGACCCCGGGCTAGCGCCCAGGCGTCCAGCAGGGCCATGTTGGCACCCTGCCCAAGCTGGGGACTGGCGGAATGCCAGGCATCACCGATATGGACCAACGCCGTCTCCGCAGGCGATCGCAAGGTTCGGTGGGCGTAGCGAGCGAAGGTCAACTGGCCGGGATCATCAATCTGGTCGAGCAGGCGCGCGCATTCCGGCCAGAGTGCGGCAACCTGCGCCTTCCATGGCCCCAATCCGGCCCTGTGCCAGTCATCAAGGCGATCGGCGCGCAACGACCAGAAGAAGGCGGCCTTTGGCGCTTTCGCGTCAGACGAGATGCCGATCGGCAGGACGCCCGCCATGATACTGGCGCGGTCATAGCGCTGTGCAAGGGCGTGGGGATCGAAGCCTTCATCCTGGGGCCAGTCGAGACTGGCCCATAGAGCGCCATAGGCCAGTTCCCGCCCGGTCGGTGGCGCCAGCGGTGTGCGCGTGCCCAATGCGTCGACAACCAGGTCGTAAGGAATGCCGACGTCACCATCGGCAAAGCGAAGGGCGCGTTGCGCACCGATTGGCTCGCTGCCGATCAACGTTCAACCAGTATGAACGATGATGCCTGCCTTCACCACGGCCTCATGCAATATCGCGAACAGGCTGGCCCGGTGGATGCCGATGCCGAACGTCCCGCGCTGGCGCAAGGCGGCATAATGGACGTCCAGCACGACGCGCTTGCCCGCCTTGCCGAACAGACGGTCGATCCGCGATCCCCGACGCAGGACTTCGTCCAACAAACCCAGTTGATCAAGGACCGCCATACCCGTGGGTTGGATCATCAGGCCAGACCCGATGGGGCGGGGCGTGTCGAACCGTTCGAACAGGGTCACATGATGGCCCGCGCGATGGAGCAACAGCGCTGCGGCCAGTCCACAAGGCCCGCAGCCTGCGATCGCGATAGTCAGACCCTGCATGGCCGCCGTCTAGACGAGCGAACAGCGCCTTCCAAGAGGGGGAAAGCCGAACTTAATTCATGTCGATCGCTGGAAGGGAATGCATAAGCGGTCTGCCATGTCCCAATCATCCTCGCGAACGAAACGCTGCTTATACCATTTGTCATGGCAGGGTTGATGCCGCATCTGCCTGCCATATCCGGGAAATCTTTCCTTACAGATCGGACAATGCATCCCTGATCGTTTTGATGCATTTGGATAGGCAATGATCGACATCCTGCTGGCTTCTTTCCTTGGCGCGTGCCTGATGCCCCTCATTGCGCGCGTCGTCGGCAAGGGCGCCGGGCTGCTGATCAGCCTACTGCCTGCCGGGCTGTTCGCAGCCTTCATCGCCCTGGCGCCCGTGGTCGAACGGGGCTGGGTGAAGGGCGAAGGGGTGAACTGGGCGCCATCGCTGGGGTTCGACCTGACTTTCCGGCTGGACGGATTTTCCTTTCTCTTTTGCCTTCTCATCACCGGGATCGGCACGCTGGTCGTCATCTACGCCGGTGGCTATCTGACCAACAAGGACGGGCGCCAGCGCAGCCGTTTCTTCATGCTCATCCTGTTGTTCCTCACCGCCATGCTGGGCACGGTGCTGGCGGAAAACATGCTGGTCATGCTGCTGTTCTGGGAAGCGACCAGCATCCTGTCCTTCCTGCTGGTCGGGTTCGATTCGCGCAGCGCCCGATCGCGCAGGGCGGCGGTCATGGCGCTTCAGGTGACGGCGTTTGGCGGGCTGGCGCTGCTCGCTGCGATCCTGATGATGGGGCACGTGCTGGGTGGCTATTCGATGGCGGCGGCGGTGGCGCGGGCGGACATACTGGTCGCCAGCCCATGGGGCACGCCGATCGTCCTGTGCATCCTGATCGCCGCCTTCACGAAATCGGCGCAATTTCCGTTTCATTTCTGGCTCCCTAACGCGATGCAGGCGCCCACGCCAGCGTCCGCCTATCTCCATTCCGCCACGATGGTGAAGCTAGGCATCTACCTGTTGGCGCGGTTCGAACCATTGTTCGCCGCGACGGGCTGGGGCAGGGCGGTCGTGATCACGGTCGCCTGCATCACGATGCTGATGGCCGCGCTCCAGACATTGCGGGCGGAAAATTTCAAGTCCGCGCTCGCCTATTCGACGATCGCGTCGCTGGGCATATTGGTCCTGCTCGTTGGCCTCGACGGACCAGCGGCCAGCGTCGCCATGGTCGGCTTCCTGCTCGCCCATGCGCTGTACAAAGCGGCGCTGTTTTTCTGCGCCGGGTCAGTGCTGCACGCAACGGGGCAGCAGAATTTGCGCGCGCTGGGAGGCCTCGCGCGTTTCCTGCCGCTGACGGCGCTGGCCTGCGTGGGCGCGAGCCTGTCGATGGCGGGCATTCCGCCATTTCTGGGCTTCATCTCCAAAGAGTTCCTGTTCGAAGCGCAACTGGAAAGCAGTTGGGAACTGACCCCGCTCGCCATCGCCGTGCTCGTCAACGCAGTGATGGTGGGCGTGGCTGGCGTCATTACATTGCGGCCTTTCTTCCTGGGCCGGGGCAAGCCCATCGAAGTGCACCATGGCGAAAGTTTCTCGCTTGTCATGCCGCCCCTGCTGTTGTCACTGGCGGGACTTGTCATCAGCCTTCAGCCCGAATGGATCACGCGCGTGGCGCTGCGCCCCGCCGTCGCGGCGGTCTATGGTCGCGCTGTCGAGGTCGATATCTCCATCTGGCATGGCGTCACGCCCATGTTGCTGCTCAGCATCGTCGTCGTCACGGTCGGCGTGCTGATCGTCCGCTTCTGGCAGCCCATCCATGTCCGTCTGCGTCGGGTCGGATGGATCGACGCCGTTGCCCTGGAGCGGTTGTGGGACTGGAGCCTGCGCGACACAGTGGTCAAAGCGCGCAGTTTGACCGGATGGATCCAACATGGCGACCTGCGTCGCTATCTGTGGCTGGTGATCGCTATGATGGTCGGGCTGATCGCCTGGTCCGTCATCGCATCGGGCGCAGTGCCGCGCCTGCCGCCGCTGGGCGATGTACGCATTGGATTGACGCTGGTCGCGCTGGTCGGCCTTGGCGGCGCGATTGCGGCGAGCCGGGCCAAGACGCTGCTTAGCGCAATGATCGCGACCGGCCTGACGGGCTTTGCCACCGCCATCACCTTCATGGGCAATGGCGCGCCCGATCTCGCGCTCACGCAATTCACGGTCGAAGCGCTGATCGTCGTTTTGTTGACGGCGTTGCTGCTCGCCGTGCCGTTGGCCAGTCCGTCCACGCGCACGGCGGGGCTGCGCCGGGCCGACGCCCTTATCTGCACCACGCTGGCGATCGCGCTGTTCCTTGGCTTTGCCGACATGACCGTCATCGATCATCAATCGGCCGCGAGCGAGTTTTACGGACAGATGAGCTATATCGCGGCGCAAGGGCATAATGTCGTCAATGTCATCCTTGTCGATTTCCGTGCCTTCGACACGCTGGGCGAAACGATGGTGATCGCCATGGCGGCGGTGCTTGCCCGATCCCTGCTGATGTCGCGCGGCGGGGACGTGCCCGCCGACGAACCCCAGCCGGTCCATTTCTCGCTGCACGTCACCGGGCGCTGGCTTGCCGGGCTGCTGCTGCTGGCGTCGCTCGTCATATTGTGGCGCGGGCATGATCAGCCCGGCGGCGGCTTTGTCGGCGGGCTGGTCGCCGCGTTGGCCTTCGCGCTGCTCGCTTTGGCCTATGGCGTGGGCAGCGCGGAACGATCCCTGCGGGTCCATCCGCTGACCTTGGTCGGCGTAGGCATATTGCTGACGGTGTTGAGCGGGATGCCCGCGATGCTGGTCGGGCAGCCCTTCCTGACGCATTTATGGTGGCAACCGGGATGGGGCTTGCCGAAACTGGGCACGACCCTTGTCTTCGATATCGGCGTCTATCTGGTCGTGTGGGGGGCGGTTCTCGCCTTCCTGTTCGGCTTGCAGCGGGAGGCGGCACGATGACCCTGCTTTATGCTTTTGTCGGTGCGGGGACGGTTGGCTGCGGCCTCTACATGATCCTGTCGCGCAATCTGGTGCGCATGTTGCTGGGCTTCTCGTTGCTCGCGACCGGCGCCAATCTGCTGCTGTTCCTGGCGGGACGCGTCCGCAGCCAGCAGCCGCCGATCATCGTGGACGGGGAACAGCGGCTGGGCGAAGCGGCCGATCCGCTGATCCAGGCGCTGATCCTGACCGCCATCGTCATCGGCTTTGCCCTGACCGTGGTGATGGCGACACTGGTGCTGCGCGCCTGGCGCCAGTCCGGCAGCATCCGCGCGGAGGACGCCAATGCCGCCGAAGCGATGGGCGCGCCGCCAAAGCCGGGTAATGAAGCATGACCGACGCCCTGCTGCTCATCGCCCCGGTTGTCATTCCCTTCATCGGCGCAGCGATCGCCATGCTCGCCCGTAAACAGGCCGCTCTGGCCGGAGCCACCGGCCTTGTCACCAGCCTGCTGCTTGCAATCGCATCGGCCTTGCTGTTCAGGCGGGCCATGACCAGCGGCAGCACGCCGTTGACCCTGTTCGGCAACTGGCCCCAGGGCATGGGGCTGAGCTTTTCCGCGACTTTGCCCGGCGTCGCACTAGTCATGGTGACCGCGCTCGTGGCGCTGGCCGCCGCCATCTATGCGCCGGTCGACATCGGGCCACGCCGTCGCCGCGCGGGCTATGATCCGATGATGCTGGCGATGATCGGGGCTGTGAACGGCGCGTTCCTGACCGAAGATCTGTTCAACCTCTATGTCTGGTTCGAACTGGCGCTATTGTGTGCCATCGGCCTGCTGACGCTCGATCGCCGTCCAGCCCAGGTCCACGCAGCCATCCGCTACGCAGCCTTCGCCATGCTCGGCGCGACCTTCATCCTGCTCGGCATCGGCATGATCTACGGCATCACCGCCACGCTCAATATTCATGAGGCAGCGGCGGCACTGGCCCAATCGCCGCCAAGCGTCGCATCGGCCACGGCGGCGGCGCTGCTGCTCGGCGGTTTTGCGCTCAAGGCGGGGCTGGTGCCGTTCCACCTCTGGCTGCCCGCCTCCTATCATGTCGCCCCGGCGAGCGTGACGGCGGTCTTTGCAGGATTGCTGACCAAAATGGGCTTCTACGCCCTGCTGCTGATCTTCGCAGGGCTGTTCGGCACCGCTTCGGGATCGCCCGCCGCCGCGCAAATGGTGCCGCTGTTCGGCATCATCGCCGCCGCCACGATGCTGGTCTGCGTCGCAGGCGCGCTGGCGCAGACGGATATGCGCCGCCTGCTCGCCTATCATGTCATCGCGCAGGTCGGCTATATGATGGCGGGTCTGGCGATCGCCACGCGCGAAGGCGTCGCCGCCGCCATCTTCTACATGGTCCACTCGATCATCGTGCAGGCGAACCTGTTCCTGGGCGCGGGCCTGATCCGCCGGGCCAGCGGCAGTTGGGATCTGACCCGCACCGGCGGCATGGTGCGGCACGATCCGCTCTTCGCTGCGCTGTTTGCGGTGCCGGTGCTGTCGCTGGCCGGTATCCCGCCCCTGTCCGGCTTCTGGGCCAAGATGATCGTCATCCGCGAAAGCCTGGATGCGGGCATAGCGTGGATCGGCGGCGTCGCCCTGATCGCCGGGCTGCTGACGATCGTGTCGATGGCGACCTTCTGGTCCGATGCCTGCTGGAAGGATACGCCCGGTCAGCGCATCCGGCGTGTGCCCCGAACCGGCTTGGGCGCCATGGCGCTCTTGTCCGCAGCTACGGTCCTGATCGGCCTGTTCCCGCAAGGATTGTGGGCGGTCACCCAGCAATCCGCCCGCATGATGGAGATGGGGCGATGACGATAGGGCGTCAGGTAAGGGCCATCATCATTCTGGCCGCGGTCTTCCTCTGGGATCTCACCACCGCATCGCTGGACGTTGCGCGTATCGTGCTGTCGCCCGGCACCGTCACGACCCCCGCGATCATTGTCGTACCGGTCGTGCTGCAACGGCCATGGGCCGTCGCTTTGTTCGCCTATTTCACGTCGCTCACGCCCGGTTCGACCTGCCTTCATGTCTCCGACGACCGCAAGCAGCTCTTCCTGCACGTCCTCAGCAGCAGCGATACAGCGCAGACGGTCGCGCGCTTCAAGTGCCTCTACGAACGCTGGATATTGGATCTGGAAGGATCGCCACGATGAGTCTCTTCCTGTCCATCTTGTCGGTCGTCCTGGCGATCGCGCTCTGCCTCGCCGGTTGGCGCATGGTGCGTGGTCCCAGCGTTGCGGATCGCTTCATCGCGCTCGACATGCTGACCGCCGTAGCGGTGGGCTTCGCCGCCATCACCGCCGTTGCGACAGGGCGGGGCGCCTTTCTCGACATCGCCTTGGGCATCGCGCTCATCAACTTCGTCGCAACCGCTGCCTTTGCGGTGTTCCTGGAACGCAAAAGGAAATCGGAATGACAATCTTTGCGATGCTGCTGATGGCGCTGGGCGCTGCCTTCCTGCTGGTCGCCGCCATTGGCGTAATCCGCTTGCCCGATCCGCTCCAGCGCCTGCACAGCGCGGCCAAGGCCGGGACGATGGGCACCGCCCTGATGCTGGTCGGCGCGATCCTATCTGGGAAAGTCGACGCCAGCGCCAAGGGGTTGCTCACGCTGCTCTTCCTGCTGCTGACGCTCCCGCTGGGCGCACAGCTGCTGGGGCGGGCGACCTATATTTCGGGTACGGCTTTGAAAGGGATCAAGGACGATCCGCTCGACCAGCATCTGGACCGCACGAAAGAGCCGAAAACGCCCTAATCGGGCAGCCGCGACAATCCCTCTTCCTCGCTCGACACCGGCCGACCGCTGGTGATCTGTCCGCGCACATCCTGCAATATGTCCTGCGCTTCGGCCGATAATTCGGGATTGCGCAAATGGCTGTCGATGATCTGTAGAAGGCGCGATTTGGAGTCCTGGCTGGCTCGGGCCGCCGCTTCATCATCATCGTCGAACAGGCGATCGATCGACAATCTGGCCCGATCGATCATCCGCACCAGCGACCCGGATGCGTCCGGTTCCTCCCGCCCCAATTCCAGACCAAGCCGTTCCAGCCGGTCCGCCCGCCGGTTCAGCCGGTCGCGCAGATCCGGATCGTCCGCCACCTTGGCGCCCCGCCGATGCAGGCTGGATGCATCCGCCAGCGCGTCCGCCAAGGCTTCGAAGGCGAAATCGTCATCGCTGTTGAACATCCCGGTCATCTCCTTTGGTTACCGCCATAGGACCAACCATGGCCGGGATCGTGCGTTCCAAAATTCAGAGGCAAGGTAGGTCCGTCGGTTCGCTATCGGGGCCAGGATGCCATCCCGGGCGTTGGGATTGAATACTTTGAACGCGGACCAACAAAAATGACGATGCCATCTGACACCATGGCCCGCCGCGCCATCATGACGTTGCTGGATAGCCGATCGGCAGACGCGACGATCTGTCCCAGCGAAGCGGCAAGAGCGCTGGTCGCCGCCGACGGTGCTTCACAGAAGGACGACTGGCGCAGCGCCATGCCAACCGTCCACGCCGCCGTCGATCAGTTGCTGTCGGAGGGGCTGGTCAGCCTTAGTTGGAAGAAAGAGCCGCTGACCGAGCGGGCCGGTCCCTATCGGATCAGTCGTGTTGTCGGTATCTGACCCGCTATGCCTTGTGCGATGGCACGAAGCGCCAAATGATGAAGGCGGCAATGAGGATCAACGTCGCAGGCACGATCCCGAACGCATAGCGGATCGCATCGATCGCGCCGGCGCTTTGGGCTATGCCCTGCTTGGCCGCCGCCGCGTTGAAACCGCCGACCGCCAAAATGCCGCTCACCACCAATGTGCCGCCCAGCGCGATGCCCGCCTTTTCGATGATGGACCAGATCGCTGCGAAGGAGCCTGCCGTATCGCGGCCGGTTTCGTCACACGCCTTGGCCATCGTGTCGGTCAGCAGCGACAGCGCGATCAGCCCCCATCCCGAATTGAACAGCCCCACAAAGCCCGAACAGACATAGGTCACCCAAATGGGGCCGCTCCCGGCATTGGCCCAGACGATCAGCGTCAGCGCATGGCCGATCGCCGCGACGACATAGCTATTACGCTTGCCCAGCAGCCGGGCGACCAGCACCCAGAAGGGCGATACGACCAGCACCACGACGCCCGCAATGGCGACCAGAATGCCCAACTGAACCAGCGCATCGGTGCGGCCCATATTATAGGTGATGAAGAAGGCCATGGCCGCGGAGCATGTCCCCGCCGCCACCGTCATCGCGACGGCCGAACAGCACAGGATACGAAACGGCCTGAACGCCAATGTCGCAGCAAATGCCGCCAGCGACAGCGTACGGTCGACCGGCGCGACGACCCTGATCCTGCGCACGGCGCTCCAGGCGGTAATCAGGCTGAGCGCCGCGATCACGCCCAGCAGCCCAGCCCCCATGATATAGGCGCGGCGGTCGCCGCCCAGTTCATGGATGATCCAGGGCGTCAGCGCAGACCCAAGCAACAGACCCGTCCCGGTCCACGCATGTTTCCACGCCATCAGCACGGTGCGCTCCTGCGGGTCGCTGCTGATTTCGGAAAAATGCGCCAGAAACGGCACCGAAAAACTGGAAAAGACGATCATGTAGAAGCTGAACGCCAGCACCACATAGGCGACCTGAAGGCCTATGCCGGTATCGGGCACGAAGAATATCGCCACCATCGCCAGCGGCGCCAGCGTTGCACCGACCAGCAACCAGCGCCGTCGCGCGAAACGATAGAGATTGCGATCCGACACGATGCCGATCGTCACGTCGCTCAGCGCGCCAACAATGACCTTGGGCATGAAGATCGCGGCGCCCGCGACGACCGGCGGAATGCCAATGATGCTCGACAGATAATAGAGCAGCAGGATCATGGGCGCGTCACGGAACAGCTGGTTGCCGATCTGGCCCATGCCGTAGAGCGCCTTGACGCGGGTGGAGAGGGGCGCAGCGGCCGCGATCATGCGTCCCACCCCGCGGCCGCGACGATCGCGCGATTAAGGCGCGTCTGCCGCACCGCATCTGCGTGCAGGACGCTGCGATTGGGCAGGCCGCGCACGGCAGCGACGAACTCCAGCATCTGCGTCTCGAAATAATGCGAGATGCCATCGTTGAAGAGCGCCGCGTCCTTGGCCCCCTCGCGCGATGGCACCACGATCGGTGCGCCTTCGATCCGCAGTTCGTCGCCATTGTCGATGCAGATGGTCGCATGGTCGAAATGGACGGTTTTGCGGTTCATGGTCGCCTTTTGATTATAGGACACGTGGATCGACGCCAGCACATCGTCGGGATAGCGCAGCAGGATCATCGCTTCATCCTCAGCCTGCCAGCCGGATTGATGGCGCGCGGCTTCCACATGGATACGCAGCGGATCGACCTCGCCCACGACGAGTTGCAGAAAATCGATCGCGTGCGGCGCGAACAGGCTGAGCACCAGCCCTTCGTCCCGCGTACGCGTCGCCCACCATGGCGCCTGCGGCCCGTCCCAAAATACGCACATGGCGATATTGACGGCGCGCAATCGGCCAAATTCCGCGCGGCGGTCCTGAAAGGTCCGCACCGCCTCCACATGACGAAATGTATGGCCCGCCGCCAGGATCAGGCCGGTTTCCTCAGCGATGGCGGCGATATGTTGGGCATCCTCTACCGTTTCGGCAAAGGGCTTTTCGACCAGCACGTGCCGACCCGCCTTCAACGCCTGCTCCACCTGCGCGGCATGGAGCACGTTGGGCGTGCAGATCACCACGGCCTCTACCGCATCGAGCGCCAGCGCCGCGTCCAGCGATGTCAACGCGTGCAGCGCGCCATGTTCCTGCGCGACCTTCGCCGCCTGGTCCGGGTCAGGGTCCACCACGGCAACCAGGCGCAGCAAGCCGGGATGGCGGGTTATGGCCTTGATATGCATCGGCGCGATCCGGCCGCAACCGATCACCGCGATGCCCAAAGGCCGTGCCATCTTATCGTCGCCCGTCATGGAAGCTCCCGTCGTCGTACATGCTTGCCCGGCAAAAAAGCTGCCGACCCGATCAAGCGTCCAGATGCTGGCGGATCAAACCGGCCGTCTCGACGGCATGGGTGGTGAACGGGTAGCCGGACCAGGGCAGGTCCATCACCGCGATATTAGGCCGGACACCCTTCGCGCGCGCCGTGACGGCAGACATGCCGTCCTGCGGATTGAGGATCAGCACAGGATGCCGCACCTGACGCAGCGCTCCTGCAAAATCATAAGCGAACGCGGCGTCATGCCCCCAGCTTCGATGGATGGGATCGCGGTTCATTTCCCAGAAAAGCTGCCACGCCACGTCGTCGCTCAATCCTACGCGTAATGGCGCGAACTTCTTCCACCGTTCCGGCAGGCTGGCCGCCGCCGCTTCCAGATCAGGCGAGGCGGATGTCGACAACCGGCTCTGATAACCGGCCACCTCCTGCGGCGTGAACATCGGCGCGGTATGCAGCACGATGCGGCGGACGGCAGCGGGCCGCTGCAATGCCATTTCCACCGCCGTTGCCGATCCGGTATTGCTGCCGACCAGATCGACTGTCTTTATCTTCAATCCGTCCATCAAGTCCCAGATCGCCCCGGCAAAGTCGGCGATGGTCGATGGCGTCGATGGCCGATCCGACAGGCCAAAGCCGGGATTGTCGGGCGCGATCGCCAGTCGGTCCGTGCCCATCAACGGCAGGAAATCGGCAAAACCGATCGCCGATGCCGGTGACGCATGCAGGCAGAGCATTGGCACAGCCTTGGTGGGTCGCGCAGGCTTGACGAAGCGATAGTGGATCGCGCCAAATCGGCACGGCTGCATATCATGCTGAAGGCTGTTCGCCGCAGCACCGCCAGCCACCGGTGGGGCGGCCGTGATGGCCGCTTCGGCGGACGTCTCGGTTAGCGCCAGCCCCACGGCAGCAAGGCCGAACAACATCTGGCGACGATCGGGCATTTGGGCGGTCACATCCTGTTCCTCATGCGCGTGGCAACTTGCCCGCATGTCGGCACAGATTGTCAGCCCGCGCACGTTTCTTGCGCCGATTATCGCTGGGTGGATAAAATGGAGACACTCTCCGACACGGACCGGCCAGTGGAACCAGCCCGCCGGATATTCAGCCCATGCCATTCCACACCGGCGCCAGATAGGCGACCGGGTCTTTGAGCAGATCGGGATGAAGCCGGGACGTCGCCTCGATCCAGCTTGGCGGCAACTGGTCGATGGAGGAAACGAACCCGCCCACGCCGACCGCCAATATATGGCCGGGACGATCGCCCATGCCCATCCAGGATCGCCAGCTTATGGTGGTGGTGACGCTGGTAGTGCAGACCGGTCGCTTTACGGCCGGGTTCGCCATGTCCGCCGCCTTGGCGCGGTAGGTGACGATCTCGTTATAGAGCGACGGCTTGCCGCCGGGGATTGGCAAAGTCGACATGCTGCGTTCGTTCAGCAGCACGTCCCCGCCGACGATCTCGACATTTTCCACCACATTCCTGAATTGCAGCCCGGCGCCTTCGGCCACGCTAATGGTCGAGTCCGCCTGGATGCGCACGGGGCTGGGGTGGGGACTGCGCTCGGGCGTCTGCATCATTTGCCCGGTATAGGGGTTGCGGACGGACGATTGGACGTCGATGTTTTGAAAATCGGTAAAATAGGCCGCTTCACCCCGCGCCGCGATATAGCCGCCATCCTTATGCGGGCGGTAACGGGAGAAGGACGCGCTCACCATGCCCAGCATCGGTGTGATGGCGCCGTCGGCCAGGCCGAAATATTGGCTGCGCAGCCAGTAGATGACCAGTCGATCGTCCAGCGCGCCGCGCATCATGATCAGCGCCCGCAGCTTGCCTTCGGGCGTGTCGTAACCCGGTATCGACCCGGTCGCCGCCGTCGCGCCACGCGGCGCTGCGACGGCGGTCGCCAGTCCACCCAAAAGCCCCAATGCGCTGCGGCGCGGCATGACCATATCCGACATGATGTATCCCTTTTGCGCGCGATCTATGGATGCAATCACCCGCGGGCGATGATCGTTAGATAGGCGGTTACAGACATCATGTGTTCGGATGGTCGTCGTGCGACGCAACGTACGTGCGCTCATTGCTCGCAGGGCGGGCAACGGATCGTCGGTCCGATGACATCAGCCCGCCGACATCCCCCGGGTCAAGCGGCGCTCTTCTCCGATCGCGCCACGCTGTAGCGATTGTCCGGCACCGGCAGGCCCAGATGATCGCGGAAGGTCGCGCCCTCATAATCGGTGCGGAACAGGCCGCGCGCCTGCAGGATCGGCACCACCTTGTTCACGAACAGGTCAAGCTGCCCCGGCAACGGTTCGAAGATGACGAAGCCGTCCGCCGCGCCGCTTTCGAACCAGGCCTGCAACCGGTCCGCCACCGTTTCGGGCGTCCCAACGAACGCGCCGCGCGGGGTCGCCAGCCGTTCCGCCACCTGCCGCAAGGTCAGATTTTCGGCCCGGACTTCGGACAGGATGCGCAGCGTCCCGCTCTGCTGGCTGTTGAGGCCGATATGTTCGACATCGGGGAAGGGCGCGTCGAGATCATATTGGCGGAAATCATGGTCGTTGAAGGTGCGTGATAGATAGCCAAGGCCGGTGTCGATCGATTCCAGCGCCACCAGTTCGCGATAGCGCGCTTCCGCTTCCTCGTCCGTGTCGCCGACGATCGGCGCGATGCCCGGCAGGATGAAGAGCTGATCGGGATCGCGCCCGAAACCCTTGGCCCGCGCCTTCACGTCGGCATAATAGGCCTGGCCGTCCTCCTGCGTCGGCGCGTGGGTGAAGATCACTTCCGCCCGGCGCGCGGCGAAGCTCCGGCCGTCATCCGACGCGCCCGCCTGGAAGATGACCGGCTGGCCCTGCGGCGTGCGCTTGATATTCAGCGGGCCGCGCACCTGAAAGAACTCGCCCTTATGATCCAGCCGGTGCAGCTTGTCGGGATCGACGAACTGGCCCGTCGCCTTGTCCGCGGCATGGGCGCCATCCTCCCAACTGTCCCACAACCCCTGGACGACATCCAGATATTCGCCGGCGATGCGATAGCGCACGGCATGGGCGGGATGTTCGGTCTTGCTGAAATTGGCGGCAGTGTCGCCCAGCCAGGAGGTGACGACATTCCACCCCGCACGCCCGCCGCTCAGATGATCGAGCGAGGCGAACTGGCGCGCAACGTTGAAAGGTTCGGAATAGCTGACCGTCAGCGTGGCGACCAGCCCGATGCGCGATGTCGTGGCGGCCAGCGCCGACAGGATCGTCAGCGGCTCGAACCGGTTGAGATAATGGGGGCTGGATTTTTCCGTGATCGACAGGCTGTCGGCGACGAACAGGAAATCGAACTTGCCGCGCTCCGCACTGGCCGCCTGCCGCTGATAATGAGCAAGGTCGGTGCTGGCGTTGACGTCGCGATCGGGATGCCGCCAGTCGTTCCAGGTGCGGCCCACGCCATGCAGGATGAAGCCGAGCTTGATATGCCGCTGTTGAACCATGGGATCGTCCTTCCAGGAAAAAATGATGATCCTGGATAGGTCCGGGGATACAGGCGGACCAACGCGGACTGCTACGTCGCTTATGATTTGACCAAATAGGTCCGCGCTACAGCCCCTCCGCTTCCACCCAATGGGCGCTGGTGATCTCGCGGGCGAGCGCCCAAACCTGTCGCCGGATGTCCGGCACGGCGACGATTTCCCAATGCGCGCCGCGCGTCATCGGGCCGACGACATGCAACCGCGCCTGCGCCTCGCCATGGGCATCGATGGCATGACATTGGCGATCGACATCAATGCCGATCGCCAGCGGATCGGGCCGGATCGCACCGCGATCATAGAGGTTGCGCAGCAGCGGATCACTCACGCGGCGCAGGTCGCCCAGAGGCCCGGTACAATTGACGACACGCGCCACCTTCAGCACCTGCGTCGCCGCCGCGCCGCGCGGGCGTATGCCCATGGTCAGGCCATCACCATCGCGCACAGCGGTCGTCACCTTGCCCGCCCGGACCTCCAGCCGCCCTTGCGCGCGCAGCGCCTCCAGCCGCTGCGCGACCTGCGGCGCGATCCGGTGGCGATGCACATCCCAATAGGGGCGCAGATGGCGCAAGAATCGACTGCGTTCGTCCGCGCTCGAGGCGCGCCACATATCGGGGGTGAACGGCCGCAATTCATCGACGGCATTGCGCCAGCCGATCTGCGCCGCCCGTTCGCGCAGCCCCCGCACCAGAGCGGATATCGATCCGACCGGTCGCTCGCTGCGCACCGCATAGGGCGGGGCGGGCGCATGGGCGTGCGGCGCCAAGCCACGACGCGACAGAGCGATGATCTTCCCATCGAATCCCGCGCTGTCCAGGCTCAGCGCGCAATCGACGGCGGTCAGCCCGCTGCCCAGCAGCAGGATGCTGTCCTGCGGTCCCAACCCTGCGGCAATATCGGTCGCCCAGGGATCATCGACATAGGCGGGGCGATCCAGCCCGACAAAGGCGGGCAGGTCGTGCGGCGGCAGATTGCCCGGCGCGATCACCGCGACGTCGGCCGCCAGCGTCGCACCCGATCGCAGCAAGACGAAAGCGCCATCGTCCGCCACGACCAGATCGATGGCTTCGTCGCTGACGATCCGGATGCGATCGCCTGCCTTCGTCCGCGCCTCGTCCAGCATCGCGCAGAGATACGCGCCATAATCGCGCCGCGTGGCGAAACTGCCTTCCTGGCCCAGCCCCTGCGCGCTCAGCCAGTCCACGAAATGGCCGGGCTGGTCAGGCAGCGCGCTCATATTGGCGGCGCGGACATTGAGGATATGGTCGGCTTGCGCCGCGCCGTACGCCAGACCGCGTCCCAGCCGTTCGGGCCGCCGCTCCACCAATGTCACGCGCACATTGCCATGCCGCAACAGGTTGATCGCCAGCAACACGCCGCTGAAGCCACCCCCGACAATCGCGACATGATCGACCTTCAACACGGATCAAGCATTTCTAATGGTTCCATCAGCATTGCTTGTGGGACATATCTCTACTGTTAAAATAGATAAAGGCCTATCTGCAAAGGAAGGTCAAGATGAGCCTGTTTCATTCCCTGAGCGAGCGATGGACGCGGTTGCGCGTCGCGGCGCGCCGCGAATTTCTGCGCGACCCCGACGTTGTCCTGTTCGAACGGCAGCCTGAACCGCGCCGCGAAGGTGCGCATGGCCGCTGATATCCTCTCGCGCCGTCTGTTCATGGGCGCTGGTGCCGCATCCTGCCTGTTGTTGGCGGGATGCGGGAAAGCCAAGGATGGCCGTCCGACATTGCGCGTGTCCATTACGGGCAAGGGAGAGGTGGACTCCCGGCTCCTGTTTAAGGTAGCGGGTATCAAGCCCGAAGGCTTCGACCTGACCTATAGCGAGTTCCAGTCTGGCCATCTGGTCGTGGAAGCGCTCAACGGCGGTTCGCTCGATTATGGCGGGATGAGCGAAATCCCGCCGATCTTCGCGGCGGCCTCCACCATCCAGAGTTTCCGCCAGATCGCGGTCCTCCATGGCGACGTCAATAACCAGGTGGTGCTGGTGCCCAAGGGATCGAAGGCGAAGACCATCGCCGATCTCAAGGGCAAGCGCGTCGGCTATGTTCGCGCGACGACTTCGCAATATTTCCTGATCCGGATGCTAGAAGAAGTCGGCCTTAGCTGCGACGACATCACGCCAGTGGCGATGGGCGTGTCCGACGGAGCCGCCGCCTTCTCGCAAGGGGCGCTCGACGCCTGGGCGATCTACGGCTTCCCAATTCAGCGCGCCATCGCGACCGAAGGCGCCCGCATCCTCAAGACCGCCCATGGCATATTGTCGGGCAACTATCTCGTCGCTGCCCATGTCGACGCACTGGCCGATCCGGAAAAGGCGAAGTTGATCGGCGACTATCTCGCTCTCGTGCAGAAAGCCTATGGCTGGGCCGCAGCGAACCAGGACGCATGGGCGACGATCATCGCGAAAGATATCGGCGTCCCGCGCGAATACGTGGTCGATCAGTTCAAGCGCAAGAGCGCGTCCTATGAACTGCGCCCGGTCACCGACCAGGCGATCGCGTCGCAGCAGCAGGTCGCGGACCTATTCTATCGGCAAAAACTGCTGCCCAAGGCGGTCGACGTGCGTCCGCTCTGGGATGCCCGCTTCAACGATGCCATTCCCAAGAGAGGCTGAACATCATGGCCACCCAGGCAATTCTGCGCGCCGACGCGCCCGCATCCGTCGCCCCGACCACTGACAACCAACTCGATCGCCTGACCCGGCGACTGGCGGACACGGCAGAGCAGTATGACCGCAGCGGCGAATTTCCCCGCGCCAATTTCGACCTGCTTGCCAGCGAAGGGCTGATCGGCCTCACCGTACCGACCGACCTTGGCGGACGCGGCGCCAGCCTAAGCGAAGCGATCCGGGTGCTGGGCGCGGTCGCCAAGGGCGAGCCGTCGACCGCGCTCATCCTGTTCATGACCTATCATTATCACGCCACCCCGGCGCGGGCGCGCACCTGGCCCCAGGCGATCTACGAGCGACTGGCGCGGGACGCGGTCGCGGGCAGGGGGCTGATCGGCGGCCTGCGCGTCGAACCGGAACTGGGCACGCCTGTGCGCGGCGGCCTGCCCGCCACCATCGCGCGACGCACCGCCGATGGCTGGGCGATCAGCGGGACGAAAATCTATTCGACCGGATCGACGGGTCTGGACTGGTTCTCCGTCTGGGCGAAAACCGATGAGGACGAACCGCGCGTCGGCAATTTCCTGGTGCGGTCGGACAGCCCCGGCATCGATATCGAACCGGTCTGGGATCATCTGGGGATGCGCGCCACCGTCAGCCATGCGGTGCATTTCACCGATACGCCGACACCGCTCGACCATGCGGTCGATATCCGCCGTCCCGAACAATGGGCGACGGGGGCGAGCGATCCCAGCCAAGCGATCTGGAACGCGCTCGCCATTTCGACCATCTATGATGGCGTCGCGCGCGCCGCGCGGGACTGGCTGCGCACCTATCTCAACGATCGCGTGCCGACCAACCTTGGCGCTTCGCTCGCCACCCTCCCGCGCGTGCAGGAAAAGTTCGGAGAGATCGAAGCGCTGCTGCAGGTCAACCGCACCCTGATCCGCGACGCCGCCGCCCGCCATGATGTGAGTGACCCACCCGATGCGGTGGAAGTGAACGGCATCAAATATGTCGCCACCGCCAACGCCATCCGCGCGGTGGAAATCGGCCTCGAACTCACCGGCAATCCAGGCATCAGCCGCAAGAATCCGCTCGAACGTCATTATCGCGACGTGCTGTGCAGCCGCATCCATTCGCCGCAGACCGACACGATATTGGTCGCTGCCGGTCGCGCCGGGTTGGGGCGCTGACATGTCGCTGATCATCGCCAGTCAGATGGATGCCGATTTCAATCGCGGCCTTGGCCGGCATCCCATCGCGCCGATCCTGATCGATGTCGCAGACGACGAGCCCTGGACCGCGGCGGCGGAGGCCGACATGCTGCTGGTGCGGCCCTCTGTAGCGTGGCGCGAACCATCGATCGTCCGCCCGCGCGCCTGGCCGGGGCGGTTGAAATGGGTCTATAGCGCATCGGCCGGGATCGATTTCTATCCATCCTGGCTGCTCGACGCGCCGCTCGTCACCTGCGGGCGCGGCGTCGCGGCGGATGAGATTGCGGACTATGTCATCGCCGCCATCTACGCCCACGCCAAGAATTTGGAGGCGATTACCGTGCGATCGCGCGCGCAATGGATCAACGTTCCACTCGGGCGCGTGTCGGGCACCACCATCGGCATCGTCGGCCTGGGTGCGATCGGCCAGGCGGTCGCGCGGCGCGGCCTGGCGCTCGGCGCGCAGGTCGTCGGCCTGCGCCGCACGGGCGCGCAGTCGGGGATCAGCGGCGTGGAGCATGTCGGCGATATCGACACGCTGGTGTCGCGCGCCGATCATATTGTCATCGCCGTACCCGCCACGCCGCAAACCCGCCATCTGTTCGACGCGACCCTGCTCGCCAAGGTGAAGCCCGGCGCGCATATCATCAACGTCGCGCGCGGATCGGTGATCGATCAGGATGCGCTGATACAGACGCTGGATGGGGAAGGTGGGCCGGGCTTCGCGACGCTGGACGTGACCGACCCGGAACCGCTGCCGGACGGCCATCCACTCTACACCCATCCGCAGGTGCGGCTGACCCCGCACGTGTCCAGCAACCATACGCAGGTGCGCCACCGGCTGCTGGAAAAGATACGCGACGACATCAGTCGCTTCGCGCGGGGGAAGCGCCCAGCGACATCGTCGATCCGGCGCGCGGTTACTGACGATCAGGCGTCAAAGCGCCTCCACCGTCTCCCGCGCCAGTTCCGCCAGCCGATGTGCCGCCTTGTCCAGCTTGTCGCCGGACCGCAGGATCGCGGCCACGCGCGGCAGGGACGGCAGCCGTTCATGCTCCAGCGCAGCGCTATTCTCCAGGAACAAATGCGTGCGGCAGGTAATGCCCAGGCCTGCGCCCACGGCGGCCTTCAGCGTCGCCAGATTGGGCGTTTCCACCGTGATCCGCCATTGCAGCCCGGCATCTTCCAGCGCCCGGATCGCTGCCTCGCGGAAACGGCAAGGTTCCTCCAGCACCGCCAGCGGAATGACGTCGCGATCGACCAAGGTCGCCTCGCCATACCAGCTCATCGGCGCGACTGTGACGGCATCGGCATCGTTGGGCGCGGCGAAGCCCAGCAATATGTCCAGTTCACGCCGCTCCAGCAATGCCTGCAATTCCGCGGTGCCAGCGACGCGCGCATAGATTTGCGCGTCGGGATGCAGTTCGGAAAAGCGCGACAGCAGGCCGGTCAGCAACGTGTCGGCAAAATCCTGCACCATGCCGATCCGCGCCGGTCCCGCAAAGCGCCCGGCGCTCACCGCCGCGACCGCTTCGTCATGCAACAGCAGAACGCGGCGGGCATAATCGAGCAGCACCGTACCGGCGGTCGTCAAAATCAGCCGCCGCCCCTCCCGCAGGAACAGCGTCTGCTGCACCAGTTCCTCCAGTCGCTTGATCTGCAGGCTAAGCGCCGATTGGGTGACGAACACCTGTTCGGACGCGTTCAGCATCGATCCTGTGTCGACGATGGCAACAAAGCTGCGGAGCAAATTGGTCGGCAGATTGACCGGCACGAAGAACCTCTTTGATTGAAGGGGAGGAACCGATCCGATGCCGGAAACGGAGATAGGCTTATCGCCGATGCTTATATATCAATCAAAATAGTAGAGATTTATCGCACCAAGCAAAATCTTGGCCGTTGTCGGCGTCTCACCGAAATCCGCCAGTTCCAACGCTTATCCGCCGCTCAGCCGCGATGAAATGCGACCTATGACAAATGCTGATAGGTCGGCGCAGAAAAACTTAATTGAAACGGTAGACAATTCATGTTGGGCTTCTCCGTAGCTTAACAAAGGGCCGGACATGGCGGTTTTGACGATCAATGACATATCGCGGGCAGGGCAGGGGCGTGTCGCTTCGGCGAAGCGCCCCTTCTCCATTTCCCGCTTCGGCGGCCGCTGGCTGTCGCCCGTGCTGCTGTTGCTGCTGTGGGAAGCAGGATCGCGCATCGGCCTGATCCCGGAACGCACACTGGCAGCGCCTTCGGCTGTGCTGGGCACCTTGCTGGAGATGGTGATTTCCGGCGAACTTCCCTCGAACCTGCTCGTTTCCTTCGCGCGTGTTGCTGTCGGCCTCCTGATCGGTGTGAGCCTCGGCTTGGTACTTGGCCTGGTCGCTGGCCTGTCCCGATCGGGCGAACTGGCCGTCGATCCGCTCATGCAGATCAAGCGCACCATCCCCGCGCTGGCGCTCACCCCGCTCTTCATCGTCTGGTTCGGCATCGGCGAAACGCCCAAGGTCGCGCTGATCGCCTTCGGCACCATCTTCCCGGTCTATCTCAACCTCTATAGCGGCATCCGCAGCGTCGACCTGCGCCTGCTCGACGCTGCCAAGAGCTTTGGCCTCAGCCGTTGGGAGCAAGTGTGGCATGTCATCCTGCCCTCGGCCTTGCCCTCGCTGCTGGTCGGGCTGCGCTACGCCCTGTCGGTGTCGATCCTGGTGCTGGTCGTCGCCGAACAGATCAACGCCTCGGCCGGGCTTGGCTATCTCATCAACAACGCTCGCGATTTCATGCGGACCGACATCATCGTCGTCTGCCTCATGGTCTACGCCATTCTCGGCCTTGGCGCCGACTGGCTGGTCCGCACGATCGAAGCCCGCGCCCTGATCTGGCGCCCCAGCATAGTGGAGCAATAAGCATGGACGCTCGCCTCGGTTTTTCCACGGTCGATAGCGCTGTTCACCGGCCCCATCCCGAACCCGTCGTGCGCCTGCGCGACTTTACCCGGCGCTTCGGCGCCAACACCATCATCGACGGCCTCGACCTCGACATCGCGCCGGGCGAGTTCATCGCCCTGCTGGGCCGCTCCGGATCGGGCAAGACGACGCTGCTACGCACCCTTGCGGGTCTTGACGAAGTCCGCGACCAGGATGTCGAAGTCCCCAATTCCCGCGCCGTCGTCTTTCAGGATGCCCGGTTGCTACCGTGGAAGCCGGTCTGGAAAAATGTCTCGCTGGGCCTGAAAGGCGATAATGGCCGCGCCCGCGCCGAAGCTGCGCTCAAGGAAGTGGGCCTCGGCCACCGCCTCGACGCCTGGCCGCTGACCCTGTCCGGCGGCGAGGCACAGCGCGTCGCGCTCGCCCGCGCTTTGGTGCGCGAACCGCAATTGCTGCTGCTGGACGAACCCTTCGCCGCGCTCGACGCGCTGACCCGATACCGGATGCACGATCTCGTCCTGTCGCTGTGGCGCGCTCACAAGCCCGCAGTGCTGATCGTCACCCATGATGTCGAAGAAGCGATCGCGCTGGCCGATCGCGTGCTCGTCCTCGACAAGGGCCGCATCGTCGCCGAAGAACGCATTACTGCGCCACGCGGCGAGCGCGCCAGCTTCGCTGGACGCCTGCGGGAAAAACTGCTCACCCATCTGGGCGGCGACGACCATGGCGACGGCGTCGTGCCCTTCGCGATCGCCGCCGAATGAGCGCGCTCGCAACCCTCGACCGCCCGGTAACGACGGAGCCGGACATCAGCCGCCTGCGCGGCTTCGTCACGGCCTTCGCCGACCTGCTGTCCGCCACCCGCGACGAACAGGCGATCCTGGAAAGCGGGCGCGCTCTGGTCAGCCGACTGATCGCGACCGATGACTGGCTGCCCGAAGCGTTCGCCCAGCTCAATCCCGATCGCTACCAGCAATATCTGCTCCATTGCGACAGTCGCGAGCGGTTCAGCGTCGTCAGCTTCGTCTGGGGACCGGGCCAGTCCACCCCCATTCACGACCATAGTGTCTGGGGTCTGGTCGGCGTGCTGCGCGGCGCGGAGAAGGTTGAGCGTTTCCGCCGCCTGCCCAGCGGCGCGCTGGTCGATGAGGGCGAGGAATGGCTGCACGAAGGGGAGGTGGACGCCGTCTCCCCCCGCATTGGCGACATCCACCGCGTCACCAACGGCCTCGCCGACCGGCCGTCCGTCAGCATCCATGTCTATGGCGCCAATATCGGCGCGGTCGAGCGCGCGACCTATGCGCTGGACGGCACGCCCAAGACCTTCATTTCGGGTTACGCCAACGGCGTGATCCCCAACCTCTGGGACAGATCGAAAACAGCATGACGACCGACATTCTCGACCGGATCGATACCGCAACCCCGCAGGATATCCGCCGCGCGCTGTTAGTAGGCAGCGAAATCGCGATCATCGATGTGCGCGAGGAACATGAATTTGCGCAAGGCCATCCGCTCTTCGCCGCGCAGATCCCGCTGCGCCGCATCGATGAAGAAGCCCGCTGGCGCATCCCGCGTCTAGCGACCCCGATCATCGTCTATGACAATGGTGAAGGCTTGGCGCGCAAGGCGGCGATCCGTCTGGAAGCGCTTGGCTATACCAACGTGCGCGAACTGGACGGCGGCTTGTCCGCCTGGGCAGCGGCGGGCTATGAACTGTTCGAAGACGTCAACAGCTACTCCAAGGCGTTCGGCGAACTGGTCGAACATCGCCGCCACACGCCCAGCCTTGCGGCGGAAGATGTGCAGGCGCTGATCGATGAAAAGGCCGACATCAAGATCCTCGATGCCCGCCGTTACGAAGAATATCATACGATGAGCATCCCCACCGGCACCAGCGTACCGGGCGCGGAACTGGCGTTGCGGGCGCGCGCGATCGCACCGGACCCGGACACCACGATCATCGTCAATTGCGCCGGGCGCACCCGATCGATCATCGGCGCGCAGTCGCTGGTCAATGCGGGCGTGCCGAACCGGGTCTATGCGCTGCGCAACGGCACGATCGGCTGGACGCTGGCGGGTCAGGAACTGGAGACCGGCCAGACCCGCGTCGCGCCGGAAATCGATGACCTGTCAGCCGCCGAAGCCCGTCCCTATGCCCGCGATGTCGCCTATCGCGCGGGCGTCAAGCGCATCGGCTGGGACGAAATGGCGCAGTTTCAGGCGGACACCGGCCGCACCCTCTATCTCTACGACGTGCGTCAGCCGCGCGAATATGAAGGCGGTCATCTGCCCGGCTTCCGCAATGCGCAGGGCGGCCAGCTGGTGCAGGAAACCGATCACAACGCCCCGGTGCGCGGCGCGCGCATCGTCGTGACCGACGATGTCGGCCCGCGCGCCGACATGACCGCCTCCTGGCTCGCCCAACTCGGCTGGGATGTGTCGATCCTCGACGTCGACTGGTCGGCCGTCACGCTGGAAAAGGGGCCGGACGGCGCGCCGACGCCCCGTGGGCCGGAGGGTCGCTACAAGCGCCCCTATGAAGGCACCGACAACAAGGCCGCCGCCATGCAGGCCTATCTCGACTGGGAATATGGCCTCGTCGCCCAGCTGGAGCGCGACGGCACCCACGGCTTCTACGTCATCTAAAGATCAGGAGAGTTACCATGAGCGTCAAGTTCATCGGCTATATCGGTTTCAACAATGGCTCCGAAACCCAGGCCGCAGTGCGCAGCCGCGTGCTCGACACCGACTATGTCAGCGCAGCGGCCAAGGCGCAGGAAGAGGGCGGCTTCGACCGCGTCCTCATCCCCTTCGGTTCCAACAGCCCGGAAAGCCAGATCGTCGCGGCCCACGCCGCCGCCATCACCACGAAGCTCGGCTTCCTGGTCGCCCATCGCCCCGGCTTCACCCAGCCGACCGTTGCCGCGCGCCAACTCGCCACGCTCGATCAGCTATCGGGCGGCCGCGTCGCGGTCCACATCATCACCGGCGGCGCGGACGAGGAAATGGCGCGCGACGGCGACACCAAGACGGTGAAGGCCGAACGCTATGCCCGCACCGACGAATATCTGACCGTCCTGCGGCAGGAATGGACGGCGGCCAAGCCCTTCGATCATCAGGGCAAGTTCTACGACATCCGCCAGGCGTATAGCGCGATCAAGCCTGACAATCTGCCGGTCTTCTTCGGCGGATCGTCGGACGAGGCGATCGACGTCGCGGGGCGCCACGCCGATGTCTATGCGCTGTGGGGCGAAACGCTCGAAGCGGTGCAGGACACGGTGCGCGCCGTCCGCAAATCGGCGGCGCGCTATGGCCGCAGCCCCGGCTTCTCGCTTTCGCTGCGCCCGGTCATCGCCGACACGGAGGAAGCCGCGTGGAAACTGGCGGCCGAAATCGAAGAACAGGTGCGCGAAAACCGCGTCGCCGCCGGCTTGCCGCTAACCGGCCATCGCCCGCCCAATGCCGGATCTCTGCGTTTGCTCGACACGGCCAGCAGCAACCGGCAGGATAAACGTCTCTGGACCGGCGTTGCGGCGCTGACCGGCGCGGCGGGCAACAGTACTGGCCTGGTCGGCACGCCGGAGCAGGTGGCCGACGCGATGCTGGACTATTACGACATCGGCATTGATCATTTCCTGATCCGCGGTTTCGATCCGCTGGGCAATTCCATTCTTTATGGCCGCGAACTGCTGCCGGTGGTGCGCCGCAAGGTCGCCGAGCGTGAGGCCGCGGGCCTCGCGCTGGCGGGCTGATCCATGCGCAAGAAAAACGTCGTCATCCTGTCGACGGCCCTTGTCGCGGTGGCGGGCATAGCGCTCGCCGCCGCGACTTTTCGTGAGGGCGACGACATGACCCTGCGCGTCGCCAACCAGAAGGGACAGCTTAAATCCATGATGATCGCATCGGGCGTGCTGGACGGCGCGCCCTATACGGTCGAATGGTCCGAATTTCCGGCGGCCCAACCGCTGCTCGAAGCGGTGGGCGGCGGCGCGGCGGACCTTGGCCTGGCCGCCGACGCCCCCTTCATCTTCGCCTATCAAAGCGGCAGCCCTGTGAAGGCGATCGGCGTGCAGGCGCCCGCCCATCAAGCGGCCGAAGCGCTGGCCATCCTCGTCAAGACTGGCTCGCTCATCCGGAACGCGCAGGATCTGGTCGGCAAATCGGTCGCCACCACGCGCGGATCGATCGGCCACCATCTGCTGCTTCAGGCCTTGGAGCGCGCACATATCTCGGCGGACAAGGTGCGTGTCACCTTCCTGCCGCCGGGCGACGCCAAAGCCGCCTTCGACAGCGGGTCGATCGACGCCTGGGCGACCTGGACGCCCTATACCAATGTCGCGATCAAGGAAGGCGCGCGCGCCGTGGTCGATGCCAAGGATTACGGCCTGCCCCTCTATATCGATATCGCCAACGCCGATGCGATCGCCCCGAAACGGGCGTTGCTGGCGGACTTTTTGCGACGCGAAGCCCGGGCCGTGGCTTGGGCGCGCGCGCATCCCGATCAGTTCGCGCAGGTACTGGCGAAGGAAACAGGCCTGCCGCTCGACATCGCCCGCGCCAGCTTCGATCGCAACAATCGGGTGGCGCAACCTATTGATACCAGGATCATCGCCCATGAACAGGCGATCACCGCTCGCTTCCAGAAGGCGGGCCTGACCGATGGCAGGCGCGATGTCGCGCACGCCTTCGACACTGATTTCGCCCAGCCTTGAAACGATAAGTTTCGCTGCACAAAGGCGATCTAAAGTTGAGAGATACTCATGATTGCATCCATAAAGTCATTTCTCAATCAATTAGATAGAAAATAGAGGCTGCTCCAACACCTGTTGGGGGAAAACCATGAAACACACCGCCTATTACCTCGCATCCTCAGCGCTCACGGCTGTCGCACTCGCTGTCTCGCCAGCCTCTGCGCAGGCGGTCAGCACGCCAGACGATGCCGCCGCCGACGCAGGAACGATCATCGTCACCGGCGTCCGCGGCGCACCGCGTACCATCGCCGAAAGCCCGGCCCCGATCGACGTCGTCAGCGCCGACAAGTTGCAGGCGACCGGCTCAGCGGAATTTGGCGAAGCCCTGTCCAAACTGCTGCCGTCGCTCAATTTCGGATCGACCCATGCCGGCGTCTTCTCCATCGGTCGCCCGGTCACCAATCGCGGCTTGGCGCCTGCCTACACGCTGGTGCTGGTCAACGGAAAGCGCCGCCACAACGGCGCGTTCCTCAGCAATTCTACCGCCGATACATCCGGCGCGAACCCCGTCGACATCGACCTCATTCCGACCAGCGGCATCGACCGGATCGAAGTCCTCAAGGACAGCGCCGCCGCCCAATATGGCACGGACGCGATCGCCGGGGTCATCAACATCCAACTCGCCGAAAAGGAAGGGCTGAGCGGCGACTTCACCTATGGCACGCTCTATGACGCCAATGGCAAGCCCGACAGCTGGAAGGGCACGATCCGCTACGGCACGAAGATTGGCGACGATGGCGGCTTCCTGACCGTCAGCGGCGACATCCGCAAGCGCGGTGGCGCCTGGTGGAACCTGCCCGCGACCGACACCAATCTTTATGGCCTGCCCGCCGGGCGCACCATCGATCAGGTTGTCGCGACCAGCGGCCTCACCCGCGCGCAGGTCGAAGCGAACATTGCGGACGCCAACGCCCGCAACGCCGAATGGAACCGCGACGGCGCGCATAATGGCGACCCACAGATTAAGGCGTTTAACCTCGGCTATAACGCGCAGCTGCCGGTGACTGATAGTGTCACCCTCTACAGCTTCGGCACCTATGGCGAGCGCGACGCCCAGATCGGCAATAATTTCCGCCGTCCCAACAGCACCGCCAATTTCACCGCGCTGTTCCCCGACGGCTATTATCCGCTCAACAATATCGACGAGAATGATTTCCAGTTCGTTGGCGGGCTGAAAGGGACGTTGGCAGGCTGGGACTATGATCTGTCTTCCTCCTTCGGCCGCAACGCCAGCCGCCAGTTTTCGAAGCTCTCCATCCGTCCCTCGCTCGGCCCGGACAGCCCGACCTATTGGCCCAATCTCGCCAATTTCGAATTTCGCCAATGGACTCATAATCTCGATCTGCATCGCGAATTCGACATCGGCCTTGCCCGGCCATTGCAGGTTTCGATCGGCGGCGAATATCGGCTCGACCGCTTCCGCACCTTCGCGGGCGATCCGCTCGCCTACGAACCGGCGACCTACACCTTCCAGCCGGGCGACCAGCAATATGACTGGAATGTCGGTCGCGTCGCCTCACCGGTGGTGCAAGGCGCAATCGTCCTTTCTCCGGACGACGAAGCCGATATCAGTCGGAAGGTCTATGCCGGTTATATCGACCTTGGCATCTACCCGACCGACGCCTGGTATATCGGCGCGGCGATCCGCGCCGAACATTATAGCGACGGGTCGGGCAGCCCGATCGGCCTGAAACTCAACAGCCGCTATGAATTCAGCCCGGCGCTAGCCATTCGCGGCACCGTAGGCACCGGCTTCCGTGCGCCTTCGTTGACGCAGATCGGCTATGCCCAGACGGACGGCCGCACATCCTCCTTCTTCAACGCGGAAACCGGCCAGACCGAATTGCGCCCGACCGTTGCCAAGCTGGTGACGGCGGACTCAACCGTCGGCCAATTGCTGGGTGCCAAGCCGCTTAAGGCGGAAAAGACCTGGAACGCGGGGCTGGGCGTCGTCTTCACGCCGATCCCGTCCCTGTCGATCACGCTCGATGGCTATTATATCCGCATCAACGATCGGATCGAACGGACCGGCCGTCTGTTCGGCACCGGCATCTCCGCCATCCTCGCCGCCAACGGCCTGTCGGACGTCGAACAGGCGGAATATTTCATCAACGCCGCCGATACCGAGACGAAGGGCTTCGATCTGGTCGCCGACTATTCGACCGGTCTGGGCGATTTCGGCAAGTTGGGCGTCACACTCGCCTTCAACTACAGCAAGACGAAGGTCACCGATGTGGTCGCCACGCCGTCGCAACTGTTCGACGCTAACGGCAAATCTCTGCTGGGCGCTGGCTCCGTCTTCTTCGGCGGCGACAAGATCGGCGAACTCGAAGTGCTCCAGCCGCATACGAAGCTGGTCAGCACGCTGAACTGGACCAAGGGCATTTTCGGCGTCAGCCTCACCAACACTCGCTACGGCAAATATACCCAGCGCACCGCAGCGGGCGATGACCGCCATTTCGGTGCGAAGATCATCACCGACCTCAGCGTCAGCGCCAAGGTAGCGGACTTCGCCACCCTGTCGGTCGGCGCCACCAACCTCTTCGAGGTTCGTCCCGAAACCAACGGGCCGGGCAATCCCCAAACGGGCCAGGGCTATTATGGCCCGTCCCCCTTCAACCCAGCGGGTGGATATTATTATGGGCGGATCGCTCTTGCTTTCTGATCGCCGGACCTTCCTCGTCGGCGCGGCCGCGCTCGGCCTTGCCGCGTGCGGCGGGGCCGGGAAGGGCGGGCGGACGAAGCTGGTCCTGGGCGACCAGGTCCATCTGTCGCAGTCCCGCGCGGAAGCCGCCGGTGCGCTCGACAACCTGCCCTATGACATAGAATGGGCGAATTTCGTGGGCGCCGCGCCCTTGCTGGAGGCGCTGAATGCAGGCGCCGTCGATACCGCGCCCGCAGGCGACCTGCCGGTCATTCTGGCGGCGGCGGCGCGTGCCCCGCTCAAGATTATCGCGGGCACCCGCTTCTCCAACAGCGACATCGGGATCATCGTCCCCAAAGGATCGCCCATCCGCTCGGTCGCCGATCTGGCCGGACGTCGCGTGATCGTCTCCAGCGCGCGCGGCAGCATCTCCCATTATCTGCTGCTCGAAGCGCTCAAGGAAGCCAGGGTCGCAAAGGACGCCGTCAAGATCGGCTTCATGCTGCCCAACGACGCCGCCGCCGCCTTCGCCGCCGGGCAGGTCGAGGCGTGGGCGACCTTCGGCACCTATCAGATCGCCGCCGAACTGGCCGGTGCACAACTCCTGCGCGATGGGGAAGGGATCAACAGCCCCTTCGCCCTCATCGCCGCATCGCAGTCGGCGCTGGACGACCCGGCCAAGCGCACCGCCCTGCGCGATGTCATGGCGCGGCAGCAGAAAGCCGCCATGTGGGCCGCCGATCACCCGAAGGATTATGCGGCCATCCTCGTAAAGGAAACAAAGGTCGATCCGAAAGTCGCCGATATCATGGCGGATCGTCAAAGGGGATTGCTGGTTGCGCCCGATGCCGCACTGGTCAAGCCGCTCCAGCGCGTGGTCGATCGCTTCTTCGCCGATGGCGAACTACCTGTCCATGTCGCTGTCTCAAAGATCATCGATCCCGGCATCTTCCCGGCATGAGCGATCCGCGCCGATCCTTCAGTTTTTCTCATTGGGCGGCCTACCGCCACATCCCTACATTTGCCCGCAAAGGAGCATCGCCATGGCTACAGTCCTGAAAGACGACCGTTTTCGTGCATCCGGCATCAGCGAAGCGGAATGGAAGGTCCGCGTCGATCTCGCCGCCTTCTATCGCCTGTCCGCCCTCTATGGCTGGGACGATTTCATCTACACGCACATCTCCGCCCGCGTGCCGGGGCCGGACCATCATTTCCTGATCAATCCGTTCGGGCTGATGTTCGATGAGATCACCGCGTCCAGCCTGGTTAAGGTCGACCTGGACGGCAATGTCATCGGCAACAGCGACTATGGCATCAACTATGCCGGCTATGTGATCCATTCGGCGATCCATGGCGCGCGCGACGACGCACATTATATCGCCCATTTCCACAGCGCCGACGGCATGGCGGTGTCGGCCCATGCCGAAGGTCTGCTGCCGCTCAACCAGCGCGCGCTCGCGCTGATCCCGCGCCTATCCTATCATGATTATGAAGGCGTAGCGCTCAATCTGGACGAACGCGAACGGCTGGTCGCGGATCTGGGCGATACCAACGTTATGCTGCTGCGCAACCATGGTACGCTGGCCTTGGGCGCGACGCCGGGCGAAGCGTTCAGCGGCATCTATCATCTGGAAGAAGCCTGCAAGGCGCAGGTGCGCACGCTGGCGGTCGGCCGCGACAAGATACTGATCGCGCCGGAAGCCGCGCAGGCAGAGGTGCGCCAGCAGATGAACCGCCAGCGCAAGCCAGTGGAGGGCGCCAAGTCCCACTATGATCTGGTCTGGGAAGCTGCCTTGCGCAAGGCGGAACGCCAGTCCCCCGGCTTCAACGCATAAGGAACCGGCTATGACCCAGCGCCAACTCAAACTCGGCCTCGTGCCCACCGGCGTGGGTGGGCCCGGCGACAGCAATCGATGGCTGGACACGGATATTCCGGTGGACGCCAGCGTCAATATCGACTGGTATATCGATGTCGTGCGTCAGGCCGAAGCGGCCAAGTTCGATCTGGTGTTCATCGTCGATAGCCAGTTCATCACCGCCAACTCGCCGCCTCATTACCTAAACCGGCTGGAACCGCTCACCCTCCTGTCGGCGCTGGCCGTGGCGACCAAGCATATCGGTTTGGTCGCCACGCTCACCACATCCTATAATGATCCCTTCAACCTGGCCCGCCGGTTCGCCTCGCTCGACCTGATCAGCAAGGGGCGGGCAGGCTGGAACGTCGTCACCAGCGGCGACGCAGGCACGGCGGGCAATTTCAGCCAGCCCGAACATTTCGACTATGACACCCGCTATCGCCGGGCCGTCGAGTTTCTCGACGTCGCGCGGGGTTTGTGGTCGAGTTGGGAGGAGGGCGCCCTCGTTCGCGATCGCGCCACCGGCCAGTTCCTCGACGCCGACAAGCTCCATCGGCTTGACCATCGCGGTGAGTTTTTCCAAGTCGTAGGCCCGCTCAATCTCCAGCGGTCGCCACAGGGCGAACCGGTCATCTTCCAGGCCGGCGACAGCGACCAGGGTCGCGACCTGGGCGCGGCGATTGCCGACGCCATCTTCACCCATGCCCCGACGATCGAGCAGGGCCAGGCCTTCTACGCTGACCTGAAAGGGCGGGCCGTCCGGCAGGGTCGCAATCCCGACGAGATCGTCATCCTGCCGGGCTTCACCGTCACGGTCGGCGACACGGATGCGGACGCCAAGGCGATCGAGCAGCATTATCGCGCGCTCGACCAGAGTTTCGGTCAGGCGCTGGCCGAATTTGGCCGCCCCTTCGGCTGGCATGATTTCCGCCAATATGATCCCGACGCGCCGTTCCCGGTAGAGGCTCTGGAATATGCCAAGAGCAGCTTCTACACTCATGCGAAGACGATCACCGACAGCGCCGTCGCGCAGGGACTGACCCTGCGCCAGGCGGTGGAGCGGGCACGGGCCGGTCGCGGCAGCCCCTTTGTGGGATCGGCGGAAACGGTGGCAAACGAAATCCAGCGCTGGTTCGACGGGCGCGCGCTCGATGGCCTGAACGTCCATCTGGGTCATCCGGCGCAGTTCAAGCGCTTCGTGGCAGAGGTGGTGCCGATCCTTCAGGCGCGCGGGCTGTTCCGCACCGAATATGAGGCGGACACGCTGCGCGGCAATCTGGGATTGCCTATCCCCGCCAGCCTGCACCAGCGGCCTTCGGTCCGTCGCGATGCGGCCTGAAACTATGACGATTTTTCGTGGCTGGTGCGGCAACTCTCATTAGCGACGATAACTTTGCGTCGCCATCATGACCCCAACGCAAGGAGATCATGATGGCGACACTTCTCACCGAAACGCTCAAGGACCGCTACGCCGCATTGCAGGCCGAACGCGCGCGCAGCTGGACGCCCGCGCAGCTGGAGGGCAATGCAAGCCAGCGCCTTCAGTTGGTCGAACGGTTCGATCCGGCGGCCGTGGCCCAGCCGGGCGATGTCCTGCCGCCGCTGTCCTTTACCGAAGTGGGTGGCGGCACGATCAGCCTGGATGGTCTAACTGCCGATGGCCGGGCACTGTTGGTCTTCTTTCGGTTCGCGGGCTGCCCGGCGTGCAACCTCGCCTTGCCCCATTATGCCGAGGCGCTTTACCCCCCGCTTGCCGAACGGGACATCCCGCTGGTGGCGCTCAGTCCCCAGCTACCCGACCGTTTGCGCGATATCAAACTGCGCCACGGCCTGCCCTTCGCCGTTGCGACGGACAAGGATAACGGCCTGGCCCGGCTGTTGGGCATCAGCTTCGAACCCGATGTCCGCCCGTCCCCGCCGCCCGCCGGGTGGATCGGGGAAGTGACGGGCACCGGTAGCTGGGAATTGCCGCAGCCCGCCGTACTGCTGCTGGGGCCGGGGCGTATCGTCCAATGGATCGATGTCAGTCCCGATTGGCTCGACCGCCCCGAAGCGGCCGATATCCTGCGCAGGATAGGCTAAGGCGGCATAGGGGAGGGGGCGAACATCCGCTCCCTCCATTCCCATTCATTCCACGGCGATCGCTTTGGCTGTCCCGCACGACTCGTGCGTGGCGCCTCCTTAACCAGCCTGCAAAGGCTGGGTGTCATCTGGCCCCGTCCTGCTTGCCGCTCTCCAGCCCCCGTATCGCGCATAGAGCGTCGGCAGCACGAACAGCGTCAGCAGCGTCGCGGAAATCAGGCCGCCGATCACGACGGTCGCAACCGGCTTTTGCACCTCCGCCCCGGCCCCTGCGCCGATCGCCATCGGCACGAAGCCCAGGCTCGCCACCAGCGCCGTCATGACGACCGGTCGCAACCGCTGCACCGCGCCCAGCCGCGCCGCCTCCGCCCGATCCACGCCGGTGCGCATCAGATCCTGGATGGACGACACCATCACCAGACCATTGAGCACCGCGATCCCGGACAGCGCGATGAACCCCACGGCAGCGCTGATGGAAAAGTCCATGCCCCGCAAGAACAGCGCCAATACCCCGCCGACCAGCGCCATCGGCACGCCGGTAAAGACGATGGCGGCGTCGCGCACCGATCCCAGCGCCGCATGCAGCAACAGCAGGATCAGGACGAAACAGGCCGGGACCACCAGTTGCAGCCGCTCGCGCGCGGAGGCCAGATTTTCGAACTGGCCGCCCCATTCCAGATAGCTGCCAGCAGGCAGGCGGACATCCTTTGCGATCGCCGCCTGCGCATCGTCCACGACGCTCGCGATATCGCGGCCGCGGACGTTGGCCTGCACCACCACACGCCTTTTGCCATTCTCCCGGCTGATCTGGTTGGGACCATCAATGATGCGGATCGCCGCAACGCTGGCGAGGGGCACGAACCGTCCCCCTGCCACCGGCACCTGGATCTGGCGCAACGCCGTCAGGTCCGCCCGTTGCGCGTCGGACAGGCGGATCACCACGGGAAAGCGCCGGTCGCCTTCAAAGATGGTGCCGGACGTGCGTCCACCGATCGTGGCGGTGATCGTGTCCTGCACATCCTGCACCGTCACGCCGACCCGCGCCATGGCGTCCCGATCCACCCGAATGTCGAGCATGGGCAGACCGGCGGTCTGTTCGACCTTCACGTCGGTGGCGCCTTCCGTACGACGCAGCACCCCCGCGATCTTATTGGCGGTCCGGTTCATGGCGTCGAAATCCTCGCCAAAAACCTTGACCGCTACATCGCCCCGGACGCCAGCGATCAGTTCGTTGAACCGCATCTGGATCGGCTGGGTAATTTCATAGGCGTTGCCGGGTATGCGGTTAAGCTTTGTTTCCAGTCGTTCGACCAGCGCTGCCTTGGTCAGCGACGGGTCGGGCCACTGATCACGCGGCTTGAGGATCACGAACATGTCGGTGGCATTGGGCGGCATCGGGTCGGACGCCAGTTCCGCCGTGCCAGTCTTGGAAAAGACGAACCGGACTTCGGGCTGTTTCCCGATCATCCGCTCGATCGGTCCCTGCATCGCCTGGCTCTGCTGCACCGATGTCGCAGGGATGCGCATCGCCTGGATCAACAAATCGCCTTCATCGAGTTGCGGCATGAAGACCTGCCCCAGCGACAGGAAAGCGACGACCGCAACCCCGCATCCGACAATGCCCGCGCCGATCGTGGCGGCGGGTCGGCGCATCGCCCGGTTAAGGCCGGGTTCGTAGCGCGTTTTGAGCCAGTGGATGATGCGCCCATCCTTTTCCTCGACCCGGTTCGACAGCCAGATGGCGATCGCGGCCGGCACGGCGGTCAGCGACAGGACGAAGGCAAAGGCCAGTGCGATGATGACCGTGGCTGCCATCGGTACGAAGCTCTTGCCCTCCACGCCGGTCAGGGTCAGCAGCGGCACATAGACCAGGATGATGATCGCCTGCCCATAGACCGATGGCCGGATCATCTCGCGCGACGCCATCGCCACCATATGCAGCCGCTCGTTCTTCGTCAGCAACCGCCCCTGGCGATGCTGTGCCTCCGCCATGCGCCGCAGCGCATTTTCCACGATGATGACCGCGCCATCGACGATCAGGCCGAAGTCCAGCGCCCCCAGGCTCATGAGATTGGCCGACACGCCGATCTTGAGCATGCCAAAGCCGGTGAGCAGCATCGTGACCGGGATCACCATCGCCGCGATCAGCGCCGCGCGCCAGTTGCCCAGCAGCGCAAACAGCACGACGATGACCAGCAGCGCCCCTTCGCCCAGATTGCGGGCGACGGTGCCAATCGTCGCATTGACCAGTGCGGTGCGATCCAGCACCGGCTGGACGATGACGTCGGGCGGCAGCGATGCGTTGATCGCCTTCAGCCGATCGGCGACCGCCGTCGCCACCGTCCGGCTGTTCTCGCCGATCCGCATGACCGCCGTGCCGACCACCACTTCGGTGCCGTTTTCCGATGCCGAACCCATCCGCACGGCCTGACCCGTCTTCACCGTCGCAACCTGGCCGAGCGTGATCGGCACGCCCTCGCGCGTGGTGATTACGGTGCGCGATAATTCCGCCGCGTTGCGGACCAAAGCGTCCGATCGCACCGCCAGCCCCTCGCCATTGCGGTCGATCACGCCGCCGCCGATGCTGCTGTTGTTGCGCTCCAGCGCGGTGCCCAGATCCGTCAGCGTCAGGCCCAGCGCGGCGAGCCGCGGAACGTCGGGTATCACCATATATTGCTTGCTGTAGCCGCCGATGGAATCGATCCCGGCCAGCCCGTCGATATTCTTGAGCAACGGCGCGACGATCCAATCCTGCGCGGTGCGCAGATAGGTCGCCTTGTCGATATCGCTGGTCAGCCGGTCGCCTTCGGGCGTGATATAGCTGCCATCCGGCTGCATCCCCGGTTCGCCGGGTAGATGCGTGTCATCCTTGCGATGCTCCAGCCGCACGGTCCACATATAGACTTCGCCAAGGCCCGTTGCGATCGGCCCCATCTCCGGGGCAACCCCTTCGGGCAGGTTCCCGGCCACGCCGCTCAGCCGTTCGCCAACCTGTTGCCGCGCGAAATAAATATCCGTCGCCTCGTCGAAGACCGCTGTAATCTGGGCAAAGCCGTTGCGGCTGAGCGATCGCGTATGGTCCAGCCCCGCAATGCCCGCCAGCGCGGTTTCGATCAGGAAGGCGACCTGCTTTTCGACCAGTTCGGGCGACAGGGCGGGCGCGCGGACGTTGATTTGCACTTGGTTGTTGGTGATGTCCGGCACCGCGTCGATGGGCAGGCGGTGCAGGGCAATGCCGCCGATCACGGCGGCGATGGCGGTCAGCAGCAGGACGAGCCAGCGCTTGTGGACCGCCCAATTGACGATGGGGGCGATCATGGCTCAATGGTCCTCATGGGTAGCTTCGCCCTTGCCGAGTTCGGCCTTGAGCGTGAAGCTGTTGGTGGTCGCGATCCGTTCGTCACCGCGCAGGCCCGACCGCACGATCACCATGCTGCCGCTGGTTTCGCCCAATATCACCGGCGTCGCCTGAAAGCCGTCGGGCGTCCGGACGAATATCATGGTCTTGCCCTCGACCGTCTGCACGGCGGTGGAGGGCACCCGGACTGCGCCGTCGCCGCCTTCGCCAGACAATTGCACTGCCGCCGACACCGGTTCACCCATGCGCCACTGGCCGTCGCGATTGTCGAGCAGCGCCACCACCGGCACCAATCGTGTCTGTGCATCCAGCACCGGCGACACGAAACGCACCCGCGCGGTCGCCTGACGTCCAGGCGCGGTGACGAGGACGCTGTTGCCCGGCTTGACACGGCTGGCATCGGCAGGCTGGAGATTGAGCGACAGCGACACGGTCGCCAGATTGGCGATGCGATAGAGTTCGGCATTCGCATCGACCGTCTGGCCCAGGGCGACGCTGCGCGCAATCACCTGTCCCGACGCCGGGGCGGCGATGCCGATCCGATTGAGGCCGCCCCCGCCGCCGCCCGCCGCCGACAACTGGCCCGTCGCCTGGTGATAGGCGATGCGCGCTTCGGTCGCCGCCGTCCGCGCGGCGATCAAATCCTGCTCCGGCGAAACGCGCTGCGCGAACAGGCGCTGCTCGCGGCTCAGGTTGGAATTGGCCAGTGCCAGCCGCGCGCGCGATGCTTCCACTTCGCCCTTCATCTGCGCGGCTTCCCGGCTTTCGATGATCGCCAGAGTTTGGCCGCGACCGACGCTTTCGCCCAGATTGCGCGTTAGCGCCACGATCCGTCCGCCGATCGCGGCCGACACGACCTGCAACGCCTGCGGATCGCCTTCGATCGTCGCGGGTATCTCCAGCGTGCCCGATCCGCCCATGGCCGGGCGGCCCAGTTGGATACCGGCCGATGCGATCTGGTCTTCGCTCAGGACGATCTTGCCCTCATCGGCATGATCGCCTTCCTCGGCATGGCCCTTCTCTTCAGCGTGCTCGGCCTCATTGCCTGATTCGGTCCCGCCGCTACAGGCGGCCAGCATCAAGGTGAGTGGCAGCGCCAGCAGCGCCGCACGGGTCGTCATCTTCATCATCGTCCATGTCCCTGTTGCGGCGCGGGAGCGGTCAGCCGCTCCAACCGCGCCTTGGCATTATGATAGGCGGCAAGGGCTTCGGTCGCGGCGAGGCGCGTTTCGGCCAGCGTGCGTTCCGCATCGAGCAGGTCGAGTTGGCCGAACTTCCCCTCCCGATAGCCGATCCGGGCGATCCGCGCGGCTTCTTGCGCCGCGGCGAGCGCCGGGCCGTTGGCGTTGCGCGCCATCGTCGCGGCGATATCGGCCTCCGCCTGCGCATCGTTGATCGCCTGGTCGACATCCAGCGCGGTCATCCGCCGTTCCGCTTCGGCCTTGCGCTGCTGTGCGCGCGCCTGCGCCACCGATGCCTTGCCCGCGTTAAACAGGGGGATCGGTATGGAGATGCTGAACACAGCGGCCGTGTCGTTGGTCGCCTCCAGACGCCGGATGCCCGGCCCCACGGTCAGATCGGGCACGCTTTGCGATCGGGCGAGCCGGATGCCCGCGTCCGCCGTCGACAGGTCCGCATCCGCCGCCGCCATCGCCAGCGTCCCGCTACTATCGCTGAGCGGTGGTCCCTGTGTCGCCACCGGCATATGATCGAGCATCGCCTCATCCAGCGGCGCGTCGATCGGCTGTACGATCCGCCGGGCCAGATTGGTGCGGGCGGCGATCGCCAGCCGCCTGGCCCTGTCCGCCCCCGCCTGCGCATTGAGGCGGGCGACATCAGCACGCTGTTCCTCGATCGGCGACGCCCGTCCCGCCCGCACCCGAAGCGCGGCGGCATCCAGTGCATTCTGCGCGATCCGCCGTTGATCCTCGGCTATGGCGACGCGGCGTTGGGCAGCGACCGCCCCGATATAAAGCTGGACGACCTGAAAACGCAGGTCGGCCTGCATGATCGCCGCCGTCAGTTCCGCGCGCCGCGCCTGTGCATCGGCCACCGCGATCCGGGCGGGGCGTTTACCGCCCAGTTCGATCGGGATGCTCATGCCCAGCGTGGTTTCTGCCTGGTTGAAACCGCCATAGGGACCGGAACCGGCGATATTCTCGACCTCGGTCTGAATGGTGGGGTTCGGACGCAGGCCAGCGACGGTCCGGGCGGCCTCGGCGGCTTCCATGCCCGCTTGCGCGGCATCGGTGGAAGGTGCACCAGCGCCAATGGCGGCCAGCGCTTGGTCAAGCGTGAAGGGTGCGCGCGAAGGGGCAGGGGCCATGGCGGCCTCGTCCTGCGCCTGCGCCATGGCGACGCAGGATGTGGCAGCCAGACAGGCCGCAATGATCTTGAACATGGAAAAAATCCTGATCGAATCGTATCGGGCCACGACCTGCAAGGCAGGTCGCAGCCGGTGAGACGGCGATCAGGCGATAGGCGGTCGCAAGTCCGGCCCGGCAATCCAGCGGCCCAGCGCCGCCCGGTCCTGCGGCGTCGCAGGACTGTTCAGGAAGGCGAAGATATTGGGTGCGACGTTCCGCGCAGGCAGGAAAGCCGCCGCGCCATGGCAGCTGCCATGATGATGGGCGACGGCCTTGTCCGCATCTCCGGGCGACCGATCTTCGTCGGTGTCGCTATGCACATAGCCCGAACATTCGATGTCGAATGCGCCGCTTAGTTCACGCGCATGGATCGCCGTTGCCGTGGTCAACGACAACAGCAACATGCAGAAAAACAGGAGGCGCCCACGCAACATCGGTGCCTCTTTAACGGATTGTCCGGCGTCTGTCATGGCAAACCGGTGGACAGGATGATCGTCTCTTTTCTGGCTATGGACGCCATATCGAATATAGAACATAACAAGAACAATTATGGACAATTCGAGACATGGCTGGCAAGGATTTCATCAAGGGGGCGCGTTCGCCGGAACGGCATGGGTTGGACGCGCAAGCGGCCTGTCCCATGCTCGATCCGGGCCATCTGCACGAAATTCATTGCCAGGGCGAGGACCGGGCGGCGGCGCTGGCCTTTGCGCTGACGCAAGGGCGCATGGCCGCTACAGGCGCGATCTTCGCGTTGCGCACGCCGCGCCGCCAGCGTTTGCCGACGCTCTTTTATGGCGACGGGCTGGCGCTGCTGGGTATCCAGCCCAGCCGCCTGACGATCGTGGAGACGCGCAACGACATCGACATGCTGCGCGCCGGGCTGGAGGCGGCACGCTGTCCCGGCGTGGCGGCGGTGCTGATGGAAAGCGAAGGACGCTTCGCCGACTATGACCTGACCGCCAGCCGCCGCCTGGTGCTGGCAGCCGAAGCGTCCGGCGTCTTCGTGCTGCTGTTGCGCGGCGACGCCGAACCGCGATCCAGTGGCGCGCAGACCCGCTGGACCATCCGCAGCGCGCCGTCTGTCGCGCTGGAGGCGGATGCGCCGGGATGGCCCGCGATCGATGCCGAACTGCTCCGTTGCCGCGGCGGACCGGCAGGAGGGCGCTGGCGACTGACATGGGATAGCGACAATGGATGTTTCAGGGATGGAGACGAATACGCGCCTCTGCCTGGCGCTGTGGTTCCCTTTTCTCGCCAGCGAACGGATGCGGGCGACGATGGAGCCGGGCAACGACAGGTCGCCTGACGATGGCACCGCCGAACCGCTCGCCCTGGTGGCGCGGGTCGGCAATGCGCTGCGACTGGCGGCCGTCGATGCGTTAGCAGTTGAGCAGGGGCTGGTCGCGGGCATGACGCTGGCCGATGCCCGGGCGCGCTGCCCCGCGCTTATCACCCGCCCAATCGATAGTGCCGCCGATGCGCTGGCGCTCGACCGGGTGCTGGAAGCGATGCGGCGTTTCACCCCGATGGTCGCGCTGGATGCGCCGGACGGGATCATTCTCGACATTACGGGTTGCGCGCATCTGTTCGGCGGCGCGCAGGCGCTGGCGCAGCAGGCGCGAGCGCTGGCCGGGTATAGCAGCCGCCATTGTTTTGGCCCCAACGCCATGGCGGCCCGCGCCTTGGCCCGGCATGGCGGACGACGCGGGGATGTCGCCGCGCTGCCGGTCGCTGCGCTCGAACTGGATGAAGGCGGACTGGCTGCCCTGCGCCGCGCTGGCCTGCGCACCATCGGCGATCTGGCCCGGCGTCCCATGGGGATGATCGCCGCCCGTTTCGGCGAGCAGGCCGTCACCCGGCTGCGCCAGATATTGGGCGAAGCGCCTAGCCCGATCGCGCCGCGCCGTCCCGCCGCCCCCATCCATGCCGAAGCGCGCTTTCCCGAACCCATCGCCCGCACCGAAGATGTGATGGACGTGATCGAGGATCTGCTGGGCCAGGCCGCGCGCCAGATGGAGGCGCGCAAGCTGGGCGGTCGCCGCTTCGTTATCCGCCTGCTGCGCAGCGACGGCGCACGCCAGGGGCTGGCGATCGAAACCGGGCAACCGGTGCGCGATCCCGCCGCCGTGCTTCGCCTGCTGCGCGAACGGATCGACACCATGGCCGATCCGCTCGATCCCGGCTTCGGCTTCGACGCGGTGCTGCTGGCGGTGCCCCGGGTCGAGCCGCTGGTCGAACGGCAGCAGGCGATGGAGGGAGAGGCGGCCAAGGCGGGCGAGGCAAATATCGTCGCCCTGATCGACCGGCTCGGCATCCGACTCGGCCCGAACAATGTCCGGCGCCTGCAACCGTGCGACCGGCATATCCCCGAAGGCGCGCAGACCTTCGAACCAGCGATCCAGGCGCAGCGCCAGTCCTGGCCTGCCGCGCCGGATCGCCCGCCCCGACCCCTGTTATTGTTCGACCCGCCCCAGCCGGTGGCGGTCATCGCCGGCGTGCCCGACGGCCCGCCGCAACGCTTCCGCTGGCGCGACCGCCTGCATGAGGTGCGCTTGGCCGAAGGACCGGAGCGGATCGCAGCGGAATGGTGGCGCAGGCGGGACGGACACCAGCCGGGCGGCGCGGGCAAGACGCGCGACTATTACCGGATCGAGGATGGCGACGGGCGGCGCTACTGGATGTTCCGCCATGGCCTGTTCGGCGAAGAGGCCGAGATAAGCTGGTATCTGCACGGCCTGTTCGCATGACCGCGTCCCCCTTTGCAGAGGTGGTGGCCGCCACCAATTTCAGCTTCCTGCGCGGCGCATCGCATTCTATGGACATGGTGCGGCAGGCCTCGCATCTGGGCATGACCGGCATCGGCATCGCCGACCGCAATACGGTGGCGGGCGTGGTGCGCGCGCATCAGGCGCTCAAGGATCTGGGATCATTGGCCGGGGGAATGCGTCTGATCGTCGGCACCCGGCTGGTTTTTGCCGATGGCACGCTCGACATCGTCGCTTACCCCCGCACGCGCTTCGGCTGGGGGCGGCTGACCCGGCTGCTGACGCTGGGCAATCGTCGCGCGATCAAGGGCGAATGCACGCTGAACCTGCCGGACCTGATCGAATTTGGGCAGGACATGGCGCTGATCGCGATGGACGGCGACGCCGGGCTGCTGGCGCAATTGCGCGCTATCACGCCGCATCTCTGGCTCGCCGCGACTATGGGCCGATCGGGCCGCGACGCGCGAATGCTGGCGCGGCGCATCGCCTTGTCCGCCCAGAGCGGCGTGCCGTTGATCGCCACCAATGACGCCCTTTATGCGGAGGCGGATGACCGGCCGATGCAGGACGTCCTGACCTGTATTCGCGAAGGGCTGACGATCCAGACCGCCGGTCGCCGCCTTGCCCCCAATGCCGAGCGTCACCTGAAAGACCCGGCCGAAATGGCGCGCCTGTTCACCACCTGCCCACAGGCGATCGCCGCGACGCAGGATCTGCTCGCCTGCATCGATTTCACGCTGGACCAACTCGTCTATGAATATCCGCACGAACCGGTGCCGGACGGCTGGGCGCCGCAGGACTGGCTGGAGCATCTGGTGGGGGAGAAGGCGCAGGCACGCTTCCCCGAAGGCTTGTCGCCCCTCTACCAAAAGGTGCTGGACGAGGAGTTTACGCTGATCCGCCGCCGCAACTACGCCTATTATTTCCTGACCGTCCACGACATCGTCGCCTATGCCCGCAGCCTCGATCCGCCGATCCTGTGCCAGGGTCGCGGGTCCGCCGCCAATTCGCTGGTCTGTTATCTGCTGGGCATCACCCCGATCGACCCGGTGGAACAGAAACTGCTCTTCTCCCGCTTCCTGTCCGAAAACCGGCATGAACCACCCGATATCGACGTCGATTTCGAACATCAGCGGCGCGAGGAGGTGATGCAATATATCTACCGCCGCTATGGGCGCGATCGGGCCGGTATCGCCGCGACCGTCATCCGCTATCGCCAGCGCAGCGCCCTGCGCGAAGTCGGCAAGGCGCTGGGCCTGACGGAGGATGTGACGGCGCGGCTGTCCGGCACCGTCTGGGGCAGTTGGAGCGGGGATCAGGAAGTGCCAGAAGCGCGCGTGGCCCAGGCGGGCTTCGATCCCGCCAATCCCGAACTCGCCCGGTTGCGCGACATGGCGAGCCGGTTGCTCGAATGCCCCCGCCACCTGTCACAGCATGTTGGCGGCTTCGTGCTGAGCCAGGGGCGGCTTGACGAACTGGTCCCGATCCACAATGCCGCCATGCCCGATCGCACCTTCATCGAATGGGACAAGGATGATCTCGATACGCTGCAATTGATGAAGGTCGATGTGCTGGCGCTCGGCATGTTGACCGCGATCCGCAAGAGCTTCGACCTGATGCGCCTGCACGGCTTGGGCGACCTGACGCTGGACAGGGTGCCGGTGGAGGATGAGGCGACCTATGCCATGCTGCAAAAGGGCGACAGCATCGGCACGTTCCAGGTCGAAAGCCGGGCGCAGATTTCCATGCTGCCCCGGATGAAGCCCAAGAAGCTGTACGACCTCGTCATCCAGGTCGCGATCGTGCGCCCCGGCCCGATCCAGGGCGGCATGGTCCACCCCTATCTGCGGCGGCGCAATGGGGAAGAGAAACCGGAACTGCCCGGCCCGCCCGGCAATCCTGATGAGTTGAAGGAGGTGCTGGGCAAGACGCTGGGCGTGCCCCTATTCCAGGAGCAGGCGATGAAGCTGGCGATCGTCGCGGGTGGGTTTTCACCTGCGCAGGCGGACGGATTGCGCCGAGCGATGGCGACTTTTCGTCGCACTGGCGAGGTCAGCAACTATCAGACCGACTTGATCGAAGGCATGGTGAAGCGCGGCTATGAGCGCGATTTCGCCGAACGCTGCTTCAAGCAGATCGAAGGATTCGGCGAATATGGTTTTCCTGAAAGCCATGCCCAGGCATTTGGCTGGCTCGCCTATGTCTCTTCCTGGCTAAAATGCCATTATCCCGCCGTCTTTACCTGCGCTCTCCTCAACAGCCAGCCCATGGGCTTCTACGCCCCCGCACAATTGGTGCGCGACGCGCAGCAACATGGCGTGGAGGCGCGGCCGATCGATGTGCAGGCGAGCGACTGGTATAGCAGCCTGGAAGGAGAACGCGTCCTGCGCCTGGGCCTTAATCGGATAGACGGGTTCCACGAGGAATGGGCCAATGCGCTGATCGCAGTGCGGGCGGATGCGCCGATCCGCGACATGGAGGATCTGGCCCGCCGCGCCGCCATGCCTGCCCGGGCGCTGCATCTTCTGGCGGATGCGGACGCGTTACGGTCGATCGGCCGCACCCGGCGGGAGGCGGGGTGGGACGCCCGGCGGGTGCCGCCGGTGCAACTGCCGCTTTTTGGAGCGCAGGATTTGCCTGAACTCGGCCGCGAAGCCGATCCGATGCTCCCGGCCATGCCCTTATCCGAAGAGGTGGCCATCGACTATCAGACCCATCGCCTGTCGCTAAAGGGACATCCAATGCAATTCCTGCGCAGCCATTTCGCTGAGCGCGGCGTCATCGATTGTGCATCGGTGAACGCCGCCAAGGACGGCACCAAGGTGAAGGTGGCCGGCGTGGTCCTGATCCGCCAGCGGCCGGGGAAGGGCAATGCGGTCTTCATCACGATCGAGGATGAAAGCGGCATCGTCAACGCGCTGCTGTGGGCGCGGGAGATGGAGAAGCAGCGCCGCGCCGTCATGGCGTCCCGCCTGATGCTGATCCACGGCGAAGTCCAGCGCAGCAAGGAAGATGTCGTCCATCTGATGGTCGATCGCGTCACCGACGCCAGCCGGGCGCTCGACTGGTTGCACGAAGGGCAGGCGGGCGGGAAACCCGCAAAGCCATTCCCCCACCGCCATCCGCGCGACGTGCGCATATTGCCCAGATCACGCGATTTCCATTGAGTGCGTGGCGTGTTCCCGCGCAAGGCGAGAACCCAGTCCCGCCCTCTCACTCCTGCTCCCGCCTTCGCGGCAACAGGGCAGCCCGACGATCACCGCTTCCGCGCGAACCAGATCACATGGCGCGGCCCTTTGCCATTGTCGCGCGCCTTCACCGCTACCTCGTCCACATCGAAACGGGCGTTACGCAAGCGACGGGCGAAGGCATCGTCCGATCCCGCCGACCATATCGCCAATATGCCGCCCGGTTTCAGCGCCGCCTTGGCGACCTCCAGCCCACCCGCCGAATAGAGCCGATCATTAGCGGTGGCGGTCAACCCGTCCGGCCCATTGTCCACATCCAGCAGGATCGCGTCATAGGTCGCCTTGGCTTGCGCGATCACCGGCACGACATCCTCGATCCGCAAATCGACGCGCGGATCGTCCAGGCATCCGGCCATCAGGTCAGCCATCGGCCCGCGCGCCCATTCGATGATCTTGGGCACCAGTTCGGCCACGGTCACGCGCGCCGATCCGTCCAGCACGCCCAGCGCCGCGCGCAGGGTGAAGCCCATGCCATAGCCGCCGACCAGCAGATGCAGCGCCTTGCGCCCCTGCAATCGCTCGATAGTCATCAGCGCCAGCTGCTTTTCCGATCCGCTCATCCGGCTGCTCATCAATTCGTTGCGGTCGAGCACGATCATATGATCGGCGCCGCGCCGGTAGAGCTTGAGTTCCTGCCCGCCCGGCACCTGCGCCGAATCCAGATATTCCCGCGGGATCATGATCGCTTCCTTCTTTCCTGCGCGCCGCCGTTCGTCCCATGGCCGCCACGCGCGACGCGCATGGCAGCTTGGCATCCGTCGCGCAAATGCTACAGGCACCGGGCAGGCACGCTTCATCCTATCCCGGCAGGCAGTTTCTCTCTTCATGCGCTATTTTCTCGACACCGAATTCAATGGCTTTGGCGGTACGCTGATCAGCGTCGCACTGGTCCCCGAACATGGCGACCAGGAATTTTACGTGACGCTGCCATTGCCTGACGAGATCGAGCCATGGGTGGAAAAGCATGTCGTCCCCTATCTGCGCCATGTGCCGCCGGGTATCGACCTGGAGTTGAACCGGGTGGAGGCGGCCGATCATGTCGCCGCCTATCTGGAGGGGGATAGCGATCCGGTCATCATCGCCGACTGGCCGGAGGATCTGTCGCATTTCTGCGCGCTGCTGGTGACGGGGCCGGGCAGGATGGCGGGCGTGGACTTCGGCCTGCGATTAGAACTCATCAACGCGGCGGGCTTCAGCGCCGCCGCCAACAGCCGGGTGCCGCACAATGCCCTGCATGACGCGCGGGCGCTGCGTGACTTCTATCTGGCGAACTGAGCGCCCTTAAAGAGTGGAAGGTAAGCTGGTCAGGCGGAATAAGGATAGAGGGGCGGGCGCTGGCGTGGGTTCTGACAGGATCAGGGCATGGCTTTCTCATTGGGGTTTCCAAGCGGTAATCGGAACGCCCTGATAATGGGGGTGGAAAATGCCATATTCATGTATTTCGCAGTCATGCACCTCGATCGCAGTAAAGCCTGCCGCCTCCAAATGCCCAATCAGGTCATCGCGCGAAAAGAATCGCAACTCAACCGTTGTCCCTGGGCCACCGTGGAAGATCAGATCATTGTGCAATTCATAGTCGCCTTCAGCGGTACGCCCGGCAAGTAGCCATTCGCCATCAAAGTCGATCAATTTGAAATCGCGCACGTTGGGGAAATGTTCGGTCGTATTCTGCCGGTCATCAAAAGGCACTGTCAAAACAAACAACCCACCCGGACGTAAAACGGAAAAGGCGCCGTCAAATGCCCGCTGCACAGGTGAAGGAACATGTTCGAATACATCACTGGAAATCAAGAAATCATGTTGATTGATCCACGAATCGCTAGGATTACAGATATCCAGCATCGGGTCGGTATGATAGAATGTATTGGTGTAATCGAAAGATTGAGACAAGCGATTTGCAAGACTGATCGAATCACTCAAGCCGATGCCACGGATATACTTCGCATCGACGGACGGAAGCATTTTGGATGAGCCGAAAATGCCTTCTGTGAGACAATGTACGACTTGCCGCATCCGAACGGATGATCCGCATGTCACGCATGTAGGAACTTCGCGCCAATTGTTATCGTCCGGTGTGAAAACGCTATTCTGTTCGCATATATTACAAGTAAATTCTGCATTCAGCATCGCTCAAAATCCTGTTTCTGTTCTGTTTCCAAAACGTCTGGAAAATTATTTATATTGCTGTTTCGCAATATTTATAAATGGGATTTTCGGTCTGAAGCGCATTAACGCCTATTTATTCTCTGCAGATTTTCAGATTTGATCAAAGGAATCAAGCAGTTTGACGTGGTGATTTAGGTAGAGAATTGGGCGGCTCTTAAAGCTCACGAATTTGGTGATTTTCGGATGCGATAAACAGGCGTATCCACACACGACCTGATCATTGATGGCTACCTGAAATTCTGACGGCCGTGCCATTGCGGTTCCTTGTATGCACCATGCTCCCTTCCTACGGCTGACATCTATCGCGACTTGGCAAGAACTATAACGCCTTCATCTACGCGGTATCGATATATTGTTTCGTTCCAAGGCGATGCTTGATCTGAGGGTTGGGGCAAATCGAAGCTAGCGGCTATGACGTTTACCTTAACGCAGGAGAAATGCGTCGTTCGTCCAGTGGTCCGATGCCACACTCATGAAGGATCGACCCATGTAGGCCATGCATCGACAGATCAGTGGCGTCTGGCCTAAAGAACATGACGGCTGATGCACTTCATAGACCACTATGGCGCAGGGTTCAGTCGCGGATGTCGCAAAGGCGTTGTCAACGCGAGGTGGGAAAAGCGGGAAATGAGGCAGTTCAACCGCAATCTCGAAGCCTTGCCCAAGTTCGCTCATGCGAACCGGGCAAAACGGCTATAACCGCGGATTGCCGAAAAGAAATGTGGTCGGGGAAAGAGGATTCGAACCTCCGGCCCCTGCCTCCCGAAGACAGTGCTCTACCAGGCTGAGCTATTCCCCGACCGATGCCGAAGCCGCTTTGTGGGCGGCCCCGTAAGGCAGGAGTGGGCCTATAGAGAGGGCTTTGGAGGCTGGCAAGCGGGCAATGACGGTTTTTTTGGTGGACGTTAAAGAAGACCGGCCGCGCGGAAGCTGAAGCGCGCATCGCCGCTATGGATGACATGATCGGCCAGCTTCACCTCCAAGGGGCGCAGGCTGCGCGCGATCGTCCGGGTCAGCCGCACATCCTGCCAGTCGGGCAGAGGCGATGGCCGGTCGTCGCGCCACTGGATCAGCGCCACCCAACTGCCTTCATCCTGCAACAGGCGATGCAGCACGGCGGGCCAGCCCTGCCGCAACGCCAGCAGGCGCTGCGGTCGCCAGTCCCGGTCCAGAATTGCGAGCGCCAGTTCGTCCTTCATGGCCGCAGGGTGCCGCAACGTCAGGCAGGCGCTTAGCGGAACATGCCCCCTTTTGGACGATGATTGCGTATTTTGCCGTGACGCTGGACGATTGGCCGCACCGCCATCCTGGGCTAGAGCAGCGCAACACCTTCATCCGTGAGAACCCTGCCTTGACCGACACGCCTGCCGCGACCGCGCCCCATTATGAACAGCAATATCTGGATCTGATGCGGCACATCTGGACCCATGGCGACGAACGGGTCGATCGCACCGGCGTCGGCACGCGGTCGATATTGGGCGCGACGATGCGATTCTCTCTGGCCGATGACGCGGTGCCGCTGCTCACGACCAAGCGGGTCTATTGGAAGGTCGCGGCGCGCGAAATGCTGTGGTTCCTGACCGGCGACACCAATATCCGCGAACTGGTGCGGCAAGGCGTGCATATCTGGACCGACTGGCCGCTGGACGCCTATCGGAAGGCCACGGGCGAAGACATCGATCGCGACACGTTCGAGATGCGAATTGTCGGGGACGAGGATTTCGCACGGCAATGGGGCGACCTGGGTCCGGTCTATGGCGCCCAATGGGTGAATTGGCCGCGCTACGAACCGGCAGGCGACGGCCTGTATCGCAAGGCGGATCAGGGCCACAACCAGATCGCCGCCCTGGTCGAGGCGATTCGCACGACGCCCGGATCGCGCCGCCTGCTCTTTACCGGATGGAATGTCGCGGAAGTGGCGCAAATGGCGCTGCCGCCCTGTCATATGACCTATCAGTTCCAGGTCGCGAACGGCCGCCTGAACGGCCTGCTGTTCCAGCGGAGTTGCGACCTGGGCCTCGGCTTTGCCTTCAACATCTTCGGCCTGTCGATGATCACCCGGATGCTGGCGCAGCAATGCGATCTGGAGCCGGGCGAGGTCGTCTGGCAGGGGGGCGACGTGCACCTCTACCTGAACCATGCTGCGCTGGTGGAAGAGCAGATGAATCGAATCCCGTCCGGCGTCCCCAAGATGCGGATCAATCGGCGGCCTTCGAGCATTTTCGATTACAGGATCGAGGATTTCGAAATGCTCGATTACGCGCCGCAAGCCCATATTTCCGCGCCGGTCGCCGTCTAAAGAGACAGCGAGTTGGACAGTTGAAAACAATAAATGGGTAAGGAGGGCTTGCCTTTCCGGTGCGTTGAAATATAGTTTCTACGTGAAGCAATATTATTGCAATGCATCATAGGAGGCAGGATGACCGATCCCATCGGATCAGGCGGCATGGACGGGCAGGCGGGGCGCAATCTCCCGCCGCTTCGCCTGCATGTGCCAGAGCCGCCCGCGCGGCCGGGCGAAAGCGCCGACTTCACCCATTTCGACATTCCTGCCGCCGACGCCGCGCCGCGCCCGGATGAAGCGGCGCAGCCGTCCGATATGCGCGACCTGGCCTATGGCTTGGTCCGTGTGCTGGATGAGGATAGCGCGGCGGTGGGGGCGTGGAACCCTAAGCTGCCGCCGGAAACGCTGTTGCGGATGCTGCGCTACATGGCGCTGACCCGTGCCTTCGACGCGCGGATGTTCCGTGCGCAACGGCAGGGCAAGACCAGCTTTTACATGAAATCGACCGGGGAAGAGGCGGTGTCGATCGGCGCGGCGCTGGCGCTGGCGCGCGACGACATGTGCTTTCCCAGCTATCGCCAGCAGGGCATTTTGCTCGCTCGCGACTGGCCGATGGCCGACATGATGAACCAGATTTATTCCAACACCGGCGACCGGTTGAAGGGCCGCCAGCTGCCGATCATGTATTCGGCGCGGGAGGCGGGTTTCTTCTCCATCTCCGGCAACCTTACCACCCAATATCCCCAGGCCGTAGGCTGGGCGATGGCGAGCGCCGCGCGCGGCGACACGCGCATCGCCGCGACCTGGTGCGGAGAAGGATCGACGGCGGAGGGCGACTTCCATTCGGCCTGCACTTTCGCCAGCGTCTATCGCGCGCCGGTGATCATGAATGTCGTCAATAATCAATGGGCTATCAGCAGCTTTTCAGGTTTTGCCGGAGCGGAGGCGACGACCTTTGCCGCGCGCGCCGTTGGCTATGGCATTGCCGGGCTGCGGGTGGACGGCAACGACATTCTTGCTGTCTATGCCGCGACCCGCTGGGCCGCCGACCGCGCGCGCGCCAATGGCGGGCCGACGCTGATCGAACATTTCACCTATCGCGTCGAAGGGCACAGCACCTCCGACGACCCCAGCGCCTATAGATCGGCCGAGGAAAGCAGCCTCTGGCCACTGGGCGACCCGATCGCGCGGTTGAAGCAGCATTGCATCACGCTGGGCATCTGGGACGAGGATCGCCACGCCGCGATGGACAAGGAACTGGCCGAACTGGTCCGCGACGCCGCGCGCGAAGCGGAAAAGAACGGCATATTGGGGCACGGCCTGCATCACCCGATGGAATCGATGTTCGAGGATGTGTTCGAGGAAATGCCCTGGCACCTCAAGGAACAGCAGCAGCAGATGCTGGACGAATGGAAGGCGGCGGGGCTGTGATGGGGTATGACAATCTCCTCTCCCCGCTGGGGAGAGGATACCGCAGCCTGACGGCTTGCCGTCTGGCGAAGGTTGGAGAGGGGGCTGAGTCGGCTCGTTATTCAACTGTCATTCCCCCTCTCCCAGCTTCGACTAGGCAGCCAGCTGCCAAGTCTGCGCAACCCTCTCCCCACCGGGGCGAGGAAAGGATCGCGCCATGACTGATATTCAACATATGAACATGATCCAGGCGATCAACAGCGCCATGGACGTGATGATGGAACGCGACCCGTCCGTGGTCGTGATGGGCGAGGATGTCGGCTTTTTCGGCGGCGTGTTCCGCGCGACCGCAGGCTTGCAGCAGAAATATGGCAAGAACCGCGTGTTCGACACGCCGATCACCGAATGCGGGATCATCGGCGTGGCGGTGGGCATGGGCGCCTATGGCCTGCGCCCGGTGCCTGAAATCCAGTTCGCCGACTATATCTATCCCGCGCTCGACCAGTTGGTGTCGGAAGCGGCGCGCTTGCGTTACCGGTCGGCGGGGGAGTTCATCGCGCCGATGACGGTGCGATCGCCCTTTGGCGGCGGCATCTTCGGCGGCCAGACGCACAGCCAGTCGCCCGAAGGCATCTTCACCCATTGTTCGGGGATCAAGACGGTCATTCCGTCCACCCCCTATGACGCCAAGGGGCTGCTGATCGCCGCGATCGAGGATAATGACCCGACCCTCTTCTTCGAACCCAAGCGCATCTATAACGGCCCGTTCGACGGCCATTATGATACGCCGGCGAAAAGCTGGGCAGGCCATGCCGACGCGCAGGTGCCCACAGGCTATTATCGGATCGCATTGGGCAAGGCGCGGATCGCGCGGGCGGGGGAGGCGCTGACCATATTATGCTACGGCACGATGGTCCATGTGGTCGAAGATACCGTCAAGACGCTGGGCATCGATGCGGAAATCGTCGATCTGCGCAGCCTCGTCCCGCTCGACATCGACACGATCGAAGCGTCGGTGAAGAAAACCGGCCGCTGCCTGATCGTCCATGAAGCGACCCGCACCAGCGGGTTCGGCGCGGAATTGCTGGCGCAGGTGCAGGAGCGTTGCTTCTACCATCTCGAAGCGCCGATCGAGCGTGTCACCGGGTTCGACACGCCCTATCCGCACAGCCTGGAATGGGCCTATTTTCCGGGGCCGGTGCGTATCCGCGAAGCCATCAACAAGATCATGAAGGACTGACCAGTCATGGCGCTGTTCACATTCAAGCTGCCGGATATCGGCGAAGGCATTGCCCAGGCGGAAATCGTCGGCTGGCACGTCAAGGTCGGCGATCGGGTCGAGGAAGACCAGCCGATCGCCGACATGATGACCGACAAGGCGACGGTCGAGATGGAAAGCCCCGTCGCGGGCACCGTGGTGCGGCTGGCGGGCGAACCGGGCGACCAGGTTTCCATCGGCGCGATGCTGGTGGAGATCGAGGTGGTGGGCGAGGCGGTTACAGCGCCGCCGCCATCGGTGGAGACGATCGAAGCGGAAACGCCGGGAGAGGCGGTGATCGAGAAAGCGGCGCACATTCCAGAGCCCAGTGCTCCTGCGAAAGCAGGAGCCCAGGGTTCGGAAGCCGGGCCTGTCGACCTTGGGCTCCTGCCTTCGCAGGAGCACGGCGTTGCGGAGCGCCCTATCCTCGCATCCCCCGCCGTGCGCGCGCGCGCCAAAGACCTTGGCGTCGATCTCGCCCAGGTAAAACCGTCGGGCGACCATATCCGCCATGCCGATCTCGACGCCTATCTGCTCTACGGCGAAGGGCAGGGCTATCGTCCCGCCGGGCGTTCGGCGAAGCGCGCGGACGAGCAGGTCAAGGTCATCGGCATGCGCCGCCGGATCGCCGAGAATATGGCCGCGTCCAAACGCAACATCCCGCACTTCACCTATGTCGAGGAAATCGACGTGACCGCACTGGAAGAGTTGCGCGAGCAGCTCAACGCCAATCGCGGCGACCGGCCGAAGCTGACCATGTTGCCGCTGCTGATCGTGGCGCTGTGCAAGGCGCTGCCGGACTTCCCTATGCTCAACGCGCGCTACGATGACGAAGCGGGGGTGGTGACGCGCCATGGGGCGGTGCATCTGGGGCTGGCGACGCAGACCGATGCGGGCCTGATGGTGCCGGTGATCCGCGACGCGCAGGATCGCAATGTTTGGCAGTTGGCGACCGAAATCCGCCGCCTGGCCGACGCCGCGCGCAGCGGCAAGGCGAAGTCTGAGGAACTGTCCGGCTCCACCCTGACATTGACGTCGCTGGGGCCGCTGGGCGGCATCGCCACCACGCCGGTCATCAACCGACCGGAAGTCGCGATTATCGGTCCCAACCGCGTGATCGAGCGTCCCGTCTTTAAGGGCAAGGAGATCGTCGCGGCGAAGCTCATGAACCTGTCGATCAGTTGCGACCATCGCGTGGTCGATGGCTGGGACGCGGCCAGCTTCGTGCAGGTGGTGCGCAAGCTGCTGGAGGCGCCCGCCTTCCTGTTCGTGGATTGAATGATGTGGGGGCGGGTGGCGTGGTCGTCACCCGTCGCCTTCAGCTACCCTAACCCGTTCGCTTCGAGCGTAGTCGAGAAGCATCTGGCACAGCGCCGGTTTCTCGACTGCGCTTGAAACGAACGGAAATGGTTGATCTGACTCACGGCTTCCTCAGCGCATCACCGCCCGATAGCTCAGGCGCCCCGTGCGGCCCGGCTGCACCGCATCGGACAGGCGCCAGCGTATGTGCGTGACGTCTTCCGCCACCGCCCGCCGTTCGCCGCCCAGCGGCGTCGGCAGCCATAATTGCTCCAGCCGCCCCCAGTGGTTCCCGCCATCTACCGACACCTGCATGGCCGGATCGTCCAGGTCCGGCCGGGTGCCGCGCGGCACCGCGCGCGTGATGGCGAAGTCGCGGACGGGCTGGCTACCCTCATTGCGCCAATTCACGATCACGACCAACCTGTCGCCCCGCTCGACCCGGTCGGCGCTCGCCAATGTCCGGCGTGGGCGGCCATTGAGGTCGGTCGATATCCGCTCGACAAACATCTGCGTGCCCAGCCGTAGCGCCGGTTGCGCCGCGACCGGTTGCGTTGCCATCAGCATCGCTGCCCAGGCCAGCCCGGGCGCAAGCATCCGCGTCATCATCGTCCCCGTTCTATTCATCCCCGCATTCGCCTTAGCGGTCGTGCGCAAATATTTGGTTAAGCGCGTCTTTTCCTTGCCCCTAGGGTGGTGACGCCCTTTGTAAATTGACGCTGCGCCACAGGGCGCGCACATCGGTGGGAACGAACAGGGAATCGATCAGGCGTGACGACGACGGAACAGAAGGAAGTCAACCGGCGGCGCGACCGGCTGCTCGCGTCGATCGCGCTGACATCGGGCATCGGGCTGATCCTGGCGCTGCCCTTTGCCTTGCGCGCGGGGGCGGAATTCTTCCTGCCGCTCACGGCCGCGCTGGTGATCGCCATCGCGCTGGTGCCGCTGCTGGAATGGATGGAGCGGCGCGGGCTGCCGTCGGCCTTTGCGGCGCTGGTGGCTATGATCGGCTTCCTGGTGGTCGCCAACACCGCCCTGGTGCTGATCATCGTGCCCGCGACCGACTGGTTCCGCATCCTGCCGCAACGCCTGCCGCAAATTCAGGCGAACCTCGCCCCGCTGATCGACTTCTACGCCAATCTTCAGCGGTTCGTGGACGAAACCGTGCGGATGCTGGCGACCGGCCCGGTTGCGGCGGCGCAGACGGCGGCGGTGGATGCGCCACGCTCGCTGCTTCAGTTCGCCGCGACCTCCGCCCCATCGGCGATCATCCAGATGGTGTTCTCCTTGCTCATCATCTATTTCTTCCTGGCGGGCTGGACCCGGCTGCGGCGGCGTACGATCAACAGTCGCGGCAGTTTCGACGGCGCGATGGCGGTGGCGCGGGTGATCCAGAATATGGTCGATGCGACATCGGCCTATGTCATCACCATCGCCACCATCAACCTGTGCCTGGGTCTGGCGATCGCGATCGCTTTGTGGCTGATCGGCATGCCCTCTCCCTGGATGTGGGGCGGCATCGTTGCGCTGCTCAACTTCATCCCCTATTTCGGGCCGATGCTGGCCGCCGTACTGCTGGGGCTGGGCGGGTTGATGGTGTTCGATGACGTCTATGTCGCCTTGCTGCCCGCGGCCGTGCAGGTGGGCTTCCATCTGGTGGAGGCGAACGTCATTACGCCGATGCTGCTGGGGCGGCGGTTGACGATGAACCCGCTGCTGATTCTCGTCTCGCTCGCCTTCTGGGGCTGGGTCTGGGGCACGCCGGGCGCTCTGCTGGGCGTGCCGCTGCTGATCATCATCCAGACCGTGGTGCAGGCGGCGGGAACCCCGGATATTGCGGGCTTCCTGTTCGAGCAGGGGACGCTGACGGTCGCCCCGCGCAAAGAAAATGACGAGAAAGCGGAAAGTCCCGTTGCGGACGGTTGACAGCATCGCAGGACGCTCATAGACGGCGCTTCCACACCAAACGCGGGTGTAGCTCAGTTGGTTAGAGTGCCGGCCTGTCACGCCGGAGGTCGCGGGTTCGAGCCCCGTCACTCGCGCCACTTTCCTTGACCGGAGGGTGGAAATGGTGTTCCAGACCGTATCGTCTGGTGATCGATAAGATCACGAAAAGATGCCACCCTGCGCGGGTGTAGCTCAGTTGGTTAGAGTGCCGGCCTGTCACGCCGGAGGTCGCGGGTTCGAGCCCCGTCACTCGCGCCACTCTCCCTGACCGGAGGGTGATTTCTCCCAGATCGGTATCGTCTGGCGGTCCTTCCCGGGTCGGCAAGGATGCCAGCGCCTTACGCGGGTGTAGCTCAGTTGGTTAGAGTGCCGGCCTGTCACGCCGGAGGTCGCGGGTTCGAGCCCCGTCACTCGCGCCACCGCTCATGATGAAGCGGTGGGAACAGGTTTCAGCGCCAGCGCCCGGTTTCCATCCAGGCGAGCAGGCGGCGCAGCGGCAGCACCCAGATCCAGACGATCCCCAGCACGACATAGATGGGCGCCTGCGCCCACATCGGCAGCGCGCCGATCAGGGTCGACAGGCTGCCCACCATCACCGCCCACAACGCGATCAGCCCGACGATCGCCAACATGCCCACCGGCTTGCGCCAACTAGGCTGGTGATAATGGCGCGGGTCGATGTTCACAGCTCTGGTCCTTCGATCAGTTCGACTTCGGTCATGATGATGTCCAGCGGCAGATCCCACGGATCGGCGGGCAGGGCGTCCATCTCCTGCGCCGACCAGCCGATGCCCACGCGCAGTGCATCGGGAAAGCGGGCGAAGGCGCGGTCATAATAGCCGCCGCCTTGGCCCAGGCGATTTATCGCCCGGTCGAACCCCACCAGCGGGGCGACGATGACATCGGGCGTTACCGGCCCATCGCCCGGTTCGGGGTGGCTGGTGCGGAACGGGCCGGGGATCAGGCTATCTTCCGGGTGCCAGGCCAGGAAATCCATGCTGCCCAGCCGGTCGAGTACCCGCGGCAGCGCCACGGTCTTGCCCATGGTCAGCAACTGCGCCGCCATCCGCTGCGCAGGCGCTTCATCGTCCACCGCCATATAGAGGGCGACGACCTGCGCCGCCGCGATCCGGCGCGCCAGCGGGGACGGCACCGCCTTGAACGCCAGCCGATGCGCGAGCGGATCGAGCGTGGCGACGAAATCGCGCCGCCGCTGCCGCGCGATGGCGCGCAGGCTGGTCTTGTCGGACAGATCGCCGTTCATTCAGAAGCCTGCCAAATCCATGATCGTGCTCCGCGCAAGGCGGGAGGACGCTGCTCTATGATGAAAAGGGTGACGGGACCACCTTGGCCGTGTGCTGGAATATCCTCTGACGCCTCAACGTCAGGTGGGGACCATGTAGAACGGGCCGGAACCCGCCCAGGGACAGCCCCCTTGGATGTGATTATCGCCTCAGGGATGTTCGCTAAAGCTCGTACCAGGCAGAACCCGTCTCCGCTAATCTAGGCGTTCGCGGTCCGGGCGGCAAGTCGTTCGCGCAGCTTTTCTATGCGGCCCGCCAATGCTTCGATCGCCTGGACGCTCGGCTCGTCGTCGGCGTCCAGTTTCAGCTGCGCCTGCCGCCCTGCATTGTCCCGCTTCAGGTCGTTCAATTCGTCGGCCAGGAAAAGCGCGGCGAACAGCAAGGTGCGCACTTCCGTCAGCCCCGGCGTGCTTTGCTGCGCCACCCGCGCCTTGTCCTCGATCAGCGTGGCGAGGTGGCCCAGATGCGCTTCCTCCCCGTCACGGCACCGGATCGCATAATGGCGGCCCGCAATCACCAGCGTGGTTTCAGCCATGGGCCTGCCCTTTCAGCGTGTCGATCAGATCGTCCAGCGATCGGAGCGCGGCGCGCGCCGCGCCCTGGTCCAGCGTGGGGACGGGGGTAGCCGGAATATCGGCCACATCCTGTTCAAGCCGGCTAACAGCACGTTCCAACGTGCCGATCGCCTGCATCATGCGGTCGCTTGCCATGCTGTCGTCATAGCGGAAGTCGCGATCGTGCAAAAGCAGTCTTTGGCGCGGAAATCCGCCACTTAAGCGGCGCGTCGGGTGACATGCGGTTGACGCATGGGACTTGACACGACAAAGGGGGCGCGATCTCGACTCGCCTGCCTGCGCGCGGGCGCTGTCTTTATGCATGTTTCAGGAAAGATGCCCGCCCCAGATGACAGTTTCCGAAAAGTCGCTCGCCAACGCCATTCGCGCGCTGTCCATGGACGCGGTGCAGGCCGCCAATAGCGGCCATCCGGGCATGCCAATGGGCATGGCGGACGTAGCGACCGTCCTGTTCGGCGACTATCTGAAATTCGATCCGACCCAGCCCAAATGGGCCGACCGCGACCGTTTCGTCCTGTCGGCGGGCCATGGCTCGATGCTGATCTACTCGCTGCTGCATCTGACCGGCTATGCGCGTCCCACGATCGAGGACATCCGCAATTTCCGCCAGTTGCACAGCCCCTGCGCCGGTCACCCGGAGAATTTCGAGCTGGCGGGCGTGGAAGCGACCACCGGTCCGCTGGGGTCCGGCCTCGCCACTGCCGTCGGCATGGCGATCGCCGAACGGCACCTGAACGCGCAGTATGGTGACGATCTGGTCGATCACCGCACCTGGGTGATCGCGGGCGACGGCTGCCTGATGGAAGGCATCAACCATGAGGCGATCGGCTTGGCCGGTCACCTGAACCTGGGCCGCCTGATCGTGCTGTGGGATGATAACAAGATTACCATCGACGGCGCGGTCGACCTGTCGAGCAGCGAAGATGTCCGCGCACGCTATGTCGCGACCGGCTGGCATGTGGTGTCGTGCGATGGCCACGACGTTGCGGACGTGCGCCGCGCACTGGCCGAAGCGGTCGCCGATCCGCGGCCCTCGCTCGTCGCCTGCGCGACCAAGATCGGCTATGGTTCGCCCAACAAGGCAGGCACGTCGGGCGTGCATGGATCGGCGCTGGGCACGGACGAAGTCGCCGCCTCGCGCGAATTTCTGGGCTGGACCGCCGAACCTTTCGTCATCCCCGAAGACATCGCCGCCGCCTGGCGCGCGATCGGGGCCAAGGGCGCGGATGTTCGCACCGCTTGGGAAGATCGCCTGGCAAAGAGCGCCGATGGCGCGGAATTTTCCCGTCGCATGGCCGGCGACCTGCCTGCCGACTTCTCGCTTGAAGCCTATATCGACACGCTGATCGCCAACCCGCAAAAGGTCGCGACCCGCAAGGCGAGCGAACTGGCGCTGGGCGCGATCAACGACCTGCTGCCCGAAACCCTGGGCGGTTCGGCCGACCTCACCGGCTCCAACAATACCAAGACCAAGTCGACCGGCCCGCTGACCAGGGACGATTATGCGGGCCGTTACGTCTATTACGGCATCCGCGAATTCGGCATGGCCTGCGCGATGAACGGCATGGCGCTGCATGGCGGCGTGATCCCCTATGGCGGCACCTTCCTGGTCTTTTCCGACTATATGCGCGGCGGCATCCGCCTCGCCGCGCTTCAGCAGCAGCGCGTCATCCATGTGCTGACCCATGACAGCATCGGCCTGGGCGAAGACGGCCCGACCCATCAGCCGATCGAACATGTCATGTCGATGCGCATGATCCCGAACCTGGACGTCTATCGCCCGGCCGATATCGTCGAGACGGCGGAATGCTGGGAACTGGCATTGAAGGACGCGACCGGCCCGTCGGTGCTGGCGCTCACCCGCCAGAATCTGCCGCAGCTGCGCACCGAAAAGAGCGAAAATCTGTCGGCCAAGGGCGCCTATCGCCTGGTCGCCGCGACCGCCGAGCGCAAGGTGGTGATCGTCGCCACCGGCTCCGAAGTCGAAATCGCGGTCGACACCGCCAGGCTGCTGGAAGAGCAGGGCATCGGCGCCGATGTCGTGTCCATGCCCAGCTGGGCGCATTTCGATGCGCAGCCGCAAAGCTACAAGGACGACCTGCTGCCCCATCATGTGCTGCGCGCGTCGATCGAGGCGGGCACGACCTTCGGCTGGGAACGGCATACCGGCATTGCGGGCCTGCGCTTTGGCATCGACAGCTTCGGCGCGTCGGCCCCGGCGGAGGATCTTTACGACCATTTCGGCCTGACCGCCGTCAAGATCGCGCCACGGATTGTGGCCGCGCTCAACAACTGATCGAATAACAACACCTTAAGGAGGCTAGTGCAGTGGCAACAAAGGTAGCAATTAACGGTTTCGGACGTATCGGCCGCCTGGTGGCGCGCGCCATTCTCTCGCGCACCGATCATGATCTGGAACTGGTCAGCATCAACGATCTGGGCGACGTCAAATCCAACGCGCTGCTTTTCAAGCGCGATTCCGTCCATGGCAATTGGGCTGGCGACGTCAGCGTGGACGGCGATTTCCTCGTCGTTGACGGCAAGAAGATCAAGGTGACGGCCGAGCGCGATCCCGCCAACCTGCCGCATGCCGACCTGGGCGTCGCCATCGCGCTGGAATGCACCGGCATCTTCACCACCAAAGACAAGGCGAGCGCGCATCTGACCGCTGGCGCCAAGCGCGTCATCATTTCCGCCCCCGGCACCAATGTCGATCGCACCGTCGTGTTCGGCGTCAACCATGATGCGCTGACCACCGACGACATCGTCATTTCCAACGCCAGCTGCACCACCAACTGCCTGGCCCCGCTCGCCAAGGTGCTGAACGACGCCATTGGCATCGAAAGCGGCTTCATGACGACGATCCACAGCTACACCAACGACCAGAACACGCTGGATCAGCTGCACAGCGATATGCGCCGCGCCCGTGCCGCCGCCCTGTCGCAGATCCCGACCTCCACCGGCGCCGCCCGCGCGGTGGGTGAGGTTCTGCCCGAATTGAAGGGCAAGCTGGACGGCTCGTCGATCCGCGTGCCGACGCCCAACGTCTCGGTCGTGGACCTGAAGTTCATCCCCAAGCGCCCGACCACGAAGGACGAGGTCAACAGCCTGCTCAAGGCGGCGTCGGAATCCGGCCCGCTCAAGGGCGTCCTGGGCTATTCGGACGAACCGCTGGTCTCGATCGACTATAATGGCGATCCGCGCAGCTCGACCGTCGACAGCCTGGAAACGGCCGTGGTGGATGGCAAGCTGGTCCGCGTGCTCAGCTGGTACGACAATGAATGGGGTTTCTCGAACCGCATGATCGACACCACCGGCGTCGTCGCGAAGTTTCTGTAATAGGTAGGGGACAGGGCAACCTGTCCCCTTTTCGTCATCCCAGCGAAAGCTGGGATCTCTCTTCTTTCCTGCGTTGAGGAAGAAAATGAGATCCCAGCCTTCGCTGGGATGACGTTTTTAGGATCAGGGGAAGAAGACATGACCAAGCCGTTCAAAACGCTCGACGACATGGGCGACATCACCGGCAAGGTGGTGCTGGTGCGCGAAGACCTGAACGTGCCGATGCAGGACGGCGCAGTCAGCGACGATAACCGCCTGCGCGCGGCGATGCCGACCGTGCTGGAACTGGCCGATCGCGGCGCAAAGGTGCTGATCCTCGCCCATTTCGGCCGTCCCAAGGGCCAGAAGAACCCCGAATTTTCGCTGTCCAAGATCACCCGCCCGCTCTCGGCGGTGCTGGGCCGCGAAGTCCAGTTCATCCCCGACTGCCAGGGCGAAGCCGCGGTAGACGGCATTGCGGTCATGCGCGCTGGCGACATCGCGATCCTGGAGAATACCCGCTTCCACGCGGGCGAGGAAAAGAACGATCCCGCGCTGGTCGACGCCATGGCCGCGATCGCCGACCTCTACGTTAACGACGCTTTTTCTGCCGCGCACCGCGCCCATGCCTCGACCGAGGGGCTGGCGCACAAGCTGCCCGCCTTTGCCGGTCGCTCGATGGAAAAGGAACTGGATGCGTTGCAGGCGGCGCTGGGCGAACCGGTCAAGCCGGTCGCGGCGGTCGTCGGTGGCGCAAAGGTTTCCACCAAGCTCGACGTGCTCAACAATCTGGTGAAGAAGGTCGATCACCTCATCATCGGCGGCGGCATGGCCAACACCTTCCTCTATGCCCGTGGTGTCGATGTCGGCAAATCGCTGTGCGAAAAGGATCTGAGCGATACGGCTGAGGCGATCTTCGAAGCCGCCGAAGCCGCTGGCTGCATCATCCATCTCCCCTATGACGTGGTGGTAGCGAAGGAATTTGCCGCCAACCCGGCCAGCCTGCGCACCTGCAACGTCCATGAAGTCGCGCAGGACGAAATGATCCTGGATGTCGGCCCCGCCGCGGTCGAGGCTTTGGGCGACGCGCTCAAAAACTGCCGCACGCTGGTGTGGAACGGTCCTTTGGGCGCGTTCGAAATGGCGCCGTTCGACGCAGCGACCGTGTCGCTGGCGAAGACAGCGGCGGCGCTGACCCGCGAAGGCCAGCTGACGTCCGTGGCCGGTGGCGGCGACACGGTGGCCGCGCTCAACCATGCAGGCGTGGCGGCGGACTTTACCTTCGTGTCGACCGCAGGCGGCGCTTTCCTGGAATGGATGGAAGGCAAGGAACTGCCGGGCGTCAAGGCGCTGACGGCTTGATCCGATAGCGACCGGGGCGTCAGCGCGCGACGCTGGCGCCCCGGTCGAACAGCAGGAATCCCAAGGTGGCGACGCCGCCGATGGCCGCCCCGGCCAGCGCGCTCGCGCTCCAGCCTCCCGCTTCATAAGTGGCCGATCCGATCACCGATCCCAGCGCGCCGACCACGAACATCACCGTCACATAGGCCGCGTTGATCCGTCCGCGCGCATGGGGATCGAGCGAGAAGATCAGCTTCTGCCCGGTGATCTGGCTCATCTGCACCGCGCCGTCGATCAGCACCGCCATGATGGTGAAGCCGACCAGGCTGCTTGCCGCCACCATCCAGTCCGCCAGCAGGAACCCGGCCGTCAGTCCGACAAGGCCGATCAGCGAAGCGACGCGCGTCAGGCGACGATCGGCCATCCACCCCGCCACCGGCGCCACCAATGCGCCGCCCGCGCCCGCCAGCGCGAATGCGCCGATCCCCGCATGGCCCAGATGAAATTCATGGATCAGCGCCAGCGGCGCGGCGGTCCAGAACAGGTTGAACGCCGCGAACATCGCTGCCTGATAAAAGGCGCGCATCCGCACTACCCGATGCTTGACCAGTTGCGCGAAGGTGGACGCCAGCACCGCGCCATAGCCCATCCCACCCTTGGGCGTGCGACGGGGACAGGCGGCCAGCAGCGCCAGGCCCACGCCCGTCATCACGACCGCCGACAGGATGAACGTCGCGCGCCAGCCGACCGACCCGGCCAGGAAATTGGCGATCGGCCGCGACAGCATGATGCCGAACAGCAGCCCGCTCATCACCGTCCCCACCACGCGACCCTGCTTTTCAGGCGCGGCGAGGTGGGAGGCGAGGGGCACCAGCACCTGCGCACCCGTCGCGCCCACCCCGGTCAGGATCGATGCGATCAGGAAACTCGTCGGCCCGCTCGACAGGGCGATGGCGATGCAGCCGATGATCGTCGCGCCGATCGACGTCAGCACGATCCGGCGATTTTCGAACAGGTCCGCCAACGGCACTACCAGGAACAGGCCCGCGCCATAACCCAACTGGGTCAACGTGGTGATCAGCCCCGCCAGGCTGGTCGACATGCCAATTTCCGGCCCGATCACGTCGATCAGCGTCTGGGCATAATAAAGGTTGGCGACCATCACACCGCACGCCACCGCCATCAGCAACAGCACGAACGGGGACAGGTCGACGGGTTTCGTTGCGGCGCTGCTGGTCATGACCGCTCTATGGGTCGCAATCCGCAACCTTTCAACCGGTAAGCTTGTGCGCCGCAGCATATGCCTACTCACTCAAGGCAAAGCGCCTGCACATCGGTGCACCCGAACAGGCGATGTGCCCTTGCGATGCGGCATGGGACTGGCTACCAGCCGGAAACCGGCGATCATCGATGTACAATCGCGTCCGGCCGACAGATGGTGGAGCGTCCGTCGATAGACAATTTTCGTGTCGCCAGGGGGCGGCGCCCAAGGGAAGGTATGTGCAGATGCTGGATCAAGATATGAAGCAGAAGATCGCAACGGGCGAGGGCTTCATCGCCGCGCTCGACCAGAGCGGCGGATCGACGCCTAAGGCGCTCAAGGGCTATGGCGTGGAAGAAGACGCCTGGTCCAGCGAAGAGGAAATGTTCGGCCTCATCCACGCGATGCGCAGCCGCGTCATCACCTCGCCCGCCTTCACCGGCGACAAGGTGCTGGGTGCGATCCTGTTCGAACGCACCATGGACGGCACCGTCGATGGCAAGCCCACGCCGCAGGCGCTGTTGGAGCGCGGCGTGGTGCCCTTCATCAAGATCGACAAGGGTCTGGAAGATGAAGCGAACGGTGTGCAGCTGATGAAGCCCAATCCCGATCTCGACATCCTGCTCCACCGGTCGAAGGCGCTGGGCGTGTTCGGCACCAAGGAACGCTCGGTCGTGAACCTCGCCAATCGCGAGGGCATCGCTGCCGTGGTCGCGCAGCAGTTCGAAGTGGGCCAGCAGGTTCTCGCCGCCGGTCTGATGCCGATCATCGAGCCGGAAGTGAACATCAAGTCGCCCGAACGCGCGGAGGCCGACCAGATCCTGCTGGAAGAAATCCTCAAGATTCTCGATGCTTTGCCCGACGGCGTTCAGGTGATGTTGAAGCTGTCGCTGCCGACCAAGCCCGGCCTGTTCGATCCGCTGGTCGATCATCCCGCCGTGCTACGCGTCGTCGCCCTGTCGGGCGGTTTCGCCCGTCCCGAAGCCTGCGTCGAACTCGCCAAAAATCGCGGCATCATCGCCAGCTTCAGCCGCGCGCTGCTCAACGATCTGCGTCACCAGATGACCGACGACGAGTTCAACGCGTCGCTGGGCGAAGCGATCGACGAAATCCACGGCGCTTCGACGGCGAAGCAGCCGGTCGCGGCCTGACATATAATACCGGGCGGATCATCTCCGCCCGGTAACGTCACCACCTCCGTTCGCCCTGAGCCTGTCGAAGGGCTCGCCTGAACAACGAAGGCACTTCGACTTCGCTCAGCCCGAACGGATAAGAGCTTGGGCATTTCATCCCGCATCGCGCCCTTGGCCTTCCCGCCCGAATGGCTATAAAGCGCCCATGACCGATTTCACCGATGAAGAGCTGGCGCTCGATCCGCATTTCGCCGACCAGTTCGAACCGGGCTTCCGCCCCGCCTGCCAGCTTTACCTGATCTCCCCGCCAACCCTTGGCGACGATTTCCTCGATCAACTGGCTGCGGCCTTTGACGGCGGCGATATCGCCGCGTTTCAGCTGCGGCTCAAGGGGCTGGACGATCACGCCATCGCCGCGCTCGCCCCGCCGATCCAGGCGCTATGCGCGGAGCGGGAGGTCGCCTTCATCGTCAACGACAGCATCGGCCTTGCCAAGCGTCTTGAAGCGGACGGCGTCCATCTCGGTCAAACGGATGGCGACCCGCGCGACGCGCGTAAGCAATTGGGGCCAAAAGTGCAGATCGGCGTCACCTGTCACGACAGCCGCCATCTGGCGATGGAAGCAGGGGAGGCGGGGGCCGACTATGTCGCCTTCGGTGCCTTCTATCCCACCTCTACGAAAGAAACGCTCCATCGCGCCGAACCCTCGATCCTCGGCTGGTGGACCACGCTGTTCGAACTGCCCTGCGTCGCGATCGGCGGGGTGACGGCGGACAATGCCGCGCCCTTGGTGGCGGCGGGCGCGGATTTTCTGGCGGTCAGCAGCGCGGTCTGGAACCATCCGGATGGCCCCAAAGCGGGCGTCGCCGCCTTTGCCGAAGTTCTCGCGAGCAAACCACCGCCGCCACGCTAAGCAAGTCGGTGCGACGCATCGCACCCTTCCGCTCCGTCGCGCGTTGTCTCTACGTCTGAACGGAGAGAATCGCTTTGAAAAACCATCTGTTGCTCGTCGCCTTGCTGTGCAGCGCCTGCAATGTCAGCGTGACCGACGCCAATAGCAGCGCCCCGCAGGACAATAGCGGCCAAGCTGGCAATATAACCCAGCCCGCCAACAGCGCCGCCGCGCCGGCACCCGGTAAGGTGGAGGCCTATGCCTTCCAGGTGGTGCAGGAACAAAATCCCTATCCCGCCAATAAATTTCTCCAGGCGCAGGTGGCGCTCGACCGTTGGGGCTTTTCGCCCGGCGTGCTCGATGGCAAGGATGGCATGAACCTCAAGGCGGCGTTGCGCGGGTTCCAGGAGGCGAACAAGCTGCCGGTGACGGGCGAGTATGACCAGAAGACGGCCGCCGCCTTGCTGGAAGGCGAAGCGCGGCCCTCCACCTATCTCGTCCGTATCCCCGACGATTTCGCGCGCGGTCCCTTTTTCGACGTACCGCGCGGGAATTTGAACGAGCAGGCAAAGCTGCCCGCGCTGACCTATCGCAACCTGCTGGAAAAGGTCGCCGAGCGCTTCCACACCACGCCCGAAGCGCTGATTGCGCTCAACGCGCCCGATACGAAAGTCGGCGCAGGCACGACCATCCGCGTGCCCGCGATCGACAACCAGCCGATCGCGATGATCGAAGGCGATGCGCGCGGTTGGGGCGAAACGCTCGCCAGTCTTGGCGTGGCGAAAGACCAGCCGCAGGCCGACCATCTGGTCGTGGATAAGTCCGAAGGGCTATTGAAGGTTTATAACACTGAAAACCGCCTGATCGCGCAGTTCCCCGTAACCACCGGATCGCAACATGATCCGCTGCCGATCGGTGAATGGACGATCAAGGGCGTCAGCCGTAATCCTGTTTTCCACTATAATCCCGACCTCTTCTGGGACGCGTCGTCCAAGGATGAGAAGGCGGTGCTGAAACCCGGCCCCAACGGCCCGGTCGGCGTGGTATGGATCGACCTGTCGAAGGATCATTACGGCATCCACGGGACGCCCGAACCGCAGACGATCGGTCGCACCGAAAGCCATGGTTGCATCCGCCTGACCAACTGGGATGCCGCTCGTCTCGCCCAGATGGTGAAGAGCGGGGTAAAGGCGAAATTCCAGGCATGAAGGGGCGGCGGCGCTGGATTGGCGCGGGATTGGCTGTTCTGTTCTGCGTCGCCTTCGCCCATTTCTGCGTCCGCATCGTGCCTGCGGACGCACCCGATACGTCCGCACCGCCATCGCAATCCGACCCTGTCGATAATGGCGTCCTGTTGATCCCGGTCGAAGGCGTCCCTGCCTCGGCGCTCACCGATACCTTTACGCAGGCGCGCGCGGGTGGCGCGCGGCCGCATGACGCCATCGACATCATGGCGGCGCGGGGCAGGGTGGTGCTGGCCGCCGCCAATGGTCGCATCGACAAGATTTTCTGGAGCGAAGATGGCGGCCGCACCCTCTATCAACGGTCACCTGATGGGCGGCTGCTCTATTATTACGCCCATCTGGACGGCTACGCGCCGGGCATTCACGAAGGCCAGATGCTGCGCCGCGGCCAGCGCATCGCTACCGTCGGCAGCACCGGCAATGCCGACCCGTCCGCCCCCCATCTTCATTTCGCGGTGCATGCGATGCAGCCAGGCGAACCCTGGTATGGCGGACGCGCGGTCAATCCCTATCCGCTCCTGGCGCGCCGCTGACCTGTCCTACAAAGCGCAATTATGGTATTTGACGCCACAGCACAGCGTGTTCCCGCGCAGACGGGAACCCAGTCCCGGGCTTGCACTGGGTTTCCGCCTGCGCGGGAACACGCCAGCCATTTAGAAACAAAATTTCCTACATAGGAAATGTTCTAACGAAACGAGCGGGAAAAGTGCGAAGTTAAGCACCGGGCCGCCACCCCCTTGCCCTTGACGCCATCCCGCTATAAAGGCGCGTCCAGCCTCCAAGAGGCCGGCTCTTTTCCACCTTCAGACATATAGGCAGGCTCTTCCCATGGCGAAGATCAGCGGCGTGGACATTCGTCCCGGCAACAATATCGAATATGAGGGCGGCCTGTGGCGCGCCGTCAAGATCCAGCATACCCAGCCCGGCAAGGGCGGCGCCTATATGCAGGTCGAACTCAAAAACCTGATCGACGGCCGCAAGAACAATGTCCGCTTCCGCTCCGCCGAAAGCGTCGAGCGCATTCGCCTCGATACCAAGGATTTCCAGTATCTCTATGCCGAAGGCGACATGCTCGTCTTCATGGACAATGAGAATTACGAGCAGATCAACCTGCCGTCCGAACTGCTTGGCGACGCCGCCGACTTCCTGCAGGACGGCATGGAAGTGACGCTGGAAATGTACGAAGATCGCCCGATCAGCGTCCAGTTGCCCGACACGATCGAAGCGACGGTGGTCGAAGCCGACGCCGTGGTGAAGGGCCAGACCGCGTCCGCCAGCTACAAGCCCGCGATCCTCGACAATGGCGTGCGCGTCATGGTGCCGCCGCATATCGTCAGCGGCACCCGCATCGTCGTGGACGTCTATGCCCGCGAATATGTGAAGCGGGCAGACTGATGTCGGTGGCGCGCAGCACGGCAATCGCCGCCATCTTCGCGATCGGCGTCCTGCCGGCTGCGCTTCATGCCCAGGTCACAAAGCCGAGCGCCCCGACCAAGGCGCAACTCGACAGCGCGGCCTATGTGCTGCGCGTCGTCACCAGCGCGCTCCAGTCGAGCGAGGTCGAACCGCCGGTCAAAAGCGCGTTGTTCGACTGCCTCTATTCCAATTCGGTGTCGAAGGTCAGCGAAGCGACGGACAAGGTGATCGCCGCCAATGCCGGCAAGGTCGATCGCAAAGACCCGTCGCAAATGCTGGCCGTGATCGCAGGGGTGTGCGGCTATCGCCCGCCCGCCGCCGCGGCCGCCAAGCCCGCCCCGAAGAAATAACCAGCAGGCCGCGCCTTCACGGCGCGGCGGAGACATATCATGGCATCGCATTCCGGTCTTCTCACCGTCATGGAGCGCGCCGCGCGCAAGGCGGGGTCGAAGCTCCGTCGCGACTTCGGCGAAGTCGAACATCTCCAGGTGTCCCGCAAGGGACCGGCCGACTTCGTGTCCAAGGCCGATCATCAGGCGGAAAAGACGCTGGTCGAAGAATTGCAGAAGGCGCGGCCCGATTGGGGCTTCCTGCTGGAAGAAGGCGGCGTGATCGACGGCGACCCCACCAAGCCGCGCTGGATCATCGATCCGCTCGACGGCACCACCAACTTCCTGCACGGCATCCCGCACTTCGCCATCTCCATCGCGGTCGAAGAGCCGCAATATGGCAGCGGCAAGCGGGAGATCACGACGGGCCTCATCTACCAGCCGGTCACCGACGAAAGCTATTGGGCGGAAAAGAGCCGTGGCGCCTGGCGTCATGACCAGCGCCTGCGCGTGTCGGCCCGCCGCGACCTGGCCGATTGCGTTATCGCCACCGGCATCCCGTTCATGGGCCATGGCGACATGGCGCAATGGACCCGTGTCTTTGGTGCCGTCGCCCCGTCGGTCGCGGGCATTCGCCGGTTCGGTGCGGCTTCGCTCGATCTCGCCCATGTCGCCTCTGGCCGCTATGACGGCTATTGGGAAAGCGGCCTGCAACCCTGGGATGTCGCTGCCGGCTTGCTGCTGGTGCGCGAAGCGGGTGGTTTCGTCAGCGATTTCCGCGGTGGCGATCAGGTGATCGACCGTAAGGAAGTGATTGCCGGTAACGACGCGATCCATTCCAAACTGCACAAGCTTGTTGCTGGCGCCTTGCGGTAAAGGCCGCTTGGGCCAAGCACTTCAAGCGCTTGGCCTTTTTGCGATTCATTCTCACCGCCTTGGCCCCTTGCTTCGCATATGCAGCAGGCCTAAAGCGCCCCCAACAACCTTTTCGCCCAGGGGAATCCGTTGGTCGATCTTGCCCAATATCTGCCGATCCTGATCTTTCTCGGGGTCGCACTGCTGCTCTCCGGCACCTTCGTCTTCCTGCCGATGCTGGTGGGTCGGCTGACCGGTGCGCACAAGCCTGAACCGGCCAAGCTCAGCGAATATGAATGCGGCTTCCCCGCGTTCGAAGAGCCGCGCAGCCAGTTCGACGTGCGCTTCTATCTGGTCGCCATCCTCTTCATCATCTTCGATCTTGAAGCGGCGTTCCTGTTTCCCTGGGCGGTAAGCCTCGACCAGATCGGCTGGGCCGGCTGGGCGACGATGATGATCTTCATAGCGGAGCTGGTGCTTGGCCTCGTCTATGCGTGGAAGAAGGGAGCACTCGATTGGGAGTAGAACTCTATAACCCTGCGCCCGGCACCTTGCCCCCGCAGGGCACGCAGCCCGACCAGGACTTCTTCAACGCGCTGAACGGTGAAGTGAATGACAAGGGTTTCCTCGTCACCTCGACGGAAGATCTCTTCACCTGGGCGCGCACCGGTTCGCTCTGGTGGATGACCTTTGGTCTGGCCTGCTGCGCGGTCGAGATGATCCACGTCAACATGCCGCGTTACGACATGGAGCGTTTCGGCGCTGCGCCGCGCGCATCCCCGCGTCAGTCCGACGTGATGATCGTCGCAGGCACGCTCTGCAACAAGATGGCTCCTGCGTTGCGCAAGGTTTACGACCAGATGTCCAACCCGAAATATGTGATTTCGATGGGCAGCTGCGCCAATGGTGGCGGCTATTATCACTACAGCTATTCGGTAGTACGTGGCTGCGACCGCATCGTGCCGGTCGACATCTATGTACCGGGTTGCCCGCCGACTGCCGAAGCGCTGCTTTATGGCGTGATGCAGTTGCAGCGCAAGATCCGCCGGATCGGGACGATTGAGCGTTAATATGGGCCATTCCGCACCCAAGATCGCGACAATTGACGGGATCGCGCAGGAGATCGAGGACATCCTCGGCTCCACGCTGATCGAAACCGTCGATCATGCCGATGAACTGACCTTCATTGTCGTGCGCGACGCGTTGCCGCAGGCGCTGACCCTGCTGCGCGACCGCGCCGAATATCAGCAGCTGATGGAAATCGCCGGCGTCGACTATCCCGATCGCCCGGAACGGTTCGAGGTTGCCTATCATCTGCTCAGCGTTACGCGGAACCATCGCGTCCGTGTGAAGGTGTTGACCGACGAAGATATGCCGGTTCCCACCGTCACGCATCTCTGGCCGGTCGCTGGCTGGTTGGAGCGCGAAGTGTTCGACATGTATGGCGTCGTGTTCGACGGCAACACCGACCTGCGCCGCATCCTGACCGACTATGGGTTCAAGGGGCATCCACAGCGCAAGGACTTCCCGCTGACCGGCTATGTCGAGCTGCGCTATTCCGAAGAGGATAAGCGCGTCGTCTATGAGCCGGTGAAGCTGGCGCAGGACTTCCGCAGCTTCGACTTCATGTCGCCATGGGAAGGCGCGCAATATGTGCTGCCCGGCGACGAAAAGGCGCCCCAGGCGCCCGGCGCGCCTAGCCCGGCGCCCGCATCGCCGCCGCCGCCCGCCGCGCCGAAGGGCGATGCGGCCGCACCGACGCCCAAGGCAACCGAAAGCAAGGCCGATACCGGTGCTGGCGAAGCCGCCAACAAGAAGGCGGAGGACAAGTCGGCCGACGCGCCCGCCAAGCCCGCCGCCGCCACCGATGAAGGCAAGGGCGCAGCCAAGCCGGAGGACAAGGCATAATGTCCGACTATCTGGAAAAGCTGGATCATCATGTCGATGTGGCCGACCCGGCCTATGGCGACACGGAAATCCAGAACTACACGATCAATTTCGGCCCGCAGCATCCCGCGGCTCACGGCGTATTGCGTCTGGTCATGGAACTGGAAGGCGAAATCGTCGAGCGCTGCGATCCGCATGTCGGCCTGCTGCATCGCGGCACCGAAAAGCTGATCGAATATAAGACCTATATGCAGGCGCTGCCCTATTTCGACCGGCTGGACTATTGTTCGCCGCTCGGCATGGAGCATAGTTATGTGCTGGCGATCGAAAAGCTGCTGAATCTGGAAGTGCCGCTGCGCGCGCAATATCTGCGCGTGTTCTTCGCGGAACTGACCCGTATCTGCAATCACATGCTCAACCTGGGTTCGCATGTCATGGACGTCGGCGCGATGACGCCGAACCTATGGCTGTTCGAAATCCGCGAGGATTGCCTGAACTTCTTTGAGCGCGCTTCGGGCGCGCGGATGCATTCGGCTTATTTCCGGCCGGGCGGCGTGCATCAGGATGTGCCGCTCAAGCTATTGACCGATATCGCCGACTGGCTCGACACCCGCCTGCCGCGCCTGTTCGAGGACGCGATCAGCTTGGTGGCCGACAACCGCATCTTCAAGCAGCGTAACGTCGACATCGCCATCGTGTCGAAGGAAGACGCGCTGAAATGGGGCTTTTCCGGTCCGATGATCCGTGGCTCCGGCATCCCCTGGGATATCCGCAAGTCGCAGCCTTATGACGTCTATGATCGGATGGAATTCGACGTTCCCGTCGGCACGCAATATGACTGCTACGACCGGTTCATGGTCCGCGTCGAGGAAGTCCGCCAGTCCGCACGCATCATGAAGCAGTGTCTCAATGAGATGCCCGAAGGCCCGATCGCCAGCTTCGACCGCAAGGTGGTGCCGCCCAAGCGCGGCGAGATGAAGCGCTCGATGGAAGCGCTGATCCACCATTTCAAACTCTACACCGAGGGCTTCCACGTGCCTGCGGGCGAAGTCTATGTGGCGACCGAAAGCCCCAAGGGCGAATTTGGCGTCTATCTGGTCAGCGACGGCAGCAACAAGCCCTATCGCTGCAAGATCCGTCCGACCGCTTTCTCGCATCTGCAAGCCATGGACTTCATGATGAAGGGCCACATGCTTGCCGACACAACCGCTGTACTGGGCGCGATGGACATCGTGTTCGGAGAATGTGACCGATAATGGCTGACGCAGTGCATATTCCCGATGAGGCCGAAACCCGCGCGCGCTGGGGCGCGTTCGAGTGGACCGCCGAAAATGCCGAACAGGCCAAGACGGTCATCGCGCGCTATCCCGCCGGTCGGCAGCAGTCGGCGGTGATGCCACTGCTCGATCTGGCCCAGCGCCAGGTGGGTGCGGAAACGCAGACCAATGGCTGGCTGCCGGTGCCGGTGATGGAATATATCGGGCGTCAGCTCGATATGCCGTACATGCGCGTCTATGAGGTCGCGACCTTCTACACCATGTACAATCTTGCGCCGGTGGGCCGTTATCATGTGCAAGTGTGCGGCACGACGCCGTGCATGTTGCGCGGTTCCGACGATGTCTTTTCGGCCTGCAAGAATAAAGGCTTGGTCAAGGGCGGCACGACCCCCGACGGCCTGTTCACCCTGACCGAAGTCGAATGCCTGGGCGCTTGCGCCAACGCGCCGATGGTCCAGATCAACGATGATAATTACGAAGATCTGACCTATGACAGCATGAGCGCGATCCTGGAAACGCTGGCCACTGGGGGCCAGCCCAAGATCGGCCCGCAGATCGACCGCCAGACCAGCGCGCCCGAAGGTGGTCCTACCACCCTCAAGGAGATGGTCACCGAAAACCACGATTATCGGGGTGAATGGGCATGAGCGCGTTGATCGCCATCATCCTGGGCGTCATCGTCTTCGTGATCGCGCTCAAGATCATCGGCGCGGTGCTGGGCCTGGTCATCGGGCTGGCGCTCGCCGTTATCGCCTATTTCGTGGCTGAAAAACTGATCGGAAAGGGCCGGTAATGGCCGACGAAACCGCACCTCCTGCTCCGCCCCCCTTCGTAGGGCCGCTGTCCGACAAGGACCGCATCTTCACCAACGTCCATGGCTTCCAGGATTGGGGCATCGACGCGGCGATGAAGCGCGGCGATTGGGACAATACCAAGAAGCTGATGGAAATCGGCCAGGACGCGATCATCGACATCGTCAAGGCGTCGAACCTGCGCGGCCGTGGCGGCGCTGGCTTCCCGACCGGCATGAAGTGGAGCTTCATGCCCAAGGAAAGCAAGGACGGCCGTCCCAGCTTCCTGGTCATCAACGCCGACGAATCCGAGCCGGGTTCGTGCAAGGACCGCGAAATCATCCGCCACGATCCGCACAAGCTGATCGAAGGCGCGCTGATCGCCGGCTTCGCGATGCGCGCGCGCGCGGCGTACATCTATATCCGCGGCGAGTTCATCTATGAGGCGAAGGTGCTCTTCGCTGCGGTCGAGCAGGCCTATGAAAAGGGCTTCATCGGCAAGAACGCCTGCGGGTCAGGCTATGACTTCGACGTGTTCGTCCATCGTGGCGCGGGCGCCTATATCTGCGGCGAGGAAACCGCGCAGATCGAAAGCCTGGAAGGCAAGAAGGGCCAGCCTCGCCTGAAGCCGCCTTTCCCGGCGGGCGCGGGCCTCTACGGCTGCCCGACCACGGTCAACAATGTGGAATCGATCGCGGTCAGCCCGACGATCCTGCGGCGCGGCGCGGCCTGGTTCAATGGCTTCGGGCGCGAGAATAATCGCGGCACCAAGCTGTTCCAGATCAGCGGCCATGTAAACAAGCCCTGCGTCGTTGAGGAATTGATGTCGATCCCGTTCCGGGAACTGATCGACCGCCATTGCGGCGGCATCCGTGGCGGGTGGGACAATCTGCTGGCGGTCATTCCCGGCGGTTCGTCAGTGCCTTTGGTCCCCGCCCGGGAGATCATGGAAGCGCCGATGGACTTTGACGGTTTGAAAGCCGTCGGTTCGGGCCTCGGTACTGCCGCCGTGATCGTCATGGACAAGTCTACCGACATCGTCCGCGCCATTTCGCGCCTCAGCTATTTCTATAAGCATGAAAGCTGCGGCCAGTGCACGCCCTGCCGCGAAGGCACGGGCTGGATGTGGCGCGTGATGGAACGGCTGCGCACCGGCGACGCCGATCTGTCGGAAATCGACATGCTGCATCAGGTGACCAAGCAGGTCGAAGGCCACACCATCTGCGCGCTCGGCGACGCGGCGGCTTGGCCGATCCAGGGGCTGATCAAGCATTTCCGGCCTGAAATCGAGCGCCGGATCAATGAACATAAAGGTAGCGCCCCCGTCATGGAGGCAGCGGAGTAATCATGCCGAAGGTCAAAGTTGACGGCGTAGAACTCGACGTTCCGGCGGGCGCCACTGTCCTCCAGGCGTGCGAGCTGGCGGGGAAGGAAATTCCGCGCTTCTGCTATCATGAGCGGCTGTCCATCGCGGGCAATTGCCGCATGTGCCTGGTCGAAGTGAAGCCCGGACCGCCCAAGCCGCAGGCAAGCTGCGCGCTCCCGGCGGCTGAAGGTCAGGACATTCGCACCGACAGCGAAATGGTCAAGAAGGCGCGCGAAGGGGTGATGGAGTTTCTCCTCATCAACCATCCGCTCGATTGTCCGATTTGCGACCAGGGCGGCGAATGCGACCTTCAGGATCAGTCGGTCGCCTATGGCCGCGGTGCGTCGCGCTATGACGAGAATAAGCGCGCGGTGACCGAGAAGAATATGGGTCCGATCGTCAAGACGGTCATGACGCGCTGCATCCAGTGCACCCGTTGCGTGCGCTTTGCCGAGGAAGTTGCGGGCGTGCCGGAAATCGGCGCCATCTATCGCGGCGAAAATATGCAGATCACCACCTATCTCGAACATGCCGCCAAGAGCGAGCTGTCGGGCAATGTGGTCGATCTCTGCCCGGTCGGCGCGCTGACCGCCAAGCCCTATGCGTTCGAAGCGCGTCCTTGGGAATTGAAGAAGACCCATGCGATCGACGTGATGGACGCGGTCGGCACCAACATCCGCCTCGACAGCCGTGGTCGCCAGGTGCTGCGCGCCGTCCCGCGCATCAATGACGACGTGAACGAAGAGTGGGCGTCGGACAAGACCCGGCACAATGTCGATGGTCTGGTCCGCAAGCGCCTTGATCAGCCCTATGTCCGCAAGGACGGCAAGCTGGTTCCAGCGACCTGGGCGGAAGCCTTCGCCGCCGTCGCAGCGGTGCAGCATGGCGGCAGCGTGGCTGCGATCGCGGGCGACCTGCTTGACTGCGAAACCATGTTCGCGGGCAAGGCGGTGGTCGAAAAGCTGGGTGGCACGATGCTGGAAGGGCGTCAGACCGGCCTGTCCTACGACGTGTCGAGCCTGTCGTCGGTGGTGTTCAACACGCCGCTCGCCGATCTGGAAACCGCTGACGCCATCCTGCTGGTCGGCACCAACCTGCGCTGGGAAGCGCCGCTGGTGAACACGCGCATCCGCAAGGCGATCAAGAAGGGCGCGAAGGTCTTCGTGGTCGGGCCGGAGTTCGATCTGACTTACAAGGTCGAATGGCTGGGCAATGATGCGTCGTTGCTCGCCAAGCTGCCGGAAGCGGTGGTCGAAGCATTTGGCAAAGCAGCCCGTCCCGCGATGATCGTGGGCGGTGGCGTGCTGGCCAAGGATGGCGCGCACGGCGACACGCTGGCGCTGGTCGAGACGTTAGGCCTCGTGAAAGAGGGCTGGAACGGCTATAACGTCCTGCACTTCGCCGCGGCCCGGATGGGCGGACTGATGCTGGGTTATGCGACGCAGGGCGGCATCAGGGCCGTCGCAGCAGCCAAGCCCAAACTGCTCCTGTCGCTGGGCGCGGACGAGGTGGATTATGCCGCGTTCGAAGATAGCTTCAAAGTCTATATCGGCCATCATGGCGACAAGGGCGCGCATGCGGCGGACGTGATCCTGCCGGGCGCAAGCTATGCCGAAAAAGCGGGCACCTACGTCAATCTCGAAGGCCGGGTCCAGTTCGGCGAAAAGGCCGTGTTCGCGCCGGGCGACGCCCGCGAGGACTGGTCGATCCTGCGCGCCCTGTCCGAAGCCCTTGGCGCCAAGCTGCCCTTCGACAGCTTCGCGCAACTGCGCGCCGAAATGGTCAAGGCGGTGCCGGCGCTGGGTGTCGAGGGTCTGGCCGATTATGGCTGGTCCATCCCATCGCTGCCGACCGGCGCGACCGGTGAACTGGCGTCGCCGATCAAGGATTTCTACCTGACCAACGCCATATGCCGCGCCAGCCCGACGATGCAGCAATGCTCGGCCGAACTGATCCATGGGACTGAATTTGCGGAGGCGGCGGAATGACGCAGCGCATCCGTGTGCCCGCGCAGGCGGTAACCCAGTCCCGAGGTCTGAACTGGACTCCCGCCTTCGCGGGAGCACGCTGCTCTGTTAACGCTGGGGGCGCCAAGTGACCGCTTTCTTCCAAAATCTGGGCGTGCCGTTCGAAGGCGCCTGGTTCCTGTCGACCATCATCGGCATCCTTGCCATTGCGCTGCCGGTGATGCTGGCGGTCGCGATGATCATCTATGCCGACCGCAAGATCTGGGCGGCGATGGCGCTGCGCCGTGGGCCCAACGTCGTGGGTCCGTTCGGTCTGCTGCAATCCTTCGCGGACGGCCTCAAGGTCTTCCTGCAGGAAACCATCATCCCGTCGGCGTCGAACAAGGCGCTGTTCCTGATCGCGCCGATCATCACCTTCACCGTGGCGCTGATGGCCTGGGCGGTCATTCCGTTTCAGGTCGGCGTGGTGCTCGCCAACATCAATGTCGGCCTGCTCTACATCCTCGCGATTTCGTCACTAGGGGTTTACGGCATCATCCTGGCGGGCTGGGCGTCCAACTCCAAATATCCCTTCTATTCCGCGATCCGCGCCAGCGCGCAGATGATCAGCTATGAAGTCTCGATCGGCTTCATCCTGATCACGGTGGTGTTGTGGGCGGGATCGTTCAATCTGACCGCGATCGTGGAAAGCCAGAAGGGCTATTATGGCTTGCTGAACGGCAACGGCTTCAACCCGCTGCTCGTCCCGATGGCGATCATGTTCCTGATCTCGGCCCTGGCCGAAACCGCGCGCGCACCGTTCGATCTGACCGAAGCGGAAAGCGAACTGGTCGCGGGTTACCAGACCGAATATTCGTCCATGGCCTTCGCGCTCTACTGGCTGGGCGAATATGCCAACGTCATCCTGATGTGCGCACTGAACGCGATCCTGTTCTGGGGTGGCTATCTGCCGCCGCTCGACTGGGCACCGCTCTATTATGTGCCGGGCATCCTGTGGCTGTTCGCCAAGATCCTGTTCTTCTTCTTCGTCTTCTCCTGGGTGAAGGCGACGGTGCCCCGCTACCGTTATGACCAGCTGATGCGGCTGGGCTGGAAAATCTTCCTGCCGACCTCGCTCTTCTTCGTCTTTCTGGTGTCGGGCTTCCTCATGCTGACGCGCTATGGAGGCGCACAATGAGCCTCGCTTATTATATCAAGAGCTTCACCCTCTGGGAGTTCGTGAAGGCGCACGCGCTGACTTTGAAATATTTCTTCAAGGCCAAGGCGACGATCAACTACCCCTATGAGAAGAACCCGATCTCGCCCCGTTTCCGTGGCGAACATGCGCTACGCCGCTATCCCAACGGGGAAGAACGCTGCATCGCGTGCAAGCTGTGCGAAGCGGTGTGTCCGGCGCAGGCGATCACCATCGAGGCGCAGCCGCGCGAAGATGGGAGCCGCCGCACCACGCGCTACGACATCGACATGACCAAGTGCATCTATTGCGGTTTCTGTCAGGAAGCCTGCCCGGTGGACGCGGTGGTCGAAGGCCCGAATTTCGAGTTCGCGACCGAAACCCGCGAGGAGCTGATCTACGACAAGGCCAAGCTCCTGGAAAATGGCGACAAGTGGGAACGCGCGATTGCCGCGAACCTTGCCGCCGATGCCCCCTATCGTTAAGCCGCGCGCGTCAAAGGGAAATTGAACCTGTGATTCACGTCCTCGCCTTTTACCTGTTCGCCATTTTGGTGGTGAGCAGCGGCGCGCTCACCATTCTGTCGCGCAACCCCGTTCATTCGGTGCTGTGGCTGATCCTGGCCTTCTTCAACGCGGCGGGCCTGATGGTGCTGCTGGGCGCCGAATTCATCGCGATGCTGCTCGTCATCGTCTATGTCGGTGCGGTCGCGGTGCTGTTCCTGTTCGTGGTCATGATGCTCGACATCGACTTTGCCGAATTGCGCGCCGGGTTCGTCAGCTATCTGCCCTTCGGCCTGCTGATCGCGCTGGTGCTGCTGGCGGAAATCATCCTGGGCATCGGCCTGTGGAGCGTCGGCCCGATCGAACTGGCACAGCGCGCTGCGCCTGCCGCCGCGGATGTATCGAACATCAAGGCGGTCGGAACCCTCCTCTATACGCGCTACATCTTCCTGTTCGAAGCGGCGGGCATCGTCCTGCTGGTCGCCATGATCGGCGCGATCGTCCTGACGCACCGCGCTCGTGGCGGCGTGAAGGGCCAGAACATCGCCAAACAGAACCGTCGCCGTCCGCAGGATGCGGTCCGCAATATCAATCAGCCCATGGGGCAGGGGGTGGAGCTGTGATCGGCCTTCAACATTATCTGGTGGTCAGCGCCATCCTGTTCGTGATGGGGGTGCTGGGCATCTTCATCAATCGCAAGAATGTCATCATCATCCTGATGGCGATCGAACTGATCCTTTTGAGCGTGAACATCAACCTCGTCGCCTTCAGCGCCTTTCTGGGTGACTTGGTGGGGCAGGTCTTCTCGATGTTCGTGCTGACCGTCGCGGCGGGTGAGGCGGCCATCGGCCTTGCCATCCTCGTCATCTATTTCCGCGGTCGCGGCACCATCGCCGTCGATGACATCAATCAGATGAAGGGCTGAGCCAAGTTCCATGATCCAGCTTATCGTCCTTCTTCCGCTGCTGGCCGCAGCCATTGCGGGCCTTGGCAACAAGGCTCTTGGCAAACTGCCGGCCAAGATCGTCACCACCGGCGCGCTCTTTGCCGCTTGCGCAATGAGCTGGCCGATTTTTATCAGCTTTCTGACCGGCAGCGCCCAGGCGCATGTCACACCGCTGTTTACCTGGATCGAAAGCGGTAGCTTCGATGCGCAGTGGGCCTTGCGGGTCGATGCGATGACCGCGGTCATGCTGGTGGTCATCACCAGCGTGTCCAGCCTCGTCCACCTTTATAGCTGGGGCTATATGGACGAAGAGCCGGATCAGCCGCGCTTCTTCGCCTATCTCTCGCTCTTCACCTTCGCGATGCTGATGCTCGTGACCGCGAACAATCTGCTCCAGATGTTCTTCGGTTGGGAAGGGGTGGGCCTTGCCTCCTATCTGCTCATCGGTTTCTGGTTCCGCAAGCCGTCCGCCAACGCCGCAGCGATCAAGGCATTCGTCGTCAACCGTGTCGGCGATCTTGGTTTCATGATGGGTATTTTCGGCACCTATCTGGTGTTCAACACCATATCGATCCCGGAAATCCTGGAAGCCGCGCCTGCCATGGCCGGTTCGACCATCGGGTTCCTGGGCTACCGCTTCGACACCATGACGGTCCTTTGCCTGCTGCTGTTCGTCGGCGCGATGGGCAAGTCGGCGCAGTTGGGCCTCCACACCTGGCTGCCCGACGCGATGGAAGGCCCGACCCCCGTGTCGGCGCTGATCCACGCGGCGACGATGGTCACTGCGGGCGTCTTCATGGTCTGCCGCCTGTCGCCGATGTTCGAAACATCTGCCACGGCCCTGACGGTCGTCACTTATGTGGGCGCCGCGACCTGTCTGTTCGCCGCCACCGTCGGCACTGTGCAGACCGACATCAAGCGCGTTATCGCCTATTCGACCTGTTCGCAGCTGGGCTATATGTTCTTTGCTGCAGGCGTGGGCGCTTATGGCGCGGCGATGTTCCACCTGTTCACGCATGCCTTCTTCAAGGCGCTGCTCTTCCTCGGTGCAGGGTCGGTCATCCATGCGATGCATCATGAGCAGGACATGCGCTATTATGGTGGTCTGCGCAAAAGCATCCCCATCACCTTCTGGACGATGACGCTCGGCACGCTCGCCATCACCGGCGTGGGCCTGCCGCTCGTCGGCGTGGGCTTTGCCGGCTTCTATTCGAAGGACGGCATTCTGGAAGCGGCCTATGCCGCTGGCGGGGCCGGGACCGGCGCGTTCATCGTCGGCGTATTCGCCGCGCTGCTCACCAGCTTCTACAGCTGGCGCCTGGTCTTCCTGACCTTCTTCGGCAAGCCGCGCTGGACCCAGTCCGAACATATCCAGCACGCGCTGCATGACGCGCATGGTCATGACGACCATGCACATGACGCGCCGTCGCAGAAAGATGCGGGCCATGCGCCGCATGCCCACGCAGCGCATGATCATCACGTCCATGATGCTGGCGACGGCACGGGTGGCTATCATCCGCACGAAAGCCCGCTGGTCATGCTGATCCCACTGATCGTGCTGAGCCTGGGCGCGGTGTTCGCCGGCTTCGTCTTCCACGACCAGTTCATCGGGCCGGAAGGTGGCATCGCATTCTGGAAGGGCGCTCTGTCGTTCGACAGCCATCTGATGCACGCCGCGCACGAGGTGCCGACCTGGGTCAAGTTTGCGCCGTTCACCGTGATGCTGACCGGTTTGTTCATCGCCTGGTTGAGCTATATTAAGAACACCGACTGGCCGCGCCGTTTCGTGGCGACCTTCACTGGCCTGTACACGTTCCTGCTCAACAAATGGTTTTTCGACGAGCTGTATAACTTCCTGTTCGTCAAGCCAGCCTTCGCCATCGGTCGCTTCTTCTGGAAGTTTGGTGACGTCGGCTTCATCGACCGCTTCGGGCCGAACGGCCTGGCTTCGCTGGTCGTGCAGGGCAACAAGATCACGCGTCGGCTTCAGTCCGGCTACCTCTACACCTACGCGCTGGTGATGCTCATCGGGCTTGCCGCGGCCGCAACCTGGGCGATGACACGATAATGGACGGCTTCCCCATCCTTTCCCTGATGATGGCAGTGCCGATGGCCGGGGCCATCGCCTGCCTGTTCTCGGGCGCCAAAACGGCGCGCTGGATCGCGTTGATCGCGACGCTGGTCGATCTGGTCCTGGGCATCGTCCTGTGGATGAATTTCGACCAGGGCGGCCTGCAGTGGCAGTTCCAGGAATATGCACCGATTTTCGGTCGCTTCGCCTGGGCGCTGGGTATCGACGGCATCGCGCTGATGCTGATTGCGCTTACCGTGTTCCTGATGCCGATCTGCATCGGCGCCAGCTGGAACGCGATCACCAAGCGCGTCGGCGAATATATGGCGGCCTTCTTGTTCATGGAGGTGCTGATGATCGGCGTCTTCACGGCGCAGGATCTCTACCTCTTCTACATCATGTTCGAAGCCGGCCTCATCCCGATGTACCTCATCATCGGTATCTGGGGTGGTGCGGACCGTATCTACGCCTCGTATAAATTCTTCCTTTACACGCTGCTCGGCTCGGTCCTGATGCTGATCGCGATGATGTGGATGGTGCACGAAGCGGGCACGACCGAAATTCCGGCGCTGATGGCCTATAATTTCGATCCGCATGTTCAGACCTGGCTGTTCCTGGCCTTCTTCGCCAGCTTTGCAGTGAAGATGCCGATGTGGCCGGTCCACACCTGGCTGCCCGACGCGCACGTTCAGGCGCCGACCGCCGGTTCGGTCATCCTGGCAGGCGTGTTGTTGAAGATGGGTGGCTACGGCTTCATCCGCTTTTCGCTGCCGATGTTCCCCGAAGCTTCGGCGCAGCTCGCGCCGCTGGTTTGGGGGCTGTCGATGGTCGCGGTGGTGTATACGTCACTGGTCGCGCTGGTGCAGTCCGACATGAAGAAGCTGATCGCCTATTCCTCGGTCGCGCATATGGCGATCGTGACGGTCGGCCTGTTTGCCTTCAACCAGGCGGGTATCGAAGGCGCGATGATGGTCATGCTGGGCCATGGCCTGGTGTCCGGCGCGCTGTTCCTGTGCGTCGGCGTCATCTACGACCGGCTGCATACGCGTGAGATCAGCCGCTATGGTGGCCTCAGCATCAATATGCCGCGTTATGCGACCCTGTTCCTGCTGTTCACCATGGCCTCTGTCGGCCTGCCGGGTACGTCGAACTTCGTCGGGGAGTTTCTGTCGCTGATGGGCATCTACCAGGCATCAAGCTGGGTAGCGCTGGTCTGCACCACGGGCATCATCCTGGGCGCCGCCTATATGCTCTATCTGTATCGCCGCATTTGCTATGGCGAGCAGGTCAATGCCGATGCCGCCGCCATGCCCGACCTGTCGGGTCGGGAAATCTGGTTGCTGGCGCCGATCGCCGCTGCGGTGCTGTGGATGGGCGTCTATCCCGAAAGCTTCCTGGCGCCCATGCGGTCCGACATTCGCGCGCTCGAAGCGCGCCTCGCCCCTGCGGCTCCCGCAGGAGACTCCAAGATCAAGATGGGTGCGCCCAAGCCAGCGAGTGAGGGCCATCATGAAGAAGCATCCGCGCACGGGGAGGCGCATTAATGGTTGACTCCGCTTCCCTTCTGGCGGTCCTGCCGGAACTCGTTCTGACGGTTGGTGGCCTGGGCCTTATGCTGGTCGCGGCCTTTGGCGGCGACGGCACGGCGCGCGTCGTGAACTGGTTGTCGGTCATCACGCTGGTGATCGCGGGCCTGACCCTGTCAGTTTCGCTCGCCCATGGGCCGGACGCTTTTGACGGCCTGTATCGCGCCGACGCCTTCTCGGCCTATGCGAAGGCTTTGATCTATGCCGCCGCCGCTGCGGCCATTCTGCTAGCCCCGCGCTTCTTCTCGGTCGATGGCGCGCCCCGTCCCGAATATCCGGTGCTGATCCTGTTCGCAGCCATCGGCATGGGCATGATGGTGTCGGCGGGCGATATGCTGACGCTCTATGTCGGCCTGGAAATGAACAGCTTGGCCTCCTACGTGCTCGCCAGCTTCATGCGCCAGGATGGACGCTCTTCGGAAGCGGGCCTCAAATATTTCGTGCTGGGTTCGCTGGCCAGCGGCATTCTTCTCTACGGTATCTCGCTGCTGTACGGCTTCACCGGCAGTACGGCGTTTGACGGCATTGCCGTGGCGCTGGGCGATGGCGTGTCGAAGGGCGAACTGTTCGGCCTGGTGTTCGTGCTTGCCGGCCTCGCTTTCAAGATCAGCGCCGTGCCGTTCCATATGTGGACGCCCGACGTTTATGAAGGTGGGCCGACCCCGGTCACGACTTTCTTTGCCAGTGCGCCGAAGGTCGCCGCGATCGGCCTTACCGTGCGCGTCGCGATCGAAGCGCTCGGCCCGGCAGGCCTCGACTGGCAGCAGATCGTGATCTTCGTCGCGCTCGCCTCGATCCTGTTCGGTGCGGTCGCCGCCATCGGCCAGACCAACATCAAGCGCCTGATGGCCTATTCATCGATCAACAATGTCGGCTTCGCGCTGATCGGCCTGGCCGCAGGCACGCCAGCGGGTGCGGCGGCGACGATGAGCTATATGGCGATCTACGTCGTCATGACCATCGGTGCCTTCGCCTGTATCCTGCAAATGCGCGATGCGGACGGCAAGCCGGTCGAGACGATCGCCAGCCTGGCCGGCCTGTCGCAATCGCGTAAGGGTCTGGCCGCGGCCTTCGCCATCTTCATGTTCTCGATGGCCGGTATCCCGCCGCTCTTCGGCTTCTGGGCGAAGTTCCTGGTATTCGATGCCGCCGTGGCGTCGGGCCTGACGGCATTGGCCGCCTTCGGTATCGCGGCTTCGGTGATCGGCGCCTTTTATTATCTCAAGATCATCAAAACGATCTATTTCGACGAGCCGACCATGGCCTATGAAGCCAAGGGCGGTGCGGTTGAGAATGTCATCCTGACCGTGTCAGCCGTGGTGATCGTGCTGGGTTATCTCCTCAACCCCGTACTGGACCAGGCGAGCGCGGCCGCGGCGGCGTCGCTCTTCTGACCCTGTTTCGTTTCGTCGAGGAAACCGGCTCCACCAACGCCGACATGCTGGCGTTGGCGGGGGATGGCGCAGCCGACGGCAGTTGGTTGCGCGCCGGACGCCAGACAGGCGGCAAGGGGCGGATGGGACGCAGTTGGGAAAGCCCTGACGGCAATCTCTATTGCTCGACCATCGTGCTTCTTCAGCCGACCGATGCGTTGCCGCATACGCTGGCGCTGGTCGCCGCCAATGCGGTCCATGCGCTGGTCGCGCCGCTATGCGCGGGGCAGGCGCGGATCAAATGGCCCAACGACATATTGGTCGATGGCGCAAAGATAGCGGGCATTTTGCTGGAACGGGCAGGCGACGCGATCGTCGTCGGCATCGGTATCAACGTACGCGGTCATCCGGAAGGATTGGACCGTCCGGTCACCAGTCTGGCGGCGCAGAGGGCAGATGACGCGCAAGCGCCCGAACTTTACGAACGACTTGCGCAACTCTTCGCCCATTGGCTGTCGATCTGGCGCGCCCAAGGCCTTGATCCCATCCGCGCCCATTGGCTGCTCAACGCCCATCCGACCGGCACGCCGATGCGGGTGGTTCAACCCGATGGCGAAGAAGTGTCAGGCACATTCGATACGCTGGACCGGCAGGGTATGTTGATCCTGCGCTTGGCGAATGGGCAGAGCCGTGCCATTCACGCGGGCGATATCATTCTGAGCTGAGGAACCGGCCATGCTTCTCGCGATCGACGCGGGTAACACCAATGTCGTTTTCGCGCTGGTCGAAGGGCGCGAGATCAAGGCGCGCTGGCGGATCGCCACCGATCCGCGACGGACAGCCGACGAATATGCGGTCTGGTTGAACCAGTTGCTGCAGCTGGAAGGCTATGCCATCGGCGATGTCGATGCGGTCATCATCGCCACCGTCGTGCCACGTGCGCTACATAATCTGCAGGTTCTGGCCGACAAATATTTCAAGACTAGCGCTTTGATCGCCGGACAGGCGCCGGTCGAATGGGGCATCGAACTGGACGTGGCCGAACCGGCGTCGGTGGGCGCGGATCGGGTTGTAAATGCGATCGCTGCCCACCATCTCTATAATGGCGACCTGATCATCATCGATTTCGGCACTGCTACGACGTTTGATGTGGTGGATTATAGCGGCGCATATAAGGGCGGGATTATCGCGCCGGGGATCAACCTGTCGCTCGATGCGCTGGTGGCGGCTGCGGCCAAATTGCCCAAGATCGCTATCGCGCCGCCTGAAAATCGTTCGGTCATCGGGCGAACCACCGAAGCGCAGATGCATATAGGCGTATTCTGGGGCTATGTTGCAATGATGGAGGGGCTGGTCGCCCGCATGAGGGCGGAGATCGGCCGACCGACCAGAGTGATTTCGACGGGGGGCCTGGCGGTCCTCTTCAATGACAATAGCGATATTTTCGATGCGATCGCGCCGGACCTGACGGTTCAGGGCCTCGCGCTGATGCACGAACGGAGTTTGAAGACATAATGACACCCAAGGATGAACTGATCTTCCTGGCCCTCGGTGGGTCGGGCGAGATCGGCATGAACGTTAATCTCTACGGTTGCCAGGGCAAATGGGTCATGGTCGACCTGGGCATGACCTTTGGCGATCCCACCTATCCCGGGATCGAACTGGTTCTACCGGACCTCAGCTTTATCGAGGAACGGCGCAAGGATCTGCTCGGGATCGTGCTGACCCATGGGCATGAAGATCATATCGGTGCGATTCCCTATCTGGCCGCAGACCTTGGCGTGCCGCTTTATGCTACGCCCTTCACGGCGGGTCTGATCCGGCTTAAGCTGGAAGAAGAAGGCCTCTCCAAGGAGGTGAAGCTGCATGTGATTCAGAATGAAGGCAGCTTCAATCTTGGGCCGTTCGGCTTCCGTTACGTGCCGCTGGCCCACTCCATTCCCGAAGGCAATGCGGTGCTGATCGATACGCCCTATGGTCGTATCTTCCATACCGGCGACTGGAAACTGGACGAGCAGCCCTTGCTGGGCCAGCCGTCCACGCCAGCGGAACTGACGGCGATCGGCGACGAAGGCGTGCTGGCATTGGTCTGCGACAGCACCAATGTCTTCAACGACAAGGCCAGCGGGTCCGAAGGTGACGTGCGCGAGGGGCTGATGCAGACCGTCGCGGCGGCGAAGGGACGCGTGCTGGTCACGACCTTCGCCTCCAATGCCGCCCGTGTGCAGACGCTGGGCGAAGTGGCGGCCGCCACCGGGCGTAAGGTCTGCGTCGCCGGGCGTTCGCTTGATCGCATCATCAGCACCGCCAAGGCGGCCGGTTACCTCAAGGATTTCCCGCCGACGGTCGACTGGGACGATGTCATGCACCTGCCCCGCAGTGAGGTAATGATCATCGCCACCGGCGGGCAGGGTGAAGCACGCGCAGCGCTTTCCCGCATCGCGTTCGACAGCCATCCGATCAAGCTGGCGGAAGGCGACACGGTGATCTTCTCGTCCAAGCAGATCCCCGGCAATGAAATCGCCATCGGCCGCATCCAGAATGCGCTGGCGCAGAAGAACATCCTGATGGTCACCGATCGGCAGGCCGAAGTCCATGTGTCCGGCCACCCCGGTCGCCCCGAGCTGGAGGCCATGTATCGCTGGATACGGCCTGAGATTCTTTTGCCGGTCCATGGCGAACGCCGCCATATGGCGGAACAGGCGCGGCTCGGCATCACCAGTGGCATTCGCCATGCGGTGGTGCAGTCGAACGGCGATCTTTTGCGCCTGGCGCCGGGTGCGCCGGAAATTATCGGCAAGCAGGATGTGGGGCGCCTGGTGCTGGACGGCGACGTCATCCTGCCGGCCGATGGCGCAACCATCAACGAGCGACGCAAGCTGGGCCTCCACGGCCAGATCAGCGTCGCCGTCGCGATCGATCGCAAGGGCAAGTTGATCGGTGATCCTGTGCTGCGCACCCAGGGCGTGCCGGTGGAGGAAGACAAGGCGGCTTTCCTCGCCGAAGCGGCCGATGAAGTCACCGCCGTCGTACCCAAGGGATCGCAAGAGGAGGATGCTCTGCGTGAGCGGATACGTCTGGCGGTACGCCGGACGGCGACACGCTGGACGGGCAAGAAGCCGATAGTGGACGTCCTGCTCGTTCGCGCCTAGAGCCGGTTGCGATCCGATGGCATCGGATCAATCCTTTTGGGTGTATATTTTACCGCGATTTCTGAGGCATCAGATGATTTCATCTACTCAGAAATCGCTCTAGGTCACAGGCATGAACTGGTACGCCATCTTCGCCATCTATTTCCTGATGTGGGTCATCAGTGCCTTCATCATGCTGCCCTTCGGCATCCGCACGCCCGATGAAACGGGCGAGGTGCTGCTGAAGGGACAGGCGGATAGCGCGCCCAGCAATTTCCGGCCCGGCCTGGTGATGCTGCGTGCGACGATATTGGCGACGCTTATGTTTGGTCTTTATTACGCCAATTATGTGCAGGGCTGGGTGACATTAGACATGCTGCCCGGTTACGGCCACGGACGATGAGTGAGGCTGCGGGGCGGATCATACGCGCTACCGCTGCTCACGCCATGCCTTGGGCGCAGATGCGGACCGCGCTATGGCCGGACTCTTCGATGGCTGAACATCTGCAGGATATTACCGACATGCTGGAAGGTGGAGACAGTCGTCCTGTCTTCATAATGCTGGATGAGGGCGGCGACGCTGTGGCCTTTGTCGAAGCGGCTTTGCGCCACGACTATGTCAATGGCTGTGATACCAGTCCGGTCGTCTTCGTAGAAGGACTGTATGTGACCGAACGGGCACGACGGGGCGGCGTGGCGAAACTGCTGATCGACTGCGTGGCAGCGTGGGGGCAAGCGCAAGGTTGCGCAGACATGGCTTCGGACACCGCCCGAATTTGGAAAGCCACGCCTTTCACCTTGCCGCCGGATTCATCGAAACCGAACAGGTCGTCTACTTCCGCAAAGCCATCGGCTGACCGATAGGCTTATTGCCGCAGCCGCTCGATCGCCTGCGCCAGCGCGACATAGAGCTTGCCCATGTCGGAAGACAGGACAGCGACGCCGAGCGCATTGCCGTCGCGCGCGGACAGGATGATCCGCAGCATCGCTTCGAAATCATGGATATAGCGGTTCACATGATCGCGGAATTCCGCATCAGCGTCATAATGGAGCGCGATCTCCCGCGATTCCCCAGCATCCAGCAGCTTTACCGCACGGCGGGTGAAGACACCGCGATCGCCCTTCAGATAAGCGGACCAGGCCGAATTGGTAACGTCGTTGGACAGTATCTTGGCAACGTCGATGGCGGTGCTGTTGAGCGATTCGATCAGCAAGGCCGATCGTCGCGCAAAATGGTCGCGATCGCGATTTTCCGACGCCTGCTCCGCCTTTTCGATCCGCTGTTCGACGCTGGCGCTCGTGTCGGCGATGGTCAGCAACTGACGCGTCAACCGTTCCGACGCCTGATGCGCGGCCTTGACCGCCTCTTCGGCGACGCGGGCGACCTGTTCGATTTGCGCAGTCACCTTCTCGCCGATGACGGCCTGCAATGCTTCGTCGCTCGCCTGCGCCAATTGCTGGGCTGCGTCGGGAATGGCGCGACCCAGCGCCTGACGCGCGCGTTCTGCAGCCTGATCCGCCGTATCCTTGACCCGCAACAGGGCGGTGACGAGCAGCGGCCCGGCGCCTTCCGTGATCCGTGTCGCGTCCTGATGTGCAGCGTCGAGTGTCGTGCGCAGCCGTTCTACCAAGGCGCGATTCGCTTCCAGCCCGCTTTGCGTGCTTTCCAGCCATTCGGTGAGGCGACTGCCCTGACCGCGCAGCATGTCTTCCGCTTCCGCCGCACGCCCGACCAGCGATTCGGATATGGCCTCCAGCCGTTCCATCTCCGGTGCGGCGCTGCCCAGCAAAGCGCGGCTCTGCTCCATCCGGGCGTCGAACCGTTCGAGCGCGGCGGGATAGGTTTCGTCCAACTCGCGCACGCTCGAATCGAGCGCAACCAGCAAGGTTTCGGCGCATCCGATCAGCTTTTCGGCGGTCATGCCCCCCGTCGCCAGCGCCTTGTCGATCCGCAGCGTCTCGTCTGTCATCCGGACCAGAGCGCCGGTCAGGCGCTCGCCACGGGCCAGTGCGCTGTCCTCCAGCGCGGCAAAGCGGCTTTCGGTCGCTGCAATGGTGTCCTGCAGGCTGTCATGCAGGTTCGACATCAAGCTGCGCTGACCGTCGATCATGCCATCCACCTGATGCAGTCGGTTTTCGACATCGCTGATCGCATCGCTCAGGCCAGCGACCGTTTCGTCGCCAATGGCCGTTAGACTTTCGCGTGATCGCGCAATCAGGGCGTCGAGCGTAGCGGTCTGGCTGCTCAGGCCACCATCGGTGATCGCCAGCGTTTCCTGCGCGCGCTGCAATGCGGCGTCGAGGCGACGACGCAGATCGGTTTCCATCGCCTCCATATCGCGTTCCAGCGTGGCGAGCGCCTCTTCGCTGGCGTTGCCGATCCCGGACTGGGCAGCAGTCACCAGCGCCTGGAGCGCGTCCGCCCGACGCGAAAGCCCTTCGTCCGTCGTTGCCAGCCCGTTGCGCACGATCTGGAGCGTCGCTTCCAGGCGCGACCGCAAATCGCTTTCCATGCCGTCCAGATCCCCGGTCAGCGTCTCGCGCACCTGCATACTGGTTTCTGCGACACCGGCCTGCGCCGCATCGACCAGGGTCGTCAGCGCGGCGGCATGGGCTTCGATCTCCTGGCGGCTGCGGTCCATCGCCTGTCGCGCGCCTTGCGCGGTGGCGTCGATCCGCCCGACGGCAATATCGGCCATGCCGTTGACTTCCTGCGTCGCCGACCGGGTCAATTCCTGCAATTGCGTCAACTGGCTGGACAGGCTTTTCGTCGCCGCCAGCGTGCGGGCGCGCGCATCGTCGGACAATTCGGCCAAAGCATGGAGGCGCGCCTCCAGCGTGTCGATCCGTTCACCCAGCGCATGACCATTGTCCATCATCTGGGCGGCCATGCGGCTGGTGCGATCTTCCAGTTCGGGGATCGACCCGATCAGCATGTCCATCCGCGCGACCAGCGCCAGTGCGGCGCGTTCGGCGGTTTCCGCTCGATCCGCCGTGGTCTGGGCGCGGCCCGCGATCAGTTCGGCGGACGCCTCCATATTGCTGCTGGCGGCCGCGCCATAGCTGTCGAGCAGTTCGGCCTGATCCTGCATCGCCCGCTGCGCCGTTTCCAACTGGCTGGTGATGCGGCCGAGCCGCAATTCCAGCAGGTCCGCTTCGGTGCGCAATGCGCGCGCAGTGTCGAGATAGCGCCGCGATTCGGACCGGCTGTTGCGGACCAGAAGCAGATAGACGACGCCGAGCAGGATGAGGGGGGACACTAATGTGACGACGCCATCGGTCCAGGCCGAGGGGCCACCATTGGCGATATCGCCCGACGCGACCATTGCCCAACCGGCGAAACCCACCCAGCCGATGCCCAGCGCCAGCAATGCCCATCGCAAGGACTTCAGCCTGTCGTCACCGATCCCTTCCGCCGGATCGCCGTCGTCTATGTCGAGAACGGCCTGCTGCAACAGCAAAACGTCATCGGTCTGCGACGCGTTGCCGGTCGCGGTGTGTTCGTCTCGCCAGAACTCGACGATGGTGCTGCCCCCTGTCATGTCGCTATCCTAGCATCTTTTCCGTCCGCGCAAATGCCCTGTTACCAAAACTTAACGCAAGCCCGATAGCGTTTGTCGCCATGTCCTATGATCCTGGCGCTCTTCACGCTGCTTTGGCGGCCGCCGTCGGCGACGATACCATGTTGATAGCCGACCTGCGCGTCGCGTTCATGGAAAGCGCCGCGCGGCAGGTCGATCTGTTGGCGCGGGCGCGGTGCGATGCGAATTGGGAATTGGCCGCCTGGCGTCTGAAAGGTCTGGCCGCCAGCTTCGGGTTGACCGCCCTGATGGCGCTGGCGGACGAAGCGGCGGAGGCTGCGCCGGGCGACCCGCGCGTCCTGCGCCGGTTGCGCGTGGCATTGGCGGCGCTGGAGCAGGGCTGACGGGGGTAAAAGCGTTGCTTGCGTGAAGCGTCCCAGCTTGCGAAAAGGTCGTCGCACAACAATCGGGTCCGTCATCGTAACGATATGAGTTTCGCCGCTATTCTAAGCGCCAGTCGCGCATCGGCCGATTCGCCCGCAGGGCTGCGGGCCAGCCTGTATTTCGCCGGGCAGACGCTGGTGGAATATCAGGCGCGACAGGCGGCACAGGCGGGGGCCGATCGGATCATGATATTGGTGAGCGTGATCACGCCCGCCCTGTCCCAGGCGGTCGACCGCCTGAGCGCCGACGGGATCGCGGTAGCGCTGGTGCGGGACATGGTGTCGATGGTGCGGGACGCCCCGCGCGATAGCGACGTGGTGCTGGTTGCGGATGGCGCGATCGTGTCGCAGGCGCATTTCGACGGCATCGGCGCGGCGGACGGCAATGTCATGCTGGTCACCGATGATAGTCGCGCCAGCGCGCCGTTCGAGCGGATCGATGCCGGACAGCGATGGGCTGGGCTGGCGCGGATCAGCCCCGACCTGTTGTTCGGTACGCTCGACATGATCGGCGATTGGGATCTGGCACTGACCCTGGTGCGCACCGCCGTGCAAAAGGGCGCCAGGCGCATGACCGTGCCGCAGGACGACCTGCTGGAAGGGCGGGTCGCCATGGTCGAAAGTCAGGCTCAGGCCGATCTGGTGGCATTGGCTGTCACGGCGGCCGGAACGGCGCGGACGCATGCGCGCGGCGGTATCGAACATTATCTGCTGGCCCCGCTGGCGCGCATCGTCAGCCCGCCCCTGATGCGGATGCAGGTGCCAAGCCTGCAGGTGCGGATTGCCGCGATCGCGCTTGGCGCGGTGGCATTGGTGCCGATCGAGCTGGGCTGGCCGTTGACGGGCTTTGCTCTTCTGATTGGCGCGCTGCTCTTGTCGGAAATCAGCGATAGGCTGGGCGCCCTCGCGCTGCGGACGCCGTCCATGGGGTGGTTCGCTTTCGGCGCACCGGCGATGGTGCTGGCGGGGATCGTCTTTGCCGGGGGTACGACCTTGGCCGCTGATCTGGCGTTGCTGCTGGCGATCTTGATGGTGGCCGATCGCTGGGGCAGGGCCGCGTCGGCGCGATCATGGATGATATTCACGCCGGGGACGGCGGCGCTGATACTGATATTTGCGGGCTTGGTCGGTGCGATGGCGAGCGGGTTTCGCGTCGCCATTTTGCTCGCCATCGCATCGGTCGGGGCCATTCTGCTCAGAAAGCCCGTTTGAGCGATTTTTTCTCGGTCAGGGTTTAGTGCATTTTAAGGACGTGCGCATATGCTCGTCGGCATGAGCGCCTATTCGTCCTTTACCGGCACGACCATGGCGGGCAGCTGGCCTATGGCGCGTGTCATGGCAGGCATGTCCGCCGTGCCCGTCGGCCATGCCGTTGATCTGGCTTTTTTCTTTCCTGACGACGGGCAAGCGCGGCACGACGCGCTGATCGCGGAGACGCGTCGGCATCTGGGCGGCTGCATTACATCGATCGAAATGGCCCTGCGCCTGGCGGTGGCGCATACGCCCGATGTCGGCGCTGTGCTGGACCGCTCGCCAGCGCCCGTCGCCTGGGCGATGATACGCGCGCAACCATCGCTGATCGGCCCTGCTTTGCTGGCGACCATGGAAATGCGCGCCGCCGTGACGATGATGCTCCGTCAGTTCGGCCAGGCCGATGTCGAGCAACTGGGTGAGCCGGATGACGGATTTATCTCATCCGAAGACAGTCAGTTGGGCGATGCGCTATCCGCGCTGGCTCTGGCAGAGGGCCGCTGGCTTGCCATGGGCGGCGAAGATGCCCCGATGAAGCCCGATCTGCCGGCCGAACATTTTGCCGAACTGATGTGGACGGTCGCCGCCTGCCTGACCGTGGTGGCGCAGCGGACGATGGTGGAGGACGGTGCGCATTTGCTCGCCGCTGTCGATCGCGCGGGTTGGGCTTTATTGGCCGACCATGACGAAACGACATGCCCCATCGCGCAGGCGGACCGGCTGGTGCGGCATATGGATGTGCAGGCCGATACGCCGGATCTGCTGGGCAAATTACTGGCACAGCGTCGTTTCCTGCCCTTTGCGGCGGTCGCGGCGCGGCGGTTGCGGATGAACAGCAGCCAGGTCGTGACCATGTTGGTTACGGGACCAGTGGCGCAGGTTGGGACGCTGTGCCGCGCATTGGGGGGATCGGATGCCGATTATCGTCATCTCCTGCTGGCGCTGCGGCCAGTACGCCCGAATCTGACCGACGCTGCGATGGTCGCGGAAGCGGATCGCTATCAGGCGCTGAGCGAGGATCAGGCGGATGGCATGATCAGGGCACTACGGACCGCGCCTGCATTCCGCGCCAAGTTGGATCATCTGCGCGCGGTGATCAGCCTATGACCCTGCCGTCGCATCCTGCGATCATTCGCGCGGCCCTGTCGACTGACGGCCGCCTGTTGACCGCCGACGCGCCATTGCTGGCGTTGCAGCAGGAAGCAGGCGCGGACGTGGGCGCGCCATTTGCCGTGCCGCAACTGGTGGCGATCGCCCGGCTTGCGGCGCGACTGGGCGTTTTGGTGTCGCGGCCGGTGGTCGCGGCGGCGCAGCGTGGCGACATCGATATGTGGGTGCGGGCCAAGCCGGACGCGCAAGGCGTCAGCCTGTCAGTCGTGGATTGGCGCGAACGGCCCGCCACGCCACTGCCGCCCGATGACGGACGACGCGACGCCGATATTGCGGCGCTCGCCGATGGCTGGACCTGGCAGATCGATACGCAGTTGCGGTTCCAGATGGTGCTGGAAGGACAGGGCGACAGCGGCGCCCTGCCCACAAGCCCGCCTGTTCCGGGCGCGCGCTTTTCCAGCTATTTTCAGTTGGAAGCCGATAGCGATGGCGACATGGCGATGCTGCGCGGCTTTGCCCAGCGTCGCGCGTTCAAAGACCAACTGGCCGTCCTGGCGAGCGACACATCCTCCCGCTATCGCCTGTCGGCCTTTCCCATGTTCGATCAGGCCGGGCAATTGACCGGCTATAGCGGCACGGCCTTCCCGCTGCACCGGGCGGTAGCGGCGCCTCTGGTGGATGAAGCGCCCCTCGCGCTTTACCCTGCCGAATTTGGGCGGCGGCTCGATCGGTCGCTGCGCCAGCCTTTGGGCCGTATCATCGCCAATGCCGACACGATCAGTGCGCAACTGGAAGGCCCGTTGCGGCCCGACTATGCCGGTTACGCCAGCGATATCGCCGCGGCGGGGCGGCATCTGATGGCTCTGGTCGATGACCTTGCTGATCTGCAGGCAATCGACCGTCCCGATTTCAGTGTGATCGCCGAAGAGGTGGACCTGGCCGATCTGGGACGCCGCGCCGCAGGCCTGCTGACGGTCAAAGCGCTGGATCGACGCATCACCATCATCGCCCCTGCGCCAGACGCCAAACTGCCCGCGATCGGCGAATTTCGACGGATTTTGCAGATATTGGTCAACCTGATCGGCAACGCCGTGCGCTACGCGCCCGAAGGGACGCAGGTGCGCATCGCGACCGAATGGGAAAGCGGGCAGGCGCGCATCGCGGTGATCGATCAGGGGCAGGGCGTCGCCCCGGCTGATCGCGAACGCATCTTCGAGAAATTCGAGCGGCTGGGCCGTGACGATGCCGGTGGTAGCGGCCTTGGCCTCTATATTTCCCGCCGCCTTGCCCGGGCCATGAACGGCGACATCCGCATCGGCGGCGCACCGGGCGAGGGCGCGCGCTTCATCCTGTCCTTGCCGGGGGGCGACTGACGGGCGCAAGGCAAAAAAACGGCGCCGCGTGGGCGCCGTTCTTCATCGTGTTGTAGTGACCGATCAGCGCTCGCCGACCGGCACATAATCGCGTTCGGTAGGACCGGTGTAGAGCTGGCGCGGACGGCCGATCTTCTGTGCTGGGTCCGAAATCATTTCGTTCCACTGCGCCACCCAGCCGACGGTGCGGGCCAGGGCGAACAGCACGGTGAACATTTCGGTCGGGAAGCCGATGGCCGAGAGGATAACGCCCGAATAGAAGTCGACATTCGGGTAGAGCTTCTTCTCGACGAAATAAGGATCGTTGAGAGCGATCTGCTCCAGTTCCTTGGCAACGTCGAAGACCGGGTCGTTGACGCCCAGCTTCTCCAGCACGTCCTTCGCCGTCTTCTGCATCACGGTCGCGCGCGGATCGTAATTCTTATAGACGCGATGGCCAAAGCCCATCAGGCGGAACGGATCGTCCTTGTTCTTAGCACGGGCGATATATTCCGGGATGCGATCGACGGTGCCGATTTCGCGCAGCATGTTGAGCGCCGCTTCGTTCGCGCCGCCATGCGCCGGACCCCACAAGCAGGCGATGCCGGCCGCGATGCAGGCGAACGGGTTGGCGCCCGACGAACCCGCCAGACGCACGGTCGACGTCGACGCGTTCTGCTCATGGTCGGCGTGCAGGATGAAAATCTTGTCCATCGCGTCCACGATCACCGGATCGGGAACATAATCTTCCGCCGGGACCGAGAAGGTCATCCGCAGGAAATTGGCGGTATAGCTCAGGTCGTTGCGCGGATAGACGAAGGGCTGACCCACCGAATATTTATAGGCCATGGCGGCGATCGTCGGCATCTTGGCGATCAGGCGATGGCTCGCGATGCGGCGCTGTTCGGGATCGTTGATGTCGGTCGAATCATGATAGAAGGCCGATAGCGCGCCGACGACGCCGACCATGATCGCCATGGGATGCGCATCGCGACGGAAACCGCGGAAAAAGGCCGACAGCTGTTCATGCACCATGGTGTGGCGCGTGATGGTGGTGGTGAAGTCGCTCAGTTCCTGCTTCGAGGGCAGTTCGCCGTTCAGCAGCAGATAGCAGACTTCCATGAAGCTCGACTGTTCGGCCAGCTGGCCGATCGGATAGCCGCGATGGAGCAAAATGCCTTCGTCGCCGTCGATATAGGTCAGGCCGGATTCGCAACTGGCGGTCGAAGTAAAGCCCGGATCATAGGTAAACATGCCGGTATTGGCGTACAGCTTGCGCACGTCGATGACCTGCGGGCCGACCGTGCCGTCCATGATGGCATAGTCCTTCGCATCGGCCCCGACGGTCAAAGTGGCATTGTTATCCGACATATTGTTCTCCTTGAGTCCCATCAACCGACCGATGCGTGCCCCACATGGGTCAGTCGTTCCAAGCTCTCCTCTTTCCCCAAAAGGAAGAGGACATCGAAAATCCCCGGCGAGACGGTGCGCCCGGTCAGCGCCGCACGAAGCGGCTGCGCAACCTTGCCCAGTCCCAGACCGGCATCCTCTGCCACGCGGCGTATGACATCTTCGATCGCTTCTACCGTCCAGGACTGAACGGGCTGGAAAGCGTCGGCTGTCTTTTGAAGCAGCACGCGCGCGGAGTCGTCTAGCAGAGCGGAGGCCTTCTCGTCAAAATCGAGCGGGCAATTTTTGAACAGAAACTCTGCTCCCTCCGCAATTTCATTAAGGTTCTTGGCGCGCGGCTTGAGCGACGCCATCGCTTGGGTCAAGAGCGACAGATTGGTATCCGACAATCTAATATCAAGGCGGCGCTCGACCAGCGGCGCGACCAGTCCGGCCAGACGTGCATCATCCGCCTCACGCAGATAGTGACCGTTCAGATTTTCCAGCTTCTTGATATCGAAACGCGACGGCGAACGGCCGACGCCGCTGATGTCGAACAGTTCGATGGCGCGAGCGATCGAGATGATTTCCTCATCGCCATGGCCCCAGCCCAGGCGCAGCAGATAGTTCAGCACCGCTTCGGGCAGCATCCCCATATCGTCGCGATAGGCATCGACGCCCAACGCACCGTGGCGCTTCGACAGTTTGGCGCCGTCCGACCCGTGGATCAGCGGGATATGCGCGTAGATCGGCTCTTCCCAATTCATCGCCTTGATGATGCTGAGCTGACGGAAGGCGTTGTTAAGATGATCGTCGCCGCGAATGACGTGGGTGACGCCCATGTCATGATCGTCCACCACGACCGCCAACATATAAGTCGGCGTGCCGTCCGACCGCAGCAGGATCATGTCGTCCAGCTCCGCATTCTGCACGACGACGCGGCCCTGTACGGCGTCTTCGATCACCGTTTCGCCGTCGCGCGGGGCTTTGATGCGGATCACGAATGGCGCGCCTTCGGGCGCTTCTTCGGGCGAACGATCGCGCCAGCGGCCGTCATAGCGCATCGGCTGCTTGGCGGCGCGTTGCTGTTCGCGCAGTTCTGCCAATTCTTCGGGTGTCGCGTAGCAACGATAGGCGTGACCGGCTTCCAGAAGCTGGTTGGCGACTTCCGCATGACGGGGCGTGCGTTCGAACTGGAAGATGGCAGGTTCGTCGCCGCCCAGTCCCAGCCAGTCCAGCCCGTCGAAAATAGCGCCTACGGCGTCCTGCGTCGAACGGGCGCGATCGGTGTCCTCGATACGCAGCAGAAACTTGCCACCATGGTGGCGTGCGAACAGCCAGTTGAACAGCGCGGTGCGGGCGCCGCCGATATGCAGGAACCCGGTTGGCGACGGGGCGAAACGGGTCACCACCGGCTTGTTCATTCCCGTTGCACTTGCCGTCATATTCCCTGACATTCGCCTTGCTGACCTATGATTTCGACGCCCCCTAGCATGGCTTTAGAGCCACGACAAACCTCGCTTCGCGCGAGGCCGTCGGCGTTGGCGCGGCGTGGGGTGGAGGCGATCGAACATTGGCTGGAACGGGAGCGGGAACAGATCGGCCTTTGGGTGCCGATCGCGCTGGGCGGCGGCATTGCGGCCTGGTTCATCCTGCCCAACGCGATGGCCTGGTTGGCCTTTTGCTGTTGTGCTTTGGCGCTGGCCTGCGTCGGCGTGATGCTGCCCATGGGCGGGCGGTTGCGGCGGATGATTGTCGCGGGCGCAATAGTAGCTTGCATGGGATGCCTGCTGGTCTGGGGCAAGGCGACTTTGTGGGGGCAGCCGCCGCTTGGGCGCGCGACCTTCGTACAGGTGACCGGCGATGTGACGGCGGTGCGGCCGGTGCCGGCGCAGGCGATGGTGCGGGTGATGCTGCGACCCGTCGATGCGCCCGGTTTGCCGAGGATGATACGCGTCAACATCGCCGACGCCGATATACCGACGGGACTGGGCGAGGGCGCGCGGATTCGCTTTCGCGTACGCTTGATGCCGCCAGCGCCGCCCAGCGTGCCGGGCGGCTATGATTTTGCGGCGCGCGCTTATTTTCAAGGAATTGGCGCGACCGGCAAGGCGCTGAAGCCGGTCGAGGTGCTGGAACCATCGACCGCGTCCGAGCCGCTGCGGACACGTTTGTTCGGCCATATATTGGCGCAGGTCGATGGCCCGGCGGAAGGGATCGCTGCGGCGCTCGCCACTGGAGACCAGGGCGCGATTCCCGAAGCCGATGCGGAAGCGATGCGGCGTAGCGGGCTGGCGCATTTGCTGTCGATCAGCGGGTTGCATGTGACGGCGTTGATCGGGGCGGTCATCTTCCTGCTCATGCGGGTCATGGCGTTGAGCCAAAGGGCGGCGCTGGGTTGGCCGCTGATGTTGATTGCGGCGGCGGGCGGGGCGTTGGCCGGGATCGGTTATACGCTGTTGACGGGCGCGGAGGTGCCGACGGTAAGGTCGTGCGTTGCGGCGATGCTGGTGCTGGCTGGGCTGGCGATGGGGCGCGATGCGGTGACGTTGCGGCTGGTGGCGACAGGCGCACTGGTGGTGCTGGTCCTGTGGCCCGAAGCCTTGTCAGGGCCAAGTTTTCAGATGAGCTTTGCCGCCGTCACTGCACTGGTGGCGTTGGCGGAGCATCCCCGGTTTCGCGCCTTTGCAGCGGCGCGGGACGAGGGGCGGCTTCGCAAGTTCGGTCGGGCTTTGGCGGTAACCTTTGCGACTGGCGTGGCGGTCGAACTGGTGCTGATGCCGATCGCGCTGTTCCATTTCCACAAGGCGGGGTTGCTCGGCGCTTTCGCCAATCTGATCGCGATCCCGCTCACCACCTTCGTCGTTATGCCGCTGGAGGCGTTGGCGCTGGCGTTGGATGTCGTGGGACTGGGCGCGCCTGCCTGGTGGTTGACGGCCCAGGCATTGAACCTGCTGTTGTTGCTCGCCCATGGGGTGGCGGCCAGCCCGATGGCGAGTTTGCTGGCGCCGACCATGGGCATGGGACTGTTCGGGATAACCGTTCTGGGTCTGCTGTGGTGCCTGTTGTGGCGGACGGGGTGGCGATGGCTGGGAGTCGGGCCGGTCCTGGTGGGCGTGATTGCAACATTTCTGGCATCTCCTCCCGATATTCTGATTACAGGCGATGGGCGGCATGTGGCGGTGCGTACCGGGAAGGGTATGGCGATCCTGCGGGATCGAGCAGGGGATTATGTGCGGGACGTGCTGTCCGAAAGCGCGGGCTATGATGGCGAACTGGCGGCGATTGCGGATTTGCCGGACGCGCGCTGTTCGCGCGATCTGTGTGCCGTTGGGGTGAAGGACGGAAAAGGGCGGCGCTGGCGGTTGCTCTTTACGCGGAGCGACGTGTTGATCGCGCGGCGCGACTTTGCGCGGGATTGCGCGGCGGCCGATATCGTCGTCAGCGATCGTGGCCTGCCGCGCTGGTGCCGCCCGCGCTGGATGAAGATAGACCGCCGGTTGCTGGCGCGCACCGGTGGCCTATCCATCAGTCTACGCAATGGCGAAGTTCACACCGTCCATCGTCCCGGTGACGCCCATCCCTGGATCGTGCGTCCGACGCGACGATCCCGGGCATTTGCGCCTTAATTATAGCGGCGCAGAAGGCCCGCCAGCTTACCCTGGATGCGCACCTGACGTGGGTCATAGACCTGCGGTTCATAGGCGCTGTTGGCAGGATCGAGTCGGACGCGGGCGCCTTCGCGGCGGAAATATTTGAGCGTCGCTTCCGCCTCGTCGATCAGGGCGACGACGATCTGGCCTTCGCGCGCGACGTCGGTGCGCTGGATCAGAGCGAAGTCGCCGTCGAGGATGCCTGCTTCCATCATCGAATTGCCGGAGACTTCCAACGCATAATGGTCGCCCGCGCCGAGCAGCGCGGCAGGGACGGAGAGCATCGTCTGCCCCTCCATCGCCTCGATCGGCACGCCTGCGGCAATGCGACCGTGCATCGGGATTTCGATCACGTCATTGGCGGCGATCGGGATGGAGGCCGACACCTTGGGCTTGAGCGCGATCACGGGGGCGGGCGTCGGCGTGCGATGCATGGCGTCGGGTAGCTTGAGCACTTCCAATGCGCGGGCGCGATTGGGCAGGCGGCGGATGAAGCCACGTTCTTCCAGCGCGTTGATCAGGCGGTGGATGCCGGACTTGGATCGCAGGTCCAGCGCGTCCTTCATCTCCTCGAACGAGGGCGACACGCCGCCTTCGTCCAATCGGGTCTGAATGAAGCTCAGCAATTCCTGCTGCTTGGGCGTCAACATTGCGGTCCTCCGTGGAACGTATGAGGAACGCATAGGAAACAGATGAAGGTTAGTCAAGCGTTCCGCGCATCAGAGCGGCAGGATGAAGACGCGCGTCCCCGGTTCCGCCGGGGGCGACCCAGCCGGGCGCAGGATCAGGCAGTCCGCCTTCGCCATGGCGGCGGTGGCGGCGCTGTCCTGCGAGGTGACGGATACGATGCCGTCCGGCCCGCGCCAGGCGCGCAGATAATCGTCGCGGTCGCCTGTCGCGGGCAGCGGCGACGCCAGCGGCGCATCGGTCAACAGGGGCAACGGATCGCGCGCCCCGCCGATATGGCGGATGAGCGGCAGCAGGAACAGCGTGGCCGTCACGAAGGCGGAGACGGGATTGCCCGGCAGGCCCAGGAACAGCGATTCGCCCAAGCGTCCGGCCATGAGCGGCTTGCCCGGCCGCATCTTTATCTTCCAGAAATCGAGCGCCCCGCCTGCCTGGACGAAGGCGGGACGGACGAGATCATGGTCGCCGACTGACGCGCCGCCGGTCGACACGATGATGTCGGCGCTGCTTGCGCGCTCGATCGCGGCGACCATGGCGTCAATATCGTCGGGCACGATGCCGAGATCGATGACCTCGCAAGGCAGGGCCGAGAGCAGAGCGGCCAGCATCGGCGCATTGGACGAGGGCAGGAATCCCGGCGGCGTGGGCGCGCCGGGGGGCACCAGTTCGTTGCCGGTGGACAGCAACGCGATGCGTGGACGGCGGCGCACCAGCACCGTGCCATGGCCCCCCAATACGGCCAGTGCGATCTGGGCGGGGCCAAGGCGGCTGCCTGCTTCCAGCAGAACTGCGCCGTTCGCGAAGTCGGATGCAGCGGTGCGAATGTGGCGGCCCAGCACCAGCGGATCGTCGCTGGCGATCAGCCGATCACCGTCGCGGGTCGCATTTTCCTGGATCAATATGGCGTCGGCGCCCGGCGGCACGGGTGCGCCGGTGAAGATGCGGGAGGCGTGGCCCGGTTCCAGCGGTGCCTGTGACGCTGCGCCTGCTGCGCTTTCGGCGGTGATGCGCCAGGGGCCGGGATGTTCGGCAGCGCGGACCGCATAGCCGTCCATCGCGGAAAGGTCGGCCCAGGGCTGGTCGCGCAGCGCGGTCAAATCCTGCGCCAGCCAGCGGCCGACCGCCTCTGCGATCGGCACGACTTCCATCGGAAGGCGGCGGGCCAGTGCGAACAGGCGCGCTTGCGCTTCCGCCACCGGCAGCAGGCTCATGACGCGCGGCGCCAGTCGCCGGACTTGCCGCCGGTCTTGGCCTCCAACTGGATCGCGCCGATGACCATCGCCTTGTCCAGCGCCTTCGCCATGTCGTAGATAGTGAGCAACGCGACCGAGGCGGCGGTCAGCGCTTCCATCTCCACCCCGGTCTGGCCTGCGGTGCGGGCCGTCGCGGTGACGGTAACGCCATCGGCATCCAGATCGAAATCGACCGTCACGGCGCTGAGCGCGATCGGGTGGCACAGCGGGATGAGATCGGCGGTGCGCTTGGCGGCCATGATGCCCGCGACCCGCGCGACGGCGAGGACGTCACCCTTCTTGACCAGACCGTCGGCGATGGCACTGGCCGCTTGACGGCTCATGCCGATGCGGCCGGACGCGACGGCTTCGCGCGCCGTCACCGCCTTGGCGGAGACATCGACCATGTGCGCCGCGCCGTCTGCATCCAGATGGGTGAGGCCGCTCATGCGCCCGTCAGCAGATTGCGGGTCGCGGCTTCCACATCGGCCTGGCGCATCAGCGTTTCACCGACCAGGAAGCAGCGCACGCCATGATCGGCCATGGCGGTCAGATCGGCATGGCTGGTGAGGCCGCTTTCGGCAACGAAGGTGCAGCCTTCGGGCGCTTTGCCGACCAGTTCATAAGTGCGGGCGAAATCGACGCTGAAATCGCGCAGGTCGCGGTTATTGACGCCGATCAGGCGGGAGCGCAGGTTGAGCGCGCGCTCCAGTTCCGCTTCGTCATGCACTTCGATCAGGGCGTCCATGCCCAGGCCCAGCGCGGCGTCTTCAATCTCCTGCATCTGGCCGTCGTCCAGCGCGGCGACGATGATCAGAATGGCGTCTGCGCCCAGCGAGCGGCTTTCCAGCACCTGCCAGGGATCGACGATGAAATCCTTGCGCAGCACGGGAATGGCGCAGGCGGAGCGGGCGGCCATCAGATAATCGTCATGGCCCTGGAAATAGGGTTCGTCGGTCAGGACGGACAGGCAGGCCGCGCCGCCCGCGGCATAGGCCTGGGCATGGGCGGGGGGATCGAAATCGGCGCGGATCAGGCCTTTGGACGGGCTGGCCTTCTTGACTTCCGCGATCAGGCCGAAGCCGGACAGGGCGGTGGCGTCCAGCGCCCGGCGGAAACCGCGCGGCGGCGTTTGTTCGCTGGCGCGGGCGTGGAGCGCCGACACGGTGGTCGCGGCGCGGCGGCGGGCGACATCCTCGCGCTTGAAATCGCAAATCTCGATCAGCTTGTTGGTCATGAATAGGCAATCCAGCAATTCAGAAGGGCGTTGGCAAGGCCACGGTCGATGGTTTCGGCGGCTTCCTCCACGCCTTCGCGCAGATCATGGGACGCGTCCGCCACGACAAGGGCAGCGGCGGCATTGAGTAGCACGGCGTCGCGATAGGGACCGGTTTCGCCCTGGAGCAGGGCGCGCAGGGCGGCGGCGTTATGAGCGGCGTCGCCGCCCCGGATCGCTTCGACCGGGTGGGTGGAAAGGCCAAGGTCGGCGGCGCTCAGGCGGCGCATGGCGACGACGCCATCGGCCGAGACTTCGGCCATGTCGTTGCCGCCCGCCAGCGACAATTCGTCCAGTCCCTCATCGCCCGACACGATCATCGCGCGATCGGCACCCAGTTCGGCAAGCGCCTGCGCATAGATGGGGACATAGGCGGGGCGGGCGATGCCGACCAGCTGGCGGCGAACATTGGCGGGATTGGCGAGCGGCCCCATCAGGTTGAAGATGGTGCGTTCGCCGATCGCCCGGCGGATCGGGGCGAGGCGTTTGAGCGCCGGGTGATAATTTTGCGCGAACAGAAAGCAGATGCCGAGGTCGGCCAGCGTCGCTTCCGCCGTGGCGGCGGCTGTGTCCAGGTTCAGGCCCAGCGCTTCGAGCGTATCGGCAGCGCCGGCCTTGGACGAGGCGGCGCGGTTGCCATGTTTGGCGACGGGGACGCCCGATGCTGCGACGACGAGTGAGACGGCCGTCGAGACGTTCAGCGTATGGTGGCCATCGCCGCCGGTGCCGCAGACGTCGATCGCGCCAGTAGGGGCGCTGACCGATATCATGCGCGCGCGCATGGCGCGGGCGGCGGCGGCGATCTCCACCGCCGTTTCGCCGCGCCGGGCCATGGCGACCAGGAAATCGGCGATATCCGCGTCGGTCAGGTCGGCGTCGAACAGCAGGTCGAACGCCAGCGCGGCGGCGTCTGGAGCAAGCGGGCTGGAAGGATCGGGAAGGCGGCTCATCGCACCTGCCTTAGTCGGCGGGGGGCGGGAGTGTCGAGGGGGTGGTCGCGCTTAACTTCGCACTTTTCCCCCTCATTTCGAAATATGATTTCCTATTTCGGACATATTGGAAAAGCGGTGGCGATGAAGGTGGGATTCCAGTTCCGCCGTTAGCGACGTATGCTAGGTCGGAACTGGGCTCCCGCCTTCGCGGGAGCACATATCGCCATAATAGCGCGGGAGTAGTCCAATAGGACAGGGGTCAGGCCGCTTCGCGTTCCTGTACCGGGATGCCTGCGATGCGCAGGAAATTCGCCAGCATGTCATGCCCATATTCGGTGGCGATGCTTTCCGGGTGGAACTGCACCGAATGGATCGGCAGCGTGGCATGGCGGAAGCCCATGACGGAGCCGTCCTCGCTGGTCGCATTCACCATCAGCGTGTCGGGAATATCCTCCACGATCAGCGAGTGATAGCGGGTCGCGGTGAAGGGGGAGGGCAGGCCTTCGAACAGGCCGGTGCCGTCATGGCTGACCGGCGAGGTCTTGCCGTGCATAAGCCCGCCGCGCACCACCTTGCCCCCGAAATGCTGACCGATCGCCTGATGGCCCAGGCACACGCCGAGCAGAGGCGCGCCCGCGTCGGCGCAGGCGGCGACGAGGTCCAGGCTGACGCCCGCTTCATTGGGGGTGCAGGGCCCGGGCGAGAGCAGGAACGCCTTTGCGCCCGTGGACAGCGCCTGGCCCGCCGAAATGGCGTCGTTGCGGACGACTTCGACCCGCGCGCCCAATTCCATCAGATAATGGACCAGGTTCCAGGTGAAGCTGTCATAATTGTCGATAACGAGGATCATGGCGATGGCTTTAGCGCGGGATCGGCATGGGGGAAGTGGGGAGGGTGCGGGTTCCTGCAACCAGCGCTGCGCTTCCTCCAGCGTCAGGAATACGCGCAGGCGGGGATGGACCAGCGTGCGTTCGGCCTGCGCCCGGTTCAACTGGCTGCCGACGACCACAGCGGACCTGCCGCTGGTCAGCGTCATGCCGCCGCGCATGATGTTGGCGAGCAGGTCGGCGACGTCGTTTGCCTGCACCGGAAAGTCGAAGGATGTGACGATGACGTTGAAATCGTCGCGGATCGCCTGCGCCTGCCGCGCCTTCGCGCCGACCTCGCGAGCGAGGTCCACGACGTCCTCCGGTTTCCAGAAGCCTGCGACATCGATGGTCAGGCAATTGGCGTGGCGATCATAGTCTACCTGGAACATCGGCCCTCTTTCACGCGCTGCATCGCCAATTCTGTCCCGCTGTACCGGTGCGTTGCGATCCTGCAAGGGCATGGCTTGAAAAAGCCGAAGCGGGGGGGCATATGGGTGGGGCCGGGTTCGCCCGGCTATGGTGATAAAGTGTGTCGTATAATAGACGCAGCGGACCCGGGGGCAGTACCCGGCGGTTCCACCAGAAGGCCCGATGGCTTTGAGCCTTTGGGTTTCCTGACGGGGCCGAACTAGGATCGACGTGTGTTCAAAGGCGATATTTTTACCCGGCCCGTGTAAGCCGTTAAACTGTGCAAAACTCACAAGTGCCAACGATAACGAAGCACTCGCCATTGCAGCGTGAATGAGGGCCTAACGGCCTGACCTCACTCTAAAATAGCGCGGTTGAACCCACCGGGCAACAGAAGGGAATTCAGCGGCCTCCGGGAGGGCCGGGCAACAGAACCTCCCGGACCTTTCCCTTTATCATGCGACTTTTTGGACATCGGGCCTGTCGATCGGCGGGCGATCCGGTGCGGGGATGTTGTCGCCGTGCGCGCGGCGCGTGCGATGGCACTGCCGAAGCGATTCGAATCGCTTGTTAATCGCGACCATTTTCGATTACGCTTTTATGACAGTCTCGCGTAAAAATCATAAGTGTTTGATTTTGCTGATAAGAAAATCATTTTTGCGCTGTCCCTGCGCCCTTGCTCTCCTGTCATCTAAATGAAATACTTCTGGCTATAGTAAGAAGTTTTTTCCTGGAGGATTGAGAGATGAAGAAGGCCGTTCTGATCATTGGTCTGGCTCTGGCGGCGGTGGCGCCGGGCATGGCCCAGGCGGCCGAAGGACAGGATCTGGTAGTCGTAGCCGGTCCCGAAGGTCGGCTGGCGGCAAGCGCTCTGGCGACCGGACGCTATGAAGCGGCGCTGCGCAAGTTGGAGCCGATGCCGGTCTATGGCGAGAATGATCCCGCCCGTCTTATCAACCTTGGCAATGCCTATGCAGGCGTCGGCCGCATGGCGCAGGCGCGGGAAGCCTATCGATCCGCCCGCTTTGCGCCGGAGACGACATTGGTCCTGGCCAACGGCACGGAAGAATCCTCGCGCACGGTCGCAGTGCGGGCGCTCAGCCGCCTGAACCCGAGCTACGCGATGCGCTGATTGCACGGTCAAGGTGCAGGGAGCAGGGGGCGTCGTCCTTAAGGATGGCGCCCCTTTTGCGTTGTGGTGCTAAAAGAAAAGGCCGGTCGGGTTGCCCCGGCCGGCCCTTGTCATGTTGGATCGCGACGGATCAGAAGGCCACGGTGAGCGAGGCCGCGATCGTCGTGCCGATCTTGTAGCGGTTATAATAGACGCGATTGCCGTCCTGTTCCTGGAATTCCTGGAACTTGCGGCCCAGGATATTGCGGGCTTCGAACTTGACCTCGCTGTTGATGCCGCCGGGCAGCTTGACGCCCTGCCGCGCGACGAAGTCGAGCTGGATGCCCGGCCGTTCCTTGATGTCGGGCTGCAGGTTGGGACCACGGCTGGTGACGCGGTCGCTGGCATAGGTCAGCAGCAGCGTCTGTTGCGACAGCTTTTCGGTGTCTTCCAGGCCCAGTTGCAGGTTGACCAGATGGTCCGACTGGCCAGTGAGCGGCGCGCCGTCCACGAAATAGTCGGATGCGGCGGGCAGGTCGCCGGTGGTGTAGGTATAAGGGATGGTGGTGTCACCATCGCTGACCTTCAGTTTCGACTGGGTATAGGTGTAGTTGGCGATCAGCGCGACGCGGCGGCTCTGGAAGAAGGGCGAGTCGAAGCGGTCGAGCGGAATATATTTCTGCGCTTCGACTTCGGCGCCGTACAGCGTGGCTTCCGGTGCGTTGGCGAAGCTGGTCGTCACCGCATAGGTGTCCGTGATCGTCGTATAGGTTTCGATCGGGTTCTTGATCTTCTTGTAGAAGCCCGACAGCGTCAGCCGCTCGTCACGACCCATATACCATTCCGCCCGCAATTCCGCGTTCCACAACGTGCTGTCCTGCAGAAAGGGGTTGCCGCGATAGAAGCGGTTGGAGTCGGTGTCGATGAACGGCTGGGCGATCAGTTCGCGGAACTGCGGGCGGGCCAGGGTCTTGGACCCCGACGCGCGGAACTGCAGGCCGCCACCGGCATCAAAGGTCAGCGTCAGCGCGGGCAACCAGTAATTATTCTTGATCTGGTTGAACGGCGTCACGCCGGTCGAATAGACGTCCACGCCGGTCACCGACTGGCGACCGCTTTCGTAACGCACACCGGCGTCGATGCTGAAGCCCGGGAAGAGTTCGGCCTTCACCTGACCATAGCCGGCATGGACGCGCATGGCGGCGTCATAGACCGGGTAGTTGCCGGAGAAGTCGAGCAGGCCCAGATCATAGAGCTGGATCGTCGCATCCGACAGCAGATAGTCGGGGCGCAGCTGTTGCACCGGGATCGGCAGGTTGACGGCGTCGAAATGCAGTTCGTAGCGCGACGATGTCCGCTTCGTATCGGTATAGGCATAGCCGCCCGTTACGACGAATTTCGGCGCGATCTTGAAGCTCAAGTCGGCGCCGCCGGACCAGAGATTTTCCTCCAGGTCGCTGAACGTCACCGATGCGTCGCCGCGCTGGCGGTTCAGCGCATTGATGAAGCGATCGCCCACCGGATCGGTCGCCAGGTCGCGGTTGGACCGAACATAGACGAATTCACGCTCATAGGGGGCTTCGCGCTGCGAATTGGCGTAGGAGCCGCGCAGGTCGAGGCTGATCGCGTCGCTGAACTTGAATTCACCGGCGAACTGGGTGTCGATCAACTGCCGCTCATACCAGGCGGTCTGTTGCGTCAGATAGTCGGCGCCCTGGATCTGGCCGTCATTCTGACCGACCGCCAGCGAGGCGCGCTTCAATGTGTCGCGGATATAGAGGTTGGTCCAGCGGACCTTCTGGTCGCCCCATTCCAGACCCAAGCCCAGCAGGCCGTTGACCGTTACCTGATTGTCGGTGACGACCTGATTGTAGCTTTTGCCTGCGCCTTCCGACACGGTCAGCGACGCCTGTTGCAGGTTGTCGCGGGTGCGCCATTTGTTGCTGTAGCCCGCCGTGGCGATCACGCCCAGACGCGCGTCGCCCATGTCGATCGCGGTGCCCGCGTTGAGCGTGCCCGAGAAATTGAAGGGCAGGCTGTTCGTCCGCTGCACGACCGAGGTCTTGCTGTTGAGGAACTGCATCGCGATCGCCTGCTGGTCGTCGCGGGGGATGTTGGCGAAGGGCACGCCCGAACCGAAGGCGTCCTTGAGCAGCGGCGGCACGTCGCGCGAGCTGTCGTCGAAGCCGGTCCAGTCGGACTTGGCGCCATAATAGGTATAGCCCAGCTGGCCCGAGGTTTCGGTGTTGGCCGAGCTGCCGACGCCGATTTCGAAATAGCTTTCGGTCGGGATCGCCTTGGTCGTCAGGTTGATGACGCCGCCGCCAAATTCACCGGGGAAGTTGGCCGAGAAGCTCTTTTGCACCAGGGTCGATGCGATCACGCTGGTGGGGAAGAGATCGAGCGGCACGACGCGCTTGAGCGGCTCAGGGCTGGGCAGCGGCGAACCGTTGAGCAGCGCGAGCGAATAGCGATCGCCCAGGCCACGGACATAGACGAAGCCGCCCGACACGACCGACAGGCCGGTGACGCGCTGGAGCGAACCGGCGATGTCGCCTTCGCCCGTCCGCTTGATGTCGGCGGCGGACAGGACGTTGACGACCTGCGGCGCGGATTGCGAGATATTGCTGGTGCGGCGGCCGGTGACGACGATGTCGGAGCCGGGCACGGATACGTCGACATTGCCGGACTGGGCCGCGGCTTCGTCGGCGGCGCTGGGCGTGCTCGACATGCCGGCATCGCCGGTGGACGCCCCGCCCGCTTGGCTGGCATCGGTCTGCGCCATCGCCATCGGGGCGGCCAGCGCGGTGGAAATCAGGAGCAGGCGCGCCAGGCTGAGCGGCTTCGACATGCTATATATCCCCCTTGGGAAAATTCGGTGCAAAGAGGGCGGGGAAGCGCTGCGTCACGCTGCCCCGCCCCTGTTGAGGTCGTGGGTCCGATCAGGTCGTCGGGATCGCCGTGCAATTCTTGCTGGTGCTGCCGAAGCTGGCGGTCACCGAGTTGCAGGTCCAACCGGCATACCAGGTGTCGCTGCTGTCCTTGACCGCACCGATATAGTTGGTGGTGGTGAAGGCGGCGTCGATGGTCTTGGGATCGACGGCGGTGCGCGCGGTTTCGGTCGCACCGTTGATGAACAGGTTGGTCAGCGACGGGGTGTAGCTGATCGTGCTGTTCGGGCCGGCTTCGAAGATCGACTGGACCAGAGCGGCGTCGACGCCGGTGCCGGTGCCCTTATAGGGCGTGCTGTTGCACTGCATCACCACCGAGATGTAGCGCGGCTTGCCAGCGTCCTGCAGCGCGGTGTCCGCATCGCGAACGGCAGCAGCGCCGTTGATGCGCAGGCAGCTCTGATTGGGGCTGATGATGATGCCGTTGACCAGCGCCAGGTCGGCGCCGCCGCGCAGCAGCATCGATGCGCCGTCGTCGCCGGTGTTCGAACGCTGGATATGCGTGAAGTTGGCGACCTTCAGATATTGGCGGGGCAGGGCGTCTTCGCTGGCGTTGCTGTTCGTCGCGGAACCGTTGGAGTCGGTTTCGAGGAAGGTGTCGCCGATATTATTGCCTTCGCGCTGCGCCGAGATGATGAACTGGGCGGTGCCGCGGAAGCCGACGTCGGTGTCCAGATTATCGTCTTCGTTGCCGGTCAGGACCAGATATTTGAGGTTCGCCGCGCCACCGAAGATTTCGATGCCGTCGTCCGAGCTGTTGTGGACCTGGATATGATCCATCACCGTGCCGGTGCCGACGCCCGAGGGGGTCAGACCCTGCAGTTCCTTGCCGTCGGCCAGTACGAAGCCCGAATAGCGGATCTGGACATAGCTGAGGCGGCCCGAGCTGTCGGTGTCGGTCGCACCGCCGTACAGGGCGTTGCTGGTGCCTTCGGTGTCACGTTCACACGCGGTGGTGCCGGGGGCAGCGGCGGGCGCCTGGCAGTCGGTGATCTTCGCACGGCCGAGCAGCACGATGCCGCCCCACTGGCCCGACGATTGATCGTTCGCGGTTCCGGTGACGTTTTCACGGCTGGTGAAGATGATCGGCGCGGCGGCGGTGCCGACGGCGTTGATCTTGTTACCGCGGTTGACCGCCAGATAAGCGTTGCCGGTGCTGGCGAAGACAACGACGCCGGGATCGATGTTGAGCGTGACGTCGGTGTTGGTGCTGGCAGCGCCCTGATCGGTGCCGACATCGACGCGGCCGGGCAGCGAGTAGATCACGCCGGTGGTCTTGGCGATCGCGGTCGAGGCGGTGAAGCGTGACGGGAAGCCGCAATTGCGCCAGGTGTTGGTGCCGTCCGTGATGGTGCCCAGGTTGTTCAGCTGGTTCGGGCCAGCGATGCTGGGGCAATCGGCCGCCGGCGTCACAGCCGTGGGGGTCGGCGTCGGGGTGGGCGTGGGGGTTGGCGTGGGCGTCGGGGTCGGCGCGGGAATGACGATCGTGCCTTCGCCCGGCGACGCAATGTCGTCCGCGCCGCAGGCGCTGAGGCCGATGCAGGCGCAGCTCGCCATCAGGATCGTGTGGATACGGTTAATCTTGGCCATGTCGTCTCCGCTCCGGCCTGTGCCGGGATTGTTGAAGTGCGGAGCGCAGGGGAATTTCGAATCGGACAACGCCCCCTGTCGCCCTCGGATCGGGCAAGTAGGCGCGGCAGATGACAGGCTGATGCTGCTTCTATGACAATGGCGGGTCGGTTACATGACAGATTAAAGACTGTGACAATTCTGCCAGGTCTTATGGTTGCGGAGCGGCGTGACGATTAGCCCCGGGGGCGTTCCCGATACCATTTGGTGATGACATGCTTCACCCCCGCGCGCACTTTCATACCATGATGCAGGCTGGCGGGATTGGGCTGGCCCGGCGCAAGGCGGTTGTTCCAGGCGAGCAGCTTGCCGGTTTCGGGCTGCACCGTCTTGCCGATCTTCGTGAAACGGGTGGCGCCGCCTGCTGTGGGTTCGTTGAGATAGACCATCAGCGTCCATGTGCGGTTGCCCGCGACCGAGCAATAGCGGGCATAGTCCGCGCCCTTTGGGTCGAAATAGTCGGTGTGCGCCTTGAACTCCTGCCCCACATCATAGCGTTGCCCCTGGATTGGTTCGCCATGCGGCGTCGCGATGCCCGCGAAGGCGTCGAGCCGCGCATTGACCGCCGCGACGAAGGGATCGCCATGGTCGAGGTCGCAGGTTTCGCTGGTGCGGAAATAGCCGTCGCCATTGGCGTCGGCGATGGTCGAGGGGCGGCGCCTGGCATCGGTCCGCTCGATCAGTTGCGCGCATTCGTCGGGGGTGAGGAAAGCGCGCTGGATGAACAGGGCCAATTGCGTGCTCGGTACGCGCTGGATGCGGGGATGCGCGGCGATCCAGGCGGGGTCGGCGTCTGATGCCGCAGGCACGGCGATGTCGGGGGGCAGATCCGGCATGGATAGTCTCTTGGGCAGCAAGGATAGGGGATAGACGGCGTCGTAGCTATAGTCCCATCCCGCAAATGCAAGATGCGGCGCTTGTGTCATATTATAGTCATATCACTGTCATGCAGTAGTAAGATGCCGGTCCTAGCAGGCAGCCAGAGCGATTGGGGGTCTGGCCAACATCATGCGTGTGCCGTTCGGGGATAGAATGCGCGGTTTCGGACGCGGCCGGTCATCGGCTGTGCCGACGATCGATTGGGCGGCGCTGCTGGAGCGGGTGTTGCTGGTGCTGTTGGCGCTGCAACTGGTGCGGCTGGTCTGGGCCGTGGTCGCGCCGGTGGGCAGCTTTGGCCCCTGGGAAGGGCGGCAGGCGCAGCTTCTGTCCGCCAGCGCCCGACAGGCGCTCTTCGCCAGTTTCGATCCCTTTTTCCGCACCGGCGCGCCGCAGCAGGCGAGCGGCGGTGTCGTCACCTCGCTGGCGCTGACGCTGTATGGGATCAGGCTGAACGAGGGGTCGGGGCTGGGGTCCGCGATCATCGCGGCGCCCGATGGCGTGCAGAACAGCTTTGCCGTCGGCGACGAGGTGATGCCCGGCGTCGTGCTGAAAGCCGTGGCGTTCGACCATGTGACGATCGACCGGGGCGGGGCGGAAGAACAGATTTTCATCGACCAGTCGGCCCCCGCGCCGGACGCCGCGCCCCCGCCGTCGGGTGATGGCGCAGGTTGGCAGAGCGCCGCGCCGCCGCCGCCCGCCGCGCCGGGCGCAGGCCCGACCGTCGATGGCCTGAAACGCGATATCGGCTTTGCGCCCCGGACGCAGAATGGCCGGATCACCGGCGTCGCCGTCCTGTCCAAGGGGCCGAGTTTCGCGAGCGTCGGCTTCAAACCCGGCGACATCATCAGCCAGGTGAACGGCCAGCCGATCGGATCGGCCAGCGACCTCCAGACCCTCCAGAACCAGATCGCGCCCGGTGCGCGCCTGTCCCTGACCGTCGAGCGCGGCGCCGCCGTCGCATCGGTCAACATCATAGTGCAAGGCCAATGACCCGCAAACTCCTCCTTTCCGCCGCCACCGCACTCGCTTTGGCGACGCCGATCGCCGCGCCGCTGATGGCGCAGCAGACGCTGAACGTGCGCGACGCCGATATCCGCGCTTTCATCCAGGACGCCGCGCGAGTGACCGGGCGCACCTTCATCATCGACAACAAGGTGCAGGGGAAAGTGTCGGTCGTGACCGACCGGCCGCTGTCCCGGTCCGAATATTTCGAGATCGTGCTGTCCACGCTGCGCGCCAACGGACTGGTCGCGGTGCCTGCGCCGGGCGGCGCCTATCGCATCCAGCCCGCCGACGGCGCGTCGGGCCAGCCCAGCAGCGTGGGTAGCGCGGCCAATCGCAACAGCTTCGTGACGGAGGTGTTCCGCCTGCGTTCGATCGACGCGGCGAGCGCGCTGGAAACGCTGCGCCCGCTGGTGAGCAAGGAAGGCTCCGTCACCGCCAACCGCGCGGGCAACAGCGTGGTCGTGGCCGATTATGCCGACAATATCTCGCGTATCCGCCAGGTCATCGCCCGGGTCGATCGCGACACGTCCGCCACGCAGATGGTGATGCTGAAAAATGCGGGTGCGCGCGAAATCGCGACCTCGCTCCAGGCGCTGGTGGCGAGCAGCGGCGGCGGGGAGAATGCCGCGCCGTCGGCCGCGACCGTGGTGCCGATCGACAGCAGCAACGCCGTGGCGATCCGGGGCGACGCGACCACCGTCGCACGGCTGGCGGCGATGGCGCGCCAACTGGACCAGCAAGCGGCGAGCGGCACGGAAATTCGTGTTTACTGGCTGGAACATGCGGACGCGGAAAAGCTGCTGCCGGTATTGCAGCAACTGGTAGGCCAGTCGACCAGCCAGCCGGTGACGGCCTCCACGCCCGCAGCGGGCAGCGCGGCCCCCGCTTCGCAGGCGGCGGCCCCGGTTGCGGCGGTATCCGCCTCTTCCTCCTCCAGCGGCGGCGGCATTTCCACCCGCGGCCCGGCCATCGTCACCCGCTATGAAGGCGCGAACGCGATCATCGTAGCGGCCAACAGCGATGTGCAGCGCATGCTGGGCGAAACTATCCGCCAGATCGACACGCGGCGCGAACAGGTGCTGGTGGAAGCGATCATCGTCGAAATAAGCGATTCCGCCGCCAAGAAACTGGGCGTCCAGTTCCTGCTGGGCAGCACATCGACCGGCTTTGCCGCGAGCAATTACAGCAATGCGTCGCCCAACCTCCTGACGCTGGCGGGCGCCTATGGCGCGACGAAGCTGGGCACGACGACGACGACCGTGGTGGCGCCCGATGGCACGCGGACCACGACGGAGGTGCAGAATAGCGGCGACCTTGCCAGCAGCTTGCAGGAAGCGGCGATCAGCAGCCTGCAAAGCGCCACCGGCGCGATCGCGGGCCTGGGCGGCAGCATCGGCAAGAACGGCATTTTCGGGGCGATCATCAACGCAGTGAAGTCCGATACGGAAAGCAATCTGCTCTCCACGCCGTCGGTGATGACACTGGACAATCAGAAGGCGTCGATCCTGGTCGGGCAGCAGGTGCCGGTGACCACGGGTGAGGCGCTGAGCCAGAATTTCGACAATCAGTTCCGCACCGTCCAGCGGCAGGATGTCGGCATCAAGCTGGAGGTGAAGCCGCAGATCAATACCGGCGGGGCGATCAAGCTGTTCCTGCGTCAGGAAGTGTCGAGCGTGGCGGGGCCGGTCAGCAATAGCAGCAGCGACCTCATCATCAACAAGCGTGAGATCGAGACGACGGTCACCGTGGACGATGGCGAGATATTAGCGCTGGGCGGCCTGCTCGACGACAATGAGCGCAAGACGATCGAGCGTATCCCGCTGCTGTCCGACATTCCGGGGCTGGGTGAATTGTTCAAATCGCGCAGCAAGAGCCGCAGCAAGACGAACCTGATGGTCTTCATCCGCCCGACGATCCTGCGGTCGAAGGAAGATGCGCAGCGGTTGACGCAGCAGCGCTATGGCTATGTCCGGGGGATGCAGTTGCGGCGCGATCCCGATAGCGAGCCGACGATCGACGAACTGGTGCGCGACTATATGGGCGCGACGCCGCCCTTGCCGCCCCAGCCGAGCGACGCGGTCGTGGCGCCGGTTGCTGGCGCGCCGGTGGAGATCATCGAACCCACTGTCCGCCAGTCGAGCGGCGTGGTGCGGCCGGTCGAGATACCGGCGAGCGGAGGGCGGCAATGATGCTGCTCTCTCCCCGTCCGTTCGGGCTGAGCCTGTCGACGCCCCTTCCTGTTTTGCAAGAAAGAAATGCCCTTCGACAAGCTCAGGGCGAACGGGGGTGGGCGTGAGTGATGTCATTGCGGATGGGGTGCCGCCAATTCCCCCCGCCCGATCGACATCCCCTATGTCTTCGCGCGCAAGCATGGCGTCGTCATGCTGCCGATCGAGGGCGAGCGCCTGACCATCGCCGTGCGCGAGGGCAGCGATCCGCGCATATTGCTGGAGGTGCGACGGCATCTGGCGCGCAGCTTCGACGTCCTCTTCGTCGCGCCGTCCGAGTTCGACCGGCACCTGTCCAACCATTATGCGATGGAGGGCAGCGCGGCGGCGATGGCTGGATCGCTGGACGTGGGCGCGGACGAGCTGGACATATTGGCGGCTGACATCCCGACCGCCGACGACCTGCTCGACAGCGCGGACGATGCGCCCGCCATCCGCCTGATCAACGGCATCATCGCCGAAGCCGCGCGGCAGGGCGTGTCTGACATCCATATCGAACCCTATGAAACCGGCCTCATCGTGCGGATGCGCGTGGACGGCGTGCTGCGCGAAACGCTGCGGATGCCGCCGCATGTCGCACCGGTCGTCGTCAGCCGCATCAAGGTGATGGCCCGCCTCGACATCGCCGAACGGCGCGTGCCGCAGGACGGGCGTATCGGCCTGACGCTGGGCGGCAAGCTGCTCGACGTGCGCGTTTCTACTTTGCCAAGCCGGGCGGGCGAGCGGGTCGTGCTGCGTATCCTCGACAAGGAAAATGCGGGCATCACGCTCGACCTGCTGGGCATGAACGGGGTGCCGGACCGGATTTTCCGGGAGGGCTTAAGCGAGCCCAATGGCATCATCCTGGTCACCGGGCCGACCGGATCGGGCAAGACGACGACGCTCTATGCAGGCCTGCGCCAGTTAAACGACGGCAGCCGCAATATCCTGACGGTCGAAGACCCGGTCGAATATGCGATGGAGGGCGTGGGCCAGACGCAGGTCAATGCCAAGGTCGGGCTGACCTTCGCGGCGGGCCTGCGCGCGATTTTGCGGCAGGACCCCGATGTGGTGATGGTGGGTGAAATCCGCGATCGCGAAACCGCCGAGATCGCGGTGCAGGCGTCGCTGACGGGGCATCTGGTGCTGTCGACCGTGCATACCAACGACGCGGTCGGCGCGATCACCCGGATGCGCGACATGCGGGTCGAACCCTTCCTGCTTGCCTCCACGCTGCGCGCCGTCATCGCCCAGCGGCTGGTGCGGCGGCTATGCCAAAGCTGCCGCGAACCAGTGCAGGCGGACAAGTCGGCCAGCGCGCTGCTGGGCTTCGATCCCGGCACGATCATCTATCGCGCGCGCGGATGCGACGAGTGTAGCGGCAGCGGCTATAAGGGCCGGATCGGCGTGTTCGAAGCGATCCGGGTGGATGATACGATCCGCCGCCTGATCAATGACGGCGGCGATGAATCGCTGATCGCCCGTCATGCTTTCCTGAACGCCCCCAATCTGGGGTCGGCGGCGCGTGCGCTGGTTCGCGATGGGCAGACGACGGCGGAAGAGGCGATCCGCGTGTCGCGCCGCGATTCGGTCGAGGCGGAAACCATCGCCGATGGCTGACTTCGATTATAGCGCGATCGATGCGGCCGGGCGAGAACGCCATGGCAGCATCAAGGCCGGGACGATCGAGGATGCGCGCGCCAAGCTGGACGCGCGCAAGCTGTTCATCGTTCGGATCGAGCCGGGCGCGGTCGAAACGGCGCGCAAGCGGGCGGGCATGGCGCTGCGCACGCCGCGCCTGTCGGCCAAGGAATTGACGCTTTTTACCCGCCAGTTGGCGACGCTCACGCAGGTCAGTCCGCTAGAAGAATTGCTGCGCACCATCGGGCGGCAGAGCGAGCAGGACCATGTCCGCGCGATCGTGGGCAAGGTGCATGGCGGCGTGATGGAAGGGCGGCGGCTGGCCGATGCACTGGGCGCGGAACCCAAGAGTTTTCCGCCGCTCTATCGCGCGATGATCTCAGCCGGTGAAAGCTCCGGCAGCCTGCCCGCCATCATGGAACGCCTGTCCGACCTGATGGAACGGCAGGCGGTGATGCGGTCGAAAGTGCTGACCGCGATCGCCTACCCGTCGGTGCTGGCGACCTTTGCCGTGTTCGTGGTGGCGGCGCTGATGATCTTCGTCGTGCCCAAAGTGGTGGAGCAGTTCGATACGGTCGGGCAGCAATTGCCGCTGCTGACCCGGATGGTGATGGCCGTGTCGGCTTTCCTGGCGGCCTATTGGTGGCTGCTGCTGATCCTGATTGCGCTGAGTGGTTTCGGTTTCTGGCGCGCGTTGCAGAATGAACGGTTCCGCTATCGGTTCGACGCGACCTTGCTGGGATTGCCGCTGCTGGGGCGGCTGATCCGCGACCTGCACGCCGCCAGGATGGCGCGCACCCTGTCGACCATGGTGGCGAGCCGCCTGCCGTTGATGGAAGGGCTGACGCTGACCGCCAATACCGTGCACAACCGGGTGCTGCGCAAGGCGTCGGACGAGATCGTCGAAGCGATCCGGGGCGGGGGCAGCCTGTCGGCGGCGCTGCGCCGGGCGGGCGTGTTTCCGCCGCTGCTGGTCTATCTGGCGGCGAGCGGCGAAAGCGCGGGGCGGCTCGACACGATGCTGGAGCGCGCCGCCGATTATCTGGAGCGCGAGTTCGATAGCTTTACCTCCACCGCGCTCGCCATGCTGGAGCCGGTGATCATCATACTGATGGGCGGTATCGTCGCCGTCATCATCCTGTCCATCCTGCTGCCGATCCTGCAGCTGCAAAGCCTGACCGGGGCTTAGGAGTGAATATGCATAAGACCCTTACCCTTCGTCTTTCCCGCGAAGGCGGGAATCCATCTCTCGCCCTCTCCGAGATCACCACGCCGGAGATGGATCCCCGCTTTCGCGGGGATGACAAATATGGGGTGAGGCGTTCCGCCGAACACGGCTTCACCCTGGTCGAACTGATGGTCGTGATCGTCATCATCGGCCTACTCGCGACGATCGTGGCGATCAACGTCATTCCCGCGACCGACACGGCGCGGATCGAAAAGGCGAAAGCGGATATCTCCACGATCGAACAGGCGCTGGAGCAATATCGGCTCGACAACCTGACCTATCCGGCCGGGTCGGACGGGTTGCAGGCGCTGCTCAGTCCGCCAGCATCGCTGGCGCAGCCGCAGCGCTATCGTCGCGGCGGCTATATCAAGAAGCTGCCGCAGGATCCGTGGGGCCGCGCCTATGTCTATACCGTGCCGGGCCGCAAGGGCGCGTTCGACATCAGTTCGCTGGGCGCCGATGGCCAGCCGGGCGGAGAGAATGAAAATGCGGATATCTATTCCAGCGAATTGTGAGGCGATGTGCCCCGGCGGGGGGCTGGGGGCTGAGCCGCGGGCGCTGCGTGTGGCGTCCTGGGCCCCGGCCTTCGCCGGGGCGCGTTCGCGGAGGTGCGAACGCGGCTTCACGTCTTTGGAGCGTTCCGCCCAACAGGGCTTCACGCTGGTCGAACTGATGGTCGTGCTGACGATCATCGGCTTCATTTCCGCTGCCGTCGTGATGGCGATCCCCGATCCGCGCGCGCGCGTGATCGAGGATGCCGACCGCTTCGCCGCGCGCGTTGCCGCCGCGCGCGACGAAGCGGTCGTAACCGCGCGCCCGATGGGCCTGTGGGTGTCGGCGTCGGGCTATGGATTCCAGCGCCGCGAGGGCGGACAATGGACACCGCTGGAAGACAAGCCCTTCGTCACCGCCAACTGGAAGGGCGGCACGCGCGCGCTGGTGGGGAAGGATGGTCGCCAGCAGATCGCCTTCGACGGCACCGGCCTGCCCACCGATCCGCTGACCGTGACGCTGGCGCGCGAAGGCGAGCGGGTGTCGGTGAGTGTCGACATGGCGGGGAAGGTCATGGTCGGTGGGTAAGCCACGGCTCCGTGTTCCCGCGCAGGCGGGAACCCAGTCCCGCGCTCTGAACTGGGTTCCCGCCTGCGCGGGAACACGCTCAAGTGCCAATGAGCGCGGCTTCACGTTGCTCGAAATGCTGGTCGCGCTGGCAGTGTTCAGCCTGGCGGCACTGGCGCTGGTGCGGTTGCAGGGGGTGACGTTGCGCACCACAGCCGATCTCGACAGCAAGGCGCTGGGCCAGATCGTCGCGCGCAACCTGATGGTGGAGGTGCAGACCGATCCCACGCCGCCGTCGGTTGGCGACGAAGACGGCATGATCGATAATGGCGGGCGGCGCTGGCACTGGCGGCGTGTCGTCAAGCCGACCGACGACAAACGGCTGCTTCAGGTGGACCTGACGGTGGATGGGCAGCCCGGCGCATCGCCGGTGGTGCTGAGCTTCGTCCGGGTGGTCGCTTGATGTCTATCACAAAACCGCCGTTCGCTTCGAGCGAAGTCGAGAAGCGGCAAACGCTGTGCGTGCGTTTCTCGACTTCGCTCGAAATGAACGGAACATGGCGCACGTCCGACGGCGGGTCCGCCCAACAGGGCTTCACGCTGATCGAACTGCTCGTCGCGCTGATGATCTTTGCGATGCTGGCGAGCGCGGGCGTCCTGTTACTGGGCAACAGCGTATCGGCGCAGGCGCAGATCAAGGCCAGGCTGGATGATATGGCGGCGATCCAGCGGGCCGCCGGCGCGCTGTCTGGCGATTTGGGGCAGGCGGTGCCGCGCATTACCCGTACCGAAGCGGGGACGCTCGCCCCTGCCTTCTGGGCGCATAGCGATGGCGAAGGCCAGCCGGTGATGCAGTTCGTGCGCGGAGGCTGGGACAATCTGGGCGATCTGCCTCGCCCGTCGCTGCAAAAGGTCGAATATTGGGTGCGGCAGGGACGGCTGGAGCGGCGCACCTATGCCCAGCTGGATGGCGCGGCGGGGGACGATCCAGCGGCGCTGCTGGACAATGTCGAGGCGGTCGCGCTGCGCTTTCGCGATGCGCAGGGCGCATGGCGGGAGGATTGGACGCCCACACAGCCGGACCTGCTGCCCCGCGCGGTGGAGATGACGGTCACGCGCACGGGCGAGCCGCCCGTGATGCTGCGTTTCCTGGTGGCCCCCGGTCCTGTCGAAAAGCAGGATGTAACGGAAGGGGCGGCAGGTGCCTGACCCGCGCAGGAAGAACGAGCAGGGCGCGGCGCTGCTGACGGTATTACTGCTGGTGGCGGTGATGTCCGTCGTCGCTGCGACTGCGTTGGAGCGCGTGGCGCTGGCGACGCGGATGACCGGCAATGGCGGCGCGGTCGATCAGGCCCGCGCCTATGCCGACGCGGCGACCGAGATGGCGTTGCTGCGCGTCGGCGACCAGACGGCCAGCAGCCCGGCGAAGATCACGCTGGCGGGCGGATGGATGGGCACGCCGCAAAGCATTCCCGTCCCCGGCGGCATCGCGACCGCACGGGTGACCGACGCGGGCAATTGCTTCAACCTCAACAGCGTCGTCAGCGGTGAGAGCGCGGCGAATTTGAAGGTCCGCCCCGCCGGCGTATCGCAATTCCAGGCCTTGCTGGAGGCATTGGGCGTGGACGCGCGGCAGGCGCAGGGCGCGTCTGCGAGCCTGGCCGACTGGATCGATACCGACAACGTGCCGCAACCCGGCGGGGCGGAGGACGAAACCTATGTCCAGATGGAGCGCCCTTATCGCGCCGCCAACCGGATGATGGTGGACGCCAGCGAATTGCGCGCGGTCAGCGGCATCAGCCCGGCCATCTATGATCTGGTCAAACCATGGATATGCGCGCTGCCGGTCACTGATTTGTCGCCGATCAACATCAATACGCTGCTGCCGGGCCAGGCGCCTTTGTTAGCGATGCTGCTGCCGGGTCAATTGAGTGTCGCCCAGGCGCGGCAACTGCTGGCGCAACGCCCGGCAGATGGGTACGGCAGCACGAACGAGTTCTGGGCCTTGCTCTCGCGCGACGGGTCGTCGCCTGCGGTGGATGTGCAGGAACAGGTGAAGATGACGACGGGATTTTTCGGAGTGGACGTGTCGGTGGATGTCGGGGGAACGCAGGTGGTGGAGCGGGCGCTGATCGACGCGCGGCAAAGCCCGGCGATGGTGGTTCGGCGCAGCTGGGGTGCGGGGGCATGAGCAGTCGCGACGCGCTGATCGTCTTTCTGGCAGAGGCGCAGGACGCCGAACCGCATTGGATGCGCATCATCGACGGTGCGCTGGTGCAGGCGGGCGAGGGCGCAAACTGGCTGGCGGCGTGCGGCATCGCGGCGTTGCCCGATCAGGCCCGCGTGCTGCTGGTGCCGCCAGCCGCGCTGGTGACGCTGCACTGGGTCGCGCATCCCGACCTGCCGGTGCGGCAGGGACGGGCGGCGGCACGGTTGGCGGTGCTGGCGGGCGGACTGGCGCCATCCGATCAATTATTTGCGGCCGCAGATATAAACGAAGATCCCGCCCGCCCGCATATCGTTGCTATGGCGAGCCGGCGCGACATGCAGCAATGGTTGCTATGGGCGCAGCATCATGGGCTGGACCCGGATATCATCGTGCCCGCGCCGTTGCTGCTGCCGGAGCCTGAGAGCGGCTATGTCCGCGGCGTCATCGGCGGCGAGGCGGTATTGCGCGGCGTCGATATCGCGATCGGGGCGGACATGATGCTGCCCGAACTGGTCGGCGATGGACCGATCGTCGATGTGGCGCCGGGCGTGGTCGAAGGCCGCGCGATCGCCGCGCTGGACATGCCACCACTCGACATGCGGCAGGGCGATTTCGCCAAGCGGGTGCGGCGCGCGGTGGATGGTCGCCTGATCGGCCGCATCGCGCTGTGGAGCGGCCTCCTCCTGCTCGCCAGCCTGCTGATCGCGCTGATCGGCCTGGCCAAGCAGCATGGCGAAGTCAGCCGACTGGATGCGGACAGCCTGGCGCTGGCGCAGCAAGTCTTGCCCGGCGCGACCGACGCGAGCCAGGCGCTGGCGGAGATGGAGGGCAAGCTGGCCGCGCGGGGTGCGGGTGGACGGGCGTTCACGGCGCCGGTCGCTGCGTTGCTCGCCGCGATGCAGGATGCACCGGGCGTGGCGCTAACCACCCTGTCGCGCGATCCCGACGGCATGGTCCGCGCGACACTCGCCGCGGCCAAGGCGGACGATATCAATATCGTGCTGCTGGCGTTGCAGGCGGCCGGTTTCACGATCACGGCGACCCCGTCCCAGGATCCGGGCGGGCGGACGCTGGCGGACATTACGGTGCGGTCATGATGGAACGGATGCAGACTTATTGGTCGGAACGATCGACCCGCGAACAATGGATGCTGGGCGTGATGTTCGCGCTGCTGGCAATCGTGATCCTGTGGTTCGGCATTGCCATGCCGCTGGATCGGGCGCAGCGCAGCGCCCGCGACGCGCTGAACGAAGCGACCGACCGCAATGCCGCGATACGATCGGCCGTCAAGCAGTTGAAGACGCTGCCCCGCACCGCCGCCGCCACCGGCCCGGCCATGCCGATCGACCAGTTTGTCGGCCAGAGCGCCGGGGAAGCGGGCCTGACGCTGGAACGCGCGCAGGCGCAGGGCGATGATCGGATGGATATCGCGATCGCTTCGGTACGGCCGGTCGCGCTGTTTTCCTGGCTTGCCGTGCTGGAGGGGCAGGGCGTGCGCGTGGACACGATGAGCGTGCGGCCTTCGCCGACGGCGGGCAGCGTGTCGGTGCAGGCCGTACTGGTGCGGGGGGCGGCGCAATGATGGGCCTGAAGCTATCGCGACGGATGCGGGTCATCCTGATCCTGGTGCTGTTGCTTGGGCTGCTGCTGTTCCTGCCGATGCGGGTGGCGCTGGGGCTGGCCGGACTGGAGCGGCTGGGCGTCGCGGCGCGGGAGGTGCGTGGGACGGTATGGAGCGGGCGGATCGACCAGTTGATGCTGGGCGACATGCCGTTGGGCAGCGTGCGGGCGGGCCTGTCGCCGCTATCGTTGCTGGTGGGGCGTGCGCGTTTCGACATCGCCCGGACCAAGGGGCTGGCCGACGACATAAGCGGCGCGCTGACGGTCGGTTTGGGTCGCATCGGCGTGGACGATATGACCGGCGTCATGCCGCTGGGCCGGGTCTTTGCGCCGCTGCCGGTCGGCAGCCTGATGCTGGAGGATGTCAGCGCCTATTATGCCGGTGACCGCTGCGGCCATGCCGAAGGGCGCGTGCGGGCGCGGATGGCGGGGCAGTTCCCCGGCCTGAACCTCAGCCAAGGCCTGTCGGGCGTCGTGGCGTGCGACGGCGATGCTTTGTTGCTGCCGCTGGTCAGCCAGTCGGGCATGGAAAAAATCACGCTGCGTATCTGGCGATCGGGGCGCTATGCCGCCGAAATGCGGGTGGAAACGGCAGATCCGACGCTAGCTGCGACGCTGGGGCAGGCGGGTTTCGCCGGGGCCGATGGCGTGCAGGTGCTGAAGGTCGAAGGACGGCTGTGATCCAGCCGGTTGCGGCGTTGGTCGGTGCGCTGGCAGGCGCGATCGCTGGCAGTTTCCTGGCGACGCTGATCCTGCGCTGGCCCGAAGGACGCAGCATAATGCACGGGCGATCCGCCTGCGACGGGTGCGGTCGGACGCTGGCGGCGCGTGATCTTGTGCCCCTGTTGAGCGCGATGGTGCAGCGCGGCCGGTGCCGAAGCTGCGGTGCGCAGATCGACCCGCTGCATGGCCGGGTGGAGGCGGCCTGCGCGGTGATCGGTGCGCTGGCGCTGGGCGGCCTGCCAGATATCGGCGGTATCGCCTGGGCCTTGCTGGGCTGGATGCTGCTAACGCTGGCGCTGCTCGACTGGCGGCACTTCTGGTTGCCGGATGCCCTGACGCTGCCTTTGGCTTTTCTTGGCTTTACCATCGGCCTGTGGGCAACGGACGTCATTTTGATCGACCGCATCCTGGGCGCGGCGATCGGTTATGGCGCGCTGCTCCTGCTGGCGCTTGGCTATCGTGCCGTTCGTGGACGGGACGGGTTGGGATTGGGCGACGCGAAATTGCTGGGGGCGCTGGGCGCCTGGTTCGGATGGCAGGCGCTGCCTTTTATCCTGCTGATCGCATCGATAACCGGATTGGCGGTGATGCTGATCAGCGGCCGGGCGACACGGCGCACGGCGCGTGTACCGCTCGGCACATTCCTGGCGCTTGCCGCCTTACCGGCGTGGATCATCCTTACCGGCGTGGATCATCGTCCTGAGCTTGTTCTGAAAAATGGTGGTCGGGGAGACAGGATTCGAACCTGCGACATCCTGCTCCCAAAGCAGGCGCGCTACCAGACTGCGCTACTCCCCGACGAGGGGCGGCCTTAGCGGGGAAGCGCGCGTCCCGTCAATCGCCGATCATCCGATCAGTGAAAGAATAACCATAAAAGCAGGATGATGGGGATCGGGACGCCGATCAGCCACAATAATATGCCCTTACCCATGGCGATGTCTCCTTATGTCGTAAGGATATAAGCGGCGAAGGGGCATGGATGTTCCGCAGGCGATGCGGCGGACGTCGGCACAAACAAAAAGGGCGGACCAAAAGGCCCGCCCTTCGAGAATCTCGCAAATGCGAAGATTACATCGCGTTCGAAGCGTTCGTCGCAACGTTGGCGGCGTTAGCAGCAACGTTCGCAGCGTTGGCAGCGTTGTCGGCAGCGTTAGCGGCGTTTTCGACAACGTTTTCGACGACGGCGTTCGAAGCGTTCGCGGTCTCGTTAGCCGGCTTCTCACCGCAAGCGGCGAGGGCCATCAGGCTGGCCGAAGCGAAAACAGCAGCGATCTTCTTCATTGTGTACGGCTCCCATAGCATTATGCCGCGTCTGGCACGTTACAAATGTGACCCTACGCGAGCGACCCGCATTAACGTGTGCGATGCACAAATCAATGCTTTTCTGCGCCGGTGAAACGATGGAATCACGCGACAGGGCGTTGTCTACTATAAAAGTCTAGTTAACGCCCATGGATTCTGTTGCATTGGCAACGGCATCCAGTGTCACTGCCCAAGCCGCGACATTTTGTCGCAACTGTTCCGGATCGACCTTGTCCAATGTATCGTCGGGCGTGTGATGCAGGTCGAAATAGCGGGTGCCATCCTGTTGCAGGTCGATCACCGGCACACCGGCCTTCACCAATGGCGCAATATCCGCGCCGCCGCCCGCTTCTTGCGTGCTGGCGCCCACGCCCAGTGGCGCGAGCGCAGCCGCCACGCGCTTCGCCAGCGCCTCATGCCCCTGCGGCAGTTTGAAATCGACACGCCAGATGCGGTCCGCGCCGAAATCCGATTCGATCGCCAGCGCGTGCTTCTCTGCTCCATGCGCCTTATAATAAGCGCGTGCGCCGTCGCCGCCGACTTCCTCCGCGCCCGCCATCAGCACGCGGATGGTGCGGCGCGGCTGGCCTGCCTTCGCGACCTGTAGCGCGGAAGCCGCCGCAATGCCGCAGCCGGTCGCGTCATCGATCGCGCCGGTGCCCTGGTCCCAGCTGTCGAGGTGACACGCCGCCACAACAACGCCCGCCGCGGGATCGCTGCCGGGGATTTCGGCGATCACGTTTCCGGACGGCTGGTCCTTCAGCATCTTCGACGTCAGCGTCAGATGGACCTTCACCGGCTGGCCGCGCTTGATGACGCGGGCCAGTTGCTCGGCGTCCGGCACGCTCAGCGCCGCCGCCGGGATCGGCGTCACGCCGTCCGCCCACATCTGAACGCCGGTGTGGGGCACGCGATGATGATCGGTGCCGATCGATCGGATCAGGATGGCGATCGCGCCTTTTTTCGACGCGATGCTCGGCCCCTGCCGCCGCGCCGCGCCGAAATAGCCGTAGGAGGAGCCGTCCTGCGTCGCCTTCATGCCATGATCGACAAAGGCGATCTTGCCCTTGAGCGCGGCGGCGGGCGCGGCCTCCAGATCGGCGATGCTGGGGAAATAGACGACGTCGCCCTCAATGCCTTTTTCGCCGGTCGATCCACTATTGCCCAGCGCCGCCAGCACCAGATTTTGCGGGAAGGGCGACACTATGCGCGCTTCGTCCCGCCCGCGCACCCATACCGGCATAGTATAAGGTTCGGCGCGGACGTTGGCGAAGCCCAGTGCTTTCAGCTTCGCCACCGCCCAGTCGCGGGCGCGCGCTTCCTGCGGCGTACCGGCGGGGCGGGGACCGACTTCGGTGGTCAGCCCTTCGGTAAAGGCGAAGGCGACATCGTCCTTCAACGCCGCGTCGCGAATCGCGGCGCTGTCCGCTGGCGCGGCCAATACGAAAGTCGGGGTGAAAATGCTGCCAAGGAGAAGGGCGGCGAGCGTGCCCGATCGGATTTTCTGCATGGGTGGGAGCGTAGCGGGCCATCACCCATTTGCCAATGCGTCCCGCCTCCGCTAACTCCGCGCCAAATCCTCTTATCCTACCGTTGGAGCTGCCCGAACATGTCCGCCTCCTCGCAATATGCCTATGTCATGAAGAGCATGACGAAGACCTTCCCCGGCGCGGCCAAGCCGGTGCTGAGTGACATCAACCTGCAATTTTATCGCGGGTCCAAGATCGGTATCGTTGGTCCCAACGGCGCGGGTAAATCGACCCTGATCAAGATCATGGCCGGGATCGACACTGACTTTTCGGGCGAAGCCTGGCCGGGTGAGAATATCACGGTCGGCTATCTGCCGCAGGAGCCGCAGCTCGATCCCGCCAAGAGCGTGCTGGAAAACGTCAAGGACGGCGCGCGCGACATCGCCGACAAGATGGATCGCTTCAACGAGATCAGCAATATCATGGGCGACCCGCCGGAAGACGTCGATTTCGACGCGCTGATGGAAGAAATGGGGACGCTGCAGGAACAGATCGACGCGGTCGATGGCTGGTCGCTCGACAGCCAGCTGGAATTGGCGATGGAAGCGCTGCGCTGCCCGCCGTCGGACTGGTCGGTCGAAAGCCTGTCGGGCGGTGAAAAGCGCCGCATCGCGCTGACCCGCCTGCTGATTCAGAAGCCGGACATTCTGCTGCTGGACGAACCGACCAACCATCTGGATGCCGAAAGCGTCACCTGGCTGGAAAATCATCTGAAGGAATATGCCGGCTCGGTGCTGATGATCACCCATGACCGCTACTTCCTGGACAATGTCGTGGGCTGGATCCTGGAACTCGATCGCGGGAAATATTTCCCGTACGAAGGCAACTACTCCACCTATCTGGAGAAGAAGTCCAAGCGCCTGGAGCAGGAAGATCGCGAAGCGACCGGCCGCCAGAAGGCGATCAACGACGAGCTGGAATGGATACGGCAGGGCACCAAGGGCCGCCAGACCAAGTCCAAGGCGCGTATCAAGAAGTTCGAGGAACTGGTCGCGGGCCAGAATAACCGCTCGCCCGGCAAGGCGCAGATCGTCATCCAGGTGCCGGAGCGGCTTGGCGGCAAGGTGATCGAGTTCAAGGGCATCACCAAGGCGTTCGGCGACAAGCTGCTGTTCGAAGATCTATCTTTCCTGTTGCCCCCGGGCGGCATCGTCGGCGTCATCGGACCGAACGGCGCGGGCAAGTCCACCTTGTTCAAGCTGATCACCGGGCAGGAAACACCAGACGCGGGCGAGATCGATATCGGTTCGACCGTGCGCCTGGGCTTTGTGGACCAGAGTTGCGATCATCTGGACGGGTCGAAAAATGTCTGGGAAGAAGTGTCCGACGGCCTGGATTACGTCAAGGTCAACGGCCACGACATGTCGACCCGCGCCTATGTCGGCGCCTTCAACTTCAAGGGGCAGGACCAGCAGAAGAATGTCGGCAAGCTGTCGGGCGGTGAACGCAACCGCGTCCACATCGCCAAGATGCTGAAAAAGGGCGGCAACGTGCTGCTGCTCGACGAACCGACCAACGATCTGGACGTCGAAACGCTGGGCGCGCTCGAAGAAGCGATCGAGAATTTCGCGGGTTGCGCCGTGGTCATCAGCCATGACCGCTTCTTCCTCGATCGCCTCGCGACCCACATCCTGGCGTTCGAAGGCAACAGCCATGTCGAATGGTTCGAGGGCAATTTCGAAGCCTATGAAGAAGACAAGCGCCGCCGTCTGGGCGATGCGGCGGATCGTCCGACTGCGCTTGCGTATAAGAAGCTGACGCGCTGATTCACGATCGACGCCGGTCCAGAAGGACGGTTTGAAAGGATAGACTATGACGGATCTGGTCCCGCCCTATCGGGCGGATCATGTCGGATCGCTGCTGCGTCCGGCTGCGGTAACCGCGGCGCGCAAGGCGTTTTTCGAGGATAAGAGCATCGGTCGGGAGGCACTGACCGCCGCCGAGGACGCCGCAATCATCGATGCGGTCAAGATGCAGGAAGCGGTCGGCCTCAAGGTCGTGACCGACGGCGAAATCCGCCGGTCCTTCTGGCATTATGATTTCATGGGCGGGCTGACCGGCTTCGACCTGGAACAGCGCGATCCGGAGGACGGCGCGCAATTCCATGGCGTGAAGCTGCGCCCGACCTTCCCGGTGATCAACGGCAAACTGGATTTCCCGGCGGATCACCCGATGCTGGATCATTTCCGGTTCCTGGCGGCCAACACCAATGTAACGCCGAAAATCTCGATTCCCGGCCCGAGCTGCTGCCATTTCCGCACGGCCAAGGCGGACATCCGCGTGCCCGAATATGCCGATCTGGACGTGCTGTTCGCCGACCTGTCCGCCACCTATGCAAAGGCGGTCGCGGCCTTTTACGACGCGGGTTGTCGCTATCTGCAGATGGACGACATCTTCTTCGCCTATCTGTGCGATCCCAAGCATCGCGCGCAAAAGATGGCGGAGGGCATCGATCCCGACTGGCTGATCACTGCCTATGCGCAGATGATGCAGGACGCGATCAAGGATCGCCCGGCCGACATGCTGATCGGCATGCATATGTGTCGCGGCAATTTCCGTTCCACCTGGGCGGCTGAGGGCGCTTATGATCTGGCGGCCGACGCGATCTTCAACCAGACCGGCGTCGATCTGTTCTTCATGGAATATGACAGCGAACGCGCGGGCGGGCTGGAGCCTTTGCGTTTCCTGGCGAAGGGCAAGCAGCGCGTCTATCCCGGCTTCATCACCACCAAGACGCCGGACCTGGAGCCGATCGAGCAATTGCAGCGCCAGATCGAAGAAGCAGCGAAATATGCCGATATCGATCAGTTGGGTATCGCCCCGCAATGCGGCTTCGCATCGACCGAGGAGGGCAACGCCATCACCCCCGACGAGCAGCAGGCCAAGCTGGATCTGGTGGTCCGCACCGCCAAGGCGATCTGGGGCGAGGCCTGACGAAGGAACGCGGTTGCAATAAACGCAATCGGTGCCTTTTCCTTTGCACTTGTCGTGATAACGCTATCATTGCATAGAGATCCTGCCTTTCAGGCATCCTCTCCTAAAACTTTACGGGCTGGTCCTCACGGATCGGCCCTTTTTTGTGCGTCGGGGATAGGGAACGGTTAGACGGTCGGGCGTTTTTCGAAGGTGGCGATGTTGTCGACGGGATAGTCACGCACATCGATTCGCGCCACCTGCGCGGCGGGCGGACCGCTCTCGGCTAAGGTGATGAACTGATCGACCGTGCCGCTATCCCCTTCGATCACGGCCTCCACGCAGCCATCGGCGCGATTGCGGACCCAACCGACAAGGCCAAGGCCGCGCGCCATCTCGACCGTCCAGGCCCGATACCAGACGCCCTGCACCTTGCCATGGATCATCAGATGGCGGGCGACCACGGCCATTATTTGACCCGCTTGATCCAGGTCTGGCCGCCTTCGCGCACTTCGGTGATGAAATTGGGGATGGCGGCAATCAGGTCGGACAGCCGCTTATAGCCGTAATTGCGCACGTCGAAGCTGGAGCGATTGCCCACCCGCTGCCCCACCGGACCCAGCGCCACGAAGCCACGTTCGTCGCGCTTCGCTTCATCATAGGCGTCGATCAGCAGGCGCACGACTTCGGCATCGACCGTCTTGGCGGGCGTCGGCGCGGCGGAGGCGGGCGTGGCAGCGGCGGCTTTCAAGGGCGCAGCTTGCGGCGTGGCAGCCTTGGCGGGAGCCGCGGCCTTTACCGGCGCCTTGGTCGCCACCGGCACTTCGGCGGGTTTCAATGCCGCGACGTTCAGGAATTGCGTACAGGCGCGGCGGAAGCCTTCGGGCGTGTTGGCCGACCCAAAGCCATAGACCGGAATACCCTGCTGCCGGATGCGCGTCGCCAGCGGGGTGAAGTCGCTGTCGCTGGACATCAGCCCAAAGCCATCGACCCGGCCCGACGCCATCAGGTCCATGGCGTCGATCGTCATCTTCATGTCGGTGGCGTTCTTGCCCTTGGTCAGGTCGAACTGCTGCTGCGGTTCGATCGCGTGGGCGACCGACAGCGCCGCCCAGGTCTTGAGCGTCGTCTTGCTCCAATTGCCATAGGCGCGGCGGATGTTGACCGTGCCCAGTTCCGCCAGCACGGTCATGACCGAATCGAAATGCGCCGCCGACGCATTGTCCGCATCGATCAGCAGAGCAATATTGCCCCTGCCTTCCTGTAACAACGCCATGGCGCCTTATCCCTTCATGCGGGCGAGAAGGCGCCGCTATCCTCGTCCAAAATGTTGAGCACGCCGTCGGCAATGGCGAAGAAGCTGCCGACCAGCTTCAATTCGCCCTTGCGCTCCTTCGACTGCACGCAGGGGAAGGTGCGCAGGTTGGCCAGGCTGACCTTCACCGCTTCCTGCTCCATCGCGCGCTCGACCGTGCGGTCGCGCTGGTCGCCATATTGTTCGACCACCACGTCGCGGGCATCGTCCAGCAATTCGATCCAATTATGGATGAAGCCGCCTTCGCCCGGCGGCGCGTCCTTCAGATCCTGGCTGAGCGCTGCCTTGCAACCCCCGCATTTGCCGTGGCCCATGACGACGATCTCGCCGACCTTGAGCACCTGCACCGCAAATTCCAGCGCGGCCGACACGCCATGATAGCCCGGATTGGTTTCGAACGGCGGCACCAGCGCGGCGACGTTGCGCACGACGAAAATTTCACCAGGGCTGGTGTCGAAAATCTGCGCTGGATCGACGCGGCTGTCGGAACAGGCGATCACCATGACGCGGGGGCTTTGCCCTTCGTTCAGTTCGTCCCACCGTTCGCGCTGTTCGCTCCAGCCGGTGGTGCGGAAACGGCGATAGCCTTCGAGCATGTCGGTAAAATCGGTCATGGACGGGGATGTGCCGCACAAATAGGGGGCTGGCAAGAGCGGTCCTGCATCGCTATCTGGAGCGCATGAACGACATCAGCCCGATCCCCATGCCCGGTCAGCCCGCAAGCCCGGAACGCGCCCGCAAGCCCGACTGGATTCGCGTCAAGGCGCCGACCAGCCCCGCCTATCATGAAACGCGCAAGCTGATGCGCGACAAGGGGCTGAATACGGTGTGCGAGGAAGCGGCCTGCCCGAATATCGGCGAATGCTGGACCAAGAAGCACGCTACAGTGATGATCCTGGGCGACGTTTGCACCCGCGCCTGCGCCTTCTGCAACGTCAAGACCGGCATGCCGCGCAAGGTCGACGTCAACGAACCGCAGAATTTGGCGGATGCCTGCGCCGAAATGGGGTTGGAGCATATCGTCATCACCTCGGTCGATCGCGACGACCTGCCCGATGGCGGCGCATCGCAGTTCGTCAAGGTGATCGAGGCGCTGCGCCGCACGACGCCCAATACGACGATCGAAATCCTGACGCCCGACTTCCGCAACAAGCATGAGCGCGCCGTAGAAATGATCGTCGCCGCCCGGCCGGACGTCTATAATCATAATCTGGAGACGGTTCCGCGCCTCTATCCGACCATCCGCCCCGGCGCGCGCTATTATGCGTCGCTGCGCCTGTTGGAGTCGGTGAAGAAGCTGGACCCGTCGATCTTCACCAAGTCCGGCATCATGCTGGGCCTGGGCGAGGAGCGGCTGGAAGTGCATCAGGTGATGGACGACATGCGATCGGCCGACATCGATTTCCTGACCATGGGCCAATATCTCCAACCCACGCCCAAACACGCCAAGGTGATCGATTTCGTGACCCCGGCGGCGTTTAACGCCTATGCCGGGATCGCGCGGGCCAAGGGCTTTCTGCAGGTCGCCTCCTCGCCGCTCACCCGGTCCAGCTATCATGCGGGCAAGGATTTCGCCGAGATGCGCGCCGCGCGCGAAGCGAAACTCGCCAAGGCGGCCGCGAAAGTCTGATCGGCCCATGCCCAAGCATAATGAAACGCGCCATCTGCCCTACACACCGGCGCAGATGTTCGACCTGGTATCGAACGTGGAAGCCTATCCTGAATTTCTGCCCTGGATCAGCGCGATCCGGGTCCGATCCGACGATGATACGGAAATGGTCGCGGACATGATCGTGGGGTTCAAAGGCGTGAAGGAAAGTTTCACGTCGCGCGTGCACAAGAACCGGCCGGACCATGTTCGCGTCGATTATCTCGACGGGCCGCTCAAGCATCTGCACAATGAATGGGCGTTCCGCGACGACGGGCAGGGCGGCGTGCTGGTCGATTTCGAGGTCGAATTCGAGTTCAAGAACCGGCTGTTCGAAATGCTGGCCGGCCAGTTTTTCGACAAAGCACTCCGCAAGATGATCGGCGCGTTCGAAACCCGCGCGGCGCAGCTTTACGGCGCGGGTGCATCCGGCAGCAGCAGTTCGAGCGCGCACAGCGCCGCCTGAAGGCGGACGCCGCCGCGACCGTTATTTTCGAAATGCCGCATGTCGGCCACGACTTTGTCCGCGCTGGCGCCGCGTTCGGCGCGGGCGAAGACGACGGTGCCGACCGGCTTCTGCTCGCTGCCACCGCCCGGCCCGGCAATCCCGGTGATCGCGACCGCGACATGGGAGTGGCTTTTCTTGAGCGCACCCTGCGCCATCGCCCAGGCGGTAGCGATGGAGACAGCGCCGAACGTATCCAGCACATCATGCGACACTTTGAGAAGTTCTGCCTTCATATCATTGGAATAGGCGATAAATCCGGCATCGAACACGTCCGACGAACCGGCAATCTCCGTCAGGGCCGCCGATACCAACCCGCCGGTGCAGCTTTCCGCCACGGATATGGTCCGTCCGGCGCGCCGATTGGCGATGATGACCTTTTCGGCAAGTTCGACCAACTGGGCCGGCAGGACTGTATCTAACATGGGGTCAAGATAGCGCGGGAAGGGAGAGGGTGGCAACCGCTTGTGCGGCAATACCTTCGCGCCGCCCGGCAAAGCCCAACCGCTCCGTCGTCGTCGCTTTCACGCTGACCCGGTCGATCGGGACGGCGAGTATTTCAGCGATGCGCGCGCGCATGGCGTCCCGATGCGGGCCGATCTTGGGCGCTTCGCAGATGATGGTCAGGTCGATATGATCGATCACGCCGTCTCGCGCCGTCACCCGATCGCGCGCATAGGCCAGGAAGCGGTCGGACGACGCGCCGCGCCATTGCGGATCGGACGGCGGGAAGTGGCTGCCGATGTCCCCATCCGCCAGCGCGCCCAGCATGGCGTCCACGATCGCGTGCAGCGCCACATCGGCATCGCTATGCCCCGCCAGCCCATAGTCGTGCGGCACCAGCACGCCGCCCAGCCAAAGCTCTTCATCGGGCGCAAGGCGGTGGACGTCATAGCCCATGCCGACGCGGGTTGTGCGCGGCGGCGCCAGTCGCGCTTCGGCGCGGGCGAAGTCTTCGGCGTAGGTCAATTTGTCCAGTCTTTCATCGCCTTGCACCAATATGACGTCATGGCCCCAGCTTTTAAGGATCTGCGCGTCGTCGGTCGCTTCCTGCGCGGCGTCCCAGTTCCGATGCGCCGCCAATATGGTGTCGAACCGGAAGGCCTGCGGCGTCTGCACCCGATGCAATCCAGCGCGATCCACGCTCTCCGCCATCGCGCCGCCCGTCGCGCGCACCAATGTATCGGCAACGGGCAGGGTGGGGATGGCGCCCGCCGCGCTTTCCAACGCCGCCAGCAACCGGTCGATCACCGCGCCCGGCAGGAAGGGCCGGGCGGCATCATGGATCAGCACGATATCCGCACCGCCCGCCGCCGCAATCGCCTCCAGCCCCGCGCGCACCGATCCGCGCCGGACCTCCGCGCCGGTTACGAAGGTCGCAGTCCGATCGCCCAGCAGTATGCGCGCAGCCGCCTCCTGGCCGTCGCCCAATACGCTATAAGTCTCGGCGATCGCCCCATGCGCCGCCAACGCATCATAGGCATGCGCCAGCACGGCCTTGCCCGCCACCATGCGAAACTGTTTGGGCACGTCGCCACCCGCCCGGCTGCCCTGGCCTGCGGCGACGATCAACGCGACGATCTTGCTGTTGGATGTCATGATGCGGCGCATAGCCGGTCATGGGACGGATCGAAAGGGGGACAGCCTTGCCGTCCGACCCATTTTCCGCTAAGCGCTGCCTGTTTTTTAGGCACTCTTCCAAAGTCAGATCATGCGCACGCTTTCTCCCATCGCCATCGGCCCGATCACCATCGACATGCCGGTCGTACTCGCCCCGATGACCGGCGTGACCGACATGCCGTTCCGTACGCTGGTACGCCGCTATGGCTGCGGCCTTAATGTGACGGAAATGATCGCCACCGCCGCGATGATCCGGGAAACGCGCCAGTCGTTGCAAAAAGCCGCCTGGCATCCGCTGGAGGAACCGGTTTCGATGCAGTTGGCCGGTTGTTCGCCCATGGAAATGGCCGAAGCCGCCAAGCTGAATGCCGATCGCGGCGCGGCGATCATCGACATCAATATGGGTTGCCCGGTGAAGAAGGTCGTCAACGGCGATGCAGGCAGCGCTCTGATGCGCGACCTGCCGCTCGCCGCCGCGCTGATCAAGGCGACGGTGGAGGCGGTGGACGTGCCCGTCACCGTCAAGATGCGGATGGGCTGGGACCATAGCAGCCTCAACGCCGCCGAACTGGCGCATATCGCCGAGGATCTGGGCGCGCAACTCATCACGGTCCATGGCCGTACCCGGTGCCAGATGTATAAGGGGTCGGCCGACTGGGCCTTCATCCGATCGGTCAAGGAGGCGGTGAAGCTGCCGGTGATCGCCAATGGCGATATCTGCTCGATCGAGGACGCCGATACTGCGTTGGAGCAAAGCGGCGCGGACGGCGTGATGATCGGGCGCGGCGCTTATGGTCGGCCCTGGTTGATCGGCCAGGTCATGGCCTGGCTGACTGATGGCACGCGCCTGCCCGATCCGACATTGGCGGAACAATATCGTGCGATCGTAGAGCATTATCATGCGATGCTCGATCATTACGACAGCTATACCGGCGTCAATATGGCCCGCAAGCATATCGGCTGGTACACCAAGGGGCTGCCCGGATCGGCCGAGTTCCGTAACAGCGTCAATCAGGAACCCGATGCGAAGACCGTTCTCGACATGCTGGCCCGCTTCTACGAGCCGCTGATCGCCACCGGCCTCCACCCGGCGGAATTGCGCCGGGCCGCATGAACGGTGCGCTGACGTCCCTGCCTCCGCTGCGCATGGCCCAGGACGGGCCGTCACTGAGCGAACAGATGACGGCGCTGCCGGTGGCGACATTGATCGTAAAGCCGGACAACAGCATCGCCGAAGCCAATGTCCGGGCCGAAACCCTGCTCAATATGGCGCGGTCGGCGATCATCGGCAGCGACGTGGCGCGCACCATCCGCATTGCGGAGGCCGGTGCGCGCTTCGACATCTGGCACAGCAACAAGCCGATCGCCGCCTACGACATAAAGGTCCATGCCGGGCGCACCGCCGAGATGGAGGTCGACCTGATGATCGCGCCGATCGTCGATCATGACGGCTGGCGCGTCGTGTCGCTCCATGCCCAGAGCCAGGCGCGCAAGATCGGCCATCGGGGCACGTCAGGCGGTGCGCGGTCCGCTATGGGGGCCGCCGCAATCCTGGCGCATGAGATCAAGAACCCGCTGTCGGGCATCCGGGGCGCGGCGCAATTGCTGGAAGGCGGGCAGGGCGGTCGGGACGCGGCGCTGACGCAATTGATCTGCAACGAGGTCGATCGCATCGCCGCGCTGATCGACCGGATGCAGGATTTCACGACCGACCGGACGCTGGAATGCGAGGCCGGCAACATCTATCCGCTGATCGACCGGGCCGCCGGGATTGCTGCTGCCGGGTTTGCAAAACATATAAGGATCATAAAACATTATGATCCATCTTTGCCATTCGCCAACATCAATGACGACGCTCTGGTGCAGGTGATGATCAACCTGCTCAAAAACGCCGCCGAGGCGCTGGAGCATCATGAAACACCCCGTATCCGGGTGGAAACCGCGTTTCGTCATGGCGTGTCCGTCATGGTCGGCGATGGCAAGGGCAGCGCGGTGTTGCCGATCGAAATCCTCGTCATCGATAATGGACCCGGCGTGCCTGAACATATTCTCGACCATCTGTTTAACCCGTTCATCACCGGCAAGCGCGATGGGCAGGGGCTGGGCCTGGCGCTGGTCGACAAGCTGGTGCGCGATATGAGCGGCTTCGTCCAATATAGCCGCGATGTGGAAGCGGGCGAATCCACCTTCCGCATCCTCCTGCCGATGGGGATGGGATGATGCCCGCGACTGGCGCGATATTGGTGGTCGATGATGATCCGGCGATCTGCGTGGTGGTGGGCGAAGCGCTGCGACGGCAGGGCCACCGGGTCAAGACCGCTGCCTCGATTCGCGAACGCGCCATGCTGATGGACAGCTTCGCGCCCGACGTGCTGATCACCGACGTCATGCTGCCGGATGGCGATGGGCTGGACGGCGTGGCGGATATCTTGGCGACCAAGCCCGACCTCAACGTCATCATCCTGTCGGCGCAAAATACGCTCAACACCGCCATTCGCGCCACGGAAAAGGGCGCGTTCGAATATCTGCCCAAGCCCTTCGACCTCAACGAACTGACACGTGCCGTCGCCGATGCGCTGGGCACGCGACAGAGCGCGGAAGAGCAGGGGAGTGATGTCGGCCTGCCCCATGACGGCCTGCCGCTGGTCGGCCGATCGCCCGCGATGCAAGAGGTGTACCGCACCATCGCCCGCGTCCTGTCCAACGATCTGTCGATCCTGGTGCTAGGCGAATCGGGCACTGGCAAGGAACTGGTGGCCGAAGCGATCCACAGCCTGGGCCAGCGCCGCACCAAGCCTTTCGTTGCGATTAATATGGCCGCCATACCGCGCGAGCTGATCGAAGCAGAACTTTTCGGTTATGAAAAGGGCGCCTTCACTGGCGCGCACGCTCGCACCGCCGGCAAGTTCGAGCAGGCGCAGGGCGGCACGCTCTTCCTGGATGAAATCGGCGACATGCCGATGGAGGCGCAGACGCGCCTGTTGCGTGTGTTGCAGTCCGGTGAGGTTACGACGGTCGGCGGGTCGAAGCCGGTGCGGGTCAATGTCCGCATTATCGCCGCCACCAACAAGGAATTGTCGCAGCTGATCGAGGACGGGCGTTTTCGTCAGGATCTCTATTACCGCCTCAACGTCGTGCCGATCGCCCTCCCGGCGCTGCGCGAACGGCGCGAAGACGTCATCCTGCTTGCCCGCCATTTCCTGGAACGGGCGGCCCAAGAAGGCTTGCCGCGCAAGTCCCTGGCCGACGATGCGGCGCAGTTGCTGATGACCTATCATTGGCCGGGCAATGTCCGCGAACTGCAAAATCTGATGCAGCGCCTGTCAGTGCTCAGCCGTGAAAATGTCATCACGGACGAGATTTTGCGCCACATGCTGCCGATGGACGCGGTCCCTGCCGACTATGCCGCGCCGACGGATCAACTGGCCCATGCGGTGCGCGACTGGGCCAAGCGGCAGCTGGGCATCGGTCTGGCCCATCCTAACCGCGCGCTGCATGACGATCTGCTGGGCGTGGTGGAGCCGATTCTGCTGCAGGAAGTCCTTGCCAGCGTCGATGGCAACCAGATCCGGGCGGCCGGGCTGCTCGGCATCAATCGCAACACGCTGCGGAAAAAGCTGACCGATTACGGGCTTGATCCCATGCAGCTACGGCTGACCGATTGACCAGTATCGCGCGGCGCTCAGGGCGAACCGAAGACTTAGTTCGACCAGCGACAGCCATTTGCGCAAATACTGTGTTTGAACGGGCACTAGGGTTGTTGTAACAATGCCACTATGAGCGGCGCGACCACATACCCGAAGCGGGCACAGGCACGGCGCAGGCCGTTGCCGCATTTCCTGCGCAAGGGGCGATTGATCGCACTGGTCGAGGGCGTCACGCTCGCCCTGTTCGTGGGCATGGCCGGGCTGACCTATTATCTTCTGTCAGGTGGCGGACAAAGCTACGCTCTGCTCACGCCGCCGATCGTCGCGCTGCTGCTGGTCGCGAACCTGGTCCCGGCTATCGCCCTGCTGGTGTTGCTGGGCCGCCGCGTCGCCAAGCGGCGGGCAGCGCAATCGGCGATCGGCAGCGATGGGCAGTTGCACGTGCGGCTGGTCGCGATCTTCTCGATCGTCGCCAGCGTGCCGATGCTGCTGGTGGTGATTTTTGCGTCGCTGCTGTTCCAATATGGCGTGCAATTCTGGTTTTCGGACAGCGCGCGCGGGATGCTGCAAAATGCCGGCGATCTGGCGCGCGGCTATTATCAGGCGAATTTGCGCGAAGTCGGCGACGAAACCGTCACCATGGCGGGCGATCTGCGCGACTATCTCAACCAGTCGAAGGTCAACAGTCCGCGATTTGCCGAAGGCTTCATCTATCAGGTCGTCACTCGCAAGCTGAACCGCTCCGCGATCATCGAAGTCGGCAAGGACGGCATCGCCCGCACCGCCGCGACGGTCGATCCGGAAAACCGGCCCGCCGGCGCCATGCTGACGCCCGATGTCATCAGGCGCCTCGCCGCGGGCGAAAATGTCGTGGTGCAGGCGCGGCCCAACCAGATCGAAGCGGTCACGCTGCTCTACCCGTCATCGAAAATATACTTGTTCGCCACCCGCAACGCGGAAAGCTGGTCGTTCAGCAACGTGGCGCGCGCGCAAAAGGTGATTGCGGATTACGACCAGTTCGCGGCGCAATCCCGTGCACTTCAGTTGCGTTTCAACGTCGCTCTGTTCGTGGGATCGTTGCTGCTGGTCGGCATCGCCGTCTATATCGCGCTGGCCGTCGCCGACTGGATGGTCCGCCCGGTCAACGAACTGGTGACGGCCGCCCGGCGCATCACCGCGGGCGACCTGTCCGCTCGCGTCACAAGTCCGCTGGCGCGCGACGAAATCGGCACGCTGGCCGCCGCCTTCAACCGCATGACCCAGCGGCTGGAAGCGCAGACCGGCGCGCTGGTCGCCGCCAACAGCCAGTTGGACGAACGCCGCGCCTTTATCGAAGCGATCCTCTCGGGCGTCAGCGCGGGCGTGTTGTCGGTCGACTTCCATGGCGTAGTGCAATTGCTCAACAGCTCCGCCGCCGCCATCCTGGTCGATGAAGCCGACGATCCGGTCGGTCGTCCGCTAATCGACGTGTCGCCCGAATTGGCCGAATTCATCGCGTCGGAGGAGGGGGCCGGCATCGTTCAGGTCCGCGCCCATGGCGACTTGCGCACCCTAGCGGTCAAGCGGTCGCAGGATGCATCGCGCCATATCCTGACCTTTGACGATATCACCCAGCAATTGTCGGATCAGCGTCGCGCCGCCTGGTCCGATGTCGCCCGGCGGATCGCGCATGAGATCAAGAACCCGCTGACCCCGATCCAGCTCGCCGCCGAACGGCTGCAGCGCCGTTATGCAGGCGAAATCACCAGCGATAAGCCGACCTTCACGCGGCTTACCGGCACGATCGTGCGGCAGGTAGGCGACCTGCGCCGCATCGTGGACGAATTTTCCTCCTTCGCCCGTATGCCCAAACCGGTCTTCCGCCGCGAAGCCGTCGGCGACATCGCGCGCCACGCCTTGTTCCTGCATGAGGTCGCGCATCCGGATATCCGTTTCGAATATCAGGCCGACAGCCCGGATATCGACTTGATATGCGACCGGCGGCAATTGGGGCAGGCATTGACGAATATCGTCAAGAATGCCGTAGAAGCGATTGAACAGAAGCCGGTTTCCGAGGATGGCGGTCCTCATGGTCATGTCCGCATGACGCTGGCGCAGGCGGACGATGCCGTTATCATCACGGTGCGCGACGATGGCATCGGCCTGCCGCCCGAACGGGACCGTATCCTGGAACCCTATATGACGACGCGCACCAAGGGGACGGGTCTGGGCCTCGCCATCGTCAAGAAGATTGTCGAGGAACATCTGGGGGAAATCCGCTTCGATGATGCGCCGGGTGGCGGCGCATCTGTGACCCTGCGCTTTGCCGCGGGTGCGCTGGAAAAACTGGAAGAGGGGCAATCTATCGCCCCGCCAAAAGGAAAAGTGACGGCCAATGGCGCTTGATATTCTGATAGTCGACGATGAAGAGGATATTCGCGATCTGGTCGCGGGCGTCCTGGAAGATGAAGGCTTCACCACCCGCACCGCCGCCAATAGCGACAGCGCGATCGACGCGCTCGATGCCCGTCGCCCCTCGCTCGTGCTGCTGGACGTCTGGCTGCAGGGATCGCGGATGGACGGACTGGAACTGCTGGACGAAATCAAGCGGCGCGACGCGACCATTCCGGTCCTGATGATCTCCGGCCATGGCAATATCGACACCGCCGTCGCCGCCATTCGCAAGGGCGCGGCCGACTTCATCGAAAAGCCGTTCGAGGCCGATCGTCTGCTCCATCTCGTATCGCGTGCCACCGAAACGGAACGACTGCGCCGTGAAAACCAGGTGCTGCGCGCCCGTTTCGGCCAGGATGACGAGCTTACCGGCACGTCGGCGTCGATCAACGGCGTGCGCGCGACGATCAAGAAGGTCGCGGGCACCGGCAGCCGCGTGCTGATTTCCGGCCCCGCCGGCGTGGGTAAGGAAGTCGCGGCGCGGATGCTCCACAGCTGGAGCGGCCGCGCCGACTCGCCCTTCATCATCGTCGCCGCCGCGCGCATGGACCCCGACCGCGTCGAGGAAGAATTGTTCGGCTTGGAAGACGCCAGCGGCCTTGTCCGCCCCGGCTTCCTGGAACAATCGCATGGCGGCACGCTCTATCTGGACGAGATTGCCGACATGCCGATCACGACGCAGGGCAAAATCCTGCGCGTGCTGACCGATCAGAGTTTCAACCGCGTCGGCGGCCAGCGGCAGGTGAAGGTGGACGTGCGCGTCATTTCCTCGACCGCGCTCAACCTGGCGCATGAGATTGAGGAACGGCGGTTCCGCGAAGACCTGTTCTATCGCCTCAACGTCGTCCCGCTCGCCATCCCGCCGCTGTCGGAACGGCGCGACGATATTCCGCCGCTGGTCGAACATTATCTCGCCCGGTTTGCGGCGGAACGACGCGTACCTGCCCCGGAAATCGCCAGTGACGCCATGGCAGCACTGCAGGCCAATGAATGGCCGGGCAATGTGCGCCAGTTGCGCAACGTGATCGAACGTACGATGATCCTGGCGCCGGGCGACCGGATCGGCCGCATCGAACTGGACATGCTGCCTGCCGAACTGACCAGCGGCGGCGGCGGGGAGGGGATGGGCCAGTCCGCCATCATGGGCGCGCCTTTGCGCGAAGCGCGCGAAAGTTTCGAGCGCGAATATCTGCGTATCCAGATCCGCCGCTTTTCCGGCAACATATCGCGCACCGCGACCTTCATCGGCATGGAGCGGTCCGCGCTGCACCGCAAACTCAAGCTGTTGGGCATTACGGAGGGCAAGGACTGAGGCAAGCGGGGCGTTGCAGCCAAAGGATTGCCGAACTTTTGCCAAAGCGCATCTGCGCCATGGACGCCCCTTCGCAATTGCGATAGGATCAAGGTAGTTCCCGACAGGCGGGAACAGGCAAGACACCCTGCTTAAGGGTGCGAGAGCGGGTAACGTCCCGCCAAGAATAAAGGACTGGCGACGACCATGGCCGACAAAGTGAACAACCTTCAGGATATCTTCCTCAACAGCCTGCGCAAGACCAAGACCCCGGTGACCATGTTCCTGGTCAAGGGCGTGAAGTTGCAGGGCATCATCACCTGGTTCGATAATTTTTCCGTGCTGCTGCGCCGCGACGGCCAGTCGCAGCTGGTCTATAAGCATGCGATTTCGACGGTCATGCCGGCCCAGTCGATGGACCTCACTGACCTGCGCAAGGCCAGCGATGGCAATGGCAAGGGCAAGCTGCTGCAGGAAATCTTCCTCTCGGCCGTCCGCAAATCCGGCAGCCCGGTGACGATGTTCCTGGTGAACGGCGTCATGCTCCAGGGCGAAATCGCCGCCTTCGACCTCTTCTGCATGCTGCTGGAACGCGATGGCATGGTGCAGCTGGTGTATAAGCACGCCATTTCGACGGTCCAGCCGCTGCACGCGCTCGACCTTTCGGGCGAAAACGAACAGGACGATTGATCGCATTCCTGTCTGATCGAATAGCATCGCCATGCTCCCGCGCAGGCCGGAGTCCAGTCGCCATGTCGGCGCTGGGCTTCCGCCCGTTCGGGAGCATGCTGCATTTTAAGGCGTTATAGTGCCATGGCCATATTCAACCGCGATTCCGAAGATGAAGTGGCGCACGGCGCACGCGCCGTCGTCATCCATGCCGAAACTCATGGAGGCGACCGCCGCGACAGCGACGCCCGGCTGGAAGAAGCGCGCGGCCTGGCACTTGCCATCGGCATCGACGTATGCGCCGCCCAGGCCTTCCGCGTCCGCGACCGCAAGCCTGCGACGCTGTTCGGCAGCGGGCAGGTGGAACAGATCGCTACCCTCGCCCGGCAGGAAGAGGCCGAACTGATCATCATCGACAATAGCCTGTCGCCGGTCCAGCAAAGCAATCTGGAAAAGGCGTGTGAGGCCAAGGTCATCGACCGGACCGGGTTGATCCTGGAAATCTTCGGCGAACGCGCCGCCACCAATGAAGGCCGCCTTCAGGTCGAACTCGCCCATCTCGATTATCAGGCTGGCCGACTGGTACGCAGTTGGACCCATCTGGAGCGGCAGCGGGGCGGCTTCGGCTTCCTTGGCGGTCCTGGCGAGACCCAGATTGAGGCGGATCGCCGCATGATCCGCGATCGCATGGCAAAGATCCGCAAGGAACTGGATCAGGTCACCCGCACCCGCGGCCTGCACCGCGCCCGGCGGCAGCGCGCACCCTGGCCGGTGATCGCGCTGGTCGGCTACACCAACGCCGGAAAATCGACGCTTTTCAATCGGATGACCGGTGCTGACGTCATGGCGGAAGATCTGCTGTTCGCCACGCTCGATCCTACCATGCGCCAGATCGCGCTACCGGGCCTGGACAAGGCGATCCTGTCCGACACGGTCGGCTTCGTTTCCGATTTGCCCACCCAGTTGATCGCGGCGTTTCGCGCGACGCTAGAGGAAGTGCTGTCCGCCGACCTCATCGTCCATGTCCGCGACATCGCGCATCCCGATAGCGATGCACAGCGCGACGATGTGCTCGACGTGCTGGGCGAACTCGGCGTGGCAGGCGAAGCCGCGCTGGAACGCAGGGAAGGGGAACCGCCTGCGCCGCCGATCCTGGAGGCCTGGAACAAGCTCGACCTGCTGAGCGAAGAGGATGCCGCGCTGGCTCAGGAAACCGCCGCGCGTCGCGACGATGTGGTGATCCTGTCGGCGCTGACCGGGGAGGGGGTCGATACGCTCCAACGCGTGATCAGCGACCGCATGACCCGTGGTGCGAAAGTCTATGGCCTGCGCATTCCTGTCTCCGACGGCGCGACGATGGCCTGGCTGCACGAACATGGCGAAGTGCTGTCGAACAGCGTCGAAGCCGAAGAAAGCCGCGTCGACGTGCGCCTGTCCGACGCCGCCTTCGCGCGCTATTCCAAGCGGGGGTCGGAATAAGCTATTCGCACGGTTCCCCGGCGAAGGCCGGGGTCCAGCCCTAAGCTATGAACTGCTCCCGGCCCTCGCGCCACCGTCATCCCTGAACCGATTTTTCCCGCTGCTTCGCCCGCTGCCAAAGCGCTTCCTTGTCTTCCAGCGGCAAGCCCACAAACGCCTCCCCAGCCATATCCTCCATCGCCCGAAACCGTCGGTCAAACTTGGCATTGGCTTTACGCAGCGCCGTTTCCGGATCGACCTTCAGATGGCGTGCGAGGTTGACCACCACGAACAAAAGGTCGCCAACCTCTTCCTCGCGCTCGTCCTGCGTCCGCGCCGCCTGCACCTCAGCCACTTCCTCGGCGATCTTGTCGAATACGCCCACCGTATCGGGCCAGTCGAAGCCGGTTCGTGCCGCCCTGTTCTGCAATTTTTCGGCGCGCAGCAATGCGGGCAGGGCGATCGCGACACCAGCCAGTGCGCTAGGATCGGGGTCTTTCTCGGCGCGCTCGGCCGCCTTGATCATCTCCCATTGGGCGTGCCCGTCCTCACGCCGCGTATTGTCGCCAAAGACATGGGGATGGCGCCGGATCATCTTCTGCGTGATCGCGTCGATCACATCCTGCAGCGCAAAATGCCCCGCCTGTTCCGCGATCCGGCTATGGAACGCCACTTGCAGCAGCAGATCGCCGAGTTCGTCGCGCAGGGCGTCCATGTCATGACGCTCGATGGCGTCGGCGACTTCATAGGCTTCCTCGATCGTATAAGGCGCGATCGACGCGAAATCCTGTTCGATGTCCCACGGGCATCCGCTGTCAGGATCGCGCAGCCACGCCATGACGTCGGCAAGCGGCATGATATCGGCGGGACTGGCGTTGGGCATGGTGCGATAGACTCTAATTAGGGATGTCACCGCCGATAGAGCGTGTCACGGAGGATGACCAGACGTCCCGTCACCCCCGCATCACCATAAGTACGATAATATATCTTATGTTAAATAGAGCCAGAGTTGAAACTGCGAGCAACTGTCCAACTCGCTGTCGCACGCATGCGCTCAATCCTCCCGGATCTGGCTATGCACCGCCGTGTCGCGCATCTTCACATAGACGATCAGCGATATGGCGATCATCACCGTGACATAGATGTAAAATGCCGGTTCCATCCCGGCCTGCTTGAACCACAACGCCACAAACTCTGCGGTTCCGCCAAACATCGTGTTCGCCAGCGCATAAGGCAGCGCCACGCCCAGCGCCCGGATATGCGCGGGAAACAGTTCCGCCTTCACCACCGCGTTGATCGACGTATAGCCGGTGACGATGATCAGTCCCGCCATCACCAGCAAGCCCGCAACCAGTGGATCCTTGGTGACGGCCAGCGTCGCGAAGATCGGATAGGTGCATAGCACGCCCATCACGCCAAAGCCGATCATCAGCGGCTTGCGCCCGATCCGGTCGGACAGCGCGCCCGCGACCGGCTGCAACAGCATGAAGGCGAACAGCGTCGCCGCGTTGATCTGCGATGCGACTTCCCGGCTCAACCCGCTGGTATTCACCAAGAATTTCTGCATGTAGATGCTGTAGGCGTAAAAGGCGATCGTTCCGCCCGCCGTCAGCAGCATTACCGTCAGCGTTTCGCGTGGATGCTTGGTGACCAGTTCGACAAAGCCCGATTTCGGCGCGCCCGCCGCCTTCGCCACCGTAAAGCTCTGCGTCTCCGCCAGTCCCCGCCGCAACCAGAAGACGATGATCGCCAGCGCCCCGCCGATGAAGAAGGGAATGCGCCAGCCCCAGGCATCCAGCTGCGCCTCGCTCAGCGTCGCTTGCAACAGTAGCAGCACGCAGATCGCCACCAACTGACCGGCGATCAACGTCACATATTGAAAGCTGGAAAAGAAGCCGCGCCTGTTCTTGCCCGCCATTTCCGACAGGTATGTCGCGCTCGCGCCATATTCGCCGCCGATCGACAGCCCCTGCATCAACCGGGCCAGCACCAACAGCGTGGGCGCCGCCACGCCGATCGTCTCATAGCCCGGCGTCACCGCGATCAGCAGCGACCCCGCGCACATCAGCGCGACCGACAGCGTCAGCCCGCTCTTACGCCCATGGCGATCGGCATAGACCCCCATCAGCCAAGCGCCGATCGGCCGCATCAGGAAGCCGACCGCAAAGATGCCCGCAGCGCTCAGCAATTGCGCGGTGCGATCCTCGCTCGGAAAGAAATGCGGCGCGAAATAGAGGGTGAAGGCGGAATAGGCATACCAGTCATACCATTCGACCAGATTGCCGGTGGACCCGCCGATAATGGCCTTGAGCCGTTGGGCCTGGGTCGGTGCCGTGCCTTCGGTCATGGCGTCAGCACCATCGCGCCATCCTGCACGCCCCAGCTTTTCAATCGAGACAGCATGTTCATACCGATCACATTGACCTCTCCAAAAGCGGGTGAGACGACGACCGGCAGGTCGCTGGCCGTGATCGGCCCGATGCGCAGCGCGGCGATGCTGGATCGCTTCGCCTCCACCTTGCCATTGGCGGTCGTCATGACGACGCCCGGTTCGCCGACATCATAGTTGAGGCCAACCGCGCGCGCCGTGTTGGCCGACAAGGCCGTGATCGTTGCGCCGCTGTCGATCAGGAAGCGGGCGGGCGTGCCGTTGATCGTCGCCTCCACCCAATAATGGCCGTCCCGCGCCACCGGGATACGCAGCGTCTGTCCTTCAGCGCGAGCCGCTGGCAGCGCAGCGGGCGTATCTTCCGGCGTTGCAACATCCCCCTGCTCCGCCCAACGCCCGGTCAAAAACCCCTGCCGCTGCGCGAACGTAAACAACGCCAGCAACCCGACGAAGATCGCCACCCACAGCAACGCCATCCGCAGCACGCTGCCCCAAGCCAGTCGCCGACCGATCAATGCAGACCCCACGAGCACAAGCGCCAGCACATACCAGATGGTCGATGCCGCCTGATCCGTGCCGTCCATCAAGCCCCCTGCTCGTTCATATCCAATTCCACCACCAGACAGTCATAGCCCGGTTCCACGCCCTTGGGGAGGGTGCTGCACAGGCGCGCATAATCCATGCTCTGGTCCATATGGGTCAGGATGGCGCGCCCGGGCCGGGTCGCCGCCACGCCCTCCAGCGTCAGCGCCAGATGCGGATGGGTCGGATGCGGTGCCTCCCGCAGGGCGTCCACTACCCAGACGTCCAGCCCGGCATACAGCGCCAGCATGTCGGGGGTCAGCGCATGGAAATCAGTGGCATAACCGACGGATCGTCCACCATGGGTGAAGCGGAACCCGGTCGAAAAAATATCGCCATGCGGCTGATCGACACAGGCAATGTCGATGTCGCCGATCCGCAGCGCATCGGGCAGGACATGCGCGTCCACGGTAGGATGATAGCCATTGCGCCCTTCGAACGCATAGCTGAAGCGCTGGGTCAGCAGCTTGAGCGTCTGCGCCCGCGCGTAGCCGGGCACGGGGCTGCGGCGATGGTGGAAAAGTTGCCGGACATCATCGATGCCATGGCTATGGTCGGCATGATCGTGGGTCCACAATATCGCGTCGATCTGGACCACATCCGCCGCCAGCAGCTGCGCCCGCATATCCGGCGAGGTATCGACCAATATCCGGGTCGTCGGGCTTTCGACCAATATCGACACGCGCGTCCGCCGGTTCTTCGGTTCGGCCGGATCGCATGTGCCCCAGTCATTGCCGATCCGGGGCACGCCGGACGATGTGCCGCTGCCCAGGATCGTAAGTTTCAGGCTCATGCGACCTTCGAGAACAGAGTACGGAAATTGGCCGATGTCGCCGCCGCCAGTTGCTCGATGCTTTCACCGCGCAGGGTAGCGAGGAACCTGGCGGTATCGGCGACAAAGGCCGGTTCGCACGGCCGCCCGCGATGTGGCACCGGCGCCAGGAAGGGCGAATCCGTCTCTACCAGCAGCCGGTCGAGCGGCAACCGCGCCGCCGTCTCCTGCAAATCCTTGGCGCTCTTGAACGTCACGATGCCCGAAATACTGATGTAGAAACCCAGGTCCATCGCCGCATCGGCAAAGGCGCCGCTGGCGGTGAAGCAATGGATGACCCCGGAATAAGCCCCCTTCCGCATCTCTTCGCGCATGATGCTGAGCGTGTCCTCCTCCGCGTCGCGGGTGTGGACGATCAGCGGCAGGCCGGTTTCGCGGGCGGCAACGATATGCGACCGGAAACTCTTCTGCTGCCGGTCCCGGTCGCTATAGTCGTAATAATAGTCGAGACCGGTTTCGCCGATCCCCACCACGCGCGGATGCGCTGCCCGTTCGACCAGCTTGGCGGTATCGATATGGGGATGCTCATCTGCTTCATGCGGATGGATGCCGACCGTCGCCCACACGTCCGGCTCCCGCACGGCGGTGTCCAGCACATCATCCCATTCGCTCTCGCGCGTGGCGATATTGAGCATCAGGTCGACGCCCGCCGCGCGCGACCGGTCCAGCACATTGGCCTGATCCTCGATCAAGCCTTTGTAATTCAGGTGGCAATGGCTGTCGATCAACATGGGATCAGGCGTCCTCCGCCGGGAGTTCAAGGCGCGGGAACAGTGGCTTGGGCGGGCTGAGCGTAAAGCCCGATGCGCGCAGGGCGGCATAGAAATCGCTGCCGATCACGCCATAGCCGCGCCCATCGCCATCCACGCCCATCTGATCCAGCAGCGACGCTGCGCTAGCCGGGATCACCGGCTGGATCATGATGGCCAGGCTGGCAATGGCTTCATACAGCGTCGCCAGCACCGCTTCCATCCGCGCCGGATCGGTCTTGCGCAACGCCCAGGGCGCCTGCGCATCGATATAGGCGTTGCAGGCAAAGACGGCACGCATCCACGCCTCGATCGCGACGGACGGAGCCAGATCGGCCATCGCCGTCTGGAATGTCTGCGCGGCTTCGGCGATCGACTTGAGCAAGTCGCTGTCGACATCCTGCGGCGCGGGTTCGGGCAGGCGGCCGTCCAGATTCTTGGCGATGAAGCTCAATGTCCGCTGCGCCAGATTGCCGAAACTGTTGGCAAGATCGCTGTTGGAGCGCGCGACGATCGCCTCAGCACTATAGCTGCCGTCATTGCCGAAGGTGACTTCCGACAACAGGAAATAGCGCAACTGGTCCACCCCGAACCGTTCCGCCAATTCCATCGGGTCGGCGACATTGCCGACCGACTTCGACATTTTTTCGCCCCGGTTGAGCAGGAAGCCATGGCCGAAAACCTGGCTCGGCAAGGGCAGCTTCGCGCTCATCAGGAAGGCCGGCCAATAAACCGTATGAAACCGCACGATATCCTTGCCGATGATATGCGTGATATCGCCGCCCTCTGCCCAATAGCGCACCATCCGCTCCGCATTATCGGGATAGCCGCAGCCGGTCAGATAATTGGTCAGCGCGTCGACCCACACATACATGACATGGCCGTCGCTGCCGGGCACCTTCACCCCCCAGTCGAAACTGGTGCGCGATACGCTGAGGTCGGATAGCCCGCCCTCCACGAAGCGCAGGATTTCGTTGCGGCGGCTGTCGGGCTGGATGAAATCGGGCTGGCTTTCATACAGCGCCAGCAACCGGTCCTGGTAGTTGGACAGGCGGAAGAACCAGCTTTCCTCGACCGTCCATTCGACCGGCGTGCCCTGTGGCGATAGCTTGACGCCCCCTTCCCTCGCGACGATTTCCTTCTCGTCGTAAAAGGCTTCGTCGCGGACCGAATACCAGCCTTCATAACGGCCCAGATACAGGTCGCCATTGGCCTCCATCGCCTGCCAGATCGCTTGGCTGGCGCGGTGATGATCCGGCTCGCTGGTGCGGATGAAGCGGTCATAGCTGATATTCAGCCTGTCGCTCATCTCTTTGAAATGGGCGGCCATTTCGTCGGCCAGAGCACGCGGTTCGATGCCGCGCACGCGCGCCGCCTGGTCCATCTTCAACCCATGTTCGTCGGTGCCGGTCTGGAAAAACACGTCGCGACCCGCCATCCGCTGAAAACGGGCGATCGCATCGGTGGCGATGACTTCATAGGCATGGCCGATATGGGGACGGCCATTGGGGTAGGAAATGGCGGTGGTGATGGTGAAAGGCTTGGACATGGGGCTTTCCCTAGAGCGATTTCCGATCGCCGCAAAGCCGCTTTTCAGCCTTCTTGCGCGAGTGCCGCGACATGCCCGGCCAGTTCGAACACGACGGCTGCCGGATCGAGCGACAGGATCACCGCGCCGCCCGCCAGATGCCGGGCCTTCTCCCAATGATCCAGCGCTTGGCCTAGCGCCGGTCCCTGCCGCGTCCGTGCGGCCTGTGCGATGAAAGCGGGCGCGCGCTCCAGAAACGCCTCATAACGCGGTTTCGCCGATTTAAGCGCCAACGCCTTCGCCAGCGCCAATCGCTGGCGGTTCCCGGCATCGCCCTGCGTCGCCAGCAGGTGAAGGCTCTGTTCGATGTCCGACAGGTTAAGGCCCGCATAACGCAGTGCCTGCCCCGGCGACCCCTCGCCCGCCCGCACCAGCGCGTCCATCTCCTGCGGCGACAGTGTCTCATCCGTCGCCTTCAGCACGGCGCGCATCGTCGCGGCGTCCAGCGGATCGAAGCGCAGCGTGCGGCACCGCGACCGGATCGTCGGCAACAGCCGCCCCGGCGCATGGCTGACCAGCAGGAACAGCATGTCCGTCGGCGGCTCTTCCAGCGTCTTGAGCAGCGCATTGGCCGCCCCGCGCTCCAGATCATCGGCGCTGTCGATCACGACCACCCGACGCGGCGACAGCGACGGCGCCGATTGGGTCAGCCGCTGCAATCCGCGCACCTGATCGACGCTGATATTGCGTGCGGTGACGCCATCCTTTTCCAGCGGCGCCAGTTCGGCATAGTCGGGGTGCGCCGATGCTTCGATCAGGCGGCGAATGGGATGATGGTCCGGCACCGCCAAGCCATCGTCGTCAACAGGAGGTCCGGCGGCATCGGCCAGCAGCCGCAACGCCATCGCGCGGGCAAAGCCGCCTTTGCCGATACCCTTTGGCCCTGCGAGAATCCAGCCATGGTGCATCCGCCCGCTTTGCGCAGCGTCCAACAACAAACGGGCCTGTGCATCATGACCCAGAAGCGATGTCATGGCAGCAGGTCTTCGATCGCGTCCAGCAACCGCACGGTCACCACCTCCGCCGGTCCGGACGCATCCACCTTGATCACCCGGCCGCTTTCGTCCTGCGCGAAACGCGCAAAGGCTGCCGCAACCGCGCGATGGAAAGCACTGGCTCGCCCACCGATCCGGTCTTCGGCATCGCCATCGCGCGCCTTGGCCCGGCCGGTCGCTTCCTCTTCCGGCAGCGTCAGCAGCAAGGTGCGATCCGGCAAGAAGCCCGCGCTACCTATGCGGTGCAACTCCACGATGTCGGCATCGCTCAGGTCGCCCTGCCCCTGATAGGCGCGGCTGGAATTGAGGAAACGGTCGGATAGCACCCATGCCCCGCGCGCCAACGCGGGCCGGATCGTCTTTTCGACATGATCCGCCCGCGCCGCCGCGAACAACAGCGCCTCGGCGCGCGGGCTCCAGCGATCCGCCCCGCCGGTCAGCAGCAGGGCGCGGATCGCTTCCGCCCCGTCGCTACCGCCCGGCTCGCGGGTTTCCACGACGTCCAGCCCGCGCACGCGCAAAGCCGCGGCGAGCGCTCGCAATTGCGTCGATTTGCCCGCGCCCTCGCCGCCTTCCAGCGTGATGAAACGGCCTTGGCTCAAGCGAACAGCGACTTCAGGCCGTTCCACAGGCGACCGAATATGCCCGCTTCGGCGACGTCTTCGCCTGCGACCAGCGGCATGATCTGCGGCGGGGTGTCGGGGGTCTGGACGATCAGCTGGGCGATCTGCTGCCCCTTGGCGATCGGTGCCTTGATCGGGCCGGTATAGACGACTTTCACCTGGACATTGGCCGACGCCGTGCGGGGCAGCGTAACCGCGAGATTCTGCGGCGCGACCAGCGATACGCTCGTCGCATTGCCCAATTGCACCGCGGCGGTGTCGACGGTCTGCCCCTTCTTGAACAGCGGCTGCGCCTTCCACGCCTTGAAGCCCCACTCCATGAAGCGGACCGCCTCGGTCGCCCGGCCGTTGAAGCTGGTCGAACCGGCGGTGACGATCACGAGGCGGCGCCCATCCTGCTCCGCCGATCCGGTAAAGCCGAATCCGGCTTCTTCGGTATGGCCGGTCTTGAGGCCATCAGCGCCGGGGATTTTACCCAGGATCGGATTGCGATTGCCCTGCGCGATGTCCGCGCCGCCCATCGTCTTGCCCCAGGTGAAAGAGCGGGTGGCGTAGAAGCGCTTGTAGAGATTGGGCGTCTCCACGATCGTCGCTTCGGCCAGCTTCGCCAGGTCTTCGGCGGTCACATAGGTGACGCCTTCGTCAGGCCAGCCATTGCTGGTGCCGAAATGGCTGTTCTTCAGGCCCAGGCGCTTGGCTTCCTCGTTCATCAGCGCGACGAACGCCTGCTCGGTCCCGGCGATACCCTCCGCCAGCACGACGCAGGCGTCATTGCCGGACAGGGTGACGATGCCGTGCAGCAGATTTTCGACCGACACCTGTTCGCCGACCGACAGGAACATGGTCGATCCGGCCTGCGGACCATGCCATTGCTTCCAGGTTTCCGGACGCACCGTGAATTTGGTGTCGAGCTTCAGATCGCCCTTCTGGATCAGGCGAAAGGCGACATGCGCCGTCATCATCTTGGCAAGCGATGCCGGTGGCATCCGCGTTTCGCCGCCCTTGTCGTACAGCACCGCGCCCGACGACAGATCCTTCATATAGGCGATCGGCGCTTCGCTGGTATAGGGCGGCGCGGCCGCGATCAGCGGCTGGGCCAGCAGCCCGGTGAACAGGAGGACTGCAACGGATTTCTTCATCGGGGCACTGCCTTTGACTGGAAGGGAATCGCTTGTCGGGCGCGATCTCTATCGCGCGTCATTAGCCATGATGCGGGTATTCTGAAAGCCTTTGGCGGCAGCGGACCGCACACCCGCCTGCGCGGCCTGCTGCGTGGGATAGGGACCAAGGCGCACGCGCCATAGTCCGCCGCCCGGTGCGGCGTGCGCGCCGATGCTCTTGGCGAGGGCTTCGGCACGGGACTGCGAGGAGAATGCGCCGACCTGAACGACGTAGCCGCCCGTCCGTACTGGCGAAGTTGTTGGTGCGGGCGAGGCAGATTTTGCAGGCTGCGACGGCGCGGGTCGGGGCGGCGGCGGCGCCTGATCGAAATCGGCGCCGGGCTGAGCCTTGGGCGGCGGCACGGTTTTTACGGGGGCGGGCTTTGCGCTGGCTTGCGGCTGCACAGGCGTAGGAACCGCGTGAACAGATGACAGCTTGCCGCGCAACACCTTAAGCAAAGCGGCTGGCGTTTCCAGCCGTTCGGCAGCGCGCCCCTGCCCGCGCAACGTCGCCCGCTCCTGCTCGGGCGGATTGACCCGCCGCACGCGCACTGGGATTGCGCCTTGCCCGTTCACGCCCAATTGCGCCAAAGCGCCCGGCGACAAGGCGATCAATTGATCGTTGCGCATCGGGCCGCGATCATTGACCCGCACCAGGATCGTGCGGCCGCTATCCAGCGCCGTTACCTCGACATAGCTGGGCAAGGGCAGCGTCTTGTGCGCCGCCGTAATCGCCGCGGCGACAAAGGCCTCGCCATTGGCGGTCGCGCCGCCCTGGCTGCCACCATCGCTTTCGCCTGCATAGCCGACTTCGTCATAGGATAGCGGATCGGCGGGCGTATAGCGGGTGCCGCCCACCATATAGGATGGCCCCAGCAATATCGGCGCATCGCCAACCATCGCGGTCGATCCGGCCGTAGCGGCCCCTTGCGTTTGTGCCGTTACCGCGCCGCCGCTGGCCACCGCCAGCATCGCGGCCACCAGCGCCAGCCCCCTATTGTTTGACAGCATCCGCCAGCAATCCCACCGACAAGGCATAGAAGTTGGAACAATTATAATCCAGGATCGCCCGATAATTACCGGTCAGCAGATAGGCGGTCTTCCCCGGCCCATCGGGTTCCAGCAAAGTCGCCAATATGCCATCGGCAGGCCAGACGCCGCTCGCCGGGAATAGCCCCAGCTTGCGCCATTCCGCCATCGTCAGCCAGCGGCTATGTCGGTTGAACACACGCGGGCACCGCGCCGGGTCCGTCTTGGCGACCACGGCCGCGCGGTTGAAGCTGGCGGGCACGTTGACCGCCACGCCCCAAGGCTGGCCCTTGCGCCATCCCGACTGGACGAAATAATTGGCGATGGACGCCAGTGCATCGGCCTCGCTTGTCCAGATGTCGGCCTTCCCGTCGCCATCGCCATCCTTGGCGATGCGCAGATAGACCGACGGCAGGAATTGCGGATAGCCGGTCGCCCCGGCCCAACTGCCGACCAGGCGGCTGCGCGGCACGCCATTGTCCAGCATCTTGAGCGTGGCGAGCAGTTCCGGCTCGAACAGCGCCCGCCGGCGTCCTTCATGTGCCAGCGTCGCGAGCGACCGGATCAGATCGAAATCGCCAGTATAGCTGCCATAATTGGTTTCATGGCCGTAGATCGCGACCATGATTTCCTCCGGCACGCCGGTTTCCGCTTCGATCCGTGCCAGCCGCGCGCGGTTCGCCTGATAGGCGATCCGACCCCGGCTGATACGCGCCGCATCGACATGCTGGCGCCGATAGGGTTCGAAATTGGGGATCGGCGAATAGGCGCCGCCGCCCGGCTGGCTCTGGTCCAGTTGCACGACGCGCGGATTGGGCGTCAGCGTGGGATAGACACTGTCCAGCGTTGCGTCGCCTATGCCCATCGCCCGCGCCTTGGGCCGCAGACTTTCCAGATAGGCGCGGAAGTCCGCACTGTCCTGCGCCTGTGCGGGCGCGACGGCGACGCTGCCCCCGGTGACGGCAGTCAGACCCAGCAACAACGATAGGACGGATGAACGCAAAGAATCTCCCATGCCCTTGTTGTTGCACAGGCAGCGCGGCAGGTGAATCCCTTATTGCCGATACCGGTCGCTTAAGGCGACGAACCGTGACGGCGCGATTTTCACTTGGCAAGCGCGCACGGCGCGCTAGGAAGCGACCCAACGGAAGTGTGGCCGAGTGGTTTAAGGCAGCGGTCTTGAAAACCGCCGTGGGTGTAAGCTCACCGTGGGTTCGAATCCCACCGCTTCCGCCACTATCCGCCATCCCCGTCCGTGCGCAGGCGATAGCCGATGCCCAGTTCGTTGCCGATGATCTGTGGCCGCTGGGGATCGTCCTCCAGCTTGTGGCGCAGGGTGCGGATCAGGACGCGCAGATATTCGACATGATGTTCCACTTCGCGCGGCCAGACCTGCTTCATGATCTGGCCGTGGGTGATGACGCGGCCGGGAAATTTCGCCAGTTGCGCCAGCACGCCATATTCCTTCGGGGTCAGATGCACTTCTTGCCCGCCCTTACGCACGATGCGGGCCATCAGGTCGATCTCCACGTCGCCTGCCTTCACAGCCGTCGCGCCGCCGTCCCGCGTCAACCTGTTGCGTAGCGCGACGCGTAACCGCGCGAGCAGTTCGTCGGTGTCGAACGGCTTGGTCAGATAATCGTCCGCGCCCAAATCCAGCGCCGCGACCTTCTGCTCGGTAGCATCCCGCGCCGATACGACGACCAGGGTGGCATCGGACGAGCCTTTGATCAGCGGCACCAGTTCCAGCCCGTCACGGTCGGGCAACCCCAGGTCCAGGATGACGATATCGGGCCGATCCTCGCGCAGCCGTTCAAGCGCTTCCCGCCCATTTTGCGCTTCCACCGTCTCATAGTCGGCACGGGCGAGCGCGCTGTGGATCAGGCGGCGGATATGCAGTTCGTCATCGACGATCAGCACTCTATGGCGGGTGTTCATGGCCTGTCGTCCCATGGCGGGTCTTTGATGATGCAATTGTCGGGGATATGGAGCGTGAAGCAGGCGCCAGGCGGATCATCGATGGTCGCAGCCCGCACCGACAGCCCCATTGCTTCGGCAAATCCCTTGACGATCGCAAGGCCAAGGCCGGTGCCATGCTTGTCGCGGTCGGTGCCCTCGATACGCGTGAAGCTGTCGAACACCCGGTCTTCCGCCCCCGCCGGGATGCCCGGTCCCTGGTCCCTCACCGACAGAAGAAGCGCGTCGGCGGTGCGGCGGCCGCTTATGGTGACCGGCGTGCCCGGATCGCCATAGCGCCCGGCATTGTCGAGCAGGTTGAGGAGGATATGGTGCAGCAGCACCGGATCGACCCGGACCAGCGGAATATCGGGCAGGATGTCGACCTTCACGTCCCGCCCAGCCAGGGACTGGCGCGTGTCCTGCACCGCGCTGGCGACGGCATCGAACAAGTCGGTGGCTTCGACCCGCATCGGTAACGCACCTGCCTCAACGCGCGCCATGTCCAGCAGATTGGCGACAAACCGATTGAGCCGCATCGCCTCTCCCTCGATCAGGTCGACCAGCGGCAAGGCGTGGTCCCGCCGCAATTCCTGCGCCGCCGACACGATCGTGGTCAGCGGCGTGCGCAGATCGTGACTGACCGACGAGAGCAAGGCCGCGCGCAGCCGGTCGCGCTCGCGCACATGGCGCACGTCCAGCATCTGTTCCTCCAGCGCCATGCGGTCGAGCGCGATCGCCGCCTGGTCCAGCAGGCTGATGAGTAAAGGCAACTGGTCCGGGCGCAGCGCCAGCCCCGCATCGTCGCGCGCTATGCCCAGCACGCCCAGCACACCGCGCTGGGTGTGGAGCGGATGAAACAGCCAGTCCGACGCCGTCAAAGTCGATGATCCGCGCCCGGCGGGCTGCACATTGTCCATCGCCCATTGGGCCGCTGCTTTCTCGATCTGCTCCATCCGGTCCTCGGGCGGAAAGGCGGCGCGCAGGGCGGGGCCAGTCTCGGATGGCGTCAGCAGCACCGTGCGCACATCCAGCAGACGCGCGACTTCGGCGCAGACGCCCTGCATCAACTCTTCTTCGCTGGCGGCGGCGGTCAGGTGGCGGGAAAAGCCCGCCAGTGCCGCATTCTGCCGGGCGCTTTCCTGCGCCAGATTGGCCTGCGCGCGCACGCCGGCGGCAAATTGCGCGGTGACGATGGCGACGCCCAGCAGGACGAGGATGGAAATGATATTTTCCGGGTTGCTGACGGTCAGCGTGCCGGTCGGCGGCAGGAAGCAGAAATTATAAGCGAGGCTGGACGCCAACCCCGCGAACAGCCCTGCCCGCAAGCCATAGGTCGCCGCCGCGAACATAACGGGGACGAGGTAGAGCAAAGCGATATTGCCCAGGTCGATCGCTTCGACCAACAAGCGGCCGATCGCGGTCATCGCCAAAACCGCTAACAAGGTCGCGATATAGTCAGCTGGCCTGCCCCAATCGCCCCGGATCGGAACGGAACGCGCCTGCACCGGACTGTCGTCATCCGATGGCATGACATGGACGGCGACCGACCCGATATCGCGCACCAGCCGATCGACCACCGATCCGTGGCGCAGTTCGAACCACCAGGACCGACTGGACTTGCCGATCACGATCTGCGTGGCCCGCGCATCCACCGCGAAACGCCGCAGCCCCTCCACGACATTGCGCGCCGGGATGCTGGCGGTCGCCGCGCCCAGCCGTGACGCCAGCGCCAGTGTTTCCGCCAGTCCTTGCCGTTCCGTGTCGGACAATATGGCGCTTCGCCGCGTTTCGATATGCACCGCCGTCCAAGGCGCGCGCAGCGCATCGGCCAGCCGCTTGGCGGCGCGGACCAAGCCGGGCGCGCTGGGCTGTTCGCTGACCGCCACTACGACCCGCTCGCCCACCGCAAAGCTGCCCGCCAGCGCATGGGCGCGGACATAGTCCAGCATCTGCGCATCGACCGCCTGCGCCGCGCGGCGCAGCGCCAGTTCGCGCAGTGCCGTCAGGTTCGACTTGGAAAAGAAATGGGTGAGCGCCCGGCTCGCTTCCTGCGGGATATAGACCTTGCCGTCCTTCAACCGCTCGATCAGTTCGTCGGGCGGCAGGTCCACCACTTCGATGTCGGCGCCCTCCAGCACGGAGTCCGGCACGGTTTCCCGCACCCTGACGCGGGTGAAGGACGCGACGACATCGTTCAGGCTTTCAAGATGCTGGATATTGAGGGTCGAATAGACGTCGATCCCCGCCGCCAGCAATTCCTCCACATCCTGATAGCGTTTGGGGTGGCGGCTGCCCGGCGCATTGCTGTGCGCCAATTCGTCCACCAGCACCAGTTGCGGATGGCGCGCCAGGATCGCATCGATGTCCATTTCGGACAGGTTGTGATTTTGATGCGGCACCATCCGACGCGGGATGAGCGTATGGCCGTGGACCAGCGCTTCGGTTTCGCGACGGCCATGGGTTTCCACGATGCCGACGACCACATCGGTCCCGGCCGCGGCGCGCTGCATCCCCTCGGTCAGCATTTCATAGGTCTTGCCGACGCCCGGCGCCGAACCGAGAAATATCTTGAGACGCCCGCGCCCTTCCTGCGCGGCGGCGCGCAGAAAGGCTTCGGGGTCCGGGCGCGTCGCGTCGTTCACCGGCCCTGCTTAGCGCCAATCGCGTCCAGCCGTCGATTCAGTTCGAACAGATTAACCCGCGCTTCGCCCAGGAACCCCAGCAAGGGCCGCTCGACGCTGCTCGTCACCAGCGCCTGCACCTGCCGCTGGTCCAGGCCGCGCGCCTTGGCGACGCGATCGACTTGATAAAAAGCCGCCTCGGGGCTGATATCGGGGTCCAGCCCCGAGGCGGAGGCTGTCACCAGGTCGGACGGAACGGGGCGACCGGGTGTGGCAGTCTGATAGTTTCGAATGTCGGCCTTCACCCGATCGACCAGCGCCTGGCTGGTGGGGCCGAGGTTGGAGCCGGACGAGGCCAGGCCGTCATAGCCTTTGCCCGCAGCGGACGGACGGCTGTGGAAATAACGATCGCTGGTGAAAGCCTGGCCGATGACGGTCGAGCCGATGACGACGCCTTTGTCGTGCACCAGACTGCCATTGGCCTGCGTCGGGAACAGCGCCTGCCCCACGCCGGTGAGTGCCAGCGGATAGGCGATGCCCAGCAGCAGCGCGAACAGCAAGGTCATGACCAGTGCGGGGCGGATGGCGGATGTAAGATCGGTAAGCATCGGAATGTCCTTTGTTTCAGGCGAGGCCAAGGCCGTTGACGACCAGGTCGATCAGCTTGATCCCCGCAAACGGCGCGATCAGTCCGCCCAGACCATAGATGGCAAGATTACGCGCCAGCAGCGGCCCCGCGCCGATCGGCCGATAGGTCACGCCCCTCAATGCCAACGGCACGAGGCAGGGAATGACCAGCGCGTTGAAGATGATCGCCGACAGGATCGCGCTCTGCGCCGTTCCCAGCCCCATGACGTTCAGCACGCCAAGCCCCGGATACAGCACCACGAACATCGCCGGAATGATCGCGAAATATTTCGCGACATCATTGGCGACCGAGAAAGTGGTCAACGCCCCGCGCGTCATCAGCAATTGCTTGCCCAGCCCAACGATCTCGATCAGCTTGGTTGGATCGCTGTCCAGGTCGACAATGTTGCCTGCCTCGCGCGCCGCCTGCGTGCCGGTGTTCATGGCGACGCCGACATCCGCCTGCGCCAGTGCGGGCGCGTCATTGGTGCCATCGCCGCACATCGCGACCAGCCGCCCGCCCGCCTGCTCCTTTCGGATCAGCGCCAGCTTGTCCTCGGGCGTCGCCTGGGCCAGGAAATCATCGACGCCCGCTTCGGCCGCGATCGACGCGGCGGTCAGCGGATTGTCGCCGGTGATCATCACTGTGCGGATGCCCATCAGCCGCAACTCGCCGAACCGCTCGCGGATGCCAGCCTTGACGATATCCTTCAGGAAGATCGCGCCCAGCAACCGGCCATCCTGCGCTACCGCCAGCGGCGTGCCGCCCGCGCGAGCGATTTCGTCGGTGATGCGGCGCAGTTCATCCGCGTCCTTTCCGCCATCCGAGCCAAGCGCCTTCAGCACCGAATCCACCGCACCCTTGATGATCCGCGTTCCGCCCGTTTCCACGCCCGAAATACGTGTCTGCGCGGTGAAGGGAATGACCTCCGCGCCATCAGGCAGCGCCTGTGCCGTCTGGCCGAACCGCTCACGCGCCAGCAAGACGATCGACCGGCCTTCGGGCGTCTCATCCGCCAAGCTGGCGAGCAATGCGGCCTCCGCCAATTGTGCCTGGCTGGCACCACCCACGGTCCGAAACTCCGTCGCCTGACGATCACCCACGGTGATAGTCCCCGTCTTGTCAAGCAACAGCACGTCGATATCGCCCGCCGCCTCGACCGCGCGGCCCGATTTGGCAAGCACGTTGAACCGCACCAGTCGGTCCATCCCCGCAATGCCGATAGCGGACAGCAGCGCCGCGATGGTGGTGGGGATGAGGGTAATGAACAGCGCCGCCAGCACCGCCACCGGTATCGCCCCGCCCGCATAATGGGCAAAGCTGGGGATCGTCGCGACGGCAATCAGGAAGATGATGGTCAGGCCCACCAGCAACAGCGTCAGCGCAATCTCATTGGGCGTCTTCTGCCGCTCGGCGCCTTCGACCAGCGCAATCATCCGATCAAGGAACCCCTGCCCCGGATTGACCGTCACCTGAACCTTGATCCGGTCGGAAATGACGCGCGTCCCCGCCGTCACGGCCGAACGATCGCCGCCCGCTTCGCGGATGACCGGTGCGGATTCACCCGTGATGGCGGCCTCGTTGACCGATGCGACGCCCCACACAACCTCGCCATCGGACGGGATCAGGTCGCCGGTTTCGACCAGCACAACGTCGCCCATGCGCAGGGCGCTCGCCGGAACGGCGTCGAAAGCGTCGCCATCCTTCTTCTTCAGCCGCTTGGCGGTCAATTCCGCCTTGGTAGCGCGCAGCGAGGCCGCCTGCGCCTTGCCCCGTCCTTCGGCCAGCGCTTCGGCAAAGGTGCCGAACAGCACCGTCAGCCACAGCCAGATCACCAGTTGCAGTTTGAAGCCGATGGTCAGGCTGTCCTGCCCCACCACCAGCAGGACGGTGAGCAGGATCGCGACGATGGCGGTGGTAAACATCACCGGATTGCGGATCAGTTCGCGTGGGGTCAGCTTGCGGAAGGCGTCGCCGATCGCAGGCAGGATCAGGTCGGCGGTAAAGAGCGATTTGGACGCAGTGCGTGCCATGGTAATGCTCCGATGCTTTGTTTGTCGGATCGCTTGGGCGAAAACCGGTGCCCACTTTTTCGCGCGATCCTTGCTTAGAATGTCTGGCCGTGGATCATCGCGAGATGATCGGCGACGGGGCCAAGGGCGAGGCTGGGCAGGAAGGTCAGGCCGCCCACGACCAGCACGATGCCGATCAGCAGCCCGGTCCAGAGCGGCCCAGTGGTGGGGAAGCTGCCTGCGGTTTCCGGCGTATAGCTTTTGCCCGCTAAACTGCCCGCGATCGCCAGCATCGGGATGATGATGAAGAAGCGACCGATCCACATCGCCACGCCCAGCAGGCCGTTATAGAAGGGCGTATTGGCGGTCAGCCCCGCAAAGGCCGATCCGTTGTTCCCGACCGCGCTGGTGAAGGCGTAGAGCATTTCGGAAAAGCCATGCGGCCCCTTGTTCAATGGCCCGACAAGGCCCGCCTGCGTGATGCTGGCGATCGCGGTCATGCCCAGGATCACGAGCGGCAGCACGGCGATCGCCAAGACGGCCAGCTTGACCTCCCGCGCCTCGATCTTCTTGCCGACATATTCCGGCGTTCGTCCGACCATCAGCCCGGCGACGAAGACGGCCAGGATGGCGAACAGCAGGAAGCCATAAATGCCCGCGCCCACGCCGCCGACGACCACTTCACCCAACTGGATGTTGAACAGCGGGATCAGGCCGCCCAGCGCGGTAAAACTGTCATGCATGGCATTAACCGCGCCGCAGCTTGCCGCCGTGGTTACGACCGAGAAGAGCGCCGACGCCGCGATGCCGAAGCGGACTTCCTTCCCCTCCATATTGCCACCGGCCAAGCCGATGCCGTGGAGGATCGGGTTGCCCGCCGCTTCCTGCCAGTAGGTGATAGTCACGCCGACCAAGAAGATGGTCATCATCGCCGCCAGGATCGCCCAGCCCTGACGCGTATTGCCCACCGCCTTACCAAAGGTGAAGGTGAGGCCGACGCCGATGACCAGGATCGAGAGCATCTGCACGAAGTTGGTCAGCGCGTTGGGGTTTTCGAACGGATGGGCCGAATTGGCGTTGAAGAAGCCGCCGCCATTGGTGCCCAGCATCTTGATCGCTTCCTGGCTGGCGACCGGGCCGAGCGCCAGCGTCTGCTTCGCGCCTTCCAACGTGGTCACGTCGATCGATTGGCTCAGCGTCTGCGGCACGCCGCTAGCGATTAGGAAGAGCGCGTAGAGGATGCAGAGCGGCAGCAGCAGATACAGTGTCACCCGCGTCATATCGGCCCAGAAATTGCCGATCGTCGTAGCGTTCCGGCGCGCAAAACCACGGAACATCGCGAAGGCGAGCGCGATCCCGGTCGCGGCCGACAGAAAATTATGGATCGTCAGGCCCAGCATCTGCGACAGGTTCGACAGCGTCGATTCCCCTGCATAGCTTTGCCAGTTGGTGTTGGTGGCGAAGCTGATGGCGGTATTGAACGCCAGATGTTCGCTGGTGCCGGAAAAACCCATCGGATTGAGCGGCAATAGCCCTTGCAAGCGCAGCACCGCATAGGTGAAGAGCGCCAGCATCAGGTTGAAGAGCAGCATATGCACCGCATAGCGGCGCCAGCCCTGCTCCTGCGTGGGATCGATCCCCGACAAGCGATAGAAACCCCGCTCGACGGGACCAAGCACCATATGCAGCGGTGTGCGTCGTCCCTCATAAAGGGCGAAAAGCCACAGGCCGACCGGCTTGGCGAGTGCCAGCAACAGGCCGACAAAGGCTGCGATCAGCAGCCATCCCTGGAAAGTCATCGCTGGCGCTCCCTAAAAGCGTTCGGGTCGTGCGAGCACGGCCGCAAGATAGGCGAGCAGGCCAAGCGCGACGATCGCAGCGAGCCAGAGGTCAAGGGTCATGACGGTCGCCCCCTCACGCCAGATCGCAAAGCGCGACATAGCCAAGGCTCGCCGCCGCCAGCACAAGGGTGAGGCCGATCCAGAGGATGTCCTGCATGGTTATTCTCCTGCGCGCCGTCGCCGCAAAAGGCGGCGCCATCGGCTGCGGGGAGTTACCTAGGAGGGGGTGACGGTGGAATGCGAGACGAGCCGCAGATCATCCGCATAGTATTTGCGTATGATTTGAAGCGCGATATCGGGATTACCGCCCCGCGCGACCGGGTTCAGGCATATTGGTCGGGACCGATGCGACGCAATGTGATCGGCACATGATCGACCGTATGCACGGCCAATTCCGCGATGACCGCCAAGGGATCGACCGGACGGCTGAGCAGCAGGCCGCATCGATCCGGCCCTTCCCATATCACCGTGCCGCACACTTCCAACCCGTCGGCGATCAACGTGACCCACTCACCGACCACCGGCAGCCAGGTGCCCGAGAGCAACGCGCCGTAGATCGAGATATTGCGGATGGTGACGGGCTGGCTGATGCCGTCCCAATGCAGCATCGCGCCGATGTCGGCGGAGAAGCGGCTTTCGCGGCGACGGTCGGCGCGCGCGCGATAGGCAATGCTGTCCATGGTCGTCTCTCCGGTTTGCCCCCGGCGTATGGACAGTGTCGAACCGCAATCTTGCGAAACGGCTAAGATTATTGGTTAATCCTATATTGGCCGCGTCGGGAGCCGAACAGTCCGGCTCCCTCGCTCGTTCAGGCCAATGCGCCGTGGCAATGCTTATATTTCTCGCCCGACCCGCAAGGGCAAGGCGCATTGCGGCTGATATCCAGATTAGCGAAATCACCGGGCTGTGCGCCGCCGACGGGCGCGCGCGGGATGGTGGTGGTGATGTCGCCGAACGTGCCCGCATCGATGTCGGCGCTGTTGTCCTCGCCGGAAAACGGATCGATATGGGTGGTGATGAAGTCCGGCAGTACCGGCAGACCATAATCTTCCAACGGCGGCTGCTCCATGCGGAACTGCACCCGCGCAATCGATCCGGTCACATCCTCGCGGATATTTTCCAGCATCCGCTCGAACAGGGCGAAGGCTTCCTGCTTATATTCGTTGATCGGCGTCTTCTGGGCATAGGCGCGCAGATGCACGACCTGGCGCAAGGCGTCGAGCGTCGAGAGATGCTCTTTCCAATGATGGTCCAGGCTCTGCAACAGGATCGACTTTTCAATCATGTGCCAGTCGGACGCGTCGATCTCCCTGGTCTTCTCCGCCACCGCTTCGTCGGCCAGCGCCGACAGACGCTCCTCGATCATTTCCGGATCGACGGAATCTTCGCCCAGCCACGCGTCGAAGTCCGGCTCCAAGCCCAATATCTCGGCGGTGCGCGCCTTCAGACGTTCGATATCCCATTGTTCGGGATAGGTGCCGGGCGGGCAGGATGCGCCGACCAGATCGTTCACGGTTTCATGCCGCATGTCGGCGACGACGTCATCGACCGTATCGGCATCCATGATGTCGCTGCGCTGTTCGTAGATGACCTTGCGTTGGTCGTTCATCACGTCGTCATATTCGACGACCTGCTTGCGGATGTCGTAATTGCGCGCCTCGACCTTGCGCTGCGCCGTCTCGATCGCCTTGCTCAGCCATTTGGACGGGGGCAATGCCTCGCCATCTTCCAGGTTAGACCGGATCATTTTGGCGAACATCGTGTCGGGGCCGAAGATCCGCATCAGGTCATCGTCAAGGCTGAGGTAGAAGCGAGAGAGGCCCGGATCGCCCTGACGGCCCGAGCGGCCGCGCAGCTGGTTGTCGATACGGCGGCTTTCATGCCGCTCTGTCGCCAGCACGAATAGCCCGCCCGCGGCCAGCACTTCGGCCTTTTCCGCCGCGATCTCCGCCTTGATCCGCTCCATCGCGGCGTCACGCTCCGGACCTTCGGGCAGATCGCGCAATTCGTCTTCCGCGCGCAGTTCCAGGTTGCCGCCCAGCTGGATGTCGGTGCCGCGACCGGCCATGTTGGTGGCGATCGTCACCACGCCCTTGCGGCCCGCCTGCGCGACGATATGCGCTTCGCTCTCATGGAAGCGGGCGTTGAGGACCGCGTGCGGCACGCCTTCCTGGTTGAGGAATTCGGACAGCATTTCGGACTTTTCGATCGACACCGTGCCGACCAGAACCGGCTGGCCCTTGTCGGCATGTTCCTTGATCGTCCGGGCGATGCCGCGGAACTTGTCCTCGATATTCTTGTAGAAGCTGTCCTGTTCGTCGATCCGCAGCACCGGCTTGTTGGTGGGGATAGTGACGACGTTCATCTTGTAGATTTCGTAGAATTCGGTCGCTTCGGTCGAAGCGGTGCCGGTCATCCCCGAAATCTTGGGGTACATGCGGAAATAATTCTGGAAGGTCACCGACGCCAGCGTCTGGTTTTCCGGCTCGATCTGGACGCCTTCCTTGGCCTCCACCGCCTGATGCAGGCCGTCCGACCAGCGGCGGCCGTCCATCATGCGCCCGGTAAACTCGTCGATGATGACGACCTTGCCGTCCTTGACGATATAATCGATGTCGCGGCGGAACATCACGACCGCGCGCAGCGCCTGGTTCACATGATGAACGACCTGCGTATTTTCGAAATCATAAAGGTTGCTGCCCTGCAAAAGGCCCGCATCCTCCAGCAGCCGCTCGATCTTCTCCGTCCCGTCTTCGGTCAGGGTGACGGTGCGCTGCTTTTCGTCCTTCTCATAATCCGGACCGGTCAATTGCTTCACGATCGCATCGACCGAGACATAGAGTTCGGACTTGTCGTCGGTCGGGCCGGAGATGATCAGCGGCGTGCGCGCTTCATCGATCAGGATCGAATTGACTTCATCGACGATCGCATAGTTGAAGGGCCGCTGGACCATCGACGCGCGGTCATATTTCATATTGTCGCGCAGATAGTCGAAGCCAAGCTCGTTATTCGTCGCGTAGGTGATGTCGGCGGCATAGGCCTCGCGCCGCTGATCCTCGCTGATGTTGGGCACGATGACGCCGGTGGTCAGCCCCAGGAAGCGATAGATCTGCCCCATCCATTCGCAATCGCGGCTGGCCAGATAGTCGTTCACGGTGACGACGTGAACGCCCTTCCCCTCCAGCGCGTTGAGATAGGTGGCGAGCGTCGCGACCAGCGTCTTGCCCTCGCCGGTGCGCATTTCGGCGATCTCGCCGCGATGGAGCACGATGCCGCCGACCATCTGCACATCGAAATGCCGCATCCCCAGCACCCGGACGCCCGCCTCGCGCACGGTGGCGAAGGCTTCGGGCAACAGGTCGTCCAGCGTTTCGCCATTGGCCAGCCGTTCGCGGAACCGGGCCGTCTGGCCGACCAGTTCTTCGTCGCTCATCGCCTGGATCGTGGCTTCATAACCGGCGATCTGATCGACGATCTTGCCCAGCGACTTCACATAACGTTCGTTGGACGATCCGAAGATGGACTTGGCGAGTGCGCCGAACATGGAAATTCCTAAGTTTCATAAGGGGCGCGCCACCCCGTTCGGGGGAGCGCACGCGGACATGCGCCGCGATTTAGGCACGGCACATCCTTTAGTCAATCAGACTAGGCCTGAACCGGCACCGACCCAGGCTGTCATTGCGCTGTCCCAATAGCGTGACATGCGGTTTTCGTCCGACCGTGGCGTCATGACGACGCGAAGGCGTTGCGCTTCGCGAAAGCTGCGCCACAAGCGTGGGACAAGAGCAAGGGTCGCAAAAAAAGTGTATCGTCCATTCGTTATGGCGCGCGGGCGCAGCGTCACGGTGCCGCTTGCCGCATTGGTGGCGGTGGCGCTGATCCTCTGGTTCATGCTCACCGCGATCGCGACTCCGTTCGATCATGACGAAAGCCAATATGTGGCGGGCGCCTATTTCAGCAGCCGTCTGCTGATCTTCCGCGATTTCCTCTATCTTCAGCCGCCTGTGCACAGTTGGACCTATGCGCCGCTGGCTTGGCTGTTCCCCGACCATATGGTGGTGGCGATGCGGCTGGCGACGGCGACGACGGCGCTATGCGCGCTGGTGACGCTCTGGGTGGCGCAGCGGATCGCGGGTGTGTCGCGCGACAGCGCCGCCATCGCCACCCTGCTGATCGCGGCCACGGCGGCGTTCCAATTCACCGGCGCGGTCGTGCGCAACGACATGCTGCCGACCCTGCTGTCGTCCATGGCTCTGCTGGTAAGCCTGCTCGCGCTACGCCATTGCACGCCGCGCTATTGGTTCGCGGCCGGGACATTGTTCGGTCTTGCCATCGCGACCAAGCTGAACTTCGCGCCGCTGGGCCTGATGACTGGCCTGTTCGTGATCAGCGCCGGGGGACGCTGCGGCCTGCGCGCCGCCTGCTGGCTGGCGGCGGGCGCGGCGTTGGGCATGGCGCCTATGCTGTTGGCCTGGATGATCGCGCCCAGCGCCTTCTTCTACGGCGTGCTGACCTTCGGCGCGACCGCGCCCCACGCCTGGTATGCCGCCAACGGCGCCTTCGATGAGTTGGAAACGATCGAAAAGCTGACCGACCTTCTCAAATATCTGTGGAAAGGACCAGCGCTGATCGCCCTGCTGCTGCTGACGGCCAACTGGATCGTCACGCGCGACCGGGTCCGTTCACCGGGCAGGCGGCTCGCTATATGGATGACGCTGGGCGCGCTGATCGGCGCGGCGTTGCCGACGCCGTCGCAGGTTCAATATGTGATGCCGCTGCTCCCCCCGCTTGCGCTGGCGCTGGGCTATCTGCTGGATGATGCGCGCAGCTGGACCTTCGGACCACGCCAGGCGCTGCTCGGCCTGCTATCCCTGTCCGCCATACCCGGCATGCTGGCGGCCACGCGCCACGTCACCGCGATGATGCGCAACGGCTCCCCAGTGCTGGAGGCGGACGCCGCTGCGCGCTGGGCTGGTGACACCGTGCGCGCCGCCGGACAGGGCGCCAGCGTCGCGACCCTGTCCCCGCATATGATCCTGGATAGCGGATTGACCCTCGACCCGCGCTTCGCCGCCGGTCCCTTCGCCTATCGCACCGGCTGGACCATGGGTCCGGTCCTGGCGCATCAGGTCCACGCCATGATCCCCGCGACGCTTAACGATATGGACCGTAATCCGCCCGCCGCAATCCTGACCGGCTATGAAGGCGGCACCCGCAAACTGCCGATGCGCCCCGACGACAGCCTGATCGCCTATGCCAAGGCGCGGGGTTATCGCATGGTCATGATGCCTGATGGCGTAGGGCGGCTATATCTGCGCGCTATGCGGCATATCGTCGCGCGCGCCGATTGACCCCTGCTCGATTTTGCCGCATTTCGCGCGCCATGACCCAGCGCTCACCCCTCGCCCCCGCTTCATTCCCGAACCTGCCCTCCATTGACGGCGTGACGCTACGCACCGCCCGCGCCGGATACAAGGCATGGACGCGCTGCGACCTCACTTATGTCGAATTGGACGCGGGCACCGCCGTCGCAGGCGTCACGACCCAGAGCAAATGCCCCTCCCCCGAAGTCGAATGGTGCCGCGACGCCATTCCGCTCGGGTCGGCGCGCGCGCTGGTCGTCAATGCGGGCAACGCCAATGCCTTCACCGGCTATCGCGGCCGCGCGGCGGTGGAGGCGATCGCGGCCAAGGTCGCCAATCACCTGTCCTGCCTGCCCTCCGACATCCTTGTGTCCTCCACCGGCGTGATCGGGGTGCCGTTGCCGATCGACAAGGCCGAAGCAGGTCTGGAAGCGGCCTTCACCGCCACGCCTTGCGGTTGGGAAGAGGCGGCGACCACGATTGGCACCACCGACACCTTCGCCAAGGGCGCGCATGTCTCCGCGATGATCGGCGATCAGCGCGTCGAACTGGTCGGCATCATCAAGGGATCGGGCATGATCGCGCCGGACATGGCGACGATGCTGGGCTATATCTTCACCGACGCAGCGATCGACCCGGCGCTGTTGCAACAGATGCTCTCGGCGGCCAACAAGCGGACTTTCTCCTGCATCACGGTCGATAGCGACACGTCGACCAGCGACACGGTATTGGCCTTCGCCACCGGCAAGGCGGGCAATGCGCCGCTTGGGTCCATGGACGACGCCGGAGCGGATGCCTTCCACGCTGCGCTGAGCGACCTGTGTCGCCAGCTTGCCCATCTGGTGGTGCGCGACGGCGAAGGCGCGACCAAGTTCATCGATATCAGCGTCGAGGGCGCGGAAAGCGACGCCAGCGCGCACCGCATCGCGCTCTCCATCGCCAACTCCCCGCTCGTGAAGACCGCCATCGCGGGCGAAGACGCCAATTGGGGCCGCATCGTCATGGCGGTGGGCAAGGCGGGCGAACCGGCCGATCGCGACACGCTGTCGATCCGCTTCGGCGCGACGCAGGTGGCGACCGGGGGTCTTGCGGTCGAAGGCTATGACGAAGCGCCCGTCGCCGCGCATCTTAAAGGACAGGATATCCTGATCGGCGTCGATCTGGGCCTGGGCGAAGGCCGGGCGCAGGTGTGGACCTGCGACCTCACCCATGGCTATATCTCGATCAACGCGGATTATCGCAGCTGATGCTGGAGTTGCATGATCCCGTCGTCGCGTTGATGCGGGCCGTGGGCCGCGACATCGTCATGCCGCGCTACCAGAATTTGGCGAGCGACGAGATCAGCGAGAAGGCGGCGAACGACTTCGTTACCATCGCCGACAAGGAAAGCGAAATCCGCCTGGCGCAAGGGCTGGCTGCGATCCTGCCCGAAGCGGGCATCATCGGTGAGGAAGCCTGCGCCGCCGACCCCGCCATTCTTGATCGCGCGGGCGATGGCCTCAACTGGATCATCGACCCGATCGACGGCACCGGCAATTTCGCAGCGGGTCAGGCGCCCTTCGGCATCATCATCGCGCTGGCCGATGGCGGCACGACGCTGGCGGGATGGATACTCGACCCGCTGACCGGGCGCCTGTGCCATGCGATGCTGGGCGGCGGCAGCCATATCGATGGCGAACGGGTACAGGCGCGCGAAAGCGGTGGCGACGTGCCGATCGCTGCGCTGGCGACCTTTTTCATGTCGGCGAACGAGCGCGAAGATATGGAGCGTCGGGCGCAGGCCAGTTTCACGCTGGTGGACATTCCCCGCTGCGCCGCCGAACAATATCCCCGCCTGGTTCTGGGGCAGAATGACGTGTCGGTCTTCGCGCGGACGCTGCCCTGGGATCATGCAGCGGGCACTTTGTTCGTCAATGAAGCGGGCGGTTGCTGCCAGCGGACGGACGGTACGCCCTATGTCGTGGGGGATCTGCGGCGTGGGCTGATGGGCGCGTCTTCGCGCCGGTTGTGGGACAAGGCGGCAGCGACGCTCCTTGCATAAGGGAATGCCATGCTGACGATCTGGGGCCGGCTCAACTCGCATAATGTGAAGAAGGTCGCCTGGTTCGCCGACGAAATCGGCCTGCCCTATGTCCGCCACGACGTCGGCGGTCCCTTCGGCATGGACGCGCGCTATCTGGCGATGAACCCCAATGCGCTGATCCCCACGATCGAGGATGGCGACGTGACGCTGTGGGAATCCAACGCAATTCTGCGCTATCTGGCGGCGCGCTACGCACCGGCGCTGTGGCCGGTCGATCCGGTGGAACGGGCGCAGGGCGACAAGTGGATGGACTGGCAGTTCAGCTTTGCCGATGCGCAGCGGGACGCCTTCCTGCAACTGGTGCGCCGCAAGCCCGAACAGCGAGTTGGACAGTTGCTGGCGCAATCCGCAGCAGCGTCCGGCGCGGCCATGCTGATCCTCGACCGGGCGCTGGCGGCGCAACCTTGGCTTTCAGGTGTCGCATTCGGTGTCGCGGATGTGCCGATGGGCGTCTATGCCCACAGCTTCTTCACGCTCGACATGGAGCGGCCCGACGTGCCGCATGTCCGCGCCTGGTACGACCGGTTGCGGGATCGTCCGGCCTATGCCCAGTCGGTAATGATCCCGCTGACGTAGATGTGTTCCCGCGCAGGCGGGACTGAGTTCCCGCATGCGCGGGAACACATTTTTCGGTTCATCAGCCCGCGTCAGAGAACGCTTTCGATCCAGCCCTTGAGCGCGCTCTTGGGCGCGGCGCCGACCTTGGTTGCGGCGGCTTCGCCATTTTTGAACAGGATCATCGTCGGGATGCCGCGCACGCCATATTGACCCGGCGCGTCGGGATTTTCGTCGATGTTGATCTTGGCGATCGTGACCTTGTCGGCCAATTCCTCGGAGATTTCCTCCAGAGCCGGGCCGATCATCTTGCACGGACCGCACCATTCGGCCCAGAAATCGACAAGGACGGGCTTGTCCGAATTGATGACGTCGTCCTGGAAGCTGAGGTCGGTAACTGCCTTGGTGGCCATGGGATATCTCCTTTATTTGAACTGCTATCTAGGATGCGGGGGCATCAGGCTCAACGGGCCAGAGCGGCAAATTCTCCTGCGTAGGGACATAGTCCGGCTTTTGCGCTGCGAGCGGCGCGGGCCCGGGCTTGTGGGCCGCCAGCACCGACGGCGGCAGGATGATGAGGCGCGGCGCGCTGGTGTAGAGCAACCCCGCCTCGATCTTGCGATCCGGGAAGATCACGCCCAGCGCGGCGACATAGGCCGCCATCTGCCGGATATGCGCGGTCGGCACGTCCTCGACCGTCAGCGGCGCGATCCGCCCGGTCTTGAAATCCACCAGTTGGACGCGATCTGGACCGATGCGCAGCCGGTCCACCGTGCCCGCGATCACGGCCTCGCCCACTACGGCGGCGATCGGCGCTTCGGCCAGGGCGTCGGGACCGAACAGGCCTGCAAAGTCCGGCGCTTCGATGACCTTGATCGCTTGGTCGATGATGTCATGCCGCTGGGCGCTATCGTCCACGCCCTGCTGCGCCAGCCAGCGATCCGCCGCATCCCGCCGCCGGTCGGCGGGGAGGTTGGGCAGCCGCTCGAACAGCGCATGGAGCCAGCGGCCCCGCTCCGCCGCGGCGCGCATCGCCTGGGTCGGGGGCGGATAGGGCACGTCGTCCTCGACCTGCGCGGACGGCGCCAAAGGCCGGGGTGGACGCAATTCGGCGGGCGCAGGCTGGCGCAGCCAAGCCGGTTCGGCGACCGTGACCTCGGCGGTGGCGCTTTCAGGCTCCATCGCCTTGGGCGGCAATATCTCGGTCCCATGCCAGCGCCGGGTCGCACCCCAGAGCGGATCGGCCTCCCATTCTGCGCCAAGCGAGATCATCGCGCCCTCGACCGCTGCATACCAGCTTTCGGGCTTCACCTCGCCCTTGGCTCTTGGCCCCAGCGATCCGGCGACGATCAGTTTTTCCTCTGCACGGGTCAGCGCGACATAAAGCAGCCGCCAATGCTCCTCCCGCTCCACCCGCGCCGCGGCTTCCGCCACATCGCCGATCGGCCCCTGCCGTTCCGCCTTACGCGGGGCCAGGATGGGCAGCCCGTTCCAGATCAGCGAATCCGTGCGATTGCCGGCATCCGGGTCCATGCACGCGTCAGCCAGGATGACGATCGGCGCCTGCAAGCCCTTCGCGCCATGAACGGTCAGCAGGCGCAGCATGTCGCCCTGCCCCGCCGCGTCGCGCACGATCTCTACTTCGCCCCGGTCGAACCAGTCGATGAACCGCTGGAGCGAGGGATGATCGTCGCTTTCGAACGCCAGTGCGGCGTTCAGCAACTCCTCGATCGGGTCGGCCGCTTCCGTCCCCAATCGCTCCACCAGCCGCCGCCGCCCATCCATCGGCCCCGACAATATCGCCTCCAGATAGCGATAGGGGGTGACGAGGTCCGCCACCGACAGCAGGTCGCGCAAAGGCTGCAACAGGCTGTCGGGCAGCGTCCGGTTCAAATGCCGCCACAAGCCGGTCTTCCGACCGATCAGGCGTATCATGAGTTCGTCCTGGGTCCAACCGATCAGCGGCGATACCAGCAGGGAGGCTAGGTTGAGTTCGTCCTCCGGCTGCACCGCAAAGCGCAACGCGGCTAGCAGATCGCGCACCGCCAGCGGCGCGTTGAGCCGCAGCCGGTCGATCCCGGCCACCGCCACCTTCTCTTCATATAGGCGCGCGACGATCAGCCGGGCGAGTTCGCTGCGACGGCGCACCAAGATCATGATGTCGCCCGCGCGCACCGGTCGTCCCCGGCTTTCGAGCATCAGTCCATCGTCGATCCACTGCCGGATCTGCCGCGCGATCTTGCCCGCCAGCACCCGTTCCTGGTCGGCCGCCCAATCCTCTTCGCCCTCCGCATCCTCCGACAGGCCAGCGATGACAGGCTTCCATAGCTGCACGTCGCCCGGATGGCGGTTGGCGCTGATGTGCCGCACCTCGCCGGGGTCCATACCCAGCCGTTCGGCACGCAGCGTCGCGATCGTGCGGTCCACGACGTCCAGCACCGCCGGGGTCGATCGGAAACTCTGGTCGAGCGACAGGTTGAAGAAATCATGCCCCGCCTGGCCCGCATCGCGCTCGAACAAGATTTGCGCAGCGGCGAAATTCTGCGGGCTGGTGCCTTGGAAGCCGAAGATCGCCTGCTTGAAATCACCCACGGTGAAGATGGTGCGGACCTTCTGCCGCTCCTCCCATTCAACCGTGAAGAACTCCTCCGCCAGCGTGCGGACGATGCGCCATTGCGCGGCGTTGGTGTCCTGCGCTTCGTCGACCAATATATGGTCGATTCGCTGGTCCAGCTTATAGCGTATCCATTCCGCAATCCCCGGCTGCTCCAGCAGCGCCGCGGTGCGCGCGATCAGATCATCGAAATCGACTGCCCCCGCCAACCGCTTGGCCTGAGCATAATCGCGCGCATAGGCCCGCCCGGCATGGAGCGCCTGACCCAACAGCGCGGCATAATCGGCGCGCAGCTTCATCGCGATCAGCCCGCTGCACCGGTCGTACAATCGCGCCGCCATCTCGATATAGCCGTCCGTCGGCGGCACCCATCCCTTGGCGTCGATCAGGTCGCCGTCCGCCTTGGCCCAGGCGCGATGCAGATCGGTCAGGCTCGTCGCCCGCCCCGCCGGGTCCAGCGCGCGCCAGGCCGCGATGCGGTCGCACCGCTCCAGCCCGCGCCCCTTGCCCCATTCCACATTGGCGCGCACGATCCCGTCCAGCGTCCGCATGTCGAACAAAGCGTCGGAACATTGGTCGGCCAGCCATAGATCGATATCGCCATCGGGCAGGCCCAGTTCGCTCGCCAGCCACGGCCCGATCGCGTTGGGCAACGCGTCCAGCGCATCGCCGCGCGCCGCGCAGCGCAACAGAAACTGCTCCGCCCCACCTTCGCCCAGCCGCAGGCTCATCGCCTGCAACGCGCCGATCAATGTCGCGTCGCCCAGATCATGCGCGCGCACGACCATGTCGGCCAGCGTCTGCCGCGCCAGGCTGGACTGTTCGCGCTGGTCGAGCGGCCGGAATCCCGGGGTCAGATCCGCTTCCAGCGGAAAAGCCGTCAGCAATTGCTGGCAGAAACCATGGATGGTCTGAATCCGCAGCCCGCCGCCGGTCGATTCCAGCACTTCGGCAAACAGCCGCCGGGCATAGTCGCGCTCTTCCGGCCCGGACGCTTCGCCCAGCGCCTCCAGATCGTTGAACAGATCGCGCTCGTCCATCTGCACCCAGGCGGCAAGCCGGTCGTGGATGCGATCGGCCATCTCCGCCGCGCCCGCCTTGGTAAAGGTCAGGCACAGGATATTTTCCGGCCGCACGCCCTGTAGCAACAGGCGGAACACGCGCGCCGTCAGCACATGGGTCTTGCCCGTCCCGGCCGACGCCGACAGCCACACATGCGCATCGGGCGCCGCCGCCCGCGCCTGATCGCCCAGCAGGCGTTGGAGGGCGCGCGCCTTAACCATCGTCGCGGCCATACCATTCCTCCAGCCGCATCAACTGGTCATAATCGCCATAATTGGCGACCTCGGGATTGATCTCTGCCCGGAATGGCGTCGTGCCGAGCAGGAAGTCATTGGCGACGCCTTCGAAATGCTCATGCGCATGCGCGGTGAAGGCATCGGTGACGATCTTGTCGCGCTTGCCCATCGGATCGACCGGGCGCTCGCGATAGCCGAACTGGTCGCCCTTCTTGGCGAGCGACCAATATTCGAAATCCCCCGCCCGGGGATGGGGAGCAAGCCCTTCGAACCCGCCCATCTCGGCGATGATGCCCAGCAGCCCCAATTGCAGTGCAAAGCCTGCCTTCACCTGCCGCGCGCTGGGCGGTTTGCCGGTCTTGTAATCGATGATGCCGATGCGCCCATCGGCCAGCCGGTCGATGCGGTCAGCCTTGCCCATCAACGTGACCCCGGCGATATCGGCCCGCCCTTCCTGCTCGACGGCCAGGATGGTGCGGCCTTCCGCTTTGTCCTTGGCCACTTCCGTCGCGATCCAGCGGATCGCTTCGATCAGGCGCGGTTGCCAGAGCGCCTTGAGCAACGGATGGACTTCGGGCCGGTCGAACATGGCGCGGGCGCGCTGTTCCAGGTCCACCGGATCGAGCACGCCCGCCTCCGCCCATTGTTGCAGCACGTCATGCACCGCCGTGCCGCGCCACGCCGGGCCAGCATCGGCGTCCACCGGGTCGAGCCGCGACAGCCGCAGCACGCGGCGCGCGTAAAAGGCGTAGGGATCGGCCTTCAACCGGTCGACATCGGTCACGGGGATCACCGTCGGCCGGACCGACACCGGCGGCGCGGGCGCGGGGCGACCGAGGGGGTGATGGCTCGCAGGCCGGTCGATCGCCTGCGCCAATCCGCCGTAGCGCTCGGCCGACTTCCATTGCGGTCCGGCCATCGCCTTGAGCCGCAGCCAGAAGCGCGACGCCACCGCCGGTCCCCCGCTGCCCCGCCGCGCGCGGGTGATAAGGACGTGCGGGGCGCCCAATGCGCTGGCGAAATCATGGGCGGCAAGGCCAATGCGCGTCTCCAGCCCCGGCAGTCCCAGTTCGCGGCGGATGCGCGGCGCCAGCCACGGGTCGGGCGACGGCAGGCCGGGCCATGTGCCTTCGTTCAGCCCGCCCAGGATCATCAGGTCGGCTTGCGTCAGTTGCGCTTCGATCAGGCCCAAAATTTGTATGCGCGGATGCCCGCCCTGCGGCAGTCGCACCGACACGCCGCCCAGCATATGGTCGAGCAATACCGGCAACGCACGCGGATCGGCCTGACGCGGTCCTTCCGGCGCGGCGGCTTCCATCTCGGCGAACAGGTCGGCCGCGGCATGACCCTGATGCCCAGCCCAGACCGCATCGCCCGACAGCGCACCGGCCTGCTCACGCAGTGCTGCCAGTTGCCCGTCCAGATCGGTGGCGGATGCAAAGGCGCTTTCCAATGGCTCCAGCAACGCGCGTGCCTGCGGCCACCATTCGCGCACCTGCTCGCGCAGCACCCGTTGCCGATCGTCGGCGCGGGGATGCATCAGCAAATCGATACCGACCAGCCCCGTCTGCGGCCGCGGCCCGCGCAGCAACAGGTCGAGCGCGCGCACGCCCTCCAGCCAGGGCAGTCGCGCGTCGCCGCGCATCACCAGCGGATGCTTGAGCAGGGTCAGCAACGGCACCGGCGCGAACCGCTCCGCCACCGCCTGCGCCATGGCGATCAGCAGCGTGCCGGGCGGCAGGCGCGACAAAGGCTGCCCCGCCGAATCGTCGGCCTCTATGCCCCAGCGGCGCAGATGCGCGGACACCCGGGTCGCCAACTGGCGATCGGGCGTCACCAGCGCGGCGGTGCGTTCGGGCGTTTCCAGCGCCTCGCGCAGCGCGATGGCGATGGCCTGCGCCTCCTCGCCCGGCGTCGCCACCTCCAGCGCCTCGACCCCGGCCAGCGATCGGTCGGCGGTCTTGAGGTCGCGCCAGCGGCTCGTCAGCTTGGGCGGCAGCATCGCGTTGGAGATATTGCGCCCACGCACCGCCCGCGCATCATGTTCACTGCCCCAGCGCCATTGCGCGACATCGTCGCGCGTCGCGCTCATGCCGTCGAGCAGGCGCTTCAACGCATATTGCGGGTGGCTTTCATGCCCGGCAGGTGCGCGACCGGTGACCGGATCGGGATCGAACGGGCCGATCGCATCCCATGCCGGATCGTCCATATTCTGGTCCAGACCGGCAAACACCACCATGCCACCGGGCATCGCGCCGATCCGGCGCAGCAGCGCCGCGACGGCGGGGGCGGTGGTCGAAATACCCGCCGCCACCACGAAACCGCGGGGCGGATGATCGGTCCAGCGCGCCGCCAGCCGATCGAACAGCCGGTTGCGCCTATCGGCCAGGTCGATGCAGCCGATCCGCGCCAGTTCGCCCGGCCAGCGCCCGATCAATATCTCGAACAATTGCAGCGACGTCTGCCAGTGTCGGGACAGTTCGTCCGACAGCGTCAGCTCGCGTAGTGCGGTCAGCGGAACCCGCTCCATCTGCATCTGGTCCAGCACCGCGCCCAGCGCCTGCCCCAGCAGCAGCGCTTGGCCCGCATCGATGTCGGGCTTGGCGTCCTGCACCATGCGCGCCAGGATCATCTGACGGCGCATCGGCGTCACGGCGGCCGGGATCGGGTCCGCCTCGCCCAGCGGATCGAGCGCGCCACCGACCTGTTCGCCAAGGTCAGGATCGCCGATCGCCACCAGCCGCGGCAGCAGCAGTCCGCCGCCCGATTGCCGGACGAAGGCGTCGCTCACCGCCCGGATCGCGCGATTATTGGGCAGCAGCACCATGCCCTGCGCCAGCGCCATCTGATCCCCGCGATGCTGCGCCAGCAGGCCCGCGACCAGCGCGTCGGCAAAGGCGCGATGCGCGGGAATGGTAAACAGCGCCGGGCGGCCCCTGTCACCCATGGGTCAGCATGGCTTCCACGACCGGGATGGCCTGCGGCGTGCCGACGTCGAACCACAATCCCTGATGCGACACACCATAAAGCCGCCCGGCATCTATCGCGCGGTTCCAGAAGACATTAGTGGAAAAGACGTCGCCCGGCGGATCGACCAACAGCGTCGGCGACATTATCTGCACGCCGGTAAAGACGAAGGGCGCCACATGCGCCGTCTTGCGGCGACTGAGCCGTCCGTTCGCATCCATGTGGAAATCGCCCGGCCCGCTATGGCAGGTCGCCCGCGCCAGCGGCACCAGCAGCAACAGCGCATCCATCCGTTCGGAATCCCAGACACGCTGCATCATGCCCAGCGTCTCCTGCGGCCCGTCGATCCACAGATTGTCGCTATTGGCGCAGAAGAAAGGCGCGTCGCCCAGCAACGGATTGGCCTTGATCAAGCCACCGCCGGTTTCCAGCAACTGGGCGCGTTCGTCCGATACGGTGAAATCCATCCCGCATTTGCGCGCCTTCAAATGCGCTTCCACCGTGTCCGCCAGATAATGGACGTTGACCACGACCTTGCGGATGCCGCCTGCCTCCAGCCGGTCGAGCGCATGGTCCATCAGCGGCTTGCCCGCCACCTTCACCAAAGGCTTGGGCCGGGTGGCGGTGAGCGGACGCATGCGCTTGCCCAGGCCTGCGGCCATCAGCATGGCGGTGTCGATCATGCGGATGCGAACGCCTCCAGCGCGTTGTGCCGCTTGTCGGCGGGGATGTTGGCGGCGAACCAATCCGCGACCGGCGCGAGCGCCGGATGGGCCAGGTCACGCTCCAGCAGCCCCCACATACGCGGCAGATAGGACAGATAGCGCGGCTTGCCGTCCCGCTTCCACAGGCGGGTGAAGATGCCGATGATCTTCGCATTGCGCTGCGCGCCCAGCACCGCATAGGCGGCATCGAAATCGGCGGGTGGGGACGCTACGGCTTTGTAGTGGGCCAGCATCGCCGCCTCCACCGCGACAGGCACGTCGCGTCGTGCGTCCTGCAACAGCGACACCAGATCATAGGCCGGGTGCCCCGCCAATGCGTCCTGAAAGTCGAGCAGGCCCAGCCCATGGGAAGCCGTACCATCGATCAGCATGATATTTTCGGCATGATAGTCGCGCAGCACCGTCACCGTCGGGCTGGCGGACTGCTCCACCAGTGGCAGCACCGCGTCCCAGGCGCGCACATAGGCGTCGCCATCGACATCCAGCCCGATGGCGGGGCAATACCATTCGGTCAGCAACCCGACTTCCCGCTGGTAAACGGCACGGTCATAGGGCGGCACATCGGCGGCAGGCAGGCGATGCAGGTCGGCCAACAGGTCGATCGCGCGCGCATAAACCGCCAACTCCGCGTCGGGATCGGCGTCCATATGCTCCTTGACCCGCAGGTCACCGAAATCCTCGATCAAGACCAGCCCCTGATCCAGGTCGCGCGCCAATATCTGCGGCGCGGCGAAGCCGTCTGCCAGCAGATGTTCGGCAATAGCGATGAACGGGCGCGGGTCTTCATGCGGCGGCGGCGCATCCATCAACACGGCGCGGCGACCGCCGTCGATCACGCGGAAATAGCGGCGGAAGGATGCGTCACCGGCGAGCGGGACGATGGCGGCGTCGCTCCATCCCGCGTCGGCGAGGAAGGCGGGCGCGGCGGCGGGCGGGATCATATCTGTGACCATCGCTCCGTCCAAGCGTCCGGCACGGCTGCTGTCAAGCGCCGCGCGTCATCCGCCTCCATCTCGATGGTCAGTCGCAGCGCATGCGGCCATAGAGCATCGCCCAGTCGATCGGGCCATTCGATGATCAGCAGGCTGTCCATCAGATAGTCGCCCAGCGCCAGTTCCTCGGCCTCCGCCGCATCGTCCAGCCGGTAGAGATCGACATGCGCGACCGGCAGTCGCACCTCCGGCACGTCATAGGGCTGGACGATGGCGAAGCTGGGACTGGGCGCTTCACCTTCCAGCCCCAAGGCTTCCAACAGGCCGCGCGCCAGCGTCGTCTTGCCCGCGCCCAAACCGCCTTCCAGCGCGATGACGTCGCCGATCCGGGCATGGACAGCGATCCGCCGCCCCAACTCCAGCATCGCAGCTTCCCCGCCGATCTGCATGGATGCGTCAGCCACGCGGCAGTTCGATCACGGCCATGGTGCCGCGCCCGGCTTCCGATACCAGTTCCAGCGTCCCGCCATGCGCTTCGGCCAGTTGGCGCGCCAGCGGCAGGCCGATCCCGGCCCGGCCGCCCTTGCGCGCCTGCCCGGCGCGGGCGGCGGGATCGAAGATCGCCTTTTGCTGCGCGGGCGGGATGCCGGGACCGTTATCGGACACGACGATCCGCGCCTTGTCCGCCACGCCGTCGCCATGCAGCAGGATGCGGCTGCTCTTGCCGCAATAGCGGATGGCGTTTTCCAACAGATGATCGATCGCCTGCCCGATCCGCCGGGCGTCGCCGGACACTACGCCCAGGCTGTCCTGCACCGTCACCTCGACCGCGATCCCCTTGGCCTGCGCGTCCATCGTCATCGCGTTCGCGCTCGCCCGTACCACCGCGGCCAGGTCCACGCGCGCATGATCGATCGGCAGCGTGCCGACCTCCCCCTGCGTCAGGTCCAGCACATTGTCGATCAGCATCGACAGCCGCGCCGTACTCTTGAGGATGCCGTCGACATAGTCCTTCGCCGATGCGCTCAGATCCCCGGCGTAACCGGCGCTCATCATCTCCGCGAACCCGGAAATGGTGGTGAGCGGGGTGCGCAGTTCGTAGCTCATATTGGTAACGAAGGCGGTCTTGACCTTGTCCGCCTGCTCCAGCGCCTTGTTGCGGTCGCGCAGCACCTGTTCCACCCGGCGGCTATCGGTCACGTCTAGCATCGTGAACAGCGCATTGCCATCGGGCAGCGGGATCGCCGCAAATTCAAAGATTTGCCCATCGGCAAAGCCGACATGCCCCATGCGTTGCTTGCGCTCCACCGTGGCGGCCCGCACCAGTTCGCGCACCAGATTGGCCTGTTCCGGCTTGGTCAATTGCGCCTGCACCGCTCGCATCAGATCGTCGATACGCGGGTGGCCCGCCAGCAATTCCTCATTCGCGCCCCAGATGGTGCGGAACCGGCTGTTCCACATCTGCAAGCGTCCGTCGGAGGAAAAGACCCCGATCGATTTAAACAGATTGTCGAAGGTCGCGGTGCGCACCCGCAGCAACGTGTCGCGCGCGCTCGACAATTGCACCTGCTCGGTGCGATCCTCGAAGATCAGCAGCAGCCCGCCATCAGGCAGCGGCTGGGCATAGACGCGCAGATGCGTCCCGTCCTGCAGCAGCCAATTTTCCTCCAGCGGTTCGGGCGACAGGAACCATTGTCGCCGCTCCGCGCGCCAGGCGGGAAAGTCGCGATGCTCGGGCAAGCGGCGCGCGTCGCGCATCTGGTCCAGCACGCGTTCGAACGGCGGCGCGTCCGCCAGAGCGTCCTGATGCAGGCCGAACAGGCTGATGAAAGGCTGGTTCCAGAAGCGCAGCGCCCGATCCGGACCGAACTGCGCCACGCCGGCCGACAGCCGGTCCAGCAGGTCGCGCTGCGCCGCCTGCAACCGCCGATGCTCGACCCGCGCCTGTTCCAGTTCATGCTGATCGACGGCATAGCCCGCGACGCCGGCGGCGCCCAGCGGCACGTCGACCACGCGCATCGTGCGCCGTTCGCCGTCGATCGTGGCGGGCACCATGCGCTCGACCGGCTCGTCGCGGGCGATCGCGTCGGCAGCGGCGGCCTCGGGCGTCAGGCCCGCGACGGTTTCGACCAGTTCGGTGCCATGCGTGATGACATCGCCCGCGCCCGCTGCATCGACGGCGCGCACATAGGCACTGTTAACTAAGCTCAGCCGCAGGTCGGGCGTGCGATGCCACATCGGGAAGGGCGCGGCCTCCACCAGCCCCGCCAGCGCCTCCAGCGCGTCGCGCAATTGCTCGACATGCCCGCGCAAGGTCTGGATCTCCGCCTGGCTGTCGGTCGCGTCGAATATCCACAGGATGACGCCGCCGCTCTCCGCAATGCCCGGCCCCGCAGGCGCGCCACGCACCAGCAGCAGCCGCGCCGATCCCATCCCGCGCACCGGCAGCGCGAAACTCTTGCCCGCTCGTTGCGCCGACGCGATCTCCAGCGCCAGTGCGGCGGCGTCTTCCGGCTCCAACCCGCCATCGGATGCGGTCAGTTCGGACGCGAAGGTCGGCACGCGCGGCTTGCCCAGCCATTTGGCTAAGCGATCGGCCGCCTCCAGCCGCCCGTCGGGGTGAATGATGATCGGCGCAGCCGGGGCCGACGCCAGCAACATGGTCAGCCGGTCGAGCTTGCCCTGCGCGTGGGTGCCTTCGCGCCGCATCCGCTGCCCGCTGAGCAAGGCCCACACGGCCGCACCCAGCCATCCGGCCAGTACCACGCCGAAGATGATGGCGGCATAGGGAGACAATGTCGTCATGACATCCGTCCCCCGACCCGCGCGACCTGCCTGTCCCTGTTCATAAGCCGGTTGGGCCTAACGCAGATCGATCGCATCGGAAAGCGGTCGCGCAAGAAAAAGGGAGACGTCGCCGCCTCCCTTCTGTTCGTTCATTTACCATAGGGGTTGACCGGATCATCGAAAGACGCCGTTCCCCGGCCTGCGCCGGGGCACCCAGGCCCGCCTTAATAGCGGTAATGATCCGGCTTGAACGGGCCTTCCACCGGCACGCCGATATAATCGGCCTGCTTCTGGCTCAGCTTGGTCAGCTTCACGCCCAACTTTTCAAGATGCAGTTCGGCGACCTTCTCGTCCAGATGCTTGGGCAGCACATAGACGTCGTTCTTATATTGCTCGCTCTTGGTCCACAGTTCGATCTGCGCCAGCGTCTGGTTTGTGAAGCTGGCCGACATCACGAAGCTGGGGTGGCCGGTGGCGTTGCCCAGGTTGACCAGGCGGCCCTTCGACAGGACGATGATCTTCTTGCCGTCGGGGAATTCGACTTCATCGACCTGCGGCTTGATCTCGGTCCACTTCATGTTGGACAGACCCGCAATCTCGATCTCGCTGTCGAAATGGCCGATGTTGGATACGATCGCCATATTCTTCATCGCGCGCATATGGTCGACGGTCAGCACGCCTTCATTGCCGGTAGCAGTGACGAAGATGTCGGCGCGCGGTGCGGCCTCTTCCATCGTCAAGACTTCATAGCCTTCCATCGCCGCCTGCAGCGCGCAGATCGGATCGACTTCGGTCACCAGCACGCGCGCGCCGCCATTGCGGAGCGAGGCAGCGCTGCCCTTGCCGACATCGCCGAAGCCCGCGACGCAGGCGATCTTGCCCGCCAGCATGACGTCGGTGCCGCGACGGATCGCGTCCACCAAGCTTTCCTTGCAGCCGTAGAGATTGTCGAACTTCGACTTGGTGACGCTGTCGTTCACGTTGATCGCCGGGAAGGGCAGCTTGCCCTTCTTGCTCAGCTCATACAGGCGGTGAACGCCGGTCGTCGTCTCTTCCGACACGCCCTTGATGCTCGCGACCGTCTTGGTCAGGAAGCCGGGGCGTTCGGCCAGCACGCGCTTGAGCGTCTTTACGAAGATTTCCTCTTCTTCGTTGGACGGCGTGAACAATTCTTCACCGGCCTCGACGCGCGCGCCCCACAGCGCGAACATGGTGGCGTCGCCGCCATCGTCCAGGATCATGTTGCAGACGCCGGACTCATGATTGTGCCAGTCGAAGATGCGCTCGACATAGTCCCAATATTCTTCGAGCGTCTCGCCCTTGATCGCAAAGACCGGCACGCCCGACGCGGCGATCGCGGCGGCGGCATGGTCCTGCGTCGAATAGATGTTGCAGGTCGCCCAGCGCACTTCCGCGCCCAGCGCCGTCAGCGTTTCGATCAGAACGGCAGTCTGGATCGTCATGTGCAGCGAGCCGGTGATGCGCGCGCCCTTGAGCGGCTGCGACGGGCCGAATTCGGCGCGCAGCGCCATCAGGCCGGGCATTTCGGTTTCGGCGATGTCCATTTCCTTGCGCCCAAAGGCGGCAAGGGCGATATCGGCGATCACATAATCCTGCGCCTGAGTGGCGGGTGCAGTGGCCACGATCGTATCTCCGTCAGCTTAGAATTGTGCCCCGCCAGCACAGGACTGGCAGCGGCGATGGCAAGCGCCTTACCAACCGGCGGCGTCGATGGCAACTTATATAAAGATTTCTTTATGTGCCTGTCCCGGGGGATGGACGGCTTAGGCCGAACCCGCGCCCGATACGAGATGCGACGCATCGACCCCGGCCGCCGCATAGGCGGCCGCCCAACGGCGCGGGGTTGGCGTATCAAATAATAGCGCTGGATCGCCATCGGCCAGGAACCAGCTCTCGCCATGCATTTCTTGCTCCAACTGCCCTGCGCCCCAACCGGCATAGCCCAGTGCGACCAGATAGCGGCTTGGCCCCCGGCCCTCCGCAATCGCCTTCAATATGTCGAGCGATCCCGACACGCCCCAACGGTCGCCGATCTGCACCATGTCCTGCCCGCCCCAATCCAGCGAATGCAGCACGAACCCGCGGCGCGGTTCGACCGGCCCGCCGCGCAACACCGGCGTGTCGGCCACCTTGCTGCCGTCGATGTCGAAACTTTCGAGCAGTTCGCGCAGGGTCACCCCCTCCATCTCGTCGCCCACTGCAATGCCGAATGCGCCCTCTTCGTCATGGACGCACAACGCCACCACCGAATGGTTGAACCGCATGTCCTCCATGCCGGGGAGGGCGAGCAGGAAATGCCCGCCATAGAAACGCGCCTGGGTCATCGCCTGAATATAGAGAGCCGCTTCGCCTTGCCAAGGACGCACGTCGCACGCATCGGGCGTTGCGACATATTCCCATGCGCGCGTCTTGACAGTGGACGGTCGAGCGCCGACCTCCCGCCCGTTACAGGCGCAGGAGACATAAGCATGACCATTTCCAAAGGCGATCGCCTTCCCAGCACGACCTTCACCAAGATGACCGAAAATGGCCCCGAAGCCGTGTCGTCGGAAGAGTATTTCGCGGGCAAGACCGTCGCCATCTTTTCCGTGCCCGGCGCCTTCACGCCGACCTGCTCGGCGAAGCATCTGCCCGGCTTCGTGGACAAGAGCGAGGCATTGAAAGCCAAGGGCGTGGACGAAATCGCCTGCACCGCCGTCAACGACGCCTTCGTCATGGGCGCTTGGGGCAAGTCGGCCGGTACGGATGGCAAGGTCACGATGCTCGCCGACGGCAACGCCGATTTCGCCAAGGCCGTGGGCCTGACCATGGATGGCAGCAAGTTCGGCCTCGGCACGCGCGGCCAGCGTTTCTCGATGATCGTCAAGGACGGCGTCGTGCTGGAATTGAATGTCGAACAACCCGGCGACTTCAAGGTGTCATCGGCCGACCATATGCTGGAACAGCTCTGATTATCTACGGATCACGCAGCGGATTTTAAGTCCGCTGCGTGATCGGCACGCTGCGTCTTCCTTCCGTCACGCAAAGGCGTTAACAGGGGGCGATGACACAAAGCATCGGCAGCAAGGCGGTCGCACAGCTCGACCTTATCTATCAGACATCCATCGAAAATCTGCGGGAAGCGATGCGGGCCTATGCCCGCGACGGCAGCGTCCCACCGCCTGAGGCGAAGACCGACCGGCGCTTTTGCTATCCCGAATTACGTATCACCTATCATGGCGACAGCGATGCGCCGCCGCCGGGCCGCTCCTTCGCGCGCCTGTCGAAGCCGGGGCGTTACGTCACCACCGTCACCCGGCCCACCATGTTCGCCGACTATCTGGCCGAACAGGTGGACCTGCTGGTCCGCGACTATGGCGTGGCGGTCGAAACGGGCCTGAGCGAACAGGCCATCCCCTTCCCCTATGTGCTCGACGGGCTGGATATGAGCGCGCTGGACGGCACGCCCCCCACCGAACTCGCCCGCCATTTCCCCACCACCGAACTGGCCGAAATTGGGGATGAGATCGCCGACGGACTGTTCATGCCGGATGTAGATGGCGATCGCCCACTGGCCCTGTTCGACGGGTTGCGCACAGACTTTTCGCTGGCGCGTCTCAAACATTATACCGGCACCCCGGCCGAGCACGTGCAGCGTTACATCCTGTTCACCAACTATCACCGCTATGTCGATGAATTCGTGGCCTGGGCCTGCGACGAATTGCAGCGTGACGGCAGCCGCTATACCGCGCTGTCAGGCGCGGGCGGCGTATATGTGACGCCCGAAACCGCCGATCCCGCGCGGATGATCGCCGACAGCGCCTGGCGCCGACACCAGATGCCCGCCTATCACCTGATCGCCCCGGACCGCAGCGGCATCACGCTCGTCAATATCGGCGTCGGCCCGTCCAACGCCAAGACGATCTGCGATCATCTGGCCGTCGTGCGGCCCGAAGCCTGGCTGATGATCGGCCATTGCGGCGGCCTGCGCCCCAGCCAACGGATCGGCGACTATGTGCTGGCCCACGCCTATTTGCGCGACGATCATGTGCTGGACGCGATGTTGCCACCGGAAATCCCGGTGCCCGCCATCGCCGAAGTGCAGGTCGCGATGGCGCAGGCGGCCGAAGCCGTGTTGGGCCACAGCGATCCGGAGGATTTCAAGCGCCGCCTGCGCACCGGCACCGTCGTCACCACCGACGATCGCAACTGGGAATTGCGCTATTCCAGTTCCGCCCTACGGTTCAGCCTGTCCCGCGCGGTCGGCATCGACATGGAATTGGCCACCATCGCCGCGCAGGGCTATCGCTTCCGCGTCCCCTACGGCACGCTACTCTGCGTGTCGGACAAGCCGATCCACGGTGAATTGAAGCTGCCGGGACAGGCGAACCGTTTCTACGAAGAAGCGATCGCCAGCCATTTGCGCGTCGGGCTGATGACCTGCGAATTGCTCCGTGAGGAAGGCGCGAAACTGCACAGCCGCAAGCTGCGCGCCTTCAACGAACCGCCGTTCCGCTAAAGCGGTTCAGGCCGCGTCGCGCCAGATGCTGATGCGATCCTTGCCGTCCTTCTTGGCGGCATAGAGCGCGGCGTCGGCGCGGGCGACCAGGTCTTCCAGTTGCGCATCGGCGGGGGCCAGTTCGGACACGCCGAAACTGGCACGCAGCCAGGCTTCGGGAAAACGCGGCAGGGTCAGGTGGCCGACCTGCGCCCGCACCCGCTCCATCACTTCGGCCGCGGCACTGGCATCCGTATCCAACAGCAACAGCCCGAACTCGTCGCCGCCCATGCGGCCTACTACGTCGCCCCGGCGCACGGCATTGTTCAACAACTGCGCAAAGCCGCGCAGCGCCTGGTCGCCTGCGATATGACCGTGGCTGTCGTTCAACATCTTGAACCCGTCCAGGTCGCATACGACCAGCGCCAACGGCCGCCCATGCCGCCGCGCCTGCGCGATCGCCCGCGTCGCCGCTTCGTCCAGCCCGCGCCGGTTGAACACGTCGGTCAGCGGATCATGGCGTATCTGGCGGCGCAATTGCTGCGCCAGGTCGCCCGCGACGACCAGCACGGCGGCAACCCCGGTTCCGGTATAGATGGTCGGCACGATGACGCCCAATATCGCGCGATACAGATCCTTACCCTGCTCCGGCCCGGTGATGCGCAAGGCGGCGATCGCCAACCCCGCCTGCGCCAGCGCGAAGAGGACGAGGATCGAGAAAAAGGCCAGTTCGGGCGGCGTGAAAGCCCGATCCCTGGGCCACAGTGATACCGCGCTGATGGCGACCAATACTCCGACGAAGGCCGGGATGATCATCCCCTGCATCGCCTCGTTACCGAAGGGCGAGATGGCGATGGCCGTCGCGGACGCCGCGACGGCGGCGGGAATGCCGAAAAGGCGCAGCGGAACTGGGCGGCCCGACCGCTGGCGAATGCCGATCGCCAGCAGGGACGCGCTGGTCACCAGCCCGACGCCCGCCAGTCCGAACAACAGTCCATTCTTCCAAAAGAAACCGCCAGCATTGGCCAGCCACTGAAATACTGCCACGGCATAGGACGCGGTCCAGGTCAGAACATGTTTTTGCCGACCAAAATGCAGCCAGGCGACCGCCATGGCGATAGCCATGACCAAACTGATACCGAACAACAGCGAAAGGACGACGGCTGGCACACTCATGGGCCAGCCGTTTACCAAGATTTAGTCGGACTTACCAGCCGCAAGACTTGCCTTTATTCTGTTGAACCAACCACTTCTGCAATGGTGCGAAATAATTGACCAACGCCTTGCCTGACATCTCGCGGCTGCCGGTAAAGGCTTGCAAGGCGTCGGGCCAGGGCTTCGACGCGCCCATTTCCAGCATTGCGTTCAATTTCGCGCCGACCGCCTTGTTGCCATAGAAGGAACAACGATGCAGCGGGCCTTTCCACCCGGCCTGCTTGCACGCCGCCTCGTAGAATTGGAACTGCAACACCCGCGCCAGGAAATAGCGCGTATAAGGCGTATTGCCGGGAATATGATATTTGCCGCCCGCATCGAACTTCGTTTCGTCGCGCTGCACCGGCGGTATGATGCCCTGATATTGCAGGCGCAGGTCGGTCCAGCCCTTTTCATACTGGCTCTGCGGGATCGATCCGTCGAACACGCCCCAGCGCCATTTGTCGATCAAAAGGCCGAACGGCAGAAAGGCGACCTTGTCCATCGCCTGGCGCAGCAACAGGCCCAGATCCTTGTCCGCCCCCGGCACCTTGGCCGGATCGAGCAGGCCGATCTTCACCAGATAGTCCGGCGTGATCGACAGGGCAACGAAATCGCCGATCGCTTCATGGAAGCCGTCATTGGCCCCATCCAGATAGAGCTGATTTTGTTTCTGATAGGCGCGCTGATAATAATTATGGCCCAGCTCGTGATGGATGGTGACGAAATCGTCGCCATTTACCTTCGTGCACATCTTGATGCGGATATCGTTCTTATTGTCCATATCCCAGGCAGAGGCATGGCAGATGACCTCCCGGTCGCGCGGCTTGGTGATTTGCGACCGCTCCCAGAAGGTCTGCGGCAGCGGATCGAAGCCCAGCGAACTATAGAAGCCTTCGCCCGCCTTCACCATCTTGATCGGGTCATAGCCCTTGGCGACAAGCAGGTCGGTCGTATCAAAACCCAGGTCGCCCGCGCCCTGCGGCGCCACGACATCATAGATATTGCCCCATTCCTGCGCCCACATATTGCCCAGCAGGTCGGCGCGGATCGGCCCGGTCTTGGGCTGCACCGCATCGCCATATTTCTCGTTCAGCTTGGTGCGGGTATAGCAATGCAGGTCGTCGTAGAGCGGCTTGACCTCCGCCCAAATCTTGTCGGTCAGCTTGGCGAAATCGTCGGCGGGCATGTCATATTTGGACCGCCACATCGCGCCGGTATCGGCAAAGCCCAGTTCCTTGGCGCCCGCATTGGCGATATCGACCATCTTGGCATAGTCGGTCCGCATCGGCGCACCGACATTGTCATGCCAGCTGACCCACATTTCCTTGAGTTCGTCGGGGTTGCGGTTGACCCCCATCTGCTCTTCGATGTCGCTGCCGTTGATCGGCTGGCCTTTCAGCGTGCCTTTGCCCTTGCCATAGCTGGACTTGAGCTTTGTCGACAGGTCGTTCAACTGCTCGGCTGCGCCCGGCGTCGTCGGCGCAGGCAGCGTCAGCGCGGTGCGCAGCAGCGTCAGCCGTCGCTTCGTTTCGATGCTCAGCCCCGGTGCGGTCGCATATTTCGCCGCTTCCAGCGCATAGTCGACCTGCTGCTTCGTGCTGATAGCGCCAAAATAGGAAGCGATCGCGTCCGTATCCTCGGTGATATAGGTCGCGTTGATCCACGCTGCGCGGCTGCCGATAATCGACTGATCGAACAGCGCCTTCTCCGCCTTGGCAAGGAACGCGTCGGCTTCGGCAGCGGTCGGCGTGGTGGCCGAAGCAGCTGGTGTCGCCGTCTGCGCCATCACCGGCGAAGCAACGAGGGCGGCCGCAAGCGCGGCCAGCGAAATCGCGATTTTCATGAAATTCCCCTGATCGGTTATGCAGGGAAGGTGGCTTGGTGAAGCGATACAGTCAAGCGGTGAGGAAATCGACCATCGCCTGGCCCAGTTCCTTCCGGGTGACGGCGTTCATATGATTGCCCGGCACTTCGACATAGCGGCCATCGGGCAGCACATCGGCCAGCTCCTGCGCCACACCATTGTCGCGATCGTCCGCGCCGCAGATCACGACGGTGGGCTGCGGGAAACCCGCGATTGTCGCTTCGTCGGTATCGACGAAGGTGTTGAGGATATTGAGCAACGCCACCGGATCGCCCTTGGTGGTCTTCAGAAAGGCTTCGGTCATCCATTGCGACGTGCCGCGCTCGAAGGTGCCGAGGTTGGTGAGGACGTTGCGATAATAGCCGCCATTGTCGAGCGTCTGGACGAGGCCGCGCAGACCCATCCCCGCCAGGATCACGCGCCGCGGCGTCGCCCCCCGCGCCAGCATCCGCACCGTCGTGCGCGCGCCCAGCGAATAGCCCCCCAGATCATAATCGGTCAGCCCCAATTGCGCGACCAGCCCCAGATTGTCGTCCGTCAGCGCGTCGGCGGGATAGGCGGCGGGATCATGCGGCTTGGCGCTCTCCCCATGGCCGCGCAGGTCCGGCAGGATCAGACGAAAGCCCGCCTCCACCAGCTTGGCCGCGTGGCCGTAACGGATCCAGTTCGTATAGGCGTTGGAAAAATAGCCATGGATCAGCACCAGGTCGCGGCCTTCTCCCACCATATGCACCGCGATCGGCAGCCCGTCGAAACCCGTGATCTCATGGCGTTCGATCGGCAGGTCGGTCATTGGGCTGTTCCTTATCGGGCTGAGGCGCAATGCCGATATGGTGTCGGGCGCTAGGGCGCAAGGGGGCTATCCTGCCAGTCCGACCAGCAGGTACGATCCATCAAGCCCAAAACCAGCGCCGCAAAGGGCGTATCGGCGCAGCGACGGACAAGCTTGCGGTCCGCCGTCACAACGACCGTTTCCAGCATCTCGGCGGTGGCAAGAAAGAAGCAGTCATAAGCCGGATGGTCCAGCGCTAGACTGATGTCCAGCGCACGACCGGCAAGTTGCGCAGTCGGGATCAGGTCGATGAGATCGGGCAGGATGGCCACGGATTCCCGTGCTTGGGTCGCGTCGATTTCCTTCGCGCGCACCTTCTTCCACATCACATTAGCAAATTCGGCGGTCAGGAGGTCGGGCGCAATGATACGACGCGTTAGGAGCGTAAGTGCCACGGCGGTTTCGCCTGACGCCAGCGGATCGTCCCCGCCAATAACCCAACGGGCCGCCACGCTCGTATCGACCACCAGCATCAGGGGCGATCGTCATCCCACAGCAAATCCTCGGCCGGGGTTTGCCGCACCTGCCTTGGCGTCATGGCACGGATGGTTTCGAGCCGCGCGAGCGTTGCATGCAGGCGCTCACTCGTCATCGGTCGTGCGCGCGTCAGCGCGTCGCGCAATTCCGCCTCCAGCGACCGCTGGTTGCGGGCCGCCAACTCGCGATAGGCCGCGATAAGGCTGTCATCGAGATTGCGGATCAAAACCTGGCCCATGTCGCCATGCTATCATGATGATAGCATGGCGACAAGGATGCCGGATCACCCCTTCTTGAGGTGACGACGACCCAGCAGTTCGGCGATCTGCACCGCGTTCAGCGCCGCGCCCTTGCGCAAATTATCGCTGACGCACCACAGGTTGATGCCGTTTTCGATCGTCGAATCTTCCCGCACGCGACTGATGAAGGTCGCGAAATCGCCGACACATTCGATCGGCGTGATATATCCGCCATCCTCGCGTTTATCGACCAGCATGATGCCGGGCGCTTCACGCAATATGTCCTGCGCTTCCTTGGCGGAAATCTCATTCTCGAACTCGATATTGATCGATTCCGAATGGCCGACGAACACCGGCACGCGCACGCAGGTCGCGGTGACCTTCACCTTGGGGTCGAGGATCTTCTTGGTTTCCGCGACCATCTTCCATTCTTCCTTGGTCGATCCATCGTCCAGGAAAACGTCGATATGCGGGATCACGTTGAAGGCAATCTGCTTGGTGAACTTCTTAGGCTCGGCCGGATCGCCGACGAAGATGTTACGGCTCTGCTCGAACAGTTCGTCCATGCCCGCCTTGCCCGCACCCGACACCGACTGGTAGGTCGACACGACCACGCGCTTGATCTTCGCTGCGTCATGCAGCGGCTTCAACGCGACGACCATCTGTGCGGTCGAGCAGTTGGGGTTGGCGATGATGTTCTTCTTCTTATACCCGTCGATCGCATCCGGGTTCACTTCGGGCACGATCAAGGGCACGTCCGGGTCCATGCGATAGAGCGAACTATTGTCGATCACGACGCAACCGGCCGCCGCCGCCTTGGGCGCATGGATTTCGGTCGGGCCGCTGCCCGCCGCGAACAGGGCGATATCCCATCCGGTGAAATCGAAATGTTCGATATTCTGGCATTTGATGGTTTTGCCGGTCTCACCAAAATCGATGGTCAGCCCCTGCGACCGCGACGAAGCGACCGCCGCGATCTCGTCAATCGGGAACTCGCGCTCGGCGAGAATGGTCAGCATTTCGCGGCCCACATTCCCGGTGGCTCCCACGACGACGACCCTGTAACCCATGACTTAACACTCCACTTATGCACTTAGATTGCGGGGTGGCGCATAGCGTCCTTGCGCCATTTGTCCAGTGACAAGCCCTTTGTTGCGCGCAAGCGCGTCTATTGCGCCACGACGTTGCGTCGCAATAGTGGTCCCTCAGCGCAGGCCGGGAAACTTACTTACCGTTCAGCGGCGTCCGGCGACACCCCACGCCGCGCCAGAAACCCCTCGATCGTCTTCCACAGATGCACGCTGATGCCCGGCCCGCCAACGCGATGGGTCTGCCCCGGATAGGCCATCATCTCGAACGGCACCGCCGCGCCCTGCATCTTCGCCATCAGCGCGGTCGAATTGTCGAACACCACATTGTCGTCCGACATGCCGTGGATCAGCAGCAGCGGGTCGCTGATCTTTACCGCCTCGTCCAGCGCGCCCGACGCAGGATAGGCGCTCGGCTTGTCCTGCGGCTGGCCCAGATAACGCTCGGTATAGTGGGTGTCATACAGTTCCCACTTCGTGACCGGCGCGCCCGCAATCGCCGCGGCAAAGACGCCCGGCGCCTTTTCCAGCAGCTTTAACGACATATAGCCGCCATAGGACCAGCCATAGGTGGCGATCCGCTTGGGGTCCACAAAGGGTTGGCTCTTAAGCCATTCCACGCCCTTCAACTGGTCTGCCACCTCGACCGACCCCATGGCGCGATAGAGATGATCCTCGAACGCCTTGCCGCGATCGGGCGTGCCGCGATTGTCCATCGCAAAGACGATCCAGCCGCGATCCACCAGATATTGGTTCAGCGCGCCGGACCATGTGTTCGTCACCTGCCGCCCGCCGCCCGGACCGCCATAATGGATCATGAAGACGGGATAGCGTTTACCCGCCTCCATCTTCGGCGTCATGATCTTGGTATAGAGCGTCGATCCGTCCGCCGCCTTCACCGTGCCGAATGTCGTCTTCACATGACCCGCGACATAGGGCGCATAGGGGTGGCTGCCCGTCAGCGCATTTTCCGACAGCCACTGCAACTGCTTGCCCGCGCTGTCGGCCAGATAGACCTGCTTGGGCTGGTCCGTATTCTGGCGCGTCACCACGACCCGGCTCGCCGCGCCGTCCATCACTGCGTCGTTCCACCAGCCCTTGGCGGTCAGCGCCCGCGCCTGACCCGGCTTGCCCAGCGGCGCGACATAGAGTTGTTGCTCCAGCGGCGTTTCGCGGTTGCCGGTGAAATAGACCAGCCCCTTGCCCTCATCCACGCCCACAACATCGCGCACTTCCCAGGCGCCGCTGGTCAACGCCGTCCATTTTGCGCCGCTTACCCGGTAAAGATGCCCGTGCCCGCTCTTCTCCGACCACCACAGGAAACTGCCATCCTTCAAGGCATGGAAATTGTTCGACAGATTGATCCAGCTTTTCGCCGTTTCCGTCAGCACCACCCGCGCCTTGCCGGTGGCGGGATCGACCGCCAACAGGTCGAGCCGCTTCTGGTCCCGGCTCTCCCGCTGTACGTAAAGCGTCCGGCCATCCTTCGCCCAATCGACCCGCGCCAGATACACATTCTTGTCCGCGCCCAGATCGACCTGCACCTGCCCCGACCCGTCCGGCTTCATCACGAAAAGATCGACGATCGCATTAGGCGTTCCGGCGGCGGGATAGCGCTGCTGATAGACTTTCGTCCCTTCTCCGCCGATCGCGGTGCGGGTGACGATGCCGACCGGGCTTTCATCGACACGGGCGACGGCAATCAGCGCATCATCGGGCGACCACCAGTAACCGGTGCGCCGGTCCATTTCCTCCTGCGCGACAAACTCGGCCACGCCCCAACTCAGCGTGTCGCTCGCCCCCTGCGTCAACTGGCGCTCCTTGCCGCCCACCGGCTGCGTAAACAGATTGCCGCCACGCACGAAGGACACAAATCCGCCCTTGGGGCTGACCACGCCGTTCAACTCGCCATCGGGCGTATCGGTCAGGCGCGTGACCTTGCCGTCCAGCCCGGCCAGATACAGATCGCCATCCACCGGCACCAATATGCTCTTTCCATCGGGCGCCCAATCATAGCTGGTGATGCCCGTACTCCCCGCCACGGATCGATCCCGCTCGCGCTGCATCTTTTCCGCTTCGGACAGGTCCGCGCCGCTGCCGGTCTTCTTCGAATCGACCAGCATCCGCTCAGCGCCGGTTTTGCTGTCGATCGCCCACAGATCGAGCCGTTCCTTTTCGTCCGCGCGCGGTTTCAGCAACGTCACTAGCGATCCATCGGGCGACAATTTCAACGCGCGCGGCTGCGGCCCGGCCAGGTCGGGACTGGCAAAGACGCGCCCTAACGTCAGCATCTCCTGCGCCTGGGCGACTGGAACTGAAGACAGCAGCAGCGCGCCAAGGGCAGCGCCGGATTTAAGAATAGGGGCCAAGACGATCCTTTCCAAGCAACGCGCGTACGCGTCGTTTCATGCCGCCGGTTTAACGCGACGGATTAGAAAAAATCAATGCCGGGAAATAATCTGTCCTGCCATGATCCCCGGATCATGGTGGGCGCGGCAGGGATTGAACCTGCGACCCCACCCGTGTGAAGGGTGTGCTCTACCACTGAGCTACGCGCCCCCTTTAAGGAGGAGGCGGCCATTGGCATTGGCGGCGCGCCCTGTCAATATCCTGCTGCCGATTTGCCGCAAAATGCTTTCCCTCGTCCCGGGTCGCCGCTTATAAATGGCTGACCACTTCGGAGTGAACCCTTTATGCGTCCTACTATCGCGTGCCTGATCGGCAGTCTGCTTCTCACCACCCTTGCCGCGTGCAATACGGTGCAGGGCGTCGGCCGGGACATTGAATTGGTCGGTCGCGCTGGCAAGGACGCCATGCGCTGACGCGCCAAAGTCTATTGAAGGATGCGACCGATCGCGGTCGCGTTCTTGCGCAGGCGAACGCCGTCGCACTCAGGCTCGCCGCATTCGCACGCTTCGATGGTATAGCGCACCCCACACATGACCAGCACTTCCTGATCGAACGAGTAGTTCGAGATACCCGCGCGTTCGACCTTTTCCTGTGCTCTGGCCTTGAGAGTCATATTGTCCTCCCCATCGAATGTGGGACGTTGATAATTCATGTTGCAGTGCATCAAGTCAATTGATCGACTTATGTTCCTGAACATTTTGTAAGAAAATTGTCGCTGAAATGACACGCTTGGGCGCGTTGCCCCGCCCGGCTTGCACGACGCGCCACCGCGTCCCATATGCCGCGTCATGAACGACCAACGCAGCGCCTCCATGCCCGTCTGGCATGGCACCACCATCATGTCCGTCCGCAAGAATGGAAAGGTCGTCGTCGCGGGCGACGGCCAGGTTTCCATGGGTCAGACGGTGATGAAGCCCAATGCCCGCAAGGTCCGCCGCCTGCATGACGGCAGCGTGATCGGCGGCTTCGCGGGCGCCACCGCCGACGCCTTCACTCTGTTCGAACGGCTGGAAGCCAAGCTGGAGCGCCACAACGGTCAGTTGATGCGCTCCGCCGTCGAGTTGGCGAAGGACTGGCGCACCGACAAATATCTGCGCAATTTAGAAGCGATGATGATCGTCGCGGACAAGGATGTGACGCTGATCCTTACCGGCAACGGCGACGTACTGGAACCGCTTCACGGCGTCGCAGCCATCGGGTCGGGCGGCAACTACGCCCTCGCCGCCGCCCGCGCGCTGATGGCATATGAGGAAGACGCCGAAACCCTTGCGCGCAAGGCAATGGGCGTGGCCGCGGATATCTGCGTCTACACCAACGATCAACTGACGATCGAGACGTTGGACTCAGCCATTTAACTCCCGTTCGGGCTGAGCCTGTCGAAGCCCCTTCCTTTCTTCAAGAAGTATAGCCCTTCGACAAGCTCAGGGCGAACGGATCGCAAAGAAAAATATGAACGACAACCTGACCCCCAAAGCCATCGTCGCAGCCCTCGACGCGCACATTATCGGCCAGCATGACGCCAAGCGCGCCGTCGCCGTGGCGCTGCGCAACCGCTGGCGTCGCCAGCACCTGCCCGCCGACTTGCGCGACGAGGTGACGCCCAAGAATATCCTAATGATCGGGCCGACCGGCTGCGGCAAGACGGAGATCAGCCGTCGCCTCGCCAAGCTGGCCGACGCCCCCTTCGTCAAGGTCGAAGCCACCAAGTTCACCGAGGTCGGCTATGTCGGTCGCGACGTCGAACAGATCGTCCGCGACCTTGTGGAAGAAGCCGTCCGCCTGGAAAAGGACCGCCGACGCGAAGCCGTCCGTGAAGCCGCCTCCGAAGCGGCGATGAACCGCCTGCTCGACGCGCTGACCGGCAAGGAAGCGAGCGAGGCGACCCGCCTTTCCTTTCGCCAGAAGATCGAAGCCGACCAGATGAACGATGTCGAGGTCGAGGTGGAAGTCGCCGACAGCCCGTCCATGCCGATGGAAATCCCCGGCATGGGTGGTCAGGTCGGCATGATCAACCTGTCCGACATGATGTCAAAGGCGTTCGGCCAGACCCAGAAGAAGCGCCGCAAGATGCGCGTCGCCGAAGCGTGGGACAAGCTGATCGAGGAAGAGCAGGACAAGCGGCTCGATCAGGACGATGTCGCCCGCGTCGCCATCGGCAGCGCCGAGCAGAATGGCATCGTCTTCCTCGACGAGATCGACAAGATCGCGGTCAGCGACGTGCGTGGCGGTTCCGTCAGCCGCGAAGGGGTGCAGCGCGACCTGCTGCCGCTGATCGAGGGCACGACCGTTTCGACCAAATATGGCCCGCTCAAGACCGACCATATCCTCTTCATCGCATCGGGTGCCTTCCATGTCGCCAAGCCCAGCGACCTGCTGCCCGAACTCCAGGGCCGCCTGCCGATCCGCGTTGAACTCAAGGCGCTGACCGAAGAGGATTTCGTTGCGATCCTCTCCGACACCAAAGCCAGCCTCGTCGCTCAATATCGCGCGCTGCTGGCGACCGAGGAAGTGACGATCGACCTGACGCCCGAAGGCATCCGCGCCGTCGCCAAGATCGCCGCCGAAGTGAATGGCGAGATCGAGAATATCGGCGCCCGCCGCCTCCAGACCGTCATGGAAAAGCTGCTGGAGGATGTCAGCTTCGAAGCCGAAGACCGCCGCGGCGAAACGCTGGTGATCGACGCGGCCTATGTCGAAAAGCAACTCAACCAGATCGCCCACGACACCGACCTCAGCAAATATGTGCTCTAGCCTGGTTTAGCCCCTCCCTTTAAGGGAGGGGTTGGGGTGGGTGCGAGCGAAGCGAGCTTATTAGCCCTATCTGCGTTGAACAATCCTTCCCCCGCCCCGCGCGCGTGCCAGCCTTCCCCCAATCAATTCGCAGGGAGGGAAATATGATCCGCACATCGGCCTGGCTTCTGGCCAGCCTCGGCATCGCCGCGCTATCCACCGCGCAGGCGCAACAGGCGCCCAAACCGCCCGTCGCCGCCAAAAAACCGCATGAGGTCAAGGCCCCCTTCGGCGCGACCCGCCAAGACCCCTATTATTGGCTGCGCGACGACACCCGCAAAAACCCGGAGATGCTGGCCTATCTCGCCGCCGAAAACGCCTATGCCGACGCGCTGCTCACGCCGACCAAGCCTTTGCAGGACAGGCTCTACACCGAAATCACCAGCCGCATAAAACAGGACGACAGCAGCGTTCCTTATATGAAGAAGGGCTATTATTATTACAGCCGCTTCGAAACCGGTGGCGACTATCCCATCGTCGCCCGGCGCAAGGGCAGCATGACCGCGCCAGAACAAATCCTGCTCGACCAACCGAAAATGGGCGCAGGCAAAGGCTATTTCTCGATCGGTGGGAAGGAAGTCAGCCCCGACGACAGGTTGCTCGCCTATGCCGAGGATATCGTCGGCCGCCGCCAATATGTGATCCACGTCAAGAGCATCGCCGACGGCGCGCTGCTGGCCGACGCCATCCCCAATGCCGAACCCGGCTTCGCCTGGGCCGACGACAGCAAGACGATCTTCTATGTCGAAAAGGATCCCACCACCCTGCTGGGCAAGCGGATCAAGGCGCATGTGTTGGGCACCCCCGTCACCGCCGACCGGCTGGTCTATGAGGAGAAGGACGACACCTTCTATATGGGCCTTAAGAAGACGACGTCGGACAAATATATCTGCATCGTCCTGCAATCGACCGTCAGCAATGAGGAGCGGTGCGCGCCATCGGCCAACCCCACGACCTTCACCCCGCTGGCCCCGCGAGAACGCGATTTTCTCTACAGCAGCGACCATGTGGGCAATCAGTGGACGATCCGCACCAACTGGCAGGCGCCCAACTACCGCCTGATGACCATGGCCGACACCGACGCCGCCAAGGGCCGCGCCGCCTGGACAGATATCGTCCCGACCAGCCCCACCGTCTTCATCGAAAATTTCCAGCCCTTCGACAGCTTCCTGGCGATCGAGGAACGGTCCGAGGGCAATAAGCGCCTGCGCCTGCTGACCAAGGCGGGCAAGAGCAGCTTCGTGAGCGCGGACGAACCGGCCTATGCCATGGCGCTCGACACGAACGCGGAAAGCGGCACGCCCTGGGTCCGCTACACCTATGACAGCCTGCGCACGCCCGAAACGACGTACGAGGTCAATGTCGATACCGGCGAACGCAAACTGCTCAAGGTGCAGGAAGTCAAAGGCTATGACCCCGAAAAATATGTCACCGAACGCGTCTGGGCGACCGCGCGCGACGGCACGAAGGTGCCGGTCTCGTTGATCCGCGCCAAGACCGTGAAGAAGGACGGCATCGCCCCGCTCTACCAATATGCCTATGGCAGCTATGGCTATGCGACCGACCCGGCCTTCTCGCCGCTCCTGCCCAGCCTGCTCGATCGCGGCGTCGTCTATGCCATCGCCCATATCCGCGGCGGCCAGGAAATGGGCCGCAAATGGTATGACGACGGCAAGCTGCTCAACAAGAAGAACAGCTTCACCGACTTCATCGACGTGACCCGCTATCTGGTGGATCAGGGCTATGCGAAGAAGGGCCGCGTCGCCGCCATGGGCGGCAGCGCGGGCGGCCTGCTGATGGGCGCGGTCGCCAATATGGCGCCGCAGGATTATAAAGTGATCATCGCGCAGGTGCCGTTCGTCGACGTGGTCACCACCATGCTCGATCCCACCATCCCGCTCACCACCGGCGAATATGACGAATGGGGCAATCCCGAACAGAAACAATGGTATGACGTCATGCTGTCCTACTCCCCCTACGACCATGTCGAAGCGAAAGCCTATCCCAGCCTGTTCGTCGGCACCGGCCTGTGGGACAGCCAGGTCCAATATTATGAACCGGCCAAATGGGTGGCCAAGCTGCGCGCGACCAAGACGAACAGCAATCCGCTGGTCTTCCGCATCAATATGGAAGCCGGCCATGGCGGTAAGTCCGGCCGCTTCCGCCGCTACCGCGACCAGGCCGAATATAGCGCCTTCGCGCTGGAGCAGTTGGGCGTCGCCCAATAAAGCCGTTCGCTTCGAGCGTAGTCGAGAAGCCGATAGCGCAGTGCTTGCGTTTCTCGACTTCGCTCGAAACGAACGGACAACTGATTAAAAGTCAGTAGGTCAGTAGGAGCGCCCCACCAGCACCCGCTCGACCGCCGCCGCGCCGGTGAACACGCACACGCCATCTGCCGCCTTGGCATCCAGCGGCACGTTGCGCAGCGTCAGCTTCTCGCCCTTCAGCCACTGCACCACCTTCTCCAGCGCCTCGCCGGTCGGCTTGGCCCATTGCACTTCCGCCCAGCCCGGCTTGGCGCTGGCGTTGAAATAGGCCTTGAGCGCATCGATATCGCCGATCGACCGGTCGATGCTGCCGTCCAGCCGCCCCTTGGCGTCCGCGAACAGCGACGCCTGGATAGCCTCCAGCGTGGCCGTCGCGCTTGCCACGAAATCGCCCTTCGCAACGACCTGGCTGTCCAGCTTGCCATCCTCGCGATACAGCCGGTCGCGCCGGATCACCGACACATTGCCGCCTGCCACGTCACGCCCGCCCACTTCGATCACGATCGGCGCGCCCTTCTTGACCCAGCCCCAGCGCTTCGTCGCCGCCTTGGCGGGCCGCTTGTCCAGCAGCGCACGCACCGGCTCGCGAAACACATCCAGTGCGTTCAGCGACGCGACCAGTTCGCCGCAATAGTCCAGGATCGCCGCATCTTCGTCATTGTCGCGCAACATCGGCACGACGACGATCTGATAGGGCGCGACGCGCGGCGGCACGCGCAGCCCGTCATCGTCGCCATGCACCATGATCAGGCCGCCGATCATCCGGGTCGATACGCCCCAGCTGGTCGTCTGCGCCAATTCCTGTTGTCCCTCGGCATTCTGGAACTTGATCCCCTGCGCCGCCGAAAAGGTCGTGCCCAGGAAATGCGACGTGCCCGCCTGCAACGCCTTGCCGTCCTGCATCATCGCTTCGATCGAATAGGTCGCGACCGCGCCGGGGAAGCGTTCATTCTCCGGCTTTTCGCCTGCGACGACCGGAATACCGACGCAATCCTCCGCAAAGGCGCGATAGACTTCCAGCATCTTGAGCGTCTCTTCCATCGCCTCGTCCACGGTGGCGTGGGCGGTATGCCCTTCCTGCCACAGGAATTCGGCGGTGCGCAGGAACATGCGCGTGCGCATTTCCCAGCGGACGACATTGGCCCACTGGTTGATCAGCACCGGCAGGTCGCGCCAACTCTGCACCCAGCGACTGAACGCCGCGCCGATCACAGTTTCAGACGTCGGCCGCACGACCAGCGGTTCTTCCAGCTTCGCTTCGGGATCGGGCACCAGCTTGCCGTCCTTCTGGATCAGCCGGTGATGGGTGACCACCGCCATTTCCTTGGCAAAGCCGTCGACATGCTCGGCTTCCTTCTCGAAATAGCTCAGCGGAATGAACAGCGGGAAATAGCAATTCTCATGGCCGGTCGCCTTGATCTGCTCGTCCAGCAATTTCTGGATCCGTTCCCAGATGCCATAGCCCCATGGGCGAATGACCATGCAACCGCGCACGCCGCTTTCCTCGGCCATGTCGGCCTCCGAAATGACGGCCTGATACCAGGCGGAAAAATCCTGTTCGCGGGTGACGTTAAGGGCGTGCTTCACGGGGATCGAACCTTGGCTAAGTCGGGAAAGATGAATGGCGCGCCATAGGCCAGAGCCGCCATGCCTGTCGACCCCTTGATGCCACAGCGAAGGGTCGCTTAGAGCAGGCGGAGTTGACTTGCACCCGTTCGCTTCGCACAAAACGAATGGAACAGGGGGATCGACCTAACGCCAGGCTCTAGTCAGCCGCGCCCAGTTCCTCCAGCCAGGCCTTCGCCTGTTTGGGTTCGCCCACCGCATCGGCCGCCGCCGGGCCGCGCGCCGCCATGAAACGCTGGTGCAGATCGAACGGCTCCAGCCCCAGCGTGTCGCGCATCGCGTCGATCTCGTCGGCCAGCTCGTCCAGCGCCGCAACAACCGGTGCGGCGCGGGTCCGCGCGACCTTGTCCTTCTGATGGTCGAACAGCCCCCATTGGCCGCCCGCCGTCACGCGCAGCGCCGCGATCAGCGCCTCGCGATATTCGCTCTCCACCTCTTCGCGGCGGACGTCCAGCCGCTCCAGACGATCCGCCTTCGCCATCGATCAGGTCAGCTTGTCGATCTTGGCATTGAGCGCGGCCAGTTGCGCCTTGAGGTCGCTAATCTCTTCGTCCTTGCTGCCATCGGCCGCCGCCGGAGCGGCATTCGGCGCGACCGGCGGCGTCATGCCGGGGATACCCGGCATCCCGGGCATGCCCGGCACGCCATTGCCGAACGCGCTGGCCGCCGCTTCGAACATCTGCATGTTGCGCTTGGCGATGTCGGCCAGCGGGCCGCCGCCGAACGCGCCTTTCATCGCTTCCTGGAATTGCTGCTGGTTTTTGCGGAACGCATCCATCGACGCTTCCAGATATTGCGGCACCATCGACTGCATCGAATCCCCATACATGGAAATCAGCTGACGCAGGAAATTGACCGGCAGCATGTTCTTGCCGCGCTGCTCTTCTTCCATGATGATCTGGGTCAGGACGTTATGCGTGATGTCCTCGCCGCTCTTGGCGTCCACTACGGTGAACTCGCGGCCTTCGCGCGTCATCTGCGACAAAAGATCCAGCGTGATATAGCTTGAAGTTTCGGTATTATAGAGCCGCCTGTTGGCGTACTTCTTGATAACGACCGGCTCCGATTCATTGGCGGTCTTGGACTTGGCCATGGATTCCTCTCCCACACCTGATCATATTGCAATAGCACAGGGCGATGCCGCACCGCAACATGGGCCGCGGCCTTTACCCCTTTTTCTCAATATTTTATGGCGCGAAACGGAAGGCGATCCTGAACTGAGACGCCGCGCCTTCATCGGCTTGCGCAAATATCAGGACGCGCTGCGCCCGCCACCCCCACCGGCGGCCCGCGTCGTCGCCACCGCCGGACCGGCCCGTTTGCTGCAGCATGGCGCCGACAATGGCCTTCATCCGGTGGTTTTCGTGCCCTCGCTCATCAATCCCCCACGCGTGCTCGACCTGTCTGAAAGCCGATCCTTGCTGCGCCACATGGCTGCAGCAGGGCATGATGCGCATCTGGTCGACTGGGGCGCGCCCGGGCCAGACGACGCAGCGCTCGGCCTTGACGGCCACGTCACCGATCGCCTCTTGCCGCTGCTTGCCGCCCTGTCCCGCCCGCCGATGCTCGTCGGCTATTGCCTGGGCGGCACTCTGGCGCTGGGGGCCGCAGCATTGCGGCCTCTTCCCGCCGTCGCCACCATCGCCGCCCCCTGGCGGTTCGACGCTTTCCCCGCGCCCGACCTGGAGTTGATCGCGTCCCTGTGGCGCGGCGCAAAGGCGATGAGCGAGCGTATCGGCTATGTCCCCATGGAGGTGCTGCAATCGGGCTTCTGGGCGATGGACCCAGCGCGCACCATCGGTAAATATGCCGCCTTCGCCGACGCCACGCCCGGATCGGACGCCGAACACGCCTTTCTGGCGGTCGAGGATTGGGCCAATCAAGGCGCACCGCTCAGCTATGCAGCAGGCCGCGACCTGTTCGATCATTTCTACGCCGCCAACAGGACCGGCGCTGGCCGATGGCATATCGACGGACGCATGGTCGATCCGTCCGCGATCGACCGCCCGACCCTGTCGATCACCTCCACCAGCGACCGCATCGTCCCCGCCGCAGCCGGTCCGCGCCTTCGCGAAGAACGCAGCCTCGCGCTCGGCCATGTCGGCATGGTCGTGGGCGGTCGCGCCCGCGCCATGCTGTGGGAACCGCTCTCCCACTGGCTTTCCACTCACGGCGGTTGATGTTATGTGCGCCTGCGAAAACAACCACCGATATTGAGGATCAGGCTTTGTCAGACATCGTGATTACCGCCGCGAAGCGTACCGCCGTGGGCAGCTTCATGGGTGCATTCGGTTCGACCCCCGCGCATGAACTGGGGCGTCAGGCGATCATCGCCGCTCTCGCTCAGGCTGGCGTCGCGCCTGATGAAGTCGATGAAGTGATTCTCGGCCAGGTGCTCACCGCTGCGCAGGGGCAGAACCCCGCCCGCCAAGCTGCGGTGAACGCGGGCATCCCGGTGGAACGCACCGCCATCGGCCTCAATCAGCTCTGCGGCTCAGGCCTGCGCTCGGTCGCGCTGGCGGCGCAGGCGATCCGCGCGGGTGACGCCAGCATCATGGTCGCAGGCGGCCAGGAAAGCATGTCGCTCGCCCCCCATGCGCAATATCTGCGCGCGGGCAGCAAGATGGGCAATGTCTCGCTGGTCGACACCATGATCCATGACGGCCTGACCGACGCCTTTAACAATTATCACATGGGCATTACGGCTGAAAATCTGGCGGAAAAATATCAGATCAGCCGCGACGCGCAGGACGCCTTTGCCGTCGCCAGCCAGAACAAGGCCGAAGCCGCCCGCGCCAGCGGCCGCTTCGCCGACGAAATCGTGCCGGTCACGATCAAGGGGCGCAAGGGCGACACCATCGTCGATCAGGACGAATATATCCGTGCCGGTGCGACGATCGAAGGGATGCAGGCGCTGCGCCCCGCCTTCAAGAAGGACGGCACCGTCACCGCCGGCAATGCCAGTGGCCTCAACGACGGCGCCGCCGCCCTGGTGCTGATGAGCGCCGATGATGCCGCCAAGCGCGGCGCGACAATCCTTGGCCGTATTGCCGGGTTCGCGACCTGCGGCGTCGATCCGGCGATCATGGGCATCGGCCCGGCCCCTGCCAGCCGCAAGGCGCTCGCCAAGGCAGGCTGGTCGATCGCCGACCTAGACCTCATCGAAGCGAACGAAGCCTTCGCCGCGCAGGCGCTGTCTGTCGGTCAGGAACTGGGCTGGGACGCGGACAAGGTCAACGTCAATGGCGGCGCGATCGCCATCGGCCATCCGATCGGCGCGTCGGGCGCGCGTGTGCTGACCACCCTGCTCTACGAAATGGCTAAGCGCGACGCCAAAAAGGGTCTTGCCACCCTCTGCATCGGCGGCGGCATGGGCGTCGCCATGTGCATCGAACGCTGATCGTCCGCTGAAACAACAAAAGCCGCCGCTCCCCATGGAGCGGCGGCTTTTTTCATGTTGATACCAAGGGGGATGATGATCGCTGTTCCCCGGCGAAGGCCGGGGCCCAGTCCCGACGCCGCAACTGAACCGCAGCACGCCGAGCGTCAACGCAGCCCGACATCAGCCCTTTTTGGCACCACCCCGGCACCGGTCGGAACAGTAAACCACATTCTCCCAGTCCCGCTCCCACTTCTTCCGCCAGGCAAAAGGGCGCTGGCAGACCGGGCAGGTCTTGGTGGGCAAATCCCGTTTGGCAACGCCGCGTGGCATGAGGGTCAGCTTCCGATCCGGCTGAGCAACCTGCCGCGTATCAAGGCGACCCGCATCAGCACAACCGCGCTCCGTTCGGAACCGGACCGTCCGGCGCCATCAGCACCACCGCGCCCGCCGCATCGGCAAAGCCCAACGTCAAAACCTCCGACATAAATTTCCCAATCTGGCGCGGCGGAAAATTGACCACAGCCGCCACCTGCCGCCCGGGCAAGTCTTCCAAAGCATAATGATCGGTGATTTGCGCCGCCGACCGCTTCTGCCCGATCCCCGGGCCGAAATCGATCAATAGCTTATAGGCCGGCTTGCGCGCCTCGGGATAGGCGTCGGCCGACAGGATCGTACCGACGCGAATATCCACCTTCAGGAAATCGTCGAAGTTGATCATGGGTGCCGCGGTGGCAGCGGGGTCGTGGGAGAGGTGCATGACCCTTCCCTAGCCAAAACAGTTCTCCGGCGAAAGCCGGAGCCCAGGGGTCCAGACGCCGCGCGCATGACCCTGGACTCCGGCTTTCGCCGGAGAACGACATCGCTATTCCATTTCCAATATCACCGCGTCCACCGCCAGACTTTCGCCCTGCGCCGCCGACACGCTCTTGACCGTACCCGCCTTCTGCGCGCGCAGAATATTTTCCATCTTCATCGCCTCGATCACCGCGAGCGGCTGCCCGGCCTCGACCTTGTCGCCCTCCGCCACATGCAGCGCGACCAGCAGGCCAGGCATCGGGCAGATCAGGAAGCGCGACAGGTCCGGCGGGATTTTTTCGATCATATGACGCGCGTGCGGCGCGGCATGGCCCGGCAGGATGCGCAGCTTATGGCTGGCCCCATGCGCCGTCAGCACAAAGCCCGACCGCACCGGCGCGATCCGCACCGCCAGATCATCGTCGCCAAACTCCGCCTCGATCAGCCGATCGCCCGGCGTATATTCCAGCGCCATGTCGATCGCATCGCCATCGACCGTCACTTCATCGCCATCGATCACGACATCATGAATGGCGTCGCCAATCTTGACCTGCCAGTCGGTCGGCGGGGCCAGGCGCTTGCCTAGTTGCCCTTCGATCCGCCGCGCCCGATCCGCCTGTGCCATCGCGGCAAACGCCCCGATCGCCGACAGCCGCTTGAGCAATTCCGGCGACGCAGGCGCGCCTTGGAACCCGTCGGGATATTCCTCCGCGATAAAGCCGGTCGTGATATTGCCCGACCGGAACCGTTCATGCTGCATCAGCGCGGATACGAAATCGATATTATGCCCCGGCCCCTCGATCTCGAACTTGTCGAGCGCCTCGATCTGCTTGTCGATCGCCTCCAGCCGCGTCGGCGCCCAGGTGATCAGCTTGGCGATCATCGGGTCGTAGAACATAGACACTTCGCCGCCCTCTTCCACGCCGTCATCGACGCGGATCAGCGCGCCGCTTTCATCCGCGCCGGTTTCCGGCGGATTATAGCGGATCAGCCGACCGGTGGACGGCAGGAAACCGCGATAGGGGTCTTCGGCATAGACGCGGTTCTCGATCGCCCAGCCGTTGATCTTCACGTCCGCCTGTCCGAACGACAGCGCCTCGCCATTGGCGACACGGATCATCTGCTCGACCAGATCGACGCCGGTGATTTCCTCGGTGACGGGATGCTCGACCTGCAACCGGGTGTTCATTTCCAGGAAGTAGAAACCGTCCCCGGTCTTGTCCTCGCCCGACACGATCAGTTCGACCGTCCCCGCGCTGAAATAGCCGACCGCGCGGGCTAGAGCGACGCACTGCTCGCCCATCTTCTTGCGCATCTCCGGCGACACGAAGGGCGACGGCGCTTCCTCGACCACCTTCTGGTGGCGGCGCTGGATCGAACATTCGCGTTCGTTGAGGTACACGATATTGCCATGCTGGTCGCCCAGCACCTGAATTTCGATATGGCGCGGGCTTTCGATGAACTTCTCGATGAACACTCGGTCGTCGCCGAAGCTGGCCAGCCCTTCGCGCTTGGTCGCCTCGAAGCCTTCGCGGACATCCTGCTCGGAATAGGCGAGCCGCATCCCCTTGCCGCCGCCGCCCGCCGACGCCTTCATCATCACCGGATAGCCGATCTCGTTCGAGATGCGCACGGCATGTTCGGTATCGTCGATCACGCCGACGAAGCCCGGCACGACGTTGACGCCCGCTTCCAGCGCCAGCTTCTTGGACTCGATCTTGTCGCCCATCGCCGCGATCGCATTGGCGGGCGGTCCGACGAAGATGATCCCCTCCGCGTCCAGCGCCTTGCGGAAACTCTCGCGTTCCGACAGGAAACCATAGCCCGGATGCACCGCATCCGCGCCGGTCTGCTTGCACGCCGCAATGATCTTGTCGGCGATCAGATAGGACTGCGCCGCGGGCGAAGGGCCGATATGCACCGCCTCATCCGCCATCAGCACATGCGGCGCCCGCGCATCGGCATCGGAATAGACCGCGACGGTCTTGATGCCCATCTTCTTGGCCGTGCGCATGACACGACACGCAATCTCGCCACGGTTCGCGATCAGGATCTTGGTGATTGGCATTATGCACGCTTTCCTAGTCGGCGGATAACCCATGCTGCCAGAGCAAGACAGGTCACCCATAAGATAAACAAAAATACCGGCAGAAACCGGCACCAATAGGGATCGCGACCACGTTCAAAGAGGAGGCATTGCCCCCACCAAAACATGCCGGAAACAAACGCAATTGCAGCATTCAGAAGCGATCCAAAAACAAGGATTAGAACTACCCTGCCAATCAATCGCATAATTGCACTTCACACCTGTCCACTATCGTCATGCCGGACTTGATCCGGCATCCCGCTTTCTTCCAACACCGCGCCAGAAGAACAGCGAGACCCCGGATCAAGTCCGGGGTGACGAAGGTGGGAGAGAAACTCACTCAGCCGCCTCCATCGCAACCTTCACCTCAGCCTGCATCGGCACTACGCCCAGCTTAGCAAACAGAGCCGCATCCGCATTGTCGCCCGCATTCGCCGTGGTCAGCAGCTTGTCCCCGGTAAAGATGCTGTTCGCACCCGCCATGAAGCACAAAGCCTGGCACGCATCCGACATGCTCTCGCGCCCCGCCGACAACCGCACCATCGACTCCGGCATCACGATCCGCGCGACCGCCACCGTCCGCACAAATTCGATCTCATCGATCTTAGCCAAAGGCGTATCAGCCAGCATATCGCCCAGCACCGTGCCCTTCACCGGCACCAGCGCGTTGATCGGCACGCTCTGCGGATGTTGCGGCAACACCGCCAGCGCATGCAGGAAGCCGACCCGATCCTCGCGCGTCTCGCCCATGCCCACGATCCCGCCGGAACAGACGTTGATCCCCGAATTACGGACATTCTCCAGCGTTTCCAGCCGGTCGTCGAACGTCCGCGTCGTGATCACCTTCTCATAATGTTCGGGCGAGGTGTCGATATTATGGTTGTAATAATCCAACCCCGCATCGGCCAAGGTCTTCGCCTGCCCTTCGCTCAGCATCCCTAGCGTCATGCAGGTTTCCATGCCCATCTGGCGCACGCCCTGCACCATCTGGACGATGGCGGGCATGTCCCGCTCCTTGGGGTTACGCCACGCCGCACCCATGCAGAAGCGCGAAGACCCGGCGTCCTTCGCCTGCGCCGCCGCCTGCATCACCGCCTGCACGCTCATCAGCTTTTCAGCCTTCAAGCCGCTTTCCGCCGAAGCCGACTGGTTGCAATAGCCGCAATCCTCCGGGCACCCGCCGGTCTTGATCGACAGCAAAGTCGACAGCTGCACCTCATTGCGCGGGAAATTCGCGCGATGGATCGACTGCGCCTCGAACATCAGATCGTTGAACGGCAGGTCGAACAGCGCAGCGATGTCTTCGCGGGTCCAGTCGGTGCGGGCGGTAAGGGTGGACGGGGTGGTCATTACGCAGCTTCCTCGATCCCTGCAGGGGGCATGTTGTGGCCGAGCAGGCGCAGCACATCGGCGGCGCACTCCACGACGTTGGACCCCGGTCCATAAATGCCCTGAACCCCCGCGTCACGAAGGAAGTCGTAATCCTGCGGCGGGATGACGCCGCCCGCGATCACCTTGATGTCCGTCCGCCCCGCCTCGCGCAGCTTGGCGACCAGTTCGGGGATCAGCGTCTTGTGCCCCGCCGCCAGCGACGACGCACCCACCACATCGACATCGCTCTGCAACGCCAGCACCACCGTTTCATCGGGCGTCTGGAACAGCGGCCCGGACACGACGTCAAACCCCATATCGCCAAAGGCCGATGCGATGATATTGGCGCCCCGGTCGTGCCCATCCTGCCCCATCTTGGCGACGAGCAATTTGGGCTTGCGACCGAGGCGCCGCTCGACGGCCTGCACGCCGTCAAGAACCTGTTGCCAGCGGCTATCGCCTGCATAAGGCGCGCCATAGACGCCCTTCACCGGCGTCGGCTGCGTGCCATAACGGTCGAAGCTCTCCTCCATCGCGGAAGAAATCTCGCCCAGCGTCGCCCGCGCCCGCGCGCATTCGACAGCCAGGGCCAACAGGTTGTTCTCGATGCTCGCGGGCGCCGCCGCGCCATCGCGCAACGCCTGCAATGCCGCCTGGCACGCCGCATCGTCGCGCTCCGCCTTCACCCGGTTGATCCGGGCAATCTGGCCTTCGCGCACCTTGGCATTGTCGATGTCCAGCGTTTCGAGCAGATCCTCGTTCGCCAGCCGATATTTGTTGACGCCCACGATCACATCGTCGCCGCGGTCCACGCGCGCCTGTCGCGCCGCCGCCGCCGTTTCGATCATCGCCTTGGGCCAGCCGGCCGCCACGGCCTTCGCCATGCCGCCATCGGCCTGCACCTTGTCGATGATGGCTTGCGCCGCATCGACCAGTTCCTGGGTCAGCGCCTCGACATAATAGGAGCCGCCCAGCGGATCGACCACCTTGGTCATGCCGGTTTCTTCCTGGATCACGATCTGCGTATTGCGCGCGATCCGGGCGGAAAAATCGGTGGGCAACGCGATCGCCTCATCCAGCGCATTGGTGTGCAGCGATTGCGTGCCGCCCAGCATCGCGGCCATCGCCTCGATCGTGGTGCGCATGACGTTGTTGTACGGGTCTTGCTCGGTCAGCGACACGCCCGACGTCTGGCAATGGGTGCGCAGCATCTTGGACCGTTCGTCCTGCGCGCCCAGCGTCGTCATCGCCCGGTGCCACAACACCCGCGCCGCGCGCAGCTTGGCGATCTCCATGAAGAAGTTCATGCCGATCGCGAAGAAGAAGCTCAGCCGCCCGGCGAACTTGTCGATGTCGAGGCCACTCGCCACGCCATATTTCACATATTCCATGCCGTCCGCGATGGTGAAGGCCAGTTCCTGCACCTGCGTCGCGCCCGCTTCCTGCATATGATAGCCGGAAATGGAGATGCTGTTGAACTTGGGCATCTCGCGCGACGTGTAGCCGAAAATGTCGCTGATGATCCGCATCGACGGTTCGGGCGGGTAGATATAGGTGTTGCGGACCATGAACTCCTTGAGGATGTCGTTCTGGATGGTCCCGTCGAGCAGCTTGCGATCGACGCCCTGCTCTTCGCCCGCCACGATGAAGAAGGCCAGGATCGGGATCACCGCACCGTTCATCGTCATGGATACCGACATCTTGTCGAGCGGAATCCCGTCGAACAGGATCTTCATATCCTCGATCGTGTCGATCGCCACGCCTGCCTTGCCCACGTCGCCGGTGACGCGCGGATGGTCGCTGTCATAACCGCGATGGGTGGCGAGGTCGAACGCGACGCTCAGCCCCTTCTGCCCCGCCGCCAGATTGCGCCGATAGAAGGCGTTGGATTCCTCCGCCGTCGAAAAGCCCGCATATTGCCGCACCGTCCACGGCCGCCCCGCATACATGGACGCTCGCACCCCGCGCGTGAACGGCGCAAAGCCCGGCAGACCCGGATCGACCGTCACGTCGTCGGCCGTGTAAAGCGGCTTGACGGCGATCCCCTCCGGGGTCTCCCACGTCAAATCCTTGCCCTTCACTTCCTTCGCGGCAGCGGCGGCCCACTGGTCCAGTGTCGGCTTCTCGGTCATTCGTTCTATCCTACCCTGTCGTCACCCCGGACTTGAGCCGGGGTCCCGCTGTCTTCATCCCGCCGTCTGAAAAAGCGGGATGCCGGATCAAGTCCGGCACGACGAAATCAATGTCCGGTTTCGCCCTTGGGCGTCTCCATAATCTCGGTCAGCACCCCGTTCATATCCTTGGGATGCACGAAGAAGATCAGCGTCCCATGCGCCCCGATGCGCGGCTCGCCCAACACCCGCGCGCCCTTCGCCTCGAACCAGGCCTTGGCCTCATGGATGTCGGGCACTTCATAGCACATATGATGCTGCCCCCGGCCGGGTTCTTGGCGATAAATCCATGGATCGGACTGTCCGCACCCAGCGGTTCGATCAGCTCGATCTGCGTCCCGGCGGTAGGTCCATTTGGGCCATTCTCGCCCGGCGTATCGACAAAACACACCTTCACCCCCTGCGCGGGCAGGTCGAACGGTTCATGCGCGATCGTCGCTCCCATCACATCGCGATAATAAGCGATGCTCTTTTCCAGGCTGGGCGTGGCGACGCCGATATGATTGAGCCGACCAAGTTTCATATCGCTTTCCTAATCCGTCACCCCAGCGAAGGCTGGGGTCTCAGGCGTCATGGCCTGACTTGGCTGCACGCGATCCCAGCCTTCGCTGGGATGACGATCCTTCGGCCCGTCAAAGCGGAATATTGTCATGCTTCTTCCACGGATTTTCCAGCGCCTTGCCGCGCAGCTTGCGCAGCCCCAGCGCGATCCGCTTGCGCGTCGAATGCGGCTGGATCACCTCGTCGATAAAGCCCTTGCTCGCCGCCACGAACGGATTGGCGAAGCGCGCCTCATATTCCGCCGTCCGCGCCGCGATCTCGTCCGCGGTCTTGCCGCGGAAGATGATCTCCACCGCGCCCTTCGCGCCCATCACCGCGATCTCGGCGGTCGGCCACGCATAGTTCAAATCGCCGCGCAGATGCTTGGACGACATCACGTCATACGCCCCGCCATAGGCCTTGCGCGTAATGACGGTGATCTTGGGCACGGTTGCTTCGGCATAGGCGAACAGCAGTTTCGCGCCATGTTTAATGATGCCGCTATGCTCCTGCGCGGTGCCCGGCAGGAAGCCCGGCACATCCACGAAGGTCACGATCGGAATCTCGAACGCGTCGCAGAAACGCACGAACCGACCCGCCTTCTTCGATGAATTGATGTCCAGCACGCCCGCCAGCACCATCGGCTGGTTGGCGATGATGCCCACTGTCTTACCCTCGACCCGGCCAAAGCCGCACAGGATGTTCCCGGCATGGGCGGGCTGGACCTCGAAGAAATCGCCCTCGTCCACCACCTTGCGGATCAGTTCATGCATATCATAGGGCTGGTTAGCATTGGCCGGGATCAGCGTGTCCAGGCTCGGTTCGATCCGGTCCCACGCATCCGCGCTCGGCCGTTCCGGCACCGGCTCCTTGTTGGACGCAGGCAGGAAATCCACGAAATCGCGCACCGCCAGCAGCGCCTCGACATCATTCTCGAACGCTACGTCCGCCACGCCCGATTTGGTCGTATGCGTCACCGCACCGCCCAGTTCTTCCTGCGTGACCACCTCGTTCGTCACCGTCTTGACCACATCCGGCCCGGTCACGAACATGAAGCTGCTGTCCTTCACCATGAAGATGAAGTCGGTCATCGCGGGCGAATAGACCGCGCCGCCCGCGCATGGCCCCATGATCACGCTGATCTGCGGCACCACGCCGGACGCCAGCACGTTGCGCTGGAAAATCTCCGCATAGCCGCCCAGCGACGCCACGCCTTCCTGAATGCGCGCGCCGCCGCTGTCGTTGAGGCCGATCACCGGCGCGCCGACCTTCAGCGCCATGTCCATGATCTTGCAGATTTTCATCGCGTGCCGTTCCGACACCGCGCCGCCATAGACGGTGAAATCCTGGCTGAACACGAACACCAGCCGCCCGTTGATCGTGCCCGATCCGGTGACCACGCCATCGCCCGGAATATGCGCTTCGTCCATGCCGAAATCGACGCAGTTATGCTCGACATACATGTCCAGCTCTTCGAAGCTGTCCTCGTCCAGCAGCACGTCCAGCCGCTCGCGCGCGGTCAGCTTGCCCTTGGCGTGCTGCGCATCGATGCGGCGCTGCCCGCCGCCCATCCGCGCGCCTTCGCGCTTGGCTTCGAGCTGTTCGATGATGGCGAGTTTCGACATGGATCAGGTTTCTCCGGTTATGGCGCGGACGTCTTATAGCGTCCCTCTTCCCATCTTTGCCAATTTTCGCAAATGCGAATTTGCTAATTTGCAAATCACGACTTCGCAAATTAGGAACGGGCAACAGGCCGTTCCGTGCCTCGGCGAAGGCCGGGGTCCAGTTCGGACCATGGAACTGGACCCGGCCGTCGCTGGGAAGATGAGGCGGGGAATCCATATGGCACGCGGCAATCGTATCTTCGCAGGCCCACGTCTGCGCCAACTGCGCCTGGACCACCGCATGGACCAAGCTACCATGGCGCAGGCGCTGGGCATATCCGTCTCTTATCTCAGCCAGATGGAAAATGATGATCGCCCCCTGACCGCGAAGGTCAAGGCCGCGCTCGCCAGCGCCTTTCCCACCGACTGGGCCAGCTTCGACAGTCGGGAGGAGGAGCAACTTCTCGGTGCCTTCACCTATGCGCTCGGCCACCCCGAACTGCCCGGCACGCAAATGGAGCCGGAACGGATCGAGAAACTTCACCTGCAATTCCCCGAATTTGCCGCCCGTTATGTCGATCTCTACAACGCCCATATGCGCGCCAACGAACGCATCAACATGATCGAGGAGGCGATCGCCAACGATCATGAGGTCCAGGCCCGCCTCCCCTGGGAGGCCGCGCGCGACTGGTTCCACGAAGCGGGCAATTATGTCCACGCCATCGACTGCCTGGCCGAAGACATGGCCGAAAGTTTCACCGCCGGGCAGACGCTGGACGAAGGCATGCTGGTCGAAGCGCTCGCCCGCCGCCACGGCATCGAAACGCTGATCGCCGACACCCCTGACAGCGCGCTACGCTCCTACACCAGCAGCACGAAGAAGCTGTTCATCAACGCCGCCCTCCCCACCGAAAGCCGCAAGTTCATGCTCGCGCACCAGCTCATGATGCTGGAGGGGCAGGCGGTGATCGCGGACGTGGTGACCAGGGCCGCCCTGCCCGTCCCCGGCGCCGACCGGCTGCTGGCGATCGGCCTGGGCAATTATGCCGCAGGCGCACTGCTCATGCCTTATGCCGCTTTCCGCGAAGCCGCCCGCGCGATGCGCCACGATATCGACCGGCTGGCCCGCACCTTCGGCGTCAGCTTCGAACAGGCCTGCCATCGCCTCTCCACCCTGCAACGCCCCGGCCTGCGCGGCATCCCCTTCTTCTTCTGCCGGGTCGACATGGCGGGCAACATCACCAAACGCCACAGCGCCACCCGCCTGCAATTCGCCCGCTTCGGCGGCGCCTGCCCGCTATGGAACGTCCATGAAGCCGTCGCCGTACCCGACCGCATCAATGTGCAACTGGGCGAAACGCCCGACGGCGTGCGCTACGTGTCGATGGCGAAGGGGCTGGTGAAACCCTCTGGCAGCTACAAACGCACCCCCCGCCGCTTCGCCGTCGTCCTGGGCTGCGAAACCGCCCACGCCGCCAACTTCGTCTATGCCGACGGCCTGCATCTGGCGGAGGAGGGCGCCGCCACCCCCATCGGCATCACCTGCCGCCTCTGCCCCCGCCAAAGCTGCGACCAACGCGCGTTTCCGCCTGCCGACCGCCCGATCCATGTCGATCCGGACAACCGCCAGATCGTGCCTTACTGGATCGGGTGAAAGCGGAACCCTTCTCAGTGCATAAAGCTACGTGTTCCCGCGCAGGCGGGAACCCAGTCCCACCCTGTCAGCCAGGCTCCCGCTAAAGACCTTCGTCGCGCAATAACGTCGCGAAATCCTGCCCACCATAATAGAAACCGATGACCACGACCGCTTGGTCCTCGACCATGAAGGCGATCGTCACCCGGCGGCGATGCACCAACGTGCGCAAACCCGGCCGCACATCATTGCGTGGTGTGCCGATCGACGGATAATCCGCCAATCCATCGATATGGGACAGGATTGCGTCGGTAAAGCGCCGGGCAATATTATGCGAAGCTGCCTGTGCGACATAATCGTAGATCGCATTGATCTGATGCTGCGCCTCGGATGTAAAGACGATGCGATGCATCCTGGTTCAGTCGCGCGCGGTCGCTCGATCCCGCCGGGCGGAAAGCCCAGCCCTCACCTCGTCAGTCGACACGCCCCGTGACGGATCGGCTTGATAGGCGTCATAGGCTGGTAGAGCGACATTACTCAGCCAGTTTTCGACTGCGCGCTCACGCGCCTGAAGCGCCCGCAATCCATCGCGAATGACTTCGCTTTCGCTGGCATAAGCGCCTGACGCAACCTTGGCCCGCACGTCGGCTGCCATGTCGTTTGGCAATGTCACGCTGAACTGTTGGGTGGATCGCATCGCTCATATCTCCTGCGATAGGATTTAATCCTATTGCCTCGACGTTGCAACGCCCTCACCCCTCCACCACCAACGCCTCCTCCATAAAATCCAGAAACGCCCGCACCCGCGCCGCGCCGCGATCCTCCGCCGAATACAGCGCGTGAATATCCTCCCCGTCCCCCGCATCATAATCGCCCAGCACTTCGACCAGTCGCCCTTCGCGCAAATCGCTCGCCACATGAAAGCGCCCGTGCCGCGCAATGCCACCGCCTGCGATCGCCATGCGCCGCACCACCTCGCCCGAATTGCCGAAGAAGTGCCCCTGCACCGGCCGCTGCACCAGCTTGCCGCCGACCCGGAACGGCCAGCTATCCACCGACCGGCGGAAACTGAAGCGCAGGCAATCATGCCCATCCAGATCGTCCGGTGTCGCCGGCGTCCCCCGCCGCGCCAGATAATCCGGGCTGGCGACCAGCACCATGCGGCTATGCCCCAGCTTCTTCGCGCGCAACCGCGTGTCGCGCAGCGGCCCGATACGGATCGCGATATCCGCACGCTCCTCGACCAGGTCCACCACCGCATCGGTCAGCGTCAGGTCCACGGTCACGCCCGGATGCAAGTCGCCAAAGCGCGGCAGGATCGGGATCAGACATTCGATCCCGAACGAAGGCGACGCATTGATCCGCAGCAGCCCGCGCGGCCCCTGCCCTTCCGCCAGCAGGCTGCTCTCCGCCTCGAACATATCGCCCAATATCGCGATCATCTTGTCGTGATAGACCTGCCCCTCACGCGTCAGTGCCAGCGACCGCGTCGTCCGCCGGACCAGCGCCACGCCCAGCCGCTGTTCCAGCCGCGCGATCGAGCGGCTCACCGCCGAGGGCGTCAATCTCAAAGCCTTGGCGGCGGCGGCAAAGCTGCCTTCGCCCGCCACCATCAGGAAAGTCTCGACGTCGCCGAACCGGTTATCCATGATTTCAATGCACTTCTGAAATGATGACGTTCCATCTAATCATCAATCGCAAAAAGTCCATATAACTGTCCAACTCGCTGTCTCATTTGAAGGGAAAAGACCATGGACCTGAAGCTTAAAGGCAAGACCGCCATCGTCACTGGATCGACCGCCGGCATCGGCCTCGCCATCGCCAAACGCCTGGCGCAAGAGGGCGTCGCCGTCACGATCACCGGCCGCAGCCAGGCCAAGCTGGACGCCGCGGCGGCCGAAATCGCCCTGCCCGTCAACGCCGTCCTGGCCGATCCCGCCACCGCCGACGGCGCCGCCGCGCTGATCGCCGCGGTTCCCGCGACCGACATCCTCATCAACAATCTGGGCATTTACGAAGCCAAGGATTTCGCCGACATCAGCGACGAAGACTGGCACCGCCTGTTCGAAGTTAATGTCGTCAGCGGCGCCCGCCTCTCCCGCCACTATTTCCCCAGGATGCTCGCCAACAACTGGGGCCGCGTCCTCTTCATCGCCAGCGAAAGCGGCCTGCTCCCCCCGCCGAGATGATCCATTACGGCATGACCAAGGCGGCCCAACTCTCCATCTCGCGCGGCCTGGCCGAACATACGCGCGGCACCGGCGTGACGGTCAACAGCGTCCTCCCCGGCCCGACGCGATCGGAAGGGATCGTGGAGTTCATCCGCTCCGTTGTGGACAATAAGGACGCATCGGAAGCGGAACGCGAAGCCGAATTCTTCACCAAGCGCCGCCCCCTCTCGCTCATCAAGCGCCTGATCGAAGCGGACGAAGTCGGCGCGATGGTCGCTTACCTCGCCAGCCCGCTCGCCGCCGCCACCAACGGCGCAGCCGTCCGTGTCGAAGGCGGCATGATCCCAACGATCGCCTGAGTTCTTCCCGACTGCACCCTTCCCCCGCACCCACCTCCGTTCGGTTCGAGCCTGTCGAGAACAACGCGCCCAGCCAGGTCTCGACAAGCTCGAACCGAACGAGGTGTTGGAAAACCCACCCTGCGGAAACTGGCCCTGTCGCTCGTCTCACGCCTCCATTAGGGAAGCGAAGATGAGTGACACGGACAGCCTGCCCCCAATCGAACACGCCTTGATCCGGGACGGCTATGCCCGCCTCCCCGGCGCAGCGCTGTTCGATCAACTCGGCATCGCCCGATCCGACTGGGACAGCCTCGCCGCCAGCTGGAACGATCTTGGTCCCGACCTCTATATGGCCGATGGCGGCCGCTACCGCCGTCGCCGCCACGCCGCCTTCGCGCTCCAAAAGGGCCGCTTCACCCGCAAGCCGCACCAGCCCCACTATCAAAGCCGCGACTATAACCCCCTCAACGGCGACGTACAGCGCTGGTTCGATCCGGTCGAGGACGCCACGGTCGCCAACCCGGCGCTGCAATCTATCTTCGCCTTCTGCGCCGACAGTTTCGATCCGGCCTGCTCAGGCGATTGGCACGTCGAAATGCACCAGTTCCGCATCGAAGCGAAACCCGGCGAAACCGGCCGCCCCACGCCCGAGGGCATGCACCGCGACGGCGTCGATCATGTGCTGGTGATGCTGGTAGAACGGCGCAACGTCCGCGAAGGCGTCACCCGCATCGGCGCGCCCGACGGCACGCCGCTGGGCGAATTCACGCTGACGGGGGCGGGCGACACGATGCTGATCGACGATCATCGCATCCTGCACGGTGTCACGGCAATCCACGCGGTGAACCCGGCGCACCCCGCCTGGCGGGATGCGCTGGTAGTGACTTTTTCCTCCCCGGCACGGGGAGGGGGACCGATCGCGTAGCGATTGGTGGAGGGGAGGCGCCACACGGCACCCCCCCTCCGTCTGGCCTGCGGCCAGCCACCTCCCCGTACCGGGGAGGAGATCACGTTACTTCAACAACACCAACTCTTCCGCCATACTGGGATGCAGCGCCACCGTGTCGTCGAAATTCTGCTTGGTCAGCCCCGCCTTCACCGCGATCGCGGCGGCCTGCAATATCTCGGGCGCATCCGGCCCGATCATGTGCAGCCCGATGACCTTCTCCGTCGTCGCGTCCACGATCATCTTGTACAGCGCGCGCTCGTTCCGCCCGGCCAGCACATTCTTCATCGGGCGGAAGTCGGACGTATAGACCTTGACGGTTCCGTACTTGTTCTTCGCCTGCGCTTCGGTCAACCCCACGCCCGCGAGCGGCGGATGGCTGAACACGGCAGACGGCACGCAGCCATAATCCACCTTGCGCTTGTTGCCGCCGAACACCGTATCGGCAAAGGCATGGCCTTCCCGAATGGCGACCGGCGTCAGTTGCAGTCGGTCGGTGACATCGCCCACGGCATAGATGCTCTCGCAGCTTGTTTGGCTATAATCGTCGACCTTGATCGCGCCCTTCTCGGTCAGTTCGACCCCGGCCGTCTCCAGCCCCAGCCCCTCGACATTGGCCTTGCGCCCGGTGGCGAACAGCACCACGTCCGCCGCCACCGGATCGCCATCCTTGAACCGCACGCACAGCGTCCCGTCCTCATTCTTCTCGATCCGCTCCATCTGCGCGTTGAAGCGGAAGTTGATCCCCTTGGTCATGGAAATCTGCAGCAGCCGGTCGCGGATCTGCTCGTCATAGCCGCGCAGCAGGTCGCTCCCACGATTGACCATCGTCACATGGCTGCCGAACTGATGGAAGATACCGGCAAACTCATTGGCGATATAGCCGCCACCCACGATCACGATCCGCGATGGGCACTCGTCCAGATGGAACACTTCGTTGCTGGTGATGCCATGTTCGGCGCCCTCCAGCTCCGGCACCACCGGCCAGGCGCCGGTCGCGACCAGGATCACCTTCGCCGTCACTTCCCGCCCGCTCGCCAGCTTCACGCCATGCGGCCCGGTCACAACCGCGCGCTCGCGGATCACTTCCACCTTATGGCTGGCCAGCGTATTGCCATACAGCCCCTCCAGGCGATCGACATCGGCCAGCACATTGTCGCGCAACGTGGTCCATTCGAACCCGCAATCCGGCACGTTCCAGCCGAAGCGGCGCGCGTCCTTCAGATCCTCGGCGAAATGCGCGCCATAGATAAGCAGCTTCTTGGGCACGCAGCCGCGAATGACGCAGGTGCCGCCCACCCGGAACTCCTCGGCCACCGCAACCTTCGCCCCGTGCGCCGATGCCACCCGCGACGCCCGCACGCCGCCCGATCCCGCACCGATGACGAAAAGGTCGAAATCATAGTCACTCATGCCGGGCCTCCGATTAGGTAGGCGCGGATATGGCGGGTGCGCGCGTCAGTTACAAATGGGAATATTCTTGCTGGTAGCCAAACCACCTCCGTTCGCTTCGAGCGCGGTCGAGCAGCGTGCAGCGCAAAACATGCATTTCTCGACTTCGCTCGAAACGAACGGGGGTTGGGATCACCCCTCGCCCAACGCGATCTCGATCAAAGCCATGGTCGACGGATCGAACCCGGTCGCGCCATCCGCCTCGATCGACTTGGCGATCTCCTTGCCCAGTTCCACGCCGAACTGGTCGAACGGGTTGATCCCCATCAGTACCGCATTGGCGAACGTGCGATGCTCGTAAAAAGCGATCAGCGCCCCCAGCGCTTCGGGCGTCACATCGTCCAGCAGGATCGTCGTGGACGGCCGGTTGCCGGGGTAAGCCCGCGCCGGATCGGCGTCATTATCCTTGCCCCGCATTAGCGCCGCCCCTTGCGCGAAGCAGTTGACCAGCAGTGCGCGATGATGCGCCGGGTCCAGAGCATGACCCGACTCGATCGACGCGACGAACTCCACCGGCGTGATGATCGTCCCCTGATGCAGCAGCTGGAACACCGCATGTTGCGCATCGGTGCCAACGCCGCCCCAGGTGATCGGCGCGGTCGGACCATCGACCGGCTCGCCATCGCGGGTCACGCTCTTGCCGTTGCTCTCCATCTCCAACTGCTGAAGATAGGATGGCAACAGCGCCAGCCGCTCGTCATAGGCGAACAGGGCGCGGGTCTGGCACCCCATCACCCGCGTATAATATTGGTCGATGAACGCGGCGATCAGCGGCGCATTCTCGGCGGGATCAGACAAGCGGAAATGCCGGTCCATCGACGCCGCGCCCTCCAGCAAACTCTCGAACGCATCCCAGCCCAGCGCCAGCGCGGCAGGGAACCCTATCGAGGACCAGAGCGAATAGCGCCCGCCCACCAATTCGGCGAAGGGCAGGATGCGGGTTTCGTCCACGCCCCATTCCATCGCCTTTTCCGGCGCAGCGGTCAGCGCGATGACCTTGCCATAGGGGTCGTCCACCCCGGCCTCGACCATCCAGTTGATCGCGCTCGCTGCGTTCAGCATCGTCTCGCTGGTGGTGAAGGTCTTGGACGCGATCGCGATCAGCGTGGTGTGCGGATCGAAATCCTCGATCGCCCGCTCCAGCGCGGTGCCATCCACATTGGACACGATCGCCACGTCATAGCGCACGCCGTCGCCGTCCAGCGCATCGACGATCAGCTTGGGGCCCAAAGCCGACCCGCCGATGCCGATATGCAAGATATGCCGCACCTCACCCAATGCGCCCGCCTCGATCGCGTCGATCAGGCCGCGCATCCGCCGATGCAGCATCTTGGCATGGGCGACGCTGTCGGCATTGCCCTCGCCCCGTTCGGCGGGATGTTCGGCCGCGCGCCCCTCGCTATTATTTACCGCCTGCCCGGCGAACAGCGCATCGCGCCAGCGGCCAAAGCCCTGTTCCTCCGCCAGCGCCAGGAACGCCGTCATCAGGTCGTCGGTCAGATGGGTCTTGGACCAGTCGAACCGGATCGGCCCCTGGCTCAGCACCAGCTTGGACAGGCGATCGGGATCGGTCGTGAAAATGGACTTGAGTTCGGCTTGCGGCAGTGCGGCAATTGCCGTCAAAGACCGTGGCAGTGCAGGACTGGTCATGGATGGATTCCTTATGACGTTGATCGACATCGACGCTGCACCGGTCGATTCCCGCTATCCTTAGCCAATAAACTGCCGCTTTGCATCGCCAAGGACTGCTTGACGCGCCGCGCCTCAAGCTCCAAAAGCCGCCACGGCCGCCTTATCGGCTCTCTCAAGGGATCAGACGACACTCCATGACTGCCAAATCGGAAACGCGGGACTTCATCTTGTTTCTCGCCAAGCTCGGGCTGTTCGTCTTCATCCTGCGCAGCTTCATCATATCGCCGTTCAACATCCCGTCGGAATTGATGCAGCCGCGCCTGCTGATCGGTGATTATTTGCTGGTCGCCAAATGGCCCTATGGCTATTCGCGCTATTCGCTGCCCTTCTCGATCCCGCTGATCCCCGGCCGCATCCTGGCATCCACGCCGGCACGTGGCGACGTGGTCGTGTTCAAGGCGCCGCCGAACCAGAAGAACGATTATATCAAGCGCGTGATCGGCCTGCCCGGCGACATGATCGGCGTGCGCGGCGGCACCGTCTATCTGAACGGCCAGGCGATCCCGAAGCAGAAGGTCGCCGACCTCGTCATTCCCGTGACGCCGAACATGGTCGATGCCGCCAACCGCGAAGGCGCGGCCTCCCCCTGCTACCGCCCCGATTTCGAGGAAGCCGCGGTCGGCGGCGGCAAGCAATGCCGCTACCCCCAGTTCCGCGAAACCCTGCCCGGCGGCAAGAGCTACAACGTCCTCGACCTGCTGCCCGACGGCGCGGCCGATGACCGCGACACGGTGCTGGTTCCCGAAGGCCACCTCTTCATGATGGGCGACAACCGCGATCGCAGCGCCGACAGCCGCTTCCCCGCGGTCGAAGGCGGCGGCATCGGCCTCGTCCCCGAAGAAAATCTGGTGGGCAAAGCGATCGTCTCGGTCTTCTCGACCGACGGCAGCGCCAACTGGCTGCTCCCCTGGACCTGGTTCACCGCCGCGCGCTGGAGCCGCATCGGGGAAGGCTTTTGAGCAAACCCGATACCGCATCCTGGTTGAAGGCGCTGATCGGCCGCACGCCGGACAATCCGGCGCGGTTCGAACAGGCGCTGACCCATGGCAGCGCCAAGGCGGTCAATTATGAGCGGCTGGAATTTCTGGGCGATCGTATCCTCGGCCTGCTGATGGCCGAATGGCTGTTCGAACGCTTCACCGACGAACCCGAAGGCAAGCTGTCCCGCCGTTTCAACGCACTGGTATCGGGCGAAACCTGCGCAGACGTCGCGCGCACCGCTGGCGTCCCCACCCATATGGTGCTGGGCAAGCAGGCGCGCGACGATGGCGCCGCCGACAGCGACAATGTGCTGGGCGACGTGATGGAAGCGCTGATCGGCGCTCTCTATCTGGAAGGCGGCCTGGACGAAGCGCGCACGTTGGTCCGCCGCCTGTGGAACGATCGCGTCGACACCCAGACCAGCGCCCCGCGCCATCCTAAATCCTACCTCCAGGAATGGGCCGCCGCCAACAAGCGCAAGCCCCCCGAATATGCCCTGACCGACCGATCCGGCCCCCACCACGCCCTGCGCTTCACCGTGACGGTATCGATCAAGGGCGCGGGCGAAGCCAGCGCCACAGGCGGATCGAAACAGGAAGCCGAAACGGCGGCGGCCAAGGCCTTGCTGGAGAAGTTGGCGGGTTAGGTCCAGCTTCCCCTGAAGACATAAAACACCTAAACCATCATCGTCATCCCGGGCTTGACCCGGGATCCCGCTTCTTATCCCTCGTTGGAAAGAAGAAGCGGGATCCCGGCTTTCGCCGGGATGACGGGATTTGCTTGGGCGAACGGAGTATATTTGTTGGACGTTTCAGAAACCACCCAACGCTGCGGCGTCATCGCCGTCGTCGGCGCGCCCAATGCGGGCAAGTCCACGCTGGTCAACGCGCTGGTGGGCCAGAAGGTGGCGATCACCAGCCCCAAGGCGCAGACCACGCGCACCCGCGTCATGGGCGTCGCGATCGAAGGCGATGCGCAGATCGTGCTGGTCGACACGCCCGGCATCTTCGCGCCCAAGCGGCGGCTGGACCGCGCCATGGTGCAGGCCGCCTGGGGCGGCGCGCAGGGTGCGGACCTGATCGCGATGGTCGTGGATGGCAAGGCCGGTCGCGGCCCCAAGCTCGAACCCATCATCGAATCCTTAAAGCATCGCAGCGAACGCAAGTGGCTGATCCTCAACAAGGTCGATATCGCCATCAAGGAAAAGCTGCTCGTCCATACCGAAAAGCTGCATGAGACGCTGGGCTTCGACGAAATCTTCTTCGTCTCCGCCGCGACCGGCGACGGCCTGCCCGAACTGAAAAAAGCCTTCGCCAACGCCATGCCGCAAGGCCCATGGCATTTCCCCGAAGACCAGGTGTCGGACGCCACCGACCGGATGCTCGCGGCTGAAATCACGCGCGAGCAGCTCTATCACCAGCTTCACGCCGAACTCCCCTACGCCACCGCCGTCGATACCGAACAATATAAGGAACGCGACGACGGATCGGTCGAAATCCACCAGCAGATCCTGGTTGGTCGCCCCACCCAGCGCGCGATCGTGCTGGGCAAGGGCGGGCAACGGCTCAAGGAAATCGGGTCGAAGGCCCGCGCCGAACTGGCGACGCTGCTTGGCGTCAAAGTCCATCTCTATCTTCATGTGAAGGTGAAGGAAGATTGGGAAGACGATCGTGGCATCTATCGCGACATCGGTCTTGACTGGGTCGAATAAAGGCAATCGGATGAAGTAAATTCATCTTTTACTTTATGCTGTTACGTCGCCTGCCATGGGACCGAAGCAGAAAATCGCCATAGCCGTTGGCATATCCGTCTTCGGCACGATCGCCATCATGGCGCTGGTCTCGATGATCCCCGGCTTGTTCATCCCGCCGCGCTATTTCCTCGTCGGCATCTTCTGTTCGGCCAGCATTTCCACCCCCGTCTGCGTCATGCTGGTGCGGCAGGGGGAGGAAAACCGGCGGCTGCGGATGGAACTGGAACGGCGGGTGGCGGACATGGCGCGGCTCGCCGATATCGACGGGCTGACCGGCCTGCTCACCCGCAACGCCTTCTTCGATCGGGCGGAGCGGCTCCATGGCCGCCCCGGCCACTGGTATCTGCTGATCGACATCGATCATTTCAAACGCTTCAACGACGATCACGGCCATCAGACCGGCGACGCCGTATTGCATGCGGTGGCGACCGCGATCGGCGAAGCGCTCCGCCCCGGCGATTTGTGCGGGCGGCTGGGCGGGGAAGAGTTCGCCGTCTGCCTGCCCGACTGCGACGGCGATCATGCCGCCCGCCGCGCCGAACATATTCGGGCATCGATCCAGGCGCTGCGCGTCCGCGCCACCTCCGGGCCGATGGTCCGCGTAACCGCCAGCATCGGGCTGAGCGCCAGCGATCCGACGCTACCGATCGAAGCCAGCTTGCATCGCGCCGACCTTGCCATGTACGCCGCCAAGACTGGCGGCCGCAACCAGGTGCGACACGCCGCCTGACGCCAGACCTTACTCGGCCGCCGCCGCCTTCTTCTTGGCTGGTGCCTTCTTTACGGCAGGCTTCTTGACCGCGCCGTCCTTCTTCTCAGCTGCCGCCTTTTTGGGTGCAGCCTTTTTCGGGGCCGCCTTCTTCTTCGCCCCCTTCTTGGCCGGGGCCGCCGCTGCCCGCGCGTCGATCAGCTGCGCCGCTTCCTCCAGCGTCAACTGATCCTTATCCACCGTCTTGGGCAGGGTCGCGTTGGTCGTGCCGTCGGTGACATAAGCGCCGTAGCGCCCTTCCATCAGCTTGATCTCCGCCTCCGTCCGCGGATGCGCGCCCAATATCTTCAACGGCTCGCGCCCGGCGCTTCGCGGCCCGCGCTGTGCCGCTTCGGCCAGCTTCACCACCGCGCTGTTCATCCCGACCTCGAAAATCTCCGACGTCGATGACAATCGCCCATACTTGCCGTCATGCAGCAGATAGGGACCAAAGCGCCCGATATTCGCGACGATCGGCAGACCCGTTTCCGGGTGCAGCCCCACTTCGCGCGGCAGGCTGAGCAGCTTCACGCCCCAGTCCAGCGTCAATTCGCCATCGGGCAGATCCTTGGGGATCGACCCGCGCTTGGCCTCCTTGCCCTCGCCCATTTCGATATAGGGGCCAAAGCGACCGGACTTCTTGACGATATCCTGCCCCGTTTCGGGATGCTGGCCCAGAACCTCCGGCCCCGTATCCTCGCCATCCTTGCCGCCCGGCTGGCCGAACTTCCGGGTATATTTGCACTCAGGATAGTTGGAGCAGGCGATGAACGCGCCGAACCGCCCGCCACGCAGCGACAATTGCCCATCCGCGCACAGCGGGCAGGCGCGCGGGTTGCTGCCGTCCGCCTTGGGTGGGAACAGCATCGGCTCCAGAAACTTGTCCAATGCCGCCGTGATGTCCGACGGCTTTTGCTCCATCACCTCGGCGGTCTTGGGCTTGAAGTCCTTCCAAAAGGCTTCCAGCACTGCCTGCCACTGGGCGCGGCCGCCGGAAATATCGTCCAGTTCGTCTTCCAGACCCGCCGTGAAATCATAGGAGACATAGCGTTCGAAGAAACGCTCCAGGAACGCCGTCACCAGCCGCCCGCTCTCCTCCGCGAAAAAGCGGTTCTTCTCGATCCGCACATAATCGCGATCTTTCAGCACCTGTAACGTCGACGCATAGGTGGACGGACGACCGATCCCCAATTCCTCCAAACGCTTGACCAGCGACGCTTCGGAATAGCGCGGCGGCGGCTGGGTGAAATGCTGCTCGGCGCTGACCTTCTTCTTCGCGGGCGCATCGCCCTCGCTGATACGCGGCAGCAGCTTGGAATCATCATCGTCGCTATCGTCGCGCCCTTCTTCGTAGAGCGCCAGGAAGCCCGGGAAGATCACCACCTGCCCGGTCGCACGCAGCGTATGGCTTCCCGATCCATCGACCATGTCGATCGTCGTGCGCTCCAGCCGCGCCGACGCCATCTGGCTCGCCAGCGCGCGCTTGAAAATCAGGTCGTACAGCCGCGCATGATCGCCGCTGCCCACCTTGTCGCGGCCGAACTCGGTCGGACGGATGGCTTCATGCGCTTCCTGCGCATTCTTGGCCTTGGTCTGATATTGGCGCGGCTTTTCGGGCAGATACCCACCGTCATAGCGTTCCGCGATCGCCTTGCGCGCAGCGGAAATGGCGCTGCCGTCCATCTGCACGCCATCGGTACGCATATAGGTGATCGCGCCGTCTTCATACAGCTGCTGCGCGATCCGCATCGTGTGGCTGGCGGAGAAACCCAGCTTGCGCGCAGCTTCCTGCTGCAACGTCGATGTGGTGAAGGGCGCAGGCGGATTGCGGGTGAGCGGCTTCGTCTCGACCTTTTCGACGGTAAAGCGCCCGGCCTCGACATCGGCCTTGGCGGCCATGGCGTCGCCTTCCTTGCCGATCGTCAGCCGCTCGATCTTCTCGCCCTTCCAGCGGACCAGGCGCGCGGTGAAAGCCTGCCCGCCCTGCTCCATCTCGGCGGCGACCGACCAATATTCTTGGGGCGTGAAGGATTCGATCTCCCGCTCGCGCTCCACCACCAGCCGCAGTGCGACCGACTGCACCCGCCCCGCCGACTTGGCGCCGGGCAGCTTGCGCCACAGCACCGGCGACAGGGTGAAGCCCACCAGATAGTCGAGCGCCCGGCGCGCCCGATAGGCGTCGATCAGATCCTCGTCCAGCGCGCGCGGCTTGGCCATCGCGTCGAGCACAGCGGCCTTGGTGATCGCGTTGAACGTCACCCGCTCCACGACCGACGGCAGCGCCTTCTTCGCGCGCAGCACTTCCTGCACATGCCAGCTGATCGCTTCCCCTTCGCGATCAGGGTCAGTCGCCAGGATCAATCGCGTCGCCTTCTTTGACGCGTCGGCAATGGCCTTGAGTTGCTTACCCTTGTCGCCATAATTTTCCCACGACATCGCAAAGCCGTCGTCGGGGTCCACCGATCCGTCCTTCGCTGGCAAGTCGCGAATATGGCCATAGCTGGCTAGGACGTGGAAATCACCGCCCAGATATTTTTCGATGGTCTTCGCCTTGGCCGGCGATTCTACGATGACAAGCTGCATTTAGGCCCCGAAACTATAGGTCTCACACGTACGCGCGAGTCTGGAAGGCAATGACGGCGGACGTCAAGCGGCGTGTAATTAGGGGAGATAACCGACCAGCGCCAGTATCTTGTCGATACGGCGCGGTCACGGCACGGCTTGCCGGTCGAGCGCCTAAATCCTCCTGATCCAGATCAAGTCGGCATGCGGGCCTGCGACTTTTCCCTTTCCGCATTGTTGTAGCGGCATCGCCAGCACGACCTGAAGGCGATGGCCCCCTATTTAAGACAGGAACGCGCATGTCCGATTCCAACAGCCACGACATTTCCACGCTCAACGGCCTGATCGCCACCACGCTCGACAGCGTCGATGGCTATACCGAAGCCGCCAAGGACAGCGAGAACAGCCGGTTCACGCCGCTCTTCACCAGCCGCGCCGCCGAACGGCGTCAGGTCGTCGCCAATCTGCAGCAGCAGGTCCGCAGCCTGGGCGGCAATCCCGAGGATGACGGCACCATCCTGGCGGGCGCCCACCGCATGTTCCTCAACCTCAAAGCCACGCTGACCGGCAGGGACGACAAGGCGATCATCAACGAGGTCGAAGCCGGCGAAGATCATATCAAGGCGAAGTTCGAAGATGCGATCGCCGATCGCGACTTGTCGCCAGCCGTGCGCGCCGTGGTCGAGCAGAATTATGTCTCGGTCAAGGAAGGCCATGACGAGATGCGCGACATCAAGCATTCGATGCAGAACTAACATCCGACAAGGCAAACGGGGGCATCGCGCCCCCGTTTCGCTGCCTATCGCAGATTGACCCGGCCGCCCGCCAATCGATCCAGCCGCTCGGCCAGTTCCAGTTCCAGCAACACCGTCTGCACCACCGCCGGTGACAATGCCGACAGGCGGATCAGTTCGTCGACGGGCACAGGCGTCGATCCCAATAGCCCGACCACGGTCGCCCGCTCCTGCGCCGCGACATCGCTCGACACCGGCTCTCCGACGAAATCCAGATGGCCCTGCCGCACCATGCGCGGATCGATGCTGCCCACCGCTTCTAGCACATCAGCAGCGTTCTGGATCAGGATTGCTCCGTCGCGGATCAACTGGTTGCATCCCTGCGCCCGCGGATCGAGCGGCGAACCCGGCACCGCCATCACTTCCCGCCCCGCCTCGCCCGCCAGCCGCGCCGTGATCAGCGAACCGGATTTGGGCGCGGCTTCGACCACCACAGTCCCTATGCTTAGCCCGGCAATGATCCGGTTGCGCGCCGGGAAATGCCGCGCCAGCGGTTGCGTGCCGGGCGGATGTTCGGTGATCAACAGTCCTTCGGTCGCCACCTGCTCCTGCAACGCGGCATTCTCCGGCGGGAAAGCAATGTCGATCCCGCTGGCGATCACCGCGATCGTCCCGCTGGCAATCGACCCGCGATGCACTTCGGTATCGATCCCGCGCGCCAGCCCGGACACCACCACCGCGCCCCGCTGCCCCAAATCCTGTGCCAGGCTCCGGGCAAAGCGACAGGCCGCGGCCGACGCATTGCGCGCGCCGACCATGGCGATGCACTGGCGGCTGGCAAGCCCGCTGTCGCCACGCAGGATCAGCGCAGGCGGCGCGCCTTCGAACTGCTCCAGCAAGACGGGATAATCCGCGTCCCCCATCAACAGGTAACGCGCGCCTAACGCGCGGCTTTGTGCAATCTCTCGTTCGACCACGCCCGCATCAGCGACGCTCGCACGACCACCGCCGCGCGCGGCGAGATCGGGAATGGCGCGCAACGCCTCCCCCGCCGTTCCAAAGCGGGCGAGCAATTGCCGATAGCTGACCGGACCGATCCGGGGAGAGCGGATGAGCCGCAGCCGGTCGAACCGCTCGCGCTCGCTCATTCGGCAGTGGGTCCGTCCTTGGATGCGCCGACCTTGGGTTCTGCGCCTTTCATCAGCCGCGCGATATTGGCGCGGTGCCGCCACAGCACGATCAGCGCCAGCGCCAGGCTGACCGGCACCAGGTCGATCCGGCCGAACGCCGCCATGGCGATCGGCGCGCTGATTGCCGCCGCCATGCCACCGACCGAAGACCATCTGGTTCCGTATAATGCCCCTAGCCAGACCGCCGCAAAAATGCATCCGGCGGGCCAGAACAGGGCGGTTACCACGCCCATCATCGTCGCCACGCCCTTGCCGCCCGCAAAGCGCAGCCATACCGGGTAGCAATGGCCGATAAACGCCATAGCACCCGCCATCGGCCCGCCGCCATCCACCAGTGCCGCACCGATCAGCACCGCCGCCGCGCCCTTAAGCAGGTCGAGCAGCAACGTCGCCGCCGCCAGCCCCTTGCGCCCGGTGCGCAGCACGTTGGTCGCGCCGATATTGCCCGACCCGATCTGACGCAGGTCGCCCGCGCCGGTTACGCGGGTCAGGATCAGACCGAAGGGGATGGAGCCGAGCAGATAGCCAAGAACCAGGACAAATGCGGGAAGAAGCCAGGGAGGTGTCATGAACTACGCGGTCGCCTGTTGAAGAACGCGGCGACCATAGCGTCCCGTTCGTCGCTCGCAACGATTAAGGTGCGACCATCCCTCGTCCGCCGGGCGCCCTCTGCCCCCATCGCGTCATCATCCGCAGCAACCAGGCCCGAAACGGGCGATCGATATATTGATCGACGATCGCGGCAAAGACCAGCAGTCCAGCGGCGAACGTCAGGCCGAGCGCGACGGACGGTCGCCATCCCAGCGCCGTGAGCGCGCTGGCGACGAAGGCGACCATCGGCACCTGCAGGATATAGACGCCGTAGGACGCGCTCCCCAATGTTGTGGCGATCCGGTGGATGAACCGGTCGATGGGGCAGGATAGCGACGCGTAAACCAGGACGGGGAAAACCAGCAACACCATGATGAGGTCGCGGGCGATCTGCAGTCCGCCACTTAACGGGATTGCCATCGGGATGATCGTAAGCAGCACGATAGTCGCGAAGGACAGTGCAGGCGACGCCGCGCCATCGCGCCGGGCCACGGCAACGGCCATGCCTGCGCAAAAGGAGAATAGGGCGCGGCTAAGAGCGCCGGGCAGTTGCGCAAAGGAGATGCCCAGATTGAGCTGCCCGTAAATCAGCGCGCTCGCGACCAGGATTGACGCAGCGATCACGATCAACCTGCGCAGCGCCAGTTTCGACAGCAGCATATGAGCAAACCGCGCAAATGCCAGACTTGCGCCCAACTCGATCAGGATGGTCCAGCCGAACACGTTGACCGGAAACATTTCGGTATGCCAGCCCCAGATGATGGGCATCGGGATCAGCAGCAGGTTGAACAGAAAGCAGACAGGCCCATTGCCCCGAAAATTGTCCGCACTGCCGAGCGTGACGATATAGCCAAGCGCCAGCAGACCCGACAGCAGGTAAAGCGGATAAAGCCGAATGATCCGGCGAAGCATGAAGTGGCCCATGCTCATCCCCGCACGCAACCGGTCGAGATAGGCGTAAGTCAGCACAAAACCGCTGATGCAGAAGAAGAGATCGACCGCCAGATAAGCCCCTGGAAGCAACATGATGCCGGTGAAGTTGGGAATATGGAAGAACAGCACCGCAAGCGCCGCAACGCCGCGCAGACCATCCAGCGCAACGAAATTGGCGTGCATCGCGCCTCGCCCGCCCGCAGCCGAAACTGTAGAAGTAGAAATCGTCCCCATCTCTCAGGAATGATGGCAAATGTCGGTTAATTATCCCCTATGCGCGCATGCGAAAATGGCTGCCGGTTGACACTTCGGCCTCCTGCCGCGACACAGCCGCCATGACGGTCGCCGCAAACGCCCCCATCCTCTTCTTCAATTCCGGCGTCGGGGGTTTGTCCATCCTCGCCCCGGCCCGCGCGGCGCTGCCGACAGCGCCCATCGTCTATGCCGCCGACAGCGCAGGCTTTCCCTACGGCACCAAGAGCGAGGCGGAGATCGCCGCGCGTGTCCCCGCATTGCTGGGCCGCCTGGTCGAACGCTACCGCCCGCGCCTGGCCGTCATCGCCTGCAACACAGCCTCCACCATCGCGCTCCAGCATGTCCGCGCCGCGCTCGACATTCCGGTGGTCGGCACGGTCCCTGCGATCAAGCCTGCCGCCCTGCTGTCGAAAAGCCGCGTCTTCGGCGTGTTGGGCACCGACGCCACCGTTCGCCAACCTTATGTCGATCGCCTGGCCGCCGAACATGGCGCGGATTGCCTTGTCCTGCGCCATGGATCGTCGGCGCTGGTGCAACTGGCCGAAGCGAAACTGCGCGGAGAAACCCTCGACCCGCAAGTCGCGCGCGATGCGCTGGGCGGCCTGCTCGCACAACCGGGCGGCGACCGGATGGACATGGTCGTCCTCGCCTGCACCCATTTCCCCTTGGTGGAGCAGGAACTCGCCGCCGCTGCCCCCCATCCGATGGGCTTCGTCCATGGCGGAGAAGGCATCGCCCGCCGCATCCAGTTTCTCACCCAGGGCCAGCCTTGGCCCGACACGGTATCGCCCGGCGTGGCGGTGTTTACGCGGCTGGATGATCAGGTTGAAGCGCTGCGTCCCGCCTTGGCCGCGTACGGCCTAGAACGGATCGACGCGCTGTGACGGGGTAGGCTATTTGTCCAATGCCTAATTTGCTCGCGCATGATATTAGGCACCTATGTCGATATGTTGCGAGCGGTTATCGCTGGTAATGGCGGGACTGCGCGGCTAAACGCGGCACGCGGAAGAGGATGGCGCAGCGGACAAGAATAGGGCGCGCGAGGAAATGGGAAGCAGCGTAGTGAACTACAAACACATTTTTTCTCAAGCGATCGACCGGCTGCACGAAGAAGGCCGCTATCGCGTCTTCATCGATATCCTGCGCAATCGCGGTTCCTATCCCAACGCCCGTTGCTTCCACGGCCATAACGGTCCCAAGCCGATCACCGTCTGGTGCTCCAACGACTATCTCGCCATGGGCCAGCATCCCAAGGTCGTGGCTGCAATGGAAGAGGCGCTGCACGATGTCGGCGCAGGCTCCGGCGGCACCCGCAATATCGGCGGCAACACCCATTATCATATCGATCTGGAAGGCGAACTGGCCGACCTGCATGGCAAGGAAGCGGCGCTGCTCTTCACTTCGGGCTATGTCTCGAACGAAGCGACGCTCTCCACGCTGGCCAAGCTGCTGCCCGGCTGCATCGTCTTTTCCGACGAACTGAACCATGCCTCCATGATCGCGGGCATCCGCAATTCGGGCTGCGAAAAGCGCGTGTTCCGTCATAATGACGTCGAGCATCTGCGGGAGCTTCTGGCGGCCGAAGACCCCGAAGCGCCCAAGCTGATCGCCTTCGAAAGCGTCTATTCGATGGATGGCGACGTCGCCCCGATCGCCGCGATCTGCGATTTGGCCGACGAGTATAATGCGCTGACCTATCTGGACGAAGTGCACGCCGTCGGCATGTATGGCCCGCGCGGCGGCGGCATTTCGGAACGGGATCAAGTCTCAGATCGCGTGACGATCATCGAAGGCACATTGGGCAAGGCGTTCGGCGTCATGGGCGGCTATATCGCCGCCGACCAGATGATCGTGGACGTCATCCGCAGCTACGCCCCCGGCTTCATCTTCACCACCTCGCTCTCGCCGGTACTGGTCGCAGGCGTGCTCGCCAGCGTGCGGCACCTCAAAGGCTCCAGCGAGGAACGTGAAGGCCAGCAGGCGTCGGCTGCATTGCTCAAGCGGCTGATGGCCGAAGCAGGCCTGCCGGTCATGCCGTCGGTCACCCATATCGTGCCGCTGATGGTCGGCGACCCGGTCAAGGCCAAGCGGATCAGCGACATCCTGCTCGCCGAATATGGCGCCTATGTGCAGCCCATCAACTATCCCACCGTCCCACGCGGCACCGAACGCCTGCGCTTCACCCCCGGCCCGGCCCACAGCGAAGAGATGATGCGGACCCTGGTGACCGCGCTGGTCGAAATCTGGGATCGGCTGGACCTGGAAAAGGCGGAACGGCAGGCGGCGTAAGATGCGCTGGAGCGGGTTGAGATCGCTTGTATTGGAGCGCTTCGCACCCGAACTGCGCGGACGGCTGGACATTCAAAGCACGCGCTATGGAAATTGCACATGCGGCCATGCCTGGCTGACCTTCGACGGTGAGGTCATTGCCAATTTTTGCACCCGTGCAAACTATATAGCAGATGGCTACGAAAGCGGCTCACCCAACCGCAATTCCATGTATCAATCTCAATTTTCCGACTTCGGCGAACTCAGCCGACAAGACGCTTATCGCGCCTGCTGGGATTTCATTCACCAACTGTCGATCGAACAAGCAATTCAGGATGATGATCCTCTGATTCAGTCGTTGGCGATGGCTGATAGCCGGATCGGTAAGCGACGGCTGGAACAAGTCGATACCAGTAAACTGCATCGGCTGGTTGCCCATATCCGGGACATTCGTCGCAAGGCTAGACGTCTTGATGCTCACCGCGCCGCTTGAAGCGGCGCTTAAGCCTACGTCTTCCAAGCCGCGTCAAACCCGGATCAAACAGCCACGCACTGCATACCCCCTATAAAGCGTTTGGCTGTGGGGAAATCCCCCCATATCCTGCGCCAGCCGCTCAATTGCTGTACTAAGTTCCCGACGCGGCGACACATGGAACCGCCCCAGCCATCCGAACAATACGCGCTTCCACAAAGCAGGCAACCGCTCCTGCTGTCCAAAGTCCACGATCTCCAGCTTGCCGCCAGGCGCCACGCAGCGCGCCGCCTGCGCCAGCGCCATTTCCCATTCCGGGATCATCGACAGCGCGTAACTGATGAATACCCGCTCGAACTGCGCACGCCCGAACAGCGCCGCCGCGTCGAAGCCGCAAGCATCGCCCTGCGCCAACGTCACCCGATCGCCCAGCCCCGCTTTCGCCACCGACGCCCGCGCCGTATCCAGCATCGCCGCGCTGATATCGACCCCATAGAGCCGCGCCTGGGGCCAGGCCTTCCCCACCGCGATCAGGTTGCGCCCGGTCCCGCACCCGATCTCCAGCACCACGCCGCCCGCAGGCGGATCGAGATCGGCGATCAGCCCGTCACGCCCCAGCAGATAATATTTGCGCGTCAGGTCGTAGATATGCCGCTGATAGCGATAGACCCCGTCCATCAACTGGCTATGGCCGCTCACAGCGCATCCTTCAGCACATAGAGATGCACGCCGCCATAAATGGCCGACCGATCCCGCGCGGTATAATCCAGCGACGCCTCCGCCCGATAATCCCACCGGTCCAGCACCGCATCGACCACCCGGCCCGGCAATAGGCTCGGCTCGCCCGCCGTCCGGAACAACACCCGCGCGCCCGGCTTGGCCGTTCGCGTGATCTGCGCCCACAGCGCGTTCAACTGCGCATCGTCCATCCAATCCTGCGCATCCAGCAGGATGTAGCGATCGCAGGACAGGTTGGGCTGATGGGCGAGAAACTCGGTGAAATTGATATGCCGCACCTCCACCCGCCCGGCGCGCGCCCGCACCGCGCCATGGTTCTGCGCCTGCAGATAGGGCGGCAACGGCCCCTCCCCACCCGCATACCCCCGCCCGAACGCCTGCACCGCGAAATAATTGTCTTTGAGGTCGAAATCGCAGGCCAGCTTCTTCAATCGCGCCTTGAGCACATTATCCATCCGCTCGTCCCCGGCCAGCGCCTCGAACTGGGCGGGCGGGATGCCCAGGCCGAACAGCGACGCGGGCTGGCTCGTCAGCCAGCGCACGAAGCCCCGGTCGAAGATCGGCGCCAGCTCCCGCTCGAATATCTCGACCTGTTCCGCGCGCGATTGCGCATCCAGCATCCGCCGGGGATTGATGCCATGCACCCGCGCCAGCAGATGCGCCGCGCCGATGAAGCGACCCAGCAGGCCATGCTTGTAGATGCCACGCGCAAAGCCGCCGATCCGCCGCCGCCCGGTCAGGTCGCGCCCTTCCCAATAACGCCGCGTCGCCTCGTCCAGATGCGGCGCGACGATGTCCCGATAGGCCGCGATGTTCGCCTTGTCGTCCGCCCGCGCGAAAAAGCGGTGGAACGCACCATGGTCCGGCAATGTCTGCGCCGCCGCCAGCTTCAACCGGTTGAGCGCGATATGCGCGGTATTGAGGTCCACTGCGGTGATCTTCGCCGGGTCGGCCGTCAGATAGGACAGCACGTTGCAGCCCCCAGACGCGATCGTCACCACATGGCAGTCGGGCGTGATCGCCAGCGCCTCCATGTCTACCGCCGGATCTTCCCAAATCTGCGCATAGACCAGGCCACGAAACGCAAAGGTGAAGGCGCGTTCCAGCAGTCCCTGCTTCGACAGATGGCGGTGGCGATGCACCGCATTGGTGATTTTCCTGTGGGCGGTCACTGCCATCGAAGCACTCCTCGCTGCCGGGTCGTTGGCTGGCCGATACGGCAGGCGCAAGTCCTGCGCATGACGCGCGGGTTACGCGACAATGACAGGGGTTGCGGAACCCTCCTGCCCCTTCCCATCTTGTGCAGGACATGGCCCATTGGATCGAACCGCACCCCACCGGCATCTATGTCCGCCCCGCCGATGCCTGGATCGATCCATCGCTGCCGCAGGAACGCGCACTGGTGACGCACGGCCATGCCGATCATGCGCGCGGCGGCCACGGCCATGTCTGGGCGACGCGCGAAACGCTGGCGATCATGGCGCTCCGCTATGGCACCGCCAGCGGCACCGCGGTCGACTATGGCGATGAAGTGCGCATGGGCGGCGTCACCATCCGCTGCGTCCCCGCCGGCCATGTGCTGGGGTCGGCGCAGATCATCCTCGACCATGCGGGTGAGCGCGTCGTCGTCACCGGCGATTACAAGCGTCGGCCGGACCCCACCTGCCTGCCGTTTCAGCCGGTTCCCTGCGACATCTTCGTCACCGAAGCGACCTTCGGCCTGCCCGTCTTTCGCCACCCCGACACCGGCAGCGAAATGGATCGCCTGCTCGCCGCGCTTCACGCCAACCCCGATCGCTGCGTGCTGGTCGGCGCCTATGCGCTGGGCAAGGCGCAGCGGGTCATCTGCGAATTGCGCGGGCGCGGCCATCATGACCCCATCTATATTCACGGCGCGATGGAGCGCATGTGCGCCCTCTACGAACAATTCGGCGTCGACATGGGCGAATTGCGCTCCGCCACGGGCGTCCCTGCCAAGGATATGCGCGGCCATATCGTCATATCCCCGCCCTCTGCGCTCAACGACCGCTGGAGCCGCCGCCTGCCCGATCCGATCACCGCCATGGCCTCCGGCTGGATGCGCGTGCGCCAACGGGCGCGGCAAAAGAATGTCGAACTCCCCCTCGTCATATCCGACCATGCCGACTGGGACGAACTGACCGATACCATCCGCGAAGTCGCCCCCAATGAAACCTGGATCACCCACGGCCGCGAGGAAGCCCTGCTCCACTGGTGCATGACCCACCAGATCCGCGCCCGCGCGCTGGCGCTGGTCGGCCGCGAAGATGAGGATGAAGGGTAATGGCTGACAACATCTCCCGTGCTCCCGCGCAGGCGGGAGCCCAGTCCCGCGGTTGGATGAACAGGCGAGATTGGAACTGGGCTACCGCCTGCGCGGGAGCACGTGGGATAAGCATGGCATGAGGCAATTTTCCCAACTCCTCGACGGCCTCGTCTACACCCGCTCGCGCAACGCGAAGCTGAACCTGATCGCGGCCTATATGCGCGAAGCCCCCGATCCCGACCGGGGCTGGGCGCTCGCCGCGCTCACCGGCAATCTCGACCTCAAGGCCGTCAAATCCTCCGCCATCGGTGAAATGATCCGTGGCCGCACCGATCCTATCCTCTACGAAATGAGCCGAGATTATGTCGGCGACCTCGCCGAAACCGTCGCCCTGCTCTGGCCCAAGCGGGACGACCAGCCCGCCGAACTGGATGACGGTTCGCTCAGCCTGTCGACGGTGATCGATCGTCTACTTGGGCTGAGCCGCGCGGCAGCCCCTGATGCGCTTGCCCAGATGATGGACCATCTCGATTCGTCTGGCCGCTTCGCCCTGCTCAAACTCGCGACCGGCGGGCTTCGGGTGGGCATTTCCGCCCGCCTCGCCAAGACAGGCTTCGCCCTCGCCTTCGGCCTCGACGTCGATGATGTCGAACAGGTCTGGCACGCCCTTGCCCCACCCTACGCCGCCCTGTTCGACTGGGCGGAGGGCCGCACTGCCCGCCCCGACCCGGAAGGCACCCCCTATTTCCGCCCCTTCATGCTGGCCCACCCGCTGGAGGCCGACAGCGTGGACCTGAAAGACTATGCCGCCGAATGGAAATGGGACGGCATCCGCATCCAGATCGTGGGGACGGGTAGCGAAACCCGCCTCTACAGCCGCGCGGGCGACGATATCAGCGCCAGCTTCCCGGAAATCGCGCAGGCCTTTACCGGCCATGCCGTGCTGGACGGCGAACTGCTGGTGAAGGGAGAGGTGCAGGGCGCGGCCGAACATGGCGGCGCGGCGGCCAGCTTCAACGCCCTGCAACAACGCCTGGGTCGCAAGGCAGTCAGCGCGAAAATGATGGACGATTACCCTGCCTTCGTCCGCCTCTATGACCTGCTGATCGAAGGCGACACCGACCTGCGCGCCCTGCCCTGGACCGACCGCCGCGCACGGCTGGAAGCCTATATGGCGCAACTATCGTCCAACCGCTTCGACCTGTCCGCCGTGATCGACGCCCCGGATTTCGATGCGCTTGCCGACATCCGCGCCGGCGCGCGCGACGCCGCGATCGAAGGCGTCATGCTCAAACGCCGCGACAGCCCCTATGTCGCAGGACGCAAGGCCGCGCTCTGGTATAAATGGAAACGCGATCCCCTGACCGCCGACTGCGTCATGATGTACGCGCAGCGCGGCCACGGCAAACGCTCGTCCTTCTATTCGGACTATACGTTCGGCTGCTGGACGCCAGAAGGCGAACTGCTCCCCGTAGGCAAGGCCTATAGCGGCTTCACCGACGAGGAATTGAAGATGCTCGACCGCTTCGTGCGCAGCAACACGGTCAACCGCTTCGGCCCGGTGCGCGAGGTGGAGAAGACATTGGTCCTCGAAGTCGCCTTCGACTCCATCCACGACAGCAAGCGCCATAAGTCCGGCCTAGCCATGCGCTTCCCCCGCATCGCCCGCATCCGCAAGGACAAGCCCGCCGCGGAAGCGGACACGGTGGAGAGCTTGAAGAAGCTGGTGAGTTAAAGAACCAGCGGCACCCCAACACTGTCCGAAGCATCCGGACTACATCAATCCTTCGATACGCCGTTTCGACTTTGCTCAACGGCTACTTAGGACGAACGAGATAGGTGAGTGTTCTGCCCAAAACAAACGGGCCGGTGGCAAGGGGGAAAGCCATCGACCCGTCGGTCATCACATCAATATGACAGGGTTCAGGGCATCAGAACCGTATCGACGACGTGAATGACGCCATTGGACTGCATCACATTGGCTATGGTGATCTTCGACTGACCACCCTTGGCGTCGGTCAGATACCAGTCCTTGCCCTTCTTCCACGCGGTCAGCGTTTCGCCCTGCACGGTGGTGAGCGAAGCCTTGCCGCCATGCTGGGCTGCGTTGGCGGCGATGTCGGCGGCGGTCATCTTGCCCGCGACGACATGATAGGTCAGGATCTTGGTCAGCATCGCCTTGTTTTCAGGCTTCACCAGCGTATCGACCGTACCGGCGGGCAGCTTGGCGAAGGCGGCGTTGGTGGGCGCGAAGACCGTGAACGGACCCGGTCCCTTCAGCGTATCGACCAGCCCGGCGGCCTTGACGGCGGCGACCAGCGTCGTGTGATCCTTGGAATTGACGGCATTGTCGATAATGTCCTTGGTCGGATACATCGCCGCGCCGCCGACCATCGGGTTCTTGGCCATCTGCGCACTGGCGATCCCGCCGCCAGCCGCCATCACAGCGCCAGCGATCATCAGGGATAGGTTGGAAATTTTCATGACAGACATCCTTCTATCTTTTGCACCCCACAAAGGCGGGATGTGCAGCAGCTACGCGCCACGCAGCAGAACGGATGCAGCCATGACCTAAAGGACATTCGAAAAGAGCACGAAGACCGAAGAATTAATGCACCTCGTCATGCTGAACCCGGTTCAGCATCCATCGCGCCTAGAAAAACGGCCGCGGGTTATAAGAAATAAGTCCGGCGTTACGCGTAAAATTATAAAGCCATCGCCATAACGACAATCAAATCTGCGTAATCTGCCCCGCCGCCACCGGCGCGCGGCTCGGCGCAGCATGCGGCATGCCCGCCTGCGGCTCCATCGTCACCGCCAGCGTCGCGCCCTCCACCAGCAGCCGCCGCTGCGCATCGCTCAACCGCAGCGCCGCCGTCCCGGACGCAGGGATCTCCCCCAGCGACACCGGCGCGCCGCCAGCCGGGATGACCCACAATTCGGGCGACAGGCCATCCGCCTTCATGCCAGACACCCGCAACGTCAATTGCGCCGATCCGCTGTCGTGTCGCATGCTCAGCTGCGGTCCGCCCGCCGCTCCGGCAATCTGGACGAAGGCGACCGGCGTCGCCCCAGCCACACCCGTCTCCGGCATCTGCCCGGCAGGCTGCATCAGCAACAGCGTTGCCAGCCCCGCCGCCAAAGCCCCAGAAACGATTGCCCCCATCCGCCACCGCGACACTCGCGCCCGCAACATGGCGACATCGCCCGGGGGCGCGTCCTCCGCCCCGATCCGCGCCGCCACCGCCGCCCAAACCGAATCACGTGGCGCAACGTCAGCCCACTGCCCATGCAACGGCGCCAACCGCGCCTCCCACGCCGCCACTTCCGCCGCAAACGCGCCATCGCTCAACTGCAGCCGCAAGGCCGCCGCATGCTCGTCCCCCTCCAGCAGCCCCAGTGCCAGTTCGGCGGCCAGCGCGCTGCGTTCCTCTTCGGGGGTCAGGACGTCATCCATCGCCGATGCAATCCTTCAACCGCAACAGCCCCCGCCGCACCCAGCTTTTCATCGTCCCCAACGGCACCTTCGCGCGCACCGCCAGTTCGCCATAGCTCAATCCGTCATAGAAAGCCGCGCGAATGGCCGCACCCGTGCGCAGGTCCAATGTCTTGAGGCAGTCGAAGATGCGCGCGCGCTCCTGCGCCGCCACGATATGATCGTCCGCCGCCATGGCGTCATCGGCCACCTCCGCCGCCGCGCTCTGCGGCAGCATATCCGTGCGTCCATTGGCCCGCCGCCAATCGATCGCGCTGTTGCGCGCGATCGTCGCCAGCCAGGTAATCGGGCTGGCGCGCGCGGCATCATACTGCCCCGCCCGTCGCCACACCTTCACATAGACGTCCTGCAAGATATCCTCCGCATATTGCCTGTCACCGCAGATACGCAGGCAAATGCCAAACAGCTTCGCGGACGTCATCGCATAGACATCTTGCAAGGCGCTGCGATCCTGCCGGGCCACGCCATTCAGCGCGTCGGTCAACCGCGCGCGGGCGTCGTCCGCCTGATCCCCCTCTTTGTCCACATCATCAACCTAGCCGCGCCCCGCGCCAGCGCAAGCACCCATTATCGCGTACTGACTTTGCCCACACTGACTTTGCCCACACTGACTTTGCGCTGTCACGCATAGCCCCTATATGGACGCTTTCGCGCGGGTCGCGCGGTCAGTGAATGGAGATGAAATTGAGCAAGGTTCTGGTCATCGGCGCAGGCGGCGTCGGGTCTGTCGCGGTCCACAAGATGGCGATGAACAGCGACATTTTCAGCCATATCACGCTCGCCAGCCGCCGCATCGTCAGCTGCGAAAAGGTCGCCGAATTGGTTCTGGCCCGCACCGGCGTGACCATCGACGTGGCGCAGGTCGATGCCGACAATGTCGAAGAGACGATCGCCCTCATCGAAAAGGTTCAGCCCAAGCTGGTCGTGAACCTAGCGCTGCCCTATCAGGATCTGGCGATCATGGACGCCTGTCTCGCGACCAAGACCGACTATCTCGACACCGCCAATTACGAACCGCGCGACACCGCCAAGTTCGAATATAGCTGGCAATGGGCCTATCAGGACCGCTTCAAGGAAGCGGGCATCATGGCGCTGCTGGGCTCCGGCTTCGACCCCGGCGTCACCAGCGTCTTCGCCGGTTACATCAAGAAGCATCTGCTCGACCGGATCGACACGCTCGACATTCTGGACTGCAATGGCGGCGACCACGGCCAGCATTTCGCCACCAACTTCAATCCGGAAATCAACATCCGCGAAGTGACCGCCCCGTCGCGTCACTGGGCCAATGGCGAATGGGTCGAAGGCCCGGCGCTCAGCCACAAACAGGCGTTCGACTTCGACCAGGTTGGCGAAAAAAATATGTACCTCATGTATCATGAGGAACTGGAAAGCCTCGCTACCCACTATCCCGAAATCCAGCGCATCCGCTTCTGGATGACCTTCGGCGACGCCTATCTCAAGCATCTGGAGGTTCTCCAGAATGTCGGCATGACCCGGATCGATCCGGTCATCTACAACGGCCAGGAAATCATCCCGCTTCAGTTCCTCAAGGCCGTGCTGCCCGAACCGTCCAGCCTGGGTTCCACGACCAAGGGCAAGACCAACATCGGCGACATCGCCACTGGTCAGAAGGACGGCGTCGAAAAGACCGTCTATGTCTATCAAATCTGCGACCATGAAGAAGCCTATGCCGAAACCGGCAACCAAGCGGTCAGCTACACCACCGGCGTCCCCGCCATGATCGGCGCGGCGCTGATGCTGACGGGCGCATGGAAAGGGGAAGGCGTGTTCAACATCGAACAGTTCGATCCCGATCCCTTCATGGACATGCTGAACAAGCACGGCCTGCCCTGGCAGGTCAAGGAACTGGACGCCCCGCTGGCGTTTTGATCCGGCTTCACCAACCAAACACACCTCACCCCGGCCTTGAGCCGGGGTCCCGCTTCTTCTCCCACCGTTGCAACGCAGCGGGACCCCGGGTCAGGCCCGGGGTGACGGTGGTGCATCAGGAGTGGAACAACTCATGGAAACCAAAGCCGGCGATCCCGCCGCCTTCGCCCGCTTCGATCTCTATCGCGTCCCCTCGCCCGCCTTCGTGGTGGACGAAGCTGCGGTGCGCCGGAACCTCACCGTCCTGCGCGACATAGGCGATCGCGCAGGCATCAAGGTGCTGGGCGCGCTCAAGGCTTTCTCTATGTGGTCGCTTGGCCCCGTGCTGGGCGAATATCTCGACGGCGTCTGCGCGTCAGGCATCTATGAAGCGCGCCTCGGCCGCGAAGAATATCAGGGCGAAGTCGCCACCTATTGCGCCGCCTACAAGCCGCAAGACCTGGCAGAAATTCTCAGAATCTCCGATCATGTCATCTTCAACAGCCCTGGCCAGATCGCGCGCCTCAAGCCCGTCATCGATGCCGCCCGCGCCGAAGGCCGCACCTTCGACATCGGCCTGCGCCTCAACCCTCTCAATCCGGAGGGGGAAGTGCCCAAATACGACCCGTCCCAACCGCATAGCCGCCTTGGTTTCCCGATCGACCAGCTACGCGCCGACCATCTCGATGGGGTCGACGGCCTCCACATCCACAACCTGTGCGAACAGGATTTCCTGCCGCTGGCCCGCACCTGGTCCGCGATCGAACCCTATGTCATGCCCCATGTCGGCGGCCTCAAATGGCTGAACTTCGGCGGCGGCCACCATGTCACCCGCGCCGACTATCAGATCGATGACCTCATCGCCTTCCTGCAACAGGTAAAGGCGCAGACCGGCCTCACCCTCTACATCGAACCGGGCGAAGCCATGGCGCTCGACGCGGGCATCCTCATCGGCGAAATCCTCGATGTCATCGACAATGGCATGCCCGTCGCCATCACCGACATCTCCGCCACCTGCCACATGCCCGACGTGATCGAAGCGCCCTATCGGCCCGCCATGCTGCATGAGCCGTCGGAAGGACCAGTGACCCGCCTTGGCGGCCCCTCCTGCCTGGCGGGCGACATTATCGGCGACTATCGAATCCCCGGCGGCGCGGAACCCGGTGCGCGCATCGCCTTCCTCGACCAGGCCCATTATTCAATGGTGAAGACCAACACCTTCAACGGCGTGCCCCTGCCAGCCATCTGGCTTTGGAACTCGGAAAATGATCAACTGACTGAAATTAAGTCATTTTCCTATGAGGACTTTAAAGCTCGTCTTTCCTGACGCACGTTTCGTAGCAGGGCGCGCAACAAAATTTTCACACGCGCTTTACAGCAGGGACCCCTCCGCATATATCGACCGTCCGCTGCCCCATGGGACTTCCACCGCAAGGCAGCTTTTTCGCCCTGAACTACACTGGAGGTCCCTTGAATTGCACAAGCATCCTAGCGCGCTGGGGGTAGCGACCACCCTCACACCGGCAGCACCGGTAACGCTGATTCGCCCCGAAGCCGCTGCTCGGGCTGCCCGCTTCTTTGTCGAGAAGTTTCCGGGTCGCTCGCTCTATGCGGTCAAGGCGAACCCGTCTCCTGATCTGATCCGCACGCTTTTCGCATCGGGCATCACGCATTTCGATGTGGCCTCGATCGCCGAAGTGCGTCTGGTCGCGGAGACGCTGGCGGGCAAGGATGATGTAAAGCTCTGCTTCATGCACCCGGTCAAGGCCGAGGAAGCGATCGCAGACGCCTATCACCGCTATGGCGTGCGCACCTTCTCGCTCGACACGATCGAGGAGTTGGAGAAGATCATGCGCGCCACCAACGATGCGACCGATCTGGAACTGTGCGTGCGTCTGCGCGTGTCGTCCGAACATTCGGAACTCTCCCTCGCGTCGAAGTTCGGCGCCGAACTGGGCGAGACCCGCGAATTGCTGATGGCGACCCGTCAGGCTGCCGACGCGCTGGGCATCTGCTTCCATGTCGGCAGCCAGGCCATGTCGCCACAGGCCTATAGCGACGCCATCGAACGCGTCCGCGCCGCGATCGTGGACGCAGCCGTCACGGTGGACATCATCGATGTCGGCGGCGGCTTCCCGTCCATCTATCCGGGCATGGAACCGGTCGCGCTCGAAAATTATTTCGAAGCGATCCATCGCGGCTTCGAAAGCCTGCCGGTCAGCTATTCGTCGGAACTGTGGTGCGAACCCGGCCGCGCGCTGTCGGCGGAATATAGCTCTATCATCGTGCGGGTGGAGCGCCGTCGCGGCACCGAACTCTACATCACCGACGGCGCTTATGGCGCGTTGTTCGATGCGGCGCATATCGGCTGGCGTTTCCCCGTCGCCCTGCTGCGTGAGGAAGAGAGCGACGAGGCGCTGGAGGCCTTTTCCTTCTACGGCCCGACCTGCGACGATATGGACCATATGGTCGGCCCGTTCATGCTGCCTGCGGACGTGACCGTGGGGGACTATATCGAAATCGGGATGCTCGGCGCCTATGGCGCGGCGATGCGGACCGGCTTCAACGGCTTCACGTCGGAAACCACGATCGAGGTGGAGGACGAGCCGATGGCCAGCCTCTATACCGAAGTCGTGCCGGTCCGCCGTCGCGCAAACGTCATTAAGCTGGGCTAAGCAGACGATCAGCTTTCCCAGTTGGAGAGGATAGCCATCCCTCGCCGCCTTCCCCCTGGCGGCGAGGGATTTTTTCATCTGCGAAAGATGCCGACCAGTTCCACATGCGTCGTCCAGCGGAACTGGCCCACCGGCTTCACGCTCTCCAAGACATAGCCCGCCGCCGTCAGATGCGCCGCATCCCGCGCGAAACTGGCGGGATTGCAGGACACATAGGCGATCACCGGCACGATCGACGTCGCCAACTGCAGCACCTGTTCCCGCGCGCCAGCCCGCGGCGGATCGAGGATGACGGCGGCAAAACGGTTCAGCTCTTCCGGCGTCAAAGGCCGCCGGAACAGGTCGCGATGGTCCGCCGCCAATCGCCGCTGCGCCCGCGCCCCCGCCTGCTTGAGCGACAGTACCGCATCGCGCGCGCCTTCCCCAGCATAGACAGGCCGCGTGTCACCCAGCGCCAGCGCAAAGGTGCCAAGACCCGCGAACAGATCGGCGATCGCCCCCGTCTCCGGCAAGGCATCGCGCACCGCGCCCACCAGCGCCGCTTCGCCATCGGACGTCGCCTGCAGGAAAGCGAAGGGCGGAAAGCCGACGGGCACGCCGCCGAAACTGACCGTCACCGGCTCCGGCTCCCAGCGCGTCTGTTGCCCATTGCCCTCATCGATGTTCACGCGCGCCAGCTTATGTACGCGCCCGAAATCGCCCAGCGCCTCGTCCGCCGCCAGCCCCTCGACCCGCACGCCTTCCAGCAACAGGTCGATGCCTTGGTCGGTGAGCGACATCTTCACATGCGCCGCGCGCTTGTCCGGCAGAATCGTCGCCAGCAGCCACCGCAGCGGCGCGATCAGCGCGAACAGACGCGGGTCCAGCACCGCGCACATCTGCAGGTCGATCAACTTATGGCTGCCCTCTTCGGCAAAACCGATCGTGACCTGCCTGCCGGCGCGCGCCGCGCGCAACGCCGCCCGCCGTCGCGTATAGGGGGGCGAGATATGCGGCGGCAGCACGCGCGTCGGCGCAACCCCTTGCCCCGCCAGCGCGCCGGTGACGCGCCCGGTCACGAAATCAGCATAGCTTTCCTCGTCCAGTTGCTGGATCTGGCACCCGCCACAGGCCGGGAAATGGACGCAAGGCGGCTCCACATGATGCGGCCCCGCTATCACGAATCCACCGGAGCCTATTCGATCGCCCGGCGCGGTTAGCGGGAAATGGCGGCCATCGGCCGTGACGCCGTCGCCCTTGGCGGCGATGCGGATGATGGTGTCTAGATCGTTGTCGCTCACAATCGCGCGGCGATAGCCGCTGGCAGCGCCGCAAGCAAATCATCCGCGACAAAGGCCGCGCCCGCCCGCCGCGCCGCCTCCCCATGCAGCCACACCGCCTCGCACGCCGCCCGAAACGGATCGCCGGTCACCGCCAGCCGTCCGGCCGCCAGTCCGGCCAGCACATCGCCCGTCCCGGCGGTGGACAACCAGGATGACGCGCCCATCGCCACCGCCGCCCGCCCATCCGGCGCAGCGATCACGCTATCCGCGCCCTTGTAGATCACCACCGCGCCGGACATCTGCGCCGCTGTCAGCGCCCGGTCGATCTTGCTGCCGGGCAGGTCGCCGAACAGCCGTCGAAACTCCTGCTCATGCGGCGTCACTATCGCACCCTGAGCAATGGCGCGCGTCCCGTCTACACCCAGCAGCGTCAACGCGTCGGCATCCAGCACCAACGCCTGCCCCGCCGCCAGCACCCGGTCGAGCCGCGCCCGCGCCACCGCATCGCGCCCCAGCCCCGGTCCAATCAGCAAGGCGCTGATCCGCCGATCGGACAGCGCCTCGCCATCCCAACCCTGCCGAACGATCGCATGCGGCAGCGCGGTCTGATGATCGTCCGTCACCAACCGCACCATGCCCGCGCCGGAATGCGCCGCCGCAGCCGCGGCCAGCATAGCCGCACCAGGCATATCTCCACCGACCACCGCGACCAGCCCGCGCCTATATTTATGCACATCGGCCCCAGGCACCGACAGCACCGGCGCGCTCAATCGATGCACCACGCTCGGCACCGCGATGCCGATATCCGCCAGCACCAGTCGCCCGATATGCCCCGCGGCAGGCTGCAACAGATGCGCAGGCTTATACGCGCCCAGCGCAACACAAATCCCAAAATGCGGTACGGCCGACAGCAGCGCGCCGCTATCGCTATCCACCCCGCTCGGCAGATCAACGGCATGACTGATCGCGGCGGCTTCGACCAAAGCACATAGCCGCGCCGCCACCGCACCATCCAGCCCGCGCGTCAATCCGGTGCCGAACAGCGCATCCACCACCTGAGTCCCAGGGGCAGCCTGCATCACATCCTCGACCGGACCACCCCACGCCGCCCGCGCGCGCTGGCTCGCCACCGTCCGGCTCTCGCCCAGCGCCGCAACCCGCACCGCCACGCCACGATCGCGCAACTGCCGGGCGATCACGAACCCGTCGCCGCCATTATTGCCCGGGCCGCACAGGATCAGCGCGTCGCGCTTATGCCCAGCCCGCCAGATGATCTCCGCCGCCGCCGCGCCCGCGATTTCCATCAGGCCATAGTCATCGACACCTCTATCGAACGCCGCCTGCTCCGCCGCGCGCATCTGCGCCGCCGTCAGGATCGGCGCGCCGGTCATGGCCGGGCGCTGGCCATCCGCGCAGGCAGGCGATAATGGTCATCCCCCGCGACCACCTCTATGCGCTTGTCGTCCAATATCGTCAGCTTCGCCGCTTCTGCGCCATCAGCCGCCTCCAGCCCACGCCCGTCGGTCAGCACGCGAAACCGGCGAAAACCGCCATCGGGATGCCGAATTGTCAACCTGTCGCCAGACCGATCCACTACGCAATCGCGCGCCCAGTCGCCCGATCCTGCCAGCGCGCAATCCGCCTTGCCATCATCGACCGGCGCGCCATCCACCGAGGCAGCGGCAGATTGATTGCCCGCGGCCTGCGGCCCGCTGCCGCAGCCTGCCAGCATCGCCACCGCCAGCATCCCAAATCCAAAGCGCATCATGCCAATCTGCTCCTGCATTCCAGCACCACCGGCCCCAATATCGATGCAAAGCGCGCCTGTCCGGCCGGGTCGCCGACCAGATCCTGCCGCATCTCCACCCCCAGATAGGGAATGCCATTGGCTTCGGCATGGCGGTTCATCGTCGCGTTCAGCAGCGTGCCCGCATAGGGCAACTGGTCGCCGACCGTTAGGCCCGCCGTCTCCAGCAGCGGAATGGCGATCCGCGCAGCACGATCGTCCTGATTATACAGCACGCCGATATCCCACGGCCGCTGCTGCCCCGGATCGCTCGCCAATCGCGGCGTAAAACTATGGACCGACAGAATGAAGGGCGATGTCATACCCTCCAGCAGCGTCGCCACCCGCGCATGATAGGGATGATGAAAGCGCATCATCCGCGCGTTCAAATCCGCATCGCGGTTGCCGGGAATGGCATGGCCGTCGCTCATCACCGGCAGCAGGCCCGGCGCATCCTCTTCGCGGTTGAGGTCGATCACCAGCCGCGACACGCCGCCCAGTATCGCCGTGCCACCCAGTTGTTCCGCAAGCAGACGGCTCACCGCCGCCACGCCGATATCGATCGCGACATGCTCGCGCAGCAAAGCCGGATCGATGCCCAGATCGATGTCGGTCGGCACATGGGCGGAGGCATGATCGCCCACGATCAGCAGGTCCAATCCGCCGCCATCAATCTGGTTATAGGCTTCGTTCATGCGCTCCTGATCCGCGTTTCCATCACCCACCAACCGGGCTGCGCCTGCCGCACCGCCTGTGCCGCCACGGCCAACGCCGCATCGCTGCGAAACAAGGCAAAACAGGTCGCGCCCGATCCGGACATGCGCGCCAGCACCAGCCCGTCCTGCGCCGCCAGCATCGCCAGCACATCCCCGATCACCGGTGCCACCGCCAGAGCAGGCGCTTCCAGATCATTGCGCCCCATGTCGCGCACAGCGCCAAGGCTATCCGCACTGAGCGGTCCGCGATCTACCCGGTCCCATCCCGCAAAAACCTGCGCGGTGGACACCCCAACGCCGGGATTGACCAGCAGCATCGGACATCCCGCCAGCCCGGCGACATCCTGCCGCGCCAGCCCTTCGCCGCGCCCGGTGACCATTTGCGTCACGCTTTCGACGCAGGCCGGCACGTCCGACCCCAGGTCCAACGCCAGCCCCGCCAGTTCCTGCCGGTCGATCCGCACGTCCCACAACCGCACGAGCAGGCGCAACGTCGCCGCGGCATCGGCCGAGCCCCCGCCGATACCCGACGCCACCGGCAACCGCTTGGTCAGACGGATTGCCGCCCCGCGCTGCTGTCCCAAATAAGCCTGCAACGCCCGCGCCGCCCGCATCACCAGATTATCCGCGCCCGCATGCAACCCCGCGCCGAACGGCCCGTCGATCAGCAGGTCGATCGCACCGTCGTCCGTCGCCCGACCCTCCAGCCCATCGCCATCTTCGGCAAACGCGAACAGGCTTTCCAGCGCATGATAGCCATCCGCCCGCCGCGCCCGCACATGCAGGGCCAGGTTGATCTTGGCATAGGCGATCTCGGTGACCAAAGGCCCGACACTACCATCGGCCACGTCGGGCATGACATCAGGGCGCGGCATATTCGGGCTTCATCCCTTCCTTGCGCTTGGCCGCCAGCCGCGCCGCGACATCGCCCTCGGCAAAGACCGACGCGGCGGCCCAGGCATAGCGCGCCTCGTACCGCCGCCCGGCCACCCAATAGGCGTCACCCAGATGCTCGTTGATCGTGCTGTCGGTCGGCGCGCCCGCCGCCGCGCGCTCCAGCACCGGTACGGCCGCATCGACATTGCCGGTCACGAACTGCGCCCATCCCAGCGAATCGGTGATCGACGCATCCTGCGGCTTCAACGCGCTGGCCCTCTTGAGCAGTTCCAAGGCTGCCTCGACATTCTGCCGTCGCTCGATCTGCGCATAGCCCAGATAGTTGAGGATCACCGGCTCGTTGGGGGCAATCCGCGCCGCGCGCTCCAGCACCGCGCGCGCCTCGTCCCAACGCTTGCCCTGCTCCAGCGCGCTGCCTTCGAACAGCAATAGCGTCCAGGGCAACTGGTCCCCGTCATAACCGGCCTGCGCCGCCTTGAAAGCCGCCGCCGCGCCATCAAAATCCTGCTTTTGCGCCAGCAGGCGGCCCAGCCGCACATGTCGCTCCGCATCCGCCCCCGGCTCCACCGCCTGCGCGCGCGCCAGCGTCAGTGCATCGTCCATGTCGCCCGACGCTGCCAGCGCATCGATCAGTTCGGCTTGCGCCAGCCCGCCATACCAGCCGTCGACCGGCACCTTCGCCGCCTCGATTGCGCCGCTTGCCGCATGGTCCTGCGCCGTCAGCAGCCGCGCCGCGACGATATGGGTTTCCGGCCCGTCCGGGTCGGCAAAGGTCGCGATCCGCGCCAGCCGCAGCCCCAGCGCCGATCCGCTACCATCCGCCGAAACATCCACCGCCAGCCGCGCCAGCAACCGGGCGAACCCCTGCGCCGGGGTCGCCGCCGCGCCGTTCGCCTTCGACCCCTTGCCCTTTTCGATGTCCGCGCGGGCGTGCGCAAAGGTCGCGCTGCCCACCGGCAACAACGTCAGCGCTTCGGCCTTCGCGCCCCTGGTCGCCATCTGCCCGGCAAAGGCCAGCCGCAACGCCGCCGCGTCCCCGCTCCGCATCGCGATCGCGCGCCGCATGGCGGGCACGGCCGTCGCCAGATCGCGCCGCGCCAACGCCTGAAAAGCGCTATGTTCATCGGCATAGCGCAGCCCCAGCGCCGCAAACCGATCCTTGCCATCGATCACCGGCGGCGCATATTGCCCCTCGCCCAACGATATCCAACTCCGCACGATGGGGGTAAGGAACGCGAAATTGCCTTCCTCCAGCATCCGGTCGGTCAGCGTCCGCGCCTGCGCCCATTTCTTCGCGGACAACGCTTCGCCGATCAGCAGCAATGTCCCGTCGCGCGGCAATGCGCCCTCCGCGTCCAGCAGGGCGGCGGACTGCCGCGCCAACGCCCGGTCCCCGCTTTCCATCGCCTGGATATAGGATCGCTGCGCAATCTCGATCCGCGCCGGGTCTTGCCGCAACGCTTCGCGATAGCTGGCGACCGCCACCACCGCTGCGCCATCTCCATCCGCCATTCGCGCGCGGGCATAGGCGTGCAGCGCGCCATTTCCAGTCATGGCAGGATCGACCGACGCCCCCGCCAAGGAGGGCGCCGTCAATATCAGCGTCAGGATCAGGCGCTTACATGTTCGGATAATTCGGTCCTCCGCCGCCTTCGGGTACGACCCAGTTGATATTCTGGGTCGGATCCTTGATGTCGCACGTCTTGCAGTGAACGCAATTCTGCGCATTGATCTGGAAGCGGGGATTGCCCTCTTCCTCACCCACCACTTCATAGACGCCTGCGGGACAGTAACGCTGCGCCGGCTCATCATAAAGGGGCAGATTGTAGCTGATCGGGATCGCGGGATCCTTCAACTGCAAATGGACCGGCTGGTCTTCCTCATGATTGGTGTTCGACAGGAACACCGAAGAGAGCCGGTCGAAGCTAACCACGCCATCGGGCTTGGGATAGGCGATCTTCGCGCAGCTATCCTTGCGCCAGATCTTCTCATGATCCGGCTTATGCTTCATCGTGAAGGGCAGGCCGATCTTGAGCGTGCGCATCCACATGTCGATGCCCGCCAGCAACGTGCCGATCGTGCCGCCGAATTTGCTCAGCAACGGCTCGGCATTCTTCACCAGCTTTAATTCGTCCGCGATCCAGCTCGACCGCAAACGCAGTTCATAATCGTCCAGCACGTCGCGCGCGCGCTCATTCTGGATCGCCTCGAACGCCGCTTCGGCCGCCAGCATGCCCGACTTCATCGCCGTATGCGTGCCCTTGATCCGCGGCACGTTCACAAAGCCCGCCGAACAGCCGATCAGCGCGCCACCGGGGAACACCAGCTTGGGGATCGACTGCCAGCCACCCTCATTGATCGCCCGCGCGCCATAAGACACGCGACGGCCCCCTTCCAGAAACTTGCGGATCTCCGGGTGCTGCTTCCAGCGCTGGAATTCCTCGAACGGATAGAGATGCGGATTGCGATAGCCCAGCCCGACAACGAAGCCCAACGCCACCTGCCCATTGGCCTGGTGATAAAGGAACCCGCCGCCATAGGCATCGGTCAGCGGCCAACCCTGCGAATGGATCACCAGCCCTGGCTGATGCAGCGCGGGATCGATGTCCCACAATTCCTTCATGCCCAGCCCATAGACCTGCGGCTCGCACTCGGCGTCCAGCGCGAACTGACGCTTCAAGACCTTGGTCAGGTGGCCGCGCGCGCCTTCGGCAAAGAAGGTATATTTCGCATGCAACTCCAGCCCCGGCTGATAATCGCCCTTATGCTCGCCCTCGCGATCGACACCCATGTCGCCGGTCGCCACGCCCTTCACGCTGCCATCCTCATTATAGAGGATTTCCGCCGCCGCGAAGCCGGGGAAAATCTCGACGCCCAGCCCTTCGGCCTGCTCCGCCAGCCAGCGGCACAGATTGCCCAGCGATCCGGTATAGGTGCCCTTATTATGCATCCAGCCCGGCGTCATGATGTGCGGCATCGCCATCTTGCCGGTCTTGGTCAGGAACCAGTGCTGGTTGTCGGTCACCAGCACATCGGCCAGGCTGCAACCCATGTCGCGCCACTGCGGCAGCAACTCGTCCAGCGCCTTGGGATCGATCACCGCGCCCGACAGGATATGGGCGCCGATTTCCGACCCCTTCTCCAGCACGCAGACCGCCAGTTCCTGACCCGCATCATTCGCCAGTTGCTTCAACCGGATAGCCGACGACAGTCCGGCCGGTCCGCCACCGACGATGACGATGTCATAGGGCATCGATTCCCGTTCGCTCATTCATCCCTCCATCTGGGCGACTGGCGGGCTGCACCCCATTCTCCAATCGCCGCATAACTCCAACAGTTTACCAGTCTAGGCGATGAAGCACCTTGACCCCCTCGTCAACCTCTGGCCCAACGGAAGATGATGCGGGGATTATTGCAGGATGATGCGGCAAACGCCGACGCCTATCTGGCGTGGTGGCAGCTTGCAGGCGTGGATTGCGCCATAGGCGAACAGCCGGTCAACTGGCTGCGTACCGCCGCCACGCGTCCTCCAGCTTCAGCGCCCGCCGCCGCGCCAGCGCCTGCCATAGAAAAACCCCGAACCCTCGAATCGTTCCTCGCCTGGCTCGCCGACGATCCATCGCAGCCCGAACGCCGCTGGGTCGGCGCGCACATCGCCCCGGTCGGCCCGGCGCACGCCCCGCTCATGGTGGTAAGCGACCTGCCCGACCCCGCCGATCTCGGCGAAGGCCGGTTGCTCGCCGATCGCGCCGGCCTGTTGTTCGACGCGATGTTGCGCGCCATCGGCCTCGATCGCGGCGCGATCCACCTTGCCTCCCTGTTCACCGCCCGCCCACCCGGCGGCATGGTGGAGGCGGCGGACCTGGATGCCGCCGCCACCCGGATGCGCACCCACATCGCGCTGGCGCAGCCTCGCCGCCTGTTGCTGCTCGGCGACCGGACGATCCGTGCGCTGATGCCGACGGACGGAGCGTCACCGCCGAATAGTTTACGCCAATTTAATCATGATGGCGGCACTGTGCCTGCCGTCGCCACATTTCATCCCCGGCTGCTGCTGACCCAGCCAGCGGCCAAGGCGGAATGCTGGCGCACCCTGCAAAGCCTGATCGAGGAAGCCCGTCCGTGATTCGCGCCGCGACCCAAATATCCCGTCTTGCCCTGATCGCCATGGGCCTATCCGCCGCGCTTCCCGCCAGCGCCGAAACCGCCCCGGTCCTGCCGACGACCCTGGCGACCGAATTGTCGTCGTTACAACTGGGCGATGGCGACAAGGCCCGCTACCGCGCGATCTTCGCCGCGATCCAAGCGCAGCAATGGGTCGATGCCAAGGCGATGATCGCCGCGCTCGACCCGCAGGACGCCGTCCGGCCGCTGGCCCTGTCCGAAATCTATCTGGCTAAAGGCTCGCCGAAGGTCGAACTGTTCGACCTGCTCGACTTGGTCAACAAGGCCGCCTGGCTGCCCAAGGCCGACCAGCTGTCCCGCCTGGCGCAAAAGCGCGGCGCGACCATCCTGCCGACCCTGCCGCAGATCCAGAAGATGGTGTGGCTCGGCGCCGCCCCGCGTCGCCAATATGTCGCCGCGACGAAAACCGATACGCTGGCGCAGGCGCTCGCCGGTCAGATCCAGACCTATGTCAAAAATGACGATCCGATCGGCGCGGAAGGGCTGCTCGCCACCGGCGAAGCGGGCCTGACGTCGGAAGGCCTGACCGAAGTGCGTCAGCGCGTCGCCTGGGCCTATTATATCGAAAATGACGACACAAACGCCCGCCGCATGGCCGCGCGCGCGCTGGAAACCCGCACCGGCGGCGACTGGACCGTTCAGGCGCACTGGACGACGGGCCTGGCATCCTGGCGTCAGAATGATTGCCGCACCGCCGCGCCTGCTTTCGCCAATGTCGCCGCGCTCGCGGGTGACGCCGACATGCGCGCCGCGGGCGCCTATTGGGCCTCGCGCGCCTATATGGTCTGCGGCGAAGCGGAAAAGGTCGCCACCTATCTCAAACAGGCCGCCCGCTCGGACGAAACCTTCTACGGCCTGCTCGCCCGCGAATTGCTCGGCATGCCGATGCAGGTCGCGGCCCTGGTCAGCCGTTTCAGCGACATGGACTGGCGCGTGCTGAAGGACAGCCCCAATGTCCGCGCCGCCATCGCGCTCTCCGCCATCGGCGAAAACAGCCGCGCCGACGAAGCGCTGCGTTATCAGGCGAAGATCGGCGGCACCGCGCAATATGACGCGATCCTGCGCCTGGCTGGCGCGCTCAGCTTGCCCGCGACTTAGCTTTGGCTCGCGCATAACGGCCCGGCCGGCAAGCAACCCGCCAGCTTCGCCCGTTTCCCCGCACCCAACTGGCGTCCCGACGGCGGATGGCGCGTCGATCCCTCGCTCATCTTCGCCCACACGCTCCAGGAATCGGGCTTCCGCTCCGATGTCGTCAGCGGCGCGGGCGCGCGCGGCCTGATGCAGGTGATGCCCGGCACCGGCGGCGACATGGGTCTGGCATCGGCCTCGCAACTGTTCCTGCCATCGACCAATATGGAATATGGTCAGCGATATCTCGAAACCCTGCGTGACATGAGCGCGACCGGCGGCCTGCTGCCCAAGGTCATGGCCGCCTATAATGCCGGGCCGCTGCCGGTCAGCCGCTGGAACACGCAGGTCCATGACAATGGCGATCCGCTGCTCTTCATGGAATCGCTGCCCTATTATGAAACCCGCGCCTATGTGAACATCGTCATGCGCAATTACTGGATGTATCAGATCCAGGCGAAGGGCAGCGCCGATTGCCTGACTGGCATGGCGCAGGGCATGTGGCCGACCTTCCCCAATGCCAATGGCGTGAAGCTGGTGCGCCTCAGCAAAGCGGACGGCCGCGCCACCCCGACCGCGTCGATGGGCGGCGGCTCCGACTGATGCCGATCGACGAAAGCCGGGCGTTCATTCCAGTCCGCATCGCGGTTTTGACGGTGTCCGACACGCGCGGCCTGGCCGAAGACCGCTCCGGCGACGCGCTGATCGAACGGCTGCAAGGCGCAGGCCATATCCTTGCCGCCCGCCATATCGAGCGTGACGACAAAAGCGCCATCGTCGCCCGCCTCCACGCCTGGATCGATGATCCCGACATCGACGTCATCCTCACCACCGGCGGCACCGGCGTTACCGGTCGCGACGTTACACCCGAAGCGCTGGCGCAGGTGCAGGACAAGGAAATCCCCGGCTTCGGCGAACTGTTCCGCTGGCTCAGCTACCAGTCGATCGGCACCTCCACCATCCAGTCCCGGGCCACCGCCTGCGTCGCGCGCGGCACCTATATCTTCGCGCTGCCCGGCTCCACCGGCGCGGTGAAAGACGCATGGGACGGCATCCTCGTCACCCAACTCGACAGCCGCTTCCGCCCCTGCAACTTCGTGGAACTGATGCCGCGCCTGACGGAGCGATAACGCAGGTTGTATATTAGTTAGTTAGCCAACTAATGAAATTCGTAAACCTCATTCGACTGTCGCACTCGTTGTATCATTTGACTTGTCGTTCCCTATATGTTCCATCAATCCATGGGCATCGAAAAGGGCAGAGGCGCAACGCTCAACGGCGACAGCCGCCGCTTCAACCTGCCCCAGCGAGAGGCCGACGGTGACTGGCTCAATTCGGTCGAGGAACTGGACGGCCCCGTCCCACGCCGCCGCACCCAAGTCACGATCGAACATCCCCGTACGATCCTGACCCGCAACAACAGCCCTGACATCGGCTTCTCCCAATCGATCAACGCCTATCGTGGCTGCGAACATGGCTGCATCTACTGCTTCGCCCGTCCCACTCATGCTTATCTCGATCTCTCCCCCGGTCTGGATTTCGAAACCAAACTCTTCGCCAAGCCCGACGCCGCGAAACTGCTCCGCGCCGAACTATCGAAACCCAGTTACACCGTCGCGCCGATCGCCATGGGCACCAATACCGATCCCTATCAGCCGATCGAAAAAGACTGGCGGATCACGCGGGACATATTGGAACTGCTGGTCGAAACGCGGCATCCGACCTTCATCACCACCAAGTCCGACCGCATCCTGCGCGACATCGATCTGCTGGCCGACCTGGCGCGCGATAGGCTCGTCGCCGTCATGCTCTCCGTCACCAGCCTGGACCCGGCCGTCGCGCGCACGCTCGAACCACGCGCACCCCACCCACTGCGCCGACTGGAAGCGATCCGCCAGCTATCCGACGCAGGCATACCCGTAACCGCCAGCATTTCCCCCGTGATCCCCGCGATCACTGACCATGAGATCGAAGCGCTGGTTGCCCGCGTCGCCCAAGCTGGCGCGCGCGAAGTCAGCTACATCCCCGTCCGACTGCCGCACGAAGTCGCCCCCCTGTTCCGCGCCTGGCTCGATGCCCACTACCCGGATCGCGCAGCCAAGGTGATGGGAATCATAAACGACCTGCGCGGCGGCCGCGACAATGATCCCAATTTCGGCTCCCGCATGCGCGGCCAGGGCGTCTGGGCAGACCTCCTCCGCACCCGTTTCACCAAGGCCCGCAAACGGGCAGGCCTGGGCGCGGAACGCCTCACCCTGCGCACCGACCTCTTCCGCCCACCCGAAGGCGCGCAGATGCGGTTGTTTTAGCCTCCTTCGTCGTGACCGTTGGGTTGACGGCGGACTGCCGGGCTAACGCCCCAACCGCTTGCGGGAGGGGCAGCGAGACTTAATGAGCGTAGCGAATTTAGTCGCAGCGGGGTGGGCATATCCAACGTAGCGCTGGCCCACCCCCAGCCCCCTCCCGTTTAAGGGAGGGGGAATTAAGTCCGCTCTCGAACATCTAACGACCGCATCAAACCCCAGCCCCCAATCACCCCACCAACCGCATCGCCGTCCGCCGCGTCCGCGTCCTATACCCGTCCGCCTTCACATCCATCCGCTCGAAACGATGGATCGTCAGCCCGGCTATGGTCGAAATCGCATCCACCTGGTCCGCGCCCAGACTATATTGATCGCCCAGGAACACTCGCGCGGCTTTCCCGTCACCCACAGGCGCCCGCATAAACACTTCGCTGCGCCCACCGCCCGCACCGGCCAGCAGCGTCGCCAAGGCCGCCACGGCCTGCGGCGTCTCCACATCGACGGTCAATTCCATCCGCGACGCACTGGCGATCGCGCGGAACGGCTCAACCCCGCGCACGGTGACGCGCGGCGTCTCCTCGCCCGGCAAGCGATCCAGTTCCGCGACCAGCAACGCGCAATCGCCATCGCGCGCCAGTTCCTCGATCGCCTTGCACGCATCCTCGTCAAAGCAACTCGCCTGAAACTGACCGCTCTGGTCGGAGAAGGTCGCATTGGCGTAACGCGCGCCACGCTTCGTCTCGCGCCAGCGCACATCCTCCACCATCGCCGCCATGATGGTCATGACCCGACCCTCCGCATTCGGCATACCCATCGGCGCCTGGCAGATCGTGCCATAGCTGCGCGCGCCGCGCGCGTCCGCCAGATGCTTGTAGCGGTCGACCGGATGGGCGGAGAAATAAAAGCCGAACGCCTCCTTCTCCTGCGCCATGCGATCCGCGACGGTCCAGGCCTGATGCGGCGGAATGCGCACATCCGCATGGGGCGTCTCGACATCGCCGAACAGCCCGCCCTGCCCGCTTTCGCGCGCCTGCGCGTTGCTCGACGCGACGGACAGGATGGTTTCGGTCGCCGCATGGACGCCCGCCCGATCGGCATAGATGCCATCGAATGCCCCTGACGCCGCCAGGCTTTCCAGCTGCCGCCGGTTCAGCAACCGCGGCTCGATCCGGTCGGCGAAGTCATCCAGCGACTTGAACGGTCCGGCCGCCTCACGCTCGGCGACCAACTGCTCCATCGCCTTCTCGCCCACGCCCTTCAGGCCACCCAGCGCATAGCGCACGGCAAAGCCCAGCCGCTTGTCCTCGCCATCATATGGCACGGCCTCGACGGTAAAATCGGCCTGGCTGCGATTGAGGTCCGGCGCCAGGCAGGTCAGCCCCATCCGCCGCATATCGTCCACGAACACGGTCAGCTTTTCGGTCAAATGGATATCGAACGCCATCGACCCGGCATAGAATTCGGCCGGATAATGCGCCTTCAACCAGGCCGTCTGATAGGCGAGCAGCGCATAGGCCGCCGCGTGAGACTTGTTGAAGCCATAGCCCGCGAACTTGTCGATCAAATCGAACAGTTCGTTGGCCTTGGCCGACTTGATGTCGCTCGCCGCGCAGCCTTCCACGAAGCGCGACCGCTGCGCGTCCATCTCCGCCTTGACCTTCTTGCCCATCGCCCGGCGCAGCAGGTCCGCGTCGCCCAGGCTATAGCCCGCCAGGATCTGCGCGGCCTGCATCACCTGTTCCTGATAGACGAAGATGCCATAGGTTTCTTCGAGGATCGGTTTCAGCAGGATGTGGGGATACTCGATATCCTCCTGCCCGTTCTTGCGCCGCCCGAACATCGGGATATTGTCCATCGGGCCGGGGCGATAGAGCGATACGAGCGCGATGATATCGCCGAAATTGGTCGGCCGCACCGCCGCCAGCGTCTTGCGCATCCCTTCTGATTCCAGCTGGAACACGCCGACCGTGTCGCCGCGCTGGAGCAGATCGTAAACGGCCGTATCGTCCCAGGCGAGCGTATCGAGATCGACCGTGACGCCTCGCGCGCTGAGCAATTGCACTGCCTTCTGCAACACCGAAAGCGTCTTCAGGCCCAGAAAGTCGAATTTCACCAACCCCGCACCCTCGACATATTTCATGTCGAACTGCGTCACCGGCATGTCCGATCGCGGATCGCGATAGAGCGGCACCAATTGCTGCAACGGCCGATCGCCGATCACCACGCCCGCCGCATGGGTGGAACTGTGGCGCGGAAAGCCTTCCAGCTTCATCGCATAGTCGATCAGGCGGCGGACCTGTTTGTCATTCTCATATTCGTGCCGGAACTCGGCGACCCCGCCTTTTTCCAGCGTCCGCTCCAGCGTCCAGGGATCGGTTGGATGATTGGGCACCAGCTTGGCGAGCCGGTCGACCTGCCCATAGCTCATCTGCAGCACGCGCCCTGTATCCTTGAGCACCGCGCGCGCCTTCAGCTTCCCGAATGTGATGATCTGCGCCACATGGTCCGCGCCATATTTCTGCTGGACGTAGCGTATCACTTCGCCACGCCGCGTTTCGCAGAAATCGATGTCGAAATCGGGCATCGACACACGTTCCGGATTCAGGAAGCGTTCGAACAGCAGGCCCAATTGCAACGGATCGAGATCGGTGATGGTCAACGCCCAGGCGACCAGCGACCCCGCGCCGGAGCCACGGCCCGGACCCACCGGAATGTCATTCTCCTTGGCCCAGCGGATGAAGTCGGCAACGATCAGAAAGTAGCCCGGAAACCCCATCTGGATGATGATGTCTGTCTCGAAGGTCAACCGCTCCAGATAGGGTTGCCGCGTTTCCGCCGACATGATGCCCAGCTTCGCCAGTCGCCGCTCCAGCCCTTCGGCCGCCTGGTCGCGCAGCATCGCCGCCTCGCCCTCGATATCGCCCGCCAGGCTGGGCAGGATCGGCTTGCGCTTGGGCGCCGCCACCGCGCAGCGTTGCGCGACGACCAGCGTATTGGCGAGCGCCTCGGGCAGATCCTCGAACAACCGCTTCATCTCGGCCGCAGGCTTCATCCAGGCGTCGGGCGAACTGGTGCGGCGATCGGGCATGTCGACATAGGCGCTGTCGGCGATGCACAGCATCACGTCATGCGCGGCATGGAATTGCGGATCGGCAAAGCAGGTCGGGTTGGTCGCCACCAGCGGCAGGTCTCGATCATAGGCAAGGTCGAGCAACAGCGGCTCCGCCTTCCCCTCGACCGGATCGAGCCGACGGCAAATCTCGACATAGAGCCGCCCGGGAAACAGCGCTTCCAGCCGCTGCGCATAAGCCAGCGCCGCGTCCGGCTGGTCCTCGGCGAACAACCGCGCCAGCGCCCCCTCGCCGCCAGCGGTCAGCGCGATTAGCCCGTCGGTCCGCCCCTCCAGCGCGTCGATCGTGACATGGGGCACTTCCTCGACCGGCCGGTCGAGATGCGCCATCGAAACCAGCGCGCACAGATTGTCATATCCCGCGGCATCCTGTGCATAAAGCGCCAGCCAGTCATGCACCGGCGCTGCATTGGCCGGGCGCCCCGGCCGCAACAGCCCCAGCATCGCGCCGATGACCGGCTGCACGCCCTCATCCTTGCACCCGTCCGAAAAGGCCATCGATCCATACAGTCCGTTGCGATCGGTGATCGCCGCCGCCGGAAAGCCCAGCGCCTTGGCATGTTTGGCGATTTTCTTGGGATCGATTGCCCCTTCCAGCATGGTGAAGGAGGAGAAGATGCGCAGGGGGACGAACGGAGCATGAGGCATGGATGACAATCTAGGGACAAGGGTCGATTCGGCACAGCCCTGCGTTCAGAAAAACTGTGGGTAACATCGGCGCGTTCATCGTGGACGCCCTATTAAGCAATTGCCAACCTGTGTGGCGTACAGCGATGCTATCATGCGTTTATCCACGATCACCAATTGGGCCTATGGGGCCACCGTCTCTCTGACCCTGTTTTCCGGCGCGACCATGTTGATGGCGTCGAACGCGGAAGAAAGCGAACGCGCCGCCGTGGCGCAACGCGCGACCTTCGACCAGGCGACCGCCACGCTGGAGGAGGATGTCTATCGCCTGACGGAACAGGCACGCGGCTTCGTGATCAGCGGTGATCCCAGCCATCTCATCGCCTATCGCCGCGAAAAGGCGGCCTTGCGCTCCGTCGAGCAGCGTATCGCACATCTGCGCGACGCCGGAGCCAATGACACCGAACTGGCCGCCCTCCAGCAAGGCTTGCACTGGAGCGACGCGCTGATCGCCGAGCAGGAAGCCGCGATCAAGGCCGCCGAAGCCAAGGACGACAGGACCGCCCGCACCATCCTGTTCGGCGACGAATATGGCCGGGAACTCGACCGGGTCGCCGCGCAGGTCGGTAAATTCCAATATATGCTGGATCAGCGCACGGACCATGCCGTTGCCCGCGCGACCGACACCGCGCGGCAATGGCGCACCATGTCGGAAATCATGCTGGGCATGACCGCATTGCTGTTCCTGTGCGTCCTCTATTTCATCCTGAAACAGCGCATCCTGCGCCCGGTCGTGCGCCTCAGCGACGTGGTCACGCGCCTCGCCGCACAGGATTATGACGCTATCCCGCCGGACTCGGCCCATGTCGATGAGATTGGCGACATGGCCCAGGCGATCCGCATCTTTCGCGAAAACGGGCTGGAGCGACTGCGGCTGGAGCAGGAGCGCGACGCCGACCGCACGATGCGCGACCTGATATCGCGCCTGACGCAAAGGTTGCAGGGGTGCGACAATGTCGATGATCTGGTCGACGTCGTCCGCCGGTTCGCCCCGGAAATCGCGCCCGATTTTCCGGGCCGCCTCTATATTCACGACAATCGCCGTAATGCCATGACCCAGGCGTGCCACTGGCTGTCGCCCGTCCATTCCCGCGCCGAATTTCCGCCATCCGCCTGCTGGGCGCTACGCCGGGGGCAGATTCATCGCCCGGCCGGTGAAATGATCGACATCCCCTGCGAGCATCTGGGCGCGGCGCAAAGCATCGGCACCATCTGCATCCCGCTCGCCGCCCAAAGCGAAAGCATCGGCATGCTCTATTATGAGGAGCCGACCGGCGCGACCGCCGATTATCGTGACCGAACCGGGAAATATCTCGAAATGCTGGCCGAAAATATCGGCCTCGCCCTTGCCAATCTGCGCCTGCGCGATGCGCTGCGCGAAATGGCGATGGCCGACGCGCTGACCGGCCTGCCCAACCGGCGCCAGTTCGACGCTGTGGTGCAGACGCTGGTCAACGACGCCGATCATAACGGCACGCCGCTCGCCTGTCTGATGGTGGATATTGACCATTTCAAGCGCTTCAACGACAATCACGGCCATGATGCTGGCGACGCGGTGTTGCGCGCGGTCGGCGCAGTCCTCGGCGATTCCCTGCGGGAAAACGGCCACGCCTTCCGGCTGGGCGGCGAAGAATTCGTCGTCCTGATGCCCGGCTTCGATCTGGATCAGGCGCTGGGCCGGACGATGCAGATTCAGCGCAAGATACAGCATCTGCGGCTGGACCATCGCGGTCAGGAACTGGCGCAGATCACCGCGTCCTTCGGCCTGTCCGCCTTCCCCGATCATGGCCGGGCGGATCGGCTGCTGCAAACCGCCGACGCAGCGCTACTGCGCGCCAAGGCGGAAGGGCGCGACCGCATCCTGGTCGCCACCGTACGCGACGGCGCATCGGCCGCCGCGCAAGCCGCCGTCTAACGGCTTTCCAGCACGCCTTCATGCAACCGGACCACCCGGTCCATCTTCTGCGCCAGCCGCTCATTATGGGTTGCAACCAAGGCGGCTGAGCCTTCCTCCCGCACCAGGCGCAGAAATTCGCCCAGCACGACATCGGCCGTGCGCTCGTCCAAATTGCCGGTCGGCTCGTCCGCCAGCACCAGCGCGGGGCGGTTCGCCAGCGCGCGCGCCACGGCCACGCGCTGCTGCTCACCGCCCGACAATTGGCTTGGCCGATGGTCCAGCCGATGGCCCAGCCCCAGCGACGTCAGCAGCAATTGCGCCCGCGCCTTGGCCGCGCCCATGTCCACGTCGCGAATGACTTGGGGCAGGACGACATTCTCGGTTGCATTGAAATCGGGCAGCAGATGGTGAAACTGATAGACGAAGCCCAGTGCATCGCGGCGCAGCCGGGTGCGCCCGTCATTGTCCAGCTTCGCCGCCTCTTCGCCCGCAATGCGGATCGAGCCGTCGAACCCGCCCTCCAGCAGGCCGACCGCCTGCAGCAGCGTCGACTTGCCCGACCCGGACGGCCCGAGCAGCGCCACGATCTCGCCCGGCCCCACCGTCAGGTTCACGCCGCGCAACACATCGATGGTGACGCCGCCCTGCGTAAAGCTGCGGGCAAGGCCTGCGACCTTCAAAATATCATTCATAACGCAGCACCTGCACAGGATCGGTATTGGCGGCCTTGAAGGCCGGATAGAGCGTCGCCAGGAAACTGAATACCAGCGCCATGACGCAGATCACCGTGATCTCCACCGGATCGGGCTGGGACGGCAATTCGGTCAGGAACCGGATGGAGGGATCCCACAGATTCTGTCCGGTCAGGAACTGGATGGCGTTGACCATATTCTGCCGGAAGAAGAGGAAGGTGAAGCCCAGCACCATCCCCGCCACCATGCCCAGCGTGCCGATGGTGACGCCCACCGTCATGAAAATCTTCACCAGGCCAACCCGGCTCGCCCCCATCGTCCGCAATATCGCGATGTCGCGCGTCTTGGCGCGCACCAGCATGATCAGCGACGACAGGATGTTGAACACCGCCACCAGCACGATGATGGACAGCACGACGAACATCGCCACCCGCTCCACCGCCAGCGCCTCGAACAAAGACGCATTCATCTGACGCCAGTCCTGCACCACGGCGCGCCCCGCGACCCGTGCTGCCAGCGGCTGCAATATCTGGCCCACCTTGTCGGCATCGACCGTCTCGACCTCGATCATGCCCACGACGTCGCCCAGCAACAGCAACGTTTGCGCATCGGCCATCGGCATGACGACCAGCGCCTTGTCATAATCATACACGCCAACCTCGAAGATCGCCGACACCTGATAGGCGATCTGACGGGGCACCGTGCCGAACGGCGTCGATCGACCGGCCGGATTGACGATGGTCAGGCTGTCGCCCAGCTGAATACCTAGATTTTCCGCCAGCCGCGATCCGATGCCGATCTTCCCGGCATTGGCGGTCAGACTGTCGAGGCTGCCGGACAACACCTTGCCCTTCAGCGTCTTGTTGCCGCGAATGTCGGGCACCGTCATGCCGCGCACCAGCACGGCTTCCACCCGCCCGTTGAAGGTCGCGAGCAAAGGCTGTTCGATCATCGGCGTGGCGCTGGTGACGCCGGGCGTCGCGCGCGCTTCCTTCAGCACCGACTGCCAGTCGGGCAGGCGTCCGCCATAGCCCTGCACCACCGCGTGACCGTTCAGCCCCACGATCTTGTCGAACAGTTCGGCTCGAAAGCCGTTCATGACGCTCATAACGATGATGAGCGCGGCGACGCCCAGCATGACGGCGGCCAGGCTGATGCCGGCGACCAGGAAGATGAAGCCTTCGCCTTTACCCGGCAGCAGGTAGCGTTTGGCGATCATGCGTTCGTAACGGGATAAAATCATGTGGCGCGAACGGCCTCTTGAAAAGATGATGTGCTAGCCGTCTAGGCACCCGCCCCGCCAACGGCAAGCATTGCCGAATTGTTGCATCCCAGCCACAGCGACGAACGGAAAATAACACGGCCCCGATTTTGCCCGTGAACTCGGGGCCGCAGCGGTCATAGCAAGACACTCGAAGCACAGGTAAAAGGCCGTGGTTCAGGGATACTGCATCCCGCTTCGAGCTTAGGGGGCTGAGAAGCGGTTGAGGCAGACCAAGGGGGAGACGAGCAATCGTCCATTAAACACCCGGATCGTGAAAGCACGATCCGGGTGTTTTTTATTATGTCTCGCCTACCGGCCCGGATCGACCTTGGCGATGGGACAAAAGGTCCACCCGACGGCGATCGGCCTGTCCTTACGTTCCCTCTTGAAACCGCTTTTCATCGAACCATATCGATCTCGTTCGTCCGCCTTATGGGGTCGAACAGTTTCAAGCCGAACGCCTTGATGGGTTCGGCCGGTTCATTTTGCTCTTTAGGAGATTATGACAATGCGTGGTTTTGATTTGACCCCCTATCGCCGTTCCACCGTCGGCTTCGATCGTCTGTTCGACCTGATCGAAAACAATGCCCGGTTGGCGCAGGGCGACAATTACCCCCCTTTCAATATCGAGCGCCTGTCCGAAGATCGTTACCGCGTGACGCTGGCGGTAGCGGGCTTCCGTCCCGAGGAAATCGACATCACCGCGCAGCAGAACCTGCTCCAGGTGGTCGGCCGCAAGGATGAGGGCAATACCGATCGCACCAAGTTCCTGCATGTCGGCATCGCCAACCGCAGCTTCGAACGCCGGTTCGAACTCGCCGATTTCGTGCGCGTGGAAAAGGCGGACCTGGCAGACGGCCTTCTGACGATCGAACTGCTGCGCGAAGTGCCCGAGGCGATGAAGCCCAAGAAGATCGCCGTCAACGGCGGTCAGTTGGTCGAGATCGGCAGCAAGGATCGCGACGCCGCCTGATCCCTGACATCGATGCAAAAAGCGAAGGGCGCGACCGCAAGGCCGCGCCCTTTTTGCTGTCACGATCAAGGATGATCATATCGTTCAGGACGGTGTGAACTTCGGGCTATGCAAAGGCGCGGCGGATCAGATTTCGACCTGGCTACCCAGTTCCACGACGCGGTTGGTAGGCAGCCGGAAAAATTCCATCGCGCTTTCCGCGTTGCGCAGCATCCAGGCGAAAATCTTCTCCCGCCACAACGGCATCCCCGGCTTGGCCGATGGCAGCAGGGTCTGCCGCGCGAGGAAGAAGCTGGTGTCCATCATCTTGAACGCCTGACCACAGCCAGTGATATTCTTGAGCGCGGCGGGCACGTCCGGCTCCTGCATGAAGCCGAACTGCAGCACCATGCGGAAGAAACCGCGGCCCAGATCCTCCAGCTTGCAGCGCCCGTCATCCTCGACCACGGGCACGTCCCTGATCTTGACGGTCAACAGGATAACCCGCTCGTGCAGCACCTTGTTATGCTTGAGGTTGTGGAGCAGCGCATGGGGGACACCATCCGGCGTCGATGTCATGAACACCGCGGTGCCCGACACGCGCACCGCGCTGTTGGCGGCGGACGCGACGAAGACCGGGATCGGCATCGCCGCCTCGCGCAACCGGTCCTGCACCAACCGCCGACCGCGCGACCAAGTGGTTAGCAGGGTGAAGACGACGAAGCCGATAAGCAACGGGAACCAGCCGCCGTCCGGCACCTTGGTCAGATTGGCCGCCAGATAGGCGCCATCGACCAGATAGAACACCGCCAGCACGGGGGCAGCATAATACCATTTCCAATGCCACAACCGATATACCACCACGGTCAGCAGCACGTTATCGATGAACATCGCGCCGGTCACCGCAATGCCATAGGCGGCGGTCAGGTTGGACGATGTCTTGAAGGTCAGGACCAGCAGGATCACCATCACCATCAACCCCCAGTTGATGAGGGGGATGTATATCTGCCCAGCGGTCGACGCGCTGGTATGCTCGATCCGCAGGCGCGGCATGAAGCCCAACTGGATTGCCTGTTGCGTGACCGAAAAAGCGCCGGATATCACCGCCTGCGACGCGATGATCGCCGCCAGCGTCGCCAGCACGATCAGCGGCAATTGTCCCCATTGCGGCGCAAGATTGTAGAAGGGGCTATGCAGGGCCGCCGCACCTTCGCGGAACAGCAAAGCGCCCTGCCCCATATAATTCAGCATCAGCGCGGGGAGTACGAAAAACAGCCAAGAGACGCGGATCGGATTGCGACCGAAATGCCCCATATCGGCGTAGAGCGCTTCGGCGCCCGTCACTGCCAGCACGACCGATCCCAGCGCCAGGAAAGCGGGCAAGGGATCGGTGACGAAGAACATCACGGCCCAATAAGGATTGAGCGCGTAGAGGATGCCCGGCGTCTTGACGATCGACAGCAGACCCAGCGACGCGATGGTGATGAAATAGACCAGCATGATCGGCCCGAAAAAGGCCGCAACCTTGTTGGTCCCAAGCCCTTGTATCCAGAACAGGCCCAGCAGGATCATGATCGCCACCGGCAGAATCGCGGGCGCCAGAGCGGGGTTATAGACCGTCAGACCCTCGACCGCCGACAGGACCGAGACGGCAGGGGTGATCATCGAGTCGCCATAGAACAGCGCGGTTGCGAACACGCCCAGCAGGACGATGCCCCGCGACCAGCGCTGCGTCTTGGTCTGCCCGTTGATCAGCGCCAGCAGCGCCAGGCTGCCGCCCTCACCCTTATTGTCGGCACGCATGATGATGCTGACATATTTCATCGTCACAACCAGCATCATCGACCAGAACATCAGGCTGATGACGCCCAATATATGATCGGCATCCAGGTCGAGATGATGATGTCCGGCAAAGGTTTCGCGAAAGGCGTAGAGCGGGCTGGTGCCGATATCGCCAAAGACGATGCCGATTGCGCCGACGACGAGCTTCAGCGTCGCTTTCTGCCGTGCGTGACCATGACCGCCCTCATCCTCATGCGAGGCCGGGGCGGTATTGGGAAGGAGGTCAGCCATGAAGGATCATGCTCGTATCGACACCCAAGCGGGGGCGACTGCGGAATGGTCCGCGCGTCCCCCGTAAACCGCCGCGCCCTACCACGGCTCCAAATAGCGCGCAATGCGAACGCTATGCCTTACTGTGACCCTGGGGTCGCACCGCCAGACAGCATGGCGTCGATACGCGCGATATTGGCATCCAGTTCCGCTTTCACCTGACTGCCCGCAGGCGCACTGGCGGCGAGCGGCGCCCACAGGTCGCGCGCCGCCTGCAACTGGCCATTGCGGGCGAGAGCCAGCCCATAGAAATAGCGCGGCGCCGGTCCCGACGGATCGAGCGTCAGGGCGCGGCGATAGGCATAGTCGGCACCAGGAGACACCACGCCATCGGCATGGGCGACCAGTGCATTGCCCAGTCCCAGCCACAGATTGGCGTCGTTTGGCGTGGCCCGCAGGCCGGACAGCAGGATGTTCGCAAACTCGCGGGTCTTGCCTTGGCGACCGAGCGCATCGGACATCATCAGCCACTGCCCCGCCGGGCCGTAGCGTTCCGCCAGCCCGCGACGCTGTTCGGCGAGCTTCTCGTCGAACTTATCGGCCGCCGCTTCCCGACTGACGCGAGGCGCCCCGGCAAGACCCGGATTGCCCTGCCACGCATAGCCCGCAAGGCCGAGCAGCAAGGCCGCCGCGCTGATCTCCCGCGCCGAACGCGGGATACGGCCGATCAGCAGTAGCGCCACAAAGGCGATAGCCGCCAGACCAAAGGCGATAAACCAGCCGATCATGCGCTTTTCCTCCGCTTGATCCGGCCACGCAACAACAGCAGCCCCAATCCCAGCAACAGGATCGGCGCGGCCCATAGCGGCCACAGGATCGGCGCGGCGGTCGGCTCATAGCTGACCCAATCGCCATAGCGCGCGATCAGCCAGCTACGGATCGCCTCGGGCTGTTCGCCCGCCATGATGCGTTCGCGGATCTGCGATCGCATGTCGCCCGCCATGCTGGCGCCCGAGTCGGCGATCGACTGGCTTTGGCAGGTGAGGCAGCGGATGGTTTCCATCAGTGCCTTCGCCTTGCGCTCCAACGCCGGGTCGGCGATCTGCCGGTCGGCATAGGGCGCGGGCGGCAACGCGGTCTGCGCGCCAAGCGGCAGGGCGACCAGCGCCAGGAGGAGAGCAAGGATCAGCTTCATTGCGCATCCTTCAGCCGGTCCAGGATCATCGGCACGTCGTCGGCGCGAATGTCGCCGATATGTTGGTAGGCGATGCGCCCCTTGCCATCGATGACGAAGGTTTCGGGCACCCCCGACGATCCGAGCGCAATCTGGACGCTGCTGCGCGCGTCCAGGCCGATGCGGGCATAGGGATTGCCGTTGCGCTTCAAGAATGCGTCGACATCGGGTCGGGCGTCCCGAATGGCGATAGCGTCGATCTCCACCCCCGCCTGTTTCAGCGCGTCCAGTTGCGGCGCTTCGGCGGCGCAGGGGACGCACCAGCTGGCGAAGATGTTGAGCAGGCGCGGCTTGCCGGTCGCCAATTGCGCGCTCGCCAGCGCCGGGCGGTCGCTGGCGGCTGCGGGCAAGGTGAAGGCGGGTAGCGGCTGGCCGACAAGGCGCGAATGGATGACCCGATCGTCGGGCTTGAACAAGCCGCTGGCGAACAGGCCGACAAAGGCCAGGCAAAGGACCAAGGGCAGCCAAATCAGCGCCTTCCTCATGCCAGCGCTTCCCGCGCGCGCCATTTCATCAGCCAACCGCGCCGTTCACGCCCGACCAGCGCCAGCGCGCCGCCCAGCGCAATCATGACGCCGCCCAGCCAGATCAGCGTGACGAACGGCTTCCACCAGATGCGCAACTGCCAGCGACCGCCCTCCACCTCTTCGCCCAGCACGACATAAAGCTGGCCGTCCCAGCGGGTCAGCAACGCTGCCTCGCTGGTCGTGGTCGGCGGCGAGGCGAAGAAGCGCGACTGAGGGTGGATCACCACCGAAGACCCGCCGCGGCTGGCGTCCATGTCGGCCTGCAGCGCGGTCCAATTGTCGCCGGCGATCGGCATGATCTGGCGGAAGCGGATCGACCAGCCGGCTGTCTGGATCACGTCGCCGGGGCGGGCAGCGACCAGCTTTTCGACGGTGAAGGCCGAATCGCAGGCCATGCCCGCCAGGCTGACGGCGCAGCCCATATGGGCGATCACCATGCCATAGGTAAAAAGCGGGGTGCGGAGCAGCTTGCGTTTCCAGAGCGGGGCGAGGCTCCCGACGCCCACGGCGACCGCGACGACCAGGCCCAGAAAAGGCAGGATACCGATGCGGCCCCAAGCGAAAAGAGACAACGAGATGGACACCAGTATCGCGATTATCAGCGGCAATGACAATCGTTTGCAGACTGCTCGCGCCTGATCCTTTCGCCAGCGCGTCAGCGGACCTGCGGCCATCGCCACCATCAGCGCCAGCGCGATCGGCCCGGCGATGCGATCGAAATAGGGTGCGCCCACTGACACCTTATGCCCGAAGGCTTCGGTCATCAGCGGATAGAGGGTGCCGATCAGGACCAGGCCCAATATGACCGTCAGCAACAGATTATTGATCACCAACATGGTTTCGCGGCTGACCAGTTCGAACGGCGCGCCTTCGCGCACCGATCCGATCCGCCAGCCGAACAGCGCCAACGCTCCACCGATGTAGAGGGCAAGTAGGCCCAGGATGAAGCTGCCCCGCGTCGGATCGACGGCGAAGGCGTGGACGCTGGTCAATATGCCCGACCGGACCAGGAAGGTGCCGACCATCGACATGGAAAAGGCAACGACCGCCAGCATCACCGTCCAGGCGCGCAGAGCGTCGCGGGTCGCCAGCACGGTGACGCTATGGAGCAGCGCGGTTGCGGCCAGCCAAGGCATGAGCGATGCATTCTCGACCGGATCCCAAAACCACCAGCCGCCCCAGCCCAACTCGTAATAGGCCCAATAGCTGCCCGCCGTGATGCCCAGCGTCAGTAGCACCCAGGCACCCAGCACCCAGGGACGCATCGCGCGGGCGAAGGCGGCGTCGACCTGCCGCGTCAGCAGCGCGCCGATGGCGAAGGAAAAGGCGACCGACAGACCGACATAGCCCAGATACAGCGTCGGCGGATGGAAGGCGAGGCCAGGGTCTTGCAGCAGCGGGTTCAGCCCCTGCCCGTCCGCCGGGGCCGGATCGATCCGGGCGAAAGGGTTGGACGAAAAGAGCAGAAAGGCGTAGAAACCCAGCGAGATCGCGGCCTGCCCGCCCAGCGTCGCCATATGGGCGTTCCGCTGGAGCGCACGTTCGAACAGGGCGACGGCGGCCCCCGCCACGCCCATTACCGTGACCCACAACAGCATGGAGCCTTCATGATTGCCCCATGTGCCCGCGAATTTATAAAGCCAGGGCTTCATCGAATGGCTGTTGGTCACGACCAGCAGCACCGACATATCCGACCGCATGAACAAAGTGATGAGCGCGGCAAAGGCGACCGCAGTCAGCACGCCCTGCGCGACGGCTGCCGGACGGACGGCGGCGAGCAACTCGGTCTTGCCGCCCTTGAGACCGGCAAAGGCGAGGATCAGTTGGAGCAACGCCAGCGCGGCGGCGAGCCAAAGCGCGGCGAGGCCGGTTTCGGCGATCATGCGGGCTGCCCCTCAACCATATAGTCGTCATGCCAGCCGAAGCTGGCATCGCTCTTTTCTTCGCACGGCAGAAAGACAGTGAAATCCTGGCTTCTGTTGGGATGACGAGGTGCGTAGAGATTGCTCACCGCTCCGCCTTCATCTCATGCGTGGTTTCATTATAGCTCATGCCTTCCAGTTCGCGGGGCATGTAGCGTTCATCATGTTTGGCGAGCAGGTTGGTGGCGACGAACGTGCCCTGGCCGTTAAACGACCCTTCCGCGACGACGCCGCTGCCTTCCTTAAACAGGTCGGGCGCGATGCCACTGAAGGTCGCCGAGACCGTCGCCTTGCCGTCGGTAACGTTAAAGCGGATGGTCACGCCGTCGGCAGCGCGTGTCAGGCTGCCCTTCACCACCATGCCGCCCAGGCGAATCGCCTTGCCCGGTTCGACGCCCTTGGTCTTCACGTCATTGGGGGCGTAAAAATAAGCGGCCTCGTCCTTGAGCGCCGAGGCGGCCAGCAGCCCCGCACCGAGCAATGCCACTAGCGCTGCGAGCGCCAGGATCAGTCGTTGATGCTTCGCCTTCATGCGCGGTCCGACAATTGGTCGGCGCGCTGTTCAGCGCTACGCATCGCGCGCCAACTGGCGATGCTGACGACCGCCGTGCCGACCAATGTCACCGCATAGGCGGCGATCACGAAACCCCATTGGTTCATCACCCTATCCTCTTGCCAGACGCTGCATCCGCGCCTCGACTTTGTTCTGCGCCAATATCGCCCGCATCCGCATCAGCACGATCGCGCCGAACAAAAGGGTAAAGCCCAGCAATGTAAAGGCCAGCGGCCAGAGCAGCGATCCCGCGATGCTCGATCCGGTCAGCGTGATCGATGGCCCCTGGTGCAGGCTGTTCCACCACACCACCGATCGGTTGATGATCGGAATGTTGATCGCGCCGACCAAGCCGAAAATGGCGGTGACATTGTTGACGCCACCCAACTGCGCCTGCTTGGCGCTGGCGTTGCCGAGAGCGATATAGCCAAGGTACAGGAAGAGGAGGATCAACATCGACGTCATCCGCCCGTCCCATTCCCACCATGTCCCCCAGGTCGGACGGCCCCAGATCGATCCGGTCATCAGGCAGATCGCGGTGAACAGCGCACCGGGCGCGGCAATGGCGCGACCTGCGACCGCAGCCAGCGGATGGCGCCATACCAACTGCATCAGCCCGGCGATCGCGATGCCGCTCCATCCGGCCATGCCCAGCCAGGCGGCGGGCACATGGATATAAAGTATGCGCACCGTCTGCCCCTGAAGATAATCCGCCGGGGTCATGAACAAGCCGCAGACGCTTCCTACGACCAGCAGCAACAGGCCCGGCCAGAACAGCCACCCCGTCAGCGGACGCGCGATCTTTAGGAAGCGGGCGGGATTGGCGAAACGATGCATCGGTTGCGTCTTTAGCGGCGCGCGCCGACCAACGCCAGAGGGGCATTTTGCCGATGGCAAAGGCCGGGAAACGCAGCGTTGCAACGCCTTGGCACGCTTTTTTGTTACAGGAGGGCGACAAACCGGGGAAGAGACACTATATGCGCGCCCATGGACGGCCCTGTGGGCCTGTCAGGAACGGCTATGGAACCGCTCGCACCCATGATTACGACGAACCCCTTCGACGACGACAAGTTGCGCGAGGAATGTGGCATTTTCGGCGTTTCCCGCGCTGAAACCGCCTCCGCCATCGCGGCGCTCGGTCTTCACGCCCTGCAACATCGCGGGCAGGAAGCTGCCGGAATCACCAGCTGGGATGGGCATGATTTCCATACCCATCGCGCCATGGGGCACGTCGCGGGCAATTTCGACCGGGACGAAGTGATTCGCGGCCTGCCGGGCGACACCGCCTGCGGCCATGTGCGTTATTCGACGACCGGCGAAACATCGCTGCGCAACGTTCAGCCGCTTTATGCGGAACTGAACTCGGGCGGGTTCGCGATCGCCCATAACGGCAACATCTCCAACGCGATGAAGCTGCGCCGCGAACTGATTCGCCGCGGCTCCATCTTCCAGTCCACGTCCGATACCGAAGTCATCATCCATCTGGTGGCGACGTCCAGCTATCGCACCCTGCTCGACAAGTTCATCGATGCGTTGAAGCAGGTCGAAGGTGCCTATTCGCTGATCGTCATGACCCCCGAAGGCATGATCGCCTGCCGTGATCCGCTGGGCATCCGGCCGCTGGTGATGGGCGACCTGGGCGGCTCGACCATATTCGCGTCGGAAACCGTGGCACTCGACGTCGTCGGCGCGGATTATGTCCGTACGATCGATCCAGGCGAGTTGGTGATCGTTACCAATGACGGGCAAATTCGGTCGCATCGTCCGTTCGGCGACGTGCATCCGCGCCCCTGCATTTTCGAGCATGTCTATTTCAGCCGCCCCGATTCGATCGTGGACGGCTCCAGCGTCTATTCCGTGCGCAAGGCGATCGGCGCGCAACTGGCGATCGAGAACCCGGTTGAGGCGGACTATGTCATCCCGGTGCCGGACAGCGGCGTGCCCGCCGCGATCGGCTATGCCCAGCAATCGGGCATCCCGTTCGAACTGGGGATCATCCGCTCGCACTATATCGGCCGCACCTTCATCCAGCCGGGCGACAAGGTCCGCCATCTGGGCGTGAAGCTGAAGCATAACGCCAACCGTGCGCTGATCGAAGGCAAGCGGATCGTGCTGATCGACGATTCGATCGTGCGCGGTACGACGTCGCTGAAGATCGTGCAGATGATGCGCGAAGCAGGCGCAGCGGAAGTGCATATGCGGATCGCGTCGCCGCCGACCAAGCATAGCTGCTTCTACGGCGTCGACACGCCCGAACGTACGAAGCTGCTGGCGCACAAGCTGGACGTGGGCGGAATGCAGGATTTCATCCATGCCGACAGCCTGTCCTTCATTTCGATCGACGGCCTGTACAAGGCGCTGGGCGAAGCCAAGCGCGCGGATATCCGCCCGCAATATTGCGACGCCTGCTTCACCGGCGATTATCCCACGACGCTGACCGATCAGGATGACGTGGTGGTGACCAATCAGTTGGAACTGCTCGCCGAGCGCGTGGTCTGACGATCCCGGGCGGTCCGCAGCCGGGCCGCCCACTCCCCTTTGCTTTTGAAGCAATGTCCGGCCCTGCCGGCGTGACAGGAAAATCATGTCCGACCTTCCCCTCTCCGGCAAATTGGCGCTCGTCACCGGCGCAAGCCGCGGCATCGGCGCCGCTACGGCCGAGGCGCTGGCCGCTACTGGCGCGCATGTGGTGCTGACCGCACGGACCACGGGCGGACTGGAAGAGGTGGAGGACCGCATCCACAAGGCGGGTGGCAGCGCGACGATCGCGCCGCTCGACCTGATCGATGGTGAGAGCATCGGCCGACTGGCGCAGGCGATCGGCGGGCGCTGGCAGGCGCTCGACATATTAGTGCTAAACGCCGCGACATTGGGCGCGCTGGCTTCCGTGCCTGCGATCGACGCCAAGGAATTTGCGCGCCTCCTGACGCTCAACATTGCAGCACCCCAGGCGCTGATCGCGGCGTTCGACGGCATGTTGCGCGCCAGCGGTGACGCGCGCGTCGTGGCGCTGACTTCTTCGGTGGTTACGCCGCGGGCCTATTGGGGTGCCTATGGCGCGTCGAAGGCGGCGCTGGAAACACTGGTCGGCGCTTATGGCGAGGAAATGAAGAATATCTCAGCCATCCGCACCCATATCGTGGACCCTGGCGCGACCCGCACGGCGATGCGCGCCCGCGCCTTCCCCGGCGAAGATCCGGCGAGCCTGAAGGGGCCGGAGGTCGTGGCGAAGACGATCGTGGATCTCGTCACGTCAGATGCACCGACCGGCCACAGAATGCGGGTCGAGGGCTGAGCGTCAGGCGGGCTTGATCAGCGTCACCTGCGCCACGTCGATCCCGCCGCCGCGAAAGCCGCCCTCGCAATACATCAGATAATAGCGCCATAAGGCGACGAAATGCTGGTCGAAACTGGCGGACAGCTCGCCTTGCTCGATGGCGTGGTCGAACCGTTCGCGCCAGCGGCGCAGCGTTTCCGCATAATCCAGGCCGAAGCGATGGACGTCGCGCCACTCCAGCCCCTGTTGCTGCGCCAGCGCCTGAAACCGGCTTTCCGACATCAGCATGCCGCCGGGGAAGATATAGGCCTGGATGAAATCCGCGCCGCGAGCATAGCGTTCGAAGATGGCGTCATCGATCAATATATACTGGATCGCCGCCTTGCCGCCCGGTTTCAGTAGCCGGTGGATGGCGGCCAGATAAGCGGGCCAATAAGCCTGTCCGACGGCTTCGACCATTTCGACGCTGGCGATGGCGTCATATTGCCCCTGCGCATCGCGATAGTCGGTCAGCAGGATTTGCGCGCCCGATCCCAATCGATCGCGCGCATAGTCGGCCTGTTCGATCGACAGGGTCAGCCCGCTATAGGCGATCGCGCATCGCTCCATCGCCCGTTCGGCCAGGCCGCCCCAGCCGCAACCGATCTCCAGCAAGGATGCGCCATCATGGAGGTCGAGGCGATCGAGGATCGCATCGACCTTGCGCCGCTGCGCAGATTCCAGCGGCTCCAGCCGATCGTCAGGATCGATGAACAAGGCGCTGGAATAATGCATATCCTGGTCCAGCCACAGCCGGTAGAAATCATTTCCCAGGTCGTAATGATAGGCGATGTTGTGGCGCGAACCCGTCCGGCTGTTGCGTCGCAGCCAGTGCATCGCCTTGCCGAACCAGCGACCGGGACCACGCGGACGCGCTGCCTGCCCCAAGGACGCCGCGTTGCGCATGAACAGGGCGAAAAGCGGCACCGGATCAGGGCTGGTCCATTCGCCCGCCGCCCAGGCCCGATACCAGCCGGCCGATCCGCCAACGGCCAGCCGCACCAGCGCGCGCCAGGATCGCAGGTCCACATGGCATTGTGGCCCCGGCGCCCGGCCGCCCAGCAGCCGCCTGGTGCCATCCGGCAGCGACAATTCCAGCGCGCCTTCCGCCAACCCCATATCAATTCGATCGAGCAGACGGTGAAACAGCGGCGCCAGCGCGCGCGATGCGATCGAGGGCGCGCCCGATCGCGGCGGATGTTTCACGGACAGCGCGCGCCTGCCGCGTCGGGGATCAGTTGCATTCATGACATCGATCCTGCCGCAAGCCGACGACGGCTGCAATCACCGCTTGCTCTGACGATAGGCGGCCAAGGCCCGTTCGCGCCCTTCGCGATGGCCGATGATCTTGGCGGGATAGCTGGCGGGCCGGGCATCATGCGCATCAGGATCATGGATTTCCGTATCGGACAGGTCGGCCAGTTCCGGCACCCATTCCCGGATATAGTAGGCGGCGTCGAATTTGTCCGACTGCGTCAGCGGTGCCATGATCCGAGTGAACAGATTGGCATCGACGCCGCTGCCCGCGACCCACTGCCAATTGACGCTGTTATTGGCATAGTCGGCATCGACCAGCGTATCCCAGAACCAGCGCGCGCCATGCCGCCAGTCGATCAACAGATGCTTGATGAGGAAGCTGGCCGCTATCATGCGCACGCGATTATGCATCCAGCCGGTCGTCCAAAGCTGGCGCATGCCGGCGTCAACTATCGGGTAGCCGGTCTTCCCCATCTTCCAGGCGGCAAAGTCCGCCCCCGCTTCCCGCAGGTCGCGCCAAGGCAGCGCATCGAAATCGGATCGCGCATTGTCGGAGCCGTAGCGGGGAAATTCACAGATCTGGACATGGGCATAATCGCGCCAGATCAATTCCTTGAGGAAGATCGTTGCATCATGCCCTGCACTATCGACGCGGTGCCAGACATAGGCGGGCGACACTTCGCCGAAGTGAAGGTGGGGCGACAGGCGGGACGTACCCTCGGTGGAAGGCAGGTTGCGGGCGACCGGGTAGTCGCCTGCTTCGTCCAGAAACGCGGCGACATTCGCGCGCGCGCCGACCTCGCCCGGCGTCCAGTCCTGGGCGAAGCCTGTCGCCCAATCGGGCTTCGTCGGCAGCAAGGCCCAGTCGTCCAGCGAGTCGCTTGCGGGCCATGAGGCAGGCGCATCGATCCGCTGGGGCGCCGGATGCGGCGGCGGGGGTGGCATATGTTCAATCACCGATCGCGCGAAGGGCGTGTAGATCCGATACATGCCGCCCGTGCCGGTCCGCACCGCGCCGGGTGGCAGCAACAGACCACCGTCGTGCAGGCATAAATCTAACAGCTTACCGACCGCTTTTTCCGCGTTGCGCCACCATGGCTCATAATGGTGCAGTGCGTGGACCCGCGATGCGCCGACTTCTTTAGCCAGTGCGGCCAGTACATCGGCGCTGTTGCCCCGACGCAGGATCAGACGCGATCCCTTTTCGCGCAAGCTTTCATCCAACCGGGTCAGGCTGTGGTGCAGCCACCATCGCGATGCCCCTCCCATCGCCCAATGACGCGGCGTCTCATCATCCAGCACATAGATAGGAACGACCGGTCCTTCGTTGGCGGCGGCGATCAGGGCAGCCTGATCGGACAGGCGAAGGTCTTGGCGGAGCCAGAGCAGGACGGGATCGGACATGGACAGGCAATGCGCGCGGCCGCCAGCGGTTCCAAGCGAACCTATGGGCATATTGCCCGCTTATCGCAGCCCATCACCTTGTCGCAAATTGACAATGCTATGATTCGGGTGATGGACGCAGCCCCTTCTCCTGCCTATTCTAGCCGACGACGGCGTGAAGGCGATCCTTTCGGGACGAGGATCGCCAGGAAACCGATTTTTTGGGGACGACATGGCTTCCATGCCGAGTGAACAGACATTGCCATACCGGCCCTGCGTCGGGATCATGCTCGCCAATATGGACGGCCGGATCTTCGTTGGTCAGCGCCTGGATAATGTCGTTGAAGCCTGGCAGATGCCGCAGGGCGGCATAGATGACGGCGAGGAGGCCAAGGCCGCGGCGCTGCGCGAACTGGAAGAGGAAACCGGCATCCGCGCCGATCTGGTCGAGATTATCGCCAAGGCCAAGGACGAGCATTTTTACGATTTGCCGCCGGAACTGGTCGGTAAATTGTGGGGCGGCAAATATCGCGGCCAGCGACAATATTGGTTCCTGGCCCGCTTCATCGGCAAAGATAGCGATATCAATATCCAGACCAAGCACCCCGAATTTCGGGAATGGAAATGGACGTTGCCCGATACGCTGCCCGAACTGATCGTGCCGTTCAAACGCAAGCTGTATCGCGACATATTGCAGGAATTTCGGGCGCTTCTTTGACGTCAAAGGCATTTGGGGGCTTAAAATCCGCTGTCGCTTGGCTATGACGGGGTCATGCGTGCCCGTCTGATCCCCCTGCTGCTGACCGCAGCCTTGCCCGCTATGGCCCATGCCAGCGAACCGGCGCTGTTGCCGACCGCCGTTCGCGAAATGATGGAAGCGGCCATCGCCAATGGCAACGAAACCGATATCGCTACCATTTCCAAGATCGCCAAACAGACCAATCCCGGTTCCGCCGATGAAATCCAGCGGATGGTCAATAGCTGGAAGGACCGGACCAAGGCGACCCACGACATGGTAGTGCGCGAAGCGCGGTTCACCGAATTATGGACCGGCCGCGTCGAAGCGGGCGGATTCCGATCGACCGGATCGACCAGCGAATTGGGCATCACCCTGGCCGCCACGGCCACCCGCGCCGGGCTGCAATGGTCGCACAAGCTGACCGGGGCGGTCGATTATCGCCGCGCCAATGGCGTGACCTCGCGCGAACGCTATTTCGCGGGTTACGAGCCGCGCTACGAGTTCGATCCACGCGGATTCATCTATGGCCTGGCGCAGTTCGAGCGGGACACATCGATCGGCTATGATGAACGTTACACGACATCGGTCGGCGTCGGCTATAAGCTGATCGTCAGCAAGCCGGTGGATCTGTCGGCCGATATCGGGCCGTCGCTGCGCCATTCCCAATATATGATCGGCGCGCAGGAAACGAAGCTGGGCGTGCGTGGATCGATGGCGCTGGCGTGGCGCGCAACGCCGACGGTCACGTTCAAGCAGACCGCATCGGGCTATGCCGAACGCGACGTCTATACACTCAACGCCCTGTCTTCGGTGGAAACCAAGGTCAGCACGCGGTTGTCGGCCGCCTTCTCCTACAATATCCAATATGAATCCGAGACGCTGTTGACGAGCCGCGATCTGGACACGCTCAGCCGTTTGACCCTGACCTATGATTTCTAAGGCGCGCAATTTTCTTGCGGGGGTGGAGGCGCGCGTCAGGCTCTGATAGACCAGAGCGGATGACGGGCTTTTCATCGCAGGAACATGCATTGCTGGACCGCGCGGCGGCAGCGCCCATGCTGGCGCAGACTCAGGATTGGGCGGCGATTAATAGCGGAACCCGCAATCTGAACGGGCTTGCCCGGATGGCGGGGGTGCTGGCGGATGCCTTTGCGGTGCTGCCCGGCGATGTGCGGTTGGTGGACCCGGCGCCGGTCGACAGTGTGGCGGCGGACGGGGGCATCCAGCCCATCGATCATGGCCGCCACCTTACGCTGTCTGTCCGTCCCGACGCCCCGGTCCGCCTGCTGTTGACCGGGCATATGGATACGGTCTTTGCGATCGATCATCCGTTTCAGCAGCAACGCTGGCTGGAGCCGGGCATCCTCAACGGTCCTGGCGTGGCCGATATGAAGGGCGGCATAGCGGTGATGCTGGCTGCGCTGACGGCGATCGAGACATCGGAGGCGGTCGCCACGCTGGGCTATGACGTGGTGATCAACAGCGACGAGGAGGTGGGCAGCGCGTCTTCCGCGGCGCTGTTGCGCGCGATGGCGGCGGACAAGCTGGCGGCCTTCACCTATGAACCGTCCGCGCTGCCCGACGGGACGCTGGCAGGCGCGCGAGCGGGGAGCGGCAATTTCTCGATCACCGTCACGGGCCTGAGCGCCCATGCCGGTCGCAATCCCGACGATGGCCGCAACGCGCTGCTGGCGGCGGCCGACTTGGCGTTGCGGTTGAAGGCGGGCAGCGGGACCGGTTTTTCCTGCAATCCGGCCAAGATCGATGGCGGCGGGCCGAACAATGTCGTGCCCGATCATGCCGTGTTGCGGGTCAATTTCCGGCCACGGACCCCGGCGGACGAGATCGCCGCCCGCGCGCTGATCGACCGGGCAATGGCGGAGGTAGCGCGCGACCATGACGTCCGCCTGCACCTGCACGGATCGTTCGGACGACCGCCCAAGCCGATGGACGGCAAGGCGCAGGCGCTGTTCGGGCTGGTCCGCCGATGCGGCGCGGACCTGGGCCTCGATATCGGCTGGCGCGATACCGGCGGGGTATGCGACGGCAACAATATCGCGGCCTGCGGCGTGCCGGTGGTCGATACGATGGGCGTGCGTGGCGGCAGCATCCATAGCGACGCGGAATTTCTGCTGACCGACAGCTTGCCCGAACGGGCGCGCTTGTCCGCGCTGGCGCTGTGGCGGATCGCCAACGGCCAGTTCGATCCGGGACATCATAAAAATGAGGGGATGACCGCTTGAGCTTCATCATGCGCATCGCGCGCGCCGACGATCTGCAGACATTGTATGAGATGGCGAAGCTGACCGGGGGCGGCTTCACCAATCTGCCGCCGGACCGCACGGCGCTGACTGCCAAGCTGGAGCGGACCGAGCAGGCGCTGGCGCGAGAGGGCGACGGCATAGAAGACGAACTGATCGTCATGGTGCTGGAAAATGTCGAGACGGGGCAGGTGCGCGGGACGTGCCAGATCTTCTCGACCGTGGGACAAAGCTGGCCCTTCTACAGCTATCGGCTAGGCATGTTGACGCAACATAGCCGCGAACTGGGGCGCACCTTTCGCGCGCAGATGCTCTCGCTCACCACCGATCTGGAAGGATCGGTCGAAGTCGGCGGGCTGTTCCTGCATCCGCGCGAACGGGCGGAGGGGCTTGGGCTGTTATTGGCGCGCAGCCGCTATCTCTACATCCGCAGCCATCGCGCGCGCTTTGGCGATCGGGTGATCGCCGAATTGCGCGGGGTGATCGACGAAGCGGGCGGATCGCCCTTCTGGGATGGGCTGGCGGGGCGATTCTTCGGCATGAGTTTCCAGGAAGCGGACGAGTTCAACGCGGTCAACGGCAACCAGTTCATCGCCGACCTGATGCCCAAGACGCCGATCTATACCGCGATGCTGACCGACAGCGCGCGCGCCGTCATCGGCCTGCCCCACCCCAATGGCCGCGCGGCGATGCGGATGCTGGAGACGGAAGGATTCGACAATGCGGGCTATGTCGATATTTTCGACGGCGGCCCGACCATGGTGGGGCAGATCGACCAGTTGAAGACGATCGCGGGCGCGCGGGACGTCACCTTGGCCGCCACCCATGACAAGGGCGGCGACAAGATGCTGATCGCTACCGGCCAGTTGGCGGACTATCGCTGCACCTGGGGCTATGTTCAGGAAGGGGCGGACGGCGCGATCTCGCTCGACGCCGCGAGCGCGGCGCGGCTGGGACTGGAAGCGGGCGGCGCCTTCACCATGGCGGTGCGGGCATGAGCGTTCGCGAAATCAATTTCGACGGGATCATCGGTCCCAGCCATAATTATGCGGGGCTTAGCCTGGGCAACCTGGCATCGGCGCGCAATGCGGGGGCAGTGTCGCACCCGCGCGCGGCGGCCTTGCAAGGGCTGGAGAAAATGCGCGGCAATATCCGGCTGGGCCTGACCCAAGGCATCTTCCTGCCGCAATGGCGACCAGACGTCGCCTGGCTGACCAAGCTGGGCACCGATGTGGGCGATGCCGATCCGCATATTCGCGCGGCCGCCATGTCCGCTTCGTCCATGTGGGCCGCCAACGCCGCGACCATCTCGCCTGCCAGCGACACGGCGGACGGGCGCACCCACCTGACCGTCGCCAACCTCGTCACCATGCCGCATCGCAGCCATGAATGGCCGCAGACATTGGCGCAGTTGCGCATCGCCTTTTCGGACCCCCGCGCCTTTGTGGTGCATGATCCCATCCCCGCGCCCTTTGGCGACGAAGGCGCGGCCAATCACATGCGCCTGGCCGAACGGCACGACCAGCCGGGCGTCGAAGTCTTCGTCTATGGCCGGTCGGGCGGCGCATTTCCGGCTCGCCAGCATCGGGAAGCGAGCAAGGCGGTGGCGCGGCTGCACGGGCTGGACCCGGTGCGCACCCTGTTTGTGGAACAGTCCGAAGCGGCGATCGCGGCGGGTGCGTTTCACAATGATGTCGTTGCCGTGGCGAACGAGCGCGTGCTCTTCACCCACGAACAGGCCTTTGCCGACAAGGAGGCTTTCTACGCCGGTCTGCGCGCGGCGCTGCCCTGCGTCGAGATCGTGGAGGTGCCCGCCAGCGCGGTCAGCCTGGCCGACGCGATCGCATCCTATCTCTTCAATGCACAGCTCGTCACTCTGCCTGACAGGACGATGGCGCTGGTGCTGCCGACCGAAGCGCAGGAGACGCCAACGGTCTGGTCATGGTTGCAAGGCATGATCGCGGGCAACGGCCCGATCCGCCGCCTTGTGCCGGTCGATGTGCGGCAGTCCATGGCCAATGGCGGCGGTCCTGCCTGCCTGCGGCTGCGCGTGGTGGCAGATCCCGCCGATATCGATCCGCGCTTTCTGGTCGATGAAGCGCGACTGGACGATATTGCGGCGATCGTGTCCCAATATTGGCCAGAATTGATCGAACCCAAGGATTTGAGCGACACACGGCTGATTGCCCGGATCGAACAATCATGGTTAACCCTTGTTGACCATTTACAGCTGTCGGGCGACTTGTGTCCCTGACGGCGGGGCAAGCCGGATGGAATCACCATGCAACGGATCAAAAACCTCTTCATCATCAAGACCAAGTTCGAAGCGTTTTTGGTGATCTATGCGCTGGCGCTGGGCGCGGCCGAGCGCGGCCATGCCTATATGCAGCAATATCCCGGCACCGGCGGCCATCTGCTGGCGCTCGCCTGTTCCGGCACGGTGTTGATGGCGGGCGGCAAGATCCTGGACGCCGTCGAATATCAGCGCGGCATGTGACGCCCATCGTCGTTCCGAAACGGATCGAACTCGACCTTCGCATATTCGCATCCTGATCTATCCTGCCTTCCGTTCACGATAACGGAGTGCCGACAGATGCTGGACGATCGACGCAGGCGCAGCGTGCCCGCCGCCGAACTGGTGCGCAATTTCGCCCATTGGCGCGAAGTGGGATCGCAGGAACCTGTCATGGTGACGCATCACGGGCGCGAAACCCATGTCTTCATGGGCATGGACCGTTTTCGCACGCTGGCGGTCGGCGATGACCAGCAACCCGCACCGGATCGTACGACCGAACTGGCTGCACGCATTCATCAGGGTCTGGTTCTGTGCCGCGCGGATTTGACCATCGACTATGTCAACGGCGTGGCACTCGCCATGGCGAAGCGGTGGGACCGGCATCTGGATGGGCAGTCCCTATGGGATGCCTTTCCGGAACTGTCGGGCACGCTGACGGAAGCGCATATCCGCCATAGCTTGAGTTCCGGCGAGGCGAGCGCGGCCGACATCCCCTCCCCCTTTCGCGACGATGTATGGCTGCATGTGCAGACCTTTCCCTTCGCGGGCGGGGTTGCGCTGCTGCTGCGGGACATTACCGCCGATATGCAGCGCCACCGGCTGGCCGACGTCAAATCGGCGATCCTCAAAGCCATGGGCGTGCATGGCGGCGTCAGCTATGTGCGCGTGTCGATGCGCGGTTTCATCGATGTAGTGAACGACAGTTTCTGCGCGATCGTCGGACTGACGGCGGATCGGCTGGCCGACGTGCCGGTCGCCGACCTCATAGCCCTGCCCGTCCGGCCCCACTTTCGCGAGCAGATGGAACGCGTGCTGCGTGGCGATGGCGACATGCGCTTCCCGACCCAGTTGCTCACCAACGATGGCATCATCGCGCCGATCGACGCGGCGATCGCGCGACTGCATGGCATTTACGGAACGGAAGGGGCGGTTATCGTGATCACCCCCGCCAGCGTCGGCTGAGTTACCGGAAACAACGTCCATATCGGAGGATGCCGGGCGGTTCCCCGCAACCGTTACGGGAAAGGGCGGTGCTGGCCCGCCGCCCCTCGTCCCACTTTTGCGTAAAACGCGTGAATGAGCGGGGTGTGAGGCCAAACCCGAAATTGAAGCGCGCCCCGTAACATCATCCGCATGTCGAACCATAGCGCCCGCCCCTTCACCCGATCGCGCCGCTCCCTGGCCGCGCTGCTACGTCACCAGACCGGCAGTGCGGTGATAGAGGCCGCCTTCGCCCTGCCGCTGCTCATTCTGCTGCTGATGGGCATATTGGGCTATAGCAGCTGGTTCATGACTGCCCACAGCTTGCAACAGGCCGCCAATGATGCCGCCCGCGCATCGGTGGCCGGGCTGAACGCGACCGAACGGCGCACGCTGGTGGACCAGAGCATCGTCGCGGCGCGGGCCGCCTTCCCCGTTCCCGGCGCCCAGACAATCGGCATCAGCACGGGCGAAAGCGGCGGCTATTACACGGTGACGTTGCGCTATAATCTGTCGAGCGCGCCCTTATTCGCCGCGATCCCCCTTCCCATGCCTGGCAGCGTGCTGGAACGCACCGCCGTCGTCCGGATCGCCAGCCAATGAACCGCTCGTCCCTTGGCCGGGGGCTGGCGCGGGACCGGCGCGGCGGCGTGACCTTCATGCTCGCCAGTTCGCTGTTCATGCTGGCGGGCGCGGCCACGGTCGCCGTCGACCTCGGCTCGGTCTATCTCGCCCGCCGTCAGTTGCAGGGCGTGGCCGACGCCGCCGCCCTGGCAGCCGCCGATGGTGGCCGGACCGCCGCCGAACAGATGGTGGTCAGGAGCGGCGTCGGCGGCGTCGCCCTCGCCACCTTCGACAGCGGCAGCTATGTGCCTGACCCCGCCGTGCCGATCGATCAGCGTTTCCGCGCGGGCGATGCGACCGGCGGCGCGATCCGGGTGGAAGTGCGCCGCCGCACGCCGCTTTTCTTCGCGCGGCTGCTGGTCGGCCGCGATGGCGTGGACCTGAGCGCCCGCGCGACTGCCGCACGATCCGACGCCGCCGCCTTCTCGCTCGGCACCGGCCTGGCTTCGCTTAGCGGCGGATTGCCCAACATGCTGCTGTCGAACCTTGCCGGGACCGAACTCAATCTGTCGGTGATGGATTATAACGGGCTGCTCAGCGCGAACCTGGACCTGCTGCGGGTCGCCGATGCCCTGCGCGTGCGGACGGGGCGGGACGGCGAACCCTATGGCGCGTTGTTCGACCGGGAAATCCCCCTGGCCGATCTGCTCGGCGCGATGGCGGACGGCGCAGGGACCGGCCCGGCCAGCGCGACATTGCTGGCGTTGTCGAGCCGCATTCCCGGCCGATCGATTCGGCTGAGCGACATCATCGACCTTGGCCCGATGCGCGGCGCGGCCAGCGCCACCGGCCAGCCCAATATCCTGCTCGACGCTTTCTCAATGCTGCGCATGGTACTTAGCCCGCCATCGGGCACATCGGTGCCGATGGATCTGCATGTCGCCGTACCGGGCTTGACCAGCACCCGGCTGATGCTGGTGACGGGCGAAGGTCAGACCCGCTCGCCGCTGATGAGCATCACCGCCAAGCGCGACGTAGTGCTGCGCACGGGGCAGGCGCGCATCTATCTGGAGACGTCGGTCGCCACCGCCCTGTCGGGCATCGCGTCGGTGCGCATACCGCTCTATATCGAACTGGCGGCGGCGGAAGCGCGCCTATCCGATATCCGCTGCGGCAATGATGGCGGCGTCACCCTGGCGGTCACGCCATCGGTCGGCTCTGCCGTGCTGGGTGACATCGATGTGAACGCCCTGACCAATTTCTCCGTCCCCGCAAATCCGCGTCCCGCGCTGCTGGCGCAGACGATCGGCACGCGCGTCACCGGCTATGCCAATATCAGTCTGGGCGGAACGCAGAGCCAGAGCGTCTTTTTCTCTCCCGCCGATATCAGCGCGCAGCAGGCCAAGACCGTCAGCACGCGGGATGTGACGCAGGGGATCGCCGCCAGCCTGACCAGCCAGACGCAGATACAGGTATCGCTCCTGGGCATCACCGTCGGCAACAGCCCACTCAGTCCGCTGGTCGGCGCCGTGCTGGGCACCACGGCCCCTTTGCTGGACGGCATCCTCAATAGCGTGACGGCGACGCTGGGCGTGCGGGTGGGGTCGGCGGAGGTGCGTGTGCATCAGCGCCGCTGCGGTATGGCGGCGATCGTAGCCTGATCGCTTGCGTTGCGGCCGCTCCGCCGTCAGGAGCAGCCTATGGGCGCTATCATGTTGCAGGGAACCGGATCGGACGTCGGCAAATCGGTGCTGGTGGCAGGCCTGTGCCGTGCGCTGGTGCGCCGGGGCTATCGGGTGCGGCCGTTCAAGCCGCAAAATATGTCGAACAACGCGGCCGTCACCAGCGATGGGGGAGAGATCGGCCGGGCGCAGGCCTTGCAGGCGATCGCCTGCGGGGTGCCACCCCATAGCGACATGAACCCGGTGCTGTTGAAGCCGCAGGCGGACCGGACGTCGCAACTGATCGTCCATGGGCAAGTGCGCGGGGTGTTAGGCTCCGGCAATTTTCGCAGCGCGCGCGGGCAATTGCTGGGGGCTGTACTGGAAAGTTACGAACGGCTACGCGACCAGTGCGACATCGTCGTGGTGGAGGGCGCCGGATCGCCTGCCGAAATCAACCTGCGCAGCGGCGACATCGCCAATATGGGCTTTGCCCGCGCCGCCGACGTGCCAGTGATCCTGGTCGGCGATATCGACCGGGGCGGCGTGATCGCGGCGGTGGTCGGCACCCGCGCCGTCATCGATCCTGACGACGCGGCGATGATCCGGGGTTTCCTGATCAACAAGTTTCGCGGCGATCCGGCGCTGTTCGACGATGGCTACAGGCAGATCGAGGCGCTATCGGGCTGGCGGGGCTTTGGCGTGGTGCCATGGCTGGACGCAGTCGCCCGGCTGCCCAGCGAAGATGCGGTCGTGCTGGAACAGCGCCGCTTTTCTGCCGCCGCGCCGCTGGTGGTCGCCTGCCCTGTGTTGCCGCGCATCTCCAATTTTGACGATCTCGATCCGCTGAAGCTGGAGCCGGGGATCGACCTGCGCATGATCGGACCGGGGCAAGCCATGCCGGGCGACGCGGCGCTGGTGATCCTCCCGGGGTCGAAGGCCACGATCGCGGACATGCGCGCGATGGTGGCACAGGGGTGGGACATTGACATTCGCGCCCACCATCGCCGCGGCGGCGCTGTGCTGGGGCTGTGCGGCGGCTATCAAATGCTGGGGCGGACGATTGCCGATCCCGACGGGGTAGAGGGACCGGCGGGCGCGGTGGTGGGGCTGGGCCTGCTCGACGTGGAGACGCGGCTGTCCGGAGCCAAGACGCTGGCGCAGGTGCGCGGCCGGGCGCTCGACGCCGATTTTGGCGGCTATGAAATGCATATGGGCGTAACCCACGGCCCGGACTGCGCCCGCCCCTTCGCCCTGCTCGACGGTTCACGCCCGGATGGTGCGATCAGCCGCGATGGCCGGGTGATGGGCAGCTATGTCCATGGCTTGCTCGCCAGCACGGCCTTGCGCGATGCGCTGTTGCGGCGGTTGGGCAGCGCGTCTGCGGGGGCGGACTATGACCGGTCGGTCGAGGACGCGCTGGATGAGATCGCTGTGCTGCTGGAAACCCATTGCGACATCGACGCGATGGTCGCCTTGGCAATAGCGTAAAGCGGACGCAAAAAAGGCGGCCGGATGCCGCCCTTTTACCGCCGTCAATAAGATGGTGCACCCAGAGCAATTCGAACGCCCGACCCTCAAATTCGTAGTCTGATGCTCTATCCAGCTGAGCTATGGGTGCGTGAGAAAGACCAGCAGACCGTGGCTGAAAGCCCGGACCAGAAAGCCCTCGAAAAAATGGTGCACCCAGAGCGATTCGAACGCCCGACCCTCAAATTCGTAGTCTGATGCTCTATCCAGCTGAGCTATGGGTGCGTGGAGACGCGCAGATAGAAGCGCTTGGCGGATTGGGCAAGCCCCTTTTTTGCACTTTTGCGACCTGTTTCAGGCCCGCAACGAATATGCGGCAACTTTTGCGATGCTGCGCCGTTCGGATGGGCAGGAGGATCCGTCATGAGCTTTACCCTGAACGACCTGGCCCTGCTGCTGATTGCGCTGGTGATCGGCATAATCTTCGGCCTGATGATGAGCGGGCGCGGCAAATATCGCCGGGCGTGGCGCGACGAACAATTGCTGCACCGGCAGGCGATCAAGGATCGCGACGCCCGGATCGAAGCGTCCGAAACGCGTATCCGCGAACTGGAACGGCATGCGGTGCCGGTGGGCGCTGGCACGGCGGCGGTCGCTGGAACCGCTGCCGTTGCCGACAAGGCAGCGGTGCGCGACGATCTGAGCCGCATCAACGGCATCAGCCAGGCGCAGGAAGTGTCGCTGAACGAGGCGGGCTATCAGCGTTTCGAGCAGATCGCGACGCTGAGCGCGGAGCAGGAAGCGACGCTGGAAGCGCGGCTGGGCCTAAGCCCCGGCACGATCGCGCAGGAAGACTGGCGCGGTCAGGCGCAGGCGCTGGAAACAAAGCCAGCCAAGCGCGGCTTGTTCGGATAAGCGCCGCGTGGAGTGATACGAAAAGGGCGGGGAGTGATCCCCGCCCTTTTTCTCATGCCTTGTTCGCGAGCGCAGCTTGCGCCGCGGCCAGTCGGGCGATCGGCACGCGGTAAGGCGACGCCGACACATAGTCGAGACCGGTCTGTTCGCAGAAGGCGATCGAGGCCGGATCGCCGCCATGTTCGCCGCAAATGCCGAGCTTGATGCCGGGGCGGGTCGCCCGGCCGCGTTCGGCAGCGAGCTGGATCAGTTCGCCCACACCTTCCACATCGATGCTGACGAAGGGATCGCGGGCGAAGATGCCCTTGTCCACATATTGCGTCAGGAAGCGGCCCGCATCGTCGCGGCTGATGCCGATGGTGGTCTGCGTCAGATCGTTGGTGCCGAAGGAGAAGAACTCGCCGACTTCCGCGATCTCGCCTGCCTTGAGCGCGGCGCGCGGCAGTTCGATCATGGTGCCGACGAGATATTCGACGCTATTGCCCTGCTCGGCGAAGACTTCGGCGGCGACGCGATCGACGATCGCCTTCATCAGCTCCAGTTCCTTGCGAGTGGCGACCAGCGGAATCATGATTTCCGGGATCGGCGCTTCGCCACCACGCTGCTTGACGATCAGCGCGGCCTCGAAGATCGCGCGCGCCTGCATCTCATAGATTTCGGGATAGGTGACGCCCAAGCGGCACCCGCGATGGCCCAGCATCGGGTTGAATTCATGCAGTTCGGACGCGCGACGCTTGAGCGTGTCGACGCTGACGCCCGCACCCTTCGCCACTTCCTCGAACTCCGCTTCGCCATGGGGCAGGAATTCGTGCAGCGGCGGATCGAGCAGGCGGATGGTGACGGGCAGGCCCGCCATGACCATGAAGATCTGCGCGAAATCGTCGCGCTGTTCTGGCAGCAGCTTGTCGAGCGCGGTGCGGCGGCCCTTTTCGCTGTCGGCCAGGATCATCTCGCGCACGGCGGTGATGCGGGCCGCGTCGAAGAACATATGTTCGGTGCGGCACAGACCCACGCCTTCTGCGCCGAATTCCCGCGCGACCGTGCAGTCCTGCGGGGTTTCGGCGTTGGCGCGGACTTTGAGGCGGCGCACCTTGTCGGCCCAGACCATCAGCGTGCCGAAGTCGCCCGCCAGTTCGGGCTGCACGGTCGGGACTTCGCCCGCCATCACTTCGCCGGTCGACCCGTCGATGGTCAGGATATCGCCTTCCTTAAGGATGCGATCGCCGATGCGCAGCGTCTTGGCGGCATTGTCGATCGACAGGCTGCCCGCGCCGGATACGCAGGGGCGGCCCATGCCGCGCGCCACCACGGCGGCGTGGCTGGTCATGCCGCCACGCGCGGTCAGGATGCCCTTGGCCGCGTGCATCCCGTGAATATCTTCCGGGCTGGTTTCGACGCGCACCAGGATAACGGCGTCGCCCATTTCGTTGCGGCGTTCGGCGGTGTCGGCGTCGAACACGATCGCGCCGGACGCCGCGCCGGGCGACGCGGGCAGCCCCTTGGTCAGCACATCGCGCGGTGCGCTGGGATCGAGCGTGGGGTGCAGAAGCTGGTCGAGCGCGGCGGGATCGACGCGGGCGACGGCTTCTTCTTCGGTGATCAACCCTTCATGCGCCATGTCCACGGCCATTTTGAGCGCGGCCTTGGCGGTGCGCTTGCCCGACCGGGTTTGCAGCATCCACAACTTGCCCTGCTGGACGGTAAATTCGATGTCCTGCATGTCGCGATAATGGGTTTCGAGGATCTGGAACACGTTCGCCAGTTCGGCGTAGGTTTCCGGCATCGCCTCTTCCATCGACAGCGGCTTGGCCCCTGCCCGCTCGCGCGCGGCCAGCGTCAGATATTGCGGCGTGCGGATGCCCGCGACGACATCTTCGCCCTGCGCGTTGATCAGATATTCGCCATAATAGGCATTCTCGCCGGTCGAGGGATCGCGGGTGAAGGCGACGCCGGTGGCCGACGTTTCGCCCATATTGCCGAACACCATCGCCTGCACATTGACGGCGGTGCCCCATTCGCCAGGGATGTTGTTGAGGCGGCGATAGACCTTCGCGCGTTCCGACTGCCAGGAGCCGAACACGGCGCTGATCGCGCCCCACAGTTGGTCATGCACATCCTGCGGGAAGGGCTTGTTCCACAGCTTTTGCACCAGCGCCTTATATTCGGCGACCAGCGCCTTCCAGTCTTCGGCGGTCAGTTCGGTGTCGAGCGTGTAGCCATTATCTTCCTTGGCGATTTCCAGCGCTTCTTCGAACGCGCCATGGTCCAGTTCCAGCACGACGTCGGAATACATCTGAATGAAGCGGCGATAGCTATCCCAGGCGAACCGTTCGTCGCCCGACGTGGTCGCCAGGCCGATGACGGTTTCGTCGTTGAGGCCGAGATTGAGGACCGTGTCCATCATGCCGGGCATCGACGCGCGCGCGCCCGAACGGACCGACACCAGCAGCGGGTCGGCGGGGTTGCCGAACGTCTTGCCGGTGATCCCCTCAATATGGGCGATGCCGTTGGCGACTTCGGCGTTCAGGCTGTCGGGATATGTGCCGCCATCTTCATAATAGCGGGTGCACATGGCGGTCGTGATGGTGAAGCCCGGGGGCACCGGCAGGCCGATCGCGGCCATGCCGTCCAGATTGGCGCCCTTGCCGCCCAAAAGGTTGCGGTCGCCCTGCCCGCCATCATCCACCCCGCCGCCGAAACGATAGACATAACGGGTCGCGGTCGTGGTCATGATGGCCTCTTTCGTCTCAGTCATTGTCGGCTCTCCCTGCACTGATTGCCGATGATATGGTGCATTGCAACAATCCGGCAGCAATAGCCGGATCAGGTGCGATCGAATAGGATTATTACAGCTTAACTTCGCACTTTTCCCGCATGTTTTGAAATTTGCTTACGTCATCCCGTAATCTTCGAAAAGTCAGCGACATTATGGACCGCGTGGCGGACGCGGGCCAGCAATGCCAGACGCGCGTCCCGCTTGGCCGGATCGGCGTCGTTGACGGTGACGGTGTCGAAGAAGGCGTCGATCGGCGCGCGCAAGGTGGCGAGCGCGGCCATGGCCTCTTCGAACCGCTCGTCAGCAACGGCCTGCGCCGCGCGAGGCTCGGCCGTGTCGAGCGCGGCGATGAGCGCAGCTTCGGCTATTTCGGGCGTGTAGGACAGGGCTGAAATCCCGTTCGTGCTGAGCGAAGTCGAAGCACTTGGCTGAGCGTGAGCGAAGCCCGCAGCGTCAGAAGGCCTCGGCTCCGCTCGGCCCGGCCCTTCGACAGGCTCAGGGCGAACGGATGGAGAGGTCGGCGCTTCCTTCTTGAGGATATTGGCGGCGCGCTTGTAGCCGGCGAGCAGGTTTGCGCCGTCGTCGGTCGCGACAAAGGATTGGAGCGCATGGACGCGGGCGAGTAGGCGGACGAGATCGTGCTCACCGCCCAGCGCAAACACCGCGTCGATCAGGTCGTGGCGGACGCCGGCTTCCTTCTGCTGGACCTTGAGGCGGTCGGCGAAGAAGTCGAGGAATTGCCCGTCGTGCGTTCGCCAACGGTGCGTGCGTTCATGCTCGTACGCCTCTTTTTCTTGTTCAATGCCGACCATAACCTGATTGCTGTCAGCATCGTTGAGCATCTCATTAACACTACGATGATAAACTTCATCTAAACCAACTATGTCAGATGGAAGCCATTTTAGCCCTTGGCAAAGTACACTAGGCAAAATCGCTAGCCGAAGTTGATTAGTATTCATGATCGCTAGCACCGACAACGCTGCGCGCCGAAGGGCAAATGGATCCTTAGAGCCGCTCGGGCGCATATCTTCACTGAAGAATGCAACCAGCGTATCCAGCTTATCCGCCAAACTCACCGCCACCGTGACCGGCGCGGTCGGTACGTCATCGCCCTGCCCGACCGGCTTATAATGGTCGCGGATCGCGTCGGCGACGGCATCGGGCAAGCCTTCGGCGCGGGCGTAGTAGCCGCCCATGATGCCTTGCAGTTCGGGGAACTCGCCGACCATTTCGGTGACGAGGTCGGCCTTGCACAGGCGGGCGGCCTGTTCGGCTAGGTCGGCAAGTTGCTCCCTCTCCCCGACGGGGAGAGGGCTGGGGTGAGGGGGTTCGGCGCTGGCGTCGCGTACTACATCAGCGTTGAGCACCCTCTCCCTACCCTCTCCCTCAAGGGAGAGGGTTCCTGCCGTGACAATCCCCTCTTCCACCAGCCAGCGCGCCAGCTTGGCGACGCGCTCGACCTTGTCGGCGACGGTGCCCAGTTTCTCGTGGAAGGTGATGCGTTCCAGCTTTTTAGCGTGATCCGCCAGCGCGGTCTTGCGGTCCTGCTCCCAGAAGAAGCGCGCGTCGCTCAGGCGTGCGGCCAGCACTTTGCGGTTGCCTGCGACGATCGCCGCGCCGCCGTCCGTCGCGTCGATATTCGCGGTGCAGATGAAGGCGGGCGCCAGCTTCCCGGCGGCGTCGCGCAGGACGAAATATTTCTGGTTGATGCGCAGCGTCAGCTGGATGACTTCGGGCGGCACTTCCAGGAAGGCAGGATCGAAATCGCCCAGCAACGGCACCGGCCATTCGGTCAGGCCCGCATTTTCCGCGACCAGCCCCTTGTCCTCGATCACGCTGTAACCGTGGACGGCGGCGGCTTCGTCGGCTTTTGCCGCGATGATCGCCTGGCGCTCCTGATGGGAGACGATCACGTGGCAGGCGCGCAGCTTTTCGACATAGTCGTCCGCGCCGCCGATGGTGATCTCACCGGGGTGATGGAAGCGATGGCCGAGCGTCGCATAGCCCGAGCGTACGCCTTCGACATCGATATCGACCCGCTGTTCGCCCAGGATCGCGACGATGCCCTTCAACGGGCGGACCCAGCGCAGGCTCTCGGTCGTCTGGCTGGCGACGCCCCAGCGCATCGATTTGGGCCAGGGGAAAGCGCGAATGACGGCGGGCACGGCCTGCGCCAAGACGTCCATGGTGGCGCGGCCGGGCTTGTTGACGACGGCGAACCAGACGCCGTCGCGGTCTTCCAACTGGTCCTGGATCAGGCCGGTCTTTCGCAGGAATCCGTCCAGCGCCTGCGCGGGGGCGGACGTGCGCGGGCCTTTAAATTCTTCGCTGACTGCGGCCGTTTCCAGCGGCAGGTCGCGCGCGATCAGCGCCAGGCGGCGGGGCGTGACGAAACTGTCGATGGCGGCGGGCGTCAGGCCGGCCTTGGCCAGTTCCTCGGTGAACAGGCGGGCGAGGTCTTCGCTGGCCTTTATTTGCATACGCGCGGGAATTTCCTCGCAGCGCAGTTCAAGGAGGAAATCCGTCATTGCAGTTCCTCCCCGGCACGGTCGAACGGAGGCACGTGACTCCGTTCGAGGGGACCGTCAGCCGCAGGCTGATGGTGGAGGGGGCTTGCCCCAAGCGCAGCGATCGATGCGGCCACTTTTTCAGCGTCCTTCAAAATCTTAGAGGCGGCTATGCGAAGCACCTGATATCCATTCTCTTCCATGAACCTGTCCCGACGAAGATCGCGTATCGGGTTGTCACCCTGATTATGCGCTTCGCCATCAACTTCAACGACCAGCTTCAAACTGCTGCAATAGAAGTCAGCGATATAGCTTCCGATCGGATGTTGCCGCCGGAATTTCAGGCCGGTGGCTTGGCCTCTCAGGCGTTGCCAGAGCAGGACTTCGGGCAGCGACATATTACGGCGCAATGTCCGGGCGGTGTAGGTTTCCGGGCGGCGCGCTTGGGGCACGCCCCCTCCACCACGCCGCTGCGCGGCGCGGTCCCCCTCCCCGTCCCGGGAGGATTCACGCCGTCCACCCCGGAAATTTGGCGGTCCACGCCGCGCTGTTGCTGGCGATCCACGCTTCGCAGCTGCCCTTCGCCATGTCGCGGACCTGGCTCATATAGCTGGCGCGTTCCTGCACCGATATCACGCCGCGCGCCTGGAGCAGGTTGAACACATGGCTGGCCTTGATCGCCTGGTCATAGGCGGCGAGCGGGACGTTCGCGTCGATGCAGCGGCCATATTCGGCCTGGCAATCCTTGAACCAGCGGAACAGCTTGTCGGTGTCGGCGACCTCGAAATTCCATTTCGACATCTGCTGTTCGTTCGCCAGGAACACGTCGCCATAGGTGACCCCGGCGTCGTTGAATTTGAGGTCGTACACGCTGTCGACGCCCTGAATATACATGGCGAGCCGTTCCAGGCCGTAGGTCAGTTCGCCCGCGACCGGCTTGCAGTCGTAGCCGCCCATCTGCTGGAAATAGGTGAACTGGGTGACTTCCATGCCGTCGCACCAGACTTCCCAGCCCAGTCCCCAGGCACCTAGCGTCGGGCTTTCCCAGTCATCCTCGACGAAGCGGATGTCGTGGACCAGCGGATCGATGCCGATCTCCACCAGGCTGCCCAGATAGAGTTCCTGTAGGTTCGCCGGGCTGGGCTTCATGATCACCTGATATTGGTAATAATGCTGAAGCCGGTTGGGATTTTCGCCATAGCGGCCGTCGGTCGGGCGGCGGCTGGGCTGGACATAGGCGGCGTTCCAGGGCTGTGGCCCCAGCGCGCGCAGCGTGGTCGCGGGGTGGAAGGTGCCCGCGCCCACTTCCATGTCATAGGGTTGCAGGATGACGCAGCCCTGTTTGCCCCAATAGGCGTGGAGGGTCAGGATCAGGTCCTGGAAGGAAAGCATTTTGCCTTCGGCCACGGTTAGTCCTTCAATGTATCTATCTGGCACATTTCTGCCCCGCGCCTTGGCGCATGGCATGATCATGGTCAAGGGACTGCCGCCGCAAACAGGGTTAAGCCGCTTGCCCTGACGCCGCGCTCTCCCCATTGAAGGAGCCATGACCATGCTCCCTAGACTGATGCGGGCTTTGAGCGCCGCCTTGCTGATGATCGGTGGCGTTGCCGCCCAGGCCAAAGCCCCTGTCGCCACCCCGGCGCTGTGGGCGGTGCAGGATGCCGACACCACCATCTATCTGTTCGGCACCGTCCATGTGATGAAGCCCGGCATCGACTGGTTCGACGGCGATGTGAAGCGCGCGTTCGACCGGTCGGATGAACTGGTGCTGGAAATCATCGAGCCGGACGATCCCAAGTCGATCGGCGCGACGATAGCAGGTATGGCGATCGCGAAGGACGGGGTGAAGCTGTTCGACCGGCTGACGCCGGAGGCGCGCGCGAAATATCAGGCGGCGATGGACGCCAACAGCCTGCCCTGGCAGACGTTCGATATGTTCAATCCGTGGATGAGCGGGCTGGCGCTGTCGGTCGCGCCGCTGGAGCGGATGGGCTATCAGAACGACCTGGGCGCGGAAAAGATTTTGCGTAGTACGGCGGAGGCGGCGGGCAAGAAGGTCGATGCGCTCGAAACCGTGGAGCAGCAGGTCGGCTTCTTCGCGGGCCTGCCAATGGCGCAGCAACTGCAATTCCTGAACGCCACCGTCGACGGATTGCCGGAAATGGAGAGCGAGTTTGGCGACCTGCTGCGCTATTGGTCCGCGGGACAGCCCGACAAGCTGGCCAAATCGATGAACAAATCGCTCGAAGCGACGCCCGAATTGGCGCAGGTGCTGCTGACCGGGCGCAACGCCAATTGGGCCAAGTGGATCAAGGCGCGGCTGGCGCAGCCGGGCACGGTCTTCGTCGCGGTGGGCGCGGGCCATCTGGCGGGCAAGGGCAGCGTGCAGGATCAGTTGCGCATGATCGGCGTGCCGAGCCGCCGCGTGAAGGGGGTGAAGCCATGATGCGTCACTTTACCCGCCTGCTTGCCCTGTGCACGCTGACGCTGGTCGCGGCCTGCGGGCAGGATACGGCACCCAAGCAGTCGGCGTCGCAGGGCGGTCCCGCTTTGTGGCAGATGCAGCGCGGCGCGCTCAACGGCTGGCTGTTCGGCACCATCCATGTGCTGCCCAAGGGGATCGCCTGGGATACGCCGACCATCCGCGACGCGATGACGGCGTCGGACCGTTTGGTGCTGGAAGCCGCGGACTTGCAGGACGAACAGAAGACTCTGTCGCTGTTCGAGAAGACCGGGCGCAGTCCGGGCCTGCCCCCGCTGGAACGGCGCGTGCCGGAAGGCGAACGGGCCGCGCTGACGAAGGCGATGGCGGATGGCGGCACGAACAGCCAGCTGCTGTCCGGCTATGAAAGCTGGGCCGCTGCGATGCTGTTGTCGGCGGCCAGCCAGCAGAGCTTGGGCGTCAGCCAGGACGATGGCGTCGAGCCGGTATTGATCGCGACCTTCAAGAAAGCGGGGAAGCCGATCGGCGGGCTGGAGACGGTCGAGCGCCAGTTCGCTGCCTTCGACACGCTGCCCGAAGCGGCGCAATCGCGACTGCTGGTCCAGACCGTGCATGAGGCCAAGGGCATGAAGGCGCTGTATGACCGCATCCTGACCGCCTGGTCCAAGGGCGACATGGAAGCGATCGCCAAGGAGGACCAGATTGGCGAACAGCCCGACCCGGTGGTCGAGGAAGCCGTGCTGGTCGCGCGCAACCGCGACTGGGTGAAGGCGATCGAGCCGATGAAGGGGCGGCCTTTTATCGCGGTGGGCGCTGGGCACCTGACGGGGCGGGAGAATCTGATCGAACTGCTGGAGGCCAGGGGGTTTACGGTGACGCGGGTGCAATAGCCATGCTCTAGCGCGCGGGCCGAGTCGAGGCGCGGGAAGAAGCGGAGGGGTGCTGAATGAAAAACTTCTACGTTGTATCGGCAACGATCATCGCCGTGGGTTTGGCAATCTTGGTGGCGCAGCGTCTTTACAATTCGCCCTACAACCGATGCATCAGAGAATGTGTCGTGGTTGGTTTCACTAAAGATCAGGCCGCTGCGGCGTGCGCCCGCCTCCACGATGCAGACTGAGGCACTAACAGTCGGCCTCGACCCTTGCATTCCTGCCCTTTTCTGCTAAAGGGCCGCCTCCCGCTATGGTCATCCCTGGAGGCGTGGCGGGAAAGTACATCAATTTTGCTTTTGGAGACACGCAATGAGCGAGCAGCTTACGCTGTCGGCCGAGGCACGCGATCGGGCAGGCAAGGGAGCCTCCCGCGCCCTCCGCCGTGAGGGCCGCGTACCCGCCGTCATCTATGGAATGAACGAAGAACCCCTGTCGATCCATGTCGAGGAAAAGCTCCTCAACAAGCAGCTCGGCACCGGCCACTTCTTCAATTCGGTCATCATGGTCGAAGTCGGCGGCAAGACCGTCCGCACGCTCGCCAAGGACGTGGCCTTCCACCCCGTCACCGACCGTCCGCTGCACGCAGACTTCCTGCGCGTGTCCGAACACGCCACCGTTCACGTGCATGTGCCGGTGCGCTTCGAGAATGAAGACGCATCGCCGGGCCTGAAGAAGGGCGGCGTGCTCAACGTCGTGGCGCACGACATCGAACTGGTCGTCGATGCCGCCAACATTCCGGATGAAGTCGTCGTCGATCTGACCGGCCTGGAAGTCGGCGATTCGCTGCACATCAGCGCGGTTACGCTGCCCAAGGGCACGACTGCCTTGCACGCGGACACGGACTTCTCCATCGCGACCGTCGTCGCCCCGTCGGCGCTCAAGAGCGCCGAAGGCGAAGCGGACGCCGAGGAAGCAGCCGAAGGCGAATAAGCCTTTCTTCTGCTTTACGAGCATAAACAGCCCCGTTCGGGCTGAGCGAAGTCGAAGCCCTCCACTGAGCGAAGCGAAGTATGCCTTCACTTCGTTCAGGCGAGCCCTTCGACTTCGCTCAGGGCGAACGGGGTTTGTTGTGAAAGGTTGGTGTCATGCAAATCTGGGCGGGCCTGGGCAATCCGGGGCAGCAATATGCGATGCACCGGCACAATGTCGGCTTCATGGTCGCGGACCTGATCGCCGACATGCATCGCTTTTCCCCGCCGAAGAAGCAATTCCAGGGCTGGGTGCAGGAAGGGCGGATCGGCGCGGAGAAGGTCATCCTGCTCAAACCCGCCACCTTCATGAACGAAAGCGGGCGATCGGTCGGCGAAGCGATGCGCTTCTACAAGCTTACGCCGCAGGACGTTACCGTGTTCCACGACGAACTCGACCTTGTGCCCATGAAGGTCAAGGTGAAGCGCGGCGGTGGCAATGCGGGGCATAACGGCCTGCGATCGACCGACGCGCATATCGGCAATGATTTCCGCCGGGTGCGGATCGGCATCGGCCATCCGGGGCATAAGGACAAGGTCCATGGCTATGTGCTAGGTAATTACGCCAAGAGCGAGATGGACGCCCTTTTCGACATGCTCGGCGCGATCGGCGCGGAGGCGGAATGGCTGGCGAAGAATGACGACGCCCGCTTCATGAACGAGGTCGCGTTGCGGCTGGCGGATTGAGCTGGGTGTTTCCCGGCGAAGGTCGGGATCCAGTTTAGAGCGTGGAACTGGATCCCGGCTTTCGCCGGGGAACAAGGAGCTAGGTGCCCGAACGTCTTAACCTGATTGCGTATGGCGACATTGCCGGGCCATAAGGCGCGCGACAACCGCCGTTCAGGGGATATTGGGTGATTCAGACCGTTGCCACGACGCCATTTGACGACCAGACGCCCGGCACATCGGGCCTGCGCAAGAAGGTCCGCGTCTTTCAGCAGCCCCATTATGCGGAGAATTTTGTTCAGTCGGTGTTCGACAGCCTCGAAGGCTTTGCGGGGCAGGTATTGGTGGTGGGCGGCGATGGGCGCTACCTCAATCGCGAGGTGATCCAGATCGTGCTGAAGATGGCGGCGGCCAACGGCTTTGGTCGCGTGATCGTGGGCCAGGGCGGCATCCTCTCCACCCCAGCCGCGTCGCATCTGATCCGGTCGTCGGGGGCGTTCGGCGGATTGATCCTGTCGGCCAGCCATAATCCGGGCGGCCCGGACGAGGATTTCGGCATCAAATATAATATCGGCAATGGCGGACCCGCGCCGGAAAAGGTAACCGACGCGATCGCCGCGCGATCGCGCGTGATCGACAGCTACACTATTCTCGACGCCGCCGATGTCGATATCGATAGGCTGGGCGAAAGCCGGATCGGTGACATGACGGTGGAAGTGGTCGATCCGGTCACCGCTTATGCCGACCTGATGGAAAGCATGTTCGATTTCGCCGCGATACGCGCGCAAATCACAGGCGGCTTCACCCTCGCCTTCGACAGCATGAGCGCAGTGACTGGTCCCTATTCGGTCGAGATTTTCGAACGCCGCCTGGGCGCGCCTATGGGCACGGTGATGAATGGCACCCCCCTGCCCGATTTCGGCCATCACCATCCTGATCCGAACCTGGTCCATGCCAAAGAACTGTACGACCGGATGATGGCCGCCGACGCGCCCGATTTCGGCGCGGCGTCGGATGGCGATGGCGACCGCAACCTGATCATCGGCAGACACAGCTATGTGACGCCTTCGGATTCGCTGGCGGTGCTGGCGGCCAATGCGCATCTGGCGCCGGGCTATGCCGCGGGCCTGAAGGGCATCGCGCGGTCCATGCCGACCAGCGGCGCGGCGGACCGGGTCGCGGAAAAGCTGGGCGTACCGCTGTTCGAAACGCCTACGGGGTGGAAATTCTTCGGCAACCTGCTGGATGCGGGCATGGCGACGATCTGTGGCGAAGAAAGCGCGGGCACCGGTTCCGATCATGTGCGTGAGAAGGACGGCATCTGGGCGGTGCTGCTGTGGCTCAACATATTGGCGGTGCGCCAGCAGAGCGTCGGGGCGATCATGGCGGATCATTGGGCGACCTACGGGCGGAATTATTATGCCCGCCACGATTATGAAGCGATCGCCAAGGACAAGGCCGACGCACTGATGGCCGCGCTGCGCGGCAAGCTGGCGGCGCTGCCCGGCACCAGCAACAGCGGCGGGACGGTGAAGAGCGCGGATGATTTCGCCTATACCGACCCCACCGACCAATCGGTCAGCAAGAATCAGGGCGTCCGTATCCTGTTCGAGGACGGATCGCGCGTGGTGTTCCGCCTGTCCGGCACGGGTACGCAGGGCGCGACGTTGCGTGTCTATATCGAGCGTTATATGGGCACTGACGGCGACCTGACGCTGGAAACCGGCGACGCCCTCGCCCCGCTGATCGCCGCCGCGCAGGAGGTTGCAGATATTGCGGGCTTTACCGGGATGGACCAGCCCAGCGTCATTACCTGACGGTCAAACCGCGGATCGCGCGACGGGGCGTTGGATGTGGCCTCTCGACTGCGCGCGAAATGCATGGCGCAAGCCTCCCTCGCGCGGGACGCAAACTAACGATCGGGAAACAAGATAGACATGACTGCGCATTAGAGAGGCGGGAAAGTCGCGTCATGCGACTGGTCGCCAATCCGATCGCAGGACATCCATGCGCCGACTTCTTGCCTGCCTAACCGCCAGCCTCGCCCTGTTCGCCATCCCGGCCAACGCGGCGACCAGCGAGGATGAGCAATTCTGGCTCAACCTGACCGCAATGGGATCGATCAAGGGCAAGCTGGTCTATTTCGCGGAGATCCAGCCGCGCGTCGGCGATGGTATGTCGCGGGTGGACCAGTCGCTGTTTCGCGGGGCGCTGGGGTGGAAATTGTCGCCGACGATCACGCTCTATCAGGGCTATGCCCATGTGGTTACGCCGATCGAAGGCGGCCGGGATATCAATGAGGAACGCAGTTTCCAGCAGCTCAGCTGGGTGCTGGGCAAGCCATGGGGCGGCGAACTGTCGTCGCGCACCCGGCTGGAACAGCGCTGGCGGTCCAATGGCGACGATATGGGCTGGCGCGTGCGGGAAATGCTGCGCTACGAAAAGCCGCTGCGGCCCGGCAGCGACGCGGTGAACGCGCTGGTCTATGCAGAAGGGTTTGCGGCGCTCAACGATACCGATTGGGGCGCGCGGAGCGGGTTCGACCAGTTGCGCAGCTTCGTCGGGGCGGAGGTGGGCCTGCCGGGCGCTTCGACGCTGGAGGTCGGGTATCTCAATCAGGTCATCAACCAGCGTGCGGGCAACACGCGCGTCAATCATGTGGCGTCGGTGACCTTGTTCTTTCGGCATTGACGATTGGCGATAGCGCGAACGGGGTGAGGTGCGGCCTGTCGAACGCGAAGCGGCGTTGGCCGCTTCTCGACTACGCTCGAAGCGAACGGATGGGGATTACGGCTCCCCCGCCCCGCTTTACCGCCCGTTATCCGCGATGATGTCCACGCTGGTCTTACCGCCGGGCGCGTCGGTGAAGAGGATGAAATAGGCGCTGCCGTCCGATCCGCGCGTGCCGCCCAGCACATGATCGCCGCCCAAAATCTTATGCTCGCCATCATAGCCTGCGCGGCGGGCGAGCGTGTAATAATAGTCCATCACCCCCTGTTTAGGCGCGGGGGTCACGAAACTGGCGGCGCGCAGGGTGCAGCCAGCGACCTGCGTTCCGGCCGCTTCGGTGAGTTGGGCGCCGGGATAAAGGCCGAAAGGTTCGGGCAACCGCTGCGCCCATTCCATGCCGTAATTGAGCGACTTGGTGCAGTTGGCGTTGCCGCCGCGGGCCGACGCCTGTTCGCGCGCGACCGCGCCCAGCGTGGCGGTGGAGGCCATCGCTTCGCCCTGGCTGGCGGTGGGGGCAGCGAGCAGCTTCCCACCGGCCTGCTTGACCGCCGCCGCCTGCGCCGCGGCCGCGTCGCCGTTCAGCACGGGCACCGCGCCATTGGCGGGCCGATCGGCGGGGCGAACGGCGTTGCGGTTGGACTGGCCCACCAGTTGCGGATCGACCACGATCGGATCGGCCAGCGCGCCCTTGAGCGCGGGGTCGGCCGCATTGTCGGTGAGTTGCGCATCGAGCGCGGCGAGGCTGGCGTCCTTGTCCCCCTTGCCGCAGGCGGCGAGCGCCAGCACCAGAGATATCATGCCCACAGACCGGAAACGCGCCATCCTTCACTCCTTCGTCAACAAGCCCTGAAGAACAAAGGTTAATTTTGCGTTAGGACTTATGGTGAATTTGCCGCTTATTCCGCGCGATAGCCAGTGTCGATTGACTGGCCTTTGCCCATTGTCTTGCTCTGGGACAGTCTTGCCGACATATAGGACCGATGCTCAATATATTGTCAGGCCTGATCGGCCTTGTCACCCTTATCCTCATGATCCCGGCGGTCATCCCGCTTTTGGGCGCGCTCAACTGGATATTCGTGCCGATGGCGCTGTTCGGCGCGTTCATCGGCATGATCTCTTCCCGGAATGGCGGGCGCAATTTCTGCCTGATCGTCGCGGCGTTCGGCGCGCTGCGGCTGTTCCTGGGCGGGGGCATCCTCTGAACCAAGAGTCGCCCGAAGCACGCAAGGGGCTGATCGCGGCGCTGGCGGCCTATTCCATGTGGGGCTTGCTGCCGCTGTTCTTCCGCCTGTTGCATCATGTCGATGCGGTGGAGATCGTGACGCAGCGCATATTATGGTCGCTGCTGCTGATCCTGGGCCTGCTGGCGGCGCGCAAGGGACTGCCCGCTTTCCTGGCGGCGATGCGTAACCGGCAATTGCTGGTGCCGCTGGCGGGGTCGGCGCTGATGATCGGCCTCAACTGGCTGACCTATGTCTGGGCGGTCAACGAAGACCATGTCGTCGCGGCGAGCCTGGGCTATTTCCTCAATCCTCTGGTCGTGGTCGCGCTGGGCGTGATCGTGTTCAAGGAAAAGCTGCGCCGCGCGCAGTTGCTGGCGATCGGCGTGGCGGCAATCGGCGTGGTCATATTGGCGACGTCTGCGCTCACGACTTTGTGGATCAGCCTCAGCCTGGCCTTCACCTTCGCCTTCTACGGCCTGCTGCGCAAGATGACGCCGGTGGCGCCGATGACCGGCCTGGGCGTCGAAACGACGCTGCTGGCACCCTTTGCCGTCGCCTATCTATTTTGGGAAGCGGGCCATGGCGGCGTGGGCTTTGGGCAAGACGTGCCGACATCCGCCCTGCTCATCCTGTCGGGCGCAGTGACGACCGTGCCGCTGGTGTTGTTCGCCGTGGCGGCGCAGCGCTTACCGATGGCGACGCTGGGCCTGATGCAATATCTCGCCCCGACGCTCCAGTTCCTGTGCGGCATACTCTTCTTTGGCGAACGACTCAGCACCGGTCAGACGGCGAGTTTCGGGCTGATCTGGGTCGGCCTCATCCTGTTCGCCACCGACAGCATCGCCCATGCGCGGCGTCGTGATCGCGTGGCGGCGTAGCGTTTCTCACGCAAAGACTGGACCCCGGCCTGCGCCGGAGAACCTTCGTCAGTTGAACTGCGTCGCTTCGAACCGCACGGCTTCACCGATCGCTGCGTTCGCCAGCGCGTCTTCCCACATCACCATGTTGCCGCGGATGATCGTGCCGATCGCCTTGCCGGTCAATTGATCACCCTCAAAGGGTGACCAGTTGCAGCGCGACGCGAGCCAGTCGCTGCCCACGGTCCAGCGCTTCTTCAAATCGACCACGGTGAAGTCGGCGTCATAGCCCAGCGCGATCCGCCCCTTGCCGACCAGCCCGAACACGCGCTGCGGCCCGGAACTGGTCAATTCGATGAAGCGGCGCAGCGACAGCCGCCCTTCCGCCACATGGTTGAGCAGCAACGGCACCAAAGTCTGCACGCCCGGCATACCGCTGGGTGACGAAGGATAGGTTTTCGCCTTTTCCTCGATCGTGTGCGGCGCATGATCGCTGCCCAGCACGTCGGGCACGCCCTGATTGAGCCAGAACCACAGGCCGTCGCGATGCGCGCCCGACCGGATCGGCGGGTTCATCTGCGCATAGGTGCCCAGGCGCGGATAGGCATCCTCCCCCGCCAGCGTCAGATGCTGCGGCGTCACTTCGCAGGTCGCGATATCCTTGTTCTGGGCGATATATTCCAGCTCGGCGGGCGTGGTGATGTGCAGGATGTGGATGCGGCGGCGCGCCTTGCGTGCCAGCGCGATGATGCGTTTCGTGGCGATCATCGCGCTTTCATCGTCGCGCCAGACGGGGTGGGTCGACGGATCGCCCTCCTCCGCATAGATCTTGCGCGCATTCATCCGCGCTTCGTCCTCGGCATGGATGGCGACGCGGCGGGTGCCGCTGGCCAGCACGCGCGACAGGGCGTCGTCATCGTCCACCAGCAGGCTGCCGGTCGATGCGCCCATGAAGATCTTCACGCCCGACGTGCCGGGTATGCGTTCCAGTTCGCGAAGCTGCTCGGCATTGTCCGCGGTCGCGCCGACATAGAAGGCATGGTCGCACCACATGCGATGATGCGCGCGCTTCAGCTTGTCATGGACGCGATCGGCGGTGTCGGTGTTGGGATTGGTGTTGGGCATTTCGAACACAGCGGTCACGCCGCCCAGCACGGCGGCGCGGCTGCCCGATTCGAGGTCTTCCTTATGCTCCAGCCCCGGTTCGCGGAAATGGACCTGGCTGTCGATACAGCCGGGCAGCACGTCCAGCCCGGTGCAGTCGATCACCTCGCCCGCATCGCCCAGGGACGTGCCGATCGCCACGATCTTTCCGCCGCGCACGCCCACATCCACGCTGTCCGCGCCGCCCGGCGTATGGACGGTGCCGTTCTTGAGGATCATGTCGAAGGTCTGGGTCATGACGATATTCCTATGTTCCGTTCGCGCAGACGGCTTGGCTAAGTCGTGTTGCCGTCCTACCTAAAGCCGATGACCGGCACCACCCTAAGCGACCGCGCGATTTTGAGAATTTCCGGCGAGGAGGCGAAACCCTTCCTGCAAGGCCTGTTGACCCGCGACGTGCTGACGCTCCAGCCGGACCAGCCGCGCTGGACCGGACTGCTGACGCCGCAGGGCAAGGCGCTCTATGATTTCATCCTTTGGGGGGATGGCGACGATGTGCTGATCGATTGCGAAGCGGCGCAGGTCGATGCGCTTGCCAAGCGGCTGACCATCTATCGTTTGCGTCGCAAGGTGACGATTGCCCGTGAGGATGGGCTGGCGGTGCACTGGTCTTTGACAACCACGGACAAGCCGCTCGATCCGCGCCTGCCCGCGCTCGGCCATCGCTGGATCGCGACTGCGACGGATGGCGATGCGGCGGCGGCCTTCCGCGCCCACAGGCTTGCGCTGGGCATCTTCGAAGGCGCGCAGGAACTGGGGCAGGACCAGACATTGTGGTTGGAAACCAATGCAGAAGAACTGCAGGGCGTCGATTATGACAAGGGCTGCTATGTCGGGCAGGAAAATACCGCGCGGATGCATTATCGCAACAAGGTGAACCGCCGCCTGATCGCCGTGCCGCTGGCCCAAGCCGACGAAAAGCGCCAGCGCGCGGCCCTGACGGACCTAGGCCTGTCGATCGAATTGCATCGGGTGGAGGCTATAGACCTCGCTACCCTGCCCGCCTGGCTGGCCGAGGCGATCGAAGGACAGGCGGCGGAATGAGGACGCAATTTTCGTCACACACACTCCGTTCGGTTCGAGCTTGTCGAGAACCCTTGCGTGAGGGTACTCGACAAGCTCGAACCGAACGGCTGTGGTGGGGGTGGCTGCTTTTTATAGTATTTTTTGCGACTCCCGCCGCTGCGGACACGCCCTGGAAGCTGGTCGCCACCCATCCCCATGACGCGGGCGCCTTCACCGAAGGCCTCTTCTATCACAACGGTGCGCTATACGAGAGCACCGGGCTGGAGGGGCAATCGGACATCCGCAAGGTCGCGCTCAAGACCGGCAAGGTGCTGCAAAGCCGCGTGATCGACCCGCCCTATTTTGGTGAAGGCATCGTCAATTGGGGCGGCAAGCTGGTCAGCCTGACCTGGCGTCATCGCAAGGGGTTCGTCTGGACGCTGAGCGGCTTCGCGCCGGTGTCCGATTTCCGCTATGAAGGCGAAGGTTGGGGTCTGACGCAGGACGGCCGCAGCCTCATCATGAGCGACGGCACTGCGCAGTTGCGCTTCCTCGATCCCGACAGCTTGACCGAACAACGGCGCATTACCGTGACCTGGAACGGCCGCGCGGTCGATCGGCTGAACGAACTGGAATATGTGAAGGGCGAGGTGTGGGCGAACATCTGGTACGACACCCGCATCGCTCGGATCAACCCGGCGACCGGCGCGGTGATCGACTGGATCGACGTGGCGCCCCTGCGCAAGGCGGCGGGCGTGCGGGACAGCGAAGCGGTCGCCAACGGCATCGCCTATGACACGGCGAAGGATCGCGTCTTCATCACCGGCAAATATTGGCCGAAACTGTTCGAGATAAAGGTCACGCCCAAGCCGTAAGATTTAGCGCTCTCGCCTTTGTCCATTCGTTTCGAGCGAAGTCGAGAAACGTAGGAACAGCGCCAGTCGCTTCTCGACTTCGCTCGAAGTGAAAGGAAGTTGCGCTGTGCCATCTTTCCATCATTCTTAGCTGCGTGGCTCTCCGCCATGCAGCTTGGCCCATAGCGCGCCAGTCCCGGCTTCCTGCGCGCTGTTGGTGAACTGAGCGGCGATCAGCCAGCCCTTGATCGGCCGCATCGGCAGCAAAGTCGTCAGGATCAGCACGGGCACGCCGACGGCCAGATGCACCCAAAGGCCCGGCCGCGCGATGATTTCCAGCATGATGATGAAGATAACGCCCGGCACGCAGGCGAAGAGTTGCACGAACACCGCCGGGCCATCGGCCGGATCGGCGAAGCTATAGTCTAGGGCGCACACCTCGCAACGGTCGCGCATCGTCAGGAAACCGGTGAAGATATGCCCTTCCCCGCACCGCGGGCAGCGGCCGAACGGGCCGGTTTCATGCGCGGGACGCTTTTGCCACGCGCGGCCCTGCTGGTCGATCCAGTGGGTTTCGCGGTTCGGTTCGATCATCTCGTAGGTCATGATCCTTTATGCCGCCAAAGCGCGGCGCTTATCAATCGCGCCTTTTGTCCTACCCCCCCTATGTCGGCCAAGGCTGGCCTTTGTGCGCACAAGGCGCTATCGGGCGCGCAAATCTTTCCGATCTTATAAGGCAGTCAAATGGGTTTTCGTTGCGGTATCGTCGGCCTCCCCAATGTGGGCAAGTCCACCCTGTTCAACGCGCTGACCGAAACGCAGGCGGCGCAGGCGGCCAACTATCCCTTCTGCACGATCGAGCCGAATGAAGGCCGCGTCGCCGTGCCCGACGACCGGCTCGACACGATCGCCAAGATCGGTGGCAGCGCGAAGATCATCGAAACGCAGCTGAGTTTCGTGGATATCGCGGGCCTGGTGCGCGGCGCGTCCAAGGGCGAAGGGCTGGGCAACCAGTTCCTGGCCAACATCCGTGAAACCGACGCGATCGTGCACGTCCTTCGCTGCTTCGAAGATGATGACATCACCCATGTCGAGGGCAAGGTCGATCCGATCGCCGACGCCGAGACGGTCGAGATGGAATTGATGCTGGCGGACCTGGAAAGCCTGGAAAAGCGCGTCCCCAACCTCGCCAAAAAGGCCGCACAGGGCGACAAGGAAGCCAAGGCCGCCGCTGCCGTGCTGGGTCAGGCGCTCGACCTGCTGCGCGAAGGCAAGCCCGCCCGCCTCACCGTGCCACGCGATGTCGAGGAAGAGCGGCTTTTCGCGCAGGCACAGCTGCTGACGGCCAAGCCGGTTCTCTACGTCTGCAATGTCGAGGAAGACGCCGCGTCCGAAGGCAACGCCTTTTCCGCCCGCGTGTTCGAAAAGGCGAAGGCGGAAAATGCCAGCGCCGTCATCGTGTCCGCCGCGATCGAGGCCGAACTGGTGACCATGCCGGTCGAGGAACGCGCCGAATATCTCGAAGCGCTGGGCCTGACCGAGGCAGGCCTCGCCCGCATCATCCGCGCGGGTTACGAATTGCTGGGCCTCATCACTTTCTTCACCGTGGGGCCAAAGGAAGCGCGCGCCTGGACCGTGGCGAAGGGATCGAAGGCGCCCCAGGCGGCCGGCGCGATCCATACCGATTTCGAAAAGGGCTTCATCCGCGCCGAAACCATGGCCTATGCCGACTATGTCCAATATAACGGCGAAGCAGGCGCCAAGGAAGCGGGCAAGTGGCGGTCCGAAGGCAAGGACTATGTGACGCAGGACGGCGATATCATGCTGTTCCGGTTCAACGTCTGACATAGTGTGCTCCCGCGAAGGCGGGAGCCCAGTCCCACAGTTCGAACTGGGCTCCCGCCTTCGCGGGAGCACGTGGAACCAGGATAATGCCGCTGAAATTCGCCTTTCCGCCCAGCGTCGATGCGGGCACCCGCCTGCTGATCCTGGGCAGCCTGCCGGGCGATGCGTCGATCAAGCAGGGCGAATATTATGCCCATCGCGGCAACGCCTTCTGGGACTTGCTGGGTAGCGTGCTGGACGAAGATTTGCGCGGCGCGCCTTATGCGATGCGGCTGAAACGACTGCGAACTTTGGGCGTGGGCCTGTGGGACGTGATCGAGAGCGCCGAGCGGCCCGGCAGTCTGGACAGCAGCATCCGGGGGGCGGAATTGCGCGACCTGGGCGCCTTTGTGGACCGGTTGCCTGCGCTGCGAGCGATCGGCTTCAACGGCAAGACCGCGAGCTTGCACGGGCGGCGGCAATTGGGCGATCGGCCGGGGCTGGCGCTGATCGACCTCCCCTCCTCCAGCGGCGCCTATGCCAGCCTGTCGCGGGAGGCCAAGCGGCAAGCGTGGATGGCGTTGCGCGACGCGATCGCCTGATCCCAAATCATCCGGCTGCACCATCCTGTCATATTGCGCCGCTAGGGGGACGGGCTAAGACACATATGTAAAACAGCAAAGTCCAAGGGTCGCTCGTCCATGTTTAACCGCCGCCAGTTCCTGACCGCCGCCACCATCGCGCCCGCCATCGGGTCGCCCGCCATCCTGAAGGCGCAAAGCTGGTTCGCGGGCTATCCCTTCTCGCTGGGCGTGACGTCGGGCGATCCGGCGCCGGACGGCTTCGTCATCTGGACCAAGCTGGCGCCCAAGCCGTTCGAACCGCATGGCGGGATGCCCATGGTGCCGCTGCCGGTGAAGTGGGAAGTCGCCAGCGACGACCGGTTCAAGACGATCGTCGCCAGCGGCGAAGAACAGGCGCGGCCGGAACTGGGCCATAGCGTCCATGTCGAAGTCGCGGGGCTGCAACCCGACCGGCCCTATTGGTATCGCTTCTTCCTGGGCAGCGACAAATCCTCGCAAGGCCGCGCCCGAACCCTGCCGCTGGCCTCGTCCAACCCGACCGCGCTCAAATTCGGTGTCGCGGGATGCCAATTTTATGAGGACGGCTATTTCACCGCCTTCCGCCATCTGGCGCGGGAGGACGACCTGGCCTTCGTCTATCACTATGGCGACTTCATCTACGAATATAGTCAGCGGCCCCCAGATTATGACAAGGACGGGCTGCCGGTCGATCAGGTCCGCCACCATATCGGCCAGGATTGTTTCGACCTGGCCGACTATCGCCTGCGCTATGCCCAATATCTGAGCGATTACGATCTGCAGGCCGCCAGATCGAAGCACACATGGTTCCCGACCTTCGACGATCATGAGATCGAGAATAATTGGGTCGGCGATATTTCCGGCAAAGGCCTGGCCCCTAACGAGATTTTCCGCCTGCGCCGCCAGGCCGGGCTGCAGGCCTGGTATGAATATATGCCGGTCCGCGCCGCGATGCTGCCCCGCAACGGCATCATCACCAATGCCTATCGGGAGGCGCGTTTCGGCAATCTGCTGTCGATCGATTTCCTCGACACCCGATCCTTCCGCACCGACCAGCCATGCGACGACGGGTTCAAGCCCTATTGCAAGGACATCGATGATGACAAGGCGCAAGTCCTATCGCCCGAAGAGGAAAGCTGGCTGGTGCGCAACCTGACGCGCGGGCAGACCCGGTGGAATTGCGTGGCGCAGCAGGTGATGATGATGTCGCTCGACCGGCGGCGCTATGCCGACGAGAAGCAGAAAATCTACAATATCGACAGCTGGGCCGCCTATGCCAAGCCGCGCGCGCGGCTGCTCTCGAAGATGCGCGGGCTGGACAATGTCGTCGTGCTGACCGGCGACGAGCATCAGAATTTCGCAGGTTTGCTGAACGATGGCGATAAAACGGTGGCAGTCGAGTTCGTCTCCACGTCAATATCGTCAGGCGGCGACGGGTCGGACCTGCGCGCAGGCAGCGACGTGATCCTCAAGAACAACCCCGAACTGAAGTTCATCAACGACCAGCGCGGCTATCTGGTCTGCGAAGTGACGCCGGACGCCTGGACCACGAAGATGCGGGTGATGGACCAGGTATCGACGCCCGGCGGCGCGATCGGCACGCGCGCGACGCTGACCGTGCCGCATGGACGGCCCTCGATCAGCATCACCTGACATTGACGTAAACGGAAAGTCGCCTTAAGCCATCATCCGTTGCAATAGGAGACGGATGATGGCGGACGACATTCTCTATTTCGAGGATATCGAAATCGGCGACAGCTTCGATTTCGGCCCGCTCACCGTGTCGCGCGAAGAGACGATTGCCTTCGCCGCAGAGTTCGACCCCCAGCCTTTCCACTTGTCCGACGAGGCGGCCGCGACCACCCATTTCGGCACGCTGTCGGCCAGCGGCTGGCACACGACCGCCTTGTTCATGAAAATGTTCGTTGCCGAAATGCAGAAGAATCCGGGTCGGCAGGCCGCCAGCCTAGGTGCGATGGGGGCGGACGAACTGCGCTGGCTGCGCCCGGTCCGGCCTGGCGACACGTTACGTGGTCGCAGCGAGGTCATCGACAAGAAGGCGTCGCAAAGCCGCCCGGAAATGGGCATCGTCCGCAGCAAGGTGACGATCGTCAATCAGGACGACCAACCGGTGCTGACGATGATCCCGATCGCCATGTGGCGGACGCGGACGGATTGACTATAATTTGGCAGCGGCTGCGCGGGAACACACTCGATTGCATTATCGGGGCTGGTTCGCCTGCGCATCTGCCGCCATCACCCGGATCGTCATAGCCTTCGATCCCGCGATCTGGACGATATGCCGTCCTGCCGGCAGATCGAACCACACGATCTTGCGAATGCCCGAACAGGCCGGACCGTGGCCGTGATCGACCGACGTCTGCGCAGTTCGGCTTGTAAAAAGATCGACCCATGCAGGGCCGTCCAAGGCGACCCCTACCCGCGCCGCCTGCTTGAGCGACAGGGACAATAGCCCGCCATAACCATCCGTCGCGCCCTTTGCCGGGGGCTTGACGAAGTGCACATAGGCGGCAGGCGTCAAAGTGGCGGTGACGGGCTTGCCCAGGATCAGCGGCGCGGCGTCCTGCGCTTGGATACCAGCCTTGGCCTGTCCGCTCTGGGGCCAACTGGTCCAGGGTTCCGCGAGCGGCGCTGCTGTCGTGCAAGCCGGATCGGCAGCAGGAATGGCTGCCGACGCCGCCATCAGAAGAGCCGCAAGAACCGTCATCGCTTCATTTCCTTCCGAACAATTTCTCAATGTCGCCATGACCCAGTTTCACCCAGGTCGGCCGTCCGTGATTGCACTGGCCCGAGCGGGGGGTCACTTCCATTTCCCGCAGCAGGGCGTTCATTTCCGCGACACTCAGCACCCGGCCTGCGCGGACCGATCCGTGGCAGGCCATGGTGGCGGCGACCAGATCGAGCCGTTCCTTGAGCGACAAGGCGCTGTCATAGGCAGCCAAGTCGTCGGCCAAGTCCGTGACCAGCCCTTGTACGTCCGACTGCCCCAGCATCGCCGGGACCGACCGAACCAGCATGGCCGACGGACCGAACCGCTCCAGATCGAGGCCGAAATCCTTGAGTTCGGCGATGCGCGCTTCCAACCGGTCGCACGCCGTTTCTTCCAGTTCCACCACTTCGGGCAGCAGCAGCGCCTGGGACGCGACGCCCTGCCCTTCCATCGCGCGGCGCATCCGTTCCAGTGTCAAGCGTTCATGCGCGGCGTGCTGGTCCACGATCACCAGGCCGTCCTCTGCCTCTGCAACGATATAGGTGCGCGCCACCTGGCCGCGCGCCACGCCAAGCGGGAAACTGGTGCCTTCGGGCATGGGCGCGGCGGCGGGTTCGGCCCGGGCCTGTGGCGGGGGCGTGAGGAAGGACGAGCGACGATCCGCAAAAGAGGATGGTGCGAACTGATTGTAACTCGCCGGAGAGGACGCCACCGCCTCGAAGATCGGCATATCGCCGATCGGCGTAGGCGAAATAGGTTCGGGCTTCCAGGCGGACAGGGCCGACGGGTCGGCATGTTGCACGGCGCGAAAGCCTTCCGCATCCAGGGCGCGACGCAGGCCGGAGACGATCATGCCCCGGATCATCACCGGATCGCGAAAGCGCACTTCCGTCTTGGCGGGGTGGACGTTCACATCGACTTCCAGTGGCGGCACGTCCAGGAACAGGGCGACCACAGGATGCCGGTCGCGCGCCAGCATGTCGGCATAGGCGCCGCGCAACGCGCCGATCAGCAGCCGGTCGCGCACGGGGCGACCGTTGACGAACAGATATTGATGATCGCCAACGCCGCGATTGTAGGTCGGGATCGACGCCACGCCGGACAGACGGACGCCTTCCCGCTCCAGGCTGACGACCACATGGTTTTCCGCCAGCGCCCGGTCGGTCAGCGCCGCCACCCGCTCCTCCCGCGCCTCATCGGCCTGCACGCCCAATACGCGGCGGCCGTCATGCTCGACCGAAAAGGCGACGGCTGGATGTGCCATTGCGAGACGACGGATGATGTCGATGCAGGCGGCATATTCGGCCTTGGGCGAACGCAGGAACTTGCGCCGCGCGGGCACTTTGCCGAATAATTGTTCCACGGTGATCCGCGTACCGGGGGGCAGCGCCGCTGGTCCTTCCGCCACTAACTGTCCGTTGTCGACTGTGCGGTTCCAGCCATCCGCCCCACGCGGACGGCTGTCGATGGACAGGCGCGACACGCTGGCGATCGATGGCAGGGCTTCACCGCGAAAGCCCAATGTCGCCACATTTTCAATGGCATCGTCGGGCAGTTTGGACGTGGCATGGCGTTCGAGCGCCAGAGCCATGTCGGTCGAATCCATGCCGCAGCCATCATCGCTGACCTCGATGCGGTCCAGCCCGCCATTGGACAGGCGGATCGCGATGCGAGTCGCGCCAGCGTCCAAAGCGTTTTCGACGATTTCCTTCAGCGCGCTGGCGGGTCTTTCGACCACTTCACCGGCAGCGATACGATTGACCAGATGTTCGGGCAGACGGCGTATTGACATTGATTAGGGACTAGCCCAATCGAGCGCTTTCCGCGAGCCGTGAACCGGAATTTTTTGCACTGCAAAGCGCAAGAAGGAAGAGATTAGCGGCACCAGCAGAACAGCTTTCCGACCGGTCCCCCTATCGCGTCGCGGGGACGGCGGGCGATACAGGATAAGGCATGTCGATCTTTTCGCGTCTCTTCAAATTCACTTCGCAGGATATGGCCATCGACTTGGGCACCGCCAACACGGTCGTCTATGTGCGCGGTCGCGGCATCGTCCTCAACGAACCGTCGGTGGTGGCGGTTGAAACGCTGAACGGCGTCAAGCGGGTGAAGGCGGTGGGCGTGGACGCGAAGCTGATGATGGGCAAGACCCCGGATTCGATCGAGGCCATCCGCCCGCTGCGCGACGGCGTGATTGCCGACATCGATGTTGCCGAGCAGATGATCAAGCATTTCATCACCAAGGTGCATGGCGGCAAGCACAGCCCCTGGCGCGCGCCCGAAATCGTGATCTGCGTGCCCAGCGGTTCGACCAGCGTCGAGCGCCGTGCGATCCGTGACGCGGCCAGCAATGCGGGCGCTAGCCAGGTCTTCCTGATCGAAGAGCCGATGGCCGCCGCGATCGGCGCCGACATGCCCGTGACCGAACCGATCGGTTCGATGGTGGTCGATATCGGCGGCGGCACGACCGAAGTCGCCGTGCTGTCGCTGCGTGGCCTGGCCTACACCACGTCGGTGCGCGTGGGCGGCGACAAGATGGACGAGGCGATCGTGTCCTTCGTGCGCCGCCATCATAATCTGCTGATCGGCGAAGCCACGGCGGAGCGGATCAAGAAGCAATATGGCGTGGCCCAGCCGCCTGAAGACGGCGTCGGCGAAACCATCCACATCAAGGGTCGCGACCTGGTGAACGGCGTACCCAAGGAAATCAGCATCAACCAAGGCCAGATCGCCGATGCGCTGGCCGAGCCGATCAGCACCATCGTGGAAGGTGTCCGCATCGCGCTGGAAAACACCGCGCCCGAACTGGCGGCCGATATCGTCGATCAGGGCATCGTGCTGACCGGCGGCGGCGCGCTGCTCAAGGGACTGGATGACGAACTGCGTGACGAAACCGGCCTGCCGGTGACGATCGCCGAAGACCCCCTGACCTGTGTCGCCATCGGCACCGGCCGCGCGATGGAAGATCCGATCTTCCGGGGCGTGCTGCAAACCGCCTGATCGAGAAGGACGATTAGATGGCGCGGCCACCCAGCCGTCGCCCCGGTATCAACCGGAAGGCGCAATATAGCCTGTTCGCCAGCTATGTCGTGGCGGTCACCGGTGCAGCCGTCGGCTTGCTGCTGGTCATAGTCGCGATCTTCGATCCCACCGGCTTTGCCGCCATTCGCATCGCCTCGTCCGAAGCCGGTCGCCCCGTCTCCACCGCGCTCAAGACGATGGTCAGCGGCGTCGGGTCGGTAGATGAGGTTCTGGCCGCCTATTGGCGCGCGGGATCGCAGAATGTCGCGCTGCGCCGACAGGTGGAGGCGGATCGCAACCGTATTATCGAAGCCAAGGGCGTGGCGCAGGAAAATCTGCGCTTGAAGAAATTGCTCAAGCTGGTTGATTCCGATGCCAGCGAAGTGCTGACCGCGCGGTTGATCGCCTCTTCCGCCAGCAGCGCCCGGCGCTTTGCTCGTCTTAACGCCGGGCGCTGGCAGGGTGTGCGCCCCGGTATGCCCGTGCGCGCGCCCGAAGGGCTGATCGGCCGCATCCATATCACCACGCCCAATAGTTCGGACGTGCTGCTGCTGACCGATACCGCCAATATCGTGCCGGTGCGCCGGGCGAACGACAATATTCCGGCCATTTCGACCGGCCTTGGCGATGGATCGGTGGAAATCCGCGCGCTGACGGCCGGACGCAATCCGTTCAAGCCTGGTGACCTGCTCGTCACGTCCGGGATCGGCGGCGTCTATCAACCCAATATACCTGTCGCGGTCGTTGTTCGCGCGCAGGGCGAAATCGCCTATGGCGTGCCGCTCGCCAACCCGGCGAGGGTCGATGCCGTAGTGGTCGAGCGGGCGTTCGAGGAAGCGGTTACGCGGCCGGGACCAAGGCCGACCGCGCCCAGCGTGGAGGACGAGGCAGCGGCTGGCAACGTCGCCCAGCCATGATCGACCCGCATTTGCACCATGTGCCCCGGTTGGGACGGCATCCGTCCCGCTTTCGCCTGGCCGGGACACCCGTCATCACGGTGATGCTCGGCTCTTTCCTGACGGCGCTGCCGGTGATCGCCCAGTCGCCGGTCATGCCGCCCTTCGGCCTGTTGCTGCTGCTGTCCTGGCGCTTGCTGCGGCCGGATCTGTGGCGCGCCTGGATCGGCCTGCCGCTTGGCCTGTTCGACGATATGGCGAGCGGCCAGCCGATCGGGTCGGCCATGTTTCTGTGGACCGTGGCGCTGATCGGCATCGATGCGATCGAACATCGCATGGTATGGCGCAGTTATCGGCAGGACTGGCTAATCGCGGCGCTGGCGATTATTGTCTGCATTTCCGGCGGGCTGTTCTTCGCCCGGATCGCCGGTGGAGGCAATGTGAGAACTCTTTCTGATCGCGCCGCAGATATTGTGGACGATATTGCTTTTCCCCTTCTTCGTCCGGCAATGCGCGCGGATCGACAGATGGCGCGTTATGGCATGAAATTTCTCACTCCCAAGCGCAAGATCATTACCGAAGCCGCCCAGTCCTTCACCTTCACCCGCCGCGCAATGGTCGTCGGCAGCATTCAGGGCGCGATCGGCGCGCTGCTGGTCGGGCGCATGGCGTGGATCAGCGTGGCGGAGAATGAAAAATACACGCTGCTGTCAGAAAGCAACCGCGTCAACCTGACGCTCATTCCGCCGCGGCGTGGGTGGATCGTGGATCGCAACGGGCGGCCTCTGGCGAATAACCGCACCGATTTCCGCGTCGACCTGATCCCGCAGCGGGTGGTCGATGCCGATGCGACGATCAAGCACCTGGCCCAGTTGCTCAATCTGGAGCCGGACGAGGTCGATCGCATCCGTGAGGATCTGGAGAAGTCGGCCGGATTCCGGCCGGTGCAGGTCGCCGACAAGCTGACCTACGACCAATATGCCGCGATCAGCGTGCGCCTGCCCGACTTGCCGGGCGTGGCGCCCAGCCAGGGTTTTTCGCGCAATTATCCGGCCGGGGCGACGGTGGGCCATTTGCTCGGCTATGTCGGCGCGGCCACGGCGGAGGATTATAAGAAGCGGAAAGACCCGCTGCTGATCACGCCAGGGTTTAAGCTGGGCAAGGACGGGCTGGAGAAGGCGTTCGACCAGCATCTGACCGGCAAGGCTGGCGCGAAGCGGGTCGAAGTGACGGCGCGCGGCAAGATAGTGCGGGAATTGACGACACGTCCCGACACGCCGGGCAATGCGATCAAGCTGACGATCGATGCAGGCTTGCAGGAATATGCCGGACGCCGCCTGGCGACCCAGAGCGGGTCGGTGGTGGTGATCGACTGCCAGAATGGCGACGTGCTGGCGCTAGCGTCCATGCCCAGTTTCGATCCCAACAGCTTTTCCGACGGCATCAGCCATCTGGAATATGAGATGCTGTCGAAGGACGATCATGTCCCGCTGCGCAACAAGACGCTGCAAGGGCTTTATCCGCCTGGATCGACGGTCAAGCCGATGGTCGCGCTCGCGCTGCTGGAGGCGGGGATCGGGCCGCAGGAGACGGTCAGTTGCGGCGGCGCGATCCGGGTGGGCAACACATTGTTCCACTGCCACAAGCGGCGCGGCCATGGCCCGCTCAACATGCGCGGTGCCATTGCCCAGAGTTGCGACATCTATTTCTACCAGATGGCCCAGCGGATCGGCATGGACCGGATCGCCAGCATGGCGCATCGCGTTGGCATGGGCCAGAAGTTCGACCTGCCCTTCCCCAGCCAAAGTTACGGCACCGTGCCAGACCCGGAATGGAAGGAACGGAAATATAAGCAGAAATGGCAGGTTTATGACACGGTGAACGCCACCATCGGTCAGGGCTATATGCTGATCAATCCGTTGCAGATGGCGGTGATGGCGGCGCGCCTGGCGACCGGCAAACAATTGATGCCCAATTTCATTCATGGCGCCAAGCGACCGGAACCGGCATTGGTCGGCGCGACGCAGGAGCATCTGGTCGTGATCCGCGACGCGATGAATGCGGTCGTCAATGGCGGCGGCACGGGCGGCGCGGCGCGCAGTTCCATTCCCGGCGTGATGATTGCGGGCAAGACCGGCACCGCGCAGGTGCGGCGCATCACCATGGCGGAACGTGCAGGCGGCGTACGCGGCAACAGTTCGCTGGCGTTCAAACTGCGCGACCACGCCCTGTTCCAGGGCTTCGCGCCGTTCGACAATCCGCGCTATGCCATCGCCTGCATCATCGAGCATGGCGGTCATATGATCCGCAACGAAGATGCGCCGATGATCGCCAGCGACACGCTGTCCTATCTGTTCGATCCGAAGAAGGCGATGGAGAAGCTGGAAACGCTGGAGAAAGGCTGGGGCGGGACGCCCGCCGAGCGGCAGGCGCGCCAGATGGCGGCCTTCCGCCTTGCCAAGGCGATCGAGAAGGGCGAGGCGCCACCGCCCGCCGACAATGCCGCGAGCAATACAACGGATACGCCGCCATCGGCTCCGGCCGCTCCACCGGCGCAGGCAGGCGATGAGGATGACGTGCCCCTGCCCCCGGCGCCAATGCGGCGGGCGCTCCATGAGCATCATTCCGCAGCCCCTGACCGATTTCCCCTGGCGCATCCTGGCACTGCTACTGGCGATCGCTGGTTTCGGGACGGTCGTGCTCTATAGCGCCGCGAGCGGGAATATCTTTCCCTGGGCCGTCAACCAGGGGGTGCGGTTCTGCATCTTCTCAGCCATGGCGCTGGGTCTCAGCCGCATTCCGGTGACGGTATTCGCGCGCTTTGCCTTCCCGGCCTATGGAGCGGTACTGGCGGCCTTGTTTCTGGTGGAACTGATCGGCGGCGTCGCGGGGGGCAGCCAGCGCTGGATCAACCTGGGCTTCATGCAGCTTCAACCGTCCGAGTTCATGAAGCCGATCATCGTCCTGACGGTGGCGCGCTTCTATGCAATGCTGCCGGTCGGTGAGATCCGACGGTGGAACGCCATCTGGCCGGCGCTGGTGTTGATCGGCCTGCCCTGGGCCTTGGTGCTGATCCAGCCGGACCTTGGCACCGCGACGATGATCGCGGCGGGCGGGGTGACCGTGATGTTTCTGGCTGGGTTGCCGTTGCGGTTGTTCATCGGCACGGCGCTGGTCGGCTCCTGCGCGATCCCGATCGCTTTCAGTTTCCTGCACGATTATCAGAAGAACCGCGTGCTCATCTTCATGGACCCGGAAAGCGATCCGCTGGGCGCGGGCTATCATATCAGCCAGTCCAAGATCGCAATCGGATCGGGCGGTTTCTGGGGCAAGGGATTCCTCAACGGCACGCAAAGTCATCTCGACTATCTGCCCGAAGGTCATACCGACTTCGTCTTCGCCACCATGGCCGAAGAATGGGGTTTGTTGGGCGGTGCGCTGCTGATCGTCGCGTTCATGCTGCTGTTTCGTTGGGGCATCAGGGTGTCGATGCGCACCCAGGACAAGTTCGCGCGCCTGACGGCGGCGGGCCTGACGACGACCATCTTCTTCTACGTCGCGATCAACCTGATGATGGTCATGGGGCTGGCGCCGGTGGTGGGCATTCCTCTGCCCTTCATGTCCTATGGCGGATCATCCATGCTGACCGTCATGCTGTGCGTCGGGATCATCATGGCGATCGACCGCGCTGGCAAACGGCGTGTGGGTACGGGAAACTGGGGCTGAGCGACAGGCAGCGAAAAATTTCCGGGATGTCGGCGATTTAAGGTTTGCAAACCGCCAAGCGGCTGCTAACTGCCCGCCCACGACGGAGCGCTTGCCGCACCGAAGTGGACGCATAGCTCAGTTGGTAGAGCAGCTGACTCTTAATCAGCGGGTCCTTGGTTCGAGCCCAAGTGCGTCCACCATTTCCTCTCATATCTGTGAAGTGCGCGTCGCTATCGTCGGGGCACATCATGCGCAGGGCTGGCCTAAACCAAATGGCGGTATGACTATAAATCGCACCGGCACAGCCTATACCCTTAAAGCGCCATTCAGATTATATGTCATAGAGGCGTATGTGAGGCCGAAAGGCCATAGTCTCGTCGCCTCGTCATATTAGGGGAAAGCTGCATGTCGTCCGCGTGGATATTCAGATCATTGGCCTTGACCATCCTCTGCGCCGCGAGCGCCCCTGCGCTGGCGCAGCAGGGCGATGCGGTGAAAGGGAAAGCCGTGTTTGCGCGCTGTGCGCTGTGCCATGATGTGAAACCCGGTCCGAAGAAGATGGGCCCGTCGCTCGCAGGGCTGTTTGGACGGACGTCCGGCACGGTGGCGGGCTTCGCCTACTCGCCTGCCATGCAGAACGCCAAGATTCGCTGGGACGCCAAGAGCCTCGACACGTTCCTGACCAAGCCGAGCGGACTGGTGCCGGGCAATCGTATGGCGTTTGCGGGCGTACCCAACGCGGCCGACCGCGCTAATCTGATCGCCTATCTCAAGGCGGAAGCGAAGTAAGAGCGGCTTAAATCCCGCCTGCCGTCACGGTCCAGCCGCCGCGTTCCAGCGCGGCGCTGAGATCGGCGGTGCAGGCGTTCATCGCGTCTGCATCGGTGGAGCGCACCACGAAATTGGCGCCGGTGCGCCCCTCCCGGAAGAACGGATAGCTGCCGATCTGGCACTGTCCATGCGCGCGTTCGGTGGCGCCGAGCAGATCGGCGATTTCGCTTTCCGCCACCCAGCAGCCGATCGTTGCCGACAGCAGAGGCAGGCCGCCCTCCAACGTTCCGGTCAGGCTGTCCAGCATCCCTGCGGTAATATGCGGCACGCCGGCCATGATGAAGATATTGCCATGGCGGATGCCGGGCGCGCCCGACATGCGATTTTCGATCAGGTCCGATCCGGCAGGCACCCGTGCCATCCGCAACCGTGCCGCCGTCAGTCTGCCACGCGTCTCATAATAGTCGGCCAGCATGGCGCGGGCGTTCTCATGCACTTCCACATCGACGCCCAGCGCCGCCGCGATCGCATCGACCGTGATATCGTCATGGGTGGGACCGATGCCGCCGGTGGTGAAGAGATAGTCGTTGCGCGCCCTCAGCGTATTGACCGCCTCGACAATCGCATCCTGATCGTCGGCGACCACGCGGACTTCCCGCAAGCGGATGCCTTGCACGCCCAGCCAGCTGGCGATTTGCGGAATATTCTTGTCATGGGTGCGGCCAGACAAGATTTCGTCGCCGATCACGATCAGCGCTGCGGTCCATATGCGTGTCGGATCGGCCATGCGTCCGCCCATAGCCTGCGCCATGCGCCGTGCCTAGCCGCCCTCTCGCATTATCCGACAGGTGCGCCTATAATCGGGTGATGACCGACTATATGACGATGACGGCCGATGCGCCGATTACCCGCTCCACCGCGATCAAGCTGTATGACGAGGCGGGCTTTGCCGGTATGCGCAAGGCGGGCCGCTTGGCGGCCGAGATATTGGACGCGCTGGTGCCCCATGCCGTGCCGGGCGTGACGACCGGCGAACTGGACGACATCGTGCGCCGCATGACGCTGGATGGCGGCGGCGTGCCCGCGACGCTGGGCTATCGCGGCTATACCCATAGCTGCTGCATCTCGCTCAACAATGTGATCTGCCACGGTATTCCGGGCGACTATAAGCTCAAGGACGGCGATATCCTGAATATCGACGTCACCCCGCTGGTCGATGGATGGCATGGCGACACCAGCCGGATGTTCATCGTCGGCGAGGCGCCGATCAAGGCTCGCCGCTTGGTCGAAGTGACGTATGAGTGCCTGATGCTGGGCATCGAGCAGGCCAAGCCCGGCAATCATCTGGGGGATATCGGCCATGTGATCCAGCGCCATGCGGAAAAGCATCGCTATGGCGTGGTGCGCGATTTTTGCGGCCATGGCCTGGGCCAGGTGTTCCATGACAGTCCGGAGGTCGTCCATGTCGGCCGCCCCGGCACCGGCCCCGAATTGCGCCCCGGCATGTTCTTCACGATCGAGCCGATGATCAACATCGGTAAGCCCGGCGTGAAGATGCTGGACGATGGCTGGACGGCGGTGACGCGCGATCGCACTTTGTCGGCGCAGTTCGAACATAGTATCGGCATCACCGAAACCGGCTGCGAGATATTTACCAAAAGCCCGACCGGCATGGACTGTCCGCCTTATCAGCGTTGATCATGGGAAGACTGCCCAAAAAACGGGCAGGACGTTAGGATATTGCCCGGAATCCGGGCAATATGGACAAAGATTGCTGCATCGCCGAAAGCATGTCTTAGCAATTCGCCATTTGGCACGGTAATTGATTAGCGAGAGGAGCGGCGCCAGCCTTTGGGGGGCATGACGATCGTTCCTTGAAGGGAGATATGGATGCGGACCCGTCCGCATTCCGAACGTGCGTCATGGGTTGGGATTACGAGTGATGAAAAAGATCGAAGCGATCATCAAGCCGTTCAAGCTGGACGAGGTGAAGGAAGCGCTGCACGAAGTCGGCGTTTCAGGCATCACCGTGACCGAGGCCAAGGGTTTCGGCCGCCAGAAGGGGCATACCGAACTCTATCGTGGCGCCGAATATGTCGTCGATTTCCTGCCCAAGGTGAAGCTGGAAGTCGTGGTCGACGATTCGCTGGCCGACCGCGTGGTCGAGGCGATCTGTTCGGCGGCGCAGACGGGGCGCATCGGCGACGGCAAGATCTTCATCTCGGCGATCGAGGGCGCGGTGCGCATCCGCACCGGCGAGCGGGATAGCGACGCCATCTGATTTCATGAATTTTCCGCCGAGCCAGGTGGGAATGGACTTCAACTGCCCCTTCGGGGGGGTATTTTAACAGAAGGGCAAGTTTACATGGCCAACACGCCAAAAGACATCCTGAAGATGATCGAGGAAAAGGAGATCGAGTGGGTCGATGTCCGCTTCACCGATCCCAAGGGCAAGTGGCAGCACCTGACCATGGTGTCGAGCGTGCTGGGCGAAGATGAGCTGACCCAGGGTCTGATGTTCGACGGATCGTCGATCGAAGGCTGGAAGGCGATCAACGAATCGGACATGATCCTGAAGCCCGACCTGGACGCCGTCTATGTCGATCCGTTCAGCGCCACGCCGATGCTTATCATCTTCTGCGACATCGTGGAGCCGGACACCGGCGAACTGTACAGCCGCGATCCCCGCTCGACCGCGAAGCGCGCGGAAGCCTTCGTCAAGTCGGCCGGTTTCGGCGACACCGTCTATGTCGGCCCGGAAGCCGAATTCTTCATGTTCGACGATGTGCGTTTCGAAAACGACTATTCGCAGAGCTATTTCAAGATCGACGACATCGAACTGCCGACCAACACCGGCAAGGAATATGAAGGCGGCAATCTGGGCCATCGCCCGCGCGCCAAGGGCGGCTATTTCCCCGTCGCGCCGGTCGATCCGTGCACCGACATCCGCGCCGAGATGGTCACCACCATGCTCGAAATGGGCCTGCCCTGCGACAAGCATCACCATGAAGTCGCCGCCGCGCAGCACGAACTGGGCCTGACCTTCGGTACGCTGGTGCAGACCGCCGACCGTATGCAGATCTATAAGTATGTCGTGCAGATGGTTGCGCAGGCCTATGGCAAGACCGCGACGTTCATGCCCAAGCCGATCGCGCAGGACAACGGGTCGGGCATGCACACCCATATGTCGATCTGGGACGGTGGCAAGCCGCTGTTCGCGGGCGAAGGCTATGCCGGCCTGTCCGACATGTGCCTGTACTTCATCGGTGGCGTCATCAAGCATGCCAAGGCGCTGAACGCCTTCACCAACCCGACCACCAACAGCTACAAGCGCCTGGTGCCGGGCTTCGAAGCGCCAGTTCTGCTGGCCTATTCGGCGCGCAACCGTTCGGCATCGTGCCGCATTCCCTATGGCGCGGGCGCTAAGGCGAAGCGCGTGGAGTTCCGCTTCCCCGACGCGATGGCCAACCCCTATCTGTGCTACGCCGCGCTGCTGATGGCTGGCCTCGACGGGATCGAGAACAAGATCCATCCGGGCGCCGCGATGGACAAGAACCTGTACGACCTGCCGCCCGAAGAACTCAGCCAGGTGCCGACCGTTTGCGCCTCGCTGCGTGAAGCGCTCAACAGCTTGGAAGCCGATTACGACTTCCTGCTGAAGGGCGACGTGTTCACCAAGGACCAGATCGATGCCTATATCGAGCTGAAGTGGCCGGAAGTGTATCGCTGGGAAATGGCGCCGTCGCCGGTCGAATTCGACATGTATTATAGCAGCTGATCCTTTCAGCGCTGATTTGGGAACAGGCCCGGTCGCTTCAGTAGCGGGCGGGCCTTTTTCTTTTAGCGGGACGGCTTCTGTGTGGCGCGGAATGGGCCTGATCACGGCTACCCTATGATCGATGGCAGAGACTGTCTTTTTGTCCGCCACATGACCGTGTGAGCGGGCGCATGGGCCGTCCGATCAAACGTTCATCGATCCACGCGAAACGGCCCTTGGCGCTATCCATCGCGCCAAGGGCCGTTCAAAATCAGCCGCTGAGACAGCGACTGCGACAGTTGTGGGCGATTATCGCTTGCGGTCGGGGATGGAGGCGCCGAACAGCAGCACCGGTTCGCCAGGAGCCGACAGGGCAATTTCGCCACCGGATTCGACCACCATCTGGCGCGTCATCCAGGCGGCGGCGGTGCGCGATGCCAGTCCTTCGATCGGCAGCGTGCCCGCCAGCGCGGCGCGCAGGTCGGGGTCGAGCACGACCTTCGGTCCTTCGCCGCGCACGACGATTTCGGTCAGGCCAGGCCGCTTTTCCGCGCCGATGTCGAGCTGTCCGCCACGCACCAGCGCGTCGCCCGCGATCAGTGCGAGATTCAGCAATATCTTGGCGGGCAGCTTGTCGAGCATCTGTTCTTCGACCAGCCAGCCGACCTTGACCCGCCCGGCGGTCGCGAACATGCCCTCTATCGCCACGCGGGCTTCGTGCGGAGGTACGGCGTCACCGAAGCCGCCCGCCGAGCCGAAAGCGAGACGGAAGAATTTCAGTTTGTTGGCCGATGTGCGCGCGCTGTCGCCCAGCAGGTCCAGGCAGCGCTGGCGCATTTCCGGGTCGGTTTCGTCCGCCATCAACTCCAGGCCGTTGTTCAGCGCCCCGACCGGGCTGAGCAGGTCGTGGCACAGGCGCGAGCAAAGCAGGCTGGCAAATTCGATGCTGTCGGTCGGGTTTGTCATGCGGATATGGATCGCCGGATTAGGATGGGGACAAGCGTATCCTTGGCTAATGCGCCGCGCGGTGCGTCGATGCAAGCCCGGGCTGCCGCCTTTCCATCACCGACTGTCGAGATGAATTTTGGTGAAAGTCGCGTTAACGACCATGTCCGGCCCGGCGCGCCATAAAGTGGCTTCGCGCCCCGCGACGATCATCCACAAACTTCCGTCGGGGGCAGCGCAGGCGGCATCGGTCGCGGATGGCGCGGCGACGCCGGAGGGGTGCGAATGATAATGGCCCAATATCGTCGGCCCACCTGCCCGCGCCGCCCGATGCGCCGCGATCAGGACGGCCGGGTCCAGTTCGAAATGGCGCGCCGGATTGGCGGCCATATTGGCCGCGGGCAAGATCGCGTCGATCCGCCCCGGCACCCCCAGCAACAAGCCGCATATCTCGTTGGCTTCGGCCGCCGCCAAGGCGAAGATACGCTCCAATAGCGTGCTTGAAATTTCGACCCGCATTCCTACATCCCTAACCAATGGGTCCGGGGGTTTCCATCATCGAAACAGTCATTAGCGACGCGCAGGACGGTTGGCGTCTGGATCGCGCGCTGGCGGACCTGCTGCCCGACCTGTCGCGCGAGCGGCTGAAGGGGTTGATCGGTGAGGGACAGGTGATTTCCGCCCACGCAACCAAGATCAGCGGTTCGATGAAGGTGGTGGCAGGACAGCGCTTCACCATCACCCTGCCCGCCCCGTTGCCGCTGGACACGGTGGCGCAGGACATCCCGCTGACCATCGTTCATGAAGATGCCGACCTGATCGTGATCGACAAGCCTGCGGGCCTGGTCGTCCATCCGGCCGCCGGTAATCTGGACGGGACATTGGTCAATGCCCTGCTGCATCATTGCGAAGGGCAGTTGTCGGGGATTGGTGGGGTCGCGCGGCCCGGCATCGTCCATCGGATCGACAAGGACACATCCGGCCTGCTGGTCGTTGCCAAATCCGACAAGGCGCATGAAGGGCTGGCGCAACAGTTCAAGGACCATAGTATCGACCGGCTCTATGCCGCGATCGTCTATGGCGTGCCTAGCCCTGCAACCGGGACGGTGGATGCCTGGGTCGGGCGATCCGACGCCGATCGAAAGAAGATGGCGATTCATCGGGAAGGTCGGGGCAAACACGCCGTTACCCATTATCGCACGGTGCAACGGTTGCAGGGCGCGGCGATGGTGGAATGCAAGCTGGAAACCGGCCGCACCCATCAGGTCCGCGTGCATATGCATCATATCGGACACCCCTTGATCGGTGATCCGACTTACGGCACACAAAGAAAAGGTTTCAAATCAATACTGGAAACGCTGGGTTTCAAAAGGCAGGCATTGCACGCCAAAAGCCTGGGGTTCATACATCCGGTATCGGGCGAACGGCTTATGTTCCAAAGTGCACTGCCTGCCGACATGCAGGAACTGTTAAGCCAGCTCCACGTATAGTGTTCGACAAGTTTGCGACGGCGCCTGTGACGCCTCTTCTGGGTCCCGCCGCGCAATGAAAGGGAAAGGTAACGACATGGCCAAGAGCAATGTCCCTTCGGTTCCGGCGCTGGGCGGTGAAGCCAGCCTCAACCGCTATCTGTCGGAAATTCGCAAATTTCCGCTGTTGACCCCTGAGCAGGAATATATGCTTGCGAAGCGGTATGAAGAACATCAGGATCCTGAGGCCGCCGCCCAGCTGGTGACGTCGCATCTGCGCCTGGTAGCGAAGATCGCGATGGGCTATCGCGGCTATGGCCTGCCGGTCAGCGAGCTGATTTCCGAAGGGAATATCGGCCTGATGCAGGGCGTGAAGAAGTTCGAGGCCGAGCGCGGCTTCCGCTTGGCGACCTACGCCATGTGGTGGATCCGGGCCTCGATCCAGGAATTCATTCTGCGCAGCTGGTCATTGGTCAAGATGGGCACGACCGCGTCGCAAAAGAAGCTTTTCTTCAACCTGCGCCGCATGAAAAATAATATAGAAGCGTTCGAGGATGGCGACCTGCGTCCCGAGGATGTGACGAAGATCGCCACCGATCTGGGCGTGAGCGAACAGGACGTCGTGTCCATGAACCGCCGCATGGCGATGGGTGGCGACACGTCGTTGAATGTGCCTATGCGCGAAGATGGCGAAGGTCAGTGGCAGGATTGGTTGCAGGATAATGATCCCCTGCAGGACGAGCGCGTTGCTGAAGAGCAGGAACGCACCCAGCGGCACGAGATGCTGGTGGAGGCGATGACCGACCTTAACGATCGCGAGAAGCATATCCTGGCCGAACGGCGTCTGGCCGAAGAACCTAAGACGCTGGAGGAACTGTCGCAGGTTTATGGCGTGTCGCGCGAGCGTGTGCGCCAGATCGAGGTGCGGGCGTTCGAGAAGCTGCAAAAGGCTATGATGCGCATCGCTGGCGATAAATTGGGCAAGATGGCGCGGTTCGCGCTGGCCTGATCGGATCGCCCCGCAACGAAGAGAAAAGCCCCGGATCGCGCTCCGGGGCTTTTTTTGTTGCCGCTACGCGTTGGCGGCAGCGCCTATCAGGGTGACTTAGCGGTTGGGCGATCCATCATGATGGAGCCGATGCCATAGGCGGCATCCCGTTTACGCGAAGGCGCAAAACCATGTTTGCGCCAGAAGGCCTCCGCGCCATTGACGGCCGTGAGTGCGATCCGCTTGAAACCCGCGCGACGGGCCTGCGTAAGGACCAGTTCCACGGCATCAGCTGCCGCACCGGTGCCGCGCGCCTGTGGCAACAAGGCCAAGTCATGCAGATAATAGCGGTCCGGCTGGGTCGGGATCGCCTGCAGCAGCGCATCGAGCGGCGGCGGCGCGTCGCCCTGCCAGGGATGGCTGATGCAATAACCCATGGCGGTTCCATCATGCGCCAGCAGCCAGCATCCGGCGGGATCAAGCCGCAGCCGCTCGGCATAGATAGGTGCGCCTTCGGTATAGGCGCCATGGACCGCGTCGGAGATCGTGCTGACCGCCGCTATGTCCGCTTCCTTCATGGGCCGCCAACCGTTCATGCTGACACGCCCAGCGCCTGGCGCGTCGCGGCCAGTATCTCGTCCGATAGCGCGGAATCGGCAACCCCGCGCGCCAGCACCATCGCGCCCACCATCTGCGCCATGCGCGCCAAGGTCGCCGAGCGATCCATATCTGGCCCGGCCTGTTGCAGGACGGCGGCAAGGCCTTCGAAGCCATGGCGAAACGCGTCTGCCAAATCCCCGCCCCGGCGCGCCGCGTCCGGCGCCAACGCCACTAGAGCGCAGCCGGTTTCGGGTGCATCGCGGTTGCGATCGCTGAGGTAATCGGCGGCTATGGCGGTTGTGGCGGGCCGATCTCCAGCCTGAACCGCGACATCGCGCCAGCGATCCGCGCTGTTCGCGAGCGACAAGGCGCAGGCTTCGGCGGCAAGTGCTTCCTTCGAATCGAACTGATTGTAGAAGCCACCATGGGTAAGGCCGCAGGCGCGCATGACCTCGCCGATGCCCACGCCCTCGACGCCGCGCGCACGGAAGAGGCGCGAGGCCGCGTCGATCACCATTTCCCGATTGCGCGCTGCCTGATCGCGGCTGACCTTCATATCCTGTATCCTTCAAGTGGCCTCTTGACCTTATATATGATGTATATCATTTAACACCAGTCCGATCGTGACTGACAAAAGGGGACGGTGATGTTGTCGATTGCTATTGCCGCCCGTTTGTCGGCCCGCAATGTCCATTATGGCTGGGCAGTGGTCGCGGCGACCTTCCTTACCATGTTGGTGGTGGCGGGTGCGGTCGGCGCGCCGGGCGTGTTCATCGTGCCGTTGCAGAAGGAATTTGGGTGGAGCGCGGCCGACATCGGCGGGGCGCTCGCTATTCGTTTTCTGCTGTTCGGTGGCATGGGACCGTTTGCGGCGGCCTTCATGAATCGCTTTGGCGTGCGTCGTATGATGCTGATTTCGCTGTCGATCGTCGTGGGCGGCCTGCTACTCTCGCTGGGCATGACGCAATTGTGGCAGTTGGTATTGCTATGGGGCGTGGTCATCGGTATCGGTACGGGCATGACCGCCATGGTGCTGGGCGCGACGGTCGCGACGCGATGGTTCAACCATCGCCGCGGATTGGTGATGGGGCTGCTCTCCGCCAGCACCGCCACCGGGCAGCTTGCCTTCCTGCCGCTGCTTGCCGGGCTGACCGATAGTCATGGCTGGCGCACGGCATTGCTGCTGGTGTGCGGCGCCATCGTGATCGCGGGGGGCGTCGTCGTGCTGCTGATGCGCGATCGCCCGGCGGACCTGGGCTTGGCTCCCTATGGCGATGTGGAGATACAGCCCTCCCCGACCCAGCCCGCCAGCCTGGGTGCGCTGCTGCTCACGCCGCTGCGGGTGTTGCGCGACGCATCGCGGGTGCCGACATTCTGGATATTGTTCTTTTCCTTCTTCATCTGCGGCGCGAGCACCAATGGGTTGGTCCAGACCCATTTCATCGCGATGTGCGGCGATTATGGGCTGGCCGCGGTGGGTGCGGCGTCGATGCTGGCGATGATGGGCCTGTTCGACTTTTTTGGGACGCTGGGGTCGGGATGGCTGAGCGACCGGTTCGACAATCGCTGGCTGCTGTTCGTCTATTACGGGCTGCGCGGCCTGTCCCTGCTCTACCTGCCGTTCAGCGACTTTTCGCTCTACAGCCTGTCGATCTTCGCGGTTTTCTATGGTCTGGACTGGATCGCGACGGTGCCGCCCACGGTCAAGCTGACGGCGCAGCGGTTCGGGCCGGAGAAGACGAACATCGTGTTCGGCTGGATCTTTGCCGGGCATCAACTGGGCGCGGCGAGCGCGGCATTGGGCGGTGGCTTGGCCCGGACGATGTGGCAAAGCTATATGCCCGCCTTCATCGGCGCGGGCCTGTTGTGCCTGGTCGGTGCGGGGCTGGTGCTGCTCATCAATCGCGATCAGCGGCGCGGGACGCTCGCGACCGCTTGAAACGGGCAAGCCGGGCGCGCTACCACGGGCGGCATGACAGCCCATACCGCTTCGCGCCGCCGCTTCCGCTTGATACTGATCCCGATCAAAATCCTGTTGGGCTTCATCGCCCTGTCCCTGCTGATGGTCGTCCTCTATCGCTTCGTGCCGCCGCCGGTCACGTTGACGATGCTGTTCGACCCCAACGGCATCACCAAGGACTGGACGGCGTTGGACGATATCGATCCGAATATGGCGCGGGCGGCGATTGCGGGCGAGGACGGGAAATTCTGCAGCCATCATGGCTTCGACGTCGACGCCATCGCCAAGGCGGCGATCCATAATGCCAGCGGCGGGCGCATTCGCGGCGGATCGACCATCAGTCAGCAGACGGCGAAGAATGTGTTCCTGTGGCAGGGCGGCGGGTTCGTGCGCAAAGGGCTGGAGGCGTGGTTCACAGTGCTGATCGAGGCGATCTGGGGCAAGAAGCGCATCATGGAAGTCTATCTGAACGTCGCGGAGACGGGGATCGGCACTTATGGCGTGCAGGCCGGGGCAATCCGTTACTTCCATCATGGCGCGGGCAGGCTGACGAAGGCGGAAGCCGCGCGCATCGCCGCGGTGTTGCCGCTGCCCAAGAAGCGGGCGGCGGTCGCGCCTGCCGGGTTCACCCGGCGTCATGGCAATACGATCGCCGCGCGGATCGGGTCGGTGCGGCGGGATGGGCTGGATAGCTGCCTGCGGTGAGTTGATCCGTTAACTTCGCATATTTCTTGCTGATTTTGACATATTGTTTCGTGGGAGTGGTCCTATCGGAAAGTGTGGCCGGTTTTGTGTCGGTCATAGTAGGAGGAACGGCGGGAGTAGGACAGCGGTGCGTTAGCCCGGATTTGCGCCAGGCATTCTGCGATGGGAGTGCTGTGCCGATGTCCCTGGACCCCGGCCTACGCCGGGGCACGTCGTGCTTTGGTCGTACGTCTTTGCGGTAAGGCCCGTAGGCAAAGACAAAGGGCGCGGATTGCTCCGCGCCCTTTGCTTTTTTCCAATGTTAGTCCGGCTTAGAAGCCGATGATCAGCGAGGCGCTGATGGCGCGCGGCGAACCGAAGTTCACGAACGCCGAAGACGAGCTGGCAAGCACGTCCAGACCGCCGCTGAACGAGCCGACATAGAATTTGTCGAACAGGTTGCTGACGTTGAGCTGGATCGCGCCCTTTTCCATGCCGAGGCTGGCGAGCGAATAACGGATGTCGAGATCGACAACCGTATAGGCCGCGAACTTGGCGCCCGGGGCGATCAGCTTGGTGACGCCCGTGCTGGTCGTCGCAATCTGAACGTCGCCGTTGATGTCGTTCATGAAGCGCGAGCTGGTGCGCTTCGCCTGAACGCCCATGGTGAAGTCGCCCAGATTGCCCTGCAGACGGCCACCGAACAGATATTTCGGCGCGCTGCGTTCCCGCTTGCCGGACGTGCGCAGATAGGCGACGCCGTTCTGCACGTAGCAGAGGCCGGCCAGCTGGATGTCGCTGTCGAGAGCGCAGCTAGCGGTCACGGCATCATTCTGAATTTCCGACTTGATGTACGAGCCGAACAGATACGCCGTCACTTCCTTGATCGGGCTGTAGGAGAAGCTGGCATCGACGCCATACTTCTTCACCGGACCCAGGTTGGTGTCGGTGCCGTTGCCGTCGATGTCATAGGCGGTAACCAAGCAATTCTTATACTTGGAATACCAGCCGGTAACAGCCGCCTGCACCTTCGACGAATTGTAGCGGATGCTGGCGTCGAAGCTGTCAGATGTTTCGGCAACGCGATAGGCCGAGTCGCTGTCCGCCGGGAAGACGAAAGCATTGTACAGCGCGTCGGTGCTGGGCACCGAAATGTTCTTCGCATAGCTGCCCGCGATGCTGATTTCCGGCGTGATCTTGAAGGTCGCGCCGACGTTCGGCAGGAACTTGTCGTACTTCAGCTTCCGTTCCTGCGGCAGGGCCGAACCGGTCGCGCGGCCAGTGGTCGCGTTATAGCTGTAGGGATGGGTCGCGATGTAGGCAGCCTGCTGGTCTTCCGGCACGCAGTTGACGAAGCCGCCCGAGCTGGTGGTGAAGCAATTCTGGTCCAGTTCACGCTTGAAGAAAGGCAAGCGGCCGCCGATCAGAACGGTCAGATTGTCTTCGAAGAACTGACCGCGATATTCACCGGCAATCTGGTTCAGTTCGGCGATCGACTTGCGATCACGCTTCTGCAGGACATTGCCCGCCGCGTCGGTTACCGGATCGTTGATCGGGAAAACGTCGAACGGTTCGCCGTTCCGATCGAGGAAACCAGCCGCGCCCGTCTGACGATGACGCGCACGATCGTAGCTGTAGGACAAGCGAACGCGATGAGCGTCGCTGATCTCATAGGCAAGGTTGGCAATACCGACCCAACGGCGCGTATTGGTCTGGCTGGGCTGTACCAAGGTAACGCGACCCAGAACGCCGTCACCATTCAGATCGCGACCGAAGTAGAAGCTGCCGCCATAGTTGCCGGTGCCGCGGAAGCCCGTCGAGTCCGTGAAAAAGGTTTCGTTGGCGCTGGTCGTACCGCCGCCATTGGCCTTTACCCACTGATAAGCGCCATCGACCGAGAAGGTCAGGCGATCGGTCAGCGTGAACTTCGAGTTCAGGCGGACATTGCCCGTGTTGGAGGGGTTATAGCGACGCTCAAATTCGGTGCCGCAGGTGTTAGGCGTGCTGTTCTGGCTGATCGTGCAGGGATAGCCGCCGCCGGTGGCGGCGCTTCCGATGTTGTAGAAACGGCCTGACTTGTCGCCCGTGATGGCGTTGGCGCGGAGCGGCGAACCGCCGAAATTGTTGCGGTTCTGGTTGTAATGACCCGACAGAGCGATGAAATCGCCGTTGTCGCCGATGTCCTGCCACAGCTTGGCGTTATACTGCTGCTTATACACCTTGCCATAGTTGGCGAAGGCGGCGTCGTTCTTCAGGCGCGATGCTGAGAACCAAGCCTTGGTGCCATGACCGGTCAGGTCGCCGGTGTTGACCACGCCGAACATGCGGAAATAGGGACGATCGCCCGCGCCGTCGGCCAGGATGTTGCCGTAGCTGACGCTGGCCAGGACGCCATATTCGTCGCTCGGTTCGAGCGTCTTGATGTTGACGGTGCCGCCGACGGCTGCTGCGGTCGGGCTGTCCACGTCGGTCGAACCGAGGTTGACGTTGACGTTCTCGATCAGTTCGGCGTCGACCTGCTGATTGGTGTAAACCGCATAGTTACCAGAGTCATTGAGCGGGATACCGTCGAACGTCTGCGAAATACGATCCGAGCTGAAGCCGCGGATGGTGAAGCTGCCGCCCGAAGAACCCCAGGGATCGTTGTTGGTGAAGCTGACGCCGGGAACCAAGTTGATGATTTCGTTGATCGTCTGACCGGGGCGCTGCGCCTGGATGATTTCCTGACCCAGAACGACCTTCGCCTTGGGCGAATCGGGGATCTTGACGCCGCCGACGCCCTGATCGGCGCGCGCGCCGGTAACGATGATGCTGTCTTCAAAGTCCGACGAACCGGTCGACTGTGCGAACGCGGCGGTGGGGGCGGCGAGCGCGAAGATCGCGGCGCTGCCCATCAGAAAATTCTTCATGTGACCCTTGTCCCTTTTCAAGAGTGGCGCGTTCACGCCCCCTGCAAACTGTCTGCTCTTTCAAGCCGACGCCGCTCGTGGCGGCCTCTGACGACGCCCCTGTGATGCGTCGATTGCATTTATGTTACAATGCACCCACAGGACTGTCATAATTCTCCCCTGCCCCCTTCGCTGATGCTTGGGGACGGCCAGCCTGTGACGTTAAAATATTGAATTTTCGTGACAAACTCCCACCGTCAAACAGTAGTTTGACGGTGGTGCAATTTTGCAACGCAACAGGAATTTTTGTGCAGTGCACGCAACCGAAACGAAAAAGGGCCGACGATCGCGCGTCGGCCCCTTAAAAAACGGATTAAAACAGGGTCTGGATCAGGCCGCGTCTTCGGCCCGCTTTTCCTTTTCGCTGAAGACGCGAATCGGTTCCTTGTTGCCGGCGACGACATCCTTGTCGACCACGACTTCGCCGACACCCTCCATAGAGGGCAGGTCGAACATGGTGTCGAGCAGGATCGCTTCCATGATGGAACGCAAACCGCGGGCGCCAGTCTTGCGCTCGATCGCCTTCTTCGCGATTGCGACCAGCGCGTCGTCGGTGAAGCTGAGTTCGACATTTTCCATGTCGAACAGCTTGCCATATTGCTTGACCAGCGCGTTCTTGGGCTCGCCCAGGATCTTCACCAGCGCGGACACGTCCAGATCTTCCAGCGTCGCGATGACAGGCAGACGACCGACAAATTCGGGGATGAGGCCGAATTTGAGCAGATCTTCCGGCTCGCTAGAGCGGAGCAGTTCGCCCGTTTTGCGCTCTTCGGGCGCGGCGACATAGGCGCCGAAGCCGATCGACTTGGCTTCCAGACGGTCGCCGATGATCTTTTCCAGGCCAGCAAAGGCGCCGCCGCAGATGAACAGGATGTTCGTCGTGTCGACCTGCAGAAACTCCTGCTGCGGATGCTTGCGGCCACCCTGCGGGGGCACGGAGGCGGTAGTGCCTTCCATCAGCTTGAGCAGCGCCTGCTGCACGCCTTCGCCCGATACATCGCGAGTGATCGACGGGTTTTCGGCCTTGCGGCTGATCTTGTCTATCTCATCGATATAGACGATGCCGCGCTGCGCCTTTTCGACGTTGTAATCCGACGCCTGGAGCAGCTTGAGGATGATGTTTTCCACATCCTCACCGACATAGCCGGCTTCGGTCAGGGTCGTCGCGTCGGCCATGGTGAAGGGCACGTCGAACGTCTTCGCCAGCGTTTGCGCCAGCAGGGTCTTGCCGCAGCCGGTGGGACCGACGAGCAGGATGTTCGACTTGGCAAGTTCGACCTCGCCAGGCTTGGAGCCGTGGTTGAGGCGCTTGTAATGATTGTGGACCGCGACCGACAGGACGCGCTTGGCGCGCTTCTGGCCGATCACATAATCGTCGAGCACATCGCAGATTTCCTGCGGAGTCGGTACGCCGCCATCCTTCCGCCCGACGAGACCGCCCTTGGTCTCCTCCCGGATGATGTCGTTGCACAGTTCCACGCACTCGTCGCAGATGAACACGGTCGGCCCCGCGATCAGCTTACGCACCTCATGCTGCGACTTGCCGCAGAAGGAGCAGTAAAGCGTGCTTTTCGAATCCGAACCGGTAAGCTTAGTCATTCGCCATTCTCTCTTCCCCTCCGCGCGCGATCATAAGAACCGCGTTTGGCCGGGGATTTTCTGGTCCAAAGGCCATATTAGACCGGGGCGCGCTCGTTCCACAAGGGAAGAAAGTGGCGCGACCCGGTAAAGATAGTCTTTAAGCGTCCGCCAATTCCGGGGCGGTCGGGCGACGATCGAACACTTCGTCCACCAGACCGAAGGCTTTGGCTTCGTCCGCTTCGAGGAAGGTGTCGCGATCCATGGCCCGTTCGACCTCTTCGAGCGAACGCCCGGTATATTTGACGTAGAGGTCGTTGAGGCGGCGACGGATACGCAGAATTTCTTTGGCCTGGATCTCGATATCGGACGCCATGCCCTGTGCGCCGCCGGACGGCTGATGGATCATGATCCGGCTGTTGGTCGTCGCAAAGCGCATGCCCGGCTCCCCTGCGGCGAGCAGGAAGCTGCCCATCGAGGCGGCCTGGCCCACGCAGAGGGTGCCGACCTTGGGCCGGATATATTTCATCGTGTCGTGGATCGCCATGCCGGACGTCACCACGCCGCCGGGCGAGTTGATATACATCCAGATGTCCTTCTTAGGATTTTCCGATTCGAGGAACAGCAGCTGCGCGACGATCAGCGAGGCCATGTGATCCTCCACCTGGCCGGTCACGAAGATGATCCGTTCGCGCAGGAGGCGCGAGAAAATGTCGAAGCTGCGCTCGCCACGGTTCGACTGTTCGATGACGATAGGAACCAGCGCGGCCATGGGATCATGCATGATGTTGGTCATTATACTCTTTCGGTCAGGTGCTTTTGCCCAGCCCCTACATCGGCACAAATGGCGGATGGTTCAAGGGGGAAGGCGAGTCAGTCGCGACGGGCGAAATCGGACGGTGCGCGGAAGGCGAGATAGGCGAGCCGTCGCACTTCGCGACGGCCCCGCACGACGGTGTCGAGGATGAGGCCGCACATGGCCGACAGGGTCGCCAGGATCATGAGGCCGGTCACCAGGATTGCCGTAGGGAAGCGCGGGACGAGGCCGGTGTGGATATAGGTGACGATTAGCGGTGCCGCGAGGCCGAGGCCCAGCGCGACGAGGAAGGCGGCCATGATGCCGAAGAAGAGGATCGGCCGCTCTATGCGGTAGAGGGTGATGATCGTGCGCAGGATGCGGAAGCCGTCGCGATAGGTGCTGAGTTTGCTGACCGATCCTTCGGGGCGGGCGCCGTAAGCGGTCATCACTTCGGCGACCGGCATGGCGAGTTCCAGCGCGTGGACGCTGATTTCCGTTTCGATCTCAAACCCGGCGGACAGGACCGGGAAACTCTTGACGAAACGGCGGGAGAAGACGCGATAGCCCGAGAGGATGTCGGTGAAGCTGCGGCCGAACAATTGTTTCAGCAGGCTGGTGAGCGCCCAGTTGCCGAAGCGATGGCCGCGGCGATAGGCGGCCTCCACCTGGTCGCGGCGACACCCGACCACCATGTCGAGATTGTCCTGCAGCATGGCGGCGATCATCGCGGGGGCGGCGGCGGCTTCGTAGGTCGCATCGCCATCGGCCATGATATAGATGTCGGCGTCCACATCGGCGAACATGCGGCGGACGACATGGCCCTTGCCCTGCTGCCCGACGCGGCGGACGATCGCCCCTGCCCCGGCGGCCAGATCGCGGCTGCCATCAGTGCTGTTATTGTCGAAGACGTAGATGTCGGCGGCGGGCAAGGCGCGGCGGAAATCCTCCACCGTCTTCACGATCGCGCCGGCTTCATTATAGCAGGGCAGGATCACCGCGACGCGCGGGGTCGCGATGGCCGTTTCGCTATTTGTCGCGAGGTTCACCGGGGGATATTCCTTCATCGCCGCTCACGCCCTGTCAGATATGCGCCATAATCAGCCATGCTGATGGCGCATCATCCTTAATATTTCATCTGCCATGCCGCCCCCGACATGAAAAGCGCCCGCGCTTCGCAGGGAAGCCGGGCGCTCGTCATGTCCGGTGGGACAGGCTTATTCGGCCTTGGCGGCCGCCTTCTTGGGAGCGGCCTTCTTCTTGGGCTTTTCCTCGGCGGTCGCTTCCTCGGCTACCGCTTCGTCCTTCTTGGCGGCGGCCTTCTTGGGCGCGGCCTTCTTGGCGGGTGCGGCTTCCTCGGCGGCTACGTCTGCAGGCGCCTGTTCAGCGGCTTCGTCAGCCTTCTTCTTGGGCGCAGCCTTCTTGGCCTTGGGCTTTTCGTCATGATGGTCGTGACCGCAGTCGGGACCATGGACGTGCGGCTTGAGGTCACCGTCTTCGGCTTCGATCGCCGCTTCCAGTTCTTCCTTGGTCACGGCGCGGTCGGTGACTTCGGCCTTGTCGAACAGGAAATCGACGACCTTGTCCTCATAAAGGGGCGCGCGCAGCTGGGCGGCGGCCATCGGGTCCTGGCGGACATATTGGACGAAGCGTTCGCGGTCCTGCGGGCCGTACTGCTGCGCGGCCTGCATGATCAGGCGGTTCATTTCCTGGTCGTTGACGATGACGCCATTGGCCTGGCCGATTTCCGAGAGGAGCAGGCCCAGGCGGACGCGGCGCACGGCGATGGCGCGATAGTCTTCCTTTTCGGCTTCCATTTCGGCGATCGCGGCGGCCGGATCTTCCTCATGGGTGGCTTCATGCTGAAGCTGCTGCCAGATCTGGTTGAATTCGGCTTCCACCATGCTGGGCGGCACGTCGAAATCATGAGCGGCGGCGAGCTGGTCGAGCAGCTTGCGCTTCATGTGCGTGCGGGTCAGGCCGTTATGTTCCTGCTCGATCTGCCCCTTGAGCAGTTCCTTCAGCTTGTCGAGACCTTCCAGACCCAGCGACTTGGCGAATTCGTCGTCCAGCTTGGGCTTGTCGGCGTTCAGGATCGCCTGGACCGTAACGTCGAAGGTCGCGGCCTTGCCAGCCAGATGCTCTGCGCCATAATCTTCCGGGAAGGTGACCTCGATGGTCTTTTCCTCGCCCTTCTTGACGCCGGTCAGCTGCTCTTCGAAGCCCGGGATGAACTGGCCCGCGCCGATCTTGAGATTGACGCCTTCGGCCGAACCGCCTTCGAAGACTTCGCCATCGACCTTGCCGACGAAATCGATCTTGAGCGTGTCGCCGTCCGCCGCGGCGTGATCTGCGTCATGTTCTTCGAGCGCGCCCTGCTGGCTGGCGATACGGCCAGCGGCCTCATCGACCTGCGCGTCGGCGACGTCGACGGTCAGTCGTTCCAGCTTCAAGCCTTCGATGCTGGGCGCTGCGATTTCGGGCAGCACTTCGAGTTCGACCTTGATTTCGGCATCCTTGCCGAATTCGAAGCCTTCATCGAGTTCCACCGACGGCTGCATGGCAGGACGCAGCTTCTGATCGGCAATCAGCTTCTGGATGCTTTCCTGAATCGAATTGTTGAGGGCGTCGCGCTGCAGCGATTCACCGTGCATCTTCTTGACGAGGTTCACGGGCACCTTGCCGGCGCGGAAGCCGGGCATACGCACCTGGGGTGCGATCGCCTTCACTTCCTTGTCGACACGGGCGTCGATATCCTTCGACGTGATGGTTACGGTGTAGGCGCGCTTAAGGCCCTCGTTCAACGTCTCGACAGTCTGCATCTCTTCTCTCAAACGCTTTCTTCAGCTGAATTTCGGTGGCGTTCCCGCGATCGGCGCACTGGTGCGGGCGAAGGGACTCGAACCCCCACATCTTGCGATGCCAGAACCTAAATCTGGTGCGTCTACCAATTTCGCCACGCCCGCATCGGTCGCCGGTCGGCGCGGCATAGAGAAAAGCATGGGAAGAGGCAAGGGATAGTGCGGGGTCGCGCAAAGCGATGGGAACCGCGGCGTGCCACCGCGCGTAACCATGGCAGACCATAAGGAGAAATGCCATGGCTACCCGCCCCGACACCGGCCCAGATGGCGTGCCGCCGCCCGACACGATTCAGCCGCAATCGCCCGACGAGATGCCGCCGCCCGATCATCCGGCCGAAACGCCGATGACCGAACCGGACGAGGTAGTGCCGGTCGGTCCCGATTATGACCAGCCCGACAGCGCGCCGACGGAATTGCCGCCGCCGCCCGATTGAGAAGTTGATCGATGATAATGGGCGGCGGGATAGAAATGTGCGGCCGCCGCCCCTTATCCACAATATTTTTGCAACGCCGGGAACTTTTTTAGTCTTTCGCCCGAAATATGTCCGCCCAGCGTATAGACAGCCCCCTGCAAGCATGATTGAAATGTGACATAGAAAAGAAACATGGAGAGGCCCGGCTGAAAAAAACAGGGGGTCGTCGTGCACAGGGTTCGCGCTAAACTGGAATGGTTCAAGACGGTTATCCTGCCGCAGGAAGCCGCGCTTCGCGGTCGTCTCCGCAGGATATTGCCATCCACCCATGAGCTGGAGGATATGGTCGCAGAGGTCATGACCCGCGCCTATGCCACGGAAAATTGGGAAAATGTGACGACGGGCCGCGCCTATCTCTTCACCATCGCCCGCAACCTGGTGATCGACACCGCCCGCCGCAACAAAGTGGTCAGCTTCGAAACCATCGCCGATCTGGAATTGCTGGGCGGCGAGAATAATATCGAGTCCCAGCTCTATGCCCGCGAAGCGCTGCGCCAGGTCGAGGCGATCGTCGAGTCGCTACCGTCGCAATGCCGCCGCGTGTTCATCCTGCGCCGGATTCACGAAAAATCGATGCTGGAAATAGCGGAGGAGATGTCGCTATCCGTTTCTACTGTTGAAAAACATCTGGCTAAAGCCATCGCGATAGTTATGCGGGCTTGGGCGGAACGTGAGGAAACGGACTTCGAGCGTGCAGGTGTTGGAACCAAGTTCGAGCCTAGAGGGCAGAGAGGCGACAGAGGCGGAAGCCGCGCGCCTGCTGGCCAGGCTCTATAACGACCCCAGCCCCGAAGACGAAGCCAGCATCTGCGCCTGGGTCGAGAGCGACCCGCGCCACGGTGTCGCCTTTGCCCGCGCCGAAGCCGCGTGGGAAGCCGCCGAACGGCTCAAGAGCGCGGCAGCCGACGTCACCCTGCCGCCCATGGCGCAGATCGTCAGCGAAGAACAGCAGCGCCGCCTGTCCCGCAATATCATGATCGCCGCAGCCATTGCGGTACTCTTCTTCATCGTCGCAGCCATCGTGACCGTACGCACGTTCAGCGGGGTCGATCGTTATCAGACGGGCGTCGGCGAAATGCGCGACGTGGCCCTGGAAGATGGGTCGATCCTCCATTTGAACAGCGACAGCGAAGCCGAAGCACGCTTCACCGCCAATGGCCGCAAGGTTCGCATCATCAAGGGCGAGGCGTCCTTCAACATCGCGCATGATGACAAGCGCCCGTTCGACGTGGAAGTCCGCTCGGCGGCGATCCGCGCGGTGGGCACGGCCTTCAACGTGCGGATGCGCCCGTCGATCGTGGAACTGACGGTGACGCAGGGGGCGGTGACGGTCCATTGCAGCGGCGGATCGGCGCAGAAGGTTGCGGCCGGAAGCGGCGCGGTGATCCAGCCGCGCAATATCGCGCTGACGCATCTGGGGTCGAAGCTGATCGACCAGCGCACCGCCTGGCGCGAAAAGATGGTGGAACTGGATGGCGAGACGGTCGAGCAAGCCGCAAGCGAGTTCAACCGCTATCGCGCCGCGCCGATCCTGATCGGCGACACGCGGGTGTCCGCCTTGCGCATCGACGGGCGGTTTCGCACCAGCGCCAGCGGGGCGTTTCTGGCCGCGTTGCAAACCAGCCTGCCGATCCGCGCGGTGCATGGCGAGGACGGATCGGTCATGCTGTTGTATCGCGACGACGCGCCTGTCGTGGTGGCCGACGCGGTCAACTGAAACCGTTCGCTTCGCGCGTGGTCGGGAAGCAGGTAGCGCGCCATGTGAGCCGATGAACTCGGCGTTGCCCCGTTGCTCGACCTTTCGACATCGCCTGAAACGAACGGAACGAGTTTTCGTCAGGCTCCAATTATTCGGCACGTTCCCGACTAAGGCCGGGGCTAATTCCAGAGCGCGGAACTGGACCCCGGCGTTCGCCGGGGAACAAGGCGCCATAGGTTCTGGTATGACGCTGATTACATCGCGTTGTCGGCGATGCTGAGCGCGTCTTCGAAGGTTTCGGGTAGCGGCGGCTGGACCGGGCGGTCGCAGCCTTCTTCCTTCATATGCGCACGCAAGGCGTCCATGCGACCGAGATTCCAGCGCGCGAGCGGCACGCCCAGCGGGCGGAACTCGGCGCGGTCGAACAATTCGACGACATAGGATTCGCACAGCGTATCGACCTGATCCAGCGACAACATCGCAAGGTTCATCACCATCGGCTTGCCGGGCACGCCATTGCGCCCGCGCACCAGGTCGGTGACGTAGAGGCCGCCGCGCGGATCGACCAGGACGACGTCCGCCTCGCTCGAATCGATCAGGCGGTGACTGGCGGCATAGGGACCGACGAAGACGTGGATGCGCCAGACGAGATAGGTGCTGGCGAGCGCGGTAATGACCAGCCCGATCAGCAGGGGCCGCAAAGCGTCCTTCGGGCGGAAGCGCGCCCAGCCAAGGCCCGCCAACAGGCAGAAGGGACCGATAAAGCCATGGGCGTAGCGGAAGCCCCAGCCATAGCCTTGCGCCAGGGCCAACATGCAGCCCGCCAAGCATCCCAGCGCGAGCGGTAGCGCGATTTCCTGCCCCCGGATCATCGCGCGCCAGCGCATCGCGGCGATACCAAGCATCGCCAGCGGGACCATGAGGATGTTGTTCCAGGCGACATAGCGGGTGAGGTTGACGAGCGGTTGCCAGCGGTCGCCCAGCCGTTCGAACAGGCTGCCGACCTTGTCCGCGACACCGGCCGCGGGGCGGATGTCGGCGGGTGCGCCCAGCGCGTGGAGCAGGAAGCCGGGCCAGAGCTTGGCCCAGATGATAACGATCGCCACCAGCGTCAGCGCATGGAAGGCCGCGACGGTCCAGCGCCGGGCGAGCAGCATCCACAGGATGAATGGCGCGATGAAGATCGGCGGGAAATGCCATTGGTGCAGGCCCGCGGCGATGAGTGCGACCAGGCCCGCGGTGACATGGCCGATCACGCCGCCCCGCAACACCAGCGCCAGCCAGACCATGTTGAGCGCGAAATGGCCGGTCATCGCATAGGGGGTCATCGCCGTGACCCACAATTGACTGGACGAAAAGCCCAGCAGCACCGTCACCCATACCGCGTCGGGGCGATCGGGCATCAGGTGCAACGCTACCCGCCAGAGCGCGAAGAGGCCCGCCATCAACAGCACCGGACCGGCCAGATTGGGATCGCCCAATTGCCAGAACAGCGCCTGGATCGCGCTGTTCACCGGCAGATAGGCCGCCGTCCAGTAATCCGCAGCGCCAAAGGGGGAGAAAAATTCGGGCATGATCGCCCGGCGATAGGGTTCCCATTCGATCGGAATCGGGCGGGCGAACAGCCCTTCGCGCATATAGGCGGCGGCGAAGCGGGCGACTTCTTCGTCGCGGCTGATCGCATAATCCTGGAACAGCGCATAATGCCCTGCCCAGGCGGCCATGCCCAGCAGGACGATCAGGGGGACGACGATCCGGGCGGTCGGGCGCGGTAGCGCGATCCCCTTCCCTTCCGCCCAGGGCGCGGCGAGCGCCAGCAGCAGCAGCGATCCCAGCAATGCGGGAAAATCCTGGTCCAGCAGCAGGATGACGGCCAGGCTGACGCCTTGCCGATAGGTGACGTGCCACAGAAAGGTCGCGCCCAGCCACAGCGCCAGACCGATCGCGCCCGCCAGGAACAGGCGGCGTGCGCTGACGAAGCCGGTCCCCCCGCCCATCGTCAATCCCGAACCAGGGTCCGGTTGACGAAGATGCCGTCCATTTCGACCAGCAAGGGGAAATGCCCCTTATTATTGGCGAAGAAGGCGGAGGGGACCAAGGCGCGCGTTTCGAGCCAGTCGATCATCGCGCGATAGCCGGTGCCGCCTTCATAGATGGGGCGGACGCCGAGTTCGGTCTGGATTCCCAGCATCGTGGACAGGACGTCGCCTGCGCCTTCGCAGACCGACAGGTCGTGGCCCTGCGTATCCATTTTCAGGAAGGGGCGCGCGAAACCATGTTGCGCCACCAGTTCAGGCAGCAGCGTGTCGATCCGGCGGCATTGCATCTGCACGGTCTTCGTCACCTTGTTGCGGTCGGCGAAGATCGCGTCCTGCGCATCCGATGGCTTTTCGAGCGAACTGAACTGGTCGGCGGCCATGATGTTGAAGCTGGCGGTGCCGTCGAAGTCCGACAGTGCCATGTTGAAGACATGCCAGTGGCGGTCGGAGGCCGCCTGTTTGGACAGGATGGCGAAGATGTCCGGGTTCGGCTCGAAGGAGAGGATCAGGCCTTTATAGCCTGCATCCTTGCGGACCATCGTGGCATATTGGCCGCGATTGGCGCCGACGTCGAACAGGCAATCGACCGCGAAGGCCGACAGGAAGCGCTTCAATGCCTGGATTTCGGGATATTGGTGGACGCGTCCGGTAGCGGCGAGCCGCAGGGCCAGGACGCGGTCGCTGAGTTCACGACGATAGCGGTTCATGCGCGTGCCGCAAGCACGGTTTTATAGATGCCGATCGTCGCCACGGCCATGTCCTTCCAAGTCCCCATTGCCTGTCCATAGGCGCGCGCCTGCGTGCCGTGGCTTTGCCTGATGGCCGCGCTTTCGATCAGCGGCAAGAGGGCTTGGGCGAGAGCGGGCGCATTTCCCGCTGCGGATCGGACGGCGACGCCTGCGGGCAACTGGCCGAACATGCCCGCGTCCGAGGTCACCATCGCCTTGCCATGGTGGAGCGCGGAGAGGAAGGCGCCGCTCGAATTGATGTGGCGATAGGGAAAGACGATGATGTCGGCGCGGAGCATGTGGGCGTCGAGGCGCGGTTCGGTGAGGAAGCCGAAGTCGGTGACGAGGCGGTCAGCGAAACCGGCTTGGTGGACGGGGTCGAGCAAGGGGGCGGTGTCCATGAACGGCTTACCCGCCAGGGCGAGTTCGAAAACATGGCCTGCGCACCAGAGCAGAAGGCAGGCTTCGATCAGGACGTCGACGCCTTTATAGGGGCGGATCGTCCCGAAGAAGAGCAGACGCGGAATTGTAGATGCGGGGATAGAGGCGAGATCGGCAGGGGTCGCGGCGGCGAGGCGCATCGGCGGGTGCGGCGTCACATGGATGCGGGCGGGGTCGATCCCCTGCCCCATAAGCGCCGCGCCGGTGGTGTCGCCATGGACGATGAGCGCATCGAACTGGTCTAGCAACGCGCGATAGCCGCGCCCCTGCACGCCCGCGTCGGCATGATAGGCGTCAGCATTGTGGACGGTGTGGACAAGCGCTGTGCGGCCCTTGAGGCGTTTGAGCAGCAGGGCGTCGGCGGGGGCGAGCGGGAGCCACTGGATATGGACGATGTCGGCGTTTGTGAGCGGCCTGATGTCGCCCACGGCACAAGCCAGCGCATATTCCGCTGCCTTGGTCAGGCGGAAGGTGCGGCCTTCGCCCAGGCGCATGCGCAACGCTTCGCTGCGGCGGAAATAGTGGGGGTAGTAGGCATAGTTTTGTGGCGTGATGGCATCGGTATCGCGCATCGGGCGGCCAAGCAGGGTCACGGCCGCGCCCTCCCCCGCCAGCGCGGCGCACAGGCTGTCGTCATAACGCCCGGTGAAAAGCGAGGGATCGAGCATGGCGACCTTCATGCGCGCACCAGCCGCCGGAGAGACATGAGATGCAGCGCCGCTACGCCGACCAGCGTCAGGGCATAGAGGCTAAGGAACGCAAGGTCGAAGCGGTCCGGCCAGAGCAGCAGGGCAAGCGGTGCGCTGGCGAGCGATCCGGCGAGGAAGGGCAGCGAGCGGGCGAGGAGTTCGCCAAAGCGGCCGAGCGCGGCCTGCACATAGACGGAGACGCACAGCAGGGTCAGCGCGAACAGCGCCAGGATGATGAGGCCGATGTCCGCCCGGTCTATGGTGGCCCGGCCGTCGAACAGGATGGCGAACAGGCTGTCGCCCGCGGCCAGCAGCACCGCCGAGAGGCCGATCGCGAAGAGCATCGCGGCGGCGGTCGCCCGGCCCAGCAACTGGCGCAGTCTTGCGAAATCCCCCGCATGATAGGCGCGGGTGATACGCGGCAAGGCGGCTTCCACCGTGGCACGGACCAGCATGGACAGCGAACGCGACATCTTGAAAAAGAAATCGAAGACCAGCATCGGGCGGGGGTCGCTGGTCGCCAGCGCTATGGTGAAATAGGGCGCGTTATAGGCGACGATGTCGGACACGGTGAAGGCCGCCGACGCGCCGATATCGCGCAGATAATGGGCGCGGACATGGCCGCCGCCGATGCGGAAGGCGAGCCAGTGGCGGCGGGTCATGGCGAGGCGGCGGTGGACATGGGCGATGGCGTAGGCGATCACGACGACGCTGACGATCAGTTGCAGCGCCAGCGACAGACGAGGGTCCATGCCCGCCAGCATCGCCAGCAACAGGCCGATCGTCACGACGCGACGGGCGCAATCCAGCCCTTCCCAAAGGAAATTGCCATCAATCGCCGCCAGCGCCCGTTTGGCGAGCAGGGCCGGGAGGTTGAGGCAGGCCGACAGGAAGAAGAGCAGGAAGAGCAACGGCAGGCCCGTCGCCAGCCAGCCAGCCGCTAGCGCGACAAGAAGGATCAGCGTCGCACCGACGATGATCAGGCCCAGCACAAGGAAGAGGACGCCCATTTCCTCCAGCCGGAAACCGCCATCATCCTCGCCCGCGCCACCCGCCAGCCAGTGCCGCCGCAAACGGGCGTAGATGATGCTGGTAAGGCCAAATTCCGCCGAGATGGTGAAATTGCCGAAGGCGACGAGCAGCAGGAATGCTTGAAACTCCGCGATCGGCAAGACGCGCACGAACACGAAAGTGACGGCGAAGCCCCAGATCAGCACCAGCCCGACATTGGCGAGCTTTACCAGCGCCAGGAAGCGGGCGGACCCTTCCAGCCGCGCGAGGCGGCTCACCGTGCTGGCTCTCCGCCCGGCTTGCGCGCGCGGAACAGGCGGTCGTCCAGGCCGTGGAAATGGCGCGTGTCGGTGTCGATCGAATTGGCGTCGATTTCTTCCAGATCGAACCCGGCGGCGCGGATGCGGTCGGCGAAATCGGGACCATATTGGCGGACATGATCCCATTGGCCGAAGCGACGTTCGCGTTCGCGCGGCGGGATGTCGAAGCTGCCGTCCTCGGTCGGCTTGTCCCATAATGGCACGATCAACCAGGCTTCGCCGCCGGGCTTCAGGGCGCGATGGATATTGCGCAGAACGGCCATGTCGTCCGGCACATGCTCCATGACGTGGCTGGCGTAGAACAGGTCGTATCGGTCCGTATCCGCCAGGTCCATGAGGTCCACGCGGGCCATGCTCGCGACGGTGTAGCGCGACGGATCGAGGTCGGCGGGGATGTAATGCGCCGCGGTGGAAAAGCGGCGGACAAGGCTGGCTTCATTGGGCGCCATATGGAGGATCGCGCCGTCGGCGGGTACGCGCAATATGCCCTGCTGGATCAGCCAGTTCATCAGCCGTTCGCGTGGCGAAGCGCCGCATTGCGGGCAGCCCCATTCTTCATTGTCGCCATAGCGGAAGAAACCCACGACGCTGCCGCCGCAGGCCGGGCAGCTGCGCGTGGGCCGCGCGCCCAGGGCTTTGCGCAGCTTGAGCGCCGTCTTGGTCAGATGCTTGCCGGCGGCCTTGGCCACCCGCTGGACAGTAATCACCGATCGCTCCGCGCAGATAAGGGAATGGCCGCGCTATACTATAAGCGGCGGGCAATGCGAGAGGCTTTCCCCTTTTATGCCAGCAAGTCGCGCACGAGGTCCGGCACCAGCAGGCTGGCCGCGCCGAGCCGCGTTTCGTGGAAGTAAAGGCTGCCTGCCGACGGATCGAGATTGAGTTCCAGCGTTTGCGCGCCGACATGGCGGGCGGTCTGGACGAAGCCGGCGGCGGGATAAACCGCGCCCGACGTGCCGACCGATACGAACAGGTCCGCGTCGCGAAGGGCGGCGTCGATCCGGTCCATCTCATAAGGCATTTCGCCGAAGAAGACGATGTCGGGGCGCAAGGCTGGCTGGTGGCACGCATCGCAGGGAGAGCCGGGTGGCAACGGGTCTGACCAGGCGACCGCCTTGCCGCAGGCCGCGCATAGCGCCGATTTGAGTTCGCCATGCATGTGGATGAGGCGCTTGGCCCCTGCCCGTTCGTGCAGGTCATCGACATTTTGCGTGACGATGAGCAGTTCGCCGGGCCATGCGGCGTCGAGGGCGGCGAGCGCCTGATGCGCGGCATTGGGTTGCACCTCAGCGAGTTTCGCGCGGCGTTCGTCGTAGAAGCGGTGGACGAGCATTTCGTTGCGGGCAAGCGCTTCGGGAGTGCAGACATCTTCCACCCGATGCCCTTCCCACAGGCCGTCCGGGCCGCGAAAGGTGGCGAGGCCGCTTTCGGCGGAAATGCCCGCGCCGGTGAGGATGACGATGTTGCGGATGTCGTGGGTCATGCGGCGCTTTTAGAGGAGGCGCCAAGGGATGACAAAGCCGTTCCGCTCTGGCATCGGCCGGACACTAAATTGAGGACGGAAACAGAGCCATGACGACGATCGGCATTTTCGGGGCGGCGGGCCGCATGGGACGCGCGATCGCGCAGGTTGCGGCCGACGTGGGACTGGGCCTCGCGGGCGGCACCGATCGCGATCCGGCAGGCGAGATCGCGCCGGGCATCGCGATGACGGCCGATCCGCTGGCGCTGGCGGAAGCGAGCGAGGTACTGATCGATTTTTCCGTACCGGCCGCTTTGGGCGCGCATCTGGACGCGTGCATTGCGGCGAAGAAGCCGATCTTGATTGGAACGACTGGGTTGGAGCCGGTGCATCATGCTTTGATCGATGAAGCGGCCAAGCATATTCCAGTGTTGCAGACCGGCAATACGTCGCTGGGCGTCAATCTGCTCGCCGCACTGGTCGAGCAGGCGGCGGCGGGCCTGGGCGACGATTGGGATATCGAAATCGTCGAGATGCATCACCGGCACAAGGTCGATGCGCCGTCGGGCACGGCGTTGCTGCTGGGCGAAGCGGCGGCGCGGGGGCGCGGGATCGCGCTGGCCGACCATAGCGAGCGTGGGCGGGACGGGATTACGGGCGCGCGGGCGCTGGGAGCGATCGGCTTTGCGGCGCTGCGTGGCGGATCGGTGGCAGGAGATCATCAGGTGATCTTTGCGGCGGAGGGCGAGCGGATTGAGATCGGCCATCGTGCGGAAAACCGCAGCATCTTTGCGCGCGGGGCGGTGAAGGGGGCGCGCTGGCTGGTGGGGCAATCGGCGGGACGATATGACATGAAAGGCGTACTGGGGCTGTAGATGAAAAAGGCCGACATCTTCGACTTTTTCAGCCGCCTCGCCGAAGCCAATCCTGCGCCGGTGACGGAGCTGGAATATGGCAATCCCTATCAATTGCTGGTCGCGGTGACGCTGTCGGCGCAGGCGACCGATGTCGGCGTGAACAAGGCGACGCGGGCGCTGTTTCGCGAGGTCCAGACGCCGCAGCAGATGGTCGATCTGGGCGAAGAGGGTTTGAAGCAGCACATCCGCACGATCGGGCTGTTCAATACCAAGGCGAAGAATGTCATCGGCCTGTCGGAGATATTGGTGCGCGATTTCGGCGGCGCGGTGCCGCAGGATCGCGACACGTTGACCACCCTGCCCGGCGTCGGGCGCAAGACCGCCAATGTCGTGGTGAACACCGCCTTCGGACAGGAGACGTTCGCGGTCGATACGCATATTTTTCGCGTCGGGAACAGGACGGGACTGGCACCGGGAAAGACGGTACTGGCGGTCGAACAGAAGCTGGACAAACATGTGCCTGGCCCCTTCCGCCGCGATGCGCATCACTGGCTGATCCTACATGGCCGCTATGTGTGCAAGGCGCGGCGGCCGGAATGCTGGCGCTGCATCGTGGCCGACCTTTGCCGGTTCAAGCTCAAGACGCCTGCACCCAAAGGCGCTGCGGAAAAGACGGCCTGAACCGGCTGCTCGTTCTCATCCTGTTCAGCCAAGGCGCGCTATAGGCGCGACGGATGCGGGTCGGCCGTGCCGTCGAATTGGCATGTGATGAGGAGAGTTGTCATGTCCATTATTGCCCCTGCTCGGCTTGCGCTGGGCCTGGCGCTTGCCTGCGCCGCCCTGCCCGCCATCGCCAAGGACAAGCCCGACCCCTATGTGGCGAAGGGCGAGCCCACCGATTGCGTTCAGATCCAGTCGATCCGGTCGACCGATGTGCGCGACGATCATACGATCGATTTCATCATGAACGGCAGCAAGGTGTATCGCAACACGCTGCCCTATAGCTGCCCCAGCCTGGGCTTCGAAAAGCGCTTCCTCTACAAGACCAGCCAGTCGCAGCTCTGTTCGGTCGATATCATCACGGTGCTGTACAATGCAGGGCCGGGATTGCAGCCGGGGCCGAGTTGCGGGCTGGGCAAGTTCCAGCCGATGGAGAAGGCGGCGAAATAAGATCGGGTGAGGCGATTTTGACGCTGGCGCAGGACGGTGGACTTTGCTACCCGCCCCTCCTGACCAGCGTCATGCACCCATAGCTCAGCTGGATAGAGCGTTGCCCTCCGAAGGCAAAGGCCACTGGTTCGAATCCAGTTGGGTGCGCCATTTCTAGAATCGAAGCCGAATTTGCGTCTAACATCTTGAATGGCAAAGAGATTTCTGGGGTGCGAAAACCCGTCTTTCGGTTGTAACGAAGTTGGTCTGCGAAGGTGAGTTTTAGCACCGCTCGCTTGTCCTCAATGTCTTCTGAAACCCATAAATTCCAAGGGCTTGCGAGAAAGCCCATCGCGGTTCGAAAAGTTTCGTCATAGTCTCGCACCGGAGTTCCACACCGCGCGATATTTTCACGGAGAATCAGCTTACGTTGCTCCAGTTCATCGACGCGCTTCGCAAGCGCCACGGCAACTGTTTTGCTATCGACCTCAACGAGCCGATCAACGGTTGATGTAATTTTCTTTTCGACCTCTGCGACCTCACGCTTCAATTCGGCGCGCCGCGTTGCAGCTTTCGAAAGTTGTGCATTCCAAGCGTCGCGAAAAATTTCTGCTGCCAGATCGAAAAGCTCACGAGCTGGAGTGAGAGATTTCAGCTTCGCCTCAAACGCAGATTCTATGTCCACTTTCCGGATGGATTTGCGAGCGCTCTCGCAGCCTTTCTTGAAGCAATGATAGTAGGGGTGCATCCGATCGCGGCCCTTCGTCCACGCTGCTGTGAGCGCATGACCGCAATCATCGCAGACTACATGACCTCTGAGCGGAAAGTCAGCATTGAGATCGGCGCGCGTCGCCGGGCCCGGCTTGCCGTGAAGCCTTTGCTGAATCTGATCGAAGGTTTGAAGATCAATAAGCCCCTCGTGCTGAGCCTTGCGCGTCGATATGCCCCAGCTCGGGACGTTGATATAGCCAGCATATAGTATCTGATTGAGCAGGACGCTAACGCGCTCAATCGTTACGTTGCCAGCGCGGTTAGCCGGGAACTCAGCGTGAGATTGAAGGAAGCGGCCTACCTCTGCCTGCGACATGAACCTTCCGTTTGCAAAGCCTATAAGCGCCTCGCGCACGATCGACGCCATTGGCTCATGCGGGATTAGCATCTTGCCGCCGCCGGGCGCGCGATCATACCGATAGCCAACCGGGCTACCAAAAATCCAAAATCCGTTGCTGGCTCTTGCCTTCATTCGATTGAGCGTTTGATCCGCATTCTTGCGGCGTTGATGCTGTGACACGCTGGCAAGCAGGTGCTCCACCAGCTCACTGTCAGAGTCTTCACCAAATTCGATTGAAGGTGACTCCAGCATACCGCCTGCAGCAGAAATTTGTGCTCTCAGCTTGATATGTGCTTCGAGGCCACGCGCTAGGCGGCTGATATCGTCAATGATGACGACGTGAGGGGTTCTCCGGCGCGCTTTGAGAAAGGCGAGCATGGCTTTCATTCCGGGCCGCTCTGCTATCTTCCCAGAGACGTCATCCTTGAAAACGGTCACGACCTCGTGGCCACGATAGCCAGCGTATTCGCGGCACCTCGTTTCCTGACTGGCCAAACCATCCCCACGCGTCGTCTGCTTTGCAGAACTAACGCGGCAATAAATGACAGCTTTCTGTTGAAGTTCTCTTGCCATACTGATCCTCAGGGTCGCATTTCGCCAATGCCCGAGCCATTGGTCTTTGTGTTCACATCGTCATCTGGGATTGTAGGCAAGATAGCATGTTCTGAATCTGCATGAAAAGAGTCATATTGACGCAATTTCATCGAAAGATGGGTTGGATCGACTCCAAAGGCTTGATCGACGAATGCGCCCATCATTCGGGATATAATCCGAATTACTTCGTCTTTGCTCGCTTGTGAAAGATCGATGCCCGCAACCAAGGCGCGGTATCGTTCGAGATCGACAGATGAATGTTCGACGCTATTTGCCATTATAATCACCATCACGCGGACCACTCTTCGAGCATCGTGAAAGAGATTATTAAGCTGCCGATATACGTTGGGCGGGGGGATAATTAACCCGCTGCACATGTATTGATTGTATATCTTATTAAGAAACAATACAAATTTGCATTGATTTTGAAACTTCTATCACTCATTATCGTCCGCGATCATCTGTTTTAAAGGCAAGCGTTTGCCCAGCGAGCAATTTTTCTGCGACGCGATTTATATTTGATAGCCTTTCCTCAAATCTGCGGCGCACGATGTATTCAGCGGTTCGCATGAGATGCGCTTTCCGGTCGTCAACTGCCCAAGCTGGCTTGAGAGATAGGCGCTCTCCATCGCGAGCCAGCAATTCGCCATACTTCTGATTCACCCAAGCGTGTCTGGTTTGCTCGTAGTTTTGCCCGACTTTTTCAGTCGCCATTTTTGCCCAGCTATTGATCTTTTCAGCTCGCTCAGGCGACACGGTAGGAGCAGAAGAGCGCTCGGCACTCGCAGCGGCGAACGAAGACGAGATGACGCCAGACGCGGAGCGATCGGCGCTCATAGGACAATACCCTTATGGAGAGTGCGAACATCGCGCAGCTGATCCTTCCACGGATCGACATCATCGAAATGGACACGCTTGCAGACGAGAAGATGGGACAGGCCCGCGACGCGGATAATCTGCAACCCCGCCCCGATGCCGCGAATATCCTCACTTTGAAGGACCGCCCTGCGGGCTTCGCCGAGATTGGCTCCGGCAGATTCAACTGTGCCGCCGCTGCGATTGACACCGTGCATGAGAACGGTGCGGTTCCCGCTCCATTTCTCGATGTCGCCCATGAGGTCTGGGTCTTCCACGGCGCTTGTGTTGAAGATCGCGGCCATGTCCTCAAATTCCTTCACAGCTTCGCGCGACCACCGCTCTTCGAGCGAGTAGCGGCCCTGTGAAAATATCCAAAGCTGTAGCCCCTTGCCCCGATACAGTCGGAGGGTTTTGGTGATCGAAGGCGAAGGCGGCAGCATAGGAAATTCGTCGAGCAGGAATGTCGTCTGCACAGGGCCGACTTCCCGCGCGACCGTCTCGATGATGTGGCTAACAATCAGGCTAATCCACGGAGCCGCAACGGCCAGTTTTTCGCTGGGAGCCATGAGATACACCGTGGTCGGTTCATGCTTGAGAAACTTGAAATCGAAATCGTGCGCGGAGGTCGCGCCATCAAGCGACTTCCCCGGCTCGAAAGGATTGAGGGCTTCGATGCAGTCGGATTTGTACGCCTCAAACTGCTTCGGGGCGTCCTTGGCGGTTGCGCGCAACGCCTCTGCCTTGCCTTCCAGCCCCGGCAGGCCGCATGTCGCCATCATGGCGAAGCCGATTTCCACTTCCTCCTGAGACGAGTTCACGAAGCGCCACAGGCCGCTCAACGTGCAAAGCTCCGGCTCGAAGAGCGCCAGATATTCCATTCGCACGGCGAGCATCCGCCGAGCGCCTTTGCCTACCCAGTCGTCCTTACTCTTCGCCGCCGATGGGATGAGAATATGCGCGATCTCGTCTGCCTCCGTGTCGATTTGCTCGCCACGGCGCACGATGCCGATGAGGGTTTGAAGCGGATTGATCCGCGTATTCAAAAGCCCCAGCAGTTTGAACGGATTGAGATAGATGCAACGCTGGCGCAGCGTATGGGAGCGATGCTCGAATGACGCGAAGCAGTTTTCACCGTCCTTCACGTCGATCACGATCAGGCTGCGATTACGGACATGCGCGAGGTTCGGCAGGATGAAGTCTCGTCCCTTGCCCGTGCCCGCGCGGGCATAGGTGAGCAGCGGCGCATCGCCGTTATAAAAAGGAGGCGCTTGTTTAGCGCCCCCAGAAAAAGACCGTTCGGATTGAGGAGGTCAGAAGATCGGACATCTTGCAGGTTTGCTAGGCGACCGTTGCCTAAAACGCCGGAGGCCTGAGCGGAGGCGATTGCGATCCGCGTTCTCTCCGCTTCGCGTCGCGATGCCGCCGCAAAATCTGCTTCGACCGTTCGTTGATGCAGGGTCATTAAGGCCTGCATCCCCTTCATCAAACTGCCGCCGCGCATGTTAGCGGTCGCCCCACGGGTTTCCGATAGTAACCCGCTGTTCGCCCATCGGCGGCGGCGGCGGAAGGCGAAGCGGCTGGATGCTGGCAAGCTTTGCCGCTACTTCATCCGGCGTTGCAAGTCCACGCGCCCAATCTACGACCGGAGTACCTGCACCCTTCCGGGCCGCATCCGTTACCTCGTCCTGAAGCTTGCCGCTGAGATCGTCGGCATAGCCCAGTGCATTGTCACCTGCTCCGGCTTCCAAGCCATTCATGATGCGCCCGAAGCCGCGCATGAAATTGATGATGCCGATGTCAGCGCCCTGTTCCTGGGTTTTCTGCCCCATGATCGTTGAGGCATAGCGGCCCTGAAATTCGTAAGCCGCCTGCGTGGCAATCTTCGCCTGATCGTAGGACGCTGCGTAGTTGGTCAGCACGCCTTGCGTCACAGCCTTGTACTGTTCTGCGTGCTGATCCGCTGCCAGCTTCACGTTTGCGGCCCACGCATCGAAGCGGCTTTGCTGCTGCAACTCCGCTGCCTTGACGGCGGCTGTGATGCGAGCATCGTATGTCCCTATGAACGTGGAGGGGCGATAGCCCTCCGGCGCAGCCGTCTCCATCGTGAAGAGGACAGCAGCACCCGCCAGAAAGACGGCGGTGGTCTTGAGGATGCTGGGAAATGCGAAACCACGCCGGGGGGCTTCCACATAGCGGATGGTCTGGGCAGAATCGCTGACACTTTCATCGATAACCTGCTCTGTTACTTGGCCGGAGTAATCGACTTTGTACGACATGATAATCTCCTTCAGGCTGGAGATTGCCGTCTGTCAAAATTGTGAGCCGCTATCGGGGTGATAGCGGCTCACATTCTTGTCATCACAGGACGGGAGTGCCGTTCATCTTCATCGCGGCGTCCCAAAGAGCCAGACGCAAAAGCATCGAATGGCGCGGACGCCGCAGCGGCGGGCGCCTGGCGAATACTTTCACCTCGCTATTCCATGTGCAGGTTTCATCCTGCCCGTAAGACCGATCTATAATATCGGGATCGATATAAAGTGGCCTCCCGTCCCAACCGTAGATCGTGCCGTTAAACCCGTATATTTTGTCCGCCAGCCAATCGGTTGTCCTGATACGGGAGAGGTTCAACGCGGTTATTCTAAGCGCTAGACCTTCAATAAAATCTAGGCTTAATAGCCGCTCGCGCTCCTCCACCGTTATGATACGTGGACATGCGAAACGAAAGTCAGGCCCGATAGTATGCGGGCGTTCGTATGAAAAAATGTCGTTCATTGCTCTAACCTTTTCTAAAAGTTAGAGCTGGCCAGCTCAGCGGTGTGACCGCCTTGAACACGATGCAATTTTTACGGTGACGATGCCAAAAGACCCCGCCTTGAATGCTCAAGATTCCGCCTTGAAGCCGCCATACCCTCCTATTCAGGCGTTTCCGGCTGAATGGAAATCGGTCTGTCTAGAAATACTGACACTACGGCGGGCTGAGATTCAGAAGACTGTGCCATCTCGCGATATAGGTTGGGGAACGATCCGAGACATCATCATGGAGGCCTTTGATACGTACGACGGGAGCGAACTGAAAAAAAGAGATCGCAATCTCTCAGGTCAGAATTTGCAAGATTGGTATGACGGATCAACCCCGACAGATGCAAAGTTTAGATTTGTAAATCTGTATATCGTGCAAATGGAAAAAGATGGCCATTTAGCAAAATTTCGTAGCAAAATAAGCGAAGCCCGAGAAGACTTTGTACATAAAGCTCTTCTTATGATTTATTCCAAATACAAATTTGAAGGGTTAGATAGCATATATCTGGATGATTTTTACAGGATCTTACCAGATACCTTTGTATCAAAAGGCATGATCAAAGGAAGCCTTCTAGGCAGTTCCTCAGTTCATTTCGTTCGAGATAATTGGGGTGTTCGGAAAATATTATTTGCCTATCATAGATTCAACACTCATTTTTCTCGCAGTGAAATTAGCTCTTCTTCTATTTATGAAGGCTTCTTGATACCTCAAAGTATTGATACTTGGACACAAGAGGAAGATTCCTGCTATCACGCCCGCTTCAATGTCAAACTGTTCCGGCCAGCTTATCGTGGCGATCCAGTAAATGGTTTCGCAGATGGCGTAGCAGAAATTGAAGTCGATACTGTGGATGGGAAACACGAAGCCCGTTTCTTACTGAAAGTCCCACCGTTAGCAGTCGATCCATTCCTATTTAAACATTCAACTAAAAATAGCACTAGACATCGCACGGCGAACAATAAATCCACTGACATTGCGGTTGTACAAAGAATTGACGATAAATCTAATGTTCTTACGCCTAAAGGTGGTATCATTATGGAAATGGAGGGATATTATTTTAGTGACACGGAGGAAGCAAATAGAATAATAAATTCCGTGAAGGGATACTTCTTATGACAGATGATTATCATAAGATAAAACGAGCAATGATTATTGATATATTTGAAGCAGCTAGAAATGACGATGTTGATTCATTAAAGACTTTTATTGATGGCGGTATGTCGTTGAATCAAGCAAAGAGTAGCTTTTTGGATATGACCCCCATGCATGTTGCTTGCATCGAAAATAGCTATCAATTTGTAGAATATGCATGTGAGAATGCGATATTTGATCCTTGGGCACGAGACGCCAATTTACGCACCGCTTTCGATCACGCAGCGGCTTGCGGAAATCAAAGGGCCAAAGAAGCGCTTTTCAAGGTCATGTACAATGGCGTTTCCTATGATTTTACAAAGCACGAATTCAGCTTCTGATCACGATAATTTTATAGGTGTATTTTGCGCGGCTTGCGTAGTGGAACCGACAGCGGAGCAGATAAATCCGGCGCGGCCCCGAGCCACGTCATCACAAACGCCCAGTAAATTTCGTTGGTCGTCGCAGCCTGTCGATATAGCCAACCCGCGATGATACGGGCGTTCAGACCTTCAGGAACGTGGCTCATGCCATCAAGCAGGGTGGCATGATCGATGCCCGTCCGAGCAAGTTCTGATCGTAGCAACCTCGACATTTCCGCTGTTACCTCGATACGTTTTGCACTGTCCGCAAAGCGCTTGCCGCGCTTGGGTAGCGGAGAGCCATTGGACGACACGCGCCCGGCATTATCTGGCAGACTTGCCCATCTGCTCATTACATAGTCGATATGCCGCGCTCGTGCTGCGTCGATAACCCCGCCGATCCAGCGGTTCACATGCGCGACAGTCAATCCATCCGGCAAATCCGGCGCTTCCTTTAGTAGCATCATGGCCGTAACACCCGTACGCTTGATTTCCGCGCGAAGCTTTTGCCGTATGGCCTTGGTAATGGGAACCGTCGTGCCGTGAACGCTTGGCTTCATGCAATCACAGCGCGGCTTTCAAATCTGAAATCGGGATCATCAATGTCATATCGGCGGTCGGTGATTGCAGAAACCCAATCGCCAGATAGAAGGATTTGGCTTCCTCGCTGATCGCATGGACGACAATGCCGCGTATGCCGATTTCATCGCCTGCGGCGATCACCCGTTTGGCTGCGTCACGGACCATGGCGCGACCTATTCCTTGGCCTTGGTAGCCTTTGCCAATAGCGAGGCGACCGAGAACCACTACCGGGATAGGTTCAGGCATATTCCGCCGCATCCTGCCGCTGGCTTCGATCGTACTGATCGAGCCGGACGACAGCGCGTAATACCCCGCCACATCATCGCCTTCGCAGATGACGAACGTGCGGCTTGCCCCTGCGGCCTGATTGGCGCGAGCGCGTCGGCGCAACCATTCATCAAGCGAAGCCACACCTGAGTCGAAATTGTCGAGATTATGATGATCCGCAAGCGGCGTGGGCGCAGCAAAACTCACTGGGGTTCCCAAGGTGCCTTGGTCTGCATAGTCTTACGCAACCTTTCATTTGGTTGCGGCGGCGCGTCGAGCATTGCAAGAAAACGACCATATGTATCGGCATCGACGGAAATCACGGTCTGATCCAGAATAGCGTCTTCCGCTGCGCGGCGCGAAGCCTCGATCATAAAATCCGTTCGCGAACGCCCCTGCATCTGGGCTGCACGATCGATTAGAGCGCGAGTATCCTCCCGCATTTTGAGATTGACGGCTTTGACATGTGTATCTGCGGCTTGCGGTGCTGGCATGGTCGTTTCCTTTCCATCATCATATCACAGCAAGATACACAATGTGTATCTAAAAATGTTTACCTGCTAGGGTGCCGCGACGAGAAAATCTCAAAGGGGGATGATGGCTCCCCGCCGCGACAGCCCAATATATAAGACAGCGCCAAATTACAGTTAGATAAAAATTGAGACGAATTTTATCTGCATTTTATCATTTACATAACTGTCATTAATAATGTTCGATTATTATCTGACCAATGAGCGACCACGCTAAAGACAATGAAAGTGAAGATAAGCTGCCCCAACCGGATATGGCTCAAGCGGAGCAAATCTTATTCTATCAGGACGCCCCTATCGGCGGCTCTGCATCTTTTCAGGAAGCGGTCCAAGCAAAAGCGAATTTCGCGCAACGCATTCCCGGCACATCAGAATGGACTATCGGTAACGGGGTTGGTTCACTAAGCCAACTTACCCGAGAGGAAATGGCTCAAAAGGAAAAAGAAGAATCCGCCGAATGGTTCGAAGATTTCGCGGACGCCATCGATCACATCCATGAGCAGGAGCGTCAACGAGAGGAATGGGCGCAGGCGAGGCACTCCTACGCCGGGATCGAAATGACTGGGGAAGAATGGGGTGAGTTTGCCGACCAGTTGAAAGGCGACACCCCTCTTCGCAAATGGCTGATGGAAAAGCTGAAGAAAGAAGGAAAAACGGAAGCCAAGGCTACCGAGATGGTCGATCAGATGTCCCTTCTAGCCAAGATGCAGAGCTTGCCGCCGAACCAGTGGACGGACGAGATGAAAGCATTGGATGCCAAGCTCGATGCCGATCCGGCACTGAGAACCGAGCTTGAAAGAGATTTGAAGGAAGCGAAACAGTACGAAACCGACGCGAAGATGAATGGCCAAAAGGTAGAACTGAACGCTGAAGTAGCAAAATCCGATACGCCGATGTCAACGGAAGCTCGTGCAGATATCTTATCGCAAGGTATGGGAAACGCATCCATTGAAACGTCGGCTCTAAATTCCTTTGCTTCTACGCTTGACGGTCCGGCGATAGCGTCAGACCTCAATTTGAGAGAACATCACAAAGCTGCTTTGGCTGCAGAACAACCTTTGGACGCGCCGAAGCAGATTGCAGCCTTAACGCCGCCTTCCGGACCTGCACCTACTTCACCGGGTGGCGGATTTGACGTTTAGATATTTTCTATTTCGGGGAAACCATCGCCACTTGCGGATTCAGGCGCGCGAGGCCAGCGGCAGTATAATCCAAGCTGGTCATACGAAGCATGTTGATAGGTCGGCCATCCGGCTGACGTGAAACCACGCCACCATATCTCATCTCCATATTACCCAAGATAACGACGGGAAGGCCCATACGGTCTGAACCGTTGGCATCAGAATGGACGCTATCAGCGACAACCATAGGCCGCGTACCGTTTTTCTCGCTGTTGATGATGACCTCGTTGAACGCTCCACCCAGCAGAGCGGCTTTGTTAATTCCCGGCTTACGCGCATCGAGCAATTGGACGTTGGTAAGCTTTGCCCCTACGCAAACCTTATTTGATGACTGGGCGCGAGGTTTGTCGCCTTCAAGCTGATAGCCCAAGGAGCCATCCGCGTTCGATGTGACGGTATTAACGAAGCGGTTGAAACGCGCGTCCATGATGTCATCGGTCGGGCTGTCCACATAAACGCGATCACCGATGATCATCGTGCGCTGACCCTCGGCTTTTAAAGCGGCATTCATCTCAGCCATTGGAAGACATTGCTTTGCTTCAAGCGCTAATGCTGACGTTGATATGCAAGCAGTTGCAAGCATGGAAGCCATGAATGCCGATTTAAGAAGACCGTTATTGCTCATTTTTTGCCCCATCCGAAAGACGCCACCCCATCGGATGGCAAGTCATTCAAAATCGGCGGGCTTCTGTACTTTATACAGTCTCAAGAACCATCCTTGGCGATACTCTTTTTTCTTCAATTCCGATACGGCTTGTGTTAAATATTTAGCCAAGGAAACGGCGGTTTTGCCGTCCTTGGTGATCTTGGCTTTGCCTCGAAATGGGCAGTCTCACTGAGGATGGTTCATGAGACTCCAGCCGGACACAGGACATGGAAACGAAAACCCGGCTGATAGGCTACGCCCGCGTCAGCACGGCAGACCAGAATAGTGATTTACAGATCAATGCCTTACAAGCCGCCGGATGCGATCCGATCTTTGAGGACAGTATCACGGGCGTTGCCGTCTCCCGCGAAGGTCTGGACCTAGCCTTGGCCTCAATCGGCCAGGGCGAAAAGCTGGTAGTGTGGAAGCTGGACCGCCTTGGCAGGTCTATCCCCCATGTCATGTCGATCATGGCCGACCTCCACCACCGAGGCGCAAGCCTCGTCAGCCTTACTGAGAATTTCGACACCGGGACGGAAGCCGGAGAACTTTACAGCACTATCCTCGCCCTCTTCGCCCATATCGAGCGGCGGATGATTTCCCAGCGGACCCGCGCTGGCCTCGAAGCCGCCCGCCAACGCGGCGTCCACCTTGGCGGTAGGCCGAAGATGACGGCGGCACAGATCGTGGAGGCAAGGCAGTTAATGCAGGGAAGCCAGATTAAGGCCGACGCCTTGGCGGCGCGCTATGGCGTAGGTCGTGCAACTCTATTTAGGCATCTGGGCAAAAACTAATTTGAAACATTGGCGTCCATCAGCCAAATTTACGCCGAGGGCTTCCGATTTTTGACATGCTAGATATCTTGGCTGAATTCATCTTATCAATGTCATCCTGCCATTTGGAGAATGATCTATAAGTCGTAGGAAAAAGTGGCCTTAGTTTTTTTACTACGCCGGAATCAAATTTTCTTTCGTCTTGAATTAGTTGACGCAGAACATCTTCGCTCAAGCCAGTTTTATGCGATACCTCTTCTAAAGAGAGATCGCGCCTGTTTAACGCTGCCTCAAAGAACTTTCCTAAAGATCGATATCTTAGTCCGCTCCGGAAATGCACTTCCGTATCTCCTCGCGCGTCAATTGCTTCGGCAACCATTTTAACCCTTCAGCCTAACAAATGACATCAAGATCATTAACTTCGGCATTTTTCCAATCAAAGACGGCTTCTCCGCCACATGAAAAAGAGCATACATAAAGCCTTCTCCTTTCGTCAAGTTTAACGGGATTGAACCCATATTCGTCAAATTGATGATCGTGAAGACTCACTACCTCGGTCAATGCAAACATAAACCAACGTATTTCTTCTTCACAATGTGGACATTTCTTAACAAGATCATCCTCAAGTTTTTGAATGTCATCACATACTATTCTGGCCATTCGTTATTTTGCATCCCCATTTGCAAATCTGGTTACGAAAAATCGTAGGTATGTTCTTGCCCCTAACATCCACATCAACGAAATAGAAAACCATAGATAACTAACGAAAATAAAAGATACCAAGAAGCCTATGCTGGCCTCATCGTTGGCTGCGACAGACATATATCCCAGCAGAAATATCGAGACGATTCCAGAAATAACCGAAAATGTAGCATTCCATCTTGCTTTGGCGGCTTCGACATTGGCTAGTTTTTCCAAGCGTGATTTAACCGCTGAGTTTCTTGCGGCACTTAGAGTGGGTCGTGCAGCCCCTTGCTTCCTTTCGGCTAACATTTGCCGAACCATATTCTCTCTGGCTTTTTTTGCTTCTTCCAATCGCCTGACAAAAAGGAAGTCAAATCCTGCAAACCCAAAATTTAGCGCGGCTGCAAGTTGGATAAGAGATTGGTAACTGGACCAAGTTGCCATGTGAACCTCAGCGACATCCGCGCAACTATGGCATAGCGATTACGGTGGTCAACCTATGGATCGACCTCACGGTAGTTTGGTTTAGGTAAGCGTTTGCGCGCGAGACGCTTTGTGAAATCGGTTGCGACAATGGATTATTTGTCCCGAGTTCGCTAACAGCCATTATATTAAGAAAATGGAGAATATTGTGGGCGCTGAAAACGAAATACTTATCACCCTGACCGCTGACATCGTTTCTGCCCATGTCAGCAATAATAGTGTGGCGGCGAGCGACGTTGGCGGCCTAATCGAAAAAGTCTATGGCGCGTTGCAGGGGTTGGGCGCACCCGTTAAGCCAGTGGAAGAAAAGCCCAAGGGGGCAGTTTCCATCCGCGCGTCGATCAAGCCGGACCATCTGGTCAGCATGATCGATGGCAACCCGTATAAGATGCTGAAACGGCACCTATCGCTCAATGGCTTTACGCCGGACAGCTATCGTGAGGCTTTCGGACTTCCCAAAGACTATCCGATGGTCGCAGCAAATTATGCAGAATCGCGCCGCAATCTTGCAATCAAGATCGGGCTTGGTCGCAAGCCGAAAGCTGCTGCCGCTCAAGCTACAGCAGCCCCTTTGAAGTCAGTCCGTAAACCAAAAAGTATAAAGTCTACAACTGTGACTGAATAGTTTCATTTTTCGGCTTCCTTATTGGGCTAACACGATCTGAGTGATCTGCTACGCTCGCTCCCTCTCAAGGGGGGAACTGGCATGATGAAGATAAGCGTGATTGCACTGTTGGCATTCGGATTGAGCGGATGCGCCTCAACGATAACCGCAATAAAGAACAGGCCGATGGCGGCCCACAAGACAGAAACACGTTTATGGACTTCAACGGGCGAACGTCGATTTGTAGCATGGATCGCGCTTCCTGATGGTAAATTTTTGCTATGCCCAGAGCCAACGCCTTTCACGGGCCAAGCCGTCACGTCGTCATCAAAGCCAAACTTCAAGCCCTCGGAAGTCATCAGTTTGTCCTCCGAGGAAGCCTACGGAACGAATCTTGTTACCGTTGGAACTTTAACTGAGAATCTCGCCGCGCTTGATCGCAACTTTGCCAATTCCTGCAATTTAAACATGGCTGGTTATCTGGGCAACGCTGAATTTATAGAGCAGGTGAAAGCAGATAACGCGGTGCGCCGCCTTTATGTTCTAGCGTCGGCGGGGGCGAAGACGTCTGACAAGGAGCTACAGGCGAAAATAGATGCGGCTGTCAAAGACGCCGTAGCAAAGGCTGTCGCAGAAAAAGGATGGCAGGTGACCGTTGCTGCACAACCGACCTCGCCGAAAGCGGTAACGACGCTCACGCAAAAATAGGTCTTCTCAAACTTCGCAGGTGCGTTAGTTTCAAAATCTATGCTGGCGTTGGGGAGATTGATCGACGTGCAAGACGATACCCATACCGATCTGTCTCCCCTTAGAATTGCTATGGAGCACTTGCTTTCGCATCAGCAAATGCCTCTTGATAAGGCCGCGGCTTGTATGGCTTCCTATGCAGCGATGCTTACATACGAGCATCAAGGCCTACAATCAGCCCGTGCGGTCATCCATGCGGCGATGGAGCAAGTGGCGCTGTTGGCGTGCGAAGACCCAGACCTAGATATGGCCGAAATGAAGCAGTGATAACGTGCTTACGCTAACCGCAAGATGTGCGTGTAACTACACGCCATCTTGGCAAGGGAACCCGCTGCGCGTTCCCGTTGCATCCCTCCGGCCATTGGTGCTGATCGCGGCATCGAGCCGGATCAGCACCAATGGGGAGACTTCGCTCTCCCCAAACCCCATCGACCGGGAGAGCCTTCGTGCTCCCCGTGACCCCATGACCAAGGCGTTTGCCGCCCGTGGACCCCGCACGATGGTTTTGCCCATCGAGACAAACTAGCGGGCGTGCCAGCCCCTAGTGACCCTGCCTCCTTCCGAGGGACCAACCTCAGCGCGGGTTGGATGCGCATTAGCTCTCGATCGGCCTTTTCTTATCGGAACAAGATGAGGCTTTGACCGTGAGTAAGTCCGCCACGCGCGTCGTGTAGCAGGGCGACAAATTCTCGCGCTTCATCGCCCAGCCACCGGAGCGCTTGGCCAAGCCGCCCGGTCTAACGCTCTCCCGACCATAGCGGCCATTGATGGCATCGAGCGCGACCATGAGCGCTTTCGATTTATCTGGATCGCGGGAGGCGAACAGGTCGGCGGCGGGCAATTCGTTCGGCATATACAAGTCGAGCAAAATGACGCCCGCCTTGAAATATCGGAATCCGTCCCGCCACATGGCGTTCGCCGCGCGCGTGGCTGTCCCGATTAGCGCAAACGAGTTTGCGGTTGCCTCGACGCCAAGCGTAACCGAATTCGAATATTTCGGATCATCGTTGAACTCGTTCGTCCGCATAAACACCTGCATGGCTCCCGCGCGCAGGTTGAAGCGGCGCAGCTTCTCTGCGGCCCGCGCCGCATAAGTCGCGACCGCTTCTCGCATTTCGTCGAAGTCAGTGATCGCCCGCCCAAAGCTCCGCGTGCAGGCGATGCTCTTTCGCGATGCCGGCGCTTCCGAGAACGGCATACACGAGATTCCGCGCAGCTCTGCATGGGTCCGCTGTCCTGTTACCGTCAGCATCCCCCGTACAAGCTCGGGATCAAGCGCGACAAAATCAGAAAGTGTATGCACGCCCAGCTTTTCAAGCTTGGCCATGGACGCCCGCCCCACCCCCCAGACATCGGAGATGTCTGCCATTTGGTAGATGGTCGCCCTCGTGTCGGGCGATGATAGATCAAGGACGCCGCAGCCCGTGCGATCAGCCTTCGCGAGCTTGTTTGCAAGTTTGGCGATCGTCTTCGTCGGGCCAATGCCAACGCATGTCGGGATCTTCGCGACTTTGAGTACCTTGGCGCGGAGAGAAGCGCTGAAAGCCACGAGATTGACGGGAAGCCCTGCGAAATCGAGAAACATTTCGTCGATCGAGTAAGGCTCGAACTCGAGGCACTTCGCCGGAGAGCACATCGAAAACCCGGCGGCTCATGTCGCCATACAGAACATAGTTCGAGCTTTTGGCGATGACGGTTTTCAGCTCAGGCCGCTTCGACGCCAGGTGCCAGGGCTCGCCCATCTTTAATCCCAAATCCTTCGCCTCGCTTGTGCGGGCGATTACGCAGCCGTCATTATTGGACAGGACCACCACAGGCTTGTTGCGGAGCGACGGATCAAAGGCCCGCTCGCACGAGCAATAGAAGCTGTTGCCGTCAATCAGCGCGAACACGGCTCACACCTTCGTTCGCACGAGTGCCTTTATCATGGCCCAGATTTCCACATCGCCATCAACCTGCACAGGGTTGCCGCTGGACGGACGCAGCCACCAGTCCTCCCCATCACGGGTCAACGTGGCGAGAATGAATTCGCCATGGAGGAGGGCCACGCAAACCTTCCCCGTCGTTGGCTCCGAGTTGGCATTCGCAATCAGGATATCGCCCGCATGGATTCCCCTTGAGCGAAGCTCTTGGCCGACAACCCGGACGGGATATAGACCCGGACGCCGCAGATCGAGCAGGCGCGCGAGATCGACCACAGGCTCAATGTAGTCTTGCGCAGGGCTCTGAAAGCCTGTCGTGTTGTCGCCCTGATATGTTCCCATGACTAGAACATACAGGGAACATATATCGGAACGCCATAGGAAAATATTCTCTATCCCCAAGCTTCACGGATGCCATTCATTTGTGAATTGCGTGAAACCTGAATCTGGCCAAACCGAAAGGGGTGGTTTAGGTTAAATCCAATAACTGAAAAGAATTTATGAAGAAATTCGAACGCGAAAAAATCCGGTAAAAGGGCAATGACAATGCGGCCATCTAAAATCCTGTCATCTATGCGTGCCGATCATGTGCCGCTGCCTGCCGATTACGTGCCGCCCCAAGCATGGCAATCTGTTGTAGCTTCGTGACCAGAACACAAACATAGAGGTTACGATGAAAAAGGTCACGCCAAACGGCAATTTGATAAAAGAGCTCCGGTCGCAGCTCGAAAAGGGATCGCTCCAGAAAGAGATGTCGCATGCGGTTGGTATCAGTGAACGCCGCATTCGATCTATCGAGAATGAAAATGCGGCGGTTACGATGCCGGAGTTGGATCGCATTGCAGCCTATCTAGGCGTGCCACGCGATACGATCGCTTATGCGATCGACACGCCGAAGCTAGTGCCCGCCCCCAACGACACTGCCCCAAGCCTCCTTGATAGGATTTTCAAGGATCGCGTGATCCCCCGATTTGACAAAGACCTAGCCTACGCAACGATGGACGAGGGCAGGCTGATCCATGATGCCCAGCACTCCCAAGACCTGACTGTTCAGATCGACGTTCAGCTTACCGCAGAAACCAGCGAGTATGCCGAAGAGCTGATCCGCCTCCTGACTGATCTCACATATTCGAAACGCGATTGGCTTTCGAGGCCGACGCCAGCGGATGAAATCGCGCTAAGGCGGCGCGTTCGCCAACTTCTCGTGCTTCTGAAGGGCAATGATGTGTGGTTCTACTACACCCATCAGATGCGGCACCTGCCGGAACGATACGACCTACCTGCCGAGGGTGATCCTAGCGAAATGCAATTTCGCATAGCGAGCGTGCTGGGGCCACCGGGCGAATACGGAGAGGAGTCGACCGACGTGAATGTCGATAATGGCCAGCCGTACTTCATGAAGGGCTGGGAGCCGAAAAAGCAGGGGGAGAATGAGGGATGCTGACCGCCATTAAGTCGATCAAAAACTTAGGCGTCTTCGGCAACTATACCCAAGCGCCGGGGCTTAAGGCATTCTCACGCTACAACCTGATCTACGGCGAAAACGGCGCAGGCAAAACCACGCTCTCGCGCCTGTTTTCAGCATTGAACGACGGCGCGCACACAGAATATCCGCTGCTTGAATTCGCAGTCGATGGGGAAAGCGGCGCGGTTGCCAAAGGCCAAAAATACAGCCGCAAACTGCGGGTGTTCAACGCCGATTACGTGGAGGCGAATATCGGGAAATTCGATGGGCCTATCCGTCCCATCCTGATTGTCGGCGTCGAGAATAAGGAACTCGCCGAAGAGGTTCGTAAGGAACAAGCGACCTATGATGCCCGCGAATTGCAACTCAAGGCTATATCAACCGCCACGGAAAAGGCGACGAATGACAAGGGCAAAGTTTTCTCAGCCGTCGCAAAAACCATTGGTGAGGCCACCAGCGGCGCATCGCTTCGTAGCTATCGCAAGCCTGACGCGGAGAAAGACTTTGCCCGCCTGCGTCCGCTGAAGACCTATGCCGACGACGAACTTGAGGTTAGCCGCGCCACGCTCCGGCAGGAGCAGGCCGATCCGGTCAGTGAGTTTGGATTGCCGCCGCAGCTACGCGACAGTGACGGTGAGCTTGAACCATTCACAGATGTCTGCGCCCGGTTCTCCCGCACGGTCGAAAGCCTTACGCGGAAAACGGCTCAGGAAGGCGCGTTGAAGCGTCTCGTCGAAAATCCTGAAATATCCAAATGGGTTGAGGAAGGGATCAAGCTTCACCGCGAACATTCTTCACCCTCTTGCGAATATTGCGCGCAGCCTATCCCGGCTGATCGCGCTGAAGCGCTGGCCCAGCATTTCGGCGCAGCCGACCAGTTGCTCAAGACCGAGATCGAAGCGGCAATGGCCACGGGTCTGCGGCTGGCGGATAGTTTGCGGAAGATAGAACCCGCCGCCCAGTCATCACTCTACGCCGAGCTTTGGAAAGAATACGAGATCGCGGTTGAGGCTTGGGAAGCTGCCCGGTCTGCCTGCCTTGAACGCTTCACTGACCTTGACGCCATCCTTGCTGACAAACTCATTCGGCGATCGAGCGCATTTGATACCGAAGCGGACATCGAGGCCGCTGCGCTGTTGGAGGCAGCGAACCAGCTCAATAACATCCTTGCCCGGCACAACATCAAAACGGCACAATTCTCGTCAGCCAAGGGGAAGGCACGGGAAATACTGGAACGGCACTATCTCGCGGGGATTGCCGAGCAGGTTGAGGAATTTGAGAAGCAGATCGAGGGACACAACATTGAGGCGGCCAAGCTGACAAATGGCGCGCCGGAATTTCCCGATCCGCGCAGCATGGCAGCGCTGCTAGCGTCGATAAAGGAAAAGCGGGCGAAGGTATCGAGCGCTCATGCGGGCGGGTCTGAAATGACAAAACGCCTTCGTGATTTTCTTGGCCGCACTGATCTTGAGTTTCATTCTGCTGATGAAGGCTATCGGCTGTTACGGCGTGGGAAGCCAGCAAAGCGTCTTAGTGAAGGCGAAAAGACGGCCATTGCATTCATCTATTTCGTCACGCATCTCGGAGATCAGGAGTTCGATGTGGCGGAAGGGATCGTGGTTATCGACGACCCAATTTCGAGCCTAGATTCCTCTGCAATCTACCAAGCATTCGCCTGCCTGAAAAATGCTGTGAAAAACGCTAAGCAAGTTTTCCTGCTTACACATAATTTCGAATTCTTGAAACTGCTTTTGAACTGGCTCGACAATGCAAAGAAGAACACGTCACATTACATGATTATTTGCACCGAGACTGCCAGCGACCGCGTGGCGACAATCGGAAGTTTGGACAAACTACTCATCGACCATCAGACCGAATATCAATTTCTTTTCAAGACCCTGTATCATTTTAAGTCTGATGGAACGATCGCATCTTGTTACCACATGCCGAACGTGGCCCGAAAACTTCTTGAGACGTTTCTTGAGTTCCACTCTCCATCGAATGACAAGCTTTATAAAAAAATGGAGACCATCACGTTCGATGAGGACAAGAAAGCTGCAATTTACAAATTCACGAATGATAATTCACACTTCACCGGAAAAGGATTTGATCCAGCAATAGTTTCAGAAAGTCAGAAAAATGTAAAATATCTTCTTGAGATGATCGAAAGCGTTGCGCCCGCACATTACCAAGGGCTGGAAAAATTGTCGGCATAAGTGACGGCTGGAGCCTACAAAAATGCTCCAGCCATATCATTAACCGATGGTCGGTCCGTCGAGGGTAACAACAATCTTCCCGCATGAGAAAAATGCAAACTTTTCAGATCTGTAAGGGGCGATCCTCTGCGGGCCGGGCTTTAGGCGTTGCCCCGAGCTGACGCTTGTGGCGTCGATCTCGGCCCTTTCGGGTGACAATCCCTATCGCGCTTAGGGGGACTTCCCCCTGACGCGGCGCGAAGCCCAAGCCTTCGGGCCATTGACGGTTTCCCCAACCTTCCTCCGCTCCGCTTCCGTGCAGGCCAGGTGATACCCCTCCGGCAATGGCGGCATTGCGCCTTTCCACCCCCGGTCTCGCCGACAGGCAACGGGTTGCATCACGCAACCCGAGCCCAAGGAAAAGGCCATGACAGCAACCATCTATGAAACCATCACCAACCAAATCGTTACGGCTATCGAGGAGGGCGCGGCAGAGTTCAAAATGCCATGGCATCGCATGGCGCAAGACATTGCTTGCCCCGTGAATGTCGCCAGCGGGCGCGACTATCGCGGGCTGAACGTCATATCTTTATGGATGATAGCAGAGGCAAAGCGTTACCAGTCGGGCACATGGGCAACTTACCAGCAATGGCAGGATAAGGACTGTCAGGTCCGCAAAGGCGAGAAATCGGCAAGCGTGTTCTTTTGGAAGAACCTTAGCGAAGCGGAAGGAAAGCAGGAACAAGACGGCGAGGCTCGCGGGCGTTTCGTTGCCCGAAGGTACAGCGTGTTCAACGCCGATCAGGTGGACGGCTACATGTCCCCGGAAATCCCACAGCTTTCAGAGAGCGAACGCATCGAGCGCGCCGAGCGGTTCTTTTCTAGCATCCCGGCACATATCACCCATGGCGGCGGTATCGCTTGCTTCAAGCCGGAAAGCGATCAGGTCGAGATGATAGATTATGCCCGGTTCACAAGCGCACCAGCATATTACTCAGTGCTGAGCCATGAGCTGACGCATTGGAGCGGAGGCGAGTTGCGGCTGGATCGCGATTTATCGGGGCGTTTCGGTTCTGAATCCTACGCCGTCGAGGAACTGGTCGCAGAGCTTGGCGCGGCTTTCATCGCGGGCAAGCTTGGCCTTCCGAGCGATCCCCGCAAGGATCATGCACCCTATATCGCAAGCTGGCTTAAGGTTTTGAAGAACGATAGTCGCGCGATTTTCACCGCCGCGAGCAAGGCGCAGGCCGCAGCCGATTTTCTCGCAAGTTTCAGCGCATAAAAAAGCGCCGCTGGATTATCCGGCGGCGCTACTCTTTCACGAAAGGGGGCTGTTAGGTCTTATTCTGCTGCCGCTGACGTTCGGCCGCGTACCCGGCATTGTATCTCTCGCGCGCCTGCGAAGGCGCATTTTTCAGATTGGCCGCGCCTTGGCCATTGCTGGCGTCGCGGCTCCCCGCATTGTAAGGGTTGTTTTCCATCGGAATGCCTCCTGTTGAACAAGGTTCAGGCCATCTGAACCTCATTCATAATTGCGCCGCGTCCTACACAGATTCGGGGGGATAGCGAGACGGTCAGAAGGGAATTTCCCCTGTTAGATCGTTCGCCTCGTCAAGAGCATCCTCTGTCGTATAACAGCGGACTGCCGCCTCGATCTCTATGTAGCGCTCAATTCTGAGGTTGAGCGGCATTAAGCCCGGCGCGCCAAAATGGCAGACATCATCAATATGCTTGGTGAGTAAATCCCAAGTCTGATCTGAAAGAATGACCGTCACGGCGAGCGGCGAGCCGGGCAGAAAATTCCGAGAATAGTCGATGACAATAGGCTGTGTTGTCTGTGTCATAACGCCTCCAACTAGAAAGCTTCGGCGTAACTGGCGCGTGGCGCGATAGCGGGGGGATATGCACCAAAATCTGGTCAGCTAACTCAACAGCGCATATATTGAAACGATGAGCGATCTTGTCACCGATGATATACCCGCGCCCAAGGCAGCAGACATAGGCAATTTGGGCGAACCTATTCGCCTGAAAGACATGATAATGGCTGGTGTTCTTGCGGAAGCTGCTCAAGGCGGTCAATCTGCTGAGATGTGGACGCGAATGGCCTTGACGTCCGATCAAGCAATATTCCAAAAAATCATAGGAAATCTCGCTTCTTGTATAGAGGGCAGCGCGAACCTTGTCGGAGAATACCCCAGCCTGAGCAGAGCCCAGACCGTTTTTATGGTGCTGCGACCGGACGACACTGGAGAGCTGTGGGTCGATAAAGCTGCGATGTGCACATACAGTGCCTTGAAGCGCCCCGGCCCTATGGCGGCTGGAACTGTACTGTTCGAGAACGATATCGCAGATATCACCGGGCTGTGGTTCCCACTTGTCGAAGTCGGACCAAAGGACCGAATTCTTTGCATCTTGCGCGAAGGATGGCGTTTTGCCCTTTATTTCGATTTCAATCCTGATGGTGATTTAGTGGTGGAAGAGGCCAAGCGTGCGCTTGGCACTCTCTTTCGGCGTATGCGCTATGCAGACCTCTATGCTTCCCTTGCGCATGAGCCGACATTCAAGGGGATGGTCGATGCAGGTTGGTTCCCGTTTCTTGAACTGGGGACCGCAGAAATTCGGGCATTGCTCGGAATGATCGAGGCTGAATTTCCACTCGATGACACAGAGCGAAGCCTGATAGCGGCTTTTGACGAAACCCGGCTGGAACGAATGTTCGCGCGCTGGATGGAGCGCTCGCACCTTAAGGAGCGTGAAAAAATTCTGAGGCCAGCGATTAACGCTTTCAAAAACGTTGAACCCGTCACCGTTGTCAAAATCATCCTGAGCGAGATCGAGGGTGTGATGTCGGACGCCTATCATCATGTGCATGGACAGCGGCCTTATCGTTCCAACAAACTGCCCGATTTCATGATTGATCAGGCGGAGCAGAGGGCGGGCGGCAAGGACACTCTGTTTTTCCCGGTTGAGTTTGGGAAATATCTCAAGGATTACACCTATGCCGATTTTAACAAGGACGACATAGGCACGGCAGGCTCCCGTCATGCCGTCAGCCATGGCAGGGTAGCGGGCAGCGAATACACAATGGCCAGAGCGTTACAGGCCTTGCTGACGCTCGATCAGTTGGCATTCTATATGTAGCGGCCAGCCCTAAAGGCCGGGACCACGCCGGGCGCGCTCAGCTTCGATCTTCGCAAGCTGGATCGAAAGCTCCTCGCGGCGAACGTTTGGTTTCGGAAGCGCTGCAATCTCTTTTGCACATTGCTGAAAAAGAGCGGCAAGCTGGGCATTGGATTTCTTTTGTAGCTCTGAGTTGGCGATTATCATCGGGATTTCCTCCGCGTTTTCGCCGCCCTTGATTAGGCCAGCGTGCGGAGAACGACAGGATCGTCACTAAGCTGGGTGCCATCTGTGATCGCAACGACGTGGAGAAGGCTGAAACGCCTTGTCACCTACAGGTTTGAATGTCCTAAGGTCTCAAATCGCTGGATTATCAAGTGGCTCCGATAACCGGGCAAGCCATCAATCGCCAATCAATGCGGAGGCAATGCTCAGGCCCTATTGTCGGATGTCAAAGCAGGCTAAAATTGCGGCTCCAAAAACCATTGTGACAGAGGGTGAAAAATAGCTGCCAAAAAGTGCCACGTAAGTCATTGAAATATAACAGCTCGTGACAGCACTTGAAAATCGAGGGGCATGAAGGTAGTTGAATTAATAAATTAAGCAGTGTGACATGCCCCTATGACTACCGTTGCGCAGTACCTTTCCGAGCATGGTCCCTCTCGTTCCTCACGGATCGTTGAGGCTCTTGTCGCATCTGGATTATCCGCAGAGGCGGCGCGCCAGCGCGTATCGCGGGCCAAGCCTCCAATCCGCAGCTTCCCTGTTCCGCTTCTGCCTAAGCGGGAAGCGTTTCTATATCTGGAGAAGGACCGGAACGTAGAACGGTTCTGGCATAATTTCTTGCGCGATCTCCGCGAAACCAATTCGATCACGGCAGCCGCAATCGACGGCGTTATAGCTCGTGGCGGCGTGATCCCTGCTGAGCAATTCGCTGTAGTCAGCGGCGCGACAATAAGGCCAAAGACGGGGCAAGTCCCGGCTGAAACGGTCATGAACCGTCTCATCAAGTCTGATTTCCTCAAAGAATTCCACGACCCTGAGTATGGCCGTTGCTTCCATACGGCTCCGAGCTTGGCGCTGGGTACGCCTGCTGCCATGCGCGCACGGGACATCACCGAACGCGTAGTATTGGACGGCCTGCGTGAATGGTGCCGGAAAATCGGGCTTGCAAGTTACAATGCCATCCGCATTCGGGGCGATCAGGATTTGAAGCCGATCGGCCCATTCGCGTTTGATCTGGCTGGGCCAAGCTATCTACTGCCGTTGCAAGGGTCGGCCAGTAAGCCGGGCTTTGTCGTGGCAGATGTCTTCGCCGAAGGCATTTTAACGGTTCACGAAATCCAGTTTTTCATCCGCAAAGCGCGGGTTCTGAAATCAAGCTTCAAGGATATCGGCATTTTGTCGATCATCGTAGCTGAAGGTTTCACAGGCGAAGCGCTGACCGCAGGACATGCAGCGGGCGTTATGCTGGCGACGCCGAAAGATTTGTTCGGAAAGCGCGTTGGAGAGGCGATCACCTCCCTCTGCGAAGTCCTCAAGAATGCCGCTAAATATGCTTCTTCGAGCCCTGACCGCCTGACTTCGTTGCTGAACAATCTCATGGATATCGAGGGGCGCAACAAGAACCTTCGGGGCATCCTGTTCGAAATGGTGGTGGGCTATCTATCGCGGCGCTCCGCCATGACGATGGATATGGGCGTCACCGCCAAAGACCCGAGCAATGGGAAGACAGCGGATATCGACGTTCAGACCATTACCAACCATAACGCCTTGGTCACTGCCATCGAATGCAAAGGCAAGGAGCCGGGGGTGTTCTGAGTTTGGCCGAAGTGCAGGAATGGCTTGCGAAGATTCCCACATTCCGCGCGCACTATTCTCAGCATGGGCATTTGCGAGAGTCACAACAGCGCTTTGAAATCTGGACCAGCGGCACCATCGCGCCTGATGCACTGGCCAAGCTGGAACTCGAAAAGATTAACCGCGTGAAGGCGAAGATCGACTGGAAGGATGGCGAAGCTGTGCTGGCGCTGGCGCGTGCGGGAAAAGAGAAAGCCCTTGCCGACGCTCTCAATCAGCATTTCTTCCGTCATCCATTTGCAGAAGTCGCCAAGCAGCTCCAAGCCGACGAGTTCGTAGGCAAATTGCCAACATGGATGGCACCTGCAACATCTAGCTTACCCGTCCAGAAGGGCCCGGCAATCGAAGTCGTATCCTTGGATGACGAGCTGGACGCCGCTGAGTAACCTAACGGCCCAATTCAGGATCGCGGTTATTTCCTTGGCTTAGCTGTTCATGGCGGAAACGGGCGGCATCCCTATATAGCGCAAGCACCTGCGTTGCGTGACGTTCGCGCTTCGATCTGATTTCCTGCTGAAGTTTTTGCCGATCTTCGCCTTGCGCAACTCGTAAGGCATGAGACTGCGCGCGGTCACGCTGCACACCTTGCATGGCTTCGAGCTCATTCGCGCGACGCGTTTTGAAATAGCGCCCGGTCATTATGTCCCATAGCCCCCGAGCGCCGCCCCTAATACGAGCCGCGCGGTTTTTCTGCTCCTGAGCAGACCGCTTTAATTGCGACTCGGCGAGATTAGCCCGCTCAGCCTTGTGGGCAGATTTCATTTCTTCACGTCGCGCTATGAGCGGCTTCATCGCGTTGGCCGCAAGGCGGCGGGCTTCAGCGATATGAAGTCGCATTCGCTTACCCATATCACCTGCGAGGATATGCACGGTCTGCTGCACCGATTTTAGGCCGTCAGGCAAGCCGAGTCGCGCCGTAACGGCTTTGGTTTTTTCACCGACGAGGCGAGATATAGGAAATACCTCACCCTCGACCGTTACTGCGACATGGCCACGCCGATCACCCTTGGCCAGAAACAGCCCGAGTTCTTCTAAAGCGCGGGCAAAGGATGTCGCATTGTCGGAAGATTTCCATGCCGCCTGAGCCGCCGCTTTCAGCTCGCGGGCATCAACGTGTGATCGTTTGGCCTGCTGCCATTCGTCCAGCGTAAAATTCCGGGGATCGCGAAGCGCCGGATCAGCGAAGCCCTTTGGCAGTTCCCATCCATACTCAAGGTAGAGTTCCTTCGCCAGATCGCGGAGTTTCATTTTGAAAAAGGGGAGCGGTTTGGCCTTCATTGTCTCTGCGTCAATGCGTGACCACACTGCATGACAATGGCGACGGCCTTCCTTCTCGTGAAAGACGATCATGCGCGGCTGGCCCACAAGACCTGTTTTCTCCTCGATGCCGCGTATCGCCGCTTCGAAGGCTGCAACATCCACTGCCACGTCCTGAGGCGGGTTCAGCGATACAGAAAACAGATACTGCTCGCAGCGAGTGCCTTTCGAAAGGGCATAGGCTTCCTTCATTGCCCCTTCGATCGTTTCCGAAATGAAGCCGCTGACTTCATGAACCTCGACATGCTCATTCTCTTCGGTCTTGAGGAGATGAGCGCCGAGCTGTTTTCCGCCGCTCCGCTGGGATGCCTTGAGGATCATGAGTCCCCCAGATTTAGTGCCTTAATAAGCATCTTTCGCATCGCGGCGATATCATCAGCCGCCGAAGAAAGAGCCTGCTCAGTCTCAGGGGTGAATGGCAGGCTTCCCGAATTGGCGGATCGTGCGAGCTGATTGACGTTGTTTGCCAGCCGCGATTGCCCGAGCATCGCTAGGAGTTGCGCGATGGCCGCATGATCTGCGACCGGAGCCTTCCCCGCTTACGCGGTGGTGGACTGGCAGGATCGAACAAACGCCAGCGAATATAAGCCGCGAGAGACATGCCCGCCGCGTCCTGCTCAAGCTTCGCCTTCTCTTCGAAGGTGAACCGCGCCGGATTTGCCGGAGGCGTTGGGTTGTGAGTCACGCTGCCATATCGATGTTGTCCGCGGCAGCATAATATTGATCTTCGGCTTCGGCAGGCGGGATGTTGCCGATAGGCTCCAGCAGCCGGCGATTGTTGAACCAGTCGACCCATTCGAGCGTGGCATACTCGACCGCTTCGAAGCTGCGCCACGGTCCTCGCCGGTGGATCACCTCGGCTTTGTAAAGGCCGTTGATCGTCTCAGCCAAAGCATTGTCGTAGCTGTCGCCGACGCTGCCGACAGACGGCTCGATCCCGGCTTCGGCGAGGCGCTCGGTGTATTTGATGGACACGTATTGCGACCCGCGGTCGCTATGATGGATGAGGCCGCCCCGATGGGCCGGCCGTCGATCATAAAGCGCCTGTTCCAGCGCATCGAGGACGAAGCTTGCGTGCGCTGTCCTGCTGGCTCGCCAGCCTACAATCCGCCTGGCGTAGGTATCGATGATGAAAGCGACGTAAACGAAGCCGGCCCAGGTCGCGACATAGGTAAAGTCGGATACCCACAGCATGTTCGGCGCTGGCGCGTAGAACCTGCGGTTAACGTGATCGAGCGGGCAAGCTGCTGCCTTGTCGCTGATGGTCGTGCGCACTGGCTTGCCCCGGATCACTCCGGCCAAGCCCATCTCGCGCATCAGCCGGGCGACCGTACAGCGGGCGACGGGCACGCCCTCCCGCATCATCTGCCGCCACACCTTGCGCACGCCGTAGACCGCGAAGTTCTCGGCGAACACGCGCGCGATCTCCGGCTTGAGGGCCGCATCCCGCCGCGCCCGCGCCGACAAGCGTGTCGGATCCTGTCGCTGCGCGACGCGCTCGTGATAAGTGGATGGGGCGATCGGCAGGACGCGGCAGATCGGCTCGACCCCATAGGCATCGCGGTGATCGTCAATGAACGCAATCATCGCCGAAACGGGCGGTCGAGCTCCGCCTGAGCAAAATATGCCGATGCCTTGCGGAGAATCTCATTGGCCTGCCGCAGTTCGCGAACCTCGCGCTCCAGCGCCTTCACCCTGTCGGCAATTTCGGCTGGGACACCCGCCCGCTTACCGCTGTCGACCTCAGCCTTCTTCACCCACTCATGCAGCGTCGGCGGTGAGCAGCCGATCTTCTCGGCAATCGATACCACCGCGGCCCAGCGCGATGGGTAATCCCGCTCGTGATCCAGCACCATCCGGATCGCTCGCTCGCGTACTTCCGGCGCAAATTTGTTCGTCGTCTTGCTCATATCGGCTCCATCTACTCAAGAGTTGGAGCCTCCGACAAACCCGGCGCGGTTCAAGGTCATGCGGAGCGACACGGGGGTTGTGTAGGATTTCGCCGAAGGCGGCTTACCGAGGCTGGCATCCCTGAAGGATTTTTCAGTCAAGGATTGAGAGGGTTTCCGGGCCATGCCTCAGCGCCCCCCGTTTGATGTCCTCTTTGCCTTTAGCAATGGCGTGCCGTTATCTTGAACGCTCGTAGGCTTGTTTTTGCCCAACGATGTACGTTCAAGAACCTCGACCCATTGCTTCAAAATGTCGAAAATTTGGTTCGAAGACGCTCCACTAGGGTGCACCATTTCCGGTCAGCTTTGGGCACCGCAGCGCCTGAGTTTTGAGATGCGATGACTGCCCTTTCTAGGGCGGCGTTTTTACCAGTGATGCGGATCGCCCGGTCTCCCACTTCAACGCGCTCGATCAAAAGCTGAACATATTCGCGACGCGCCTGCGGGTCTGGACCCCGCAGCTTCCGCCGAAGGAGATCGCCGAAGCTGGTGACGATTTCCGGTGTGATGCGGCGATCCCCGGCCTCAAGCTGGCGTTCAATAACATCGATATCGGCTTGGGCGCTGATTCGCTGGGCGCGGATGTTGGCGATCTCACTGGCAATATGAGGATCGTCCGGACTGAAGGTCTTGTTGCGCACGAGCTTGATCACGAGCGCGCTTTCGCCATCCAATGCCGTGACACGCGCGCGTAAGCGCTTCAACTCCGCCTTACGCTCTGTCACCGCACTGGCAGAGCGATCCAGCCAGGTCTGGAGAAGTGCTTTCAGACGTTCGGGCTGGGTCAGATGGTCGGCCACGGCTTCAGTGACGATCGTATCGAGTTCCATTCTCGGAACCCATCTGCCTGGGCATGTCGTCGATCCCTTATTCGCCCTGCCCAGGCAGGCATAATAGCTATGCTTGCCGGATTTGCCGGTGCGAGCTCCCATCGTCGATCCGCAGCCATCTCCACCGCAGCCACAGACGGCGCGTTTGGTGAGGAGGTTGGTGTTTGTCTTCTCCGCATCGACTCCCATTTTCGGATCGCGATCCGCCATTTGCTTGCGCACAGCGTAGAATGTCTCTTCGCTGACGACGGGCGGCACCGGGATGGGAATCCACTCTGTTTCGGGCCTCAACTCCCGGGTTCGTGAGCAGCGCCGATTATAGAGAACGTAGCCGATGTAAGCGGTGTTCGTCAGGATATCGTGGACCCTGGAGTGGCTGAACTCCTTGCCATCGATGCGCTCGCCGCGCTGGTTGAGGTGGTCGGCGAGCGTTGTCACGCCGACGGGCCCGTCAGCCGTGCACTCGAGATAGGTCTTGAACATATATCTGACCAGATCGACGGTTTCGGGATCGTGTTCGAGCTTCGTCCGATCCTTGCCGCGCGGCTGGGGCACAGCGTATCTGCGGAAACCTAAGGGGGCGTCTGCCCGTTCCAAAAGCCGTTCAGGGCATTTGCAATCATCGTGCGACGCACATGCTTGGCGTTTTCGGCAGAATGATATTCGTCGAAGATGGCCAGCATGGCGATAGCCATGTCCGAGGCAGGATCGTCACCAAAATGCTGGGTTACAGAGACGATCCGGATCTTCTGGCGACGCAGTCGCTCACGATATTACATGAAATCGAGGGCATTGCGGAACAGGCGCGATAGCGAATGGACGAGGACGATATCGACGGGATGCTCATCGCTTTCAGTCCACGCGATCATTTTCTGGAATCTGGGGCGGCTGTCGTCCATCGCGCTACCGGCTTCGGAGAAAATCCGGGTCGGGGTCGCGCTATTCTCTTCGATCCAGCGTTCACACGTTTCGATCTGGTCTGGCAGCGAAAGGTCGTTCTTCTCCTGACGAGACGTTGACACGCGTGCGTAGATGACAACGCGTTTTCCTTCGAACCCATCACCGGCCATGATCAGAATCTCCAAAAAGGGAGGCAATGTCTACTCCGAACAAACGGTCGATCAGGGTTGCCTCATCCTCAAGTGTCGACCATGAATCATCGAACCGGGCGCTGACAAGCCCCGACGGCTCCTGGGTGTGGTCCACCCTGGAACGGTGTTTTGCGTTACGCCTGGAGGAGGGCTTGTCCCGGCTCATCAGCCGGGCATCACAGGATCACCATATGGAGGCTGCGGGGGTTACTCGCCTTTGCCTGTGTCGCTATCGCGCTTCAATCTGTCGCGGATATGCTTCGCGTGCATCGGATCGGTCGAAAGCGGCGATATCTGCTGGCCCAAGATCTGAGCCCCCCGTGCTGCCTCAGGATCGGTTGTCATCTCCGGCAACGCAGGCTGATTATGGCCTCGCTGTCCATGACCGCTATTTGAAACAGCGCGATATTCGCGGCCCAGGAGCACGACGATGTTCTCCGGCATGTGGGACATATGACCGGATGGAGGCTGCTTCCTGGTTACCCGCGCATGCTGCTCGACGGCTATCGCCTGAAACCGGGAGTAATGCGCGATGTCATCACCTTCATGGTCCAGCCAGAGATGGGCCTGGCTTCGTGCTGTGTAGCCATATTCGCCCGGCTTCGGGAGGATGGGGATCAGAGCCTCCGCTTCTTTTAGCATTTCTTCGCCGGAGCGGTTGCCGAGGTGATCGTCAATTGCCACGGGGTTGGCCATGAACGGGTCCCAATTTTCGAAATCGAGTTCCGTCTTCTCGTCCTTCGAAAGAACCTCGCCAAGCATCGTCAGCGCCATTCGGGAATCTTGCTCGGCGACCCAGTCATAGCCGATGACCGCGATCGCCTTGGCGAGAAAATGACGGGGGAGCGCGGAGAGGTCGGGCCCGTCTGGCCAGAATATCTGATTCCATTCGCGCGCGGTATTGGCGATCTCGAGCAGACGCACCGCCCCATTCTTGCGCCAGGTCAGCCCCCAGAAGGCAGCCACATCGACGCGCGGCAACGCTTCGCCATGATTCAGGCGTGGTATTTTTGCGAGCGCGGGGTTGCGCGCGTAGAGCGCCTGAAGGTGCTTTGCCTCGTCTGGAGAGGTTGGCGTCAAGTTTATACCGCCATAGGTGCCATGCATCAGCGCTATGCGCGCCGCCGCACTCGGCAGCCAGTTGCGGGCATCCTGGCGGCTGGCCTCGTCACGAAACTCGTCAGGTACATCAAGCGCAAACGACTGAAACGGCGCATAATCGACCGTGCGTCTGATGGCGGTCGGTGCAAACTCAGTGCGAGCCATGGGCAGGCGCTCAAGTGTGCGCTTGATTGTGAGTGTCTCGCCGTCCACCGACATCTCGATGAGCCCGGACTGATTCATGGCCGCTCGAGCGGTCTCAGCATAGAGAACCGCGACCAGGAACGGCGGAAGATAATCTTTTTCATGACCATGCCAGAGGCGGCGGACTGATGTCGGCCATGGCTCGTGAATGATCTGCGGATCGCGCTTCCAGGCACCACGGAAATCCTTGGCCAGCAGAAGTTGATAGAGCTTCCTGTCGCGCTTCTCGACGTTTGCATAGTAGAGCGCGAGATCGCGCGGTTGATGCCCCACGATGGCTACGAGCCGTTCCGCACGGCTGCAGAAGGAGTCGAAGCGGATGACTGAAAATGGATCGTTGCGGTTCTTGGCATCGGCATCGCCAGGGCGAATGAGCAATTGCCGCCATATCCCGCCGACAAGTGCATCTTTGCTCATGCCGACGTCCAGGAGGGCATGAGCGTTCTTCGGCAGTCGCACTTCACTAAGAATAAGGGGATGTGGCGTGCGCGCGATACCGCGGCCATCCGTCGCCTGGAGCGGGCGCATCTCGGGTTTGCCAGGGATCCAATAATCCCAGCCGCGCCGGAGCGGCGAACCGGGGTCGCTCGTATGAGCGATCCCGGCCGTGTGCAATGCAGTCTCGATGTTGCCGATAAAGCCCACTATTGTTCTCCGGTCTAGTCGGTGTCGGATGAGAGGGTGAGATTGCGGATGTCCCGGCGGACCTGCTCGATGTCCGCTGCGATCTGCGCATCATGTTCGGCGAGCCATTCAGTCTGGATGTTGCAAATCTGCTCCAGCGCTCCCGCAGCCTCAGCTAGCCTCGCCCAGTCGTCGCTCGACCCACCGGCACTCATCCGCGCCTCAATCCTCTGAATTGCCTCGATGAAGATGTCCGCACGTTCGGCGAGTTCGGCGTAATTGCGAAACGTCTCGGTGCGGCCGCCGATCGTCACCGTGCGCGGCGTGTCGAGCACCCCGCTCACGATATGTCTCCGCCATCCTGCGCGGCATCGGTGCTGCCAGCAGGGGCACCTTCGTCGTCAGGGCGATCCGGAGTAGGCGGCATGTCCCCGGTGGTGCCATTGTTGGCGGCAGCGAGACGGATGTTGCCGCCGTTAGCCCGCAACCAGTCATGCGCCTGGCCGCGATTGGCGCTACGAAGCGGGGCGATGCCCAGCGCGTCGGCGGTGCGCAGCATGAGGAGCCACTGCGCCCGCGTTGACTTCTGCGTACGCCAGCCGCCCTTGTCCGGATTGTCGCGCTCCCATTTGTCGAAACTCGCGCATTCGGCGACATAGTCGGCCTTCGCGCGTTCGAGCAGGAGAGCATCACCCTCCTTCGTCCAGGCGTCGAGATTGTCGCGCACCGCCGCCGCCTCCATCTGGATGTTAGTGGCGTCCGGCATGCTGACCGCATAGGGTGAGATCTGCTCGACATATTCACGGATCGGGAGGGTGCGCAGATATACGCGCGCAGATGCCATCTCACCCGTGTACCCAGCCTCACGGTCAAGCCAGCCAACGCTCATCCTGTGCCACTGCTCGCTGCGCGTGGTCGCGTTGAGGCGGGCCTTGGCGGCCCGGACCCTCTGCCTCGCCTTCGCCGCCTTTGCGTCGGCTTTCGCCTTGGCATCGCGGGCGCCTTCGAAGGCGCGGCGACGGCGAAGCTCTTCTGCGTTGAAATCCATCTTCATTCTCCATGTTCCGTTTCGAACATGGTCATCATCGCGATCTGGCTGGATGTGGCTGCGGGGATTACTCCAGTTCGTCTGTATCGCCCGGCGCTGACAGTCCTCACGACAGAGCAAGGATGAGTATGGCCCGCAGACCATATGAAGCGAACACGGCAAAACCAGTTCCAGACAGGAAGGAAGGCAGGGGGGGTGGGAATGCGAAAGAAACGTTGACCCCGGTCAACTTCGCTTTTGCTCGATGATCCCACCCCCCATGCCTGCGGCGCAAAGGACAGCATGTCGTGCTGCTGAAGACGGAGACAGAAATCTGGGCGCAAGCGGACGCTGCGATCTGCCGCATCTTCATGGCGGGGGATCGCACCGCGCGGCGGATGCTGGCCGCTGACCGCACGATCGAAGGGGCGCGGCGGCGGTGCGAGATATTGCGAAAACTGCGTGCAAGAAAGGACGCCATCGATCATGCCCGCGCTGAACAGGAGGTCGAGCGGTCGATGGGCGGCACCTGGGGCAAGTCGCTCCACGTCCGCATGCCGCGTGCGCGCGAAACCGCTGGTCAGCGGACGGATGCGAGGAGACGGTCGGGCACGGCTGTCCGTGCAGCCCGGAAATCTCAGGTGCAGCCGCGCGCCATCCGTAAATATGAGGCGCCGCTTGTAGACGGGCGCGGCCGCGTCGCATTGTATTTTCGCGTGCGATACATGGGGCTGAAATCGAAGAAGTGGCGGCATGGCATATCGGCAGACCATATCATCTACATCCTGCGCGAGGCGGCGCTGGAAACTGACGGCGTCGATCAGAATGTCGTGTCGCTCACCAATATGGGCGAAACCGTCGAGGAAATTGCCGCCTGCTGGCGCGCCCTGGAGGCTGTGGAGGAAGGCTACCGCGCCAATGCAAAGGTCCAGTGTCGCATCGTCTGGAACCTCCCGCACCAGCTGACGCCTGCACAGCGGCATGACCTTGTGAAGGACTTCTGCGAGCGTAACTTCGGGCGCCTGGGAATGCCCTGGATCGCGGCCGTCCACAGACCGGACGAAAGCGGTGACGAGCGCAATTATCACGCCCATGTCTGCTTCTCGACGCGTCCGTGCGAACGCACCGGCGATCATCAGTGGGCGATCGCACAGGAAAAGGTGAACGGCCTTACCGATGAAGCTGGCCTGAAGCGGCTCCGCGCGGAGGCGGCAGCGCATATGAATCAGGCTTGCCGCAAAGCAGGGCTGGCAGTGCGGTTTACCCACCAGAGCTATCAGGAACGCGGGCTGAATGCCGAGCGCCAGACGCACGTTGGTCCTGAGCGCATGGCCGCGCATGATCGCGGCGAGGCCATTGCCGTGATCGAGCAAAACGCCCGCATCGTTGAACGCAACGAGGCCGCGCGGGACGCGGACGATACTGCCCATGTTGCGCGCCTGACGGAGCGGCTCATGGATTTCACCGGGGCCAGCCTGACGGTGATCGACCAGCGGCGCCGCATCGCTGAAGTGTCGCGGCATGTCGGGCAGATCCGCGATCACATCAAGGCGGTCGGCCATGGCCTCGACGGACGTATCGGGCATCGGAGTGTCGGCAGTCGGTTTTGCAGTTATGAGCAAAAAGATTGATGGCGTGCGCGCGCATGTGCGTGCGCTAGATGGCAAGCTCGATCAACTACTTGACGAGTTCGCCCGCGATCGTACGGAAAAGCTCGATGATATGCTTGATCGCCTGCGTGGGCTGGCCGAGCGGGTCGATATGCGTTGGAGCATGAGCACCGATAAGGCCGAGATCGGATGGCATCGCGATGCTGATGAGGCTGATAATCTTGGCAGTTTCTTCAGCGGACGTGCGCGTCGGATTCTGGACGCAAGACCGTATGCGATTGCCGAAGCGACGCCGTTGCTTGAGGCATGCACGATGGCGTCCGGGTTGCGTATTGGAGCATTGGCGCTATCGGGCGAGATGGCGGCGGCGATCAGCGTCGCTCAGGACGATGCTCTCAGGCTCGAACGACTGACAGGGAGCCTAGGGGCAGCTGACCTCTCGCGCTCATGGATCGCAGCCCCGGAGTGGAAAACGGCTCCCGGCACGGAAGTTGCTGGCGACGCGCTGGCGTTGATGGCGACTGAAGCGCGCAGCGCAGCAGCGGCTTTGCGTGCCCGTGAGGCGGTTGCTCTCAGCCGTGCTGCTCCGTTGATCTCACTACAGACGAAAAACGCACACGCACGCGAATGGCTGGGCGCCGCTCGTGAAGAACAGGATGTTCCTGTGCTACTGATGATGGGCTGAAACTGAGTAGGAGCGATGACGGGACAGCCTCAAGGGGCGGTCGTGCCACCGAAATTCCCAATGATCTGAGCGCCCATCGCTTTCATGCCGGGTGTACCAAAATCGACCCTTCAGGACAGCTTTGGGCAACTGTTCACACTTGGTTTGTTACCTCCTGATCCGGATGCATCACTCTATTCGTTCAAACTTTTGTGGACTTGAATGTCCCTCGCAGCCTTAATGACCGCATCGAATCGAGGGCGGGACAAAATGGCGACTAATCCAGTGCAAGACGTTGTCGGTGAGCAGACCTCGATTTTTCAGAGTAACCTGCCGCTGCATGAGAAATTGGACCGCGCGCGAACCGAATTGCTTGATCTCTCGGCCCGCAATCGTCTGCTGAATATGCCGCGCTCGGCCAAGGGCGCCCGTGCGGTGGAGATCGTCGACGAAAAGACCGCCGAAATTTTTCGGCTGCTGGTGCGGGACAGTCGTCCGTTCACTTTCGTCGCCGGAAAGGCAGAGCGTGCTGGCGACGAAACCGAACCTACAGACGAGATAGACGAGATCGATGAGCTTGCTCAACCCGAGGATGATGAGATCGACGAGCGCGGCGTCAGCGCGCGGCACAGCGATACGCGCCTTCAGACGCGTTTCACGCCAAAGGGACTGCAAAAGCGGTTGCTTGAACTCTATAATGATGCCCGCACTCTGGAAGAGGAACAGGGCGTCAATATTCTGTTTCTGGCGCTCGGCGCTCTGAAATGGATCGACCCGCAGAATGCCGCCAACATCCGTTATGCGCCGCTGATACTGGTGCCGGTCAGTCTCGAACGCGGCAATGCGGGCGAGAAATTCAAGCTGCGCGTGCGGCCGGACGATTATGCCTCCAACCTGTCGCTGGAGATATTTCTCGATCGCCTGCACGGCATTCGTTTGCCGATGTTCGAGGCTGGCGATGCATTCGATCCGACCGCCTATCTTGCGGAAGTGGCGGAGGCGGTGTGCGCGAAGCCGGGATGGGAAGTGATCGAGGACCAGATGGTGCTCGGGTTCTTCTCGTTCGCGAAGTTCCTGATGTATCGCGATCTCGATCCGGAAAACTGGCCGGCGACGGGCAAGATCACCGAGCGCGCCCTGATCCGCGGCCTGCTGTCTGACGGCTTCGAGCCGGATGCCGAGATGATTCCGGAAGATAGCAACATTGATCCGCATATCTCGCCCGCGGAAATGCTGCACATCCTCGACAGTGACAGCTCGCAGGCGCTGACCGTGCATGAGGTCCGTCGAGGCCGCGATATGGTCATCCAAGGTCCGCCGGGAACGGGCAAGAGCCAGACAATTGCCAATATCATTGCGTCCGCCGTTGCGGACGGAAAGCGCGTACTGTTCGTCGCCGAAAAAATGGCCGCGCTGGAGGTCGTGAAACGGCGACTGGACGCCACCGGCGTAGGCGACGCCTGCCTCGAGCTGCACAGCAACAAGGCAAACAAAAAGGCGTTGTTGGAGGAATTGCGGCGCAGCTGGGAACTGGGCGCGCCGAAAGGCCGCGATCCTGGGACACTGCATGTGCGGTTACGGGAAGCGCGCGATACGCTGAACGCCCATGCCGACCGTATGCATAAAGCGCATCAGGCTTCCGCGCTAACGCCCTATCAGGTGGTCGGACAGCTTACGCGGCTCCGTCAGGACGGCCGGAAGCCGAGCGATATTGCGCTCGACAGCCCAGAAACATGGTCGGATGACGACTTCGCCAAACGCCATGGCGTAATCGGTGAACTGATCGAACGAATCGTCGCGATCGGGCGGGCGGACGAGCATGTCTGGCGCGGTGTCGGATCGTCGTCGATCCTGCCGACGGATGGCGACCGATTGCGGGATCGCATTGAAATGCTGGTAGTTCGGATCGACGGCAGCATCGCCGATCTTGCCACGCTCGCCGAGCTACTCGTGCAGACGCCGCCTCTGAATTTACAAAGTCTCAATTCGCTAACAACGCTGGCACAGCGGATCGCCACAGCACCCGCGTTGTCGAACACTGCGATCGGCCATCCCGATTGGGAAGCACAGCGTGCCGAAATCGATGCGCTGATCGACATTGGCACGCGTCACGCGACGATCCGTACAACCCTAAAGGATGCGGTAGCCGAGGATGTTTGGTCTGTTGACCTCGTCGAGCCTTCCGCAGCGCTTGCCTTTCTGCCGCCGGATTTCTCTGGCGAAGCACTTGAAAGGCTTGCCGAAGCCCATACCCTCGTTCCGCGGGTGATCGAAGAAACCGGCATGCTGGCTCGATTGCTTGGCTTTGACACGCCCGCTACGCTTGCGGAAGCAAAGCGACAATTGCAGATCGGTGATCGTGTCGCTGCGGCGCCAGACGCTGATCCTGTCGCACTGGCCGCAGTTTGCTGGGAAAATGAAACAGAGCGCGCTGCTGACATTGCAGCAGCGGTGGCAACTCTCGAAGCTGCTCGCGGTGCTATCGATGGCGGCCTCACCGAAGCTGCGTGGACGATGGATATGTCGGCGACACGGGCGACGCTCGCCGCGCATGGATCGGGTTTCTTCAAGGTTTTCAGTGGTGAATGGCGTCAGGCCAACCGCCTTGCGCGTTCGGTGCTGACCCGGCCGGACGCCCCGCTTGAAGCAACGCTGGCGATCCTCGACGCGCTCGCGCGCGGACGCACCGCCCTTGCAATTGTGGAGGACGAAGATGCCTTCGCGCGCGCAGCCTTTGGCCGGGACTGGCGGGGCGAGCGATCGACGTCAGAGCCGTTGATCCGTCTGGTCGACTGGATGCGCACGCTCAAAATTACGGGTTCCGTTCCGCGCCAGATCGCTGCGCGATTGCCGGATCGCGACGCGATCAGAATTGCGACGCATCGCGCAACGGCTTCCGTCGAAGCAGCAACCACGGTCTTATCTGCGATCTATAGCGACCTCTGGAAAGCTGGCACGGTGGTGTTCGGCGATGCCGACGACGCGATCGAAGCGGATCTGGTGGCGGCATCGGCTGCGGTAACCCGTCTGCATCTCGCGGACCGCATCTCGGCTACGTGGATGCGCGACGGTCAACTAGACCTTAACCTTCGCCGGTCGCGCCTGGCGACCCTAGCCGAGGGCCAACGAGCAGCCGCGGCTATCGCAGCGGCGGAACCACTCGGCGGCGAGGTGTTCGGAGAGGCTTGGCGGTCCGCGCAAAGCGAGTGGGCGGCGCTGCGGAACGCGGCCGACTGGATTGCCAAGAACGCAGATATCAGGTTACTTGTCAGCGGCATTGCCGATCACACCGAGCCCCAGCGGCTTGCCGATGCCGCTATGACGACGCGAGCGGGATTGATGAACGATCTCTCGGCGTTGTTCGATTATCTTCGGCTCGATCGGGAGTATGCGCTCGGTGCCGTGGATCCAGCCAAGATCCCGCTCGCCTCGGTCCGATCGCGCCTCGCCGAATGGACTACGAACAGTGAACAGCTGTTCCAATGGGTCGCCTATCGCGACCGCGCCGGACGCGCGTCGTCGCTCGGCTGCGAAGATATCGTTCGGCGGCTCGCCGATGGACGCCTTACGCCCGATACCGCGCTCGCGGCGTTCGAAATGGCGTATTACGAAGCTGTTTATGCCGATCAGGTCACAGCCGACCCGTCATTGGGCATTTTCGACGGCACGCTGCACGGTCGCCTAGCGCGTGACTTCGCGGAAATGGACCGCCAGCGCATCGCGTCAGCTAGCCTTGAGGTCGTCCGCGCCCACCACGCGCGCGTCCCTGCAAGGGATGGCGGCGCGGTTGGTCCGCTTGGCGTGCTGCGCGCTGAAATCGCCCGCAAACGTGGTCATATGCCGATCCGCAAGCTGATGGAACAGGCCGGTCCCGCGATACAGGCGCTGAAACCGGTCTTCATGATGAGCCCGCTGTCGGTCGCACAGTTCCTGGCACCCGGCATATTGGAATTCGACCTGTTGGTGATGGACGAAGCCAGCCAGATTCAGCCGGTCGACGCACTCGGCGCGGTTGCGCGGGCCAAGCAGGTCGTCGTCGTCGGTGATCCCAAGCAGCTGCCGCCGACCGCGTTCTTCTCCAAGATGACCAGCGGCGGCGATAATGATGATGACGGTGAGGATGCTGTCGGTCGCGTCGCCGATATCGAAAGCATCCTTGGCCTGTTCACCGCGCGTGGTCTGCCCATGCGTATGTTGCGCTGGCATTACCGTAGCAAGCACCAGTCGCTGATCGCGGTCAGCAACCGACAGTTCTACGAGAACAAGCTGTTCATCGTTCCCAGCCCCTATACCGCCGAGGCCGGCATGGGGTTGCGCTTCCACCACATCGCCGACGGCATCTTCGACACGGGAACGACACGCACTAATATCGTCGAGGCGAAGATCGTAGCAAAGGCAATAATCGCCCATGCGCGCAACCATCCTGATTTATCACTCGGCGTTGCCGCCTTTTCCTCGGCACAGCGCCGCGCGATCGTCGATCAGCTTGAGTTGCTGCGACGTGCACTGCCGCCCCAAGTCGAGGCATTCTTCCAAGCGCATCATGCCGAGCCGTTCTTCGTAAAGAACCTTGAGAACGTGCAGGGCGACGAACGCGACGTCATCTTCATCTCTGTCGGCTATGGCCCGACGATGCCTGGCGGACGCGTGCCGATGCGGTTTGGGCCTCTCGGCACCGACGGCGGCGAACGCCGGCTGAACGTGCTCATCAGCCGAGCGAAGCAACGATGCGAGGTGTTCGCGTCGATGACCGACGAGGATATCGATCCGGACTTCGCCAGCACACGCAAGGGCGTGTTCGCCTTCCGCCTGTTCCTGCATTTCGCGCGAACCGGTCGGATGACCCTCGCCGAGAGTACTGGTCGCGATCATGATAGCGTATTCGAGGAGCAGGTTGCCAAGGCGTTGCAGGCGCGTGGGCTTCAAGTCCACCGGCAAGTCGGGCTCGCTGGTTTCTATATCGATCTGGCGGTGGCCGATCCTGATCGGCCGGGACGCTATCTGCTCGGCATCGAATGTGACGGGGCATCCTATCATGGTGCCCGGTCCGCGCGCGATCGGGATCGGTTGCGTCAATCGGTGCTCGAAAGCCATGGCTGGTCAATCCACCGCGTGTGGAGCACCGACTGGTTTCAGCGGCCAGCCGAACAACTCGATTTGATCATCTCGCGGGTAGAAGCTGCCAAGGCCGAACATGACGCACAGGCAACGGGTATTGCGGCGAAACGCGCGGTGCCGTTCGAGATTGTCACGATCGAGCGCGAGGATGTGACTGAGATCGGCATTACGGCGATCGATGAAACCACGGACACCGTGGCCGCCTATATGGAGGCGACGATTTCGCGCCCTTCGCATATCGTCAGCGAACTCCATGACGCGCCTCGCGGTATCTTGTCTGGACTGGCCGAGCAGGTCGTAGAGGTTGAAGGTCCAGTCCATCTCGACGAGATCGTTGCCAGAATCCGCGCCGCTTGGGGACTCAAGCGAGCGGGTGGACGCATCCAGACAGCGATCGAGCAAGCTGTGGACGTCTCCGCGCGGACCGGACGCTTGGCACGCGATGGCGACTTCCTGTCGATACCCGGTCGACAAGCCAATGTTCGGGACCGTAGCGCTGTGATCTCGACTACCTTGCGCCGCTGCGAGGCGCTGCCGCCGGCTGAACTCGAACGCGCCGTTTTGGATATCGTCCGCACGCATTTTGGCGCGACCGACGACCAGATCGCCCTCGCTGTTTCGCGCGCGATTGGCTTCAAATCCACCAGCAGCCAGTTGCGCACGCTGATCGGCGATGTCGTCACCGCAGCGATTGCCAAGGGCTGGCTCGACCGCAAGAATGGTGTGCTGGTGACGGGAGCAGACGCACCGGTTGCTACTGTGCCGGTAAGTGCACCGTCACCGCTCGTCACGCTGATCGCCGAAGGGGAGCATGAACGGCTGGAATTCAAGGAGACGCTTCGCTGGGATGTCGCGGCTGCTATTCAGAACAAGAAGCTGGAGGAGGTCGTGATCAAGACGCTTGCCGGTTTTGCCAATCGTGTTGGTGGCACACTACTGATCGGTGTCGCAGACGATGGAACGATCCGCGGGCTAGAACGAGACTATGCCTGTCTTGGCGGCAACAGCGATCGAATGCAGTTGCACCTGACCAATCTGGTGACCAACCATTTCGGACAGGCTTATCGCGCTGCACGTATACGCATTGGCTTCCCCGAACATGAAGGCACGGAGGTATGCCGGATCGACATAGATCGGTCGCCATCACCCGTTTTCGTGACAACCAAGGACGCACGCGATACGCCCGCTGAACGGTTCTTCGTCCGCTCAGGCAATTCTACCCAGGAACTAAGCCCCAGTCAGACTGCAGCCTATATTCGCGAGCATTTCGGTGGGTAATATTACTCGATCAGTCAATACGGACGAGAATTTCCCAATGATTCGAGTGCCCATCGCTTTCATGTTGGGTGCACCATTATTCCTTATCGTCTATAGCCTTGCGTTCGAGATCGAGCAGCCAGCGCTTCGTTTTCACGCCGCCAGCAAAACCGGTGAGCGCGCCGTTCGCGCCGACGACGCGGTGGCAGGGGGCGATGATCGATAGGGGGTTGCGGCCGTTGGCGGCGCCGACGGCGCGGCTGGCGGTGGGGCGGCCAATGGCGCGGGCGATGTCGCCATAGCTTCGGGTTTCGCCGAAGGGGATATCGCGCAGGGCAGCCCACACCATCTGCTGAAAGGGCGTGCCGCATGCATCGAGCGGGACGGTGAAGGCGCGCCGCGCGCCTGCGAAATAGTCCGTCAGTTGGGCCTGCGCCATCGCCAGGATCGGATGATCGGTTCGCACCTCCCGGGCGGCCAGCCGGACGCGCGCAGGATCATCATCTTGCCATAGGATCGCGACCAGGCCTGTGTCGCTGGCGACCAGGGTCAGGTCGCCAACCGGCGAGGGGAAGAGGATGTGGGCCAAAGTCATCAAACGTCTCCGCTATGCGCCATGGTCCATAGCGGAGATCGTTGTCAGATGCTTCCCGTGGTTTGCGGCCAAAGCCTATTTCAGGCCGCCGCCCATCGCCCGATAGAGTTCGACCATATTGCTGGCCCGGGTCAGGCGGGTGGCGAGCAGGCTCTGTTCCGCGCTGTAGAGCGAACGTTGCGAATCCAGCGTGGTCAGGAAGCTGTCCACGCCATAGCGGAAGCGGGCTTCGGACAATGTGTAGGCCACGCGTGAAGCGTCGCGCAGCGAGGTTTGCGCTTCGAGTTGCTGGCTCATCGTGCCGCGCCGGGCGAGTGCGTCGGCGACTTCGCGGAACCCGGTTTGCACGCTCTTTTCATAGGTGGCGAGCATCGCGTCATAGGTGGCTTTGGCGTAGCGTAGATTGGCCTTGTTCTTGCCGAAGTCGAAGAAGGGGACGCTGGCCGTCGGCGCCACCGACCAGGTTTCACTGTCCGCGGCGAACAGGCCCGACAAGGCCGTGCTGACGGTGCCCAATGCAGCGGTCAGGGAAATGCTGGGGAAGAAGGCGGCGCGCGCCGCGCCGATATCCGCATTGGCGCTGCGCAACTGATGTTCCGCCGACGCGATGTCGGGACGGCGCAGCAGAATGTCTGAGCCGACGCCCGACGGCAGATTGTCCAACGAGGCATCGGAGGACGGCAGGGCGTCGGGAAGGTCCGTCGCCGGAACGGTGGTGCCGGCGAGCAGGTTCAGCGCATTCTGGTCCTGCGCCACCAGCGTTGTCGCCTGGGCGATGTCCGACCGGGCGCTGTCATAGCTGGTCTGTGCCTGGCGCACGTCCAGTTCGGATGCGACACCCTTGGCGAAGCGGGCCTTGTTCAGTTCCAGCGTCTTGCCGAACGCGCTTTCCAGATCGCGGGCGATGCGCAGCCGTTCCTGATCTGCTGCCATGGTCAGCCAGGCGTTGGCGGTTTCGGCGACCAGCGTGACTTGGGCGGCATTGCGGTTTTCGACGCTGGCGAAATATTGTTCCTGTGCCGATTTCGTCAGGTTGCGGACCCGGCCGAACAGGTCGATTTCCCAGGAGGAAATGCCGACTTGCGCCTGATAGACGTCCTGCCGCAGCCGGTCGCTCTGGCCGAACTGGACGAGCGGTTGGGACGAGAAAGTAGCCGTCCCCGTCCCCGCCACCGTCGGCAGCAGGTCAGCGCGCTGCACCCGATATTGCGCGCGCGCCTGTTCGACATTGGCGACCGCCAGCCGCAAGTCGCGGTTGTTGGCGAGCGCGGTTTCGATCACGCGGGCCAGCCGCGCGTCGGTGAAGAAATCGCGCCAGCCCGTATCCGCCGACACGACCGCGCCCTGCCCGCTATCGGCGCCGTAGGACGGCCCCTGCGGCGTGGCGGTCGGCACCGGCAGTTGGGGCCGTACATATTTGGGCGCCATGTCGCAGGCGGCCAGCGCCAGCGAAAGAGTGACGGCGCCCAGCGCGTTTATGGTGCGCATGGTCTTCAAGCCTCCTGCGGGGCGTCGGGCTGTGCCGCTTCGCCATCCGTGTCATGATCTTTATGTTCGCGGAACAGCCGCTTCACGACAGTGAAGAAGACGGGCACGAAGAAGACCGCCAGCACCGTTGCGGACAACATGCCCCCGACCACGGCCCAGCCGATCGCATTCTGACCGCCCGCGCCCGCACCCTTCGACATCGCCAAGGGCAGCACGCCGAAGATGAAGGCGAAGCTGGTCATCAGGATCGGACGCAGGCGCAGCTTGCCCGCTTCGAGCGCGGCTTTGGCGGGGGGTAGCCCCTCGCGCATCTTTTCCTCGGCGAACTCCACGATCAGGATCGCGTTCTTCGCCGACACGCCGATGGTCGTGATCAGGCCGACCTGCAGATAGATGTCGTTGTTGAGGCCCGCCAGCGTCGCGCCGATCACTGCGCCCAGGACGCCCAGCGGCACCACGAGCATGACCGCGATCGGCACCGACCAGCTTTCATACAATGCCGCGAGACACAGGAACACGATGAGCATCGAGAGTGCATAGACGTAGGAGGACTGACCGCCGGACGTCTGTTCTTCATAAGAGATGCCGTTCCAGCTGAAACCGATACCGGCTGGCAGCTTGGCGGCATGTTCCTCCATCGCCTTCATCGCCGTGCCGCTCGACACGCCGGGCGCGGGTGCGCCCTGGATATTGACCGACGGCACGCCGTTGAACCGCTCCAGCCGCGCCGGTCCCTGCACCCATTCGGTGGTGGCGAAGGCCGACAGCGGCGCCATGGTGCCGGTGCTGCCGCGCACATGATAGGCGTTGATCGCATCGGGCGAGGTGCGGAACGGGGCGTCGGCCTGCACATAGACGCGCTTCACCCGATCGCGGTCGATGAAGTCGTTGACATAGGCGCCGCCCAAATTGGTGCTGATCGTGTCGTTGACGTCGGACTGAGCGATGCCCAACGCGCCTGCCGCCGCCTGATCGACGTTGAGCTTGAGCTGCGGCGTGTCCTCCAGGCCGTTGGGGCGGACCTGCGCCAGGCGCTTGTCGCCCATCGCCATGCCCAGCAACTGGTTGCGCGCGGCGATGAGTTTGTCATGGCCCAGATTGCCCTGGTCTAGCAGCTGGAAATCGAAGCCGGACGCATTGCCCAGTTCCTGCACCGCAGGCGGCACAAAGGCGAGCGCCATGCCGGCAGTCAGTTTCTGGAACGCCGCGTTGGCGCGCAGGGCGATGGCATCGACCTTGCTGTCCTTGCTCGTACGCTGGTCCCAATCCTTCATCCGCGCAAAGACGATACCGACATTTTGCCCCTGCCCTACGAAACCGAAGCCGCCGATCGTGAACACGGCCGCGACATTGGCCTTTTCATCGACGAGATAATGGTCGCGCATCTTGGCGAGGGTGCGTTCGGTTTCCTCCAGCGTCGCGCCTGCGGGGAGCGACACCTGGGCGATGAGAATGCCTTGATCCTCTTCGGGCAGGAAACCGCTGGGCAGGCGCATGAAGATGAAGATCATGCCAGCCACGATCAGGCCATAGGCCAGCATCGTGCGGACCCAGCGCCGTTCGACCTTTTCAACGCCGCGGCCATAGCGGGTCACGCCCTTGTCGAAGGTGCGGTTGAACCAGTCGAAGAAACGGCCGAAGATCGAGCCGACCGGACCGTTCCAGGTGTGGCCGTGCGAAGCCGGTTTCAGGATGGTGGCGCATAGGGCCGGGGTGAGGATCAACGCCACCAGCACCGACAGGATCATCGAAGAGACGATGGTGATCGAGAATTGCCGGAAGATGACGCCGGTCGATCCGCCGAAAAAGGCCATTGGCAGGAACACCGCCGACAGGACGAGGCCGATGCCGATCAGCGCGCCGCTAATCTCGTCCATCGACTTGCGCGCCGCTTCGCGGGGGCTGAGGCCTTCGTCCTGGATCAGTCGTTCGACATTTTCCACGACGACGATCGCGTCATCGACCAGCAGGCCGATCGCCAGCACCATGCCGAACAGGGTCAGGGTGTTGATGGTGAAGCCTGCGACGCTCAGGATCGCGAGCGATCCCAGCAGCACGACTGGCACGGCGATAGTGGGGATGAGGGTCGCGCGCCAGTTCTGAAGGAACAGGAACATGACGACGAACACCAGCAGCACCGCTTCGAACAGAGTGTGGATGACCTGTTCGACCGACAATTTGACGAAGGTCGAATTGTCGACGGGGAAATCATATTTCACCCAGGTGGGGAAATTCTTCGACAGTTGATCGACCCGGCTCTTGACCGCCTCGACCGTGTCGAGCGCGTTCGCGCCCGGCGCCAGCTTGACGCCGAAGCCGGCCGCGGGATGGCCGTTAAACTTGACGCCGAAGCCGTAATTTTCAGCGCCCAGTTCGACCCGGCCGACATCCGAGATCAGGACGACCGAACCGTCGCTGTTGCTGCGCAGGCGAATATTGGCAAATTCTTCGGGCGTCCGCAGGCGCGATTGCGCCGTAACGGTCGCGTTGATCGCCTGCCCCTTGGGCGACGGCGCGCCGCCGATTTGTCCAGCGGAAACCTGCGCATTCTGGGCCGTGATCGCCGATTTGACGTCGCCGGTGGTGACGCCCAGATTGGCCATCTTATAAGGGTCGAGCCAGATGCGCATCGCATATTGCGATCCGAACAACTGGGTGTCGCCCACGCCGTTGACGCGGCTGATGGGATCCTGAAGGCTGGACGCAACGAAATCGGCAGCGTCTTCCTGATCGTGAATGCCGTCATCGGCATAGGCGGCCATGATCAGCAGGAAGCTGGCGGTCGATTTGCCAACGCGCAGACCTTGTTGCTGCACTTCCTGCGGCAACAAAGGCGTCGCCTGCGACAATTTATTCTGGACCTGGACCTGCGCGATGTCGGGATCGGTGCCCTGTTCGAAGGTCAGGGTGATGCTAAGATTGCCCGACCCGTCGCTGGTCGAGGAGAAATAGCGCAGATTATCGATGCCCTTAAGCTGTTGTTCGATGATCTGGGTCGTGGTGCTTTCCAGCGTCTGGGCGTTCGCGCCAGGATAGCTGGTCGCGATCGTGACGGCGGGCGGCGCGATTTCGGGGAACTGCGCAACGGGCAGCGTCCGCATCGCCAGCAGACCTGCCAGCATGATGACGACGGCGATGACCCATGCAAAGATGGGCCGATCGATGAAATAGCGGGCCATGGCTTAGTTTGCCCCGCCCTGAGCACTGTTTTGCGCGCCATTTTGCGCGCCACCGTCGGCGACGGTGACCTGCTGCGGCGCGCCCGGCTTTACGACCGATCCGGGCCGCAGGTTGACCAGGCCTTCGACGATCAGCTTGTCGCCGGGCTTCAGCCCCTTGGTGACGATCCATTTGTCGCCAACCACGCGGTCGACCGTGACCTGACGCATTTCGGCCTTGTTATCCTTGCCCACGACCATGGCGGTGGCGCGGCCGCGCGCATCGCGGCTGATGCCCTGCTGCGGCGCCAGGATCGCCTGGGTCACTTGCCCTTCGACCAGTTTGGCGCGGACATACATGCCGGGAAGAAGCAGGCCGTCGGGATTGGGGAAGGATGCACGCAGGGTTACCGCGCCGGACGTCTGATCGACGGTGACTTCGGAAAATTGTAGCCGCCCTTCGATCGGATAGACGCTGCCATTGGGCAGCATCAACTGGATGCGTGCGCCCTGAGCGGCGCTGATGCCGCCGCTTTTCATCGCCTGCTTGAGGTCGATGATCTGCGCGGCCGACTGTGAGACATCGACATAGACAGTATCGGTGCGCTGAATTGTCGTCAGCGGATCGGCCTGCCCCGCCTGCACGAGCGCGCCGGGGGTGAAGAGCGAACGGCTGATGCGGCCGGAGATGGGGGCGCGAAGCCGTGTGAAATTCTGATTCACTTGCGCTGCCTGAACAGCGCCACGTTGCGCTGCAACATCGGCACGCGCCTGCTGCGCTGCGGCATCGGCATCGTCATATTCCTGGCGGCTGACGGCGTTGATACCGACCAGATCCTTGTATCGCTGCGCCTGCAATCCGGTCGAGCGGATAGCGGCGTTGGCCTTTGCCAGCGAACCCTGCGCCTGGGCCAGGGCGGCGCGATAAGGTGCGTCGTCAATTTCGTAGAGAAGCTGGCCCGCGCGGACATAGCCGCCCTCTTCGAACAGGCGGCGACGGATGACGCCGTTGATCTGGGGACGCACTTCGGCGGTTTCCACGGCCACGATCCGGCCGGGCAGCTCGGTCATCAGGGGGGCCGACTCGGTTTTCAGCGTGACGACGCCGACCGTTGGCGGCGGCGGGGCGGGCGGCTGGCTTTCGCTGCACGCACTGAGCGACAGTGCCGATAAGCATATCAGCAGGCCTAAGATTGTCCCCTGTTGCATCGCTTGAATATCCGTTTCGGTATAGGGATCGAAGAGTTGGAATGAACGTTCATTCCGCTTGCCGCGCAGGTACGATCATGGCAGAGCGATTTCAAGAGGCAAAAAACGGCAACGGGGCGGACATGGTTGCAATGCAGCAAGAAAAAAATGGTCGTACATCTATTTTGTCGGCTGCACGCACCTTATTCGAACGCCACGGATTTCACCAGACCCCCATGGCGGAACTGGCGTCGGTTGCCCAAGTGTCGGTCGGGCAAATCTATCGGCTGTTCAAAAGCAAGGAAGATATCATCGAGGCGCTGGTCCTTGCCGACGCCGACCAATGGTGCGCGCAGATCGCCGCGGTGCAGGCCCGGATGGATGCAGGCGCGCTGACGGTGGAGCAAAGTTTCGAGCAGATATTGTTGCATACGATCGACGAGAAGGACGAAGCGCTGGCCTTCGACATTCTGGCGGAAAGTTTTCGTAACCCCGCCGTCGCCGACACCATTGCCGGATTGTGCGAGCGGGTTCGCGCGTTCATTCGTTATTTCGCTTGCGCCGCCAACGACCAGTTGTCGGGCGAGACGCTGGATGCAGCGGAGGAAATGATCCTGGCCTGCATGTTCGGCCTGGGCCATCGCAGCCTGTCGCGACCGAAATTGTCCGCGGCCACCACGGCCCATCGGAGTGCCCAGATGATCGTGGCGGCGCTCAAAGGCATGCGGTAAGCAGCATATATGAAGCCTATGCCGATGCGATGCAGCATGGCATCTGATAACGCGTCCGCGGCAAACCGGTTGGCATAAACGGTTGCGATCGTCCCGCCGCCGCCTTGGCGCGACAAAGCCGCATTTTATCAAGATGATAGAAACATAGGTCAGCCTTATCTCGATCGCGGATCGGCTGAGGCACCCGGTCGCATATGGGTCACATTCCACCTCATATCGGGGCAACCAGCGCTGCGTTGCCGCAACTTCCTGGCAGGGTGAAGATTGTCATTCCTGCCAATATGGGAGGCAGCATATATGACGATGAACCCCTGTTTCGACCGTGCCTATTTCGAAGCGCGGATGGAGCGTAATCGCCAACTCGCTGAACAGTCGCGCAATCCCGCGATCCGCAGTCTTCACCTCGAATATGTTCGGCTTTACGCCCAGTTGATGGACGCGCCGCAGCCCGCCTGACCTGATGGGGCGGCGCGTTCAGCGCGCCGCCACCCCCTCCGGCAATACCACCGCCGACCAGCTTTTGCCCGGGACGAGATATTTGGCCGCCAGCGCCTGAATATCCGCAGGGGTGACCGACAACATATCCTGCGACATCGACTTCATCGCATCGACATAGCGCGGATCGTGCGTGGCGCCTTCCATCTGGTTCATCCAGAAGGCGTTGCCGGTGCTGGCGCGCATGAGTTGCTGACGCATCGGCGCGATCGCGCGTTGCAATTCGTCGGCGCTGACCGGCGTCTTGGCGAGATCGGCCGCCGTATCCTTCACCACGCCATAGAAATAGGCGATCCGGTCGGGCCGCACCTGGCTGGTGACCAGAATATAGCCGCCGCTCTCGTAGGAGAAGGGCCAATTATTCTGGACGCTGGGCGAATAGGCCGCGCCTTGCGTCGAACGCAATTTGTCGAACAGGCGATCGTTGAAGATTTGCGTCAGGATTTCCAGCTGGCGCGCCTGCTTTTGCAGTTCGAAGCCGCCTGCAGTGGGCCAGGCCATGACTGCGGCGGCCTGTTCCTTGTCGCCTTCGTGGCGTAGGATCACCGGGGTTTCGACATGCGCAGGGAAGCGCATGGCGCGGTTGATCGCGGGGACCGGCACGTCCGGTCGGGCGGGCAAAGCGCCGAATGTGGCGGCGACGGCCTGGATCGCGTCATCGGCCTTTACCTGGCCGAAAATCTGCACCTCGATCGGTCCCGACGCCAGGATCGGTTCCCATGTCGCGCGGAAGGCCTGGGGTGTCAGGCCGTTGATTTCCTCGCGAGAGGGCGTGCGGAAGCGCACATCCTTGTCATGCAGAAGCCAGTTGAGATCGCGGCCCAGCACAGCGTCCGGCGAGCGCGACATGGCGTCGTAGGCGACCGATGCGCCCGTTTTGACCCGCGCGAGGGGGGCCGGATCCCAGCCCGGTTCGGCGAGCTTCGTCGCGAACAGCCGCAACTGGTCGCGATAATCGGCCGGGCGCGTCACCACCTGCATTTCGAAGGCATCGTCGTCGGTCGAAAAGTCCATGCCCATGCGGCGACCATTGGTCAGGTCGTCCAGTTCGCGCTGACCCAGCTTGCCGATGCCGCTGGCAATCAGGGCGTAGTCGGCGGCCCAGCTGGCGACGGGCTTGGTTGGGGAAAAGGCCTGCTGCCCATGGCCGAAGCGGACGTTGATGCGGACTTTTTCGGTTTCGGCGTCATTGGCGAACAGCGTGAGTTTAACGCCGTTGGAGAAAGTGATCACCTCCATGCCGGGCAAGCCGATTGGCGTGCGCGACACGACCGTTCCGGGCGCGCCCAGCTTGGGCAGATCGTCCATGGTCACGGCCTTGTCCGCCAGGCGCGCGTTGGTCGCCGCCTTGACCGGCGCGGCCACGGCGGCGGCGAGTTTGGCGTCGAGGCCCGGCTGCACCTTTCCGGTGATCAGCAAGGCGCGGAATACGCCCGCAGAGAAGAGACGGCGGGTGGACTCCAATATCTTTTCCGGCGTCATGGCAGGCTTGCCTGCGCGGAAGATATCGACCGCGGCCTCCGGGCTGACGGTGGTTTCGCGGATATCGACAGCGCTTACCAGATCGCTGGCCTGGCGCGCGCCCGGTTCCGTGTCGGCATTTTCGACCTGGATGGCGAGCGCGGTATCCATTTGCGCATATTCGCGATCGATTTCCGCCTTGCTGGGCGGAGCGGCCTTTGCGTCCTCAACCACGGCGCGGACATCGGCCAGCGCCTTTTCCCAATTGTCGCCCGTCGGGATGATGGTGACGAACGTGCCATCGACCGAGCGGCTGACATCCTGCTGATCGACGCCAGCCTGCAGGAAGCTGCCGCCGCCGCGGGCCGCCTGCTCCAGCCGGCGGCTGATGATCTGCAGCGCGAGCATGTCGGTCAGCTTGTCCTGATTATAGACGATGGTGTCGGCATGGGTCGTCCAGGGACGGAGCCAGGCCAGCGTCAGGCCCAGCGGGACACCAGGTTCAACCACCACACGGGTGGCGGGCAGCTTGGCATTGGGGGCGCCGAAATCGGGCAGCGGGGCGCCCTTCCCCGGCGGATTCCAGCTGCCGAAATTATCCTTGATCAGACGTTCCGCCAAAGCCGGGTCGATGTCGCCAGCGATGGAGATCACGGCGTTTTCGGGGCGATACCAGCGCTGTTGAAAGGCCTCCACCTTGGCGGCGGTGGCCGCCGTCAGCGTGGCGATGGTGCCGATCGGCGCATGATCGGCCAGCGGCTGGCCCGCGAAGAAATGGAGGCGGCTGGCGTCGGATATGCGCATTTGCGGGCCGTCGCTTTCGCGCCGTTCGGCCAGCACGACGGCGCGTTCGGCGTCTACCGCATTATCGACGATATTGGGATCGACCATCATCCCGGCGAGGATTTTCATGCTCTCGCCCAGGCTCGCCTCCGTCGCCTGCGGCAGGTCGAGCGCATAGGTGGTGCCGGTGGGGGTGGTCTGCGCATTGCTGTCGCTGCCGAAGGTGACGCCGAGGCGCTGCCAGATGCGCTTGGATTCGCCGTCGGGCACGTGGCGCGATCCGCGCATCGAGAGATGTTCGATGAAATGGGCGTAACCCAGTTCTTCGGGCCGCTCCATCAGCGAGCCTGCGTCGATCCGCAGGCGGACGGACACCTGCCCCGGCGGCACGCCATTGCGCCGTATGGCGTAGCGCAAGCCGTTGGACAGCGTGCCGAAACGCCAGGCCGGATCGATCGGCACGTCGCTATTTTCGTAGAGCCAGGGTCGGACCTGCGCCTGGCCGCTCGCCGGTTTTTGCGCAGCGGTGGGGGCCGTGTCGGTCTGGGCCGCGAGCGGCGACCCCGACAGAAGAAGGGCGATGACGGAAAGCGAGGCGGCCGAACGGCGGGGGATGAAATGCATAGGCGCGTGAGCCTAGCGGCATTTTCCTGAATGACCACTGACAAAGAAGGGCGGGTATCGCCACCCGCCCTTCTTTATGTGCGTCATGTCTGTCGAGGCGTCACTTCGACGGCGCTATCTTTTAGCGCGGTGCGCCGGTGCGCTGGACCGCGCCCTTATGCGCGCCGACGGACGATCCGCTACGGCGGCGGTTGAAGGGGCGCTTGGCAGGCGCGTCGCCATCGGCGCGGTGAGCGCGGTCGGGCGCGCCGCGCTGCTGGCGCTGGCCGTCCTGATATTTGCGCTGACCATCGGCGCGGCGGGCCTGCTGCTGCGGGCTTTGGCTCGGGCCTTTCTTGGGCGCGGCGGGCTTGGGCAGGTTGCGCACGGCTTCCAGGAAATTCTCCGGCAGAGGGACGACGTCCAGCTTGACGCGGGTCGCCTTTTCGATCGCCTTCAAATAGGGACGCTCGTCATCCGCAACGAAGCTGATGGCGATGCCGTCGGCCCCTGCCCGCGCCGTGCGACCGATGCGGTGCACATATTGTTCGGCGACGTTGGGAATTTCGAAATTGATGACGTGGCTGACGCCCGACACGTCGATGCCGCGCGCGGCGATATCGGTCGCGACCAGCAGCTTCACCTTGCCCTGGCGGAACGCCTGGAGCGCGGTGGTGCGCTGACCCTGGCTCTTGTTGCCATGGATGGCGAAGGCGTCGATGCCCGCGCCTTCCAGGAAGCGCACGACGCGATCGGCGCCATGTTTGGTGCGGGTGAAGATGAGGGCGCGGTCGATATCCTCGCTCTGGATCACCAGATGCAGCAGCGCCTGCTTTTCCGCCTGGTTGACGAAGGTCATCTGCTGACGGACGCGTTCGGCGGTGGTCGATTGCGGGGCAACGCTGACCTTGACCGGATTGTTGAGGAACTGCGCGGCGAGCGCCTCGATCTCCTTGGGCATGGTCGCCGAGAAGAAGAGGTTCTGGCGATCGGTCGGCAGCATCTTGGCGACGCGCTTCAAGGGATGGATGAAGCCCATGTCCATCATCTGGTCGGCTTCGTCGAGGACGAAGATTTCCACGTCCTTGAGGGTAAGAGCGCGCTGATCGATCAGGTCGAGCAAACGGCCGGGCGTCGCGACGACGACATCGACGCCACCGGCAAGAGCGCGGATCTGCTTGTTGATGGGCACGCCGCCGAACACGGTTTCCACCGACAATTTGAGGAAGCGGCCATAGTCGCGGAAGCTCTGCGCGATCTGCGCAGCGAGTTCGCGGGTCGGTGCCAGCACCAGCATACGGCAGCCCTTAACCGGGGTGTCGCGCGGGTTGCGGGCGAAATAGTCGAGGCTGGGCAGCGCGAAGGCCGCGGTCTTGCCGGTGCCGGTCTGGGCGATGCCGCACAGATCCTTGCCGTCCAGCAAGACGGGGATCGCCTTTTGCTGGATCGGGGTCGGCGTGACGTAATTTTTGGAGGCGAGCGCCTTCATGATCGGCTCAGCCAGACCAAGTTCGTTGAATTGCATGTAAAGAAAACTCACAAGTGGCCAGGACGCCAACTTGCTCTGCGGGACGCAGGAAGGGCGCGAGGCGGGTTACGAAACGACCCGCGTGAAAAGGGAAGCCTCAAGCTTGGCGCAGACTCTCATTGGCCGGTCCGTGGTCCTCTCCTGGCTTCAACGCCAATCGGGATTGCGGACGATCACGCTGCCAATCGCTTAGGGGACCGAACCGGCCCGTCTGCTGCGCTGCAACGCCTATGACGAAGTTGCAGGCAAATAGCAAGCGGCCGCAAATTGCTCTGCGGCCGCCGGATCATTTATGGAGCAATGGCGTCAGAGGACGACCTCTGCATGTTTGCCCTTCATCTCGTCTCGCACGTCGCCGCCGAACAGCATCTTGAAGACGCCCTTGATCGACATGTCGGAACGCCAGATTTCCGCCGTGCCCAAATCGAAGCGCAGCATCAGCAGGTTGGGATCGTTGCGGCCACCCGGATACCAGGCTTCGACTTCCTTCGACCAGTAGCGGTCGATGATGGCGGGGTCCGTCTCCGGCACCAGCGTGCCTTCGACGCAGGCGAAGAGATAGTGATCCTTCGCCACGAACTGCGCCATGGCCGGGCCTCCGGGGGCGAGGCGGTTGTCGCGCGAGGTATAGAACCAGAAGCAATGATTGGCCTTGGGGTCCAACTGCGCGGTCATCGGCAGGCTGTGTTCCGTGCTGTTCTGCAAGCCCAGCATGACGAAGGGGCTGCTGGAAAGGTCGCTCCAGAAACGGTCGCGAATGTCGGCTTCGTCAGTCATATCCTAATCTCCTGCTGCTTTGCCCTTTTAATCTACAGGATCGCCCGAAGTTCCCGAAACGCTTGATCTTGGGCGCGTCCATCGCCACATGGGCGCCATGCTGATCGAAACAGAACTGACGCCCAATCCGGCGACCATCAAATTCCTGCCCGGACGTGAGGTCATGGGCGCTGGAACGCGCGATTTCGCGACGCCCGAGGAAGCTGAAGCATCGCCGCTGGCGGACGCGCTGTTCGGGCTGGGCGACGTAACCGGCGTGTTTTTCGGCAGCAACTTTATTTCGGTGACGATCGCGCCGGGTGCCGAATGGTTCGACGTGAAGCCCGATGTGCTGGCGACGCTGCTGGAACATTTTTCCGCCAACATGCCGCTATTCACGCTGGGTTCGGCCGCGGGGATCAGCGTGCCTGCGGACGAAGGCAGCTTTGCCGACGATCCGGAGGACGCGGAAATCGTTGAGCAGATCCGCGAACTGATCGACACGCGCGTGCGTCCGGCGGTGGCGAATGACGGTGGCGACATCATCTATCGCGGGTTCGACAAGGGCACGGTCTACCTCAAGATGCAGGGCGCCTGCGCGGGATGCCCGTCCTCAACCGCGACGCTGAAGAACGGCATCGAGCAGTTGCTGAAACATTATGTGCCCGAAGTGACCGAGGTTCGATCGGTCTGAGGCGCGCGCGGGATTTGGCAAATTCCGACGGATCGACTAACCGCAGGACAAATCCGCAAGGCATGGATGCCGGGGCGGATGCTTGAGGGGAGTATCGTTTGCACCTTCTGGTGATCGACACCGCCACGCAGGCTCTGTCCGTCGCGCTGCTGGAGGACGGGACGCCCATCGGCCGTTTCCACGAAGTCGTCGGGCGCGGCCATGCCGAAGCGCTGTTGCCCGCGATCGCCGCCCTGCCCGATGGCGGGCGGGCGGATATGATTGCCGTGGACGTGGGACCAGGCAGCTTTACCGGCGTGCGGATCGGCATCGCCGCCGCGCGGGCGTTGGCGCTGGCATGGCAAATTCCGTTGCGGGGCTATAGTGCACCATCGATGATCGCGGCGAAAGCGGCGCAGAACCATGCGGGTGGACCGATCGCGGTGACCATCACCGGCGGCCATGGCGAACTGTTCTGGCAGTGTTTCACACCCGACGGTTTGTCTGCGACCAGCGCCGTAACCTCGACCCCGATCGCGCAACTGGCGCAGTCGCTCGACGCGGACATATTTTACGGCACGGGCGCGGAGGCGCTGGTGACGGCGCGCGGGGACGGCACAGCCGTGAACCTGTATCCGGATGCCGCCGATTATCCGCTGATCGCGCGACTTGCGCCTTTACCGCCCAGTCCAATCTACGGCCGGGGAGCGGACGCGATGACGATGGCGGAGCGCGCGGCGTCATGATCCCCGACCTGCAACTCGACACTTATGATGAGGGCGAGCGCAACGCGCTGAGCGATGCGATGGACGTCATGGCGTGCGCGTTCGATCCGGTGTTCGGCGAGGCATGGACCCTGCCGCAACTGGCGGGCGTCATGGTGATGCCGGGCACATGGCTGACGGTCGCGCGGCTGGACGCGGCGCCACTGGGGTTCGCGCTGGTGCGGTCGGTGCTGGACGAGTGCGAATTGTTGCTGCTGGCGGTCGATCCTGCCTGGCGCGGGCGCGGAATTGGCGAAACCTTGCTGCGTCACAGCTTGGTCACGGCGCGACGGCGCGGCATCATGTCCATGAACCTGGAAGTGCGGTCAACGAACAAGGCCGTAAAACTATACGAGAAAAGCGGGTTCGAATATGTACATCGTCGTCCTGGTTACTATCGCGGCAATGATGGTCAACTTCATGACGCGCTGAGTTTTCGCATCGACATGATGGCATGACCCAATAGGGTCTTGCGAAATCCTGCTACAAGGTCTAGCGACCCAATACCGCTCCTGAAATGCATTCCTAGGGCGGGTCGCACAACAATATAGCCTTGTAGGAAATAGCAAAATGGAAACCGAATTGGCCCAGAGCGAACTGCTCATTACTTTGACGTCCGACATTGTAGCGGCCCATGTGTCGAACAACAGTGTCGCCGTGTCGGACGTGTCTTCGCTGATCCAGAATGTCCACGCGGCGCTGGCAGGTCTTAGCGAGCCTGTGGTCGTGCCCGAAGTCAAGCCGGAGCCTGCTGTTTCGGTCCGGTCTTCGATCAAGCCCGACTATATTATCTGCCTGGAAGACGGCAAGAAGCTCAAGATGCTCAAGCGCCACCTGATGACCCATTATCAGATGACGCCGGACGATTATCGCGCCAAGTGGAACCTGCCGGCCGACTATCCTATGGTCGCCCCCAACTATGCCGAACAGCGCCGCAACCTGGCGAAGAAGATCGGCCTGGGCACCAAGCGTCGCCGCACCCCCGCCCCGGCCCGCGCCAAGTAAATACACGGCTTCATTCAAAAGCCGGACCGAAAGGGGCGCATCGCCGATGCGCCCCTTTCCTGCATTGGTAAAAGTCGCTAGGCTTCACGCAATCTTTCGCACAAGCCATCAAGCGAGACTTCATGAACCGTAAAATCGACGTCGAAGCCCTGTGTCATGAAAAGGGGCTGCGCATCACCGAACAGCGCCGGGTGATCGCCCAGGTGCTGAGCGATGCTACGGACCATCCCGACGTGGAAGAATTGCATCGCCGTTCGGCGGCGATCGATCCGGGCATTTCCATCGCTACCGTCTATCGCACCGTGCGCCTGTTCGAAGAAGCAGGTATCCTGGACCGGCATGACTTTGGCGATGGCCGCGCGCGGTATGAAGCCGCACCTGAATCGCATCACGACCATTTGATCGACGTAGAAACCGGCAACGTCATCGAATTTGTCGACCCGGAACTGGAACAATTACAGAAAATCATCGCCGAGAAGCTGGGCTTCCGCCTGGTCGATCATCGCATGGAGTTGTACGGCGTCGCGATCGACCGAAAGAACTGACCGATTGGCACGGTTACGCCGGGCGCTGCGCATCGCGGCGCTGATCGCCAGCCTGGGCATCTGCCTGATCCCGCATCTGGCCTGGCGCATCGCGCGCCGCCCCTCCCCCTGGCCGCGCCGGTTTCTGGCGCTGGCGGCGCGATCGGTCGGGGCGAGAGTGCGGACAGACGGACGGCCGCACGATGGCGACATCTTCCTGCTCGCCAATCATGTGAGCTGGATCGACATATTGGCGCTGGCGGGTGCGACCGGTGCAGCCTTTGTCGCGCATGACGGCATCGCCCGCTGGCCAGTGATCGGCTGGCTGGCCGCGCAGAATAACACCCTATTCGTGGCGCGCGAGCGGCGTGGCGCGCTGGCCCGGCAGATCGAGGCTTTGCGCGCGGCCATGCTGGGGCATCAACCGGTCGCGCTTTTCCCCGAAGGCACGACGAGCGATGGCAGCGGGTTGCTGCCGTTCAAGCCGACGCTGCTGGCGGTGCTGCTACCGCCGCCGCGCGCCGTGATGATCCAGCCGGTGCATATCGATTATGGCGCCGCGACGGCGGACATCGCCTGGCATGGCGATGAACCTGCGGGAGCCAACGTGATGCGGATATTGGGGCGCAAGGGGCCGCTGACCGTCACATTGCGCTTTCTGGAGCCGTTCGATCCCGCGCAATGCGCCGATCGCAAGGTGATTGCCGCCACGGCGCGGGACCGGATTGCGCAGAGTATCGCCCAAAGTTCCGGTGCGCATCAGCGCCCTTCCGCTTCGCCGTTGCCGCCTGTATAGCGGCTATGATGAATCGAAACGATGCCCCTCCCAAAGTAGCGAAGACAGTTCCGGCGACCTTCCACGTCAAATCCTTCGGCTGCCAGATGAACGTCTATGATGGCGAGCGCATGGCCGAAATGCTCGGCACGCGTGGCATGACCGCTGCGGCGGAAGGTGCGGATGCCGATCTCGTCATCCTCAACACCTGCCATATTCGCGAGAAGGCGGTGGACAAGGTCTATTCCGACATCGGTCGCATGGTGCGCGAAGATGGCAGCCGCCCCATGATTGCGGTGGCGGGTTGCGTCGCGCAGGCGGAAGGCAGCGAAATCCAGCGCCGGGCGCGCAATGTGGATATCGTCGTGGGTCCGCAGGCCTATCATCGCCTGCCCGACCTGATCGACAGGGCCGGTCGCGGCGAAGCTGCCGTGGATACGGACATGCCACTGGCGTCGAAATTCGGCGCCCTGCCCGCGCGCACCAAGCAGGCGCGGCCCACCGCATTCCTGACGATCATGGAAGGGTGCGACAAATTCTGCACCTACTGCGTGGTGCCCTACACGCGCGGCGCGGAAATCAGCCGGTCGTGGAACGCCATCCTGGACGAGGCCAAGGCGCTGGTCGATGGCGGCGTACGCGAAATCACGCTGCTGGGTCAGAATGTGAACGCCTGGACCGGGGAAGACGATAAGGGCACAATGCAGGGCATGGACGGACTGGTCCGCGCGCTGGCGAAGATCGGCGACCTCAAGCGCATCCGTTACACCACCAGCCATCCCAACGACATGAGCGACGGACTGATCGCCGCGCATGGCGAGGAAGCCAAGCTGATGCCGTTCCTACATCTGCCGGTGCAGTCGGGCAATGACCGCATCCTCAAGGCCATGAACCGCAGCCATGATGTCGACAGCTATTTGCGGATCATCGAACGGGTGCGCGCGGTGCGGCCCGATATCGCGGTATCGGGCGACTTCATCGTCGGCTTTCCTGGCGAGACGGATGCGGAGTTCGAAGACACGCTGAAGATCGTGGATCAGGTGCGTTATGCGCAATGCTACAGCTTCAAATATAGTCCCCGCCCCGGCACGCCGGCGGCCGACATGGATCATCAGATACCCGCTGATGTGATGGATGATCGACTGGCGCGATTGCAGGCCGCGATCAACCGGCATCAGGTGGATTTCAACACCGCCACGGTCGGCCGCAGCACCGAGATATTGCTGGAGCGCAAGGGCCGCAATGTCGGCCAGTTGATCGGCAAGACGCCCTGGCTCCAGTCCGTTCATGTCACCGTGCCGGAACTTTCCATCGGCGATATGGTAGAAGTCGATATCATCAGTGCCGGTCCCAACAGCCTGGCCGGCGAACCCAGCAGGAGGAAAGCCGCTTGAACCAAAAAACCGTCGTTCCGGCATATGCAGGAACCCCTCTTCGCCCCCGTCCTCCAGGATCGAGCGGCGGAAGATGGATACTCGCTTTGGCGAGCATGACGGACGGGAAAAGGGGCTGACCATGGGCAAAAAACCGAACCAACATCATCGTGAAGCCGTGGCAGAGCGCGCGCGGTTGGAAGTCACGTTCGAAAAGCCGCATCTGCTAGGCACATTGTTCGGTCAATATGACCGCAATCTGGTGGCGATCGAAAATCGGTTGGGCGTCTATATCGCCGCGCGAGGCAACAAGTTGCAGATCGAGGGGGAGGCGCATGCCGCCGCCCGGGCGCGTGATGTGATGACGGGCCTATATAATCGGATCGTTGCGGGTCAGGAGATCGACACCGGTGCTGTGGAGGCGGTGATCGCCATGTCATCGGAACCGACGCTGGATGGCATCATCCGTCATGACGTCGCCGAACCGCCCAAGGTGATGATCCGCACGCGCAAGAAGACGATCGTCCCGCGATCCGCGACGCAGGTCACCTATATGGAGGCGCTGAACCGCAACGACATCATCTTCGCACTCGGGCCGGCAGGTACGGGCAAGACCTATCTGGCGGTGGCGCAGGCGGTGAGCCAGTTGATCACCGGCAGCGTCGACCGGCTGATCCTGTCGCGCCCTGCTGTGGAAGCGGGCGAGAAGCTGGGCTTTTTGCCGGGCGACATGAAGGAGAAGGTCGACCCCTATCTCCGCCCGATCTACGATGCGTTGCACGACACGCTGCCTGCCGAGCAAGTGGAACGGCGGATCGCGAGCGGCGAGATAGAGATCGCACCGCTGGCCTTCATGCGCGGGAGGACGCTCGCCAACGCCTTCATAGTGCTGGACGAAGCGCAGAATACGACGATTGCGCAGATGAAGATGTTCCTGACCCGCTTTGGCGAGGGCAGCCGCATGGTCATTTGCGGCGATCCCAAACAGGTCGATCTGCCGCAGCCGGGCACTTCCGGCCTGGCCGATGCAGTGGCGCGGCTGGATGGGGTGGAAGGGATCGCCATGGTTCCCTTCGGGATTGCCGACGTCGTCCGCCATCCGGTGGTCGGGCGGATCGTGCAGGCATATGAGGGGCCGGATGCGTGAATCCCAAATATGTTCGTTCGGTTTGAGCAGCTTCGGACCTGTTGCGAGACATCGTCGAAACATGGTTCTCGACAAGCTCGAACCGAACGGTGGAGTGGTAAGGTATGATTGAAGTCGCCGTCCTGCATGAAGAGGGCTGGCCCGGCATCGACTGGGACATGCTGGCCCAGCGCGCCGTGTCCAGCGCCATCGCGCACAGTCCCTATGCGGCGTTCGCCAGCGACCAGGCGCTGTATGAAGTCGCGGTCAAGCTGACGTCGGACGAGGAAGTCCACGGCCTGAACCGCGCCTATCGCGACAAGGACAAGCCGACCAACGTCCTGTCCTTTCCGATGGTGCAGGAAGACCTGTTGCAGGCCACCGGCAATACCGACGATGGCGAGATATTGCTGGGCGACATCGTGCTGGCCGAAGGCGTGTGTGCTGCCGAAGCCGCGGACAAAGGCATATCGATCGCCGACCATGCCACGCATCTGATCGTCCATGGGACTTTTCATTTGCTTGGATATGATCATATGGACGAGAATGAGGCCGAAGCGATGGAAGCGCTGGAGATCGCCACGCTCCTGAGCATGGGCCTTCCCGATCCCTATGGGGATCGCGTAACTGGGGATTGATGGACATTATGGCTGACGGCAGTCCGAAGGACGGCACCCCTTCGAAAGAAGGGGACAGTAGCAACGAAGGCGGCTTATGGAGCGGCATCAAGTCGCTGCTATTTGGCGAGGGCGAGGCCCAGACCCTGCGCAAGGAACTGGAAGAAGCGCTCGACGAGTATGACGAGGACGAGCAGGACGAAAGCGGCGGCGCACCGGTAAAGGGCGACCTGTCGGCGATCGAGCGCCAGATGGTACGCAACCTGCTCCATTTTTCCGAACATACGGTCGATGACGTCGCCGTGCCACGCGCGGACATCATCGCGATCGAGGAAACGGCGAGCTTCGCCGATCTGGCTGCGCTGTTCGCCGAGGCCGGGCACAGTCGCGTCCCGGTGTATCGCGGTACGCTCGATACGATTGTGGGGATGATCCACATTCGCGACGCCTTTGCGATCCTGGCCGGCAAGTCGCCCGTGCCCGAGACGCTGGAACCGTTGATCCGCCAGCCACTCTATGTGCCCGAAAGCATGGGTGCGCTTGATCTGCTCGCCGAAATGCGGGCCAAGCGCACGCATCTGGCGATCGTGCTGGACGAATATTCCGGCACCGAAGGGCTTTTGACGTTCGAGGATCTGGTCGAGGAAATCGTCGGCGAGGTCGAGGACGAGCATGACGATGCGCCCGAGGCGATGCTGATCCCGCTAGAGGGTGGCCTGTGGGAAGCCGATGCGCGCGCCGAACTGGACGACGTCGCCGAAGAGATTGACGAAAAGCTGGGCGAGGTCGAAGAGGATGTCGACACGCTGGGCGGTCTGGCCTTCGTCCTGGCAGGGCGCGTGCCGGAACCGGGCGAGATCGTCGAGCATGGGCCGAGCGGTTGGAAGCTGGAGATCATCGCCAGCGATGGTCGCCGCGTGACCCGGTTGCGGCTGCATCCGCCGGTCGCGCTGGAGCCGGTCGAGGAATAGGCGCGCGCGTTCGCCGGGCGGTCCAGCAAATTTTCGATACAGACGCGAAATGTTAAGGGCTGATCCCTAATCTTTTGCGCAATGTCGCCGTGAAGCGGGGACGGCAAGTCACGGCGGATCATGCGAAGCGAACGACAATCCATGCAACGGCGTAGCAATGCGGACATGCTGTTTGCGGCGCCATGGACACCGATCGAGAAACTGTTGCTGGCGGCGGTGTGCGTGGCGACGGTGTTCTTCGCCATCGTCACCCCGCCGTTCCAGGCGCCGGACGAGAACCAGCATTATATGAAGGCGCTGGCGCTGGTGCAGGGCGATATGCTGACCAAACAGCGCGGCGACGCCATCGGCCTGGACCTGCCCCGCGCGGCGCTGGACATTCATGCCGTCGATTTTCCGACCGACGTACCGCCGACGGTGCGCCTGTTCGATCGCGCGCAATTAGGGCGTAGCGCGGGTGCGGACGCCGGTCGGCCCGGCACCGCCTTTGCCGATTTTCCTAATGTCGCCAGCTATGCGCCGACCCTGTATGCGGCAGGCGCGGCGGGGCTGACGATGGGCCGGGCGCTGGACTTGCCGTGGATCGACGCCTTTTATGTGGGGCGGATCGTCAATGCGCTGACGGGCCTCGCGCTGTTGATCGCGGCGCTGCGGTTGCTGCCGTTCGGGCGCAATGCGTTGTTGGCGACGGCGCTGCTGCCGACCTTTGCCTATCAGACCGGGTCGCTCTCGCCCGATGCCATCATCAATGGGCTGGGCTTTGTGGGGTTGGCGCTGGCGTTGCGGACGGGTTTCATGGGTGCGGCCCCGGCACGATCGGCGGCATTGCTGATCACCGGGCCGCTGCTGGCGCTGTGCAAGGGCGTTTATCTGCCGCTGATGGCGGCCGGATTGCGATGGCAGCAACATCGAGGGGATATGCGGCCCGGGTTGATCCTGTTGGCGGGCGCGCTTGGGGCGATCGCCTTTATCGGCTGGATGCATGTGTCGGGTGGGAGCCAGGCGCTCTATCATATCCAGTCGCGCCGCACCGGCGAGACGATGATGACCGCGCCGTTGCAGGCGCAGCTTGCCATCGTGCTGCACGATCCGCTGGGCTATGTCCGCATCCTGTTCAGCAGCGTGATCGAGCGGGCGCCGGTTTATGCGCTGCAGATCGTAGGGCGCTTTGGATGGAACGCGATCCTGCTGCCGCTGATCGCCTATCCGTTGGGTGCGGTCATGTTGGGTGCGGGTGTCGCCAACGGCATGGGCGCGCGTTTCGGTATCGCGCAGCGGCTATGGTGGCTGGCCGTGGCTGCAGGCGTGGCGCTGCTGATCGAAACCGCCATGTATCTGACCGGCACGCCGCTGGGCGCGGATTATATTCAGGGGACGCAGGGGCGGTATTTCCTGCCGGTCCTGCCGCTGGTGCTGATCGCGCTGTCGCCGCAAGGGGCGATCCAGGGCGCGCAGCGGCTGTTCGCCGCCGCCGGGATCGCGCTATTGCTGATCGCCGCTGCGGCCGTGTTCGACAGTTTCTGGGTCCATGGCTTCATCACCAGCGACGGGATGCCGCCACACAGCAGCATCGGTCGCGCGCTGTTGCTCCCCTCCCCGCGCTGGTAGCCAGGCGCCGCACAGGACGAGCCAGCCCAGTCCTTCGATCCAGCCTGCGGTCACGTCGCTGGGCCAATGGACGCCCAGCCAGACGCGGCTGACACCGATCAACAGGATGATCGCCGCCGCCGCGCGATAACCAAGCCGCGATCCGACCAGCATCGCGACGGCACCGAAGAACATCATATTGCCCGCCGCGTGGCCGCTGGGGAAGCTGTAGCTGTGGACATTGTCCAGATGCGGCAGGAGATCGGGGCGCGGGGCGGCGAAAATCTGCTTCAGGCCAAGGTTGAGCAACGTTCCCCCCGCCATCGTCGCGGCAAGCCAGCCTGCCGCGCGCCATCGCCCGGTCCACATAAGCGGCAACAGCACTGCCGCCAGCAGCACCAGCCGTCCGGCCGTTCCACCCAAGGCGGACGCCAGGCGCATCACCATGGTGATGGGTCCGCCGGTCGCCGTCTCCCGCGCCTGCCCCGCCAGCGTCATCAGGCCTACATTCAAGCCATCGAGCCATCCCGCCCGCTGCATCAGCGCGATCGCCAGGACGCAAAAAAGCGCGAGAGCCAAAGCCCCCGCGCCTTTCACCTGGCGTGTGCGCCGATCAGATATGGAGCGCACGGCCATATGCCGCGAGCACGCTTTCATGCATGGATTCCGAAATGGTGGGATGCGGGAAGACGGTGTGCATCAGTTCCGCTTCGGTCGTTTCCAGCGTCTTGCCGATGGTATAGCCCTGGATCATCTCGGTCACTTCCGCGCCGATCATGTGGGCGCCCAGCAATTCGCCGGTCTTGGCGTCGAACACGGTCTTGGTGAAGCCTTCCGCTTCGCCCAGCGCGATCGCCTTGCCATTGCCGATAAAGGGGAACATGCCGACCTTTACGTCATAGCCCGCTTCCTTCGCCTTGGCTTCGGTCAGGCCGACGCTGGCGATCTGCGGATGGCAATAGGTGCAGCCCGGGATGTTGCGCGGGTCCATGGCGTGGGGATGCTTGCCGGCAATCGCTTCGGCGGTGATCACGCCTTCATGGCTCGCCTTGTGCGCGAGCCATGGCGGCGCGGTGATGTCACCGATCGCCCACAGGCCTTCGACATTGGTGCGGCACATCTCGTCGGTCTTGAGGAAGCCGCGATCGTCCACATCGACGCCCAGTTCTTTGAGGCCAATGTCGGCGGTGTTAGGGACGATGCCGATCGCGACGATCATATGGCTGAATTCGGCGGCACTTTCCTTGCCCGCCTTGTCCTTCAGCTTGGCGGTCACGCCATTGGCGCCGACCTTGATATCGCTGACGCCTGCGCCGGTCAGGACGGTCATGCCCTGCTTCTTGAGCGCCTTTTCCAGGAAGGCGGACACGTCGGCGTCTTCGACGGGCACGATGCGGTCCATCATTTCGACCACGGTCACGTCCGCGCCCATGTCGTTATAGAAGCTGGCAAATTCGATGCCGATCGCGCCCGATCCGATGACCAGCAGCTTGGTCGGCATTTCAGGCGGCGTCATGGCGTGGCGGTAAGTCCATACGCGCTTGCCATCAGCGGGCGTGCCGGGCAGGTCGCGGGCGCGGGCGCCGGTTGCCAGCACGATGTTCTTGGCGGTCAGTTCTTCGGTCTTGCCATCCTTGGTCACGGACAGCTTGCCTTTGCCGGTCAGCTTGCCATCGCCCATATGGACGGTGATCTTGTTCTTCTTCATCAGGTGCGTGACGCCCTGATTCAGTTGCTTGGCGACGCCGCGCGAGCGCTTCACCACGGCGGCGATGTCGGCGCTGATCTTTTCTGCGGCCAGGCCATAGTCGCCGGCATGTTGCATATAGTGGAAGATTTCGGCGGAGCGCAGCAGCGCCTTGGTCGGGATGCAACCCCAGTTGAGGCAAATGCCGCCCAGATTTTCGCGCTCGACGATCGCGACCTTCAGACCCAGCTGGGCCGCGCGGATCGCCGCGACATAGCCGCCGGGGCCGGAGCCTAGCACGATGACATCGTAATTTTCAGCCATGATCAGCCTCTCTAAAACTTATCCCGCCAGCGGCGGTACGGAACGGGGCTGGCGATCCTCACCGATCGCCACGAAGGTGAATGTCGCGCGGGTGACGCGATAGGTGCGGTCGTCGTGACGCGCCCGGCGCCAGGCTTCTACCTCGATCTTCATCGAGGTGCGCCCGACGGAATTAAGGGTTGCAAAGACCGACACTTCGTCGCCGACTACGACAGGGCGCAGGAAGGTCATCCCCTCCACCGCGATCGTCACGGCGCGGCCATGGCTATGCCGGGCGGCTACGGACCCCGCCGCGGAATCCATCAGGCTCATCAGCCAGCCGCCGAAAATATCCCCATAGGGATTGGTGTCGGTCGGCATGGCGATGACCCGCACCGCCGGGCTGATGTCCGGCGGGGTTTCGTCCACATAGGGCATCAGGCGAGCATGCCGATCGGGTTTTCGACCAATTCCTTGAACGCCTTCATCAAGCGCGCGCCATCCGCGCCGTCGATGGCGCGATGGTCGAAGCTGCCGGTCGCCGACATGACGGTCGCGATCTGGAGCGAATCGTCCACGATATAGGGACGCTTTTCGCCCGCGCCGATCGCCATGATCATCGCCTGGGGCGGGTTGATGACAGCTTCGAACTGCTTGATGCCGAACATGCCCATATTGGACAATGACGCGGTGCCGCCCTGATATTCCTCGGGCTTGAGCTTGCCGTCCTTGGCGCGGCTCGCCAAATCCTTCATTGCTTCGGAGATGGCGGCGACGCCCTTGCTGCCTGCGTCCGATATGATCGGGGTGATCAGGCCACCGGGGATCGATACGGCGACGCTGATATCGGCGCGCTTGAACTGCAGCATCTGGTCGCCCGCAAACTGCACATTGCATTCGGGCACCTGGATCAGGGCAACGCCCAGCGCCTTGATCAGCAGGTCATTGACCGACAGCTTCACGTTGCGGCTGGCAAGACCGGCGTTGAGTTCGCCGCGCAGCTTAAGCAGCTTGTCGAGTTGAATATCCACGGTCAGGTAGATGTGCGGCACCTGCTGCTTGGATTCGGTCAGGCGGCGCGCGATCGTCTTGCGCATGCCGGACAGTTTGACGACGTCGTGGGGGATGCCGAAATCCTGCGCGGCGGCGGCAACCGGTGCGGGAGCGGAAGCCGCGGCGGGCGCAGCTGCGGGAGCCGAGGCGGCAGGCGCGGCGGCGCCGGGCTTGGCGCCATCGATGTCGGCCTTCACAATACGGCCATTGGTGCCGGTGCCGGAAATGCTGGCGAGGTCGATGCCCTTGGCCTGCGCCAAACGACGGGCCAGCGGGCTGGCCTTGACGCGGTCGCCCGCGGGCGCGGCGTCGGCTTGCGCAGCCTTCGGCGCTGGCGTGGCGTCGGCCTTGGGCGCTGCGGCTTCGGCCTTGGCGGGCGCGGGATCGGCCTTGGGGGCAGCTTCGCTCTTGGGGGCAGCGTCGCCCTTGCCACCGTCGGCGGCGACGGTGGCGGCATCCTCGCCTTCTTCGGCGATGATCGCGATGATGGTGCCGACCTTCACGCCTTCGGAGCCTTCGGCGACCAGAATCTTGGCGATGACGCCTTCGTCGACGGCTTCAAATTCCATCGTCGCCTTGTCGGTTTCGATTTCCGCGAGCAAATCGCCCGACGACACCGTGTCGCCTTCCTTGACCAGCCATTTGGCCAACGTCCCTTCCTCCATGGTCGGGGACAAAGCGGGCATCTGGATCGTCTTGCTCATGCTTTCGGGCCTCTTCTTGGCTTTACGGCTTTAGGTCGTTGGTGCTCGTTTTCACCTATTCGCCGGATCGGTCAAGCAACGGCTTGCCAGAGGGGGATTTATGCCGCACATTTCACCCTTATGGTTAGTTGGGCCGTTTCATCGGCGGTCGATGCCATTAATTGGGCGCGGGGGCGATAAGAAGTGCGGACATATCTGGTCGTCGTGGACGAATCGCCCGAAGCGGAAACCGCGCTGCGTTTCGCGGCCCGCCGTGCGGCCAAGACCGGCGGCGCCGTTCGCATCCTGGCGCTGATCCCGCCGGCCGAGTTCGTGCAATGGGGCGGCGTGCAGGCGACGATGGAAGATGAGGCGCTGCAACGCGCCGAGGCGCTGGTGACAAGTGCGGCGGGGACGTTGACAACCGAGTCCGGTATTCGGCCGAGCATTACGGTGCGACAGGGCGATGCCGTGGCCGTGGTGCGCGGTACGCTGGATGAAATGGACGATGTCGCCGCGCTGGTGCTGGGGGCTGCGGCGACCGGCAATCCGGGCAAGTTGGTGACGCATTTCGCCGGGCCGGATGCGGGCAAACTGCCCTGCCCGTTGATGATCATTCCGGGCGGGCTGGATAGCGATGCGATCGATCGGTTGAGTTGAGACGCTATCTTTCTGCGTTTGATCGGGCCGTAAGGTCCGGGGATGGATCCCCGCCTTCACGGGGATGACGTTATCAAGAATGAATAGGCTTACCTTTTATGCTTGCCCCGCTTTGCGCCCATGTGGCGGATGTTGGTCGGGCGGCCGCGATTGATGCCCGGACGGGTGCGGTCGCGCTTCATCGGGCCGCCGCGGGGGGCGGGATTGTCGGGCAGTTCGAAGCGGAGCGAGCCGTTGATCGGGTCAGCTTCCGCCAATCGTAAGTCCAGCCGCTGACCGACGGTGTAGCGATCACCGCTGTTCGTGCCCTGCAACGCCTTGCCTGCTTCGTCGTAGAAGAAATGTTCGTCGCCCATGGTCGATACCGGCACCAACCCGTCGCCGCCCAGCCCGTCGACCGTCGCGAAGAAGCCGAAATTCTGGACGCCGGTAATGCGCGCCTTCACGATTTCACCGACATGGGCGGACAGGAAAGCCGCGACATAACGATCGACCGTTTCGCGCTCCGCTTCCATCGCGCGGCGTTCGTGGCCGGAGATCATTTCGCCGACGCGGCCCATATTTTCATAATCATCCTGGCTGAGCGACGAGCGGTCCGGGATCGCCTTATCCTTGGGCGCGGGCAGGTCCAGGCCGTAGGCGCCAACCAGCGCACGGTGGACCAGCAAGTCCGCATAGCGGCGGATGGGCGAGGTGAAATGGGCGTAGCTGCCGAGCGCCAGGCCGAAATGGCCCATATTCTGCGGGCTATAATAGGCCTGGGTCTGGCTGCGGAGGATCTGGACCATGATCTGCTCCTTCTCTTCCGACTCCGCGATTTTGCGGATTAGGGCGTTGAAGGTCGCGGGACGGATGACCTGGCCCAGCGCGAAATCCATGTCGAAGGTCGCGAGATATTCCTTGAGCGAAACCAGCTTGTCGCGGCCGGGCGCTTCATGGACGCGGTACATGACCGGTGCCTTCTTTGCCTCCAGCGCCTTGGCGGCCGCGACGTTGGCGGCGATCATACAATCCTCGATCAGCATATGCGCGTCGAGCCGTTCGCGCACGGCGACGCTGACGATCTTGCCATGCTCATCCAGCACCACCCGCCGTTCGGGCAGGTCCAGGGCGAGCGGATCGCGTGCTTCCCGTGCTTTGCACAGGAGCGTCCAGCAGGCCCATAGGGGTTTGAGGGCGACGTCGAGCAGTTCGTCCGCCTGTTTGCGTGAAGCCGTGGGCGCGGCGTCAAGTTCCTGCCCACCCCCGGCCCCTCCCGCTTGCGGGAGGGGAGAATGAGAGGCGGCTCCTTCCGCAGCAAAAGACGCATCCATCGCCGCCTGCGCATCTTCATAGGCCAGCACCGCGGCGACGCGGATCACGGCGCGGGTGAAGCGCCAGGCCGTCACCTTGCCATTGGCGTTGATGGTGAGGTGGCAGGCCATGGCCGCGCGGTCTTGCCCGGCGCGGAGCGAACACATGTCGGACGACAGTTCGTGCGGGAGCATCGGCACGACCTGATCGGGGAAATAGACGCTGTTGCCGCGCTTGCGCGCCTCTTTGTCCAGCGCGCTGCCGGGGCGGACATAATAGCTGACGTCGGCGATGGCGACGATCGCCTTATAGCCGCCGGGATTGCCTTCATCCTCGTCCGGGGTGGCCCAGACGGCATCGTCATGATCGCGGGCGTCGGACGGGTCGATCGCGATGATCGGCAGGTGGCGCAAATCTTCCCGCTTGTCTTCGTGCAGTGGCAGGGCGGAGGCTTTAGTCGCCTCTTCCTCGACGCGCTCTGGGAACACGTGGGGGATGCCGTGCTTGTGGATCGCGATTAGGCTGAAGCTGCGCGGGGCGAAGGGATCGCCAAGAATGTCGGTGACGCGGGCGGCGATGCGCGGCGGGCGGCCATGGGGTTCGGCCAGCACCAGGTCGCCAGGCTTGGCATTGCCGACATCGCTGATCGGCGTGTCCTTGCGGATGCGCTTGTCGACCGGGCGGAGCCATAGCTTGCCGTCGGCCATCACTTCCACCACGCCCAGCAATTCCTCGCTGGCCTTGGCGAGTTTCTTCATGACGTGGGCGACATAGCCGCGCCCGGCTTCCTCGGTACGGGCGAGAATGCGGTCGCCGATGGTGAGCGCGCCACGCTTGCCGCGCTCCAGCACGCGCAGGCGGGGGGCGGGCTGGCCTTCGGCTTCCCACCGTTCGGGGGTAGCGATCAGGGTGGTGTCATCGACATCGATGATACGCAGCACCGTCACCTTGGGTACGCCGCCCATCTTGTGGAAGGCGCGGGCGGGGCCGAGATCGATCAGACCTTCGTCCGCCATATCCTTGAGCAAAGCCTTCAGCGCGATCTTTTCCTGACCCTTCAGGCCGAACGCCTTGGCGATTTCGCGCTTGCCAGCGGGCTGATCGGATGTGGTGATGAAATCCACCACTTCGTCGCGGGTCGGGAAACCGGCGGGGCGGACCTTGGTACGGGCCGGGGTGCGAGCGGACGCGGATGTCTTGTTCTTGGGGGTCGATGCCATGGACCAGCTATAGGGATGCGATCACGGCGATACCAGCGCTATGGCGGGGGCGGCGTAGGTGCTTCGTTGAAACCGGCATGAACGCCCTGCTCCTGATCGCCGCCGCCAGCGTTACGCCCGTTGCCATTCCCCACCCCGTCGAGAAGGCGGGCGCCGACCATTATATGTGGGGCGAGGTGAATGACGGCTGGCATCTGGTGCAGCGGGACGACCTGTCCGTGATAGAAGAGCGTATCCAGCCGGGCGCAAGCGAGGTGCGCCACTATCATCGTACAGCGCGGCAGTTCTTTTATGTGCTGGCGGGCGAACTGACGATGGAGGCGGCGGGACAGACCTACCGGCTGTCGGTCGGGCAAGGGATCGAGATCGCGCCAGGCGTGCCGCATCGGGCGCAGAACAGGAGCGCGGTTCCGGTGGAGATACTGGTTACATCCTCCCCCAAAAGCCATGGCGACCGCGTGGAAGCGCCCCTGCCCGAATAGGATTTGCGCCGCTTAACTTCGCACATTTCCCGCTGATTTCGACATTTTAATATATGAGTTGGAAATTATGTTTCGCAAATGAAAGGGGGAAGCGGGTCGCATCAAACAGCGATGCGCAAATTATCATGGCCAAGGTTATGTAGGACAGCGGCCGCTGCCTACCCCGCCAGTTTGCTGGCGCGTTCGCGCCATGCCGCGGCGAGGACGGTCATGGCGGATAGGGCGCGGACGCCTTCCGGGTCGCACTTGTGGCCGCCGCCGATCAGCAGCGCGAACACCCGCGCGATGCTCCAATCGGGCAAGGGGCGTTCCAGCAGATCCATGCGCATTCCCGCTTCCGCCTCTCCTTCCCGGATCACGCGGAAATACAGGCCGCAACGGGCCGTTTTGACGATCGTCGCCATCACGTCACGCGCGCCGAAGCGGTGGTCGAGCTTCCAGCAGGGCTGACGGCCATGGCTCACTTCGACTATTGCGCTGCCCAGCGAAAAGCGGTCGCCCAGGCAAATGTCGGCTTCCGTCATGCCATGCGAAGCGATATTTTCGCCAAAGGCGCCAGGGACGTCGAGCAGGGGTTGACCCGGCTTGCGGTCCCGCCACCAGCCATAATGATCCTGCGGATAAAGATGGATGGCCTTGTCCCAGCCGCCATGATGGATCAGGTCCGCGACGGCATCATGGTCTAAGCCGTTCCATGTGATCCGCACCGGCCCATCGACCGGTTGCTTGGCGATGGCGCTATAGTCACCGTCCCGAAAAGGCCTGGGCGTACCGACCAGCAGTGCGTCGATCGTCATGAAGGGTGTCGTCATGCAGCCGATGATGCCACGTCAGCGGCAAAGGCGCGATAGCCGCTTTGCCGTTAGAGGCATGGCTTATCGCGTAGGGTACGCGCCAAGCACGACCCTTTATACGGACCAACAATTAGCTGGTGCTTATTTCCGAGCGGAGCTTCAACACTTCGCCGCCATTTTCGGACTGGATCAGATAGGCGGGATTGCGGGGCGAGCCGTTGCGGCGGATGCGCGATCCTTCGATCGTACGTTCGACATGGCGGTCGAACCGCTCGGCAATACGCCCTCGGCCGACGCCCTGCCCCCAGTTCCACTTGACCCGCGTTCCTTTACGGAATGTCTCGGTCATGGGGCATCCTCTCCTATTTCGAGCGCACGCTGCGCCGGCCGCTACTCGCCATCAACGAAGAGCAAAATTCACAAAGTGCAAACTGGTTCCCTTGGGTTTTTTGGTTCGTTGCAGTAAGGGGCGACGATGGATGCTACCGGCCTGCGCGTCGCCCTGTTCAGCGGCAATTACAACTATGTCCGCGATGGTGCGAACCAGGCGCTCAACCGCTTCGTGGCCTATTTGCTGCGACAGGGGGCGGCGGTGCGCGTCTATTCGCCGACGACGCCGACGCCTGCCTTCGATCCGGCCGGCGACTTGGTCAGCACCCCGTCCTTTCCGGTGCCGGGGCGCAAGGAATATCGGGTGCCCTATCGCATGTCGGCGCAGGTGCGCCGCGATCTCAAGGCGTTCGCGCCCAATATCGTGCATCTGTCCAGCCCTGACCCGCTGGGCCACCGGGCGCTCAGCTGGGCGCGGGCGCGCGGTTTGCCGACGGTGGCTTCGGTGCATACCCGGTTCGAAACCTATCCGCGCTATTATGGCCTGGCCTTTCTGGAACCGCTGATCGAATCCATGCTGCGCCGCTTCTATCGGCGGTGCGATGCGATCGTCGCGCCGTCCGAATCGATGGCGCAGCTGCTGCGCGACCAGCGGATGAATTATGATGTCGGCATCTGGACGCGCGGCATCGACCGGGAGATTTTCAATCCCGGCCGCCGCGACATGGATTGGCGCCGGTCGCTGGGTATCGCCGACGATGCGCCCGCGATCGGCTTTATCGGTCGGCTGGTGATGGAAAAAGGTCTGGACGTGTTTTCCGACGCGATCGACCAACTGGCCGCGCGACAGGTGCAGCATAAGATATTGGTGGTGGGCGAAGGACCGGCGCGCGACTGGTTCCAGACCCGCCTGCCCGGCGCGATCTTTACCGGGTTTCAGAAGGGGCCGGAGCTGGGCCGCGCCGTCGCCAGCATGGACATGCTGTTCAACCCGTCGGTCACCGAAACCTTCGGCAATGTCACGCTGGAGGCTATGGCGTGCGGGCTGCCCACCGTCGCGGCGCGCGCAACGGGCAGCGAAAGCCTGGTGACGGACGGCGTGACCGGCCGCCTGATCCGCCCCGGCGCGATCAGCGCGTTTGCCGATGCGTTACAGGATTATTGTATCGATCATGACGCGCGCCAGGCCGCAGGTGCGGCGGCGCAGGCGCGGGCGGAACGCAATGGTTGGGACCAGGTCAACCAGGCGCTGGTCGACACCTATGTCCGCGTCGTCCGCCAACGCGCGCAGGGGCTGGCGCCACGGTCCAGCCCGGTTCCATAATCCACCATATATCCTATATCGGTAGCGATGGCTGACCTTTTCGCTTCCGACGACCTGCCCGCCAGCGATGGCCCTTCCGATACCGCGCCGCTCGCCGACCGGCTGCGCCCGCGCACGCTGGCCGATGTGGTGGGGCAGGAACATCTGACCGGCCCTGACGGCGCGATCGGGCGGATGGTCGCGGCGGGCCGGCTATCTTCCATCATCCTGTGGGGACCGCCCGGCACCGGCAAGACGACCACTGCGCGGTTGCTGGCCGATGCAGTGGGGATGCGCTTTGCGCCGATATCGGCCGTGTTTTCCGGCGTGGCGGACCTGAAGAAGCTGTTCGCGACGGCGAAGGATCATGCGCGGCGCGGCGAGAAGACCCTATTGTTCGTGGACGAAATCCATCGGTTCAACCGCGCGCAGCAGGACGGGTTTCTGCCGTTCGTGGAGGATGGCACGGTGACGCTGGTCGGCGCGACGACCGAAAATCCGAGCTTCGAGTTGAACGCGGCTTTGCTGTCGCGGGCGCAGGTGCTGATCCTGCGGCGTTTGGACGCGGTCGCGCTGGAACAGTTGCTGGATCGGGCGGAAGCGCTGACCGGTCGCCCGGTGCCGATCGACGCCGCCGCACGCGAAGCGCTGATCGCCAGCGCGGATGGCGATGGGCGTTTCCTGCTGAACCAGGTCGAAACGCTCTATGCGATCGACCTGCCCGAACCGCTCGATCCGGCGGGCCTATCTGCCCTGCTCCACCGGCGCGTCGCGGTGTACGACAAGGATCGGGAGGGGCATTACAACCTTATTTCCGCGCTGCATAAGTCGCTGCGCGGGTCCGATCCGCAGGCGGCGCTCTATTATCTGGCGCGGATGCTGACGGCGGGGGAAGAGCCACTTTATGTGCTGCGGCGACTGGTGCGCTTTGCGACGGAGGATATCGGCCTTGCCGATCCGCAGGCGGTGATCCAGTGCCTGGCAGCAAAGGATGCCTATGATTTCCTGGGATCGCCCGAAGGCGAACTGGCGATCGTGCAGGCGTGCCTCTATTGCGCGACGGCGCCCAAGTCGAACGCCGCCTATGCCGCGATGAAGGCGTCGTTCAAGTCCGCGCGCGACACCGGATCGATGATGCCGCCGATGAACATCGTCAACGCCCCCACCAAGCTGATGAAGCAGGTCGGCTATGGCAAGGGCTATCAATATGATCATGACGCGGCGGAGGGATTTTCTGGGGCGAATTACTGGCCGGAAGAGATGACGCCGCAGACCTTCTATGCGCCGACCGATCGGGGGTTCGAGGCGCGGATCGCCGAACGGATCGCGCATTGGGACCGGTTGCGGGCGGAGCGTGCGGGCGGGTGATGCATTTCACGCGGTTCGCCGCGATCGACTGGTCCGGAGCCAAGGGCGTACGGCACAAGGGCATTGCGGTGGCTTTGTGCGAGGTTGGCGACGATGTGCCGCAGTTGGTGACGCCGCCGCAGGGCGTCTGGTCGCGGCGGAAGGTGGTGGACTGGCTGGTGGGGGCCGCGGCGCAGGCGCCGACGCTGTTCGGGTTCGATTTCAGCTTCGCCCCGCCTTTCGTGGCGCGGGGCGGCTATCTGCCTGGCGATGCGGTGCCGACGGATGGCCCCACCTTCTGGGCCTATGTCGATGCCATTTGCGACGACGTGGATCTGGGCGCGGCGAGCCTGCTTGAGATCGCGCATCGCCGCCATTTCTATTTCGGCAAGGCCGATGGGGTGAAGGCGGCCTTCATGCATAATCGGGTGTGCGAAACGCGATATAATGCGGGCGGTGGCGGCAAGCCATCGACCGTCTATGATGCGATCGGCGCGGCGCAGGTCGCCAAGGCCAGCTTTGCGGGGATGCGGTTGCTGCATCATATTCATGGCGACGTGGCGATATGGCCGTTCGATCCCCTGCCGGTGGCCGGATCGCTGGTCGTGGAAATCTATACCAGCATCGCCGCGCGCGCTGCCGGTCGTCCCAAGGGTCGCACGAAGATGCGGGATGCTGGGGCGTTGAATGATGCGCTGGCGGCTTTGGGATCGGCGGGCCATGACGGCGCGATGCCGGACGATCATGGCGCGGACGCGATCGTCACTGCCGCCTGGATGCGGCGCGTGGCCGATCAGCCAGATTTATGGTCGCCTTCGCTGCTGACCGCGCAGATTGCTTGCACTGAGGGCTGGACGTTCGGCGTGATCTGATAGTAAGGGCGTGCGGTCCCAACGGAACGCCGGCTTAGCTCAGTTGGTAGAGCACCTGATTTGTAATCAGGGGGCCACGGGTTCGAATCCTGTAGCCGGCACCAGTCTTTACATTCTCTCCAGGCCATGAGGCTGTCATGGTCCCCGAACGCAAAATGGGGGCCGACATCGCTGTCGGTCCCCATTTCCGTCGGGTCATGCGATCCGCGTCCCTTACAGAATGCGATCATCGGCCCGGCGATCCTGTGCGTGCTCCTCTGGCGAGAATGGCGTACAGGCTTTGCGCCGGTTGTTGGCCAAGGGCCGCCTTTCCGGTGCTGGCTGCCTGCTTTCCATGCCCGACGTTCACTTTCGCGCGTACCCGGCACAGGCTTCAAGCATCCCCGTTCGTCTGCCCGGCTCCGCCCTTGCGGACATTGCCTGCTAGCGAACGTTCGATGCGGTTAGATCCCTGATTTCTCAGAGATTTTGGAAGTGGATCGCTCCATTTCCACCGTCTCGATATGGGGATGGTCTCACCATGATCGAGTCGTTCAAAGCGAAATCGCATCTGCAATTGACGTTGCTTCGCATAAAGCTGTGGATAAGTTTCAGACCGGTGGCGACCAATCCGGCGGCGCGAGGGAAAAGCCCGCAAAATCAAAGCCGGGGATCACGGTGCAGCTGACCAGCGTCCACCCATACTGCGGCGTGGCGGCCTGCCAATGATGAGCTGGCACCTGGATTTGCGGCATTTGTCCGTTCGGCACGTCCGGCCCGAGGACATGATCCTGTGCAGGCTGATCGGGCGCGGCGATCGATAATGTGAGCGGTGCGCCATCATGCCAGAACCAATGTTCGTCCGCATCGACCTTATGCCAATGGGAGCGCTGGTGCGCTTCCAGCAGAAACAGGATCGCCGTACCCGCTGCCCGCTCGCCTGGAGCAGCAGCGGCGCGCCACGTTTCGCGATACCATCCGCCTTCGGGATGTGGGGTCAGGCCAAGCTGGTCAATCAATGCCCGCGCATCCCGTTCATCGCCGCCGCGCATCAGTTCACCTCAAATTTTATTGCCTTGGAAACAGTTATTTAGCTTGTTGCCTGATGTTCATGCAACCCTGATCAAGGTTAGAGGGTTCAAGCGACAAACCACGCAATCTGGAGGAGAATCTCAATGCGTAAAGCCCTGCTCGCCCTCGCCGCTGTTTCGCTGGCGGTTCCCATGTCCATGGCGGTGCCCACCGATGGCGCCCAAGCGCGGAAAAATCATCGTTACAAGGAATGGCGCGGTCGTGATGGCCGGACCTATTGCCGCAAATCCAACGGTACGACCGGCCTGATCGTGGGCGGCGTCGGCGGAGCGCTGGCTGGTCGTGCGATCGACACGCGCGGTGATCGCGCGACGGGCACGATCCTGGGCGCGGCGGGCGGTGCGCTGCTGGGCAAGGAAATCGACAGCAAGCGTCGTTGCCGTTGATCCGAGGCGGATAAAAAAGGGCGGCATCCGGTTGGATGCCGCCCTTTTTATTCGTGAAGCGTCGGGATTATTCCGCAGCAGCGCCCGCGGCGCCACGCGCTTCTTCGACCTTGAAAGCGACCTGCTGGCCACCCGACACGCCCGAAACCTTGCCGTTCTTCACAGCGAGGTTGAACGCAACGGCGTCGGGGAAGCGACGGCCGGAGATGACCTTGCCGGTCTTGGTATCCTTGACTTCATACACATAGGTATAACCTTCGTGCGTGAAGCGCTGCTTGGCGGCGTCTTCCGCCTGGGCAGGTGCAGCGGCGGCAACAATGGCGCTCAGGGCGCCGGCGACAATGAACTTGGACAGCATTCGCATGGGTAAACTCCTTGTGAATGCCGATCAAACACCTCTTGGTTTTTCTTATTCTGTTAAGGCGCTTCTATGTTGCAGCGCGGCATTGCCACAATCGCAAAGAGCGGCGCGCCAGTTGCATCATCTGCAATCATGCCCCAATGATCCGCTCAACCCTTTGACATAGCAACGATATGGTCGAATTGGGCCTTTGTGAGTGGTGCCACTGACAAGCGCGATTGGCGAAGCATGACCATGTCAGCCAAGGCTGGATCGGCCTTCATCGCCTTGAGCGACACCGGTTTGGCCAGCTTTTCATACGGCGCGACATGGACCGATATCCATTTGCCGGTATCGTCGGTGCTGTCAGGCGCGGCTTCTTCCACCACCGTCATGATGCCGACCGCTTCCAGACCGATATTGCTGTGATAGAAAAAGGCGCGGTCGCCTTTGCGCATCGCCTTCATATGACCTTGCGCCGCGTGATTGCGCACGCCGTCCCATTCGGCCTTCCCCTTGGCGACCAGGTCGTCATAGGAAAAGACGTCGGGTTCCGATTTCATCAGCCAATAGTTCATCCTGCCGTCTTGCAACAGCGGCCCGGCGCGATCAAGGATGGACCGACAGACAAGCCGCCCCCTATAGCGGGCCAAGGCTGATTCAGACCTTTATCGGAGATAAGACGTGTCGCAAACGGTGCTGGACCAGGTTCCCGTCCTGTCCATGGCGGATATGAGCAAGGCAGATTTCGCCGCCGCCTTCGGCCGGTCGTTCCAACAGTTCGGCTTCGCCATGGTGAAGGATCATGGCATGGACCAGACGCTGGTCGATGACGGATGGGCGCTGGCGCGCCGGTTCTTTGCCCTGCCCGAAGAGGTGAAGCAGCGTTACAGCGCCAAGGGCAATGGCGGCCAGCGGGGCTATACCGCGTTCGGTACGGAGATCGCCAAGGGCGCGAGCGAGAATGACCTGAAGGAATTCTGGCATGTCGGCCGCGAGTTGCCGGATGGTGATCCGCTGGCCGAGACGATGCCGCCCAATATCTGGCCCGACGCCATGCCGGAGTTCCAACCCGTATTCGCCAAGCTGTATGACGAGTTCGACCGGGTGGGCGCGGAGCTGCTGTCGGCGATCGCGCTCTATCTGGGTCTGCCCGAACGCTGGTTCGACGGGCCGATCGACAATGGCAATTCGATCCTGCGCCTGCTCCATTATCCGCCGGTGTCGCCGCAGGCGCCGGGTATCCGCGCGGGCGCGCATGAGGATATCAACCTCATCACCCTATTGCTGGGCGCGGAAGAAGGCGGGCTGGAGTTGAAGGATCGGAACGGCAACTGGCTGCCCGTGGTGCCGCCGCCGGGTGCGCTGGCGATCAATGTCGGCGACATGTTGCAGCGGTTGACCAATCATATCCTGCCGTCGACCAGCCATCGCGTCGTCAATCCGCCGCCGGAGCGGCGCGGCCATTCGCGCTATTCCATGCCGTTCTTCCTGCACTTGCGGCCCGATTTCATGATCGATGCGCTGCCGCAATGCGTGAGCGACGATAATCCGCGGCGCGATCCGCCGATCAGCGCGCATGATTATCTGACGGAGCGGCTCATCGAGATTGGGTTGATCAAGAAGGGGTGACATGTGGCGCGGCGGGCGCTCAACCTAACCGCCGGACTGGGCTCCCGCCTGCGCGGGAGCACGCCGCATTCTTGATACCTTATTTCCGCCCGCGGCCCAGGGTGATGCCGATTTCCTCGCCGCGTTCGGACAGGGCCAGTTTGACGATCTTCACCTCGACATGGCTGACCTTGTCGTCCTGCAGGAAGATGGTGTCGATGATATGGTCGGCGACCGCTTCGATCAGGGTGAAATGCACGCCTTCGGGCAGCGCGGTCGAGGCGGCGTGTTTCAGGTCCATATAATTTTTGGACTGGCCGAGGGCCGTATCCGGCTCGTAATGATCGGCGATTTGCAGGCGCGCGCGGATGGATATGCGCAGCGGTTGGGGGAGATGCGTCTCCTCCGAATAAATGCCGGTCAGCACGTCGACGTGCAGGTCGTTGACCTCCAGCGTCAGAAAATCGTCAAATCCTGTCTGCATAACCCGCCAGCATATGGCCCGCGCCGCCCCGGCTCATGCCGTGTGGACGGGCCTATTTAGTCTTTCATTTTGCGAAGCGGACGCTAAAGCCCCGCTTCCGGCGCTGCCCCATGCGCCATTGACGGCGGATCGGCAAGACGTGTCTCACATTGTTCCCCTGGACAGCCAGCCCGATGCGGCGATCGAGCAGTTGCTGGATGCGGCATTCGGCCCGGACCGGCATGGACGCACCGCCTATCGCATTCGTGATGGGATGCCCTGGCTGCCCGCCCTCTCCTTCGCGACGGTCGATGCCGACGGCGCGTTGATCGGGTCGCTGCAAAGCTGGCCGGTGGCGCTGATGGGCGAGGACGGCGCGCAAATCCCGCTGATCATGGTCGGGCCGGTGGCGGTCGATCCTGCGCATCAATTTGGCGGCCATGGCCGAGCGATGATGGACGCGGTGGTGAGCGCCGCCCGCGCCATGGGGAGCGAAACGCTGATGATGATCGGCGATCCTGAATATTATGGCCGCTTCTGGGGCTTCGCCGCCGAGGGGACGGCGGGATGGGATGCGCCCGGTCCGTTCGAACCGCGCCGGTTGCTGGCGCTGCCGATCGACGGCCGTCCGGTCGGCGGAACCGGGATGCTTGGCCCGCGAATTGCCGTCGCGGCCTGATTAGCCCTTTGCCTTCGGGCGAGACGCTCCTATCTCCGCTCCATGCCGATGGAGCCTTTACCCGACCTGTCCACCCTGTCGCTTGCCGATATCGCGCGGCTGGCCGCCGAAAAGCGCCTGCCGCCTGTCGATAAGTGGAACCCCGACCATTGCGGCGACAGCGAGATGCGGATCGCGCGCGACGGCACCTGGTTTCATCAGGGATCGCCGATCGGCCGGGAAACGATGGTGCGGCTCTTTTCCTCCATATTGCGGCGCGAGCCGGACGGCAGCCATGTGCTGGTGACGCCGGTCGAGAAACTGGACATCGCGGTCGAGGATGCGCCGTTCGTCGCGGTCGAGGTCAAGAGCGAGGGTGAAAGCCGGGATCGGACTCTGGCCTTCCAGATCAAGAATGGCGATATCGTGACGGCCGGGCCGGATCATGCGCTGGTGCTGCGCGAGACGCCGGACGGGCCGCATCCCTATCTGCATGTGCGTGGCGGGATGGAGGCGCTGGTCGCGCGCAGCGTCTATTATGAGTTGATGAACCTGGCGCTGGAGGAAGGCGGGGACCGGATCGGGCTGTGGAGCGATGGCGCGTTTTTCCCGCTGGACGGCGCGGCATGACGCTGGCGCAGCGGTTGCGTGCCGCGTTGGACGAAGGGCATAGGCGCGAACATCTGGACCCGATGGACATGCGCGATCCGCGGATCGATGGCGAGATCGCGCTGGCGCCCGCCGCCGTGCTGGTGGCGATTACCGATCGGCCCGAACCCGGCCTGATCCTGACCGAGCGATCGTCGCGCTTGCGCCAACATGCGGGCCAGATCGCCTTTCCCGGCGGGCGCGTGGATGAGGGGGACGCCGATGAAGTCGCCGGCGCTTTGCGGGAGGCGCAGGAGGAAATCGCGCTGCCGCCCGAACAGGTGCAGGTAATCGGCACGTCCGATCGCTATCACACCTTCACCGGCTTCGACATCATACCGGTGCTGGGCGTCATTCCGCCCGACCTGCCGCTGCGCGCGCAGGAAAGCGAGGTGGCGAACTGGTTCGAATTGCCCCTGGCCTATGCGCTGGACCCCGCGCATCGCGTGCGCCACGCGGTCCACTATGAAGGCAAGCAACGCCATTATTACGAGATTCTCTGGGAAGGACGTCGCATCTGGGGCATCACCGCCGCCATCCTCGCCAATCTCTCGCGCAGGCTGGGCCATGACCATTTTGCTGCCTGATGCCGAATGGTGCCATCGACCCGGACTTGACGGGCTGCTCGCCGCATTGGGTGCGGCGGAGGGGAAGGCGCGCTTCGTCGGCGGGGCCGTGCGCGACGGACTGTTGGGCTTGCCGGTCAACGATCTCGACATCGCGACCAGCCTGGACCCGCATGATGTGGTCGATCGGCTGAAGGCGGCGGGGATCAAGGCGGTGCCGACCGGGATCGAGCATGGCACGATCACCGCTATCCTGCCCGATGGTCCGGTGGAGATTACGACGTTGCGCCGCGATGTCAGTACCGATGGGCGACGCGCGACTATCGCCTATACCGACGACTGGCGCGAAGATGCCGCGCGGCGGGACTTCACCATCAATGCGCTCTATGCCGATCCACTGACCGGCGCGATCAGCGACTATTTCGGCGGCATGGCGGATCTGGAGACGCGGCGGTTGCGCTTCATCGGCGATGCGTCGGCGCGGATCGCGGAGGATCATCTGCGAATATTGCGCTATTTCCGCTTTCTGGCGCGCTATGGCGACAACGAGTTGGACAGTTGTGCGTATGACGCCTGCGTCACCGCCGCCAACAGTCTGATGGCGCTTTCGCGCGAGCGGATTGCCGACGAATTGCTGAAATTGCTGGGCGTTGCCGCCCCGGTCCATGCGCTGCGATTGATGGTGGAAGGCGGCATTTTGCGCCCGGTGTTGCCGGAAGTCGATCAGGGCGGTGTGGAGCGGGTCGATCGGCTGATCGCACGCGAGGCGGAGGCCGGGATCGCGGGATCGGCGCTGCGGCGATTGGCGGCGCTGCTGCCCCATGATGCGGCGCTGGCCGATGGCGTGGGCGCACGGTTGAAGTTGTCGAACAAGGCGCGCAAGCGACTGGTCGTGGCGCTGGACTCCGCAGAGGCGATGGAAGGGCCGCGTGCGCTGGCCTATCGGGTCGGCGTGGAAGGGGCGATCGACCGATTGCTGCTCGATCCGGAACGGCCTTTGACTGCGTTGGCGCCGCTGAAAGGCTGGACGCCCCCTGCCCTTCCGATCGGTGGCGGTGCATTGATTGCATTGGGGCTGACGCCTGGCCCGGACGTGGCGAAGGCGCTGCACGCCGTGCAGGCGCAATGGGTGGCGGAGAATTTTCCCGACGCCGATCGCGTCGCGGCGATCGCCGGTCAGATCGTTTCGAAGTTCCAGCGCGCGCGCCAATAGTCGAACGCGTCGGCTTCGGCCATCGGCTTGGCAAAATGATAGCCCTGCCCCTGCCAGCAGCCCATTTGTTGCAGGGCGTGGGCCAGCGCCTGGGTCTCGATGCCTTCGGCCGTGACCTTGAGGTTGAGCGATTCGGCCAGCGACAAGATCGTGCGGACGATTACCGCTTTGTCGTGATCTTCCAGCATGTTGGACACGAAACTTCGGTCGATTTTCAATATGTCGATCGGCAGGCTATGCAGGCTGGCGAGGTTGGAGAAGCCGGTGCCGAAATCATCCATCGCGATCGGCATCTGCAAGCTCTTGAGAGCGACGAGCAATTTGCGCGCCTTGTCGGGATCGGCGATGATCGCGCTTTCGGTCAGTTCGGCGGTCAGGCGGCTGCCAGCGATACCGGCATAGCGCAGCGCTTCCTCAAACATGGAGGCAACGTCGTCGCGCGCCATCTGGATTGGCGAGAGGTTGACGTTGACGCCGACCGGCAGCGGCTGGCCGAACTTCGCGTCCCAGCGCGACAGCGCCTGGGCGGCTTCATAAGCGGCCCAGCGGCCGAGCGGCGTGATCAGGCCGCTTTCTTCCGCTACGGCAATAAATTCGACGGGCGGCACATTGCCCAGTTCCTCGTCATTCCAACGGGCCAGGGCTTCGAACCCAGTGATCTCACCGGTCTGGAGGTGGATGAGGGGCTGGTAAGCGAGGGTCAGGCCGCCTTGGGCCAGCGCGTCGCGCAGGCGGCTTTCGATCGAAAAGCGGCGCTGTGCTTCCTTGAGCACGCCATTGCGATAGATTTCGACCTTGCCGCTGCGCTTGGCGATCTTCACCGCGGCCTGCGCCTTGCGCACGACATCGTCGGGATCGTCATCGAGGTTCAACGATAGTGCGCAACCGATGGCGCAATCGACGCGGATTTGCAGGTCGCTTAGGCGGATCGGCGAACTCAGCGCCTCCTTGATCCTCTGTACGATATGAAGAGCATCCGACAAACCATTGTTCAAGCGGGCAAAAATAGCAAAATCATTGCCGCCGATGCGGGCGAGGACGTCACCCTGACGCAGGCTCGATTTCAGGCGCTTGGCGACGGTGATCAGCAATTCGTCGCCCGCCATAGGCCCCAGCGATTCATTCACCCGGCTGAACCGGCTGAGGTCGATCGCGATGATGCCGAACTGGGCATTGTCGGGCCAGACCGAATTGGCGAGGCGGTCGTCTATCTCCTCGCCGAAACCGGTACGGTTGGGCAGCGCAGTCAGGCCATCCGACAATAATTCCCGGCGCAAATTCTTCTCGATCGTGCGTTCGCTGGTGCGATCGATCGCGGTAAAGAGAAAATGTTCAGGGCGCCCTTCGATGGCGGGAAGCCGACCGAGCGTGCACATGAAATATTCGGGGCCGAGCTTGCCGTCGCGGCGCAATTCGAAACTGTCCGAATCGCGTCCGGACTGGATGAGATCATCGATACGGGCGCCGCATTCGTTTGTTGCACGATCCGATACGATGCCGCGTTCGGCATTGGATCGCAAAACGGCAGCAAAGCGGGCATTGCCCTGCTGAAAGTTTATCTCATTGTTTTCGTAAGTGAAAATCGCTGCAAATTGCGGGAGGGCGTTGAGCCAGTCGGCAACGTCAAGACCCTGCAACGGATGCGCGTCATCCCCCCAGCCAAGGGGGCGCCGCTGGTCTTCAGGACCGGCAAATTGCGCACCGACGTCAATTCCATGTCCCCGCTGTATCCAGAAGGCGTAAATTTTCTGGAAACGCTAATTACCGATATGGCGGAAATCAGACCAAAGGCGAATGGCCGGAAATCAGAAGCGATTGTCGCGCGGGAAACCGGTAGGCGGCATTCGGCCGGCTGCGCCGCGCACCACTTTCCACGGCATCATGTCGCTTTCCGTGCGAGTCCGACCCGACTCGCCTCCCATGGTCCAACTCAGTCCATCGGCCAGGCGGAAGGCGATCGCGTCGGACAGGCCGCCATCGCGATAGCGTTGCATCTGGACGCCCTGCCCGCGCGCCATACGCGGCATTTCGCTGAGCGCGAAGACCAGCAATTTGCGATTCTCGCCGATGATGGCGATGCTGTCCGCCTCCGCCGGGATCGGACGGATGACGCTGAGTTTTGCGCCGGTGCGGACATTGACGACCTGCTTGCCCTTGCGGGTTTCCGCCATCAGGTCCGCCGTCGCGGCAACGAAGCCGCGCCCGTCGGACGACACGAGCAGCAATTCGGTCGCGGCGCGCGCGGGCATGAAGGCGACGATCGCGCCTTCATTGTCCATGTCGACCAGCGAGCGGACTGGATCGCCAAAACCGCGCCCGCCCGGCAGCCTGTCCGACGCCAAAGTGTAGATGCGGCCGGTGGAGGTCGCCATCAGCAGCTTGTCGGTGGTGTAGGCATGGAAGGCATAATGCGGGCCATCGCCTTCCTTGAACTTGAGCGTATCGGCGGCAGCGAGGTCGCGATGGCCGCTCATCGCCCTGATCCAGCCGCGTTCGGACAGGATGACGGTGATCGGCTCACGCTCGATCATGGCTTCCAGCGGGATTTCCTTCGCCAGGGCGGCTTCTTCCACCAGAGTGCGGCGGCGGCCAAGATCGGTGTCAGGTCCGTAGCGTTTGCGCAGCGCAGCCAGATCGCGTTTCAGGCGGGTACGCTGGCGAGCCGGGCTTTCGACCAGCTTCTCCAGTTCCTCCTTCTCCTTGACCAGTTCGGCATGTTCGCGCCGCAATTCCATCTCTTCCAGCTTGCGTAGGGAGCGCAGGCGCATGTTGAGGATGGCTTCGACCTGACGGTCGTTAAGGGCGAATTCCTCCATCATCACGACCTTCGGCTCATCCTCGGTCCGGATGATTTCGATCACCCGGTCAAGGTTGAGATAGGCGATGATATAGCCATCGAGCAGTTCCAGCCGCCCGGCGATCTTTTCCAGTCGATGCTGGGCGCGGCGAACCAGCACGTCGATCTGATGCTTGAGCCATTCGATCAACAGCGGCTTCAGGCCCAGCACGCGCGGCGTGCGGGTCGCGTCCAGCACGTTGAGGTTGAGCGGGAAGCGGTTTTCCAGGTCGGTCAGGCGGAACAGGCTGTCCATCAGCATCTGCGGATCGACGGTGCGGGCGCGCGGTTCGATGACGATGCGGATTTCGGCGTCGGATTCGTCGCGGACGTCAGCAAGGATCGGCAGCTTGCGGTCGTTGATCAGCGCAGCGATCTGTTCGATCAGCTTGGATTTCTGGACCTGATAGGGAATTTCGGTAACGACCGCGATCCAGGTGCCGCGCCCGCCCTCTTCCTTATGCCAGCGCGCCCGGGTGCGGAATGCGCCGCGGCCGGTGGCATAGGCTTCGGATATGATCGCGGCGTTATCGACCAGTACGCCGCCGGTCGGGAAGTCCGGTCCGGTTACCACCTGCATCAAGGCGGCATGGTCGGTTTCGGGATCTTCGATCAGCAGGCCTGCGGCATCGATCAGTTCCGCGACGTTATGGGGCGGGATGCTGGTCGCCATGCCGACCGCGATGCCGGTGGCACCATTGGCGAGCAGGTTGGGGAAGAGGCCGGGAAAGACTTCCGGCTCCTCATCCTCGCCATTATAGGTCGGGCGGTAATCGACCGTGCCTTCGTCCAGGCCGGCCATCAGATCCGCCGCCGCCTGGGTCAGGCGCGCTTCGGTATAGCGCATGGCCGCGGCATTATCGCCGTCGATATTGCCGAAATTGCCCTGCCCATCGACCAGCGGGGTGCGGAGCGAGAAATCCTGCGCCAGTCGAACCATCGCGTCATAGACCGACTGATCGCCATGAGGGTGATATTTGCCGATCACGTCGCCGACGACGCGGGCGCATTTCTTGTAGCTGGTGGTGTTACGCGCGGGGTTGGCGACCAATATGTCGGGCGACGCGCCGCCCGGTTCCATCTTGAGCAGGCGCATCGCCCAGAGCAGGCGGCGATGCACGGGTTTCAGGCCATCGCGCAGATCCGGCAGCGACCGGGCGGTGATGGTCGACAGCGCATAGACGAGGTAACGCTGCGAGAGCGCATCGTCGAACGGGTGATCCTTGATAGCGTCGAACGGGTCGCGAAAATCGGTCATCGCGGATCGGATAGCAGGACGGGCACGAAACGGAAACGGATTTGGTTAGAAGCCGGTCAGAAGGGTGTCGAGCGCGCGCATGATCGCATATTCATGACGATGAAGCTTTCCAACAGGCCGTTTCAGGAGCCTCGAATGAATGGCACCAGCGAGATGGGTGGCCATCATCAATCTCTCGCCGTCTATCTCGAAGCATGGATGGAGTGATGGCAGGGCGGCAGGCATATCGGCAGGCGGCAATAGCGGCACTACCAGACGGGTTCCGACGTGATCGATATGATCGCTCTGACAATCCAGGACGAGGGCGTCATCGGCGAGCCGATACACGGCGAAACGGGCCATCAGAACTGCCGATATTTGTCGAGCGGCAGTTCGTTATTGTCTGCCCAGTCGTTCCAAGCGGCGATCGCGTCCTTATTATCTTCCTGCCAGCGCCGACCTCGTTCGGCTGATATTGCCTTGCTCAACCCATCTTCGCAGGCGCGCGACAAGTTAATGCCCAATTGCTTGGCTTCTTCCACCAGCGCACTATCTAAGGATAGATTGGTCGCCTTGCGCATCGCAATACGTTCATATTTGGTCACGGGCAGCTCCTGCATCGGACATGCGCACGAATATACGCATGACGCATCAACGCGGCAAGTATCGTCCTTCGGGGTCGGCGGCGATCGCGGTCGCGAACTCGGCTACGATCCAGTCGCGAAAGGCCTTCACCTTGGGGGTGTTGCGGGTATGGGGCGGGTAGACGACCCAGTAGCTGGCGATTTCGCGGACGTAGGAGGGGACGGCTTCCACCAGAAGCCCTGATTCGACCTCCGCTTTCCATAGGAAATGGTTGAGGATCGCGACCCCCTGCCCGCCGATCGCTGCGCGGCCCTCCATCACCTGGCTGTCGAGCGCAATACCGGGCGGGCCTTGCGCGGGATCGGCTTCGACCGCCATCGCGGCGAACCATTCATGCCACCACATATCGTCGGGCGACAGGCGCGGCAGGGCATGGAGTGCATGTGCGTCGGCGATCGGGCCATGCCGGGCCAGCCAGGTCGGGCTGCACATCGGGACGAGGCGATTATGCGCCAGCAATCTGGCCTCCAGCCCCGGCCAGTCGCCCTTGCCGCCACGGATCGCCAGATCGATGCCGACGCGTGCCAGGTCGACCACGGCGTCCTCCGCCTGGATGCGCACCGCCAGTTGCGGGTGGCGCATCTGGAACGCGCCGATCCGCGGTGCCAGCCACAGATGGGCGAAACTGTTGGTGCAGCTGATCGTCAGGACCGCCGAATGATCCTGCGTCAGCGCGGCGAAGCCCTGGCGCATCTGGTCGAAAGCGCGGGTCAGGACCGGCGCGATCTCATGGCCCTTGGCGGTCAGGGCGACCTTGCGACCCTGCCGATGGAACAGGCTGATCCCCAGCCGCTCTTCCAACAGTTTCACCTGATAACTGACCGCCGCCTGGGTCATGCCCAATTCCTGCGCGGCGGCGGTGAAATTCTCCAGCCGTGCGGCGGCTTCGAACACGCGGATGGCAGAAAGGGGCGGCAATGGGAGCATGCTATTCACGATAAGCCAGGCTTATCTATCATATCCAGCCTTTTGTTGGCGGCGATCGCGCAGATCGGCCAGGGATACAGGCGCGGACATCGCTCCCGTCCGCCATCGAAAGGATGCTCTCATGCGCGACGATTATGGCGACCGGCTGGGCCGGGACGGCCGCGAACAGATCAACAGCGGCATCGACAGGCTGCTATCCCGGGTCATGCGCGCCTTTTGCGTGCTGCACGCGATCCAGTGGTCGGCCCCCTGGACGGAAACGCCCCGTTGCCGATCCTGAGCACGCGCTGATAAAAACGGCGGATTTGGCAATTCGGGGGTTGCGGTTTCGGGCAGGCGCGTCACTTTGCGTCCGTGATCCAAACCCAGACAAAGCAATCCACCCTGCCCGCCCCCCCGCTCGCCCTGCTGGACGGCGCGTCGCTGTTCCTCGATTTCGATGGGACATTGGCGCCGCTGGCCGAGACGCCCGATGCTGTCGACGTCGATGACGCGCTGCTGACGTTGCTGGCGCGGTTGCGCGATCGGTTGGACGGGCGATTGGCGATCGTCAGTGGCCGGTCGGTCGCGACTCTGCGCGAATTAGGCTTTGGCGCTTTCCTGCTGTCGGGCACCCATGGGCTGGAATTCGCTCGTCCTGGTGAGGCCGTGACCGCCCCGCCCCGCCTGCCCGCGATCGATGCGGTGGAACGGGCGTTCCAGATCTTTGCCGACGACAAGCCGGGCCTGCTCGTGGAACGCAAGTCGATCAGCGTCGGCCTGCATTTTCGGGGTGCGCCGATATGGGGCGATGAGGTGGGCATATTGGCCGCCGGACTGGCACGCGACCATGGTCTGGCGCTACAGAATGGCAAGATGCTGTATGAGTTGCGACCGGGCGGCGCGGACAAGGGCAGCGCCCTGACCAAGATGATGCAGGATGCGCCGATGACCGGCGGCGTGCCCGTCTTCATCGGCGACGATGTGACCGACGAGGAAGGCTTTGCCGCGGCCACCGAACTGGGGGGCGCGGGCATATTGGTGGGAACGCCCCGGCCGACATTGGCGACATTCTCTTTGGAACAGGTTGCCGCCGTCAGGCATTATCTGAGCGAGGGGGTCGCCGAATAAGGTTTTCGGTGCCCTTGTCGTGAGCAACGAAAGGGGCAGACCGATCCAAGCATCAAGCGAATCCATCCTGGCGGGAGACGAGCGGTCGCTCGACCTTTGGCCGATCGGCAATTGCCAGGCATCCGCACTGATAGACCGTATGGGCCGCATGGTGTGGGCCTGCGTCCCTCGCGTGGATGGCGACCCGGTCTTTTCCGCCCTGCTGGACGCCAAGGCATGGGATGACGAGCAGGCGCGCGGTTTCTGGGCGATCGAGCTGGAAAATTGCGTCTCGGTCGAACAACATTATATCCGCAACACGCCGATATTGGTGACGCGTCAGAGCGACACGCAGGGCAATGCGATCGAGATCATCGATTTCTGTCCGCGGCATAGACATAAGGGTCGCATGTACCGGCCGGTCGGCTTCATCCGTATCGTGCGTCCGGTTGCCGGGTCCGCCCGCATTCGCGTGAAATTGCGGCCGACGACCAACTGGAATGAAGAAAAGGTGCCGATCACCTACGGTTCCAACCATATCCGGATGGTACTGTCGTGCATGGCGATGCGCATATCGACCAATGCGCCGATCGGCCTGATCGCGCAGGAAAGCTGGTTCCGGCTGGAACAGGACGCGCATTTCTTCATGGGGCCGGACGAAGGCTTTTCCGACGCGCTGCGCCCCGCGATCGAGCGGATGCTGGACGACACCATCAACGAATGGCAACTGTGGGTGCGCGGGCTGGCGATCCCGGCCGAATGGCAGGAAGCGGTGATCCGCTCCGCCATCACGCTGAAACTGTGCCAGCATGAAGAAACCGGCGCGATCGTCGCGGCGCTCACCACGTCGATCCCGGAACATGCGGACAGCGGCCGCAATTGGGATTATCGCTACTGCTGGGTGCGCGACGCCTATTATACCGTCGAGGCGCTGAACCGGCTGGGCGCGCTGGACGTGCTGGAATCCTATCTCGTCTATTTGCGCAATATCGTTGATGGCGCGAAGGGCGGGCATATCCAGCCGCTCTATGACGTGCGCGGCAATGCGACGCTGACGGAATGGGAGGCGGAGAAACTGCCGGGTTATCGCGGCATGGGTCCGGTGCGCGTGGGCAATGCTGCCTATGAACAGATCCAGCATGACGCCTATGGCCAGATCGTGCTGTCGTCCGTGCAGGGCTTCATCGACCAGCGGCTGTTGCGCATGGCGGGCCATGCCGATTTCGAAGCGCTGGAAGCCGTGGGCGAACGCGCCTGGTCCGTCTATGACAAGCCGGACGCGGGTCTGTGGGAATTGCGCACGCGCGCGCATGTGCACAGCTATAGCGCCGTCATGTGTTGGGCGGCATGCGATCGGCTGGCGCATGCCGCCAGCGCGCTCAATCTGCCGGTGCGCGCGGCGCATTGGGAAAATCGCGCAGAGACGATGAAGGCGCATATTCTGGAAGCTGCATGGCGGGAGGATAGCCAGGCGATATCCGCCAATTTCGAGGATGACGCGCGCGATGCGTCTTTGCTCCAGTTGCTCGACCTGCGTTTCCTAACCGCCGACGATCCGATGTTCGTGGGTACGCTGGCGGCGCTGGAAACCGACTTGCGACGCGGCAACGACATGTTGCGATATAGCGCGCCCGATGATTTCGGCGAGCCGGTAACGGCGTTCAATGTCTGCACCTTCTGGCTGATCGAGGCGCTGCACCGTAGTGGCCGTCGCGAAGAAGCCCGAGACTTGTTCGAGGAAATGCTGTCCCGCCGCACTGCGGCTGGCCTGCTGTCCGAAGATATCGACCCCACGACAGGGGAATTGTGGGGCAATTATCCCCAGACCTACTCGTTGGTCGGCATCATCAATTGCGCCGTCTTGTTGAGCAAACCGTGGAGCGCCATGCGATGAGCCGCCTTATCGTGATATCCAACCGGGTCAGTCGCCCGAGCAAGTCCGGCAACCAGGGCGGGTTGGCTGTCGCCTTGTCCCAGGCGCTGCGTGAAAGCCGGGGCATCTGGGTCGGCTGGTCTGGCGAAGTGACCGACAATTTCACCGGCCATATCGGCTTTGCCGAAGATGGCGGGGTCAAGACCGCGACGATCGACCTGGAAGAGCAGGATGTCGACGAATATTATAACGGCTACGCGAACAAGACGCTGTGGCCGCTATTCCATTTCCGCATCGATTTGGCCGAATATGCCCGCGATTTCGAAGGAGGCTATAACCGCGTCAACAAGCGTTTTGCGGATACCGCCGCCCCGCTGATCGAGCCGGAAGACGTCATCTGGGTTCATGACTATCATATGATCCCGCTGGGCCAGATGCTGCGTGACAAGGGGCTGAACAACCGGATCGGTTTTTTCCTGCACATTCCCTGGCCGCCGACCCGGTTGCTGGTATCCTTGCCGCATCACAGCAAACTGGTCAGCACGCTGTTCGCCTATGACGTTGTCGGTTTCCATACCGAAGAATGGCTCGAATCCTTCCGCCATTATGTCGAACGGGAAATGGGCGGGACGGTGGACGGCGATTTCATCACCGTAGGGGATCGCACGATCCAGGCCGTCGCCTGCCCGATCGGCATTAACGCGCAGGAATTTGCCGAAGCGGCGACAAGCGACGCGGCCGATGATATGAGTTCGCTGATCCGCGCTTCTTTGCAAGATCGCACGATGATCGTGGGCGTCGATCGACTGGATTACAGCAAGGGGCTGGAGGAGCGGTTTGGGGGCTATGCCCGGTTCCTGAAAGATCATCCGGAACATCATCGCAAGGTTGTGCTGACGCAGATCGCGCCGCCCTCGCGCGGTGAGGTGGAGAGCTATCAACAGATCCGGGCGACGCTGGATTCGCTGGCCGGGCGGATCAACGGCGAATATAGCGATGTCGACTGGACCCCGATCCGCTACGTCAATCAGGGTTATCCGCGCGACAAGCTGGCGGGCATCTACCGCGGCGCGAAGATTGGGCTGGTGACGCCGTTGCGTGACGGCATGAACCTGGTCGCCAAGGAATATGTCGCGGCACAAGATCCGGAAGATCCCGGCGTGCTGATCCTGTCCCGCTTCGCTGGCGCGGCGATGCAGTTGAAGGATGCGCTGCTGATCAATCCCTATAGCCCGGAGGAAATGTCCGACGCGATCCTGCGCGCGCTGGCGATGCCGCTGGATGAGCGCAAGCGGCGCTGGCGGGCGATGATGGATAGTGTCGAGGGCCAGGATATCAGCTGGTGGCGGCAATGTTTCACCGGGCGCTTGATGGCGGTGGATCGCGTCGGCGCCGCTGCCTTGGCGGAGAATGCTGCGGAATGACCTTCATGGTTGAGGCGGGCCGCGACGCCCGTTAAGCGTGACTCATGGATAGCGACGAAGACGAACCCAGCGGCCTGTGGCCCGCCATCCGCGCCAGATCCGGCGTCATATTGGGCGTGATCGGCCTGGTCGGATGGTGTGCGATGATCTGGTTCATGTTCGGGGATGTGCTGTAGGATCGGCGATGTGCGGATTTGGGCCGGAGCCTCGTTGAACAGGGAACAGACCTGTCAACGGGCGATGTCGGCCCGGAAAGGCGACCATGTTCGATCGACGCAGCTTCCTGGGTTCCGCCACCGCCGCTTCCCTTGCCTCGCCCGCCGCCGCGCAGGCGCTCAAGTCCGTCCCCCTCCCCGCGCCCGACCTGCATGGCCGGAATGAGGATGCCTATTGGCAGGCGTTACGCGCGCAATTCCTGATTCCGGCCGATGTCGTGAACCTGAATGTCGGCACGGTCGGCTCGTCCCCGCGCCCGGTGCTCAAGGCGATTTTCGACGGGTTCGAGCAGACCGAGCAGATGACGCAGGCGAAGTCGGAGGATTATCCGATCTGGGGCTATGGGTCATGGGAAGCCTATCGCCAGCCCTTTGCGGATTTCGTGGGCGCGCGGGTCGAGCAGATGGCGATCCTGCGCAACTGTACGGAGGCGAACAGCTATGTTGCCAATGGCTTCGACATGAAGCCTGGCGACGAAGTGCTGATATCCGACGAGGAACATGGATCGGGCGAAATGCCCTGGATGCTGCGGTCGCGCCGTTATGGGGTGGTGGTGAAGAAATTCGCCATGCCCAAGCCGCCCAAAAACGCCGACGAGATATTGAACCGGATCAATGACGCGATCACGCCCAGAACGCGGATCATCTTCGTCAGCCATATCAGCACATCGACCGGCGTCATACTGCCCGCCAAGGAAATCGCCGCGCTGGCGCGATCGAAGGGGATCATCTCTGCCTTCGACGGTGCCCATGCGCCGGGCATGATCAAGATCGATCTCAATGACATAGGCTGCGACCTTTATACCGGATCGATGCATAAATGGCTCTTTGCGACCAAGGGGACGGGGTTCCTCTACCTGCGCGACAAGGGCGTGATGGATCGGGTGTGGAGTACGATCGCGACGGGCGGCTATGACGATCCCACCCGTATGGCCGACCGCTATATGCAGATCGGGTCGTCCTGCATCCCGACGCTGATGGGGCTGAACGCGGCGATCGGCTTCGCCGACAGCATCGGCATGGGCCGGATCGAAGCGCGCAACCGGATGTTGGCCGACTATATCCATGATGAAATGATGAAGCGCGGCGCGGAAAGCTGGACATCGCCCGATCCGACGCTGCGCGGCGCGATCGCCACCGTGAATGTGCCGCCGGTGCAGCGCATGGAATTGCAGGACTGGCTATGGACCAACCACAAGGTCCGCATCCGCGGCGGCAACCCCAGCAAGCTGCGGCTGGCGACGCCCTATTTCCTGAGCAAGGCGGATATCGACCGTTTCCTGGGACTGTTCGACGAATTTCGCAAGATGAAGGGCGCCTGATGCGCCGTCTGTACGAACGCATATAATTGCACGGCCCCCAACTTTGCTCTATGGGCGGCCCAAGCAGCCCCGGCACCCGCTGATCCTTAACAATTCGCGATTGCCGGGGCGCAGTGTTTTCTAAGACAAGACAGGAACGCGCATGGCCCGTCGCCGCCAGATCTACGAAGGCAAGGCAAAGATCCTTTATGAAGGCCCAGAGCCTGGCACGATCATCCAATATTTCAAGGATGACGCCACCGCCTTTAACGCGCAGAAGAAGGGCACGATTTCCGGCAAGGGCGTGCTGAACAATCGGATTTCCGAGCATATCTTCACGCTGCTGGGCCAGATCGGCGTGCCGACCCACTTCATCCGTCGCCTCAACATGCGCGAACAGCTGGTCCGCCAGGTCGAGATCGTGCCGATCGAGGTCGTGGTGCGCAACGTTGCCGCCGGATCGCTCAGCAAGAAGCTGGGGATCGAGGAAGGCACGCAGCTGCCCCGCACGCTGATCGAATATTGCTACAAGGACGATGCGCTGGGCGACCCGCTGATCTCCGAAGAGCATATCGCCTGCTTCGGCTGGGCCACGCAGGAAGAGATGCACGACATTGCCGACATGGCGATCCGCATCAATGATTTCATGTGCGGGCTGTTCGCCGGGATCGGCATTCGCCTGATCGATTTCAAGCTGGAATTCGGCCGGCTTTATGACGGCGAATATAGCCGTATCATCCTGGCCGACGAGATCAGCCCAGACGGTTGCCGCTTGTGGGACATGGTCACCAACGAAAAGTTGGACAAGGACCGGTTTCGCCGTGATTTGGGCGGAGAAGTAGAGGCTTATCAGGAAGTTGCGCGCCGTCTTGGCCTGCTGCCCGAAGGATTGGACACGACTGTCCTCGACCTCGACACGCATCGCAAGAAGCGTGAGAAGGAAGAGGGCTGATCCTTTCGGCCCAAACGGAAAACGCCCGGCGAAGCATCCGCTTCCGCCGGGCTTTTCATGTCAGGCGATGAGCGCGTCGGCCATCAGCTTGATACCCAGCAGCACCATCAACGCATAGATCAGCGTGTAGAAGCGTGCGGGATCGACCCGTCGCACCAGCGCGACGCCCGCAAAGGTGGAGACGATCGCCACCGGCGCCAGCATCGCCGTCGCCATCAGATTGGCGTGGGTGAACTGGCCAAGCGCGGCATAAGCGGGCAGCTTCATCCAGTTCATCGCGGCGAAGGCCAGCGCGGTGGTCCCCACCAGCATGTCGCGCGGCAGGCGTTTGGGCAGCACCCACATTTGGAAAGGGGGCGATCCGGCATGGGCGATATGGCTGGTGAAGCCGCTGCCGATGCCGAACAGGAAACCGACCCAGCCGGGCGAATCCGATGGGAGGACGACCGCCTTGCCACGTTCCACCCAAAGCCGCTGCAGCCCGAATAGTAGGGAAATCGAGCCCAACACGCCCAGCACTGCGGTTTCGGACACTTGTGCCGCGAACAGATAGCCAAGGCCGATGCCGACCGCCGCGCCCGGCAACATGACCTTGAGGATCGAGCCGTCCCAGCTGCGGCGATAGACCCAGACGCTGACCGCATCCTGCAGGATCAGGATCGGCAACAGGATCGCCGCGCCCCGAACCGGATCGACGCCCAGGGCCATGACCGGCATCGCCAGCGCGCCAATGCCGGCAAAACCGCCCTTTGCCAGCCCCGCAAGAGTGACGGCGATGATGGCGCAGATATAATAGAGCATGTCGGGAGTCATGCCTGTCGCTTAGGGGAAGGTCGCGGGAATGAGAATATCGGATGTCATGCGCCGCCTTCTATCCCGCCCGATAATGGCTTGCCTCCGCGCGCCGCCGCGCTTAGGGGGTGCGGCAAAGTTTGGCCTTGTGCGATCGTGCAGCGCCAGTCGATTCCAAGGAGTCCGCGTCCCATGAAAGCCCGCATCTTCGTGACCCTCAAGGGCGGTGTCCTCGATCCGCAGGGCCGGGCGATCCAGCACGCGCTGGGCGGTCTGGGCTTTGACGGCGTCAATGACGTGCGCGCGGGCAAGCTCATCGAACTGGACCTGGCCGACGGCACCAGCGACGAGGATATCGACGCGATGTGCCGCAAGCTGCTCGCCAATACGGTGATCGAAAACTACCGCATCGAAAAGGTGGCCTAAGCCATGAAGAGCGCCGTCATCGTCTTTCCGGGCAGCAATTGCGACCGCGACCTGGCGGTGGCGTTCGAGGCCGCGACCGGCGCGAAGCCGACCATGGTGTGGCATCGCGATACCGAATTGCCGGGCGACATCGACCTGATCGGCGTGCCGGGCGGCTTTTCCTATGGCGACTATCTGCGGTCGGGCGCGATGGCGGCTCGGTCGCCGGTGATGCAAGCGGTCGCCAAAGCGGCGGAGCGCGGCGCTTGTGTGCTGGGCATCTGCAACGGGTTCCAGGTGCTGACCGAAAGCGGCCTGCTGCCCGGCGCGCTGCTGCGCAATGCGGGCGGGCATTTCGTGTGCCGCGACGTGGCGCTGACGGTGGAGAATGCGCAGAGCGCTTTTACCAGCCGCTATACCGTGGGTGAGACGATCCGTTACCCGGTCGCCCATCATGACGGCAATTATTTCGCCGACGATGCGACGCTGGACCGACTGGAAGGCGAAGGCCGAGTGGCGCTGCGCTACGCCGAAAGCGTCAACGGGTCGGCGCGGAATATCGCTGGCATATTGAATGAGGGCGGCAATGTGCTGGGCATGATGCCGCATCCCGAGCGCGTGATCGAACCCGCCCATGGCGCGACGGACGGCCAGCGGCTGTTCCAGGGCTTGGTCGAAGGGTTGATGGCGCGGGCGTAAACGCTTTCACTCTGTCGGTGATATGAAAACAGCGCCTTCCTCCGGGATGGCGCTGTTTTTAAGGCGGTAAGAGCCTTCGGCAGGCCACGCCGGACGGATGTGGAGGATGGCTTTCACCCGCCCCGGTGATAGTCGTAATCCATCGACCGCCCCTGCTGCTTGGTCAGGATCGCGCCGATGATCGCGCCGCCGTTGCGCCGCAGACGCTCCGCCGCGGCGCGCAGGCCGCCGTGGTGATTGCGGCCCCATTCGACCACCAGCAGGCTCGCTTGCGCCTTGCCCGCCAGCAGGGGCGCATCGCTGATGCCCAGGATCGGCGGCGCGTCGATCAGCACCGTGTCGTAGCGGTCGCGCACCGACGCCAGCAAGCCGTCCAGCGCAGAGGTGGACAAGAGTTCGGACGGATTGGGCGGCAAGGTGCCGCATGGGAGCAGCGCAACGCCTGCGATGCCGGTATCGACGATCACGTCCTGCGCCGCAGCCTGGCCGGTGAGCACTTCGCTGATGCCGCGTTCGGGCGCGATGCGGAACAGGCGATGCTGGGCCGGGCGGCGCATATCGCCATCGATCACCAGGACCGATTTGCCCAGCCCCGCCAGAGCAAGCGCCAGCGCGTGAAGGGTCAGCGACTTGCCCTCCCCTTCCTGCGCGCTGGTGACCAAGATCGATCGCGGCAAGCCGTCGGTCGATGCCAGCAGCAGCGAGGATGCGATCGGCGTGAAGATTTCCGGCGGCTGCACCGTGTCGCCCGTGACCGGCACCGCGCCCAGCAGGGGCAGGCCGACGCGTTCCGCCAGCGTATCGGCGGACGTCACCGCGTCGTCGAACATATGGCGTGCGGCCACCAGCAACAGGCCCAGCACCAGCCCGCCAAGCGAGGCAATGAGGAGGATGAGGCCGATCCGCGGGGAAAAGGGCCGGGTCGGCACAGCCGCGCGATCGAGCGGCTGGATACGTCCCGCCTGGAACCCCGCCTGCGACGCCATGTCGCGATATCGCTGGAGCAGGCTGTCGTGCAACATGCGGTAGGTATCGACCGATCGTTCCATGATGCCGGTCTGGACATCGCGGCCCTGCTCGACCTGCGCCTGCCGTTCGAGTTGCGCGATTTCCTTTACGATCTGGTCTTCGCCGCGCACCGCGACTTGATATTGTTCGCGCAAGGACGCGCGAATGGTGTTGGCGATGGAGTCCGCCTGCTCATCCAACGCGGCTAGCCGCGCTCGTGCTTCGCGCATTTCAGGGTGAGCGTCTTTGCGGAATTGGCGTTCTTCGGCGATGGCCGCGCGCGCCTGCGCCCGGTCGGCCATGACCTGCTGCATCGCGCCGTTGCCCAGCACTTCGGGCAGCGTGTCGGCATTGGTGCGCCGCGCGCTTTCCCAACGTTTTTGCGCCGCGATGCGATCGGCGGCGGCCTGGGCGCGGAAAGCGTTGAGTTGCTGCAGGCGGGTCGCGATCGAACCGTCCGGCGCTGCGGGCTTGGCGGGGGACGCTTCTCCGCCCTCCTCCACCGACGCGTCGGTGCGGGAGGCATAGACGGCCAGATCGCGCTCGGCCCGCGCCAGATCCTTGCGTGCGCCATCCAGTTCACCGAGCAGGAAGCGGCGCGCCTGCACGCCGGATTCGAACCCGCGCTTCAGGTCCGCACGGATCAGGCTGTCGGCATAGCTGTTGGCGACGCGTGCCGACAGCACCGGATCGGCGCTGACGAAGCTGATGCGCAGCACCCGGGACTTGCCGGGGAGTTCTACTTCCAGATTGTCGCGCAACAGGCGCACGACCATATCCTGCTCCACCTGCCGCTGCGACAGGGTGCCGACGCCCTCGACCGGGCGAACCTCATCCATTCCGGCGAAGAAAGTCGGCGTGCCGACCAAGGCGAGGTCGCGCGCGACCTCTTCCGCCAATGCGCGGCTGCGCAGTACTTCCAATTCGGTCTGCATCAGCGTTTCGGTGTCGTTGGCCGTGCCCGATCGCTGGGCGGCCGCCGATCCGGCCGCACCGGCGGGCACATCCTCCACCTCGACCGAGGCGGTGGCGCGATAGTCGGGGGTGGATGTCAGGATGAAGATCGCCCCGGCCAGCAGGCACAGCGCCATGGTGACGAACAGGATGACGCGATGACGGCGCAACACCAGCCCGCTGCGCTGCGCAGCGGCGGATAGCCGCGCGCTGACGCCATCGGCGATCCGGTCTGCCTCGTCACGCGTGGGGTAGGCAGGCAGCGCCATCAGCGTCCTCCATCCAAAGCGATGAAGCCGGTGGCGAGCGCGGGGATGGCGAGCAGCGCGCCGCCCAATATCGCCTTAGCCCGCGACAGGCCGACGATGACCTGGTCGCCCGGCAGGATTTCAGGGTCGGGCGCCTGTCCCTTACGAATGGCGGCCAGATCGAACAGGGCGGCCTGCCGCTGTCCTTCGATCTGGCGCACGATGACGACCTGGTTCAGCCCTGCAAGGCGGGTCGGCCCCTTTGCCAGGGCGACGGCCTGTAGCAGGCTGAGGCGGCCATCCACCGGATAGAGGCCGGGTTCGCGCACTTCGCCATCCAGCGTGACGCGGCGACCCACCGCCTTCTTGACGAACAGGCTGACCTGCGGCGAGACGAGATAGCGTTCGCCCAATCGCCCGGCGATGACATCGGACGCCTCGCTGGCGGTCAGGCCCGCGATCGATACGTCGCCGATCAGGGGCATGCGGATCATGCCCGCTGCTGTCACCTGCGCATCTTCCAGCGACAGGCCCGGCTCATGATAGACCTGGATACGCAGCACGTCGTCGGGCGCGATGCGATAATCCATGCCGACGGCCGGTGCGGGCGGAATGACGGCATAGGCTTCCTCACCGCGAGGGGCATCCTCCACGGTCGCACAGGCGCCCAGCAGGCCAAAGGCAGCGAGCGCGACTATCGATCGGTTGATGCTATATTCGCGCTTCATCCGCGCTCCCGCCCCATTCTGACCCAGATGAGGCCGGGGGTTAACGGGGTGGCAGCATGATAGCAACCACGGACGGGACAGGTCGAACGGCCGACCCGCCCGCCGTCAGACGGCGAGACGGCCCGGCGCCGGTTGCGCCAGGCGGCGGGGCTGATCGGGCCAGATTCCCCTGGTGTCATAGACAGCCTTGCCGGCACGTTCGTCGACGGGGACAGATTTGAACATGTCATGATCGACAAGAATGACGAAAACGCCACATTGTTCCAGAGCCGTATCGAGATCGACCAGTTCGGCACCGGTTCCGGCGAACTCCATCGGCAGCGCCTGGGCATAGGGTTCGACCAGCTTGATGCGACGACCATAGCGGCGGGCGAGACGCGCGGCGACCTTGACGGCGGGGCTTTCGCGGAAGTCGTCGATATTCGCCTTGAAGGCTAGGCCGAGGCAGGCGACATTCTCGTCGGCGAAGCTGTCGATCATGTCGGATGCCTTGGCGACGACATAGTCGGTCTTGCCGTCATTCACTTCGCGCGCGGTGCGGATGATGCGGGCGTTGTCCGGGTCGCCATGGACGATGAACCAGGGATCGACGGCGATGCAATGGCCGCCGACACCCGGACCGGGCGACAGGATGTTGACGCGGGGGTGACGGTTGGCGAGGCGGATCACTTCCCACACGTCGATGTCCATATTCTCCGCGATCACCGACAATTCATTGGCAAAGGCGATATTGACGTCGCGGAAGCTGTTTTCGACCAGCTTGACCATTTCGGCGGCGCGGGCGGTTGTGGTGATGCAGGCGCCGCGCACGAACTGGCGATAGAAGCCCAGCGCCTTGCGCGCGCAACGCGGCGTGATGCCGCCGATGCAGCGATCATTGTCGATCAGTTCGACCAGAATGCGGCCGGGCAACACGCGTTCGGGGCAATAGGCGATGGCGATGTCACCCGCGACGCCAGTGCCGGGCATTTTGAGGTCGGGGCGGATGCCGCCGATCACGTCACGCATCGCTTCGGTCGTGCCGACGGGCGAGGTGGATTCGAGGATCACCGTATCGCCAGCCTTGAGCACCGGGGCGATCGTGCGCGCGGCTTTGAGCACATAGCTGATGTCGGGCGCGCGATCTTCCGACACCGGGGTCGGCACCGCGATGATGAAGACGTCGCTTTCCTCGACCTCCAGCGATGCGCGCAGATTGCCGCGTGCGACGACGCCCTGCACCAGGCCGTCCAGATCGACTTCCTCGATATGAACGCGGCCACTATTGACGGTTTCGACCACATGGGCGCTGACGTCTACGCCGACGACCTGCGCGCCGCCGCGGGCGATCAGCGCGGCGGTGGGCAGGCCGATATAGCCCAGGCCAATGACGGAAACCTTCTGCTTGGCATCGACGGGCATGAGGCGGGCAATCCTTCAAACAGTGAATTTGCCCGCTTTCCTGCCCGAAAATGCTGAAGATTTCGGTAACGCTCGCGCCGCGCGATTATCGCGGCGGGCTATGCCTAGCGATAGCGCGGCAACGGCTGACGCGCCATGTGCATCGGCGACCGGACGACCGGCGTGGTGATGATCTTGGTTTTCATCAGGGTGCGGATGCGATCCGCGCCATCGGGATTGATCAGGACGACGCGGGTGCCGCCCGAAGACAGCGGTTCGATGGTGGAAATGGCGATGGCGTGACGCGTGCACAGGGCGGTGACATCGTCCAGCGGGGCGTTGAGGTTGATCGCCCGGCTCATGCGTGCAGGTCCATCATATAGACGGTCGGGGTGAGGTAGATAATGGTCATGAGACAGGCTCCTTGCTTGGCAAGCGGGAGCGCGATTGTCTCTCGGTCATCACGAATGCTTGCAGGCAGGGTTCGCGGCGATGCCGTCAGGTAGCAGAAGGCGGGCGCTGCGTCGCCCTTATTCAGCCGGCGTCACCCCTGCGCCGATCACCGCTGCGATTCGGTCCGCCGCCTGACCGTCACCGAAGGGGTTATGCGCGCGGGCCATCGCCTGATAGGCGTCCTCGTCATCCAGCAGCGCCAGCACTTCGCGCACGATCAACGCACGGTCGGTGCCCACCAGTCTGGCCGTGCCGGCGGTTACGCCCTCGGGCCGCTCGGTCGTTTCGCGCATGACGAGCACGGGTTTGCCGAGCGAGGGCGCTTCTTCCTGCACGCCGCCGCTGTCCGTCAGGACGAGATGGCACATGTCGAGCAGACGCACGAAGTGTGGATAGTCGAGCGGTTCGATCATCGCGACATTGGGCAACTCGCCCAGCATCGTGTCCATCACCGGACGGACATTGGGGTTGGGGTGGACCGGGAAGATGACCGCGACATCGGGCCGGGCCGCGATGTCGGCGATGGCGCGGGCGATCGCTTCCATGCCGCCGCCGAAATTTTCGCGCCGGTGGCTAGTGACGGCGACGATCCGCTTGCCCGCAAAGCGGGCGGCCAGATCGTCAAGGCCGCTGGCAAGCGCCGGTTCCGCCAGCACCCTGTCGCGGGTGGCGAGCAGCGCGTCGATCACCGTGTTGCCAGTGATGTGGATGGTTGCGGCGTCGCGGCTTTCGGCCAGCAGCGCGTCTGCGGCGGCCTGCGTCGGGGCGAAGTTCATGTCGGCGATGCAGGCGACGACGCGGCGGTTGACCTCTTCGGGCCAGGGATGGTGAATGTCGCCGCTGCGCAGGCCCGCTTCGACATGGGCGACCGGGATTTTGCGATAATAGGCAGCGAGGCTGGCGACCATGGTGGTCAGCGTGTCGCCATGGACGACGATACGGTCGGGCTTTTCAGCGTCGAACGCCTGGCCCAGTTCCACGATCAGTTTGGCGGTCAGGCCATCCAGCGTCTGGTTGGGCACCATGACGTCCAGGTCGATGTCCGGTACGATCCCCGCAATCGCCAGCACTTGGTCCAGCAGGCCGCGATGCTGCGCGGTCACGATGACACGCGTATCCATGCCCGGTTGCGCACGCAGCGCGTGGACCACCGGAAACATCTTGATCGCTTCGGGCCGCGTCCCGAACACCAAAGCTACCTTCACAACTGCTCCTTTTCCCTGCCGCCACGTCCTGCCTGTCGCAGAAATTGGTAACCAGCGCCTGAACGGAGCGCGAAATTCGGTGTGGCAACGCAGAGAATTGTAAAGCCCGTGAGCTTTGATAGACGTTGGCGGCTCTTCAGCGCTCTACGGAAAGGCAGACGCGTGCAAACTGGGCCTGACGACAACAATCCAATCCAGGCGCGCTGGCCGCGCCCGCATCATTGGCTGATGGCGGCCGCGGCGCTGTTCGTCATGGGGATCGTCGTGCCGCTTTTCGCCGCCTTCATCTGACGCGGCGACGGTTGCTCAGGCCTTGATCTTCCAACCGCGCTTCAGCAGCGTATAGCATAGGCCACCGAGCAGCAGGTTCAGCCCTAGCAGGACGCTGCTGCCCACGACGACATTGGTGTCCGCCGCCGCGACGAAGCCGTAGCGGAAGCCAGAGATGATGTAGAAGAACGGATTGGCGTGGCTGATCGCCTGGAACACCGGGGGCAACCGGTCGATCGAATAGAAGGTGCCTGACAGCAAAGCCAACGGTCCGATCACGAAATTGGTGATCGCCGCGCCATGATCGAACTTTTCCGCCCAGATCGATGTCAGGACGCCCAAGAAGGCGATGAAGCTGGTGCCGAGAATCCCAAACCACAGGACCGCCCACAAATGGGCAGGCGTGACATGGACGCCCGGCCACAAGGCCATCGCCATCCACAGGGCCGAGCCGACGAACATAGCGCGCGTGACCGACGATGCCGCCAGCGCGAACAATAATTCGCCAACGCCGATCGGCGGCATCAGATAATCGACTAGCGTCCCCTGCACCTTGCCCACCATCAGCGCAAAGCTGGCATTGGCGAAGCAGGCGTTGATCATGCCCATAATGATGAGGCCCGGCGCAATGAAATCGGCGAAGGGCACCGCTTCCCCGCGCAGCAGCACCGTCCGGCCGCTGCCGCCCAGCGCGACGATGAAGATCACCAGGAACATCAGCGTCGTGATCGCCGGTGCCCATACGGTTTGGAGCTGCACCTTCAGGAAGCGACGCACTTCCTTGGCATAGAGCGCCCATGTCCCCGCCCAGTTGATGTTGCGGATTTGCGGGACGCCCGGCTCGGCGAAAGGCGGCATGACCGCAGGCGCGGCGTGAATTTTGGGCTGGTCGTTCATGATGGGATCGACTATCGGCTGGTCCGTTATGCGGCAAGGGGGAAGGTTCAAGGATTTGAACCTGCGACGCGTGCTTCCCATATAGGAAGCCAGACGAAATTTGTGAGGAGTTTTTCATTGTCCTGGACCGACGAGCGTATCGACCAGCTCAAGGGGATGTGGGAACGCGGCTTGACCGCGAGCCAGATCGCCGACGAACTCGGCGGGGTCAGCCGTAATGCGGTGATCGGCAAGGCGCATCGCCTGGGCCTGCAATCCCGCCCTTCGCCCGTTAAGGCGAACGAAGCGCCCAAGAAGGCCGCCGCCCCTGCCCCGCGCAAACCTGCACCCACGCCGGAGGTGGAAGCGCCCCGTGCCGCCGCCGCGCCTGCCGCGCCTGCGCCAGCACCGACGCGTGCACCGGTGTCCGCACCGGCCGCCGCGCCTGCTGCGACAGCGCCCGCCGCCGCCCCGGCGGCAGCCGCCGATGCGCCGCCCGCCGCGCCGCAGCCGCGGATCATTTCCGTTGGCCCCGGCGGCTTCCTACGCCAAGGTCCAGGTGACCAGCAGGCGCCGATCCCGCCAGCCCCGCCGCGCCGCTTGGTGCCTGCCAAGCCCAGCGCGGAAATCGCCGACAAGACTACTTTGCTCGACCTGACGGAGCGGATCTGCAAATGGCCGATGGGTCATCCGGGCGAGCCGGACTTCCATTTCTGCGGTGAAGCGGTGAACCCTGGCTTCCCCTACTGCGTCGAACATTGCGGTCGCGCCTATCAGGCCCAACTGCCGCGCGGCACGCGCCGTCCGCCGCCGCCGCTGCCTTTCGGTGGCCCGCGCGTTCGCTAAGCACTGACGCGAGACATTAAAAAGGCCCGGTTTCCTGTTGGAAACCGGGCCTTTTTAGTCAGTAGCAGCGATCAGAAGCGATAGCTGGTCGTGATCATCACGCTCTGCGTATCGAACTTGTCGCCACGATTGATGCTGGCGCCACCCGAGGGGGTGATGCGGAAGGGGTTGGTGGCAGGCGCCGTGCCCGCACCGACATCGACGCGATAGTCATTGGCGTTATAACGGGTCCACAGATAGCGCGCGCCGATCGAGAAGTTGCTCGACACCTTGGCTTCGATACCGCCGCCCATGTTCCAGCCCCAGGCGTCTTCCTTGCTGTTGACGGACGTGAAGCTGTTGGCCGTGTTGCTGGTGGTGAAATTGTTCTTCACCTTGGCATAGGACAGACCGCCCGTGATATAGGGCATGATACCACCGGGGGTGGTGTAGCCCAGACGCGCCCGCAGATTGGCGTTCCAGTCGATCTTGCGGCGCATGGTGTAGAAAGCCGGAGTGGTCGAATATTCGCTGACCTTGTCATCGATATAAGACTTGCCGCCTTCTGCTACCACGCCTGCGACGATGCTGCCGAACTGACGATCATAGCCGACATGGCCCATCCAGGCGATCGCGTCCTTATCGTCGGAGCAGCCGCTGGCAGGGGTCGCGCCGCGGGCAGCGCCGCCGCAGGTGCCGGGCGAGAAGGCGTTCGGACCGGTCGTGCCGTTGCCGGTACGCACGATGTCGTTATAATCGCCATCGGCATTGGTATCGAACCGCAGATGCTCGTTACCGTCCTTCTTCTGCCAATTATAGCCGAACGACCCGCCAATATAGGGACCGGTCCAATCGACCGGTGCGCTGTCCTGCGCAACCGCCGGCATGGCCAATGCCATGGCCAAAGTTGCACCGATGGGCGCGATCAGGGTTAGCTTCATACAATAGTCTCCTCACCATATGGAGAAATCATCTCCACATTCCCGGCGCTAACGACTGAGGCGGAAAATTTGTTGCAGCGCACTTTGTAAGTTTTGATTGCCACTGTGCCCTATGGGCAACGCTTGCACGGCGCGCCCGTCCGCTTATAGCTTGTTCCATGTCCGAAGACCTTTTCGCCGCCAACGCTTCCGCTACGCCGCAATATGATGCGTCTACCATCGAGGTGCTGGAGGGGCTGGAACCCGTCCGCCGCCGCCCCGGCATGTATATCGGCGGGACCGACGAACGGGCGCTGCACCATTTGGCGAGCGAGGTGCTGGACAACAGCATGGACGAAGCGGTCGCAGGTCACGCGACCCGGATCGAGGTGACGCTGGAGCCAGGCAACAAGCTGACCATCACGGACAATGGCCGCGGCATCCCGGTCGATCCCCACCCGAAATTTCCTGGCAAGTCGGCGCTGGAAGTCATCATGACGACGCTCCATTCGGGCGGCAAGTTCGAGGGGAAGGCCTATGCCACCTCCGGCGGTCTGCATGGCGTGGGCATTTCCGTGGTCAATGCGCTGTCGACCGACACGGTGGTCGAAGTGGCGCGCAACAAGGAATTGTTTCGCCAACGCTTTTCGCAAGGCTTGCCGCAAACGGCGCTGGAGAAGGTCGGCGCGGCGCCGAACCGGCGCGGCACGCTGGTCAGCTTCGTGCCCGATACGGAGATTTTCGGCGAGCAGAAGTTCAAGCCTGCCCGCCTCCACCGGCTCGCCCGGTCCAAAGCCTATCTGTTCGCTGGCGTGGAAATCCGCTGGAAATGCGCGCCCGAACTGATCAGCGACGATACGCCTGCCGAAGCCGTGTTCCAATTCCCGGGCGGTCTGGCCGATCATTTGAAGGAACAGATTGGCGATCGCGATTGCGCCACCAGCGTCTTTTTTTCAGGCAATCAGGATTTTCCTGGCACAGCGGGCCGGGTCGAATGGGCGGTCGCCTGGCCGCTCTGGTCCGACGGCAGCTATAGCTGGTATTGCAACACCATCCCAACGCCCGACGGCGGCACCCATGAAGCGGGGCTGCGCGCCGCTCTGGTCAAGGGCATCCGCGCTTTTGCCGATCTGGTGGGTCAGAAGAAGGCGAAGGACATCACCGCCGACGACATCATGACGTCATCGGAAATCATGCTGTCGGTCTTCATCCGCGATCCCCAGTTTCAGAGCCAGACCAAGGATCGGCTGACCAGCCCGGATGCTGCGCGGCTGGTGGAAAATGCGGTGCGCGACCATTTCGACCATTATCTCACCGACCATATGGACCGGGGCAAGGCGCTGCTCGCCTATGTGCTGGACCGGATGGACGAGCGGTTGAAGCGCAAGCAGGAGAAGGAGGTCAAGCGCAAGACGGCGACCAACAGCCGCAAGCTGCGCCTGCCCGGCAAGCTCACCGATTGTTCGAACGACGACCCGGAAGGCGCTGAAATCTTTCTGGTCGAAGGGGATAGCGCGGGCGGTTCGGCCAAGCAGGCGCGCGACCGCAAGACGCAGGCGATCCTGCCCCTGCGCGGCAAGATCCTCAACGTCGCGTCAGCCAATAATGCCAAGATATTGGCGAACCAGGAAATTGCCGACATGATCCTGGCGCTGGGCTGCGGCACGCGCAAGGACTGCAACCCGGACCATCTGCGCTACGAACGCATCGTCATCATGACCGATGCGGACGTGGACGGCGCGCATATCGCCACGCTGTTGATGACCTTCTTCTTCCAGGAAATGCCCGAACTGGTTCGGCGCGGCCATCTCTATCTGGCGCAGCCGCCGCTCTATCGCATCGTTTCCGGCGGCAAGAGCCTCTACGCCAAGGACGATGCCCATCGCGAGGAACTGCTGCGCAAGGAGTTCAAGGGCAAGAAAGTCGAAGTCAGCCGCTTCAAGGGACTGGGCGAAATGAACCCGATGCAGCTGCGCGAAACGACCATGGACCCCAAGACCCGGATGCTGATCCGCATCACCCTGCCCGACGATATCGAGGATCGGCAGCAGGTGCGCGATCTGGTCGACCGGCTGATGGGCACCAACCCGGCCCACCGCTTTGCCTTCATTCAGGAAAATGCCGCGGCGGTGGACGAGGAAGCGATCGACGCTTGATCGGTCTGGCCCCTTTCGATGCCTTATATGCCCCATCGGACATGCGCGTTGGGCTGGATGGGTGATCGCTCGCCCTGGGCGCGCGCGGCGTTACGGTTTAGCCGCGTCTGGCGCATGTGGCTGCTTCTGACGGCGGCTATATTCTCCTCGCCTTCCCACGCAGCGTCCCCGCCCAGCTATCAAGCCCGCGCCGAACAATTGTTCCGCATCCTGTCGGCGCCCGGCGGGGAGGAAGGCTTCTTTTCGACCCTGTTCCTGGAAGCGGTGCCGGTCGACCGATGGCGCGCCATCGCCGCCGAACTGCGCACGCAATATGGCAAGCCGCTGGCATTGGGCGCGGTGCGCACGGATAGCGCCACCAGCGGCCAAGTCGAGATACGGTATGAGCGGGCGACCGTCGGCTTCACTTTGGTGGTTGCACCGCAGGCACCCAATCTTGTCGTGGGGCTGCATGTCGTGGGCGCCCGCACCGCCAATGACAGCCTGGACAAGATTATGGCGGACATCGCCGCCCTGCCCGGCACGACGGCCTTCGCCATCGCGAAGCTGACCGACGGCGGGCCGCAATGGCTGCGCGCCCACCGCGCCGACGCCCAAATGGCGACCGGCTCCAGCTTCAAACTCTATGTGCTGGCCGAACTTTCTCGCGCTGTCGCTGCGCAGGAACGGCGTTGGACCGATGTCGTCCCGCTTGGCCCGAAGAGCTTCTCTGGACGCCTCAAGGACTGGCCCGATCGCGCGCCGATGACGCTGCACAGCCTTGCCACTGCGATGATCGCGGAAAGCGACAATAGCGCCAGCGACACGCTGTTGTCGGCGCTGGGCCGGACGAAGGTCGATGCGATGCTGGCGACGACCGGCCATGTGGATGCGGACAAGGCGCTGCCGGTCCTGAGCACTGCGGAGGCCTTTGCGCTCAAAATGCCCGCCAATGCCGAACTGGCTAGCCGATATGCGAGCGACACGGTTGCTGACCGCCGCGCGCTGTTGCGGGAGAATGCCACGCATTTGACCGCCGAAAAGGTGGATGTCGGCAGCGTCGCCGAAGTGCCTACGGCAATCGGCAGCATCGAATGGTTTGCGTCGCCCAGGGACATAATCGGGCTGCTGGATTGGCTGCGCATTCATGGCGGCGAGGCATTGCCGATCCTGGCGGTCAATCCCGGCATAGCGCCTGCCGATGCGAAGCGCTGGCGCTATCTGGGCTATAAGGGCGGCAGCGAGCCGGGCGTCATGGCGATGAATATGTTGGGCCAGACGCAGGATGGCCGATGGTATGCGGTTAGCGGCAGTTGGAATAATCCGATCGCGCGCGTCGATGAGGCCAAGTTCGTGGCGCTGATGACGCGGGCGATGAATATACTGGCCGAGGATGAGACGGCGCGTTGACGCTAAGACTGTGACCCAAAAAGCAGATTTGCTGCTGCCGGATTATCGGTGGTCACACTTAGGCGGGACTAAAGTTGACATGGCGGGACTGGGTTCCCGTCTTCACGGGAACACGGCATTCACAATAAGCGCCTTTGGCCGATGATAGCGGCCACCCTTTACATCACGCCGTCAGCGCCTCGACCAGCGCCTTGACCTTTTTCTGTCGCCATTGGGGTAGCGGGGCGATGAGCCAATAGGCGAGCAGGGTCGGGCTGGTATCGCCCACCTGACGCACGCGGCCCGCCGCTAAATCCGCCTGGGCCAGCAGCAGCGGCACGCGGGCGCGGCCGAAACCGCTGACGGCCGCCTCGATCGCCAAGCCGCCGTCGGCGACGCGGATGATGGCGGGCTTGTCGCCTGCGGGGCAGCCGGGCCAGTCGATGCGATGATCGGGGCCGCCCTCCGCCGCCTCGACCGTGACATAAGCGGCGTCACCGATCTTGACGCCTTCATGCTCGCCCGCGCCATCCGACAGGCGCAAGGCGATATCGAGATTGGCTTCGGTGAAGTCGAGCGCTTCGTCGGCCGCAATCAGTTGAAAAGTCAGATCGGACTGACCGGTGGCATAGGCGGCGAGCCGGGGCTGGAGCCATTTGCCGGTGATGTCGCGCGGCGCGGCGATCGTCAGCGCATGGCTGGACTGGCCCGCTTGCATGGCGCGCACCGCTTCTTCGAACTCCAGAAAACCGGCGCGCAGGGCGTCCAGGCCCGCTTCGGTTTCGGGGGTAAGCTCCAACCCCTTGGGCGTGCGGCGGAAGAGGACGACGCCCAGCATATCTTCCAACGCGCGAATTTGCTGCCCGACGGCGGCGGGAGTCACGGCCAGTTCGTCCGCCGCGCGGGTGAAGGACAGGTGGCGCGCGGCCGCATCCAGCACGCGCAGGCCGTTCAATGGCAAATGCGTCCGCTTCATTCGGCCACCGCCGGGGCGATAAGGGAAAAATGGGGGATCGCGACGTCGAACATCTCGCCGTCCACGCCGATCATGCGATAGCTGCCCTTCATCGAGCCGGACGGGGTATTGAGGGGGCAACCCGATACATAATCATAGCTTTTCCCCGGCTGCACTACCGGCTGTTCGCCGACCACGCCGTCGCCATCGACCCTGTGCTGGCCGCCGCGCCCGTCGGTGATGACCCAGTGGCGGGTCAGCAACTGGACCGGTTGGTCGCCCTGATTTTCGATGCGGATATGATAGGCCCAGAACCAGCGGCCCCGGTCCGGCTCCGACTGTTCGGGCAGGAAGGTGACCGCGACATGGACGATGATGTCCCGCGTAGTCGCGTGGAAGGGGAAGAGCGCGTTCACCGGCCCGAAATGCGCCCTAACCCCCTCATCCGTCAACGCCCTATCGCGCGCAGCGCCTGATCGAGGTCGGCGATGACGTCGTCGGCATCCTCCAACCCAACGTTTAGGCGCAGCATGTCTTCGGTGATACCGACTTCCAGCCGCGCCGCTTCGGCCATGCCGAAATGGGTGGTGGAGGCGGGATGGGTCATGAGCGAGCGCGAATCGCCGATATTGTTGCTGATATCGACCAGTTCCAGGCCGTTGAGCAGGCCATGCGCCTCCGCCCGGCCACCGCCGACATAGAGAGAGAAGATCGGGCCAGCCATCGCCATCTGGCGCATCGCCAGCGTGTGCTGGGGATGGCTTGGCAGGCCGGGATACAGAACCTTGGCGACACGGCCTTCCAGGAAGGTCGCGACCTTTTGCGCATTTTCGCTTTGTCGACGGATGCGCAGATCTAGCGTCTCCAGCCCCTTGAGCACCACCCAGGCGTTGAACGCGGCCAGCGTCGGGCCGGTGTTGCGGTGGAAGGGCAACAGGATATTGTCGATCCAGTCGCGCGTGCCGCAAATAGCCCCGGCCAGCACGCGGCCCTGCCCATCCATCATCTTGGTCGCGCTATAGGCGACGACATCCGCGCCGAAATCCATCGGCCGTTGCAACGCGGGCGTGGCGAAGGCGTTGTCGACAACGCTGGTGATTCCATGCGCCTTGGCAATGGCGCAGACAGCTGCCAGATCGACCACGTCCATCGTCGGGTTGGCGGGAGTTTCGAAGAAGAAGACCTTAGTATTGGGGCGGATCGCCGCTTCCCAGGCGGCGGTGTCGCTGCCGTCGATGGTCGTCGTTTCGATCCCGAACTTCGGCAGCAGCGTATCCGTCAGCCAGCGGCACGATCCGAATGCGGCCTTGGCCCCGACGACATGGTCGCCCGCCGATAATTGGCACAACAAAGCAGCGGTCATCGCAGCCATGCCGGTGGCGGTGGCGCGGCAGGCTTCGGCCCCTTCGAGCAGCGCGATGCGCTGTTCCAGCATCTCGACCGTGGGGTTCTGGAGACGCGAATAGGTCATGCCGACCTGTTCGCCCGCGAAGCGTGCGGCGGCGTCTTCCGCCCGGTCGTAGCTATAGCCGCTGGTCAGGAACAGGGCTTCGGACGTTTCGCCCCACTCGCTACGCGCCGTGCCGCCCCGGATCGCCAGCGTCGCGGGCTTCCAGTTCTTGGTGATCTCAGGGTTCTGACCGCTTTTCCGCTTCATATCGCTTTCCGCATGTCTTGCCGCACCACCGGGGTGGCGCCGCCCAATATCTCGGCCATCTGGCTCATGTCGCCATTACCGCCCGAGAGGATAACTGCAACCGTCTTGCCCCGCATTCGGTCCTTTTCCTGAAGCACGGCGGCCAGCGCCACCGCGCCTGCGCCTTCGGCCAGATTATGCGTGTCCTGCCAGTAAATGCGGATCGCCTGCGCCACTTCGTCATCGGTGACGGCCACGAAGCGATCGGCGCGCGGCGCGAAATAGTCGAGCGCCGCCTGGACGGGCGTACAGACCGCCACACCATCGGCGAAAGTATGGGCGGTGGGCGACGCGATCAGGCGGCCCGCCTCGAAGCTGCGCTTGGCGGCATCGACATGAGCGGACACGACGCCGACGACCTTGGTCTTGAGGCCCAGCGCGTCGCGCGCGGCGATCGTGCCGCACAGGCCCGATCCGCAGCCGACTGGCACATATACGGTGTCGAGGTCCGGCACCGCGTCGAACAGTTCCAGGCCGTAGCTGGCAACGCCGCGGACCAGTTCGTCATGATAGGCCGGGACCATGAACAGGCCTTGGCTTGCCGACAAGCGGATCGCTTCCGCCTTCGCACTGTCGAAATCATGACCATGTTCGATCAGGGTCGCGCCGAACGCGCGCATCGCGGCGTTCTTTTCCAGCGCATTGCCGTGGGGGACGACGATGGTCGCCTTCAGTCCGGCGGCAGTGGCCGCGCGCACCTGCGCCTGACCGTGATTGCCGCGTGTCGCGGTGATGATGCCGCGCACGTCTGGGTGGGTGCGGCGGAGCCAATCGATGTAGGTGATGGCCCCGCGCACCTTGAAGGCGCCGGTGGGTGTGTGGTTTTCATGCTTGACCCACAGGTCGCAGCCAGACCGCTGGGCCAGCAACGGCCAGGCATATTGCGGCGTCGGCCGCATTTGGGCGTGAACCATGCGCGCAGCGGCCCGCAGGCTAGTCAGGGAAAAGTCGTTCATGGCAGCCGTCCTATCCGCCATGCAGGCAGTAGGACAGGACCGATGCGGCGCAATTGGACCCGTTGCAGTCTTGCCTGTTGCTTCAGGCGGCCCGGCGCGGATGCTCGGTTATCAGGGGATGGAGATAACGTTCTTCCCACTCCATCCGGCTGAACAAATCCTGCTGCAATTGCAGGACCGCGTCCCGATAGCCGTGCCAGTCCGCCTCGATCTGTGCCGGGGTCCAGCTTTTGATATGGTCGCTGTAGCGCAGAAAGAGCGCGACCATGGCCCGGCTATGTTCGCGGGCGACCGGATCGCCCTGTACCGCCGCCGGGCCGGATCGCATGATGCCGATCATCCCGTCTTCCCGGCCCATATGTTCGCGAAACAGCTGGGAAAAGGCGATGCGCATCCGGGTGATGTCCGGCATGGCTTCTGGCCCTTTGGTCCGCATCATATGCGCAAATTCACGCATGATGCGTCGCAGGCCATCATGGTCCTGTTGCAATTCCGTCGACATTATCGCGTCCCCATTTTTCGATTAAATCGGCATGGGGACGCGAAACTTAAATTAATCCGTCGGTTATGCGATGAACCGAATGGTTCATAGCGCCGCCAGCACGGCATCGCCCATCTGCACCGTGGACATGGCGCCGCCCAGATCGGGCGAACGCGCGCCATCGGCCAACGCCTTCGCCACGGCGGTTTCGATCCGGTCGGCCTGATCGGGCAGGTTCAGCGAATAGCGCAGCATCATCGCGGCGGACAGGATGGTCGCCAGCGGGTTCGCCTTGCCGGTGCCCGTGATGTCGGGAGCGGAGCCATGGATCGGTTCGTACAGACCCTGTCCGCTGCCGTTCAGGGTGGCCGACGCGAGCATGCCGATGGAGCCTACGCACATGCTCGCCTGATCCGACAGGATATCGCCGAACAGATTGCCGGTGACGATGACATCGAACTGGCCGGGGTTGCGGACCAGCTGCATCGCGGCATTATCCACATACATATGGCTGAGCGCCACGTCGGGATAGTCGGCCGATATTTCGATCACCACGTCGCGCCACAACTGGCTGGTTTCCAGCACATTGGCCTTGTCCACCGAACAGAGCTTGCCGCGACGGGCGCGGGCGGCCTGGAAACCGGCATGGGCGATGCGGCGCACTTCGGCTTCGTTATAGGACATGACGTCATAGCCTTCGCGCAGGCCATCGGCGGTGGTGCGGAAGCCTTTTTCGCCAAAATAGACGTCGCCATTGGTTTCGCGGACGATCAGCAGGTCGATGGCGCCGGCGACTTCGGGGCGCAGCGCGGATTCATCAGCCAGTTCGGGGAAGACCTTGGCCGGGCGCAGGTTGGAGAAGAGGCCCAGCGCCTTGCGCAGGCCCAGTATCGCCTGTTCGGGGCGCAGGTGGCGCTCCAGCGCGTCGCAATCGGGATCGCCGACGGCGCCGAACAGGATGGCGTCAGCGCGCTTGGCGATTTCCAGCGTTTCAGGCGGCAGCGGATGGCCGACCGCCTTATAGGCGGCACCGCCGACCAGACCGTCTTCATAGGTCAGGCCGGGGATCGCCAGCGCATCGAGCACACGCACGGCCTGCGCCACGATTTCGGGACCGATGCCGTCTCCGGCGAACAGGGCGATCAACATGGCGAGACTCCTTTTGGTGCGTAGCTGTTATTGCGTGGCTGGCCCTTATGGAGACAGAAGGTTTCACGCAACCGCCCTTTTCAGCCGGTCGACCAGTCTTTCGCGCGCGGCCAGGATGTCGGCCCGGCGATCGACCAGCACCGATCGTTCGAGAAAGAAGCCGGTAAGGCGCAACCCATCCAATATCTGCGCCCAATCGCCCATGCCGCCTTTGATCAGGAAGGGGGGCAACGGGAGGAGGCGAGCTTCATAGCCGACCGCACCCACCCGGCTGACGGCGGCGGCGCTGCGCGGGCTGACGAAGGCGAGATCGTCCGCCGCGCCCATCACCGCGCACCGGGTGAGGTCGAGACCCAAGCCCAGTTCGGCGAGCAGCAGCAGTTCGTAGCGGACCAGCGCCACCGCCCAGCCCCGCGCGGCGGGTGCCGCTTCGATCGCGCCCAGCAACCCGTCCAGCGCCTGATGCAAAGCGGGGTATGGCGTGCCTTCGGGTAAGGACGCGGCGGTCAGCGCGCAGCTCCAGTCGATGGCAACCGCGGGGAGCGGTTCGGCGAGCAACGGCGCGCGGCTCTGCGCCAGTTCGACCGTCAGCCCGGCGAGTTGATCTTCCGTGCGAGCGCGGAAGTCGGCTTTCACGACATTGCCGGGCAACAGCACCGGGCGCAGCGTCCGCGACCGCCCGCCGCGCACATATCCCGACAGCAGGCCATGGTCCGGCGTCAACAGCCGCACGATCGCGCCATGTTCGCCATGATGGCGCACGGCGCAGACGATGGCGGATGTAGTGAGGCTGGGCATCGCCTCGCTCTACCCGTCACTTGAGGGCTGCGATAGCCTTGGTAGGGCCGAGCGAGCGGTGTCAGCCTTTCTTCTTGCGACCCGCAATATGGCGCGACAGTTCCAATCCGAACTCCTCCGCCAACTGTTTCACCCATGAAAATAATCATAGACCTGCTGCGCGACCGCCTTCGACACGCCCGGTGCGCGCATCAGGTCGCCCAGCGCCGCGTCGCGGACCGCGCGGGCGGTGCCGAAATGCATCAGCAGCGCCTTCTTGCGCGCCGGGCCGATGCCGGGGACTTCGTCCAGCGACGACACCGTGATTGCCTTGCTGCGCTTCGCCCGATGCGCGCCGATGGCGAAGCGGTGGGCTTCGTCCCGCAGGCGCTGGAGGTAGAAGAGGACGGGATGGTTGAGCGGGAAATTGATTTCGCGACCGTCGAGCATATGGAAGACTTCGCGCCCATCGCGACCATGATGCGGCCCCTTGGCGACGCCGATCATGCAGACATCCTCGATACCCATTTCCTCCAGCATGGTGCGGGCGGCCGATAGTTGTCCCTTGCCGCCGTCGATCAGCACCAGGTCGGGCCATTCGCCGCTGTCGCGATCCGGGTCTTCCTTTTGCGCGCGACCGAAACGGCGTTCGAACATCTCGCGCATCATCGCGAAATCGTCGTTGCTGGTTTCCGGGTTTTTCATGTTGAACTTGCGATAGGCGTTCTTGCGGAAGCCCTCCGGCCCGGCCACCACCATCGCGCCCAGCGCGTGTGCGCCCTGAATATGGCTGTTGTCGTAGATTTCGATCCGGTCGGGCACGCCGTCCAGCCCGAAGGTTTCGACCATTTCGTCCAGGATCTTGCCCTGGCTGGTCGTTTCCGCGAGGCGCCGGTCGAGCGCCTCCACCGCGTTGCGCTGCGCCTGTTTGATCAGGCGGGTGCGGTCGCCGCGCTGGGGAATTTCGATCTTCACCCGAAAACCCGCCCGCTCGCTGAGCGCTTGCATCATCAATTCGCATTCCGCGGGCTGGCGATCGGCGAGGATCAACTTGGGCGGCGGCACTTCTTCGTAGAATTGCGCCATGAAGCTCTCCAGCACCTCCTCGGTCGCGACATCGGCGGTGTGCACCGGGAAGAAGCTGCGATGCCCCCAATTCTGGCCGCCGCGGATGAAGAAGGCCTGGATGCACATCGATCCGCCCTTTTCCGCCAGCGCGAAGATGTCGGCGTCGCCCAGCCCTTCGGCGTTGATCGCCTGGCTACCCTGGATGAAGGTCAGCGCCTTCAGGCGATCGCGGATCACCGCCGCCTGTTCGAAATCCATCGCATCGGACGCCGATTGCATCGCCATGCCCAGTTTCTTCTGCACGGCGGTGGATTTGCCGCCCAGGAAGTCCTGCGCGTCATTGACCAATTCGGCATAGCCCGCCGGATCGATCCGATCGACGCAGGGCGCAGAGCAGCGCTTGATTTGATAGAGCAGGCAGGGGCGCGAGCGATTGGCGAAGAAACTGTCGGTGCAGCTGCGCAACAGGAACAGTTTCTGAAGCGCGTTGATCGTGCGCGTCACCGATCCGGCGCTGGCGAAGGGGCCATAATAGCGCCCCTTATATTTGCGCGCGCCGCGATGTTTCTGGACGCGGGGGAAGGCGTGATCGTCGCGCAGCAGGATGAAGGGGAAACTTTTGTCGTCGCGCAGCAGGACGTTATAGGGCGGGCGATAGCGCTTGATGAGTTGCGCTTCCAGCAGCAGCGCTTCGGCTTCGCTGTTGGTGGTGACGATCGTCATGCTGCGCGTCTGGGCGACCATGCGCTGGAGCCTGCGCGGGAGGCGATCGACCTGGGTATAGTTGGCGACGCGGTTTTTCAGCGCCCGGGCCTTGCCCACATAGAGCACGTCGCCGCGGGCATCGTGCATGCGATAGACGCCGGGGCGGATCGGCAGCGTCTTAAGCGTCGTGCGGATCGCCTCCACGCCCATGTCGATATCCGGCTGGCTGCCGGTGACGGTGAAGGACGCTTTGTCTTCGTTGAAACGGTCGGGAGATTGGGGGCCGGACATGGGGGAGAGATAGCGTGGTCGGCGGCTTTCGCAATGGTCCGGTTGATCGGGCCATACGGCTTCCTATCTATGCCGCACCGCACAAAGAGGCGGCATTTCGCCCGGATTGCCCCACCCTTTTGCGAAAATCCCTATCATCGAGGAATTATCCATGAGCGTAAAAGCCTATGGCGCCCATGCCGCCGACAAACCGCTTGAGCCGATCGCCATCGAACGCCGCGCCGTCGGCGACCATGACGTGCAGATCGCCATCGCCTATTGCGGCGTGTGCCATTCGGACCTGCATCAGGTCCGTTCGGAATGGGATGGCACATTATACCCCTGCGTCCCCGGCCACGAAATCGTCGGCCATGTCACCGCCGTCGGCGACCATGTGGGCAAGGTCAAGGTCGGCGATACGGTCGGCGTCGGCTGCATGGTCGACAGCTGCCAGTCCTGCGCGTCCTGCGATGAGGGGCTGGAGCAATATTGCGAGAAGGGTTTCGTCGGCACCTATAATGGCCCTACCGCCGATGCGCCGGGCCATACGCTGGGCGGCTATTCGCAGATCATCGTCGTAAAGGACGATTTCGTCCTGAAGGTCAGCCATGCGCCCGAACAGTTGGCCGCCGTCGCGCCGCTGCTCTGCGCAGGCATCACCACCTGGTCGCCGCTGCGCCACTGGAATGTCGGACCGGGCATGAAGGTCGGGATCGTCGGCATCGGCGGGCTGGGCCATATGGGCGTGAAGCTGGCCCATGCGCTGGGCGCGCATGTCGTCGCCTTTACGACGTCCGAAGGCAAGCGGCAGGATGCGCTGGAATTGGGCGCGGACGAGGTGATCGTATCGCGCAACGCGGATGAGATGGCGGCGCATGCGAACAGCTTCGACTTCATCCTGAATACCGTGGCGGCGAGCCACGACCTGGACGCCTTTACCACGCTGTTGAAGCGGGACGGGACGCTGACGCTGGTCGGCGTGCCGGAACATGCGCATCCGTCGCCCAATGTCGCGGCGCTGATCTTCAAGCGGCGGGCGATTGCCGGGTCGCTGATCGGCGGGATCGCCGAAACGCAGGAAATGCTCGATTTCTGTGCGGAGAAAGGCATCACGGCGGAAATCGAAATGATCGCGATCCAGGATATCGAAGACGCCTATGCGCGGATGCAGAAGAGCGACGTGAAATATCGCTTCGTAATCGACAACGCTACGCTGGCGGGATGAGAGATAAGGCGGTTCCGATTGCGCCGACTGGCCACGGTCTCATGACCTTAGACGGACTTTAGCAACATCCGTTCGTTTCGAGCCTGTCGAGAAACGCTAGCACAACGCTCTAGGCTTCTCGACTTCGCTCGAAGCGAACGGATCAAAATGTCGCCTCTCGGGCGCAAGATAGAATGCTTGAAAACGAAAAAGGGCCGGTGCGACGATGCGCACCGGCCCTTTTCCGTTCAGGTCGAACCGATCAGTTGATCGTGCCGAGCCTGCCGATGGCGCTGTCCACCAGCGCCTTGTCGGCCGTGGCGTCGTGGCCCTGCGCGATCAGGACGGCGGCGGCGGTGGTGGCTGCGTTGACCGCTTTCGCGCGGATGGCGGTGATCGCGGCGCGTTCGGCGGCGCCGATCTTGTCCTTGGCCATTTTTTCGCGACGGGCGACCAGCGCTTCGGCGTTCACCTTGGCGTCGGCGATCAGCCCTTCGGCTTCATGCTCGGCGGCCTTGCGCATGGCGTCGGCTTCACCGGCCGCGGCGGCCAGCTTGGCTTCATATTCGCCCTTGAGCGTTTCGGCTTCGGCGCGCAGGCGCGAGGCTTCGGCCAGCTGTTCCTTGATCTGGGCAATCCGGCCGTCCAGCGCGCCGCCGATCAACGCAGGCACTTTCTTGACCAGCAGGATGACGATGAACACCGCCATCGCCAGGCTGACCCAGGCGGTGGCGTCCATGCCGACCGCCTTGGGATCGGTATGGGGCGCTACGCCTTCATGGGCGACGGTGCCGACCGGCTCCATGCCTTCGCTGTGGATCGCCTGGTTCAAGTGCGGAACCTCCGATGCGCTATGGGATGCTGCCTCAGCCATGGGCCAGTGCCGCCTTTACTGCGTTGCGGGCGGCTTCGTCCGACGCGTCCACGCCGGAGATACGCGCCACCATGTCGCGCGCCGCATCGGCGGCGACGGTTTCGATTTCTGCCATGGCCGCCTGGCTGGCGCCCTGGATACGGGCTTCGGCGGCGGCGATCCGGTCTGCGACGACCGCATCGGCGGCGGCGAGACGGACTTCGGAAGCCTTGGCGGCTTCGCTCTTGGCCTGTGCCAGCGTCGCCTGAGCGGCGGCGCGGTTGCCGGCGTCACGGCTGCGATAATCCGCCTCCGCTTCGTCGGCGCGGGCGAAGGCCGCCTTGGCGGCGTCCAGATCACCGCTGATCTTCGCGTCGCGCGCGTCCGCCGTACCCTGAACCTTTGGCACCATGCCAAGGCCGATGACGAAGAAGACGAAGCCGAACGTCACCAGCAACCAGAAAATCTGACTGGAATAGGTGTCGGCAATTTGCGCGATTTGAGGCATTTTACGGGTCCGTCCGGTCAGAGGGCGGTCAATAAGGGAAGCGGGCAAGGATATGGCACGAAGCCACCCTGCCCGCTCCGAATTTCGTGTGTTAGGCCACGAACACCAGGATCATGGCGATAACGAACGCCAGCAGACCCAGAAGTTCCGCCGCGGCGAAACCGATGAACAGACGACCCTGCTGGCCATCAGCAGCGCCAGGATTGCGCAGCGCGCCTTCGAGGAACGCGCTGAACACGTTGCCCACACCGAGGGCAGCGATGCCCGCACCAATGGCGGCCAGGCCAGCACCGAGCAGCTTTGCGGCTTCTGCGTCCATGTCGTAAACTCCCTTGTAAGATCAGATAAATGTTGAAGAAATCAGGCGAAACTTGAAAAACTTAGTGCAGGTTCTCGGCATCGTTCAGATAGACCGAGGTCAGCAGCGCAAACACATAGGCCTGGATGACCGCGACCAGCATTTCCAGCGCGCTGATGCCGATCATCAGGACGAAGCTGGCGGTGCCGACGGTCAGGCCCAGCATGGGCGACGCGTTAGCGCTGTTGATGACGAAGCCCGCCAGCACCTTCAGCAACACGTGTCCAGCGGTCATCGCGACGAACAGTCGCAGGCCAAGGCTGAACGGGCGCACCATGAAGGAAACGAGTTCGATGAAGAAGAGCGGCACCACCATCGCCACGGGCGTGCCGTGGGGGATGAACAGCGAGAAGAAATGGAAGCCATGCTTGGCAAAACCGACGATCAGCACGATCGAGAAGCTCATGATGGCGAGCACGCCGGTCGCGGTGAAGTGGCTGGTGAAGGTGAAGGGGTGGAGCCCGACCAGACCCAGCGGCAGCAGACCCAGCAGGTTCGCCAGCAGGATGAACATGAAGAGCGAGAAGACGTAAGGAATATATTTCTTGCCGCCCTCACCCACGTTGGAGATCAGCAAATTCTTGATGAAGCCGGTGAAATATTCGACCGCCATCTGCCAGCGACCCGGCACTAGTTCGCGCTTCATGCCGCCGATGACGAAGATCCACAGCACCACAGCAGCCAGCACCATATAGAGCGCGCTGTTGGTGAAGGCGATGTTGAAGCCGCCGATCGACAGGTGATCCGTACCGAACAAAGGTTCGATAGCAAATTGATGCATCGGATCGATTTTGCCGGATTCTGCCACGTTGACCCCTGTAACGCCTGTAATCGGACTAGGACGAAAGCGACCTTATTGGTCGGGACGCTTCGTCGTCGTCAATCTGATGATGTTCCTGAACGCCGCCACGATCCCAAGACCGAGGAAGACCAGCAGGAGCCAGGGCGTTGTGCCGAACAGCCGGTCAAGAACCCAGCCGATCAACGCACCGCCGACAAGACCGCCGATCAGTTCCGCAAGAACCCGGTTGCCCAACCGCGAACCATCGTCCGCCGCTTGCCCCTTGGCTCCCTGCCTGACCTTTTCGACATGCTCTGCCTTCGCGATCCGCTCCTCAAGAGAAGCGATCCGCAAGTCCTCGCCCGCCGGGTCCTGTCCGGGTGTCTCCGCTGCCATGCATCGTCTCCATCGGGCTGTATCAACCCATGGCGTCGGCATGGCGCTTGCGGCTGCACCCGTCAAGGCGACGCCCCTCTAGAAAGGGTTGGGGGGAGTGTCAACCAAGCAAACGTCAGTAAAACCGCCTTTTGCGTGGAAGCCAAAACAAACCTTGCGCTTAGCCATTTTCCTATTTAGCTAAATTTGCATGGACCAATTGTTCAAAGCTCTGGCGTCCGAACCACGCCGCCGCATCCTGCGCCATCTGGCGGAAGAACCGATGACGGTGGGCGAGATCGCCGACAATTTCGAGATGGCGATGCCGTCCATTTCTAAGCATCTGGCGGTGCTGAAAGCGGCCGGTGTGGTGCGTGAGCAGAAGCGCGGGCAATATGTGTTATATTCGCTGGCGGTGGATCAACTGACCGGGCAGGTCTATGATTTCCTGTCGCCCTTTTGCGAGCAAGCGCGTGGGATAGCGGAGGCAAGGCCAAAGCGGCGCGGACGGGATTGACGATGGTTTCCGGCGGCTCATTTGATGGATGGGCGATCTGTAGAGAAAAACCTGACAGTCCAAGAATTCCGTCACCTAGGTTCCACATCGAAGGCGGGCCATAAGGTTTGCCGTCGTGCTTTGCGCTAGGGATGGGGTGCCGTAATGACTGTTGGTTTGAAGATGATGATGGCTGTGTCCTGCCTCGCCGCCGCGCTTCCCGCTCAGGCCATAGCGCAGGCACCGGCGGTCAATGCGTCGGCGCCCATGTCCAAGGCGCAGGCGGCGGTTGCACGACAGATCGATCGCTATGTCGCTTCGATCAACGATGGCGATGTCGATGCAGCCAAAATGATATGGGCCGACAGCGGCGATATCACCTTCATCAACACCACGGGTATCCATAAAGGCTGGCCCGCGATCAACGGCGCGGTCCATGCGTTTTTTCGCGACAAATTCACAAAACGCGATCTGCGTTTGGTCGTCGCGCCCGCGATACAGGTTTTCGGCAACACTGCGGTCGCAGAATTTACCTGGGATTTTGATGGGGTGATGACGAGCGGCAAGGAACTCCACACGCGCGGTGGGCGCGAAAGTCAGGTCTATATCCGATCTGGCAAAGGCGATTGGCGGCTGGTGCACGCGCATTATTCGTTGCAGCCACCACCAATCACGCCTTGAGCGGATTTGAATAGGCGGCCGATCTTATGGACATAGATCGGGATGGTCCCGCATGGGGTGCCGGAAAGGGGCTTATGTTACCGACCCTTGCCGCTCACCCCATAACTAGCGGCGATCAACCAGCGGTCGCGCAATAGGCTGGCAACGAAATCGCCCCTGCCCCCTTGGTCTGCCAGGCGCCTGTGCCGATGCGATAAGCCTGGCCCTGCCTCACCCGGCTGCTGAGCGTTTGGCAACCGGTAGCGGCAGCCACGTCCTGCACGGTCACGCCGCGCTGACCCGCCAGCTGGGTATAGGCGGCGCGGCGCTTGATGTTGATCGATTCGACTTCGGAGCGGACGTCTGCGCCGACCGTCCCGGCGATGCCGAGATAGCCGTCGGCCTGTTCACCGACCGTCCCGGCCGCGATGGCGGCGGCCACTGCGCCGGACTGGGCGCGGGCGGGCGCGGTCATGATGAGGCCGCTTGCCAGCGCAACTGCGGCGCCAGCGGCGAACATGAGCATCTTGCGTGTCATTGCGGGAACAACTCCGGGTTATTCTGAATAAGATCCTGCGCGTCGCGTTGCAGCTTGACCACGACCTCCTGCTGCACCTTGACGTTCAGGTTGATTTCAATCGGCTTGTCGGGCGCCTTCACCTGAATGCAGCCCCCCAGTGCGGAAGCGGCCAATGCCGCGATCATGATTGCCTGTGTCTTCATTTGCGTTCCCCGTTTGGCACAGTGTCGCTTTCCGCAGGCTGAACCGCAAGGCCGTTCTTTACCTTCATTTCCTGCTGCACCTTGTCGCCGATGCTGTTCTGGATCAGCTGCGACGGGTCGATGAAGGATTGGGCCGTGCCGAGCAGCCCGCGGAAGGGCGCGGAAACCCGGACGTTGAAGATGAAGGGCAAGCCGATGAAGCTGCGGGCGATGCCGCCCGGCGCATCGCCCAGCTTGCCGCGATTGACGCCGTTGAACACGACGTTCGTCACCATCTCTCCATCCAGCGCGCCGTCCATCAATATGGTGAGGCATTTATATTGGAGATTCTTGAGCGCGTCGAAGGCCATTTTCCCCATGACGCCAAGCTGCTCGTTGGACACCGGCCCGACATAGGAGAGCACGCCGGACTGGCGCGTGGGATCGCAGGGGATGGTCGGCAGCACGCCTTCGGGCATGATGAGCGGCGGCATGCCCTGTTGCCGGGCGACCAGCACGCCGCCCGCCACGCGACCGCCCTGCGCATTGAAGATCAACGGCATGATGCCGTCGAACGTGCCGGTGGCGGAGATATTGTCCAGTTCCATCGCCTGGATGAATGCGCCTGCATCCAGGCCGACGACGCGGAAGGTCAGGTAGCGATCGACATTGGCGCTGAAATCCATGGTGGTGGGCAGCAGCGTGAGTTCGCCGCCGGAGAAGGGCCAGCCGCCGCCCTCCACTCGCACCTTCTGCCCGGCTTCCAAACGATAGCGTATGACGCCGTCGCGTGCTTCGACGCCGGGATTGACCGACTTGATCCGCGCTTCCTGCCCCGGGGCGGTGACCAGGCCGATGAGGTCGGTGAAGTGGATTTCCCCCGACAATCCCTGCACCGGGCCGAAGGCGGCGGCGAGATTGGCGTTATCGGTGCGGAAGGTGCCGGTCGAGGTGACGGCCGATCCGGTCCAGTCGATCCGCCCCTGCCCGGTGACGTCGCCGGTCACGTTAGCGACGACGCCCAGCGTCAACGGGGTCACATCCTCCGGCTGGAGGCCCGGCCCGAAGGTCAGGCGCGGCACCGACAGGTCGGCATGGCCCTTGCCGCTCGACAGGTTGTGGACGATATCGACACCGGCGACCTTCGTGCTGTTGCGGGTGGCGGTGAGCGTTCCGGTGGCGGTGATGCGGCCGTCTTTCAGCGCGAGCGCGAAGTCGGGGACGGCCAGCGGGACGAAACGGGCGGGCGCCTGCGAATCGCGCACGGTAACGGCGGCGCGCAGCGCCAGGGCACCCTGGGCAAAACGCCAGTCGCCCGCGCCCTGCTCCATGATCAGCGGCACATTGCCGATCTGGCCGCCCGCGCCGCTCAGCTTGCCAGCAAAGCCGTCCTTGGTCACCGCGCCGTCCAGCGTGGCGGCGGACAGGCGTACCGGCGCGTCCTGCGGGCCGATGGTGAGCGCCGGACTAGCGAGCGCGAAGCCGGTGCTGCCCCACAGCATGCGCGCGCTGGCGGCGGTCAGGCGCATCGGGCTATCGCCATTGCGACCGACCAGGGCAAGATCGCGGATTTCCGCGCCGCCGCTGGCGCCGCCTGGTCCGGTGGCGAACATCGCGCCACCGCCGACCGGGCAGAGCGTCTGGCGGGTCTGGCCCAGCGCGAAGGCACCATAGCGAGCGGCCGTGAACGACAGGGGTACGCAGGCTGGATTGATGGATAGCGCGCCATTGGCGGCCATGCGGCCTATGACTGGTACGGTCAAACCGCGCAGATCGCCGTCAGGTAACGGCCCATCAAGACGCAGCGTGGTGGCGAATCGGGTTGCGCCGTTGGCGTCGGCGGCGAAGCGCACCCGGTCCAGCGCCAGACGCGCGTCGCCCGCGACATAGGGATCGACGAACAATTCGCCGCCGAACCCGCCGCTCGGTCGCCGCGCCAGGCGTAGTGCGCCGCGCGGCAGGCCGCCGCCGTCGCTCGACAACGCGCCGTCCAAAGCCCAGTCCAGACCGCCGCGCTTGCCCGGCCAGGACAGCGTCGCCTGTCCACCGCGCGCCAGGCCGATGCGCGCGCCGCTGCGGGCGTTCAGCGCGGCGTCGGTGATGACGATGCTGCCGCCGCCCTGTTTTTGCACCAGGGCGAAACCTGTTCGCATCTGGTTGGCCGCGCCTGCGCGTTGTACCGCATCAGCGAGGCGGGTGGCGAGCGGGCCGACCGGCGTGGCGGCGGTCGCGGATCGCAGACCCGCCAACGGATCGCGATCCGCCATGTGCAAGTCCTGCCCCGTCAACTGACCTTTAAGGCTGCTGCCTTCGGCGCCGACGACCCAGTCGCCGGTCAACCCGGCATCGCGCAACAGGGCGCCAAAGCCGGTCGCGGCCTTCGCGCCGAGGCGCAGCTTGCCGCCGGTCCGTGCTGCCGTGCCATCAAGATCGATGCGACCGGCGGGGGACGCCAGCACCAGGCCGTTGCTCTTGAATGCCTGCCCCGACAGATCGACATGCCCGCGCCAATGATCGAGCGCCTGGCTAAGATTGAGGTCGATCGTCGCGACCGGCTGCGCCATCGCGGTCGCTGCGTTCCGGCAGGCGATGGCGTCGGCGCGGACCGGCCCGGACAGATGGGGCTGCCCCTGCCGCATGGCGATATCGACCAGCGCGGTCGCTTGCGTCAGGCCGCATCCCGCCACCGCGGCGCGCGGCATAGCGGCGGCTAGGCGACCGCGGAAGCCCGATTGCAGATTGCCGTTGCCGTCCAACTGCATCCCGACTCGACCGGCATCGGTATCCAGCGTCAGGCGCGCGTCGGCGACCGATAGCAGCATGTCGGGCAGGCTGAAGGGCGCCGTCGAGTCAAAATCGCGAAACTTGTCCAATTCGCCCAGGCGCAGCACGCCATCGCGATAGGCACCGCGCAGGCGTACGCCCCCTGCCCGCACCGCCGCGACCTGCGGCGTCAGGCCGACGAAGGCGATATCGACTTCCACCCAACGCGCGGTCAGATCGGGCCGGGCGGGATTGCCCAGAACGATATTTTCGATTCGCTGGGTGCGCAGGCCCACATCCACCAGATCATAATTGGCCTGCACGCCGCGGCGGTTGAGTTCGCGGCTGACGAAATTTTCCGCGATCGGGGCGCGTTGCGTCCATAGCGCCGCCAGCACCAGCGCCAGTGATCCGGTGCCCACCCCCAGCCAGCGCAGCCATGCCCGGCGAACCGTCTCTTCGCCGTCCTGTTCTTCCATGCTTATGGCCAACCCCGGCTTGCTGCGACATCGATGATCCGTAACGGGAGCATAACGTCTTCGCCCTCCTAAATATCCTTGCCCCAGGATTCCGCAACGCATAGCGTCAATGGGCCGATACAGGGGACCGATAATTGGCGGAACAGGATGCACCAATCCCGCATGACGGCGTCGGCCACCGTGCGCGGTTGCGCCAGAAACTGGCGGATAGCGGCGGGGACGCGCTGCATGATCATGAACTGATCGAATATCTGCTGGCGCTGGCGATCCCGCGCCGCGACACCAAACCGCTGGCCAAGGCACTGCTACGGGAATTTGGCGGGATCGGCGGATTGATGAGCGCCGACTGGCCATCGATCGCGCGCGTGCCCGGCATGGGCGACACCAGTATCGCCGCCGTCAAGATCGTGCAGGCGACCGCGCTGCGGATGCTGCGCAATGAGGTGGCGGCGCGGCCGGTGCTGGCAAGCTGGCAGGCGCTGCTCGACTATCTGCGCGCCGACATGGCGCATCTGAACATCGAGCGGGTGCGGGTGCTGCACCTCAACAGCCGCAACATGCTAATCCGCGACGATCATATGGGCGACGGGTCGATCGATCAGGCGGCGATCTATGTGCGGGAAGTGATCAAGCGGGCGATGGATCTGGGGTCGGCGGCGCTGATCCTGGTGCACAACCATCCGTCCGGCGATCCATCGCCCAGCCGGCAGGATATCGACATCACCCGGCAGATTGCGGAGGCGGGCAAAAGGCTGGGGATCACGGTGCATGATCATATCATCATGGCGGCGACCGGCCATACCAGCTTGCGGGCGCAAGGGCTGTTGTAAGGGCGGATTAGACACGGTCTTGCGCGACAATGGCCGGGCCAGAAATAGGATGTCCGCTGCTTAACTTCGCACATTTCCCGCTGATTTTGTCATTTCATTGCGCGGCGGCGATCCTATTGGAAAGCCGCCATTCGAGCGGCGGACGACGGGCGCATCATGACAGGGCGGCATGGAATAGGACAGCATTTGGTGTCCGTCCCATCCCAAGGCCGCGTCAGGCGTTGAAGCCGAAGTTGAGAAATTCCGGCATCGGGCCGTTCCAGCCATCGTCCGGGCCATCATCGACCTGGTCGTTGCGGCGGCGCGGCGGCGGCGGTGCGGAGGACGCGCGATCGGGGCGTTCGGTCCGTGGCCGGTCTTCGCGCTGAACGTCTTCACGGGGACGCGCGTCCCGTGCGCGATCCTGGCGTGGCGTGTCGTCACGCGGCGTTTCTTCGCGGGCTTCTTCTTCGCGCGGCGCCTCAGCCTTGGGCTTGTCCTGGCGCGGTTTGCGGGCCGGGCGGGTCCGGGCGCTGTCGCTGCGCTTTTCTGCGGGTGCAGGGTCGGCGGATGCGACGACATCGGCGGCACCGACCACTTCGATCTTCGTGCCGATCAGCTTCTGGATATTGTCGATCGCTTCGGCGTCGGCGTCGGTGACGAAGGTATAGGCGACGCCGGACGCGCCCGCGCGGCCGGTGCGGCCGATACGGTGGACATAATCGTCCGGGTGCCAGGGCGCGTCATAGTTGAAGACGTGGCTGACGCCCTTGATATCCAGCCCGCGCGCCGCGACGTCGGACGCGACCAGGATGTTGACGGTCCCGGCGCGGAACCGTTCCAGTTCGGCGATGCGCGACCCCTGGTCGATATCGCCATGGATCTCGCCCGACTTGAAGCCGTCGCGTTGCAGGCTCTTGTTCAGGTCGCGCACGGTCGTCTTGCGGTTGCAGAAGATCACCGCGCTGGTGACGTCGGTTTCCCGCAGCATCTTCGACAGCACGTCGCGCTTCTTGCGCGCGTCGACCTTCACCAGTCGCTGGGTGATGTTGATCGAAGCGCTGGCGGGGCGCGCAACTTCGATCGATTTGGGGTTGGACAGGAATTTGTCGGCCAGCTTCTTGATCACCGGCGGCATCGTCGCAGAGAAGAGAAGCGTCTGACGCTGCGCGGGCAGCTTGGTGCAGATTTCCTCGATATCCGGGATGAAGCCCATGTCGAGCATCCGGTCGGCTTCGTCGATGACCAGCAGCGAACAGCCGTTGAGCATGATCTTGCCACGACCGAACAGGTCCATCAGCCGGCCCGGCGTTGCGATCAGGACGTCCACGCCCTTTTCCAGCGCAGCAAGCTGATCGCCCATCGATACGCCGCCGATTAGCAGCGCCATCGATAGCTTGTGATACTTCCCGTATTTCTCGAAATTCTCCGCCACTTGCGCTGCAAGTTCGCGGGTCGGCTCCAGGATCAGGCTGCGCGGCATGCGCGCGCGGCTGCGGCCATGGGCCAGGATATCGATCATCGGCAGCACGAAGCTGGCGGTCTTGCCCGTCCCCGTCTGGGCGATGCCGATAATGTCCCGCATCATCAGGACGGACGGGATCGCCTGCGCCTGAATGGGGGTGGGCGTGTCATAACCGGATTCGGTTACGGCCCTGAGCAATTCGTCGGAAAGGCCGAGATCGGCAAAAGTCATTCAATGGTCCGGGAACAGGAGGCTTGTCCGCCCGCGCGGATGCGAGACGGAAATCGGCCGCGCATTGCGGAAATATCGGTCTGTTGTCAAGAAAATCGCGCAAACCGCGCTGGTCAATCGTCGTCGTCGGCAGGAATGAGACGGCGGAAACTGTCGATTGCACAGCTAAGGCCGCTGCGCGCCTGCAATTCGTCCCGACCCGAACACAGCGATCCGTCATCGTCCGGCTCGACATAGAAGCCGGAATAGAAGCCGATCGAGTCGCACCCCTTTTCCAGCCGGGCGCGATAGCGATGATTGTCGGACAGGATCAGGTCGACGCCATTTTGCACGGCGATGGCGGCGCTGCGGATCGATCGCAAGGCGACGCAGCGCGGCCCTTTTTCTCCTGCCATTCGCTGCGGGCTTCCGGCGCGATGCGGGCAGGCGTGCGGCCCTTGCGCGCCATCGGCACGCGGATGATCACGCGTTGCTGGATCGACAATTGCGCCCATTGGACCGGGTCGCCGGTGGATGCGGAAAGCAGCAGCAAAATGGAATGAACCAAGACGGACCCCTTTATGGGACAGGCACGCTATCGACCAATGGTTGAACCGTCGATGAATTCCGGGGCATAGGTATGTCCCATGATTGAACAAGAGATTATCGATCGCTTCGTCGCGCTGCTCGGGCCGAAGGGCGTCATCACCGACCCGGACGATATCGCGCCCTGGGTGCATGATTGGCGCGGGCGCTATCATGGTGCGGCGGTGGCGATCCTGTCGCCCGCTTCCACAGCGGAGGTCGCGGCGGCGGTGACGCTGGCGGCGGAGTTGGGCGTCGCGTTGGTGCCGCAGGGGGGCAATACGTCGATGGTGGGCGGGGCGACGCCGCCAGCGGACGGATCGGCGCTGATCCTGTCGCTGCGGCGGATGAACCGGATTCGCAGCCTGTCGCCCGGCGACAATCTGGCGGTGTGCGAGGCGGGCGTGATCCTGAGCGTGCTGCATGGCGCGGCAGAGGCGGAAGGGCGGCGCTTTCCGCTGAGCCTGGGCGCGAAAGGCTCCGCCACGATCGGCGGTCTGGTGTCGACCAATGCGGGCGGCACGCAGGTGTTGCGCCATGGCACGATGCGCGCGCTGGTCGAGGGGATCGAGGCGGTGTTGCCAGATGGCAGCATCTTCGACGGGCTGGATGCGCTGAAGAAGGATAATCGCGGCTATGACATCAAGCAGTTGCTGATCGGGGCGGAAGGAACGCTGGGCGTCGTCACTGCGGCGTCGTTGCGACTGGTCCCGGCGATCGCCGCGCGGGCGGTGGGCTGGGTCGGGGTGGCGACGCCCGCCGATGCGCTGGCATTGCTGCGCTTGGCCGAGACGATGCTGGGCGACAGCGTCGAGGGGTTCGAGGTGATCGCCGACGAGACATTGGGATTCGTGCTGGGGCATATTCCCGGCACCCGATCGCCGATCGAAACGCGCACGCCCTGGCATGTGCTGATCGAAGTCGATCATGCCGACGTCAGCGAACCGGGACCGGCCGAACGGCTGGAAGCCGCGCTGGCCCAGGCATTCGAACAGGGGATCGCGATCGATGCCGCCATCGCCGCCAACGAGGCGCAGGCGCACGCCTTCTGGCGCATCCGCGAATCGCTGTCGGAATCGGAAAAGGCGCAGGGTCCGGCGCTGCAATATGATATCAGCGTGCCGGTGGCGAAGATGCCGGCCTTCATGATCGAGGCGGCGAATGCGGCGGAACGGGCGTTTGCGGGCACCACCGCCTCCTCCTTCGGGCATCTGGGCGATGGCAATGTCCATTTCCATGTGCGCGCGCCCAAGGGGACGGCGGACGGCCCGGCGTGGATCGCGGCGCAGGGACAAGCGATCAACGCCTTCGTCCATGATGCGGTGGTGGCCGCGGGCGGCTCGATTTCTGCCGAACATGGCATCGGCCAGATGAAGCGCGCGGAGTTGGGGCGGCTGGCGGGGCCAGCGCGGATCGGGGCGCTGCGCGCGATCAAGGCGGCGTTCGACCCCAAGGGGCTGTTCAATCCCGGAAAGCTGATCCCCCTGCCCGGTGAAGGTTGAACGTAGCGAAGGCGCCGACCACCGACAAAGCGATTGCCTATGGCGGGCAAGGCCATTATCGCCCTGCCCCAATATTCAGCCCGCGGCGCGCCGGTACAAGCAGCCGCAATTGACAGAAATGGACCCGGACCATGGCCAGCGCGCCCGCCAACACCCTGCCGATCTTCTACAACGACCTGCTGCCGCTCAGCAGCGTGGATCATGTGGATTATGGCACCCGCCAGGTCGATTCGGCGCCGTTCCTGACGACCCAGCACGCCATCCCACTGACGATCGACGAGTTCGTCGCCGCCCAGCGTTTCGCCCCGATCATCTTTTCGGCGGGCAATGATGCGGTGCCGCTGCTGCTGATGGGCCTCAACGAAGGCGTCAACATCTTCGTCGAGGATGACGGCAAGCTGCGCGGTCCGGCCTATGTGCCCGCCTATGTGCGTCGCTATCCCTGGATGCTGGCGAAGCTGCGTCCCGACAGCGACGACCTGTCGCTGTGCTTCGATCCCACCAGCGACGCGATCGGCGTGTTCGAGGACGGCCAGCCGCTGTTCACCGATGGCAAGCCCAGCGAACTGACTCAGGGCGTGATGAAATTCTGCGAGGATTTCGAACAGGCCGCCGCCCGCACCGCGCAGTTCGTGCGCGACCTGCAGGAACTGGACCTGTTGATGGACGGCGAAGTCGCGATCCAGACGCCGGTCAACGACCAGCCCTTCGTCTATCGCGGCTTCCGCATGATCAACGAGGAAAAGCTGCGCGAGCTGCGCGGCGACCAGCTGCGCAAGATCAACCAGAACGGCATGTTGCCGCTGATCCACGCGCATCTCTTCTCGCTGCAGCTGATGCGCGACATTTTCGAAGCGCAGGTTTCGCAGGGCAAGGGACCGATCGCCCTGCCCGCCGCGGCGGAGCCAGCGACGGAAGTGGCAGGCGCCTGAACGGGAAATTAACCCGAAAGGGTTTGAAAAATTGATGGAAAGGGCGTCGCATTCCTCTTGAAAGGCGATGCGACCTGCCCTATCTCTCAATCATACGGTGCACCTGCCCCCCTTTCGGGTGTGTCGTATGGGCGCCTCCCCCTTTGGAGGCGTCTCCTCCCTGAACCTGGCCACCCCATGCTTGCATGGGGTGGTTTTTTATGTGGGGTAGATCGGGCCGCTAGTTTCGCTTGACGCGACTGCAGCCCCTGCCTAAACGGCAGCCCCTGCCGACCGCCCAGCGCGGTCCTTGGCCCCTTCGTCTAGCGGTTAGGACGCGGCCCTCTCACGGCTGAAACACGGGTTCGATTCCCGTAGGGGTCACCAGCAAAATCCATTAATTAGTGCGGCCGAATATCCGCTCCTGATGCAAGCCCTGGCTTGTGCGCTAAGGTTGCGGGTTCCCACAAGTTGATGGTTGACGCCCGTGGGGAAGGTTCGACGACGACAAGCGCCTCGACGGCGACAATCCCTTTGGCGACACGCTGTTCACGGCTCGAAATTGGCAGATCGTGGAGGCGGTAAAGCGGGTGGCGGCGGACATGGGCGAAACGGCGGCGCGGGTGGCGCTCGCCTGGCTCGTCGGCCGCCCGGGCGTCGCCTCCACCCTAATGGGCGTCAGCCGTGCCGATCAGGTGACGGACAATGTCGCCGCTCTCGATATCCAGTTGCCCCAGCAGCATCTTGCGGCACTGGACGCCGTCAGCGCAGAGGGCGGGAAATTCCTCTACGGGCTGTTTCAGCCACAGGCGCGCAACCAGATCATATTCGGCGGCGCTGACGTTACGAGCGGGCAATGATACGATCGGTCATTGCCAGCCGCTGCCCCCTGCCCCCTAAAAATCCATGCTGGCCGAAAAACGGACCTGTCGGGCGAGGCCGACATAGAAGATGGTGCCGCCGGTCGACCAATAGCGCTTGTTGGTGACATTGTCGGCGTTGACCCGCAACATCATGGCGCGGTCATCCGCCAGTTTCACCTGGTAATTCGCCCCCAGGCTGTAGGTCGTATAGGCGGGCATGCGATAGGCGTTGAGGGCGTCGGCATAGCGCAGGCCGGTATAATATATGCCGCCATTGACGCCGACGCCGCCCAGGACGGGCGGGCGATATTCCGCGAACAGCGACGCCGACCAGCGTGGCGTATTGTCCACCCGCTTGCCTTCCTGCGCCAGAATGCCGGTTTCCCGCTGGGTGGCTTTGAGATACTGGCCTGACAGCGCCACCGACAGGGCCGGCGTCAGATTGCCCTGCAGCGATCCCTCGACCCCTTCATGAATGGCCCGGCCATCGACGACATAGGTGTTGGACGCGTCGATATAGCCCAGCCCCCGGTCGATCCGGAAATAGGCGACGCTCGCCAGCGCGCCTGCCACCTCGATACGCGCGCCCGCTTCGATCTGTTTGCTCAGCACCGGACGCAATATGTCGCCTTCGTTCGTCGTACCGCTGGGCGCGGTGCCGGCGCTTTCCAGTCCCTCGATATAGGTGACGTAAAGGCTGGATTTGGGCGTCGGCTTGAACACGATGCCGCCGGTCGGGGTCCAGGCCTTCAGCCGATAGTCGCCCGTCGCATCCTTGGTGTCGTAGAGGACGCGTCGCACACCGCCGATCAGCAGGATCTTGTCTCCCACATGGGCGATGTCGAGCATGTAGAAGCCGGTGTCAATGTTGACACTGCCAGCCAGGAAGCGGGTGCTGGTGAAGACCAGATCGTCGAATGCGATGCGACGGGGATTATAGAAATTCTGGGCGACGGCGGTGTAGTTGCGCTGGTTCTGGTCCTCCTGCACCTGGCGGTTGCGGGCGAAGCCGAACAGCAGTTCATGTTCTATGCCAAAGGTCGGCACCTTCCCCGCGATTTCGGTGCGGACATATTCGTTCCGATATTCCTGGTCGGGCGTATAGTTGCCCGCGATCCGGCCTGCGCCGGTCGCCACCGATGCGGCGTTGGTGAAGCTGAAATCCGCGCGGCCGCGCTGGCGCCGGGACTGGGCCAGGCCGACTTCGGCCCGCACCGACCAGGCGTCGCCCAGCGCATAATCCGCCCGCCCAAGCAGGTTGGTCGACCAGGTGCGGTAGGGCATGTTATCGGGCGCGTAGCGATTGTGCGGATCGGGCACGTCCTTGAGCAGTTGGAAGGCCGCCAGCGAGATGCCGCCCGGCTCGTCGGTGGCGCGGCGATAATGTTCGACATCGAATTTCAGCGAAAGCTTGTCCGTCACCTGCCAGTCGAACGCGCCGCTGGCGAGGTAGCGATAGCCGTTGACGCCGTCGATCGGGGTTTCGACATGGGCGGAATAGCCGTTGATCCGCACCCCGAACTGGTCGTCGTCGCCGAATTTGCGACCGATATCGAAGCCCGCACCGGCGCCACCCTCCACGTCCGCATTGATGAAGAGGTTGGTGACCGGCCGGTCGCCCGCACGCTTCGCCACCACATTGACGATGCCCGACGGCGTGGCCAGTCCGTAATAGAGCGCCGACACACCCTTGAGCAGTTCGACGCGCTGCTTATTCTCTATGGGAACAGGGCTGAGGTTGATGATCTGCAGCGCGCCGTTAAGGCGATAATTGGTGCGCGCGTTCATCAGCACACCGCGCGATACGAAATTATTGCTGGTGGTGGGGCTTGTCGCCTGTTGCGTGACGCCCGGCGCGTTGCGCAGCGCGTCTTCCAGACCGGTCGCGCCCTGCGCATCGAGCAAAGCCCTGGGGATGACGGCGATGCTGGCAGGCGTGTCGAGGATCGACTGGTTGCGAAAAGCGCCGACCTGCACGACTTCCGTCTTGAACGTGGGACGCTGGCCGGTGACGACGATCTCTTCGTCCAGCTTGCGTTCGACCTGATCGGGCGCGCCATCGCCGGACGCCAGCGCAGCGGCCGATGCCGCAATCAACCAGACGCTCATTATCTTTTCCCCCGACATGAATATCGGCGCGCAGATAGCGCTACTGCAAATTGATCGCAATTGCATTTTTGCGGCGATTGCGGGATAGGCCATGTTCGGCCCGTCAGGGACATCGCAGCTACGGGGTTCTGGTGACCAAGACGATATTATTTCAGATCCACTGGTTCCTGGGCATCACGGCGGGTCTGGTCCTGGCGCTGATGGGCGTGACCGGCGCGTCGATGAGTTTCGAGGACGAGATCAGCGAGGCGCTGTCGCCGCGCCATTACGCACCGGGCGTGCCGAACGATGCCGACTTGTCACCCGACCGGCTGATCGCGCGCGTGCAGGCGGACCATCCGGGCTATTATATCAGCCGCCTCGATTGGGAGGTGTCGCGCGATCGGTCGCACAACGTCCGTATGAACGCGGTGGATGGGCGGGGACGACTGCAGGGTCGGATAGACCGGGCGACCGGGCGCTGGTTGGGTGAGCCAGTCGGCGCCGACGTCTTTCACCTGATGGACGACCTCCACCGCTGGCTGGCTTTGCCGGGGGGCGGCAACGGACTGGGGCGGCAGATCACCGCGTTCAGTGCGATCGCGCTTATCTTCTTCGCGCTGTCGGGTCTGTATCTGCGCTGGCCGCGTCGCGCGCTGGACTGGCGCGCCTGGTTCGTGCTGGATTTGCGCAAGACCGGGCGCAATCTGTGGCGCGCGCTGCATGTCGTTATAGGCACCTGGGTGCTGCTTTTCTATCTGCTGAGCGCGTTGACGGGGCTATGGTGGAGCTATGACTGGTATCGCCAGGGCGTGACCTATGCACTGACGGGCAAGGCCAGCGGCGAGGATGCGGCGCGCGCGAAGACCAAGGACGGCGTCGCGCCGCGTCCGCCGATCGATCCGGCCTGGACGGCGTTCCGACGGGAGACGGGTGCTGGATATGCCTGGGTCCGGATCACGCGGCCCGCGCCCGCCCAACCGATGAAAGCGATCAGTTTCGAGGCCCGCCCTGCCGATGCCCGGCATCTGCGTCAGACGGATCGCTACAGTTATGATCCCGTGACGTCGGCGCTCAAGAAACGCGATCTGTATGATCGCCGACCGTTGGGCGTCATCATCACCCAAAGCATGTTCGAACTGCATCGCGGCGCCTTTTTCGGCCTGCCCGGCCGGATCGTCATGCTGCTGACCAGCCTCACCATGCCGCTGTTCACGATCACCGGCTATATGCTTTATCTGTCGCGCCGCCGACGCAAGCGGGAGGCCAAGGCGCTTGGGGCCGACAGCACCATGCCGGATAGCGCCGACCAGATGCTGATCGCCTTTGCCAGCCAGACCGGCACCGCGGAAATCCGGGCGCGCAATGCCGCGTTGGCGCTTGCGCAGGGCGGCGTGCGCGCGCAGGTGCTGCCCATCGGCAATCTGACGCCGGACCTGCTGGCGAGCGCGCATCGCATCCTGTTCGTCGTCAGCACCTATGGCGAGGGCGAGCCGCCGGACATGGCGCGCGGTTTCACCCGTCGGCTATTGCGCAATGCCGACCTTGATCTTGGCCATCTCCATTATGGCATATTGGCGTTGGGCGACCGGGAATATGCCGATTTCTGCGGCTACGGTCGCAGCATAGACGCCTGGCTTATGGCGGCGGGCGCGAAGCCGCTTTTCCCGCTGATCGCCATGGATCATGCCGACGAGGGGGCCGAGCGCCAGTGGCATGGAGCTTTGCACGATCTGGGCGCGGCAGACGCCACGCGCGGCCAGACGGTAATCCCCTTCGCGGCGTGGAGACTGGTTTCGCGGCGCATCCTCAACCCGGATAGCGATGCCCTGAAAGCCTACCACCTGCAGTTCGAACCCACGGACGAAGTGCGCCCGCAATGGGAGGCTGGCGACATCGTCGAGGCGCAGCCGTGCAATCCGCCCGAAGCGATCGAAGCCGTCCTGTCCGCCCCTGCGCGCGAGGGCGACTTGATCGAGGTGCAGACGGCGCTGCGCGCGCATCTGGCAGATGTGATGCTGCCCGATCCGGGCGAGCCGATCACGGCCGACGCCGCGCGCGCCCTCCGCCCCCTGCCCGTTCGCGAATATTCCGCAGCGTCGATCGCGGCGGACGGTACGCTCGACCTCGTCATCCGACAGGTTCGCTATGCCGATGGACGACTTGGCATCGGATCGGGATGGTTGACCGCCCATCTGCCTGTCGGCGCGACGACCTCGCTTCGCGTGCGGCCAAACCCTGGTTTCCGTATCGCGCACGACCAACCGCAGCGCCCCTTGATCCTGATTGGCAACGGCACGGGCATTGCCGGTCTGCGCGCGCATCTGCGTGCCACGGCGCATGCCGGGCATAAGGGGCATTGGCTGGTCTTCGGCGAACGAAGCCGTGCTCATGACAGCTTTTTCGACGATGAACTGTCCGCTTGGCTGGCCGATGGCACGCTGACCCGTCTCGACCGTTGCTTCTCTCGCGATGCCGACTGCGGTCGCTATGTTCAGGACGTGCTTCGGCAGCAGGGTGACATCGTCGCCGAATGGATCGACCATGGCGCGACGATCCTGATCTGCGGCAGCCTGGAAGGCATGGCGCAGGGCGTCCACGCGGTGCTGGCAGCCATATTGGGCGAAGGCAGATTGGAAACGCTCGCCGAGGACGGGCGTTATCGCAGGGATGTGTACTGACGCGAGCGAAGGTTGAGGTCTGATCGTCCCGGTCGCATCAGACCATGGGAGATCGACATTATTTCCTCCCCAGCCTTGTGTATCCAATCCTACCTGCCATATTGTGCAGTGCAACATAAATTCGCTCAGCTCATCTGCCGATGGCTTGAAACATGGAGATGCAGGCGTGACCAAATTATCCACCACGATTGCCCGGCTTGCTGCGATGCAGCAAAATTTCTCGTTTGCAGACAATGATGGTCGTCCGAGCCGACTGCGCGACCTTGAAGGGTTCGGCACCAATCCGGGCGCCCTGAAGGCCAAAGTCTATGTCCCTGCGAACATCAGACGAAAACCAGCCCTCGTTGTCGTTCTACATGGCTGTACGCAGACTGCAGACAGCTATGATCGCGGCGCGGGCTGGTCGCAAATGGCTGACGAATATGGCTTTGTCCTGCTGTTCCCCGAACAACAGCGTGCGAACAACCCCAATCTTTGCTTCAATTGGTTTTCGCCGGCAGACACTATGCGCGACCGGGGTGAAACCCTCTCCATCCGCCAGATGATCGCAGCAATGGTGGACATGCATGACATCGATCCCGCCCGCATATTCGTGACCGGCCTGTCGGCGGGCGGCGCCATGACGTCTGTGTTGCTGGCAAGCTATCCCGAACTCTTCGCAGGCGGCGCGATCATCGCGGGGCTGCCGCATGGTGCGGCTTCCAATGTCCAGCAGGCGCTTGAGGCCATGCGCGATCCCGGCGTTGCCCCTCCTAGTGCGCTGGGCGACCGCGTGCGCCGCGCGTCCAGCCACGCCGGTCCCTGGCCTCACATCTCGATATGGCATGGCACCGCGGATACGACCGTCAGCATTGCGAACGCGGACGCCATTCTCGCCCAATGGCTTTCGGTTCATGCTCTTAATGACGCGCCTGATGTTACCGAAACAATCGCAGGTCATCGCCACCGCATCTGGTCGGATGCGACCGGGCGGCCGGTGGTCGAAGACTATCATATCGCCAATATGGGCCATGGCACGCCCCTTGCCACCAGCGGCGATGACGCATGCGGCGTGGCGATGGCGCATATGCTTGAGGCAGGCATTTCATCGACCCACCGGATTGCCGCCGCCTGGGACTTGCTGGGCACCGATCAGGAGCGGCCCGCCGCGCAAACGGCACTCCGTCCGAACAGTGACACGCGTCCCCTACCGGCAGCGAGGGTGGCTCGACTGGAACCCTTGTCGGCCGACATGTCCACGCCGCCTTCTTCTACCAAATCCGGCGTGGAAAAGACTATCCACGATGCTCTGCGTGCGGCCGGCCTGATGCGATGATGCACGCTCCCGACTTAGCGAAGATCTGAATCAAGAGTTGTGGCTGCGGCTCAGTCTGGCACGGCCCTTCGGAATCGGTCGCGCTCGCGAGCGTGTCTAAGTCCGGTTCGCCGCCAAAGGCCGACGATCGTCCTCTGCACCTGTCCGGTGCCAGTGGTCACGATGGGAGTGCGGCTGTGGCAATGTCTATGCTGTTCGGATCGGACAGGATGCCGAACCGGTTCGGCAGCCCCGTATCAAACCGATCGCAGCAACAGCGCCGCCGCCAGCGCCAGCGGCATCGCCACCGCGCCCACCTTCGCAAATCGCCAGAAGCCGATATCCTCGCCCTCGCGATGGATGACCTGCAGCCACAGGATCGTCGCCAGCGATCCGGTGACCGACAGGTTCGGCCCCAGGTCCACGCCAATCAATAGCGCGTCGATAATGCCCTGCGGCGGCTGCGCCCGCGCGATGGCGGTGCTGGCGATCAGCCCGGCGGGCAGGTTGTTGATGAGGTTGGAGGCGAACGCCAGGATCGTGCCGGACGCCAGCGCGCCGGACGTCGGTTCCCGCGCCGCATCGTGCAGCGCCGACACGATCGGCGCAAAAGCGCCGGTCCGGTCGAGCGCCTCGACCAATACGAACAGCCCCGCCACCAGCGGCAACACGCCCCAGGCGACGCCGCCCCATAGCGGCCAGGGCGAGCGCCGACGCAACGCACTGACTCCGAACGCGGTCAGCGTTCCCGCGATCGCCGTGGGTAGCCCGAGCGGGATATCGAAGGCCGATACGATCAGCAGCAGCAATGCGGTGGCGAGGATGCCGCCCAGCGCCACCTTGCCCCCCGCGTCGAGCGCCACCCGCTCGCTCGCCATCGCGCAACCGCCGGTCAACCGCGCCCGCTCCATGAAGCGCAGCGCGACATAGGTCGCCACGATCGCGCCGATCGATGGCAGCGCGAAAGAGCAGAGCCATGCGCCCAACGGCGGCGTATGCCCGCCATAAAGAACGAGATTGGCGGGATTGGAAATGGGCAGGACGAAGCTCGCCGCATTGGCGACCATGGCGCAGGCCAGCAACATGGGCAGCGGATCGACCTTCGCCTTGCGCGCGACGGCGAACACGGCGGGCGTCAGCACCACGGCGGTCGCATCGTTGGAGAGGAAGATCGTCACCACCACCCCGGCCAGATAGACCAAGGTGAAGAGCCGGGTCGCGGACCCGCGCGCATGGGCGACCGACCAGGCGGCTACCCAATCGAACACGCCATGCAACCGCGCTGTCTCGCTCAACACCATCATGCCGATCAGGAAGAGATAGACGTCGAGGCCTTTCATCACGGCCGCGCCCGCCAGGACGACGGGGATCAGCCCCAGCGCGACCAGCAGCACCGCGCCCACCACCGCCCATATCCATTCCGGCAGCCGCATCGGGCGCACGATCACGCCTGCGGTGGACAGGGCGGCGATCCCCCAGATCGCGCCGTTGACCAGCGTCACCGGGATCTATCGCCATCGACAGGCGTCCCCGCGCAGGCGGGACGCAGCATTCCGGCAAAACCGATCCACAGCGCCAGGCTCGCCAACGCGAAACCGCCCAGCACGAAAAAGGCGATATGATAGCCCAGCAATTGCGCCAGCCATCCGCCGATCGCGGGCGACAGGCTCGCCCCCAGTCCCTGCACCGTCATTACCGCCCCCTGCCCCACATTGACGCGCCCCGTTCCATCGAGCAGGCAGGCGACCAGTCCCGGCACTGCCACGCTCTGCAATCCCGCCCCGATACCATCGAGCGCCTGCACCGGCCAGACGCCCCAATGTTCGATCACGCTGCCCGCGATGATGCCGCGCAGCGGGAGAGCGGCAAAAGATATCAGCAGCACAAGCCAATAGCCGCGCGCGGATACCATCTTCATCGCCAATATGCTCGCCAGGATCATCACCGCCTGCGCGACCATCACGGTGGTGGCGGTGAACATCGACGCGTCGCCCTTGCCCGCCCCGACGACGGCAAGGCCATAAAGCGGCAGCATCGCCCCATTGCCCAAATGAAAGAAGGCGAGCGAAAGGGCCAGCACCATCATCGGTTTGTTGCGCAGCAAGACCTTGAACGCTTCCGCCTGGCTGGCGTCATCTTCCCCGCCATCACTCCCTTCCAGCCCGCGCGCGGCGCGGTGATCGATCGCGCGTTCGGGCATGGAGAGAACCGCGATGATCGCCAGCACGCCGAAGACGGCGGCGAGGTAGAAGATGGCGGTCATGCCATAGGCCCAGCCCAGCCAGCCGGACAGACCGGCCCCCACCATATTGCCTGCGTGGTTCCACGCCTGATTGCGGCCATTCTGGTCGTTGAAGCCGCGTTGCCGCACCACGCCCAGCGTCATGCCCGCGACCGCCGGGCCGATCGCCGCGCCCGCGATCGCGGTCGCGACTTGGCTGACAGTCACCACCACGCCCGACTGCGACCACAGGATCAGGAAGGAGGCGAGGAGCGTGCAGATGCCGGTGATCACGACCACCCAGCGCTTCCGGGTGGTATGGTCGATGAACGCGCCGGCCGGGGCGGTCATCAGCATGCCCGCGACGCCGCCCGCCGTCATCACCGACCCTATCGGACCGGTCTGCCAGCCGCGCTGTTGCAGGAAGACGCCCAGAAACGGGCCGATCCCGGCCTGCATGTCGGCCATGAAGAAATTCAACGCCTGCAAGGATCGGGTCGCGCGCGTGCGATCCGTCGAGGAGACCGTCATAGTGCCGAGTGGAACCGATGCCATCGTCAGTCTCCGAGGATGATCGCGGGGGCACAACTCTGGCGGTAGAATAAATATCCGGCCGCCATGATGGAAATCGCCACGTCCCGCTGGGACGTGGCGGCTCTCTTCAGGTTCAGCGGCGCGGGGTAGCAGCCGGTGCGGGCGGCGGTGGGGGCGCACGACCGTCCACGGGGGCTGGTGGCGGCGTACCCTGCGTCATGGGCGGGGGCGGCGGATTGCCACCCTGCGGCGGCGGCGGCGGTACTGCGCCCGTCCCGCCCGGAGGGGGTGGGGGCGGCGGGGGTGCGCCTGCGCCCGGGGGTGGCGGCGGAGGCGGCGGCGGGCCATCGCCACGCGGACCGTCCGGACCGCCGGGTCCAGCCGGACCACCATGGGGCGGGCGTCCGTCCACAGCCTCGACCTGTCCCTGCGGATCGACAAGATAGGAGGCGCGCAATTGCCCGTCATCATAGCGACCCTGTACGGTCAGACCGCTGCCGGTGCGGACGGCGCTTCCCCCTTCGCGACCGGCATCGACCAGCGTGCGTCCGCTGCCGTCCTGCACCACGAAGCGGTTGCCATAGACTTCGGCGACCCGCCCCTTCACCGTCACGATACCGCTTGTCTGCGGCAGCCGGGCGATCGCCGTCGGCACGGTCGGCGCCATCTCTATCGCGGGCCGGGTCAGCGACACCGCCCCTGCCCCGCCCGCCGCGCCCAGCGCCAGCAGCGCAACCGCGCCCGTCATCACTCTTGTCCGGCGCGAAACCCGCACCATTGGACGTTTCCAGTCGACCATCTCATATCTCCTTGGTTGTCGATGGCCCCTTTCTAACGAGTCGTGCCCCACCCCCGCTGAACCTATCGGTTCAGCTTCGGTTTAAGCGGTGGAGGTAGAGCGACACGATGCGCATCCTGCTGGTGGAAGACGATCCCGATCTGGGCGAAGCGATTGCCCGCGCGCTGCGGTCGGAAAACTGCGCCGTGGATATGGTGCGCGACGGCATCGACGCGCAGCATCTAGGCGATACCGAAAATTACGACGCAGCCGTGCTCGACCTCGGCCTGCCGGGGCAGGACGGCGCCAGGGTGCTGGCGGCATGGCGGGAGGCTGGCCGCGACCTGCCCGTACTTGTCCTGACCGCGCGGGAAGCCTGGGCCGACAAGGTATCCGCGTTCAAGGCGGGCGCCGACGACTATCTGACCAAACCTTTTCGTGTCGAGGAATTGATGATGCGGCTGCGCGCGCTCGTGCGGCGGGCGGCGGGTCATGCGCAGTCGCGCATCGCCTGCGGCCCGCTATCGTTCGAAAGCCAGACCGGGCAGTTCGAACTGGACGGGATGCCGCTTCGCCTCACCGCGTTCGAATGGCGCGTGCTGTCGCACCTCATCCTGCGGCGGGAGGTGGTGGTGGAACGGCTCGATCTGCTGGAGCATGTCTATGAAGGCGATGCCGACGTCGATTCCAACAGCCTGGAGGTGATCATCGGCCGCCTGCGTCGCAAGATCGGCGCGGACCTGATCGAAACGGTGCGCGGGCGCGGCTATCGCGTCACGTGCGGGCAGCAAAGCGCATGAAAAACTGGTCGCTGCGCACCCGCATGATCGTGATGGCCGCCATCGCGACGCTGGCTGCGCTCACCATTGCAGGCTGGGCGATGCTGGGCATCCTGGAACGCTTCGTCACCCAGGGTCTGGACCAGCGGCTCGACGCGCAGCTCGCCGTGATGGCGAGCGCGGTGCGCGATGACGGGTCGATCGACCGGGCGCGCATCGAACAAAGGCTCGCCGTGCTGAGCGGTGGCCCGGGCTGGCGCTGGCGCATCACCGGGCCACGCGGGCACGCCGGATCGGCGGACTTTCCCGCATTGGCACCTACGCCGCTGCCGCCCCCCGCCGGGCGGACCTTTGGGCATGGACAAACCAGCTCTACCGTCCCCCATGCCGGTCGAGGGAGAAGGTCGCGAAGGCCCGGTCCACGCCCGCGCCGTCACCATCGACACATCCGCAGGGGCGGTGCTCCTGTCCGCCGCCGCGCCCCCGGGCGTCATCGCGCGCCCGATCCGCTCTGCGCTCGTGCCCTTGCTGACGGTGATGCTGACGCTGGCGGGCATTTTCGCCATCGCCGCTTTCGTGCAGTTGCGGCTCGGGCTGCGACCGATCCTGGCGCTGCGGGATCAGGTCGCGGGCATCCGTCGCGGCGCCCGACAGGCGGTGGATGAGGATCAGCCCGCCGAACTCAAGCCGCTGGCGGTTGAACTCAATGCGCTGGCGACCGACAGCGCGGCGGCGCTGGCTTCCGCCCGCGCGTCCGCCGCCAACCTTGCCCATGCGCTCAAGACGCCGGTGGCGACATTAGCGCTGACCGTCGGTGACGATCCGGTCGCATCGGCGCAGGTCCGGCGGATCGACGGCGTCATTCGCCATCATCTGGCCCGCGCCCGGACGGCGGCCGTGGGTCGGCGCGCCACCACGCTGGCCGCCCCGGTGATCGCCGATCTAGTGGCGACGATCGGCGCGCTCCATCGCCATGTCTCGATCAGCGCCGACATACCCGACGATCTGGCCGTGGCGGTGGATGTTCATGACCTGACGGAAATCATCGGCAATCTGCTCGACAATGCGGCGCGCCACGCCCGCACCACCGTCAGCGTGACGACCAGGCTGGACGAAGGCCATGCCATGATCGCCATCGATGATGACGGCCCCGGCATTCCCCCGGACCAGCGTGAATTGGCGATGACATCGGGCATTCGCCTGGATGAGAGCGCCACGGGCTATGGTTTTGGCCTGGCGATCGTGCGCGACCTCATCACCCTATATGGCGGCACGCTGCAATTGGCGACGAGCGACCTTGGCGGCGTACGAGCCATAGTGACGGTGCCGTGCGTGCGGTGATCCTGGCCGGATCAGCCCTCGGCCATGCCCCCATGCGTCGTCCGCTCCGCCACCGCATCCCGCAATTGATGACGCATCCATGTCAGGCCCGTGTCGCCCGAACGCGCATGATGATATTGCAGCATTTCGCGCATCACCGGCAGATCGATCGGTGGGTCCACGACGCGCAACGGCAATATCGACGCCATCACTTTCGCCAGCCGCTCGTGCATCAGCGCCAGCCTGGTCGTGCCCGGCAGCATCCACGCCGCCTGGCTGAACGCCGCGCAGATCACCTCGATCCGCCGACGGTCGCCCTGTTCGCGCAGATGATTTTCAATGAAGGTGCCATCGCGCGACACGCTGACCGCAACATGGCCGGCGCTATAATAAAGATCCTCTGTCAACGGTTGCTGCATGATCGGATTGCCGGACCACCCCACTACGACATGGCGTTCCTCGAACAATAATTCGCGCGGATGCGGCCCTTCCAGAAAACGCTCGGGCGCCACGATGAAGTCCAGTTCGCCATCTTCCAGCCGGGCGTGGATGTCGTTGCGCGGCAGCGTGATCTCGATCCGCACGTCGGGGGCCGATCGCTGCAATTTCGCCAGCATCGGGCCGATCAGCACCGTCGTGACATAGTCCGACGCCACGATCCGGAAGATACGCTGGCTGTGCGCCGGATCGAAGGTCAGGCCGCGCGCGATGATCCCGCGCAACTCCGCGACCACCGTGGAGATTTCCGGTGCCAGCGAAAGGGCTGCTGCGGTCGGGATCATCTTCTTGCCATGCTGCACCAGGATCTCGTCGGCAAAGGCCTCGCGCAATCGGCGCAAAGCCGCGCTCATCGCCGATTGCGTCAGGTTCAGCCGCTTGGCGGCACGGGTGACGTTGCGCTCTTCCACCAATATGTCGAACGCCACCAGAAGATTGAGGTCAAACCGGTCCAGCCTCACGATCATGAATCCTATTGATTAATTTCAACACATATCATCCATTTTACTGCTTTTTCAAAACATGTCACCCCTTTGGCCATCCCCGCGAAGATCGGGGCGTAATGGGGAGGATATATGAAGAGCATTTTTTGGTGCGCCACGATGCTGGTCGGCGGGATCATGCCGCAGGTCGCCATGGCGCAAAATACAGATACGCAGGCGTCGGACGGTGGACTGGAAGAAATCGTCGTGACCGCTCAAAGGCGCGAGGAAAGCCTGCAACGGGCAGCCATCGCCATCACCGCCGTGACTGGAGACGACCTGACCCGCTCCGGCATCACCGAAACGTCGAACCTTGGTAAACTCGTGCCCGCGCTCGTCGTGCAGCCTACCGGCGGCACGACCAGCTTCTTCCTGCGCGGCGTCGGCACCAATTCGCAGAACAGCTTCTCCGAAAACGCGATCGCCTTCAATTTCAACGGCGTCTATGTCGGCCGCCCGACCGCGCCTGCCGGTGTCTTCTACGATCTGGAACGGGTCGAAGTGGTCAAGGGGCCGCAGGGCACGCTCTACGGCCGCAACGCGACCGGCGGCGCGATCAACGTCCTGCCCAAGAAGCCTGTCCTCGGCAAATTCGGCGTCGAAGGTCTGGCCGAATATGGCAATTACGACAGCAAGAAGGGCTTCCTAGCCGTCAACGTCCCGTTCGGGGAGATCGCCGCGCTGCGCGTCGCGGGCCAGGTGGTCGATCGCGACGGCTATATTTCCGATGGTTATGACGATGACAAGGGCGAAGCGGTGCGCGCCTCCTTCCTGCTCAAGCCATCGGACATCTGGTCGATCAACATTGTAGGCGACTATTATCATCAGGGCGGCAAGGGCAGCGGCGCGGTCCTGCTACCCAGCAAGGCGTTCGCCGTACCCTCGCTCGACGATCGGGTCAGCATATCCGATCCGCGCGCGATCGCCGCGATTAACGGCTATGCCTCCACCCTATTCGCCCCACCCTTCTGCGCGGGCGGCTTCATCGCCAGCGGCTGCATCGAAAATGCGGGCAGCGACGGCTATCTCGACAATCATTTCTACGGGCTGAGCGCGCAGGTCGATGGCGACATGGGCTTTGCCACGCTGTCCGTCATCCCAGCCTGGCGCAAGTCGGAAGCGAATTTCCGCACCTATCTGCCCGGCTTCCGTGGCGAGATACAGGATAATGCCGAACAGATGTCGCTGGAAGCGCGGCTGACCTCAGCCGCCGACCAGCGGTTACGCTATGTCCTGGGCGGCTTCTTCTTCAACGAGCAGCAGGATACGCTCAACTATTTCCGCCAGGGCCGGATTTCCACCACCCGCTTCACCCCCCGCCTCAAGACGCAGAGCCTCGCGGCCTTCGGTCAGTTGACCTTCGACCTCAGGGACAATCTGCGTCTGATCGGTGGCGGGCGCTACACGCGGGAAGACAAGTCGCAGCTGACCGCGTCGGTCGCGGGCGGCCTGCCCGGCCCGGTCGATCCGCCGCTGGGCGCGCCGGTCACCGGCGACCTGACCTTCACCAAATTCACCTGGAAGGCGGGAGTCGAATTCGACGCCGGGCCCGCATCCCTGGTTTATGCCAATGTCGCCACCGGCTTCAAATCGGGCGGCTTCTACGTCGCCGCACCGCCCAACAACAGCTTCCGCCCGGAAAGCCTGACCGCCTATACGATCGGGACCAAGAACCGCTTCTTCGGTAACAAGCTGCAGCTCAATATCGAAGCCTTCTACTGGGACTATAAGGACCAGCAGGTCACGTTCGTAGGCGGGGTCCAGACCGGCAATGGCATCTTCGCGCAAGGGTCGCTCACCACCAACGCGGGCAAGTCGCGCATCTTCGGCTCAGAAGTCGAGGCCCGCTTCGCGCCCACCCGCGACGATCTGTTCAACCTCAACGTCCAGTATCTGAACGGCAAATATAAGAGCCTGCAAACCGCCAACTTCTCGCCCACCGGCGCGCCTGTCACTACCGGCTGCACGACCACCGGATCGCGGCTCGCCAATCCCGGCATCAACGGCGCACGCTTCTACGACATCGACTGTTCGGGCAAGCCCACCGTCAATTCGCCCAAATGGGCGATCAACATGGGCTATCAGCACAGCTTCCATGTCGGCGGCGACATGGTGCTGGTGGCGGGCGCACGCTCGAACATCGAATCCAGCCGCTACATGAACTCCAACTTCCGCGAAGAGGAGAAGCAGGGCAGCTTCATGATGTCCGACGCGTTCCTGACGCTGGAAGGACCGCAGGACAAATGGAGCGTCACCGCCTTCGTCAACAATATCGAGGATAAGGAAGTGCTGGCCCGCGCCGGCACGCGTCCGATCCTCGACTTCCCCGTCGGCACGCTGCGTCCGCCGCGCACCTATGGCGTGCGCCTGGGCTTCAACCTGTGAAGCGGATGTCCGCCCGGATCACCGGCACGGCGCTGTCCGGCATGATCGCCCTGCTGGCGACGGCAGCGGCGGCGGCCGGTCCGCCGCGCGCCGCCTTCGTCACTTTGGGGACGATGGGCGGTCCGGTGCCGGACGGACATCGCTCGCAACCGGCCAACGCCATCCTGCAGGATGGCAAGACCTATCTGGTCGACACCGGCGATGGCACGGTGGAACAGATGGCGCGGGCGGACCTGCCCCTGCCGTCCGTCCGCGCCATTTTCCTCAGCCACCTGCATGTCGATCATATTGGCGGGCTGGCGGCGATATTGGGGCTGCGCAACCAGACCGAAGCGCGCGACATACTGACCATTTATGGTCCGCCCGGCACGCGCGAACTGGTGGCTGGCATCGTCGCCAGCCTCCAGCCATCGGCCAAGGCGGGCTATGGCATCCCCGGCAAATCCTGGACGCCGCCTGAAAATACCGTGTCGGTGATCGAATTGCGGGACGGCGAGAGCATCCGCGTTGACGACATGACGGTGAAGGTCGCGCAGAACACGCACTACGACTTCGCGCCCGGCAGCGTGGAGGATCGCAACTATAAATCCTACGCCCTGCAATTCGACCTGCCGGGCCGATCCATCGCCTATACCGGCGACACCGGACCCAGCGCGGCGGTCGAAAAGCTGGCGTCGGGCGCGGACCTGCTGGTCAGCGAAATGATCGACATAGACGCCACGCTGGATCGCGTTGCGCGCACCAGCCCTGACATGCCCGCCGCCGTCAAGGCGACGATGCTGCAGCATCTGACCACCCATCACCTGACACCGCAAGAGGTCGGCGCGCTGGCCGCTCGCGCCAGGGTGAAGGCGGTGGCCGTCACCCATATCGCCGGTGGAACGGACGATGCCGCACGGACCCGCACCTACATCGCCGCCATCCGCAACAATTTCACCGGACCGGCCGCGATCGCCAACGATCTCGACCGCTTCTGACCCCGCTTCCTCTCGCTCCTTTCTCACGAGGCACTAGACCGACCATGGACAAGTTCAACATCCTCATCATCGGCGGAGGCATAGGTGGCCTCACCTCCGCCATCGCGCTGCGCCGAAAGGGGTTCGACGTCACCGTCATCGAGCGTAATCCCGACTGGTCGGTCTATGGCGTGGGTATCATCCAGCAGTCCAACGTGCTGCGCGCCATGGATCATCTGGACCTGCTGGACGAATATATCGCGGCCGGCGCAGGCTTCGACACGGTCGAAATATTCGCACCCGACGGTACGAAGGTCGCGCGCGTCCCCTCCCCCCGTCTGGTCGATGGCTATCCCGCCAATCTGGGCGTCGGTCGCCCCGCCCTGCACAAAGTATTGGGCGATCGCACGATCGCATCGGGCGCCAAAGTGCGGCTGGGCGTCACCGCGACTAATATCGACGATCAGGGCGACCAAGTGACGGTGCAGTTTTCGGACGGCGCGCAGGGCAGCTTCGACTTGGTCATCGGCGCGGACGGCGTCTATTCGCAGACCCGCGCGCTGCTGTTCCCCGATGCGCCCTCGCCCCACTATACGGGGCAAGCGGTCTGGCGCTACAACCTGCCCCTGACCGAAGGCATGGACTCGCTTCAGGCCTATAATGGTCCCACCGGCGTCGGCCTGGTCCCGATCTCGAAAAGCCTGATGTATATGTTCGTCACCACCGCCGAACCGGGCAATCCCCGCTACCCGCGCGAAGGACTGGCCGCTGCGATGCGCGCCAAGATCGCCCATTGTTCGCCCGCGATCCAGGCGCTGGGCGAGCATATCACCGACGATGACGGCGTCGTCTATCGCCCGCTCGAAGCCTTCATGCTGGACGGCCCCTGGCACAAGGGCCGCGTCGTCCTGCTGGGCGATGCCGTCCACGCCACCACCCCCCATCTGGGTCAGGGCGCGGGCATGGCGATCGAGGACAGCATCGTGCTGGCGGAGGAACTGACCAGCCATGACGATCTGGACAGCGCGCTGACCGCCTATCACGAACGCCGTCACGACCGGTGCCGCTACATCGTGGAAAAATCGCTCGAAATCTGCATGGGCCAGCTTGGTAAGGGCGCGCCCGTCGACAATCACAAAGCCACCGCGGACATGTTCGCGATGGTCTCCCAGCCGATCTGAAGGAAACCGCTATGAGCCGCGTTACAGAAATTCGTTATGTGGGTTACGCCCTGCCCGATCTGGAAGCCGAGCGCGCCTTCTACGCCGATCAGTGGAAACTGGTCGAGGCGGGAGAAAAGGACGGCATGGTCTATTTCGCCGCCGACGGCGGGCATGAGCATCATGTCGTGCGCCTGCGTCAGGCCGAGGAACAGCGCATCGACGTGATCGCGCTGGCCGCCGACAGCCGCGCCGATGTCGACGCCCTGCATGACAAGGTCGTCGCCTCGGGCTGCCGCATCATCTTCACGCCCAAGGATCTGGACTCGCTGGGCGGCGGCTATGGCTTCCGCTTCTTCTCGCCCGACGGCCTGACCTTCGAAGTGTCGAGCGACGTTGCCCGCCGCACCGCCCGTGAACTCGCCCGTTGGGAAGGCGTACCGCAGAAGATCAGCCACATCGTCCTCCACTCGCCCGATCATAAGGCGATGGTGGAATGGTTCTGCGACGTTCTGGGCTTCAAGGTATCGGACTGGCTGGGCGACTTCATGTGCTTCCTGCGCTGCAACGCCGCGCATCATCGCATCGCCTTCCTGCCTGGACCGCCCTGCCTCAACCATGTCGCCTATGACATGCTGACCGTCGATGACATGATGGTCGGCGTCAATCGGCTGCGGCTGAAGGGCACCGACATTCGCTGGGGTCCGGGCCGCCACACCGCGGGCAACAACACGTTCAGCTATTTCACCACGCCTGCGGGCTTTGCGGTCGAATATAGTTCGGAACTGGAGGATGTGGACTTCGAAACGCACGAAGCCAAAGTCCATGCCCCCGGCCCCGGCATCATGGACCAATGGGGCATCGGCGTCGGTGGTCCCCAGACCATGCCGCATGCCGCGCCCGACAAGGGTCTGTTCCAGGCAGTGGAGGTCTGATCGATGGCTTTGTTCGAATATTTCCCCAACTATATCTGGAATCTGTCGGTCGCGATCGCGATGGAGAGCGGCGGGCGCATCGGCGAAATCGTCGACATGTGCCAGCCGATCAAGGACGCGGCGGCATCCGGCGCGGATGCGGGCACGCCCATGTTCATGGCGCAATGGGTCGCGATGGCCGACAAGCTGATCGATCTTGCGGCAGAAGATGAGGCGCAGGGCCGTGCTTTCTCCGCCTCCGACAAGCTGGAGCGCGCATCGCTCTATCTGTTCAACGCCGAACGGATGCAGGGTCATGGCCATCCCGGTCGTCAGGCCACCTATGCCAAGGCGCGCGACACGTTCGACCGTTCGACCGCGCTGGGCCAGATCAACCGTCGCCGCGTTGACATCCCGCTCAGCACCGGCACCATGCCCGCCCTCTTCACGAGCGCGCCTGGGGAAGGCCCGCATCCGGTCGTGGTCTATTGCAACGGCCTCGATAGCTGCAAGGAACTGCTCTACTGGTCGCGCCTGCCTGAAGCGCTCGCGCGGCGTGGTATTTCCACGCTCTGCGTCGATCAGCCCGGATCGGGCGAAGCGCTGCGCCTCCAGAACTTGCCCGTCGATCCGCATAGCGAAAACTGGGCGAGCAAGGCGGTCGACTGGCTGGAACAGCAGGACGATGTCGATCCCAAGCGGATCGGCATGACCGGCATTTCGCTGGGCGGCCATTTCGCCCCGCGCGCCGTCGCTTACGAACCCCGTTTCGCGTCCGGCGCGGTCTGGGGCGCGAACCATAATTGGGCCGAGGTCCAGCAGAAGCGCATGAAACGCGAAGGCGAAAACCCCGTCCCCCATTATTGGGCGCATGTCATGTGGGCCTTCGGCGCGAGCGACATGGACGACTTCCTGGCGAAGGCGGAGGGCATGAACCTCAACGGCCATATGGACGGGATCAAGGTGCCCTTCCTGGTCACCCATGGCGCGAAGGACCGACAGATCAGCGTCGATTACGCGCATGACTGCTACGACCAGCTGGTCAACAGCCCGCGGCGCGCGCTCAAGCTGTTCACCGAACGCGAAGGCGGGGTCGAGCATGTCGGCGCGGACAATATGTCCTACGGTCGCGACTATATCGCCGACTGGTTCGCCGATACGCTGGGCGGCAAGACCGCGTGAGGACTGCGGAAGAACAGAGCGGCCGCATCGACGCCTATATCGCGCGGGAGACGATCGTCAGCGCGGTGATCAATGGGGTGATCGGCGCGCTGTTCTTCCTTGCCGTCTTCGGTACGGCGGGGCGCGTTGCGGTGGGGGAATGGGGTTATGCCATCGATTTCCTGCCGCAAAGCGCCGCTGTCGCGCTTATGGCCTGTATCGTACCGGGCATGATCGCACGGCGCGCGCAACTGGCCGGGCGGCTGGGCAGTGCGGCCAGTCATCCCGTGACGATCCAGTGGCTGTTGCGGGCCGCCTTCATGTCGGTCCTGTCTGCCCTGACGCTGGGGGCGGGCATCGCGTTTCTCTGGCTGTCCGGCAATGTCGCCACGCTGGACTGGCCAATCGCCCTTGGCGTCAAGATCATCTACGGCGCCGCGCTTGGCGCATGGGTCACATGGCGCGTGCTGCGACGCATGGTCGGCGGCGCGTACCTAATCTAGGAAATAAGCTCATGGAATTTGCATCCGTTCGCCGCATCGTCACCGGGCACGACGCTTCAGGCCGCGCCATCATCCAGGAGGACGGCCCGGTCCAGCGCGTCCAGCGCATCGGCGGCGACATCGGGCCGATGTTTCACGAAGTCTGGAACACGCAGGCCACCCCCGCCCCGCTCGACGCCGCCTCCGGCGAACCGGCCGAAACCGGCATCATCCTTGCCCCGCCCAAAAATGGCACCCGCATCCGTGTGCTCGACATCCCGCCCGAAGGCGACGGCATCCGCACCATGTCGCCCGAGGAAGCCCGCGCCCATTTCGCCGAAGTCGGCGCGCATGACGCGTCCGCCCATGATGGCGAAGGGTCGCGCCACGCGCTGATGCACCGCACCGAAACGATCGACTATGGCATCGTGGTGGAGGGCGAACTGGTGCTGATCATGGACGAAGGCGAAACCACCGTCCGTGCAGGCGATATCGTCATCCAGCGCGGCACCAACCATGGCTGGTCGAACCGCTCCGACCGCAACTGCCGGATCGTCTTCATCCTGATCGACGGCGCGTTCGACGACAATCTCAAGCGCTGAGCCTTGGTCCGGCGCGCGGGCAACCCGCGCGCCGACAACAGACAATATCGGAAGGAAACGGACCTATGCGTTTCGCAACGCGCGCCAACGGCACGGCCGACGGGGAATTGATACTAATATCGCGCGATGGCACGCGCTGTGCGGCGCTGGGTACGCGCTGGCCCAACCTGTTGCACGCGATCGCCGATTGGGACGCGCTGCTGGATGATGCGGTTTCCCTGTCCACCACGCTGGAGGCAGGCGGCGGCGAGCCAGTCGATCATGCTGCGCTTCTCGCCCCCCTGCCGCGCACCTGGCAATGGCTCGACGGATCGGCTTTCGCCAACCACGGCGCCCTGATGGAAAAGGCGTTCAATCACCCGCCCATCGAAACCGACCTCCCCCTGATGTATCAGGGCATGAGCCACCGTTTCCTTGCCCCGCGCGAAGATGTCGCCTTCCCCACCGAAACGGACTTCATCGATTTCGAAGGCGAGTTCGGCATCGTCACCGACGACGTGCCGATGGGCTGTTCGGCGGACGAGGCCATGGCGCATATCCGCCTCATCATCCTCCTCAACGACTGGTCGCTGCGTGCCGTCGCGCCCAAGGAAATGAAAACGGGCTTTGGCTGGATTCAGGCCAAGCCGGCATGCAGCGCCGCGCCGATCGCGATCACGCCGGACGAACTGGGCGACGATTGGCGCGACGGGCGGGTCTGCCTACCGCTGCGCGTGGAGGTCAACGGCGCGTGGTTCGGCCATCCTTCGGGCGAGCATATGGGCTATGGCTTCCATGAACTGATCGCGCATGCCGCGCGCACCCGGCATCTGTGCGCGGGAACCATCATCGGTTCCGGCACCGTGTCCGACGCGGACTATCAGACGGTGGGATCGACCTGCATGTCCGAACGGCGCGCGATCGAAATGATCGAACATGGTAAGCCCGTCACGCCCTTTCTGAGCTTTGGCGATCATGTGCGCATGACCGCCGTAACCGAAGGGAGCAGCCCGTTCGGCGAACTCAGTCAGACGGTCATAGCGTTCAATCCCTGATCCCTCGCCGCGTCGTCCTTCACGGACGGCGCGGCGCGGCCTGCTGCACGCCGCTGGCGTCGATCACCCGTTGGGCTTCGACTGGCCATTGGCTCCCGACCACCGCGACATTGTCCGCCGCCCGGTTGTTGAGATAGTCGCTCCATTCGCCGTTCAATTTGCCGCTATTATACCAGTTGCCCGTCGCGACATTGTCCAGCGCGGTGCGTTTGGGCGCGATGTGCGACTGGGTGTTGAGGTTCAGCCACACGCCGCCCACGCGATCCACGACATTGTTGCGCACCGTGACATAGCGCGACCCTTCATCCAGATAGATGGCGATCCCGCCCGATCCCGCGACGTCGGATATGTAATTTTCCGCGATCAGCGCACCGGGATCGGCCGACAGATGATAGATCGCCCCGCCATCGGGGAACCACTGCTTCACCCGGCGCACCCGATTGCCCATGACCACCGTGTCACGCAGGGTGGTCGGCGTATCATAGACGATATTGCCCGGCTGGTCATAATAGCCGCGCTGTTTGCGCCAATATTCCGCGCTGCCGCCCGGATCGTTCGCGCCCCATCCCCAGCCGACATCGATCCCGTCATAGGGCGTGTCGGACACGTCGTTATGCAGGATCAGCGTGCCAGACGCATAGGTCACCAGGATTGCCGACTGCTCCTTATAATCGCGTGACACCCCCGCGATCCGGTTGTTGCGGATCAGGATGTCGCGCAATCCCATTTCAGGCCGCGCGGGATGATGCGCATCAGGCTCCACCCCGCCCGCCATGATCGCCCCGCCGGCCAGGTCGGTAAAGCTGCTGTTGGTCACCTCGATCGCCGCCGCGCCCAGCCCGACGCCGCTCGCATTCGCCTCTGGATTATTGCCGATGCCGAGCGCGATCTGTCCCAGTTGCGAGAAGCGGTCGTCGTCGAAGACGATGCGCCGCGCCGCCGCCACCTGAACGGCAGCAGGCTGCTGCCGCCACCGGTTGCGCATCCGCTCGAACGACCAGCAGCCCCAGCTGCAATCGCGGATCGGATCGGCCGGGTAATCGGCCAGCTCTCCTGCCAGATAGGCGCCGCTCTGCTGGCTGGCATAGCCCTCCGGCCCCGATGGTTGCAGCCAGCTCGTATGACTGAACTGCAACCGGCGAAACTCCAGGTCGCGCACCGGATCGTCATAGCTGCCCGCGATCGACAGCAGATGCGCCAGCCGCGGCAGGACGACTTCGATACGACGCATATCCTCGCCCGGCCGGGGCTTATAGTATAATTGCCCCGCCTTGGGATCGACGAACCATTGCCCCGGATCGCGCAGGAACGGCAGCGCGTTCACCAGGAATAGCCGTGCGACCTCCACCGACACCGGCCTGGCGATCGTGTCGTAACCGACCAGATTGTTGCGCCATCCGGGCTGCTGCATCACGATCCTGTCGCCCTCGATACGATCGACCATGGCATGGCGATGGGTGAACCAGCTCATCCCCTCCACCTCGATCTGCTGCTGGCCGGGCAGTTGCGCCAGAAAGCGCCAGGCGGGATCCTTGATCTCCAGCCCCCAGGGGTGGAACGCCACCGCCGCCCGCGGTATCTCCACCGAGGCGCGCGGCGCCAGCTTTCCCGCGACGGTCAATTGCCGCGGGTCGCTCCCCATAGGAACGTTGGCCGCCCATATATTCCGCTGCCGGTCCACCAGCCGCCAGCCCGTCACCGGCGTACCGCCCGACAGGATGGCATGCGTACCCGGCGCGCCTTCCCACCGCACCGTAAAGCCATTCTGCCCGCCGTCCCGCGCGCCAAAGCGCAAGGGCGCGTCCAGTCTATACACGCCCGGCGCCAGCAACACGGTCACGTCATGATCGCGGTTGATCGTCCGCACTACCTGCTGCGTGCGCACCAGCGTCGCGAAGGGGCGCTGCGCTGTGCCATCGCCCGCATCCGATCCCTGTGGCGACACATGCAGAATGACCGGCGTCGGATCGGGGCGGTTCGGGATCACGACCCGGAAATGTCCGCCCGGTGCGTGCTGGACCGGCGTCACCCGCGGGATGTCGGGCATCGGCGGCAGCTGCGCCATCGCCGAACCGGCCAAGCCCGCAGCGACAGCAAACAGACCCGACCACCGCATCCTGCCCATCTCCCGCATCCCCCGTCCGGCGCTCCGCCTCAAGGCTCGATCGTCACGATCACCCGGCGATAGCGCGTCAGCGGCGGCGTGCCCTTGTCGCTCACCGCGACGACGAAATGCGCCTCACGCGGCTCCGTCACCATCGGCGCGGTAAAATCCACCGTCACGATATTGGGCGAAATGCCGGACGGGATCGCCGTCGTCCAACCGCCGATCTCGGGATAGTGGAACCAGTAATAGCTCAGGCTATCGCCGTCCGGATCGCTCGACCCCAATGCGCTCAGGACGAAGCGCTGCCCGGCCTTCACCCGCAACAGGTCGGCATGGGCGATCTTCACCACGGGCGGATGGTTGGCGTCCTTATAAGCCTTGGTCGACCAATCCATCCGCGCAGCGAAGTCATTCTGGAAATCGCCGCGCCAGCGCCAGAGCGTCGCGCGAAAATCCTTGATCGTCCGGTCGCCCGGCACAACCGCCCGGCCGATATCCTTGCGGACGATCGGCGTGACGGCATCGATGGCATTGGTCCAGATCGGCCGCGTCTCCGGATCGATCGGCACGCCGCCGGTAAAGCCGCCCGGGTCCATCGTCGCGCGCGTGGGCGTATATAATTCATAGCGCCCGCCCCATCCGCCCCAGTCGGGATGTTCGGGATCACTGAGGCCATTGGGGATCAGCGGCAGATAAGCGGGCGTATCCCCCTCCATGCCATAGGCGACGTCGGGATAGGCCGCGCCCAGCGGCCCATGGCCCTGCTGAATATGATCGCGCAGCCAGTCATTGCCCACGACATCATTGTCGATCCCGTCGATCCGGCTGTGGATCGCGGTCCATGTCCCCGCGCCATAGCCGCCGGGGCTGACGATGTAGAACAGGTCGGGGAAGGTCTTGCGAATCCACGCCCCGCTGTCGTCCTGGTCGGAAATCGTATAGACCCGCAACCGCGCCAGCAGCCGCGCGACGTCTGCGGGCGACCGGGTCGCGCGCAGATGATGCAGCGCCTGCGCCAGACTGTTCGCCCCGCCCCAGATCGATACCCACAGCGGTCGGCCGTCATCCTTGTCCAGCGCGTCGATGATCAGCCGCGATCCTGCCGTATCCTTGCCATCGCCTACTGCCGCCATGCCGTAACCGGGCTGCCCTTCGCGCACCAGCGCGCGCAACCGGTCGGGCGCGGGATAGCCCGGTTCATGCAGGTTGAGATTGGGCTGCACCTTGGCATAGGCATCGATGATCCGCTGGATCGACGCCGCATGCACTCCCTGTTTCATATGGACCGATGTCGTCGCGACCAGTCCTTCCAGGTCGATCTGGTTGGCATAGAGAAACAGCCGGATGAAAGACTGCGTATCGTCCGGGTCCGCCTCGATATCGCTCAGCACGATCAGGCGCTGCTTCGTCGCTGGCGCCAAAGAAGAAGAAGGGGGAGAGGCTGCCGGCAAGGCGGCCGGGGGATCATGGCCGCGATTGCCGCGATGAAGGCAAATCGTTTCACGTTGGTCCTCTCCCCAGTATAATTTGGTCAGGCCGACCGGATCATCCGCGATCCGCCCGGCACAACCTATAGCTTAGAAGCGGAAGCGAACACCCGCGCGATACATGCGGCCCACCACGTCATACAATGCCGGATTGACGAAATAGGGCGACTTGGCCGGATCGCGATTGAACAGATTGTCGACCTTGGCATAGGCGGTGATCGACTTGGTGATGTTGTACGTGCCGCCAATGTCCACATAGAAGGCACCAGGCATGAAATTCTGGTCGATCGTGGGATGGTTGTTGGTCAATTCAGGGCAGCTGCCCGGCTGGCACACGACATATTGGTTGCCCAGCACACCGTCGCTGAACCAGCGTTCCTGCACCATCAGCGAGAATTTATCATTCTCATAGCTCTGGATCGCCAGCCACTTCCAATCCGGCGTGCCCCCCGTGTTTACGCCCGCTGTGTCGTTGGGGATCGTGCCCCGTATGCCGGAGTTTACCACGAACTCGCGAACATGGGTGGCCAGCGCGCGGAAGGTCAGGCTGCCAGGCAGGCCCAGCGGCTGCTGCCAGCGATAACTGGCTTCGATGTCGAAGCCGCTGGTCTTCCAGGACGCCAAGTTGAACGGCTGGACATTGATGAAGTTCGGGCCGGTCTGGTTATTAAGGTTGAAAGCGTCGCAGAACTCCGTCGCGACCTGCTGGAAGCACAGGTTGACGATGTCGCCCGCGCCCAAGGTGGAAACGACGTCATTAATCTTGATCTTGTAGTAGTCGAACGAGAAGCTGAGGCCGGGCAGCCAGGATGCGCCTGAAAAAGCGATACCGGCAGTGGTGTTGCGCGCCGTTTCCGGGCGCAGATTGGTGTTACCGATGACATTCTGGATCGCCAGCACGTTTCTGCCGGAAAACGGATCAAAGAAGTTGGGCAAGGTCGTCGTGACCGGCGCTGCGAACAATTCGGACAGGTTGGGCGCGCGCACGTCTTTCGACGTGACGCCGCGCAGGCGGAAGCCCTCGATCGGCAGGTTCCAGGTACCGCCCAGCTTCCACGTCCAATTGACGCCCGACGTGCTGTAATCGGTCACGCGCACCGCACCGTTGATATTGGCTTTGCCCAGGGCATCGGAATTGATGACCGGCAAATCCGCCTCGAAAAAGGCTTCCTTGACGCTATAGGCGCCCTGCCCGTTCTTGTAGTTGCCCGCATACCAATTGTTGCCGCCCCCATTCAGCGTGGGATCGGCCGGATAGTCGGAGGTCGCGGGCGCGGTATTGAAGCCCTGCCCATAGGGGTCGGCCCTTACGCGGTAAAATTCATGACGATATTCGCCACCGAATGCGATCGACAGCGGCCCGGCCCACAGATCGACCGGCGAACCGGAAAAGTTGAGGCTGACCACGTCCTGCGTCTGGCGCGTGCGCTGGAACGGCCCGTTGTCAGGCATAATATAATTTAGCGCTGCCTGCGACGGGTTGCCGCCGAAAATATTGAGCGGCTGACATCCATTGGCCCGCGCGGTGGCGCTGGCGCATACCACCGTGCCGTTCAGCGTGGTCGCATTGATCGCGTCGTTGAAACGGTTGCTGAGCATGATGTTGGACACGTCGATGTCCGAATAATTGGTCCCACGCTCATAATAATTGTCGTAGGTCCAATCGGTGCCCAGCAGGCTGAACTCGCCTTTCGCGCCGATCACCGCGCGATATTGACGGCGATCGGTATGGACCTGCGTATTGCCGAGCGCGGCGTTGCTGGTCCCGTAACCAAAGCTGGTGATGCCCGCGGTCGCGCACGCCGCCTTGATCGAATCGGGTACGAAGGGATTGGCGCACTGGATCGTCAGGCCCGGCCGGTTCATGCCGCCTACCGGCTGGTTCTGAGTCTTCACCTGTCCATAGTTGAAGGTGAAATATAGTTCGTCATTGTCGGCGAAGTCGAAGCCCAGGCGGCCATAGGTGTTGATACGCTCGATCGACGACTGGAGCGTGCGGCCCGCATCGACATTGCCCGACAGGTCGCCGCCGATGCAGTAGCCCGGGAAACATCCGGTGACTGCCGTACTCGTCCCACTGCGCACCGGCACGCCGTTTGATCCATATTGGAACTGGAACGGGTTGCCCGCCTGATCAAACGCCGTGCCCTGCAACGGACCCGACGTGATCAGGCCATATTTGGTGTAATTGTACGTCTGCGCATTGTCGCGCAAAACAAAACGTGGCGATCCGTCATTGGTGACGCCGCGATCGATCAGGGTCGTCTGCTTGAACCAGTCGCGCCCGCCCGCCAGGCCAAGGCCGAATTCGCCACCGCCAACGCCATCTTCATTGGCATATTCGCCACTGACGACCAGATGGATGCGATCGTCGGCAAAGCTGGTCCCGGCGGCAAGCTGGACGAGCACCTGCTCATTGTCGCCATAATCGCTGATGCCGCCCTGGATATTGCCCTTGATACCCTTGAAGCGCGTGTCGGTGATGAAGTTGACGACACCGCCGACCGCATCGGACCCGTAGGATGCCGACGCGCCGCCATTGACGACATCGACCCGCTGGATCAGCAATTGCGGGAACAGGCTGATGTCCGGCACGCCGGTCACGTTCGCGCCGACGACGCGCTGGCCGTCCAGCAGCGTCAGCGTACGGATCGCGCCCACGCCACGCAGCGAGAAGGAGCTAAGGCCTTGCTGCCCGCTCGACGTGCTGAACGTGTTGGTGGACGTGCCCGACGATCCCTGCAGCGATGGCAGCTGTGCGATGGTGGTAAAGATATTGGGCTGCGCGTTGGCTTCGATCGCGCCCGAATTGATCACCGTCGTCGGCGTCGGCGCGGTATAGCCGCTGGTCTTGATGCGCGATCCCGTCACCACGATATCGGCGGTGTTGCCGCGCGGTTCGTTGCCCTGCGGCGCTTGTGCGTCCTGCGGGGCTTGCGCCTCCTGCGGCGCCTGCGCCAGAACTGGCGTCGCCATCAGGCTGGCGGATACCGCGACGATGCTGGCCATCGAAAAGCGCGAACGCGCTGCACCGATACGTGAATGGAAACCTGTCATCTCTCTCTCTCTCCCCAAATCATGCTTTGATTGCATTTGCAGGACCATTGCCCCGGAGCCACCCCCCTATGCCCAGCTTCCATGACAGAGACTCGACAGAAAGATCGTTAGCGCTAACAACACCTATTGATGTTTTCCGACTTTCTTGTCAATACTCAGACAAGACGAGATTGAGGGGATGACGGCATTGCAGGCGCAGCAACTATTAGGCGGACCGAAGGGACGTGGCGCACCGCCGCGTCCGGCGGCGCGAAACCGGCAGTCCCATCCCCGCTTGCATGTTAACGTTATCACCCTGATATGGCTGCACGCGTGAGAATCGGGAAAATCCGCTGGACCATCATCGGTCTATTTGTCGGCGCGATGGTGATCAATTACCTGTCCCGCTCCGTCCTGGGCGTCGCTGCCCCCATCATCCTGACCGAACAGGCGATCAGCAACGCCGAATATAGCTGGATCACCAGCGCATTTCAGCTGGGCGTCATGCTGCAACCGGCGGCCGGCTATTTCCTCGACAGCGTCGGCCTGAAGATCGGCTTTACAATCTGCGTCGCGGCCTGGTCGCTCGTCACCATGGCCCATGGCTTCGTGAACGGCTGGTTCGGCTTTGCCGCGCTGCGCGGCCTGCTGGGTCTGGCGGAAGGATCGGCGCAACCGGCCGGGCAAAAGCTGGTGGCGGAATGGTTCCCGTCCAAGGAACGCGGGCTGGCGGGCGGCATCTACAATATCGGCGCCTCCTTCGGTGCGGTGTTCGCGCCCCCGCTCGTCGCCTGGGCGGTGATAATGCACAGCTGGCGGCTGGCCTTCGTCGTCGCAGGCGGCATCGGCCTGGTCTGGGCGTTGCTCTGGTTTTTCTATTATGAAACCCCTGCCCGCCACCGCCGCCTGGGCGACCTGGAACGCGACTATATCCTCAGCGGTCAGGAAGCCCGGCTTGCCGCGCGCGCGCAGCGCCCGTCCATCCTCTCCATGCTGCGCCAGCGGGACATGTGGGGCATCGCCCTGCCGCGCATGCTGGCCGATCCGGTCTGGGGCATGCTGTCTTTCTGGATGCCGCTCTACCTCGCCCGCGTGCGCGGCTTCGACCTGGGACAGATCGCCCTGTTCGCCTGGCTGCCCTTCCTGGCCGCTGACCTGGGCTGCCTGTTCGGCCCCGCCGTCGTGACCTTCCTCCAGCGCCGCAACGTCAACCTGATCGACGCGCGCCGCTGGGCCTTCACCCTGGGCGCGGTGATGATGACCGGCATGGCGTTCGTCGGCATGGCGACCAACCCCTATGCGGCGATCGCGCTGCTGTGCCTGGGCGGCTTCGCGCACCAGACGCTGTCGGTCACGGTCATCACCATGGCGTCGGACCTTTTCCCCGCAACGCGGTGGCGACGGCGACCGGCATGGCGGGCCTGGCGGGCAATCTTGGCGTCCTCGTCTTCACATTGCTGCTGGGTCAGATGGTCGACCAGGTCGGCTACACGCCCTTCTTCATCCTTCTTGGCGTGCTCGACCTGATCGGCGCCGCCCTTCTATGGACATTGGTGCGCAAGCCTAAATGAACGACATTTCCAATCCGATCCTCCGGGGCTTCAATCCCGATCCCTCGATCGTGCGGGTCGGCGATGATTTTTACATCGCGACCTCCACCTTCGAATGGTTCCCCGGCGTTCAGATCCATCACAGCCGCGACCTTGCCCACTGGCGCCTCGCCGCCCGCCCCTTGTCGCGCGCCGCGCATCTCGACATGCGGGGCGACCCCAATTCCTGCGGCGTATGGGCGCCGGACCTCAGCTATACCGACGGTCGCTTCTGGCTGATATTCACCGACGTCAAACGCTACGGCGCCACCACCGTCAACGGCGCGAAGGGCGTGTCGCTGCGCGATTTCCCCAACTATGTCGTCACCTGCGACCGCATTGATGGCGACTGGTCCGATCCCGTCCACCTCAACAGCAGCGGCTTCGATCCCGCGCTGTTCCATGACGATGACGGCCGCAGTTGGATGCTCAACATGTTGTGGGACCATCGCTCCGGGCAGGGCCGCTTTGCGGGCATACAGATGCAGGAACTCGACCGCCGCACCATGGCGCTGGTCGGCGAACCAAGCCTGATCTTCAAGGGCACGGAGCGCGGCTTTACCGAAGGACCGCACCTCTACAAGCGCGACGGCTGGTATCATCTGCTCGTCGCCGAAGGCGGCACCGGCTGGGATCATGCGGTCGTCATGGCCCGGTCCCGCAATATTTTCGGCCCCTATGACGTCCATCCCGACGGCGCGGTCCTGACCGGCGCGGGCGGTAAAGACGGCCCCATCACCCGCGCGGGCCATGGCGACCTGGTCGAACTGGCCGACGGCACGCCCTGGCTCGCCTATCTGTGCGGACGCCCGCTGCCCGGTCGCGAACGCTGTATCATGGGACGTGAAACCGCGATCCAGCCGATGCGCTGGGACGAGGATTGCTGGCTGCGCACCCTGGCAGGCGACGCCCGGCCGGATGCCTCCCCCAAAGCACCGGCCCTGCCCGCCGCCCCTTGGCCGGAAACCCAATGGGACGGACAATTTAATGTCGCGCAATTGCCCGAAGAGTTTCAATGGCTCCGCACGCCCTTTGCCGACCGCCTGTTCAGCCTGACCGCGCGTACCGGCCATCTGCGCCTCTATGGCCGTGAAACCGTGGGAAGCCTGTTCGAACAGGCGCTGGTGGCGCGCCGCCAGACCGACTTCCGCTTTACCGCCCGCACCTGCCTGTCGTTCGAACCGACCAGCTTCCAACAGGCGGCGGGGCTGATCTATTATTATAACAGCACGAAATTCTACTATCTGCACATCAGCACCGACGACGGCGTCCGCCTTCTCCAGCTGATGATGGCCTCCCCGGACCAGGAAAATATCACGCTGGACGTCATCGCCCCGCTGCCACCCGGCCCGATCGAGCTGCGCATGGATGTGGACGGCGACGCGCTGACCTTCGCCTGGCGCCTGCACGACGCGGCAGCATGGCAACGCCTGCCGCACCGCTATGACGCCAGCATCCTGTCCGATGAAGTCACATGCCCGGGCCTGCCCAATTTCACCGGCACCTTCGTCGGCATGGCGTGCCAGGATCTGTCGGGCGCGGCGATGCCCGCGGATTTTTCGTCCTTCCACTATGAGGAAGGCGAAGGCCTCAGCGCACCGGTGGACTGACGCTCCACCAGTTCATGCTCCAATATCCGTTCGCGCGGCACCCGTGACTTGCGGCCTTGCAGGCCGATCTCCGCGATCAGCAGGCTCATCGCCTCGGCCGCCAGCGCGCGCACGGGCTGGTGAATGGTGGTGAGCGGCGGCCATAAAGTGATCGCCGCCGTCGTATCGTCGAACCCCGCCACGGTCAGTTCGGTCGGCACATCCAGATGACGGCGATGCGCCACCGATACCACCGCGGCGGCCATATCGTCGTTGCTGGCGAAAATCGCAGTCGGCGGTTCGCTCGCGCCCAGCAACTGTTCGGCGGCGACCAGGCCGGACATATAGGTGAAGTCGCCCTGCACGACTTGCACCACGACGCCGCCGGTCTCCCGCACCGCCGCATAGAAACCGGCCATGCGCTCGGCGCTGGCGGCCTGGTCGGGATTGCCCAGGATGAACCCCAACCGCCGATGCCCCAGATCGAGCAGATATCGGGTCATCTGATAGGATGCCGCCCGATCGTCGATTCGCACGCAGATGGTGTCGGGCGACTGGTAGGCGCCGACGGTCGCCATGATGCACCCCGCGTCGCGCAACACGCGCAGCACTTCGGGCGCTTCGCCCAAAGGCGGGGCCAGCAACACGCCGCTTATGCCAGACGACGCCAGATCCTCCAGCGCCGCCGTCGTCGGCGCGCGGCCGCCCTCGCCTTTCAGCAGGATCAACCGGGCGCCCCGCGCCGATGCTTCCTCGAACACGCCGGTCAGGAAATCGCTCATGAAGGCAGCGCTGGGATTGGAATAGATGACGCCGATGCGCAATTCGGTCGATGTCACCAGATTGCGCGCGGCGACGTTGGGCGTGTAGGCCAGCGCCTTGATCGCTTCTTCCACGGCAATGCGGGTTTCCGCGCTCACCCCGGATCGCCCGTTCATGACGCGTGATACGGTCATGGACGATACACCCGCACGCGCCGCCACATCGACTATCGTGGCCCCGCGCCCGGGTCGATCCGATCTCGCCATCTTACCTTCCCGCGTCAGATACAATCGAGCAATCTAGGCCATGGATCGAGCCGCGAAAAGGGGAAACTTATCCTGCGTCAACTTGCCTTCATGGCATATTCTTGGTTTCGATCCTCAGCCGCCCGTCGCGGCAGAAACCGCAATCCTTGCCTGTAAATTGGCGTTTCGCCGTCTTGCTGCCCCGCAACTGCCAATCCAGCCAGGCGGTCACCACCTGCGCGCCAAGGCCGCCATGGGGCTGCATATAGGTGCCGCCATGCCCGACCGGTACGTTGACCAGCGCGGTCGGCACATGATCGATGCGCCGAAAATCGTCGGTGCCGTTCGGCCAGGCGATATCGGCGGGGCCGCCCAATATGTAGAGGATCGGACTGTGCAGCCTCGTCAGCAATGCCTTGTCGGATATGATGCCTTCGATCGGACTGACGCCGTCATTGAAATAGCCGCTGTTCATGATGATCGCGGTTTTCACCCGTGGCTCCTGCGCCACGGACAAGGCTTGTAACCCGCCACAGCTCCAGCCCGACACGGCGATCTGATCGACCGCGACATGGCCCTGAAACGGACCATCGGGTCGCGCATTTTCTCGCTGCGCCCAATCGATCGCTTCGCTCAGCGCCCGGGTCGGCGTCTGCGCGGTGAGCTTGCCGGACGGAGCAGGCCGATCGCGCGTCTTGCCGTCAGGGATATGGCCGGGCGCGATCACCAGATAGCCGCGTGACGCGATTTCCAGCAGATGATTGCGCGACGCCGTGCCATCGGCGCTGCATCCGCCATTGCCGAACACATAGATTCCGAGTTTGCGGGCACCCAGCCGCGCCAACGCCTTGGGCCGATAGACCACATGATCCGGTAGATCCGCCCGCATTTCGAACAGGGCGGGATAAGGACCGCTCCCTTGCTCCACCACCGGCGCGCCCTGCGCGTCCGTGGCAAGCGCAACCGTCAACCCCAGCATGATCAGCCAACGCATCCTGTCCTCCACTTGTATGAGTCATATCTTTGAAGATGACGCCTTATGCGATCGTCATACCGGCATTTTCGCCAACGTCTGCGAGTTTTTGGATGGATTTCGAAAATGATGCAAAGGTTACGCAATGATCGCATGATTTTATTTGTTGGAGTTATTGACCCGCTCCAAAGATCGAATAGGATGCAGCCTATCGCCGGGAACGACCGGTATCGTCGCGCTCCGGCGACCCAATCAGTCAGCCCAAGAGGATGCAGGATGCCCCGCCGAGCCATGCCTATCGATAGATGCCAGCCGCTTCCGGCGGTGCTCAGGTCGGTCGCCCCGCTCCTCCTCCTCGCCGCATTCGCCCCTGCTGCAACGGCGCAGGCTGCACCACCCCTTGCTCCCGGCGCAAATCCCATCATCCGCGACAAGTTCACTGCCGACCCCGCCCCGCTGGTCGTGGGCGATCGCCTCTATCTCTATGTCGGTCATGACGAAGCACAGCGGGACGAAATGTTCACCATGCGCGAATGGCTGGTCTATTCGACCACCGATATGCGACATTGGACCGATCACGGCCCGATCATGAACGTCGCCGATTTCAAATGGGCGAAGAAGGATGCCTGGGCCGCGCAGACCATAGCGAAGAACGGCAAATATTGGTTCTACGCCGCCGTCGAACATGACAACAGCCATTCGGGCAAGGCGATCGCGGTCGCCGTGTCCGACAGTCCCACCGGCCCTTTCATCGATGCCAGGGGGTCAGCGCTCATCACCAACCAGATGACGCCGAAGGGCACGCATAGCTGGGAGGATATCGACCCCACCGTCCTGACCGACGATGACGGCACGACCTGGATCGCCTGGGGCAACCGCAACTGCTATATCGCCAAGCTCAAGTCCAATATGATCGACATCGACGGGCCAATCATCGACATTACCCCGCCCCATTTCGAAGAGGGGCCATGGCTGCACAAGCGCGGCAATCTCTATTATCTGACCTATGCCTCGCTCGACCGGGCGACCCATCGCGACGAGCGCATATCCTACGCCACCGCCACCGCGCCCACCGGTCCTTGGACCTATCGCGGCGAACTGACGGGATCGGGCAAATATAGCTTCACCATCCATCCCGGCATCGCGGATTTCAAGGGGCAGTCCTATCTGTTCCTGCACAATGCCACGCTGTCGATCGGCGATCTCAACGGCGCGATTGGTCGCCGCGCAGTGACGGTCGAGCGGTTGGAGTATAATGCCGACGGCACGATGAAGCCCGTCGTCCAGACCGACGCAGGCGTCACCGCCAAAGACGTCCGCCAATAACGCCATGGCCGCTACCTATCTCGACACCGTAATATGTTAGCGCTATCAACATTGACGTCGCAGAGAATAGCGGCACGTTCCAGGAGAGAGATTGCAATGCCGCACCGGCCCTCGACATTCCGGCTTTTCACGCCCGCTTTACTGTCCATGTCGTTGTTCGCTTTTGCCGCCACGACCGCGCAGGCCGCGCCCGCCCGCTTCGAACGCTTCACCTATCAGGGACAGGCGACCGAGCAAATGTCCGTCAAGCCCGGTGAATATCGCAATCCCATCCTGTCGGGCTATTATCCCGATCCCTCGGTCACCCGCGTGGGCGACGACTATTATCTCGTCAATTCCTCCTTCGCCCATTATCCCGGCCTGCCGATCTTCAAGTCGAAGGATCTGGTGAACTGGACCCAGATCGGCAACGCGATCGACCGGCCCGAACAGCTGGACTTCACCGGCCGCCGCACGTCGCAGGCGGTGTTCGCGCCGGACATCAGCTTCCATGACGGCACCTTCTACATCGTCAACACCTGCGTGGAATGTAAGGGCAATTTCGTCATCACCGCCAAAGACCCTGCCGGTCCCTGGTCGAACCCGATCTGGCTGCCGTTCGAAGGGATCGACCCGTCCATCTATTGGGAGGGGGACAAAGCCTATATCGTCAACAACCGTGCGCCCGACGAAGCGCCCCGCTATGACGGCCATCGCGCCATCTGGGTTCAGGAATATGACTGGCGCGCGGGCAAGATGGTCGGTCCCAGCACGCAGTTGATCAACGGCGGCGTCGACATAAGCAAAAAGCCGGTCTGGATCGAAGGACCACATATCTTCCGCAAGGACGGCTATTATTATCTGACTGCGGCCGAAGGCGGCACCAGCGTCAACCACTCCCAAGTCGTGCTGCGCTCGAAAGACCTGCGCGGCCCCTATATCCCCTATGCGAACAACCCGATCCTCACCCAGCGCGATCTGGACCCCAAGCGGCCGAACTTCATCGGATCGGCGGGCCATGCCACGCTGGTGGAAACGCAGAATGGCGACTGGTGGGCGACCTTCCTGGCGGTGCGCCCCTATACCGACGATTTCTATAATATCGGCCGCGAAACCTTCCTGCTGCAGGTGACATGGAAGGATGGCTGGCCGATCATCCTGCCCAAGGGCGAAGCGATCCCTCATGTCGTCCAAGCCCCCCGCCTGCCTGCCCAGCCCAAACCCGCGCTGCCGACCAGCGGCGACTTCGCCTATACCGACGAGTTCGATGGCAAGAGCCTGTCGATGCAGTGGATCGGCATCCGCACGCCGCGCCAGCCCTTCTATCGCGTCACCGGCGGCGCGCTGGAACTGGACAGCGGCGCCCCGATCGGCGACCTGAACGGCGTCCCCGCGTTCGTCGGTCGGCGGCAGCAGCATGCCAACGCGACCATTTCCACCACATTGCGCTACACGCCGGTCAAGGATGGCGACCGCGCGGGGCTGGCCGCGGTGCAGAGCGACCGCAGCAACCTCTTCTTCGGCCTGACCCGGATTGCGGGCAAGCCTGTCGTGGCGCTCTACACCCGCGATGCGGCAGACGCCGACACGCTCGTCGCCTCCGCGCCGATCAAGAGCACCGGCCCGATCACGCTGACCATCCGCGCCACCGGCGGGACGCTGGCCTTCGACTATGGCATGGGCGGCAAGACCCGCACGCTTAAGGCCGATGTCGATGCGACGTTGCTGAGCACCAAGAAGGCCGGCGGCTTCGTCGGCACGGTGGTCGGCCCCTATCATTACACGCCCGGCGCATGATCATGAACAGGACGTTCTGCCTCGCCCTTGCCCTCGCCGCCACCGCGCTGTCCGCCACCGACGTGGCCGCGCAGGTCTGGCGCTCGGACCAGGGCGACGGCACCTATCGCAATCCGGTGCTGTTCGCCGACTATCCCGATCCAGACATCATCCGGGTGGGTGAGGATTTCTACTTCGTCACCACCACCTTCGCCAACGCGCCCGGCGTCACCATCCTCCATTCCAAGGATCTGGTGAACTGGCGGATCGTCACCCATGTGGTCGATCGGCTGGACGGCGATCCGCGCTACGACCTCAAAAACGGCGGCGATTATCGCCACGGCTTCTACGCCGCCAGCCTGCGCTTCCATAATGACATCTTCTACCTCGCCGTCACGCCGGTGGGACACAAGACGCGCATCTATCGCGCCCCGAAGATCGACGGGCCATGGACCTATAAGGAACTGGACCGCGAAGCCTTCGACCCGGCGCTCTTCATCGACACGGACGGCACCGCCTATCTGGGCACCTCGATCGGCTCCGACGGCACGGTCACGCTGCTGACGCTGAACCAGGATCTGTCCGCCGTCACCGCCGCGCGGAAAACCTATTATAACAAGGGCGCCGAAGGATCGAAGATCATCCGGCACGAGGGCTTTTACTATCTCTTCAACGCCATCCCCGGCAAGCTGGCGATGACCGTATCGCGATCGCGCAGCCTGTGGGGACCATGGGAAACCAAATCCTCCATCGACGATACGACCGGCGGCCATCAGGGCGCGATCGTCGATATGCCGGACGGCAGCTGGTACGGCTTCGTCATGGTGGACAAGGGCGCGATCGGCCGCATGACCAATATCAGCCCGATCTTCTGGAAGGACGACTGGCCGTGGTGGGGCACGCCCGACAAGCCCGATCACGTCCCCGACCGATCGCCCAAGCCGATCCAGGGCCACCCCTTCGCGGAGCCACCCTCTTCCGACGACTTCTCCGCGCCCAAACTCGGCCTGCAATGGCAGTGGAACCATAATCCCGACGACAGCCAATGGTCGCTGACACAGCGGCCCGGCTATCTGCGCCTGCACGCGACACAGGCGGACGGCATCTGGACCGCGCGCAACACGCTGACGCAAAAGGCGCAGGGGCCACGCGCCCGCGCTATGGTGAAGCTCGACACCAGCGGCATCAAGCCGGGCGATATCTGCGGCCTTGGCACCTTCGGCAAATATAACGCGCAACTGTCGGTCGTCGGCGGGGCCAAGGGCGCGCGCAGCCTGCGGATGCAACTCACCGAATCCACCAAGGATGGTCCCAAGACCGACGTCCGCGTCCCGTCCATCCCGATCAAGGGCCGCACCCTCTGGCTGCGCACCGACATGGATTTCACCACCAGCCAGGGCCGCACCGCCTACAGCCTCGACAACCGTCGCTGGACCGATGTTGGCGGCACGTTTCCGCTGGCCTTCGACTGGCGCACCGGTACCTTCCAGGGCCAGCAGATCGCGCTTTCCTGCTATAATGCCGCGCCCACCGGCGGCTATCTCGACATTGACAGCTTCACCCTGTCGTCCCTCAACCCATGAGCGTCAGCCGCCGCGAAGCCGCAATGAGCCTCGCGGCAGGCACGTTGGCGCTCGCCGCCAAGCCCGGTCGCGCGGCCAGCCAAGCGGCGGCGGCACCCAAGCCCACGACCCTCTGGTATCGCCAGCCCGCCGCCACATGGACGGAAGCGCTGCCCATCGGCAATGGCCGTCTGGGCGCGATGATATTCGGCGGCACCACGCAGGAACGGCTGCAACTCAACGAAAGCACGCTCTGGGCGGGCCAACCCTATGATCCGGTCAATCCGGAGGCAAAGGCGGCGCTGCCCCAAGTCCGCGCCCTGATCTTCGCAGGCAGGATCGCCGAAGCCGAAGCCCTCGCCAACCAGACGCTGATGGCCAAGCCGCTTAGCCAAATGCCCTATCAGATGCTGGGCGACCTGATCCTGGACTTCCCCGATCTCGGCGCAACCCACCTTTATCACCGCGAACTCGATCTCGACAGCGCGATGGCGACGACGCGCTTCGACGCAGGCGGCGTCAGCCATCTCCGGCAGGTCGTCGCGTCCCCCACAGACCAGGTCGTCGCAATACGCCTGTCCACGACCGGCGCAGGCAAACTGGACGTCGATATCGGCCTGCGTTCCCCCCAGCGCGACGTTCAGATCGCCGCGGACGGACCCACCGGCCTGCTGATGACAGGCCGCAACGGCGCATCCAAGGGGATTGACGGCAACCTGCGTTTCGCCGCCCGCCTCTCCACGCAAGTCGAAGGCGGCCGCACCACTCACGCCCCCGACGGCCGCCTTCATATCCGTGGCGCAAAGGCCGTCACCCTGTTTATCGCCATGGCGACCAGCTACAAAGGGTTCGCGGACATCAGCGGCGACCCCATCGCCACCACCGCCGCCATCCTCTCCAAAGCCCGCGCCCGATCCTTCGCCACGATCGCCGCCGACACCGCCGCCGCGCATCAGCGCCTGTTCCGCCGCGTCGCCATCGACCTTGGCGCCACACCCGCAGCCGCACTACCCACCGACGAACGCATTGCCGCCTCCCAGACCAGCGACGACCCCGCACTCGCCGCGCTCTATTTCGACTATGCCCGCTACCTGCTGATCGCCTCGTCGCGTCCCGGCGGCCAGCCTGCCAATCTCCAGGGGCTATGGACCGACAGCCTCAATCCGCCCTGGGGGTCCAAATATACGATCAATATCAACACCCAGATGAACTATTGGCCCTCCCAGCCGACCGCGCTGGGCGAATGCGTGACGCCGCTGGTGGAGATGGTCCGTGACCTTGCCATCACCGGCGCACGCACCGCTCGCACCATGTACGGCGCACGCGGCTGGATTGCGCATCACAATACGGACCTGTGGCGCGCCACCGCCCCGATCGACGGCGCGCAATTCGGCCTGTGGCCCACGGGCGGCGCATGGCTCTGCACCCACCTCTGGGATCATTATGATTATAACCGCGATCCTGCCTATCTCGCCTCCATCTACCCGCTGATGGCAGGCGCGGCGCGCTTCTTCCTCGACACGCTGCAACGCGATCCCGCCACCGGCTATCTCGTCACCAACCCGTCCATGAGTCCCGAAAATCCCCACGGCCATGGCGGCACCCTTTGCGCCGGACCGACAATGGACATGGCGATCCTGCGCGACCTGTTCGATCAGACGATCCAGGCCGCGACGATCCTGAATATGGACGCGGCACTGGTCAGCGAAATCCGCGCCGCCCGGGCCAACCTTGCCCCCTACCGCATCGGCCGCCAGGGCCAGCTTCAGGAATGGCAGCAGGATTGGGATGCCGACGCGCCCGAACAGAACCACCGCCACGTCTCCCATCTCTACGGCCTGCACCCCTCGCGCCAGATCACGCCCGACGCCACGCCGGACCTTGCCGCCGCCGCGCGCCGCACGCTCGAAATCCGGGGCGATCGCGCCACCGGCTGGGCCACCGCCTGGCGCATCAACCTGTGGGCGCGACTGCGGCAGGGCGACCATGCCCATGACATATTGCGCTTCCTCCTCGGCCCCGAACGCACCTATCCCAATATGTTCGACGCCCATCCGCCCTTCCAGATCGACGGCAATTTCGGCGGTGCGGCGGGTATGGTGGAAATGCTGATGGACAGCCATGGCGACCTCATCGACCTGCTCCCCGCTTTGCCCCGCGCCTGGCCCACCGGCCACATAACCGGCCTGCGCGCCCGCAACCGCTGCGGCGTGGACATAAAATGGCGCGACGGCCGCCTGGACCAGGCCATGCTGCGCCCCGAACGCGCTGGCAACAGAACGCTCCGCCTCGATGGCCAAAGCCGCACCCTATCCCTTAAAGCCGGCATGCCGGTCACACTGACTTCGAAAGACTTTCTATGACCCTGCGCCGCTTCCTCCTGCCTCTAGCCTTGTTATGCGCCGGAACCACCCTGTCGGCGCAAAGCGCCGATCCGCTCGCCCCCACCGGCCGCTGGAGCGCCTATCAGGCGGGCGATGCCGCCTTGCCGCCGATGGGCTGGAACAGCTGGAACGCGTTCCAGACGGAAATTGACGAGGAAAAGCTGATGGGATCGGCCCGGCGCATCATCGAAACCGGGCTGGTGCAAAAGGGCTATCGACACATCAACATCGACGATGGCTGGTGGCTCAAACGCCGCACCAGCGATGGCAAGCTGATCATCCGCGCCGACAAATTCCCCTCCGCCCGCACCAGGAAGGGCGACCCCTCCTTCCGCCCCCTGACCGACAAGCTCCACGCCATGGGGTTCAAGGCGGGCATCTATTCCGACCTTGGCCGCAACAGCTGTTCGCAGGCCTATTCGACCGGCCCCGCCCAACTGCCCGAAGGCAGCGTGGCGGAGCGCGAAGTGGGCCTCTACGGCCATATCGATCAGGATATCCGCCTGTTTTTCGCCGATTGGGGCTTCGACGCGATCAAGGTCGATGGCTGCGGCATCCGCGCCTTCGCCGCGGACGAAGAACGAGTGACGAGCGGCCGCTTCCGCGCGCTCACCCCGCTGATCGACCAGACATCGATCACCCGCTCCAACGTCCCGGCGGTCAAGGCGCTGTTCGCCGAGATCAACCAGTCGCTTGGCAAGCACAACCCGGACAATGATTATCTCCTCTCGCTCTGCATCTGGGGCAGCGCCAATGTCCGCGCCTGGGGCAAGGATGTCGGCAACATCTCCCGCACCAGCGACGATATCTCGTCCGACTGGAGCCGGATGCTGACCAATTATGACAGTGCCGTCCGCCGCGCGCTCTACGCCAAACCGGGAACATGGAATGATCCCGACATGCTGTTCATCGGCGCGGGCGATTTCGACGCGCAGCATCTGACCGAAGCCCGCTCACACTTCGCGCTCTGGGCGATGATGAACGCCCCGCTGCTGATCGGCGCGGACCTGCGCACCACCCCCCAACCCTTGCTCGACATCTTCGGCAATGCGGGCCTCATCGCGCTTAATCAGGACGCGGCGGGCAATCAGGCCGTCGTCGCCTTCGACAGCGACAGCCTCCATATCCTGGTCAAGACGCTCGCCAATGGCGACAAGGCCGTCGCCCTTTTCAATCGCGGCCTTGCCCCGGTAGACGCGGTGCTGACCGCCGATCATCTGAAGTTCCTGGCCGACCGCGACATCGCCCTCATTGACCTGTGGACCGGCGCGAAAAGCGCCTTCACCAAGGAGACGAAGCTGCGCGTCGAACCGCGCCAGACGCTGGTGTTCCGCGCATCAGGCGCCCGTACCCTGGCGGACGGCGTTTACCTGTCCGAACAGCCCGGCATCGTCAATCCGGCGGTCGACGGCGTCGTCAATCCGCAGCCCGACCCCACCATCTATCGCTCCATTCCCGGCTGGCGCGGCACGCGCGGCATCGGCGAACGGCCCATCCATGCGGGGTGGGGCGGCGCGATGCCCGATGCCACCCCCTACGACCAGCCCCTGTTCGTCGGCGGCAAGGGCTTCGCGTCGGGCATCGGCGTCCTCGCCAACTCTCGTCTTGAAGTGCGCAACAAGGACTTTGCCCGCTTCACCGCCAGCGTCGGCGTGGACGACAGCGCGCTCGAAGCCGATCAGCCCGTCCGCTTCTTCCTCTATGGCGATGGCAAGCCGCTCGCCAGCACGCCACCCCTGCGCCGGGGCGATGCGCCGCAGCCGCTGGCCGCCAATGTGCAGGGCGTCGCCCTGCTCGAACTCGTCGCCCGCGCCGATGGCGTGAAGGGCAACGCCGTCCCCGTCACCTGGGGCGACGCGGCCCTGCGCCGCTAAGATTTGCGCCAGACAAGAAAGACTGCTCCCATGCACCACGTCCTTACCCGTCGCGCCTTGCTGACCTCGGCCAGCCTGCTCCTGCCGCTGTCGCCCACCATGCTGAAGGCCGCGACCCCGCGCCGCGAACGGCGCGCCGAACCAGTCCCCAGCCGCCATGTCACGCTCAAGCCATCGCCCTATGCTGATGCCATGGCCGCAAATCGCCGCTATCTCCTGTCGCTCGACCCCGAACGGCTGCTGCATAATTTCTACACCTCTGCGCGGCTGCCCGCCCCCGCGCCGGTTTATGGCGGCTGGGAAAGCGACAGCATCGCGGGCCACACGATGGGCCACTGGATGTCGGCCGTCTCGCTGATGATCGCCAACAACGGCGACCCGGAACTGACCGCCGTTCTGGACCGCACGCTGGCGTCGATGCAGCGCATCCAGACGGCCGAAGGCGACGGCTATCTGGGCGGCATGACCGTCATGCGCGACGGCCATTATGTTCCCGGCAAAATCGTGTTCGAAGAATTGCGCCGCGGCGACATCCGCACCACCTGGGAATTGAACGGCGCCTGGGTGCCGATCTACGCCCTGCACAAGATCGTTGCGGGCCTGATCGATGCGCATCAACTGGCTGGGCGCAAGGCCGCCCTGCCGATCGCGCTGGGCATCGGCGACTATCTCGCCACCATCGTGGAGGGGCTATCCGACGATCAGGTGCAACAGATTTTGTCGGTCGAACATGGCGGCATATTGGAAAGCTATGCCGAACTCTACGCCTTGACCGGCAACGCGCGCTGGCTGGCCGTCGCCAAGAGGCTGCGCCATCGCTCGGTGGTCGATCCGCTGATGCGCGGCGAGGACAAACTCGCAGGCCTGCACGCCAACACGCAAATTCCCAAGATCATCGGCCTAGCGCGCCTCTACGAAGTCGGCGGCGATACGCAGGACGCCGACGCCGCTCGCTTCTTCCAGAAAACCGTGCTCACTCATCACAGCTACGTCATCGGCGGCAATTCGGAGCGCGAACATTTCGGCCAGCCCGACCGGCAGGGTGAACAACTGACGACCGCCACCTGCGAAGCGTGCAACAGCTATAATATGCTCAAACTCACGCGCCATCTCTACAGTTGGTCACCCAGCGCCGACTGGTTCGACTATTATGAGCGCGCGCAGATCAACCACATGCTCGCGCATCAGCGGCCCGACACCGGCCAGTTCGTCTATTTCATGCCGATGGAGGCAGGCGCCAAGCGCGACTATTCCACGCCCGAAAACAGCTTCTGGTGCTGCGTCGGCTCCGGCATGGAAAGCCACGCCAAACATGCCGACTCCATCTACTGGCGCGACGGATCGACGCTGTTCGTCAATCTCTTCATCCCCTCCACGCTGGACATGCCCGGCGGCATGAAGCTGGAGATGGACACCGCCTATCCGCAAAACGGCCAGGTCAGCCTGACCATCGCGCGCGCTCCGCGCCGCGCCGCCGCCATCGCCCTTCGTCGTCCGGCCTGGGCCGATGGCGCGACCATCGCGCTCAACGGCCAGCCGCTCGACGCGCCGATTGTCGAGGGATATTGGCGCATCGACCGGCGCTGGCGCGCGGGCGATCGCATTGCGATCACCATCCCGATGACGCTGCGGGCCGAAGCCCTGTCGGGCGCGCCCGACACCTATGCCTATATGAGCGGCCCGCTGGCGCTGGCGGCCGATCTGGGCGCGGCCGATGTCCGGTTCGACGGTCCCGCGCCTGCCCTGCTGATGCGCAACGATCCCCGCGATGCGCTGGTCCCGCAAAACCAGCCGCACCGCTATCAGACGACCGATGTGCTGGGGAAACAGCACAACCTCGTCCCCTTCTACCCGCTCTACGACCGGCGCACCGCAGTCTATTTCCGCACCTTCACGCCCGATAGCTGGGCAAAGGAACGCACCGCCTACCAGACCGCCGAAGCCGCCCGCGCCGACCTCGCCCGCCGCACGATCGATATTTTCCACATCGGTGAAATGCAGCCGGAACGCGATCACGCCCTGACCGCCACCGCCGGGGCAGGCGGCGAATTTTACGGCAAGAAAAACCGCTCCCTGCCCGAAGGCGCACAGATGCGCTTCACCATCCAGCGCCGCCCCGGCCCCGCCACGCTTCAGATCACCTATTGGGGCAATGACACCGGCCGCGTCATGCGGATCGCCGTCGATGGCAAGGACATCGCAGTCGAGCGCCGCGAGCGGCGGTCGCAGAATGAATGGCTGGTCGTCGATTATCCGCTGCCACCCACCCAGGCCGCGCAATCCACCGTCACGCTGACCGCGCTAAAGGGGAAAAGCGCCATCTACGGCGTCCGCAGCGTCGAAGCGCGCCCCCTATCATAAGTCCCGTTCGGGCTGAGCCTGTCGAAGCCCTGTTCTTCTCTTCAAGAAGCGCAACCCTTCGACAGGCTCAGGGCGAACGGCGGTAAAAATCGCCTGTTCCCCGGCGCAGGCCGGGGTCCAGTTCCACGCTCTCAACTGTCCCCCAACCCGCGCCAGGTAACGATCAACGCCCCCCACCCTCGATCGGATATTCGAACACCGACGTCGAAAGCGGCGGCACCGTCAACCGCCCATTGAACGTCGGCGCCTTGGCCTGCGTGATCGTCACCCCCGGCTTAGCCCCCACCTTGTTCGCGGCAGCCAGCGATTGCGCGGTAATCCGCCACAGCTTCCCCGCCCCCTTCGCCCGCGCCGATGGCATATCGATCGCCACGCTCTGCGGCTTGAACGTCGCATTGACGATGCCGACCCGCACCGCCTTGCCATCGGGGCTGAGCGCCGCCACCATATCCAGTGGCCAGGTCGCGCTACCCGCCTTCACCTGCGGATGCGCCGATCCCACCACATGCTTGGGGTCGGGCTGCGGCACATTGCCGTCTAGCGCGACCGGCACCGTCCCCGCGCCGAAATGCGCGCCATATAGTTTGAACACCAGCCCGGTCGTGTTCAGCACCGCATCGGTCGGCGTAATGTCCATGGTCGATGCGCCCGACGTGAACGCCGCCATCGTCAGGAAATCGGTATGGCGCAGCATTTCCTGGATCACCATGGAATAGGCCAGCGCCGACTTCAGCGTCGCCCCGTCCTTGGCCATATAGGCATATTCGTCCATCGACATGAAAACGCCCTTGCCATTGTTCGCCTGTGCCATGGCCGGATACCGTTGCCGATAAATGGCCCATTCCTCGGCCTTCATGCGCACATGGTTCGACGGCGACCGCGCGAACTCGATCAGTTCCTCGTCCGCCGGGGCGTTCGGGCGCTCCTCCCCGCGATCATACCAATGTTCGGTGATGCCATCGAACGTTCCCATCGCGTTCGCAAAGAAGCCGCCGGTCCAATCCTCCTCGGTTCCGAATTTCTTCTGGATGCTTTCCAACGACGGGTTTTCCTTCACGTCGCGGGGATGCAACTGGTCGGGCATCGCGCCCGACGCGATCAATGTGATGCCCGGCTCCTTCGCCCGCATCGCCGCGGCAAATTCCTTATGCTTCATCAGATAATAATCGAGCGAGGTCTTGCCGATCTGCCACCAGCCATAGGGTTCGTTGCCGATATTCCACCATTTGACGCCATAGGGCGCGGGGTGACCGTTCGCCGCCCGCTTCGCGCCCCACTCGCTGGTCGCCGCCCCGTTCAGATATTCCACCTCTTCCGCCGCCGAATTGGCGTCGCCCAGGCCCGCATTGACGGTCACATAGGGTTCGACCTCCAGGATGCGGGTCAACTCCATCCATTCGTCCATGCCGATGTCGTTGGTCTGCATCGCGCTCCAGGCATGGTCGAACATCGGCACCCGCTTGTCACGCGGCCCCAGCGCCTGATGCCAGTCCCAATTGGACAGGAAATTGCCGCCGGGCAGGCGCCACATGCCGGACTTGAGCGAACGGACGATCGCCGTCGTATCCGCACGCCAGCCATTGATATTGTCTGCAGGCATCAGCGACACCGCCCCCACGCGGAAGCGCCCGCTGCCCGTCCCCGTCACCTCCAACCGCGCGTCGGCCGACGCCTTGCCCGCCGTGAAGCGCAGCGGCAGTTCCGCCCACCCCGCGCCCGGTGCAGGCAGCGTCACCACCTGCCGTTCGCGCGCCCCTTCGCCCCAGATCAGCGCGACCTGCACCTTGGCCGTGGCATCGCCGCTCAATTGGATGCGGCCGACATAATCCTGCCCCGCCTTGGTCGCCATGCCACCCTGCCCAAAGCCGCGGGGCGCGTCACCTGACAGCGCCACCACCGGGCTATGGCGACCCACGAACGGATCGCTACTATCCATCACAACCGCATCTTCGCCACCGATCGGCCGCCATTTGCGGAAGGCGGGCGCGGGCCGCCCCTCGACCGTGTCTGGCACCTTCTCATCCTTGCTCTCGACCCGCACCGGATAATGGAATTTCCGGTCGTCCAGCATCTCCGCCCACAGCGTCCGGTTCACCAGACCGCCGATCGGCTCGATGAACATGCCATATTCATAAGGTGTCACCGCCGCGCTGGTGCGGCTGGTATCGATCGTCGCGCGGATCGCCTGGGCATCCGCCGAGGCCGCCGTTGCGCTCGCCACGGCCAGCGTCATCCAGCAGGCCGTCGTCCACCTATGGGTGTGTCGCATGGTTTTTCCTCTCCTGTCATAGGCGCGCCGCGACACCACGCCGCCGCGCGTCCCTTCATCCTGCATTGCGTATCCAGCGCCCGCCCCATCAGGCAGGCCAAGCCTCAGCGCACTGGCGCGATCGGCAATTCGAACGATCCGACCGGCAAGGGCGCCTCGTCATACAGGTTCACCACCGGCGACCCCGCCCAGGCATAGCGCACCCGCACCGCTGGCTGGCTGTCGCCGGTCAGGATCACGCGCGCGCCCTCGATCCGGCCGACCACAAAGCGGCAACTGCCCGCCGCCGCGCCGCATAGTTCGAAACCGATCGCCTGCGCCGCGCTACGCGTCTGCAGCCCCCCGGTCAGCCCGGTGAAATCGATCGCTGCGCCGCCATCGGCACTGGCGGTCGCCCGCGCCGCCTGCGGCCCCGTGCGCGATACCGCCTCGCCATAGGCCACCGCCCGCATCGCCCGCGCCAGCCGACGCCCGACCTCCTGTTTTTCCCCCGGATGAATATCGAACGGATCGCCCAGATCGATCGCCGTCGCCAGCCCGCCATGATCGTCCTGCGCCATCGCCTGATATTGCACCTGCCGCATCGCCGCCCAGCCATTCTCCGCAGGCTTGGTGATCGGATCGCCATAGCCCGCCAGCTGCACCGCGACGAAGGCCAGGTCGGGCGATCCGAACTGCTGCCGCCAATCGGCCATCATCGCTTGCATCCGCTGGGCATAGCCCGGCAGGTCGACGTCAGATTCGCCCTGATACCAGGCGACCCCTTTCAACCCGATCGCTCCCAGTGGCGCGATCATGCCGTTATAGAGTGTGCCCACCCCGGTCGTATCGCCCCACGGCACGCGCGGCGCGCCCGGCGGCGACCGGGTCGCCACCGCATAGCGCCACCCATCACTCAGAGGCATGTCCCCTTCCGACCCCAGTGACAGTTTCATCACCTCGGCCGGACCGGACAGGCCGCCATTGGCGTAAGCGTCCAGCACATTGACGACGATCACATTGCGCCCCGGCTTGAACAAGCCGGGCGGTACATCGAAGCTGCTCGGCTGCCAGCTGCGCGCGCTCATGCCCACCGGCTTGCCGTTGATCCACACCCGGCCGACATCGTCCAGTAGCCCCAGCGACAATATGCCGCTCGCCTTGGCCTGCGCCGCCGTCAGGTCGATCTCGCGCCGATACCAGACCATGCCATTATAGTCGGCGAGCGCAGGCACGCCCCATTCTTCCCATGGCCCGATGCGCGGCACATCGTTCCAGGCAATGCCGCTATCGGGCTGCCAAGGCTCCTTACCAGCAGCATCGCCCGTCGCCTTGCGCCACCATTTTTCCCATTCCGCACTCGCCGCCCGCTCCGCCGCGAAAGGATCACGCCCATGCAGCGACACCAGCGCCGATTGCGCGCCCTGCCCGACCGCCGCCTGCGCCCGCGCGCCCATCCATGGGCTGATCCGCGATCCGCCCCAACTGCTGGCGATCGCGCCGATCGGCACCTTGGCCGTCTTGCGCAACTCGCGCGCCATATAGAAGCACGCGGCAGAAAAATCAGCGACGCTATCCGGCCCGGCAGGCCGCCAAGATACCGGCTGCTTAAAATCGAGCAGCGGATTGTCCGCAACAACGCGAGGCACCAGCAGCAGGCGCAATTGATCATCGGCAGAAGTGCGGATCTGCGTCCCGGCATCCTGCGCATTGCGCACTTCCAATTCCATGTTGGACTGGCCCGAACACAGGAACACGTCGCCCACTGCCACATCCTGCGCGGTAACGCTGCCCGACGCCGCACGCGCCTCCAGCCGCACCGGCCCGATCGCGCTGGTCGGCGCAAAGCGGGCCTCGAACCGACCGTCCTTGTCCGCTCGCACCTCGCGGGTTTCCATCCCAAATGTTACCGCAATCATTTCTTGCGGCGCACCGCGTCCTGTTACGATCACGGGATGATCGCGTTGGATCACCGCATGGTCGCTGAACACAGGATCGAATTGTGGCACCGCCCATGCAGCCATGGGCATCAACGCAGCACCGCTCAAAAAGAAGCTTGACAAGCATCTCAAATGATCGCGCGAAAACATGGCCGTCGGCTCCTCCCACAAGGGTCAGCCCTGTGCCGGACCGTTGCCGTAGAGATAACCGATTTTCACTCCGTCACAACGATTTTGTTATCGCTATCTAAAATCGATGACCAGCCGCGCGATAAACGCTCACAACTGTCTAACTCCCTGTCGCAAAATCCAGATGCCGGTCGAAAAACGGCAGCACCTGATCTTGAAACCGCCACGCGACCCGATTGGTATGGTCGCCCTCATATATCGCGAAACTATTGCCGATGCCGTTGCGATCCAGCACTTCATGCAGCGCTTGCGCGTCGCCTTTCAGCCCGTCCTTGTCACCGACATCGATCGCAATCGCCTTATAGCGGCGCAGGTCGCCGATATATTGATCCACGAACGCCAGCGGCGCATTGGCCGCCCATTTGGCCAGCACCTCGTCTCTCACCATGCCATCCTTGACCGGCAAGTCCAGGTAAAGCGGCGGGTTCTTGGGATTTGGCGACCATGCCGCCGCCGCCGCGAGTTGCCCGCGTAACATGAAGGGCAGCTTGGCCGAATTGGCTGGCGTCCTGACCGCGTCCCAAGCCTTTATCGACGCCGCGTCCGTCGGCCCGACGCTGCGCGCCGACAGGCAGCAGGGACTCATCATATAAAGCGCGCCGAACATATCGGCATGTTTCATGCCGATGCGACTGGTGCCATATCCGCCCATGCTATGCCCGGCCAGCCCCCGGCTTTCCCGCCGGGCAATGGTGCGGTAATGGCCGTCGATATAGGCGATCAGGTCGCGCGCGATGAAGGTTTCGAAGTCCCCGGTCGTCACCGACCGTGAATACATCGACCCATTATGCACCGTCTTGGAATCCGGCAGCACCAGGATCATCTCCTTCGCGCCCTTGGCGAAGGCGTTCTGCGCCGTCGTCGCCAAGTGGATTTCCTTACTCCACTGCTCCGCCCCGATCGAATAGCCATGCAGAGCATACACCACCGGATAGCGCCGCGCCCGGTCCTTGCCATAGCTGGGCGGCAGCACGACCAGCACATCGCGATCGGCGGCATCGCCTTCCAGATTGCCTTCGATCGTCGGGGCATGCACCTTGATCCGTTCGATCGTCACCGCCTTTGCCCCGGCGACCGCAGCCGGACCGTCCGTCGCCATCTGCGCCGACACCGGCATCGCCGCTGTCGCCATGATCGCCGCCACAGCCACCGTCATCCATGTGATCCGCCTCATGCCAGCCTCTCCTTTCAGCTATGAATTATGCTTTTCTCAAATCGGCTTAGCCGCCCCGCAGCATCCGCATCACCAAAGTCCGGATGCGGCCGTAATTGCCCTGCGCCAACGGCCCCAGCACGCCATGTTTCTCTTGCGGCAGATGCGCCAAGGGATGCCCCTCGGCGCGGAACACATAATGGTCGAAATAGGCCCGCCATGCCGCCCGTTCGGGCGCGGGCCTTTCGGCAATGGCGATCATCGCCAGCAGCAACGCCGCATAGGGCGAATCCGGCCCGGCCGCGAAACCGTCCCACCAATAGTTTACCAGGATATTGACCGGATCGAGCGCCTCGACCTGATGCCACCACAGCTTGGGCAAATAGAGCGCATCGCCAGGGTGCAATTCCACGACGATGGCCTTCGCCCGCGCCGCTGCGAAACGTGGATAGGCGGCTGCGCCCTCGGCAACACCCGCCGCCATCGACACGGGCTGCCCCGACAGCGTGTGATCGATCGGCCCGACATACAGGTCGCCGATCGCCTCTGGCGGATAAAGGGTAAAGCGCCGCCGCCCCGCCACGACACAGGCCAGATTATCATAGCTGTCATAATGGCAGGCGACGGTCGATCGATTGCCCAGCCAGATGCGCGGCCGCACATGCCCGTCCAGCACGCGACTGGGATTATCGTCCGCGAAACCGGGGAAATAGGCATCCGTCGGCAGCGACCCGACATAGCCGGTTTCGTGCCCCGTCCCGGCATTGGCCCCAATCCGCGCCAACGCATCGCGCACGTCGATCGCCTCGCGCGCGAAGTTGAACCCGCTTAGCCCCTCACCATAATGATAGCGCCCCTCAAGCGATGCTGGCGCAGAGAAATATTCCGCTGTCAGCCCGGCGTCATAGTGCCCCAGATAAGCCATCGCCGCATCCGGCCCTTGCGCTGCGGCCGCGACGACAGGCCAATGGCCGCAATGCCCGCGAATCACGACCGGTCGGCACGACAACGCCAGCGCGCGCAAGGCGTCGGCATCGCCCACGTCCGACGCGTCGCATTCGTCCAGGCTCGATGCGGCGCTTACACCCGTCACAGCATCGACGCCAGCCGCTCGTTCCGACGCCGCGCCATCAACGCGATATGCTGCAGCGACGTGATCATGGCATAGGCGCATTGCATATGCCCGGCCCGGAACAGGTCGATCACCGCCGCATCGTCAAGTTCGCCCAGCGCATCGAGGCTGACAGTATATAGCCCGTCCAGCCGCAGCCTTTCCCCATCATCGAAGTTGAGCGAGACGTCGATCGGCTCGACCAGCCGATAGGATAGCAGCTTGGCGATAAAGGCCTGCGTCGCTTCTTCGCCCGCCATCAACCGCCCCAACGCCCCCTGCGCCGCCTGCATCGCCGCGGTCGGCCGCCCGTCGCGATCGAACAGCGACTCCCCATCACCCGATGCGAATCGATCATGCGCCCGATCCAGCGCGATATTATCCTCGACCGCGAAAAATCCCGCCCTGGCGGCCTCCAATGGACGAAAGGCAGGCTTCCCATCGGGCGAATCCGTCAGATTTTCGCCTGGCTTGAACCCCATCAACGCGGCGACATAAAAGGCGCCCGTATCCGACCTTTTCGATAGCAGCAGCGGACAGGCCACGGCCGCGGCCGGAAACTCGCTCAGCACTACGCGCACGAACGGCCCGCTCCGCTCATCCATAGCGCGCATCCGCACTGTGGCATGGGCGTCACTATTCACCAGTTCCAGCGATTCCATATCCTCTCCTTCCAACGATTTCCCGGCTTCCCATCACCACATAAATGGCCTGTTTTCATCAGACCTGCCCGCTCTCGCGCGCTGTGACAATTACACCTACAATTTCTCTTGATCGCTTGTTTCGATAGCGCTAACATTTCTCTTAGAAAAAAAGAAGAGCAAGGTAAGGATGACGACATCTGCCAGATAGGCAGGGCTTCCCATCACCTTGATCCATAAAAAATGATCGCTGCAGCAATCATGCTTCGGCGTTCGGGCGAGACAAGTCTGAACTTGGGGAGGATCATGAAGTACAATATTAATAATATGCGCGTTGCGCGTCGTCGCACCACGCTCGCAGCCACCGCCAGCCTACTGGCCGTGGTGGTCGCCGGTCAGGCTGTCGCCCAGGAAAGTGCATCAACGACGATCGCGCCTCCAGCCAGCGAATCCGATATCGTCGTCACCGGTATTCGCGGCTCGTTGCAGCGCAATCTTGACATCAAGCGCACATCGTCGGGCGTCGTGGACGTCATTTCGGCGGAAGACATCGGCAAGTTCCCGGACTCTAACGTCGCCGCGTCACTGCAGCGCCTACCGGGCGTTTCGATCAACCGGGCGGGACCGCGCGGCGAACCCGATGGCATCACCGTGCGCGGCTTTGGTGGCGATTTCAACGAAACGCTGATCGACGGTCGCCGCATTTCCACGGCTACGGGCGGTCGGTCGGTCGACTTCACTACGGTCGGTGCCGATTTCGTCGGCCAACTCGCCGTATTGAAGACGCCGGACGTGTCGCTGTCCAGCAGTTCGATCGGTGCGACCGTCAACATCTCCTATCCCAAACCGTTCGACAGTCCAGGCACCCGCGTAGCATTCAGCGCGGCGGGATCGATCCAGGATGATGCGGGCAAGGTTGTGCCGACAATCGGCGGGCTGTTTAGCAAGACCTTTGCCGATGACACGATCGGCATCCTGATCGACGGCATCTATACCCGCCGCGATACGCAGGTGAATCGCGTATATGTTTCGGGCTGGCAGGGCGGTCTGTTCGCGCCGTGCCAATTGGCAGGTAGCAGTGCGGCAACCTGTGCGCCGTCCGATGACCCCGCGGCGGCGGCTAGCGACCGCAAGAGCGTCGTAGGCTGGTATGGCCAGCAATATGGGGCAGACCAGCGCTACACCAAAGACGAGCGCATCGACGCCCGTATCGCGCTGCAATGGGCGCCGTCCGACGATGTCGTCCTGACATTGGACGACAATTATTCGCGGCAGAAGATCGTCACCGATATTTCCGGTTTCGGCGTTTGGTTCAACCAGGGGTCGATGCGCAATGTCGAGCAGGATGAAAATGGCACGACGATCGACTTCGTGCAGCAGGGATCGCCAACCGACTTTACCGCGGGCACCGATACACGCGTTCTGGAAACCAACCAAGTCGGCCTGAACCTGAAATGGGACGCCACCCCCAATCTGAAGATCGAAGCCGACGCCAGCTATTCCAAGAGCCGCCAGAATCCGGGTGGCGAGATCAGCAGCGAAAATGGTGACATCGGCTATGGCGGTCTGCTCGGCACTGCAAATGGCATCCGTGTCAGCGGCAGCAGCAGCAAGGCTTTGCCGGAATTGACCGCTTATGGTCCCAACGGTGACGCATCACGCTGGCTCGACCAGGCGATCCTGGGATCGCACGTCACTGTGCGGCAGCAGCAGCTCAACAGCGACGCGATCAAACAATTCCGGTTGGGCGCTACATGGGCGCAGGATAATCTGACCATCAAATTTGGTGGCCGCTACATGGAGGATCAATTCAAACTCCAGAACAGCAGCACCTTCACCAACAATTTCTGGCAGGCCTATGCTGGCTATGGTGGGCCTTCCGGGCAGGGCAGCGGCGTGTTGATTCCTTCCAGCCTCATTCAAGGCGTGATCAGCACAAACAATTTCATCCCTGGATTTTCAGGCGTGCTACCTCCTGGCTTATTGAAATATGATGCCAAGGCATATCAGCGTTATCTGGAAAGCCTGGGCAATCCATATGCGCAAAACGTGCCGGGCTTTAACTATCCAGTCCCAACAGACACGACCAATGGCTTGCTCGGCTATCGCGGCACGTTAGATCTGCTGCTTGATCCCGGCAGCGTTCAGGATGTGCGAGAGAAAACTTGGTCTGCCTATGTCAGCGTGAATTTCGAAGCTGATGTCGCTGGGATGCCGTTCCACTTCAACGCCGGTGCGCGTGAAGAAATCACAAAGCTGGAGTCTGCAGGTATCGGACGTTTGCCGATCTCCATCACCGGCAGCACGGCTGATAAGACGTTGCTAACGGTCGGCTTCGGCGAATCGCAGCCAATCTCGACCAGGAGCAGCTATTCCTACTTCCTGCCCAGCCTCGACATGAAGCTGGAACTGACGGACAAGCTGCATCTGCGCTTCGATGCGTCGCGCACGCTCACGCGACCAGCATTGAACACACTGACGCCGGTTCTGAACGTAGGTAGTGGCCAGCGTGTCGGCGCACTCACCGCAACCGGTGGCAATCCTAATCTGAAGCCCTATCTTGCCGACAATTTCGATCTGGCAGCGGAATGGTATTATCAACGCAACTCCTACGCATCCGTCAATTTCTTCATCAAGGATGTGTCGAACTTCGTAGTTCAAGGCGTGCAGCGCCAGACGATCAACGGCGTGATCGATCCGACGACCGGCGCGGAAGCCGTTTTCTCCGTGTCGCAACGGGTCAACGGTCCGTCGGCAACAATCAAGGGCGTCGAACTGGCATGGCAGCATGTCTTTGGCGACAGCGGTTTCGGCTTCAATGCCAACGCCACTTTCGTCAAGACGAACAAACCCTATGACGAAGACAATCTGTCGCAGAGCGGCTTTGCGGTGACGGGCCTCGCCAATTCGGCAAACCTAGTGGCCTTCTACGACAAGAACGGCTTCCAGTTCCGTACTGCGGTCAACTGGCGCGACAAATATCTGCGTGAATTTGGTCAGGCGCAGAATAACTCGGCCTTTGGCGCGGAACCGACCTTCGTCAATTCCAGCCTTCAGGTCGATCTGAGCACCAGCTACCAGATCACCGAACGGATCAGCGTCTTTGGCGAAGCGCTGAACATCACCAATGAGACGGTCAGCACCCATGGCCGCTTCAGCAACCAGTTGCTGGACGTTTATGCCTATGGCCGTCGCTTCACGGCAGGCGCACGCTACCGCTTCTAACCCTGTCCCGCCCTGGAGAGGATGTCGGTTGACATCCTCTCCCCTTTCATGGGTAGTTTCCGCATGGTCAGTCCCGTCCGCAACATCATCATCGTCGGCGGTGGGACTGCCGGCTGGTTGACGGCGGGCGTCATCGCCGCGCGTCACAAAAGTCGCATCGGGCGCGACTTCACCGTTACGCTGGTCGAATCCCCCAACGTTCCCATCATCGGCGTGGGCGAAGGCACCTGGCCCACGCTGCGCACGACCTTGTCGCGTATGGGCGTGTCCGAAACCGATGTCTTCCGCGAATGCGATGCCTCATTCAAGCAGGGCGCCCGCTTCGCCCGCTGGACCACCGGCGCGCCAGGCGACGGCTATTATCATCCGCTGATGCTGCCCCAGAATTTCGGGCAGGTGAACCTCGCCCAGCACTGGCTGGCGGATGAAGGCGACGAGAGTTTCTGCGACAGCGTCTGTGCGCAGGGACGCATCTGCGACGACGGGCTGGCGCCCAAGACGATCGCGACGGCGGAATATGATGCGCTGGCGAACTATGCCTATCATCTCGACGCGGGCAAGTTCGCCCCCTTCCTGCAACGCCATTGCTGCGAGAAACTGGGCGTGCGCCACGTTCTGGCCGATGTCGAAGCGGTGCTGATGCAGGACAATGGGGACATCCGCGCCATCCGCACCACCCAGGCAGGCGAGATCGCAGGCGACCTGTTCGTCGATTGCACCGGTTTCAAGGCGTTGTTGATCGAAGGCGCGATGCAGGTGCCGTTCAAGGACTGCAACGACGTCCTGTTCTGCGACACGGCGCTGGCGATGCAAGTGCCCTATGAGCACCCAGACAGCCCGATCGCGTCGCATACCATCTCCACCGCCCAAAGCGCAGGCTGGATCTGGGACATCGGCATCCAGACGCGCCGGGGCATCGGCCATGTCTATTCCAGCAGCCATATTTCGGACGAAGCGGCCGAACGCGAATTGCGCGCCTATATCGGCCCCGCCGCCGATGGCCTGAACGCCCGCAAGATCAAGATCCGGTCTGGGCACCGCGAAACATTCTGGAAAGGCAATTGCGTCGCGGTGGGCCTGGCTGCCGGGTTCCTCGAACCGCTCGAAGCCTCCGCCATCGTGCTGGTCGAATTGTCGGCCAAGATCATCGCCGAACAAATGCCCCCCTGCCGCGAGGTTATGGATATCGTGGCCGCGCGCTTCAATGCGACGACCCAGTATCGCTGGGGCCGGATCATCGATTTCCTCAAGCTCCATTATGTGCTGACGCAGCGCACCGACAGCGATTTCTGGCGCGACAATGTGCGCGAGGAAACGATCCCGGATCGGCTGAAAGACTTGCTGATGCTCTGGCGCTACCAGTCGCCCGGTTTCCTGGACGAGTTCGATCGGGTCGAGGAGGTCTTCCCGGCGGCCAGCTATCAATATGTCCTCTACGGCATGGGCTTCAAGACACAGGTGCATGTCCCCGACCTGTCGCGCGACACCCATCTCGCCAGCCGCGCATGGCGGGAGAATGCCGCGATGACAGCGAAGCTGCGCGCGGGTCTGCCGCGCCATCGCGATCTCATCGAAAAGATCGTGGCCCACGGGTTGCAGCCGGTCTGACCGGCCGCAACCCGCACTCTCTTATTGTCCGCCGCTCAGCCGGTTGGCGGCATTGGCGAGTTCGATCCACGCCGCGCCTTCGGGGATGACATATTCATTCTCGCCCCAGAAGAACGGCCAGTCCTCGTGATTTTCCGGGAAGTCCGGCTTCACTACTAGTACGCCGGGCACCACCCCGCCCGCAATGAAGGAAAAATCGGCACGGTTATTACCATAAGCGACTTCCTTCGACACCGTGCCAACGCCCGATACAAAGCTGATGTCGGACCCCGGATGATGCCCCGTCAAGAAGGCCACGCCCCGCAACGTCGCATCCGGCCCGACGATCTCCGGGAAAGCGCGGTGCAACGCCTCCCCCGTCAGAGCATAGCCTAGCACCGTGCCGGACCCTGCCCAGCCACCGGTCGTGATCGGCACGCCGAACGGATTGGCTTTAGCCGTGGCCGCGCTCTCGGCCTGCCACTTCCGCACCGCAGGGATCATCGCCTTGCGATAGGCGGCGGGCATGAACGGGATCGCCGCCACCGCAGTCTGCGCGTTGAAGCCGAAGCCCTTTTCGACCTGGGGCCACAGCGCCATCACCGCCCTGGCATAGACGGGCTTGCGCGTCGTGCGCAGCAATTCCACCGCCGCGCCGAACATCTCCGCCTCCAGCGGCCCGCCGGTCGTATTGCCATGGCGGAATGTGTCAGGCGCGTGGCCCTGCTCCTCCCGCCACACCTGCTCTGCCGTCGTTAGCGCGCGTTCGGCCAGCGCATCGTCCTGCCCCTTCAGCACCCGCGCCGCCGCCGCCAGCCCGGCGATGGACCCATAGTTGAGCGCCGACGCCTTGCTGGTAAAGGCCCAGCGATCGTCGGGCGTGCCGCTGCGCCCATCCTTCACCTCGCCGGGCTTAAGCGAAGGGTCGTATGGCAACCCGTCGGTCTTGTTCGCCGCGTCGCCCAGATGGGTATATTGCGCCACGTCCGGTTCGACGATGCCATGGATGGCATGCCCCACCGCATCGAACTGCGCCAACAATTGCAGCGTGCCATGCGCGACCTGCTGCACCATGTCCGGCTTGCCGTCGGGCACATGCATCTCCACATGCCGTCGCGCCTGATCGACTCTGACCGTGTCGCGGGTCAGGCCGTAGCGTTCCTGCGCGTCGGCGAGCGATCGGATCACCTGATATTGCGACTGGGTGCGAATGTCGAAATCGCCCGCATCATACCAGCCGCCGACATTCAGCCCCGGAATATGCTCGCCCGGCTGAAAGCGCGTGTCGGTGGTCGGTCCCTGCCGATAGAGGTCGATATGCTCGTGGTTCACCGGCGCCTGCCGCGCGTCGTCGCGATGGGAATCCCCGTGCCAGCTGCGATAGGCTTCGTTGACCGAAACATGGTCCATGGCGACAGGGAAATAGACATCATTGGTGGGGTGCCAGGCATCGGCATAGACGTCCGCGGCGATACGGAACGGGGCCGTCTTCACGTCGCCATAATCCAGCCGATAGAGGCCTGGCTCCCGCACGGCGCTGAAATCCATCTGGAGATAATGGTAGCGCAGATAGTCGCCCCATTCCCGCGCCGCCGCCGTCGGCACGGTGGTTTCCGCCCCGTCCGCGCCGATGCGGATCAGCCGCAGCGGCGGCCTGCGCTTGTCGTTGCGGTCCAGTTCGACGGTAGCGACCTTCGGCCCACCCGGCGCATAGCCCAGCTGCGAATGGGCGATCACCGGCGTGCGCAGCCATGTCGCGTCACCCTGCGGCGTGACCGTCCATTGCAACACCGTGCCGGTCTTGCCTGCAGGCAACATCGACCGCAGCACGAACCAGCCATTTTGCGCCTGATTGCGACCATCATAGAGCGCGATCGGCGCGTCCCCGGTGATGGTAATCCGGCGCGCAGGGTCTTCGGGCGCCAGTACGAAGCGCTTGCCGCTGGCGATCGGCAGCGGCTCGGCCCCCGGCCCCTCGCTTCGTCCACTCGCCGCATTGCGTTCCGCGCTCAGCGCCATCGCGTCGGCCGAGTATAGCGGAAAGATGCCTGTACGGTCGTCCGCCATATAGGCATGATGGAAATAGGCTGACGGCAGGAACTCCAGATTGAACCCCGCCTTCCCCGCCAGCGCCTGCGGCACCGGCTGGTCGAGGATCACGCTCAGCCGCGCACCGCTGCCGTCCCGCTCCGCCCGCACGACATAGTCCCAGTCATATTGGGCGTAGCGCAGCGTCGTTTCCACGACCCCGGTGGCGGCATCCACCTTGCGGCTGACGAGCGCGGCGGCAGGATCCCATTGCCCCGGCGTCACGGCCAGCCGCACATCGCCGTTGGTGGCGCTGCGCACCCCGCGCTGGATGATCTCTATCCCGCCGATCTTGGCGTCGGCGAACAAGCCGTCATACCAGTTGGAAAACGCCAGGATGTTGACCGCCGGGCCTTCGAAATAGCCCTTGTCATTCAGGCGCAACGCGCCATCATCCTGCGCCATTGCCACCCCGCTGGCGCTGCCCAGCAGCGTGGCGATGCAGATTGCGGACGTCAGCCTGAAGCGCATGGAAATCCCCTCCTTGTTTGCGCTACCAAATTTCACAAGGCGCACATTTGTTGCGTTGGTAACATGTGGGTAAATCACAACACAAGCGCCAAGACAGAGATTGCGTTGCATTCATGATAGCGCTATCTCAATTCGCTATAAAAGGATTGTCGCATAACGAGAGAGGATAGACATGCCCATGTCATTGCGAACACTGACGGCCCTGCCGCTGACCATGGCGCTGCTCGCCACCGCTGCATGTCAGCAGCAGGAACAGCCGGACAATAAAGCCCAGCCCGCCAAGGAAAGCCGCCGCGACGCGTCCGAATATCTGTCGCAACCGCTGGTCAAAGACATCTATACCGCCGACCCGTCGGCCCATGTGTGGAACGGCAAGATCTACGTCTATCCCAGCCATGATATCGACGGGCCGACCGCCGAAGACGATCTCGGCTCCCATTTCGAAATGCGCGATTATCGCATCCTGTCGATGGACAAGATCGGCGGCCCGGTCACGGTCGGCCCCTTCGCGCTCGACGTCAAGGATGTGCCCTGGGCCGACAAGCAGATGTGGGCGCCCGACGCCGCCTATAAGAACGGCACCTATTTCCTCTACTTCCCCGCCAAGGACAAGGAAGGCGCCTTCCGCATCGGCGTCGCCACGTCGAAAGACCCGATGGGTCCGTTCAAGGCGCAACCGCAACCGATCAAGGGCAGCTATTCGATCGATCCCGCCGTCTTCACCGACGATGACGGGTCCAGCTATATGTATTTCGGCGGCATCTGGGGCGGGCAGCTCCAGCGCAATGTCGATGGCACATATGACGCCAACGGCTCCAAGACCGACCTTGGTCAGGACGACAAGCCGGCCCTCGCCCCGCGCGTCGCCAAGATGACCGGCGACATGCTGGAATTCACCGAAACGCCCCGCGCAGTGCAGATTGTGGATGACAAGGGCAAGCCTTTGCTGGGCGGCGACCATGATCGCCGCTTCTTCGAAGCATCCTGGATGCACAAATATAAGGGCAAATATTATTTCAGCTATTCGACCGGCGACACCCATTATCTCGCCTATGCGATAGGCGATTCGCCCTACGGTCCTTTCACCTACAAGGGCCGCATCATGGAGCCGGTGGAAGGATGGACGACTCATCATTCGATCGTCGAATGGAACGGGAAATGGTGGCTGTTCTACGCCGATACGCAACTGTCGGGCCAGACCCGACTGCGCAACGTCAAGGTCACCGAGCTGAAATATAATCCCGATGGTACGATCCAGACCATCACTCCCTTCGTCGCGAAAGCGGCGGCGGGCGCCGCTTCGCGCTGAGCGCCCCGGACGCGGGGGAAGTGCCCCTCCCCCGCGTCCGTATCTTTTATCTGGTGACGCCCAATGGCGACCCGCCTCCCCATCCCAGAACCGACGCCGCAAAGGCGCTTTCCCAGCGGAGAGAAGAATGACAACCGGTTTCGTCCTGCGCGCGGCCAGCGCCCTGCTGCTGCTGACCACATCGGCGATCGCCCACGCGCAGTCCGGCGACGTGCAGGCAGAGGCCAACGCCAAGGCCCGCACCATCGTCGACAAGCTGACGCTGGATGAAAAGGTCGCCCAACTTCTCAACGTCGCCCCGGCAATCCCGCGGCTCGACATTCCGGCCTATAATTGGTGGACCGAATCGCTGCACGGCGCGATCGGCGCTGTCCCCACCACCAACTTCCCCGAACCCATCGGCCTGGCCGCCACCTTCGACGCGCCGCTGATTAAGGATGTCGCGTCGGCGATCAGCACCGAAGTGCAGGCGCTGCACACGCTGGGCCGCCAGACCGGCCATCTGGGCCGCATCGGCACCGGCCTCGATACCTGGTCGCCCAACATCAACATCTTCCGCGATCCGCGTTGGGGCCGGGGGCAGGAAACCTATGGTGAAGACCCGTTCCTGACCGCGCATATCGGCGTCGCGTTCATCCAGGGGATGCAGGGCGACGATCCCGACCTGCCGAACGTCGTCGCGACGCCCAAACATTTTGCGGTCCATAGCGGCCCCGAACCCAGCCGCCACACCGACAATATTTTCGCGACCCAGCGCGACCTGGAGGACACCTACCTCCCCGCCTTCCGCGCCGCGATCGTGGAGGGCAAGGCCGGGTCGATCATGTGCGCCTATAACCGCGTCGATGGCCAACCCGCCTGCGGCAGCCACATGCTGTTGCAGGATTATCTGCGCGGCGCGTGGGGCTTTACCGGCTATGTCGTGTCGGACTGCGACGCCGTGGTCGATATCTATGACCATCATAAATATGCGCCCGACGCCGCGACCGGCGTGGCAGTGGCGCTACGCTATGGCGTGGACAGCGAATGCAACAATTCGACGCTGGGCGGCCGCACCGACCTTGGCGACCGGTATAAGGAATCGCTGGCGCGCGGCTATATCAATATGGGCGACATCGACACGGCGCTCGTCCGCCTCTTTTCCGCGCGGCTGCGCAATGGCGACTTGCCTGGCCTGTCGGCGCGCCAGCCCAATGCGACGCCGACCAGGGCGATCGGCACCGCCGCTCATGATGCGCTGGCGCTGACCACCGCCGAAAAAAGCCTGGTCCTGCTGAAGAATGACGGCGTCCTGCCGTTGAAGCCCGGCGCCCGCATCGCACTGGTGGGACCGCTGGCGGACGCCACCCGCGTGCTGCGCGGCAATTATTCTTCGGCCAAGAGCGCCCCGCCCATTTCCGTGGCCGACGGCCTGAAACACGCCATGCCCGGCGCGACGGTGTCGGTTATCCCGTTCACCCCATCCATCACCGACGGCGATCTGGTGCCCGGCACCGCGCTGCGCACGCCCGACGGGAAACCGGGCATCCGCGCGGCCTATTATAACGCCACCGGCAAGGACCAGTTCGCCGCCAAGCCCGTCCTGACCCGCGTGGAAGCCAGCCTGGTGTCGCGCGCCGCCGAGTTCAAACAAGTGTCTGACAATCATAGGATCGAATGGACCGGCTATCTGGTCGCGCCCGAAACCGGCCTCTACCGCCTCGCCCTGACCGGGGTGAAGGGCGATGTGACGCTGAACGGCAAGCCGGTCATATCCGCCGCCGCCTATTCGGGCTGGGCCGAACCATTGGCGCTGACGCAAGTGCGCATGACCAAGGGCGATCGCTACGCCATCCGCCTGCAAGGCGAAAGCAGCGTATCCGCCAGCCCCGCCATCTTCTGGAAGCGCGTTACCGACGATATCGATCGCGATCTGGCGGCGGGGACGAAGGACGCCGATGTCGTCATCGCCGTGGTCGGCCTGACCTCCGACCTGGAGGGCGAGGAAATGCCGGTGAAGGTCGATGGCTTCGTCGGCGGCGACAAGACAACGCTCGATCTGCCCGCCGACCAGCGCGCCTTTCTGGAAAAGGCAAAGGCGCTGGGCAAGCCCCTGATCGTCGTCGCGATGAACGGCAGTGCCATCGACCTGTCCTGGGCGAAGGCCAATGCCGCCGCCATAGTGGAAGCTTGGTATCCCGGCCAATCCGGTGGTCTGGCTGTGGGCAACGTCCTGTCGGGCAAGGCCGATCCGGGCGGTCGCCTGCCCGTCACTTTCTACAAGAGCGTGGCCGACCTGCCGCCCTTCACCGACTATGGCATGGACGGCCGCACCTATCGTTATTTCAAGGGGACGCCGGTCTATCCCTTCGGCCACGGCCTCAGCTACACTAGCTTCCGCTATGCACCGCTGTCGGTCGAGCCGATCGACGGATCGGTCGAGAACGGGCTGCGGGTGCGCACGTCCATCACCAATAGCGGCGCGCGGGCGGGCGACGATGTCGCGCAACTCTACATCACGCCGCCACGCTTCGACGGTGCCCCCCGCACCGCGCTGCGCGGGTTCCAGCGGGTGACGCTCAAGCCGGGCGAAACTCAGCCGGTCGAATTCATCCTGTCGCCTCGCGACCTTAGTTTCGTCACCATGGCGGGCGATCGTGCGATGCTGCCGGGCGCCTATCAATTGAGCGTCGGCAGCGGCCAGCCCGATCAACCCGTCCAGCAGCAAAAGGCCGTCTACAGCATCGCGAGACTCGTTCCGTTACCGAAATAAATCAGCCTTTAAGGGCAACAACAGGAGGAGGATGACATGATCCATTTGTCGATACGCACCGGGTTGCAAGGGCGGCGCGCCCTGTCCGTCACGCGGCTCATCACGATCGGGCTGGCCGCTTGCGCGCTGGCCGCGCCTGCGCGGGGACAGGCGCAGGATGACAAGATGGCGCCGATCGCCATCCCGGCCCAGCCCGACGCGATCGAGCTTGGCACCGGCCCCCTGCCCGGTGCGAAGGCGACCAAATCCTGGCATCGCCAATATGGCAGTCGCTTCGCCCGCAATGTCACCGTCGCGACGCTGACGCCCTTCCTGCCCGATCCCGCCAGGGCATCGGGCGCTGCGATCGTCGTCGCGCCGGGCGGCGGCTTCCGCACGCTATCGATGGACAATGAAGGCTATGACGTCGCTCGCGCGCTGGCGGCCAAGGGGGTTGCCGCCTTCGTCCTCAAATATCGCCTGCGGCAGACGCCTGCCGACATGGCGGGCTTTGAAAAATCGATGCAGGAGATGTTCTCCGGCGTCGCTCGCACCCCGCTGCCCGCCCCGGCCAATGCCGCCAGCGACCTGGCGCCCCAATTGGCGGATTCCACCGCCGCCTTCCGCCTGATCCGTACGCGGGCGAAGCAATGGCATGTCGATCCCGACCGGATCGGCATGATCGGCTTTTCCGCCGGCGCGATGCTGACCATGGCGACCACCTTGTCCAGCGACGCCAAGCCCGCCTTCATCGGCAATGTCTATGGCCCGCTCGGCACCATGGCCGTCCCACAGGACGCGCCGCCCATGTTCGCCGCGATCGCCGCCGACGATCCGCTGTTCGGCAACCGTGATTTCAAGCTGATCGACGATTGGCGCACGGCGCGCCGTCCGGTCGAATTTCACCTCTACGAACGCGGCGGCCACGGCTTTGGCATGTACAGGAAAGCGACCACCAGCACCGGCTGGTTCGACGCTTTCGTGCAATGGATCGATATGCACGGCCTGTTGAAGCCCAAGCCCTGACGTAGCTGGGGCAGCCCCGGATAGATCGCTGGACATCCGTCCTGCGATCGATCCGGTGCGCCCTACCCCTCGTCCGGCTGCGCCAGCCAGTCCAGTATCTCCGCCCGGTTTTCGTCCAGGAAAGGCGGTGCGTGGCCGACCTGCGCGCCGGGCGTCATGCGGAAACCGACGCCCGGCATGCCCACCGGCCGGTCCAGCGGCACGCCGGGAATATCGAACGATACCAGCGCATCGGGCCGTGCCAGCGCCGCCGCCTCATCGACCCGACGCACCATGCCGCAGGGGATGCCTGCTGCGCTCATGCCCGCTTCCCATTCGGCAGCATCCCGCGTGGCGATCACCCCGGCCAATTCCGCTTTCATCGCGTCGAAATTCGCCCGCCGCGCTTCGGGCGTGGCGAACAGGGGGTCGGTCAGCCAGTCCTCCCGCCCGGTAAAGCGGGCCAGCGCCTCGAACTGGTTGGGCTGCACCACGCCCAAAGAAACCTGCCGCCCGTCTTTCGCGGTAAAGAGCGACGCTGTAGGCAGGCCGCTATAGCCGGTATTGCCCATCCGCGACATCGCCCGCCCGGTCGCCAGATAGGGGGTGACGGCGGATGTCATGAAGGCCAGGCTGGCGTCGAACATCGACACGTCGATATAACCGCCGCCCCCGCCCTGCATCCGCCGGATCAGCGCGGACATAATCGCCAACGCCGCCGTCTGGCCGGTCAGCGTATCGACGATCGGAAAGCCCACCCGCACCGGCGGATCGCCTTCTTCCCCGCTCAGCATCATCATGCCGCTGGTCGCCTGCACGATATTGTCGATCGCGGGCCAGTCGCGCTGCGGGCTGTCCTGCCCATAGCCCGACACCGAACAATAGATGATATCGGGCCGCATCGCCCGCACCGCATCATAGCCCAGCCCCAGTCGCGCGATCACGCCGGGGCGGAAATTTTCCAGCAGCACGTCGCACCGCGCCACGATCTGGTGCGCGATATCCAGATCGTCGGGATTTTTCAGGTCCAGCGCGATCGATTTCTTGCCCGCATTGGCGGCGATGAAGGCGGGCGACATGCCATCGAACCGGGGATCGGTGCCATAGCTGCGGAAACTGTCGCCCTTGGGCGGTTCGATCTTGATGACGTCCGCGCCCATCAGCCGCAACAGGTGCGACGCATAGGGGCCAGCCATCACATGGCTGAAATCGGCGATGCGGATGCCCGCGAGCGGCTGAATCATGGTTTCTCCGGAAATTGCTTGCGCACGACCGTCCAGTCGCCCGCCTTGCATAGGCCGCAGTACGGCCCTGCGAACAGGCGACCGGCGCGGCGGTCGCCCTTCATCTGCCAATCGAGCCAGCCGACCGCCACGCGGCCATAATCTCCGCCATTGACCATTGAGAACGTGCCGCCATGGCCGGTCGCCTTGTTGCCGTAGAACACCGGCACATGGGTGATCCGCGCCACGTCGTCGCTGCCATTGGGATAGGCGATGTCGGTCGGCCCGCCGAGGATATAGGCGATAGGGGTGTGCAGCTTGTTCAGGTCGTCCTTGGTCACGGACACGCCGCTGCGCCCGCCGCCGGGTCGATTATAGACGCCGCTGTTGAACGCCATCACCGTGCGGATGCGCGGGTCAGCCCCCGCCGCGATCGCCTGCAAACCACCGCAGCTATGACCCATCACCGCGACCCGCTTGGTATCGATATGGCTGCGATAGGCGCCTGTCCCGGCCCAATCGATCGCGCCCAGCAACTGGCTCACCTGCGTCTCGTCGGGCGTCGCAGGTGGCGGGCCTGCAGGCGGGCGTCCCTCGCCTTCCTTGGGCAGAGCAGCGAGCGGCGGCTTTTCCTCACGCGGCGCGCCATTGGCGATCACGACATAACCATGGCTGGCGATTTCGCGCAGGAAGTGGCTGGCCGACAGACCATTGTCGCGACAGCCGCCATTGCCCCACAATATCAGCGGCAGCCGTTCACGCGGCCACGTCGCGGGGCGATACACCGTGTAACCGAGGGCATCGGCCAAGCCCTCCGCAACCGCAGGCCAGCGTCCCGTTCCTGCCGGATCGCCAATGATGCGCGTCGGTTGCGCCGACGCGACCTGCGACAGCAAGGCCGCCAACAGCAAAATCCGCTTCATGTCGCACCTCCGCACTGGATATCATCCCGCCCGCGCACCGCCGCCCGCGCGGTGCGAAACGCCTTCATGCCGTCGATGCCGAAGCGCGACAGGCTGCGCGCATTGCCTTCGCTATCGCGCAGATACAGCGCGTCGAACCGCGCCTGTTCCTGCGCGGACATGCCGTCGATCGTCACCTTCTGCGCCTTGGCTTCGGCCAGCCCCTTTTCCAGCGCAGCATGGATTTCCCGCGCCAGCGCATCCTCCCACACCGCCTGCGATTGTTCGAGCACCGCGCGATCCGCCGCGCTCAGCCGGTTCCACCGCGCCATGCCCATCGCCCGTGCCGGATAAGCGCCACGCGGGATGGCGAGGTTGTTATAATGGCGCGCAACCTCCGCGAAATGCAGCGACTTGAACGTGTCGCCCGGCGCGATCACGCCGTCGATCACACCCTTCGCCATCGCGGAATAGACGTCCGCCATCGGCATGTTGACCGCGTCGACGCCCAGCGATTCCAGCACCGTCAGCAATTCGGTCGGTGCGCGCAGCCGCAGTCCGCGCAGGTCGGCGAGCGTGCGCACCTGCCGGTCGGTCGTGACGATCCCGGCGAGCGACCCACCCTGCACCGCCAGTACTTTCAAGCCCTGCAACTCATGGCCGATTTCCGGGTCGGCCGCCGCCATGCAGCGATAGAGTTTCAGCTGGGACGCAATGCTGTCAGCCCCGCTGTAAAATCCCGTCTGGATGCGAATCAGATGCGTGCCGCCGCGCACATAGATGGGGGTGATCAGGCCGACATCGGCGACACCGTGCCGCAATTCCTCCATCGACATGTCCGACGAGAGCAGCGCGCCCGACCAGATCGGGCGGATGCGGATGCGCCCGCCCGACTTCCGCTCGACAAATTGCATCCATGCTTGGTCCGCCTTGCTGAACGGATGGGTCGGGCTGTAGGGCGTGGCGTAGGTCAGTTCCGTCACGCCCTGCGGCAAAGGCCGCGCGCACGCCGCCATCAAGCAGAGCGGCAGCAACAGGGGCAGCAGCGCGCGCCGTGTCACGCCAACCCCCGCGCCGCCAGAAAGTCCGCGACCATCGCGACCATCGCATCATGGTCCCAATTGGCCGCGTCCACCATGTCCGCGTCGATCGCCAGCACCGGCACGCCCGCCGCCTCCAGCGACAGCGCGGTCAGCTTCGTGCCCGATTGCGACAGGCGGTTGTCGGGCGGCAGCAGGATGACGCAGGCGTCGATGCCGCATCGCTCCGCCTCGCTGGTCATCCATCCATTCATCCATGGCGGCAAATGCAGCACTTCGTTCATCGAACAGATGCGGCTGGCCAGCGCATCCATCGGCTGGCCCTGTATCTCGCGAATATATTGCGGCCCGGCAAAGGGCATATACATCGACCAGACGAACACCGCGCCCAGCCTTTCCTCCAGCGCCTGATAGAAGCCCGGATCGTGCCACACGCCGGCACCGATCCACATCAACCTGATGCGCTCGTTGTCCGCCGCCCCCGCGCCGGCCGCTACCCGCTCCATCACCTCGTCGCGGAAACGTTTGGCATGGGCGACGGCCCAATCGGACCCGCGATGCCATTGCGGGATCATCGTGTTGGGCATCTGCTCGGCGATCGATACCGGGCAGGGGCGCGCGCTGCCGATGGCTTGCGCGGCTTCCCAGATATAGCCTTCCTGCTCGTTGATCCGCTCCATCAGATGATGAAGCCTGGCTTCATCGAACCGGCGCCCAGTGCGCTGTTCCAATAGGGTGATGAGGTCGCGCATCTCCGCCACCATCAACGCGATGCGATCCGGCTCATAGACCCGCCGCCAGTCCGTGCGGCTCTGTTCGAACCAGCGCGCTTCCTTATGCTCCCAGGCGGGCGCTTCCATCGGGAAGAACTCGCTGCCCAGCGCCTCCGCCCATTGGCCGAACACATGCTGGATGCAGTCGCAGGTCAGCCGCGCGACCAGCACGGTGGGCTTGGGCAGGCCGCCCCAGGGCGCGGTCTTGGGATCGTTCGCCAGCGTGCAGGCCAGACCTAGCGAGCAATATTTGCAGCTGTTTTCAGGATAGCCATGCCGCGCCATGACATCGAAATATTTGCCCGACAGTTGCTTGGCGGAGATATAGGCCGACCACCATTGGTTGGTGATGATAGGGATATCCATCACATGGAATATCTCGTGCGGAGTGTCCGCCTGGACTATGGCGAAGGGTTCGCCTTCATCCACGACCCGCCGCTTCAGGTCCGCGCCGAACTGCTTCTGGTATGCGTTGGCGGCGGCGGTGCAGGCCAGATCCTTGCGGCTACGCTGGCCGGTGGCGCGGCTGATGGTCGTATCGGTCATTGAAACACTCCTGCCGCTTCCAGTTCGGCGATGCGCGCGTCGGTCAGGTCGCACAGGTCGCGGGCGATGGCGTGGGCGTGTTCGCCCATGCCCGGTGCGCGGAACGGTGCAAAGCTGTCGCGCGAGAAGGATATGGGCGTGGCGATATGACCGAACGGGCCGAGGATCGGATGGTCGAGCGTGACCAGTGCGCCGCGTCCAGAAAGCTGCGGGTCGCGATCGATCATATCCTCGCAATCCTGCACCACGCCGCAAGCGATCCCCGCCGCCTGAAGCGCCGCCGCGATCGCGTGATCTTCGCGTTGCGCGGTCCATGCCGCGATATCGGGGCCGGTGATCGCGTGCAGCCGCGCACGATCCGCCTCATCGAACAGGCTGATCGCCACCCAGCGATCGTCGCCCAATGCGGGAAACACATCCTGCAAGAATACGCCCGGATCGGCATTACCCGACCGTTGCGGCCGCTCGCCGCGCCGGGCGGCAGCCAGGGTGTCGCGCATCTGCTGCACGCAAATCTCATACATTGACGCATCGATATGCGCGCCACGTCCCGTCTCCCGCCGATGCTGGAGCGCGGCGGCGACCGCGCCCGCCATCACGAAAGGGACAACCACGTCGCCATAGGGCACCGCCCCGGGGATCACCGGATCGCGGCCCGGATAGCCGGTCAGGAACGTCCGCCCGGACAGTGCGCCGCCCGTGCCATCGACACCCCATTCCTGCGCCAGCGGCCCGGTCTGGCCGAAGACACTACCCGACACCATGACGATGCCGGGATTGCGCACCGCCAGCGCGTCATAGTCCAGCCCCAGCTTCTTCATCGTGCCGGGCGAGAAATTTTCGACCACCACATCGGCCCAATCGATCAGCGGGTCGATCAGTTCGCGGGCCTCTGCCTTCTTCATGTTCAGCGACAGGCTGCGCTTGGACGAATTGAGATGGGCGAACCAGGGCTTGTCGTCCCAATTGCCGGGCTGCGACGCGGACACCTGCACGTCGAGACGGGCAAGATCGGGGCGCGTGCGGCTTTCGATCTTCACGATCTCCGCGCCGAGATCGCCCAGCGTCTTGGTGGTAATCGACCCGACCAGCGCCCAGGCAAAGTCCAACACCCTGACCCCCGCCAGCGGACCGGGCCGCTCGCCAGTATGAATAGCGGGCGCGGCGATGGCGGCTCCCTCACGGATCGCTGCGAAGCGTTCGGGCAGTCCCGAAGGCGTATCGAAAAAGCCGCGCGCCGCCAGATGCGGGTCGGCCAATACATCGGCCGGTTCGTTCGCGACACAGGCGTTGATGCCCCGTCGCAACCCTTCGACTGCAATCTCCGCCTTGGTGCGCGAACGGAAGAAGGCATCGATCGCCGCTTCCCACAGCGCGCGTGTGTCGACTGGCAGGGTAGATCGGTTATAGCTCAGCCAATCGGTGCCGTGCAGCGGATTTGGCGCACCGACCTCGTCCATCCAGTCCGACAGCGCCTGATTGGCGGGCGCCCCCAGCCGCCCGGTCATCAGCGAATGGAAACACCATCCGTCCGCCAGCCGCCAGATCGCGCGCACCGTCGCCTTGCCATAAGCGAGCGCGCCACCGACCCGCTTGAGCTTGCGCCGGTCGAATTGCCAGCACAATATCCCGTTGAAATTGCGGCTGAACGCGACCTGCTGGATCGATATGTCAACATGCTGCCCCTTGCCATGGGTGCCGCGCGCATAATGGGCGGCCATTGCGCCGCTGGCCGCGACCATGTCGGCGTGGAAGGTGCAGGCGTCGCCCGCTTCCTTGACCGGCGGCAGGTCCGGCTCGCCCGTCACGCGCAGCGCGCCGCCCATGGCCGAGGCGATGAACTCGCCACCTTTCCAGTCGGACCGCGGGCCGTTTGATCCGAAGGTCGTGACCGATACATGCACCGCCGTGTCGGGGATCGCTACGTCCGACAGCGCCTCCAGCCCCAGATCGTCGATGACGAAGGACGCGCCTTCTACCGGGCCGCCAAGGTCAGCGCCCATCGACGCCAGAAAGCGCGCCAGCGGGCGATCCGCCATGCCGCCCAATATGGCGACGCGATGGCCTGCGAGCGTGGTCATGCTGTATGCTCCTTCAAAAATGCAGCGATCTCCTCGCCCGCACCATCGTTCGCGCGCCAGTCGCGGCGGGTGAGGATCAGCGTCGGCACATCGGCCTGCGCCAGCGCATCACGTTGCGCCGGCAAATGCCAGATGCGCGCCTCATCCTCTTCCGCGAACCACAATATCGCTGCCGACGCGCGCACGTCCTGCGCCTGTGCCATCAATGCGCCCGCATGATCGCGGAAGGCGCGACTCCCCTGCGCCGCTCCATGCAACTGGCGCGCGATCGCCGCGCAGGGATCGCCGCTGCCTTCATCGACGTGCAGGTCGCCGGGATACTGCCAGCTTTCCGCCAGCGTCTGCCCGGCCGCGCGCCATCCTGCGGCTTCGATCATCGCATGGAGGCGTCGATCGGGCGGCGGCGTTCCTGCCAACAGGCACAGCGGTCCGTCGCCCCCTATTTCCGGAGCGACATCCCGCAGCACATTGGTCGCGACGATGCCGCCTTCCAGCGCGGCGTCATCGACGCCCAGCCTCGCGGCCAGTCGCTCGATTGCCCCGCGCATATGTGCCACGCTGCTCCCCCGCCCGATTGTCGCCGCGTCGAAGATCATCGGCTCCGGCCCGCTGATTTCGCCGCGCTCGCGCAATTCGCACACATAATAATAGAGCCGCTGCGCCGCGTCGTCGGCGCGGGAGAAGATCACCGCGTCCATCCTGTCCAACGCACCATCGGCCCAATCCTGCAAGATGGAGCGCGTCCAGAGCGGGAATTTGCTTTCCAGCCACCGATCCGCCGCAGGCATGGCGCGATCGACATTCCAGCCCAGCGGGCCGGAACAGGCGCCGGTCGCGGTCACCAGGTCTTGCGGCAGGTCGGGGCCGACATAGGCGATCATGGTCATTGTCCAAACATGGTAGGCAGCCACAGCGCCATGGCCGGGAACAGGATGATAAGGAGCAGGTGGATCAGGTCGCTGCCCAGGAACGGCAGCACGCCCTTGAAAATTCGGTTCAGCGGCACATCCTTCGCCACCCCCTGAATGACGTAGAGGTTCATGCCGAGCGGCGGGTGGACGAAGCCGATCTCCATCGCGCGCGTGATGAAGATGCCGAACCAGATGGGCGACATGCCCACGCCTTCGATGATCGGCAGCAATATGGGCGTGGTCAGCAGCATCAGCGCCAGACCGTCCAGCACGGAACCCAGCAGCAGCAACAGCGCCGCAACCACCAGCAAGGTGGGGATGGTGCCCATATGCATCGCCGTCACCGCATTGCCGACCGATTCCGTCAGGCCCGTGACGCTGATGAACACCGAAAAGATGATCGCGCCGATGATGACCAGGAAGATGAGGCCCGCCGTCCGCAGCGTTTCGGAAAAGGCGCGGAACAGCACGTCGCGGTTGAGCCGCCCGCGCCAGGCGGTGATGACGAGCGCGCCCGCCGTGCCGATGGAGGAGGCTTCGGACGGGCTGAACCAGCCCAGCACGATCCCGCCCAGCACCACGCCCAACAGCACCAGCATATCGGCAATGCGCAGCATGGCCCGGCCACGCTCGGCCCAGCTCGCCCGCTCACTGGGCGGCGCGATCGACGGACGCCAGCGCACCAGCAGCCAGACGACCAGGCAATAGAAGAGCATCTGCGAAATGCCCGGGATCAACGTGGCGGTGAACAGCTTGCCGATCGATTGTTCGGCGATGATGCCATAGACGATCAACGCGCCCGACGGCGGCAGCATCTGCCCCAGCGTACCGCCCGCCGCGACCGTACCCGTCGCCAGCGCATCGCTATAGCCGCGCTGGCGCATTTCTGGCAGCGCGACCAGGCCGATGGTGGCGGCCGTCGCCAAGCTGGACCCGTTGATCGATCCGAACCCGGCGCATCCGCCGATCGACGCATAGGCCAAGCCACCGCGCCGGTGCCCGATCATCTTGGCCGCCGCATCGAACAGATCGCGGCTGGCGTTGGCGGAAAAGAAAAGATGCGCCATCAGCATGAAGAGCGGCAAGGTGCCCAGTTCATAGCGGGTCAGCGTCTCCACCACGACCACGCCCGCCTTGATCAGCGCGCCCTCCGGCCCCAGCGCGACCATCAGGCCGCCCACGCCGACAAGGCCCAGCGACACGCCGATCGGCACGCCGCACAGCAGCATCGCGAACAAAAGGATCAGGCCGATCAGGCCGGTTTCGGGAGTGGCCAGGATCATGGGCGGCGACGCTCCACCAACTGGCGTGCCAGCAGGATGATGACGAGGATGAGGGCGCCGTTCAGGAAAGCGCGCATCGCCCGCCATGGCACATCAAGCAGCTCGCTCACCTCCTGACTCCCCCACAAATCGGCTGCCAGCCAGCAAGCGCCGGTCAGCAGCAGCAGGTAGAAGAGGATAGACAGCGCCGTGCAGATGCGTTCGGCGACATCGCGCGTCACGCCGGTCAGCCGATCGAGGATCAGGTGCACGCGCGCGTGGTTGCGCGCCAGCGTCGCAGCGACCAGCGCCAGCGATCCGGCGATCAGCACGGCGACCTGCACTAATTCGATCGCGCCCTTTAGCGGCAGGCCGGTATGACGGCCGATCACCGCTAGCAAATTGAGCGCAGCGGCAGTGATCAGGGCGATCCCGCCCGTCCACACCATCGCGGTCCTGGCGATATTCATGACGTCCCTTCTTCGACGCGACCGTCGTGACTGATGGTGATGGCGGGCAGCCCGGCCGCCTGCGTGATCCGTTCGACATAGGCGCGGATGGCCGCCGCGCGCTCGCCTGATGCCAGGATCGGGCGACCGGGCGCTTCGACATCGACCGGGACGATGCCAACCGCGATCACGCCGTCCGCCTCCAATGTGAGATGCCCCAGAAAGGCGTTGACCGCTTCGGGATGGAAAGGCGCCAGCGTATAGGCCGGATCGGGTTCGAAGCCGAACATCGTGCGCCGCCGCGCCGCCCATTCGGCGCGCGCGGGATGATCCTGCGCCGGGCTGAGCGCACTGGTCACGACGCAGCCATTGCCCAGGCCATGGAAAATAGGCTTGCCGCGATAAAATTCGATGCCGCGCACGATATGGGCGTGGTGGCCGATGACGACATCCGCGCCCGCATCGATCGCCGCGTGCGACAAAGCGCGTTCATAAGGGGCAAGCTGCGCAGGCGTATGGACGATCCCCTTGTGCAGCGCGACCAGCACCATGTCCGCCTGTACGCGGACGGCGGCGATGTCGGCCTGCAGCATCGCACGCGCTTCGTCGGTCAACGTGGTCAGGGCGGCGGCAGGCGCGATCGGCGCGCCATCCGCCGTATCGATCCGCAGCCAGGCGCATCCTGCTGTGTCCTCGCTCGCCCAACTGGCGACCGGCCCCACGCAATTATAGCTCAGCAGCGCGACCCGATGCCCGCCCCGCACGACGATGGCGGGTGCACGCGCGGCGGCCAGGGTGAGCCCCGCGCCGCTGTGCGCCACGCCCTGCGCCTCCAGCCCCGCGATCGTGTCGGCAATCCCCTCCGCCCCGCAATCGGCAATATGGTTGCCCGCCAGGCTCAGCATCGCAAAGCCTGCCTCAGCAATCGCAGCAAGATTTTCGGGCGGTGCGCCGGGCGCTGGCACATCGCCCGCCAGTTCCGCCCCGCGCACCGTATGGGGCACTTCCAGATGGCCCACCGCCAGGTCGGCGGTACGCAAAGCAGGAGCGATCCCGGCCAGCCAATAGGCGCCATCCGGCTCATCCAGAACCAGATCGCCTGCCAGCACGATCGCGATCGCCTCCTTTGTCACGCCTTTATCCGCTCCGATTCAGAAGGACTTGCGGACACTGACCGCGAAGAGCCGCCCGATCGGGTCGCTCGCCGTCGCGTCATAACCGCCGCCGCCATTGCCGTTGGGCGCCAGATTGACATAGGGCGGCGCGACATCGAACAGGTTTCGCACCTCCAGCCCCAGCACCAGCCCCTTGTCGAAGAAGCCGCTGGCCTGCTGGTCGCCGATCTTCCAGTTCAGCGTCAGATCGATGGGCGTATAGCTTTTGACCGACTGCACCGGGTTGGACAGATTGTTGCGATAGCCCCCGACATGGGTCGCCAGCACCCGCGCGCTGAACGGCCCATGGTCCCATGTGACGCTGGCCCGCGCCTTGAACTTCAACGGATTGAAGATGACGTTGCGCCGGTCGACCAGCGGCGCGGCAGGCGTCACCGCGACATTATATTTGGTGAGGTAGGTGCCCGATACATTCACCGTCAGCGCATCGCTCGCACCCAGCCGCGCATTCCATGTGCCGGTAAAATCGATGCCGCGCGTCACCGACACGCCCAGATTCTGGCTGCGCCCATCCACGAACAGCGTGACATTGGCCGGATCGCCACCGGGGAAGGAACCGCCCGCCAGCGCGACGCCCTGCGCCAGCAATTCCTGCACCCGCGCCGCCGCCGCCGCTCCGCGCAGGATGATACCGGTGCCGGCATATTCCCCTTCATTGCCCAATATGGTCAGGTTCGACAGGTTGGCCAGCACCTGATTTTCATATTTGACGTCCCAATAGGTGATGCCGAAATGCAGGTTGGGCAGCGGATCGAAGTCCGCGCCGACCGACCAGGTGGACGCCGTTTCGGGCTTCAGGTCCAGATTGGGACCGGACAGCGCATAGCCCTGAAGCGGCGCGCCGCCCGCCGGATTCTGATAGCTCTGGCCGAAGATGTTATTGGAATTGCCGTAGATTTCCGGGATCGTCGGCGCGCGGAAGGATGTGCCGTAACTGGCGCGCAGCTTGGCCCAGCGCACCGGTTGCCAGTTGATGCCGAACTTGGGATTGGTGGTGGTGCCGACATCGCTATATTTGTCGTGGCGCACCGCCGCGTTCAGTTCCAGCCGCTCGAACCCCGGCATCGCATTGTCCGCGCCGAATATCGGGATGTAGAGTTCGCCATAGACCGAATCCACCTTGCGGCCGAAATGGCGGAAAGTGATCGGCGTGGTCGGCCCGCCGCGTGCAGACCCCAAGGCGACGGTGAAATCCTGCCGCTCATACCCGGCCGCCAGCTTCACCGCGCCGCCCGGCAGGGTGAAGAGCGGACCGTTGAGCCGCGCTTCATAGGTTTTCAGGCGACCATTGGTAGGGGCCAGGAAAATCTGGTTGGCGATCGTGGACAAGACCGCGTCGCTGGTGCGGCCCAGCCCATAGGGGTCGAAGGCCGTCGCCGGATTGCTGCTGGCCAGCGCGGCATTCAGCGCCGCATTGTTGACGCCGTAGTAAGAACCGGAAAAATCATTGGTCTTGCCATAGCCGAACAGCGCTTCGGCCTCCCAATCATGCGGCAATTTGGCGCGGATGCCCGGCGTGATCTGCCAGCTTTCGGCAGACCCGTAGCTGTCGTTGGTCGGCAGGTCGTCGCGGAAATTATAGTCCAGCGTATAGCTGGTGCCGGTAAAGCCCGCTGGTCGCACGAAGAAAGCGTTGGTCTGCGGCACCGTCAGCCGCGCGTTGGAATAAGCCGACTCGCGATAGAAATTCCGCTTCGAATAGAAGCCGTCGTAAAAGACGCTGAGCCAGTCGTTAAATTCGAACCGGCCGGTGCTGTTGACCGAGTCATAATTCTGCTCCGGCATCAGATCCTGGTTCGCCAGTTCGTCGCACCGGTTGAGCGTCCCCGCCACCAGCGACCCCGCATTCGCCTGCGTCAACCCGCCTGCCGGAATGGCATAGGTCGTGCCGTTGGCGTTGATATTGCCCGGCGCGCAGCGGGGAATGCGGTAATCGCCGCCGCCCGACGCACGCTGGTCGCTGGTGAAAAAGGACCGGTCGTCGCCGCTCAGGTTCGATCGTTCGACATGTTCATAGGCGACCATGATCTGCCCGCGATCGAACACCTTGCCGATCGCCGCGCCCAGCGTCGTTTCGTGAAAGTCGCCGCGCGACGCGATGCCCGACCGGGCGAACACTTCGCCCCCGTCCAGCGACCGGCGCGGGATCAGGTTGACGACGCCCGCCACCGCATCCGACCCGTAAATGGCGGATGCGCCATCGGCCACCACCTCAACCCGCTCGACACCCAGCGACGGCAGGACCGACGGATCGATCGACCGACTGTTGTTCGTCACCCGATGCCCGTCGATGATCACCAGCGTCGCATAGGGGCCGATGCCGCGCAGATTGACGGAGTTGCCATAAGTGATGTTGCCGCTGCCGCCCGACTGGCCGCGCGAATTTTCCGAAACGCCAAGGTCGAAGACCTGCGGAATTTCCTTGATCATGCGGTCGACCGTGACCGCGCTCGATGCTTCCATCTCCGCCCGGCCCAGCGTCGTGACGGTGGAGCCTACCGGCGCTTCGCCGCGCACGCGGCTGCCGGTGACGACGATGTCGGCGGCACTGACATCCTCCTGCGCATTGGCCACGCCTGGCAGCGCGATCGCCATCATGCCGCAGCCGATATGCAACGCGGCCCGCAGGCCGATCCCACCTTTACTCTTGCTGTTCATGCCATCCTCCCTCGCCGCGTTGTGCGGCCATTATCATTGCTCAGACATTCACTCGGCGACGGGCAATTCGACCCATGACGCCGCCGTTCCGCCCCGCTGCACCGTGATGACCGGCGCGGGTTTCTGTTCGATATCCTTGAGGTTGCGCTGACGCGGATCGGCCCCGGCGATCGTCACGCGCAGCCGCGCGCCCGCTGGCACGATGCGCGACACCGGCGTCAGGTCGATCGCCAGGTCCGCCGCCTGCCCCACCGGCAGCGGCGCAACATCGGCGCGGTTGCCCGAATGGAAGGGCAGGCCCATCGTCGCATAGGGCGCCTTGCCCTCCTTGCGATGCGACAGCGCCAGCCGACCGAAGGCGACCACCTCGCTCGTGCCATCCGCCGCCACCTGATCGAGATAGGCGAAGATATTGGCGTCCGGCTTGTCCGCCGACACGCGCACCCGCACGACCGGATAGCCGATCAGCTTGGTGGCTTTGGTCAGCGGCGCGCTGGTATAGCTCAGCCCCTTGTCGTCCATCGGCTTGGCCCAAAAGGCGAAATAGTCCGCAGGCGGCAGGTCGTAGCGCACGGTGAATGCGTCCTTGCCCGCCTTGCCCGCCGCCGCGCCCAGCATCCCGTCATTCACCGACCGCGCCGTCCCGCTGCGCCCGCCGTCCAGGAACCAGCGCATCGGCTTGGCGCCTTCGCCCGGCAGCGCGTTCGACCGGACATAGCCGCCCTTGCCGTCCAACCCCTCGACCCAATAGGTCGCGCGCGGTTCCTTCTCGATCCCGTTGTCGGCGCCTTTGAGATAATGGTCGAAATAGCGGACCACTTCGCCGGTAAAATCGAAGCCCGGCGGCGGCACGCAATGGCTGCCTGGCCCGGCCAGGAATTTCGATCCCGGCATGTTCGCCGCGCTCAGGATCGACTGGGCGGTCGGCTCATCCTGCCAATTGCTCCAGAAATAGGTGGCGATGCCCGCACGCCGGATCGCGTCGAGATAGCGATAGACGCCAACCTCTTCCCAAAAGGCGTTGCCGGTCAGCGGCGACACGCTGTCGCGATAGGGCATCCCGTACCAGAGCGCCGCCATCGGCGTGTTCTTCGCATGTTGCGCCACTGCTGCCTTCAACTGCGCGCCATCCCTGTCGCCATCGACCGGCACGCTCGCCAGATCGTCGCTCAGCGGCTCGTCGGGCCGGGTGTTGAACTGCGCGGTAATCCCGCCGCGCCGCACGAAGGCATATTTGTCGAGGTCGGACGCCCCGACGAACACCGCCTTGAGCGACGGCGGCGCAGTAGTAGCCGTATGGAAGGTGGTCCCGCCCAGATAGGAACAGCCCATCATGCCGACCTTTCCCGTCGAAAAGGGCTGACGCGCCAGCCATTCGACCAGATCATAGCCATCGCGCGCCTCGGTCCGGTCCTGAAAGCCATGGCGGCTGCCGAAGGACGCGCCCTTGCCGCGAATATCCGCCACCGCGACGACATAACCTGCCTTGATCAGCGACCGCAGCGCCAGGCGATCGGTCAGCGCGACTTCGTTGACCTTGCCGTCCTTGTCCCGGAAACGCGCGCGATAGGGGGTGAAGACGAAGATCACCGGCAGCTTGTCGGTCGCGACTTTGTCGCCCACGGCCGGGCGATACAGGTTGACGGCCAGCTTTGTGCCATCGCGCACCGGCACATAGACCGAACTGCGCTGCACATCGGCATAGTCCTTCGCCAAACCCGGCATGGCGACCGCCACAGCCGCCAGCATCGCGATCGATCGCGCCGCCCGCATCATCCTCTCCCTCATTGTTGACAATTTCATCAGCGATCGATCGCGCAGATGCAAATGAAAACTCGCTCACAATATTGTTGACAATATTGTCATGGAAATGGATGCTGAGAATATGGCTGAAGACATGGGAAAAAAGGTGCCGACCGGCATAGAAATCGCCGACTGGGTCCGCGATCGTATCCGCACCGGGCGCTTCGTGCCGGGTCAGCGACTGGTCGAAGTCGACATCATCCGCCAGACCGGCGCCAGTCGATCGAAGGTCCGCGAAGCGCTGCAACGGCTGGAGGGCGAAGGCCTGGTCCAGATCGAGGAATTTCGCGGCGCGTCTGTCAAAAGCACCGGCCTGGACGAAGTCGCGCAAATCTATCGCGCACGCATCGCGCTCGAAGGGATTTGCGCGGGCGATTTCGCCCGCCACGCGTCGGAAGAGGATAAACGGCAGATTTGCGCCGTCCAGGACCAACTCGACAAATGCGTGACCGATCGTGCGCCGGATCAATTCGGCAAACTCAATCTCGAATGGCATCGGCTGATCGTGCAGGGGTCAGGCAACAGCGTGATCGCCGAATTGCTCAAACGCCTGAACGTCCCGATCCATCGCCTGTTGTTCGAAAGTTTCTATGACGAAGACCGGCTGCGCACCGCCAATGCCGACCATCGCGAGATGCTGCGCCTGATCCTGGCGGGCGACGCGGACGGCGCCGAAGCCGCGATGCGCCGCCATATCGGCGACGGCCTCGAAACCCTGTCGAAGATCGAGAGCGAATTTTACAGCTGAGGCTCGAACAGTCCCGCCGGTGCGCCGAACTCGTCAGGCCAGGCCAGATAGGTGACATCGGTCGGCCCGACGACGAAATCCCGCACGGTCCAGCGCCCGTCCCGCTGCTCCAGCAGCGCATAGACGTCCGGCCCGTCGAATATCCCCGCCTCGACGCGGTCCGCATGGCGCGTGCGGCGAAAATCGATCGCCCCGCGCGCGGGCGTCTGCGGCACGACATGGGCGAAGGCCCATCGCCCTTGCGCCCTTAGCCTGTGCACCACGAACTTGACCCTCTGCCCCAGATCGCGCTCGATGGTCGGCCGCAGCGCGTCGAGCAGCACGCGCCGTTGCGGGGCGGCTACGCCGATGTCGCTCGCCTCCGCCAGCGCGACCATCATCATCATCGTCGTGATCATTTACCCGTCCCTGCAATCATGGAAAAGGGCCGCGCAACGCCCCCACGTCGCGCGGCCCTTCGATCAAGACGAACCTCCTTGCTCAGTTCGCCTTGGACAGATCCACCTTTTCCACCCATTCGGGGTAGAAAGTCGGCTCGCGATTAGACCAGCCCACGGCGGTCGCCGCCGCCTCGCTGATCGACTGGAGCAGGGCGCGCCGCTTTTCGGGATGCAGATGCGGCAGGCTGGCGGCGGCGCAGAACGCCCCCGGCAACCAGGGCCGCGATCCCGCGCCCAGCAGGCGCTCGTAAAGGAACCGATAGGAAGAGAAACTGCCGAGCCGATCCTGGCCCAGGTCGAACGCCGATACCGTCACCAGCGGCGCCATGAACGGTTCCACCTGTTCCAGCCCGCTGTCATCGGGTACGCGCGCCTTGATATCGTCCAGCCGCCCATAGATGCGCGCCTGCGCGCGGATGGAGGCTTCCTCCACCATATCGCGGGACCATAGCTTCATCGCATCGCGGCGATGCAGTCCGATATCCAGCGATCGGCGGATATAGCGTTGCGTGGCAGACGGGAAGCTCGCGAATTCACGCAGTTCCGACAAGGTAACAGCCCCGTCAGCAGGTCTTGCACTCGTACCCATGTTCATGCCCTCCGACTTGAAGTCGTAGGATGAAACATGCGCCCTCTATGGTTACTGAAGGCTTAAGCGCCTGTTCCACCGCTGTTAACAAGGGACCAGATTTCTTTTTGCAGCGCAACATGAAATTTTGATGACTGCGGCAGGCCGTTACCGGCCCGCCCCGCCTCATCCGCCCAACTGCGTGCGCAACGTCACGCCGATCGTGCGCGGATCGCTCGGCGTGCCGACGATCAACCCGCTATTGCCCGCCTGCACGGTCATATTCTGCATATAATCCTTGTCGAACAGGTTGCGCGCGAACACCGCCACTTCCCATCGACCCGTACGATAACCGACGCTGCCGTTCACCAGCGTATAGCCCTTGATCATAGTATAGGCCGACCCGGTGGCATCGCCGAAAATCTTGGTCCGCGTCACCGCGTCCGCACGCAGGATAAATTCGCCATCTCGGCCCGCGACAGGTGCAGGCAACCGATATTCGCCGCCCGCCGACCCGGTCCATTTCGGCAGTCCCGGCAGCCCCTGCCCCGACAGGTCGCACGCCGCCGTCCCGGTGCCGGTCCGTTCGATCGGGCATGGCCCGTTGGGATAACGACTATAGACCCCGTCGGCATAGGCGCCCGCCGCCCGCAGCGTCAGCCGCGTGCCGATTCGCGCCGCTGCGTCGAACTCGATACCCTTCACCGTCACCTTGGGAATATTAGCCAGATAGCTGCGCAGCGCGATCACCGCCGCGCTGTCCACGACATTGGCCTGGAAATCGGTGACGCGGGTATAATAGGCGTCGATGTTGAACGTCAGCGCATCGTCCAACAACCGCGTCTTGAACCCGCCTTCCCACGTGCTGTTCTTCTCTGGCCGCACCGTCACCGTGCTCAGGATCGGATCGCCCGATGCATGGCCCGGCACACCTGCGGGATAGACGGGCAGACCTGACATATTGATCCCGCCCGACTTCTGCCCCCGCGCGAAACTGGCATAGGCCATCACCCCATCGGTCAGGTCATAGGCAATGTTCACGCGCCCCGACGCGCTGCCATCGCCCAGATGCGCGCGGTAGGACTGGCTGCGCAGGATGGAATTCTTGTCGCTGATCAGCGCAGGCGTAAGGCCTATGGTCTGCCCGCCAAAGGCGGTGACGTCATAGACCCCGTCCTTCTCCTCATAAGTATATCTGATGCCCCCGGTCACGGCCACTCGCGGCACTGGCCGCCAGGTCACTTCGCCGAAAACGCCATAGCTTTCGGTGCGGAAATCGGTCCACCCATTGGTCTGATAGCCATCCAGCAGACCGGCGGGACGTCCGGGCAATAGCCAGTAACTCGCCAACGGCCCATAGATGCTGATCGGATGGCCGACGATCTTCTGGTGGAAATAATAGAGGCCCGCGACATAGTCTATCGGACCGGGCGTGTTGGACCCGATGCGGAACTCCTGGCTGAACTGGTCCTGCCGCGACGGGATATGCTGGGTCGTCTGGATATGCAGCCCTGTATAGTCGCGGTCATTGGCTGCATCCCAATTCCAGAAACGCCAGGCGCTGATCGAGGTCAGCGTCACCCCGCCCAGTTTCCATTCCGCGATGCCCGACACTCCGCCTTCATTGGTATCGACGCCCAGCGGCGCGTCATTGTCCGTCACCCGGTCATAGGGATTGGTGCTGGGCGGCGCATAGGGACCACCCGGCGCATTGGCCGCCAGCGCCGCATATTGCTGGGCGACGGGCTTCAGCGTCGGCGCGACCCGCACATGCACCTGCGCGCAGCAATTATTCTTGAAATTCGACCAGTCGCCGATCAGCCGCAGCGAAAAATCGGACGATGGCTGGAACAGCAATTGCCCCCGGATCGCGTCATTATGGATTTCATTCTGCCTCTCGTCCCGCGCGATGTTGCGGATATAGCCGTCCTGCCGCGTCACCGATCCCGACAGGCGAAACGCCAGCACATCGCCTGCGATCGGCCCGGTCACCGCCGCCTTTGCCTGCAGAAAATCGCGGCTGCCATAGGAAATTTCGCCCTCCCCACCCCAATCGAAGCTGGGCTTGCGGGTCGTGATGTTGATCGCGCCCGCCGTGGTGTTCTTGCCGAACAACGTCCCCTGCGGCCCGCGCAGCACTTCCACCCGTTCGATATCGGTGAAGTCGAACGCCGCTGTCGCCGGGCGGGCATGATAGACGCCATCGACATAAAAGCCGACGCCCGGCTCCAGCCCGTCATTGGCCTGGCTCACCGCCACCACGCTCGACCCCAGGCCGCGAATGGTGAAGGCGGTGTTGCGCGGGTTGGCCGACGAATAGTTGAGCGCTGGCACCAGTTGGCTCAACTGGTTGACATTGACGGTATAGGTTCGCGTCAGTTCTTCGCCGCTGACGATGGTGAGCGCGGCGGGCACCTGCTGCGGGTCTTCCTCGCGCAACCGCGCCGTCACGACGATCGCGCTGTCCCCGGCGTCCGCTTCCGCCGCCCGCGCCACCTGACCGACCCATGCGGTCGATCCCATCAGAACCGCCGCCGCCCACTTCACACCCATCGTCATAATCGCCCCCAACCCTGATGGGCCGGACCGATAACCGCTCGGGAAAGGATTCGCTATATATATTCGGATACAGCATCGAAAACGTCAAACAACTGTCTCGATCGCTGTCTCACGGACGATCAGGCGGGCACGGTTTCCGAGTTCGTCAGCCAAGCCAGCGCATCATCCGGCTCGGCAAAAACGCGCAGATAAGGCTGCGTCATCTCGCGCTGGACCTGCATTTTGGCGATGGCGCTGGATGTCACGATCGCGATGCGCGACGCCCGCGGAAACATGCCTTCGCCCAGATGATCGCGGAACGCTGCCACTGCCTCCTGCGGCTGCACCGCGCTCTTGCTCATATCCATGCGAAGCAGGTAACCGGCCGAAAAGCCTTCGCGCACGAACCGCCCCTTCACCTCGCGAGCATAGGCGGCCACCCCGTCGCTGCTGAACAAACCATGCCATGCAATGTCGAGCAGGTTGATGTCGTGACGAAAATATATGTCGTACATGAAAAGCCTCCGCGCGCCCTTCATGCCTCATTCTGCTTACCGAAATATTAGGATTGCCCGTCCTGCGACGCCAATGGCGCTGCTCGCAAATGCTGGTCTAGCATAGGCCAGGCGGCGTCACCCGCCCCCCCGTCGCCCGCTGCAACGCCCGATAATCCCGCAATATGGCAACGCCCATCGGCGTCAATGTCGCGCCTTCGCTGGACGTCGCCACCAATGGCTGCGCCCAGCATCGGTTCATCGCGTCCACTAACAGCCAGCATCGGCGATAGCTCATGCCCAGCTTGCGCCCGGCCGCCGAAATCGAACCTTCCCTGTCGATCATGTCGAGCAGGTCGGCCTTGCCTGGCCCCATGGCGATCTGATCGCCGCAATAAATCTGGATCTTGATCTTGAGCATCGGTGCGTCCGCAATGCCATGTTTTGGCGCGACCGCCAATGCGCGATCAGGCGCCGACGCGACGCTCCAGTACCGCACCGATCATCGCGCGCCATACTCCGACATCACCCGCCTGCGCCATTTGCGCATCGGGTTCGCGCAGCGTGTGGAGAATGGCATAGGCGTCATCGACATGATCGGGCCAGGCCGCATCCACTGCCCCTGCAGCATGGGGGTCGTTCCCACCACCATTCAGGCTGATCTGCCGACCGGCAAGGACGCGGGCGATACGCTCGATGGCGGGGGTGGCGGATGTCGGCATGGACTTTTGTCTCCTAAACTCCAGTGGCGGCAGATGTCGTTGACCCGCCGCCAGCCTATCATATCCCAATTGACGCCGCTGTCGATCCTCAGCCCTGCTTGAAACCCGAAGACGGCACCGGATCGCCATGATCGCCCGGCTTGCTGTGCGACGGCGGATCGGACGCATCCATTGAATCCTTCAGGCTTTCGTCCCGCTTCTCGTCATGATGCAAGACATGGTCCTGCGCATCGCTTTCACGGGCGTCGCCCGCTTCTTCGCGGCTGTTGGGGCGCATGTCGGTCTTATTGTCCGTCATTATGTCTCTCCTGTGTCTGCCATGATCAACGGACAGCGCGGCGGCGCGGTTCCCATGGCGCCGTTCGACAAACGTCTTCGCCGTTCGACCAGCAACCAGGCCCATGGCAGACTTTTCCAGGGCCAAGGCCTATAAGGCCATGATGACCAATCTTCCCGAAGACGGCGATCGCGGCGTGGCGCCATCGATCGCGCTCTATTCCATCCTTGGCTTCTGGTTCTTCTACACCGTCATCGTCACCCTGCGCGCCGCCGTGATCGGCTTTGAGGCGCAATGGGAGCTGGCCGCGCGGCGCATGGTCGTCGCGGTGATCGGCATCATCGTGACGTGGATCCTCTATCTCACCTTGCGCCGTGTCGATGGCAAGCCGCTGGCCGTACGTATCCTCGCCGCCTTTTCCCTTGCCGCCCCCTTCGCGCTCGCGATGGCGGCGGCCAACTATTATATCTTCAACGTCTATGACCCGGTGAACATCTTCCCCAACTCAGAAACGCATAAGGAGATGGCGGAGCAAGGCTATGTCCTCGTTCAGATCGTAGAAGATGCGATCAGCCGCTACTTCTTCCTCGCCGCCTGGGCGGGTCTCTACCTCGCTCTGTCCTATGCCAGCGAGGCCCACCGCACCGAACGCCGCGCCGATCGTCTGGAACGCGCCGCCCAGCAGGCCGAACTGCGATCCCTGCGCTATCAGGTGAACCCGCATTTCCTGTTCAACACGCTAAACTCGCTCTCCACCCTGGTCATGCGCAACCGCCCGGACGAAGCGGAGCAGATGATCATGTCGCTCTCCAACTTCTACCGCACCAGCCTGACCGGCGATCCGTTGGACGATGTGCCGCTGGAGGAGGAAGTGCATCTCCAGAAACTCTATCTGGATATCGAAGGTGTCCGCTTCCCCGACCGGCTCGACACGGTAATCGACATCCCGCCCGCACTGATGAGCGCCTGCGTCCCCGGCCTCATCCTCCAGCCGCTGGTCGAAAACGCGATCAAATATGGCGTCTCACGCACGTCCAGCCCGGTGGAAATCCGCATTACTGCGCGGGAGGATGGCGAATTGATGCACATCGCCGTCACCGACGATGGCGACAATCCGCCCGGCCAGTCCGACGGCGGCAGCGGCATCGGCCTGGCCAATGTCCGCGATCGGCTGACCGCGCGTTTTGGGGATCAGGGCCGGATCGTCTATGGTCCGCGCGAAGGGCACGGCTTCTCCGTCCTCCTCACTCTACCCATCATTCGCCGGGGTTGCTGACGTCCATGTCCACGCCATCCATCCGCACCATGATCGTCGATGACGAACCGCTGGCCGTCGAACGCCTCCAGATGCTTTGCGCCCGCGAACCGCGCATCGCCCTTGTCGGCACCGCCACGGACGGCGAAGCCGCGCTGCGCCTGATCGAAGGGTTGAAGCCCGACCTCGTCATGCTCGACATCGCTATGCCCCTGCTCGACGGCATCGGCGTCGCCCGCGCCGTGGGTCGCATGGGCATCCGCCCCGCCGTGATCTTCGTGACCGCGTTCGAGGGGTTCGCGGTCGAGGCGTTCGATCTTGCCGCCGTCGACTATATGCTCAAACCCGTCGCCCATGATCGGCTGACCCGCGCGATCGACCGGGTGGAAGTGGCACTGCGCAACCTAACGCCCGGCGACGCGCCTGCCGTCACCAGCGCGCCCGCCCCGGAATGGGCCGAAGAATTTTGGGTGCCGCATCGTTCCGAACTGATCCGCATCGCCACCGACCAGATCGACCGGATCGAGGCCGAGCGCGACTATATGCGCCTGCATGTCAGCGCCCACAGCTATTTGCTGCACCAGACCATCAGCAGCCTGGAGGAACGGCTCGACCCCCAGCAATTCGTCCGCCTGCATCGCAGCCACATCGTCCGCCGCGACCATATCGCCCGCCTACGCCACGACGGCAGCGGCGTGTGGTTCGCCGCGCTGGCCGACGGCGGCGAAATCCGCATCGGCCGGACGTTCCTTGCCAACGCAAGGGCGATGACCGGGCGGTAGCCCACCGCCAAAAGCACGGGAACACGATCCAGACTAAACCGCCTGCCCCGCCGCCCAGCCGCTGGCCCAGGCCCATTGGAAATTATAGCCACCCAGCCAGCCGGTGACATCCACGGCCTCGCCAATGGCATAAAGTCCCGGCACCTTGGCCGCCTCCATCGTCCGCGACGAAAGCCCAGCCGTCGCGATTCCGCCCACCGTCACTTCGGCCTTGGCATAGCCCTCCGTCCCCGACGGCGCGAAGGGCCAGTCGCCCAGCCGCGCGGCCACCTGCCGCAAGACCTTGTCGGACAGATTGCCCATTTCCCCCTGCACGCCGATCCGCTCCAGCAGCGTATCGGCCAGTCGCTCGGTCAACGCCTGCCCCACTACTTTGCGCAGGCTGGTGCGGGGCCGATCCCGCTTTTCCGCGAGCAACCAGTCGCCGTCCCTGTCCGGCAGGAAATCGACCTGGATCGACGTGCGATGTTGCCAGTAGGAGGAAATCTGCAACATCGCCGGGCCGGACAGCCCACGATGCGTAAACAGCGCCGCTTCGCGAAACCGCACCTTGTTCCACCGCACCTCGACATCGGCGGAAACCCCGGCAAGCGACTGAAACAGCGCCTCTTCCGGCCCCAGCGTAAAGGGTACCAGCGCCGGGCGCGGCTGCACGATCGACAGCCCGAAATGCCGTGCCACATCATAGGCGAACCCGGTCGCCCCCATTTTGGGGATCGATGGCCCGCCTGTCGCTAGCACCAGCGCAGGCGCTCGATGCACCGCCCCACCGATCGTCATCCGATACAGGCCATCGCCATGCTCGACATTCGCCACCGCCTGTGCCAGCGCCATCGTCACGCCGCCCGTGGCGCATTCCTCCGCCAACATCGCGACGATCTGCTTGGCCGACCCGTCGCAGAACAGCTGCCCCAGCGTCTTTTCATGCCAGGCGATGCCATGGCGATCGACCAGTCCGATGAAGTCCGCCGCCGTATATCGCCCCAGCGCCGACTTGGCGAAATGCGGATTGGCCGACAGATAGCGATCGGCGGCAGTATGGATATTGGTGAAATTGCACCGCCCGCCACCGGAAATCAGGATTTTCTTGCCCACCGCATCGGCATGATCGACCAGCAGCACGCGCTTGCCGCGCTGCCCCGCAACGCTGGCGCACATCATCCCCGCCGCCCCCGCGCCCAGGACGATCGCGTCCCAAATGGCGTCGTTGTCCGCCATCATCGCCCCCGCTTCATGCGGACGATAGCTTCGTCCAGCGCCTGGAGAAAGCGCGAGCGGTCAACCTTGCCGAAAGGCGGCGGCCCGCCGATCGGATCGCCCACCGCGCCCGCCCGCAGGTCCGCCATGATCGCCCGCGTCGCCACCGCCGCGCCGATGGAACTCAGCGTAAAGGGCTTGCCATTCGGCGCGATCACCACAGCCCCCGCCTTCAGGCAGCGATCGGCCAGCAAGATGTCGGTCGTGATGCAGATAGACGCCGCATCCGCCCGCTCGGCAATCCAGTCGTCCGCCGCATCGAACCCGTCGCTCACCACCACCCGGTCGAGCAGCGGATGGGCGGGAATGCGGATCGGGCTGTTGCTCACGATCGTCACGGGGATTTCATGCCGCCAGGCGACCCTGTAGATCTCCTCCTTCACGGGGCAGGCATCGGCATCGACCAGTATCTTCATGGATCGGGCGATAGGGCGTGGTGCCAATGGAAACAATGGTCGGACGGCTAATAGCTGATCGCAATATGCGTGGCCCAACCAACTGTCTGTTCCCCGGCGCAGGCCGGGGCCAGTTCAAACCGTGGCACTGGACCCCGGCTTGCGCCCGGGGAACGGATAATGCCTCTTCCTGCGCTTCGTGGGCCTTACCCAATCTGTTGCCTTCTATTTTCCTTGCTGGACCATTCGCCGCCTTCACCCCGCGCCGATCCTGTCCTACATGGATCGCCATGAACGCCCCCCTGTATAACAATGACATCCTGCGGCTCGCCGCCAGCATCCCGCACCACGCCCGCCTGCCAGACGCGCATGCCAGCGTGGAAAAGCGCTCACCCGTCTGCGGATCGCGCGTGGCAGCGGATGTCAGAATGGCGGACGGCCGCCTCCTGGACATGGGGCTGGACGTCAAGGCCTGCGCGCTGGGCCAGGCGTCGGCCGCACTGATGGCGGGCCATGCGATCGGCCTTACTGCCGACGAACTCGCTGACGCCCGCGACAAACTCGCCGCCTATCTGGCAGGCGACAGCGACGATCTCGATTTCTGGCCGGGCCTCGCCATACTGGCCCCGGCCCGCGACTATCCTGCTCGCCACGCGTCCATCCGCCTGGGCTTCGAAGCGATCGCCGAAGCCGCCAGACAAGCCGACGCCTGATGCCAGTACCATCCTCCTCCGTGCCCGCTTCCTCCGTTCCGCCGGTGCCCGTCAGCGCCACCGACATGCTGCTTAGCGAAGGCGTGATCCTGCTGGGCGCAGCAGTGCTGTTCGTCATCCTCTTCCGTCGCTTCGGCCTCGGTGCCGTACTGGGCTATCTCGTGGCGGGCGCGCTGGTCGGGCCGCAGGGGCTGGGCCTGGTCGGCGGTGGCGAATCGAAGCTCGCTATTGCCGAAATCGGCATCGTCCTGCTGCTTTTCCTCGTCGGCCTCGAACTGCATCCTGCCCGCCTTTGGCGACTGAAACGCGACATCTTCGCGCTCGGCCTGGCGCAGGTGGTGCTGTGCGGCAGCATCCTGACCGCGATCATCTTCTATTCCACCGGCTTTACCTGGGGCGCGGCGATCGCACTCGGCTTACCGCTCGCGCTGTCCTCCACCGCGCAGGTGCTGCCGGGCCTCAAATCCAGCGGGCGCATCAACTCGCCCTTCGGCGAAAAGGTCTTTTCGATCCTGCTGTTCCAGGATCTCTCGATCGTCCCGCTTATCACCATCGTCGCGGCTCTATCCCGCAATCCGGCGGACGCGGCAGGACCGCCCGGATGGATGATGGCGGCCTATACCGTCGCGGCCATTGCGGGCCTCGTGCTGGCGGGTCGCTTCATCCTGCGCCCGCTGCTGCAACTGGTCGGGCGGCTTGGCGAGCGCGAATTGTTCGTGACCGTCGGCCTCTTCACCGTCATCGCCGCCGCCGCCTTGATGCACAGCCTGCATCTGTCGACCGCGCTCGGCGCTTTCGTCGCAGGCGTGATGCTCGCTGATTCGCCCTACCGGCATGAAATAGAGGCGGACGTCGAACCTTTCCGATCGATCCTGCTCGGCCTCTTCTTCCTGGCCGTCGGCATGGTGCTGGACCTGCACGCCGTCGCAGCCAACCCGCTGTTCGTCCTGTCCATGGCGCTGATCCTGGTCGCGACCAAGGCGGCGATCATCACCGGCCTTGCCCGCCTGTTCGGCATGGCCTGGCAACAGGCGATCGGCGCAGGCCTGCTGCTGTCCCAAGGCGGCGAGTTCGGCTTCGTCCTCTTCGCCCAGGCGCAAAACGCCCTGCTGATCGCGCCGGAAGCCGCCAGCCTGTTCAGCGCCATCGTCACCTTTTCGATGGCGACGACGCCTTTCCTGATGCTGTTTGCCCGCCGCTTCGAATTTGCCAAGCCAAAGGATCAGGGAGACCTGCCCGGCCCGGAAGACGCGCCGCGCGGCTCCGCCATCATCGTGGGCTATGGCCGCTTCGGCCAGACGGTCGCACAGATGCTGATGGGCCATGGCTTCGCCGTCACCCTGATCGACAAGAAGCCATCGCAGATCGAGGTGTCGAGCCAGTTCGACATGAAGGTCTATTATGGCGATGGCACCCGCATGGACCTGCTCCAGCGTGCCGGGGCCGACGACGCGCGCCTCATCGCCTTCTGCATCGACGATCCTTCGCTCGATTCGCGCGCGCTGCAACCGATCGCCCACGCCTTCCCGCAGGCGGCCCTGATGGTCCGCGTCTTCGACCGGCGGCAATTGCTGGAATTGCAGGATATGGACCTGGCCGGCGTAGTGCGCGAAGTCTATGAATTGGCCATCTGCATGGGCGTGCAGGCGATGCAGTCGCTGGGCGTACCCGATGACGAGGTCGAGGAAGTCGAGCGCCAATATCGCGACAATGATACGCAGCGCCTTGCCCTCCAGACCGAACAGGGCACGCTGCTCGCGGCCAAGGACTTGATGTATCGACCGGGCAAGTCCATGCGACTGCTCAGCCGCGGGGATGGAGAAGAGGCATGATCGCATTATTGGCCTGCCTGTCAGCCGCACTTGCCATCGGCGCGGGCGCGTTCGGGGCGCACGGCGTCGCCAATCCCAAGGCGGCGGAATGGCTGCGCACCGGCGGCGTCTATCAATTGATCCATGCCGTCGCGGCGATCGCGATCATGGGCGTCGCCCGCGGGGCGGCCGTGCTGATGCTGGTCGGCGCGGCGATCTTCGCCATCTCCCTCTATGTCATGGCGCTGGGCGGTCCCAAATGGCTGGGCGCGGTGACGCCGGTCGGTGGCACGCTGATGATCGCGGGCTGGCTGTGGGCGGCCTGGACCTTTGGGCAGCGTTAACAGCGCGCCCTTGCCCCTTACCCCTTGCAAGCCTAGATTGAACGACATGGCCGACCATGACCACCATCATCATCAGGAGCCGACCGGCGTAAAGCTGGCCGACGCCGCACGCACCACGCTGGAGGCGCAGAACGAACAATGGACGCCGATGCGCGCCGCCATTTTCGATGCGCTGGCGGCCGAAGAACGCCCCGCCTCCGCCTATGACATCGCCGATACCGTGTCGAAGGCGCGCGGCAAGCGGGTCGCGCCCAACAGCGTCTATCGCATCCTCGACCTGTTCGTGACGAACAACATCGCCATGCGGGTCGAAAGCGCCAACGCTTATATCGCCAATGCCCATCCCGGCTGCCACCATGACTGCATCTTTCTGGTATGCCGCACCTGCAAGCAGGCCACCCATGTCGATGACGACAAGGTGACGAACGACGTGCGCGCCGTCGCGGTGCAGGAAGGATTTCATCCCGAACGGCCGGTGATCGAAATTTTGGGCACCTGCGCGAAATGCGCCGCCTGATGATGCGCGCTACTGGCGCAGCGAACGGCCTGGCGGCCTCTCGGAGTTTATATTTTACATGAATGATCGTCCGCAAACCCCGCTCCTCGACCAGGTCGTCTGGCCTTCGGACTTGCGCGCGCTCAAGCCTGAAGATCTGCGCCAGGTCGCCGACGAACTGCGGCAGGAAGTCATTTCCGCCGTCGGCGTGACCGGCGGCCATCTGGGATCGGGCCTGGGCGTGGTCGAACTGACCACCGCGATCCATTATGTGTTCGATACGCCCAACGATAAATTGGTCTGGGACGTCGGCCATCAATGCTATCCGCACAAGATATTGACTGGTCGCCGCGACCGTATCCGCACCCTGCGCATGGGCGGCGGCCTGTCCGGCTTCACCAAGCGCAGCGAATCCGAATTCGACCCCTTCGGCGCAGCACATAGCTCCACTTCGATCAGCGCCGCCCTGGGCTTCGCGGTCGCCAACAAGATGCAGGATCGCCCCGGCAAGGGCATCGCGGTGATCGGCGATGGCGCGATGTCGGCGGGCATGGCCTATGAGGCAATGAACAACGCCCGCGCGGCGGGCAATCGCCTGGTCGTGATCCTGAACGACAATGACATGTCGATCGCCCCGCCGGTCGGTGGCCTGTCCGCCTATCTCGCCCGCCTGGTATCGAGCCGCGAGTTTCTGGGCCTGCGCGACCTTGCCAAGCGGCTCGCTCGCAAACTGCCCCGCCCGCTCCACAATGCCGCGCGCAAGACGGACGAGTTCGCACGCGGCATGGCGATGGGTGGCACGTTGTTCGAAGAATTGGGCTTCTACTATGTCGGCCCGGTCGACGGCCATAATCTGGACCAGTTGATCCCGGTGCTGGAAAATGTGCGCGACGCCGCCGAAGGTCCGTGCCTGGTCCATGTCGTCACACAAAAAGGCAAGGGATACGCCCCGGCCGAAGCGGCCGCCGATAAATATCATGGCGTCCAGAAATTCGACATCGTCACCGGCGCACAGGCCAAGGCGCCCCCCGGCCCACCAAGCTACACCAATGTATTCGCCCAGGCGCTGATCGCCGAAGCGCAGCGCGACCCGACCGTCTGCGCCATCACCGCGGCCATGCCGTCCGGCACCGGGCTGGACAAATTCCAGCAGGTCTTTCCCGACCGCATCTTCGACGTGGGCATCGCCGAACAACATGCCGTCACCTTCGCCGCGGGCCTCGCCGCCGAAGGCATGCGTCCCTTCTGCGCCATCTACTCGACCTTCCTGCAACGCGCCTATGATCAGGTCGTGCATGACGTGGCGATCCAGAATCTGCCGGTCCGCTTCGCCATCGATCGCGCTGGCCTGGTCGGGGCGGATGGATCGACCCATGCAGGCAGTTTCGACGTCACCTATCTCGCCACCTTGCCCAACATGGTGGTGATGGCGGCAGCCGATGAGGCCGAACTGGTCCATATGGTCCACACCGCCGCCGTGCATGACAATGGCCCGATCGCGCTGCGTTACCCACGTGGCAACGGCACCGGCGTCGCTATGCCTGCGATCCCCGAACGGCTGGACATCGGCAAGGGCCGCATCGTGCGCGAAGGGCGGCAGGTCGCCATTCTCTCGCTCGGCACGCGGCTGGAGGAAGCGCTCAAGGCCGCCGAAGCGCTGGAGGCCAAGGGGCTGTCCACCACCGTCGCCGACCTGCGCTTCGCCAAACCGCTTGACGAGGCGCTGATCCGCAAGCTGCTGACCACCCATGAAGTCGCCGTCACGATCGAGGAAGGCGCGATCGGCGGACTGGGCGCGCACGTCCTGACCCTCGCCAGCGACCTCGGCCTCATCGACAATGGCCTGAAACTGCGCACCATGCGCCTGCCCGACATCTTCCAGGATCAGGACAAGCCGGAAAAACAATATGCCGACGCCCGTCTGGATGCCGACGCGATCGTCGATACGGTCTTGACCGCGCTGCGCCACAATAGCGTGGGCGCTGAAGCCCGGGCCTGACCCCCGGTAGGAACCAAATGCCTCGCTTCGCGTCCTAAGCTGACCGGGCCGAACATGCGATAAGATGCGTGTCGGCTCGGACCAGAATGGAGGGGTATGTGAGGGGGCGAACGCAGGCATCGGAATCGGTACGCCGTTCGATCCGTCACTGGCCGCTTATCACGCTATCCCTGCTTTGCGCCGCCTGCCATCAGAAACCGGCCGATACGGCCCCACCGCGCGCCAGCGATCCCGTGCCCACGCCACGCGAACGATCGGTGATCGCCGTCCCGATCGACGCGGACGCCGCAGCCCTGCGCGCGGCGATCGACCAGGCGATCCCGCGCACGCTATGGACCATCAATCAACATTCGCCGCGCTGCATAGCGCCCCAGAAGGTTCGCATCTTCGGTGAGACGGTAAAGGTCACGCCACCCATCGGCTGCACCATCGTCGGCATCGTGACGCGCGGCGCGGTGACGTTGCGGGGCGAAGGCAAGGACATCATCGCAACCCTCCCGATCCATGCCCAGATTGCGGCGCGCGACGTGGGCGGCGTGTTGAAGGGCGAAACCGCCACGGGATCGGCCATGGTCCAGGCGCGCATCGCGATCGATGTCGCGTCCGACTGGCAACCCCATGGCACCGTGCGCCTGCATTATGATTGGACCGATCCGCCCGGCATCGATTTCCTGGGCCAGCGCATCCGCTTTACGGAAAAGGCGGATGAAAAGCTCCAGCCCATCGTCCGGCGGCTGGAACGCGACCTGCCGCGCGAGCTGGCCAAGATGAACCTGCGCGGCGAAGCGGAACGCCTGTGGCGGCAGGCTTTCGTCACGCTCAACGTGAACCAGCGCAATCCGCCTGTTTGGATGCGGATCACCCCGGCGAAAATCTTTTACAACGGCTATAGCATGCGCGGACAGACGCTGCGGCTGGACCTGGGCATGGAGGCGACGACCGAGACCTTCGTCGGCGATCGTCCGGCCGATCCGTCACCATCGCCCCTGCCCCCGCTCGATCGATCGCAGCCGGGTAGCCGCCTGTCCTTCTTCATCCCAGTCACGGCGCAATATCGCGAACTGCAACCGGTGATCCAGCGCGCCCTGACCAAGCGGTCCACGCGCCCCTTCGATCTGCCGGGCATCGGACCGGTCATGGTGCGATTTGATCGCGTCAGTTGCTACGGCGCCACCGGTGGCCGGGTCGCAGTGGGCATCAATGTCGTAGCGAAGCCGCCAGTGGGGGGCATAGGCGAAACGCATGGCCGCATCTGGCTGGCAGCGCGGCCGACGAACGCACCCAATTCTGCCACGGTCGCCTTCACCGATCCGGAGATCACCGGCAGTACGGATGGGATCGGCGGCGACATGCTGCTAGCGATCGGCCAAAGTCCGGGCTTTTCGGAACTGATAGCATCCGCCCTGACGCAGAATTTTGCCAAGGACATCGATAAGCTGAAAGGCAAGATCGGCAATGCCATCGCGGAAAAGCGCGAGGGCGACTTTCTGATTCGCGCCCATGCCGACCGCTATGAAACCGGGGAAATTCGCGCCTATGGTCGGGGACTGCATCTGCCCGTCCGCGCAATCGGCAAGGCGCAGATCAGCTATCGCCCGGCGAAATAACTGCAACCAACGCGGATAACTCGAATAAAAAACAGGGGACGATTCGCTTCATCCCCTGCTCCATGACGGCGCGATCATCCGCGCCGCCCGATCTGTCAGGGCTGCGGCGTCGCGGCGCGCGCGTCCTGGCCGTCGCCTTCCGGCGCAGCGATGATATCGCGAGTCGTCGCGCCCTTGTCCACGACCTCGGTGCCTGGATCGCCGACCGACGAGCGGATGCCCGCAGCCGCATTGGCACGACCGGCTGCGTTCAGCGTGGCGCCTTCGCCCGCGCTGCGCGCCGCAGGGCCGCCGAACATCGCGTCCATCGCCGCCTTGCTCGAATCGGCCGAAGCCGCAGCAGGCGTGCCCGGCGCCGGGGGCACCAGCGCGAAGTCGGGCGGGATGACCAGCGGCGCCTGACGCGAAACGGCGAATTCGTCGGGACGCTGGCGGTTCATCAGCCCGCCGCCGCCGCCGCAGGCGGACAGGGTGGACACAAGGCCGACGGCGAGGATCAGTTTACGCATTACTTCAAAGTCTCCGTATTTGCGCCCTTGTCGCGCAGCAGCAACGCCCGCGCAAGCAGGATCAGCACGCCGATGGTGATCGCGGCATCCGCCAGGTTGAAAATCAGGAAAGGCCGCCATTCACCGAAATGCAGGTCGGCATAATCGACCACATAGCCCAGCCGCATCCGATCCACGATATTGCCGATCGCCCCGCCCAGCACCAGGCCCAGCGCGGTCACATCCTGTCGCGCCTTTTCACGCCACATCCACACCGCGACGAACCCGGCGATCAGCATCGTCATCCCCACCAGCGCCCAGCGGGCAACATCGGTGTCGGCATGGAAGAAGCCCATAGACACGCCCCTATTCTCCAGCCAGCGCAGGCGGAAGATCGGCAGGATATCGATCCCGTCCGCCCGGCTTTTGAGCGCCAGCGGATAGGTCACGCTATATTTGATCAGTTGGTCGAGCGCCAACGTCACGATCGCGACGGTCAAGCCCAGCGGGCGGTGATTGATACCTGGCTTGACGCTCATGCCTTCAGCACCTCGTCACAGCGGTCGCACAACAGCCCATCCTCCGTCACCTCCGGCAGCTTGCGCCAGCAGCGGCCACATTTATGCCATTCGCTGGGCGTCACGACGATTCCGTCGCCCTCGCCCATGGTTACCCGCGCGACAATCGCCACTTCGGCGAAATCGACATCGCCCACCGGCAGCAATTCACCCATGGTGACGTCGGCGTCCAGGCTGGACCGTATGATCTTTTCCCGCCGCAACGGTTCGATCGCTTCGTTGACCTGCTCGCGCTGGTTGCGCAGCTCGGTCCACTTGTCGTCCAGATCCGTGTCGATCCAGCGATGGTCGATCTCCGGCCATTCCAGGAAATGGACGCTTTCCGCCGGATTTTGGAAACGGCTCTGCCACACTTCTTCGGCGGTAAAGGGGATGATCGGCGCGACATAGCGCACCAGCGCATGGAACAGCGTATCGAGCAGTGTCCGATAGGCGCGCCGCTTGGGATCGCTCTTGGCATCGCAATAGAGGCAATCCTTGCGGATATCGAAGAAGAAGGCCGACAGGTCGCTATTGGCGAAATCGAAGATCGCACGGGTATAGCGGCTGAACTCCAGCCAATTTTCGCTCTTCGCGCCCAGGTCCACCACGCCGCGCAGTTCCGCGTCCAGTGTCGCGAGCCGATGGAGCATATAGCGCTCCAGTTCCGGCATCTGCGCATAGCTGACCGCTTCCGTCGTGTCGTCATAGTCGGACAGCGCGCCCAACATGTAACGGAAGGTATTGCGCAGCTTGCGATAGGCATCGGACGATCCGGCCAGCACTTCCTTGCCGATCCGCACGTCATCGAAATAGTCGGTGCTGGCGACCCAAACGCGCAGGATATCCGCGCCGCTTTCGCCCATGATCTTGAGCGGATCGACAACATTGCCCAGTGATTTGGACATTTTCTTGCCCGTACCGTCGAGCGCGAAGCCGTGGGTCAGTACGGCGTCATAAGGCGCGCGACCGCGCGTGCCGCTTGCTTCCAGCAAGGAGGACTGGAACCAGCCGCGATGCTGGTCGGACCCTTCGACATAGAGATTGGCGCGAACGCCCTCGCCATAGCGCGCCTCGATCACGAAACTATGGGTCGAACCGCTGTCGAACCACACGTCGAGAATGTCGTTTACGACCTCATAGTCATTAAGGTCGTAATCCGGGCCGAGCAGCGCCTGATGATCCGCGCCGAACCAGGCATCCGCGCCTGCGCCCTTGAACGCCTCAATGATGCGGGCATTGACCGCAGGATCGACCAGATATTGGCCGCTCTTGCGATGGACATAGAGGGCGATCGGCACGCCCCAGGCGCGCTGGCGGCTGATGACCCAGTCGGGGCGGCCTTCCACCATGGACCGGATGCGATTGGTCGATCGCTCGGGCACCCAGCGGGTCTGCTCGATCGCATCGAGCGCGATTTCGCGCAGCGTCGCGCAGTTGGAGGCGACCGGCGTAGGCATGACGCCGCCGTCCACGTCGGCAAACGCACCGTTCTGGGGCTTATCCATCGGGATGAACCATTGCGGGGTGCAACGATAGATGATCCGCGCCTTCGACCGCCAGCTATGGGGATAGCTGTGGCGGAAGTCGCTGGCGCTCAGCAGCGCGCCGGCAGCGCGCAGATCGGTGCAGATCGGGCCGTCCACGCCATTGAACTTGGTGTTGATGACGCTGCCCTGCCCAGGCAACCAATCCCAATCGTCGCGATAGAAGCCTGCGTCGTTGACCGCGAAGACCGGGTCGATGCCCAGCTTCTTGCAGGCGATGAAATCCTCCTCGCCATGGTCGGGGGCCATATGGACGAGGCCGGTGCCCGCGTCGGTGGTGACGTGGTCGGCCGGCAGGAAGGGCCGGGGGCGATCGAAGAAGCCCAATTGCGTCTTATCGTCACCCCGGACTTGATCCGGGGTCCCGCTGCCTTCGACACCGCCGGAAAAAGAAGCGGGATCCCGGCTTTCGCCGGGATGACGGAGGGATTTGGCCATCGGGTGGCGCGCGATGGCTCCGGCGAGATCGGCGCCCCGAAATACAATCGGTTCTCCGCTATCATCCGTCACCTGCCATAATTTCAAGTCTGAATTGACGGCCTCGAACCTAGTGGCAAAAGCCGTGAACAACAGCCCTGCGATCAAATAGCGCCGCTGCTCGTCAGTAACCAAGAAATACTCAATCTCCTCCCCATAAGCGATCGCCTGGTTCACCGGGATCGTCCAGGGGGTCGTCGTCCAGATCACCGCAAACGCGCCGACCAGCTCCGGCGCGTTCGGCGCTTCCACGATCTCGAACGCTACGTCGATCTGGGTCGACGTCACATCCTCATATTCGACCTCGGCTTCAGCCAGCGCGGTCTTTTCCACCGGCGACCACATCACCGGCTTGGCCCCGCGGTACAACTGCCCGCTTTCGGCGAACTTGAGCAATTCGCCGACGATCGTCGCTTCGGCGTCGAACTTCATCGTCAGATACGGATCGGCCCAATCGCCCATCACGCCCAGCCGCTTGAACTGCTCTTTCTGCACGCCCACCCAGCGGTCGGCATAGGCGCGGCACTGGGCGCGGAACTCAGCGGCGGGCACCTCGTCCTTGTTCAGCTTCTTCTTGCGATATTCTTCCTCGATCTTCCATTCGATCGGCAGGCCGTGGCAATCCCATCCGGGCACATAGGGCGCATCCTTGCCCAGCAAGGATTGCGATCGAACGATGATGTCCTTCAACACCTTGTTCATCGCATGGCCCATATGGATGTCACCATTGGCGTAGGGCGGGCCGTCATGCAGGATGAAGCGTTCGCGCCCGGCGCGCTTTTCGCGCAGCTTGCCATAGAGGTCCATCGCCTCCCACTGCGCCGCGATGGCCGGTTCCTTCTGGGCCAGCCCCGCCTTCATCGGAAAGTCGGTTTGCGGCAGGAAAACGGTGGACTTGTAGTCAGGTGCGTCGGTCATGGGGGTCCGGTATCTGCAAACATCCGTTCGTTTCGAGCGCAGTCGAGAAACCCAGGCACGGCGCTGGCCGCTTCTCGACTTCGCTTAAAGCGAACGGGGTTAGGAATAACTGCGCGGCCTTAAGCGACGTAAGGCGTTCCCGCAAGGATTTGCCGCGCATCGTCGCAGTCCTTCGCGATCCCGGCCATCAGCGCGTCCAGCCCGTCATATTTCAGTTCGGGATGGAGATATTGGATCAATTGCACCTCGATCGACTGATCATAGAGGCTTTCGGCGAAATCGAAGAAATGCGGTTCCAGCAATTCCTTGGGCGGATCGAAGCTGGGGCGGACGCCGAGGTTCGCCGCGCCGTCCAGCACGCGCCCGTCGGGCAACAGTCCGCGCACCGCATAAATGCCATAAGCGGGCCGCAGATACTGGCCCATATCGATATTGGCGGTGGGAAAGCCGATCGTCCGGCCCAGCTTGTCGCCATGCTGCACCGTCCCCTGGATGGCGAAGGGCCGCGTCAGCAGCCGCGTCGCGGTGGCGCAATCGCCAGCTTGCAATGCGGCGCGGATACGGCTGGACGAGATGATCCCCGCCCCGTCCGCCACCGGCGCGATCGCTTCGGCGGGCAGGCCGAGTTGGGCGAAGCTGGCGACCGTGCCGCTGCGCCCATGACCGAAGGTGAAATCCTCACCGGTGACGACAGCGCTGACACCCAACTGATCCGTCAACAGCCGGACATAGGCCGCTGCATCCAGCGCGGCGAGCGACGCGGTAAAATCGAACACCAGCATCGCGTCCGCCCCCGCCCGCGCGAAAAGAGCCGCTCGCTGGTCCAGCGAGGTCAGGCGAAAGCTGGGCGTTTCGGGCCGGAACAGCCGCATGGGATGCGGATCGAAAGTGGCGATGATCGCGGGCCGTCCTTCCGCCCGCGCACGTGCGACGGCACGGCCGACCACCGCCTGATGGCCGCCATGAAATCCATCGAAATTGCCGAGCGCCATGACGCTCCCACGCAGATGCGCAGGAACCGGGGCGCTGCTGCTAAGCCGCTCCATGGCGCGGCCTATAGGGGGGTGGGCGAAGCGTGGCAATGCGCTGTTCATCCTTCATCGCCCCATGTTCCCGCGCAGGCGGAACCCCGGTTCCACGGTCACGGTCAGGCTCCCGCCTGCGCGAGAGCAGATGGTGGCTAACGCCGCACCAACGTCACGAAACTATAGGCCGGACGCCCATCGACCGCAGGATGATCCGCCCGGCCATGTTCGCGCCACGTCCCGGAATTGGGATAAGCGATGCTGGCGTCGCCCTCCGCGTCCATATGCACTTCCGTGAGTTCGATCCGATCCGCCCGATCCAGGAACAGCCGATAAATCTCCGCGCCGCCGATCACCATGACCATGGGTGCGTCGGCCAGAGCGATCGCATCTTCGACGTCATGCGCGACTTCCGCTCCAGTGGCGGTCCAGGTCCGATCGCGCGTCAGCACGATATGGCGGCGATCGGGCAGCAGGCCCGGCAGGCTGTCGAACGTCTTGCGCCCCATCACCATGGGGTGGCCCAGCGTCACCGCCTTGAAATGCTTCAAATCCGCAGGCAAGCGCCACGGCAGGTCGCCATCCTTGCCGATAATTCCATTATCGGCGCGGGCGAGGACCAGGACGATCTCTGCGCAACTCATTCTTCCGCCAACCCGTCATTCCCGCGGAGGCGGGAACACATCTCCCGACCTTGCGGGCTGGGATAGAGTCGGAGATGGATCCCCGCCTTCGCGGGGATGACGAAGGAGGCGGGTAGCGCGGTGCTCATAGACTGAGCCGCGTCACATGCCCCATCTTGCGCCCCGGCCGCGCTTCATGCTTGCCGTAGAGGTGCAGATGATTGGCCGGGTCGGACAGGATCGCCTGCCAGTCATGCGCATCGTCGCCGATCAGGTTGCGCATCGCCACGCCCCGCGCGGCCAGCGCCGTGTCGCCCAGCGGCAGGCCGCAAATGGCGCGGACATGATTTTCGAACTGGCTCGTCACCGCGCCCTCGATCGTCCAATGCCCGCTATTGTGCACGCGCGGCGCCATTTCGTTGAACACCGGCCCGTCGGCGCTGGCGAAAAATTCGCAGGTCAGCACGCCGACATAATCCAGCGCATCGGCGATCCGCTGCGCCATGTCCCGGGCCTGCGCCACCTGCCCCTCTATCACTGCGCCAGCGGGCACGGTGGAGGTGGCGAGAATGCCGTCGACATGCACATTGGCCGCCGAATCCCAGAACCGCACCGCGCAGTCATGCCCGCGCACCAATATGACGGAAAACTCCTGGTCGAACGTCACGAACCCTTCCAGGATCGCGCTTTGGCGCCCGATGGCGTTCCATGCGCCGACCGCATCGCCCGGCTCCGACAAGCGCGCCTGCCCCTTGCCGTCATAGCCCATGCGGTTGGTCTTGAGAATCGCGCGGCTGCCCACGTGCTCGATCGCGCTTTCCAGATCGTCCAGGCTTTCCACCGGCGCGAACGGCGCGGTCAGCCCACCGAGATCGCAGACGAAGCGCTTTTCCGCCAAGCGGTCCTGCGCCACGCGCAGCGCCTGCGCGCCGGGACGGACCAAGCCGTGGGAGGCCAGTACTTCGACAGCCACCGGATCGATATTTTCGAACTCGTAAGTGACCACATCGACGCCGTCGGCAAAGGCGGCCAGCGCATCGGCATCCTCATAGGCGCCCTGCGTCCAGCGCGGTGACACGTCGGCCGCCGGGCCGCTGTCTTCGGGCGCATAGATGCAGGTGCGGTAGCCCAGCTGCGCGGCCGCCGTGGCGATCATCCGGCCGAGTTGGCCGCCGCCGAGTATGCCGATGGTGCCGCCGGGGGCGATGGTCGTCATGGGCGGTCCCTTCAATCCTCGACGGTTTCGGCCACGGCGTCGGTCTGGCGCGCACGCCAGGCGTCGAGCCGCGCCGCCAGCGCATCATCCGTGATCGCCAGGATCGCGGCGGCCAGCAGGCCCGCATTGATCGCGCCGGGCTTGCCGATCGCCAGCGTGGCGACGGGGATGCCGCCGGGCATCTGGACGATGGACAGCAGCGAATCCATGCCTTTGAGCGCCTTGGATTCGACCGGCACGCCCAGCACCGGCAGGCGGGTCATCGACGCGGTCATGCCCGGCAGATGCGCCGCGCCGCCCGCGCCTGCGATGATGACCTTCAGGCCGCGCGCTACCGCGCCGGTGGCATAATCATAGAGGCGCTGCGGGGTACGGTGGGCGGACACCACCTTGCATTCATGGGCGACGCCCAACGCATCGAGCGTTTCGGCGGCATGGCGCATCGTGTCCCAGTCGGACCGCGACCCCATGATGATGCCGACTGTCACTGCCCCGCTCATATGCTGCTTCCCCTGAACGCGCGGATTGTGAAGGCCGCCCGGAAAGCAAAGCCCCTTAGCGGTCGGGCCGCCAGCGGGCAATGCTAATCCGCCCTTTCGACCGACGCCGGTCCGTCGGCGCCGAGCGGACCGCCGCCTTACAGCAGCATCAATTGCGCCACCGGCGCGAAGCTGCGGCGGTGGAGCGGGGTCGGCCCATGTTCGCGCAGCGCGGCCAGATGCCGGGCGCTGCCATAGCCCTTGTTCGTATCCCACCCATAATGCGGATGGTCCGCCGCCGCCGCGATCATCATCCGGTCGCGCTCTTCCTTGGCGAGGATGGAGGCTGCCGCGATCGAAAGGCATTTGGCGTCGCCCTCCACGATCGCGGTCGAAGCCCAGCGCCATGTGGGACAACGATTGCCGTCCACCAGTATATGGGCGCAATCATGGCCCAGCGCATCGACGGCGCGGCTCATCGCCAGCATCGTCGCCCAGAGGATGTTGATCTCGTCTATTTCCGCGACGCTGGCGATGCCGACACCCCAGCACAGCGCACGAGCCTTGATCTCGATTTCCAACGCAGCGCGCTTCTTTGCGCTCAACTGTTTGGAATTGTTCAGGCCGTCGGGGCAGTCTTCCGCGCGGAGGATGACGGCGGCGGCGACCACCGGCCCAGCGAGCGGACCCCTCCCCGCTTCGTCCACCCCCGCGACCAGGCCGGGATGATGGCGCAGTTCGTGGGTGAAATCAGGCATAGACGTGGAAACCGAAGGGCGCCCCCATGGGGCCATGACCAGCGCCAAGGCCGGGCGCGAGGCGAAGCGCTTCGCGCACATATTTGCGGCCACGCTCGATCGCATCGACCAGATCCAGCCCCTGCCCCAGGCCGGTCGCGATGGCACTCGCCAGCGTGCAGCCGGTGCCATGCGTATGCGGCGTGTCGATGCGCGCGTTGCTCCAAGCGTTGAAGACACCGCGCGGCGCGATCAACCGGTCCGTGAGCATCGGGCCTTCGCCATGACCACCTTTCGCCAGGACATGGGTGTCGAAGCGCGACGCGATCTCCTGCCCGCCGAGCGCCGCCAGTTCAGGAATATTGGGCGTGACCAGCGTGGCGATCGCCATCAGTTTTTCGAACGCGGCGATCGTGGCATCGTCGGCCAGCAGCGATCCGCTGGTCGCGACCATGACGGGATCGAACACGATTGGCACGTTATCAAGCTGTTCCAGTCGTTCCGCCACCGCCGCCGCAGTCTGCGCCGATCCGATCATGCCGATCTTCACCGCATCGACGCCGATGTCGCTAATGCAGCTTTCCATCTGCGCCAACACCATGTCGGTTGGGATCGGATGAACGCCCTGCACACCCAGCGTATTTTGCGCCGTGATCGCCGTGATGGCGGTCATGCCAAAGCCGCCCAGCAGCGTCACGGTCTTCAGGTCCGCCTGAATACCCGCGCCGCCCCCGCTGTCGGAACCGGCGATGATGAGAATGCGGGCGGGAGTCATGCCTTGAATTTACGGTCCGTGGAGGCGGGATTTCCAGCGAGCGCCTTGCCTATGCGGGTCGGGCGATCCATCAATTCGCCGCCGCAATTGGGGCAGCGATCGTCCAGCGCCTCCGTGCAGGGCGCGCAGAAGGTGCATTCGAACGAACAGATGAACGCGCCAGGCTCGTCGGCGGGCAGGTCCGTTCCGCAACGTTCGCAGTCGGGGCGCATCTCAAGCATGGAGCGACAGCCGCTTATCATTATTGTCACCCCCGCGAAGGCGGGGGGCCATCTCCCCAGCTATCCGCAATGGCGTAAGGTCGGGAGATGGGTTCCCGCCTTCGCGGGAATGACGATCCGGGGAACAGTTCATGCCGCGGCCTTTTCCACCGCGGCGCAGATGCGTTCCACCACATCCTTGACCTGATCTTCCCGATCGCCTTCCGCCATGACGCGGATCACCGGTTCCGTGCCGGACGGGCGGATGACGAGGCGGCCAGAGCCGTTCAGTTCCGTTTCGGCCTGGGCGATGACGCGCTTCACATCTTCATGCTCCAGTGGCTTGCCGCCGGAGAAGCGAACATTTTTAAGCAGCTGCGGCACAGGATCGAATTGATGCAAAGTCTCGCTGGCGGGCTTGCCGGAACGCACCAGCGCGGCCAGCACCTGCAAGGCGGCAACCGTGCCATCGCCGGTCGTGGCATAGTCGGACAGGATCATATGCCCTGACTGTTCGCCGCCGATGTTGAAGCCGCCTTCGCGCATCCGTTCCAACACATAGCGGTCCCCGACCTTGGTCCGTTCCAGGCCGATGCCCTTGCCCGACAGGAAGCGTTCCAGGCCAAGGTTCGACATGATCGTCGCGACCAGCCCGCCGCCACGCAACCGACCTTCCGCCATGAAATTGGCGGCGATCAGCGCCATGATCTGGTCGCCATCGACCAATCTGCCCTTTTCATCGACCACGATCAGCCGATCGGCGTCGCCATCCAGCGCGATGCCGACATCCGCGCCGGACGACACTACGGTTTCCTGGAGCAGCAGCGGCGCGGTCGATCCGCAGCCATCGTTGATATTGGTGCCATTAGGGGTGACGCCGACAGCGACGACGGTCGCACCCAGTTCCCACAGGGCGGACGGCGCGACCTGATAGGCAGCGCCATTGGCGCAATCGACCACGATCTTGAGGCCATCGAGACGCAGGTCGGCGGGGAAGCTGGACTTGACCGCATGGATGTAGCGACCGCGCGCATCCTCGACCCGGCGAGCGCGGCCGATATCCTTGGACGGGGCAAGCGCAATATCTTGCGACAACAGCGCCTCGATCTTCAACTCATCCTCGTCCGACAATTTGTACCCGTCCGGACCGAACAGCTTGATGCCATTGTCGAAATAGGGATTGTGGCTGGCGGAGATCATCACGCCCAGGTCCGCGCGCATCGAATGGGCCAGCAGCGCCACAGCAGGCGTCGGGATCGGCCCGAACTGCACCACGTCCATGCCCACGGCGGTGAAGCCTGCGACCAGCGCATTTTCCACCATATAGCCCGACAGGCGCGTGTCCTTGCCGATGACGACACGGTGCCGATGGCTGCCACGCAAAAAATGCGTGCCCGCCGCCATGCCGACCTTCATCGCCAGTTCGGCCGTCATCGGCCATTGGTTGGTGCGCCCGCGAATGCCGTCGGTGCCGAAATATTGCCTGGTCATGGCCTCTCCATGCACCGATCAACCCTGGCCCCGCAACCCATATCCGTTTGCCCTGAGCGCGCCGAAGGGCGAACGGTGAAGGAAAGCATCAAGTTTTTCTCGGTCGACTTTCCCCGGTGATCGCGCCATCCCCACGGCATGGAAAATTTCAACCGCTTTGTCGACGGACTGTCCGCCGCCGTCTTCTTCAAGGTGCCGCTGTTCGGCGCGCAGATCGAACTGATCGTGCTCTACCTTGCGCTGCCGATGCTGTTTTTCACGCTCTGGCTGGGCTTCCCCAATATCCGCCAGGTCGGCCGCGCGATCCGCATCCTGCGCACCCAGCCGCGCGAGGGGGAAGCGAAGGGCGATGTCAGCCAGTGGGCGGCGCTCTCCACCGCCTTGTCCGGCACGATCGGCCTCGGCAATATTGCGGGCGTCGCGGTGGCGCTGACCATGGGCGGTCCCGGCGCGATCCTGTGGATGTTCATCATCGGCTGGTTCGCGATGACGGTGAAGATGGCGGAAGTCACGCTCGGCCTAAAATATCGCGTGTTCGACGCGCAGGGCCATGTCCATGGCGGTCCCATGTATGTGCTCAAGGCCGTGGGTGCGGCGCGCGGCTGGCCGAAAATCGGGCTGGCGCTGGGGGGCGCCTACGCCTTTTTTGCCCTGTTCGGCGCGATCCCGATGGTGCAGGTCAACCAGAGTTTCGCGCAGGTAAAGGTCGTCACCGGCCTGACCAACGGCTGGGCCTATGGCGTATTTCTGGCGGCAGCGGTCGCGCTGGTGACGTTGGGCGGTGCGGCTTGGCTGGGCGAAGTGGCCAAGCGGCTGACCCCGATCAAGGTCGCCATCTATCTGCTGGGCGTGGCCGCGATCCTGATCCTGCATCTGGGTGCGATCCCCGGCGCGCTGGCGCTGATCTGGGATGGCGCGTGGAGCGGCCAGGCCGCGACCGGCGGCGCGGTCGGCGCGTTCGTTGCGGGCATGCGACGCGCGGTCTTCGCCAGTGAAGCGGGTGTGGGGTCGGCCGTCATGGCGCACAGCCTGGCGCGAACGCAACATCCGGTGTCCGAAGGGCTGGTCGCATTGCTGGAGCCGCTGCTGGGCACGATGATCGTCTGTGCGTTCGGCGGACTCGCGCTGGTGGTGGCGGGGACATGGAATAGCGGGCTTGAAGGGATCGCGATCACATCCGCCGCCTTCGCCCAGGTATCCCCGTGGTTCCCCTGGCTGCTGGCGGTGGTGGTGTTCCTGTTCGCCTATTCGACGCTGGTCGCCTGGGGCTTCTATGGCCTGCAGGCCTGGGGCTATCTGTTCGGCAATGGCCCACGCGCGCAATGGACCTACAAAATCCTCTACATCGTCGCCCTGCCTCCGGCGGCTGCGATCGACCTGGGTCGGGTGGTCGGCATCGTCGACAGCAGCTTCTTCCTGATGGCGATCCCCAACGTCATCGCACTCTATCTATGCGCCGGGGAATTGCGACGGGACGTGCGGGCTTACCTAGCGCACGACGCTTAACTTCGCACTTTTCCCGCTGATTTGGACATTATGTTACTCAAGTCCGATCCTATCGGAAAGCGGACGCAGTCCTATCTGCTAATGAAAAGGGCCATAACAATCACTCATCCGAACAGTCTGGATGTTTCCCGGCGCGGGCCGGGGGCCAGTTCCACGCTTTGGAGATGCATGTCGGCGTCGATCAAGGATCGGGGATCATCCGTTCGCGCATGCTCACGCCCGCCAAGGTCTATGAGAGCGAGGTCGCCGACGCCCTGGTGATCGGCGACGAGCGCGCCGTCTATGCCGACAGGGCCTATGAGAAGCGCAGTCGGCGGGCTGATCTCAAGGCGCGTGGCATCAAGGATCGCATCCAGCACCGCCGCACCAATGTCCAGCCCGCGCTGCCCCACTGGCAAAGCGTGCGCAACAAACTGATCGGTCGCATCCGCACCGCCGTCGAGCGCACGTTCAGCACCCTCAAATGCGGTGGCTACGGATTGACCCGGATGCGATATCGCGGCCTGTCCCGCTGCTCGGCCCACCTCGACATCGCCATCATCGCCTATAATATGCGCCGCATCACCGCCTGAACCTCGTCTTTTCGCCCGAAAAGGGCGGCAGGCACGAAAAAGCGACATGAGATACACGCGCACCCCTCGCCCCCGGCCGCCGTCAGACGATTGTCAGACCGTTATGCAGAGGGCTCGCCTGCGCGGGAACACGTAGTTTCTATCCGGTTGAAATCAAGCCTCGCCGAACACGCGCTTGAAGATCGTGTCGACCTGCTTGAAATGATAATCGAGGTTGAATTTTTCCTCAATCTGTTCGGCGGGCAGCGCGGCGGTGACGTCGGTGTCGGCCTTGAGCAGTTCCAGCAGCGATAGCTGGCCGTCCGATTCCCACACCTTCATCGCGTTGCGCTGAACATAGCGATAGCTGTCTTCCCGGCTGACGCCCGCTTGGGTCAGGGCGAGCAGCACGCGCTGCGAGTGGACCAGGCCGCCCATCTTGTCCAAATTCTTCATCATCCGTTCGGGGTAGATGAGCAGCTTGTCGATGACGCCGGTCAGGCGGGCCAGCGCGAAGTCGAGCGTGATGGTGGCGTCGGGGCCGAAGAAGCGCTCGACCGACGAATGGCTGATGTCGCGCTCATGCCACAGGGCGACATTTTCCAGCGCAGGCACGACAGCGGCGCGGACGACGCGGGCGAGGCCGGTGAGGTTTTCGGTCAGCACTGGGTTGCGCTTATGCGGCATGGCGCTGCTGCCCTTCTGGCCCGGCGAGAATATTCTTCCGCCTCCAACACTTCGGTGCGCTGGAGATGGCGGACTTCGACGGCGAGCCGCTCGATGGACGAGGCGATGACGCCCAGCGTCGCGAAGAACATGGCGTGGCGGTCGCGTGGGATGACCTGGGTCGACACCGGCTCGATGGCGAGGCCCAGCTTCTCCGCCACATGCTCCTCGACCGCCGGGTCGATATTGGCGAAGGTGCCGACCGCGCCGGAAATGGCGCAGGTGGCGACTTCCGCGCGCGCGGCGATCAGGCGGGTCTTGCAGCGGCTGAACTCGGCATAGGCTTCGGCCATCTTCAGGCCGAAGGTCACCGGTTCGGCATGGATGCCGTGGCTGCGGCCGATGGTGGGCGTCAGCTTATGTTCGACGGCGCGGCGCTTGATGACGTCGAGCAGCTTGTCCAGATCTTCGATCAGGATGTCGGCGGCGCGGGCGAGCTGCACGGCCAGGCAGGTGTCGAGCACGTCCGAAGACGTCATGCCCTGATGCATGAAGCGGGCTTCGTCGCCCACCTGTTCGGCGACCCAGGTCAGGAAGGCGATGACGTCATGCTTGGTCACAGCCTCGATCGCGTCGATCGCGGGGACGTCGATCGCGGGGTTGGTCGCCCACCAGTCCCACAGCGCCTTGGCGGCGGACGGCGGCACGACGCCCAGTTCGCCCAGCTTCTCGGTCGCGTGCGCCTCGATCTCGAACCAGATTTTGAACCGGGCTTCCGGCTCCCAAAGGGCGGTCATCTGCGGGCGGGCGTAGCGGGGGACCATGGGCAAATCCTGCATGTCTGGATGGTTGACGTTGCCGCGCGCCTAGCAGCGTCGCCCCGCCGGGGCAAATCGTCGAGCGCCAGACCGCCAAAACAGCGATGCTCAGGACAAAGACGGACGAGCCGACCATATTTGCAAGACGAATACCGCGACATGAACGCATGTTCAGGAACAATCGCCAGTCGCCATTCATTATTGTTGCAGCATATCGACACGGACCAAGCCTGAATTGGCTGGGTCCATTTAAGAGATGACAGGAGACTGCCATGATCCGCACTATATTATTCACAACCGCGCTGGCGATAGCCGCGCCGGCTATGGCGCAACAGGCGGCACCTGCACCCTCCGCTGGCGCTGCTGCCCCGCAGTCGGCGACGCCTGCCACGCCGAGCGCGACTCCAGCCGCGCCTGCCAACACGGCGGCGACCGTCGCGTCGATCGTCGATAGCGAATTTCCGGCCTATGACGCCAATAATGACGGTCAACTGGACCAGTCGGAATTTTCGCGCTGGATGGTGGCGTTGAAGGGTCAGGAAATGAAGGCTACCGGTGCCACCTTGCCTGCAGAGCAGGTGACGGCCTGGGCCAACGGCGCATTTACGAGTGCAGATACCGACAAGAGCGTATCGGTCAGCAAGCCCGAACTCGTCAGCTACCTGAGTGGCGGCGCGGGTTAACAATCGACATTCCCCACCTTGTCACGAAGGCGGGAAATAAAGAGCCTGAACGGGTCGCACCCGGAGGCGGCATGGATCGAAGGCCATGCCGCCTCTTTTTTGTCCAACGCCATCGCGTCGTTAGTCGCCGGCGCTTTTTGCGGCGGAAGTACGGTGTTTTTTCCGAAGCCAAGGGGCTGTACGGCCGCGAGCCTCTGAAGCGAAGCGCGATTACAGGGCTGGCCGAACCAGTCTTTCGATCCGGGCGAAGTCGATGGGCGGAACATAATGTCTATCACGCGTTCAATCGCGAGCGTGGAACTGGACCCCGGCCTTCGCCGGAGAACAAGGCGCTACATGGTCCTGTCAATTCCGCATGATTAAGCTAACGCCGTTTCTCATTAGAGAAGGCGTAAACTCATCACTATAGCTGCTTTCAGCCCTTCCTGCGGCTATACAGCAAAGCGGCGACGATCGCGGCGGAGCCGATACCGACGGCTGCGCCTGCCCAAACGCCTTTACCCACCGATTTACTGGCCGCGGTGGCGAGGTCCATCTTGTCCTGGTCCGGCGCTTTGGGCGCGATAGACGTCTGGGGCGGGGTGGTGTCTGCGCCGACGTGAGGCGCGCTGTCTTCAGGCTTGCTCATGGTCTGGACGGTTATGCCCCAAAGCGGCGGCGGCGAAAAGCCGGAACTGCGTTTTCTACGACCTTTGGCATTTTGCGCGCCGCCCTCTTGACTTCAACCCCCGATCCATGTTGGTAGCGCTATCAATTGACAACCATATTCTTAGGAGTTGATGATGCCGGGGGATTTCTCCTTCCTCGATAGCCTGCCAGCCGACTGGCGGGCAGGCGCTTTTGTCGGCCGCGTGCTGACGACCGATGGCCCCAGCCCGATCTTGGTGCGCGATGGCGACGCCTACGACATGAGCCGGATCGCCCCGACCGTGGCGCAACTCATTGAAAAACTGCCGATCGACGCAAGCCGGGGTCAAGCCTTGGGTCCGCTCGATAGCCTCACCCTGCCCCTGCTTTCCCCCGTCGATCTGCAATGCGTCAAGGCGTGCGGCGTGACCTTCGCCCTGTCCGCGATCGAACGCGTGATCGAGGAACGCGCGCGCGGCGACGCCAGCGCAGCAGCAGACATTCGCGGCCGGTTGGAGGAGCGCGTCGGCGGCTCCATCCGCGCCGTCGTCCCCGGATCGCCCGAAGCCGCGGCGCTGAAAGCCGCGCTGATCGAAGATGGCCTGTGGTCGCAATATCTGGAAGTCGCGATCGGTCCCGATGCGGAAGTCTTTACCAAGGCACCGATCCTGTCGACCGTAGGCGCAGGCGCCGACATCGGCATCCGGTCCAATTCGACCTGGAACAATCCCGAGCCGGAAATCGTGCTGATCATGGATGCGGCGGGCCAGGCGATCGGCGCGACCTTGGGCAACGACGTCAATCTGCGCGATTTCGAAGGGCGTTCCGCGCTGTTGCTGGGCAAGGCGAAGGACAATAACGCCTCCTGCTCGCTGGGGCCGCTGATCCGCCTGTTCGATGGCGATTTCACGATCGACGATGTGCGCAATGCCGAAGTGGCGCTGACCATCGATGGTCCCGAAGGCTATCGCCTGGAAGGGGCGAGCAGCATGAACCAGATCAGCCGCGATCCGCTGGAACTGGTGCGGCAGACGCTGTCCGAACATCAATATCCTGATGGGTTCGCGCTGTTCCTGGGCACGCTGTTCGCGCCAGTGCAGGATCGGGACGAGCCGGGTCGCGGCTTCACCCACAAGGTCGGCGATGTCGTCGCCATTTCCACGCCGCGCCTGGGCAAGCTGGTCAACACAGTCGTGACGTCGAAGGACGCCACGCCCTGGACCTATGGCGTCACCGCACTGATGCACAATCTGGCCGCGCGCGGCCTGCTGACCGTCGCAGAGAAAGAAACCGCATGAGCCGCGCCATCTACCCGAGCCTGAAGGGCAAGCGGGTCTTCATCAGCGGCGGCGGCAGCGGCATCGGCGAAGGCCTGGTCGAGGCGTTCGTCGGCCAGGGCGCGCATGTCGCCTTTTGCGACATCGCCGTGCCGGAAAGCGAAGCACTGGTCGCGCGGCTTGGCGACGCCAGCTTCAGCCCGATTTTCCACGCTGTCGACCTGCGCGACATTGCCGCTGTCCAGGCGATGATGGGACAGGTGGAGACGCAATTGGGCGGGATCGACATCTTGATCAACAATGCCGCCAATGACGATCGCCACACGATCGAGGAGGTAACGCCTGCCTATTGGGACGAGCGCATGGCGGTGAACCTGCGCCACCTTTTCTTCGCCGCTCAAGCCGCTGTCCCGGCGATGAAGCGCGCGGGCGGCGGCGTGATCCTGAACTTCGGGTCGATCAGCTGGCATCTCGCTTTGCCCGAACTGACATTGTACCAGACCGCCAAGGCGGCGATCGAAGGATTGACGCGCAGCCTGGCGCGTGACCTGGGTCGGGACAATATCCGCGTCAACACGATCATCCCGGGCAATGTGAAGACCCCGCGCCAGGAAAAATGGTACACGCCCGAAGGCGAGGCGGAGATCGTCGCCGCGCAATGCCTGGACGGCCGCATCCTGCCCGAAGACGTCGCCGCGCTGGCGCTGTTCCTGGCGTCGGACGATGCGCGGTACTGCACCGCCCATGATTATTTCATCGATGCCGGCTGGCGCTGAGATCATGGCGCTGGAGATCACCGCCGATCCGCAGAGCGTCCTGTCCATCGGCGCGACGCTGGGCGAAGGCCCGGTCTGGGTCGCGCGCGACGCCGCTTTGTGGTTCGTGGATATCAAGGGGCACCGGATCCATCGCTATGATCCGGCGCTGGACGTCGGGCGTAGCTGGGCCGCACCCGGGCAGGTTGGCTGGATAGTGCCGACCGACGACGGGCTGTTCGCCGTGGGCCTGCAATCGGGCGTCCATAGCTTCGACCCTGCCGCTACGAGCTTCACCCTGCGCCATGCCCCCGAAGCGCATCTGCCGGGCAATCGCCAGAATGACGCGACCGTCGCGCCCGACGGCGCGATCTGGTTCGGGTCGATGGATGATGCGGAGGAAGCCGAAAGCGGCCATTTCTATCGCTTCCACAAAGGGACGTGCGTCGATAGCGGCCTGCCTGCGGTGGCGATCACCAACGGCCCTGCCCTCTCCCCCGATGGGCGTATCCTCTATCACACCGACACGCTGGGCAAGCGGATCTGGCGCACCGACCTGGCGCAGGACGGCACGGTCGGCGACACCCGCCTGTTCGCGCAGATAGAGGACGATGCGGGCTATCCCGATGGTCCCACCGTCGATGCGGAAGGATGCCTGTGGACCGGCCTGTTCGGCGGCTGGGCGGCGCGGCGCTACGATCCCGATGGGCGTGCGATGCGGGACATCCGCTTTCCCGTCGCCAACATCACCAAGATCGCTTTTGGCGGCGACGATTTGAAAACCGCCTATGCGACGACGGCGCGCAAGGGGCTGGACAGCGCAGCGTTGGCGCAGCAACCTCTGGCGGGCGACCTGTTCGCCTTCGATCCCGGCGTGGCCGGGCTGCCGGGCCATATTGCGACGATATAAGATCTAGGAAGGATCAGAAGGATGAATGAGGGGAGCGCTGAAAGGGTCAACATGGCCTTTATCGCCGCCATCGTCGCCGTGGCGACGATCGGCGGGTTCATGTTCGGCTATGATTCGGGCGTCATCAACGGGACGCAGAAGGGGCTGGAAGCAGCCTTCGACCTTGGCAAGCTGGGCATCGGCGTCAATGTCGGCGCGATCCTGGTCGGATCATCGATCGGCGCCTTCATGGCGGGGCGCATGGCCGATCTGATCGGCCGACGCGGCGTGATGATGCTGGCGGCCGTGCTGTTCCTGGGCAGCGCGCTGCTGGCGGGCGCGGCGGATTCTTCCGCCATCTTCATCTTCGCGCGCATCATCGGCGGCCTGGGCGTGGGCGCGGCGAGCGTCATTTCGCCGGTCTATATCTCCGAAGTCACTCCCGCCGCGGTGCGTGGACGCCTGTCGAGCGTGCAGCAGGTCATGATCATTTCCGGCCTGACCGGCGCATTCATCGCCAATTTCGTGCTGGCCCGCTATGCCGGTGGTTCCACCGCGCCGCTGTGGCTGGACTTTCCGGCCTGGCGCTGGATGTTCTGGTTGCAGGCGATCCCGGCGGCCATCTATCTGATCGCGCTGCTGTTCATCCCCGAAAGCCCTCGCTATCTGGTGGCGCGTGGGCGTGACGCTGATGCGGAAATCGTGCTGACGCGCCTGTTCGGCCCGCTGGAAGCCGCGCGCAAAGTGGCGGAAATCCGCGCCAGCCTGGCCGCGGACCATCACCGCCCCAAGCTGTCGGACCTGATCAGCAAGACCACGGGCAAGATCCGCCCGATCGTATGGACCGGCATCGGCCTGGCTGTCTTCCAGCAGTTGGTCGGCATCAACGTCGTCTTCTATTATGGCGCAACCTTGTGGGAAGCGGTCGGCTTTTCCGAAGATAATGCGTTGCAGATCAATATCCTGTCGGGCGTGCTGTCGATCGGCGCGTGCCTGGGCGCGATCGCCCTGGTCGACAAGATCGGGCGCAAGCCGTTGCTGCTGATCGGATCGGCGGGCATGGCGGTGACGCTGGCGATCGTCGCCTATGCCTTCTCCACCGCCGTCACCGGCGCGGACGGCGCGGTGTCGCTGCCCGGTCATAACGGCCTGATGGCGCTGATCGCGGCCAACCTGTACGTGATCTTCTTCAACCTCAGCTGGGGTCCGATCATGTGGGTGATGCTGGGCGAGATGTTCCCGAACCAGATTCGCGGATCGGGGCTGGCGGTCGCGGGCTTTGCCCAGTGGATCGCCAACGCCGCCATCTCGGTCAGCTTCCCGTCCCTCGCCGTGTCGCCGGGGCTGGTCGTGACCTATACCGGCTATGCGCTGTTCGCGGCGATCAGCTTCTTCTTCGTGCGCAAGATGGTGCATGAGACGAAGGGACGCGAGCTTGAGGATATGGAAGGCTGAGCAAGGACGTCATCCTGTTGCGGGCGGGAGGGCTGGAAGCGGCTCTGTCGCCTGCGGTCGGTGGATCGCTGGCGCGGCTGTCGCTGGATGGCGTCGACCTGCTGCGGCGGGCGCCGGAGGGGTCGACCGATCCGCTTGCCATGGCGAGCTTTCTGTTGGTGCCCTACGCCAATCGCATCGCCGATGGGCGCTTCGCCTTTGATGGGCGCGACTATCAGTTGCCGCGCAATTTCGGCGACCATCCGCATAGCCTGCACGGCTTTGGCTGGCAGAGTGGCTGGACAACGAGTGAGACAGGTGAAACGGCAGTTTGCCTGGTCCACGATCATGACGGTGATGCCGGATGGCCCTGGCCCTATCGCGCCGAACAAAGGGTCGCGGTCACCGCGTCACAACTGTCCAACTCCCTGTCCGTCACCAATGTCGGCGACGCGCCGATGCCGATCGGGCTGGGCTTTCATCCCTATTTTCAGATGGATGCCGGAACTACGGTGCAGTTCAACGCACGCAGCCTGTGGCTGTCGACGCCGAACATGCTGCCGGAGCGGGAAGTCGCTGCCGATGCGCTGGGCGACTGGTCGCGGCCAGCCGTCATGCGCGGCGATAGCCTGATCGACAATGTCTATGGTGGTTGGGATGGCGTGGCGACGGTCCGGCGCGGCGACGGGTTGCGCCTGACGCTGACGGCGACCGGGGCGGATTGGCTGCATGTCTATCGCCCACCCGGTGAGGCCTTCTTCTGCCTGGAGCCGGTCAGCCATATGCCCGACGCGATCCATCGTGCTGGCATGGCGACGCTGGCGCCGGGGGCGGTCGCGCACCTGTCCATGAGAATCGCTGTCGACAATGTTGACCAAGTGCTTCCGAAATCCGACGGGATCGCCTAAGCTGCGATAAACCAGCAGCAAGAGGTTCAGCCTATGCAATTTTTGCGGACAGCCTTCTGGGTCGTCATCGCCGTGGGACTCGCCTTCTTCTGCATGGCGAACTACGTCCCCGTGACCGTGCGCCTGTGGGGCGACATGGTGATGGAAACCAAGCTGCCCGTGCTGCTGATCGGCGCATTTCTGCTCGGCGCGCTGCCCTTCTGGATCATGGCGCGGGCGACGCGCTGGCGCTTGAAGCGGCGGCTGCATAGCACCGAAAAGGCGCTGGTCGTCGCCACCGCCGCCGCCGCGCCGCCGCCGGTGCTGACGCCGCAGCCCAGTTTCGCCGACGCGCCGCCCGCCATCGCGATCGTGCCCGACACGGCCCCTTCCACGCCCACGACCCCCAGCATCACAGGACCAGCATGAGCAGCCCCATCTATGTCGCCATCGACACGCCCGACCTGACCAAGGCGCAGACACTGGCCGGGCAGGTGAAGCATCATGTCGGCGGGTTGAAGCTGGGGCTGGAATTTTTCTGTGCCAGCGGCCATCATGGCGTGCATGAGATGACGAAGTTCGGCCTGCCGATCTTCCTGGACCTCAAGCTCCACGACATTCCCAATACGGTGGCGAAAGCGGTGCAGGCGCTGCACATGCTGGAACCCGCGATCCTGACCGTCCATGCGGCGGGCGGGCGGGCGATGCTGGAGGATGCGAAGGCGGCCGCCGGGGTCAATACGAAGGTCGTGGCCGTGACGATGCTGACCAGCCTGGACGATAGCGATCTGATGGATATCGGCGTCGGCGGCAAGGCCGAGGACCAGGTGCGTCGCTTAGCCGACCTGGCGCAGAGCGCGGGGCTGGACGGGATCGTCTGTTCGGGCGAGGAAGTCGCCGCGGTCAAGAAACAATGGTCCGACGGCTTCTTCGTCGTGCCGGGCGTGCGACCTGCCGGGGGTGCACTGGGCGACCAGAAGCGCGCGGTGACCCCGCGCGAGGCGCTGGACCGGGGGGCGTCGATCCTGGTGGTCGGGCGGCCGATCAGCCTGGCGGAGAACCCAGATATGGCGGCGCGGGAGATTGAGGCGACGCTTTAGGGGCGAGCGGCCCTGTTCCGTTATGCCAGCGAACGCTGGCCTTTTCTCGATGCGCCTGAAAGAAAAGGGAGATCCCAGCTTTCGCTGGGATGACGGTGTAGAACGGGGATGACAGATTGAAGGCCGAGCGTGCACTCACCACTCCCACGCAACAGCCTACCGCCCCGCTTCGCCCTCATCCCCGGCGAAGAAATGCTGGATCACGTCGCGGGTCAGGCGCGCGGGGCGCAGGCTGCTGGCGTCGATGCAGCACCAGCTGGACTTGACCTCGGCCAGCACGTCCTCACCGCGCTTGATGATGGTTTCGTAGAAGGCGCGGGCGCCCTGGACCTTTTCCAGCAGGACGGTGGCGATCACGTCGTCGTTCAGGAAGGTGGGCTTGCGATAGGTGATTTCATGTTTGAGCGCGACCCAGAGATGCTGAGCGACCGCTTCGGCCGGGGCCAAAGCGCGCCAATGGTCCAGCACGGCGTCCTGCACCCATTTGAGGTAGCTGGCATTGTTGACATGACCCATGAAGTCGATATCGGTCGGATCGATGCCGATCGGGAAGCTATGGGGGATCGCGTTACTCACAAAGGTGTCAATAGCAGATCGGCGGCGGCGCAGATAGGGTGATCCTGTGCAATGCAGCAAAAAGGGACCGATCGCGTGATCGGTCCCTTTCTGTTTCGCGAAATTCGCTGGTTGAAACGGAGGTGCTGTCCCTGAACGGGTAGGACAGGGTTCCCGCGTTTCAACTGGGTTCCCGCCTACGCGGGAACACTGGATGCTATATTCCGCGCTGCGCTATACTCATCGACGCGCTATCAGAAGCGCCAGCCGACGCTGCCGACGACCTGATGGCGATCGGTGTCGATGCCGAATTCGTCGCTGGTCGCGCCATTGGCGAAATCGATATGGGCGTCCTGATATTTGGAGTAGCGATATTCGATCTTGGCGAAGGTATTCGCGTTGATCGCGCGCTCCACGCCCGCGCCGATGCGCCAGCCGTCCAGCTTGAACGCGGTGTCGGTGGTCTGGTTGGTGTCGCCCGCCAGCACGTCCAGCTTGGTATTGGTATAACCGCCCTTTACATAGACCAGCGTCGCGGGATCGGCGAGAATACCGGCGCGGGCGCCGATATAGAGGTCGCGGCCCTGCTTGACGCGGCCGAAACCGAACTGGTCGGTATAATCACGGCGGCTGCTCTTGGCGGTGGAGTTGGTCCATTCGCCTTCGACGCCGACGACCGCGCTGCCCAGATTGACGTCGTAACCTGCGCCAACGCCATAGAGCAGGCCGTCGATCTTCTGATCGTCATTGCCATTGTCATTGTCCACGTCGCTGCCCGCGCCCGTGCGGTCATAGCCGAGGATGGCTTCGACGCGCGGACCGGTGAAGGTGGGGCCGACATCCTGCGCCAGAGCGGGGGCGGCGACGGTGACGCCTGCCAGAAGCGTTGCGACCATCAACTTACGCATAAACTATCTCCGTGTGTCTATCGTCCCCTCTCTCAGGGGGTGAGACGCACAAGCCGGAGCCGCGTGGGAAGTTTCATGAACGGGAGATAAACGACTGATTATGTGCCATTAATGTCACGAAATACCATCCGTTCGCCGCGCGATCGTGCGGATCGCGCGATCGACCGATGGAAGAGGTTTCAGCATTCCACGACGTTGACGGCCAGGCCGCCAAGCGATGTTTCCTTGTAGCGGCTCGCCATATCCTCGCCCGTCTGGCGCATGGTTTCGATGACGGCGTCCAGGCTGACGATATGACGACCGTCGCCCTGCAGCGCGAGATAGGCCGCGTTGATCGCCTTGACCGCGCCCATGGTGTTGCGTTCGATACAGGGTATCTGGACGAGGCCGCCGATCGGATCGCAGGTGAGGCCCAGATTATGTTCCATTCCGATTTCGGCGGCGTTTTCGATCTGGCCGTTGGTGCCGCCCAGCACGGCCGCCAGCCCCGCCGCCGCCATGGAGCAAGCAACGCCGACTTCCCCCTGACATCCCATTTCGGCGGCGGAGATGGAGGCGCGCTTCTTGTAGAGGAAGCCGATGGCGGCGGCGGTCAGCAGGAAGCGGCGCTCGCCGTCGCGGTCCGCACCGGGCACGAAGCGGCGATAATAGTGCAGCACCGCCGGGATCACGCCCGCCGCGCCGTTCGTGGGCGCGGTGACGACGCGGCCGCCCGCCGCATTTTCCTCATTCACCGCCAGCGCGAACAGGCTGACCCATTCGAAAATCTGCGCCGGGCCAAGCGCATCCTGTTGCAGGCGCAGTCGCTGGTGAATGGCGCGGGCGCGGCGGCGGACTTTGAGACCGCCGGGCAACAGGCCTTCCTGTTCCAGCCCACGGTCGATCGAGGCGGACATGGCGTCAATGACGCTGTCGAGGAAGGCTTCCGTTTCGGCCTGGGTGCGCCAGGCGCCTTCGTTCCGCAGCACCAACGTGGCGATGGACAGGCCGCTCGCCTCCCCCTGCGCCAGCATCTCCGCGCCGGAGGAGAAGGGATAGGGCTGGACGACATTATGGCCGAGCGGCGTAGCGTCGTCAGTGGGCGCGGTGCCGGGCAGGACGGCGCCGCCGCCGATCGAATAATAGTCGCGCACCTGCGGCGCGTCATGCCCGTCCAGCCAGGCGGTGAAGCGCATGCCGTTGCTATGCGCTTCCAGAAAATCACCCATGCGGAACAGCAGGTCGCGGGCTTCCTCGAACGGGAGCCAATGATCGACCGCGCTGCCCGCGCGGATGCGGCCATCAGTGCGGATCGCGGCCAGGATCGATCCGATCGCGTCGGGATCGACGCTTTCAGGGCGATAGCCCGACAGGCCGAGCAGGATGGCGCTGTCGGTCGCATGGCCCCTGCCCGTCAGCGCCAGCGATCCGAATAATTCGCATTGCACGCGCGTGGGGATGGCGGGCAGCGTGTCCATGAACATCAGCGCGGCGCGCATCGGCCCTACCGTATGCGAACTGGACGGGCCGATGCCGATGGTGAACAGGTCCATCACGCTGATCGCGGTGGCCGCGTCGATCCGGCTTTTGGTCACATCAATAATCCTTGGAAACCCGCACGTTCGCGCTTTCGCGACCCAGCGTCGAAATGGCGGCGAGCAGGGACAGCCAGCGGGTGACTTGATATTCCATGCGGGTGGCGCTGTAGCCCTGGCCGTCGGTGATCAGTTCGACATAGGTTTTGCGCGTCAGATATTTGCCCGCCGCGATCGACGTGCCCTGCCCCTGGGTCGGGTCGGCGGCGATGATACGCAGCCGATCGAGGCCCGCCGCCTTGCGCACGGCGTTGATGGGGTCAAGGCCGCCATTGCCCTGCAGCGATCCGACGGCGGAGGCGAGTTGCAGCGCTTCGGGCGCGGACAGGTTGGTGATCGACGTGCCGAACAGGATGCGGGACAGGAGTTCGTCCTGCGGCAGGGCGGGCACGCTGGTGAAGGTGATGTCGGGTTTGAGGCCGGTGCCGCCGACATGGATGGTGGCGTTGAGGTCGTTGACGTCCGCCTCCGCATCGATGTCCAGCGTGGGGTTCACCGGGGTCTTGCCGTCGAACTGGATGCGCCCTTCGCGCAGTTCGAAGCGACGACCGGCAAATTCATAGCCGCCGCGCACCAGTTGGGCGCGACCGGCAATGGCGGGGCTGGTCACGGTGCCGCCGATATCCAGGTCCGCACGCCATTCGCTGTCGAGGCCAAGGCCGGTGACGGTCAGGCGATTGCGCGCCCGCGCCTTGATCGCCAGCGCCCAGGGGACGTTGGTACGGGGCCGCTCGATCTCGTCGCCGCGGCGGTTGACCTCGACGACCTTGAGTTCGGGGATCTGCGCAACGGCGGCGGCGCGGCCCATGGTGAAGCGGCTTTTGTTGAGGACCAGATCGCCGCCGATCGTGCCGCCCACACCGTCGGAGCGCAGGGTGACCGGCCCCGTGACGGTCGCGGCGATATCGTCCCGGTCCAGCAGGGTGGCGTTGTCGGCCTGGAGGCTGAGGTCCATGCCGACACCAGCGATGCCGTTGAAGGTGAAGCGGCCGGTGCCGCTGACCGCTCCGCTATTTTGCGCGGTCGCGGCGAAGCTGGAGATGACGAGTTGCGCGCCGGAGAAGCGCCCCCGCGCCTTGACGCCCTTCAACCGCATACCGGTGACGGAGCTGTTGATGGTGGCGTCATCGGTGGCGAAGGTGCCGGTGATGATCGGCTGCCCCAAGGTGCCGCGCATGTCGGCCGACACGCCGACCATCCCGGCGATGTCGACAATCTCCACCCCGGTCAGCCGCCAGAGCGTGTCCGCCGTGCCATTGAAGCGCAATTGTGCGAAGAAGGGCGCGCGGTTGAGGCGCGTGGCGAGGCCGCCTTCGGTTCCCAGCGGGTTGAGCAGCGCCTGCGCCTGGCCGATCGTCTTGCCATCGGCGACGAAGACCATGCGGGTGGCGAGCCGTTCGCCGGTCAGCACGGCGTTGACGCCGACATCGACCGGGCGAGAACTCAAGGACAGGCCAGAGCGAGACAGGCCGCGGATGCGCAGCTCCGCCTTGCCGGTGGGCAGGCCGCCGCGCGGCTGGGCATAGCTTAATGATCCGGTCGCCATGCCGCCCAGGCCCAGATTGTCATAGGCGATGTCGAGCAGGGCGAGCGGCAGTTTCTGCATCCGCGCTTCGATATGGGTGGCTGCTCCGCCCAATTCGCCCGCCAATTGCAGGGAGCCGCCGGCATAGGCGATGGTCGCGGGCGACAGACGCCAGCCATCGTCGGCGCGGGTCAGGACGGCGGGGCGGGTCAGGCGGATCGATCGCTTGTCGATGGTGCCGCCCGCGCTGAGGCGGATGCGGTCGGGTTCGACCTGCGCTTCGCCCTGCAGGTCGAAGAGGCGGCCACGCTGGCCCGACAGGCTGCCGGTGACCTTACCCCTGCCATCGACCAGTTGCGCATTGGCGGCGAAGCGGCCCAGCAGCACGCCGCCGACGCGCAGCCCGCGCGCCTGCGCCGTTGCGTTGACGGTGGTGCCGGACGGATCGAGCAGGATCGTGCCGTCCAGCGTGCCGCGCCGCACTTCGATGATCGTCGGCCCTTCGAAGCTGGCGTCGTTGGCGGCGAGTTTCAGCTGGACCTGCTGGTTGGTGCCGACAGGCTTGAAATCGATATAGCCGGTGACCGGCCCTGATACGCTGAGTTGCCCGTCCAACCCGCCTGCGACCGGGCGGATGTCGCCACTGGCGGTGACGCCCGACACGGCCAGGTTCGCGACCCGCACCACCGCTTGGCCGCCCTGCGGCAGCAGGATGACGCCGCGCCCGGTGAAGGGGCCGAGCGTCGATCCACCATTCGCAGTATAGCTATAGCCGTTAGCGTCCGGGATCAGTCTGGCATGGACGTCGCGCAGGCCCAGTGCATCCATCGGGCGGGCCAATGTGACGTCGATCGTCGGCCGTTCTATCATGCCATCCAGCGTCAGCTTTACCGGGCCGTAACGGCCGTGGCGACCAACGCCCTCCAGATGCAGCGTCTGGTCACGATGGCGCACGCCCTGCCCCGTCAGCGTCAGCAGCGGCGCAGTGAGTTGCAGATTACGCAGCGCCATGTCGCCGCCGGGCAGCAATTCCAGGCTGCTGCGAACCGTGGGCAGGCCGCCGCCCAGCGTTCGCAGGAAGTCATTGTCCAGCCTGCGCACCCGCGCCAGCGCGGTGCCGGACAGGCCGAACTTGCCATCGGCGCGCGGCACGGCGCGCAGCTTGGACGTCAGATCGACGATGCCCAGGCCGCGAATGAACAGGCCGTTGATCTGACCGTCCAGCCCGGCGTCATAGCGGCCAGTCGCCAGGTCGGCGATGACCGTCAGCTTGCCGCGCAACTTGTCAGAGCGCAGTTGCATCAGGTTGCTGACAATCTGTTGCCCCTTGATCTGGAGCACGCCATCGAGTTGGAAATTGCGGACGATGCCCGCGACCAGTTCCCCCTGCCCGTCCAGGCTGCGCGCGCGCAGGCGCAGGGGGATGAGGGCCGGGCCGTTTTTGGCGACGCGTCCCTTGCCTTCCGCGCGGACGTCATTGACGATCGCCTTGTCGATCGTGATTTGGCGCGCGGTGAGCAGATATTCATAGCCCAGCGTCGCAAAAGCGCCGTCCAGCCGGATCTTCGCCGCGACCTCCCGCCCCCGCATCGCCTTGATCAGGGCTTCGGGCCGGGCCAGCTTCAGGTTGATCCGCATATTGTCGAGCGCATTGTTGCGCAGGTCGATCGCGCCGTCCGCCACCAGATCGATGGCGGCGGCGCGCAGCGACACAGTGCCGTCGATCACCCGATCGACCATCGTGCCGTTGGCGCGCACGTCGAGCCGCGGCGCGGCCAGGCGGCGGACGAGGCCGTTGCCCGCGATCGCATTCCCCTCCACTGATCCGCGCGCGGAATAGGCGCCGCTGCGGGCCGCCAGCACGAAATCGGCAACCGGTGCGGCGTCGAGCGTGGCGGACAGGCGGCCGTCCCATTTGCTCCAGCTACCCTTGCCACCGATGCGCAGATTGGCGTCCTGCTTCAATCCGGCCATCGCCGCCAATATGCCGGCCTTGGGCGCATTGACGGTGACGTCCAGGGAGAAGCGGTCATTATCGGGGCGGCTGTCGAGCGCGACGGTGAGCGCGTCGCTGCCATCCAGAGTCCGTGCCGACAGGTCGATGATCGCCCGGCCGCCGCGAATGTCCGCGTCGCCCGACAGGGTCGCGCGCTGGGCGCGTCCGGTGATCGACGGCGCGATATCCAGTTGCCCGACCGAAAATTGCATGAGACGGATGTCGAAACCGGGCAGGATCGGGCCGCGCCGCTCCGTGGGGTTAAGCTGGGGCAATTTGTGCAAGGTGGCGCGCGGGATGACCAGCCGATCGATGTCGAGCCGATTGGACAGCCAGGCGAAGGGCCACCAGTCCAGTTCGACGCGTGGGGCTTCCAGGAATTTGCCCCTGGGGTCGGACAGGGTCAGGTCGCGCAGGATCGCCTTGCGATAGATGCTGCCTTCTATCCCGCCAACATGGATGCGCAGGCCGGACGAGGATTTGATCGTCGCAATGCGGGTGGCGAGGAAGCGGTGGCCGCCATTAGTATCGAGCCAGGCAAGCGAGGCCATAACGATCAACAGCATCGCCGCCAGCAGTCCCGCGACCCAGCGCTGCCAGCGGCCGTCCCAGGCGCGGCGGCGCGGTGCGGGTGGTGGCGGGAGTGCTGCGTCCTCTGCCATCAGAAGGCCTGTCCCAGCGAGACATAGACCGCGATCTTGGGATCGCCCGAGTGCGGGTTGAGTGGCGTGCCGACATCGACGCGGATCGGGCCGAAATTGCTGTAATAGCGCAGGCCCATGCCCGCACCGATACGCAGGTCGCGGAAGCGCGGCAGGAAGGTGGTGGAGATATTGCCCGCATCGACAAAGGGCACGACGCCGAAATTGCCGAAGCGGATGCGGGTTTCCAGCGAAAATTCCGCCAAACTCTTGCCGCCGACCGGGTCGTCATCTTCGCCATAGCGCGGGCCGATCGCCTGATAGCCATAGCCGCGCACCGACGCGCCACCCCCGGCGTAGAAGCGGCGGGATGGCGCGATCTGCTCGACGGTCGATCCCAATATGGTGCCGAAGCGCGCGCGCGCCGCGACCACCAGCTTTTCGCCCAGCGGCTGATAGATGCTGCCGTCCAGCTGCACCTTGGCATAGCCGAAGGTCGTGTTCTGAAAGGAGAGTTCAGGGCTGATCCGGCCGCCTAGGCGAAAGCCCTTGCTGGGATTGAGCAGGTCGTCGCTGCCGTCATAGGTGAGGCTGAGCGGGATCGCGCCGATCAGGAAGGTGCGGCGCGCGCCGCCGGAAAAGGCGTCCGCTTCGTCCGACGCCACCAGTTCCGCGCCGACGCGCCAGACCCAGTTCTTCTGGAACAGGATGTTGGTCGTGCGCTCCAGCCCGCCGGACAGGGTGATGGTGCGCGCGTCATAGGCGTCGCGCCGGATATTGCTGACCGAGACCAAGCCGGTCAGCACATTGTCGCGCCGGTGGAAATTGCTGCGCCGATAGGTGAAGGACGCGGTCTGCTCCTGCGTGCCCAATACGCCGCGCAGCGTCACTGCGCCTTCGGGCGGAAAGAAATTGCGATGCTGCCAGCTGACCTCGGCGCGATAGCCTTCGCCCGTGCCATAACCCAGTTCGCCCGCGATCGTGCGTAGCGGCGCAGGGCGAAGGCTAACGTCGATATCGACATGCTCCCCATCGCCCGTATCCACCGGTTTCAAGGTGACCGTTGAGACCAGCCCGGTGGCGACGATGGCGCGGCGCAGATCCTCGACATCGGACGCCATATAGGTGTCACCGGGATCGAAGCGCGCGATTTCCTGCACATGGCGCGCATCGAACAAGCGGGTATCGTCCATGCGGATCGCACCGAAACGGCGGAAGCCGCCGGGCGTGACGATGATGTCGAGATCGCCCTTGCGCTCTTCATGGTCGATCCGCACTTCCGGTTCGTCCACCTTGGCAAAGGGAAAGCCGCTTTCGGACAATTTGGTCGCCAGCGCGTCGCGGCCCGCCAGAATCGCGTCTGCATCGACCGGGTCGCCGACCTTGGGCGGAAAGGCCGCGCGCAGGCGCGCTGCCTGCCCGGCGGTTTCGGCAAGGCCGGTGACATCGACCGATTCCAGCAGATATTGGGTGCCGGGCGTGACATCGAAATTGACGGACAGCCGGTCGCTGCCCGGTGGCGGCGCGGCGACGGCGCTGCGGATGCGGGCGGCATAATAGCCCTTGGCGCGCAGCAGCCGGTCGAGCAGTTCGCCATCTTCCTTCATGCGGCGATTGATCTGGGCGAGGTTGGCAGGCTTCCCCTGCCCCTGGCGCAGGACCGACAGTTCATCGAAGCGCAGGGTGAACTGCGTATCGGCGATGGCGTCTATGCCGTTGAGCTTGACGCTGTAGCGGCGTTCCTGCGTCGCGTCGGTGAACCCGGCCGCGTCATCGACCGGGTCGGCCCCCTGGTCCGCGACGAGCGCGGGCGTTTGCGCGGCGGTCGGATCGCCGGGGGTGGTGGATTGGGCCACGGGGTCTTCGGGCAACGGCGTGATGCTGTCGGGCTGGCCCATGTCCGGCCAGGCGACGCCGATGTCGGGCATGGCGTCCAACGTCTGGTCGGGTTCCGGCTCAGGCGCGGCCTGTGACGGCAGTTGCTGCGACGGCGGCTGCTGTGCCCGAACCACGCAAGGCGCGGCCAGCAGGAGTGGCGCGAACAGGAGCCGGGCGGCATACGGGCGGCCTGAAGAGCGGCGTCGGGTCCGCAAACCATCGGTCATGGCGCCGGTCTAGACCAAATATGGGCGATAGCGCCAGCCCTAGAAAAGGGGCGGCGGCGGCAGGCGGCCGTCAATCTTCAGAATGCCGTGTTCAGCCGGTCCAGCAATGCGCGCGCGGGACTGATGCCGGAGGTCGTCATTGTATCCAGCCGGTCCTGAAGCCGGTTGACGCGATCATAAAGTTCCTGGCTTGCGTCGATCAGCGCGCGGGCCGCGAAGGGGAAGCTGGCCGCCAGATCAGGCTCCGTCTGGGAGGCACGGCCGAGGCGATATTTTTCGTCCGACAGATCGACCTGCTCGATCTCGCCGCGCTGCCACGCCCGCTGACTGAGCAGCCAGGCGATGATGTGCATCAGGCGCGTCGTGACCTTGAGGGATTCGCAGGCGAAAGCGACGCGGCGCAGCGGGTCTTCCACGCCATCGTCCAGCGACGCGCTGCCATCGAAATAGGCGCGCGCTTCGTCTGCCATCACCATGGCCTCCAGATAGAGGCTATCGACCAGTCGCCGATGAAGACCAGGATCGAGGAAGGCGGGACGCTGCATTGCGGATTAGCTGCCATATTTTTGCAGCCTTGTCAGGCCCGTTGCGGCGGCTCGTCACAGCTTTGTCCCATTTGGGATCGGTTAGCGCGGCGTTAACCGAAATAGGCGCGCATCGACTGTGTTGCGTCAGGCGATAATGTCGGGGACCAGCGAGTCCTCCAGGATCGCAATCTCGTCGCGCAGGCGCAATTTTCGCTTCTTGAGACGGGCGACCTGCATCTGGTCGCCGCCACCGCCAAGCACCAACGCGGCGATCGCGCTATCGAGATCACGATGCTCGATCCGCAGCAATTCCAGTCGGCGCATGATGTCTTCCCGGCTCACCGCGCCACTTTCCTTCACTTCAACCAGCCCAATCGGCCCCTGATAACGTGCGCGGTCGATACGGACCATCGCAAATTTACATACGGCCCGCCGCAAAGCCCGAATCGTGGCGAGACAAGGGGTGCGAATCATGATCTATTTGATCATCCATCGCCCTCGTAAGGAGAATGTCATGGAAAATAGCCACGTTTCAGCTCTTTCAGCAAAGCACGCCGGCCTTGAGGCCCGAATCAAGGCAGAATCGAGTCGGCCCATGCCCGACGCTATCCTGGTGGCATCGCTTAAAAAGCAGAAATTGCGGCTGAAGGAGGAGTTGGCCGCCCAGCACTGATCGGCTCGCTGACTGTTCCGGGAGGTGGTTCGAACCTGGCGGTGATGGCCGCCGGTTCGGCCGCCCTCCACCTCATCGATCGACCGCGATGTTGGTGCCATCTTTGATGGAAATCAGGTGAGCGGCATGGCCCAATTGGCCTGCCTAATGCGGTATCGCATTGGTCATCGCTGTTCGGGTGCGCGGCATGTAGATAGCGCTATGCCCGCTTTATCACCGATTTTTGGATTGCGTTTAGACGGCCCCTGCCATCAGCGGCGTCTGATGCCCTTTGAATGTACGCGCAGATAGTCCGGTACGCCGCTTTGATTCGGCGCGGTGCTGCTCACCGGCTTACGCGCCAGTTGCGGATCGATGAGATCGTCGAAAGCCAGGCCGATCTTGTCCTCACGCGACCAGGCGACCATGCCGGAAACTTCGCCGATGCCGCGCAGATCGCAGATGATCCGGATGCCTGCCGGCACCGCCCGTTCGCAATCGGCCATCAGACCGGAGGCGGACAGGTTGCGGACGCGGGCCTTGCCCAGCGGCGCGCCTTCCGGCGTGCTGAGCGTCGTCAACAGGAACAGGCTGTCGCGCGGCGCGGCGCGCGCCGGTCCCCGGTCCGAAATATCCTGTTCGTCGTCCATGCACCAACCCATATAGATAGCATTGAATGCCGTCATTCTAGCGGGACGTGATGGAAAAAGGGTTAATCGTCGCGCGAGATCTTTTCCTGCCGCTCATGCCGTTCCTGCGCTTCGACGGTCATAGTGGCGATCGGGCGGGCTTCCAGACGACCCAGCGAAATCGGTTCGCCCGTCACTTCGCAATAGCCATATTCGCCATCATCGATGCGGCGCAGCGCGGCGTCGATCTTAGAAATCAGCTTACGCTGGCGGTCGCGCGTGCGCAGTTCGATCGACCAGTCCGTCTCGCTGGACGCGCGATCATTGAGGTCGGGTTCGCGCAGCGGCTCATTTTGCAGCACGGCCAGCGTGCCTTCCGCCTCTGCCAGTATCTGCTTCTTCCAATCCCACAGGCGCAGCCGGAAATATTCCTGCTGCAACGGGTTCATGAATTCTTCGTCCGGCGACGGCCGGTAATCGGCGGGAAGCGTTACAGTCGATTTGGGCGGCTTAACGCCGTCTTTATCGGAATTCAGGACCGATGCCATCTAGGCTCTCCAACTCGTAAGGCCCCGGCGCTTGATTTTCCGGGCGCCTAAACTTGATTGTGCCCGCCTCATAGCCATGGCTGCAGGCCGACACAAGCGGGCAATCCACCATTTGCCGCTTGCTTTCCGCCATTTTTTCCCATCCTTGAAATGACTTGCCGCCGAGTCCGCGATGAGGCCGATTTATGGGCCGGAATGCGGCCCGCCGTTCAGGCTTGGCCCGCCAGCCGTTTCATAGTGGGACGTTAACCATTTCCCTTCAATCAACAGTAGCTTTTCCCTCGACTTAGAGGTGATATTGAGGGTTAACGGGATTGCAGTTAACCCTTTCTTTTGCGTTTCTGCGCATAGGAAGTTCCCGTCGACCCGCCGCCGGATATCTGGCGAAGGGCGCGGGGGTAACAAAGAGAAGAGTAGATCCTATGTCGGTACGGATGGCTTTGGCGAAATTGTGCGCTTGCACGTGCGGCGGTGCGATCATCGGCGGTGGCGCGGTGCATGTCGCGGAAAATGCCCGGCCGGCAGTGGTGCACAGCTATAAGAGCGTGAAGGCCGCGCCCAAGAAGCGGCTGGCCGTGCGCACCGTGAAGCGCAAGGTCGTGCGGACCGTGCAGGTGACCAAGCCGCAGACCGTGACGGTCGTCACCCAGTCCGCGCCCATTCCCCTGCCCGCGCCGATGCCGGCCGCGGAAATGCCGATGATGTCGGGTGGCGGCGGCGCCGTGCCGGTCGTGATGGGCGGTGGCGGCGGCTTTGGCGGCGGCGGGTTCATCGGCGGCTTCTTCGGCGGTGGTGGTGGTGGCAGCGGTGGCGGATCTGTCGTGATCTCCTCCACCAGCAGCTCGACCGGCGGCATCAGCAGTTCGACCAGCTCTACCACGGGCGGCGTATCGACGTCGTCGGGTAACGTATCAACCTCGTCTGGCAATGTGTCGACATCCTCGGGTGTCAGCAGTTCGTCTTCTTCGTCCAGCTCCAGTTCTTCGTCCTCCTCGTCCAGCTCTTCTTCGAGCAGTTCGGGTGGGTCGAGCGGCGGCAAGCCCGGCAAGCCTGGGCATGGCAGTTCGAACGGGGGCAGCAACGGGTCGAGCGGTAGTTCGGGGTCGAGCGGTAGTTCGGGATCGAGCGGTTCCAGCGGGTCGAGCGGCAGTTCCGGGTCCAGCGGCTCCAGTGGTGGTTCGTCTTCCGATGGCGGATCGTCCAGTTCATCCTCGTCGGGATCGTCCTCGTCCAGCAGTTCGTCTTCGGGCGGCTCGTCCAGCTTCGGCAGCACGGGCAGCAGCGGATCGAGCGGCAGTTCCGGGTCGAGCGGCAGCAGCGGCAGCACGGGGTCGAGCGGGTCGTCTTCGGGCAGTTCGTCGTCCAGCACCTCTTCTTCCAGCAGCTCGAGCGGGGGTTCGAGTGGCAGCACTGGCGGCACCGATGTGCCGGCGCCGCCCATGGTGCTGCTGTTCGGCGCGGCCGCCGTGGCGCTCGTCGCCCGTCGCCGCTTTGCCGAACGCAAGGCGAAGGCCGCCGCTTAAAATAGCAGCGATCGCCAACAAAAATGGGCGGCCCCGATATTGATCGGGTGCCGCCCATTTTTGTTGGGTTGATGGCGAGACGCGATGATTTTGCTTATTGCCCGCGACCTTCATGGAAGGGTTCCAAGGAGAGGCAATGCCGCGCTTCTATCTAGCGTTGGCACACCCCCACCCGACCTCCCCCTCAAGGGGGAGGGGTTGAGAGGCGTTGGTTACCCACAATGTGATGATTCTGGTGCATGGGGCATGTTCCCCGGCGCAGGCCGGGGTCCGGTTGCAGCCTCCGAACTGGACCCCGGCTTGCGCCGGGGAACAGCAAGCGGAGTCCTCGTGGCCTCACGCAGCCGCGATGATCTTTTCGATCTCGGGCACCGGGTGATTGGTCAAGTCCTTGGCGATCTCGCCCACCAGGCGGCTTTGCACTTCCTTGTGATAATGTTTGCGCATTTCGCCGAGCGCGGTCGGTGGGGCGACGATGATCAGTTTCTCATAATCCTGGGCGAAGGCGCGGCGCTTGAGCAGGTCGGCGGCTTCGGTGGCGAAGCGGGCTTCTTCCAGATCGTGGAAATTAACCTGCTCCATCGAACTTTGACGACCGCCCATGGGCGAAGAGGAACGGCCCGCGGCGTCGGACGCCTGATCGCGGTCGGCGGGATTATCCTGCACCTTCACCTCTTCGGCTTCCAGCTGGGGAAAGGCGCTGTCGCCCTTGTTACGGAAGAACAGCATCTTGCGGCCGTCCGCCACCAGCACCATCGCGTCATGTTCGATCTGCATCGCTCGTCCTTTTCTCGTTGATTGATGTAGGACTAACGAGCCAGCGGCGCATAGGGTTGCGCGGTCCGTCGCGTGGCGGCATAGGACTGGCCCATGCACGACATCCGTTTCATCCGCGAAAACCCTCAAGCCTTCGACGCGGGCCTGGCCCGGCGGGGGCTGGCTCCGCTGTCCGCTGAGATATTGGCGATCGATGAGCAGTCGCGGGCGCTCAAGACCCAGTTGCAGCAGGGCCAGGCCCGCCGCAACGAGGCGAGCAAGGCGATCGGCCAGGCGATGGCGGCTGGCGACAAGGATAAGGCCGAGGCGCTGAAGGCCGAAGTCGCGGCGCTGAAGGAAGGCACGCCCGCGCTGGAGGCGCAGGACAAGGATGTGGGCGACGCGCTCATTGCGATGCTGGCCGCGATCCCCAACCTGCCCGCTGACGATGTACCACAGGGTTCGGACGAGGCGGATAATGTGGAGGTCAGCCGTTGGGGCACGCCGCGCGCGTTCGATTTCGTGGCCCAGGACCATGCCGATTTCGGTCCGGCGCTGGGGCTGGATTTCGAGACGGGGGCTGCCTTGTCCGGCGCGCGCTTCACGGCATTGCGGGGGCAGATGGCGCGGCTGCATCGGGCGCTGGCGCAATATATGCTGGATAGGCAGTCGGGCGCGAATGGCTATGAGGAGGTCAATCCGCCGCTGCTGGTGCGCGACGAGGCTGTGTTCGGGACGGGGCAGTTGCCCAAGTTTGCCGAGGATCTGTTCCGCACCACCGATGGCCGCTGGCTGATCCCGACCGCCGAAGTCTCGCTCACCAATCTGGTTGCGCAGCAGATCGTGGCGACGGACAGGCTGCCGATCCTTCTGACCGCGCTGACTCCCTGTTTCCGGTCGGAGGCCGGGTCCGCCGGGCGTGATACGCGCGGGTTCATCCGCCAGCATCAATTCGAGAAAGTCGAACTGGTGGCGATCTGCGCGCCCGAGGAGTCGGACGCCGAACATGCGCGCATGGTCGGGGCCGCCGAGGGCATTTTGCAGGCGCTGAGCCTGCCCTATCGCAAGATGCTGCTGTGCACCGGCGACATGGGCTTTGGCGCGCGCAAGACATGGGATCTGGAAGTGTGGCTGCCGAGCCAAGGCACCTATCGCGAGATTAGTTCGGTGTCCAACTGCGGCGATTTCCAGGCGCGGCGGATGAACGCGCGGTACAAGCCGGAGGGGGAAAAGCAGACGCGCTTCCTGCATACGCTCAACGGGTCGGGGCTGGCCGTGGGGCGGACGCTGGTCGCGGTGCTGGAGAATTATCAGCAGGCCGATGGCAGCGTAATCGTGCCGGAGGTGCTGGCGCCATATATGGGCGGGGTTACGGTATTGGTGCCGCGGTAATGCCTTCCCCGTTCGGTTCGAGCGTGTCGAGAACCGTTGCGTGAGGGTTCTCGACACGCTCGAACCGAACGGAAGGTTTGAGACAGGGAGTGCGACAGTTATATGCGTTTTTACGATTTGGTTAGTTAGCTAACTATGTGATTTTGCTGCGCGCACTGGCGCCATGCGGAAAGGGCTGGAAACCATCGCATGATGCGATACACACGCGCGATGCAGCGTCCCATCTTCCCTCTCGCCATGTTGTCCGGATCGCTTCTGTTGGCGGGCTGTATTCCCAATCAGGCGGAGCGCGGCGAACCTGCGCCGACGCCGCCGCCGCAGATGGGGGCGGATGCGTCCACGGTGGAACTGGCGGAAACGCAACCGGTATGGACGGCGCAGCAGGTCGTCGCCAGCGCGCGCACCGTGCCGGGGTCCACCTATGTCGTGCAGCCCGGCGATACGCTGCGCGGCATCGGCAACCGGAGCGGGGCGGGATCGGAAGCGATCGCGCGGGCCAACGCCCTGCCCGCCCCCTATGCCGTGCGGACGGGGCAGACATTGTCCATTCCCGCAGGCCGCTATCATCTGGTGGCGGAGGGGGAGACGGGCATCGCCATCGCGTCGGCCTATGGCGTGCCGTGGCGGCGGATCGTGGACGTCAATGGATTGCAGGAACCCTATGTTTTGCGGCGGGGGCAGCGGCTGCTGCTGCCCGGCGACACCCCTGCCCGCGCGCCGAATATGGAGCAGCGCGCCGCTGCGTTCCGCATCGACATCGATGATGTTTTGACTGGCGGGCAGCCCGCGGCGGCGGAGAATGCGCCGGTGGCCGTGGCGTCGCGCGCGCCCAAGCCCCTGCCCTCCAACGTGCCGATCGCGCAGCCGACCAGGTTGACCGGCAGTTTCGCCTGGCCGATCAAGGGCGTGATCCTGTCGCGCTTTGGCCCCGGTGAAAGCGGCGCGAAGAATAATGGCATCGATATTTCCGCGCCCGCAGGCACGCCGATCCGCGCGGCGGCCGATGGCGTGGTCGCCTATGCGGGCGACAAGGTGGCGGTGTTCGGCGGGCTGGTGCTGCTGAACCACGGCAGCAGCTGGGTCAGCGCCTATGGCCATGCGTCGCGCGTGGATGTGGTGCGCGGGCAGAAAGTGACGAAGGGGCAAATCATCGGCCTGGTCGGCGACACCGGCTATGCCAGCAAGCCCAAGCTGCATTTCGAATTGCGCCGGGACCGGGTGCCGGTCAACCCGATCGGCCAGTTGCCCCCGGCATGAGAATCGTCCAGCCGACCACGCCGTCGCTGACCGCCGGGTTCCTGCGGCGGCGGTCTTCGCTGCCGCTCTGGGTCGATCTGGTATGGCGAGTGGGCGTGGTGTTCGGGCTGATCGCGCTGGTGCTGCTGATCCACTGGGTCGGGCGCGACGGGTTGCGCGACAATCTGGACAACAGGATCAGCTTCGTCGACGTGCTCTATTTCACGACGGTCACGGTGACGACGGTGGGCTATGGCGATATCGTGCCGGTCACGCCCGAAGCGCGGCTGTTCGAGGCATTGCTGGTCACGCCGATCCGGCTGTTCGTGTGGCTAATCTTTCTGGGCACGGCCTATAATCTCTTTCTTCGCAACATCCTCTACAGGTGGCGCATGGCACGTATTCAGGCCGATCTGCACAATCACATCATCGTCACCGGTTTCGGCACCAGCGGGCAGGAAGCGGTGAACGAACTGCTCGCGCGCGGCACCGACGCGCGCGAGATCGTCGTGATCGACGGCAGTGAAAAGGCGCTGGCGCTGGCCGAAGCGCAGGGGTGCAACATATTGTGCGGCGATTCCACGCGCGACAAGACGTTGAAGGATGTGGCGATCCATCGCTCCCGCAGCATGATCGTGTCGGCCGGGCGGGACGACACGTCGATCCTGATCACGCTGACCGCCCGGCATCTGGCCCCGCGCCTGCCGATCAGCATCGTCGTGCGCAACGAGGATAATGAGCTGCCCGCGCGGCAGGCGGGGGCGACGACGGTGATCAACCCGACCAGCTTTGCCGGGCTGCTGCTGGCGGGCAGCACCAGCGGGCGGCATATCGCCGATTATATGACCGACCTGGCAGCGTCGGGCGGGCGGGTGAAGCTGAACGAACGGGCGGTGTTGCCAGAAGAGATTGGCGGGCCTTTGTCGGCGATCCGGACCGGGATCGGGCTTCGTGTCTATCGGGAGGATCGCCCGATCGGGTTTTGGGAAGAAGGCGCGGGTGCGCTGCAGACCGGCGACGTGATCATCGAAGTGACCGAAGGCGACGAGGCCGCAAAGGCACAGCAAGCCGACTGAATCGCCGCCGTCGCTGGCGGGACGTGACATTTGGCGCATTTATCCCTATGTGCGCGGCGATCATGGCAACCAAATTTCCTGAAGCGCCGAAAGTCGGCATGGTGTCGCTCGGCTGTCCCAAAAATCTGGTGGACTCCGAGCGGATCCTCACCAAGCTGCGCTCCGACGGCTATCTGATGTCGGCCGACTATGCGGGCGCCGACGTCGTGCTGGTCAATACCTGCGGCTTTCTCGATTCCGCGAAGGAAGAGTCGCTGGAGGCGATCGGCGAGGCGATGGCGGAAAATGGCCGCGTCATCGTAACCGGATGCATGGGCGATGAGGCGGATGTTATCCGCGCCCGCTTCCCGCAGGTGCTGGCCGTCACCGGCGCGCATCAATATGAGCAGGTGATCAATGCGGTGCATGATGCGTCGCCGCCCATCCCCAACGCCTTTGTTGACCTGGTGCCCGAGGGCGGGTTGAAGCTGACGCCGCGCCATTACAGCTATTTGAAGATTTCGGAAGGCTGCAACCATCGCTGTTCCTTCTGCATCATCCCGTCGATCCGGGGCGATCTGGTGTCGCGGCGGATCGATGCGGTGCTGCGCGAGGCGGAAAAGCTGGTCGCGGCGGGGACGAAGGAATTGCTGGTCATCAGCCAGGATACGTCGGCCTATGGCGTCGATACGCGCCACGATCCGCGCATGTGGAAAGGCCGCGAAGTCCGCGCGCATATGACCGACATGGCCCGCGAACTGGGGCAGTTGCGCACCGCCGAGGGCATCGCGCCATGGGTGCGGCTGCACTATGTCTATCCCTATCCCCATGTCGATCAGGTCATCCCGCTGATGGCCGAGGGGCTGCTGACGCCCTATCTCGACATTCCGTTCCAACATGCCGCGCCGTCGGTGTTGAAGGCGATGAAGCGCCCGGCCAACGAAGCCAAGGTGCTGAGCCGCATCGCCAAATGGCGCGACATTTGCCCGGATATCGCGATCCGTTCGTCCTTCGTGGTGGGCTTTCCCGGCGAGACGGAGGCGGATTTCCAATATCTGCTCGACTGGCTGGACGAGGCACAGCTGGACCGCGTCGGCGCGTTCCGGTTCGAGCCGGTCGAGGGCGCGGCGGCCAACGCCCTGCCGGGCGCGGTGCCCGAAGAGGTGAAGGAAGAACGCTACCAGCGGATCATGGAAAAGACCGCCGCGATCAGCGCCGCCAAGTTGCAGGCGAAGATCGGCCGGGTGCTGCCGGTGATCATCGATGAGGTCGGCGAAGCGGACGAGGAAGATGGCAGCATCGGCGCGACCGCGCGCAGCCAGGCCGATGCGCCGGAGATCGACGGCAATGTCTTCCTGCGCGATGTGGGCGAAGGGCGGAAGGCCGGGGATATTTTCGATGTCGTGATCGAGGATGCCGACGAGCATGATTTGTATGGGGTGCCGGTTTAGGTGAACTCCGTCATGTCGGCGCGGGCTGGCATCTGTGAAGAAGAAGTGGGATCCCAGCTTTCGCTGTGATGACGGGATATTGTTGCTGACTTCTTTAGGTCCAGGCTGACACATGCTGTTCCCCGGCGAAGGTCGGGAGCCAGTTGTACGGTTCGGACTGGGCCCCGGCCTTCGCCGGGGAACGCCAGACTCGACGATATTATGGCGCGACGAATCCGTCCTGATATTCCGGCTTGATCGCCTTGCCCATGGTGGCATCGACCGGGACCGGAACGTCGTAGCTGCCTTCGGCATAGGGGCCGGCATTGTAGGGGCCGACGACGACCATCAGGCTGTCGATCGACTTGCCGTCCTTGGACGTGGGCACCAGCACCTGTTCCATCGGGTCGATACATTGGGTAAATTCATCGTCGCCGCGCACGACCGGTGCGCCGCGCTTTTCGGCGCGCTGTTTGTCGAGCGTGGCGCAGAAGCGGTCGCGGATGGCGGCTTTGAACGCGGCGGGGGATGTCATCATCGCCTTGATGCTGGTTTCGCGCTTGCGGGCCTTGTCCCATAGCAGCGCTTCATAGCCGGTCATGCCGTGCGCGCCGCCTGTATAGACATAGCTTTCCGACTGGAGCGACAGGAAGCGCGGGGTGTCGGCGGCGACGCTCCATTTTGTGTCCAGACTGTGCGCGTGGAAGGGAAAGCCGGTTTCCTTGGCGGCGGCGCTGTCTTCCTGCGCCATTTTGAGCGCATCGGCTTTCGACGCGGCGCGGGCCTTGTCGAATTTGGCGACCAGCGCGGGGATGGCGGCGGCCTGTGCGGGATAGGCATAGCTATATTCGAGGAAGGCGCTGTTGTCCTTCTCGGCAAAGGGCTTGGCGGGCGGCTGTACCGGTTCCTGCGTGCCGCTCATCTTTTCGGCGAAACGCGTGGACGCCGCGTTCGGGCTGGCATTGTCGCTGCGATTATCCTGCGACGGCGTGCAGGCGGCGATCAGGATCGCCGCCGCCGGAACCAGCCCCCTGCCCTGCATCAGCCCCCCGCCCCGCATCAATGCGCCTGCGCCGCGCGGCAGCGTTCGCCGATCGCCTTGCGCGCATAATCGCTGTCGAGCGCCAGTCCCGCATTGGACCAGCCTTCCGCGACCAGCGCCTGTTGCACGGCGTTGCTATTGTCGAACTTGCCGCTTTCGGCGAGTGTATAGGCCCGCGCTCTGGCAGCCTGAAGGCTGCGATCATCACCGTGAATCATCGTCCATCTCCTTATCTGTTTATGGTGTGAATCTAGGCTCGCACGGGTCGCAGCGCAAATGAAGAAGGGGCCGGACGTGCCGGGTCAGCGATGAAAAAATTGCGCTTCCCATGGCCGATCCCTTTCCCTTACACCCCATGGCATGACCGATTTTTCCGACCTGCTCAAAGCCGACAACCAGCAGCCCGCCCGATCGATCCAACTGATCGACGCCAAAGGCTATGACGCGTGGCTGACGGGCCAACCGGCGGCGGTGCGGGCGATGGTGGCGGCGCAGAAATTTCGCGGATTGCCGCATGAGCATGCGGTCCTGCCGGGCGCGAAGGCCGAGGAATGGACGGTGGTCGCAGGGGTGGCGTCCAGCGCGGCGTTGGGATCGTGGTGCCTGGCGCGGCTGGCGGAGAGTTTGCCAGAAGGCGTGTATCGACTGGCGGACGGCGCGGTGGGCGCAGCGGCGCTGGGCTGGCTGACGGCGCAATATCGGTTCGATCGCTATCGGCGGGACGATGCGGTCGTGGGCGGGCGGACGTTGCTGACCGGCGATGTCGCGCAGGTCGCGCCGATGGTGCAATTGGCGCAGGCCGTCGCGCTGGTCCGCGATCTGGTCAATACGCCCGCCGCCGACATGGGGCCGCCCGATCTGGAAGCGGCGGTGGAGAGGGTCGCAGCGGCGTTCGATGCGAAGGTGACGACGACGCGCGGCGATGCGCTGGAGCAGGGCTATCCCATGATCCATGCGGTGGGGAAAGCGGCGGACAAGGGCTTCGCGCCCCGCCTCATCGAACTGACATGGGGCGATCCGGCCGCGCCGCGCATCGCGGTGGTGGGCAAGGGCATCTGTTTCGACAGTGGCGGGCTAGACATCAAGCCGTCTTCGGGGATGCGCCTGATGAAGAAGGATATGGGCGGCGCGGCCCATGCACTGGCGCTGGCGCAGTTGATCATGGCGGCGCGGCTGCCGGTGCGGTTGCACCTGCTGATCCCGGCGGCGGAAAATGCGATTGCGGGCAATGCCTTCCGCCCCGGCGATGTCCTGCGCACGCGCAAGGGGTTGAGCGTGGAGATCGGCAATACCGATGCCGAAGGGCGGCTGGTGCTGGGCGATGCGCTGACCCGCGCGGGCGAGGAGAAGCCGGAACTGGTCGTGGATTTCGCGACGTTGACGGGTGCGGCGCGCGTGGCGGTCGGCCCCGACCTGCCTGCGCTGTTCGCCAATGACGATGCGCTGGCGGCGGACATGGCGGCGGCCGGAACGGCGGTGGACGATCCGACCTGGCGGCTGCCCTTGTGGGACGGCTATGCCGATATGTTGAAGTCCGACGTGGCCGACATCAACAATGCGGGCGAAGGCGGCTTCGCCGGCGCGATCACGGCGGCGCTGTTCCTGAAACGCTTCGTGCCCGACGATACGCCCTGGCTGCATCTCGACACCTTCGCCTGGCGGCCGACGTCGAAACCGGGGCGGCCCAAGGGCGGGGAAGCGCTGGGCCTGCGCGCGGTTTTCAGGATGCTGCAACGGCGGTACCGGGCGCGCGCATAAACACTGCAATTGCGTCGCATCCGTTACGCAACCGGATTAGGAATCGTGCGTTAGGCTTGCATGAACGCGCAAACCCTAACTGAAACCGAACGCTCCGGCCTTCAATCCATTGGGCAGTGGATGCGCACTCTTGTCGATTATGTCCGGTCCGGGAAACCCGACCTGACCAACCGGCAGATGGCTTTGATGATGACAGTGTATATCGGTTCAGGCCCGCATACGGTGCGCGGACTGGCCGAGGCGCTGCATGTGTCAAAGCCCGTCATCACCCGGGCGCTGAACAAGCTGTCGGCGCTGGGTTACCTCCGCCGGGAGCGCGATGTGACGGATCGTCGCAATATTTTCATCACCCGGACGCCAAAAGGGGCGGAATTTCTTGACGCCTTTCACCATTTCATCGCAGGAACCGCCCGCGATGACAGGCACGATTACCTCCCCGCGGAATAGACCGCCCGAACGAACCCGTTTCGAACTGGACGGACGCTCCGTAGCGCTGGACCGCCGTATCCACGCGGCGCGCGGCGACCTCGCCGACCTTTCGCTGGCAGGCGTGTTGTTTTCGGCCCATTATGCGCGGGCCGTCCCCCTTACCTGCGTTGCGCCCGGTTCCGCTATCCTGTCGGCGGCGTCGCCCACCGGCGAGGCCGTGAGCGAATTGCTGCGCGGCGAGACATTTCATGCGCTGGACGTGATGACCGACTGGGCCTGGGGCTTTTGCGGCCATGACGGCTATGTCGGCTATATCCGGCGCGAGGCGCTGGACCTGCTGGAAACGCCCACCCATCGCATCATCGTGGGAAGCGCGCCGCTATTTTGCGCGCCGGACATCAAGGCGCCGATCGCCGACCATTGGCCGGGCGGCGCACTGTTCACGGGCGAGGCGCAGGACGACTTTATCGCATGCGCCGAAGGCTATATCCATGTCCGGCATGCCGAACCGGTCGAAGCCCGGCCGACCGATTGGGTGGCGGTGGCGGAACGCTATCTGGGCCAGCCCTATATCTGGGGTGGGCGCGGCCATCGCGGGATCGACTGTTCGGGGCTGGTGCAAGTGGCGCTGGGCCAGACGGGCGTTTGCGTGCCGCGCGACACCGACCTGCAATGCGAAGGCATCGGGATGCCGATCGACAGCGAGGCGGCGTTGCAGCGCGGCGACCTGATCTTCTTCCCCGGCCATGTCGGCATCATGACCGACGCCCGGACGTTGCTGCACGCCAACGCCCATTGGATGGCGGTGGTCAAGGAACCGCTGGCGGACGTCGTCGCCCGATTGGCCGACACGCATCCGCAGCCTGTGATCGCGCGGCGGAGGATCAGCGCATGAGCACGAATGTTTTTATCGACGGCGGGCATGGCACCACCGGTATCGAGATCGCCGATCGGCTGGCCGGTCGCCCGGAATTGACGCTGATCACCGTGCCGGAAGCGCAGCGCCGGGACGCTGGCGCGCGGCGCGATGCGTTGAACGCGGCCGATGTCGTCATCCTGTGCCTGCCCGACGATGCCGCGCGGGAGGCCGTGGCGCTGATCGACAATGATCGCACCCGCGTGATCGACGCATCGACCGCGCATCGCGTGGCGAACGGATGGACCTATGGCTTTCCCGAACTGGAGCCGGGCCATCGCGAGCGGTTGGCGAACAGCCGCTTCGTCGCCAATCCGGGCTGCTGGCCGACCGGTTTCCTGGCGCTGGTGCGGCCGCTGGTGCTGGCAGGGTTGCTGCCCGCAGACTGGCCGGTGACGGTATCGGGCGCATCGGGCTATTCGGGTGGCGGCAAGGCGATGATCGCCGAGTATGAAGGGTCAGGCGGCGCACCCAGCGCGTTTCGGCCCTATGGCCTGGCGCTGGGGCATAAGCATGTGCCGGAAGTGACCCGCTATTCGGGTCTGGCGCATCCGCCGCTTTTTGCCCCTGCCGTGGCGAACGCCTATCGCGGGATGATCGTGGAAGTGCCGTTGCAGTTGCGGGTGATGCCGGGCGCACCGGCGCTGGGCGATATCCATGCGGCGTTGGCGGACGCCTATGCCGGATCGGCGATCGTCAGCGTCGCGTCGCTGGATGAGAGCGCGGCGATGGGCCAGGTGACGCTGGAGCATGTCGGGGCGACGGACCGGCTGGCGCTGTTCGTGTTCGGCGATGCGGCGAGCGGCCAGGCGCGGCTGGTCGCGGCGCTGGACAATCTGGGCAAGGGCGCGGCAGGGGCTGCGGTGCAGAACCTCAATATATTGGCGGGATTGCCGGAGACGGCGGGATTGCGACTTTAGGACGGCGGGCGTTCGTCGCAAGCCGTCTATAGTCGGAACTGTCGGGCGTCCCTGGCCTTCGCCGGGTAACAAGGCGGTTAGGCGCGCGCAGAGGTTTGGCTGCGCTTCGTTCCCCGCTGTCAGGGAGAGGACGTAAATGTCCTGCCCAACATGACCGGATGAATCACGGTCGCGTCGTCTGGCTTTAGTGGATCGTGCCAAGGGGCTGATCGTGGGTCAGCAGGACGATCAGCCGTTCGATCTGGCGCCAGTGGCAGAAATGGATGTGGTTGCCCTGGTCCAGGCTGCGGTCCGCGCGCACGGCGGCTTCGTAGCCGGCATTGTCGCCGAACGCCGTCATCAGTTCGGCCGCGTCTTCATAGCTCTTTCGATTCGAAAGATATGGCACCTGCATTGCAAACCCCGACTTGTTTTTGGCGACCTTATTATCGAGCCACCCTATCAATTGCCGTGCCATTTCAGCGCTTTGGCGGCCACGGCCCGCTTGAAGGGTGAACGGCGTGTTAGGCACGTCCCGATATGGGACCATCGTCCCGCGCCGGGACGGGCCATCCCGAAACGGGGCGTTGCCCATGGCGACCGGATCGCGGCGCTGGCCGACGCCAAAGTCGCTAGCCTTGTCGCATGGTCCATGGCAAGGGGCAGCGATGAGCAAGGGCAAGAATGAACCGACAGGCGCTGGTGCGATCATCGCCTTCCTGATCCTGGGCGGCGCGATCGGTGGCGGTTTGCTGGGGCAGCCGAGCATCGGGCTGCTGGTGGGCGCGGCCACAGGCGTGCTGATCGCCGTTCTGCTGTGGCTGCGCGAACGGGGCAAATAAGGGGCAAGCGCCGCCTTGCCCACGGCCCTGGCTCCGCATAGATGTGGGGCATGAAAAAGCATATCATCGCCCTCCTAATTATCGTCGTCCTGATCGCGGGCGGCCTGTTCCTATATCTGGCGCAGGGCGACACGGCGCAATTGCCGCCGGGCGCGGATACCGGGCGCGAGCCGGTGTTTACCGGCGCGCGCAGCGAGATGATCCCGACAGTCAATGTCGCCGACGTCAAACCGTGGACGGGCAATGAGACGCCCGTGGCGGCCAATGGGCTGCGCGTGGCGCGCTATGCCGATGGGCTGGCCCATCCCCGGTCGCTGCTGACCCTACCCAATGGCGACATATTGGTGGCGGAAACCAACAGCCCGCCCCGGCCGCAGGGCGGTATCGTCAACAAGGTGATGGGCTATCTGATGAACAAGGCGGGCGCCGGAGTGCCGTCCGCCAATCGCATCACATTGCTGCGCGACGCCGATGGCGACGGGCGCGCGGAAACCAAGACGGTCTTCCTGTCCGGCCTCCATTCGCCCTATGGCATGGCGCTGATCGGCGACACGCTTTATGTGGCCAATACCGATGCGCTGATGGCCTTTCCCTATAAGGTGGGCGATACGAAGATCGGCGCGAAGGGGCGCAAGATTCTGAACCTGCCCGCGCAGGCGCCGAACAATCACTGGACCCGCAGCCTGGTCGCCAGCCCTTCGGGCCTGCTTTATGTCGGGGTCGGCTCCAACAGCAATATCGGCGAAAACGGGCTGGAGAGCGAAGCCAATCGCGCATTGGTGCTGGAGGTCAATCCCAAGACGGGGGCGTATCGCACCTTTGCGGCGGGGCTGCGCAATCCGGTAGGGTTGGCGTTCGAACCCAAGAGCGGGGCTTTGTGGGGCGTGGTCAATGAGCGTGACATGCTGGGCAGCGACCTGGTCCCCGACTATCTGACGAGGGTGGAGTTCGGCGCTTTCTATGGTTGGCCCTGGAACTACTGGGGCGGTTATGAGGATCGGCGCGTGCAGCCGCAGCGGCCGGAGCTGCGCGAATATACCCACCGCCCCGACTATGCGCTGGGCAATCATGTCGCGCCGCTGGGCCTGACCTTCGTCGATAAGCTGCAACTGGGCGCGCCCTTTACCGACGGCGCGATCGTGGGCCTGCATGGCAGCTGGAACCGCAAACCGGCCGCCGGATATAAAGTGGTTTATGTGGGCTTTGCCGATGGCGAGGCGGGCAAGGCCAAGCCGGTGGACCTGCTGACCGGCTTCCTGGACAAGGATGGCAATGCGCGTGGCCGCCCGGTCGATGTCGCGGCTGATGCCAAGGGCGCGTTGCTGGTCAGCGACGATGTCGGTGGCGTGGTGTGGCGGGTGACGAAGGCGCAGTGATTTTGGGTTAGGTGTTTCCGCGGGCGGAAACTCGGTTGACAGGTCCGGACTGGGCTCCCGCCTGCGCGGGAGCACGGCGTTTGGGATAGGCGACAGCCGTTCGTTTCAAGCGAACGGCGGCTGAATTTAGACGGTCAGCCTGTTCCGTCCGGCTAGTTCGACCACATATTGCCAAGCGACCCGGCCGGAGCGGCTGCCGCGCTGGGTTGCCCACTGGATCGCTTCCAGTGGGTCGAACGTCAGGCCGAGCTTGGCCGCATAGCCGCTGACGATCGCGACATAGGCGTCCTGGTCGAGCGCGTGGAAGCCGAGGCTGAGGCCGAAGCGGTCTGACAGCGCCATCCGGTCGTCCACCACATCGCGTGGGTTGATAGGATCGTCCTGCTCCGACAGGTGGCGCGGCACAATATGGCGGCGGTTGGATGTGACGTAGAGGCGCACGTTCGCGGGCCGTGCCGCCGTGCCGCCCTGGAGCAGGGAGCGCAGCATCCGGGCGTCGCCCGCGCCCTGTTCCTCAAACCCCAGATCATCGAGGAACAGGATGAAGGGCCGCGTCGTCTGCCGCAGCAGGGCAAAGAGTGCTGGCAGGCTCGCCAGTTCATCGATCGCGCATTGCAGCAGCGCGATGTCCTGCCCCTGCCCCTGCAACTGGCCGACAACGGAGGCCACGGCGGCCGACTTGCCGGTGCCGCGTGCGCCCCACAGCAGCACGTCATGCGCGGCATGGCCCGCGGCGTGGCGACGGCTGTTGTCGAGCAGCGCGCCCTTCTGCGCGTCGATCCCGGTCAACAAATCGAAATCCACCGGCGCGAACGCATCCACCGCATGGATCGCCGTCCCGTCCCAGACATAGGCGGGAAAGGCAGCAAGGTCGGCGGATGGCGCGGGCGGCGGTGCCAGCCGTTCCAGCGCTTCGGCGATGCGGGTGAGAAGTGCGTCGGTCATGGCGCGGGATTAGCCATGGATGAGGATTGCGGCAAGCAGAGACGCGCGCCTGTCATGGCCCTGACGCAATGGCCTTTTACTCGGCAGGATCGGGGTCTATATCGCGGGGGTCGTGACTATCGCTCATCCAGCCTATTCCACCAAATGCTGCCAATATGGCACGGAGTCTCTGCGCGAAGCGGCGCTGCTGATCCGTGCGGGGGAGCCGGTGGCGGTGCCGACCGAGACGGTCTATGGCCTGGCGGCCGACGCGACCGACAGCCATGCCGTCGCCGCCATCTACAGCGCGAAGGGGCGACCCAGTTTCAATCCATTGATAGTCCATGTCGCCGACCGGGCGATGGCGGGGCGATTGGCCGATTTTTCCGCCGTGGCCGATGGGCTGGCGGAGCATTTCTGGCCGGGGCCGTTGACGCTGGTGTTGCCGGTGCGAGCCGATAGCGGCCTATCGGCGCTAGTGACGGCGGGGTTACCGACCGTCGCGCTGCGGCTGCCCGCGCATCCGGCGATGCGGGCGCTGATCCGGGAAAGCGGCTGTCCCCTCGCCGCGCCGTCCGCCAATCGCAGCGGTGCGATCAGCCCGACGCGCGCCGACCATGTGCTCGCCAGCCTGGATGGCAAAATCCGCATGATTTTGGACGAAGGGCCGACCAGCGAGGGGCTGGAATCGACCATCGTCGCGCCGATGGCGGATCGGGTGCGGCTGCTGCGGCCCGGTCCGGTGACGGCCGCGATGCTGGAGGATGCCACTGGGCTGCCGGTCGTGGTGGGCGATGATGCGAAGATCGAGGCGCCGGGGCAGTTGGAGAGCCACTATGCGCCGTCCAAGCCGGTGCGGTTGAACGCGATGCGGGCGGAAGCGGACGAGTATCTGATCGGCTTTGGCCTGATGCCATGTCACATCAATTTGAGCCAGGAAGCCGATCTGCGTGAAGCGGCGGCGCATCTGTTTGCTGCCCTGCATATCGCGGATGCCAGCGCGGCGATGCGGATCGCGGTGGCGCCTATTCCCGACGAGGGGATTGGCGCGGCGATCAATGACAGGTTGCGGCGCGCGGCGGCTTGAGGGATTCCTTTCGTCACTCGTTGCCGTCATCCCAGCGAAAGCTGGGATCTCACTTCTTCTAGCGAAACATTCGAAAGACAAGAGAGATGCTAGCCTTCGCTGGCATGACGAAGGTGAAAGTGGACCGGCTGTTACCGTTCAAAACCGCTATGCGCCGCTGCGCAAAATCTGCGCTCAGCTAAACTTTACCCGCAATTGCCATAGCCTGCGTCGCGGCATTGTTTGCGCCGTTGCTGGTCCGCCTTCTTGCGTTCCTTGCCTTCGCGGGCTTCCTGCTTGCGCATTTTGCGGCCGTAATTGCGGTCGGCTTCGTCCTGGCTGGTCGTCGTCCAATCGACCACCTGCGATCCGGCGCGCACCGGGGCGGTCACGACGCTTGCGACCGTGCGGACGCAGCCGGGTAGAGCCAGCAGCAATAGTGGCGTGGCGATCAGAATAGTCTTTTTCATGTGCGGTCCCCCGACCTGTTTGGGTTTGTCTGAGTGCGACCTAGCATGATTTCGATGAACCGGGGACTAAGGATGGGGGAAACGCGACGGGGCGTTTGGAGGGGGGACACTAACCTCTCGACGTTCATCGCCCCGGCCTTGAGCTATGTTTCCAGTTATCGAGGTTGCGTTGAAATCAAGAAGCGGGATCCCGGGTCAGGCCCGGGATGACGGTGTTATTTGACGATACCGTTCCTTGATAACCCCCTGCTTTATGCCTCAATGCGGGTTGCGAAGCCTTTGCGGAGTTTGGCGAGTTTGGGGGGGATGACCGCCAGGCAATAGGGGTTCTGGGTGCCGACCCGGTCCCAATATTTCTGGTGATAATCCTCAGCCGGATACCAGGGGGCGTCCGGTTCGATCGTGGTGACGATCGGGTCGCTCTGGTCTGCCTGGGCGCGTTCGATACCGGCGCGGGCGGCGTCTTCCTGTTCGGGCGAATGGGGGAAGATGGCGGAGCGATATTGGGTGCCGACGTCGTTGCCCTGGCGGTTCAGCGTCGTGGGATTATGCGTGGCGAAGAAGATGTCGAGCAGGTCGGCATAGCTGATGACCGCCGGGTCATAGGTGATGCGGATCGCTTCGGCATGGCCGGTGGTGCCCGAACAGACCTGTTCATAGGTCGGATCGGGGCGCTCCCCGCCGATATAGCCGCTTTCCACGCTCTCGACGCCCTTGAGATTCTGATAGACCGCTTCGGTGCACCAGAAGCAGCCACCGGCCAGCGTCGCGATTTCCTGCGCCATCATTGGTTCCTTATCCATGTTTCCACACAGATAGGAACGGTCAGGCCACGGTTCCAGCCTGTTGCCGCGCCGCGTCTGCCTTCGCCCGCTCCTCGGCCACCAATTCCTTGCGCGACAGCTTGCCGACCAGCGTCTTGGGCAGGTTCAGGCGGACCTCCACCTCGCACACCCGTTCATGCTTGCCCAGTTGCGGGTTGGCCCAGTCCTTGAGCGCCGCGCCGTCGATCTCGGCCCCTTCGTTCAGGGTTACGAACGCCTTGGGCTGTTCGCCGCGATAATGGTCGGGCACGCCGATCACCAGCGCCTCCTTGACCGCGGGATGATGGTAGAGGACGGCTTCCACCTGGCTGGGGAAGACCTTGAACCCGCCCACGGCGATCATGTCCTTCAACCGGTCGACGATCTTCACATAGCCGTCTTCGTCGATCAGGCCGACATCGCCGGTGCGGACGAATTCGCCGATGAAGACTTCGGCGTCGGCGTCCGGCCGGTTCCAATAGCCCTTCATCACCTGGGGTCCAGCGAAGAGCAGTTCGCCCGGTTCGCCTTCGGGCGGGGGGCGGGTCGGGTCTTCGCGATCGACCAGCTTGACCCGCGTACCGGGCACCGGTTGTCCCACGGTGCCGGTCTTGTTCAGCCCTTCATAGGGGTTGGAACAGACGATCGGGCTGGTTTCGGTGAGGCCATAGCCTTCGATCAGTTGCGCGCCGGTCGCGGCTTCAAACTTCTGCTTGAGTTCCAGCGCCAAGGGCGCGCCGCCGGAGATGCAGGCGCGCAGTGAGGAAAAGTCGATGTTGCGGATGGCGGGATGATCCAGCAGCGCCTGGAACATGGTCGGCACGCCGGGGAGCGACGTCGCCTTGACCCGCTGCACCGCCGCCAGCACCTGCGCCGCGTCGAAGCGGGGCAGCATCACCATTTCCCCACCGTTCATCACCGTACGGTTGAGCGTGCAGGTGTTGGCGAAGACGTGGAAGAAGGGCAGCACCGCGATGATGCGATCCGCTTCGTTGGCGTGGGGATCGATCGCCTGCGCCTGCCGCGCATTGGCGGTGAGGTTCTGATGCGTCAGCATCGCGCCCTTGGGCGTGCCGGTGGTGCCCCCGGTATATTGCAGCAAAGCGACGTCGTGGACCGGATCGATCACCGGCATCGCGCATCCGCCGTCATTGGCGATGAAGCGGTCGTAGCGGATCACACGCGGATCGTCCGGCAGGGGGACGCTCTCGCTGGCCTTGAACCAGCGGAACAGCAGCGATTTGACCGGCGAGAGGACTTCGGCGACCGACCCCACTATCAGGGTTTCGAGCGTACTGTCCTCCAGCACTTCCAGCGCGGTGGGCAACAGCGCCTTGGCCGACAGGGTGAAGAGGATTTTCGTCCCGCTATCTTCGACCTGATGTTCCAGTTCGGCGGCGGTGTAGAGCGGAGAGAAGTTGACGACGATCGCGCCGGCCATCAGCGCGCCATAATAGGCCGCGACATAATGGGGGGTGTTGGGCAGATAGAGGCCGACACGGTCGCCCTTTTGCACGCCCATTTTTTGCAGACCGCAAGCGATGCAGCGGATCTGCCGCAGCATCGCGCCATAGCTGAATTGCCGACCCATGAAGTCGATCATCGGCGCATCGGGATGGGCGTTGGCGCTGTTCACGACCATGTCGCCCATCGACAGCGGGGGGAATGTCTGGTCCCAGACAGTCGGGTGCTGGTAGCGTTCTCGCCAGATTTTTTCTTTGCTCTCCATGCCCGAACTGTATGGGCATGGCTTGCTTTACGCAAGCGTCAAGCACCGTAAAAAGGGCCATGCGGCGTCAACCGCATGGCCCCGAAATATGCTGCATCGCAGCGACTTAGTGCAAGTCGCTGATGACGCTACGGCATCACACCTCGCCCTTGTTGTTGCTGAAGGGATCGATGATCGTCGCGGTGGCGGAAATCAGATCCGTCTCTGCCTTCAGTGCCTCTTCGGCGCGACGCACCGTCTCCTGACGCTCACGGCGTAGTTCCTCGATCAGGGCTTCGCGATCGCCATCCAGGCGCGAATCGGTGGGCGCTTCGATGCCTGCCTTCTTCGCGGCCTTCGCGACCAGCGCATCCAGTTCGCGCTGCGAACACAGGCCCAGCGTTACCGGATCCTTGGGCGTGATGTTGGAGATGTTCCAGTGGGTCCGGTCGCGGATCGCGGCGATGGTGGTGCGGGTCGTGCCGATCAGCTTGCCGATCGCGCCGTCCGAGACTTCGGGGTGGTTGCGCAGGATCCAGGCGATGCCATCGGGCTTGTCCTGACGCTTGCTGACGGGGGTGTAGCGCGGCCCCTTGGTCCGGCGGACCGGCTCCGGGCCTTTGAGCATCTTGAGGCGATAATCGGGGTTATTCTCACCCTTATGGATTTCTTCCATGGTGACTTCATGCGCGCGCACCGGATCGCGGCCGGTATATTTGATGCTGGCGGTGTCGTCCGCGATCGCCTGCACTTCCAGGATGTGAAGCCCGCAAAATTCCGCGATCTGGTCGAAGCTCAGAGCGCTATTGTCGACCAGCCAGCTGGCGGTCGCGTGAGGCATGAGTGGCTGGGACACGGGGTCTTCTCCGGCGTAAAAACGATAAGGGCCGCCCAAGCAGGGCGGCCACGACGGGTTGGAGATAGTCGATGACAGGGAAAGGAGCAAGGAAAAGCGTCAGGCGGCGCTTTCGATCAGCGTGGCGGGAATGGCGTGCAGCCCGGCGAGAAATTCGCGCGCGCTGCGTTCCCAGCTGAAACTTTGGCCGTAAGCGGCGCAGGCCGCCCGATCGCATCGCAGGGCAGCGGCGATCGCCTGGCCCAGATCGTCCGACAGTGCGCCGCTCTGCGCCGTGATGATGTCGACCGGGCCGGACACGGGATAGGCCGCGACGGGCGTGCCGCTCGCCAGCGCTTCGATCATGACCAGGCCGAACGTGTCGGTGCGGCTGGGGAAGACGAACACGTCCGCCCCGGCATAGGCACCCGCCAGCGCGTCGCCGAACATCGGCCCCAGGAAATACGCGTCGGGATAAGCGCGCGCCAGCATCGCGCGGGCCGGGCCATCCCCAACCACGACCTTGGTGCCCGGATGATCGGTGGCGAGGAAGGCTTCGAGATTTTTCTCCACCGCGACGCGCCCGACATAGAGCATGATCGGGCGTGGCAGGTCCGCGAACGCGGCGGGCGGCGGCGCATTGGGGGTGAAGGCGGCCAGGTCCACCCCCCGCCCCCACGGCCGGACATTGGGCAGGCCATGGGCGCGCAACTGATCGCGCACCGAACGCGTCGATACCAGCACCGCTTGCGCCGGGCCATGGAACCAGCGGATATAGCGCCAGAACCATGCGGCTGGCAGCCCGGTGCGCTGCGCCACATAATCGGGGAAATGGGTGTGATAGGCAGTGGTGAACGGCACGCCGCTGCGCAGGCACCAGCGCCGCGCGGCCAGGCACAATGTTCCTTCGGTCGCCAGATGCACGGCATCGGGCTGGAAGGCGGCGATCGCCTGCCCCACCACAGATGAGCGCACCAGCGCCAGCCGGATTTCGGGATAGGTCGGACAGGGGATGGAGCCGTAAAGGTCGGGTGAGATGACCTTCACCACATGGCCCATCTGCTCCAGTTCGCCCTTGATCGTTTGAAGCGTGCGCACCACGCCATTGACCTGGGGACTCCAGGCGTCGGTGATGATGGCTATGCGCATGGTTTATGCTCCGTCTTCACTTCAGCATGTTGCCGCGCAGGCGGGAACACAGATCGGGCTGTAGGACTGGGTTCCCGCCTGCGCGGGAACACCTAGCGCCAAGGCTTTATGCCGCCATGCGGGCGCGAGCGTCCTGTTCGGCCTGTTCGCGCTTGGCGATCTCGTCGGCCCAGTGCAGCACTTCCATCCGCCCATCGCCATGTTCGACCAGCGCGGTGCAGCCTTCGACCCAGTCGCCGTCATTATAATAGTCGATGCCTTCGATTTCCCGCATTTCGGCATTGTGGATATGGCCGCATACGACGCCATCGACGCCGCGCGCGCCAGCCTCATGCGCCACCACTTCTTCGAAGCGGGAGATGAAGGAGACGGCGTTCTTGACCTTGTGCTTGGCCATCTTGCTGAGCGACCAATAGGGCAGACCCATCTTCTGCCGGACGGCGTTGACCACGACATTGAGCCGCATCAGCGTAGTATAGGCGGCGTCGCCGACGAAGGCGAGCCAGCGATGCGCCAGCATGATCGTATCAAACTCGTCGCCATGCAGCACCAGCAGCTTGCGCCCGTCGGCGGTCGTGTGGATCGCCTTGCGCCGGATTTCGACGCCGCCAAAGCTCATGCCGGTGAACTGGCGAAACATTTCGTCGTGATTGCCGGGGATATAGACGACGCGCGTGCCGCGCTTGGCGCGCTTCATCAGGCGCCAGACCACGTCATTATGGCTGGCGGGCCAGTAGAAGCGCTTTTTCAGACGCCAGCCGTCGATGATGTCGCCCACCAGATAGATAGTGTCGCTGTCCACATTGTCGAGGAAATCGATCAGCATCGCAGCGTTGCAACCACGCGTGCCGAGGTGAATGTCCGAGATCCAGATGGTGCGATAGCGGCGACGCTTGCCTTCGCGTTCCGGGATATGGAAGCGGTCGTCAATGCCCTCTTCCAGTTCGCCCAAGAAAGGCAGGCGCGTGATGGCGTTCATGATACGATCCCCAAGACCGGTGTCCTCGGGAACAATTCTTTAGCGCCGCAATGTTACAACTTCGCAGGCAATATGACGGAAATGCTACGATTTGCGGGGGAGTTGGGGTAAATTCCTATCTCGTCATGCCAGCGAAAGCTGGCATCCCACTTATTCTTGGCCTTGACGCAGAAAGGCAGTGAGATCCCAGCTTTCGCTGGGATGACGAAGACTGGTTAACATCCGACAGTTTCGCTGTTGCTGTCAGTTGCTCCTTCAAACCACCAGCACGATCTTCCCGAAATGATCGCCTGCGTCCATGCGGGCGTGCGCCTCGGCCGCGTCCGTCAGGGCGAAGCGCTGGTCCATGGCCGGGCGCAGCTTGCCTTCGCCGACGAAGGGCCAGACGTTGCGCATCAGTTCGTCCGCGACCAGGCTCTTGAAACCGACCGAGCGAGCGCGCAGGGTCGAGCCAGTGATGGTCAGACGCCGTTGCATGACCGCGGGAATGAAGATGTCTGTCTTCGGCCCGCCCAGCGTCGCGATCGACACATGGCGGCCGTCTTCGGCCAGGCATTCCAGGTTGCGCGGGACATAGTCGCCGCCGACCATGTCGAGCACGGCCTGCACCCCCTGCCCGTCCGTGATCCGCTTTACTTCGGCGACATAGTCCTGCGTCCTGTAATTGATCGCATGGTCCGCGCCCCAGGCCTTCGCTTGCGCGCATTTCTCATCCGAGCCGCAGGTCACGATCACGCGCACGTCGAACAGGGTGCACAGCCGGATCGCCATCGTGCCGATGCCGCTGGTGCCGCCATGGACCAGCACCGTGTCGCCGCCCACGGCATAGGCGCGCTCGAACAAATTAGTCCATACGGTGAAGAGCGTTTCGGGCAGCGCCGCCGCTTCGACCAGGTCATAATCGTCGGGCACGGGCAGGCACTGGCCCGCGGGCGCCACCGCATATTCGGCATAGCCCCCGCCCGCCAGCAGCGCGCAGACCTTTTGCCCCACCAGCTCGTCGGCGCCGCTGCCGACCGCGACGATGGTGCCGGCGATTTCCAGCCCCGGAATGTCCGAAGCGCCCGGCGGCGGCGGATATTTGCCCTGTCGCTGCAGCACGTCGGGCCGGTTGACGCCTGCCGCCGCGACTTTGATCAGCACCTCGCCCTCGCCGGGCACCGGAACGGCTCGCCGCTGCGCCACCAGCGCTTCGGGGCCGCCCGGCGTAGCGATCGCGATCGCCGTCATATCTTCAGGCACTGCGCTTATCTCCGCCATATTGCCGCCCCCAGCCGTTAACCATGTTGCACCGCACCGGAAATCGACGGGCGGAGCGAGCGCCCTTATTGACAGAGTGGCCCGCAGGGTCAACATTACCGTTTATGGACAAGGATGACGATCTACCCCGCCGGGCTGACGATCCACTGGCCCGGCTGCTCCGACAGGATCTGGGCCCCTTGTCCGTGACCGAACTGGACGCCCGCATCGCCGCTCTGGAAGCGGAAATAGAACGGACCAGATCGACAAAAGAGCGCGCCGTTAACCATAAGGCAAGTGCCGAGGCGCTATTCAGGCGATGAACCCGCGCCTTGCCCCCTGCGCCTTTCAAGGCTTCTCCGGGCATGGGCAGTCTGGCAATTCGAGCGGATGGGACGCACGTCTTGATCCGGCGTCGAGCAATGCCGACATATGGTTCGATACCGCCCCTAGTCGGGGCCAGGAGTAGAACAGACATGCCATCCTTCGCACCCGCTCTGGAAACCACCTTGCACAATGCGCTGACGCACGCGTCGGAACGCAAGCATGAATATGCCACGTTGGAGCATCTCCTCCTGGCATTGATCGATGACGAACATGCGTCAAAGGTCATGCAGGCGTGCGGCGTGGAACTGGGCGAGCTGGGCGACGCGGTCACCCATTATCTCGACACCGAACTCGACAGCCTGAAGGTCGAAGGGTCCAGCGACCCGTCCCCCACCAGCGGGTTCCAGCGCGTGGTCCAGCGCGCGATCCTGCATGTCCAGTCGTCCGGCAAGGACGAAGTGACGGGCGCCAACGTGCTTGTCGCGCTCTTTTCCGAACGCGAATCCTATGCCGTCTATTTCCTGCAACAGCAGGATATGAGCCGTCTGGATGCCGTCAGCTTCATCAGCCACGGCGTCGGCAAGGGCACGCCCACGCCCGAGCGTCAGGAGACCAAGGGCGCTTCCGAGGAGGAAAAGAAGGTGCAGGACGGCAAGGGCAAGAAGGACAGCGCGCTCGACCAGTTCACCGTCAACCTGAATGAGAAGGCGGCGCGCGGAAAGGTCGATCCGCTGATCGGCCGCTCGTCCGAGGTGGATCGGACCATCCAGATCCTGTGTCGCCGGTCGAAGAACAACCCGCTTTATGTCGGCGATCCGGGCGTGGGCAAGACCGCCATCGCCGAAGGTCTGGCACGCAAGATCATCGAGGGCGAAGTGCCCGAGGTGCTAAGGGAAGCGGTCATCTATTCGCTCGACATGGGCGCATTGCTGGCGGGCACCCGCTATCGCGGCGATTTCGAGGAGCGGTTGAAGGCGGTCGTCACCGAACTGGAGAAGATGCCGCATGCGGTCCTCTTCATCGATGAGATTCATACGGTGATCGGCGCGGGCGCGACCAGCGGCGGTGCGATGGACGCGTCGAACCTGCTGAAACCCGCTTTGTCGGGCGGCACGATCCGGTGCATCGGGTCGACCACCTACAAGGAGTTCCGCAATCATTTCGAAAAGGATCGCGCGTTGTTGCGCCGGTTCCAGAAGATCGACGTCAACGAGCCGTCGGTCGAGGATACGATCAAGATCCTTGCGGGCCTGCGCACCGCGTTCGAGGAGCATCATCACGTCAAATATACGCCGGACGCGATCAAGGCGGCGGTGGAATTGTCGGCGCGCTACATCAACGACCGCAAGCTGCCGGACAAGGCGATCGACGTGATCGACGAAGTCGGCGCGATGCAGATGCTGGTGGTGCCGTCCAAGCGCAAGAAGACGATCACGCCCAAGGAGATCGAGCAGGTCATCGCGACCATGGCCCGCATTCCCCCCAAGACGGTGTCGTCCGACGACAAGACCGTGCTGAGTTCGCTGACCACCGACCTGAAGCGCGTCGTCTTCGGTCAGGACAAGGCGATCGAGGTGCTGTCCTCCGCGATAAAGCTGTCGCGGGCGGGCCTGCGCGATCCCGACAAGCCGATCGGCAACTATCTCTTCTCCGGCCCGACCGGCGTCGGCAAGACGGAGGTGGCGCGCCAACTGGCGTCGATCATGGGCATTCCGCTCCAGCGGTTCGATATGTCGGAATATATGGAACGCCATTCGGTCAGTCGGCTGATCGGTGCCCCTCCGGGCTATGTCGGCTATGACCAGGGCGGTCTGCTGACCGATGCCGTCGATCAGAACCCGCATAGCGTGTTGTTGCTGGACGAGATCGAGAAGGCGCATCCCGACCTGTTCAACATCCTGTTGCAGGTTATGGATAATGGCCGCCTGACCGATCACCACGGCAAGACCGTCGATTTCCGCAACACCATCCTCATTATGACTACCAATGCCGGTGCGTCGGATATGGCGAAGGAAAGCATTGGCTTTGGCGAGTTCACTCGCGAGGATGTGCAGGAAGACGCGGTCAAGAAGCTGTTCACCCCGGAATTCCGCAACCGGCTGGATGCGATCGTGCCGTTCGACTATCTGCCGACCGAAGTGGTCGCGCGGGTCATCGACAAGTTCGTGCTGCAACTGGAACTGCAACTGGCCGACCGCGACGTCCACATCACGCTGGACGACGAGGCGAAGGCGTGGCTCACCAAGAAGGGCTATGACAAGCTCTATGGCGCGCGCCCGATGGGCCGTTTGATGCAGGAAAAGATCAAGCAGCCGCTGGCGGAAGAACTGTTGTTCGGCAAGCTGGTCCATGGCGGCGAAGTCCATGTCCATATGAAGGATGAGGCGCTGGCCTTTGAGATCACCCCCGCTGCCCCGAAAAAGGGCAAGAAGGGCGGCAAAGCTAAGACGACCGAAGGCACGAAATAAACGGTGCCATAAGCAAAGGAAAAGGGCGGCCAGCGATGGCCGCCCTTTTTGTTTCTGTCTGGCGGACTACCGAAAATAGCCCTATGAAAAAGAGGCGTCATCGCTGACGCCCCCTCTTCATCTACAGCATGGCGTCAGGGCTTGGTCACCATGATCGCGACCTTTGCCGGATCGCCGGCGTAGCGCTGGTTCCGCGCCTTTGCGACGGCCAGTTCGACCTGCGGCAGGGTGGACGCGGCGGCATCGCGCTTGCAGCGATTTTGTTCCATCTTTTCGGCCAGGCTGCGTCCATCGTTCGATCCGCAAACGGCGCGGATGGCGAAATGGATGCGCTGGTCCAGCAGCGCCTTGCCCTGCGCCGACGACAGATCCAGGCCGGCGAAGCTGACTTCGCGGCTGACCGGAACCCGCTCAGCGGCGCCAGCGATCGAACCGGTCATGGAAAGCATTACGCCGGACAGGATCACGGCCTTTGCATAGATATTGGACATTAGTAAAACTCCCGCGGTTGCATTTATTTTACGAGTATTATGCAAGCATATTACGCTTCTATCTACTCGACCTTGCTACCCGCGGTCCCAATTGAACAATATTATGTCTTAATCATGACAAGAACAGATGTAAAATTAATGAGATCGTTACCATATACTGCGGCTTAGTTCAGGTTATAACATTATATATTCATAACCAGCTCAAGTAACGTGCGACAGGCTGCGACGGATTTGGCCGACGGATCAGCGATCGCGCAAATCGGGGTGGCGCGCGGCGCGATGATGCGCCACCTTCCCAGCATCCAAAGCAGGAGTGGACCATGGCCCAGCAACTCACCCTCTATACCAACCCCATGTCGCGCGGACAGATCGCTCGCTGGATGCTGGAGGAGGTCGGCGCACCCTATGAAACGGTGATCCTGGATTATGCCGACGACATGAAGGCGCCCGATTATCTGGCGATTAACCCGATGGGCAAGGTGCCAACGATCGTCCATGACGGGAAGGTCGTGACCGAATGTGCGGCGATCTGCGCCTATCTGGCCGACGCCTTCCCCGCCGCCAATCTCGCCCCGGCATTAGGCGAGCGCCATGCTTATTATCGCTGGCTGTTCTTCGCTGCGGGGCCGGTCGAATCCGCCGTCACCAACAAGGCGATGGGCTTTGTCGTGCCGGACGGGAAGGAACGTAGCGCGGGATATGGATCGTTCGACGGCACGATCGACGCGCTTGAAACGGCGGTGTCGGGGGACGCGTGGATTTGCGGCGACCGGTTTACCGCCGCCGATGTCTATGTCGGCGCGCAGGTCGATTGGGGGATGAGTTTCAAGACCATCCCACCCCGCCCCGCCTTTGAGGCCTATGCGGCGCGCCTGCGCGAACGTCCGGCCTATAAGCGGCAGAAAGAGATCGATGGCGCGTTGATTGCGGCGATGCAGAAGAAGGGGTGATTAGGACGGGGACCGTAGGTAGGCAGCAGGCCTGTCGGTAACGTTGAGTTTTCTGGACCCCGGCCTGCGCCGGGGAACAGTTCGGTGTTCGTGCCTTTTGCTATGGAGCATCTGCGTTGCGCGGATGCTCGAGTCCGCGCGCATGCGAGAGTGCGGGACTGGGTTCCCGCCTGCGCGGGAACACGTAAACTATGTGGAGAACATATGTGAAAAGGCCCAGCGGATCGCTCCGCCGGGCCTTTTTTCTAATGCAGGTTCGCGCTTGCGATCAGCGGCGGTCGCCGAACAGGCGCAGCAGGAACAGGAACATGTTGATGAAGTCGAGATAGAGGCTGAGCGCGCCCATCACCACCGTCTTGCCCATCATGTCCGTGCCCGCGACATGGGCGTAGATGCTCTTGATCTTCTGCGTGTCATAGGCGGTGAGGCCCGCGAACAGCAGGACGCCGACGCCACTGATCACCAGGTCCATCACGCTGGATTTGAGGAACAGGTTGATCAGGCTGGCGACCAGCAGGCCGACCACGCCCATGATCAGGAAGGTGCCGAAGCCCGACAGATCCTTCTTCGTGGTGTAGCCGAACAGGCTGAGGCCCGCGAAGGCTGCGGCCGTTGCGAAAAAGGTCTGCGCGATCGACGTGCCGGTATAGACAAGGAAGATCGAGGACAGCGACAGGCCCATCACGGCGGCATAGGCCCAGAACAGCGCCTGCGCCGCGAACGTCGACAAACGGTTGATGCCGAAGCTGAGCACCATCACGAACACCAGCGGCGCGAACATGATGACATATTTGAGGATGCCGGGACCGGCGAGCACCTGATAGGCAAGCCCACTCGATGCGAACAGCAATGCGACGATGCCGGTCAGCAGCACGCCGCTCGCCATATAATTATAGACCGACAGCATATAGCGGCGCAGTCCGGCGTCGAACGCCGCGCCGCGCGCAGCGGTAGCGCCGCCAAAGCCCGCAATGTCGGAACGGGGGTCGGACCAGTTGGCCATGAAAATCGTCTCCTTCGTCGGCATCTATTGCCGACCCATCTATTATCGGCGCTTCGGGTCGCGGATTCAAGCCAAACCGGCATGATGGCAACAGAAGATGCAGAACGGCGCGATCTAGTAAACGACCGCGAAAGACCGGGCGTTGCGTAGCAATGAAGTAGCAACACGAACGCCAGCCGTGGTTCATGAAAAGGGGCGCCCTCTTGTCGAGGACGCCCCTTATTTCTCTTGTCGCTATGGCAGTGGATCAGGCGGCCAGCTTACGCAGGACGTACTGGAGGATGCCGCCGTTCAGGAAATATTCCAGTTCGTTGATCGTATCGATCCGGCAGAGCGCGGTGAAGGTGAAGGTCGAACCGTCCGCGCGGGTGACCAGCACGCCCACATCCTGGCGGGGCTTGAGGCCACCGACATTGGTGATGGTGAAGCTCTCGTCACCGGTCAGGCCCAACGTATCCTTGTTCTCGCCATTCTTGAACTGGAGCGGCAGCACGCCCATGCCGACCAGGTTCGAACGGTGGATACGCTCGAAACTTTCGACGATGACCGAACGGACGCCCAGCAGGTTGGTGCCCTTGGCCGCCCAGTCGCGCGAAGACCCGGTGCCATATTCCTTGCCGCCGATGACGACCAGCGGCGTGCCGTCGGCCTTGTGCTTCATCGCCGCGTCGTAGATCGGCAGGGTTTCGCCCTTGTAGCTGGTCATGCCGCCTTCGACGCCGTCCAGCATCAAATTCTTGATGCGGATGTTGGCGAAGGTGCCGCGCATCATGACTTCATGATGGCCGCGACGCGCGCCGTAGCTGTTATAATCAGCCTGCGCGACCTGATGCTCGCTCAGCCATTGGCCCGCGGGCGACGATGCCTTGATCGAACCGGCAGGGCTGATGTGATCGGTAGTGATCGAATCGCCGAAGATCGCCAGCGGCTTGGCCTCGATGATGTCGTTCACCGGTGCCGGGGTCATGCTCAGCCCTTCGAAATAGGGCGGGTTGGCGACATAGGTGGAGCCTGCGCGCCAGCTATAGGTGTCGCTGCCCGTGACATCGATCGCCTGCCAATGGGCGTCGCCCTTATAGACATTGGCGTAGCGCGCCTGGAACATCGCGCGGTCCATGCAGCCCGCCATGGTCGAAGCGACTTCGTCATTGGTGGGCCAGATGTCCTTGAGATAGACGTCATTGCCCGCCGTGCTGACGCCGATCGGGGTGGTGATGAAGTCTTCGATCACCGTGCCCTTGAGCGCATAGGCGACGACCAGCGGAGGCGAGGCGAGGAAGTTGGCGCGCACGTCCGGCGACACGCGGCCTTCGAAGTTGCGGTTGCCCGAAATGACGGCGGCCGCGACCAGGCCGTTTTCGTTGATCGCCGCGCTGATTGCGGGCGCCAGCGGGCCGGAGTTGCCGATGCAGGTGGTGCAGCCATAGCCGACCAGGTTGAAGCCGACGGCGTCCAGATGCGATTGCAGACCGGCGCGTTCCAGATAGTCGGTGACGACCTGGCTGCCGGGGGCAAGCGAGGTCTTGACCCACGGCTTGGGCTTGAGGCCCAGTTCGTTCGCCTTCTTGGCGACGAGGCCGGCGGCGACCAGGACGCCGGGGTTCGACGTGTTGGTGCAGCTGGTGATCGCGGCGATGGTGACGTCGCCGTCGCCAATGTCGAAATCCTTGCCCTCGACCGGAACGCGCTGCTGCGCCTTCTTGTAGACGTTCGCCAGATCGGCGTTGAACACGTCATCGACTTCGGGCAGCGCAACGCGGTCCTGCGGGCGCTTGGGACCGGCGAGGCTGGGGACGACGGTGGCAAGGTCCAGTTCCAGCGTGTCGGTGAAGACCGGGTCGAGCGCGGGGTCGATCCAGAATCCCTGTTCCTTGGCATAGGCTTCGACCAGCGCGATATTCTCGTCCGTGCGGCCGGTCAGGCGCATATAGTCGAGCGTCTTGTCATCGATGCCGAAGAAGCCGCAGGTGGCGCCATATTCCGGCGCCATGTTGGCGAGCGTGGCACGGTCGGCCAGCGACAGCGACGCCAAGCCAGGGCCGAAATATTCAACGAAGCGGCCGACCACGCCCTTGGCGCGCAGCATCTGGGTACAGGTGAGGACGAGATCAGTGGCGGTCACGCCTTCCTTCAGCGCGCCGACCAGCTTGAAACCCACGACTTCGGGGATCAGCATGGAGACAGGCTGGCCCAGCATCGCCGCTTCCGCTTCGATGCCGCCCACGCCCCAGCCGAGCACGCCCAGGCCGTTGATCATGGTGGTGTGGCTGTCGGTGCCGACGCAGGTGTCGGGATAGGCGACGGTGACGCCGTCCGGGCCTTCGCTCGACCAGACCGCCTGGGCGATATTTTCCAGGTTCACCTGATGGCAGATGCCGGTGCCCGGGGGACGGCGTAGAAATTGGCGAGCGACTTGCTGCCCCATTTCAGGAAGTCGTAACGCTCCATATTGCGCTGATATTCGATTTCCACATTCTGTTCGAACGCCTTGGGCGTGCCGAATTCATCGACCATCACCGAGTGGTCGATGACGAGGTGGACGGGCACCTGCGGGTTGATCTTGCTGGCGTCGGCGCCCAGCGCGTTCATCGCGTCGCGCATGGCGGCCAGATCGACCACGCAAGGCACGCCGGTAAAGTCCTGCAGCAGCACGCGCGCGGGGCGATACTGGATTTCCCGCTCGGCCTTGCCGCGGTCATTCTGCCAGTCGATGATCGCCTGGATATCGTCGGTGGTGACGGTGACGCCATCTTCGAAGCGGAGCAGATTCTCCAGCAGCACCTTCATCGAGAAAGGCAGGCGCGATACGTCGCCCAGCTTGGCCGCAGCCTTCTTCAACGAATAATAGGCAATGTCCTTGCCGTCGACGTTCAATACGTCGCGCGTGCCCAATGTGTCCTGTCCGATGGCGGTCATAAGATGTGCGTCTCCTCGCATGGCGCTGCGGCCAGAGGATGAACGCGATTCCACCAGAAGCTCGCCAGACGGCGACGAACAGCCGGTAGGCAAGGTGGCGGGCAAGCGCCCCAACCAATGGTCGAAGCAGGTATGTCCCGATGTTGCAGCGCCATACAGATTAGGGCCGTCAAGTCAAATGGACAAAACAGCTGATGATGCGCCTGAAACGCGGATTTCTCTGCTAATCGTTCGCAATAGGAAACAAAGGCTTTTGCGCGGGTTTCTTCGTTCGCAATGAGGGGAAATTCAGCCATGACGATGACTGCTTTGGGTGCGACCGCCGAACCCCGTGCGGCGCTGCTGGCTTATCGCCCCGGACGCAACACCCCCTGCCCCGCCTGTGGGGAGCGGCAATGGCTGGTTGGACGGATTGTAGCGGAATGCGCCTGTTGCGAGGCGGCGCTGCCGATCGATGTCGCTTATCGCGGATGGAGCGGGACGCTGGCGCGACCGGCAAGATTGGATCGCTTTCCGATCGCCTGATGCATGTGACGCGCCGACATCAGCCAGCGCGTCCGTCCATCAACGCCGCTGTTCCGCCGCAATCCAGCCGTCTATCTGGCTTTCCAGCACCGTGAGCGGCACCGCCCCCTGCGCCAGCACCGCGTCATGAAAACGGCGCAGGTCGAATTTTGGCCCCAGCGTCTTTTCCGCCCGCATGCGCAATTCGCGAATCTTGATCTCACCCAGCTTGTAGCCCAGCGCCTGGCCCGGCCAACTGATATAGCGATTGACCTCCGCATCGATATTGGCGTCGGACAGCGCGCTATTGCTCTTCATGAAGGCGACCGCCTTTGCCTTGTCCCAGCCCTTGGCGTGAATGCCCGTATCCACCACCAAGCGGCAGGCGCGCCACATTTCATAGGAAAGGCGGCCCATCATCTTTTCGGGCGTGTCGTAGAGGCCCATCTCTTCGCCCAGATATTCGGTATAGAGCGCCCAGCCCTCCACATAGGCGGTGAAGCCCGCCAGATATTTGCGGAAGGGCGGCAATGGCAATTCCTGTTGCAGCGCGATCTGGTTGTGGTGGCCCGGCACTGATTCATGCGCAGTGAGCGCAGGCAGTTCCCAATAGGGGCGCTGGTCCAGTTTGGACGTGTTGACGAAATAGGTGCCGGATATGCCGCTTTCGGGCGCGCCCGGCATATAATAGGCCGTCGTCGTCCCCTCCGCCTCGGCCGCCGGGATGGCCTTGAGGCCGTAGGGCAAGCGCGGCAACGTGCCGAAATAACGCGGCAGCAGCCCGTCGATCATCTTGGCCTGGCGCGCCGCGACGCGCAGCAGTTCTTCGGGCGTCCTGGCATAGTAGCTGGGGTCGGTGCGCAGATGCTGGATATAGGCGGCGCGGCTGGGATAGCCCGCCTTGGCTGCGATCTCGTCCATCCGTTTGCCGATGCGGGCGACTTCATCCAGCCCGATCTGGTGGATTTGGTCAGGCGTCAGGTCGGTCGTGGTGTGCGCCTTCACCCGGCTGGCATACCAAGCCGCGCCGCCGGGCAAGGCGGCGGCGCTGTCAACCTTGCGGCGATGGGGTAGGTATTCTGCGACGAATATATCATGCCATTTGCGATATTCGGGCGTCAGGACGTCGCGGATCAGCGCCACGGCGCGTGCCTGCATAGCGCCCCAGTCGGCATCGCTGATGTCGCGGGGCTTGGCGCGCTTGAACGGTTCGTAGAAGCGCGTGTCTTCAGGCTTGCCGTCCACGATGCCGCTGATCGTGCCTGCGTAATTTTGCAGCACCGAACAGGGCTGGACATAGCCGCCCTTGATCGCCTGCCGCGTGATATCCAGCGCGTCGGCATTCAGTTTCGGGTAGAGCGAAAGACGTGTGAGATAGCTGTCATAGTCAGCGCGATTGTAGAAGGGCAGCCCGTCAGCCATGCCGGAAAAGCCCTGATGCCAGCCATAATAGCTGGTGAACAGCATCAGCCGTTCGGCCTGATGCCGGTCGCCGTCGATATCGTCCCGCAGCATCCACAGCAGCACGTCGCGGTTCACCCGATCCGCGCCATCGAGTTGCTGCACGGGGACGGCGTTCAACCGGGCGACGAACCCCTGTTCGGCCTTGATCTGCGCATCGCGTGCGGTGAGCGACATATCGCTGATACGGTCGTCATAATCGCGGACACCGCGCGCGGTCGCTTCGACCGGATGGGTGGAGAGATACCAGGCCCAATGATCGTCGATGACTTTCGTCAGTTGATCATGGGGCGTTTGCGCCTGCGCCAGGACAGGCGTGGCGACGGCGAGCATCAGGGATATAATCTTGCGCATGGACGCAATGAATTGCGCGTTCGGCGGCATTTGGCAAGGGGCAGATAGTAGGCCGGGTCAGGCGGCAGCGACGCCTTCCGCCTCGACGATACCGTCGCCTGCGTAGAAGCCCGTGATGCGTACCCGCTTTTCGACATGATCGACGGGTACGCGCAACAGGACGAGGCGGTAGCTGCCGCCAAGATCGCGCTGGAGCAGGAAACCGCCATCGTCGCGCAGTAACCTGCCGGTTTCGTCCACTCCAGCGCCGATCTCTGTCATATGTTAGTCAATCGCGTCCTTGATGCCCTTGCCAGCCAGCAGTCCGAGTACGAGGAAAACCGCGAAAACGGCAAGCGCGATGAAGAACAAGATCTTGGCAATACCGACGAAGGTGCCGGCAGCGCCGCCGAAACCAAGCAGGGCCAGCACGGCGGCGATGACGAGGGAAATGACGGCGAGTTTCAACATGGCGATATCCTTATCGTTTCGAAGGCGGTCTATCCTTCTCAACCGACAGCGACGATGGTTGTTCCCGCGGCGACTTATGGTGGTTATCACCAAGTTAAGGTTGAATATCAGTCGCTTGATTGAACAAAGTCTTTCCGTCGGCGGTTCAATATCGGCCTCATCATAAGGAGAAGCCGATGTCTACCAATCATGCCATCAGCAAGCTGGACGACCTGATCACCACCTTGATCGACAGCGTCAAAGGCTATGAGCATAGCGCCGACAAGGTGAAGTCGGACGCGTTCCAGACCCTGTTTCGCGATCTGGCGGCGGAGCGCGGCAAAGCGGTCGATCTGTTGCAGGCGCGCAGCCGGGCCTTGGGCGGCGATCCTAACGCTTTCGGTTCTGTCGCAGGCACCGTACATCGCCGGATGGAAGATATTTTCGTGGCGCTGGGCGGCGGCGACAAGGCGGTGATCCAGGCGATCGACCGTGGCGAGGATTATCTGCGCGAGGAGTTCGAGCGCGTGATCAAGGACGAGGCGATCGATCCGGAAACGCTGGATGTGGTGCGCCACGCCTATGCATCGGTGGCGCATGGGCATGGGGTGGTGAACGGATTGAAAGAGCAGCTTGCGGCTTAGCCGGACTAGACCCAGCCTTCCAGCACCTGGTTGGGCGGGCGGTGGCCATCGACCCAGGTGCGGATGTTGGCGATAACGCGCGCGCCGGTCGCGTCCCGGCCTTCGAACGTCGCCGATCCCATATGTGGCAACAGCACGACATTGGGCAACGCCAGCAGCCGCGCGTCGACCGCCGGTTCGTGGGTATAGACGTCGAACCCCGCCCCTGCGATCCGCCCTTCGTCCAGCGCGGCGATCAGCGCCTGTTCGTCGGTGATTTCCGCCCGCGACGTGTTGATCAGATAGGCATGGGGCGGCATCAGCGCGATCCGGCGCGCGTCGATCAGGCCACGGCTGTCGGCGTTCAACGGGCAGTGGATCGACACGATGTCGCTGGCCGCCAGCAACGCGTCATGATCGCCATGCCATTCCGCTTCCAGTTCCTGCTCCACTTCGAAAGGCAGGCGGTGGCGATTGTGATAGGCGATCGACAGGCCGAAGGCGCGGGCGCGGCGGGCGACGGCGCGGCCGATGCGGCCCATGCCGATGATCCCCAGCTTCTTGCCGCCGATGCGGTGGCCGAGCATGCCCGAGGGACTCCAGCCGCGCCATTCGCCCGATCGTACCAGCTTCCCCCTCCGCCAGGCGGCGGGGGACGGACAGGATCAGCGCCATCGTCATGTCCGCGGTATCCTCCGTCAGGACGCCGGGCGTGTTGGTGACGATGATCCCCTTGGCGCGCGCGGCGGTCAGGTCGATATGATCGACGCCGCTGCCGAAGCTGGCGATGAGTTGCAGGCGGTCCGACGCCCCTTCGATCAAAGCGGCGTCGATCGGGTCGCTGATGCAGGGGACCAGCACGTCGCACTGGGCCATGGCGCGGGCGAGTTCGGTGCGGTTCATCGCGACGTCGCCGATGTTGAAACTGGCGTCGAACAATTCGGCCATGCGCGCCTCCACATTGGGCGGCAAGCGGCGCGTGACGATGACGCGCGGCTTGGCGGGACGCGGTGGAGTCTTGCGCGGTCTCTGGGCCATGGATCAAGCCGCTATTCCCGCCCGCGGCCCCGGTCAAGCGGATATGGACGGATGGCGCGATCAGCGCTTGTCGCGGCGGCCCGGCCGGGCGTATGGAATGACCATGGGTGACTTTGGGAATGGATCGAACATGAAGCGCCTTATGCTGGGTGCGGGCGTGATTGGCGCCGTGGTAGCGGCAGGCGCAGCGCTGGCCGCGCCGGGCAAGCCGGTCCCCTATTGGGCGTCGCTGTCGCATGACGAAGCACGGATGCGCGTGGGGCCGAGCCTGGATTACCCGTCCAATTGGATCTATCGCCGCCGGGATTTGCCGGTCAAGGTGGTGCAGGTGCTGGGCCTGTGGCGCAAGGTGGAAGACCCCGACGGCGCACAGGGATGGATGCATGTCCGGCTGCTGAGCGATACGCCGACTGCGATCGTCAGGGCCGACGTGGCACCGTTGCGCGAATCGCCAGGCGATGGCGCGCGGGCGCTGTTCCGCGCGGAACGTGGCGTGGTGGGACGGCTGGGCGATTGCTCGGGCGGCTGGTGCACCTTCGACGCGAAGGGGCAGCGCGGTTATGTGAAGGCCAGCGATATCTGGGGCGCGACCGACAAATAGGATTTGTCGCGCTTAACTTCGCATATTTCCTGCCGATCGCGACATTTTGATGCCGATGTGGGACATTTCGTTACGCTGCGCAGAGCGGGTCGGACGATGTGCAAGAGCCGTGTTTCATCTAGCAGGATCGTGGCGTGTAGGACAGATCCGGTGAGAAGTGGGGGCTCCATTTCCGCCGTGTCGGCCCTGTGTAATCGACAATGAGTCACCTGCCGTGTTTCGAGAACCATATTCAGCCCTTGCGCCGTGTAGGCCGGTTGGGAGATGGGTTTCCGCGTTGGCCTGCAGCCGCCTTCGGGGTGAAGGAATAACGAAAGGACTGTCTGCTTTCTATATCCGGTTGATCGAAATCAGCCGTGATATATGATGTCACGTACGCGCCTTAGCGCTGAAGCCAGTAGCTACAAGGACGCAAAAATGGCATTTTTCTTAATATTTCTCTGGGCCATCGGAATATCAGCGATAATAATTTGCTTTAATAATAGATGGATATTTTCTTCATTGTTTTCATTTTTGATAGGGTCATATACTTTATCAAGATACAATGATATAATACTTCTTCTCTGGATTGGAATATTATTTATTACATTTGGAGTAATTGTTATAATATGCCATTTTTTTAGACATTTTTTGCTAAGAAAAATGGAATAATATCCGCTGTGTCTTAGTATTGATTTTGCACATCTCCGTTAAATGCTTTCGGAGCAACCAACATTGATCATTTCGGGCGCGATAGCTTTCAGCAAGTCTGTTCGCTACCGGGTAACGTGTAGGGGCGGAAGCGAAGCATAAGCCCTGCTCTTCCAAGCGGGCATGCGCGAAGCGAAGCGGCAGAGCGCCGCTTTGTGGCGCACCCACCCCCGGCCCCTCCCTTACAGGGAGGGGAGAAGGAGGGGCCGCTCAGATTTTGGGTCGCCGCTTTTGACCGGCAATTTCTCTCATGCCCAAAGACAAGGGGGCCGAAGCCCCCCTTCCCTTTTACCATTCATAGGCCTTGGGCAGCGCGCCTTCCTGCGGGGTGGCGTAGCGGTCGCGGAGTTTGGTCTGGCGGTCGTCCAAGGGTTGGGCGATGCCGTCGATCCAGACGGCGATCGGGGCGGAGGTCATTTCCAGGGGGTCGCCGTCCCAGATCACCACGTCGCCCGCCTTGCCGGCCTTGAGCGATCCGATGCGGTCGCCAAGGCCCATCGCTTCGGCGGGAGCGGCGGTGATGGTGCGAAGCGCCTGGCCCCAGCTGAGGCCGGTCGCGCCGGGCACTTTTAGAAGCGCGACCATATTGCCCGCCTGCTGGGTCGCGGCGCGCAGTTGCAGGGCGTCGTCGCCGGTGAGCATCCCCATGGAGACGCTGACGCCTGCCTTCACCATGCGGCCGACATTGCTTTGCGTTGCGGCGAGTTTTTCGAAGCTGGAGGGCAGGTCTTCCAGCCCAGCGGTGATGACCGGCACCTTGGCCGCGGCGATCTGTGCGGCAACCATCCAGCCTTCGGTCGCGCCCGCCAGGATCAGCTTCAACGCCGGGAAATCCTGGCGCAGGGCCAGCACGGCGAGGATGTCGCGCGCGCTTTCGGCATGGACCATCAACGGCATCGTGCCGCTGACGACCGGGACCAGGGCTTCGGCATCGACACGGTTGAGTAATGCATCCTTCGAGCGGCCGTCATAGCTGGCGGGGGCTTTGGCATAGTCCTGCGCTTCGCGGAGCATCATCTTGAAAGTCAGGATCATCGCCGCGCGGCTGCCGCCCGCTTCCTCCGCGCCCGCTTCGCCCATTTCGACATATTGGAAGGCGCGGGCCTTGGTGATCGGGTTCATGTCTGCGCCGAGATCGACCACGGCGCCCTGCCCTGCGAAGATGCTGGCGGCGGTCGCGGGGGCGACGACGGCGCGGGTGACGCCTGCGGTGCGGCTGATCGCGATCGGGTTGGCGAGCGGGTTGATGACGGGCGCCACGTCGATCGCGGCGGAGAAGGGCGACTTGGCGGCGCGCGTGTCGTTGGTTTCGCGGACGGCCGGGACTTCGGCGAGGCCCACGCGCGAGAAGCCCGAAACGATGCCGGGCGTGACCCATTTGCCGCCTGCGTCGATGGTCTTGACGCCTGCGGGGATGGCGACGCCTGCGCCTGCCGCCACGACCTTGCCCGCAGCGATGACGACGGTGCCGTTTTTGATGGGTTCGGAGCCGTCGCCGATGGCGAGGGTTGCGCCGGTGATGGCGAGGGATTGGGCCAGGGCTGGGGTTGTGGTGGCGAGCGCCAGCATGATCACAGCCGTTCGGTTCGAGCAGCTTCGAGCGAAGTCGAGAAGCGTCGGTCGAGAACTGTGCCCTGCAATGGTTCTCGACAAGCTCGAACCGAACGGTGTTTTGTGGGCGATCTTGCTCATTTCACGTCTCCCGCGCCGATCTGGCCCAGTTCGAAATCGACCACCGGCCGCAGTTTCGGGTTGGCGCTGTCGTAGAGGAGCGCGCCGTCGATCCAGACTTTTTCCGGCCTGGTGTAGGTGCTGAACGGGTTGCCGTTCCACAGGACGACATCGGCCATCTTGCCGACTTTCAGGCTGCCGGTCTGGTCGGCGATGCCCATGGCGCGGGCGGGGTTGATGGCGAGCCAAGTCCATGCCGTTTCGTCGGATATGTCGATGCCCATGCGGCGGCCAGCGCCCAGCGCCTTGGCCGCTTCCTGGTTCAGGCGCTGGATGCCGTCCTGATCGTCGCTATGGACGATGGCGCACGCGCCCGCGCGGTGGACCAGCGGGATATTTTCCTTGATGCCGTCATAGGCCTCCATCTTGAAGCCGTACCAGTCGCCCCACAAAGCCGCGCAAATGCCGTTGTCACGCAGCAGGTCGGCGATCTTGTATGCTTCGACCGCGTGGTGGAAGGCGGCGACCTTGTAGCCGAATTCCTTGCTCATATCGATGACGTTGGCCATTTCGTCGGCGCGGTAGCAATGGTTGTGGACCATGATCTTGCCCTCCAGCACGTCGGCCAATGTTTCCATGCCGAGGTCGCGGGTCTGGTCCTTCCCGGCGGCGCGCTTCTTTTCATATTCGCGCGCCTTGATCCAGGTCTGGCGGTTGACCGCCATATTGCCCATGCGGGTGGAGGGTTCGCGGCCTTTGCTGCCATAGACGCGCTTGGGATTTTCCCCGCAGGCCATTTTAAGGCCTTGGGGCGCGCCGGGGAATTTCATGCCCTGCATGGTGCGGGCGGGCACGTTTTTCAGCGTGACGCTGCGGCCGCCGAAGAGGTTGGCGGAACCGGGCAGGATTTGGAGCGAAGTGACGCCGCCATTGGCGAGCGCGCGGGAGAAACCCGCGTCCTGCGGCCAGATGCTATGTTCGGCCCAGACATGGGGCGTGACCGCGGAGGTAGCCTCGTTACCGTCCGATAGCGCCTCCACGCCCGGCGATGGATAGTCGCCCAGATGGCTGTGGATATCGATCACGCCCGGCGTCACATATTTGCCGGTGCCGTCGAACACGGTGATGTCGGCAGGGATCGGCGTGTCCGGCCCGCCGATCGCCGTCACCTTGCCATCGGAGAGAAAGACCACGCCGTTGTCGATGCGGCCCCCTTCCCCGTCGAAGATGGTGGCGTTGCGGATAACGGTGGGACGGCCGGGATAGGCTTTGTAGGTGGAGGGATAGGGGTTTTCCGGTTCGGCCGAAGAGCCTTGATTCTGGCCTTGCGCAGGCGCAGGCGTCTCCTTGTCCTTTTTCGCCGCAACGGGACCGGCCAGCCCTGTCAGCAGCGCCGCGAGCAGCAGCGTGCGTGCGTGTTTTGTCATGCTTTTTCCTCCGCACCGATCAGGTCGAGATGCATTAATCGTTTGATATAAGGGGAAACGAGCAGGACCAGCCCACCCACTACGATCGCGAACCAGCCGATGCGGCTATAGACGTCCAGCACCTGAGCGACATTGCCCGCTTCGCCGCTGCCGGTGGCGCGGGCGATGAGGCCCGCGATGAAATTGCCCGCCGCCATGGCAAGGAACCAGGTGCCCATGACGAGGCCCACCATCGACGACACCGACAGGCGCGTCATGGCGGACAGGCCGACCGGCGAGAAGCAAAGTTCCGCCATTGTGTGAAGCAGGTAGATGAGGAAGACGAAGAGGACGGGGGTAAGGTTCTCGCCCGCCATGGCGGCCCCTGCCACCAGCACGAGGAAGCCTGCGCCGCACAGGACCAGGCCGATGCCGAATTTCGCAGGCGAGGATGGCTCCAGGCGGCGCTTGTCGAGGAAGGTCCACAGCACGGCGAAGAGCGGGGCGAGCAGGATGATGAAGACCGAATTGACCGACTGGAACAGGGAGGCAGGCACCTCCCACCCCAGCATGTTGCGATCGACATTGCGGTCGGTGAAGATGTTGAGCGACGATCCGGTCTGTTCGAACAGCCCCCAGAAGAGCGGGTTGAGCGCGATCAGGAACAGCGCGGCGAACATGCGGTCGCGGTCGATCTTCCCCAATGTGCCGACCGTGCGCCATAATATGTAAACCACCGTCAGCGCGGAGAAGCCGAGCAACGCATAGCCCAGCAGTTCGGCATAGCGGATCACCAGCCAGCTGGCGGCGACGCCCAGCGCGGCGGCCAGATAGATGGTCCATTCCTGGCTAAGGCCGGTCGCGGTGCGCTGACGCAATATCTGCGGCGCTGGTGGTTCGCCCTTGCCGAGCAGCCAAGGTTTGAGCCACACGAACATGACGAGGCCCGCGAGCATGCCGACGCCCGCTGCGCCGAAGCCCCAGCTCCAGCCCCAGAGCTCACCGAGCAGGCCGCAGACGATGGGGCCGAGCATCCCGCCCATGTTGATGCCCATGTAGAAGATGGAGAAGGCCGGATCGCGGCGATGGTCGTCGCGGGCGTAGAGTTCGCCCACCAGCACGGAGATATTGGCCTTGAGGAAGCCGGTGCCCACGATGATGGAGGCGAGCGCGAAGTAGAAGCCGTTGAGGAAGAGCGGGTCTTGCCCGCCCGGTCCTTCGGTGATGGCGATCAGGAAATGGCCGATGGCGATGAACACGCCGCCGACCAGCACCGCCTTGCGCGGCCCCAGGAACCGATCGGCCAGATAGCCGCCGATGACCGGGGTGATATAGACCAGCGAGGTATAGGCGCCGTAGAGCAGATACGCCTTATCCTCGCCGAAGAGGAAATGTTTGGTGAGGTAGAAGATCAGGATGGCGCGCATCCCGTAATAGGAGAAACGCTCCCACATTTCCGCGAAAAAGAGCAGGTACAGCCCGCGCGGATGGCCGAGCCAGGTCTTACCTGCCTCGACCGTCACCATGTCCGAAGTCGCCATTCGGCACCCTTTGCTTATCTTGTGTCCGGCCTGCCGTGCGGCGGCCGCTTATGGCACGCAGCCTAGAGCGGATCGGATCGTCCTGTCAAAAGCGCGGCATGTCTGCGCTCCGGCCCTTGCGCACAAGGGAAGGCCGCGCCATCTGTCGCGGCGATGTTCAACGATCTCTCCTCCCCGCTCGCCCTGCTCCAGACACGCCGTTCCGGTAAGCCCCGCGACCTGATCGCGCCCGGCCCGGACGACGCGCAATTGCGCCAGATATTGGAGGTGGCGCTGCGCACGCCTGATCATGGCAAGCTAGCGCCGTGGCGGTTCGTGACCGTGCCGCAGGCAAAGCGCGCGGCGCTCGCGGACTTGCTGGAGGCGGCCTATCGCAAGGAGAAGCCGGACGCCGGGCGGCTGGAGATCGAGGCGATGCACCAGTTCGCGCACCAGGCGCCGACTTTGGTGGTCGCCCTGTCCGCGCCGGTCGCAGGTAGCAAGATCCCGGTGTGGGAACAGGAACTTTCGGTCGGCGCGGCGATTATGAATATGCTGCATGCCACCCATGCGCTGGGTTTTGCGGGCGGTTGGCTGACCGGATGGCCGACCTATAATGCGGATGTTCGAGACGCTTTCGGCGATGAGGGACAGACGATCGCGGGGTTCGTGTTCATCGGCACGCCGGGCAAGGCCCAAGAGGAGCGACCGCGGCCGGATTATGACGCTATCGTATCCAATTGGGATAGATAGTTGCGCGGAAAAATACACAAACGTAATATCTGGACTTGACGCGCGTGGCTGTATTATGGCACTGATGCACTATGGCTGAAGACTCCAAACCCGTTTACCTCCGCCTGCGTGAGATTATCGCCGCGTCCATATTGGATGGCGACTATAGGGACGGCGACATGCTGCCTTCGGTCCGCGCCTTTGCCGCGACGCAGGGGGCCAATCCCTTGACCGTCGCCAAAGCCTATCAGAGTTTCCAGGATGACAGTCTGGTCGTGGTGAAGCGCGGCGTCGGCATGTTCGTCGCCGATGGCGCGACGCGGCGATTGCGCGACGCGGAGCGGGAACGCTTCATGGACAGCGTGTGGCCGCCGGTCGCCGCACAGATCAAGCGGCTGGGGATCAGGCTGGACGATCTGGATCTGGTGAAGGTTTGAGTATTTTTGGGCTGAGTGTGTTGCAGTAAGGGTTGGTTCGGACGGCTGCTCTGAACTGGGTTCCCGCCTGCGTGAGAACACGTGCCATGTGATGATATCATCGAGTCAGGATTGCAAACCAGCCGTTTTCCCGCGCAGGCGGGAACCCAGTTGAAACGGCGGGACTGGCTTCCCGCCTGCGCGGGAACACGGCGTGCGTTACAGGGCGGCCAAGGTGTCGAGCGCTTCCTTTCGACCGGCAAAGCCCGGCACGGCCGCCGCGCGGCCCAGCGCCAGTTTCGCGTCGTCCTTGCGCCCCGCCGCCGCATAGGCTTGCCCCAGATGCATGTGTAGTGCCGGGACATTCGGGGCCAATGCGACGGCTTTTTCCAGCAGGTCGACAGCAACCGGTCCCTTTTCTCCCGTCTTCATCAGCACCCAGCCGAACATGTCGGCGGTCAGGGGATTGGCGGGCATCAGGCGATAGGCATGGGCGGCGTAGGCGCGGGCGGCAGTGCGGTCGCCGGTTTCGAGCGAAGCGCGGGCGAGGTCCGCCATCAACAGGGCGTCATTGTCGCCGACCTGCGCCTGCACCGCGCGCAACAGGCGTAGCGCGCCGCGCCAGTCCTGCGCTTGCGCGGCAATACCGGCGGCCAGACGCTGTGCTTCGATATCGTTGGGGTTTTGCGTGAGGAATAATTGCACCACCTGCGCGGCGCGCGCGGCGTCGCCTGCCTTGCCCCAAGCGGCGGCCAGGCGCAGCGCGGCATCGCGATCGAAGCGGATATTGGCGGCCGCTTCATAGGCGCGGGCGGCATCCTGCGGCGCGCCGTCGCTGTCGAGCGCGTCACCCAGGATCAGCCAGGCGGCAGGCGCGCCGGGGTTGGCGCGGCTGAGCAGGCGCGCGCGGGCCACCGCGTCGGCATTGCGCCCGCTGCTGAGCAAGGCGCGGATATAGGGGATATTGTCGCGCGCGGTTGCGGCGTTGGCTGGGGCCGGGCCATTGGCGATGGCGTCGTCGCCGGGGCTGGCGAAGGGGTCCGCCGCTGCGCGTATCGGCCAGGCGGCGCGCGTCAGCATGTCGTCCGCCATCGCGCGGTCGCCGAGCGACTCCTGGGCGCGGGCGGCGAGCGTCAGCACATAGGGATCGGCATCGCGCTGCGCGACCATGGGTGCCAGCGTGGAGGCGGCGGACGCGAAGTCGCCAACATTATAGAAGGCCCGCGCCAGCAGCGTGCGCGCGGTGCGATTGTCGGGCTGCGCCTGCACCAGCGGGGCGAGCGCTTCGGCGGCGAGCACGGGATTGCCGTCCTGCAACTGGAGCACGCCGCGCAGCAGCCGGGTGGCCGGTTCATTATCCAGCCGCCCCTGGGTGCGGTCGAGTAGCGTGCGCGCGAGGTCGCCCTGCCCTGCCCGCGCCGCCATCACCGCCTGCATGATCCAGGCGCGCGGATTGGAGGGATCGAGCGCCAGCAGGCGGCGGGTGAGGCTGAGCATCCGGCTGGCCTGTCCGGCGTCGGCCAATGTCGCGGCATAGGCTTCGAGCGTGGGGACCGAGTCCGGCTCCGCCGCCAGCGCGCGTTCGAACCAGGGGAGCGATGCGGTGAGGCCATATTGGGCGCGGGTCAGTTCGCCGCGCAGGGTCAGCGCCTTGGCACTGGCGGGCGCAAGCGCGACCGCGCGGTCGGCCGCGCCGATCGCCCCGGCCTGATCGCCGGAGGCCAGCCGATAGCGGCCAAGATCGACCCATGTGTCGGGATCGCGCGGGGCGATGGCGAGCGCGCGCTCCAATGCCGCGCGGGCAGCGGTCATGTCGCCTTGCGCCATCGCCGCGCGGGCGATGACCTGCGCGGCCGCCACGGCCGATGCGGACGGCAGGTCGCGCGCGCGGGCTTCCCGTAGCGCGCCATCCAGATCGCCTTGCAGGAACAACGCCTGCGCCATGACGGCGCGAGTGTCCGCCGGATCGATGCCCAAAGCGCGGGCGCGTTCGATCGCTTTCTGCGCGCCTGCGCCATCGCCCAGTTGAGCAAGCGCCTGCCCCTGCGCGGCATGGGCGACGGCGGAGCGCGGGCTGCCCTTGATCGCGTTCATCAATTCGACCCGCGCGGTGCGCGCGTCGCCCCGATCAAGCGCGGCCAGACCGCGCGTCAGGGCGGCGCTGCCGTCGCGTTCATGCGCGCGCCATTGCCAGAAGCCGACCGCGGCAAGCAGCAGCAGGAGAACGCCGACCAGGGCGAACAGGCGGGACCGGCGCATCGCGATCAACCCTGCATCTGATATTGTTTGAGCAGATCGTAGAGCGTCGGGCGGCTGATCCCCAGCATCTTGGCTGCACCGGAGATATTACCGTCGGTACGCGCGATGGCGCGGCGGATGGCGCGGCGGTCGGCCATTTCGCGCGCGGCCTTCAGGTTCACCAACTCGCCGCCTTCGGCCCGTTCGTGGTCCAGGTCAAGGTCGGCGGCGGTGATCAGCTTGCCATCGGCCATGATGATCGCGCGCTTCATGCGGTTTTCCAGTTCGCGCACATTGCCGGGCCAGCCCCAGGCGTCGAGCGCGGCCAACGCATCGGGAGCCAGCCCCTTGACCTGCGGGTTCATGTCCCGCGCGAAGCGGGTGAGGAAATGGCGGGCCAGCAGCGCCGGGTCGCCGGGGCGATCCTTCAGCGTGGGGATGCGAATGACGATTTCGGCGAGGCGGTAGTAAAGGTCTTCGCGGAAGCTGCCCGCCGCGATCATCTGTTCCAGATTCTGATGGGTGGCGCAGACGATGCGCGTGTCCACGGCGATCGGCTGGCGTCCGCCGATCCGTTCGATCACCCGTTCCTGGAGGAAGCGCAGCAATTTGACCTGGAGAGGCAGCGGGATGTCGCCGACTTCGTCCAGGAAGAGCGTGCCGCCCTGCGCCTGTTCAATCTTGCCGGGCGTCGTTTTGATCGCGCCGGTGAACGCGCCCTTTTCATGGCCGAACAATTCGGATTCGAGCAGGGTTTCCGGGATCGCCGCGCAGTTGATGGCGACGAACGCCCCGCCCCGGCGGGGGCTGGCGTCATGCAGCCCCTGCGCGAGCAATTCCTTGCCGGTGCCGCTGGCGCCGAGCAGCAGGACGGAGACTTGCGCGGCGGCCACGCGCTCGATCGTGCGGGCGACCTTCATCATTTCAGGCGCGCCGGATATCAAGCGGCCCAGCACCCGGCCATCTTCGGGCGCGGTGTCGGCGAGCCGGGCATTTTCCCGCTCCAGCGCATGGACGTGGAAGGCACGGCGGACGATCAGACCCAGTTCGTCGATATCGACTGGCTTCTGGTAGAAGTCGTAAGCGCCGCCGGCGATGGCATCCAATGCGCTTTCGCGCGCGCCATGGCCGGATGCGACGATGATCTTCGTGTCTGGCTTGATCTTGAGCATCTCCGCCAGGGTGGCGAAGCCTTCGCTGGTGCCATCCGGGTCTGGCGGCAGGCCCAGGTCCAGCGTCACCACGTCAGGCGTTTCCGCGCGCAGCATCTCGATCGCTTCCTGCCGGTCGCCCGCGATGAACAGCTGATAATCCTCATAGGCCCAGCGCAATTGGCGCTGCAGGCCCGGATCATCCTCCACAATCAGCAATTTGGGGCGGGTGTCGCTCATCAGGCGGCCTTTTCCTGTCTGTCTGTCTGGGGTGCGAGCGGCAGGCGCAGGGTGAAGCGGCTGCCCGCGCCGGGCTTGCTATCCACGTCGATGCGCCCGCCCATGGCCTGCGCCAAAGTGCGGGCTTCGAATGCGCCCAGGCCAAAGCCCGCCGCCTTGCTGGAGGAAAAGGGTTTGAACAGGTCGCGGCGGATATATTCCGCGCTCATGCCCCTGCCCCGGTCGATCACCGCGACCAGCGCTTCGCCGCCATCGGTGGACAGGCGTAGCTCGACCGGGCTGTCGGGGGCGCTGGCGTCGATCGCATTTTGCAGCAGGTGGGTGACGATCTGTTCGACGCGCGCGGGATCGGCCAAGGCGAGCGGCGCGTCGCCATCGACATGGATGGGGTGATTGCGCGCGCGAGTGCGGGCGACTTGGTGCAACAGATCGATCAGCGCGACGGGGCGCGGCTCTTCCGCCCTGCCCTTATTATGTTGCGACAGGCGGGCGAGCATGTCGTTCATCTTGCCCACCAATTCCTTGAGCGTCAGGACCATGTCGGCGCGGAAATCGGGGTTGTCGGCATGCCGCTCCGCATTGCGGGAGAGCAGCGACAGCTGGCTGACCAAATTCTTGACGTCATGGATGATGAAGGCAAAGCGGCGGTTGAATTCCTCGAACCGTTGCGCGTCGTCCAGCGCCTGCTGCCCCTGCGCTTCGCTGATATGGGTCGCCGCCTGCCGCCCGGCGGCGCGCAGCATGTCGAAATCCTCCCAGTCCAGCCGCCGGTCGATGGGCGGGCGGGCCAGCAGCAGCGCGCCGATCAGGCGGCCATAATGGATCAGCGGCACCAGCGCCCAGGCGAGGCGGTCCTGCACCATCCAGTCGGGCAGCGCCAACGGGCGATCGCCAGCCTGCAAGCGGGCGATATCCACGATCCAGCCGCTCTTTTCCAGTTGCAGGACGGTGGCGGGCGGCACAGGTCCGGCATCGCCCAGATCAGCGGCCCAGTTCCAGTGCGTTTCATAGGCCAGCGCGCCATGATCGTCACGCAGCAGCAGCATGGCACCGGGCGAATCGGTGATGTCGGCCACCGCCTTCGCCACGCGTTGCCCGAGCGGCGCGGCGTCGTCTCCGGGGCGGCCGATCGTGTCGCCGAAACGCATCCATTCGGTGCGATAATCGTAGCGATGCTGGAAGAAATGCTTGGCGACCTGCACCTTCCACAGCGCGCGCACCTGCGGCGAGGGCAGCAGAACCAGGGCGGTGACGGCGGTGAAGAAGACTGCACCGATCTCCACAACCCGCGCATAAGGCCCGGCGATCAGTTCGATCAGCACGGCGGCGGCGGTCAATACGGCGACATAGAGGCCGACCGCGACGATCGAAAGCGACTGAAAGGTGATGGCGCGCGAGAGTTGCAGGCGGCCCGCCATGCCCTTTCGCATACCCACCGCGATCACCGGGGCGACCAGCGCCATCAGCAGGCCACGCAGGGCGTAGAGTTCGTCCACCCGATGCGGCGCGAACCAGCAGATGGCGTAGAGATTGAGATCATAGGTCCACATCGCCGCCAGCGATCCCAGCAGCAGCGCCACCCCGCCCCGCTCCCGTGAGGGCCAGGCGGTGTAGAGATGATGGACCAGCAAAAGGCTGCCGATCGCGGTCATCATCCGCAGGATCAGCGAACAGGTGACGAGCGCCTTGTGCAGGTCGCTCATCGGCGAGAGTTGGCGCCAGATGAGGTCGGTGAAGGTCTGGAGCAGGATCAACCCCGCGACGGCGGCATAGACCGCGCTGATCGCCACGGTCGGGCCAGCGCGGCTGACCGGCCCACGCCGCAGCATGACGAACATCGCCAGCAGCCAGGCGGCGTTGCGGATGCTTTCGCCGATGCCCGACAGCGGTTTCGACACGCCGCCGAAGGAGACATAAAGCGCCCAGCAGGAAGTGAGCAGCAAGGCGGCGGCGAGCAGGCGCGGTTCGGGCGCGTCGTCGCGGCGGCGGAGCAGGAAGATGCCCAGCGCCGCGAACAGCACCGCGGCGAGCGCATGGCCCCAGTCGCCAACGAAGAGAAGGAGCGCGCCCATGCCCGCTATCGCCTCAGCGCGCGCCGTCGGGCCAAAGCACGACCCGCAGCGTCTGGATCAGGATCAGCAGGTCCAGGAAGGGCGTGTAATTTTTGGCGTAATAAAGATCATATTCCAGCTTGTGCCGACTATCCTCGATCGACGCGCCGTAAGGATAGTTGATCTGCGCCCAGCCGGTGATGCCGGGTTTCACCATATGCCGCTCGGCATAATAGCGCAGATGCTGTTCCAGATCCTCGACGAACTGGCGGCGTTCGGGGCGCGGGCCGACGAAGCTCATCTCGCCCTTCAGTACCGTCCAGGTCTGCGGCAATTCGTCGATGCGCAGCTTGCGCAGCCAATAGCCCAGGCGGGTGATGCGCGGATCGTCTTTTTCTGCCCAGACCGCCTGGCCGTTGACTTCCGCGTCCAGCCGCATGGTGCGCAGCTTCACGATCCAGAATTCCTGGCCGAACAGGCCGACGCGTTGCTGGCGATAGAAAGCCGGTCCTTTGCTGTCCATCTTCACCAGGATTGCGGCGATCAGGATGATGGGACCGGTCAGCGCCAGCAGGATGGAGCTGGCGACGATGTCGAACAGTCGCTTGGCGATGCTGGACAGGCGGCGACCGGCGGAAAAACCGTCGGAGAAGATGAGCCAGCTGGGATTGACGCTGGCAAGATCGACGCGGCCGGTTTCACGTTCCAGAAAGCTGGACAGGTCGTTCACATGGACGCCGGTGGTCTTGATGCGTAGCAGGTCCGACATGGGGATGGCGTTGCGCCGTTCCTCCAGCGCCAGCACCACTTCGCTGGCGTTGAGGCGCACGACGAAGTCGGAGAGGTTGAAGACGGCGTCGCGGTTGATCGCTTCGGGGATGACCTGCGGCCCGTCGTTCATGGCGATGAAGCCCACGACTAAGAAGCCCGCGCCGCGCTTCTGCTCCAGTTCCTTGATGCGGTTGGCGCGATTGCCTGCGCCCAGCACCACCAGCCGCCGCTTGAACGCTTCCCCGCCCAGCATGGAACCGAGCAGGAGGCGCACGACCACCAGCAGGCCCATCGCCAGCCCCATGGCGTAGAGCGAGTTGGAGCGCCACAGCGTCATGCCGGGCATCAGGAAATAGAGGACCGACAGGAAGATGACGCCCAGCGACACTGCGACGAGCAGCCGCGCGAAGGCGAAGCGGATGGATTGCAACGCTTCGACGCCATAGACGCCGACGGCGATCATGCCGGTCTGGATCGCGATGGCGAAGCTGAGCAGCGGCCCGATCCGCGTCATCACATGGTCGACATCCATGCCGATCTGGCGCGCGCGCAATATCCAACCGCCTTCGGCCGCGCAGAGCAATAAAGCGAAATCGAGCAGTCCGAGCAGCAGCACCGCATGCGGCACATAATGTTTGAACAGCCTGATCATCGTTACGCATATCCTGCTGACCGCCGGGTTGGCGCGCCTTTACGGAGCCGGACCGCCTTACAACGGGATGTAAGATAATCCGACAGTGCGCGTACCCTGCCTGACAATGGCAAAGAAATGCTGAATCGTGGGGAAATTACAGGGCGATTTGCCGGATGGACGTTAGGGCAGGCCGCGTTTGCCGATGCCGATCAGGCAAGTTGGTGCTTAAAATCAGCCCGCCACTTAATGATGCGACGAGGGAGCGCGCGAAGAGTGCGGATCAATGCCCTTCGCGCAGCCTGTCGGCCGCATTCTTCGCGGCTTCGCTCACGACGCGCGCGGCGTCGTCCACGGTGCCCGCAGCCTTCGTCACCTTATCGGCAGCCCGATCGGCGCGGCGTTCGCTGGTCATGTAGAAAAAACCGATGGCGAGGATGAGTGCAAGCGCAACCAGCGCGAACACTATGCCGCCGCTGCGTGGACGATCGGCGAGCGATCCGGAATCGCCGCACCGTTCGTCCCGACCCTTATGGCCGTTACTCATGATTGATCATCCTCATCCGCCATCAACGGGCCGGACCGGTGGAACGTTCCGTTGCTGTGCGACGGCTTATTTCTGGCTGTCGTCCACGGTCCGCCCACGGCTGAGGCGATCGACATCTTCCATGATCTCATCGAGCACGGCGGTGTCGGTCGTTTCCTGCGTGCGACGCGATGGCAGGTCGCCGCTTTCCAGGATCTGCTCCAGCGCGGCGCGACCGCGCGCCACGCGGCTCTTGATCGTGCCGACGGCGACGCCGCAAATCTCGGCGGCTTCTTCATAGGCGAAACCACCCGCGCCGACCAGGATCAGCGCTTCACGCTGGGGCTGCGGCAATTGCAGCAGCGCGCGTTGCATGTCGGACAGCTCGACATGCTTGTCCTGACCCGCCGGTGCGGCCAGGATACGGTCCGCGGTCAGATCGTCCCAATCGCCGCGGAAGCGTGAACGGCGCATCTGCGAGAGATAATGGTTGCGCAGGATGATGAAGGTCCAGGCGCGCATGTTGGTGCCCGCCTGAAAACGGTTCCGCGCAGCCCATGCCTTGAGCAGAGTTTCCTGCACCAAGTCGTCCGCCAGATCGCGGTTGCCGGACAGGGAGCGACCAAAGGCGCGCAGGTGCGGAATGACGGCTGCCAGTTCGCGCTTGAAGTCTGAATCGGAAAGCGTCGCACGCTCCTCGATCCCGTTGATCTCGCCAACGTCATCGTCGTCCATCGGACCAACCCCCGTGCTGGAAACTGCACTCGCCGCATGAACCGACGTCATCAAAGCCATATGCCTATCCGTACCCTAAACCGATCAAAGCCAAAGGCCAACTTTTCTATCGCCAGATCACCAGCAGCATGGCGATGATCGCCAAGGCCAATGAAATGCCGAGCACGTAACGCACCACATGGGGTGTGGAGCCTGCACGCGCGTCGTCCGTGGCAATATGCTCTTCATGACCGACCACAGCGCGTCTCCCGATCGTTACGCATCATTAACGCAGCGTATCGATCGGGGTTCCGTGACTTTCTGGTTCGGATCGTCAGGCTGGCGCGGTGGCTTCGTCGAAGAACAGCGCCTGCGAAATCGCCGCCTTGACCGTAGAGCGTTGAAACGGCTTGGTAATAAGGAAGGTCGGTTCGGGCCGTTCGCCGGTGAGCAGGCGTTCGGGGAAGGCGGTGATGAAGATGACCGGCACCGAAAATTCGGCCAGGATATCCTTCACCGCATCGATGCCGCTGCTGTCGTCGGCCAGTTGGATGTCGGCCAGGACCAGGCCGGGACGATCGGCAAGCGCTTCGCGCACCGCGTCTTCGGCGGTCACGGCGATTGCCGTCACGTCATGGCCGAGGTCACGCACGATGGTTTCGATGTCCATCGCGATGATCGGCTCATCCTCGATAATCAGCACCTTCGCACGGGTCTGCGCTTCGATCTCGCTCAGCGCTTCTTCCACCAGCGCTTCGACGTCGCTGCTTTCCAGATCGATCAGATAGGCGACGTCATCGACGGTGAAGCCTTCCAGCGCGGTCAGCAGCAGCGCCTGGCGCGGCAATGGCGTCAGCTGGGCCAAGCGCGCCTGGGCGATCGCTTCCCGGCCACCGCCGCTCAATGGCACATCTTCCAGATGGGTGGACGACCAGATGGCCTGGAACGTCTTGTACAGGCCCAGGCGCGGATCGACGTCGCTGGGAAATTCTTCCGGCGCGGCGACGATCGCTTCCAGCGCGGCACGTACATAAGCGTCGCCATGATTCTGGCTGCCCGTCAACGCCCGGGCATAACGCCGCAGGAACGGAAGATGGGGGTGTAGTTGCTGTCCAAGCGACATCGTAAAATCTTCTCCCTGCCCGTCGGGGCGACATTGTCCCGAAGCATGGGAACATGGTGGAAGGATGGAATGTCCCTGTCGTGATGACAACCCCCCGCCGCCCCTTCACCGCGTAAATCGACGCGATGTAAAAAATGCTTCGAGGGGCGGAACCATCAACTGGGGAATTTGTTTCGCATCCAGATGGTTTTTTAGACGATATCGTGATTTTCCCATGGATGGCACGGTTGCGCGAATTGACGTCATGGCGCAAACCCGCGAAACGGGCGGGCAGACTTGGCGAAAATTGCTTTAGAGGGGCTGATTTTGGTGTCTTCAACGACGGAGCGGGGCGTGGCCGATGATGAAAAGGATGCCGACGTCGTAACCCGGAACGCACAGGCGAAGGGCACCGCTGCCCAGCGCAAGCGCCAGCCCACCGCTGGCAAAGAAGACGCGCATGTGTCCCAGGCGCTGCGTACCGTCTATCAACGCGCCGTGGACGAGGATATTCCGTCCGAAATGCTGGATCTGCTAAGCAAGCTGGGCTGATGTCGTGACACAGGGGGGCAGCCTTCCTCCGGCAGCCCGCTCCGCTGCAGAGCCGTTGCTGCAATTTTTCCGCTCGACCGGCGTGAAGATGTTTCTCATCCTCACCCTGGCGCTTTTGCCGTTGGGGCTGATTGCGCTGGTCGCGTCGCTCCAGGCCATCCGCACTGCCGACATCGAAAAGGAAGCATTGCTGCGCGTCGCAGTGACGCAGAGCGCACGCAAGCTGACGGCCGATCTGCAGTCCGATCGCACGGCGATGGAACTGGTCGTCAATGCGATGGCCAATAATGTAGCCGATCAGGGCATGTGCAAACGGCTGGGCTTCTTCCTGACGGCGCAGGATGCCGAAGGCGGGCATTTCTACATCTATGACCGCGCCGGACAGCGGATCTGCAGTTCCAGCCAGCCCGAACCGGCCGGTATCGCGACGGCGGACCGTTTCGATCGCCCGATCGCGCAGTTGCTGCCGACCCATCTGGTCAGTCGGGTGCGCAGTGGCAACGGGCGGCTGGTCGCGCTGGCCTATTATTCCCGCGCGCATCTCGAAAGCATCGCCGATCCGGCGACGGCCCTGCAGAACCGGCAGCTAAGCCTGCGCCAGGGCGACAGGCAATTGATCGTCAGCCGTCCGGGCCATGCGATCGGCAACATCAACAGCCTGTCCGCCCGGCTCGATCCGCCCGACATATTGCTGACGATGACGGTGCGGGAGCCGCCCGCGACGCTGGCGCGGTCGCTATCGCTGTTCCTGCCGCTGGTCATGTGGTTCGCGGCCGCCGCGATCGGCTGGTTCGTGGTCAACCGCGTGCTGATCCGCCCGCTGGTGCTGTTGCGCCGGGTGGTGGCGGATTATCAGCCGGGCGAAGTACTGCAACCGATGCAGCGGGTACGCACCCCTGCGCTGGAGATCGTGGCGCTGGCCGACACGTTCCACGAAATCAGCAAGGATGTGGCGACGCACGAGGCGGAGATATCCGAGAGCCTGGAAACGCAGCGCAAATTGACGCGCGAAGTGCATCATCGGGTGAAGAACAACCTGCAGATCATCGCCAGCCTGATCAACCTCCATGCCCGGTCCGCGCATAATCCCGAAGCGGTGGAGGCCTATGCCTCTATCCAGCGGCGGGTCGATGCCTTGTCGGTGGTGCATCGCAATCATTTTGCCGAGCTGGAAGAAAATCGCGGCGTCGGCGTGCGTCCGCTGATCAGCGAATTGTCGGCCAGCCTGCGCGGCACCGCGCCAAGCGACGCGCGCCGCTTCGCCATTCAGATCGACAGTGACAATCTGCACATCAGCCAGGATGTGGCGGTGCCGATCGCCTTCCTGCTAACCGAACTGGTCGAACTGGCGATGATGCTGGCGCCGCAGGCGACGATGCAGATATCGGTGCAGCTGGAACCCGATCGCGACGATCGGGCGCGTTTGCTGGTCCGGTCACCGGGCTTGCGGGCGTCGCCCGACATGACCGGCCATCTGGACGAACGCTATGGCCGGGTGCTGACCGGCCTGTCGCGCCAGCTGCGCGCGCCGCTCGACTATGATGGCGAGACGGGCAGCTATGCGATCGTGATTACCGTCATTCCCTGACGGACTATTCCGGGCGTCAGACCCGCTGATAGTCGCGGCGGAAATCGGCGGTAAAGCGGGCCAACGTGCCCGCTGCGATATTGTCGCGCAGCCCCTGCATCAGTTCCTGATAGAAATGGATATTATGCTGGGTCATGAGCATCGCGCCCAGCATTTCGCCAGCCTTGACCAGATGGTGCAGATAGGCGCGGCTCCAGGTCGCGCACACCGGGCAGCCGCAGCGCGGGTCGATCGGTCCCTGATCCTCATTGAACTTGGCATTGCGGATGTTGAGCGGCCCGGCCCAGGTGAAGGCCTGTCCGTTGCGGCCCGACCGCGTCGGCAGCACGCAATCGAACATGTCGATTCCGCGCTCCACCGCGCCGACGATGTCGTCGGGCTTGCCCACGCCCATCAGGTAGCGCGGCTTGTCCTGCGGCAGCATGTCGGGCGCGAAATCCAGGGTGGCGAACATCGCCTCCTGCCCCTCCCCCACGGCCAGCCCCCCCACAGCATAGCCGTCGAAGCCGACCTCGATCAGCTTTTCCGCCGACACCCGGCGTAGTCCTTCGTCCAGCGACCCCTGCTGGATGCCGAACAGCGCGGCGCGTTCCGCATGGTCGCCGCCCGCGTCGAACCCGTCGCGCGATCGCTTGGCCCAGCGCATGGATCGCTCCATGGACTTTGCCGCCTCATCATGGGTGCAACCATTTTTGGTGCATTCGTCGAACGCCATGACGATGTCGCTATCCAGCAGCCGCTGGATTTCCATCGAGCGTTCCGGGGTCAGCATATGTTTGGACCCATCGATATGGCTGGAGAAGGCGACCCCCTCCTCGCTCATCTTGGTGAGCGCCGACAGGCTCATCACCTGATAGCCGCCGCTGTCGGTCAGGATCGGCCGGTCCCAGGCCATGAAGCCATGCAACCCGCCCAATCGCGCCATCCGTTCGGCACCGGGACGCAGCATCAGATGATAGGTGTTGCCCAGTATGATGTCCGCGCCGGTCGCGCGCACTTCGGCCGGGCGCATCGCCTTGACGGTCGCGGCGGTGCCCACGGGCATGAAGGCGGGCGTGCGGATATCGCCGCGACGCATCTGTATGGTGCCGGTCCGCGCCTTGCCGTCGGTGGCATGAATCGCGAAGGAAAAACGAGGCTTGGTCATGGCCGCGCTCTACGGGCGAAGCGGCGCGCGCACAAGGATGTGCCGCCGGACGGCGATCAACCGGCGTTGCGGACGCCGTCGAACAGCGCCAGCGCATCGATATGGAAGCCCTCGACCCGGCGATAGGGACCGATGAAGCGCAGGCAGTCAGCCGACAGGCGCAGCGGCCATGGCGCGCCCTGCGCATCGTGCAGGGCCAGAGTGACGCAAGGCGAGTGGCGGCGCGGATCGTTCATGCCGACCGACATAATTAATGAGGGTTAATAAAGCCCTGCTACCGCAATCATACGATCGTTCAACAAAGATGTTGTGGTTTTAGCGCCACATAAAGGGCGAAATGGCGGATTTAGGGGCGACCTTGTTGCAACAGTTGGAACGAAAAATGGTTAACGCGCTGTCAATGGATCGCCCGTTCATTGCATCCTGCTGCCCAGCCTGATCTTTTCATTCTACATAAGAAAACGGGGTCGCAGATGATTGATTCAGGACGGTTTAATTCGAAAGATCATGGGCTGGAAACGGCGTCGGACGAGCATTTTTCCGACACCGACAATATGGCTTTTGACAGCAATGCAACCGAAGAGGCGCAGGCGACCGCCCGGTCGACCATGTTCGACCTGGGCCAGATCGACGTGCATTGGGACGCCCCGATGGACACGCTCTGGGCGATGATGACGCCCAATGAACGGCCGAATTTCTCGCTGACCATGCTGCGCGACGTCAAAACCTGGTATGTCGAGGCGAAGCGGCTGTTCGATGCCGGGCAACTGCCGATCAAATATCTGGTGGCGGGATCGCGCTTTCCTGGCGTGTTCAACCTGGGCGGCGACCTGGAACTATTCGCCGGTTGCATCGAACGGGGCGACCTGCCGGGCCTGGTGGATTACGGCCATGCCTGCATCGATGTCGTCCACCGCACCTGGCGCAACGGCGACATGCCGGTGGTGTCGATCGCGCTGGCGCAGGGTGACGCGCTGGGCGGCGGGTTCGAGGCACTGCTGTGCTTCGACATCGTCATCGCCGAACGCAGCGCCCGTTTTGGCCTGCCCGAAATGCTGTTCGGCCTGTTCCCCGGCATGGGCGCCTATTCGATCCTGGCGCGCAAGCTGGGCCGGTTGACGGCCGAGCGGATGATCCTGTCAGGCAAGGTCTATACGGCGGAGGAGATGTTCGACCTGGGCATCGTCCACAAGCTGGTCGAGGATGGCGAGGGTGAAGCGGCGGTACGCGATTATATCAGCGCGTCGCGCCCGCATCATTCGGGCCATGTCGGCGTGTTCCAGGCCGGCCGCCGGGTCGATCCGCTGGAATATGACGAGTTGAAGGATATCGTAGAAAATTGGGCCGCATCGGCGCTGAAGATCGATTTGAAGGATATGCGGATGATGCGGCGGCTGGCATCCGCGCAGACGCGCCTGACGCGCTAAACCCTACTGCAGCAGCGGCGCTTCAGGCGAGGCGCCGCTGTTCGATCAGGCCGACCATGTCCTGATCGCCGACCTGCATCTGCGCCATCAGTTCCAGCAGGGCGTCGGCGGGCATCGGCTTGGCCAGCACGAAACCCTGCACGTTGGTGAAACCGACTTCGCGGGCATAGCGCAACTGTTCTTCCGTCTCGATCCCTTCCGCCACGGTTTCGACATCCAACGAATGGGCGAGGAAGGCGACCGATTGCGCGATGGCGCGGTCGCGCGGATTTTCGCCGACGCCGCGCATGAAGCTCTGGTCGACCTTGATCGTATCGAACGCATGGGTCCGCAGCGATCCGAGCGATGAATAGCCGGTGCCGAAATCGTCCAGCGCCAGCCGCAGGCCGATGCGCCGCAGTTCGGCCAGGATCAGATGGGTATGACCGTCATCTTCCAGAAAAGTCAATTCGGTAACTTCCAGTTCCAGGCGGCGTGCGCGCATCCCCGCCTTGAGCAGAGCGCCCATCACCGCGCGGGACAGTCCGTCGCTCTTGATGAGCGCGGGCGATATGTTGACGGCGACGCGCACATCGTCGTCCCAGGCCATGGCGTCCTGACAGGCGCGTTCCAACGCCCAGGTGGTGATCGGTTCGATCAGCGAACTGCTTTCCGCGATCGGAATGAATTCCGCCGGAGAAATCGGGCCAAGTTGCGGATGGGTCCAGCGCATCAGCGCTTCGCAGATGACGATCCGCCCGGTCTGCGTGTTGAAGATCGGCTGGTAATGCAGGCGCAGATCGCCATTCGCCACGGCGGAACGCAGCCCCATTTCCAGTTCGTAGATGCGGTTCTGCCGTTCCTTCATCGACCAGTTGAAGCGGCTGTGGCGGTTCCGCCCATTATGCTTGGCCTGATAGAGCGCGACGTCGGCATGTTGCAGCAATTCATCGCCGTCGCGCCCATCGGCGGGCGCCACCGCCATGCCCATAGATGCGGTCACGCTGAGCGAATAGCCGCTGACCTCGAACGGGCTGGAAAATTCGCGCATCACGTCGGACGCGACCGCTTCGGCCACGACATGATCGCCATGGGGGCAGATGATGATGAATTCGTCGCCACCGAAGCGCGCGACATGCCCCCTGCCATCGGTCGCGCTGGTGAGCCGTTCCGCCACCTGGCACAGCAACTGATCGCCCACGATATGGCCGAGCGAATCGTTGATTTCCTTGAACCGATCAAGGTCCATCCATAGGATCGCCATCGGTTCATAGTCGGACGTGCGCTGTTCGAACAAATCGTGCAGCCGCATCTGCATCGCCATGCGGTTTTCGACGCCGGTCAGGCTGTCGAAGCGGGCCAGCCGCTCGAACTTCTGCGCCAGCATCGCCTTTTCATTCTTCGCCAGCAGCGCTTCCAACACGATCCGATGAGTCGTCTTGGTGATTTCCGCCATGGCAAAGATCATCAGGAAGCACAGCACGCCCAGCACGGTATAGCCAAGGCCGCCCGCCATGATCAGGCCGACGGAGGTCGGCAGCAGCGAGAAGCAGGTCTGGCCGATGGCGACATGGACGCGCCCGGCATTGCGGCCCGAAATGCCCCCCGCATAGGAGGCCACCATGCCGATGCTCAGCACATGAAGGCTGGCCGTATTGGTCATCGTCAGCGTCGCCAGCGCGTGCAGCCCAAGCAGCGCGGCATAGGCCCAGGCGCCCAGTTCATAGGCCGCGCCCCAGATCGGGCTGGCGGGCTTATCGACATGGGCGAGTTGCCGCTGGAAATAGACGGCCGATATCGACCGGCTGATGCCCACGATCAGGATCAGGGCGGAAATGACGGTGATGGGGGTCAGTTGCGCATAATAGGCGACCACCAGCCCCAGCGATCCGCCCGACACCGCGCCGCTGAGCAGCGAGGCAGGCGAGGCGTAGAGCGCTTTGACAAGACTGTCCTTTACCTCAGCGCTTTGCTGGGTATGGGGCGAAAAGCGCCCGCGCAGATTTCCGCGCAGAAAGTGGAGCGGGCGTGACACGTCTCCAGCCTTATCGGTGATCCGCATTGCCATTTGGTAAACGGGTGATTGGCGATGCCGGTCTTGGTCTTTTCCGCCCTTGCTCCAGTATCGTCTTGGGCCATATCGTTGGACATCGCCGGAGCGTACCGGCTCAAAATTGGGGATATGTATCATCTATCCGCTCGACCATCCGATCTGGCATAGCCTGACCCATGGCTGGTCCCATCTTGCGCAAGGCGATGGCGGGGCATTGCGGATCGATCCGCGCTATGGCCCGTTCGGCGCGACGGCGGATGGCAGCGGTGGTCAGCGGCAGAAATTCGCCGCGCTTGTGCCACCCGGTGACGAGCTTTGGTTGCTTGGCCCCGACGCCCTTAGCCCGCCGCCGGGGCTGAGCGTAGCGCGCACCGCGATGCTGGCGCAAATGGTCGCGGCCGTTCTGACGCCTGCCACGATCGCGCCGCCCGACTGGGTGGTGCTGGATGAGGTCGACCATGGCGATATGCTGGAACTGGCGCTATTGACCCAGCCCGGCCCTTTCAGGTCGCATACGGCACGGCTGGGGCGTTTCATCGGGGTGCGGGACGGCGGCAGGCTGGTCGCGATGGCGGGAGAGCGGATGCGCCTGCCCGGCTTTACCGAAGTCAGCGGCGTGTGCACCCATCCCGACTGGCGCGGGCGCGGGCTGGCCGGGGCGCTGATGCGGATCGTCGCTCAGGCGATTTTGGATCGGGGCGATGTGCCCTTCCTGCACGCCTATGCCGCCCATGAGCGCACGATCGCGCTGTATCGGACGCTGGGTTTCGAAGTGCGGGCAGACGTGCCGATGATGGTCGTGAGCGCTACGGCTTAGTAGATTTCTTCGCCATCCAGTCCGGCCAGCCGTAACAGCGCCTTCGTTAACCAGCGGAACGTCGTGCGACTTGTCACCATATTGGCAGCGGTGCGTCGCCGTCTGCGGCGGGAAATAGGGGCGCGCGGAATTGGCCGTTGCGGCGGCGGCAGTGGGCAACAGCAGCGCGGTGATGATGAACAGGGGTGCCATGCGTCCTCCCGAAGAGAGAGCGCATCATGCCAAGCGGAACGGGCGCAAGAAAGCGCGGACGCAAAAAAGGGCCGGTGGATCGCTCCACCGGCCCTGATTTTTCGCGAAAAAGCGTCGGACTTAGAAGTCCATGCCGCCCATGCCGCCCATGCCGCCGGGCATGCCGCCACCCATCGGTGCCTTGTCGTCGGCCGGAAGTTCGGCGACGGTGGCTTCGGTGGTGATCAGCAGGCCGGCCACCGAAGCGGCGTTCTGCAGCGCGGTGCGAACGACCTTGGTGGGGTCGATCACGCCAGCGGTGACGAGGTTTTCATACACGTCGGTCGATGCGTTGAAGCCGAACGAGGTGTCGTCCTGGTCGAGCAGCTTGCCCGACACGACGGCGCCGTCATGACCGGCATTCTGCGCGATCTGGCGCACCAGCGAGGTCAGCGACTTGCGAACGATGTCGATGCCGCGCGTCTGGTCGTCGTTGAAGCCGGTCAGGCCAGCCAGCGCCTTGGTCGCGTACAGCAGCGCCGTACCACCACCGGGGACGATGCCTTCTTCAACAGCCGCGCGGGTTGCGTGGAGAGCGTCGTCGACGCGATCCTTGCGCTCCTTGACTTCGACTTCCGTCGCGCCGCCAACCTTGATGACGGCCACGCCGCCAGCCAGCTTGGCCAGACGTTCCTGCAGCTTTTCCTTGTCATAGTCCGAAGTCGTGACTTCGATCTGTGCGCGGATCTGCTCGGTACGGCCCTTGATCGAGTCATGGTCGCCAGCGCCATCGACGATGACGGTGTTGTCCTTGTCGATGGTGACGCGCTTGGCGGTGCCCAGCATGCCCAAGGTGACGTTTTCGAGCTTGATGCCCAGGTCTTCCGAGATCACTTCGCCCTTGGTCAGGACAGCGATATCTTCCAGCATCGCCTTGCGACGATCGCCGAAGCCAGGCGCCTTGACCGCAGCGACCTTGAGGCCACCGCGCAGCTTGTTGACGACCAGGGTCGCCAGCGCTTCGCCTTCGATATCTTCCGCGATGATGAGCAGCGGACGACCCGACTGAACCACAGCTTCGAGGATCGGCAGGATCGACTGCAGGTTCGACAGCTTCTTTTCGTGGATCAGGATATACGGATCAGCCAGCTCGACAGCCATCTTTTCCGGGTTGGTGATGAAGTAGGGCGACAGATAGCCGCGGTCGAACTGCATGCCTTCCACGACGTCCAGTTCGAAGTCGAGACCCTTGGCCTCTTCCACGGTGATGACGCCTTCCTTGCCGACCTTTTCCATGGCTTCGGCGATCTTTTCGCCGACTTCACGGTCGCCGTTGGCGGAGATGATGCCAACCTGGGCGATTTCGGCGGTGCCAGCGACAGGCTTCGAACGCGACTTGATGTCCTCGACAACCTTGATCACGGCCAGATCGATGCCGCGCTTCAGATCCATCGGGTTCATGCCAGCGGCAACCGACTTCATGCCTTCACGCACGATCGCCTGCGCCAGGACGGTCGCGGTGGTCGTGCCGTCACCGGCGATGTCGTTGGTCTTCGAGGCTACTTCGCGCACCATCTGGGCGCCCATATTCTCGAACTTGTCCTTCAGTTCGATTTCCTTGGCGACCGAAACACCGTCCTTGGTGATGCGGGGCGCGCCGAAGCTCTTGTCGATGACGACGTTGCGGCCCTTCGGCCCCAGGGTCACCTTGACCGCGTCGGCCAGGATATCGACACCGCGCGTAATGCGCTCACGGGCGTCGCGGGAAAATTTTACGTCTTTTGCAGCCATGGTCAAAAACCTTTATCTTGCAAATACAGGGTATCGGGAACGCGAAATTCTTAAGCGACGACGCCCAGAATGTCCAATTCCTTCATGATGAGCAGGTCTTCACCGTCGACCTTGACTTCGGTGCCGGACCATTTGCCGAACAGGATGCGGTCGCCAGCCTTCACGTCGAGCGGCGTGACCTTGCCGTCTTCGGCCTTGCTGCCGGTGCCGACGGAGACGATTTCGCCTTCCTGCGGCTTTTCCTTGGCGGTGTCGGGGATGATGATGCCGCCAGCGGTCTTCGCTTCCGCTTCGATGCGGCGGACGAGAACACGGTCGTGCAACGGACGAAATGCCATGTTTGAGTGCCTTTCCCTAACATTTTGGGAGGGGTCGACGCGCAAGGTGAGGAACGATCTCCCCCACAAAAGCCTGCTCGTCTGTCCGTCTCCCGATGAACTTGTCGTTGTTAGCACTCACTGATCAAGAGTGCTAGCGGCATCCATATGGAAAAATCATTCCGCGGGTCAAGGTCGGGGAGCGGAAAAATTTTCCACGCGTTTCGCCATGTCGATGGCGCGCGCCGGACATAGGCCGCCGCGATGTCATCGTCATCCGCGCCGCGATGGGTTGCGCGGATATTGCGGCTGGCCCGTCTTACATGTCCGTTCGGGAATCTTTGATGACAGCCGCGCCTGCTGCGCGCGCTGCCGGTTGTAGGGACATAAGCCAAAAAGGAGACGAGGATGCCCTACACCAACGTCATAGCCGCCGTCGATGTGAACGCTCCGGACTTGGCGCGCGCCGCGATTGCAGGTGCCGCGCAGACGGCCGGGCCGGATGGCACCGTCCATATCCTGCATGTCCGCTATTATCTGCCGACCCGCTATTCCGAATTGCTGGTGATCGATTTCGACGAGCAGGAGGAGCAGGATGCGCTGTCGCATATGCAGGCCTGGGCGATCGAGGCGGGACTGGACCCGGACCGCACGCAGATATTCACCCGGCGCGGACGCGTGCGGGACGAGGTGATTACCGAAGCGGAGCAGCGCAAGGCCGACCTGATCGTCATCGGATCGCACCAGCCCTCCCTCTCCTCCCGCTTGCTCGGCTCCAATGCGTCGGCGATCGTGCATCAGTCGCCGGTCAGTGTGCTCGTGGTGCGGACTGATGCGAAATAATCATCGGTCGTTGAGCGAGGCTTGGTTGCGGGCCGCCGTGCCGCTTCCTACCTGCGGCAGGATTTCGCATGATGGAGCCAGCGCATGACCGACAGCTATACCCCGCCCAAAGTCTGGACCTGGGACAAGGAAAATGGCGGCCCGTTCGCCAGCATCAACCGGCCGATCGCAGGCGCGACGCATGACAAGACGCTGCCGGTCGGCGAGCATCCGCTGCAGCTTTATTCGCTCGCCACGCCCAATGGGCAGAAGGTGACGATCCTGTTGGAGGAATTGCTGGAAGCGGGCGTGACCGGAGCGGACTATGACGCCTGGCTGATCAAGATTGGTGACGGCGATCAGTTCGGCAGCGATTTCGTCGCCATCAATCCCAACAGCAAAATCCCCGCGTTGCTGGACCATAGCGTCTCCCCGCCGCAGCGGGTGTTCGAATCCGGGTCGATCCTGCTCTATCTGGCCGAAAAATTCGGCAAGTTCCTGCCGACCGACCCGGCAGGCCGGACCGAGACGCTGAACTGGCTGTTCTGGCAGATGGGCGCCGGGCCGTTGCTGGGCGGCGGCTTCGGCCATTTCTATGCCTATGCGCCGGAGAAATACGAATATCCGATCAACCGCTATACGATGGAAGTGAAGCGGCAGTTGGACCTGCTCGACCGGCGGCTGGCGGATCATGAATTTATCGCGGGCGCGGACTATACGATCGCGGATATCGCGATCTGGCCCTGGTATGGCGGCATCGTGCTGGGCCGGGCCTATGAGGCGGCGGAATTTCTGGACGCGGCGAGCTATACCAATGTCGTGCGTTGGGCCAAGGCCATCGACGCGCGGCCTGCGGTCAAGCGCGGGCGGATCGTCAACAAGGTGAACGGGCCGTTGGAAGAGCAGCTGCACGAGCGCCACGACGCAGGCGATTTCGCGACCAAGACGCAGGATAAGGTTGAGGGGGCGGCGTAAGACACCTCGCACGTTCTACACCCAACGTCATCCCGGGCTTGACCCGGGATCCCGCTTTTTTCCTACAAGGCGTGAAAAGTAGCGGGACCCCGGCTCAAGGCCGGGGTGACGACGCCGGGTGATTGCCCGTTTAGGCCTCAATACCCCACCGTAAACCGCGCGCGGCTATGCTGCGGCGTCTCGATCTCGTCGACCAGCGCGATGGCATAGTCGGCGTAGGAAATGCTGCTGTTGCCATCGGTATCGACCAGCAGTTCGTCCTTGCCCAGGCGGAAGCTGCCCTTTCGGTCGCCGACGAAGAAATAGGCCGACGGCGAGAGGAAGGTCCAATCGATGTCGTCCACGCCGCGCAGATAGTCGAGGAATGCTGCGCCCCTGGTCGCTTCGGCCTTATAGGCGTCGGGGAAATCCGGGGTGGTGAGGAGCGGCACGCCGGGCGCGACTTCCAGGCTGGCCGCGCCGCCGACCACCAGATAGCGCGGCACGCCGGACTCGCGCACCACGCCGACCAATGCGGCCGGATCGGTGTCGGAGAACATCACCGCGCTTACCACCACATCATGGCCGCTGATCGCCTCGATCAGCGCATCGGGATGCCCGACATCCCCGGCGACCGCCGTGACGCCATCAGTATCGACCGCATTTTCGGGATGGCGGGATATCGCCGTAACCTGATGCCCGCGCCGCGCCAGTTCCGCGCTGATTTCCCTGCCCGCGCGGCCGGTGCCGCCGATGATCGCTACCTTCATATGTCGTCTCCATAGGTGGTTACTGATGGAAACCAGATAGCGATTGCGATATCATGCCGACAAGAAGGCACTTTGCCATCACCTGGTTACGCCAAGGATACCATAGCTATGACCGCCGCCCTGCCCCTTCGTGTCGGTGACGCCTATAATCCCGATTGCCCGACCCGCCATGTGCTCGACCGGATCGGCGACAAATGGGCGGTGCTGGTGATGCTCTGCCTCAAGGATGGCCCGGTGCGGTTCAACGACCTGCGCCGTCGGATCGGCGCGATTTCGCAGAAGATGCTGTCGCAGACGTTGAAAAGCCTGGAGCGCGACGGCCTGGTCAGCCGCGCCGCCTTCCCCACCGTGCCGGTCACGGTGGAATATCGGCTGACCCCGCTTGCCGACGGACTGATCGGCATATTGGACCAGATCACCGGTTGGGCCGAAACCCATGTCGGCGACATCATGACGGCCCGGCGCGCCCATGATCGCGCGCAGGACGGGGCCGATGCGCTGGCCGCGTAAATCCGCTTGATCGTCGCGCGCCACCACCGCATAAGCGGCGCACGGGGTAAGGCAATCTCCCGTTCAGGCGTTCCCCGCCCAAGCATTGCGGCTGTATCGGGCCTTGGACGCGCGTCGTTGCGTCCGGCCCATGGGGGACGTGCATGTTTCAACCGGATTTATCGACATTGTTGCGGGTTTTCGCGCGGATCGGGCTGATCAGCTTTGGCGGGCCTGCGGGGCAGATCGCGCTGATGCATCGCGAACTGGTGGAAGAGCGGGAATGGGTGGAGGAAGGCGCGTTCCTGCGCGCACTCAATGTCTGCCACCTGCTGCCGGGACCGGAGGCGCAGCAACTGGCGACATGGATCGGCTGGCGGATGCATGGCACGGTCGGTGGCCTTGCGTCCGGCCTGTTGTTCGTGCTGCCGGGCGCGGCGATCATGCTGGGGCTGTCGATGCTCTATGCCTTTGCCGCCGATTTGAAGCCCGTGGCGGCGCTATTCCTGGGGATCAAGGCGGCGGTGTTGGCGATCGTGGTGCAAGCGCTGATCCGCATTGCGCGGCGCGCGCTGGACAGCGGGTTCAAGCGGGCGCTCGCCTTTGCCGCCTTCCTGGCGCTGTTCCTGTTCAACCTGCCCTTTCCGCTGGTGGTGCTGGGATCGGCGGCGATCGGTTTCGTGCTGGCGCGGGTGCGGCCCGACTGGCTGCACGCCCATGGCAAAGCCGCAGGCGATGCGCCGGTCGGACCACTCCCCTGGGCGCAGACGCTGCGGTCGGTGCTGATCTGGATCGCCATTTGGGCCGCGCCGATGCTGGCGGTGCTGGTGACGCTCGGCCCGGATCATATACTGTGGAAGATCGGCGTCTTCTTCTCGCAGCTGGCGGTGGTGACGTTCGGCGGCGCTTATGCCGTGCTGGCCTATATGGCGCAGGAGGCGGTGCAATCGATGCACTGGCTGTCGGCGGGCGAGATGACCGATGGGCTGGGCTTGGCCGAAACGACGCCCGGGCCGCTGATTTTGGTGACGCAGTTCGTCGGCTTCCTGGGCGCGTTTCGCGCGCCTGCGCCCTTCACGCCGCTGGTCGCGGGGATGCTCGGCGCGCTACTGACGACATGGGTGACCTTCGCGCCCTGCTTCCTGTGGATTTTCAGCGTCGCGCCATGGATGGAGCGGCTGGAGCGCGCGCCGCGCCTGCAAGGCGCGCTGGCGGCGCTGACCGCGGCGATCGTCGGAGTGATCGGCAATCTGACGCTGTGGTTCGCACTGCATGTGCTGTTCCTGCGCGGCGCGCGCGTAACGGCGGGACCGATCAGCCTGTGGTGGCCGGACTGGACGAGTATGGACTGGCGGATTGCGGTGATCGGCTTAGGCGCGGCCCTGCTGATCTTTGTCGCCAAGCGCGGCGTGATGACCGTGCTGGCAATCTGTGCGGCGGCGGGGTTGGTGGTGAGCGGGTTGTAACATAGTGACTGTTCCCCGGCGAAGGCCGGGGCCCAGCTGTGAGAGCTGAACTGGACCCCGGCCTTCGCCGGGGAACCCAGATAGTCGTGATGCTTCCCGATCAACCCGATCTGCTATGCCCCCGCCGCCTTCACGATCTCCGCCCATTCCTCCTCGGTGATCACCTTGATCTCCAGCGCCGCGGCCTGCTTCAGCTTGCTGCCCGCGCCCGGCCCGGCGACGACCAAGTCGGTCTTGGCGCTGACCGATCCCGCCGCCTTCGCGCCCAACCGTTCGGCCTGCGCCTTCGCCTCGTCACGGCTCATGGTTTCCAGCTTGCCGGTGAAGACAATAGTCTTGCCGGTGACGGCGCTGGCGGTCGTTTCCACGACATAAGGTGGAGGGTTGACCTCGCCCTTCTTCTCTGAATTGCCAAGCAAGTCTTCCCAAACGGTAATGTTGTGCGGTTCATGAAAGAAGTGGCCGAGGGAACTGACGACTACCGGTCCCACCCCGTCAATCGCGTGCAGGTCAAATGATGCCTCGAAAATCGCATTAGTGGCGTCTTGAGGGTCTGCTTCTTTTGTCGCAGTTTCCACTACCTCGCGAAGTTTAGGTAATGTCTGAAAACGTTTGAGCAGGTCGCGCGCCGTCACCGCGCCGACATGGCGGATGCCGAGGCCGAAGAGTAGCCGCGCGGCATCGGGCGTCCGCTTCGCCTCGATCGCATCCAACAGCTTCTTGACCGACGTCTCTTTCCAGCCTTCGCGCTCCAACAGCGCCGGACGATGCTTTTTCAGGCGGAAGATATCAGCGGGTTCGGCGATCCAGCCAAGCTCGATAAATTCCTGGATCGATTTTTCGCCAAGCCCCTCGATATCCAGCGCCACGCGGCTGACGAAATGACGCAACCGCTCGAACCGCTGCGCCGGGCAGATCAGGCCGCCGGTGCAGCGATAATCGACCTCCTCCTCTTCGCGCACGGCCTCGGAACCGCAGACGGGGCAACGGGTCGGGAACGGGAAAGGCGCGCGCACCGCGTCGCGGGTGAGATTCTCGACCACCTGCGGGATGACGTCGCCCGCGCGCTGGACGACGATGCGGTCGCCGGGGCGGACGCCCAGCCGTTCGATCTCGTCGGCATTGTGCAGCGTCACGTTGGATACCACTACGCCGCCCACCGTGACGGGGGTCAGGCGGCCGACCGGGGTCAGCTTGCCGGTGCGGCCGACCTGGATGTCGATGGCTTCGAGAGTCGTTTGCGCGCGTTCGGCGGGGAATTTATGGGCGATGGCCCAGCGCGGCGCCTTGGCGACGAAGCCCAGCCGCTGCTGCCAGTCAAGCCGATCAACCTTGTACACCACGCCGTCGATATCGAAGGGGAGTTCCGCGCGCGCCGCTTCGATGCCGCGATAATGGGCGATGAGGGCGTCGAGACTGTCGACGCAGGCCAGCATGTCGGACACCGGCAAGCCCCAGGACGCGATCGCCTGCATCACGCCCAGTTGCGTGTCGGCGGGGACGGCGCTGTGCGCGCCCCAGCCATGGGCGAGGAAGCGCAGCGGGCGGCTGGCGGTGACGGCGGCGTCCTTCTGACGCAGCGATCCGGCAGCGGCATTGCGCGGATTGGCGAACTGGCGGGCTTTTTCCGGGTCTTCGACTTCGGCGAGCAGGCGCTGGTTGAGCGCGACGAAGTCGCCCTTGGCCATATAGACTTCGCCGCGGACTTCGAACAGATCAGGGATGTTCGGGCTGACCAGATGCTGGGGAATGTCGGCGATCGTACGGACGTTGGCGGTGACATCCTCCCCCGTTGTGCCGTCGCCGCGGGTCGCGGCCAGCTTGAGTTCTCCCTTCTCGTACCGCAGCGAGCAAGACAGGCCGTCGATCTTGGGTTCGGCGGTCAGCGCCAGCGGTGCGTCTTCGGGGAGTGCGAGAAAGCGGCGGATGCGGGTAAGGAATTCCCCGATATCCGCGTCGGAAAAGCCGTTGTCCAGGCTCATCATGCGGACGGCGTGGGGGATTTTCTTCAGCGCCGACGTCGCGGCCGCCCCGACCTGCGCGTTGGGTGAATCGGCACGAATGAGTTGCGGGAAGGCAGCCTCCAGCGCGTTGTTCTCGGCGATCAGCGCGTCATAATCCGCATCGCTAATCTCCGGCGCGTCCTGGTCATGATAGAGGCGGTTATGCTTAGCCACCTCGCGGGCCAGGCGCATCAGGCGGTTGGCGGCTTCGGCTTGCGTGAGGCTGGCGGGGTCGATCATGGGGATGCTTTAGCGTCTGTCTTGCATCAGCGAAAGCAAGCGCTTCTCGCCTTTGATTGTTCACGCGGAGGCGCGGAGACGCGGAGGATGTTGGCGGAGGGGTAGTGCGGAGGCCGTCGAAGGTCGCTGCCCGGCATCATTTAAGGGGCCGGAGGCCGCTAAAAATCTCTGCGTCTTCGCGTCTCCGCGTGAACACATGGCACTGCACACCCCCACCGGCACGGTTTCGACGTGCTGGAAGAAACCGGTAATGATCGGGCAGGCCTCCGCGATGGCGGCGTTAAGGCCTACCATGTCTCGACGGTTATGGGTCATTGCCATGTCCTCCTATCATACCGTCCGTGTTCCGCGCAGGCGGGAACCCAGTTCAGAGGGCGGGACTGGGTTCCCGCCTGTGCGGGAACACAAAGGCTAGACCCGCGCTATTCGATCCTAACCCGCCTTCGCCGGGGAACAGTCCGTTCTACACCCGCTCCAACAACCGCTCCGCTTGCGCCCGCGCCTCCGCCGTGATCTCCGCGCCCGACAGCATCCGTGCAATCTCCTCGCGCCGCTCCGCATCATCCAGCGCATGGACGCCCGTGCGCGTGACCGTGCCGTCGCTGGATTTCGCGATCAGCATATGACCCGCGCCCCGCGCCGCGACCTGTGGACTATGGGTCACGACCAATATCTGGTTGCTCTGCGCCAGCCGCGACAGGCGTTCGCCGATCGCGTCGGCTACCGCGCCGCCCACGCCCCGGTCGATCTCGTCGAAAATCAGCGTGTCCGCCCCGCCCCGTTCCGCCAGCGCGACCTTCAGCGCCAAGATGAAGCGCGACAATTCGCCGCCCGATGCGATTTTCGCCAGTGGGGCGAAGGGCGCGCCGGGATTGGTCGAGATTTCAAACTCGACCCGGTCCATGCCCTGCGGACTCCACTGGCCCTCGTCCAGCTGCGCAACCACGGTGCGGAAACGGGCGGCGTCGAGTTTCAGGGGCGCCAGTTCGCCCGCCACCGCAGCATCGAGACGACCGGCGGCGAGTTGCCGTTCGGCCGACAGCGCCTGTGCGGCGGCGCGATAGGCGTCGGCCTTCGTCGCGACATCGGCCTCCAGCTTGGCGAGATGCTCCTCCCCGCCCTCGATCGCGGCCAATTTGGCGGCCATGTCGTCGTGCAGAGCGGCCAGGTCATCGGGCTGGACATGATGTTTGCGGGCCAGGCCGCGCAGATCGAACAAGCGGGTTTCGACCCGGTCCAAGCGCGCGGGGTCGAAGCTCAGGGCGTCGGCGGCTTCGGCCAGCCGATCCTCCGCCTCGCTCGCTTCCGCCACGGCGCGATCCAGCGCGTCGAGCACGGCGGCGAGCAGCGGTTCTTCCGACGCGATGCGATCGAGCCGACGCGCGGCCTGCCGCAACTGGGCGAGACCGCCGTCCGATCCGGTCAGGCAATCGCCCACGGCGGACAGGTCATCGGTCAGGCGCGCGCCCTTCTGCATGGTCGCGCGCTCTTCGGCGAGCGCCGCTTCCTCGCCCGGTTCAGGCGCGAATTTGCGCAGTTCCTCGACCGCGTGAGTCAGATAATCGCGGTCGCGTGCAGCATTGTCCACGCTGGTGCGCGCCTCCGCCAAAGCGGTCGCTGCCGTGCGCCAGGCGGCATGGGCGGCGGCGACCGCGCCTGCTTCGCAGCGGCCATAGCTGTCGAGCAAAGCCCGATGCCCGCGCGGGTTGAGCAGACCGCGATCGTCATGCTGGCCGTGGATTTCGACCAGCGATCCGCCGATATCGCGCAGTAGCGCGGCCGAACAGGGCTGGTCGTTGACGAAGGCGCGACTGCCGCCGTCCGCCTTCACCAGGCGGCGGATCAGCAGCGGTTCGCCCGGTTCGATATCGATGCCGTTGTCCGCCAGCAGCAGCGCGACGCGGGTGGCGGCAGCGGGCGGTTCGAAGCTGGCGACGACGCTGGCCTGCGTCTCCCCATTGCGCACCAGGCCGCTATCGGCGCGCGCGCCCAGCGCCAGTCCCAGCGAATTGAGCAGGATCGATTTGCCCGCGCCCGTTTCGCCCGTCAGCACCGACAGGCCCGCGCCGAACTCCAGGTCCAGCGCTTCGATCAGCACGACGTTGCGGATGGCGAGCGAGGTTAGCAGCGCAATTACTCCCCCTCCCTTTCAAGGGAGGGGTCAGGGGGTGGGTGCGCCGCGCCAGCGGCGCCTGCAACGGTGAGGTCTGACGCGCCCTCTGCGGGGTCGCGACCCACCCCTAGCCCCTCTCTTGAAAGGGAGGGGCTAAAATCTATTAAGCCTTGCCGCCATGCTGCTGCATCAACTTGTAGCTGCGCGCATACCATTCGCTGCCAGGATAGTTGGCGCCCAGGACGGCGGCGGCCTTTTGCGCTTCGGCGGGGATGCCGAGCGAGAGATAGGATTCGACCAGCCGCTCCAGCGCTTCGGGCGTGTGCGTCGTGGTCTGATATTTATCGACCACCGAACGGAAGCGCAGCGTGGCGGCGAGCCACTGGCCGCGCCGCTGGTAGAAGCGGCCGACTTCCATTTCCTTGCCGGCCAGATGATCGTTGACCAGATCGACCTTCAACCGCGAGTTGGCGGCGTAGCGCGTGTCGGGATAACGGCGGATCAGCTCGCCCAGCGAATCCAGCGCCTGCTGCGTGATCTTCTGGTCGCGGGTGACGTCGGCAATCTGCTCATAATAGCACAGCGCGATCAGATAATAGGCGTAGGGCGCGTCCTTGTTGCCAGTATGGATCGACAGGAAACGCTGCGCCGCGGCGATCGCTTCGTTGTAGTCGGTGTTCATATAATAGCTGAACGCCGACATAAGCTGCGCCCGGCGCGCCCAGGGCGAATAGGGATGCTGACGCTCGACTTCGTCAAACAGTGCGGCGGCGAGCTTATACTGGCCGCGGTCCAGCCGGTCCTTACCACTATTATACAGGGTCGATACGTCGCGGGCGACATATTGGGTATCGGCCTTGTTCTTAGACGTCGAACAGCCTGTCAGGACAAGCGAAGCGGTCAGGACCAGGGCGGTGGCCGCGCCGATGCGCGTCGTGGTTTTCGTCAGCATGGAGCGGGTCATAGCCGAGCGACGCGCCGCCGCCAAGCGGCAGAATGCGCGTCTTTCAACAGCCTGCCCGGACAGGCAGATCCAGCCGGGCGATCGCGCCCCCCTGCCCCCCTGGCAGCAGCGCGAAACGGCCGCCCAACTGGGCCGCAAGCGCATGGGCGATGCGCAGGCCCAGCGATCCATTCTTGTCCGCGCCGCCATCCGCCGGGATGCCCTGCCCGTCGTCGGCGACCAGCAAAGCCAGCGCTCCGTTCGCCGATTCCAATGTCACGCCGATATGCCCGGCGCGGTCGGGCAGGCCATGTTCGATCGCATTGCTGACCGATTCCGCCACCACCAGCGCCAGCGGCACCGTGATATTGGGGTCCAGCCGCAAATCGGCCGGCGCGACCACGGTCAGGGCGATATCCTGACGCCCGCTGGCGTCCACGATGTCGGCGGTCAGCGTCGTCAGGAAGCTGCGCATGTCCTGTCCTACGCCCGACGGATCGTAAAGCGCGCGACTGATGCGGCCGACCAGCGCCAGTCGCGCCGATGCGTCGTCCAGCGCCCGGCGCGCGACGTCATGATCGACATGACGCCGCTGGAGCGAGAGCATCGCGGCGACGACCTGCAGATTGTTGGACACGCGATGCTGGAGTTCGTGGAACAGCAGTTCGCGATTTTCCGCCAGCGCAGCGCTGCGCTCCCGCTCTATCGCGAGGTTGAAATTCGCGCGCTGCATGAAATGGATGAGCGCGATGTCCACCACGACCACGCCGGTATAGAATAGCATCGCCACCGCCACCGCGGGATTGAGCGTGAAGCTGCCATAGGGCGGGATGAAGACATACCAGGACAGGATCGCGCACAAAACGCCCGCGAAGATGCCGGGCCGCACGCCGAACAGGAAGGATGACAGGATGACCGCGGGGAAGAAAGTGACGAAGGGATAGCCCGTCGGCAGCAAAGGCTCCGCCGCATAACGCAACAGCAGGGCGGATGCGCAAAAGACAATGGTCAGGATATAGGCATAGACCGGCCGGTCGAGGACGAGCGGCAGGCGTTCGACAAAGCGGTAATTCCTCCGTTGCATGACGATCCCCAAATGCCCGTTGTTACAGTATCAGAACTTTCACGACGCGCATTGATCGAAATCAGCTTAATGGATTGCAGATACGAAAACGGGGCGCCCGGCGGACCGGACACCCCGTTTTATCATGTGGTCGGCCGATCCTGCGATCGGCACGTCCCTTAGTCCTGGGTCAGGAAGTCGGGCAGGCCACCCGGTGCCGGGCCGTCATCATTGCCGCCTTCGCTGCGTTCACGACGGGGACCACGGTCACCGCCATCGCGGCGCGGGCCACGGCCACGGTCGCCACGGCCTTCGCCGCCTTCGCGACGCGGGCCACGATCGCCACCGCCATCACGGCGCGGGCCACGGTCGCTGCGCGGCTCGCGCGCTTCACGGGCAGGACGGGTGTCTTCCAGCTCTGCGCCGGTTTCCTGATCGACGACGCGCATCGACAGGCGAACCTTGCCGCGCGGATCGATTTCGAGAACCTTGACCTTCACTTCCTGGCCTTCCGACACGACGTCGGTCGGCTTTTCGACGCGCTCATTCTTCATTTCGGAGACGTGGACGAGACCGTCCTTGCCACCCATGAAGTTCACGAAGGCACCGAAATCGACGATGTTGACGACCTTGCCGTCATAGATCTTGCCGACTTCCGCTTCCTGGGTGATGCCCAGGATCCACTTGCGGGCCGCTTCGATCTGCGCCGGGTCGGACGAGCTGATCTTGATCAGGCCTTCGTCGTCGATGTCCACCTTCGCGCCGGTTTCGGCGACGATCTCGCGGATCACCTTGCCGCCGGTGCCGATGACTTCGCGGATCTTCGACTTGTCGATCTGTAACGTCTCGATGCGCGGGGCATGGGCCGACAATTCGGTGCGGGTCGAGGACAGCGCCTTGCTCATTTCGCCAAGGATATGCGCGCGGCCTTCCTTCGCCTGGGTGAGCGCGGCTTCGAAGATTTCGCGCGTGATGCCCGCAATCTTGATGTCCATCTGCATCGTGGTGATGCCTTCCGACGTGCCCGCGACCTTGAAGTCCATGTCGCCCAGATGATCTTCGTCACCCAGAATGTCGGACAGGACGGCAAAGTCCTTGCCTTCCAGGATCAGGCCCATGGCGATGCCGGACACGGGGCGCTTCAACGGCACACCGGCATCCATCATCGAAAGCGAACCGCCGCAGACGGTCGCCATCGAGGACGAACCGTTCGACTCGGTGATGTCGGAGAGAACGCGGATCGTGTAGGGGAACTCGTCCTTGCTCGGCAGCACGGGGTGCAGCGCACGCCATGCCAGCTTGCCATGACCCACTTCGCGACGACCCGGCGCGCCGAAGCGGCCGACTTCACCGACCGAATAGGGCGGGAAGTTATAGTGTAGCATGAAGTTTTCATAATGCAGGCCGGTTAGGCCGTCGATCATCTGCTCGGCGTCCTTGGTGCCCAGCGTGGTGGTGCAGATGGACTGCGTTTCACCACGCGTGAACAGGGCCGAACCATGGGTGCGGGGCAGGAAGCCGACCATCGCTTCGATCGGACGGATCTGCGTGGTGGTGCGGCCGTCGATGCGCTTGCCGTCCTTCAGGATGGCGCCGCGCACGATTTCCGATTCCAGCTTCTTGGTCAGCTTGATGCCGGCCATCACGGTCTGGGCATCCAGGCCTTCGGCGGTGAAGCTGGCCTTCGCCTTGGCGCGGGCTTCGTTCAGCGCGTTGGAACGGGCCGACTTGTCGGTCAGCTTGTAGGCCGCCGCGATGTCCTTGCCGATCAGCTTCTTCAGCTTCTTCTTCAGGTCTTCCAGATTGTCGCCCTTGGCGATATCCCACGGATCCTTCGCCGCCTTTTCGGCCAGGTCGATGATCGCGTTGGCGATCTTCTTGCTCGCTTCATGGGCGAACAGGACCGCGCCCAGCATGACCTCTTCCGACAGTTCCTTGGCTTCGGATTCGACCATCATCACCGCGTTGCCGGTGGCGGCGACGACCAGGTCGAGTTCGCCGGCCTTGGCTTCGTCCAGCGAGGGGTTGAGGATATATTCGCCATCCTTGTACCCGACGCGCGCAGCGCCGATCGGACCCATGAAGGGCACGCCCGACAGGGTCAGCGCAGCCGACGCGGCGATCATCGCCACGATATCTGGCTCGCTTTCGCCATCGAAGCTCAGAACCTGGGCAATGACGTTGATTTCGTTATAGAAACCTTCGGGGAATAGCGGGCGGATCGGACGGTCGATCAGGCGGGAAACCAGCGTTTCCTTTTCCGTCGCGCCGCGCTCACGCTTGAAGAAGCCGCCGGGGATGCGGCCGGCGGCGGAATATTTTTCCTGATAGTGAACGGTCAGCGGGAAAAAGTCCTGCCCTTCCTTCACGCTCTTAGCAGCGGTCACGGCGCACAGCACCACGGTTTCGCCATAGGTGGCCAGCACGGCGGCGTCAGCCTGGCGCGCGATACGACCGGTTTCGAGAGTCAGCGTCTTGCCGGCCAGCTCGATGGATACTTTCTTGACGTCGAACATAGATTTTTTCCTTCGCCCGCGTCGGCCCTATTGCCGGGCGGGGCCTTTGGTGGAGCCGGTGCGGCTCCATGAATGGAGAGCTTTACACTCTCCTCCGTTCGCCCTGAGCCTGTCGAAGGGCTCGCCTGAGCGGAGCGAAGGCTCTTGCTTCACTTCGTTCAGCATAAGGATTCGACTTCGCTCAGCCCGAACGGTGTGGGAGATGTCTCCCGGATCATGAACGCCTTGCCGAATTGCCGGACGCCATGTGTCAGAATCAGAAACGGCCCCGAATGGGGCCGTCCCTTTTGTGCAGGCTTACTTACGCAGGCCCAGCTTGCCGATCAGGTCGGTGTAACGCGCCTGATCCTTCTTCTTGAGATAGTCCAGCAGCGAACGACGCTTGTTGACCATCATCAGCAGACCACGGCGGCTATGATTGTCCTTGTGGTGACCCTTGAAATGCTCGGTCAGGTTGGTGATCCGCTCGGTCAGGATCGAAACCTGAACCTCTGGCGAACCCGTATCACCCTCAGCGCGGGCATATTCCTTGATCAGCGCTTCCTTGCGCTCGGCAGTAATCGTCATCTAATCGTCTTCCCTCGACATCAGGTTGAAACCGCGCACCACACGGATGTCGCCATCCTGCATTTCGACCAGCGCGACGGGGATGATCCCGTCGGTCGCCAGATGAAGGCCAGTGGCAGCGGCGATCCCGGTCAGTATCTTCCCCTGGCGGAGAGCGATGGCCTGATCGGGAGAGACGGGGAGAGCCGGGATGTCGTCCAGCCCCGCCGTCAACGGCAGCATAAGCCCACCGATGCCGCCGCCCTTAGCAGCTTCGTCCAATTTGTCCAGCGTTATCGCGGTTTCCAGCGTGAACGGCCCGGCCTTGATACGGCGCAACATGGTGACATGGCCGACCGTCCCCAGCGCCAGCGCGATGTCGCGGGCGAGGGAGCGGATATAAGTGCCCTTGGAGACATGGGCGGTGAGGGTGATGCAGTCCAACGGGTCGTCATTCCCGCGAAGGCGGGAACCCATCTCCCACACCTCGCGCCCAGTCCCACTATTGAGAGATGGATCCCCGCCTATGCGGGGATGACGGATTTCGAGGTGGTGAATCGTCACGCTGCGCAACTTCATCTCGACCTCCTCCCCCTTGCGGGCAAGGTCATAGGCGCGCTGGCCGTCGATCAGGATGGCGCTATAGGCGGGCGGCGCCTGTTCGATCTCGCCGGTGAAGCGCGGCAGCACCGCTTCCACTTGCCCCAGCGTAGGCCGCACGTCGCTCTCGGCGATCGCCTTGCCTTCCAGGTCGAGCGTGTCGGTCTGGACACCGAATGCGACGGTGAAGTCGTAAATCTTGTCGCTGTCGAGCATCCGGCCCGCCAGCTTGGTCGCCTCCCCCACCGCGATCGGCAGAACCCCGGTCGCCAGCGGATCGAGCGTGCCGCCATGGCCGACCTTCCATTTGCCAGCACCACTGGTGCGCAGCGCGCGCTTGACCGCGCTCACCGCCTGGGTGGAGCCAAGGCCGTGCGGTTTGTCGAGGATGATCCAGCCATGCATGGCGGCGGGGCTTAGCTGCCTCGTCCTGCCCTGTCAGCTTTTAAAGCTACAGGACTCCGCATCCATTCCCCGTCATCCCGGACTTGATCCGGGATCCCGCTTCTTCCTCCCATCACAAGACAGCGGGACCCCGGATCAAGTCCGGGGTGACGAATATGTGCTATGGCAGAGGTGGTCCGTGGCCTCCCAATTCCACCATTCCCCCTTGCCCCATCCCGCGATACAGGGCGCGCATGACGATCAAGCTCATCTGCCTGGATGCCGACGACACGCTTTGGCACAATATGCGCCATTTCAATGCGACCGAAGACGCGCTGCTCGACATGCTGCGCCCCTTTGCCGACGCGGATGTGACGCGTGAGCGGCTGATCGCGTGCGAGACGCGCAATCTGCCGCTCTATGGCTATGGCGCGAAGGGCTTCACCCTCTCGATGATCGAAACGGCGGTCGAACTGGCAGGCGAGTCGCTGTCCACCGCGATGATCGAGGGAATATTGGCGGCGGGGCGCGCACTGCTCGCCCATCCGGTCGATCTGTTCGACGGGGTCGAAGACACGCTGGCACGGCTGGCGAAGGTCGGGCCGCTGGTGCTGGTGACGAAGGGCGACCTGCTGCACCAGGAAAGCAAGCTGGCGGCGTCCGGCCTGGGTGATCTGTTTTCCGGCATCGAAATCGTGAGCGACAAGAAAGTGGACACCTTCCGCACGCTCTTCGCCCGCCACGGCGTCGCTGCAGAACAGGCCGTGATGGCGGGCGATTCGATGCGGTCGGATATCTTGCCCGCGCTGGAGGCGGGCGCATGGGCCGCCTTCGTCCCGCAGGAAGGCGGCTGGTCGCATGAAAGCGCCACCGCGCCGTCCGACCATGCGCGCTTCATCCAATTGGAGCGGCTGACCGACCTGCCCGACTGGATCGCGACGATCGATTGACGGCTCCGGCGTTCAGCGCTGCATCTGCTCCACGAAATGGCGACGGCATAGCGCGACATAGCGATCATTGCCGCCGATTTCGGTCTGCGCGCCTTGCTGGATCGCCTGCCCTGCGGCATCGACGCGCAAATTCATCGTCGCCTTGCGCCCGCAATCGCACACCGTCTTGATCTCGGTCAGCGTGTCGGCAAGGCCCAGCAACGCGGCGCTGCCGGGAAACAGTTCCCCCTGGAAATCGGTGCGGATGCCATAGCAGAGCACCGGGATACCCAGCCGGTCGCAGACCGCGCCCAGTTGCCACACCTGCGCTTCGGTCAGGAACTGCGCCTCGTCCAGCAGTACGCAGGACAGCGGCGTGGCGTCATGCTGGGCGGCGATGGCGGCGAAGATATCGACCTGCGGATCGAACAGATGCGCCTGTGCTTCCAGCCCGATGCGCGACACGATCCGCCCCCGGCCATAACGATCGTCCAGCGCGGCGGTCCACAACATCGTGTCCATGCCGCGTTCGCGATAGTTGAAATCCGATTGCAGCAGGGTGGTCGATTTCCCCGCATTCATCGAGCTATAGTAGAAATAGAGCTTCGCCATCGGCCCCGATTAGCGGATTGTCGGCGCGACGCCAGCCAGGAAACGGACCAGCGCATCGGCCAGCGCGATGCGGCTGTCGGAAAAACTATGGTCGGTCGGCCACACCATCAACCGCGCCGACGGATTGGTCCCCTGTGCGTCGGCGGCGACCTTGCGCGCCATCGCGCCGATCCCCTTTTCCGCGCCCAATATCGTCAGCGGGCGGCGGCCATAGCCAGCCAGACGGCGGCCCAGATCGAACTTCTCGCCCCCATTCCTTATCTCGGCGGTCAGGCTGTCATAGGTCGCGCCGTTCAGCGGCGGCAAATCGCCCGCGACTTCGGCCTTCCAGTCCGCCTCTCCCTTCGGTGTCGCGAGCGACGCGGTGGTCTGGAGCGGATCCCAGGGATCGATCAGGAACAGTCCGGCGACGCGCGGGTCTGCGGCGGCGGCATCGGCGGCCATGAAGCCGCCCATGCTATGTCCCGCCACCACGATCGCGCTGGTGTCGATATGATAGCGGGCGACGACCGCGGGCTGTTGCAGATATTGCAGCGCGGTAAAGGCATCTTCAGACGCATGCATGAACGAGAAAATGCCGGGACTGCCCCACGACCCGCGATAATGGAGCGTCAGCACATTCCATCCGGCCCGACGCGCTGCCTGAGCAAGGTCCAGATTCTGCTCGTTGCCCGGAAAGCCGTGCAGCAGCAGCAATGTGGGATGCACGCCTGCACCGGCTGCGGTGTACATCACCGCATTCATCGCGCCATCCTCCGCCGGAATAACGAAGGCGCTCATGCCCGCTGGATAAGCCGCGTCCGGCTTGGGGTCGGCGATGACGGCATGATGGATCGCGGGTTCCTTGGCATGGACCGGAGCGATCACGGTACAGGCCAGCAGCAGGGCGAACGGAAAGCGCATCATTTCGGAACCTCGATTGCTACGGGCGGATCGACCAGTTTGCGGAAAGCCTCTGCATCAAACGTCACGAAGGCTTCCGTACCGTTGGCCGCCAATACATGAATGGCATCGGCAATGTCCGCGCCGGCGCGGAACTGCGCCACGGCCCATCTTACGCCGTCGCCCTGCTCCACCGACACATTGGGCAGGTCCATGATGTCGGACAGGATATCCGCCAGCGCTGCCCGCCCCACCTTATATCGGCTGCCCAGCAACCATGCGGTTTCGAGCATGACGGTCAGCGGGATGAATATGCCATCGGCAATTAAGGCGTCTGCAATCCGGGCTTGCACAATATCGTCCCGAACAAGGGCGCGGGCCAGGATGTTGGTGTCCACCGCCTTCAACGATCGCTGTCCTCGCCCGCCTTGCGCCAGCCTTCGGCGATCGTCTGGTTCATCTCTTCAATCGTGACGGGTGGACCGTCATAAGCGATGCGCGCCCTGATCCCCGCCATGATCTCATCGAAACTGCGCCCCGATTTCCGGTGCTGCGGTTTGAGCAGCACGCCGCCGCCCATGGGCACGACGTCCAGCACCTGCCCCGGCGACAGACCAAGCTGATCGCGCACATCCTTGGGGATGACGACCTGGCCCTTGGCCGACAGAGTTGTCTTGGCGTTCATGACGGTAAGATGCGTCTTACCTAACCCCAAGTCAATCCGCGTCTTCGTCCTTGACCAGATCCTGCGCCACCTTGGGATCGCGCAGCAGCTTGTCGATATGGGAGCCTTCGTCGAAACTGTCGTCGGCCAGGAATTTCAGCTTCGCCGCATATTTCAGCGCGATGCGCGTCGCCACTTCCCGCTGCAGATAGGCGGTGTTGGTGCGCAGCGCCTTGAGCACTGCGGCTTCATCCTGCCCCAGCAGCGACTTGATGAAGATGGTCGCGTGGCGCAAGTCGGGTGACATGCGCACTTCGGTGACGCTCACGACATGCTTGTCCAGCACATCGTCATGCACGTCGCCGCGCTGGAGAATGTCGGACAGGACGTGCCGCACCTGTTCGCCCACGCGGAGCAGGCGGACGGACGGACCCTCCGGAGATTTGCTCATGCCTGGTCCTTCGGCAAATAGGTATAAAACATCAATCGGTTTCCCGCTGGATCGGTGATGGTGGTTTCCAGACCGCCCCAGTCTGTCTTCTTTGGAGCGCCCGGCCGAGCATTGCCGAAATTTTTTGCCCGCAATTGCGCCACATAGGCCGTGACATCGTCCACCGCGATGCGGATCGCCGATCCTGGCGTCGCATCGCCATAATGTTCAGACAGATGCAGTTCGCAGGCTCCCAGCTTCACGCCCATATATAGCGGCAGGTCCGGTTCGAACCGGTGCGCGAACACCTGCTCGAATCCCATAAAGTCGCAATAGAAGGCGCGCGTCCGGGCTTCGTCGAAACTGCGGAGAACCGGCGTGATCGTGCCCAGCATGACCATATCGCTTCCCTCCGCAGCCTATCGATACAGGTCCGTTACAGCGTGCGCTGACGTTCCTCGACCTCGAACAGTTCCAGCGTATCGCCGGCTTTGATGTCGTTCGTATCCTGCAGCACCGCGCCACATTCCATGCCCGCGCGGACTTCGGACACGTCGTCCTTGAACCGGCGGAGCGAGTGGATGATCGTCTTCGACACGATGACGTCCGACCGAGTGAGGCGCGCATTGAGCCCCTTGCGGATGATGCCGTCCAGAACCAGCAGCCCGGCTGCCTTGTCCTTCTTGCCCGCCGGGAACACCTGCAGCACTTCGGCGCGACCCACGATCGTTTCGATACGCTCGGGCGCCAACTGGCCCGCCATTTCGCCACGCACTTCTTCGAGCAGGTCGTAGATCACGTCATAATAGCGCAGCGAGATTTTCTCCCGCACCGCCAGTGGACGGGCCTTGGCATTGGGACGCACGTTGAAGCCGATCAGCGGCGCACGGCTGGCGGCTGCCAGCGTCACGTCACTTTCCGTGATCGCGCCGACGCCGGAGCTGAGGATACGCACCTTGATCTCGTCCGTCGAAATACGGTTAAGCGCACTGACGATCGCTTCGACCGATCCCTGCACGTCGCCACGGATCACGACCGGATATTCGATCATGGTCGTGTTGAGCGCCGAGAACATATGTTCGAAGTTGGTCGGCACGGACGCCGTCCGCTTGCGCGTGATCTGTTCCTGGCGATAGGCCGCGACTTCACGGGCGCGGGCTTCATTTTCCACGACCGTCATCTGGTCGCCTGCCATCGGTACGCCCGACAGTCCCAGCACCTCGACCGGGGTCGATGGCCCGGCGAACTTCACCTGCTGCCCCTTGTCGTTGACCAGCGCACGGACCTTGCCGCTTTCCGCGCCGATGACGAAGGTGTCGCCGACCTTGAGCGTGCCTTTGCGGACCAGCACGGTGGCGACGGCGCCACGGCCCTTGTCCAACTGCGCCTCGATCACATTGCCTTCGGCGGCGCGATCGGGGTTGGCGGTCAGTTCCATAACTTCGGCCTGCAGCAGGATCTTTTCGATCAGCTCGTCCAGACCCGTCTTCTTGAGTGCGGAGACTTCGACATCCTGGACGTCACCGCCCATATCTTCGACCACAATCTCTTCGCTCAGCAGGCGCTCGCGCACCTTCTGCGGATTGGCCTCGGGCTTGTCGCACTTGTTGATCGCCACGATCATCGGCACGCCGGCCGCCTTGGTGTGGTTGATCGCCTCGATCGTCTGCGGCATCAGCCCGTCGTCGGCCGCCACCACCAGGATGACGATATCGGTGACGTTGGCGCCACGCGCGCGCATTTCCGAAAAGGCTTCATGGCCCGGCGTATCGAGGAAGGTGATCACATCGCCCTTCTTCGTCGTCACCTGATAGGCGCCGATATGCTGGGTGATGCCACCGCTTTCGCCCGCGACCACATCGGTCCCGCGCAAGGCGTCGAGCAGTGAGGTCTTGCCATGATCGACATGGCCCATGATCGTGACGACTGGCGCACGCGGCTTCAAAGATTCGACCGCGTCGGCTTCGCCTTCGATGCCGATTTCGACGTCGGCTTCGGACACGCGCTGGATGCGGTGGCCGAATTCTTCGACCAGCAGTTCGGCCGTATCCTGATCGATCGGCTGGTTGAGCGTAACCGCCTGCCCCATCTTGAACAGCGACTTGACCAGGTCCGCGCCCTTTTCGGCCATACGGTTGGCCAGTTCCTGCACGGTGATGATTTCCGGCACGACCACGTCGCGCGACTGCTTTTCGCGCGTCTTGGACCCGCCTGCATAATGCGCACGGCGTTCCTTTTCACGCGCGCGCTTGAGCGCGGCGAGGCTACGGGCGCGGGCGCTGTCGTCATCGGCCAGCGCCTTGGTCACGGTCAGTTTGCCGGCCTGGCGACGATTATCCTCGCCCTTCTTCGCCCGTTCGGGCTTGCTCGGCTCGGGACGCTTGATCGGGGTGACCGGGGTGAAGCGGCGCGGCGGCGGCGAAGCGGCCGTGGTCGCGGCGGGACGCTCCTGCTCGGCGGGCGCTACAGGTGCAGCGGCCTCCTGCGCAGGCTGCACGGGCGCGGCGGCCTCCGCCACTGGCTCGGCAGCAGGCTGCTCGACCGGCGCAGGCGTCGGCTCCGGGCTCTCGGCGGCCTGGCGATTTTCCTCGGCGCGACGCTTCTGCTCTTCGATCGCGGCCAGACGGGCGGCGTCTTCGCGGCGACGTGCGTCTTCCAGCGCGTTCATGCGCGATTCTTCCGCTTCGCGCAGCAGCTTGGCCTGCAATTCCTGACGCGACATCAGGCTCTGCGGCGGTGCCTGCCGTACGGGGGCGGGCTGCGGCGCGCGGGTCTGCTGCGGCGCGGGCGCAGGCGCTGCGGGGCGCGGCGCGACCGGGGTGGGATCGGCCTGTGGCGCAGCCGCAGGCGCAGCACCGGTCGTCTCACCCGGCTTGCCCAGGACGCGGCGCCGCTTCACTTCAACCACGACCGTATTTTTGCGGCCATGGCTGAACTGCTGCTGCACCTGACCGGATTCAACGGTCCGCTTGATGCCCAGCGGCTTGCGGCCCAGAACCGGCTTGTCTTCCTTGCTGTCACTCATACGACTGAACTTAACCCTTCACTTCCGCTCCGACCGGAAAGGCCCGTCGGCGCCCTTAACGAATTTACATCCGAACTTTCGGCTAATCGACCACGTCCGGCACATCGGTGGAGTCATGCTCCCCCTGTACAGGCGCCCCGTTAGCGCAACCCAGATAGCTTTCCAAGCGGCCGATAGCGCCGCGCAGACGCGACGCCGCACGCGAGTCGGTGACCGCGATATGGACGACGTTGTCGCGTCCCATTGCCATAGATAGGGCGTCGCGGTCCACAGGCAAGACGGTGCCCGCCAAATCCGTGCCTTCCGCTTCCTGTCCGACGCGCAGCGCCTGGTCCAGTTTGCGATTGCCGTCCGCCGCCGCATCGGCGGCGTGGAGCAACAATTGCACCTGCCCCTTGCGGCAGGCGACGTCGATCTTTTCCGACCCCGTCAGCAGCATCGACGCGCGCGATTCCAGCCCCAGCCGGTCCAGCAGCGTCTTGCGCAGGCCGGATTCGATCATCTCCGCCAGACCATCGGGGATCAGCAGCGCGCCGTCCTTGAACGATCGCGCCAGCGCGCCCTTGAGCTTGCCCTTGGCGATCGCGGTTTCAAGGTCCGCGCGCGACACGCCGATCCAGGCACCCCGCCCCGGCGCCTTGGCGCGGATGTCGGGCAACACCTGCCCCTCCGGTCCCACCGCCAGGCGGATCAACATGTCTGGGTCGGCGCGGTCGCCGGTCAATATACATTTGCGTTCGGTCACAGGGATGCCCCCTCCTCTTGGCTGGCCCGTGTTCCTGCGCAGGCAGGAACCCAGTTCCGCGGTTGAGAAAGCGCGTGACCGGGGGACTGGGCTCCTGCTTTCGCAGGAGCACATGGCCCCATTGGCGATGTTGGGGTGCTTATTCTCTCATCGGGGAGTGACCGCGGCATTGGCGTCCTCCCTTGTTAGAGGCAGCGGCGTGGGCGCGCGGTCGGCCAGCAATGCGCCGCCCGCCGCGTAATTGTCCAGGCTCAGTTCGGTGATAGCGATCTGCACCGCAGCCGCCGGCTTCCCCAGTCGCTCAACGAGCGACCGGGTGACGTCGGCGACCAGCGCGGCTTTCTGCGCGCGGGTTACGGTGCCAGCCAGACGGATATCCACGAACGGCATCTGTTCTTATGCTTCCTCGTCTTCGAACCAGTGCGCACGCGCGGCCATGATGATCTCATTGCCCTGCTCGTCCGACAGGCCATAGGCCGCCAGGATGCCGCCCTTGTCCTCGGTGGTTTCCGATTTGCGACGGCGCTGGTCGATCCGCTTCTTCTGCACCAGTTCGTCGGTGGCCAGATCCGCCAGGTCGTCCAGCGTCTTGATCCCCGCCTTGCCCAAAGTCACCAGCATCGCTTCGGTCAGATGCGGCATGTCGGCCAGCGCATCCTCGACGCCCAGATTGGTGCGCTCTTCACGAGCGGCCGCCTCACGGCGTTCCAGCGCTTCGAGCGCGCGGTTCTGCAATTCGCCGGCCAGTTCGTCGTCAAAGCCTTCGATCGCCGCCAGCTCGTCAATCTCGACATAGGCGACTTCTTCCAGTTCGCCAAAGCCTTCGGCGACCAGCAGCTGCGACAGCGTCTCGTCCACGTCCAGTTCGTTCTGGAACAGTTCGGAACGGCTGACGAATTCCTTCTGGCGCTTCTCGCTCGCGTCCGCTTCGGTCATGATGTCGATCGCCTTGCCGGTCAGTTGGCTGGCGAGGCGGACATTCTGGCCGCGACGGCCGATGGCGAGGCTCAACTGATCGTCGGGAACGACGACTTCGATGCGCTCTTCTTCTTCATCGATGACGACGCGGCTGACCTGCGCGGGCTGCAGCGCGTTGACGACGAAGGTCGCGGTATCTTCCGACCAAGGGATGATGTCGATCTTTTCGCCCTGCATTTCCTGCACGACGGCCTGCACGCGGCTGCCCTTCATGCCGACGCAGGCGCCGACAGGGTCGATGCTCGAATCGCGGCTGATGACGCCGATCTTGGCGCGGCTGCCCGGATCGCGGGCGGCGGCCATGATGGTGATGACGCCATCGTAGATTTCCGGGACTTCCTGCGCGAACAGCTTCTTCATGAACTCGGGATGCGCGCGGCTCAGGAAAATCTGCGGCCCGCGATTTTCGCGGCGGACGTTCAACACGACCGAACGGATGCGGTCGCCGACGCGAACGACTTCGCGCGGGATCTGCTGGTCGCGGCGGATGACGCCTTCGGCCCGGCCCAGATTGACGACGACATGACCGAACTCAACCGACTTGACGACGCCGGTGATGATCTCACCCACGCGGTCCTTGAATTCTTCATGCTGGCGCTCGCGCTCGGCATCGCGGACCTTCTGGAAGATCACCTGCTTGGCCGACTGGGCGTCGATGCGGCCCAAGTCGATGGCAGGCAGCGGATCGACGATGAAGTCGCCGATCACGGCGTCCTTCTTCAGCTTCTGCCCGGCCTTCAGGTCGACCTGCTTGAAATAATCCTCGACGACCTCGACTACTTCGACCACGCGCCACAGACGCAGGTCGCCGGTTTCCGGGTCCAGCTTGGCACGGATGTCGTTCTCGGCGCCGTAGCGCGCGCGGGCGGCGCGCTGGATCGCGTCTTCCATCGCTTCGATGACGATCGCCTTGTCGATCATCTTTTCGGATGCGACGCTGTTGGCGATCGCGATCAGTTCTGCCCGGTTGGCGGAAATGGCGTTGGCCATGGCTTTAGGAACCCTTACTCTTCGGTTTCAAAGTCGTCCGCCCCATCGGATGAGAGCGGCATGGTAGCAGAAAGCAGCGCGTCGGTCAGCAACAGCTTTGCGTCGCTGATCAAGGCGAAGGGGATGGCGACATCGCCGGCCTTCGCATCGGTAAACAGGACATCTTCGCCCTCGACGCCGTTCAGCACGCCGCGAAAGCTCTTGCGCCCCTCGACAATCTCGGTGGCGGAAATCTTGGCTTCATGCCCCGCCCATTCGATAAAGTCGGAAAGCCGGGTCAGCGGCCGGTCGATGCCCGGCGAACTGACTTCCAGCCGATAGGCTTCCTCGATCGGATCGGTTTCGTCCAGCACGTCCGACAGGCGGCGGGAGATCGCGGCGCAATCCTCGATCACCAACTGCTTGGTCCTCGGGTCTTCGGCCATGATCTGCAGCGTATGCTCGTCGCCCGACCCGAACAGCCTGATCCGCACGAGGTCGAAGCCCAGGGCTTTTACCTCGGGTTCGATCAGCGTGGTCAATAGGGCGATGTCCGCCATGCAATCTCCGTAAAACTCTATGCACACTTCCCAATGCCGCAGACCTACCGTGCCGCAAGCGTTCCGCCTGCGACCCCGACATGTGTAACGATGTAAGGAAGCAAGGCCGATATAGGTGAGAGCTACGAAATCTGCAACATTATTCGTGATCGGCAGTTCCCCATACGAACCGTTCGCCCTGCGCTTGTCGAAGGGCTGCACTTCCCCTTCACGAATGGGCAGGGCTTCGCCAAGCTCGGCCCGAACGGAGTCGAAACCTGATGCGCACTTTCATGGCCGCCCTGCCCCTCATCCTGATCGCCTGTTCGGCCGACAACGCCACCGGCCAGAACAGCACCACGGCTGCCGACAAGCCGTTCAAGACCGCCGTCATCGCCGACTTCGAATCGCCCTGGGCCATGACCTTCCTGCCCGACGGCCGCGCGCTGGTGACGGAGAAGGCGGGCGAGATGATCCTGTTCGATCCGAAGAACGGCACCAAAATTCCGGTCGCGGGCATTCCCAAGGTCGACAGCGCGGGCCAGGGCGCGCTGATGGACGTCGTCCTCTCCCCAACCTTCGCGAAGGACAAGGCCGTCTATTTCAGCTTTTCCGAAGAGCGTGACGGGGTGAAGGGCGTCGCGCTGGCCAAGGGCGCGTTCAACCAGGCGAGCGACGGCAATACGAAGCTGGACGGCGTGACCGTCATCTTCCGCGCCAGCCCCTATGTCGATGGTAACGGTCATTATTCCGGCCGTATCGCCTTCTCGCCCGACGGCAAATATCTGTTCTTCACCAATGGCGAGCGGCAGAAATTCGATCCGGCGCAAGATCCCAAGGCGACACTGGGCAAGGTCTTGCGACTTAACCTGGACGGCACCCCGGCGGCGGGCAATCCGCTGGCGGCCAAGGGCTTCGACCCTGCCATCTGGTCCTACGGCCATCGCAATCTGCTTGGGCTCGCCTTCGACAAGGACGGCCGCCTGTGGGAACAGGAAATGGGGCCAAAGGGCGGCGATGAAGTCAATTTGATCAAGCCCGGCCTCAACTATGGCTGGCCCAAGGCATCGAATGGCAGCCATTATGACGGCCGCGACATTCCCGATCACAAGGCGGGCGACGGCTATGAAGCGCCCAAGGTTAGCTGGAACCCGGTCATCTCCCCCGGCGGCCTGATCTATTATTCGGGCGATCTGTTCCCGGCCTGGAAAGGATCGCTGTTCATCGGCGGCCTGTCCAGCCAGAGCCTGGTCCGCGTGCAACTGGACGGCGAAAAGGCGGCCAAGGCCGACCAGTGGGACCTGGGCGCTCGTATCCGCGAAGTCGAGCAAGGGCCGGACGGCGCGCTGTGGTTGCTGGAGGATGGCAAGGAAGGATCGCAGGGACGGCTGTTGAAGCTGACGCCTGCGGCATCTTGATTTGGACCATTTGATAGTCCATAATTACCCGATCATTATATAAGGTGATCAGGATGAAAATCTCCGTATCCGACGCCAAGGCGCAGTTGACCGATCTTGTCAGGCGAGCCGAGGCTGGTGATGAAGTCATCCTTACCCGGCACGGCCATGCCGCCGTGCGTCTTGTGCCCGTCAAGGCGCGTGTAGATGCTGCATCCCGACGCGCCTTGATCGAAGAAATTCGCGCGGAAGCCGCCAAGATTGCGTCCCCCGGCCCCTGCGCGGCGCGAAGCCAGGACTTTCTCTACGATGAGAATGGTCTGCCGGGTTGATCGTCATCGATACGTCCGCGATCATGGCCATTCTGCTGAATGAAGCGGAAGCGGATGTTTGCGCAAAAGCCTTGGAAACCGACGATGCGCTGATCATGTCAGCAGGCACGTTGACGGAGGTCTTGATCGTTGCGCTTCGGCGTCATCATGGTCCGCAGGCCAAGCGCCTGATCGAGACACTCGACATCGAAATAGTGCCGGTAACACTGGATTCCGCAAAACGCGCGGCCGACGCCTATGCGCGGTGGGGCAAAGGCGTCCACCCCGCCAGTCTCAACTTCGGCGACTGTTTCGCCTATGAACTCGCAACGACGCGCAACTGCCCCTTGCTGTTCGTCGGCAATGATTTCGCGCAAACGGATGTCATGTCCGCCCTTTGACGATTGTGTTTATGCGGCTCCGCCTTCGCCAGGAGGCTGCCCGAAACGAAAAACGGGGCCAGATGGCCCCATTTCCTTACACCAACCGGCTCTGTTTGACCGCCGCTTCGATGAAGCTGGCGAAGAGCGGATGCGGATCGAACGGCTTGGACTTCAATTCCGGGTGGAACTGCACGCCCACGAACCAGCTATGGTCGGGCCGCTCGACAATTTCAGGCAGCGTGCCGTCGGGCGACATGCCGGAAAAGATCAGACCGCCCTTCTCCAGCGGTTCGCGATAACCGGCATTCACTTCGTAGCGATGGCGGTGCCGCTCGCTGATGTCGTTCGTGCCGTAAATGCCTGCGACCACACTGTTGCCGGTCAGTTTGGCGGGATAGGCGCCCAACCGCATCGTGCCGCCCAGATCGGTATCGGCCGTCCGCTTCTGCAGGCCTTCCGTGCTCATCCACTCGGTGATCAGGCCCACGACCGGCTCGGACGTCTCGCCAAATTCGGTGGTGGAGGCCTCCGCGATCCCCGCCGTGTTCCGCGCACCCTCGATACAGGCCATCTGCATGCCCAGGCATATGCCGAAGAACGGCACATTGCGTTCGCGCGCGAATTTAACGCTCGCGATCTTGCCTTCCGACCCGCGCACGCCAAAGCCGCCGGGGACCAATATGCCGTGCATCGGCTCCAGGCTGGCGATGATGTCGTCGCCCTTCTCGAACAGTTCGGCGTCGATCCACTTGACCTTCACCTTCACCCGGTTGGCAAGGCCGCCATGGTTGAGCGCTTCGTAGAGCGACTTGTAGGCGTCGAGCAGGCCGACATATTTGCCGACCACGCCGATCGTGACTTCGCCTTCGGGGTTCTGCTGGCGATCCATGATGTCGTCCCAGCGCTCCAGTTGGGGCACGGGCGCATCCTTGATACCGAAGGCGCGTAGCACTTCCTCGTCCAGCCCTTCGGCATGATATTGATGCGGCACGGCGTAGATGCTGCTGGCGTCGAGCGCGGGGATCACCGCTTCGGGCCGCACGTTGCAGAACAAGGCGATCTTCTTGCGCTCGCTGTCCGGCAACGGATGTTCGCAGCGGCACAGGAGGATATCGGGCTGGATGCCGAGCGACGTCAAATCACGCACGCTACGCTGGGTTGGCTTGGTCTTCAGTTCGCCCGCCGCCGCGATATAGGGCACCAGCGTCACATGCACGAAGATCGACTGACCGCGATCCAGATCGTTATGCAACTGGCGAATCGCCTCCATGAACGGCAGCGATTCGATGTCGCCCACCGTGCCGCCAATCTCGCACAGCACGAAATCCAGATCGTCGGTGTCGGCCAGGGCGAACGCCTTGATCTCGTCCGTCACGTGCGGAATGACCTGCACCGTCGCGCCCAGATAATCGCCGCGCCGCTCGCGCTGGATGATCGTCTGATAAACGCGGCCCTGCGTCACATTGTCGCTCTGGCGCGCGGACACGCCGGTGAAGCGCTCATAATGGCCCAGGTCAAGGTCCGTTTCCGCCCCGTCGTCGGTCACATAGACTTCGCCATGCTGATAGGGCGACATCGTGCCCGGATCGACGTTGAGATAGGGGTCGAATTTCCGGATTCGCACACGGAAACCTCGTGCCTGCAACAAAGCTGCGAGCGAAGCGGCCATGAGGCCTTTGCCAAGCGAGGAGACCACGCCGCCGGTGATGAAAATATACCGCGTCATGGGAGGAGAGGCTTAGCCTTTCAGAACGATAAAGGGCAAGCGCGCAAATCCACGCACGCTCAAAAAAGATCGAAAATTCGGTGAACGGATTAGTTGGCGAGCGGAACCGCGCCGTTGGCCGCCGGAGCCGAGGGCGTCGCCGACGCCGCATTGCTCGCCGCACCCGCCAACGGATCGCCGTTGTTGGAAGCCGGTGCGTTCTGGCTCGCGGGCGCCTTGCGCACCAGCGAGGTGTCGATGTCGCTGGGCGCGTGCCGCACCGATGCGATCACCGCCATGACGATCGACAGGGTGACGAAGATCGTCGCCAGCACCGTGGTCGACCGGGTCAGGAAATCCGCCGCGCCGCGCGCCGACATCAGGCCCGCCGGGCTGCCGCCCACGCCCAAACCGCCGCCTTCCGACTTCTGCATCAGGATGACGGCGACCAGCAGGGCAGCGATGATGGCCTGCACGACGAGAAGGAAGGTGAACATGCGACGGGGTCCGGTACTTTAGAATGCGTTGGCGCGCACATAGCGACGAAGGACGTTGGGGGCAACCGCGCCTTTTTCTCCCCTCCCTTGAGAGGGAGGGGCTTAATTTACTCAAACCGCCGCCGTCACCTTGGCATCGGCCGCTTCGATGATCGGCGCGAATTTCGCCGCCGTCAGGCTCGCGCCGCCGATCAGGCCGCCGTCGACATCCGCAATTCCCAGCAACTCCGCCGCATTGGCGCCGTTCATCGACCCGCCATAGAGGATCCGCATCTTGTCCGCCTCCGCGCCGATCCGGGTGGCGAGCGCGGCGCGCAGCGCGGCGTGCATGGTTTCCACCGCCTCCATCGTCGGGATACGGCCGGTGCCGATCGCCCATATCGGTTCATAGGCCACCGCCAGCCAGTCCGCCGCCGCGCCTTCGGGCAGCGATGCGAGCAACTGCGCCGACACGACCGCTTCGGCATTACCCGCGTCGCGCACGTCCAGGCTTTCGCCCACGCACAGGATGACGTTCAGGCCCGCCGCCTTGGCCGCCAGCGCCTTTGCCGCGATGTCGGCATTGGTTTCGCCGCGCGCCTCACGCCGTTCGCTATGCCCGGTAATGACCCAGGTCGCGCCCGCCTCCGCCAGCATTTCCGCCGACAGCGAACCGGTATAGGCGCCGCTCATGTCCATATGGCAATTCTGCGCGCCGATGAACGCCGCGCCGCGCTTTTCCGACCCGGCCATGATCAGCGTCGCGGGCAGGCACAGCCCGACCTCGACCGCCGGATGCGCGGCGGCCAGATCGCCGATCGCCTCCACCTCATCCAGATGCTCGCGCATCCCGTTCATCTTCCAATTGCCGACAACCAGCTTGCGCCTGCTCATCTGCCCGTTCCCCCGTGATCTAAGGTGGTTATTGCTGCACGATGCCCCGGTGTCGATCCGCCGCAACCCCATGGGGCCACGCCTCCTCGGATCGTCCCGACGCTTGCATAAGCCGATGAACGGCGATCGCGCATTTGTCCAGTCCAAGCCTTGCCGCCGCGCGCATCCGCGCCTAAAGCTCGCCGCCATAACGCCTGCAGTTCTGGAACCCCCATGCTTTCTGTCTTTCGCAGCTTCATCCGATCGAAATTCGGCGCGCTTTTCGCCATCCTGTTCCTGGGGGTGATCGCCGGCGCGTTCATCCTGGGCGACGTCACCAGCGGCAAGTTCGGTTCGGGATCGATGCTGGGCGGCGGCGGCACCGCGGCTAAGGCGAAGGGCTACAAGCTCACCGAAACCGAATTGCAGGACCGGGTCCAGCGCGTGTTCGAAAATGCGCGCCGCTCCAATCCCGGGATGCAGATCGGCGATTTCTTCGCACAGGGCGGCGCGGCGCAGGTGTTCGACCAGCTGGTCGCGTCGCTGACGCTTAAAGCCTTTGCCGATCAGCAGGACGTGCATATCTCCAAGCGGCTGGTCGACGCCCAGATCGCGCAAATCCCCGCCTTCCAGGACGCAGCGGGTAATTTCAGCCAGGATAATTTCCGCGCCCTGCTGGTGCGCGAACGGCTGACCGAACAGGCGCTGCGCGACGATATCAGCCGCGAAATCCTCCAGCGTCAGTTGCTCGACCCAGTGGGCTTGGGCGTCAAGCTGACCGATAGCCTTGTGCTGCCCTATGCTTCGCTGCTGCTCGAAGCGCGGCAGGGCACGGTCGCGGCGATCCCGGCGGTGGTGTTCCTGGACGAAAAGAACCCGACCGACGCGCAACTGGCCGATTTCTACAAGAAGAACGCCAGCCGCTACACAATTCCCGAACAGCGGCGCATCCGCTACGCCGTGATCGACGCGGAGCGCTTCGCCCAGGCGGCGCAGCCGACCGACGCGGAAATCAGCGCCTATTATAATCAGAACAAGGCCGTCTATGCCGCCAAGCAGAGCCGCACCGTCGAACAGCTGGTGCTGCCGACGCAGGCGGGCGCAAAGGCGATCGCCGATCAGGTGAAGGGCGGCAAGTCGCTCGCTGCCGCCGCGCAGGGCGCTGGCCTTGCCGTCTCCACCCTCGCCGACCAAGGCCGCGACGCGCTCGCCGCCACGACGGGCAAGGTCGCGGCCGACGCCGTGTTCTCGGGCAAGCAGGGCGACCTGATCGGCCCGGTGCGGGGTTCGCTGGGCTGGCTGCTGCTGCGTGTGTCGGGCACCAAGGAAACCCCCGCCCGCACGCTCGACGCGGCACGGACCGAGATCGTCGCGGCGCTGCGTGTGCAGAAGGAAAAGCAGTTGCTGTCGGACTTCACCGGCAAGATCGAGGATGCGATCGGCAATGGCGACAGCTTCGATGAAGTGGTGAAGGATAACGGCCTGAAGCTGGAAACCAGCCCGCTCGTCGTCTCGACCGGCAAGCAGGTGAAGGACCAGGCCTATGTCGCCCCGGCCGATATCCAGCCGCTGCTCGCCCCCGTCTTCGCGATGAGCGCGGACGACGATGCGCAGTTGATCCCGATCGCGCCCGACAAGCGCTACGCGCTGGCCGCGCCGGGCGATATCGTCGCCGCCGCGCCCCCGCCGCTGGCCGAAATCAAGCAGTTGGTACTGGCGCAATATAAGCTGAACGAAGGCAATCTGAAGGCCAAGGCGCTGGCCGACAAGATCCAGGCCCAGGTCGCCAAGGGCGAAAAACTGTCCGACGCTATCGCCAAGGCGGGCGTCAAGCTGCCCGCGCCGCAGATGCTGGGCGGCCGCCGCGCCGACATCATGCGCGGTGAAAAGCGTCCCCCGGCCGAAGTCGCCATCCTCTTCTCGATGGCGGCAAACACGGTCAAGACGCTGCCGATCGGCCAAGATCGCGGCTATTTCGTCGTGCAATTGAACAAGATCGAGCGCGGCGACGCCAAGGGCCAGCCCGACCTGTTGAACCAGGTCCGCACCCAGCTGGGCGAAGTGGTCGGCCAGGAATATGGTCAGCAGTTCGAACGTGCGATCGAAAAGGAAATGGGCGTCACCCGCAATGGCAAGGCCGTGGCGCAGGTGCGCAGCGCGCTGGCCGCCACCAACAGCGGCGAACAGTAAGATGACGGCAGGCGGGGGTACGGCAGACGGCGTGGCGACGGCGCGCGCGGCGCTCGCGCGGGGCGAATCCGCGCTGGTGTGGCGGCGGCAGATCGCCGACACCGACACGCCGATCTCCGCTGCATTGAAATTGTTCGAACCCGACCGCGGCGATTATCTGCTGGAATCGGTAGAGGGCGGCGCGGTGCGTGGCCGCCACAGCCTGATCGGCTTGGCCCCCGATCTCGTCTTTCGCGCCAATGGCGAGAAGGCCGAAATCAACCGCCAATGGGCCACCGATCGCGACGCCTTCCTGGCCCAGGACGCAGGCGCGCTCGACGCGCTGCGCGCCTTGGTCGCCGAATGCCGCGCACATATGGACCCGGCCCTGCCCGCCGCACTCGCCTGCTTGGTCGGTTATTTCGGCTATGAAACGGTCGGGCTGGTCGAAAAACTGCCCCGCCCCGCCCCCAATCCGATCGGCGTGCCCGACATGCTGTTCGTGCGGCCGACCGTCATCCTGGTGTTCGATCGCCTCGCCGACGCGCTCTATCTGGTCGCGCCGGTGTGGAAGGGCAGCTTCACCGATGCCGATGCGGCGATCGAATCGGCGCTGGAGCGGATCGACGCGACCGCCGCGCGCCTCGCCGCGCCCCTGCCCGCGCTCTCCGCCCCGGCGGAGATCGCCGACGTCACCGTCACGCCCGTGCTGGAACCAGGCCGCTATGCGCAGATGGTCGACCGGGCAAAGGACTATATCGTCGCGGGCGACATCTTCCAGGTCGTGCTGGCGCAGCGTTTCACCAGCCCCTTCACCCTGCCGCCGATCGCTCTCTATCGCGCGCTGCGGCGGATCAACCCCTCGCCCTTCCTCTATTATCTCGACCTGCCCGGCTTCGCGCTCATCGGCTCCAGCCCCGAAATCCTGGTCCGCGCGCGCGACGGCGAAGTCACGATCCGCCCGATCGCGGGCACCCGCCCGCGCGGCAAGAACGCCGTGGAGGACGCCGCGAATCGCGAAAGCCTGCTCGCCGATCCCAAGGAACGAGCCGAGCATCTGATGCTGCTGGACCTCGGCCGGAACGATGTCGGCCGCGTGGCGAGCGCGGGCAGCGTGACCGTCACCGACAGCTACACCGTCGAATTTTACAGCCACGTCATGCATATCGTATCCAACGTCGTCGGCCGCCTGTCGCCCGACAAGGACGCGATCGACGCCTTGTTCGCGGGCTTCCCGGCAGGCACCGTCTCCGGCGCGCCAAAGGTCCGCGCCTGCGAGATCATCGCCGAACTGGAACCCGAAACCCGCGGCGCCTATGCCGGCGGCGTCGGCTATTTCGGCCCGGACGGCAATATGGACAGCTGCATCGTCCTGCGCACCGCCGTGCTGAAGGACGGCGTCATGCATGTGCAGGCAGGTGCTGGCATCGTCGCCAATTCGACCGCCGAATATGAACAGCGCGAATGCGAAGCCAAGAGCGGCGCGCTACTGGCAGCCGCGCGCGAAGCAGTGACGCTGGCGCGGGAAGCCCGCTTCGGGCAGTAAAATCCTCCCCAAGCCCGTCTTGGGGAGGGGGACCGCGCGCAGCGTGGTGGAGGGGCAATGCGCAACCTCGCGCCTTCCCCTCCGTCCGGCCTGCGGCCAGCCACCTCCCCATCGCTGCGCGACAGGGAGGATTTCAGATCACCGACACGCCCGTCCGCCCATCGCCCCCCGCTCCGCCTGATCCAGATGAAAATGATCGCGATGCGCGGCATTATAGTCCGGCGACAACACGGTCGAAAACAGCCCGCACGCCCCGTCCCGCACCTCTCGCAAAAACGCCGCGTCCTTGCCCTCGCCCTTCCAGTCTTTGAGCACGCTCACCTGCCGCCCGTCCTTCAATACGAAGGCGGCGATGTCGATCGCGTCGGCGGTCGCATGTTCGCTAAAATCGCCCTGCCCGCGCCCGTACATGCGCCGACAGCTATAGCTGCCGAAATGGCGTATGCTGCGCACCGACGTCCCATAGATGCGCTGCGCCGCAGGCTGCACCACCTGCCATTCCCATAGCTTGAACGCAGCGACCACCGGGCAGGACGGCGCGACGGCGGCGGGCGTCAAGGCGATGGCGTCCTTGTCCGCGCGCAACCGCACCGCATCGGCATAGCGGCACTGGTCCGCCCCGCCCGGCTGCATCGCGACATAGGACACGCCCGCCCGGTCGAGCAGCGCCTTGCATTGGGCCGCATCCCCGGTCAGCGCCGCCAGCTTGCGCCCGGTGAACATTCCCACCGGCTGCGCCAGATCCAGATCCGTCCACGGCATGTCCTGCGGCCGCTGCCGCGCATAACCATAGGCCAACAGCAGCAAGATCAGAACACCGCCCAGCAGGACGAGGCGGCGGATGGTCACATGAAGGGTGCGCATCCCCTAAACACGCCGGACCCGCCGCATCGGTTCCGACGTGATCGGATAACCCAGATGATCGGGAATGCATAAATGCACCTCCCCGTCCCGCTCCTCCTGCCATGGCTGCACCTTTTTCACCGGATAGGCGCGCGCATGGGCGACCAGGTCGGCATGGCTGCCATAGAGCGCCAGCCGTTCCAGATTGCGCCGCGTCGGATAGATGATCCGCGCCGTCCCCGCATCGGCCTGCGCCAGCGTATCGGCGGCGCTGCTCCAGAACAGTCGCACATTCTCGGTCGTGTCGACGCTCGCCATCTGCCCGTCGGGCGCGCGGGCGAGATAGAAGCGCGTGTCGAATATCCGCCGCGCCTGGTCGAACGGCGCGGGATGCCAACGGGCGAAGGGCGTCAGCACATCCATCGCGATGCCCAGCCCCAGCCGATCCAGCATCTCCCCCAGCGTCCGTCCGTCGTGCAAGCCATCGCGCAGCCGCAGCACCGCCGCCGCATCCACATCCCCGGTCAGGCCCACGCCCAGCCCGCTTTCCTCGATCGTCTCGCGAATGGCGGCGATCCGCCCGGCGGCATCGTCCGGCTCCAGCCCATGGTCGATCCGCGCCGCCAGCGCATGATCGCCCGTATCCACCGCGCCGCCGGGAAACACCAGCGCGCCCGCCGCAAAGGCCATGGTCGATGCGCGCTCCACCATCAGCAATTCCGGCGGCCCGTCGCGCCGGTCGCGCACGATCACCAGCGTCGCGGCCGGGCGACCCGTATCTGCTCTATCATCTGTCATGGGAACCGCCCTACGCGCTCCTGGCGCTGGCGGTAAAGTCCTTGCGGTTCAACCCGGGGAAGGGTTGGTGGAGCCTAGCGGGATCGAACCGCTGACCTCGTCATTGCGAACGACGCGCTCTCCCAGCTGAGCTAAGGCCCCCGAAGGAGCGCTGCCTATAGGATAGCGATTCCCCCCTTGCAACAGTCTTTTGCGCAAAAAGCGATCCACCTTCATGATCTGGATCAGCCCACACACAAAGCGCCAATATGGTGGCGCGACAAGACGCCCGACAGGCGGGATATTACTCCTGCGTAACGCCCGGAACGTTGCCCCTGCCCGCTCATTGATGCCCCGTGGACGCCGTGAAGGCGTCGCCCACAAGCAAGGAGAAGGACGATGGGTTACCAAGGCGGACGCCGCTATGGTGGCGAAGATCGATATGGCAGCAACTGGGATCGCGGCGGCGATCGCTATCGCGGATCGAGCGATTATGGACGCGACGACCGCGCCGATCGCTATGGATCGCGCAGCCAATATGGCCGGTCCGATTATGGCCGCACCCCACGCGGCTACGATCCCGAAGACCGTGGCTTCCTGGACCGCGCGGGCGACGAAGTGCGCAGCTGGTTCGGCGACGAAGAGGCCGAACGCCGCCGCGAATATGACGAATATTATAACCGCCCCTATGGCGATCCGCGCGACCAGTCGAGCCGCCTGGGCTATGCGTCGGCGGCGCGCCGGGACTATGTCCCCAATAGCGGTTTTACGCCTTATACCGGTGAACGCAGCGGCTATGGCAGCGAAGATCATGGCGAGCCACGCAACTTCGGCCCACGCCAGGATTATGGCGCGCATCACGACAGCAATTATCAGGCCTGGCGTCAGGAGCGGCTCAACGAACTTGACCGCGACTATGCCGAATATCAGCGCGAACATCGCGACCGCTTCAACAGCGAATTTGGCACATGGCGCACCCGCCGCGGCGAACAACGCCAAGCGATCGGCCAGGTCCGCGAGCATCATGAAGTGGTCGGCAGCGATGGTGAGCATGTCGGCACCGTCGACAAGCTGCGCGGCGACCGCATCATCCTGACCAAGAATGACGCTGACGCTGGCGGCGTCCACCACTCGATCCCCTCAAGCTGGATCAAGTCGGTGGACGCAACCAAGGTGACGCTGGAAAAGACCGCGCAGCAGGCACAGGACGCGTGGCGCACCGAGCGCGAACAGAACGCCCTGTTCAACGATCGCGGCCGCGACCAGAATAGCAGCAGCAGCGAAAGCTCCGTCAGTAGCAGCTATGGCGGCGCCAATTATCGCTGATAGCCGCCCATGACGGAAAAGGCCCGGTGTGATGCCGGGCCTTTTTCATGTCGGTGATGATGTCAGGATCAAGCGACCGGGCGCAACGCCTCGGGCAGTTCCGCCCCGCTTGGCCCATGGCAGGCGAAGCGCGGGCTGGCGCTATAGGTGCTGAACTGCTCCAGCGGCAAGGCCGTGCCGCAAAAGGCGCATTCGGCAACCATGCGCCCGACGATCCATTGCTGGCGCGTGCAGGACGGGCAGCGGTTGTCGCCTTCCGCGTGATATAGCGGGCTATAGCCCTTTGCAAAGGACGGGCGGGCCGTTCCGAAACCAATCTCCATGGTCATTTCCTCGATTATCCAAATGAATCAACGCTTGGAACGCCAAAGGTTTCAGTTGCGAACCAAATGAACGGCCCGCGATGGCGTGTAAGCCACCCGGAACTTTCCCGCCGATCGCTCGCTTCGCATCCGCAACATAGGAGATTGGCATGAAGAATATCGTAGGCACGGTCATCGGCGCAGCGATCGATCGCAAGGACGGCGACAGCGGCGTCAAGGGCGCGGTTCTGGGCTATGCGGCCTCGGGCGCGGTCAAGACCGTCGCCAAGCTCGGCACGCTGGCGGCACTGGGCTACGGCTTGGTCAGCCTCGTCCGCAAGGGCGTGCGCCGCTAAACTGCGCGGGGCGGAAGCAGGAGCGAACTGTCGCCATAGCTGTAGAAGCGGTAACCCGTTGCGATCGCATGGGCATAGACAGCCTGCATCCGCTCCGTCCCCATCAACGCACTGACCAGCATGAACAGCGTCGATTTAGGCAGGTGGAAATTGGTCATCAGCCCATCGACCGCCCGAAACTTATATCCCGGTGTGATGAAGATGCGTGTCTCATCAGCGAAGGGGCGGATGATCCCATCCTCCCCCGCCGCGCTTTCCAATAGGCGCAGGGATGTCGTGCCCACCGCGATCAGGCGACCACCCGCCGCGCGCGCAGCGTTCAGCCGATCCGCCGTTTCTGCGTCGATCCGCCCCCATTCCGCATGCATCCGGTGGTCGTCGGTATCGTCGGCCTTGACCGGCAGAAACGTCCCCGCGCCCACATGCAGCGTCAGCGTTTCCGTCCGCACGCCCGCATCGGCGATGGCGGCCATCAGGTCCGGCGTGAAGTGCAGCGCGGCGGTGGGCGCGGCGACCGCGCCATCCTCCCGCGCGAACATCGTCTGATAATCGCTGCGGTCGCGCTCGTCGGTAGGGCGCTTGCTGGCGATATAGGGCGGCAGGGGCATCCGCCCCGCCCGTTCCAGCAGCACTTCCACCGGCTCGTCGCCTTCGAAATCCAGCGTCACGCCGCCATCGTCATCGCGCGGCCCGGCGATCGCCGTCACGCCCGCGCCGAAATCGATCCGGTCCCCTGCCCGCACCCGCTTGGCGTTGCGCAGAAACGCCTGCCACTGCCGCAACCCCTGCCGCTTGTGCAGCGTCGCGCCGATCCGCGCCTCCCCGCGCATCCCTTCCAGTTGCGCAGGAATGACCTTGGTATCGTTGAACACCAGCACATCGCCCGCGCGCAGCAGCGACGGCAGGTCGCGCACGATGCGATCCTGCATCTCGCCATCGCCTGGCACCAGCAGCATTCGCGCACTGTCACGCGGCGACGCCGGACGGAGCGCGATATTCTCCGGCGGCAGGTCGAAATCGAACAAATCTACGCGCATGGCATCATACGCCCTGTCCCCAGGAGACGGGTATTCCCGCGCAGGCGGGAATCCAGTCCCACCGTCTGAACTGGGTTCCCGCCTGCGCGGGAAAACGATGCTCTCTAATCATCATAGGGGCAGACTTCGAACGGCCGAAACGACCCGGCTTATTTCTTCGGCGCGGGCTTGACCGGCATCGGCTTTGCAACCGCGCCGGACTTCTTCGCGACCGGCTTCTTCGGCGCAGGCGGGTTGGCGATCGACACCGGCGGCGCGGGCGGCGTCGGCGCGACGGTCACCGGCGGCTTGCCATCGCTTTCGATCGACGCCTGCAGGATCACGGTCGGGTCGGCCGGCGGCTCGCCCTGGTGGATGGCGTCGACATATTGGATGCCCTCGATCACCCGGCCGAAGACGGTATATTTCTTGTCGAGCTGCATGCGCGGCAGCAGGACGATGAAGAACTGGCTATTGGCGCTGTCCTCGCTTTGGGCGCGCGCCATCGACACGGTGCCGCGCAGATGCGGCATCGGATTAAACTCGGCCTTCAGGTCGGGCATGGTCGAACCGCCGGTGCCGTCGCCCTTGGGATCGCCGCCCTGCGCCATGAAGCCGGGAATGACGCGATGGAATTTCAGGCCGTTATAAAAGCCCTGGCGCGTCAGTTCCTTGATCCGCTCGACATGGACGGGCGCAATGTCCGGGCGCAGCTGAATACGCACGCGACCGCCGCTCGACAGGTCCAGATCCCAGATATTCTGCGGATCGGCCGGGATGGTCGCAGGCGGCAGCTTGGGCGTCAGGTCGGTGCCCAGCGACTTGGCATTGTCCTGCGCCCGCGCCGCGGCCTCCGCTTTTTTCATATCCTCACCGCCGCCACCGCCGCCGCCCTGGGCATAGGCCAGGCCGGACGCGGTAAGGGCGAAGCCGATCGCCACGGTCTTGAGCGCGCAAGTGAAACGCATGGGGGAGGAGTTCCTTAGATATCTTAGACCGACGGGACTAGCCGCCCTGATAGCGCGCTGATCGCGATTGGCAACTGAACGCAGGCTGAGCGCGCTTAAATCCCGCCCTTGCGGCCGATCTTTTCCACCCGCGCCGCCACTTCGTCTCGCACCGCCGGGCTGACGAATTTGTGGATCGGCCCGCCATAAAGCGCGATTTCCTTGACCAGGCGCGACGCGATCGGCTGCAACGATACGTCCGCCATCAGGAAGACCGTCTCGATCCGCCCGTTGATCTGCTGGTTCATGCCCGCCATCTGATATTCATATTCGAAGTCCGCGACCGCGCGCAGCCCCCGGATGATCATGCTGGCATTTTGCGACTCGGCAAAGTCCATCAGCAGCGAATTGAAGCCGGTGACGACGATCTCCGTATCGATGTCCGCGCATTCGCGGCGGACCATCGCCAACCGTTCCTCGTCGGAAAACATCGGCGACTTGGCGATGTTGGTGGTGACGCCGATGACCAGCTTGTCGACCAGTTTCGCGCCGCGACGGATGATGTCCATATGCCCCAGCGTGATGGGGTCGAACGTGCCCGGATAGACGCCGATACGCTGTGTGCTCATGGTCTAGCGATCCCTCTCCACGATATAGTCGGCAATCGCGCGCAGCAGGTTGGCCTCTTCGCCCGCGCCATGCAGATGCGCCTTGGCCTGATCGACCAGCATATGCGCCTGCTCCCGCGCCCGCTCCACGCCCAGCAGCGACACGAACGTCTCCTTGCCCGCCGCCGCATCCTTGCCCAGCGCCTTGCCCGCCAGCGCCGCGTCGCCCTCCACGTCCAGCAGGTCGTCGGCAATCTGGAAGGCCAGCCCGATGTCGCGCGCATAGCCGTGCAGCCCGGTCCGCGCATCGTGCGGCAGGCGCGCCATGATCGCGGCCGCCTCCACGCAAAAGGCGATGAGCGCGCCGGTCTTGAGGTTCTGGAGCCGCGTAACCGTCGCCAGGTCGAAGCGCGTGCGCTCCGCCTCCAAATCCATCATCTGTCCGCCCGCCATGCCCGCCGGGCCACTGGCAGCGGCCAGCGCCCGGACCAGGTCGATCCGCACGAACGGATCGGGATGGGTTTCTTCGTCCGCCAATATCTCGAACGCCAGATCGTGCAGGCAATCGCCCGCCAGGATCGCCGTCGCCTCGTCAAACGCCTTGTGCACGGTCGGCTTGCCGCGGCGCATGTCGTCATCGTCCATCGCGGGCAGATCGTCGTGGATCAGCGAATAGACATGGATGCATTCGATCGCCAGGCCGACGCGCAGCGCCGAGTCGCGGGAAATGTTGAACAGGTCGCACGCCGCCTGCACCAGCAACGGGCGCAGCCGCTTGCCGCCGCCGATTGCCGCGTGCCGCATCGCGTCATAAAGCCGCGCGCGCGCATCGTCGGGCACCGCCAGCAGCCGGTCGAACGCCATGTCGATATCCTGGGCGATCATGGCCGCACGCTCGGTCACCAGCGCCGTCGCGGCACCGCCCCCTGCCCCCGTCACGCGGGTCAGTCCGCGCCGAAGGGTTGGGCGCCCGTCACCGCCCCATTGGCGTCGACCGTCAGCTTGGCGATCCGCGCCTCGGCCGCCTGCAACCGCTCGGTGCAGCGCTTGCGCAATTCCTCGCCCTGCGAATAAAGCGAAATCGACTCGTCCAGCGGCACATCGCCGCTTTCCAGCCGACGGACGATGGTTTCGAGCGCCCGCAACGCATCCTCGAAGGAGAGGGTCGCAGGATCGGGGGGGTGATATCCTCAGCCATGCCCTTGCATTGGCGGCCGCCACGGCCCCGGTCAAGCCCGCGTCCGCCATTTAAGGCGAACCACCACCATGCCGCTGGCCTCGGCTCGTTCAGCCCCTATTTTCCTTTCGCGGTCCATGATCTTTCCCGCCTGCGTCATCGCGCCGTCATGACGGCAATTCAGGGGGATGGCGGGAAACGGGTGAATTTGCGTTGACGCACCATGTTGCACATGCACATAAAAGGATCGCTATGAAACATTACCTCCCCCTGATCGCCGTCGCCAGCGTGGCTTTGCTGTCGGCCTGTAACAAGAATGACGAACCCGAAGTCGTGGGCGGCCCGGCCGACCCGATGGCAGCGCAACTCGCCAACGCCGCGCCGGTCGAGCTGCCGCCGTCGGTCAAGGCCAACAAGCAGTTCCGCTGCAAGGACAACAGCCTGTTCTTCGTCGACTATATGAGCGACGACAAGACCGCCCTGCTGCGCACCGAAAAGGGCGGCGCAGCCACGACCCTGAAGGCCGCCGAAGCCGGTCAGCCCTTCACCGCCGACGGCGGCTATGAAATCAAGGGTTCGGGCAACGAGGTGACCATCACCGTGCCGGGCAAGGACGCCAAGGCCTGCCACGTCTGATCCGGACAGCCCATTTTTTCATGACCAGGCCGGACCTCCCCTAAAGGTCCGGCCTTTTTCTTGCCACCTCGACGGCGCTCATTCGCTGTTGAGCATCGCCAGCGTCGCCCGGTCGGCATAGGCATTGGCCAACTGGCGATGCACGTCCCGCGCTCGCTTCGATGTGGACGCCTGCGCCATCAGGCGCTGCTTTCGGCAGCGGCTGGAAAAATAGAAGAAATCGCTCCCCTTCATCCTGCACCTCTCTGCGGCATTCGCTCTACGCCGAATCGCCACCCCGCAAGACGAAATGTTCCGGGAAAAGGTTAACGAAATCTCTTTGCAGGGGTGAAGTGAAAGCAACACCGGACAAAAGACTGTTGACGTTCCCATCGGGTCATGTGCCGACCATAAAATCCTCCCTGCGCCGAAGGCGTGGGGAGGGGGACCGCGCGAAGCGTGGTGGAGGGGAATGGCGCGACGTTGCGCATTTTCCCCTCCACCGCGTACCGCGGTCCCCTCCCCAGAAAAAGCTGGGGAGGATAAATAGTCCGCCCGCCTCCCGCACACCCACCATTGCCCTGCGCCCCCGCCCCCGCTAAAGGCGCGCACATGTCCAGCACCGCGCCCCAAATCACCCCGGAAGTCGTCGCCGAACATGGCCTCAGCCCGGAAGAATATGACCGCGTATTGAAGGCGATCGGCCGCGAGCCGAACCTCACCGAACTCGGCATATTCTCGGTCATGTGGTCGGAGCATTGCTCGTATAAATCCTCCAAGATCCATCTGATGAAGCTGCCCACCACCGGCCCGCAGGTCATTTGCGGCCCCGGCGAAAATGCCGGCGTGGTCGACATCGGCGACGGGCAGGCCGCGATCTTCAAGATGGAGAGCCACAACCACCCGTCCTATATCGAACCCTATCAGGGTGCGGCGACGGGCGTCGGCGGCATCCTGCGCGACGTCTTCACCATGGGCGCGCGCCCGGTAGCGAACATGAACGCGCTGCGCTTCGGTCGCCCCGATCATCCCAAGATGAAGCATCTGATCGCGGGCGTCGTGCACGGCATCGGCGGCTACGGCAATTGCGTGGGCGTGCCGACCGTGGGTGGCGAGGTGAATTTCCACCCCGCCTATGACGGCAATATCTTGGTCAACGCGATGACCGTGGGCGTCGCCGACACCGACAAGATTTTCTATTCGGCAGCGTCCGGCATCGGCAACCCGATCGTCTATGTGGGATCGAAGACCGGCCGGGACGGCATCCATGGCGCGACGATGGCGAGCGCGGACTTTGGTGACGACGCCGACGCCAAGCGCCCCACCGTGCAGGTCGGCGACCCTTTCACCGAAAAGCTGCTGATCGAAGCCTGCCTGGAACTCATGGCGTCCGATGCGATCGTTGCGATCCAGGATATGGGCGCGGCGGGCCTTACCTCCTCCAGCGTCGAAATGGCGTCGAAGGGTGGCGTCGGCATCCAGCTCAACATGGACGACGTGCCGCAGCGCGAAACCGGCATGACCACCTATGAAATGATGCTCTCCGAATCGCAGGAGCGCATGTTGATGGTGTTGAAGCCGGGCCGCGAGGATTTCGCCGAGGCCATTTTCCAGAAGTGGGAACTCGACTTCGCGGTCATCGGCCATGTCACCGACACCGGCCGCATGGTGCTGATCCACAAGGGCGAAACGGTGTGCGACATCCCGCTTGCCCCGCTGGCCGACGACGCGCCGCTCTACGACCGTCCCGCCATGCCCAAGGACGAATACAAGATCTGGTCGAAGGTCGAGCCGCTGGGCGCCATCGCGCAAAGCGCCGACATCGGCGCGGACCTCGTCACGCTCATGGGCAGCCCCGACATCGCCAGCCGCCGCTGGATCTGGGAACAATATGACCATATGGTCGGCGCCGACACGGTCCAGCGCCCCGGCGGCGACGCCGCGGTCGTGCGCGTCCATGGCAGCCAAAAGGGCATCGCGATCAGCACGGATTGCACCCCGCGCTATTGCTATGCCGACCCCTATGAAGGCGGCAAGCAGGCGATCGCAGAATGCTATCGCAACCTCTCCGCCGTCGGCGCGACGCCGCTGGCCGTCACCAACTGCCTGAACTTCGCCAACCCGCAGCGCCCCGAAATCATGGCGCAGTTGACCGGCTGCCTGGAGGGCATGGGCGACGCCTGCCGCGCGTTGGATTTCCCGATCGTGAGCGGCAACGTCTCGCTCTATAACGAATCGAAAGCCACCGGCGGCGGCTCGGCGATCCTGCCGACCCCGGCGATCGGCGGCATCGGCCTGCTCGCCGACGTGGACGTCATGGCGACCGTCGCGTTCAAGGCGGCAGGCGACGCCATCTGGCTGATCGGTGGCGAAGGCGCGCACCTCGGCCAGACCATATGGCTGCGCGAAATTGCGGGCCGCGAAGCGGGTGACGCGCCCAAGGTCGACCTGACCGCCGAACGCGCCAACGCAGACACCGTCCGCACGCTCGTCCTGGCAGGCACGGCCAATGCCGTCCACGACATCAGCGACGGCGGCCTGATCGTCACGATCGCGGAAATGGCGCTGGCGGGCAAGATCGGCGCGACCCTCGACATCGCGCTTACCACCGCCTCGGCCTTCGGCGAAGACCAGGGCCGCTATATCGTCACCGCTGCTGCGGGCGTCGACATCCCCGGCGCGGTGAAGATCGGCACCGTCGGCGGCGACAGCGTTGCAGGCGTAACCCTCGACACCCTGCGCGCCGCCCATGAAGGCTTCTTCCCGGCGCTGATGGACAGTGAACTATAGAGCGTACCGCGCCAAACAAACGGCTCAGAGTGATAGCGCCTGCCTATAGCGCACTGTTCCCCGGCGAACGCCGGGGTCCAGTCCCACGCTCTGAACTGGACCCCGGCCTGCGCCGGGGAACAGCATAGTGACAAGGCATAAGCGGCAGCAGCGTCAAACCATCGCCCCCTACCCCCGCCGAAAAATATACTCCCGGTCCGTCCAAGCCCCGACCGGGAAACCATACCCACCAACCTTCACGAACCCGCGCCTGGCATAAACCGCCTGCGCGCGATCATTGCCGGACCATACGCCCAGCCACACCGGCCCCGGTCTGTTCGCCGCCAGCCAATCCAGCGCCACATCCATCAACGCCCGCCCCACGCCCTGCCCCTGCCCGGCATTAAGCGCATAAAGCTGATATAATTCCCCATGCTCCGCCGCAGCGTCGGGATGCGGCAATTTGCACGGCCCGACATGCGCATAGGCCAGCAACCGCCCGTCCGCTCCTTCCGCCACCCAGGTCGCGTGCGACGGGTCGGCCAGTTCCCGCGCGACCGTCGCCACGCCATAACTATCCGCCTCGAACAGCGCGAGGTCGGCGGGCGGATAGGGAATGGCGAACCCGTCGAGAAACGTCTCGCGGAAAGCCGCCAGCTTGAGCGCGGACAGCGCGACCACATCGGCAGGCTGCGCAAGGCGGATAGAAAGAGGCATCATAGGCATGAGACAGGATTGGCAGGCGAAGGCCAGCCACGCAACCATGGCCCCGCTGTCCTACAAACCGAACCGACGCTATATTGGCGCCTTAACTTTCCAATAGGATCAAACGCAAGCAATAATATGTCGAAATCAGCGGGAAATGTGCGAAGTTAAGCCCTAATCCGCCCGGGTCACCCGCCCAAACAAGACCTGATAGCCATCGTCCCCGCCATCCGCATCGAACGCCGCCATCACCCGCCGCAGATCGCCCGGACTGAGCGGCTTGTGCCCCTCGCTCGGCACCACCGCGCCGATGCCCTTCAAATGCGCGATCAACCCCCGCGCCCCGCCACAACCCAGCGCATAATCCTCATCAAACACGAAGCTGTCTGCATGACCCGCCAGCATCGCCCGCAGCGCATCGATCGACGGATAATCCGGCACCCCCGCCTCCAGCCCGCACGCCGCATGCGCCGCGCGCCAACGGGCGAAACTGCCCTGCCCCATGGTCGAAAAGATCAGGCTCCCCCCGGCCGCAGCAAAGCTACCAACCGCGCGATCGCCGCGGCCAGATCATCGAACCACTGAAACGCCAGGCTGGACAGGATCAGGTCGAACCACGGCCCCTCAAACGATGGCGCTTCCCCGTCCATCATCATGAACCGCCCCGCTACCCGGCCGTTGGACGCCGCCTGTTCCAGCATGCCGGGCGCGATATCGGTCGCCACCAGTTCCGCCCCCGGCCAGCGCGCCTGGATATCCCGCGTCAGAAACCCGGTGCCGCAACCGATCTCCAATATCCGCCCCACGCCGTCCGGCTTCTGCCGCTGGGCCAAATCCGCGACCAGCCCTGCCGCCAGCCGCTGCGGCCCGGCATGGCGGTCATAATGTGCCGCCGCCGCGCCAAAGGCGTCCCTTATCCGTTGCTTGCGCCATTGCATGGAGCCATCAATCATGGCTAGGCGGATGACAGAGCCGTCGCTCCATGACCAGCCCCTTTGCAGGACCATCCACCATGACCGCCTCCGCCCGCAACCCCGCCCCCCGTATCTGGGCAATGGACGTGCTGCGCGGCTGCGCGGTGCTGGGGATATTGTGGATGAACATCACCGCCTTCGCCCTGCCGCAAAACGCCTATTTCAACCCGGCGGTGGCGGGGCCGTCCTCGGCCGCGGACATCGCCGCCTGGGCGATCAGCCTGATCTTCGTGGACGGCAAGATGCGCGGCCTGTTCGCCCTGCTATTCGGCGCGTCGATGCTGCTGCTGATCGACCGGGAGGAAATGGCCGGGCGCGATGGCCGCCGCGCGCAGATGGTCCGCGCGGGCTGGCTGTTCGTCATCGGCTGCGCCCATTTCTTCCTGCTCTGGTGGGGCGACATCCTGCGCGTCTATGCGCTGGTCAGCCTGTTCGCGCTGCTGTTCGTGGGCCTCGAACCCTTCGCCCTGGTCAAGCGCGCCCTGCTCTTCTTCCTCGCCCAGTTCCTGCTCGTCGCCGCCTTCATCGTCAGCCTCTACCTCTGGCATCACGCCGCCATGGCGCCCGGCGCGGGCCTGCCTGTGCGCGAAAGCTATGCCACCTTCATCGCCGCTCTGGCCGATCCCGCCAGCCCCACGACCCAGGCGGAAATCGCCACCTATCGCGGCAGCTTCGGCGCGATCGTCCAGCATAAGCTGGCTGGGATGCCGGGCGACTGGCTCTGGGGCTTCCTGTTTACCGCCTTCGAAACCATGGGCTTCATGCTGCTGGGCATGGCGATGCTCAAGGGCGGCTTCCTCACCGGCCGCTGGGATGCGGAGCAATATCGCCGCACCGCGCGCCATTGCTTCCTGATCGGCGTGCCGCCCATGGGCGCCATGGCGTTGTGGGTAGCGATCAGCGGCTTTGCGGCGCTGCCTGCCTATGGCGTCGCGCTCGCCTGGTCGCTGCCCTTCCGCATTCCGCTGACGGTCGGCTGGGCTGCGCTCATCCTCTGGCTGCTCGCCCGCCACCGCAGCCATTGGCTGGTCGATCGGCTCGCAGCGACGGGGCGACTGGCGCTCAGCAACTATCTGGCGACCAGCCTCATCATGACCGCGCTCTTCTACGGCTGGGGTCTTGGCCTGTTCGCCCATGTCCCGCCCGCCCTGCTGCCGCTGTTCGTGCTGGGCGGCTGGGCGGCGATGCTGGTCTGGTCGGAACCCTATGCCGCCCGATTCGCGCTGGGTCCGGCAGAATGGCTGTGGCGCAGCCTCATCAACGGCCGACCGCAAAAGATTCGCAAAAGCGTTTGATTACTATTGCGACCCATTATCAGACACGCTATCTCTCTCCAATCAGGAGAGTGTCTTCGATGGTCGTCTGCATCTGTAATGCCATTCGTGAAAAAGACCTGCGGGAAGCGGCGCGCAACGGCGCCGACACCCCGTGCAGCGCCTATGCCCAATATGGCCGCCGCCCCAAATGCGGCCAGTGCGTACCCTTCGCCCGCACCATCATCGCCGCGGAACGCGCGTCGGCCTAAGCGGCGCTCAGCGGCATTGCGAAGCAGCCGCATTCGGCAGTCGCGATCATCACGCAATAGCGTGGCTAAAAATCCCTGATTTCCAAGGGTTTTCGACTTAACAGCGCGCGTCCGAAACGATATACGTCCGGCATTCCCCAATATCCGGAGTATAGCGCCATGAAGGGCGACGCCAAGGTCATCGAATATCTGAACAAGGTGCTCAAAAATGAGCTGACCGCGATTAACCAATATTTCCTCCACTATCGTATGCTCAACCATTGGGGCATCGAAAAGCTGGCCAAGTTCGAATATGAAGAATCCATCGATGAGATGAAACATGCGGACAAGGTCGCCGAACGCATCCTGTTCCTTGATGGCCTGCCCAATTTCCAGCTGCTCGGTCGCCTGAAGATCGGCGAGACGGTCGAGGAAATCCTCAAGTCCGACCTCGAACTCGAATATGAAGCGCTGCCGGTGCTGCGCGACGCAATCGCCTATTGCGAATCGATTCGCGACTTCGTCAGCCGCGACCTGTTCCAATATATCCTCGAAAGCGAGGAAGAGCATGTCGACACGCTGGAAACCCAGTTCGAAATGATCGAACGCATGGGCATCCAGAACTATGTCCAGCTACAGAGCAAAGCGAAAGAGGACTGATCCTTGCCTGTTCCCCGGCGCAGGCCGGGGTCCAGGGTCGCACGCGCTGCGCCAGAAATCGTAGCCCCCGGCCTGCGCCGGGGTACATTCTAAACCCCCAAGGCCGCTACAGCAGCGCGTCCAGCAGCCCGATCAGCGGCAGGTCCGCCGGTGGCATGTCGAGCGCATACATTTGCGCGGGCTTCAGCCAGGTAAGCGCCGTCGCATGGCGCGCCTCCGGCACCCCCGTCCACTTGCGACAGACATAAAGCAGCAACAGCAAATGCCGGTCGCCCAGCGCCTCGCTGGCGAAGGTCGCGGGCGCCAGGCAACTGCTGTGCGTCTCGATCCCCAATTCTTCTTCCAACTCGCGCACCAGCGCCGCTTCGGGCGTCTCGCCCGGCTCCACCTTCCCGCCGGGAAATTCCCACAATCCCGCCATCGCCTTGCCGGGCGGACGCTGTTGCAACAGCACGCGGCCGTCGGCGTCGATCAACGCTACGGCGACTACCAGCAGGGGAGAAAAAGACGGCATATCGGTCCAGTCGGGAGGGCTTTGTTAACCGTGCTTCCTTTACACGTCTGTCGGGGACTGTCTGTAGCGAAACGGGGATTTCTATGCGCGCGCTTGTCGAAATGCTTGCCCGATGGGGGCTGATGCGATGCGAGCGCGGCGCGACGGCGGTCGAATATGGGCTGATCATCGCGGTGATCGTGCTCGCCATGGTCGCGGCGCTGAACAACGTCGCCACCAAGACCACCGGCATGTGGAACAACGTCGCAACCGAAGTCACCAAGCATTAACCATCAATATTTGACAGCCGCGATATCGCATTAAGAGTTTTTCAACCGAGTGTGTCTAATTCGATGCTTGCTGACCACAAATACACATTCGGGGCGGCCGGGTAGTTGAACGCAGAAATCTTTTTAAGGAGACGTCACATGAAGTTCGTCCGTAACATGCTGAAGAACAACAAGGGTGCAACCGCGATCGAATACGGCCTCATCGCCGCTCTGATCGCCGTCGCTGCGATCGCCGCGATGACCAGCCTGGGCACCAAGCTCGGCGGCACCTTCAACAACGTTTCGGGCAACCTGAAGTAAGCCCAGACGATTGTCGAAATGAAGAGGCGGCGGACATCGGTCCGCCGCCTTTTTCGTGTGCGCCCATCACCAGGTGACGATCTTCACCCGCTGGCCCGGCTTCAATGTCGCGTTCGCACTCAGCGCATTGATCGTCAGGAACCGCTCCAACTGCAAATCGCTATAAGCCATCCGCTTGGCGAGCGATTGCACGGTATCGCCTGCTTTGACAGCGATCACATCCACGCGGCGCGGCTTGATCGCGGCGGCATCCTGCGCGCTGAGCCGCTGGACGGATTGCACCATCCCGGTAAACGGCCCCAGCCCCTGCCCCGCCGGGGTCAGCAGCAGGAAGTGATAGGCCTTCCCGCCGCCAAAATCATAAGCGAAGACGGTCGCATCGACCTGGGTCGATTGGCTGCTCGCCCGCACGGTGCGGTAAGCGGCTGGCAGGCCGTTGATCGTCGTCCGGTTGACCTCGCCCGCCGGTACGCCACCCTGCCCGTTGCCCAGCTTGGCAAAGACGCTGTCGATATAGGCTGCAATATTGCCGGAATAGGGCGCCGCGCCGAACTGCGCCTGCCCGCCCGATCCAGTGATCGACACCGCATCCGCGCCATTTTCCATGCCGAACCCGTTGGGCGCGGTGAAACTCAGCCGGAGGTCGGGGTGGCGGAAGCGACTGCCGTCGATCACCCCCTGTTTGGGATCGTCGCCATAAAGTACGCCGTCCAGCGCATTTAGGAACGCATCGCGATTGCGCACCGTGCTGGTGGCCCGAGTCGCCGCCGCGCCGCTCGCGGCTCGCTGCACCCGTGCGCCGGGGTCAGGATGGGTGCTCGCCCATTCGGGCATCGACCGCGCACTGCCCGCCACCCGTGCGTCCAGATTGCTCTGCGCGGCCAGCGACGCCAGCATGTCCGACAGCGCGCGCGGATCATAACCGCCGCTTGCCAGATAGCGGATGCCAAGGTCGTCGGCCTCATATTCCTGGCTGCGCGAAAATTTCAGCGTCAATAACTGGCTGCCCGTGCCGATCCCCTTCTGGACCAGACCCGCCAGCCCCGAATCACCCAGCAACGCCCCGGCCAATGCGCCCAGCAGCGCGCCGCCCACCGCATTGCGCGTCGCCGCCTTTTGTCGCCGCTGTCCATGCTGGGCCGCGACATGGCCGACTTCATGGCCCAGCACGCCCGCCAGTTCGGCCTCGTCGTTCATCAGCGCCATCAACTGCCGCGTCACATAGACATAGCCACCGGGGATCGCGAAGGCGTTGTTCACTGGCGAATTGAGCAGCGTCACGGTAAAATCGCCCTGCGCATTGGACAGGCCGGACTGCACGGCGATGCGGCGACCCACGCCTTCGACATATTTCGCCTGCGGCCCCACATAGGCACCGCCAAATTCCTTGAGCAATTCGGGGTGCTGCTTGGCGCCGCTCGCCTTGTCCTGCGCGCTGATCGAAGACACGGTGCGGATCGCCCGCTGCTGCCCGATCACCGCAGGCGCGCTGGCCGTCACCGCCAGCACCGCCCCGGCGCAGCCCAGCTTCATCTTCCAGTTCATCGTCTCTCCACCCTCACCGTTACCTCTACGTAACGAGGAAAAGGACGAGCCGTTCCCGGAAAAAGCCAGTGCTTTACCGCACTTCCTGTACCCCGGCGCAGGCCGGAGCCCAGTTCAGGTCACGCAATATGCGTCCGGCACTGACCTATCGCTGCGCTTAAGCCCCGATAGCCAGAAACTTGTCCGCCCGGTCCGTCCGCAACGCATCGGCGCCCAGACCATCCAGCGAATCCAGTTCCGCCTCGATCGCCGCGCCCAGATTGGCGATCGCCGTTACCGGATCGCGATGCGCGCCGCCCACAGGCTCCGGCACGATTCGGTCGATCACGCCCAATGCTTTGAGATGCTGCGCCGTCACCTGCATCGCGGTCGCCGCGTCGCTCGCCTTGTCGGCAGTGCGCCACAGGATCGACGCGCAGCCTTCGGGCGAAATCACCGAATAGACCGCATGTTCGAACATCAGCACGCGATTAGCCGCCGCCAGCGCGATCGCCCCGCCGGAGCCACCCTCGCCCACCACGGCGGCCACCATCGGCACGCCCAGTTTCAGGCAGGCTTCGGTCGACCGCGCAATCGCTTCGGCCTGGCCACGCTCCTCCGCCTGCACGCCGGGGAACGCGCCCGACGTATCGACCAGGCTGACGACCGGCAGACCGAACCGGTCGGCCAGTTCCATCAGGCGGATCGCCTTGCGATAGCCTTCGGGCTTGGCCATGCCGAAATTATGGCGCACCCGGCTGGCGGTATCGTCGCCCTTTTCATGGCCGATCACCATGACCTTGCGCTCGCCCAGCGTCGCAAAGCCGCCGATGATCGCCTGATCGTCGGCAAAGGCGCGGTCGCCTGCCAGCGGCATGAAATTGTCGAACATGCCCGCGACATAATCCTTGAAGTGCGGGCGTTCGGCATGCCGCGCCACCTGTGTCTTCTGCCAGGGCGTCAGCTTGCCATAGGTGTCGGACAACAGCTTGGCCGCGCGCTGTTCCAGCGTCGCGATCTCGCCATCGATATTGATGTCCCCCACGCTCGCGGTGGCGCGCAGTTCGACGATGCGCGCTTCCAGTTCCGCGACCGGCTTTTCGAATTCCAGAAAGCTTACCATGGCCCGTGCGTTAAGGCGCTGGCGCGTCGCCGTCAACGCGGGGATGCGCGATCTTGGTCGTGATCTTGGGGTGCATCCCCGCTAGCGGATGGCGGCTGTTGACCAGTTCCACCAGCCGTCGGCTGTCGACATGGGTGTAAATCTGCGTCGTGCCGATATCGGCATGGCCCAGCATCATCTGCAACGCGCGCAAATCCGCCCCGCCCTCCAGCAAATGGGTGGCAAAGGCGTGGCGCAGCACATGCGGACTGACCCGCTCCGGCGCAATGCCGCTGGCCGCCGCCAGCGCCTTGACCAGTTGATAGAGGCGGATGCGGCTCAAATGGCTCTTGCCCGAAGGGAACAGCCAAGGACTGTCGCCTGGGACATGCGGCAGCCAGGCGGCGACCGCCGCCCGCGCCCGATCGGAAATCGGCACCAGCCGCTCGCGCGCGCCCTTGCCCTTCAGGATCAGGAACGGCCGATCGCTCGCCAGCGCCCGGCGCGGCAGCGACATCAATTCGGTCGCCCGCAGCCCGGACCCATAAAGCAACTCGATCAGCGCTGCGAGCCGCAGGTCGGCGGGTGCGGGATGCTCCACATCCAACCGCTCGGCGATCGTCGCAAAGAATCGATCGACCTCCGCCACCGATAATATCTTGGGCAGCGCCCGACGCGTCGCAGGCCGCGGCAACGCGGCGGAGGGATTGTCGGCGCGCAGCCCCTCTTCCTCCAGAAACGCATAGAAGGCGCGCAATGCCGACGCCTTGCGCGCCACGGACGACGCCGCCAGTGCCGCCCAGGCGGTCGCCAGCGTCCCCAGCCCGTCTCGGCTGGCCCCGGCCAACCCGCCCAGCAAATCGCCCGCGCCATTCAGATCGGTGCGATAGGCCAACAGCGTATTGCGCGACGCGCCGCGTTCCGCCGCCATCATTTCCAGGAAGCGATCGATCAGGACGGCATCATCCTGGCCCATCATCAGGTCCGGCTGATCGCCTCGGCCGCGATCATCCGCGCTTCGGGATCAAGGCCTACGCGATGCAGCGCGGCGACGACATGATAGAGGTGACCCGCGGGCAAGCGGCTCCAGTCACTGCCCTGCATCCCCACCGCCGCCAGCAGCGCGACCGTGCCCTTTTCGCCCCGCTGCGCCGCTGCACCGATCGCGCGCGCCCAGCGGCTGTTGGCGTCCAGCGCAAAGCCATTATCTTGCGCCAGCGATGCCGCGTCCCCGGCCGACAGGCGCGACAGGCCCGCCAGCGCCGCAATCAGCATCCGGCCCTTGTCCGCGCCCACGTCGCCGACATAGTCCGACACGCGGCTGCTGCTGATTTCCACCACCGGGCTTGGCGCGCCAACCGCCAGCAAAGCCCAGAATTGCGAAGCGCCCGCCCCGTCCAGCTGCCCAAATGCCCGCGCCCAGCGCGCCGCATTGCGATCATAACCGGCGGTCAACATGGCCGCGACCAGATTGGCCGCATCCTGCGCATCGGCCTGCGCCACCGGCAGCGCGGCAGCGGCCCTCGCCGTCGCGATCAGGCCCAGATAGTCGGGCTTGGCATTGTCCTTCCACCAGTTGCGCATCGCGCCGATCCGGTCGCCCACGGTCGACCCGCTATAGGCCGTGCGCAACGAATTGACCCGGTCGGCCATGTCGGCGGGCGCATCGCCATCGGTGCCGACCTGCCCGTAAAAACCAACCAGCGCGGCGTTGGACAACACGCCCAGCCGCGCCGCAATCTCGACCCCCGGCCGCCGCTTCAACGCGGTCAGCGCGGGCGCGCGCGCTTCCCATGCGCGCACATGCGGCCCGACCGTGCCGTATAGCGTCTCTGGAATCTCGACGTTCAGCGCCGTCGCCAGCCCGAATCGCCAGGCGGTCAGGCGATCGACGCCATCCCATTCGATCTTCACCGACCGGCGCGCATTGAATCCGGTGCCGACCACTTTTTCGGCCAGCCGATAATCGATCCCGCGCACCACGCCCTTGCGCTGCGCCTGGTTGAGCGCGCCGCTGGCCGTGCCCTGATCGCCCGACAGCGCCGGGCAGATCGCCCGCGTCATGTCCCAGCCCGGCTCCTTGCTGAACCGCAGCGCCCCGGCCGAGAGCGGGCACAGCCCCGCCGGATCGGCGGTCGCCAGATAGGTTTGCATCGCGATCGCATAGAGGCGCGGGGAATAGCGGTCGGGATCGACGCTCTGCACCATCAGCCGTGCATTGTCTGCTTCGCCCATGCGCAGCAACAGCCAGGCGCGTTCCGCCGCCCAGTCCGCCCCGTCGATGTCGCGCGGCGTATCCACCGCGCTCAACAGCGCCCGGCGCAACAGGATGGAGGCCCACCGCGACACGATCGGCGCATGCGTTTCGCGCATCAGCGCGGCCAGATATTTGCCCGACTGCCCGCCAAAGGCGTCCGGCTCCATGCCCCGCGTCTGCGGAGTCAGCGGACCGATCCGGTCCAGCGACCGGCGCGCCGTGTCGGGCAGGTCATATTTCGCCTTCTGCGCGGCCAATTCTTCCGGCGTCAGCTGCTCGGCGCCATTGTCCGCCGCCAGCGACAGGTCGGGCGGCGTCGCGGGGTTGAGCGGCTGTACCATCGGCACGGCGGGCGCACCCGGCGTGGATGGCGCGCTGGGCGCAGGCCGTACCGGCGGCGGGGCGGCGGGCGCTTCGGGCGCGTCACCGAAACCGGGCGGCAACAGCGATTCGGGCGCCTGCTGCGCGACGACCGGCAACGCCAGCGCCAGCGCAAAGGTGCCCACCGCCCATTTCGCGTTACCGCGCGGCCAGCGCATCCGCCTTACTGGCCCAGCTTCTCGGCAGGGATGACCTTTTCGACGCGCTGCTGCGGCTGTTCACCACCGCGCGACCAGAAAAAGGCCAACAGGGCGATGACCAGCACAATCAGGACGATGGGGATGATCGGCAGGCTGGAGCCACGACGACGGTTACCGCCCTCGAAACTGCTGAAGTTGCGATTATTCTTCATAGATCCTTGGCTATAACGGGCCGACTGACATGCCGGACGACAAAGAAAGATGCGATTTGCCTCTGTGACGGCTGGCTGTATAGCCCCGCAAGCCATGCAGCGAAACAGCAAAATCCCGGATAGCCAGGCCCGGCGCGGTCCCATCGTTCTGGTGGGGATGATGGGCGTGGGCAAATCCACGGTCGGCCGCCGCCTTGCCGCGCGTCTGGGCCTCCATTTCGTCGACGCCGACGAGGAAATCGAGAAGGCCGCGGGCATGAGCGTGACCGAGATTTTCGAACGCTATGGCGAATCCTATTTCCGCGACGGCGAACGCCGCGTCATAGCCCGGCTGATGGACGGCGCGCCGAAGGTGATCGCGACCGGCGGCGGCGCTTTCATGCAGGATGAAACCCGCCGCCTGATCCTGGAGGCGGCTACTGCCATCTGGCTGGACGCGGATATCGAGATTTTGGTCGATCGCGTTGCCCGCCGCGAAAGCCGCCCGCTGCTCAAGGGCCGCGATCCTCGCGCCGTGCTGACGGAGCTGGCCGCGGTGCGCAATCCCGTTTACGCGCTCGCCCCCATTCATGTGAAGAGCATCGCGGCTCCCCATGAAGTCGCGGTCGAACGCATCATGGAGCAATTGACCGCATGGCATTAGTCCGCGTCGCGCTGGGTGCGCGCAGCTACGACATCCTGATCGAACAGGGCGCGCTCGACCGCGCGGGCGACATCCTGTCCCCCTGCGCGCGCAACGGCCGCATGGTCGTCGTCACCGACGCCAATGTCGCCGCCACGCAACTGCCGCGCCTCGACGCCAGCCTGCGCGCCGCGAACATCGCCGTCGAACCAATCATCCTGCCGCCGGGCGAACAGACGAAAAGCTGGCGTCACCTCGAACAGTTGCTGGACGCGCTGCTCGCCCTGGAAATCGAGCGCGGCGACCATATCGTCGCGCTGGGCGGCGGCGTGATCGGCGATCTGGTCGGCTTTGCCGCCTCGATCCTCAAGCGCGGCTGCCATTTCATCCAGTTGCCCACGACCCTGCTGGCGCAGGTCGATTCCTCGGTCGGCGGCAAGACCGCGATCAATGCCAAGGCGGGCAAGAATCTCATCGGCAGCTTCTACCAACCCGCCCTGGTGCTGATCGACCCCTCGACCCTCGACAGCCTGCCCCCGCGCGAAACCCGCGCTGGCTATGCCGAAGTCGTGAAATACGGCTTGATCGACGACCCGGACTTCTTCGCCTGGTGCGACGCCAATGCGGCCGCGCTGCTAGCCGGCGACCCGGACGCGCGCACCTATGCGATCGAACGCAGCGTGCAGGCGAAGGCCGCCATCGTCGCCGATGACGAACGCGAAACCTCCGGCCGCCGCGCTCTCCTCAACCTCGGCCACACCTTCGGCCATGCGCTGGAGGCCGATACCGGCTTTTCCGACACGCTGCTCCATGGCGAAGGCGTCGCGGCGGGCATGGCCCTCGCCTTCCGCTACTCCGCGCGCCTCGGCCTGTGCGCCGACGAAGACGCCTGCCGCGTGACCGCGCATCTCAAGGCCGTCTGCCTGCCCCACGACCTTGCCACCGCCCATGTCCGCGCGGACGGCGCGGCACTGGTCGGCCATATGCTCCACGACAAGAAGATGGCGGCGGGCACCCTCCCCTTCCTATTGGCCCGCGGCATCGGCCAGACCTTCCTGTCGAAGGACGTGGCGCTGGACGACGTGGCGGCGTTCCTGAACGCGGATCGGGCGGCCGAAGAATAACGCTATCTCATTCCCCTCCCGCAAGCGGGAGGGGTAGCGAGACTTGGGGCTGCGCAGCAGACCCTAGTCGCAGCGGGGTGGGCCTGTGCAACCTCGGGCAAGCCCACCCCCTAACTCCCGTAAACGGGAGGGGGATGTATGAAATGTTCCCGACCGGGACTCACCGCCAATCCCTGCCAAATAATTTCACCCACACCCCCCTTCCGGACACATATCGACATTCCCCTGCATCATCCCGCATCTAAACCCGTCCTTGTCAGCGGCATCCCTACACAGAACCCCCTCTGTCGCCGCTGACTCCTCCCCTGAACCTCGGCCTCCAGCTTTTAGCTGGAGGCCTTTTTTTGTGGCGCCCGCCCATCCGCGCAAGACACAAAAAAGGGCACCCGCAGGCACCCTTTCGTCCAACCTTGAAAGGCCGATTACTTCTTCAGCGTCAGACCGCCGAAACGCTTGTTGAAGCGTGCCACCTGGCCGCCGGTGTCCAGCTGGCGGTTGCCGCCCGTCCAGGCCGGATGCGACTTGGGATCGATGTCGAGCGCCAGCGTGTCGCCTTCCTTGCCCCAGGTCGAACGGGTCTGAAAGGTCGTGCCGTCGGTCATCTGGACGGTGATCATGTGGTAGGCGGGGTGGGTATCGGCCTTCATGGCATATGCTCCGTAAAGTGCCGGTTCCGACCGGCTGTGGATGCGTAAAAAATAGCGAAGGCGCGCCGTTAGCGGGTTCGGCGCGCCTTGGCAAGAAATAAGCGGACATGAAGAGCCAACTCACTCCTCCCCTGGCAGGGGAGGTGGCTGGCCGAAGGCCAGACGGAGGGGTAGGTCGCAGTGTCGATGCGACCAGCGCGACCTACCCCCTGCATCACTTCATGGTCTCCTTCCCTTTACAGGGAAAGAATAAGCTGCCTCAATCCTTGGGCGGATCGCTGATCATCGCGACGAAATGCGCTTCCGCCGCCAGCTTGCCTTCGATCAGCGCCTTGCCGCTGAACTTGCAGACCGCGCCGCGCATTTGCGTCACTTCCACATGTAGGTCGAGCAGGCAGCCCGGCTCCACCGGCGTGCGGAACTTCGCGCCGTCGATACTCATGAAATAAACCAGCTTACCCGAATCGGCCAGATTCATCGAATCCACCGCCAGCACGCCTGCCGCCTGCGCCATCGCTTCCACGATCAACACGCCCGGCATGATCGGCCGGGTCGGGAAATGCCCCTGGAAAAACGGCTCGTTCACCGACACCGCCTTGATCGCATGGATCGACTGGTTGGGCACCAGCGACACCACGCGATCGACCAGCAGCATCGGGTAACGATGCGGCAGCGCGGCCATGACCCGACGGATATCCATCGGGCCACGCGCGGTCGTTTCAACCTCTCCCGTCATTTTTTATCAGCGCGACTTGGGCGCCTGCGCCGGGGTCGCCGGAGCGGGGGCGGCGGCAGGCTGGCCCTGACGGCCACCGGGCTGCCAACCGGCAGGCGGGGTGATCGATACGCTGGGGACCAGGCCGTTCAGTTCGGTGATGACTGCCGGCGTGATGTCCGCGCCCGCGCCGAAGCTTTCGGTCGCGGCCTTCTTGAACACGATTTCCGACTTGGTCTTGGCGGTCGCGGCCTTCAGCGCGTCGTCCAGCTTGGCGACGATCTGTTCCTCGACATAGGCCCGCGCCAGGCTGATCGGCTGGCCCATGCGCTGCAATTCACCCTGCGCATTCTGCTGCGCCTGCTGATATTGCTGATACTGGGTTTCGATCGCCGGGGTCGGCTTGTTGCCTGCCGCCTTCAGCGCGGCCTGCAACGCGTCGCCCTTGGTCTTAAGGTCGGTTTCGATCGCGGTGCGACGCGTGTTGATCGCGTCGATCTGCGGCTTGTAGGTGGTCTGCATCTGCGTGATCGCGGTGGTGAAGGCCGTGCTCTTGGCGACGGCTTCCTCCAGGTCGACGACGGCGATGCCCGACTTGGTCTGGGCGACAGCCGGAACGGCGGTCAGCGCGATAGCGGTCATGGGCGCGAACGCCAGCGCCGCGGCCTTGAAAATGGTCTTCATCAGAATTGAGTCCCTACGTTGAAGGTAATGAGCTTGTTGTCGTCCCCTGGTTCTTTCAACAGAGCCTTGGCGATGTCGATCCGGAACGGGCCGAACGGCGAGTTCCAGTTGACGCCAAAGCCCACCGACAGACGCGGCTTGAGCGTGTCGCCGAGATATTGTTCCACAAAGCCGCTGGACACGGCAAAATCGCTCGCCGCGACATAATTTGCCGGGCAAACAGGACTGGCGGCTGTGCCGGTCGCCCTGATCGTCGTCAGGCCGGTTGCCGAACAATAGCCGGCAAACTGGCCGTTGCCGTTGATAAGGCCTGGGTTCTTCAAACCAGCCACGGCACCCGCATCCATGAAGATCGACGGACGCAGGCCCATCTCACGTGCTCCCGAACCCAGCGGAATCTCGATTTCGGCACGAGTCAGATAGTAGATCTTTCCGCCCAGAGCGTCATCCGACCTGTTATTATTGCCTGTAGTTTCGGTGCCGGTCACTACGCCGTTGGTCACCGTCGTGCTGTAATAGCGACGAACGACGCGTGGACCAACGCCGCGAATATCGAAGCCGCGGAACTGCGGTTCGCCCAGGAAAAAGCGATCGGTCAAACGAACGGCATCGACTTCCGCACCGGTGGAATCCCGGCGCGTGCCTTCCAGGCTGTGGATATAGCCGCCCTCACCCGACAGGGAGAAGATGAAGCCACCGCCCAGCGACACGAATTTCGACGCCTTCAAAACGGTGCGGACATATTTCACGTCGCCGCCAAGGCCAGCGAAATCCTGGCTCAGCGTGACATTCTGGCCGCGCGTCGGACGGATGCGATTATTGCGCGTGTCGTAGATCAGCGAATAGCCGACCGACGATGTCGTCCGCTTGCCGATCGCATCGCAAAGATACCGCCCCGACCGCAACGGATCGCACGTATCATCCGCGCTATTGCCCAAGATGCCGTCATTGTTGCTATCGGTATAATAGGTGCCCTTGTCGAGCGTCACATCGTCGAAGTTGAGACTGTAGCGCAACGCCAGCGACATATATTCCGTGATCGGCACGCCCGCCCGGATCTGGAAGCCGGTCGTCGTCTGCTCGTAGGTCGTGTTACGATCATTATTGTTGAGATACTGGAAGCTGTTGAGATCGCGGCGATAGATGTCGCCGCCCAGCGCGATATTCTTGTCCATGAAATAGGGTTCGGTGAACCCGACCTCGACCGACTTGGAATAGGCCGAATAATTGACCGACGTGCGCAGTTCCTGGCCCTTGCCGCGGAAGTTGCGCTGCGTGATCGACGCCGACACGATGAAGCGTTCCAGCGACGAGAAACCGGCCGACAGCGACAATTCGCCGGTCGACTTTTCCTGCACATTGGTTTCCAGCACGATGCGGTCGGGCGCGGAACCCGGCTTCTGCTCGACGTCCAGCTTTTCCTGGAAGAAGCCCAGCGAATTGATCCGGTCCTTCGACCGCTTGACCTGGAAGCTGTTGAACGCATCGCCTTCGGCCAGGCGGAACTCCCGGCGGATGACCTTGTCCTGCGTCAGCGTATTGCCGTTGATGTCGACCCGCTCGACATAGACGCGCGGCGCGTTGGCGATGCGGAAATTAATCCCCATCGTCAGCGTTTCCTTGTCGCGGTTGAAGTCCGGCGACACGTCGGCAAAGGCATAGCCGAACAGGCCAGCCGTCTCGCTCAGCGTATCGACCGTGTCCTCGACCTGCTTGGCGTTGTACCAGTCGCCCTTCTTCATCGGCAGGCGCTTGGTCAGCGATTCGCCTGACAGGTCGCGAATGTCGGATTCGACCTTCACATCGCCAAACTTATAGCGATCGCCTTCCTCCACCACATAGGTGATGATGAAGTCCTGCTTGTCCGGCGTCAGTTCGGCCACCGCGGAAATCACGCGGAAATCGGCATAGCCTTCGGTCAGGTAGAATTGGCGCAGCTTCTGCTGGTCATAGGCCAGGCGATCGGGATCATAGCTGGTGCCCGACGAAAAAACGCGGAACCAGCGCGACTGCTTGGTCACCATCTGGCTGCGCAGTTCGCCGTCCTTGAACTTGTCGTTGCCGATGATGTTGATCTGGCGGACCTTCGACTTTGGCCCTTCCGAAATCTCGAACACGATGTCGACGCGGTTCTGGTCCAGCTGGACCATCTTCGGCTCGATCGTCGCGGCAAAGCGGCCCTGGCGGCGATAGAGTTCCACGATCCGGGCGACATCGGCGCGCACCTTCGACCGGGTATAAATCTGGCGCGGGGCCAATTTGATTTCCGGCCGGATCTTGTCTTCCTTCAGGCGCTTATTACCTTCCAGGACGATACGGTTGATGACCGGGTTTTCCTTCACCTCGACGGTGAGGGCGCCATTGTCGTTGCGGATCTGGACGTCGGCGAACAGCTCCGTCTCGTACAGGTCGCGCAGCCCTTGATCCAGGCTTTCCTGGCTGAAGGGCTGGCCGATGCGCAGCTTGGTGTAGGACAGGATGGTGTCCGGCTCCAGGCGCTGCGTCCCCACGACCGTGATCGCGCGGATCGTGCCGATGTTCGTTCCCGCGGACACACCGGGCGCAGCCAGCGGCGCGGCGGGCGGGGTCGCAGCGGCCGGTGCCTGCTGCGCCATCGCCGGGACGGCCGAAAGGCCCGCGATCATCGTGGTCGCCAGCAAGGCTCCCACGATCGGGCGCTGCCTGTTGCTGCTCTTTATCGCTGTCACCCGCATCACCTCAAAAACTCAGATACATTGTTTCCGCCGACACAGACGACGCCAAACCGGGCTTCCCTGCCCGAAGCGCGTCAACCGATCAAGCCGGACAGGCTCTTCCACAGACCGAAAGACGATAAATCGTTGAAAGTCACCAGCAGCATCATCGCCATCAGCACCGCCAGCCCCGAACGATAGGCCCATTCCTGCGCCTGCGCACTGACCGGTCGCCGCTGTACCGCCTCTATCCCGTAAAAAAGCAGATGCCCGCCATCCAGCATGGGAATTGGCAAGAGGTTGATGAACCCCAAATTAATCGAGATGAGCGCGGCGAAGAAGATGAAACTTTCGATGCCCAGCGTCGCCGCCTGGCCCGAAACCTGCGCGATCTTGAGTGGCCCGCCCAGTTCCTTGACCGACCGACCGCCGCTGACGATCTGCCCCATCGTTTCGACCATCGTCCGCACGATCTGCCCGACCCGCTCGACCGCGACGACCGGCGCGCGCAGCAGGCTCACCGGCTCCACCACCGGATCGCCGGGGGCCAGGCCCAGGCGACCGACCTGGAACTTGTTGCCGAACCCGTCATCCTCGGTGACGCTGCCGATCTTCCCGTCCCGCGCGAAGGTCTTGCCATCGCGCTCGATCACCATCGCCACCGCTTCGCCGGGACGAATCTGCGCATAGAGGCGGATGTCGTCGAACGTCGCCATCTCGCGCCCGCCCAGCGACACGATCCGGTCGCCCGCGACCAAACCCGCCGCCGCCGCCGCGCTGGCCGGCTGCACCATTCCAGCCACCGCGGGCGTACGGCTTTCGCCATGCACGAAGGCGAAGGTCGCCAGGATCAGGATCGCGAACAGGAAATTGATCGCCGGCCCCGCCGCCACGATCGCGGCCCGCTGCCACAACGGCTTGGCGGGAAAACTCTCCGCCCGGTCCTTCGCCGACATTTCCAGCCAGGCCGGATCGGTCATGCTCGCTGCGTTCATGTCGCCCTTGAAGCGGACATAGCCACCCAGCGGCAGCGCTGCGACGCGCCAGCGGGTGCCGCGCTTGTCGACCCAGGCGAACAGTTCCGGCCCGAAGCCGATGGAGAAAGCCTCCGCCTTCACCCCGCACCAGCGCCCGACCAGATAATGGCCCAGCTCATGCACGAAGACGAGCGGCCCGATGACCGCCACAAAGGCGAGCGCGGTCAACAGGAAACCGGGATTGTGGATCAAGCCGTCATTCTTTCCATCACTTGGCCCGCCTCCATGCGCGCCCGGCCATCAGCCGCCAGCACATCATCGATAACGCAGGGCGTCGCCGCGCTATAACAATTCAACACATCCTCCACAATCATGGCGATATCAAGGAAGCCGATCCGTCCCGCCAGGAAAGCCGCGACCGCCACTTCGTTGGCGGCATTCAGGATCGCAGGCGTCGCCCCGCCCGCTTCCGCCGCCGCCCGCGCCAGGCGCAGCGCAGGAAAGCGTTCCGTATCAGGGGCTTCGAAATCGAGCCTGCCAATGCGTGCTAGGTCCAGCGGCTGGCACGGCGTCGCCATACGCTGCGGCCAGGCCAGCGCATGGGCGATCGGAATGCGCATATCGGGCGATCCCAACTGCGCCAGCGTGGACCGGTCGCGATATTCCACCATCGAGTGAATCACCGACTGCGGATGGACCAGTATCTCGATCCGGTCGAGGCCCACCGGAAACAGGTGCGCCGCCTCGATCAGTTCCAGCCCCTTGTTCATCATCGTCGCGCTATCGACGCTGATCTTCGCGCCCATCGACCAGTTGGGGTGCGCCACCGCCTGCGCCACGGTGATATCCGCCATCTCAGCGCGGCTGCGCGTGCGAAACGGCCCGCCGCTCGCGGTCAGGGTAATCCTTGCGACATCCTCTAAGCTACTACCCGCAAGGCACTGGAAAATCGCATTATGCTCGCTATCGACCGGCAGCAGTGTCGCGCCCGACGCGGTCGCCGCCTGCATCATCAGCCCGCCCGCCGACACCAGCGACTCCTTGTTCGCTAGCGCCACCGTCCGCCCGGTCTTCAACGCCGCCATGGTCGGCCGCAACCCGGCGCAGCCCACGATCGACGCCATCGTCCAGTCCGCGTCCATCGCCGCCGCCTCGACCAGCGCCTCTTCGCCCGCCGCCGCTTCCACGCCGGACCCGGCCAACGCGTCCTTCAAAGCGCCATAAAGCCGCTCTTGCCCGATCACCGCGACCTGCGCGCCCGTCTCGCGCGCCAGGGCCGCCAAACTGTCCACATCGCTGTTCGCGGTCAGCGCCACTACGCCATAGGCATCGCGCTCGCGCCGGATCAGGTCCAGCGTCGACAGGCCCACCGATCCGGTCGCGCCAAAGATCGAAACCCGCTTCATCCGCCCTGCCCCAGCATCAGATAGAGCAACGCCGCCAGCGGCGCGGCGGTCGCCACCCCATCCAGACGGTCCATCACCCCGCCATGGCCGGGCAGCAGCGTGCCGCTATCCTTCACCCCCGCCCGGCGCTTCATATGGCTTTCCAGCAAATCGCCCAGTTGCGCCGCCACCGCCAACACGCCGCTCGCCGCCGCCAGCTGGATCGGCAGCCCGCCGAAACGATGCAGCAGGAACCCCAGGATCAGCGCCGCCATCACGCCGCCTGCCAACCCCGCCCAGGTCTTGGACGGACTGATCCGTGGCGCCAGCTTCGGTCCGCCGATGGAACGCCCCGCAAAATAGGCGCCGATATCCGTCGCCCACACCAGCCCCAGCGCCCACAAAGCCAGCAACAGCCCGAACGCATAGGGCGCCTGCCCCCGCAGGAACATCAGCGCCACGATCGGCAGGCAGATATAGGGAATGCCCAGCGCCAGATTCATATTGCGGCTGGTGAACAGCACGAAGAAAAACGCCGCCGCCGCCGCGATCAGCACCGGCCAGTCGATCCCCGCCGCCAGCGGGCACAGCAGCGCCAGCGGGATCGACACGGCGAACATCGCCGCCTTGCGCTGCTCGCGCGTCGCCCCGGTCAGGTCGCCCCACTCGCCCTGCATCAACACGCCTGCCACCACCAGCAGCATCCAGAATATAAAGCCGCCCGCCAGCAACGCGCCCAGCGCCACCGCGATCAGCGCCATGCCCACGACGCTGCGGGTCCGCAATTCGCTCGTCATGTCAGATCACACCCCGCCGAACCGGCGGTCCCTCAAGCGAAAGGCGTCCAGCGCCCCGGCCAGTGCCCGGCCATCGAAATCGGGCCACAGCATGTCGGTAAAATAGAGTTCGGCATAGGCCGCCTGCCACAGCATGAAATTGCTCAGCCTTTGCTCGCCCGACGTGCGGATCATCAGGTCCAGCGGCGGCAGGTCGGCGGTATAAAGCGCGCCGTCGATATCCGCCGCGCCGATCGCCTCGGCCGCGATCTCGCCCGTGGCGGCCCGCGCGGCCAGCACCTGCACTGCGCGCACCATTTCGTCCTGCGCGCCATAGTTGAGTGCGATCGCGACGATCGGCCCGCCATTGCCCGCCGTTCGCGCCACCGCCGCGTCGATCAGCGTCACCAAAGACGCATCGAGCGCGCGATAATTGCCGATTACCCGCAATCGTACGCCATTGGCGTGCATCTCATCGATATCGGACTGGATGAAATGGCGCAGCAACCCCATCAGGTCGGCGACTTCGCTCGCCGGCCGCTTCCAGTTTTCCGATGAAAAGGCATAGAGCGTCAGGCATTCCAGCCCCAGCTCCTGCGCCGCACGCGCCACCTTGCGCACCGCTTCCACGCCCGCGCGGTGCCCCGCGATACGCGGCAGCAGCCGCTTCTTGGCCCAGCGGCCATTGCCGTCCATGATTATGGCGACATGACGCGCGCCATGGGCGGACGCAACGCTGGTCAGATCGGGCTTGGCTTGTGTGGCCATCAGAAAGACATGCGTGCTTTGGCCGCGAAAGGAAAGCCCCGGCTTACTGGCCGAGGATTTCCTTTTCCTTCGACGTCGCCAGCGCGTCGATGTCCGAAATCGTGCTGTCGGTCATCTTCTGCACTTCGGTTTCCAGGCGCTTGCGCTCGTCCTCGCTGATTTCGCCCTTCTTCTCGTCGGCCTTCAGGCTGTCCATGCCATCGCGGCGGACGTTGCGCACCGCGATGCGCGCGCCTTCGGCATATTTGCTGGCAAGCTTCGCCAGTTCCTTGCGGCGGTCTTCCGTCAAATCGGGGATAGGCAGGCGCAGCGTCTGCCCGTCGACGATGGGATTGAGGCCCAGGCCCGCCGACCGGATCGCCTTGTCGCACGGCCCTACATTGCTCTTGTCCCACACCTGCACCGACAACATGCGCGGTTCGGGCGCCGACACGGTCGCCACCTGGTTGAGCGGCATGTTGGAGCCATAGACGGTGACCATCACCGGATCGAGCAACTGCACATTGGCGCGCCCGGTGCGCAGGCCGGTCAGGTCGCCGCGCAGCGCTTCGATCGCGCCGGCCATGCGGCGTTCAAGGTCGGACTTGTCATATTGGGCCATGTTTAACGCTCCTGATTCTGGACGATCGTCGCGACACCCTGTCCGGCCAGCACGGTGGCCAGATTACCGGTTTCACGGATGTTGAACACGACGATGGGAATATTATTTTCGCGGCACAGGGCAATGGCGCTGGCGTCCATCACCTTGAGGTTATCGTTCAGCACCTGGTCGAAGCTGATCTCGTCATAACGGACCGCATCCTCGACCTTTTTGGGATCGGCATTATACACGCCATCGACGCTGGTGCCCTTAAACAGCGCGTCGCAATTCATTTCGGCCGCGCGCAGCGCTGCGGTCGTGTCGGTGGTGAAATAGGGACTGCCGGTGCCCGCGGCAAAGATAACGATCCGGCCCTTCTCCATATGCCGCTCGGCCTTGCGGCGGATATAGGGTTCGCACACCGACGCCATCGGGATCGCCGACTGCACGCGCGTGTCGTAGCCCAGCTTTTCAAGCCCATTCTGCACGGCCAGTGCGTTCATCACGGTCGCCAGCATCCCCATATAGTCGGCGCTCGCCCGGTCGAAACCCGCCGCCGCGCCCGCCAGGCCACGGAAGATATTGCCCCCGCCCACGACGACGCAGATTTCGAAGCCCGCATCCTTGGCCGCGGCGATCTCGCCCGCGACACGCGCAACGGTTTCCGGCTCGATGCCGAACTGCCCCTGCCCCATCAGCACTTCGCCGGACAATTTCAACAGGATGCGCTTGAAGGCGGGCCGGGTCATGCGGGGCAAGAATCCTTGTGATGGGCAGGGAAAGCGGCGCGGACATTAGGGGCGCGCGGCCCCGATGTGAAGGGGCGTTTGTCGCCAAATGCAACACTATCCCGCCCGACGGCCATCCCCGCGCCGATTTACCACGCCGCAACGCCCCTGCCATCCGCTTTCCGACAGCGCCGCTTAAGCGCCGCCATCACCCCATCAGCAGGCTTGGCCTACGGGACAAGGCAGCCGTGGACCACCCATCGGCCCCGGCCCGCGACCACGGGGCGGACGCAATTCGTCCATGGTTAGCCAGCCGTCATGATTGGCGTCCGCCGCGTCGAACCGCTTGCCTTCATAGGCCAGCAGTTCGTCCAGCGACAGCCCGGCATCATAATTGGCATTGGCCTGCGTGATCACCGCCACGCTCAGCGGCTCGATCAGCATCGCCAGCCCTGCCTCCCCGGGATCGTCGCCCACATCCGGCATGATCACTTCGGCAATGGGTCCATTGCGATCGCCCAGCGCCGCGCCGTCGGACGAAGCGAGCGACCCCATCTGCATCTGCCAGGCGCTGAATTCGTCCAAGCCGATCGCGCCATTGTGGTTCGCGTCGATCTTCTCGAACCGCGCCCGGATGATCGCCCCGCGCCGCGCTTCGAACAGCGCGCGCAGTTCGTCGATCGTCACCATCCCGTCGCGATTGCCATCGGCTTGGCGGAACATGCCGGTCACCAGCTTGTCGAACTGCTCGCGCTTGATCGGCTTGGGCGGCCGTGGCGGACGCGGACCGTCCATACCGGGCGGCGGTCCGCCGCCGCCGCCGGGCCTGCCCCCGCCGCCCTGCATACCGCCGCCCTGCATACCGCCGCCGCCCATGCCGCCGCTGCCCATGCCACCCATGTCGCCGCCGCCCATCCCACCCTGCGCCAGCAAGGGCGCCGAACAGACCAGAAGAACAGACACCAACCCCAGAGAAACCCTACGAACCGCCATTCCACCCCCCGCATCATCAAGGAAACACGCATAATCGACCACAGACGCCGCCACGCGCGCGATCCAGTATGGCTGCCGCATGATCGGCAAGATGCAACGGTGCGCAAACACGAAAAAGGGGGAGCGCCCTTGCGAGCGCTCCCCCTTTAAGGAACCTTCAGGCTGAAGCGATCAGACGCCGGCGGCGGCCGCGACTTCCGCCGCGAAGTCGCTGACTTCCTTCTCGATGCCTTCGCCCAGCTGGAAGCGAACATAGGACTTCAGCGTGATCGACTTGCCCGCGTCCTTTGCCGCCTTGGCGACGACGTCGGCGACCGGGGTCTTGTTGTCCATCACGAACAGCTGCGACAGCAGCGCCTGCTCCTTGGCGAACTTTGCGACCGCGCCGTCGACCATCTTGGCGACGATTTCGGCAGGCTTACCCAATTCGGCGGCCTTTTCAGCGGCGATCGCGCGCTCACGCTCCAGCAGCGCGGGATCGATGTCGTCGGCAGACAGGGCCAGCGGGAAAGCCGCCGCGATGTGCATCGCCAGCTGCTTGCCCAGCGGCTCCAGCACGTCGGCAGGCGCATCGCCTTCCAGCGCGACGAGAACGCCGATCTTGCCCAGGCCCGGTGCGGCGGCATTGTGGACGTAGGGAACGACGACGCCCTGGCTCACTTCGACCTGCGCCACGCGGCGGACATTCTGGTTCTCGCCGATGGTGGCGATGTTGGCGACCAGCTTTTCAGCGACGGTGCCGCCGGCCGGATAGGCCGCAGCGGTCAGCGCTTCGGCATCAGCTGCGCCGGTGTCCAGCGCAATGGCCGACACGGTGCGCACGAAGTCCTGGAACTGCTCGTTCTTCGCAACGAAGTCGGTTTCGCTGTTCACTTCGACGGCGACGCCCTTGGTCCCGGCGACGGCCACGCCGACCAGGCCTTCGGCAGCGGTACGGCTCGACTTCTTCTGCGCGGCGGCCAGACCCTTGGCGCGCAGCCAGTCGGTTGCCGCTTCGATGTCGCCGTTGGATTCGGTCAGCGCCTTCTTGCAGTCCATCATGCCCGCGCCCGAACGGTCGCGCAGTTCCTTGACAGCGGCAGCGGTAATCTCGGCCATGTTTCGGCTCCTAAATTCTGGGGGTTTGAATATGCGGGAGGGCGCGTCCCTAAAGAGCGCGCCCTACACCGTTAAAATTGCAGTTCGGGGTCTAACCAACACCGTTCGGGCTGAGCTTGTCGAAGCCCTCCCCTGAGCGAAGCGAAGGGGCTTCGCGCAGGGCAAACGGATCAGGCAGCCTCTTACGCTTCGGCAGCGATCTCTTCAGCCTGCGGCTCGTCCAGCGCGCCCAGGTCGACGCCCGACGCCTGCTGCGCACCACGGTTGCCCTTGGTGGCGGCGGCGGCGATCGCGTCGCAATAGAGGCGGATGGCGCGGCTGGCGTCATCGTTCGCAGGCACCGGGAAGGCGATGCCGTCCGGCGACACGTTCGAATTGAGGATCGCGACGACCGGGATGCCCAGCGTATTGGCTTCCTTGATCGCCAGCTCTTCCTTGTTGGCGTCGATCACGAACATGACATCGGGGATGCCGTTCATGTCGCGGATGCCGCCCAGCGATGCTTCCAGCTTCTCGCGCTCGCGCGTCATCTGGAGCACTTCCTTCTTGGTGAAGCCGTGGGTGTCGCCCGACAGCTTTTCCTCAAGGGTCTTCAGGCGCTTGATCGAACCCGAAATCGTCTTCCAGTTGGTGAGCATGCCGCCCAGCCAGCGATGGTTGACGAAATGCTGGCCCGACTGGCGCGCGGCATCCGCGATCGGATCCTGCGCTTGGCGCTTGGTGCCAACGAACAGCACCTTGCCACCGGCGGCGACGGTCGACGACACGAAGTCGAGCGCGCGGCCGAACAGGGGCACGGTCTGCGACAGGTCAAGGATGTGGATGCCGTTGCGCTCGCCGAAGATATACGGCTTCATGCGCGGATTCCAACGGTGGGTCTGGTGGCCGAAATGGGCGCCAGCCTCGATCAATTGGTGCATGGTGACGACAGGTGCCGCCATAATAGTTCTCCTTCCGGTTTGACCTCTGGGAATCAGGAACACGAAAAACAGCCTGAAAGGCGTTTCCGGCACCGGATATGTCGATTCCCATGTGGAATGGTCGCGCCTTTAGACGCGGAAAAAATCAATTGCAAGGCTTGACGACGTTCCCAAAAGAGAACATAAAGGGAACAGACGGAACAAATACGGTTAACGGCCGTTTACACCGTCATAATGAGACATGCCGTGCAAATGGCAAGATGGAAAGTGATCACGATGTTCACTATAATTGCAGCGACCCTGTTTTCCGCCGCCTTCCTTCTGGCCATGGGCACCATCGTCTGGATGTTCGCACTCTATCATGACAAGATGGTGGCCGCGCTCCAGTTCGAACCTATCCCGCAGCACCCGCCGGTCTATAACCTACGCATCCGCCGCCTCCGCGCGCCGCAGTCCGCGCCCCGCCGGGTGGAATTGCCCCGTTCAGGCACAGCACTCGCCGCCTGAGCGGGCCTGACGGTCCTAAGCTATCTTCGGGAGCGGCCCTACGTTCCGTTCGCTTCGAGCGTAGTCGAGAAGCATAAAGCGCAACGCCTGCATTTTTGACGCGAGCGCACTAGCGATCAAATCGCCATGATAGGCAGCCAGCGGACACACTTTCTGAACGCCCTTGGTCAAACTCTCCCCATATCCGTTCGGGCTGAGCCTGTCGAAGCCCCCTCCTTCTACAGAGGCAAACGCGCCGCGCCGTCTCAAACCACAGGCGGCACAACCTTTGCACTCTCCCGATGCCGCCGGACCTTCGCGTAAGACATGACCCCGAACGGGATCAGCGCGATATAAATGGCGCAGATCAACAGCAGCGTCAGCCAGGGATCGGTCACCAGCAACGCCGCCAGCAACCCGGCAAAGGCGATCGCCTCCAACCGAATGCGCTTGCGCAGCCGCAACGCCGACCAGGTATAGGTGGCGATGTTGGAGATCATCAGGAATGCGATAAAGGCGGTCCAGGGCGCAACCACATACCAGGCGCGAAAGATATCCTCACCAGTCACAAGCCACAGATAAAGCGGCACGAACGCCAGCCCCGCCCCGGCAGGTGCAGGCACGCCCGTCAGGAACCCGGCCGACTTGTGCGGCTGCTCGTCCGCATCGATCGCCGCGTTGAACCGCGCCAGCCGCAAAGCGCAGGACAGGGCATGGGCAAGCGCGAAAATCCAGCCGAATTTCGGCATGGCGTACAGCGACCAGAGATAAAGGATCAGCGCGGGCGCGACGCCGAACGCGATCGAATTGGACAGCGAATCCAGTTCTGCCCCAAACCGGCTCTCACCACGCAGCAACCGGGCGATCCGCCCGTCCAGCCCGTCCAGCACGCCGGCAAACAGGATGGACAGCACCGCCCGCTCCCATTCCCCCGAAATACCGTAACGCACCCCGGTCAAACCAAAGCACAGCGCCATCGCCGTCACCGCATTGGGTGCCAGCATTCGCAAGGTGATCCCCCGCCGCAACCCCCGCGGCACCGCACGCCGCTGACGGCTCATGTGCGCACCGCCATCAAAGGCCGTTCTCCGGCGAAGGCCGGAGTCCAGTCCCCCGCTCGCGCTGTAAAGCTGCGACAGAACTGGATTCCGGCCTCCGCCGGAAAACACCATTGCTCTTGAAGGCGCGTCTTGATCACTGGTGAATACCCGCAACAACCCGCGCATCACCCATCTGGCCCAATATCGTCTCGCCCGCGACCGTACGCTGGCCCAGCACCACCCGCGGCGCCGTGCCCGCAGGCAGATACACGTCCACCCGACTGCCGAACCGGATCAGCCCGATGCGCTGCCCCGCCGCGACCATGTCGCCCGGCTTCACGAACGGCACGATCCGCCGCGCGACCAGCCCCGCAATCTGCGTAAAGCCGATGCGCACGCCGTCATGGCGCTCGACCAAGATATGCTGGCGCTCATTATCTTCGCTCGCCTTGTCCAAGTCCGCGTTCAGGAACTTGCCCGAAATATAGACGACCGACTTGATCGTCCCGCCGATCGGCGTGCGATTGATATGCACGTCGAACACGCTCATGAAGATCGACACACGGATCAGCGGCTGGTCGCCCAGCCCGTTCACGCCCGCCATCTCGCGCGGCGGCGGCACGCGCTGGATCAGCGTCACCAGGCCATCAGCCGGCGCGACGATCGCCGCCTCGTCCTGCGGCACGGCGCGCACCGGATCGCGGAAGAAGGCAAAGACCCAGATCGTCACCATCAGCATCAGCCAGCCGACGATCTCCCATCCCAACAGGAACAGGACGGCGGTGATCGCGACCGCGATCAGGCCGAATTTCATCCCCTCCGGATGGACCGAAGGAAAGCGCCATTTGACATTGCCGCCTGCGGCAATCGGGATCTCTTCATTGTTCATGGTCATCGTCTTTAGGGAGAGACTTCTACCCTGACAACGACCGATCCCGGTCAAGGCTCCATGCATGGCAGATAACTGCCCTTCGACGGTTGAACATTTGCGCCGCTTTGCCTAGGGCGTCCCCATATTCCACCCCGCAACAAGAAGGCACACAGGCGCTATGGCCAAGATCAAGGTGAAAAACCCCGTCGTGGAGATTGACGGCGATGAAATGACCCGGATCATCTGGGAATGGATTCGCGAGCGCCTGATCCTTCCCTATCTCGACATCGACCTGAAATATTACGACCTGTCCGTCCAGAAGCGTGACGAAACCAACGACCAGATCACGATCGATTCCGCCAATGCGATCAAGCAATATGGCGTCGGCGTGAAGTGCGCCACCATCACGCCCGACGAACAGCGTGTCGAGGAATTCAACCTCAAGTCGATGTGGAAGTCGCCCAATGGCACCATCCGCAACATCCTGGGCGGCGTGGTCTTCCGCGAACCCATCGTCATCAAGAACGTCCCCCGCCTGGTCCCCGGCTGGACCGACCCGATCGTCGTTGGCCGTCATGCGTTCGGCGACCAGTATAAGGCGACCGACTTCCTGGTCCCCGGCCCCGGCAAGCTGCGCCTGGTGTGGGACGGCGAAGACGGCCAGAAGATCGACAAGGAAGTGTTCGACTTCCCCTCGGCCGGCGTCGCCATGGGCATGTACAATCTCGACCAGTCGATCCGCGATTTCGCCAAGGCGAGCATGAACTACGCGCTCGACCGCGGATGGCCGCTCTACCTGTCGACCAAGAACACCATCCTCAAGGCCTATGACGGCCGCTTCAAGGATCTGTTCCAGGAAGTGTTCGACGCCGAATTCGCCGATAAGTTCAAGGCGGCCGGCATCGTGTACGAACATCGCCTGATCGACGACATGGTCGCCTCCGCGCTCAAGTGGAGCGGCAAGTTCGTCTGGGCCTGCAAAAATTATGACGGCGACGTTCAGTCGGACACCGTTGCGCAGGGCTTCGGCTCGCTCGGCCTCATGACCTCGGTCCTGATGTCGCCCGACGGCAAGACGATCGAAGCGGAAGCGGCGCACGGCACCGTCACCCGCCACTATCGCCAGCACCAGCAGGGCAAGGCGACCTCGACCAATCCGATCGCCTCGATCTTCGCCTGGACGCAGGGTCTCGCCTTCCGCGGCAAGTTCGACGACACGCCCGAAGTCACCAAATTCGCCGAAACCCTGGAACGCGTCTGCATCAAGACCGTCGAGGACGGCGCGATGACCAAGGATCTGGCGCTGCTGATCGGCCCGGATCAGGCTTGGATGACCACGGAACAGTTCTTCGAACAGATCCGCGTCAATCTGGAAGCGGAAATGGCCAAATGGGCCTAAAAGACTGGAACTGATAAGCCGCTCAGGCTTTCAGTACGGAAACGGAACGAGGCGGCGCCGGACACCCGGCGCCGCCTTTTTCATATGCACCGTTCAGCATTTTCTGTTCCCCGACGAAGGCTGACCAGACAGACAGCGATGAGGAAGACGACCAGATGTCCACAGGAACCAAGAAACGCCTGGAAGTCCGCACCGCCGTGCCATCCGACGTGCGCGGCATCCGGCAATTGATCGCCCGCGCCTATCCCGGCATGCCCAATTATTCGCTCGCCACCATCCGGGGCCAGATCAACAATTTCCCCGACGGCTGTTTCGTCGCCCTCTATGACGACAAGGTGGTCGGCTATTGCGCCACCATGCGCGTCAGCAAGGGCATGGCCTTTGCCCATCATGACTGGGACGAAATCACCGCAAACGGCTTTGGTACCCGCCACAGCGCAGCGGGCGAATGGCTCTACGGCTATGAAATGGCGGTCGATCCTGCGCTGCGCGGCCTGCGCATCGGCCAGCGCCTTTATGACGAGCGCAAGGAACTGGCCGAGGAACTCGACCTGCACGGCATCGTCATCGCCGGGCGGATGCCGGGCTATCTACGCGCCAAACGCCGGGTGGACGGACCAAAGGATTATCTGGACAAGGTCGTCCAGGGCAAGCTGCGCGATCAGGTCGTCAGCTTCCAGCTCAAAAACCAGTTCGAACCCTTGGGCGTCCTCGAAAACTATCTGCCCGAAGACAAGCAATCCGACGGCCACGCCGCCCATCTCGTCTGGCGCAACCCCTATGTCGACCCGGACGAAGCGCCCGAAATGCGCGTGCCCCGCGGTGTCGAAAGCGTCCGCATCGCCACCTGCCAGCTTCAGGCCCGCGCGGTTGAGAATTTCGACGCCTTCATCCGCAACATCGAATATTTCGTGGATGTCGCGGCCGATTACCGGTCGGACTTCATCATCTTCCCCGAACTCTTCACCCTGCCGCTGCTCTCGTTCGAAACCAAGAAACTCAATCCCATGGAGGCGATCGACAAGCTGACGGGCTACACCCCGCGCCTGACGAAAGAGCTGACGCGGATGGCGCTGGAATATAATATCAACATCATCGGCGGCTCCCATCCGACCCGCGCCGACGATGGCGACATCCAGAATATCGCCTATGTCGCTCTGCGCGACGGCTCGGTCCACACGCAGGAAAAAATCCACCCGACCCCCAACGAAGCCTTTTGGTGGAACATCAAGGGCGGCGATTCACTGGACGTGATCCAGACCGACTGCGGCCCGATCGGCGTCCTCATCTGCTACGACAGCGAATTTCCCGAACTCGCCCGCCGCCTGGTCGATCAGGGCGCACGCATCATCTTCGTCCCCTTCTGCACCGATTCGCGCCTCGGCTATATGCGCGTGCGCTATTGCGCACAGGCGCGGGCGATCGAGAACCAATGCTATGTCGTCATGTCCGGCAATGTCGGCAACCTGCCCAATGTCGACAATATGGACATCCAATATGCCCAAAGCGCCATCCTGACCCCCTGCGACCTCCCCTTCGCCCGCGACGGCATCGCGGCGGAATCCACGGAGAATGTCGAAACCCTGACGATGGCGGACGTCAACCTCGCTGACCTCAGCTGGGCGCGCGCCGAAGGCACCGTCCGCAACCTGCGCGACCGCCGCTTCGACCTCTACCACATCGAATGGGACAGCAACCCCGACCACAGCCACGCCCCCAGCGGCGGCCCGGTGCCTGCTGGCGGGCATAATTCGCCGGGGGGTGGATGAACGCGAATGGCGGTGTTCAGCGGACGTACCATTTCCACATAGTCATCCCTGCGCAGGCGGGAAGGACGAAAAGAGGTGGCAGCGGACTGTCGGATTACTCTGCCCCGCCCGCTTGCGGGAGGGGCAGCGAGACTTAATGAGCGAAGCGAATTTAGTCGCAGCGGGGTGAGCCAACTTAAGCTTGCGCTTGCCCGCCCTCTACCCCCCTCCCGCCAGCGGGAGGGGGAATTAAGTCTGCAACTTCTAGTCGTTAGCCGACGCCAAACACAGCGCCCCCTACTCCACCGTCACCGACTTCGCCAAATTCCGCGGCTGATCCACATCCGTCCCCTTCGCCACCGCGACATGGTACGCCAGCAACTGTACCGGCACCGCGTACACAAGCGGCGCGATCAACGGATGCACCTTGGGCATTTCGATCGTCGCCATGCAGCCCTCGCCCGCCGCCGCAATGCCCTCCGCGTCGGATATCAGAACCACCTTGCCGCCGCGCGCCTGCACTTCCTGCATGTTGCTCACGGTCTTCTCGAACAAAGGCCCGCTCGGCGCGATCACGATCACCGGCACCAGTTCGTCGATCAGGGCGATCGGCCCATGCTTCATCTCGCCCGCGGCATAGCCCTCGGCATGGATATAGCTGATTTCCTTGAGCTTCAGCGCCCCTTCCAGCGCCATCGGATAGTCCGGCCCACGGCCCAGATACAGCACGTCCCGCGCCGGGGCGATCAGGTGCGCCATCGCCTCGATCTGCCCGTCGCGGCTGAGCGCCTCGTTCAAAGCCGCCGGCGCTTCCGACAAATGCCAGACGATCTCGGCTTCCTCTTCCGTCGTCAGCTTCCCCTTCGCCCGCGCCAGATTGGCCGCCAGCGCCGCCAGCACCGCCAACTGGCAGGTGAACGCCTTGGTCGACGCCACGCCGATTTCCGGCCCGGCATGGGTCGGCAGCAGCAGGTCCGCCTCGCGCGCCATCGAACTGGTCGGCACATTCACCACCACCGCGATGATCTGCCCCTCCGCCTTGGCGTGACGCAGCGCCGCCAGCGTATCGGCCGTCTCGCCCGACTGGCTGATGAACAGCGCCAGCCCGCCCGCCTCCAGCACCGGGTCGCGATAGCGGAACTCGCTCGCCACATCGATGTCCACGGGCACGCGCGCGAATTTCTCGAACCAATATTTCGCGACCAGCCCGGCATAGTAACTGGTGCCGCATGCGACGATGGTGATGCGCTTCACCGACCCCAGATCGAAATCCATGTTCGGCATGGCGATCTCATTCTCCATCCGGCGCAAGTACGAGCGCAGCGTCTGGGCGACGACCACCGGCTGCTCGTAAATCTCCTTCTGCATGAAGTGGCGATGATTGCCCTTGTCGATCATCGCCCCCGACACGCCGGAAATCGTCACCGGCCGCTCGACCGGCTGATTATCCTTGTCGAAAATCTCCGCCCCGTCCGCCGTGATGACGACCCAGTCACCCTCTTCCAAATAGGCGATCCGCTGCGTCAACGGCGCCAGCGCCAGCGCGTCCGACCCGAGATAGGTTTCCCCGTCGCCATAGCCGACCACCAAAGGCGACCCCAGCCGCGCCCCGATCAATATGTCGGGACGGCTACGGAACGCGATCGCCAGCGCGAACGCGCCATGCAGGCGCGGCAGCACTTGCGCGACCGCCTCCTGCGGCGACGCGCCCTGCTCCACCAGTTCGCTCACCAGATGGGCGACGACCTCGGTATCGGTCTGGCTGTCGAAATGCCGCCCCCGCGCCATCAATTCCGCGCGCAAGCCTTTAAAATTCTCGATGATGCCATTGTGGACCAGCGCCACTTCGCTGGTCGCATGGGGGTGCGCATTGCTGGTCGTCGGCGCACCATGCGTCGCCCAGCGGGTATGCGCGATGCCGGTGGTGCCGGGCAGCGGCTCGTCGCGCAATTCGCGCACCAGGTTTGCCAGCTTCCCCTCGGCCCGCCGCCGCTCGATCGCGCCGTCATGGATGGTGGCGACGCCCGCGCTGTCATAACCGCGATATTCCAGTCGCTTGAGGCCATCGACCAGCCGCTCCGCGACGTCGTCCCTGCCGATGATACCGATAATGCCGCACATATGCCGGGACGCCTTTCAGATAATCTTCACAGGATATAAGGAACGCGGATGCCCGGCATCTCTGCCGGGAAATCCTTTGTATTTCGTGTCACCAACACGCGGCCGCGCAATTGCGCGGTTGCCAGGATGATGGCGTCCATCGCCTTGAGCCGCCCCCGTTCGCGGCGCAAGGCCGCCGCGCGCCGCCCTACTTCCGCGTCGATCTCGTCAACCCCGAACCCGGAGAGCAAAGTTTCGGCCCGCCACAGCCCGTCGCCCGCGCCCTTGGACATGACTTCGATCCACACCGCCCGGCTGATCCAGGCCCGCGCGCCATAGTCGGTCGCGCGGTCGATCTCCATACGGGCCGGGACAAAGCCCGCCAATGCGTCGATGATGATATTGGAATCGAAGCTGAAGCCGCTCACCGGGACACAGGCTGCTTGGCATCGGGATATTTGCCCGCCACCATATCCAGATAAATCTGGCGCTGGCGATCATCCTCCGCATCGAACAGGTCGGGAAACTCCGCCTTGGTGTCCTCATAATCATCGTCCCACGGCCGGGTCGTCGATGCGCGCTCGCGCCGCTGCCATTCGACCGCATCGCCGATATCGACGCTGTCTTTCCATGCGCCAAAGCCGATATCCAGCCATTTTTTGCTGGTGGCGGACTCCGCGTCGGCACGATAATCCCGCACCGCCTCCCGCAACACCGCCGCGCGCGACTTGCCCTGCTCGCGTGCCAACTGGTCGAGCCATTTGACGTCGTCGTCGGGAATATCGGCCAGGAAACGCATGATGCCATGATATCATATCATGATATCAAGTCAATCGATCCTCATCGCGGCCTGATCGTCACGAGCCAGATATCGGGCGGCGCCAGCAGCCGGAACGGCGCGCTGCTCGTCCCCACCCCGCCCGACACGATCATCGTCCGATTGCCGTCGCGATAGACGCCGCACGCATAGCGCGTGCCATATTTCGACGGCACATAGACGACCCCCAGGAACGGCAGGGCGACCTGCCCGCAATGCGTATGCCCCACCAGCGTCAGCGACGCGACATCGGGCAGGAGCGGAAACACATCCGGCCCATGCGACAGCAGCACCCGCGCGCCGCCCAGCCGGTCCATCGCCGCCAGCGTAGCGGGCAGGTCGATCCGCCGGGTATAGATATCCTTCACCCCGCCGATCGCCAGCGGCCCGCGCCGCACCGCGCCATCCTGCAACAGCGTCACGCCGATCCGCGCGAACGCCGCGCGCCAATCCGGCCCGCTCAGCGCCCGGCGGTTGCGCTTGCTGCGGCTATCATGATTGCCCAGCACCGCCACCACGCCCAACGGCGCGCGCAGCCTTGCGAACGGCGCAATGCTCGCCCGCGCATCATAGATGGCCCCGCCCTTGTCATCGCCGATATAATCGCCGCCCAGCAGGATAAGGTCGGGCTTCAACCCGTTGATCTGCGTCACGATCCGCACCAGCCGCGCCGGACTATTGTCCGGTCCCGACAGATGCGTATCGGTCAACAGCGCAACCGTCACCGGATCACGCGCCGCGCCCACGGGAAAGGGCAGCACGACCTCCGCCCGCCGCACGACCGGCATGGCGCTGGCGTTCAGGAACAGCCAGAAGACAAACCCGCCCGCCAGCAGAACCAGCCCCAACAGCGCCCAAAGAATTTTGCGTCCTATCCCCACAGCCTAGCGTGCTCCCGCGCAGGCGGGAGCCCAGTTCCGCCCTCTGGCCTAGGCTCCCGCCTGCGCGGGAGCACGGAGCAATAACTCACTTACTCGCTTTCCGCGCCGCCATCCGCGTCCGAAACCCAGCAGCCCAACCCGGCTTGCCAACCTGCGGCGGCCGCACCAGACACAGCGCATCGTCTTCCACCGGCTGCGTCACCACGCTCCCCGCCGCCACGATCGCCCCCGCGCCGATCGTCACCGGGGCGACCAAGGCACTGTTCGACCCGATAAACGCCCCCGCCCCGATCTCCGTCCGATATTTCAAGAACCCATCATAATTGCAGGTGATCGTCCCCGCGCCGATATTGGCCCCCGCCCCGATGCTGGCGTCGCCAATATAGGACAGGTGGTTGACCTTCGCCCCCTCGTCCAGCCGCGCCTTCTTGATCTCCACGAAATTGCCGACCTTGGCCTTCGCCCCGATATCCGCCCCCGGCCGCAAACGCGCATAGGGACCGATCTGCGCCCCGCTCTCGACGCTCGACCCCTCCAGATGGGAAAAAGCATGGATCGTCACATCGTCCGCGATCGTAACGCCCGGCCCGAACACGACATTCGGCTCCACCACCACATCGCGGCCCAGCACCGTGTCATAGGCAAAGAACACCGTCTCGGGCGCCACCAGCGTCACGCCATCGCGCATCGCCTCCGTCCGCCGCCGCGCCTGCCACATCGCCTCGACACCGGCCAGTTCGATCCGGCTGTTGACCCCCGCCACTTCCCACGCATCCGTCTCGATCACCGCGCTCGTTCCACCCGGCAGCATGACGATGTCGGGCAGATAATATTCCCCCGCCGCATTCTGGTTGCCGATCTGGTCCAGCAGCACAAACAGGTCCGTGGATCGCACCGCCATTAACCCGCTGTTGCACAAAGTCACCGCCCGCTCTGCCTCGCTGGCGTCCTTATATTCCACCATCTTTGTGATGATGCCCTGCCCGTCGGAGATGATCCGGCCATAGGCCGCCGCGTCGTCCGGGCGGAAGCCCAGCACCACCGCGCGCGGCTCGTCGCCCCGGCTGAGGCGATCGAGCATCGCGCGCATCGTCCCCGCGCTCACCAGCGGCACGTCGCCATAAAGAATCAGCACATCGCCCGCGAACCCCGCCAGCGCGTCATGCGCCTGGGCCACCGCATGACCGGTGCCCAGCTGCTCGCCCTGCACCGCGATCACCGCGCCGGTCCCGGCCACCGCCGCCTCGACCTGCTCGCGCCCCGCGCCCACGACCACCACCTGCCGCTCCGGCGACAACGCCCCCACGCTCGCCAACAAATGCAGCAGCATCGGCCGCCCCGCGACCGGGTGCAAAACCTTGTGCAGCCCCGACTTCATCCGCGTGCCCTGCCCGGCGGCAAGGATGATGACGGCCAGGGGGCGAGAGACGGGATGAGTCACGGCGTATCGATCCTGTTGCTACGATGCCTCGGCGCAACGATCGCTGCCCCATCCACAACCTCAAAACCCGTTCGGGCTGAGCCTGTCGAAGCCCCTCCTGCCTTTGCATTGCCGATTGGGACTGGCGCAACGATCATCCGCACGAAGCGATTACCGCCTCGCTCTGCCATGTTTGCCTTGCCATTGCCACTACCCACACGGCATGGGCATCGCCATGAGCAGCATCCCCTTCGATATCGTCGGCTTCGACCTGGACGGCACATTGATCGACACCAGCGGGGATCTCGCCGCCGCGGTCAATTACGCCATCGGCACGATCGACCGCCCGCCCTTCCCGACCGCATCGATCCACCCCTTCGTCGGCAAGGGCGCAAAGATCATGCTGGCCCGGGCGCTCGACGCATCGGGCGGCTATACCGCCGACACGCTGGACGCCCTGCTCCCCATCCTGCTCGACTATTATGAGCAGAATCTCGCCATTCATTCGGTCCCCTATCCCGGCCTGCTCGATGCCATGGACGCCCTCACCGCAGCAGGCGTCAAACTCGCCATCTGCACCAACAAGGCGGAACGCTTCACCCTCCCCCTGATGCGCCAGATCGGCCTGTCGGATCGCTTCGCCGCCATCGTGGGCGGCGATACGGTCGGCGTCGCCAAGCCCGATCCCGCCCCGATCCACGAAATGATCGCGCGCGCAGGCGGCGGCCGCACCATCTTCATCGGCGACACGATCAACGACATAGCGGGCGCGCGCAACGCAGGCATCCCCAGCATCGCCGTCAGTTTCGGCTTCCTCGACGGCCCGGTGGACAATCTGGATGCCGACGCCGTCATCGACCATTTCGATGACCTGCTCCCACTGCTGCAAAGCTGGCGCCCATGACCCTGCGGCTGGAGACAGACGGCCCGGTCGCCCGCCTGCTGATCGACCGGCCCGACCGCCGCAACGCCATGACCCAGGCGATGTGGGAAGCGCTCCCCCATCTCGTCGGTCAGGCGATGACGAACGATGCGGTGCGCGTCCTCATTCTCACCTCCGCCACCCCCGGCCTGTTCTGCGCCGGGGCCGACATCCATGAATTTGCCGAACAATCCGCCGCCCCCGACTGGCGCGTCGCCAATCAGGCCGCGATCCGCGCCAGCCAATATGCGCTCGCCCATGCGGAAAAGCCGGTCATTGCCGCGATCGACGGCGATTGCATCGGCGGCGGCTGCGGCCTCGCCATCGCCTGCGACCTGCGCATCGCCGCGCCCAACGCGCGCCTGGGCATCACGCCCGCCAAGCTCGGCATCGTCTATTCGCTGTTCGACACGAAATTGCTGGTCGACCTGGTCGGCCCCGCCCGCGCCAAGCGCATCCTCTTCACCGCCGCCCTGCACGACGCGGACGACGCGCTCGCCATCGGCCTCATCGACGACATCGCCCCAGATCCCCGCGCCGCCGCAGAGACGCTCGCCCGCACCATCGCCGCCAATGCGCAACACAGCATCCGCGCGTCCAAGGCCATCGTCCGCCGCATCCTCGACGGCCAGCCGGACGACGACGCCACCACCCTCGCCCTGTTCCGCGACGCCTTCACCCTCCCCGACTTCACCGAAGGCGTCACCGCCTTCCGCGAAAGACGCCGCCCGAATTTTTAAAAGCCCCCCCTCCCGCCTGCGGGAGGGGCAGCGAGACTTGCTCGCGCAGCGAGCTAGTCGCAGCGGGGTGGGCCATCGCGACGCCCACCCCACAAAAAAGGCCCGGCGCAAACCGGGCCTCCTTCGCAAAGCATCAAACCGCCGATCAATGCCCCACGACCGCCGGCACGCCCTTACCCGCATCGGCATAGCGCTCCCCGGTTTCGGCCCGCGCGATCGCCGCATTCACCGGCGTCTCCACATGCGCCAGCGCCTGCGCCTTGCACGCCGCCGCTGCCGACAGGTTCACCGAAGCGCAGACCCGGCTCGCCGCGCTGGCGATGCGGCGGCGCAACTGCGCCTGATCGGCGGGCTTCGAAAGGTCCAGATCGCCATGATACACCTCTCGGGTGCGGCCATTGGACTGGAAATCCTGCGCCGACGCCACGCCGGCGCTGGCCAGCAGGGTGACGGACGCGACGGCGGCGATAAATGGGTTAGAAACGAACATGGGCCTATCTCCTCAAAATCTGTTGTGACCGGCACGCCGCCGCAAAAAGGGGGCTGCGCAGGGCGCCGGGTGCGAACGGACAGCGTTGAAAGGGTCTTCGTCCGAAGGATCTTTGGGGCCGGACATGCTGCCCCGTTCGCCCATCCTCTCTACGCCGCCGATCGTTACGCTGCCCGTCCGCTTCGACCGAAGGCGATCCGCATCGGCCAACGACACGATCCCCGACAAAGGGCGCTCAGCGCCGGACGAACGGCGCGACGAACGACATCCGCCCGCGCGCGAACGACATGGGGAAGCCACATTACCGTAAGGGAAAAGCCGAATTGGCCAAAGCACGCCAGACGCGAAAACGCCCCCGGCGCAAGGGAAGGCCGGGGGCGTATCCAGATGCTGTCGGGCACTCCGGATGGGGGTAAAGCTCTAGCGCAGAGACGACACCCATCACGCTGAACCGTCGGTTAACCGGGGGCGTCGCCGTCTCTCTATCCTGTCCTACCGCATGGCCGCATTCTGACATCAACGCTTCGACAACATGCGCCACCTATCGGGCAGGCGTCATCGGTCCCGGACGAACGGCGGCGAGGCAGGGATGAACGACATGCCGGGTGCCCGGAGCGGCATCACAAATTTTTAGGGGTAGCTGGCTTGCCCTACCAAACTAAGGTGGTCGCTGCCATGACCACACAGGAACAGTCCGACATCGCCACGCTGACCGAGCGAGAGAAGCAGACGCTGCGTCTCATGGTCCGGGGTCATGATGCCAAATCCATCGCCCGCGACCTTGGTCTGTCGGTGCACACGATCAACGAACGGCTGCGCGACGCGCGGCGCAAGCTGGCGGTGTCGAGCAGCCGGGAGGCCGCCCGCCTGTTGCTGGATGCAGAGGCCGGCTCAGACCCTCATTATCTGGGGGACAAACAAATCGGGGAAGATCATTCGATCGAAGGCGTGAATGAGGGATCGGCGCCGATCGACGGCGCCGGGCGGACCGACAGCCGCTCGCGGATCATCATAGGAGCCACCCTCATGACATTGTCCCTTGGCCTGCTGGCACTTGCCATGATGCCCAACGCCACAACGCCCGCACCATCGTCCTCCGCCATGACGCAGACAGCGGACCCTGCCGTCGTGGACGCCGCCCGTCAGTTCCTCATGCTTGTCGATCAGGGCCGCTGGGATGACAGTTACAACGCGACCGGCGCCGCCTTCCGCAAACTCAACACGGCGAAAGTCTGGGCGGACATGTCGGAGAAGGTTCGACCGCCATTGGGCGCTGTGCAGTCCCGCACCCTGCTCAGCCAGCAGGATCTGCCCGCGCCACCTTCAGGCTATCAGGTCGTCAAATTCCGCACCGACTTCGCCAACAAGGCGCAGGCCATAGAAACCGTGTCGCTCGAACGCGAAGGCGGGGCGTGGCGGGTAGTCGGCGTCACGATCGAATGAGCGGCTAATCGCCTCCATAAGCGGGCGCATCCCTTGGCGCCCGCTTTTTGGCGCCCGCTTTTTGACGTTGGCCCCTTTGTCCTCCTTTCGCTCGACGCACCGACTTCCTATCTTCCGCTCTGGATTCTCCTTCGGAACATTTGTAGAACGGATCATATGAGCCTCACCCACATCTCCGTCCGCGACGCAAGGGAAGGCCGGGGGCGTGTCCAGATGCTGTCGGGCACTCCTGATCGCGGGAAATCTCTGTGGCACAAACCACGTCAATGGCGCTGAACCATCGCTTGACGATCATGCCGCTCGTCTGCCGATGTCCGTAGCATAGCGCCCCGCCGCATGCCGTTGCGGCCCTGATTACTTATCCAGAATATCGATGCCCTGCTGTTTCTGCTCCGCGCTGAACTCGGTCATCAGATTGAACTCCGGCGTTTCCCGGGGGTCGCGATCCATCGGTGGCACGCCGGTCGTGGAAATATATCTGTTCATCAACCGCACCTGCATCGCTTCCCTGACCTTGGCGTGACTTTTGCTGTCGATCAGGTTGCGCGTTTCCATCGGATCTTTCCGCCGATCGTATAGTTCCGATTGTCCGCCGGGACGCGCGATGAATTTATAGTCGGGCGTGGCGACGCTGGCCGCGCGCGTCACCGTCTGCGGCTGTTCATTCTGAATATCATGCTTGGCCGAATACAGACCCGGCTTGCCCGGCAATGGCGGTTCGAACGCCTGGGGTTCGAAGGTGTCATATCCGCTTTCGGTATAGGCGGCGCGATTGGCGTCGCCCTTGGCCCCCTTCAATTGCGGGACCAGACTGCGCGCGAAGAAGCTGTGCTTGGGCTGCACCTGCCCCAGTTCCAGAAACGTCGCCATGATATCATAGAGTTCGACCATCTCATGCACGACATGCCCGGCGGCCCCGCCGGGCATCCGCGCGATCAGCGGCACTTGGGTCAGGCAGGTTTCCAGACCGCTCGGCCATTTTTCCACCAACCCGTAATCGCCCGCATAATCGCCATGATCGGACCCGGCTACCAGCACCGTGTCCTTGGCGTGACCGGTCCGTTCCAGCGCTTCCATCATCTGCCCCAGCAACCAGTCGGCATAGCTGACCTGCCCATAATAGGTCGCCCGTACCTTGCGGAAATCCAGGTCGGTGGCCTTGTCCAGATGATAGGCCTTGCGGATCGCCTCATGATAGGATGGCTTTCCCGCCAAGCCGGGGGGCGCCAGCGGCGGCAGGTCCATCGGCCGGTACATGGTGTCGAAACCGTCGGGCGCGACATAGGGCGGATGCGGCTGAAGCAGGGGCAGGAACATGCAGAACGGCTTGTCCTTCTCCCGCCGATCCAGGATCTCGATGGCCTTCTGCAACAGGATATAGTCGGTCGTCTCGCGCCGATCGATCGACGCTTCGAACCGCATGGTCAGCGGTTCGCCCGTCAACCATGGCGGCTTTCCGCCGCCCTCTTTCGATCGCGGCATACGCATGGGCATATCGTGCCACTCGGTCAGGCTCAGCGGGAAACTTTCCGGCGCATAGGCATCGTTCTTGCCGAACCAATAGGTGTCATAACCACTGTCCTTGAGGTAACGGAACAGATTGGGTTCATCGCGCCGGATGAAATAATAGAGGCTGCGATGGCCGGTTTCGGACGGCGGAAGCCCGGTCAGCAAACTGCATCGCGATGCGCCACATACGGGGAACTGTACGTGGCAATCGGCAAAGCGGGTGCCCTGGCTCGCCAGCATGTCGAAATTGGGCGTCTTGCAGATCGGGTTGCCATAGGTGCCCAGCGCATCCGCGCGACATTCGTCGATGAAATAGAGGATCAGATTGGGGCGACTGCCGCCCACCCCTGCGCCGTAGCCGGGCGCGGGCGCGGCGTCCGATCGTCCGGCGCCGACCATGGACCCCACAACGCCACCGGCAATCAGGCCCAACATATCCCGACGATTTGAATCTGAAAAACTGGCCATCTTCGGGCAATCCTCTCACTCATGGTCGCGGCTGCCATATCTTTGGTCATCGACTGGACCGATGGGCATGCCAAGACAGTTCAGATTATATTTGGCCTGTCGTTCAGGACGAACCCGCGAATGCGGCGAAAACAGGGGCCGACGCGCCTCGTGCAAGCAGGCCGACATGGACCTGTATGTCGCTCTTTCCCAAGCATTTATAACAAATAAGACTTGTGAAGTTCGATCGACGGCGCTGATGGCCGCTGCGTTACCCCCCTGCCAGTCGCCGCCCTTGCTCACTACCACAGACCGCGCCGCCACCCTGACATCGCCTGCTCATGGCGACCCCACGCCCGCCCTTGCCTTCACTATCGGACATGGCGCCCGCGCCGCAAAATGCAGCAACCGCCTCTCGCATTCGTCCTGCCGCCCACCTATCTTCCGCTCTGGATTCTCCTTCGGAACATTTGTAGAACGGATCGCATGAGCCTTACCCACATCCCGCAGCAGAGGTTTACCGAATGCTGACTCACATAAGCGTCCGCGGCGCGCGCGAGCATAATCTCAAGGGCGTCGATGTCGATCTGCCCCGCGATTCCCTCATCGTCATCACCGGCCTGTCCGGCTCGGGCAAATCCAGCCTCGCCTTCGACACCATCTATGCGGAGGGGCAGCGGCGCTATGTGGAATCGCTCTCCGCCTATGCGCGCCAGTTTCTGGAGATGATGCAGAAGCCCGATGTCGAACATATCGAAGGCCTCTCGCCCGCCATCTCGATCGAGCAGAAGACGACCAGCCGCAACCCGCGCTCCACCGTCGCCACGGTTACCGAAATCTACGACTATATGCGCCTGCTCTGGGCGCGCGTCGGCATCCCCTATTCGCCCGTCACGGGGCTGCCCATCAGCGCGCAGACCGTCAGCCAGATGGTCGACCGCGTCGCCACCCTGCCGGAAGGCACGCGCTTCTACCTGCTCGCCCCCGTCGTGCGCGGCCGCAAGGGGGAATATCGCAAGGAACTGATGGAGTGGCAGAAGGCGGGCTATACCCGCGTCCGCATCGACGGCGAAATGTACCTGATCGAGGACGCGCCCGCGCTCGACAAGAAATATAAGCATGACATCGAAGTCGTGGTGGATCGCCTGGCCGTGGAGCCGGACATGGGCACCCGCCTCGCCGACAGTTTCGAACAGGCGCTCAAACTCGCCGACGGCCTCGCCTATGTCGACCTGGCCGAAGGCGTCGTGCCCGGCCGCGAGGATGAATCCCCCTCCGCCGACAAGAAGATGAAGAACGCCGGCATCCCCGCCAACCGCATCGTCTTCTCCGAAAAATTCGCCTGCCCCGTCAGCGGCTTCACCATAGCGGAGATCGAGCCGCGCCTCTTCTCCTTCAACGCCCCGCAGGGCGCCTGCCCCGCCTGCGATGGCCTGGGCGAACGGCAATTGTTCGACCCCGAACTGGTCGTCCCCAACGAAGCGCTCAGCATCAAGAAGGGCGCCGTCGTCCCCTGGGCCAAGTCCAACCCGCCCAGCCCCTATTATATGCAAGTCCTCGGCTCCCTCGCCAAGGAGTTCGGCTTCTCCCTCGACACCCCCTGGGCCGACCTGCCTGGCGAGGTAAAGCTCATCATCCTCCACGGCACCGGCGGCAAGGCGGTGACATTGAAATTCATGGACGGCCGCAAAAGCTATGAAGTGAAGAAAGCGTTTGAGGGCGTCATCGGCAACCTCAACCGCCGCCTGCTCCAGACCGACAGCGCCTGGATGCGCGAGGAACTCGCCAAATATCAGCGCGCCCAGCCCTGCGAAACCTGCCACGGCGCCCGCCTCAAACCCGAAGCGCTGGCCGTCAAGATCGCGGGCGAGGACATCTCCCTCTCCACCCGCCGCTCGGTCGTGGACGCGCTCAACTTCTTCACCGCCATGCCCGACAAGCTGAACGACCAGCAGAACCAGATCGCCCGCGCCATCCTCAAGGAAATCGTGGAGCGGCTGGGCTTCCTCAACAATGTCGGCCTGGATTATCTCAACCTCGACCGCACCAGCGGCACGCTCTCCGGCGGCGAATCCCAGCGTATCCGCCTCGCGTCGCAGATCGGCAGCGGCCTGTCCGGCGTCCTCTACGTCCTGGACGAACCCTCGATCGGCCTGCATCAGCGCGACAATGACCGCCTGCTCGTCACCTTGAAGCGCCTGCGCGACCTCGGCAACAGCGTCATCGTCGTAGAGCATGACGAAGACGCGATCCGCCACGCCGACTATATCGTCGACATGGGTCCGGGCGCAGGCATCCGCGGCGGCGAAATCGTCGCCCAGGGCACGCTCAAGCAGATCCTCAAATCCAAAAACTCGCTCACCGCCGATTATCTCAACGGCACCCGCCGCATCGACGTGCCCAAAAAGCGCCGCAAGGGGTCGGGCAAGAAACTCACCGTCCACAACGCCCGCGCCAACAATCTGACCGGCGTCACCGCGTCCATCCCGCTCGGCACCTTCACCTGCATCACCGGCGTCTCAGGCTCGGGCAAGTCCAGCTTCACCATCGACACGCTCTACGCCGCTTCCGCCCGCGCATTGAACGGCGCGCGCATCATCGCGGGCGCGCATGACAAGGTGACGGGCCTGGAACATTGCGACAAGGTGATCGACATCGACCAGTCGCCCATCGGCCGCACCCCCCGCTCCAACCCCGCCACCTATACCGGCGCCTTCACCAATATCCGCGACTGGTTCGCCGGGCTGCCCGAAGCCCAGGCGCGCGGCTACAAACCCGGCCGCTTCAGCTTCAACGTCAAGGGCGGCCGTTGCGAAGCCTGCACCGGCGACGGCCTCATCAAGATCGAGATGCACTTCCTCCCCGACGTCTATGTCACCTGCGACGTGTGCCACGGCGCGCGCTACAACCGCGAAACGCTGGAGGTGAAGTTCAAGGGCCACTCGATCGCCGACGTGCTCGACATGACGGTCGAGGATGCGGTGGAATTCTTCAAGGCCGTCCCCCCATCCGCGACAAGATGGCGATGCTCGCCGAAGTGGGCTTGGGCTATGTCAAGGTCGGCCAGCAGGCCACGACCCTGTCCGGCGGCGAAGCCCAGCGCGTCAAACTCGCCAAGGAACTCTCCCGCAGAGCCACCGGCAACACCCTCTACATCCTGGACGAACCCACGACCGGCCTGCATTTCGAAGATGTCCGCAAACTGCTCGAAGTCCTCCACGCGCTGGTCGACCAGGGCAACAGCGTGGTCGTGATCGAACATAATCTCGACGTCATCAAGACCGCCGACTGGATTATCGACATGGGACCGGAAGGCGGCGTCAAGGGTGGTGAGGTTGTGGCTGAGGGTTCGCCGGAAAAGGTCGCGAAAGAACCGCGGTCATTTACCGGGCATTATCTCGCGCCGTTGCTGGGGCTGGAGAGTGTGGCGGCGGAATAAACAATTGTTGACATCTTGATCGAGTTTTGTCTCGTTTAACAAAACTCGGAGGAATCATGGCTAATCGATTTAAAGCGGAAGTGGCGGGCCTAAATCTTCGGCTTCATCCACATTCGCCAGCACGTTACAGAGAACTTTGGAAGGCGGCCTTTTCACGTAAAAAAATCATAAAAATGCGGGGTGATCGGTCGGGACTAATCACAGTTTTATCCAAGATTTCCGATGACGCTTTATATATAAATGGTGTTTTATCGACATTCTTGGAAATTGACTGGGATGGAACTTGGCTCGATACCAATACTCTCGCAGAAGCAGATGATACTGAGGTCGCAAAAATTTCGGTTCCAGATAACCTACGCCCTAATGCGATGAATTTTTATTTCAGATTTGATGTTAAGAATCACGAAATTATATTCGAACATTACGGAAGTGGCCATAGACTTACTATAAATTCTGCCTTGAACTTCTTCTCAAATTTATTTCGAGATTCCAAAATAAAGAAGCAATTTGGCGATGTGAAAATTACCATAATTCAGAGCAAGGGCAGTATAGAAAAAATCTTTTCCATTGCTCGCATAACGAACATCGAGGTTTATATTGAACGTCCCAATTCTGACCTATGGGATGGAGATTTCGAGGAGTTAGCAGAAGAACATCTGGAAGACAAAAATGCTCGTAGTATGACAGTTATTTATAAATCTGAGCCTGGTCGTGGGATTGAGCGAGATGAAGATCTAAATGCCTTGGTGCGGACAAGCATAAGAAATGGTCGCACAATAGCCAAAGGTTACGGTGTGAATGGCCATGAAACCATTACAACCGACGAATTTCCAAAAATAATGCAAGGAAAATTTGATCCTGAATTTGCTAGCGACAGCACTGCATTTCAACATCTTGCTGATCAGTTCCGAAGAAAACAATGACAGCCTACAAAGAACTATTTAGGATTTTAAATGTGTATTGGTCAGATTATGGCCGATATAGAGAGGTATCGAAATCGCCATTTTTTCACCTCGCACTCATTTTATCTTTTCTTAATTTGATCGGCATCCTCTCCATTAGTTGGAGAGAAATGGCTAAATCTACACTTCCCACTATGATGGGATTTAGTTTGGCTGCATATACTATAGCATTTTCGTTGATGGGAAGCGACTTACATACGGCATTGAAGAGCGCTATAAATCAGCGACGTGGTGTATCACTCCTTAAAATGGTGAATGTGACATTTTTTCATATTGTTTTCGTTCAAACCGCTGGCTATCTGTACTCAATATCGACCGAAGGTAGCTTTTTTTGGAGGATATTAGGAAAATCTACCGATCTAGAAAGTATAAATGGCATCATCTTAATGGTGATAATTTTAGCAGATAAATTTATCGGAAGTTTATTCCTATTCTATGGATCGATATTGCTTTTATCAATTGCTATAGCGATGTTTAGACTGGGCAGACTTTCAGCCTTAACAAACATCACTCGGCCTCCAAATGACGATGGGTAGTTTCTAATGGAGGCGAACTGCCGTCAAATGCGAAACGCTTCACCCCACCCTCTCCAACCCCAACCACTCAACAAACGGATCGAAATCCCGGTCGCTATACAGCAGCGCCATTCCGTCATGGATGCACCGCGTCGCGATCAGCGTGTCGATCGTCTTGCGCACCGTGATCCCCCGCCCCCGCAAAATTCGATAATGCCGCGCCGCCAGCACGGCGATCGCCTGCCCACCGATATTGACCGGCTCCAGCGCACCCAGCAACGCCAGCGCCCGCTCCGCGTCCCGCTCGCTCGAAAAGCCCTGCAATATCTCCGCCAGGATGAGGTCGCCGATTGCCAGCGGCTCTGACTCCAGCAGCGCGTCGAGCCGGTCGGTCTGTGGCGTTTCCTTCCCGCGAAAATAGTCGATCCAGACGCTACTATCGACCAGGATCATAAGGCCATCCTCATAGCCCCTTCGCGTCTCCGCACCTCCGCGCGATCCAAATGGTCCCGCAAAGCCGCGCAGAAGGCCAAAACATCAATCCCGCCGCATCGCATCCAGATCACCCTGCCAATCGATCGCCCCGCGCAGCTCCCGCAACTCCGCCTGGCGCGACAGCCGCAACAGGGTCTTCAACCCCATCTCCACCGCCTCCCGCTTGGTCCGCGCGCCGCTGGCCCGCATGGCGTCGGCGATCAGTCCGTCATCGATCACGATATTGGTGCGCATATGTGTATCCTTTGCCGCTAATATACACATCCATCGACATCGGCACAATCGGGCCGACAATAAGCTGGTCCGATACGGACTATTCCCAGCGCTGCACCTTCCCCCGATATGGATAATAACGTGCAGCCCTGTTATCCTCTTACCATGACCAAACTCACCCCCATCGAGTCTGAATTTGCGACGACCGAGGAAGCGGAAACCTACGACGCCTGGTTCCGCGCGGAGGTCGAGGCATCCTTGGCGGACCCGCGCCCGTCCATCCCGCACGATCAGGTGATGGCTGAACTACGCGCCCTCATCGAAACCAAGAAAGCCAAGCGGGCCTAATGCCGCACGTCATCTGGCGTGCGAAAGCGCGGGAAGACGTGCGCAATATCATCGACTATATTGCCGACCGCAATCCCACCGCCGCGCTTGGTCACGTCGATCTGTTCGAACAGGCTGCCGAACGACTAGCTGACCACCCCTACATGCATCGCGCCGGGCGTGTCCCCGACACACGCGAAGCGGTCGTCGCGCCCAATTATATCCTCGTCTATCGGGTCGGCGCACATGTCATCGAAATAGTTTCGGTCAAGCACACCCGCCAACAATATCCCTGAAACCCTCCCCAAAAATCCTATTCGCTGTCCTACACACCCTCCGCGCGCCTATCCTCCCGGCAAACCCCTCAGCCGGAGGCACGCGACCCATGTCCTATCACGACCCCATCCTCCCCACCCCCGCCCCGCAAATCCGCGTCGATGGCTGGTCCCCCGCGCGCCAGCGCCGCTTCCTCGAAGTCCTCGCTGCAACCGGCGTCATCCGCCTCGCGTCCGAAGCCGCATTCATCACGCCGCGCTCCGCCTATGTGCTGCGCATCCGCCGCGACGGCGCGGCCTTTCGCCTGGGCTGGGACGCGGCGATCCTCATCGCTCGCGCGCGGTTGGCCGACACTCTGCTCGCCCGCGCCATCATGGGAACGGAGGAAACCATCCGCAAAGACCCCGACAATTATGAGATCACCCGCCACCGTCACGACAACCGGCTCGCCATGTCGATGCTCGCCCGGCTCGATCGCATGGCCGACAGCCCGGTCGAAGGGTCCGATGCCGCGCTGGCCCGCGTCGTGGCGCAGGATTTCATCGCCTATCTCGACCTGATCTGCCCGGAAGCCGAAGCCCAGGCGGAAGCCGACAGCCTCAACCTGCCCCGCCCCGGCAAGGAGCCGACCGCGCGCACCATGGACGACGCCACCCTCTATGACGGCACCATGCCCGACACGCCCGAGCCGGTCGAAACGGACACCGCCACCGCCCTCTCTTCCGGCGCATCGGCGGCCCTGTTCGTTGCCGCGCGCATGGCGCTGCACAAAGCCCAAAATCCGCACTTTTCCGTCGCGGATGAACGGTGTGAACTTCGCCCCCCGCCGCCCCCGATCCTGGCCGATCTCCCGCCGGACGAAGCCGCCGATCGGCTGCGCGGCATCTGGTGGGACGAAGAGCTGCACCGCTGGCGCACCGATTTCCCGCCGCCGCCCGGTTTCGACGGCGACGCCAGCGACAGCATCTACGATGTCGACGATTATGAGCGCGACCTGACGGAAGCGGAGGAAGAGGCGCTCGCCGCCCAGCAGGAGGCCGAACGCCGCCCCTACGAACAGGCCGCCGCCCTCGCCCGCGACGATTTCTTCGGTTTCGCCCTGGCGCAGGACGCGTCCCACGCCACCGCCACGGCCGGGGCGGGATGACAGATGCGGCGCGCCCATGAAACGCGCCTTCGCCCGGCCCGCCGCAATAGCGAATGCCCAATCCCGCCAATCACCGCCTGGTCGTTCCCCGGCGAAAGCCGGGGTCCAGTTTCAACCGTGGAACTGGACCCCGGCCTTCGTCCAGGAACGCCACGGTGCGCCCCCATCAACACTTGCCACCAGCCCCCGCCCCCATTTGCTATTTCGCCCCCCATGCCCTATGAAAGGGCAGCTACAGTCGCAAATCGACGGTTCTCGGCGCTTTGCGGCACCTGTTTCCTTCTTTCCCTGCCCCTTTAGCGATCCGGTGCGACCACACGGGCCGCGCCGCACGAAAGAAGGAACTACCATGAGCATCGTCGGAACCGTCAAATTCTTCAACGCCGACAAGGGCTATGGCTTCATCGCTCCCGATGATGGCAGCCCGGACGCGTTCGTTCACATCACCGCCGTCGAGCGCGCTGGCCTCGCCACGCTGCGCGAAAAGGACCGCGTCTCCTATGATCTGGAGCAGGACCGTCGTGGCAAGATGGCCGCTGTGAACATCGCGCACGCCGAATAAGCGACGCGATTGGGCCGGGCGTTCCCGCGCGGAACGCCCGGCTTCATACCATGTCCAGATAGACCGACCCGGTCACCAATATCATGGGCAACGCGGCCAGCATGGCGACATTCCACCGCCGCGACCGCACGAACAGCAGGGCGATCAGCAGCGCCAACAGGCCGACCAGCGCCAGCAGCGTCCAGGCGGTCGCCACATCGCTGATCTCCGGCCCGGTCGATGGCCGGTAGAGTTCGAGCAGCGTCTGGCCGACGATATTGCCGATATTGGCGCTCAGCACGCCGCCGATGACCATCCGCTTGTGCCGGTCGTACCAGTCGTCGAAATCGGGCCATTCCTCCGGCTCGTCGGGAAAAATGAGCGTCGCGGCCAGATAATAGACGCCGACCAGGGCCAATACGCCCACCAAAGTCAGATAATTGGCGTCCATCTGCGCCCGGGCCTCGAACGCCGACAGCCAGAAACTGGTGAGGTCGAGCAGCACGAACAGCCCCAGCAGCGGCGTCAACCACCCGATCCGCACCGGCTTGGCGCCCCGCTTCAGTTTCAAAGCCCTGGAAAATCCGCCCAGCACTTCACTGATCGCCAACCCCAGCAACAGCCCGAAGGCCGCGAACACCAGATCGAATCCCGACATTCGGCTCCCCCATCGCACCGTCCGTCGCAAGCCTAGCAAAAGCAGCGGTCCAGACAATCCATGCCGGAACTCCTGCCATCCTTGCCGGTTATCTCCACCGAACCGCAACAATGGAGCATCCCATGATCCGCACCCTGATTTTCGGCGCTATCGCAGGCTATGTCGGCAAGAAACTCTATGACGAAGGCAAGCTAACCGAGTTCAAGAACGACCTCGTCACCCGCTACAACGACGCGAAGACCACCATCGCCGACAAGGCTTCGGAAATTGAAGCCGAAACCGCGTCGACGTCGCCGCTAGTGTCATCAAGCAGCACGATCAACCGTCCGCTGCCCAACTAAGCCTTTCCCAATCCGGCGGTCCTGTCCCCCGCTAACCGCCGGTCACCGCCCGCTCGCCGCCGCTCCCCCTCTCGCGGCCGCAGCGGGCGGTTTCTTTTTGGCCTCTGCAACGACTGGTGTCCTACAGAGTTGTTAGCGGTCATAAAGACACCGACATTAGGAGATACTCCATGCGCAAACCCATCATCGCCGCCGCCATCCTCGCCATGCTGCCGCTCGGCGCTTGCATGTCGGATAATGGAGGCGGCCGTGGATATGGCTATGACCGTCCCGGCGACCGTCGCGGCCCGCCTCGCTATGCTCGCCGTCCCATCCGCGACAACGACCAGATCTATCGCGATCGCGACGGCCGCTATTATTGCAAGCGTGATGACGGCACCACCGGCACCATCGTCGGCGCCATCGCTGGCGGCGTGCTGGGCAACGTCATTGCGCCGGGCGGATCGAAGACGCTTGGCACCATCATCGGCGGCGCGGGCGGCGCGCTGGCCGGGCGTGCGATCGACAAGAACGACATCAACTGCGAATAAATAGAAAGGGCGCGGGGATTGCTCCCCGCGCCCTTTCCTACTGCGTCACGCTGACTTACAGCTTTTCGGTAAGCTCCGGCACGATCTTGAACAGATCGCCGACCAGGCCGATGTCTGCGACCTGAAAGATCGGCGCATCCTCGTCCTTATTGATGGCGATGATGGTCTTGCTATCCTTCATCCCCGCCAGATGCTGGATCGCGCCGGAAATACCGACCGCGACATAGACTTCGGGTGCGACGATCTTGCCGGTCTGCCCGACCTGATAGTCGTTGGGCACATAGCCCGCATCGACCGCCGCCCGCGATGCGCCGACCGCCGCGCCCAGCTTGTCGGCGAGCGGGAAGATAACCTGCTCGAACGTCTCGCCATCCTTCAACGCGCGGCCACCCGACACGATGATCTTGGCGCTGGTCAGTTCAGGACGCTCCAGCTTGGCGATCTCGGCGCCGACGAAGGACGACAGCCCCTTGTCGCCGGTGGAGGCGACCGCTTCCACGGTGCCAGAGCCACCGTCCCGCGCCGCCTTCTCGAAAGCCGTGCCGCGAACGGTGATGACCTTCTTGGCATCCTTCGACTTGACGGTCGCGATCGCATTGCCCGCATAGATCGGCCGGGTGAAGCTGTCTTCGCTCTCGACCGACAGGATGTCGCTGATCTGCATGACATCCAGCAACGCGGCGACGCGCGGCGCGATATTCTTGCCGTTGCTGGTGGCCGGGGCAATAAAGGCATCATGATGCCCCATCAGTTCGACGATCAGCGGTGCGACGTTCTCGGCCAAAGCATGCGCGAAGGCGGCATCATCTGCAACATGGACCTTGCCCACGCCAGCGATCTTGGCCGCCTCAGCGGCGACGCCATCGACGCCTTGCCCGGCAACCAGCAGATGCACTTCCCCCAGTTTGGCGGCGGCGGTGACGGCGGAAAGGGTCGCGTCCTTGACGGCGCCGCCCTCATGTTCAACCCAAACGAGCGTCTTGCTCATGCTGCAACTCCTGTTTTCCAGCGGCTCACGCCGCCACTCCTAGGGCCTTGAGTTTCGCGACCAGTTCATCGACATCGGCGACCTTGACGCCAGCCGACCGCTTGGGCGGTTCTACGACCTTGAGCGTCTCCAGCCGCGCGCTGATGTCCACGCCATAATCGGCCGGGGTCTTCTGCGCCAAAGGCTTCGACTTGGCCTTCATGATGTTGGGCAACGAGGCATAGCGCGGTTCGTTCAGCCGCAGGTCGGTGGTGATGATCGCCGGGGTCGACAGCTTCACCGTCTCCAGGCCGCCATCCACTTCGCGGGTCACATTGACGCTGCCGTCCGCGACTTCGACTTTCGACGCGAACGTGCCCTGCGGCAGGTTCAGCAGCGCCGCCAGCATCTGGCCGGTCTGGTTGCTGTCGTCGTCGATCGCCTGCTTGCCCAGGATGATCAGGCCAGCGCCTTCTTCTTCCTGCACCTTGGCGAGCAGCTTGGCGACGCCCAGCGGCTCGACCTCTTCGTCGGTCTGGATCAGGATCGCCCGGTCGGCGCCCATGGCGAGCGACGTGCGCAGCGTTTCCTGCGCCTTGGCGACGCCGATCGACACGGCGATGACTTCAGTTGCGACGCCCTTTTCCTTCAGGCGGATCGCTTCCTCGACCGCGATCTCATCGAACGGGTTCATGCTCATCTTGACGTTGGCCAGATCGACGCCCGTGCCGTCCGCCTTCACCCGTGGCTTCACATTATAGTCAATGACCCGTTTGACAGGCACAATGATCTTCATTTCCAACATCCTCCAGTTTTACACTATCGGTTACCAACGCAAACACGGACGTGGGCGGCCCGTTTCCGGACCACCCACGCCCATCAGGCGTATTTCGTTTATGTGCGGTCGAGCGTCAGGCCGCCTTCCTCACTTCCGCCACGATCTTCTTGGCGGCGTCACCCAGGTCGTCCGCCGGGACGATGGCCAGGCCGGACGACGCCAATATGTCCTTGCCCTGCTGAACGTTGGTGCCTTCCAAACGCACCACCAGCGGAACCGACAGATTCACTTCCTTGGCGGCGGCGACGATGCCATTGGCGATGATGTCGCACTTCATGATGCCGCCGAAGATGTTGACCAGGATGCCCTTGACCGCCGGGTCTTGCAGAATGATCTTGAACGCCGCCGTCACCTTTTCCGTCGTGGCGCCGCCGCCTACGTCCAGGAAGTTGGCGGGGAATTCGCCATTCAGCTTGATGATGTCCATCGTCGCCATGGCCAGGCCAGCGCCGTTCACCATGCAACCGATATTGCCGTCCAGCTTGATGTAGGCGAGGTCGTACTTGGACGCCTCTACTTCGGCCGCATCTTCCTCGGTCAGGTCGCGCAGTTCGGCGATGTCCTTGTGACGGAACATGGCGTTGCCGTCGAAACCGACCTTGGCGTCCAGCACCAGCAGGTTGCCCTGCTCGGTCAGCGCCAGCGGGTTGACTTCGATCTGCTCGGCATCGGTGTCGAGGAACGCGGCATAGAGCGACGACGCCACCTTGGCCGCCTGCTTGGCGAGGTCACCGGTCAGGCCGAGCGCTGCAGCGATCGAGCGGCCATGATGCGGCTGGAAACCAGCGGCGGGATCGACGGCGAAGCTGTGGATCTTTTCAGGGGTCGAGTGTGCGACTTCTTCGATGTCCATGCCGCCTTCGGTGGACACGACGAAGGCGACCCGGCTGCTGCCGCGATCGACCAGCAGCGCCAGGTAGAATTCCTTGGCGATGTCGGCACCGTCAGTGATGTACAGGCGGTTGACCTGCTTGCCCGCGTCACCCGTCTGGATCGTCACCAGCGTGTTGCCCAGCATGTCGGTCGCGTGGGCCTTGACCTCATCCAGGTTGAAGGCGAGGCGGACGCCGCCCTTGGCTTCTGCGCCAAGTTCCTTGAACTTGCCCTTGCCGCGGCCACCCGCGTGGATCTGCGACTTCACGACGTAAAGCGGCCCGGGCAGCTTCTTGGCGGCTTCGACGGCTTCCTCGACCGAGAAGGCGGCATAGCCAGCGGCGACGGGCGCGCCATATTTCGCCAGCAGCTCTTTTGCCTGATATTCATGAATGTTCATAGCGCTGACCCTCTTCGCTGAAATCTGATGTCAGCGGATAAGCACAGCCGTCCGAGAGGCGCCAGAATATTTCGCAAAATCACTTTGCAAAATTGCAAAGCGTGGGAGGCCAATCCGCCGGTCGCCAGCGAAAAGGCTATAAGGCGCAGGCTAGGGCGGATCTGGTGGTCACCGCAAAAATCTCAGGATCATCCAATGCACGCACCTCATGCAGCATCTGATCGATAGTCATTTTTCCGCTGTGAGATTTGCGGAGCGATGCGAGCGACTGCAGCTTTTTCAGCTGGGCCAGGCTCAGTCGATCTACCATCCGCTTCGCCATGCACGCCGACATTTTCGGCGACAGTCCGGCTTCTTCCAACCCTGACCGCACCCGCGATTCGGGTGACAGGGACGTACAGGCAGCAAGGCTAGCCATTGCGAAGGCTGCAACCAAACGGGAAGACTTGTGGATCATAGCGCTTTCAATGGCCCTGTTCGGCTGAACAAGGCATAAATGGCGCGAACGCACGAAGGATAGCATCGTCCATGGATAAAATTTTCGCCGCCATGTCGCATCGCGTCGCCAACTGGGCGGGTCAACCGCTCGCTTTTGCCCTGGCGTTGGGCAGCGTCATCCTGTGGCTCGCCACCGGGCCTTTCTTTCAATATTCCGACACATGGCAATTGGTGATCAATACTAGCACGACCATCGTCACCTTCCTGATGGTATTCCTGATCCAGAATGCGCAAAATCGCGACGGATCGGCGATCCAGGCCAAGCTGGACGAATTGATCCGTGCGGTCGACAATGCCCGTAACGATTTTATCGGCATCGAACATCTGACCGAAGCGGAGCTTCAGCGCATCAAAGCGGTATTGGAAAAAGAATGTGGCGACGATGCCGCCCATCATCTTGCCATCGAAAGGTTGATCGAACGCCGTTGACAGTGCCGTCAATGCGCGTGGATGATCAACCGTTCGTTTTCACGGCGGTAGGCGTCGATCCGTTCGGCATAGCGTTGCGCCAGATTTTCATAAGCGTCGCGACCTTTGTCGGATCGGCTCGACTGCGCCCGGATAAGCGACATCTGCTGACGGTGCAGCAGATAGTTGACGTCCATCTCCATATTCGCCCTCCTCCCTTCCATATTCGAAAAGATTGGTCGATTTAAACTCGCGGCGTTAGCGTAACGGTTATAGCGCGTAAGTATTTGGTTGGCGAACCCGCTTACCCTGCGGCGGAGGCAACTGGACGCGCTATCCAGCGTAACACGACATAGCCGGACAGGGCCGATAGCAACGATCCCAGCAATATCCCGCCCTTTGCCTCCTCGACAAACATCGGTTGCCCGGGAAAAGCGAGCGCACCGATGAACAGGCTCATGGTGAAACCGATGCCGCACAGCATCGCCATGCCGTAAATCTGGCTCCAGCTTGCCCCCGCAGGTCGCTCGGCAAAGCCCAGGCGTACCGCGATCCACACCGCGCCAAAAACGCCGACCTGCTTGCCAAGAAACAACCCCATCGCGACGCCCAGCGATAGAGGCGCGAAAAGCATGGCGCCTGCATCTCCGCCGACATGCAGACCGGCATTGGCAAAGCCGAAAAGCGGCACGATCAGATAGGCGCTCCAGGGATGAAGCGCATGTTCCAGTCTATGCAGGGGGCTGTGCGATCCGCCGGAGGTAGCCCCGATCGGTACCGTCATCGCCGCCAGTACGCCCGCAACGGTCGCATGCACGCCGGACAGCAGCATCAGCAACCAAAGAAGAACGAAGCCCAACAGATAAGGGACCAGAGCCTTCACCCCAGCTCGGTTCAGGCCATACATGACAACCAGCACGCCACCCGCACCAGCCAGCGCCATAAGATCAAGACCATGACTATAGAATAGGGCGATGATCGCGACCGCCCCCATGTCATCCACGATGGCGACTGCGGTCAGGAACAATTTCAACGACGCCGGCGCGCGGCGGCCCAGTAACGCCAGCACCCCGATCGCGAAAGCGATGTCGGTTGCGGCCGGAATGGCCCAGCCCTGGCTCAGCGCAGGCTCGTTTGCCGTCACTATCAGATAGACCAATGCAGGCGCGGCCATGCCAGCTGCCGCCGCGACGATCGGCAGCCGCCGCGTCGCCCAGCTGGACAATTCACCGGCGACGAATTCGCGTTTGATTTCCAACCCTACCAGCAGGAAGAAAATCGCCATCAAACCATCATTGATCCACAGATGCAGCGTCATCGGCCCGATCTGTGGCGACAGGATCGGTCCGATCGGCGCGTGCAGCATGACATGATAGGCGTGCCCCGCCCCGCCCGGCAGGTTCACCAGCAGCATCGCCACCGCCGCCGCGATCATCAGCAACACCGCGCTGCCTGCTTCCCATGCCAGAAAAGCGCTGAATGCGGATCGAATTGGCGGTCGGTTCATAGCTTTTCCATATCGCAGACAGCGTTTCGCAGCGGGCGACAATCAAGGATTAAATGCAAATCCAAAGACTTCTCAGCAAAATATGTAAAAGACTTGGAACGACGTGACACAAATGGCATCCTCTGCCGCATAGCGGAATGGGGGGCCGTCTTGGAAGAGATTTTGGCTGGGGCTTTGTTGGCCCTTTACCATGAAGTCCTGTTCTTCGCCGTCGTCGGCCTGGCGATCGGTGGGCTAGATGATTTTCTGGTCGATCTGCTGTTCCTGTGCCGCCGCTATTGGCGCAACGTCACCATTTACGCGCGCTATCCGCGCATGACCACTGCGACGCTGCCCGCATCGTCCAATCCCGGCCGGATCGCCATCTTCATACCCGCCTGGCGGGAGGCAGAGGTCATCGGCGCCATGCTAAGTCACACGCTGGCCTGCTGGCCAGGCGATGATTATCGCATATTCGTTGGCGTCTATCCTAACGATCAGGACACCATCGATGCTGTGGCGTCGATCGCCACCAACGAACCCCGCATCATCGTCGGCATCAACCCGCGCCCCGGCCCCAGCACCAAGGCCGACTGCCTCAACGTCCTGTGGCGTGCGATGCTGGACGTCGAACGGTCCATGGGCAAGGCCTTCAAGGCAGTCGTGCTGCATGATGCGGAGGATGTGGTTCATCCCGACGAAATTCGCTTGTTCGACTTCATGATCGACCGGTTCGAGCTTGTCCAACTGCCGGTCCTGCCGCTCCCCGGTCGCGGCACTTGGCTGGCGCGCGCCATATCCAATCACTATGGCGACGAATTCGCGGAAAACCATGGCAAAGCCTTGACGGTGCGCGAAGCACTGGGTGCGTCGATCCCCTCCGCCGGGGTTGCCTGCGCATTCGAACGGGCAACGATCGGTCGCTTGTCCGATCCCATTCATGGCGGCCCGTTCGACCCGTCGTCGTTGACCGAAGATTATGAAGCGGGCCTGCGAATAGCCAATATGGGCGGACGCGGCGTGTTCGTACGGATGCGCGACGCCACTGGTGCGCTGGTGGCGACACGCGAATATTTCCCCGACAGGATCGATGCTGCGGTCCGGCAAAAAGCCCGCTGGATGGTCGGCATATCATTGGCGGGGTGGGACCGCATGGGGTGGCATGGCGGGCCTGCCGAATGGTGGATGCGCATCCGCGACCGGCGTTCCACGCTGGCGGCGCTCATACTGTTCGCCGCCTATGTGGCTCTGATCCTGTGGAGCCTGATCCTGTGCCTCAGCCTGTTGATGCCGCTGCCGCAGCCGCCGCTTCCCTATTGGATCGACACGCTGTTGCAAATCACCCTCGCTCTGATGGTCTGGCGCACAGCGATGCGTGCCCTGTTCGTCGGCCGCACCTATGGCTGGCGTCAAGCCATCATGTCGATCCCCCGTACGGTCATTGCCAATTATATCGCCATATTGGCGGCAAGGCGTGCCGTGTTTCAATATGCCAAGTCGCTGGCTGGCACTCCACTCGCATGGGACAAGACCCAGCATAGTTTCCCCGACTTGAAAACCGATCCATGACAGGCTCAGTCAGCGGGCGGCCCTTCCGCTTCTTTGCCATGCTGATGCTTGGCTGGGTAGCGCTGCGGCTTGTCGCGCAGCAACCCTTCCCGCCTTCGACGAGCCATGCCGTCGCTGAGCGCCAGTTGGAAGTCGCCGCTTTGGCACCGCAGGTTCTGATGGGTAGCAGCGCCATGACCATCCTGCCTCCATTGCCACAGATCGCCGCCCCCGCCGCAACCGTGATGACGAAGCATGTGGTCGCAAGTAACAGGCTCGCTCCCCGCGCCACGTCCTCGACCAGTCAACCCGAAGTGACACCCATCAACCTGATGGCATTCGTGACGGAATCCGCAGAGTTTGCCAGCCGCCCTCATGCCGGTGATCCCGATGCCATTCAGGAGATTGCGGCCCCCACGGCTGGCCCCTCTCCCCTTATGACCACCCAAAGCGTTTCGGATCGATGGCGCGCGGCGTCATGGTTGCTATGGCGACCGGGCGCCATGAGTGGCGGCCAGGCCGTCCCGACCGGGCAGTTGGGCGGCTCCCAAGTCGGCGCTAGGATAGACTATGCCTTGACATCGGGTGCTCCGAACGCAGCCACCGCCTATGCTCGCATGAGTAGCGCGCTTCAGCGTCCTGCTGCCCTTGAAGGCGCCGTCGGCTTGTCGATTCGCCCCTTAGACGCCGTGCCGATCAGGTTGGCGGTGGAGCGGCGCATCGCCATTGGACAGGCAGCGCGCAATGCCAATGCATTCATGGCCGTAGGCGGCTTCGGGCCTGTCGCAATAGCCCCCGCAATCATGGCGGAAGCCTATGCCCAGACCGGCATCGTGGGGTTTCGGCAACGTGACGGCTTTATCGATGGCAAATTCTCGCTTGCTACACCGATCGCGCAATCGCCCTTGCGCGTCGGCGCAGCGCTGTCCGGCGGCGCACAACCCGGCGTCAGCAGGCTGGACATCGGCCCGGAAATACAGGTTCGCCTGCCGCTGCCACAGGGCGGCGCGCGGCTTTCCGTCGAGTGGCGCGAACGGGTGGCGGGAGACGCGCTACCCGGATCTGGCCTTGCCATCACCCTCGCCGCCGATTTTTGACCGCTTGCCTCTTTCGCCGCTTTCTATCGCCGTCGGTTGGCGTTACCTCCGGCTGGCATGGATCTTTACCTGCCCATAGCCAATCTGTCGGTCAACGCACTCGTCATCATCGGCCTGGGCGGCATCGTCGGGCTGCTGTCCGGCATGTTCGGCGTGGGCGGCGGCTTTCTCACCACGCCGCTTCTTATCTTCTATGGCATTCCGCCGACAGTCGCGGCGGCCTCCGCGGCATCGCAGGTTACCGGGGCCAGCGTGTCGGGCGTGTTCACTCATATGTCGCGGGGCACCGTGGATTTCCGCATGGGCGGCGTGCTGATCGCAGGCGGGGTGATCGGGGCGGGCCTGGGCGTCTTCATCTTCCGACTGCTGCAACAAATAGGGCAGATCGATACGGTCATCGGCATTCTTTACGTATTGATGCTGGGCGGCATCGGCGCGTTGATGGCAAAGGAATCGATCCAGGCGCTGGTCGCGTTGAAGACCGGCAAGCGCCCCCCGGCCCGCAAGCGGCGGCATCATCCGCTGGTCGCCGCCCTGCCGATGCGCTGGCGCTTCTATCGTTCGGGCCTGTATATCTCGCCGCTGGCACCGCTGCTGCTGGGCATAGCGACCGGCATCCTCACTATGTTGCTGGGCGTTGGTGGTGGTTTCATCCTGGTGCCCGCGATGCTCTATCTTCTGGGCATGGCCACGCAATCGGTGGTCGGCACATCCCTGTTCCAGATTTTGTTCGTAACGATGGCGACGACGATGATGCACGCCATGACGACCAAGGCGGTCGATCTGGTCCTGGCATTGCTGCTGCTGATCGGCAGCGTCACCGGCGCGCAGATCGGCACCCGCTTGTCCATGTCCATCCGGCCCGAATATCTGCGCATCCTGCTCGCCGCGATCGTGCTGCTGGTTGCAGGTCGCATGGCGCTGGGGCTGGGGTGGCGGCCGGACGAAATCTATACGATCGACCTGCGCTGATGCGTCGTTGGTACGCCTTGTTCGCCCTGCCCGTGGCGATCCTGCTTGGCGGCGCGGATGAGCCGCACCTCGTGCCCGACGTGTCGCAGCGCGACGTGGAAATTCAATATAGCTTCACTGGCGCCGACCTGCTGCTGTTCGGCGCGATCGTCTATCCGGACGGGCGGCGGCCCGACAAACCGGCCGACATCGTGGTGGTGCTCAAGGGACCGGAACAGTCCATCACCATGCGCGAAAAGCAGAAGGTCGCCGGTATATGGGTCAATGCCGACACCGTTCGCTTCCGATCCGCGCCCAGCTTCTATGCGATGGCGTCCTCCCGCCCGATCGACCGGATCGTGGATGAGAGGACCGCTGCCATCTACGAACTGGGGGTCGACAAGCTGCAACTATCGCCATCCTCCCTTAACGAAAGTGCGGAACTGTCGCGCTTCCAGGCGGGACTGATAGACTTGCGCGACCGGTCCGGCCTGTTCGTCGAACGACCGGGCACGGTCGAAATCACCGACGGCGTGCTGTATCGCGCGCGCCTGCCGCTGTCGGCGCGCGTGATCGTGGGCGACTATACCGCCGAAACCTTCCTTGTGCAGGATGGCCGGGTAGTCGCAGCCGCCGTGCGGGATATCACGGTGCGCAAATCCGGCTTCGAACAATTCATGGCCAGTTCCGCCGAACATTGGCCCATCCTCTATGGCCTTGTGGCGATTGCCATGGCGGTCGGCATGGGCTGGGCCGCAGGAGCGATCGCCCGTCGTATCTGACTCTCGAACCAATTCCGCCTTGCAGATCGCCCCCATTAGTATGACAAAAGGGGACGTAGGGGGAAGCAACGACAATGGGCGCAGACACGCAAGTAGGCGCGAGCCTCTTTCCCGACCTCTCGCAGCGCAGTCATCCTCTGCGGGCATCGCTTTCGCGTGAGATGCATGTGCGCAAAATGCCACGACTGGATACGCCGGCTCGCATCGTGCAATTCATGATGATCGTCGATGACGCCGAAGCACAGGACAGCGTGGTCGCCCTGCGCGACCTACTCCCTCCCGAAATCCCTTCGCCCGACGCGAGCGACCGCTTCTTCGCCTGCCGCATCGGTTTGCTGGGATTTTCCTGGGAGCGGCACAGCGAATTCATTACCTATAGTTTCATCGCCGATGGCGACGGGGCGCCGTTCGACCTGACCCCTTTCCAACCCGTCGCCCATTGGATCGCCCGATTGCCCGGACGGATCATCCGGTCGACCCAGATCGCGCTGACCGGCGACGAACCGTCCGCCGCGACAACAGCCGCGCATTTCGCGTCTGACGACCTCATCATCTCCGACATCGCGCAAGGGCGCGCGCGCATCTGGTGCGATTTTCGGCTCCATGACAATGGCTTTGGCCGCTTGCTGATCCAGGACCGCGGACTGCAGGGCGCGGAAGCCGCGCTGCTGGTGCAAAGGCTTCAGGAATTGGGCAATTATCGCAAGATCGCGCTGCTGGGCCTGCCCGAAGCGCAACAGGCGACGCCCATTCTGGCGACACTGGAGCAACGGCTGACGGAGATCACCGCGCGCGTGGCGCAGCCGCAGGCCGATGCCGATGCGGTGCTGGAGGATCTATCTTCGTTGAGCGCCGAACTCGCGCACATCGTCGCGCGCACCCGCTATCGCATGAGCGCAACCCGAGCCTATGCCGAACTGTGCTTCGACCGCATCCGTCGGCTGGAAGTCGCGCCGGTGCGCGGCTATCGATCCCTGGACGATTTCACAGAACGCCGACTGTTGCCCGCGATGCGCACCTGCGACGCGTTCGGCCGCCGCCTGGACGATTTGTCGCAACGCGTCGCCTGGACCAGCGCCATGCTGCGCACGCGGGTCGATACCGCGCTCGCCCGGCGGAACCGCGATCTGTTGGCGTCGATGGACCGGCGCACCGGATTGCAACTCCGTTTGCAGCATACGGTGGAAGGCTTGTCGGTCGTCGCGATCAGCTATTATGCATTCGGCCTGTGGCATTATCTAAAGGAAGCGATCGAGCATCAGGGCGGGCATCTGCCCGGCTGGATCGACCTGGCCTTGATCCCGGCCATTGTCGTCGCGGTCTTTCTGGGAATGAAGCAACTGCGAAAGGTCAAGCGCCCGCCGCCGACCCGCGGCGGCGAGACATTCGATCATTAAAGGTCATTCGGCCAGAAGCTGCACCGGTCCGATCAGGCCGGACGGGCGCAGCGGCGCATCAGGTTTATAGGTTGGGGCCGCCGTGAAGGTGATCTTCTGCGCGCCCGGTTGCTGATCGCCGATCAGGCGATTGACCCACAGATTGGCGACCTTGACCTCCAGCGCATTGCTGCCTGCTTTCACGAATTTGCCGATGTCGATCCTGTACGGCGCGAACCAACTGGTGCCCGCTACCTGACCATTGACGCGTATTTCGGCGACGTCGCCGATCTGACCGAGATCGAGCCACAGCGACGCCCCGACCTTCGCCCCCTTCGGCAAAGCAAAGCGCGTGCTATAGGCCGTAGTGCCGGAGAAATAGCGGACGCCTTGGTCGGCATTGCTGTTTAGCGGGCTGAGGGTTGCCATTTTGATCTGCGCGGGCGCGCCACGGCCGGGCTGGAAACGGACGGTCCATGGGTTGTCGAGCGTCGCGATTGAACGGGCAGCCTTGACCGCAATCGTGGCGGACGATGCTGTGGCGGGCCGACGGAAGAGGATGAAGAAGGCATCTTCCGCGCCGACATCCAGCGGGATCACCGTTTCGCTGCCTTCGGTCCGATAGGATAGCGGCGCTGCCGTCCCGTCGATCGCATGCCAGATTTCCGGTTGCTTACCCGTAACACGGAATCGCGCCTCGATCCGTCCGGCCTTCGCCGTGCGATTGTTAACGAAATAAAGGTCGCCATCCGCCAGTTTGCGGTGAACGAAGCGATAGTCCGCATCAGCAGCGCCTTGGCCTATACGAAAATCCGGTCCGATACCGACGCTGGCGAGCGCCGCTTCGGCGTCGCGACTGGCGATCACGCGCCCCTTGGTACGCGCAGTGCCGCTCCACAAACGGCTCGCCAACGCCTTGAAGGCAGCGGCATCATCCTGAAGTCCGGGCGCGCGTTCCGGGGCCATGCCGATCACGGTCGCGCCATCGTCCACGAGCGCGGCAATGCGTTGCAAAGTCGCCAGCGTCATCACCCGGCTCGATCCGCCCAGATATAGCGCGCGGTAACGGGCGTTACCCGCCACCAGTTCGCCCTTATCCACCGTCATGCGATGGGTCAGGATGTCGGCATTGACGAAATCATAGCCGTAACGGGTCGGCAGATCAGCAGGAACGCCATGTTCGAAGAGCGACGTGATCGGCGCATCCTCGCCATAAAAATAGGCGACATCGGCTTGATCGCGGCCCTGCTGGAGCAAATAGCCGGTGCGCGCCATATAATCGACCCAGGGCTTGGCCATCTCCGCCCAGCTTTCGTGCCGGTTGAAATATTGGCCGAAGATCATCAGGCTGAGCCCCGGCAGCTTATCGTCCACCGGCTGGTGGACGGAGGTATGGACGATCGGCCGGTTGACGCCGGACGCAAACTCCAGATCGATCACCCGCTTAAGGTCCGACGGTGCGAAAGCCCAGGGCGCAAAGACGGATGTCATGGATTCGGCCGAAACGATATTCTGGCCGTAGATATGCGCGACCGAGGCTGCGCCCTTCATATCGCCGATCAAGGTCGGACGCGGCGCAGCCCCCCGGTTGAAGGTCCACATCGCCGCCATCGGCACATCGGTATGTGCGCGCATGGAAAGATCGTCACCCAGCACCGGGCGGCCATTTTCCAGCGCCTCGCCATAGACGGTCAGGCCGTTTTCATGCGCGACCTTCGCCACCGTGCTATAATGGGCGTCGGCCAGCAGATCGGCCAGAGTCAGGCGGTAATCGTGGAGGAAGGCATCGCTGCGCGCAGCCGATCCGACCACCGCGCCGGTCAATGCAGGCAGATAGGGCAGCGGATCATAACCACGCCGCGCCCTGAATTCCTCGACCATGCGCGGGGTCCAGTTGGACGCGCCGACCTCGATACTATCGGTCAGCAGCGCGCGTATCCCCTTTTTGCCGATCCAGTCCGCGCCCACCGTATCGCGATACAGGCCAAGATAGGTTTCCAGATAGCGGCGCACGGCGGCCGCATCATATTTGTCGACCTCCAGTCCGGTCGCTTCGGGTGTGGCCGGATGGTTCATCTTGCCGGTCAGGGAATAGCCCATGCGCACGATGCGCCAGTCGCTGCCCTTGGGCGCGGTCCAGTCGAGCGTACCATCGGGGCGGAGGCGATACGTCAGGTCAACGACGTTGGCCGGATCTATGGCCTGTCCAACCGGCGATGCGCCTTCGCTAAGCCTGTTATAATCGGGGACGATGGCAAAGCCCGCCTTTGCTTCATATTGATCGATCTTCGCTTGTGCGGACAGATGGAAGTCGCCGATGCCGAAGGTGGCGCTGCTCGGCTGCGCGAAGACATCCATCATCATGGCGCCGGGCGCGCCATCGCCCAGGCCAGGGGATTTGGGCGCATCGTTGGGCGACAGCAGCAGCCGGAAACGCCGCGCAGTGACGGGCGCGAAGCCGATCGTCGTGGACGCTTCAGTGAGGGCGAAGCGGCCCACCGCCTGCCAGCCCTGCGCCGTTTCTGCCTCCAGCGTGGGGCGATAGGCGGGATCGCCGAAGGGCGGCCGTGCATGGGGCACGAACAGGCTGGCCGATCGGATGGTGACGGGCCTGCCATAGTCGAGGATCAGTCCGCCGGGATGGCCGACATCGCCCTTGGCAATCTGCGCCACCGTTTCCAGGTCATTGTCGAGCAGCGGCGCTACGGCAAGGCTGCTGCCGTCGATTTGGGTGATGCGCGGTTGCGACAAAGGGCTGCCGCTGACCGGATAGGCAAGGACATGCGCATCGGCGTAGAAGCTGGGTAGCGCGTCCGCCGCCCCGCCGCCCGCCAGCGGATCGCTGAACTTCGCGCTTTGGAAAGGCCCGGTGATGGACGGCGGCGCAGGCAGCGCGCCTTTCAGTCGCTGGCCACCACGCAGGTCGGTTTCGCTCCACACCAGCTTCTTCATCGCGTCCTGCGGCTTGACCCAGGGACCGCCGGTTTCGCTCCAGCCGGGCGACGCCGCGATGGCAAACTCCAGCCCCTTGGCATCGGCGGTGCGGACCGCGTGACGGAAGGCGTCTTTCCAACCGTCGGTCATATAGGTCAGCCGCTGTGGCACGATCTGGGGCGTCTGCAGATTGGCGTCGAAATTCTGGACGCCGCCTATGCCCATGCGCGCCATCCAGTCGAGATCCTTGTCGATCCCATCCTTGGTGACATTGCCATTCATCCAGTGCCACCACACGCGCGGGCGCGCCGACTGCGGCGGGTTGCGAAAGCCGTCGGCCAGTTCGTCCGCCAGGCCAGGCGTCGCCATCGCCGCACAGGCCAGCAGGGCGATAAGGCGAGCAGTGCGGGCTTTCATCAACATGATCCTTTTATGCAAACGACTTGGCCGACGAAAGCAACCGTCGGAGCGCCAGGCTGGCGACCAGCGCACCGAGCGCGCCGCCATAGGCGATCTTGATCGCCAGAGCATTGGCCCAATCGATTGGCGGAAGCCCTGCCTGGCTGATAGCGAAGGCCAGCAGGCCACCCAAAATAGCGCCCGCTAAGGCAAAGAGTGCAGCGCGGATCAGGATCGGGTGCAGCGCCAGCTGCTTACCCAAGCGCCGCCGTGCGATCAGCGCCGGGACGAGCGCACTCATCAATGCGACCGCCATGCTTTGCGGCACAAAATCCAGCGCAAGTTCGTCAGGCCCCGTCCAATACAACCAGCGGGATTGGGTGCCAAATACGCCCAAAAAGAAGGCAAGGCTGAGGACGCCGTTGATGACGACACTGATCGCCGCTTCCCGCCCGATCGAAATTCCATGCGTCATTGGTCCGGGGACTTGCCGAGCAAACCGCGCATTGCCATCCACGAAAGGAATTGCGGCATCACGCCCATGGTCGTCGTGCCGGGCTTACCCATGCCAAACCCATGGTTGCCCCGTTCATAGGCATGAAGTTCGACCGGCACGTGCGCCCTACGCCACGCTTCGACCAAGCCATAGGATGGATTGGGAAACAGGCTGTCGTCATTGGCGATGGCGGCGAACATGGGCGGCGCGTCGGCGGGTACATCCCGCGCCAGCATCGGACCATAGACATAGCCGATGAAGGCCGGGCGATCGCTCCCCTGCCCTTCCAAAGCAGCGTTCAGCGTGGTCATCGCCCCTGCGGAAAAGCCGATCATGCCGACCCGTCGCGCATCGATGCCCCATGACCCGGCCTTGCCGCGCACCAGCTTGAGCGCGGCTAGGGCGTCGAGCGTGGCGCGCGGTTCGGTGATGCCGGGCGCGGCGGTCGGATCGCGCAGCGACTCCGCCATGCGCTTACCCATATAGGCGGCGGCCTGGGCCGTGTCGGGCGGCGTCTGGTTCAGCCGATATTTGAGCACGAATGCGGCCACGCCATGATCAGCAAGCCATCGCGCCACGCTCCAGCCCTCATGCTCCATCGAAAGCAGCATGAACGCACCGCCGGGCGCAACGATCACGGCCGCGCCGGTCTCCTTGGCGGGATCGGGCAGGACGGGGGTCAAAGTCGGCACCGTGACGTTGCGCACCGCCAGATCCTGCCCGAAGCGCACCCAGTTTTCGGTGGAGGCCTTGGGTGCGTTCATGGCCGGATAGAGCGGGATCGCATTCGGTTCGGCGGGGGCTTGTGCAGGCACGGGGATGGGCATCTGCGCGGCGACAGGCGCGGCGAACAACAGCGCGGCGGCGATGGCGAAGCGTTTCATGGCTCCTACTCCTTACAAGGCGTTGCGGCGCGCGATGGCACCATAGACGGCGGCGCTAGGCTTAGCCGTGCGCGCGAAGCTAATCGGATCGACACTGTGCAGCCCGAATTTGGGTTTATAGCCGAATATCCACTCGAAATTGTCGAGCAGCGACCAATGGCAATAGCCCAGCACCGGCACGCCATCGTCAATCGCGTCTTTCAGACCAGCCAAGGCTTCGGGAATGAATTTTGCACGAACAGCGTCGTCTTCCGTGCCGACGCCATGTTCGGACACCAGGATCGGCACGCCAGTCGCTTCATGGGCATAACGGACGGCGCCACCGAGCGAAGGTGCCCAGACTTCCGTGCCGGACCAATTGACCGGCGACCCCTTTGGCGCGGGCAGACGGCCCTTGCCGCCCCACAATGCGCGCTCATAATTCTGCACGCCGATGAAGTCGTCGCCCTTCGCTACAGTGAGCCATTCACCATAAAGCTCGCCGCGCATCCGATCGCGGATCGACGCCCTGCCGACAGCCTGGTCGTCCAGCATTGCCAGAGAGATGCCGACCGGAAGGTCAGGCCGCACGGCCTTGATCGCGGCCTTGCCAGCTTTGTGTGCGGTAAGCAGCCCTTTTTGCAGCGCAGGCAAATCATCGAAACCCGCGACATTGGCGCTGACGAATTTGGGGACGCCCAGCCGCTTGGCGGCGGTGTCCAGCGTCAGTTTCTGGATATCCCACACCTGCTGCGGCAGCATGGGCTTGAGCAACAGCAGGATGTTGGGTTCGTTGAAGGTGATGACGCGATCGATCCCCTGCCCAAAGGCGCGGGTCGCCTTGTCGCAATAGCGGGCGAACAGCGCGGCGCTTTCCGGGTTCGTCCAGCCCCCCTGCGCGCTGAACCAGCACGGCGCGGTAAAATGGCTGTAGGTGACGATCGGCGTCAGGCCGCGCGTGCGGCATCCATCGATAATCGCCTTGTAATGATCGAGCATCGCCTGGCTGAACAGCCCCTTTTCCGGCTCGATCCGCGCCCATTCGATCCCGAAGCGATAGGCGTTGAGGCCCATCGTCTTTGCCAGGTCGAGGTCGGTTTCCCATAGTTCGAAACTGTTGCAGGCGTCGCCGGAAGGCTGGGCGAAGACGGTGGGCTTCTGGTTCTCCAGGAACCAGAGGTCACTGGCGATATTATTGCCTTCGATCTGGTGCGGCGCGGTGGCGGCACCCCATAGGAAGCCCTTGGGAAAAGCGGGGTCGGCGCTCTTGCGCGCGGCAAGGGCTGGAGCGGCCATTGCGGCAGCTCCGGTGGCCAGAAGGGTTCTGCGGTCCAGCATGGTTTCCGTCTCTCCTATTATGATTGTCAGGCGGTCGTTTCGCGCACGAAGGTGCAGATTTCGTCGGCTAGTCGCCGGTCGGTGGTGCCCAGATGCATGGCCATGGAATAATGATTGTGGCCCGACAGGATGCACGCACGCGGCATGGTGCCGTGGCGGTCAAGCCGGTCCTGGAGGAGGCCGAGAAACTCCGCCTGAAAGCGCGGCGGATCGAATTCGGCGCAGGCGAGGAATAGCGGCAGCGGGGTCAACGCGACAGCCTCCAGCGGCATCCGGTCAGGATAAAGCGCCGCGTCGCCATAATAGAGCGTGTCGCGCTGATCGAGCGGCGTGTAGCCGTAAAGGCCCGAGAGCAGGATGGCGGCACGAATGTCCTTTGCCCCCGCCAGCTTGAGATAGGCCGCGACATGCACGGCCCCCGCCGATGTGCCCATCAACACGATCCGGTCGGGATCGCCGCCATGCCGTGCCGCTTCCGCCTTGAGCCATGCAACGACCGACGCGACATCCTCCGCGCCTGTAGGCCATGCATGATCGGGCGCGAGGCGATAATTGATCACGACGCCCAGGAAGTCGGCCTGCGCGGCCATGCGGCCCACATTGGCGTTCGGCCATGCGTCCGCGCCGCCCTTGTCCCCCTTCACGAAACCGCCGCCATGGACGAATACGAGGATGGGCGCGAGGCCATCGCCCTGCGGCTGGTAGAGGTCAAGGCGATGGCGGACATCCGGGCCATAGGCGACATCGGCCCGAGTTACGGGAACCTCTGCCGCCAGGGCCGATTGCTCCGCATCGAACAAGGCGCGGCATTGGGCAAGAACATCTGGCCCCAGTCCCGTGCCGAGCGCGGCAATCGACTGTGCGATTTGATTCATTCGTCCCCTTTCTTGTGCCGCGTCATGAACGGGCATGGCGAAGCCTACTGCCCCACCATGCCCCTGTCCGTTCAGAACTTCGCGTCGAGGCTGATGCCGACCTGACGGAAAGACTGCGGTCCGTAAATGGCACCGATATTCTGTTCGGTTACGAGAGGGTTCGTGCTGACCGTGTTCGTATAAGGCAGGTTGCTCTGCAGCAGCGACGGCTCATGCACATTGAACAGGTTACGGCCGAACACAGCGATGCTGTAGCGATTATCCTCGGTCCGAACCCCGATCCGGCCACCTACCAGCCAGTGCGAACGGAATGTGGTTTCGGGGATCGAATTAGCTTCGTAGCGGACCCGCGACTTCCATATCGTATCCGCCGCCAGGAAAGCGTTGAAACGGCTGGTCACCGGCACTTCATATTCGCCCGACAGGGTGAACTTATATTTGGGCGCATAGGCCAATTGGGTGCTGCCGATATTGGTGCCATCGGTGCCGACAAAGCCCTTGGGATAGGTCGCCTTGGCGTAGATGAAGCCAGTGTTCAGCGACAGGCCGTCAAAAACCTTGCCGAAGAAGTTGATCTCCGCGCCGCGCGACTTCACGCCATCGATGTTTCTCTGAACGCAAGAAATAACGGCATTGCCATCGACCGTGCACTGCTGCGCCTGGAAATTCTTGATCTTCTGGTAAAAGAGGTTGAGGTCCGCGACCCAGCTACCAAACAAGGTGGTCTTGAGGCCTGCTTCATAGGCCATTGGGATTTCCGGCAGTACCACAAACGGCTTGAGCGGTGCCGACGGCGTAGCGATCTGCCCGCCCTTGAAGCCGCGCGATGCCGTCGCATAGACCATGGTCCGTTGGTCCAGGTAATATTGCGCGCCCAGACGCCACGAGAATTTCTGCACGTCCAAAACGGTCCGGCTGAACGGATCGGCCGGGACGGCATAGTCGTAATAGTCGAGCGACAGACGATCGGTGGTGTAGCGGCCGCCAGCGATCAGGCGCAGGCTGGGCGACAGATGGAAGGTACCCTGGCCGAAAAAGGCGAGCGATTCATCCTTGATCTCGACATCGGCGCCGGGGTTGCGCACGATCGGAATGACGAGGCCGGGGAACGGTATGACCGACACCGACAGGGTTTCGGGATCGCGCAGCTGCTTCTGATTCGAATAGAAAGCGCCCAGCGTATATTCGAGGAACTGGTCCGCAGGCGAGGAGACGCGGAACTCCTGCGTGAACAGGCTGAGGCGGCGATTGACTCGGCCATTGCCGACCTGCAACTCCAGCGGTTCGCCACGGAACACATCGGTCGCTGCGCCAAAACCGGTCTCGTTCGACTTGCGATAGGCGGTGACCGACGTCAGCGTGAACGGATCGGCCTCATAGTCCAACTGAAGCGACCCGCCATAATTTTCGGAACGGCCGACGAAGCTGTTGCTGGAACAATAGTTGCGATTGCCCTCACCCGGCGTCACGCCACAAGTGGCAAGGCGTGCCGTGATCCCCGTGCCATCCTGGATCGCCCCGCCTAGCGCGGAACCAGGTTGGCTGGTCTTGACGAAGGTGAAGAAGTCGCCGCCATTTTCGGCCCGGCTCTTGGTATAATCGCCGATCGCATTGACCGTCAGACGCTCGGTCGGTTCCCATAGCAGGCGCGCGCGCACGCCATAGCGGTCATTGCCATTATAGTCGCCGGTCAGCGTGTTGCGATTGACGCCCTGCCGCAAGTTGGTGACGCCCGACACGCGTATCGCGGCGTTGGATGCGAGCGGGATGTTGACCACGCCCTGGATAACCTGATTGCCGAATTTCGAACCTGCCGTCCCCGCATCCGACAATTCGGTGCGGACACGCGCGGAAAAACCGGTCGGGTCGGGCGCGTTGGTTGTGATGTTGATGACGCCCGCCGACGTGGTGAGGCCAAAGAGCGTGCCCTGTGGGCCTTTGAGCACTTCGATACGCGACACGTCGAACAGGTCGGAGATATTGGCGTTGCCCTGGCTCACCTGATCCACGACCACGCCAACCGACGCGACCGCGCCGGCCGAGAAAGTCTGCGTGCCGATGCCGCGGATGGCGCCACCGCCGCCGGTATTCTGGCCCGGCGCCTGCTGGATTTCCAGGCTGGGCGCAATGCGGTTCAAGTCATTGACGGTGTTGACCTGTTGCCGTTCCAACTGCGCCTGGTTAGCGACGGTGATCGAAATGGGCACTTCCGTCACCTTTTCCGCCTTACGCTGGGCGGTGACGATGATGTCCGAATTGGCGTCGGGCGCTGAAGAAACAGGTGCAGCGGCGTCCTGCGCCATGGCGGGCGCGGACAGGGCGATGATGCTGGCACTGGCGAGCGTCGCGATCGAAATGACATTACGCATGGTTATTCCTCCCCTTATTATGGTTGGGTAGTTCGGGCTTATTGTTCGTCGATGATGCGGTTAGTGAGCGTGCCGATGATGCCGATGTCGACTTCGACCTTGTCGCCCGCGTGCATGTAGAGTGGCGGACTACGCTTGTCGCCGACGCCACCTGGCGTACCGGTCGCGATCACATCGCCCGGTGCGAGCGGCGTGAAGGCGCTGATATATTCGATCACGGTCGGGATATCCCAGATCATGTCGCCGACCGGCTGGTCCTGCACTACCGCGCCGTTCAGGCGAGTCTGGACGCGCAGCGCCCCAAGGTCGGCAATCTCGTCTGGCGTTACCAGCGCGGGGCCGAAGCCGCCGGTGCCGGGAAAGGTTTTACCGGGCGTAAACTGAATATTGTGGCGCTGCCAGTCCCGCGCGCTGCCGTCGTTGAAGGCGGCATAGCCAGCGACATGGCTCCATGCATCGGCGGCGGCAACCTTGTGCGCAGGCTTGCCGATGATGACGGCCAGTTCGCCTTCATAATCGAAGCGTTCCGTCACGACTGGCTTCACCATCGGCTGGCCGTCGGCGACCAGACTGTCGGCATAGCGCACGAAGATGGCCGGATGCGCTTTCTGCTCACGCCCGGTTTCCTTGACATGCTCGGCATAGTTTAAACCGACGCACAGGATCTTGGCGGGATCGGGAATGACCGGAAGCAGCACGACATCTGCTGAGGCGAAGGATGCACCATCGGCCAGGGCGGCCAAATTGCCGTCAGTCAATGCGGCCTTCAGGCTGGGCGTGGCGTCGGTTGCGAGTTCGACGATCGTCTCACCATCAAGGCGACCGAAGCTGGGGGTGCCGTCGGCACGGCGGAAACTGACATAACGCATTAGTGATTTTCCTCTGTCAGGACATCCATCGGCTGAGCGAGCGATTGCGGCTGCCATTCGCGGCGATGGCGAAACTTCTCCTCGGCCGCCCGCAGGCTGCCGAAATCCTTGTCGGACATGCCCCACTGGTCGATCCGCTTTTCCGGCCACGTCCAGTCTTCGGGGCTGCCCGCCTGATAGTCGTCGGGCACCTTTTCGACGGCGGTCGAAAATTCGATGACTGGACCGAACGGGGCGATGAAATAGGCGAAGACGTTGGCGCCCGGACCATGGCGACCCGGTCCCCAGGCAGGGGCCATATCCTGATCGCGCAAGCGACCGATGCCGCGCATCACTGCGTCCAGATCCTCCATCTCGAAAGCGATATGGTTGAGGGAGGCGAAGCCCGCGCGCGCAAAAGCGGTCGAATGGTGCGAATCATTGCATCGCACGAAGACCATGCCCTTGGTCCGGTCCGATACGCGGAAGCCCAGCGCGTCTTCGACCAGATGACCGGTCGCTTCCGCGTCGGCGCTGTTGAAGACGACATGGGTCAGCTTGACCGGCAGGTCGGCCCCCATGATCGGGGCGACCTCGCCCGCATCGACCAGAAAGCGCAGCAATTCGCCCTCGGCCAGTTCGATGATGATACCATGGCCACCGCCCGGATCGTCGGAGGTGACGGGCGTGGCGGGCAGGCCCGCGTCGGTGACGCTGCGCTTGAGTTGTTCCAGCCGGTCGGCAGTGCACACGAAGGTGGTCGAACGGACATAGGGATCGGGCGATTCCGTCAGCGCGACCAGATAGGGGAAGCTGCCCGATCCGCGCAGATAATGGGTGTCGCCGACCACATCCGCCAAAGCCATGCCCCAGATGTCGACCAGAAAGGCGGCCGCCTCCGCCGCGCCGGGCAGCGCCAGTTCGATGCTGCGTAATTTCATTTCGCGTCTCCACAGGAAAGGCCGGCCGCCTCGATGCCCGCCATGGCGCAGATTTCGTCGCAGTCACCGGTATCGCCGCTAATCCCAACGGCGCCCATCACCGCCCCTCCCACATCGCGGATCAGGACGCCGCCAGGTGACAAAGCCAGACGACCGGTCGCGGCCGCCACGCTTTGAAAAAACACCGGGTTCGACGCGGCGCGTGCCGCTAGAATGCGCGTGTCCGCCCCCATGCCCAGCGCGCCAGAGGCCTTGGCCTTGGCTATGTCGAACCGGAACAGGCTGGCGCCATCTTCGCGAACGGTCGCGACCGGGTGCGCGCCAGCGTCCAGCACGACGACGGCCAGCGGCTGAGCGCCGACGGCGCGGGCCTTGTCCAGCGCGGCGTCGATGATGGTGCGGGCGTGAGACAGAGACAGGATCATGCGGCAATCTCCTGACGCGCAGCGCCCGCGATCAGGGCGTCGCGGCGGTCGATGAGGGCGGCGGCCTCGCCCGTGCCGAAGACATAATGGTCGGGACGGACGAGCACGGCGTCGGCGTGGCGATCGGCCAGCCAGGCCGCGATCGCGCCTTGATCGTCCAGTTTGGTAAGGTCGATGACGGTGACATCGCCGCCATCGACAGCCGCGCGTGCGAAGAGCCGCCAGCCGCCGCCCGTCACATCGTCCAGCAATCGATCGCCGACGCGTGGCTGAATGAAACGCTCGCCCGCGCCGGGCGTACCCGTCGCGACGATGCCCGTTGCGATGGCGGGGATCAGGTCGGCGGCGGTGCGTTGCCGCTCGCCCTTGGCGGCTTCGCGCATCTGGGCGTCGCGCTGTGCGGCCGCTTCGGGGTCGAGCATGCAGATATAGCGCCCTGCACTTACCGCAGCCGTGATGACCGCACGGACATGAGGATCGCGTTCGGGCTGATAGCTGTCCAGCAGCGCGTCGGGCGCGTGGCCCCGGAGCACCATCTCCAGTTTCCAGGCAAGATTGGCGACGTCGCGCAGGCCGTGACACATGCCTTGCCCGAAAAAGGGCGGCGTCTGATGTGCAGCGTCGCCCGCCAGGAAGACGCCGCCCTGCCGCCACTGTTCGGCGATCAGGCCGTGGAAGCGATAGGTCGCCGCGCGCTCCACCCGATGCGGCACGCCGGAGAGATAGGGCGCGACGAGCGCCGCGACCGCATCGGGCGCCATCATCGCCTGATCGTCTTCGCCGGGCAGCAGCATGAATTCCCAGCGGCGATGATTGCCGCGCCCCGGCACGATCGTCGTCGGGCGCTGGGGATCGCACATCATCACTGACAGTTTCTGAAGGTCGGCTACATCCGGCACGCCCGACAGATCGGGGAAGCGGACCGGGCCGTCGACTTGCGCGTCGACTACCAGCCAGGGTTCCTCGAAATCCAGATCGTCCAGGTGGATGTCCAGTGCCTTGCGCACGGCGCTGCGCGACCCGTCGCAGGCGATGACGTAGCGCGCGCGCTGCTCCATGCCGCCCGACAGGCGCAGCGTGACGCCGCTTTCGTCCTGTTCCAGCCCTTCGAATGCGACACCGAGTTGGACAATTATATTCGGATAATCGTTGAGCGCGTCGCGGAGGTGATCCTCCAGTTCGGGCTGATAGAAAAAATAGTCGTTCGACCAACTGAACGGCCGTGCGCCGCCCACCGTCCCCATGTAGCGGATGACGCCATGGTCGGCGCCGACATGCAGATGCCCTTCGGTATCGCGCATGTCGGGCAAGGCCCGGTCGATGACGCCCGCCGACTGGAACAGGCGCATCATCTCATGATCCAGATGCACCGCGCGGGGCAGCGGATAGGGATGCGCATCGCGCTCTATCACCAGGACGGATAGGCCGGATTTGCCAAGAAGATTGGCCGCAAAGGCCCCTACCGGCCCGCAGCCGATGATCGCAACATCGAACATGGTAGCGTCTTTCCGGTCAGGCGGTCACGGGCTGGACTGCGGGGGATTTGTGCATTCGCCCGCCCAGCATGATCATCTTGATATTATTGGTATTTTGCAGGATGCGAACATCGCTTGTCGGGTCGCCATCGATCAGCAGCAGGTCGGCCAGATAGCCCGGCTTCACCTGTCCAATTCGCTGTCCCATCAATTGCCCACCCAGCATCGTCGCGGCGCTGAGCGCCTCGGCCGGGGTGAAGCCATAATAGGTGACGAAATGCTCCAGATCGCGGGCGTTGCGACCATGGGGATTGAACGGGAAGCCATAGTCACCGCCGGGCAGGATGCGCACGCCGCGCGCCTTGAGCTTTGGCACCAGCGCCTCTTCCAGTTCCAGCCGCTCGGCCGCGCTCGCCTTCATCGACCGCATATCGATATGGGGCGGCGGCGAGGCTTCCAGAGCGGCGACGGACACGCCGGGGCCGGGCGCGTAGAAGATGTCATCCTTCTTCGCTGCCATCGCGTCGATGGTCGCATCATCGGCAAAGGAGCAGTGGTAGAGGATGCGCGCGCCCGCTTCGAGCGCAAGCTGTACGGCGCGCGGCGAATAGGCATGGGTCGCGATCCAAAGGCCCGCTTCCTTCGCGGCCTCGCCCGCCGCCAGCATTTCTTCATCGGTATAGAGGATGTCGCCGGACGATCCGGGCTTGAGCGCATCCTCACCCGAAATGACCAGTTTCAGGGATTTCACCCCCTCCGCCGCGCAATAGGCGACGAAGGCGCGCATGGCATCGGGGCCGCGACCATTGAACACGTCGCCGGTTTCCACGCCCTCTTCCCCTTCCGGGCTGCGCTCAAGGGTCGAAGGGATGAGGCGCGGTCCGGGGGTTTCGCCCGCTTCAATCGCGCGAGCCAGTTCCGGTTCGATCTGGTCGCCCAGCGCGCCGGCCGAATAGACGCTGGTGAAACCATGGTCGAGCAGCACGCGGGCATTGCGCCAGGCCGCGACCTTCAATTCTTCGGGCGGCAGGATGAATTGATGATAGATTTTTTCGACCGAACTGCCCCAGGTCAGATGGGTGTGAGAGTCGACCATGCCGGGTATCAGCGTGCCGCCCTGACCATCGATCACCGCATCGGCATCGACCGCGTCGATGGCGTCGGCGTCATGCAGCACGGCGGCGATGACATCGCCTTCCACCACCACCGCGCCAGGACGCGGGGCGCTGCCCGTCCCGTCGAATATGGCGATATTGCGGATGATCTGCCGCACGCTGGTCTCTCCTGAAAGCTCTTGTCGGCCATGCTTATGCGCCGCTTCGCAATCAAAGAAAAATAATGATTTTTGCCAACATCATAGTCTGGAACTATGGATAAGCACATCGACCAGCGCCTCACCCAGCCGCGACAGCCGCCCGTTCGCCAGCATCCGCACGCCGATGCTGCGAGGAAAGGCGGCTTCCTGGATCGTAATCGCGCGCAAGACGCCGATCGACAGTTCGGCTGATGCAACCTGCATCGGCAAGATAGTGACGCGCCCGCTGCCCCGCACGATCGCCTTGGTCGTCAGCAGGGAATCGCAGCGGATGACGTCCTGCGGCACGGTGATGTCCGCCGCCATGAACAGCGCGTCAATCTGCCGACGAAAGGCGCCGCGCGCTTCGGGCAGAACCCAGCGCATGGCGACCGCATCGCGCAGCGGCAAGCTGGCGGGCAGATGCTCATTTTGCTTGCCGACGATCAAGGCGAAGGGATCGCGCGAAAAAGTGCGCTCTTCTATGCCTTTGGGGGGTTCCTCGATGCCGGTGGTGACGAAGGCGAGTTCGATATCGCCACGATGGAGCATCGCCGCCAGGTCATGATCCGGCCGTTCGACAACGTGCAGCGCGAAACGGCCGATCTTGGCTTCCAGCCGCCGCACCGCATCGGGCAGCAGGCTGACCAGCGCTCCGGGCGTGCCGCCGATCCGCAAGGGGCCGGTGATGCCGCGGCTGGCCAGTTGCACCTCCGTCTGCACATCCGCCAGCAGGCTGTCCATCGCTTCGGCGCGGCGTAGCAGCACCTGCCCCTCCGGCGTCAGCAGGATGCCGCTGCGCGAGCGTTCGAACAGCGACACGCCCAGCGACTGTTCGAGCAGCGCGATGGCGTTGGATACGGACGGTTGGGAAATGTTGAGCGCCCGCGCGCCGCCGCTGATGCTGTTAGCGCGACAGACGGCGAGGAAGGTGCGAAGCGCGCGCGGATCGATCATGCCGTGCGCTCGCCGATGATCGCGGCATAGAGGGCCGGATCGACATTGCTGCCCGACAGGATGACGACGCTGGCGCCCTCGCACGGCGGCGCAAGGCCGCTGAGCATCGCCGCCAGCGCCACCGCCCCGCCGGGCTCCACCACCAGCTTGAGCGTCGAGAAAGCGAAGCGCATCGCATCGCGCACCTGATCGTCGGTGACGATCAGGCCGCCGGACAGAAGCGACTGATTGATCGGGAAGGTCATCGCGCCTGGACTGGGCGCCATCAATGCGTCGCAGATGCTGCGCGCGTCGGGGGATATATCTTCGCGCACGCCGCTGGCGAGGGAGCGCGCCGTGTCGTCGAAGCCCGCTGGTTCGACGGCATAGAGGGCGACATCGGGCGCGCGCGCCTTCACCGCCGTCGCGATGCCCGCGGTCAATCCGCCGCCGCCGCAACAGATGAGAATTTGTCCGACGTCCGCGCCCGCCTCCGCTGCCTGCTCCAGGATTTCGAGGCCCACCGTCCCCTGCCCCGCAATGACCCAGGGGTCATCGAAGGACGGCACCAGCGTAGCGCCCCGCTCCTGCGACAGCGTGATCGCGATCTGCTCACGGCTTTGGGTGTAGCGATCGTAAGTGACGATCTCTGCACCCAGCGCACGCGTATTGGCGATCTTAATGGCGGGAGCATCGGTCGGCATCACGATCGTCGCGGCGATGCCCAGCCGTTTCGCCGCCGCCGCCACACCCTGGGCATGATTACCGGACGACCAGGCGACGACGCCTGCCGCGCGCTCTCGCGCATCGAGTTGGACTAGGCGGTTATAAGCGCCGCGGAATTTGAACGATCCGGTATGCTGCGCCCCTTCGAATTTGAGCAAAACGCGGCGGCCGCACCGATCGTTCAGCGCGGCATTTTCCAATAACGGCGTGCGCACCGCGGCAGGGGCTATCCTGCGGGCGGCATCGATAATGTCGTCGATGGTAATGACGGGGCTGTGATCCATGCGCTGCTCCTGCTGCAGCCCAAGGCTTTAGCGACAGGCGAAGGCCAGGAGAAGCGCAACCATGGCCGGTCTAGATGGGATCATAGCTGAACAGCCACATGGACGAGGCCTGCTTGCTGGCCTTGTCGCCCGTGCTCTGCAAACGGCCGACCATCGTGTAGTTGGCGCCCGCCTTGATCGCACCGGACGGCATCAAGGGTGCAAGGCGCGGCGAGACATATAGCACCACATCATGGCCGTCATCGGTGGTCATACTAACGGCGGTATAGCCCAGCTTCCCGCCCAGCAGCCGCTCGTTCGCCTGACGGATGCCGACCGGCGCCTTCAAATTGGTGATGCGTCCCGTGACGCGGATCAGGTTGCCGTTGGGTTGGTCGGTATCGGAATTGAACGGGCGCTTGGTGCGCATCCGCTCGTCATTAACCTGCTTATAATGGGTGAGCAGGTCGCCGAGCGTTTGATATTGGATCGTCCACTTGCTCCGCTCCGCCCAGAATAATGTCCCGTCGAAGATGGTGAACAGGGCGTCGGTCCAACCCGCGCAGCCATCGGCATCCTCGCAATTGGGCCAAGCGGCCCCGATCCATTGCAGCAACTGCTTCTTGGGATCGGAAAATTCGGCTTCCTTCGCCAGGCCCGGACCGAAGGCGACGGCCGCCTGCCCCTGCCGCGGAGCGACCACCACCACCGCGCCATTGCCCACATCGAGTTTGCCGATGCGCAGCTGGCGCATCATCGCCCAGGCATAGTCGTCGGCGCTCATGCCCTTCAGGTCGTTGACCACCAGGAAGCTCATCTCCACGCCGACATCCTTTGCCAGACGGTAGAGTTTTTGCTCCATCGTTTTGACCCGCGCGGGATCGAGACGGCCCGTTTCATCAACGATAAACCGACCATATTTGAATGGGATAGACCCTGGATCGGGCAAGGCGCGGCCCGGCGTGGAGGCGTTGATGATGGGCGCCGATGTGGGCGGGACGGTGGATGGCAGTCCACCGGGCGAAGATGCCGGTCCCGTTGTCGCAGCGGCAGTCCCACGGCCGCAATCCGTGCCGCCCGCCTGCGTGCAGGACTGGACCCAGCCCTGCTTTATTGCCTCGGCCCGCTGGTCCTTGGCCGGGTGGGTCGGCGTGCCGTGACTGGAGCCGACCGCCAAGATCATCTGCTGGGCGGAGGCGAGCGGCGCGCCCATCTTCTGCAGGACATAGCCGCTGAATTTATCGGCTTCCAATTCGATTTCCGGACGGCTGCCGCCCGGTACAATCGTATGGCCCGACAGATGATGCGCGATTTCATGCGCCATGATGCTGATCGGACCCCATGGGCTGCCGCCGACCTGCGCTTCGGCAGCCTTCATGAATTGCGGGTTGAAGGCGATGACCCGGCGCGGCACCCGATTGTCGTCCAGCAGGATGACGGCGGCGGCGTTGGGCACTGGCCCGGATACGACGACGAAATTGGCGGGCAGGCCGGTATAGCCCATGATCCGGGACACGGCGCTGGCGCAATCTTCCGGCGCACCGCCGGACAGCGCCGACGCCTGCGCCTTGACCGGTTCGCCATCATAGGAACAGGCCTGCAAGGTTGAGGCGATGGCTTCGACCTTGTCCGCGCTCGACAGCGCGCCATCGCCGCCGCTCTTGTCGCATCCGTTCAGTAGGAGGGCGGCGGCCGCCGCCGTTGTCGATGCCAGGACCATGCGTCGCATAAGCGCCTCTCCTCCCTTAGCGGCTGACCAGCCAGAAAATCATCAACGCATAGAGTCGCAGCAGTGCCCAGTTGATCGCCGCATAAATAAGGCAAGCCGAAAGCAGCTTCGGCCAGTCCGATTTCAGATCGAGCAGAAAGAATTGGCGATAAGCCACAGCAACGATCATCAGCTTTATCACCGGTATATAATATTGCGATGCGCTCTTGTGCCACAGGATGAAGTCGGGACTGCGCCAGATCAGCGTTGGCAGCAGGTTGATCATGATCAGCGTCAGGATGATCGATTGCACATAGATCGCCAGAATCGCGAGTTCGACCATATTATAGCCAAGGCGGCGGCGCAGTATGATCCATGCGCCCGCGAAGATGGCGAAGATGCCGAGCGAGAAACTCCAATTGGCATAGGCCATGACCTGCTGCGCCATGCGATCCACCACGGCGTCGCGCCCGACATAGGCATAATGGCCGAAATATTGATTGGCCGCGAGCAACAGGACGAGGATGGCGACCAGCGCCACCAGCAGCTTGAGCGGATGCATATGCGCGGCGCGGCGGCCCATCACATATTCACGGGCCACCTTGCCAGGCGACAGTAGCAAATGGCGTAATGTACGGACGGACTGGATTTCGAACAGGCGCAGCCGGTCCCAGCTTTCATTGCGGATATCGCGCCAGACGAAACGCTGCGCGGCCTTTTGCCCGCACTGCCCGCAATAGGGCGTCGTCATCTGTGCGCTACAGTTGCGGCACAGCCCCTGCGCGAACCAGTCGTCGGTTACAGGGCCATCGGGGATCGGCGTCGCTATCCCCGCGTTCCTGCCCAATGCGTCGGCAATCCTCAGGCGGATAGTGAGCATCGCATCCCCTTCGACTTGACCGCCTTATTGCGCCGCTCCTGTGAAACGTATCGACATGGCCTAGGGTTGCAACTGGTATTGGGCGTCAACGGCCTGAGCCTCCCACTTCTACATGGAGCCTATCCGTAACGCGTCCCGCTATTGGGGCAGCGCTGCGAGTGCTTGCTCGATTCGATGGAGCGCGGCCTGTGTCAATATGTCGGGCATGGCGGACTGGAGTGCCCGCAGCCGGGTTTGCGGGAACAGGCCTTGCTGGGAAGATGTCGACAAGCCGGGAGCCTCCCGGTCGAGAATGGCGCGCGCACGCGGATCGGCGAGCAGATCGCTGGTAATGGAATCGATGCTGAGGCGTCCCTGCTCTCCGGTCTGTGTCGGCCCTGGCGTCACGGTCAATGTCGCAAGTTCGGTGTCGATCTCGCTTAGCTTTGCTGTGGTCAACGTGCCGCTGGCGAACTGCTGAATGCCCACAAGCGTCATCTTCTCCCAACCGTGAACGTGGCTCAGACCTGCCAGCATGCCAGGCACTTGGCGGTCCAGTAGCGCGCGACCGCCTGGCGTTACGACGATATGTCCCAGAAGCGAGTTGCGGGTGAGGCGCCCGGCAGGGATCGGTGGAAGCGTGCGCAAGGCGGCCTCGCTGCGGTCAGCCTCAACCTTGCCGGCTGGCAAGGGCGGCAGTTCGCCCTCACGATTGACCATGACCGTCACTTCCCGAGCGCCCGGTTTGTTGGCGATCTTGAGCAATGGGGCGTTCCGTGCCGAACGAACTATCCCCCCCGTGACCGATACGCTGTATCCGGCGGGATAATTTACGGCAGGAATACGGATTTCTGTCTCGCCCCTGGCCGCGCCGCCGGCAGACAGGGTTGTCGTATAGCTGTAACGCATCGTGCCCTTGTCACTGTCAAAATGCATGGCCACCGGCGTTCCCGCCGTGACTTGCGCATAGGGCCGGGCGTAGGCACGCAGGAGCGCAACGCGATTGCCGTTGCCCCGGTCGGGCAATCCGGCGTCCGACAGAGCCTCGAACGCGCCGCGCGTCCATCCCAGCCAGGATATATGGCGCGCGTCGAAATCGGCCGCCTGACCTGCTATCTCCGCCGGATCGTTGGTGAAACCCCATTCGGTGTTGATGATCGCGGCTTTGCTTCGTTGCGCATGGGAGAGCGCTCCGTCGTTCACGCGGTCGCGCACCGCCTTCACGGGTCCATAATTGTGAAAGGACAGTCCGCGCGTTCCCGGCGCCCCAGCAACAGGCGTATGGATCGGCGTGCCCAGAGCACCCTGAAGCATGAACGGCTCTACGAACACGATCATCTTCGGCGCGGCCTGATTGATCGCGCGGGATGCTCTTTCGTAAAAGGGCTTGAGCAGTTCCTGTTCGAGTTCCGGACAATCGGCCTTAACCGGATCGGGCTGGGCGCAGCGGCTGCCGGTCGCAGGCTCGTTCATCACGTCGATGCCGATCACGGCCAACTCGTCGCGGAATCGGCGGGCAACCGCCGCCAGCCCCTCCACATACAGATCCTGCACGCCCTTGCCCATCCCCGGGACAGGATGGTTTTTCCAGAAATGATCAAAGGCTCGCTGGACCGCCGGATCCTTGAAATAGCCCATCGGGAATTCGAGGCCGGGGATGCGCTGGTTGCCGTCGGCAAAAACCGCCCAATCGGGCAAGCCGCGCACCCCGACAAGGGCGCCATATTCATCCTGATGGAAATCGATCATCGTGTAGATGCCGACCGCCTTATAAGCGGCCACAGCCTTTGCGATACGGTCCAGATAGGCCGTATCGATGACACCCGGTTGCGGCATCAAACCGGACAGAAAGATCACCAGGCGAACGCCATTGAAACCCTGTTCCGCCATGCGTGCAGGCGTTTGCGCCCGCCAACGCTCATCATCGGAACCGCCGGAGTGAAATTCGGGCAGCGTCACATTGCCGCCATGGATCGTGACGACGCGGCCAGCCGGGTCAACGAACCAGCGCTCATGCTGCGTGATGCGCTGATTGGCAGGCGCGGCCAAGGCCGTGCTCGCTAAAGCCATCGCAAGCGGCACGAGCAAATGATAATTGCGTGCTTTCACGATCGATCCTCATCCTGTTTATCTATCGTCTATTCGCACGTAATCGTTCTAATAAAAAGAAGGATGTTCGGGATGAAGCGACAGTTCGTGCAGAACGCCGATCACTGGACATGCCCGATCATGGCATGGGCAAGGGCGTCGGCAAGAGGAACGATGCGTTTGGCATGATGGTTTCTGCGTGCTGGCCCGCATCGACCACATGCGATGAATGCGGCGGTAACGGCGGCGCATCTCGAATGGGCGCTGCCGCCCCGATGGTAGCACAAAGTTCCATGGCAGCGCGCCCGACCTGACACTGACCTGCGCCTACAGCCCTAATGATTTCGAATTTATGCCCCGCATGATCGAGGAAATGGGGCGGCGTTATCGGATCGATGGCTATTTGGGCAACCGCTTGAACGGCAGCGGCACCTGCTGGTCGAAGTCGACATGCCGCGCATCGATGATCAGATGTTACCGTCGATTTCGCCTAACGGAAACCAGCCTATAAGGTTGAGCCAGCGGCGGGCATCCGCAATGGATGCCCGCCGCCAACTCCGTGCTAATCAGCCGCGCATCAGCGCGCCGCCGTTGACGTCGATGATCGTACCGTTGATCCAGCGGCCATCCTCGGACAGCAACAGCGCAACGACGCCGGCATGGTCTTCCGCTTCGCCAAGCCGGGTATGCGGCGTGCGATCCATGAAATATTTCGCCCATTTGGTAGCTTCTTCGGCATTGGCCTCCATTGCCGTCTTCATCTCGCCAGTGACGGTAAAGCCCGGGGCAAGCACGTTGGCGGTGACACCTTCCCTGCCCCAGCGCGAAGCGACATGGCGCATCAGCGCGTTGATGCCCGCCTTCGTCATCGCATAGCTCGGCCGTGTTGGCTCAGCGCCATGGGCCGAACCTGAACTGGTGTAGACGATCGCCGACGCGTCATTCTTGGTCAAATGGGGCAGCACGGCGCGGGTGCAAAGCAGATGCCCACGCAGGTTGACCGCGACGGTGCGGTCGAACACGGCGAGGTCCATGGCGAGCGCATCGCTGTCTTCCATGATAACACGCAAGTCGGCGGCGTTGATATGCGCGCCATCGAGGCCGCCGAAGCGATCGACCGCAGCCGCCACGGCCTGGTTGACCGACGCTTCGTCCGCGATGTCGACATGGACCGCGAATGTTTCCCCGCCAGCATCGGCCGCGACCTGCGTCGCGCCGTCGATATTGATGTCGGCCGCGCAGACGCGTGCGCCTTCTTCCGCCAAGCGTTTCACCGTTGCCGCGCCGATCCCCGTGGCGCTGCCGAATATGATGATGCGGCGGCCCTTCAGTCTCTCTCTCATGCCATTTTCCTTAGTCCTATGTGCGTAAATCGATGGTCGGGCACTGTGTCCCAGCCTGTATGCAACGCATGATGTGCGGCCCGTTCCAGCGCAACTGCCATAGCAGAATGATCCCTGTCCTCGTCCCTTTACGCAACGCAGCCACTGCATAAATGCTGCGCATTTGCCGCACCAATGTAGCGCTAGACCGAACCTTTGCGCAGCGTCAAGGGGAAGGCCGACAGCCTTTCAATAAAGCCGATCCGGAAACCATGCTCAAAGCTGCAGCCGATCATGTGCTGCCTATGGATCTCCGACCTGCGCGATAAGGAAAATCCGCCCATCAACGCTACACGCGCGCGCAGGATCGGGGCCACCCTTCGACGCGAACACCAAGGCGTCGGCCAACGCTTCGATATCGAGGGCGACGATGATGTGGCTGGCGATCGTCCCTACCTGGCCTGCAACCACATCCCCAACTAGGGTGATGGTCTGCGCATTAAGTCCAGCGGCGGCCGGATCTGATCGGACACATCCGTCCTGCCACCGCACATGATGGTGAGCACAACCCAGCGCTGAATCGTCTACATTTTATAAGACAGGCGCAGATAGCCAAATTGGCCCGGCACGTCATAGCTGGTCGTGTCGAAATTCGCGCCATCGCAGGTGCCACAAAGCGGCGGATCCTTGTCGAACAGATTGTTGACGCCAATCGTAAAGCGGGCGCGATGATCCATCCAACCGGGGGAGAAATAGGCCTGGATGTCGCCATAGAAGGTGGCCTTCATGACGTTGCCGTCGCCCTCGGTGACCTTACTGAGGTAACGTCCGGTGAAGGACAAGCCATAAGCCTCTGTAGAATAGTCGATCGTCGCGTTCGCCTTGAAGTGCGGATAGGCTTGGTCGCTTGATCCACAGCGCTCGGTACCGGCACATTTGATCGTTGGGGCGCCCAGATCGGCTGGCGGCTTGATATTATATTTCAGTAGATAGGCTGCGTTAACGTTAAGGCCGATCGAGCCGTTTCCGACCATCTTAGAACGGTAGTTCAGCGTGCCGTCGATGCCGTCGGTTTCAATGGCGTTAAGGTTCTGGAGCACGCCGTTGATGCCAGCAACTGCACCACTGCCGGTGCGCGTGATCGCGGCGCAACTGATCGGGTCCGCCTCGAACGCGCAGCGTTGAAGCGTCAGCGTTGCGGGCACGGAGTCGATCGCGTTCTTCAGCGTGATCGTGTAATAGTTGACCTCGATGCTGAACGCACTGGCGAAGCTGTCGCGCGCCCAGGCCGGGCTGTACACGCCGCCTGCGGTCCAGGTCTTGGACGTTTCCGGCTTGAGGCCGGTAAATCCCTGCGAAAAGACACCAAGCTGGCCGCCCTGCGGTTCGGCATAGCTGCCATTGGCCGGCACGCCGTTGGCGATGCAGTTAGTTCGGACGGTTGCGTTTGTCTGCCAGGCGCTGCCCGCAACGTTGGTGCAAGGATCATCGATCGTCGCATCGGTGCGCGATCGCCCGGCATAAAGTTCGCCGATGCTGGGTGCGCGCAGGCTTTCGGCGTAGCCGCCCCGGAGCAACAGGTCGCGGGTCGGCTTCCACAGGCCCGAAACGGTGTAGGTCGTGTTGCTGCCGAAGCTGGAATAGTTGGAATGGCGCACTGCCCCGTCCAGTTCCAGCTTCTGGAAGAAGGGCGTGTCGGACAGGATCGGGATGCGCAGTTCGCCGTAAAATTCATCGACATTGAAGCCGCCGCGGGCTGGGCTGGTCGGCACGTCCGCGCCGAGGCCCGCGGTAATGATCGGATCTGGCGTATAGGACGCCTGCTGATCGCGATGTTCATAGCCGACCGCGAAGCCGACGGCGCCCGCGGGCAATTCGAACAAGTCGCCTGACAGGTTGGCGGTGACGTCCCACAATTCCTGTTCGCTGCGGTCACGTTGGTCGAAAGTTACATAGTCGAGCATCGCCTGGGTGATCGACCCGGCGCCGCCAAAGATGTTGAACGGCACGCAGTCGCCGGTGCAATTACCGACTGGACCCAGCGCCTGGGCAAGCTTTGCAGCGTTGAGGTTGCCAGTGAAGGTCTGATGCGCATTATTGGTGCCGTAACTGCCGTTGACGTCCCAATACCATTTACGATCACCGACATCGAAGGTGCCTTCCAGCGTCGCCGCCATTGTCAGCGTATCGACTTGCTGGCTGAAAATGCGCGGTCCGCCCTCCACGAAGCGGCGGCGGATGGTGGAATAATTGGCGGGCGTGCCGTCGGCACCCGATGACAGAGTGACACCGAACGGGTTGTAGGGATTGCTCGCATCGACCGATATGGTGTCGAGCAGATTGCCGTTGCCCGCATCGGGACCAATGAACAGGGGTAGGAAGGCCGCTTGCGTCGTGGATTCACGATGTTGGTACACCAGTCGCGTGCGCAGGCTGACGGCGTCGGAGAAGTCGAACTTGCCGTTCAGGAACGCGCCGTAGCGTTCCGATGGCGTCAGCAGATAATTATAGGGCGCGAAATTGAAGGAGTCGGTTGACGAATTATAGTTGCGGTAGTCGCTTGCCACCGGCGCGCGGCCGATGATCGGGCTGCCGAGCGTGAGACTGCGTCCCAGCACATCGTAGCGGCCATTGGGCGTGGCGCTGGAACAGCCGCCGTCGGCGCAACTCGTCCCGCCCGCCGCCGGCCATTGCGAAATCGAACGGTCGGCGGTGCTGACGCCCTCCTGCTTCACATAATTGCCGCCGAAGACGATCGATACGCGATCGGACTGGATACCGTAGCTGGCGTTGATGTCGTAGGTGTGCCCGTCGCCCTGACGATAGGTGCCGAACTGGGCCGACATATCCAGCCCCTTTTGCGACTGGCGCGTGATGATATTTACGACGCCAGCGACGGCGTCCGAACCATAGAGGGGGGACGCGCCCGATTGCAGCACTTCCACGCGCTCGATCATGCTCTGCGGAATAGTGTTGAGATCGACGGAGGCCGGGATGCCGCCAGCCGCCGAACCGTTGACGTAGCGCATACCATCGACCAGCACGAGCGTCCGCTTGGCACCCAAATAGCGCAGGTCGATTTCGGCCGAACCTGAACTCACACCGGTGCCATCGGGCGGCCCGCCGATATTGCCGGCATTATTGGTCTTGGTGTTCAGGCCGCCCGCAGCGCTCGGGATACGTTGCAGCACGTCGGCGATAGAAGACAGGCCGGTCCGCGCAATCAATTCCTGATCGACTGTGACGATCGGTTTGTCCTGTTCGGTGGGATCGCGGCGGATGCGCGAACCAGTGACGATGATCGCGCCTCCGTCATCAGCCTGCGGAGCGGTGGACTGAGCCAATGCGGGTGAAGCCACGCCCAATACGGACAGCATGACGCCGCAATATAACGCATTTTTTAACCGCATGATTTTCACCCCTGACCATCGTTCCCTAGGGGAGTGTTGCGAGTCTGCTTCGGACTGGCAATTGCGCTTCTCGCGCGTCGCACCAGATTTGCCTTTTTATTGCGACATGTTGCTCGATCGCAACATAAACGTCGATTAAGCGTCGGTAGAGTGTCGACCAAGCCGTTCGATGCACCGCGATACCGAAACGGCTGCTCTCGGCAACAGCAGCCATCGAACTCAACGCCTCCAGGCTACCCCATCATTACATTGGGCGGAATAATGAAGTGCCGAGACGAGTCATTCTCGCTCGGTCAGTATCGAAGCACAATGGCGCTGCGGATCGGGAATGGACCCGACCATCAAGCAGGATTTCGCCATGAAGCTTCACCATCATCCTCTGTCGGGTCACTCGCACCGCGCCGTGCTGCTCGCTTCACTGCTCGATATTCCCCACGAACTGGTCGAAGTCGACCTCAAGGCTGGGGCGCACAAGCGCCCCGAATTTCTCGCGCTCAATCCCTTCGGTCAGGTGCCGGTCCTTGAGGATGACGATGTGGTCGTCGCGGACTCCAACGCGATCCTGGTCTATCTCGCTAAGAAGGCGGGTCGCAGCGACTGGCTGCCCGAAGATTCGCAGGGCGCCGCAGCCGTCCAGCGCTGGCTATCCGTCGCGGCCGGTGAGGTCGCCTATGGTCCGGCCGCGGCCCGGCTCATCACCGTGTTCGGCGCCGGGTTCGACGCCGACGAGGTGATCGGCCGCGCTCACACATTGCTCGGCCGTCTGGAAGCCCATCTGGAGGGGACCGACTGGCTGGCGGGCGCGCAACCGACGATCGCCGACGTCGCGATCTACAGCTATGTCGCCCGCGCGCCGGAGGGCAATGTCGATCTAGCGGCCTACCCGAAGGTGAACGCCTTCCTGCGCCGGGTCGAAGCGCTCCCGAGCTTCGTGCCCTTCGTGCAGACCCCAGTCGGCCTGGCGGCCTGATCATGCTGCCCCAAGCGGGCGTACCGCCATGGTGCGCCCGCCAGACCCCTGACAGAGGGACGAGATAGATGACGGCGAACCTAACCAAGCTTCCGGTCTGGCATGAGGGTGAGCGCTTCATCCAGGAAAAGCTCGGCGTGGCGGAGCGCATGGCGTCGGTCGGCCAGCGGGTCATCCGCGACCATATGCCCGATCAGCACCGTGCCTTCTACGCGCAGCTCCTGTTCATCGTCCTGGGCAGTGTCGATGCGGCAGGAGCGCCCTGGGCGACGTTCATTGAGGGGCGCGCCGGATTCATCACCTCTCCCGACCCCACCACGCTCGAAATCGACGCCAGCGCGGACCCGACCGATCCCGCCGCTTCGGGCCTGCAACCGGGTAAGCCCATCGGGCTGCTCGGCATCGAGATGCACACGCGCAGGCGAAACCGCATGAACGGCGTCGTCGGTGAGGCCGCACAGGGCTTCCGGGTCGATGTCGACCAGAGTTTCGGCAACTGCCCGCGCTACATCCAGCTTCGCGATGTCAGCCATGCGCGCGATCCCGGCACGCCCTATCCCGGCGACGTGGAAACCCTGACCGCGCTCGACGCCCCCGCCCGGGCGATGATCGCCGACGCGGACAGTTTTTTCGTCGCCTCCTATGCCGACCGCGACGATCGCCGGCAGGTCGACGTCTCCCACCGTGGTGGCAAGGCCGGGTTCGTCCGCATCGCCGACGATGGCACCCTCACCATTCCCGATTTCGACGGCAATCTGTTCTTCAACACCCTCGGCAACATCCTGCTCAATGGTCGGGCCGGATTGCTCTTCGTCGATTATGAGAGCGGCGACATGCTCCAGATGACGGGCACGGCCGACCTGATCTTCGACGGTCCCGAGATCGCCGCCTTTCAGGGTGCGGAGCGACTCTGGACGTTCCGGGCGCAGACGATCGTGCGCCGGCGCGGCGCGCTCGCCTTGCGCTGGACGATGCAAGCGGAGCCTTGGTCGCCCAGTTCGCTGATGACAGGCGATTGGGACGAAGCGGTCAACCGTCTCCGCGCGGCCGAGTTGTCAGCCCGCTGGCGCCCGCTCAAGGTGACGAAGATCGTCGATGAGAGCAGCGCGATCCGTTCCTTTCACCTCCAGCCCGATGACGGAGCCGGTCTGCTGCCGCACCAGGCGGGACAGCATCTCCCGATCCGTCTGACCCTTCTCGGCGAGGACAAGCCCGTCATCCGCACCTACACGCTCTCGGTCGCTCCGTCCGACGGCATCTATCGCATCAGCGTCAAGCGCAAGGGTGCTGTCTCAAGCCATCTGCACGACAGCATCCGGATCGGCGATGTGATCGAGGCGCGCGCCCCCGCCGGCGACTTTACCATCGACGCCCGCGAGACGCGCCCCGCCGTCCTGCTGGCGGGCGGGGTGGGCATCACGCCGCTGCTCGCGATGCTGCGGCACGTCGTCTATGAGGGCGTGCGCAAACAGCGGATCCGCGCCACCACTCTGTTCCACGCCGCCCGGACCAAGGCGGAGCGGCCATTCGGCCCCGAACTGGCGGCATTGGTCGAGGCCTCCTCCAATGCCGTGAAGGTCGTCCGGGTGATCAGCGACCCCACGGACGCCGCTGAAGGCGCTGATTATGAGGCGGTGGGCCGGATCGACATGGCCCTGCTCACCCGCTTCCTGCCGTTCAACGATTATGACTTCTATCTGTGCGGCCCACCCGCTTTCACCCAGACGCTCTATGACGGTCTGCGCAGCATGAATATCGCAGATGCGCGTATCCATGCCGAGGCCTTCGGCCCGTCGTCGCTGATGCGTTCGCCCGATCTGGGGCGTGCGGCTCAAACGCCGATGCGGCCTGCATCGACGAAGCCCGTTCCTGTCGCCTTCATGGCATCGGCCAAGGAAGCGCGCTGGACGCCTGACTCGGGAACGCTTCTGGACCTTGCCGAGGCGCGCGGCCTGTCGCCAGCGTTCAGTTGCCGCGAGGGTACGTGCGGAACGTGTAAAACGAAGTTGCTGCGCGGTGCCGTGACCCATATCCACCAGCCGGGTATCAGCTTGGCCAACGATGAGGTGCTGATTTGCAGCGCGGTGCCTGCGCAGCAGCAGTCGGCCGAGGAGGATCGGGTTCAACTGGAGCTGTAACGGGCCATTGCATCCTTGAAGTGGAATAATCTTTTCCGAATTTTCGGCATTCATCGCTACCCGCCAATGCCCCATCATCTGCGTATCGAAGGCAGCCCGCCTTTGTTCCTCCAGGTCGATCGCCGGGCGGCATGAGGTGGCGGCGGGTGGCCAAACCCCTCCCCGACCTCCCGCCCGTCTCTTTCTCGAACTCACGCAACAGGAGATCATCATGAGCCGTCCGCCCGTCCCACCCTTCACCCGCGACAGCGCCACTGAGAAGGTGCGATTGGCCGAAGATGGCTGGAACAGCCGCGACCCGGCGAAGGTCGCGCTTGCCTACACGCTCGACACCCGCTGGCGTAACCGCGCCGAGTTCGCGACCAACCGCGAAGAAGCGCAGGCCTTCCTCACCCGCAAGTGGAACAAGGAGCTGGAATACCGGCTCATCAAGGAGCTGTGGGCCTTCACCGGCAATCGCATTGCGGTCCGCTATGCCTATGAATATCGCGATGACAGCGGTCAGTGGTTCCGCGCCTATGGCAACGAGAATTGGGAGTTCGCCGAGGACGGCCTGATGGCGCACCGCCACGCCAGCATCAACGAACATCCGATCCGCGAGGAAGATCGCAAGTTCCGCTGGCCGCTCGGGCGGCGCCCCGACGATCATCCGGGTCTCAGCGATTTCGGCTTCTGACCGGCCAGGCTGCGTCCATGTCCCACCCATGCGAGGATGACCTGCCCATGCAAATCTCCAAACTCGACGCCCGCACGCGCCTGTCGATCGAGATGGCGCTTACGGCGGGTCGGGGCGCGCCCGCCCTGATCCGCCAGCAGGACGATGCCGCCGCACGGATCGGCATGTGCGGCGCTGAGATCGAGGCCGCACGCGAAGGGCGGAGCTTCGACGCGTGCGGCGCCCGGGCGCTTGAACTCGCTCTGGCAGCCGGACGCGGCGATCATGCCCATGCGCGATCGCGCGCGATCCAGGCCGGCATCGATGAGGAGGCCTGCTGCGAAATCCAAACTATCGCAGTGGCCTATTGTCAGACACGGGGATGAACGGCCATGGCTAAACGAGCGATCGCGGTCGTCCCCCGACGACACCGGCCGCCTGCCGCTATCAATTGGCACTGTTCTGGTGCTTCTTCTCGACAGGCGGCGGTTGAACGGCCAGAAATCCGATCATGACCGCGCGATCGCATTGCTGGAAGAGGGGGACGAATGGATCGATGGCAGGCGATGCGGATCTTCGCGAAGGTCGCTGAAACGGAAAGCTTCGCGGAAACCGCGCGTCTCATGCACATGAGCGCGCCTGCGGTGACCCGCGCCGTCGCCTCGCTGGAAGAGATGATCGGCGCGCGCCTGTTCGTCCGCACGACGCGGTCGGTGAAGATGACCGAGGCCGGCGCGCGCTACTTCGAGGACTGCCGGCGCATCCTCGCCGATATCGCCGAGGCCGAGGCCGCCGCCGCTGGCTCCTATGCGACGCCGGCAGGGACGCTCGCCGTCACCGCGTCGGTGATATTCGGCCAGATGTATGTGCTTCCGGTCATGACCGAATATCTCGATAGCTACCCGACGATGAGCGGCCGGACCTTCTTCATCGACCGTCCCGTCAACATCGTCGAGGAAGGCGTCGATGTCGCCATCCGCATCGGGCATCTGCCCGACTCCGGCTTCACGGCGATCAAGGTCGGTTCGGTCCGCCGCGTGGTCTGCGGATCGCCTGCCTATTTCGAGAAGCATGGCGTGCCCTCCACGCCTGCGGCGCTGAAAGACCATCGGATCGCGGCGGCGACCAGCGCGTGGGCGTCGCCCGAATGGCGCTTCGCTGGCGACCAGCGGATCACGATCGACGCTGCCCTACAATGCAATACCAACGAAGCCGCGATCGCCACCGCGAAGGATGGCTGGGGCCTGACACGCGTGCTGCACTATCAGATCGGTCCGGCGCTAGTGGCAGGCGAACTTCAGATCGTGCTCGCCGATCATGAGGAGCCGGCGCTCCCGATCCACGTCATCCATCCCGAGGGGCGCCACGCGCCTGCCAAGGTCCGGGCCTTTGTCGACCTGGCCGTCTCGCGGCTCCGCGAAAACCGGCTGCTGAACTGACCCGGCGCGCGTTTCCATAGCCGCGCCTGTTCAGAACAGGCGCACGGCGCTGCGCAAGGAAGAACGGAGGGTTCCTTCGCGCACGGCTTGAGCGCGCCATTTTACATCCCGACATGGGCTGGCGACGACGGCCCCCGCAGCGGCTGCAGGAAGAGACTAAGGACAATGACCAAAACCTGGCTGATAATAGGAAGCTCGCGCGGCTTCGGACGCGGGCTGGCGCAGGCCGTGCTGGACACTGGCGACAATCTGATTGCGACGCCGCCGCGCTGAGCGGCATCAGCGACGACCGGCCCGCAAGCCTGCTCAAGGTGCCGCATGTCACGAGTAAGGAGCAGATATGAAGGCCTGGACCATAGGTTCGCACGCGACGTTGGACACTCTGGCATGGACCGAGCGCGCAGATCGACCGGCGCTTTCCACTGATCGAAATGGCCAAAGCCTTCCGCTTCCAGCAATCCTCCAGTCATTTCGGCAAGATCGGGGTGGAATGGGAAGGCGAACTCGGCAGCCGCCGCCCTCATGTCCAACGCGTCATACGGGCTGGCTATTCTCCCTTTGCAGAGGCGCCGAACCGTTCGAGCAGCAGGTCCGTCAACACCCGGACCTTGCGCGGCAGATGCTGCCCGGGGGGCCGCACGACATAAACTCCGACCGACGGTAGCGACCAGTCTTCCATGATGGGCGTGAGTTGCCTGTCTTCCACGTAGCGTGCGGCGATCGCATCCGGCAAAGCCGCTATGCCGATGCTGGCGGCCGTTGCCTCCGCGATGGTGGCGGCGCTGTCGGACTTGAACCTGCCGTGCGGGTGCACCTGGACGGTCTTGCCGTTCCGGCTGAACTTCCAGCTTTCCGATCCGATCATCACGGCAGCGTGTTCGATCACATTCTCCGGCGCCGCCGGCGCTCCATACTTTTCAAGATAGCCGGCGCTAGCGAACAGGCGGACCGGGAAGCTGCCGATCTTGCGCGCCACCAAGTTCGAGTCGGGCAGGTAGCCGACACGGATGCCGCAATCGAACCCTTCGCTGACCAGATCGACATAGCGGTCGCTGAACAAGGACTGCACGTGAAGCAGGGGATGACGGCGCGCAAGTTCGGCCAGCGCGGGCGCGAAATATTCCGCGCCGAATGACGAGGGCGCCGCGAGCCTGAGCCGGCCCCTGAGGTCGCCCGTCGGCAGGATTTCGTCTCGGGCGGCCTCCAGATCGGCGCAGATGCGCGCGGCACGCTCGCGGAAGATGATGCCCGCCTCGGTAAGCGCTGCGCCGCGCGTCGTCCGGGCGAGCAACTGCACACCCAGTTCGTCCTCCAGCCGCGACAGCCGACGGCTGACGATGGATTTGGCAAGCCCAAGCCGCCGCGCCGCCGGCGAGACACCGCCCGCATCGGCCACTTCGACGAATGTCCGCAGATCCTCGATCTCCATGAGATGTTCCTCTTTGCCGAACGCAGCTTCCCCTTGGCGATGCCTACCGGACTTAATTCAGCAACGCCACCTCTGCCGTGAACGATCCATGGAGGAGGCATCAGGAGCCACCATCATCACCCCGATCAAAATCCATTCCTCCGTCAAATGCGGCAACTGGAAACGCGGCTTCAGCGTCGAGATTTTATATCCGGGGACCGCCTTCAAGGGCGGCGATAGCGGAATCGGCGCGATCGGGCGGATCGACCTTGCGCTGATCCAGCCGGGCCATGTCATTGCCAGAGCCACTTCCACAATATTGTTTGGTTGCGGACTGACGGGACGATCCGTTCGCCGGTGATGACCGGAACCAGCCACGCTCCGATCTGCATGGATGCGGCCTCGTTTTCTCAGGTGACTGCCGCGCAGGGACGTCCATCGGCCAATCCTCGCAAATGAAGGGCGCCGACCGCTGGTGCGATCGACGCCCTCATCATGACAGCAAGCCTCGATCAGCCTGATCACGTCATGCAAGGCCCTTCGCGGCCAGATAGCCTGCCATGTTGTTGCCTGCAAAGGGCAGATGGTCGGCCATCAGCTTCCCGTGCGCTTCTCCTGTCGGCGAGCGCCAGTCACCCATCAGCTCCGCGCCGACACCGACCCAGGTGATCGGCACGACGCCGACCTGGACCATGCGCGCGATCGCCGCAGCCTCGACGCGCTTGTCCCATGTGCCCGACGCATCAAGCACGGCGTAAACATCATAGCCGGCCTGCTTGGCAGACAGCGCCACGAAGGCAAGACAAACCTCGGTCGAGATGCCAGCAACAAGCAGCTTCTTGCGCCCGGTCTTTTCGACAGCCGCAACGAACTCGGCATTGTCCCAGGCGTTGATCTCGCCGGGCCGCGCGACGATCGTCGCGTCCGGCAGACCTTGCGCCACGACCGGCATGACCGGCCCATTGGGACCGTCGGCGGCGCTGGTGGTGATCACCGTCGGCAGCTTGTAGATCTGCGCTATCGTGACGAGCGCCTTCACATTGTTGACGAATTCGGGAGGGCTCTGCGTCTGGACCCCATTGGCAAGGCCGGTCTGGTGGTCCACGAAAAGCACGGCAGCGTTGTCTGCAGTCAGGCGGTCATAGGACATCGTCAATTCCTTCATCTGGTGCCACTCGATCATGTGATCGACCGACACCAGATACGGTTCCCTTTCATGACGAACTAGCTATCCATATAGGCACTCACCGTTCCTTTTTTAGGAACGGTACTTTGAGCCAAATCTCGGCATTCGCTTAGCCGTTGCATTTAAAAAAGAATGGGATTTAACCGCCGCTTTTGCGCAGACCGTCATTAGCCAAGGTATCGGCGAATGGCGGTTTTGCACCACTTCCGGGCTACCGATATGAACGCTTTTTAGTCTTAAACCGCTGATTTGGTAATCCTAGCAGCAGACCGGCTGCTTTTTTCTTCCGTCGATTGACGCTTTTGAACGGATGGTGGAGCCATGACCATGTATTGCAAGGCTCCACTACTCAACAATTGAGCGTCAGAAACGCGTGCGGAGCGTCACGCCATAGGTGCGCGGATCACCCAGCGTCCCGGTGATCGCCCCCGTATTGGCGGCCGATAAGCTCTGGAAATAGCCCTTATTGAAGAGGTTGCGGCCCCACACTTGCAGGTCCAGCGCGCCATCCCGCGCGCGCACGCCGACCCGCGCGTTCAGCAGGCTATAGCCAGGAATGAGCGAATAGCGCGACAGGCTGGCCGTCGTGTAGAAGTTGGAACGGAAGCTGAAATCGGCGCCCGTATAGAATTCCGCGTCATGCCCAAGGCGATTGCCGACTGGAGCTTTTGCCTCGCCCCCAGCGGAGAACGCCCATTTTGACACGCCGGGTAGCCGGTCGCCCGACAGATTGCAGGACGTGACGCCTGTCGTTTCGATCGGGCATGGGGCATTAGGATAGCTGACATATTGCGCATCGGTGTAGGTACCCGAGCCATAGAGGGAGAGCCATGGCGTGGGCGTGACGCGGACATCTCCTTCGAACCCGCGCGTGCGAACCTTCCCGACATTGGTGAAGTAGGAAATATTGTTGCGGTCGGGCGCAGTGTCGATGATCGTCGTCTGATAGTCGCTGACGTCGGTCCAGAAACCGGCGAGGTTCGTTATCAGCTTGCCGCCCAGCCAGCTGGTCTTGACGCCCAGCTCATAGCTGTCGATCGTTTCCGGCTTGATGACGGGATCGACGGCGAACTGACCGGTGGTGACGATGTTGGCAAGGTTCAGCCCACCAAATTTATTGCCGCGACCATAGGTGGCGTAGAGCAGCGCGTCTGGGGTCACCTTCCAGGACAATGTCGCCTGACCTGAGAGGCGACCTTCCTTCGTCCTGGCCTCATAATAGTTGGCGACGCCATAGCGAGCGCGGATCGCCTGCGCCGCGGCCTGCTGCGCGGTCGTCAGACCGCTCAGGTCCGCCCCCGTCGCCTCCTGATCGAACCAACCGGTCTTGGTTTCATAGGTGTAGCGCAGGCCCGTAGTGAGGTCGATCGTGGGCGTGATATGCCAGATCGTCTGGCCGAAGGCGGCATAGCTGTTCGTGACGGGCTTCGAATGGCTGAGAACGGTGTAATTGTTGAGCGCTGCGGCGCCGACCGTCGGATCGACGGTCGGCGCCAGGAACCAGGCTGCCGCGTCAGCACCATAGGCGTTGAGTGCTTCGGCCTTGATCGACTGCCACAGATAATAAAGACCAGCGATATAATCGACCCTGCGCTCGCCTTCGGAAGCGATGCGCAACTCCTGGCTGAACTGCTGCTGGTTGTTACTCTGATGGAAATCCCGTCCGGCATCAAGGCGGGTGCTGTCGCCATCATTATGGGGATACCAGTCCCACCGGCGCCAGGAGGTGACGGATGTCAGCGAATGGCCCGGCAGAGTGAGGTCCGCAATGGCCGCCACGCCGCCTTGGCGCATCTTGTAGCGAGGGTTGCCGTTCACATCGACGATGCGTTCACTTGGCGCATCGGTGACGACCGGAACACCCAACCGCGTGGTCCGATCAGTATAGTTGTTCGCGAAATTGCTGCCATTGTCGTAGCTGCGGATGACGCCGGTCAGGACGGCGGCGGCAGTCTGCTGCTTTTGGAAGCCATAGTCGCCAATAAGCCGCAGCTTGAAATTGTTCGTCGGCGTGAAGAGCAACTGCCCACGTAGGCCGAAATCGTGATAATCCTGCGTCTTGCTGTCGTCATAGCGGTTGGAGACATAGCCATCCCGATCCGTCTTCGAAACATAGATGCGCGCAGCCAGCTTATCGTCGATCAGCGCGCCGCTCGCATAGGCGTGCAGTTGGCGGAAATCATAATTGCCATAGGTCAGATCACCGCCGATTTCCGGATCGAAGGTCGGCGACTTGGTCGTGATCACGACCGCACCGGCGGACGTGTTCTTGCCAAACAGGGTGCCTTGGGGGCCGCGCAGAACCTCAATCCGCTCGATGTCGGCAAGGTCGAAGACTGCCTGGCCTGGCCGGGCGAGATAGACCTGGTCCATATAGACGCCGACTGCCGGCTCAAGTCCGTCATTGTAGACCGAGACATTGTTGCCCAGGCCGCGAATGTTGATGCTGGTGTTACGTGGATTGGTGACCGTCACCACAAGGCTGGGGCTCAACGCCTGAAGGTCGCGCAGATTGTAGGTGCGTGTCGCCGCAAGCTGTTCGCCGCCATAGCTGTTCGCCGCGACCGGCACGTCTTGGATTTTCTCATTACGCCGGCGCGCCGTGATGATGATGGCACCGCCCTCGTAAAGCGCCTCTGCAGGCGTAGCGGTGATCACGGCTTCATTCTGTGCCGCATGGGATTGAGGCACCGCAATCGGAGCAAGGGCGGCTGCAAGAGCAAGGATGGAAGACGAATGGAGGACGGTCATGAAACCCCTTTTCACGGCATCTGAACGGTTGATTGATTCTCAAGTCAGCGAGTAGAGATATTATTGGACGTCTCGCCAGACAGTTTTTCTATCAATGTCATAGACAATTGATTGCTTCGGATTTCCAGGGTTGTTGCCTTAGTTCGGCCGCCAGACGCGCCACTCAACCCTGGAGATGCCGGATGAGTAAATTCTTGAAATCAGCCATTTTGCTTGCCGCCACCGCCTTGTCGTGCGGCAACGTCGCGAAAGCCCAGTCAGCCCCTGTCGCAAAGAATAGCGCTGATCCGGCCCCCGCAGCCCACCGACCAAATTTCCTTCTGATCGTCGCCGACGACCTGGGATGGTCGGACCTGGGATCCTTCGGCGGGGAGATCGCCACCCCCAATCTGGATGCTATCGCCACTGCAGGTGTGCGGTTCACAGGCTTCCACACGGCACCGACCTGTTCGCCAACCCGTTCGATGCTGCTCAGCGGCGTCGACAATCATCAGGCGGGTCTTGGCAGCATGGCTGAAACCCTTCAGCCCGACCAAACCGGGCAGCCCGGCTATGAAGGCTATCTCAACGATCGGGTGGCTTCGATCGCAGAGCTGCTGCATGAGGGCGGCTATCGTACGCTCATGTCGGGGAAATGGCATCTGGGCCTGACCCCTGAACGGGGGCCTGCCGCGCGCGGGTTCGAGCGATCCTATGCTCTGCTTCAAGGGCTCGGCAATCATTTTGGTGCTGACCAGAATGCTGCATGGAAGGCGATCGATGCGTCCCCGACCTATCGCGACAATGGCAAGGTCGTATCCTATCCCAAGGGGCGCTTTTCTGCCGACTATTTTACCGATCGGCTGATCGGCTTTCTGGAAGAAGGCGCAAAGGATGGCCGCCCCTTCTTTGCTTATCTGCCTTATTCCACACCACACTGGCCGATCCAAGCGCCGCCGGAAGATATCGCCAGATATAAGGGGCGCTATGATGCCGGCTATGAGGCACTTCGCGATGCAAGGTTGAAGCGCCAGAAGGAACTCGGCCTCGTACCTGCTGATATTCAGCCGCATCAATGGCAGGATGTGAAACCTTGGGCGTCGCTCAGCGCCGAAGAAAAGGCCGTGGAATCGCGTAAGATGGAAGTCTACGCCGCGATGGTCGACCGCATGGATCAGAATGTCGGCCGCGTGGTGGCGACCCTCAAGCACCTCGGAAAATATGAGGACACGGTGATCATTTTCCTCGCCGACAATGGCCCTGAAGGCAATGTCATCGATGCGCCTCATCAGGCGGTTTTGAAGCCGGAACGTGCGGCGAAGCTTGGCATCGACAATAGCCTGGGCAATATCGGCGCCGCCAATAGCTATCTCGGCTATGGTCCTGGATGGGCCCAGGCGAACAGTTCGCCATCCTGGCTGGTCAAGGGCTATCCGACCGAAGGCGGCACCCGCGTGACTGCGTTCGCCGCGGGGCCGCATGTTGCAGGCGGACGAATTGCCAACGCTTTTCTCAACGTCACTGACATTGCGCCGACCCTGCTCAACCTTGCTGGCCAGACCCAGCCCGCCAGCTTCGCTGGACGCGCCATTCTGCCATTCCAGGGGCATAGCCTTGTACCCGTGTTGAGCGGTAGCGAGGCAAATGTGCGTCAGCCGGGCGAAGCGGTGGGCACCGAACTCTTCTACCGCCGCGCGTTGCGCAAAGGCGACTGGAAGGCGGTGTACCTGCCCAAGTCCGGTAGTGCCTATCCACGCGGCGGCTTCGGGACGGGCGCCTGGCAGTTGTTCAACGTCGCGCGTGATCCGGCCGAAGCTAATGACCTTGCCGCCAGCGAACCTGCAAAGCTGCAGGAGTTGGTCGCTGACTGGAATAGCTATGCCAAAGACAAGGGCGTGGTCGTTCCTTCCGAGGACGGTGCGAAGAAATGAGCCTGAAGCGGCGGATCGGGCGGGCGACGTTTCTATTCGCCGCCGCGTTGCCCTTGCTGGGGGCATCCTCGCCTGTTGTTCCCGTCCGGGGTGCGCGATGCGATAGCCGGGATGGACGAGTCCTTATTCCTGCCGGCACCGTGCTTCTGGGCGAGGATGGAGAAGGAAAGCCGGGACGGAAGGTAGCTGTCGCTGCCTTCCGGATCGACCGGCATGAGGTGACCAATCGGCAGTTTGCAGATTTCGTCGCCGCTACCGGGTATCGGACTGCGGCTGAACGCGCGGGCGGTTCTGCCATATTCGTGTCGCCGCTTGGCCAAGTTGATCTCAACAATGCGGCCAACTGGTGGAACTATCGCAAGGGCGCTGACTGGAAGCATCCTGATGGACCCGGGAGCGACAACTCGGGTCGCGAGGAGTGGCCCGTCGTACATGTCGACTATGAGGATGCCTGGGCCTACGCGCGCTGGGCTGGCGCGACGCTTCCGAGCGAAGCGCAATGGGAGCGCGCCGCGCGAGGCAAGCAAAGTGAGCCTCGCCATCCTGCAAGCTGGGCCTATGATCGTGAAGGCCGTCCGACGGCGAACAGTTGGCAGGGTGTCTTCCCCGTCCGCGATACTGGTAAGGACGGCTATGTCGGACTGGCACCGGTTGGCTGCTTCGAGGCCAATGGTTTTGGTCTTCGCGACATGGTCGGCAATGTGTGGGAATGGACCAGCGAGCAGCGGGATCGGAACGGCTTGATCAAGGGTGGCTCCTATCTATGTGCGATGAACTACTGCGCCAATTTCAGGCCCGCCGCATTCCAGGCGCAGGAGTTGGACCTCGGCACCTCCCATATCGGGTTCAGGACGATCAGAACGCAAACGGCTGCTGAAGGCTGAGGAGCATAATGGGGGAGAGGTAAGTCGATCTGGCTGACGCTGGTTCATCAGGGATGCCGACCGCTGTCGGATCTGGCGGGCATAATGTGTAGCTTTCGCCCATTCCCCCACATCCCGATGCAATGGCTCAATAGTTCCAAGCTGTTCGAGCCTTTCCGCCCCGTCGCGCATTGGTCAGACATGAGCATCGTAGATCCGGAACTGTCGGGCGGCGGCGCCTGCGGTGCGCCCAGGTTCACGGCGCGAGGCGATCCTTCGCGGGCTGGTCTGTGACATTGTCTCGTTTGCCAGAAGGTGCATGGCGCGCCCTGTTCCGCCTTCGCCGTCTATCACGCGCAACATCTCATCGAGTGAAGGGACAAGGAAGATCGATCCAAATCCCGATCCAGGCGCAAGTCGCTCCGGCGTGTCAAGCCAGGTGCATAGGAGCCGGGGCGCCATCGTGTCGCCGACAGCCCCACCCAGAGGATCCCCCCTTCCGATGACAATGTCGATGTCATCGTCATGAACCAAGGTGGCTACCATCACTGTAGCCACGGCGATCCAGGTCAGCGCGCCTGGGTCGAGGTGCGTTATCATCTTCGTAGTGGCCATCGCTGACGGCACGCCGACCCGCTCCTGCACGGCTCCCTGCGTGGTTAGTTCATACATCACACGTGAATTCCATGTCGCCTGCGTGATGGTCCTCTACATCGGAACAGATCGACGTACCCCCGCGACACCGCCAGATGATCCCGCGCAGGAGCCAATCTACATGTCGACCGTATCATACTGGTCGTCGCTATGAGATCCTATGCTTAGGGCCATAGCTATCGAGCCGCGCCTAACTTGTGATTCCCGGCAGGCTAAGCTGGCGATGCTGTCCAACCGCCGAAATGGTAAAGTGAAAAGCGAGAGCAAAGGGTTTGCGCCCTGCATTCCGCTGGCAACGGAGCAGTTGCGAAAAAACCTTGCCTGAAGGCGGAAATCTATTTCACGAACCTCAATCGGATTGAAGCAGGACTACCGATCCATTCGCACCTTTCGAAGCCCTGATATCGAAACTGCTTTCCAAGGCCAGAACGAATTCGTCCCCTTCGTTCAGGCCGAACCGACCAGTAATCAATGTCCCTGCAATACGCGGATCGCCGATCGTCAACGGGATCTTCCGGTATCGGTTGAATTCCTCCACCACTTCCTCCAACGGCTCTTCCTCGAACTCCAGGAAGCCCTCGGTCCAAGCTATACGTTGCTGCACTATACCGGGGTCGGTGATGATCGACGTCGCAATGCCCGGACGGATGAACGCGGACGATCCGGCGTGTACCTTTACCGGATCAGCACCCTTGTTCGCGACCAGAACGACGCCTTCGGTCACCGCCAGTTCGGTCACGCCATCCCGACGCCGGATGTTGAACTTCGTGCCCAGCACCTTGATTTCGCTGTCGCCCAGGTCGACGTAGAAAGGGCGATGAACGTCCTTGGCGATATCGAACATCGCTTCGCCGCGCAGTAGTCGCACCTTGCGCTGACTGCCGTTGATAAGGACGTCCAGACTGGTATCGCTGTTCATGGCAATGGACGATCCGTCGGACAGTTGCGCGGTTTCCCGTTGCCCCAGTTGCGTGGCGCGATGGTCGCCCCACAGGCGGAAATGCCCGGCAAGCCCGATGCCAGCGACTGTGGCGGCCGCAGCACCCAGAAGGGCGGCGGTCATCCCCCGGCGGGAAATGGCAGGATGGGGGGTGTTCTCGCCTGGTACATGCGCCTTTCGAGGATCGCTCGCCATATCGGCGGCGGCCTCGTCATCGATTTCGACATAGAACTCATCCCCTCTCAGCCGGAGACGCTCTCCTTTCAACCAGACATCCGCTGCGGCTGCATAGGCGACCCCGTGATAGGGATGGCTTGCGATCCATTGCTGCGCTGCCGCACGATCGGCGGGATCATCGCACCCGTCAAGCAGGACGACCAGACGCGCGGCTTCCGCCTCGATTTTCCGTCTTTGTGTTTTGTCTGGCAGGGGTGTGTTCGGCATCATGATTTTCGCTGTCCATCGTTCCACGGGCGATCGAGGCGAGAGCCCGGCTCAAATGGTTCTCTACTGTAGAGACGGACAAACCCATCTCCGCTGCCACATCAGCGACCGAATATTCTTCGACCCGGCGCAGCATGAATGCGCGTCTTTGCTGCATCGGCAGCTTTTTCACAAGATTTTCCAGGCGTCGCAATTCGTCGCGGGCATTAAGCATGCCGTCATAACTGACAGTTTTGCCCAGATCATCCAGATCGGCCATATAGTCGAAGGAAATAATCGCTTCCCTTCGCGCCTGATCGATCAACAGATTGCGGGCGATCCGGTGCATAAAGGCCAGGCCGTTGCGGATTTGCCGCCAATCGTCCACCGCATAGGCCCGCATCAGAACCTCTGCGACGATGTCGTCCAAATCCATATGCCCCGGCAGAATCTTGCGCAGGCGACGCCGTAACAGGCCGCGCGACGGCAGGATCACATCCTGAAACCATCTGGTCTTTTCTGATGGATCGTCCACGCATACCCCCGTTGGAAAGCCGATCCCCTCCCGCCACGAAGGAAGCGATTGCGCAGGCATATGTCCAGTCACAAAAATTCAATAATTTTCGCGCCGCCTGTGGGGGGAGTTGGGAAATGGACCGTCAATATGGAGTGAGAACCAACAAAACAGAAAAGTCGGAGAGGTGATAATGGGGGATCACACTCTATGCGACATTCATACCGTATTTCGCTGCGCCATATTTTGGCGAGCACTGCATTCATTGCGACATCCATTGTCAGCTTTCAGGCCAATGCCGAAGATCATCAGTTCAGCATACCGTCCCAATCTGTCTCGGCGGCCTTGCAACTATTTGCCAAGCAGTCCGGCTATCGCCTGCTCTTTCCATCGCGGAGCGTCATGGACCTCAAGTCCCGCTCGCTGTCAGGTTCGTTATCGGCGGAGGACGCGCTCAATCTGCTGCTCACCGACACCCCGCTGCGGATCGCGTCCATCCGGGGCAAGGTGATCGCCCTGACCGCGCGCAAGGGCGAGATGCTGGCAGTTTCGCGCTTCTCGCTGGCGAAACCCGTCCAGCTTGCCGCATTGCAGCCCAGCCTTGGCATGATGCCAGCCGCCACTGAAGCGCCCGCTCCGCCCATCGACGAAATCGTTGTGATAGGCAGCCAGATTCGCGGCGCGAAAACGACCGGCGCCCTTCCCGTATCGGTCGTGGGCAAGGATGACATAGCAGCCATTGGCGCCGTTTCGGCCAACGACCTGTTTCGTACCCTGCCCCAGGCCAGCGACATGACATTCAACGAGCAGACGCTGGGCGGGGGCAGCCCCAATGCGGCGCGGGGCGACGTCGCCTCCGTCAGCTTGCGCGGGTTGGAACAGGGCAATACGCTGGTCCTGCTGAATGGCCGACGGATGGTGCTGCATCCCACGTCGCAGACGAGCAACGGTACGCCGGTCCTGACCTACAACATCAATGCCGTGCCGGTCGGCGGCCTGGAGCGGGTGGAAGTGTTGCGCGATGGCGCGGCGGCGCTCTATGGCTCCGACGCTGTTGCCGGTGTGGTCAACAATGTGCTGTCGACCGACTATACCGGCCTGTCGATGGATGCGACCTATGGCGGCGCCGAAGGCACCGGCCTCCGCGAGTTTCAGTTGAACGGCAAATATGGTTCGGATTTTGCGGCGGGTCGGGGCAATATCAGTCTGATGGCCAATTTTACGCGCCGGACCAGCCTTGCGGTAGGTGACCAGGATTATACCGCCACTAACGATTTGCGATCTCTGGTCGAAGGCACGGCCTTTGCGGGCAACACGGCGTTCGATACGCGTTCGACCAGTTCGTCCTGGGGTGCCTTCCGCACGCAGAATGGATCGGCGGTACGCAGCAACGGCACGTTGGTCACGAGCGCGGCCGGCGTCTTTCACATCCAGCCGCAAAGCAATGCGGGCTGCCAGATCAACCTGTCCACGGCACCCGGCATCTGCATCGACGACGGCGTCATCACTGGCGCGGGCGACAGGAACCTGCGGGCCGATAACAATGCGGCTTTTCCCGACATCACCGTCACGCCATCGACCAACCGTCTCAACCTGTTCGCCTTCGTCAACTACGAGTTGAACGACAGCATCAAATTCTTCAGCGAACTTGGATATTATCGCGCCAAGTCTAAGGGGTACACGACCCCCGGCACGCTTCTGGCCACCACGCCGATCACGATTGCCGCGAGCGCCTATTGGAACCCGTTTGGGGCCGTCGGCTCTGCTAACCGTCTGCCTGGCATCGATGCGCCCGCAGGCGGGCTGAACCTGTCGACCGTCAACCTGTCGATCCGCGACGCGGGTATGCGACAGGTCAATGTGACCAACCAGCAATATCGCCTGCTCGCGGGCCTGAAGGGCGAGATCGGCAACTGGGATTGGGAATCTGCGGCACTATATTCGGAAGCCACGGTCAAGGATTCCGGAGACGCCATCAGCAATAGCCTGTTGCAAGCTGCAATCAATCGTACCACAGCCGACGCCTATAATCCCTTCAACGGCGGCGATCCCACCAACCCCAGCGGGGCCGATACCACGCCGTCCAGCCAGGCGACGATCGATTCGTTCATCGTCACATCGACCAGGCGCAACAAGACGACGCTGGCCTTGTGGGACGCCAAGGTTTCAAACGCGCAGCTTATCGACATCTGGGGCGCACCCATCGGGATCGCCGCGGGTATCGAATTGCGTCGCGAAACCTATAAGGATGATCGCGACGCGCTGCAGGATGGATCGACGCCCTTCGTCGATTCCGTAACGGGTGTCCGCTATTCCAGCGATCTGCTGGGCGCCAGCTATCGGCCCGACATTTATGGCAAGCGGACCGTGTTTTCGGCCTATGCCGAACTCGCCGTTCCGGTCTTTACGCCCGAGATGGAAATACCGATGTTCCGCGCCCTCGAATTTCAGCTTGCGGGCCGCTATGAACGCTACAGCGATGTGGGCGACGTCGCCAAACCCAAACTGGCCGGCTTCTGGGATCTGCTGGACGGCATCCGGTTACGTGGGTCCATATCTGGAGGTTTCCGGGCGCCCAACTTGGAAGTCATCAACACACCGGTGTCCGAAGGCGTGAATAGCCGCACCGACTATGTCCAGTGCGAGGCGGACCTGCGCGCCAGGCGGATCAGCAGTTTTTCCGCCTGTACGCGCAGCTTTGCCGTGCAGCAGCGTCGCGACGGCAACAGCGACCTGAAGCCCGAGGAATCGACGAGCTGGTCGCTCGGCACGGTATTGACCCCGCCTCTGCCAGGCGGACTGGGCAAGGTGACGCTCACGGTCGATCGCTGGCGGATCAAGCAGAAAGGGTCCGTGGGAATATTGTCGGACGCAACGGAAATCGCTCTCGATTATCTCGCGCGCGTAAACGGTTCCAGCAATCCCAATGTCGTGCGCGCCGCGGCCACTGCGGACGACATAGCGCGTTATGCCGGTACGGGCATCGCACCGACCGGTGACATACTCTACGTCGATTCCCGTTATGAAAATCTGCTGCCGCTCGACGTGCAGGGCATCGATTTCGGATTCAACTATGCATCGCCCCCCACGTCCATCGGGCGCTTCACGCTGAGTTTCAACGCGTCGAAGCTGATCAAATATTATCAGTCCCCTTCCGCGCAGGTGCAATCGCTGCTCGATGCGATAGCAGGTGGCGACATCAACGCGGCCATCGGGGTCACCGGAGCTGCCGATCTGGTGCGGCAAGACGGGCATCCGCGCTGGCGCTATTCGGGCACCTTGACCTGGTACAAGGGGCCGATCCAGGTCGGATTATTTACCCAATATATCGGGTCGGTCGAACAATCGACGGTCTTCGACGCCAGTGCCAATCCCTATGTGGTGGACTCGCAGATGACCGGCAATCTCTACGCCCAATATATGATGAAGAAGGACGGGCTGGGCGGATCGACCTCGATTCAGCTTGGCGTCCGCAACTTTACGAACGAGCGTCCACCCCTTGCAACGAGCGGCTATCTGGCGTCGCTCTACCAGCCGCAGCGGCGCTACTGGTATGCGACCGTTCGCAAGTCCTTTTGATACAGTCGTCCATCAGCATGGGAAGCAACATGGCCATCGCCTCCAAAATCTTGTCGACCTGCCTTATCGCGTTGGCCCTTCCCTGTACGGCCTTTGCGCTGCCCCCGAAGGAGGCGGCGGCGACGCAGACGGCTGCAGACCGCGCCTTGCCTGAATTTGTCGCATTCCTGCAGCTGCCCAATGTCATGCACAAATCGACCGCAGACATGCGGAAGAATGCGGACTGGGTGGAGGCGGCTTTCAGACGACACGGGTTCGAAGCGCGCCAGTTGGAAGATGGCGAGACACCCATGATATTCGCCCAGACCGCCAATCCGTCGCCCAAGCGCAAGACCATATTGTTCTATGCCCATATGGATGGCCAGGCCGTCTTCCCCAAGGATTGGGACCAGCCAGATCCGTTTCAGCCGGTCCTGAAACAAAAGGGTGCGGACGGGACATTCACGTCCCTCCCGATAGAGATGATCATAAAAGGTGGCGCGATCGAACCGGAATGGCGGCTGTTCGCCCGCTCGGCGGCCGACGACAAGGCGCCGATCATGATGTTGATGGCTGCGATGGACGCCCTTAAGGCACAGGGTAAGACCCCAGCGATCAACATCAAGATCATCATCGATTCCCATGAAGAAGGTGGCCCGCCCACCCTGAAGGATGTCGTCGCCAACAATCTCGATCTGCTCAAGGCCGACGCTGTGATCATGCTGGATGGCCCCATGCACCCCAGCAATCGGCCGACGCTGGTATATGGCCATCGCGGCGGGACAGGCTTCGATCTCACCGTATTCGCCGGCAATAATGACGCACATAGCGGGCATTTCGGCAATTTTCTGCCCGATCCCAGCTTTGCGCTGGCGCATCTGCTGTCGACCATGCGGGACGGCGAAGGGCGTGTACTCATTCCCGGCTATTATGACGGGGTGGATATGAGCCCGGCGATGAAGAAGGTGCTGGCCGCCGTACCGGACGACGAAGCCGCGATCCGCGCCCGTATCGGCATAGCCCGCAACGAAAAGGTCGGTGACAATTATCAGGAGGCGATGAACTATCCAACGTTCAACATCACTTCGATGATATCGGGTCAGCCCGGCAGTCGGCGTTCAGTCATTCCGGCATTCGCGACGGCCAGTATCAGTTCCCGCACGGTTCCGGGCACACCGCCCGAACGTCAGATCGCACTGGTCCGCAAATGGGTGGAAGGCCAAGGCTATCATCTAGTCGCCGACACGCCGACCGAGAAAGAACGTCTTACATTCCCGTTCCTGGCGGCGATCAAGGGCGGCGGCGGTATGCCGGCCTTGATGACGCCGCTTGACGCCGATGTCGGCAAATGGGCCGCGAGAGCATTCCGCGATGCGTTCGGGGAAGAGCCGGTACGCATTCCCATCATGGGCGGCGGGGTGCCGACGAAGCCGCTTGCCGATGGCCTGAAAGTCCCCATCCTACTGATCCCTCTGGTCAACGCCGACAATAACCAGCATGCGGCCAACGAAAATCTGCGGCTCGGCAATTTTTCTACTGGCGTACGGAGCCTGTACGCGCTTTTCACCACCGATTTCGCAGTTTCTGATCAAAAGTGAGGTTATTGTCTCCTGCTCACATAGATGGCTTCGGACGAAGGATTTTACGTTCGCTATGATAGTAGCCGGACGACCCGTTGAAGCGCGTTAACTGCGAGCGAATTCGTCAGAGACACTTTCGGATTGCCGAAATACCGCGACGGTGGCCGGACAAGGCTGAGCAGTTGAAGCCGCGCCTCAATATATTGGTTCAGATGCCCGTCGGCATCGTAAATTCGATCAGGGATACAGGACAGCCGTTGGGCTGGCGGATCGATAAAGTCGGAGATGCAGACGCGATCGCGTCCCGATCGTTACAGAAAAAGGGCGACGCGCTCATCATCGATTTCGGCGGCCATCGTGTCGGCCATCTGTCCTTCGATATCGAGAATGTCGGCGCCGTGATCGGCGCGCCTGTGCGGCTGCGCTTGATCTTTGGTGAAGTCATTTCCGACGTGGCGGAACCGTTCCAGCCGTATAAAGGATGGCTGTTCGAAAGCTGGCTGCCAGAAGAGATCGTGACGATCGACGTCGTCCCTTCGTCGTTCCGTCTGCCGAGGCGCTATGCCTTTCGGTTCGTGAAGATCGAGCTTCTTGGCCTGCCGATCGGACGTAAGATAGCGTTTCATAATGTCCGCGCCCATGCCGTGACATCAGCAACTGGAACGGTGCCCGCGCTTCCCAAGCAATTGCCGGCGGACCTGCACGACATGGATCGTGTGGCGGTAGCGACGCTGCGCGACTGCATGCAAACCGTGTTTGAGGATGGGCCACGACGCGACCAGCGTTTGTGGACGGGCGATCTTCGGCTCCAGGCGCTGACAAGCTATGTCACGTATCCGAACAATGATCTTGTGAAGCGATCCCTCTATCTCCTTGCGGCCTTCCCGCGAGCAGATGGCCTGTTGCCCGCCAATGTCTATGAATATCCCCGGCCCATGCAGGGCGCGGAATATATGATGGATTACAGCGCCATCTTTCCCGTCACCCTGGCGGACTATGTCGATGCCACCGGCGATCTGGCATTCGGTCGAGAACTATGGCTTATGGCGGTCGCGCAAGTCCGCCTTGTCGGCGGGATGATCAGCGAGGATGGACAGATCAGGCTGGCCAAGGGGGTGACGGCCTTCATCGACTGGAATCCGCAGCTCAGCCGCAACGCAGCGATCCACGCCATCTATATCTATGCCCTGAAACAGATGATGATGCTGGCCGAAAAGCTGGGCCGTTCAGCAGATATCAGCGATTTTCCTGCTGAGATCGCGCGTACGGAAGCGGCGGCTATCAAAGCTTTCTGGTCTCCCGAAGCGCAGCTGTTTGTCAGCGGCGTTAAAGGACAAATATCGATGGCTTCCCAGGCGTGGATGACCCTGGCAGGGGTTGGCACGCGCAAAATGCGGGCCGCCGCGCTCACCAATGCCCTTCGCCATGCGCCTCGCCTTAAAAGCCGGGCGCCAGGTCCATCAGCACGATGCCCTGGCCCACGCCGGCGTCGATCACGTCCGCCGAGCCGACCTGCGCCGCGATCATCCGGCCGTCGGGCCGCACGACGGGATTGCCATATTTCCAGCCACCATATTGCACGATGTTGGTCATGCGGGTGTAGCGCGGGCGGGCGGGATCCAGGTCGAGGACGCAGATGTCCATGCCCTTGGACCGGTCCTGCGCACACTCGACCAACGTGCGCTTTCCATCGGGAAATATCCCTTCGACTTCGCCATAGAGACTGGTGGGTGTGGGATAGTCTGTGATCTTGCGCGTCGCGAAATCGACGGAGACGACTTTCGTCTGCGCCCCGGTTCCCTGGCCATAATAATAGCAGGGCATCAGCAAGCCCTTGTCGCCGGGCAGGAAATCCTGCGCCTCGACAAAGCATTCGGTGGTGGTGACGATTTCGCGGACATCTTCCAGCGTCGCCGATCCGCCGTGTGGCACGATGCGGCCGGTATAGACGGTGGTGGAGGCAGGCTTGCCGCCCGTGGCCATCGTCATCTGGCTCCACGCAATCATGTTGCTGCGCGGACTGGTCGCGACACCCTCGAACACCGTGATGCCGAGCGGCACCGGCGAACGCCCCGCCTGCCCATCCATCCAGAAAAGCTGGATACGGCCGAACCGGGTTTCCTCCCGCGTCTTGGCAGGAATGCGAGGGCCGAGCAGAGCGTAGCTGCCATCGCCCATATAATGGACGCGCAACCAACCCTCGCTGGGCGCATGGTCGGTCAGGTTGCGGACCCGACCCGTCGTCATGTCATATTCGAAGGCATCGCCATAGGATTTGCCGATGAAGGCCAGTTTGTCACCTTTGGGAGAAAAGACGGGGCGTTCGCCAAAGGCGGAGATCAATCGCTGGCCCGGCGGCATGTCCTGAATAGGGTTCCCCGCCTTGTTGCCGAGAGGCAGCGTCGCGGGCACCGGATCGCCGCGCGTGAAGCTTTGCGCTGACAGTGCGAAGGGCAGCAACGCGGCTATCGCCAGCGCGGCTAGAAAACGTCTCACCATCATTAAATTTGTCCTTGTCCTCATGCCGATAAAGCGTGGCACACCCACCAAGTCGAATGCCGGCCGTGGCCGTCCCATGCCAAGCAGGACTTCCTGCGATGTGTGAAAGCCTGGTCGGATCGCTTGAACGCTGCGGCGATCGGGACGATGATCTGCCGCCACGCTCTTACATGTCCGGCCGCACCCCACACATCTAAAGCTGCGCTTCGCCGCCATCGACGAAATAATCGGAGCCGGTAACGTAGCTTGCCTCGTCCGACAGCAGGAACAACGCCACCGCAGCCACTTCCGCGGCCGTGCCCATGCGCCCCAGCGGATTGGTCGCAACGATATGCTGCTCGACCATTGCGATATGCTCGTCCGGTAGCCCCAGCCGCTTGAAGAAGTCGGTTTCGGTCGGGCCAGGGCTGACCGTGTTCACGCGAATTCTGCGGGGCGACAGTTCGCGTGCGAAGCCACGCGCCATCGCCCGGACCGCCCCCTTGCTGGCCGAATAGAGCGCGCTTGCCGGCATGCCTTTGTCCTTGGCGATAGACGCCGTGATCAAAAACGATCCGCCATCGCGCATGACCGGCGCGAGCGCCTGTATCCCGAACAATGGACCGCCGACGTTGACGTCCATAAGGTGCCGATACATTACGGGCGTCAGCTGCCCGAGCGGTGCCCCCGTTCCCACCCCGGCGTTCAGAAATGCCGCATCGATCTCACCGAATAGGCGGCGCGCCTCAGCGGCCAGCGCATCGGCAGATTCCGGACGAGATGCGTCGTTTTCCAACACAGCAATCGTCGGCATTTCCGCGCGAACAGCCTGCAGCCGGGCCGGGTCCGATCCGGTAACGAGGACGCGCCCGCCTTCTTCCACGACACGCCGGGCCGTTGCCAGCCCGATGCCGCTCGATCCGCCCGTAATCACGACGGCCTTGTTCGTAAATCTGCCCACACATCCTCCATATGTTTTCAAGGTCCGCCGCCATCGGGCGAACCCCGTCAATCTAATATTTCGATATCGCCACCGGCTTGCGGCCTGGCTATCCCCCGTAGGTGACCAACGCCCACACTGCCCCGGCGCACAGTAACAACAGGATTGCTGCACGGCTCAATGCCGAGGGCGCGCCCCGTCCTTGTCCAAACCACATGGGCCGGAACAGATTGGCGCGCTTACGCAGGAGGTAAAATAAGATAGCCAGAACGTGCAGCGCGATCAGCGCAAGTAGAATGTTGAACACTATGCCATGCAGGTTCGACGCTAGCCTCCCGGTTTCGAAACTGACCCAGGCCGACAGCGGACCTGACTCGATGCCATCGACATCGACCGCCACCAAGCCGAGCAAAGTCTGCGCCAGCATCGCGACCAGCATGGCCACCACGCTCCATCCGCCCACCGGATTATGGCCTATGGTCACCGGCTTTGCCCGGCTGAACATGTCTCGCCGCATATAGCGGCCGACTGCGGAAGGGCCGCGGACGAAGTTGGAGAAGCGCGCAGTGGCGCTTCCGCCAAATCCCCACGCCAGCCGAAACAGGATCAGCGTGAGCACGGCGTAGCCCGAATAGCGGTGCCAATCGAGCAGCCGCTGTTCCGCCGACCACCAGGAAAATCCTATAAGCAGCACGATGAGCCAGTGAAACAGCCGGACGGGAAGATCCCAGCCGATTTGATGATCGGACTGCGCTGCGTCGGCGGGACCGGTCGCTGGCATAGTTTATTCAGCCTCCCGGAACTTGTCGTGGCAGCTTTTGCACGTCGCCCCCAATTTGGTGCGTGCGGCGGTAATGGCCGCGACGTCGCCGCGATTTGCAGCGTCCTGCAATGCTCCGGCCGCAGCGATCATGTCGCCATGGATCTTCTTGAAGCCAGCCTGATCGGACCAGATTTCCGCCTTCGCACGGGTCTTTACCCCCGGCTGTGGCCCGCTGCCCTGCGGGAAGAATTTGAGCTGCCCCGATGCGCGCGTAAAGATGTCCTTCGCCAGCGGACGTATGGTCGCAAGATCCGGCGATCCTGTCTTGATCTCATCGTTGATCGTCTTGAATGCGCCGCCAATCTCTTTGTAATTGGCCTTGCGCGCGTTCACCGCGGCAATCATTGCCGGGGCCGCCGCTTCAGCCACCCAGGCGGCGCCAGCCATCCCCACAATGGCGAGGGCGGCCAGTTTCTTTCCGGTCCAAAACAGACTTTTCATCGATCAATACTCCAAAGAAGAACGATAGCCGGGACGCATAATATTTCGCAGGCGTGATAGGTGCACGCCGGAATGGCACGATCTGCATATGATCTCATAGCCTCTGCCTACGCAATATGCGGTGGTCGATGTGTCCGGAATAGCGGCTGCATGAAACATCGACGCACCTTCCCAATTCGTTCGATCTAAAAGTTGAATGAAGCGCTTATGCCCAGTTCGCGCGGTGGGCTCACCGTGATGGCGCGATATCCCGACAGGAAAGATGGCGAGGGTGGCGATCCCGCAGGTTGCCGCACCAGATAGGATGTGGTGGCCTGAAGTTCCGCGCCCTGCGTCAACAGCTTGCGTTCGTTCAGCACATTGCGGACGAACAGGGAAACTTCCCAGCGATTGTCTCCACCGCGGACGCCCGCAAACAGGTCGACGCGGTTTTGCGCTGGCGTCGTAAACGGCACCGTCCCCTGTTGCGCGACGCTGGGGCGGTGCTTGTAGTTCCAGCGGAGGAAGCTTTCCACTGGTCCGACAGGAAAGTGGATATCGCCATTGGCGGTGAGCGAGAAATTGGGATTGTCGTTCAGGCGCGTATTGAGCACGCAGAAGCTGACCTGCTGTCCGACGGGTACGGCTGGTGTGCCGACTGTGTCGGGAATACCGTCGAAATTGAAGTCATTGCAAGGTGCCAGCGCATCGGTATAATTTGCCTTGTTGTAGCTCGCGCCGATATTGAGGTCGAAATTGTCGTTCACGCGCGCGGCGATTTCCGCCTCCACGCCCTTGGTGACTGCATCGCCATTGAAGTTGATACCGAACGGACCGGAATCGACCACGCCGTTGCGCGCGGCGGAGGTACGGACGGTATTGCGACCGATGAAGCCGTCGAATTTCTGGTAATAGGCCGCAAGCGAGATCGACAGCCGCCGGTCGAACAGCCGGGACTTGATACCGACTTCGAAAGCGTCGGACCGTTCCGGCTTGATCACCAGCAGACTGGAATCGAGCGTCGAAGTGACGCCAAGCGCAGCGGACCCGCGTCGATAGGATCGGCCATAGTTGAAATAGGTCGTGAGGTCAGGCGTCCATTCATAGGTCACGCTCGCCATGCCGGTCAGCGGCTCGTTCTTTTGTTTCACAAAGGCCGGGTCGACCGTCTGCTGGTTGTTTGGGTTGACGAAGGCGGGAACGCTCGACAGGAATCCGACGCCACCAGTCGAACGGACGGTCAGGAAACTGACTGCGCGGGCCTTGTTGATCGTGTAGCGCGCGCCGACCTCCACATGCAATTTATCCGTGAAATCGAACCGCGCATTTCCGAAGGCGGCAAGGTCGCTCGTGTTGTTGATGATATTGACGTCGGCCAGCAGCGGCAGTGACGCCATCGCCGCCGGGAAAGGCGTACGCGGAACGGCGTTGGCATAGAAAGAGGTGACGTCGAAATGCGATATGCCGCGGTTGTTCACCTTGTTGTAGAATAGGCCGACCGTATAGTTGAAAATGCCGTCCATCTTTGAATCAAGGCGCAACTCTCCGGTATATTCCTTGCTGTCGATCGGCACCGTCAGGAACTGCGAATAATTCTGGACGGCGTTTCCGCTATCCAGATCGGCCTTGTTCAGACCGGTATTGCGGATAAATCCGCCGACAAAGCGCAGGTCATGATTTCCCAGATCGAAATTCAGATCCGTTGTGACGATGTGCGTCTTGATGCCGAAGGTCGATTGCGCTTCCTGCACGCCCTGGCGATCGAACGGGCTGATGGCTGGGCCGCTGACGAAGGGCGACAGCAGGCTTGGTCGGTTGCCCGTGCCTGCCACCTGGGTGGCCTGCCTCGTCAAATTATCCGAATATTGATAGACGACGGAGCCGCTGAATTTTTCCGTCGGCGCGAAGCTCAGCGTGGCGCGGATCGCGTTGGTTCGGCCTGACGAACGCTCGCCATTGGTCACATTGCGCACGAAATTGCCGCGCGTGCGGTCGATCAACCCTGCAATGCGCAACGCCAGCTTGTCGGCAATTAACGGCACGGATACGCCGCCCTGCACATTGCGGCCGCCTTTGTCGGTCAGCGATCCGCGAACCTGCCCCTCGCTCTCACTGAGGTTGGCGCGCCGCGTCGTCAACGTTATCGCACCGGCCGGCGCCGTGCGCCCACGCAAAACACCTTGGGGGCCGCGCAGCACTTCGATCTGTTGGACATCGAAGGTGCCCACGCTGATTGCATTGATGTCGATCGGCACTTCGTTGAAATAAACGCCAATCGTGTTCGGCCCGCCAATGTCGGGATCGAAACTGATACCGCGCAGAACGGTAGTCGTATTCCGTCCGTCATCGTTGATTTCCAGACCGGGCGCCAGCCGGTCGATATCCTCGAAGTTGAACAGGGCGTTCTTTTCCAGTTGAGCGCCGGTCGCGACGTTGACGGTCATCGGCACGTCGATCAGCGCCTGCTCGCGCTTGTTAGCCGTGACGATGATGTCGAGGTCGGAACTGCCGCGGTCCTGCGCCACCGTCGCACCATCCTGCTCCGCATGGGCCACGCCCGGCACCGCCATGACGAGAAATGCCGTGGAACAAAGCCATATTGTGCGCTGCTGGAACCGATCAGTCATATATTCTCTCCCCTGTTTTTGCCCTTTGGCAGGCGTTATATTTTGTCGATATTCTGTCGATCGACGCGCCTTCTGCCTCCTGCGAAGTTCCCTTGGCGCATGGCCGACTTCGGGCCGGCAGCGACAAGGCGTGCCTTGTCAGGACAGTGCGTTATGGCTGAGGCGCCCCGCGATATTCACTCAGTTCCACCAACAAGCCGTCCGGGTCGCGGGCGAGACTGGTCAAGACCGGTCCCGTGTCGGTCGCCGCAGGTTCTCTTAGAACCTGATACCCATTGGCGCGCAGCCGCGCCGCCGCCGCGTGCGTGTCAGGCACCAGCATACCCACCATTCCGCCGGGGGGCTGCGTGCGCGGTGCCTTGGGCTTGTCATAATGGATGAGGATCAGCAGCGTCCCGCTCGAACGCGGATCGCCCGTGAAATTGAGGCCGATCTTTTGAAAAGGATCGGTCGGTTTGCTGAGCACCAGCGCCTGCTTCATGCCCACGCCGTCGATGTAGAATTTCTTGGCCGCTTCGATGTCGGCCACGTCCAGGCCAACAAAGCCGAACGACGGCGCAGCGACGACGGAGGATTGCTGGGCATAGGACGAGCCGGTCAGGCAAGCTAGCGCGAACAGGATTGATCCGATCCTCCACCCTGTACCATAGCTGCGCTTTGTCTTCGCGCGCACCTCTTTCTCCGGTCCGCTTAATCTCTGCTTGCTCATGCATCCCCCAAAATTATTGCTTAAGCGCCGCATAATCGTGCGCCCCGGGCATCTCAGCGCTAGACCAATATTTCGCTTAACGTGCGCGTGGTGTGGCTCGCACCGGTGCCCCATCCATCGGCGGAAACGCCCATGACCTGCTGCAAGGTCAGGCCGACCCGCGTTACTGAATCACCGCCATTGTTGATGTGGACGCCCGACTTGACCTTGCCGCCGGCCCGGCCGGCGAGCATCATCGGCAGGCCATTGACGTCGTGGTTCTTGCCGAAGCTGACGTCCGAATGCGCGAAGACGAGCATGTTATCGAGCAGCGTGCCATCGCCCTCCTTCACTGACGCCATAGCGCGCACGAAATCGGCCCAGGCTGACATCGTCTGCGTGACGAAGACATCGACGGTCGGCTGATAGCCGAGCTTGCGATCCGTCAACTCTTCATGCGTGCTTTGATGAACGCCGGTCGCCGAACCGTCCTTGCGGAGGTCCGACAGCGCGGTGGAATAGGCCATGTTGAACACCTTGGTCTGGTTGCAGGCCAGAGCCATCGCCAGCATGTCGGTCATCACCTTGTGCGCAGCGGTGCGCTTGGCGATATCGGTGCTGGCGGGCACATCGGCGGGCTTTTCCGGGATGCGGCAGCTTTCCGCCCGTGGCGGCTTTTCCAGCTGCATCGCCAGCTTCTGCTCGACCTCCCGAACGGAGGTGAAATACTGGTCCACGCGAGCGCGGTCCGAAGCGCCGATCCGTTGCAGCAATTTGCGCCGCTCGTCCGTGACGCCGGACAATACGCTCTTGCGCACCATATAACGCGGATCGGGGGTGAAGTTGGCTGCGTTCGGATCCTGGAAATCGGCGCCGAACAATTTCTGATACATTTCGATTGGGGTCGGAATACTGGCGTTCATCGCATTGCCATCGCGGAAGGAATAGCTGGTGCGCGGGTTGCCATCCGGCGTTACGTCGAGCGAGCGGAACACCGATCCCCCGCCAATCGCATCCGCGATCAGCACGTCCAGCGACGGCGCGACGATCTTCTGCCAGCCTTCAGCCGGGGTGCCAGTCCGCACCGCGATATTGCCCGAAAAATGCGGTGAGTTGGACTGACCGTCCAGCGGCACGGAAAAGCCCGAAAGGACGGACACATGCTGCTGAACATCCGCCAGCGCCGCGAGTTGCGGCGGAAGGTCGTAGCCAGACCCGGCCTTTTTCGGCACCCACCGATCCGGGATCACGCCTGTGCCCCAGAACCAGGTGCCAAAGCGCACCGGAAGCCTTCCGCCGCCCAGCGTGGCGGCCACCGCCTCACCATTGTCGTCCAGGAAGCAGTCGAGAAAAGGCAGGCCCAAAGCGACCGCGCCGCCGCCCAATATGCCGCGCAGCATGAAGCCCCGGCGGGTGGTGTTCAAAGCCATTAGAAATGTCCTCCAGAACGCGTTGCGGCCTGCGCCACGCGCGTTGCGCTGCCCCGTGCCCGATGGACCCGATAATAATCGGGGCTGGTCGCGATGGCGCGGATCAGGTCGGGCACGCGATAGCCGCTCGTGGCGAACCGGGCGTTCAAGCGGCTCAACATGCTGTCATCGGACGGCGTCAACTGCCGCCCCACGGCATAGCGGAACGCCGTTTCCACCAGGCATGACTTCACCTTGGGATTGTCGCGAAGCGCTTGCCCCAACTGAACCGCGCCGTCGAACTTGACCCCATCGATTTCGCCCAACGTATCGATCGGTGCGCCATTTTCCTGGGCACGAAACTGACCAGCGCCGTCGAATTTCTCCAGCGCCAGGCCCATCGGGTCCATGCGCTTGTGGCAGCTGGCGCATTCCTCATCGTCCAGATGCGCCTGCACGCGTTGACGCGTCGTAAGATATTGGGGGTTGCTGACGTCCTGCACCACCGTGAAATTCACATTGGCGGGCGGCGCAGGAACCTCTTCGCATAGCAATATTTCCAGGATCGCCTTGCCCCGCAGCGTGGGAGAACTGCGCCCCGGGTGCGAATGACCAGCCAGGAAGGCGACCTGGGTCAAGATGCCTGCTCGCGGATCATCATCCTTGAACTCCACCATGGTCCAGTCTTGCCGCCCCACCGGCGCTCGATAGAGCGGGCTGAGCATCCCGTTGATCGGCATCTGCCGCGTAGTGAGCATGTCGCGGAAATCACCATCTTTGGTGATCAGCAGGTCGATCAGTGTCCGCAACGTCTGCTCGCGCGCATCGGCCGTCGCACTGGCGCGGAAGCCAGGATAGATCAGCCCGTCCTTCGTAACCGTATTGAGGTCTTCGAGTCGGAGATAATCGTCGAAAAACGCCCGCGCCCCATCGACAAAACGCGGCGACTTCATGAGCCTGTCCGTCTGCGCGGCAAGCCCGGCCTCGCTCATCAGCGCGCCTGATTGCGCCGCCTGCAACAGTTCGGCGTCCGGCGTACTGTTCCACAACAAGTAGCTTAGTCGCGACGCCCTCGACCATGCGTCGAGGGTTCGGACACCCGGTCGATTGGGATCGGCGACGTCATTTTCGATCTGGAAGATAAACTCGATGCCGGACAGCATGCCCGCAAGCGCCGCGCCGACGCCCGTATAGAAATCGCCGCCCAGCAGCTTGCGCGCGTTTTCAGCGTTCGTCACTGCCAGCGCGACCTCGCTCGGACCCAGCGGCCGCCGATATAGGCGGAAACCTACCCGTTCGAAAAAAGCCGTCGCGCAGGCGCGGCCCGCCGGATCGGCATCGGTCGGGCCGCATCCGACCAGTCGGCCCCGATGGGCGGGGTCGACGATCTGCTCGGCGATCGAACGGGCCATCGTTTCATATTGTTCAAACCCGCCCGGTGTCACGGATACGGCGCTGGCACCGGCGGCGAGTAGCCCCTGCACGCGCAAGTCCGGTTCGAACCGTCCGGCAACCTTGATGTCGTCGCCAAATATGTCTGCAATGCTGGCGCGGTATTGCGCCTCGGTCAGCCGCCGCAGCAGAGGCGTCGTATCGGGCGCTTCTGCTGCCGGCGTCGTCACTTCGCCATCCTGAGCGGCAGCACCAAGGCACGCGAAGGCGATGGCCAGTATCGAAACGGCCTGCACGCATCGGTTGAACGGCTTGTCCATAAACGTCATTTGCTGGCTACCTTCATAGTTGCCTCTGGCTCGTGGATCACGAAAGCAGGCACCGCCTTGAAGCGCAGGGCAACGGATATCGCGCTGTTGCGCCGCGTCTTGGGATCTTTGTAGCCATCCGCATGCGCCCGCAGCGATTTGATCTCGGCCGGGCAGGATATCATGTCGCTGCCGATGGTGGAGGCTTGCGCATAAGCATCCTCCAGGCTCGCCAGCGTCTGATATCCGTAGAAGCCGCCATCAATGCCACCGTCAGGCTTCAGCGTCGCCTGGATGCGGGCGCCCCGCAATTCGCGCGACGCATCGATGATCGACTCCTGCATCCGCAGGTTCACGTCGAAACTGTCCGTTGACAGCACACCTTTGACGATCCGTCCTTTGACGCTGGCCGTATAGCGTTCGTCCGGCATCGGCCTGAAGCTCGCCCAGGACAGCGCCTTGCCTACGGCGTCCAGGTCCAAGGCGCGCGCGCTGGCATAGACATTGACGATGACCGCATCGTCATCCCGATCATTATCGATGCCGGTGATTTCGATCAAGGTCGGGATCTGGCGTGATACGATGACGTTGTCGCCAACCTTGGGATCGCCCAGCGATCGCGCGATATTGGCGCAGCCGACCGCTTGATACCAGGCGTTGTCGACGCCCTGTTCTCCATCGACGCCGATAAGATCATTCTTGCTGACCTTGCCGTCCAGATTGATGCCATAACCGACCTTGCCCAGATAATCCTGATGCCCCGCAGCCAGCGTGGGAAAGTCTTCCGGATTGGTGCAGAGGTCGTAGGCGAGATGACGCTGCGGATAGGAACTGATCGCCCCCTTTCCCGCCGGAAACCCGCTCATCACACGCCGTTCCACGATATTGTCTCGCGTCAGCGTGTCGTCCATCGGACCGCGCTTGAAGCCGAGCCGCTGGGCCATGAGCGCGCCCAGACCGCGGGCTTTGTCGGAACCGATATATTTGGCCTGTTCTTCGGGAGGAAGGGAATCGCGGAAAGTCTCGATCGCGCTCTTGGGCTTCATCGGACAGGATTTTTCGTCCACCTCGACCGACGGCATATAGATCGGCCCGATGATGAAGCTGCGCGTTTCCGCCGCCCATACACTGCTGCCGCTAGCCATGATTCCGGCAGCCGCCAGCGCTGGCGGAACGATATGAGCAAAACCCACGTCCATCCTCTCCTCGATCTCGAAGGACACGCGTCACAGCGCATCCGCGATGAGCGACAACCTCTTGTCCGTATGCCGAATGGGTTGTTCGTCTGCGCAAATCTATCTGGTTGACGGCCATATACCACCCCATTTATGGGCAGAAGGCGGGTAAGAAATGGGAGCCATTTCCATGAATGTCATGTCGATCAAGGCGAAAGGCGCCCCGCGTCTGGAAAGCTTTCGCACCACGGTGTACGTTCTGGATGTGCTGGCATCAGCGAAGATCGATATCGGCAAAATTCTTGAAACCAACGATTTTGCGTCACTCGCGGATTTCAAACGCAGCGGTGTGAAACTGCCCGACCAAAAGCTGCAGCACATGGCCTATTTCGCGATCGACGAACTGAGCAGGGTCGTACGCGAGCGGGATGGCGGAGCCAGTCCCCGTACGGCGGACTGGAGACTGCTGGTTTGCTGTCTTTTAAGCTGCCACTCGTTACGTGACGCCATTTTGCGGATGAATGACTTTTTCGTCGCGATAGACGGCCGATGCGGCTTCACCAGCCTGCACGTCAATCAGCATGACCATGCCGAACTGCGCTTCCAATGCCTTCACAAGACAAGCGATACGCTCAGCCTGCTGCTCGACGTCATCGGCATGGCGAGCATTTTCGGCCTGTTGCGATGGCTAGTCGCCGATCCGATTCCCGTCAGCACGGTGGTATTGCCCTATGCCGACGCCTGCACGACCGAATGGGTCGAGTTTTTCCTCCCCTTTCCCGTCAGTACCTCCGGGGCGGATAATGCAATTTGTTTTCCCGTGAAGTTTCTCGATCATCCAGTCATGCGCAGCGGCAGCGATTATGAAGCCCATAGTCTCGACTTCATGGCAGATTCGCGCGGAGAGGCAGCAACACAGAATCTGGTCGATCAGGCGCGTCTCGTCATGTACGAGTCGCTGCGAAGGGAAGGGGTCCTTATTTCGCTCGACACCCTATCCGATCGACTCGAGCGCAACCGCGAGACGGTTCGACGCCAGCTGAAAAATGCTGGCTCGTCCTACAGCGCGATCAAAGATAGCTGCAGGCGGCAACTCGGACTTAGCCTGCTCCGACGCACTAATATGCGGATCGAAGACGTCGCCATCCGCCTGGATTATTGCGATTCCGATGCGTTCAGGCGCGCGGTTCAGGAATGGGTCGGCATGGCGCCGACCGAATATCGCCGCGTCGGGGCGTCTTCTTGAGGGCATGAAATTGATGCAAAGAAACACGCACGAGAACGCCGCCTAGGCAATCAAGCACGGCATATTGTTTTCTCAAACCGCGCGAAGTGAGCCGTTTCGTGGCGGACATACTCTTGACACCGGGTTTAATATCACGGTTGAAAATCTTCAGCTTGTCGGTGATCGTGCGCGGACGGTTGGGCCGCTTGGCCCGCGATGAACGTCCTTCCATTACCGCCTCCATGTAAAGGCCATGGGCCTTCGCCACGGTCATCGCGCGATAGGATTCTTCCTTATACATCTCCGCGCGAGGATCGGTGCCAATCTCGACCATGTCATTAAGCCCCCGCTCCCACTTGCGCGCCGCCGCAATGGAATAGGCAGGATATGACCCCAAGGTCACTTTCATGATCCTGCCGACGCCGCGGATGCGACGACGATATCGCCAGCTCTTCAGGCCGCTCTTGAGCACCTCGATCCGCAGGCCGGGCGTCTGCGGATCTTCGAGAGAAAGTTTCGTCCCGCTCCTCGTCTGACCGAGCGCATCGAGGAGTCCGGGCGTAAAGGATGTCTTGATTCCCATGATCGATCCCTTCTCGGCCCAAAGTCCAGGGGCACAAACATGGTCCCAAAAAGGGCACAACAGCCGTCCAACCGAGTCGAACTGTGTCGATCTCCGTCCAACCGTCGTTCTAAGTTTGCTGTTCGCGATCAAGAACTTATAGGCCGAATTTAGTGGATTCGACTGGCTGGGGCGGCAGGATTCGAACCTGCGCATGGCGGCATCAAAAGCCGCTGCCTTACCGCTTGGCGACGCCCCAGCAGAGCCGATCATGTCGGCGCGGATCGCCATATAACGCGTCATCTGCGAAAGGAAAGCCTAGTCATCATAGTTTCATGGCGTCAATATGCGCTTTGTCAGTTTGCCGGATCATCCCCTTCATGTCGGTTACCCATTCCCCAACGTCGCCCGCCCAGATTTCTTCGGCGTCGCCCCTCTTCCTGCGTGAAGACGAAATCCGGCGCGGGATCGAGATGCTGTATTTCGGTTATTCCGCGCTTACCCGTTCGATCGACGAGGGGCTGGCGGCGCAGGGACTGGGCCGGGCGCATCATCGCGCGCTCTATTTCATATCGCGCCAGCCCGACCTGACGGTGAAGGAATTGTTGCGATTGCTGGCGATCACCAAGCAATCGCTTGGCCGGGTGTTGAGCGATCTGGTGGAGCGCGGCTATATCGAAACCCGGGCGGGCAGCAGCGACCGCAGGCAGAAGCTGCTTAGACTAAGTCCCGCGGGCAAGGCGTTGGAGGCGGAGCTGTTCCGCGCCTTGCGCGAAAAGATGGCGACCGCCTATGCGCAGGCGGGCCAGGGATCGGTCACCGGATTCTGGCGGGTTTTGGAGGGGCTGATCCCCGAAGCCGACCGGTCGATGGTATTCGGCCTGCGCGGCGGTTGAACGATTGCGGCGAAACCTTCTGGCGCTTTCTGCGCTTATCAGGCTTCTTTGACTGGCAAGAGGAGCCACCATGCGCACATCCATTCTCACCGCAGCCATGCTGCTGTCCGCGGTCGGCCTGTCCGCCTGTTCGGAAAAGGCGCAGAATAATCTGGACAATGCCGGATCGGCGATCGGTGACGACGTGAGCAACGCGGTCGGCAGCGCAGGCGCGAAAATCGACAACGGGCTGGACGATGCCGGCCGGGCGATCGATCGCGGCACGGACAAGATCGGCGCGGCTACCGACGAAGCGGCGAAGGATGCCAAGCGCGAAGCGGGCGAAACCAAGCGGGACGTCGGCGCATCGCTGGAAAAGGCTGGCAGCGACCTGCGCAACGAATGATCGCCTGAACGCGGACGTTCGTCAGATCATCTGCATACAAAAGACCCTGCATCCCGATAGGAGGATGCAGGGTCTTTTCGTTAGTCCGTCGATCAGCCGCGCCGGAACACCGGGGCGCGCTTTTCGAAGAAGGCCGCAAAAGCTTCCTGCGCTTCGGGCGACGACAGGGTTTCGCGGAAAAGGCGCGCCTCCTCCTCAATCCGGGCCGTAAGCATCGCCGGGTCGCCCTTCATCAGACGACGGGTGGCGAGCAAGGCGCGGGGCGGTTTGGCCAGCAGCGCGGCGGCCTTGGCCCGGGCGTGGTCGAGTAGCGCGTCGGCCGGCACGATGGCGGTGATAAGGCCGCTGCGGTCCGCGCCGTCCGCATCCATCGGCTCCCCCAGCAGCAGCATCGCCGCCGCTTTCGCATGGCCCATGATCGCAGGCGCAAGCAGGCTGGAGCCAGCTTCCGGCACGATCCCCAGATTGACGAACGGCATGATGAAGCGCGCATCGGGCGCGGCATAGACGAGATCGCAATGGAACAGCATCGTCGTGCCGACGCCCACCGCCAATCCCTGCACCGCTGCCACCAGTGGCTTGTCGAAGGCGGCAATGGCGCGGATGAAGTCGAAGGCCGCCGCCCCGCCCTCCGGCCCGGCCGTGAAATCCTTCAGGTCGTTGCCTGCGCAGAAGGCATCGCCCTGCCCGGCGATCAGCACCACGCCAATGTCGTCGCGCGCCGATGCGTCGGCCAACGCCGCGGTCATGGCGCGATACATGGCGCCGGTCAGCGCATTTTTCTTGTCCGGGCGGTCGATATGAATTTCGATCACGCCTGCCTTGTCGATGATCGCGATGCCTTCGCTCACGGTCAGCCTCTCCTTGTTCTGGCCCAAGGGGAAATTGTTGGCGTATGCGATAGCCCGCGTCTATCCCCCCGGCGACTCTGACAGCGACAAAAGCCGATCATGACCCGCCTGCGCCAAATCCTGGACCCGTTTTTGCTGTTGCTGCTGGCGACGGTAGCCCTAGCGTCCTTCCTGCCTGCGCGGGGGACGGGGCGCGGATTGCGGACGCGGTGGCGGATGCGGGCATCGTGCTGCTTTTTTTCCTGCATGGCGCGAAACTGTCGCGCGAAGCCATCTGGGGCGGAGCCAAGGCGTGGAAACTGCATCTGGCGACGCTGGCGACGACCTTCGTCGCTTTCCCGATCGTAGGGCTGATCGTCGGACAATTCGGCTTCGTGCCGCAGGACATGCGGGCGGGACTGCTATTCCTGTCGCTGTTGCCCTCCACGGTACAATCCTCGATCGCCTTTACCGCGATCGCGCGGGGTAATGTGGCGGCCGCCGTGGTGAGCGCGTCCTTCTCCAACCTGCTGGGCATCGTCCTGACCCCGGTGCTGGTGGCGCTGCTGATGCAGAGGAGCGGCAGCGGAGGCCTGATTTCCCTGTCGTCGGCGGAAGGGATCGCCCTGCAACTGTTGTTGCCCTTTATCGTCGGGCATCTGCTGCGGCCATGGATCGGCGGCTTCGTGAATCGGCACAAGGCGATGATCGGGCGGGTCGATCGGGGATCGATCCTGCTGGTGGTCTATGCCGCTTTTTCCGCTGCCGTGGTCGAAGGGTTGTGGTCCAAGGTTTCCGGCGATGAACTGGTGGTGCTGGCGGGGCTGTGCCTGGGCATGTTGATCGTCATCCTGTTCTTCACTCTGGCGATGGGCCGGATGCTGGGCCTGTCGCGGGAGGATGCGATCGTACTGCAATTTTGCGGGTCGAAGAAGAGCCTGGCGTCGGGCGTGCCGATTGCGGGGGTGCTATTCCCGGCGGCGGCAGTCGGATCGATCCTGTTGCCGGTCATGGTTTTTCACCAGATGCAGCTGATGATTTGCGCCTATCTGGCGCGGCGGTACGCGGCGCAGGCGAAAGCCGAACGAGACAGCGAATGAGACAATAGAATCGACTTTTCAGCGATGTTATTATACGGTCGTACAACATGATAGGCGCGGGGGTGCTTGATGGTCCAAGGGCGGCAGACGGGGAATGATCCCGACGCGGGGTGGAGCCTGCCCGCCTGGACCTATAGCGACCCCGAATTTTTCGCTGTGGAGGTCGAGCGCATCTTTCGCCCCGCCTGGCAGATTGTCTGCCACCAGAGCGATATCCCTGCCCCCGGCGACTTCCATACGCTCGACATGATCGGCGAAAGCATCATCGTCATCCGGGGCGATGACGGGGCTGTGCGCGCCTTCACCAATGTCTGCCGCCATCGCGGCGCGCGGATCGTGGATGGAGCCAGCGGTTGCGCGAAAAAGCTGGTCTGCCCCTATCATGGCTGGACCTATGAGAAGGATGGCCGCCTGTCCGGCGTGCCGATGAAGGCGAGCTATGGTGATGGGTTCGCGCTGGCGGATCATGGGCTGACGCCAGTCGAGGTGGAAAGCTGGCAGGGTTTCCTGTTCGTGCGCTTGGTCAATGATGGCGGGCCGTCGGTGGCGCAGATGATGGCGCCTTACGCGGATGAGATTGCGCCTTATCGGTTCGAAGACGTGCGGGCATTGGGGCGGGTGACGCTGCGGCCGCGGGACGTGAACTGGAAGAATATCGGCGACAATTATTCGGACGGGCTGCACATCGCGGTCGCGCATCCGGGGCTGAAACGGTTGATGGGCGATGGCTATGGCGTGGAAGCCTCCGCCCATGCCGACAAGATGTGGGGACCGATATTGGACCGTCCGTCGACCAATTTGTCAGAGCGGGCCTATCAGCATTTTCTGCCCGCCGTGCCGCATTTGTCACCCGAACGGCAGCGGCTGTGGACCTATTATAAGCTGTGGCCCAGTTTCGCGTTCGATATCTATCCCGATCAGGTGGATTTCATGGCCTGGCTGCCAGTGTCGCCGACGCAGACGTTGATCCGGGAGATCAGCTATGCGTTGCCTGACGATCGGCGGGAGATGAAGGCGGCGCGCTATTTGAACTGGCGGATCAACCGGCAGGTGAATGCCGAGGATACCGCGCTGGTCGCGCGGGTGCAGGCGGGGATGGGGTCGGCCAGTTTTACCGTCGGGCCGCTGAGCGAGCAGGAAGTGGCATTGCGGCATTTTTGCGGGCGGGTGCGGGATGTGATCCCACAGGCGCGGCTGCATCGCGCGCCGGGGATGGGGTGGTCTTATGGTGGCAATAATTCTCGTCATTCCCGCGAAGGCGGGAAGCCATCTCCGGCCCTATCTCCCGATGCAAGGTTGGGAGATGGATCCCCGCCTGCGCGGGGATGACGAATATGGGTAAGGAAGAGACATGACCAAATCCTACGACGCCGTCATCATCGGGGGCGGGCATAATGGCTTGGTCTGCGCCTTCTATCTGGCGCGGGCGGGGTATAAGGTCCGCATCCTGGAGCGGCGCGCTGTCGTCGGCGGCGCGGCGGTGACGGAGGAGTTTCGCCCCGGCTTCCGCAACTCGACCGCCAGCTATACCGTCAGCCTGCTCAACCCCAGGGTCATCCGCGACATGAAGCTGGTGGAGCATGGCTATCGCGTGATCGAGCGGCCGGTCAGCAATTTCCTGCCCCAGCCCGATGGCGGCTATTTGAAGCTGGGCGGCGGGCTGGAAAAGACGCAGGCGGAATTTCGCAAGTTCAGCGCGCAGGATGCGGCCGCCCTGCCCGCTTATTATGCCGCGCTGGAGGTGGTCGCCGACGTGCTGCGCGATCTGGTGCTGAAAAGCCCGCCCAATGTGGGCGACGGGCTGAGCATGATCGTGGAAGCGCTCAAGCAGGGGCGTCGGGTCGCGGAGTTAGGGCTGGAACAGCAGCGCGATGTGCTGGACCTGTTCACCAAGTCGGCGCGCGGCTTTCTGGATAGCTGGTTCGAAAGCGATGCGGTGAAGGCGGCGTTCGGCTTCGACGCGGTGGTCGGCAATTATGCTTCGCCAGATACACCGAGCAGCGCTTACGTCCTGTTGCACCACGTATTCGGCGAGGTGAACGGCAAAAAGGGCGCATGGGGCCATGTGGTCGGCGGCATGGGCGCGATCACGCAGATCATGGCGCAGGTCGTAACCGCCATGGGGGTGGAGATCAGCCTGGAAGCGCCGGTCCATACCGTGCTGGTGGATGGCGGACGCGCGGTCGGCGTGCAACTGGAAAGCGGCGAAGCGGTGATGGGTGGCGCAGTGATCGCCAATGTCGGGCCTAAACTGCTGTATGAGCAGATGGTGACGCCGGGCGACCTGCCCGCCGATTTTGCAAAGCGGATCAAGGCATTCAAGGCCGGGTCAGGCACGTTCCGCATGAATGTGGCGCTGGACGCCCTGCCCGACTTTACCTGCCTGCCCGGTATGGGCGAGCATCACCAGTCGGGGATCATCATCGCACCGACGCTGGATTATATGGACCGGGCGTTCATGGACGCCAAGCGCGACGGCTGGTCGAGAGCGCCAATCGTGGAAATGCTGATTCCTTCTACGGTGGATGATAGTCTGGCGCCGAAAGGCTGCCATGTCGCCAGCCTCTTTTGCCAGCAATTCGCGCCGACATTGCCGGATGGCCGGTCGTGGGACGATGCGCGCGAAGCCGCCGCAGACGATATCATCGCGACGGTGGAGGCCCATGCGCCGGGCTTCGCCAAGTCGGTCATCGCCCGGCAGATCCATTCACCGCTCGACCTGGAACGGAAGTTCGGGCTGGTCGGCGGCGACATCATGCATGGCAATCTGACGCTGGACCAGATGTGGGCGGCGCGGCCGGTGCTGGGCCATGGCGCCTATCGCGGCCCGGTGAAGGGGCTGTATATGTGCGGTGCGGGGACGCATCCGGGCGGCGGGGTGACCGGGGCACCTGGGTATAATGCCGCGCGCGAGGTGTTGCGGGACGGAACGCTGATCGGGAAATGGCGCGGGCGCCGGTAAGCGCCTTGCCCTCCCCCGCCTGCTTGCCTAAAGCACCGGCTCATGCCCGACATCTTCATACCCGATGCGACACCCGAGCTGACCGGCCGGGCGTTGTTTCCGCACAAGCATCTTCTGTCCATCGCGGACTTGAAGCCCTGGGAAATCCGTTTCCTGCTGGATGAAGCCGAACAATGGGCGCAGGCGAACCAGGGCCGCGCGCGCAAGCATGACGATCGACTGGCGGGTATGACCCAGATCAACGCCTTTTTCGAAAATAGCACGCGGACGCTGCTGTCGTTCGAAATTGCGGGCAAGCGGTTGGGCGCAGATGTCGTCAACATGCATGCCGGGCAGTCCAGCGTGAAGAAGGGCGAGACGCTGATCGACACGGCGATGACGCTCAATGCCATGGCCGCCGATGTGATCGTGATCCGCCATGCCAGTTCGGGCGCGGTGCGGCTGATCGCGGACAAGGTGGATTGCCCGGTGTTGAATGCGGGCGATGGCTGGCATCAGCATCCGACGCAGGCTTTGTTGGACGCACTGACGATCCGGCGGCGCAAGGGCGGGTTCGAGGGTTTGGTGGTCGCGATCTGCGGCGATGTGCTGCATAGCCGGGTGGCGCGCTCTAACATGCTGTGCTTGGCCGCGCTGGGCGCGCAGGTGCGCGCGGTGGCGCCGCCGACTTTGCTGCCGCCCGAGGTGGAGATGCTGGGGGCGACGCCCTTTACGCGCATGGACGAGGGGTTGGCGGGCGCGGACGTCGTCATGATGTTGCGGCTCCAGAATGAGCGGATGGACGGGGCGTTCATCCCCTCCCCGCGCGAATATCATGCGCTGTATGGGCTGACGCCCGAGCGGCTGGCGCTGGCCAAGCCCGACGCGCTGGTGATGCATCCAGGACCGATGAACCGCGGGGTGGAGATCAGCAGTTCCGTGGCGGACGACCCTGAACGGTCCGCGATCACCGAGCAGGTGGCGATGGGTGTGGCGGTGCGGATGGCATGCCTGGACGTGCTGACGCGCGGGGCGCGGGGCGTGGAGGGATGGGCGTGAGCATTCTATCCTCGTCCACCCTTGCCGCGCAGGCGGCAATCCATCTGCCACCCTATCCGCCTTCGCGAGGTCGGGAGATGGATTCCCGCCTTCGCGGAAATGACGGCATTTGGTGTGAGGGAATGACAGCGTGACCAAAATCGCCATCATCAACGGCCGCCTTGCCGATCCTGCAGCCGACGCGCTGACGCCCGGCGTCGTGCTGATCGAGGGCGACCGGATCGTCGCGACAGGCGATGTCGCGGTGCCGACCGACGCGCAGAGCGTCGATGCGCAGGGACTGGTCGTGGCCCCCGGCCTGATCGACCTGGGCGTCTTCGCCACCGATAAGCCGGCCTTTCATTTCGGCGGGATCACGCGCGCGGCGCTAATGCCCGACCAGCGTGCGCCGCTGGACGAGGTGGGCTTGATTCGGCAGGCGACGCGGGCGGGCAAGCCAGATTTCTGGGTGCATCCGATCGCGGCGGCGACGCGCGGATTGCAGGGCACCGAAATGGCCGAAATGGGCCTGATGCAAGCGGCGGGCGCGAAGGCGGTCGGCACCGGGCGGCAGTGGATCGCGGATTCGGGCGTGATGCTGCGCGTGCTGTCTTATGCCAGCGGCCTTGGCCTTACCGTCATCGCCCATGCCGAGGATAGCGGGCTGACGGCCAAGGCGGTGGCGACCAGCGGCGAGACGGCTACGCGACTGGGCCTGCCCCATGCACCCGCCTGCGCCGAAGCGCTGGCGATCGCTCGCGACATCATGCTGGTGCGCGAGACGGGTGCGGCGATCCATTTCCGGCTGGTGACGACGCAGACGGGCTTCGACTTGGTTCGCGCGGCCAAGGCGGAGGGGCTGAAGGTCACCTGCGGCATCAGTCCGGCCTATCTGTTCCTGAACGATCAGGCGGCGACCGATTTCCGCACCTTCGCGCGCCTGTCGCCGCCGCTGCGGGACGAGCGCGATCGGCAGGCGAGCCTGGCTGCGGTGGCGGACGGGACGGTGGACGTCATCACCTCCAGCCATGATCCGCGCGGGCCGGAGGACAAGCGCCTGCCCTTCGCCGACGCCTCGCCCGGCATGGCGGGGGCGGAGACGCTGTTGGCGCTGTCGCTCAATCTGGTGCGCGACGGGCATGTGACGATCAATCGATTGATGACGTTGCTGTCGGCCAATCCGGCCAAGATATTGGGCGTGGATGCGGGTGGCTTTGCGCCGGGCAGCGCCGCTGATCTGATCTTCGTCGATCCCGATGCGCCATGGATCGTGGATTCGGCGCGGATGGCGGCGGCGGCGGGCAATACGCCCTTCGACCGCGTGCCGGTACAGGGCCGGGTGCGGCGGATCATGAAGGGCGGCGTGTTTTACCGGGGCTGATCGGGTCGATGCGGCGTTGGTTAGCGGTTCTCCGCCGTTGGCTTCCTGGCCCGTTGCTCCGCCAGAAATTCGCTGATCGCCTGGCCGCTGGCGTTGAGCAGCGGATAGGTGCGCGCATCGGACAGCCAGTCGGGGCGACGCGCGCCGCTGCCGTAGAATGTGTCATAGACCAGGCTGAAAGCGAGGAAGAGCAGGGTCGCGCCGATCAGCCCCTTCACCGCGCCGAAGCCTGCGCCCAGCACGCGATCGACCGGGCCGAGGATCGATTGGCGGGTGCGACGGCCGATGGCGTGGGCTATCATCTTGCCGACGCCGAAGGTCACGCCGAAGACGAGGACCAGCGCCAGCATCGCCGCGCCGCTGCTGTTGCCGATGAAGGCGCTCAGCAATTCGGCGGCGGAGGCGTGGAACAGGCGGATCGCGAAGATCGCCAGCACCCAGGCGATGAGCGAGAGGGTTTCCAGCACGAAGCCGCGCATAAGGCCCAGCACGGCGCAACCGCCGATGGCGAGCAGGACGAGAATGTCGATGGCGTTCATGAATGAGCCTTGGTTTCCTAGCGCCGTCCCCAGCGAAAGCCAGGGTCCAGTTCCACCCCTTCCATCTGGACCCCGGTTTTCGCCGAGGCACAAGCTGGAGATTGCAGGCTGCGCTATCCGCGTCCCAGCATCTGGTCAACAAGCTGCGCTAGGGTGCGAAATCCGTTCACCGCTATGCCCTTCACCCCGTCGGCTGCCGCGGAAGGGATGAAGGCGCGGTTGAAGCCGAGCTTGGCCGCTTCGCGCAGACGCAGCGGCGCGTGGGCGACGGGACGGATTTCGCCCGACAGCGCGACTTCGCCGAACAGGATAACGTCCGAGGGCAGCGGCTTTTCCGACAGGGCGGACACCAGCGCGGCGGCAACGGCCAGATCGGCGGCCGGGTCCGACAGACGATATCCGCCCGCGACATTCAAATAGACTTCGCAGGTCGAGAAGCTGAGGCCGCAGCGCGCCTCCAGCACCGCCAGCACCATGGCGAGCCGCCCGCTGTCCCAGCCGACTACCGCGCGCCGGGGGGTGGCGCCGCTCGACAGGCGCACGACCAGCGCCTGGATTTCGACCAGCACCGGCCGCGTCCCTTCCAGCGCGGGGAAGACGGTGGCGCCCGTCACCGTTTCGTCGCGATGGGTCAGGAACAGGGCGGAGGGGTTGGCGACCTCCTCTAGTCCTTCCGCGACCATGGCGAAGACGCCGATCTCGTCGGTGCCGCCGAAGCGGTTCTTGATCGCGCGCAAGATACGATACTGGTGGCTGCGTTCCCCTTCGAACGCCAGTACGGTATCGACCATATGTTCCAGCACGCGCGGGCCGGCGATGCTGCCATCCTTGGTCACATGACCGACCAGAATCAGCGCGGTGCCGCGCTGCTTGGCGAATTTGATCAGTTCCTGGGACAAGGCGCGGACCTGGCTGACGGTGCCGGGCGCGCCTTCGATCAGGTCGCTGTGCATGGTCTGGATCGAATCGATGATCAGCAGCGCGGGTGGCGGACCTTCCCCCAGCGTCGTCAGGATATCGCGCACCGACGTCGCGCTGGCGAGCATGACCGGCGCATTGCCAAGTCCCAGCCGCTGCGCGCGCAGGCGGACCTGATCGGTCGCTTCCTCGCCACTGATATAGGCGACCGAAAGCCCGCGCGCGGCGATGCGCGCGGCGGCCTGCAACAGCAGGGTGGATTTGCCGATGCCCGGATCGCCGCCGATCAGCGTCGCCGATCCCGCGACGATACCGCCGCCCAGCGCCCGGTCGAACTCGGCGATGCCGGTGCCGGTGCGCGGCGGCAGTTCGACCTTGCTATCAAGGCCGATCAGCGTAATCGCGCGGCCGCCATTTTGCAGGTCGTGGCGGGAGGAGAAGACGGTTTCGGCCGCTTCCTCCACGATGCTGTTCCACTCGCCGCAATCCTCGCACTGGCCCTGCCAGCGGGCCGCGACGGTGCCGCATTGCTGACAGACGAATTTGCGCTTTGCCTTGGCCATGGCGGAGATATGGCGGGCAAATGCGAACAATGCAAGAACATCGATGCAGCGGCTGGAAACATCCGGCACGCTGGCGCATTGATCCGCTCATGAAGACAATCCGCGTCGCGAGCTATAATATCCGTAAGGCCATCGGCACCGACCGGCGACGGATTCCCGAACGGGTGCTGGAGGTGCTGGGCGAAGTGGATGCCGACATCGTCGCTCTGCAGGAAGCGGACCGGCGGTTCGGGGTGCGATCGGCGGCGATCCCGCCGCTGCTGCTCGACAGCCAGAGCAGCTACAAGGCGGTGCCGTTGAACGTGCAGGCGGATTCGATGGGCTGGCATGGCAATGCGCTGCTGGTGCGCAAACGCGCGGAACTGGGCGCGCATGACGTGCTGCACCTGCCCTATTTGGAGCCGCGCGGCGCGACCATGGCGGAGGTGACGATGGACGGCATCGGCATTCGCGTGTTCGGGATGCATCTGGACCTGTCGGGCCTGTGGCGGCGGCGGCAGGCGGCGGCAGTGATCAATGCGGCGGCGCAGGGCGCGGCTATGCCGACCGTGTTGATGGGCGACCTCAACGAATGGAGCGCGGGGCGCGGGTGCCTGGCCGATTTTGCGCGGCATTATAGCTTTGCACCATGCGGGCGCAGTTTCCATGCCCAGCGACCGGTAGCGCGGCTGGACCGGATCATGCATTGCGGCAAGCTGACACTCAAGGAGTGCGGCGTGCATGAAAGCGCGGCGGCGCGGAAGGCTTCGGACCATCTGCCGATCTGGGCGGAGTTTGCGGTTGGGTAAATCAAATAGCGTGTGTTCCCGCGGAGGCGGGAACCCAGTTCAGACGGCGGGACTGGGTTCCCGCCTGCGCGGGAACACGCATCTTTTAATGCGAGCTTTAGGCACGCTGCTTGTCCGTTAACCGCTCGACAAGTCCCTCGCCCTCTGCGACGTTCGGCCCATGAAGGAGCGGGAATTGCGCCTAGCGCTGGTCTGCTATGGCGGGATCAGCCTGGCGATCTACATGCATGGCATCACCAAGGAGGTGTGGCATCTGGCCCGCGCCAGCCGCGCCTTTCATGAAGGCGCGCCGCCCGGTGGCGCGAGCGAGGCGGTCTATCATCGCCTGCTGGCCGACATTGAGGCGGCAAGCGGCGTGCGGCTGCGCGTCATGCCCGACATCATCGCCGGGGCCAGCGCAGGCGGGATCAACGGTATCTTTCTGGCACAGGCGATCGAGACGGGCCAGTCGCTGGAGCCGCTGACACGCATGTGGCTGGACAATGCCGATGTCGACCGGTTGCTCGACCCGGACGCGCGCCCTGCCCGCGCCATGACCAAATTCTGGGCGACGCCCCTGGTGTGGATGGCGGCGCGGCGGCCCGGCGATGCGGTGGAGCGCACTGTTGCGCCGGACACGCGGGAGGAGGTGCGGATGAAACTCTCCCGCTTCATCCGGTCGCGCTGGTTCGAGCCGCCCTTTGGCGGGGAGATATTCTCCACTATGTTGATCGACGCGTTCGATGCGATGGCGGCGACCGGCAATGGCCCGCCGCTATTGCCCCACGGGCATCCGCTGGACCTGTTCGTCACCGTCACGGATTTCGAGGGACATCCCCAGAGCCTGAACCTTAACAGCCCGGCGCAGGTGATCGAGACGGAGCATCGCTTGTCAATCGGCTTCAAGGCGCGCGGACGCGGCGACAGGGACTTTGCCGATCCGGCCGAACTGGTGTTCGCGGCGCGGGCGACGGCCAGCTTCCCGGGCGCCTTTCCGCCCTTTACCGTGCGCGAACTGGACAAGGTTTTGAAGCGTCGCCATCGCGCCTGGCCGACGCGCGACGCGTTTCTGGGCCGCGCCCTGCCCCGCCATGCCGCGCGCGGGACGGCGGAGGACGCGGTGCTGATCGACGGATCGGTGCTGGCGAACGCGCCCTTCGCCCAGGCGATCGGTGCGCTGCGCAACCGGCCCTCGCGGCGTGAGGTCGACCGGCGCTTCGTCTATATCGATCCCAAGCCTGGGCACCGGTCCATTCGCCTGAACAAGGAAGGCGAGCAGCAGGATGCGCCGGTCGGCGAAGATGCGCCGCTGCCCGGCTTCTTCCGCACCATCTTCGGCGCGCTGAGCGACATTCCGCGCGAACAGCCGATCCGCGACAATCTGGAGGCGATCGATCGGCATAGCGCGCGCATCCGGCGGATGCGGCGCATCCTGGACGCGCTGCGCCCCGGCATGGAAGCCGAAGTGGAAAGCGCGGTTGGGCGGATGCTGTTCCTGGACCGGCCGACGCCCGCGCGCCTGTCCGCCTGGCGCGCCAAGGCGCAGCAGCGCGCGGCGAGCGCGGCGGGCTTTGCCTATCCGGCCTATGGTCACCTCAAACTGTCGGGCATCGTCGAGGCGCTGTCCACCCTGCTGTTCCGCCTTTCGGGCGAGGATAGCGCGATGATGCGGGAAAGCTATCGGCAGGCGATTTGGGCGGCGATCCGTCAGGACGGGGCGGACGCGTTGAGCGAGGATGGCGGATCATCCTCCGCGCCGGTCGCCTTCTTCCGCGCCCACGACCTGGCCTTTCGCATCCGACGATTGCGTTACCTCGCGCGGCGGTTGGCCGATACGCTGGAACTGGCGGTGGAGGCGGATGATCCTGCGGTGCAGGCGATGCATGACGCCATCTATGGTGCGCTAACGCTCTATGCCGAGTGCGAGGACAGCGATTTCCATGGCCCGGCGGTGGTGGCGGCGGCCAAGGCGGTGCCGACCGATGCCGCCGCGGCGCTGGACGCCGTCGCGCAGGCGCGCGGGCTGAGCGCGCGGGACGAGGCGGCGGACCAGATGCTGGCCGACGCCTTTGCCGCATTGCCCAAGGCCAGCCGCCGCACGATGTTGCTAGCCTATCTGGGCTTCCCCTTCACCGATATCGCCACCCTACCGTTGCTCCAGGGTGACACTCTGGATGAATATGATCCGGTCAAGGTCGACCGGATTTCGCCCGAGGATTGCGCCGCGATCCGGAGCGGCGGGGCGGCGGCGACGCTCAAAGGGATTGAATTCAACAACTTCGGCGCGTTCTTCAGCAGGGTCTATCGGGAAAACGACTATCTGTGGGGCCGCCTGCATGGCGTCGAGCGGCTTCTGGACATCGTGATTTCGGCAATGCCCGTAGCAAGCCGTCTTTCGCCCGAGGCACTGGCCGACTATAGGCGGGCCGCGTTTCTGGCGATCCTGGACGAGGAAGAGTCGCGGCTGCCCCATGTGGCCGATTTGATCGCCAATTTGCGGGAGGAGATCGGGTGAGCGGGCGTGTGAGTCTTGTTCCGGTGATGCTGATGCTGGCGCTGGTCGCGGGCTGCAAAGACTCGTCCGCCGACAGTGCGCAGGCCGATAGCGGCCCGACGCAGCCGGTCGCGACCGTCGCCGCCATCGCCCCGCAACCCGAAGCGTCGCCAGCGCCGGTCAAGGTCGCCGCCCCGGTGAAGACGCCGCCGGTCGTGACGGTGCGCGCGCAACCTGCACCGCGCAATCCGCTGGACCTGCCGCCGTCGGACGATGACGGCACTGCCCTGCCCTTTCCCCAGGAAGTGACCAGCTTCATGGTCGATCGCGACGGGTGCGACCATTTCCGGGGCGAAGAACCCTATGACGCGGAACGGCGCGCCTATATCGCCGAGAATATCGCCGAACTATGCCATGGCACCGACGCCAAGCTGGCGATGCTGCGGCGGCGCTATGCCGGGGACCAATCGGTCACGGCAGCGCTGCGCGGCTATGATGAGCATATCGAGGGCGTGAGCCGCTACTAGGTGCCCAGCGCGTCGATGGCGTGGGCGACGTCGATGTCGCGTTGCGACAGGCCGCCCGCGTCATGGGTGGTGAGCAGAATATCCACCCGATTATAGACGTTCGACCATTCGGGATGATGATCGGCCTTTTCGGCCAATATCGCCACCCGGGTCATGAAACCGAAGGCGCCGATGAAATCGGTGAAGGTGAAGCGGCGCGATATGCCGTCGGGGTCCGCCACCGCCGTCCATTGCGGCAAGTCCGCCAGCGCCAGCGCGCGATCCTCATCGCTGAGTTTACCAATCATGTCCCTATCCTCATGAAATGCCTTGCGGTATGTGGCAGGCATGTCGCACCCCGGTCAACCACCCCGCCTTGCCCCGACGCCCCAGGAGATCGAGACGCTCGCGCTGGAGGCGCTGAGCCGCCTGCCCGATCCGTTCAACGCGCATCTGTCGGACGTGGTGCTGTTCGTGGAGGAGTTCGCCGCCGCCGACATCTTGAAAGAGATGGAGATTGACGACCCGTTCGGCCTGACCGGTCTGTATAGCGGCCGTCCGGTGGGCCAGGAGGCGCAGACCGGGGACATACCGCCGACCGTGCATCTGTTCCGCCGCCCGCTGCTGGACGAATGGGTGGAAACCGGCGTGCCGCTGGACGTGCTGATCACCCATGTCGTGGTGCATGAGATTGGCCATCATTTCGGCCTGTCCGACATCGACATGCATGTGCTGGAGGATATGGTCGCTTCATGACCGGGGCGGCGCTGCGCCTGGACGGGCTGGCCTGCCTGCGCGGCGGGCGGATGCTGTTCCGGGGCGTGAATCTGACATTGGCGGCGGGCGGCGGCGCGTTGCTGACCGGTCCCAATGGCGTGGGCAAGTCCAGCCTGTTGCGAGTGATCGCCGGGTTGCTGCCCGCTTTTGCCGGGACCGTGGCGCGGACCGGCGGCATGGCGCTGACCGACGAGCGGCTGGCGCTGGATGGCGACCTGCCGCTGGGACGGGCGCTGGATTTCTGGGCTAAGCTGGACCGGGCCGATGCGCAGGCGGTGGCAAGCGCGCTGGACGCGATGGCGCTGACGGCGTTGGCCGATGTGCCAGTGCGGATGCTATCGACCGGACAGCGCAAGCGGGCGATGCTGGCGCGGGTGATCGCCAGCGGGGCGGCGATCTGGCTGCTGGACGAGCCGGGCAATGGGCTTGACACGGCATCGACGGCGCTGCTGGGCGCGGCAGTGGCGGCGCATCTGGCGGCGGGCGGGATCGTGGTCGCCGCGTCGCACCAGCCGCTGCCGATCGACGCGCCGGTGACGTTGGCGCTCGCCGATTATCAGGCGGATGCGGCATGAGGCTGTTGTGGTTGCTGGCGACGCGGGATTTGCGCCAGGCCTGGGCGTCGGCGGGGCTGTGGCTGCCGGTTGCCTTCCTGCTGCTGGTCGCGAGTCTTTATCCTTTCGCGGTCGGGCCGGATGCGGCGCTGTTGGGACGCACCGGCGGGGGCATGTTGTGGATTGCGGCGTTGCTCGCCAGCCTGTTGCCGGTCGATCGGCTGATCGCGCCGGACATGGAAGCGGGCGTGCTGGACCAGATCGCGCTGCGCGGCATCGGCGAGGAGATGGTGGTGATCGCCCGGCTGGCGGCGCACTGGCTGGGCTTCGGGCCGCCGCTGATGATCGCTGCTTTGCCTGCGGCTGCGCTGCTGAAGCTGGACGGCGGGACGATCGTGACGCTGGAGATCGGGCTGCTCATCGGCACGCCCGCGTTGGCGGCGTTGGGGCTGCTGGTGGCGACGCTGACGGCGGGATTGCGGTCGAGCGGGGCGCTGGCGGGGTTGTTGGCGTTGCCGCTGGCGGTGCCTCTGCTGATCTTCGGCGCGGGGACGCTGGGCGACGGGAGCGGCGCGGCGTTGAAGTTCCTGGCCGCGGCGTCGTTGTTGCTGGTGGCGATCACGCCTTTTGCCGGGGGGCGGCGATCCGGGCCGGGCGGGAATAGAATGTGCTGCGCTTAACTTCGCACTTTTCCCGCTGGTTTTGACATTTTGTTGCGGGGGTTTGATCCTATTGGAAAGTTGGCGGGTTGGTGACGGCAGGCGATCTGACCATGGCAGGATGATGCCGTGTAGGACAGGGAGTGGTTGCGACAGTTAGCGACCACCTGCCGACGTTATTCCCGCTAGCGGGAGGGGGTGAGGGGGTGGGCAAGCGCAAGGTTGCATTGGCCCACCCCGCTGCGACTAACGCGCTGCGCGCGCAAGTCTCGCTGCCCCTCCCGCAAGCGGGCGGGGCAGAGTCACCTGAACGTCTCCATTCTAACCATTACCGTCATCCCAGCGTTTGTTGCCATGACGGGGGAAAAAGCCGACAGTCACTTCCCTCATTTTACGTGCTCGGCCGCAGCCAACACGTGCCTCCCCTTCCCCCTCGACCTCGACATCCCCCTGCCCTTCCACCAAAGGCGAGCGATGTTCGGCCTGATCGCGTCCATTCTGTTCGTTCTCATCTGGTCCACCGGCTTCATCGTCGCACGGGCGGTGGTGCCGCATGGGGCACCGGAGTTGATTCTGGCGGTGCGGTTGACGATTACCGCGCTGCTGCTGGGCGGGGCGGCGGTTTATGCGCGGCAGCGGTGGCCCAGCGGCAGGCGGCTGGGGCTGCATCTGGCGGCAGGCGCGATGTTGCATGGGTTGTATCTGACGCTCAGCTGGTGGGCGGTGAGCCATGGCATGCCTGCCGGGATCATGTCGTTGCTAGGCGCGACCCAGCCGCTGATGGTGGCGGTGGCGAGCGTCATGTTGCTGGGTGATCGGTTGCCGGGGCGCAGTTGGGCGGGGCTGGCCATTGCAATCGGCGGGGTGGTGTGCGTGCTGCTGCCCGCGCTGGAGCGCAGCGGCGCAGGGTCGATCAGCGTGGTCCCGGTGGTGGCGGGGGTGGTCGCGGTGATCGCCATGACCGGCGGGACGCTGATCCAGCGCGGTGCGATTGCGGGCGATCCGATCCTGATGTCGGGCGCGGTGCAGAATCTGGGCGGGGCGCTGGTGGCGATCGCCGCGACGCTGATCGTGGGGGAATGGCGCTGGGACAATCACCCGACGCTGTGGATCGGGCTTGGCTGGTCGGTGTTGGGCCTGTCGGCGGGCGGGCTGTCGTTATTGGTATGGCTGGTGCGGCATCAGGGGCCGACGCGCATGTCGATGCTGTTGCTGCTGGTGCCGCCGCTGGCCGCGATCGAGGCGTGGCTGCTGTTCGGCGAGCGGCTGGGGCCGGCGCAGCTGGTCGGTTTCGCGCTGGCGCTGGGCGGGGTGCTGTTGGGGCGGTCGCAGGGTAAGAAGGCTGTGGCTGCCGAGCCGGGCTGAACACATCTAAGCCATTGATATTTTTAGGCTTCGCTTTGCTCAGCCGTGCCCTTCGACAGGCTCAGGGCGAACGGGGTTTCGAGCTAAGCGCGCTATTTGATAAGTGAGCGGCGCCCTATCGTCCCGCCTTACCCCTCGCGCAATTGCTCGTGGTGGCGGATCACTTCGTCGATGATGAAGCGCAGGAATTTTTCGGTGAAGTCGGGGTCGAGCTTCGCGTCGAGCGCCAGTTGGCGCAGGCGGGTGATCTGCCGTTCCTCCCGGCCGGGATCGGCGGGGGCAGATCGTGAGTCGCTTTATACTCGCCCACGGCCTGGGTGACCTTGAACCGTTCGGCCAGCATGAACACCAGCGCCGCGTCGATATTGTCGATGCTTTCGCGATAGCGGTTCAATGTCTCGTCCATGTGCGGCTCCGGTTCCAGATGGCGGGCTTTTTGCCGCATCCGGCGCCCGGTGCAAGCTATTCCCGCTTGCCTTTCGCTTTTTGCACCGCCACATGCGCGGTCATGACAGCACCCGCCCCCGGTAACGTCCACCCGATCGGCCGCGCGACAGCCGCGCCATCGCTCGCCCCCATCATGGCGCTGGTCGCCGACGGCATGAATCAGGTCAATGCCGTGATCCTGGACCGGATGCAGTCGCGCATCCCGCTGATCCCGGAACTGGCCGGTCACCTGATCGCCGGCGGCGGCAAAAGGCTGCGGCCGATGCTGACCTTGGCCTGCGCCGATCTGGTCGGCTATGCCGGGTCGCGCCATTACAAGCTGTCGGCCGCGGTCGAGTTCATCCATACCGCCACGCTGTTGCACGATGATGTGGTCGACGGATCGGGTCTGCGACGGGGACGCAAGACCGCTAATATCATCTGGGGCAACAGCGCCAGCGTGCTGGTTGGCGATTTCCTTTTCTCGCGCTCGTTCGAGCTGATGGTCGAGGCGGAATCGCTCAAGGTATTGAAGATCCTGGCGAACGCATCGGCGGTGATCGCCGAGGGTGAGGTCAACCAGCTGACCGCGCAGCGCAAGATCGACACCAGCGAAGAACAATATCTGGATATCATCGGGGCGAAGACCGCCGCGCTGTTCGCCGCCGCCTGCCGTATTTCCGCGGTGGTCGCGGATCGGGACGAGGCGGAGGAGCAGGCGCTGGACGTCTATGGCCGCAATCTGGGCATCGCCTTCCAGTTGATCGACGACGCGATCGATTATGAATCGGACGGCGCGACCATGGGCAAGGATGCGGGCGACGATTTCCGCGACGGCAAGGTGACCTTGCCGGTTATCCTGGCCTATGCGCGCGGGTCGGACGAGGATCGCGCCTTCTGGAAGGCGGCGATCGCGGGGCACAAGATCGGCGACGAGGATCTGGCCCATGCGACGCAGTTGCTGCGCCAGACCGGCGCGATCGCCGACACGCTGGCCCGCGCGCGCCATTATGGGCAGCGGGCGATCGATGCGCTGGGGCGGTTCGAGGCCGGCAAGGCGAAAGCGGCCCTTACCGAAGCGGTCGAGTTCGCTATAGCGCGGGCTTATTGAGGGAAAGGGCGGGTTGGCTCGTTTTCCTGTCCGACATCCGTTCGCCCTGAGCGAAGTCGAAGGGCAAGGCTGAGCGTAGCGAAGCCACTTCGCTTCGCTCAGTGGAGGGCTTCGACTTCGCTCAGCCCGAACGGGGTGCTTATACCATGATCCTGTCCCCCGAAACCATCGCCTTCCTCATGGCGGCCGCGCTGATGGCCGGGTGTATCGACGCGATGGCGGGCGGTGGCGGGATGCTCACCCTGCCCGCACTGATGGCGGTGGGGATACCGCCGGTGCAGGCGGTGGCGACCAACAAGCTGCAAAGCTGTTTCGGTACGTTCGGCGCCTGCGTCGCTTATGCGCGGCGCGGGCATATGGATTTGAAGACCTATAAGGGACCGGTGATCGCCGCCTTTGTTGGGTCCGTAGGCGGGGCGTGGCTGTTGCAGCGGGTCGATCCGTCGATCCTGGCGGGGCTGATGCCTGCGTTGTTGATCGCGATGGCGGCCTATTTCAGCTTTTCGCCTAAGCTGGGCGATGCCGATCGTCATGCGCGGGTCGGCATGGCGGGGCTGACCGGACTGATCGGCGTGGTGGGGTTCTATGACGGCTTTTTCGGGCCGGGGGCTGGCGCTTTCTACACCACGATTTTTCTGGCGCTTGGTGGCCTGTCGATCCTGCGCGCGACGGCCCAGACCAAGGCCGCCAATTTCGCGAGCAATGTCGCGGGCCTGCTGACCATGATCGCGGGCGGGCATGTGATCTGGGTCGCGGGGCTGTGCATGGCGGTGGGCAGCCTGATCGGCGGGCAGGTGGGATCACATCTGGCGATGCGTTTCGGGTCGCGGCTGATCAAGCCGCTGCTGATCGTCATGTCGCTGGCGCTGACCGCCAAGATGCTGCTGGACCCGAAGAACCCGATCCATATCTATTTGTTCGGGTAGGTCACTCCACCTGTACCAGCGTCGCCACGCGACGGTGGAGTTCGTCCACGGCGAAGGGCTTGGTCAGCACTTCCATGCCATGGGCGATATGGCCGTGGTTCAGCACCGCATTTTCCGCGTAACCGGTGACGAACAATATCTTGAGGTCCGGGCGTAGCGTGCGGGCCGCGTCAGCGACCTGGCGGCCGTTCAGACCACCGGGCAGGCCGACATCGGTGATGAGCAGGTCGATCCGCGCACGCAATTCCAGGATGCGCAGGCCCGCCGGGCCATCAGCCGCCTCCAGGCAATGATAGCCCAGATCGGTCAGCGCATCGACGATCAGCATCCGCACGGACGGTTCGTCATCGATCACCAGGACGGTTTCGCCCGCTTCGGCTTCGACCACGGGTTCGGCGATATCGGGGGCGTCCTCATCCGCTTCGCCGCGATGGCGGGGCAGGTAGATGCAGACCATCGTGCCCTGGCCGACTTCGCTATAGATGCGGACATGGCCGTTGCTCTGGCGTGCGAAGCCATAGACCATGGAGAGGCCCAGGCCCGTCCCCTGCCCGATCGGCTTAGTCGTGAAGAAGGGGTCGAACACCCGGTCGAGTACCGATTTTTCGATGCCGGTGCCGGTATCGCTGGTGCAGACGGTGACATATTGGCCCGCCGTCAGACCATGTTCGCGGGCGGTGCGATCGTCCAGCCAGCGATTGGCGGTTTCGATCGTGATCTTGCCGCCCGATGGCATGGCGTCACGCGCATTGATGCACAGGTTCAGCAACGCATTTTCCAGCTGGTTGGCGTCGACCTGCGCAGGCCACAGGCCCGACGCGGCGATCGTCTGCACCTCTATCTGCGGGCCGACGGTCCGGCACACCAGTTCGGAAAAATCGCCGAGCAGCCGGTTGATGATTGTCGGCTTGGGCGTCAGCGTCTGGCGGCGGGAGAAGGCGAGGAGACGGTGGGTGAGGGACGCGGCGCGGCGAGTGGCCCCCTGCCCCGCGGTCAGATATTTGTCGACATCGGCGGTTCTGCCCTGTGCAAGCCGCACGCCGATCATTTCGAACGCGCCGGAAATACCGGCCAGCAAATTGTTGAAATCATGGGCAAGGCCGCCCGTCAACTGGCCCACCGCCTCCATCTTCTGCGCTTGGCGTAGCGCGCTTTCGGCCTGTTCGCGTTCTTCGAGCGCCTGGGCGATGCGGGCTTCGAGCGTTTCGGTCAGCGCGCGCTGCGCCTTTTCGGCGCGAACGCGATCGGTGATGTCGTTGAACAGCACGGCGACCTGCTTGTTTTCGAACGGGCCGACGCGGAAGGAGGAGACTTCGAGATGATGGCCGGTCGCTTCCAGTTCGCGCTGGAAGCGGATCGGCTGGCCGCTGTGGAGGACGCCGCCGTAGAGTTCGACCCAGCCATCGGCTTCGTCCGGCACCATTTCGCGCAGTTTCTGCCCCACGACATTGGGGATGCCGGCATGGCGTTCATAGGCGGCGTTCGCCTCGACATGGATATAGTCGCTCAGCGGGCCGTGGGGACCATCGAAAAATTCGATGATGCAGAAACCTTCGTCCATCGTTTCGAACAGGGTGCGGTAGCGGTCCGCATCCTCCACTTGGCTGGCCATTCCTGTCATTACCCTTCCGCGCGCGGCTCGATCCAGATCAACTTCTGTGCGCCAAACGTGCCGGTTGGCAACTCTTTCCCACCGGCATGGGCGATTTTTGCCGCGCCTTGCGTTGCGCGCCGATTGGCGCGACAGGAAAGGCGATGCGCGACCTGCCCCTTCCCCTGCCGATCCATGATGTGCTGCCCGACCTGCTCGCTGTGTTGCGAACGGGCAGCAATGCCGTGCTGGTGGCGCCGCCCGGCGCGGGCAAGACGACGGCGGTGGCCCCGGCGTTGCTGGACGAGCCATGGTGCAGCGGTCAGGTGCTGCTGCTGTCGCCGCGCAGGCTGGCGGCGCGGGCGGCGGCGGAACGGATCGCCGAGATGATGGGCGAGCAACCGGGCGGGACGGTCGGCTATGCGACGCGGATGGATAGCAAGGTCAGCGCGCGCACGCGGCTGCTGGTGCTGACCGAAGGTATTTTCGTGCGGCGGATCCAGGACGACCCGGAACTGGCGGGCGTGTCCGCCGTGCTGTTCGATGAAGTGCATGAGCGCAGCCTGGACAGCGATTTCGGGCTGGCATTGGCATTGGATGCACAGGGGGCGCTGCGGCCGGATTTGCGGATCGTGCCGATGTCCGCGACTTTGGATGGGGCGCGCTTTGCGGCGCTTTTGGACGGCGCGCCGGTGATCGAGAGCGAGGGGCGTATCCAGCCCCTTGAATTGCGCCATATCGGGCGCGCGGCGGAAAAGCGGATCGAGGATGAGATGGCAGCGGCGATCCGCCAGGCGATAAGCGAAGAGGCCGAGGGCGACCTGCTCGCCTTCCTGCCCGGCGTACGGGAGATCGAGCGGACGGCGGAGCGTATCGCGGGAATCGCGGAAGTGCATATGTTGCACGGGTCGCTCGATCCCGGCGCGCAGCGGGCAGCGATCCGGCCGTCCCGATCGGGCGCTCGCAAGGTCATCCTGGCGACCAGCATCGCGGAGACGAGCCTGACCATCGACGGCGTGCGGATCGTGGTGGATAGCGGGCTGGCGCGGCGGCCGCGTTACGATCGGGCGGCGGGGGTGATGCGGCTGGTAACGGAACGGGCGAGCCAGGCGTCGGCGACGCAGCGCGCTGGGCGCGCGGCGCGGCAACGACCCGGCGTCGCCTATCGATTGTGGGAAGCAGCGGCGAGCGCGGGCATGCCGCCCTTCGACCCGCCCGAGATATTGGAAAGCGACCTGTCCAGCCTGATGCTGGATTGCGCGCTGTGGGGGGTGAGCGATCCGGGCACGCTGCACTGGCTGGACCCGCCGCCTGCCGCCGCCGTGGAGGAAGCGCGCGCACGGTTGACGGTGCTGGAGGCGCTGGATGCGGACGGGCGGATCAGCGCGCATGGCAAGGCGCTGGCGGCGCTGCCGCTGTCGCCGCGCATCGCGCATATGCTGGTGCGCGCGGGCGAGATGGGGCTGGCGGAGACGGCGGCCGACGTCGCAGTGCTACTGGGCGAGCGCGGGATTGGCGGGCAGGACACCGACCTGACACTGCGGCGGCAGCGCTGGCGAAGGGAAAGCGGCAAGCGGGCGGACGCGGCAAGAGGGTTGGCGAAGCGGTGGGCGCGCTTGCTTAAGCCCCTCCCTAATAGGGAGGGGTTTGGGGTGGGTGCCTCCGCAAGAGGCTCGCTACGCTCGCCACCCACCCCCGGCCCCTCCCTGATAGGGAGGGGGAAGAAGGGGTTGGCGTCGCTCTAGCCCTCGCCTTCCCCGATCGCGTCGCCAGGCGCCGGTCCACCGATGGCGCGGACTGGGCGAGCGTGGGGGGACGCGGGTTTCGGCTTGATCCGCTGTCGCCGCTGGCGCGCGAGGACTGGCTGGCGGTGGGTGAAGTGCAAGGCAGCGCGGCGGGCGCGCGCATATTGTCCGCCGCGCCGATCGATGAGGGCGACGTGATCGCGCTGTTCGGGAGCCGGATCGCGGAGCATCGCACCGTGCGGTTTCGCGCGGCCAATGGCGGGATAGAGGCGCTGCGTGAACGGCGGCTGGGCGCGGTGCGGCTCTCATCCGGATCCGATGACCGGCCTGATCCCGCCGCCGTCGTCGCGGCGCTGACGGACGGCGTGCGGCAGGGCGGCATCGACCTGCTGCCCTGGTCGGAAGCGGCGCAATCGCTGCGGATGCGGGGCGGCTTTGCCGGGATCGACGCGCTGTCGAACGCGGCGCTGATCGCGACGTTGGACGATTGGCTGCCGCCGCTGCTCGTCGGCAAAAGGCGCTTGTCGGATATCGACCGATCGCATTTGTCCGCCGTGCTGGAGGGGTTGATCGGGTGGGACGGCAAGCAGCAGTTGGACCGGCTCGCCCCGCCCGATTTCCGCTCCCCTGCTGGCAGCACCCATGCGATCGACTATGCGGCCGACGGCGGCCCGCGTGTCGAATTGCGCGTGCAGGCGCTATTTGGCCTGGCCGATCATCCGACCGTGGGCAGCCAGCGCATCCCACTGGTCCTGTCGCTGACATCGCCTGCTGGACGGCCGATCCAGACGACGCGCGACCTGCCCGGTTTTTGGGCGGGCAACTGGCGCGATGTCGCCAAGGAGATGCGCGGCCGCTATCCGCGCCATCCCTGGCCCGACGATCCCGCCGCCGCCAGCGCGACATTACGCACCAAAAATGCCGATGCCAGAGGACATGGCCCCCGGAAGTCTTGACTTGGACGCAGCCACTGGTGCAACGCGGCGTGACGATTTACCGGAGGCTTTTCGCGATGAGCGCGCGCATTTACCAAATCCAGAAGAACGCCCTCCAGTCCGGCAAGGCGCTGACCCATAAATGGGTGCTGGAATATGCGCCCGCGCAAGCCAAGCAGGCCGATCCGCTGACCGGCTGGGCAGGCTCGGGCGATACGCAGCAGCAGTTGAAGCTGAGCTTTCCGTCGCAGGAGGCTGCGGTCGCCTATGCGCAAAAGCAGGGCGTGGCGTTCACGGTCATCGCAACCCCGCCCAAGACGCTGAAATTGCAGGCCTACGCCGACAATTTCCGCTAAGCTGGCCGACACGCCCCCTCAGATCGGGCCAGATGCTGCCCGATTGACGCCTTATTCGCTTGCCAAAGAGCGGATGGAGGCGGCAAATGCCGCGCTTTGACGGAAAGATTTTCACGATAATGACGGATCGCAACGCAATTTTCGACAGCATCGCAGCGCAGATCGCGCCCTTCAACAAGAAGGGCGTCGCGCTGACCGAGGCCACCACCTTTGCCGGCGACCTGGAGTGGGACAGCCTGACGGTAATGGATTTCGTCGCGGCGATCGAAGATGAATTCGACATCATCATCACCATGAACATGCAGGCCGAGATCGAAACCGTCGGCCAGTTGGTGGACGCGGTCGCCAAGTTGAAGACCGCCTGAGACAATCACCGCCGTTCGTCCTGAGCGAAGTCGAAGGACGTTGCTGAGCGAAGGCGAAGCATGAAGCCTCGGCTCCGCTCGGCAAAGGGCTTCGACTTCGCTCAGCCTGAACGGCTTTGGGATCATTGATATCATGACCGACGCTGCCGCCACCGCGAACGATGCGCACACCCCGGCCGAAACGCCCGGTGCGCGCGACCTGTTTTCCAAGTTCGATCCGCTGATCGCCGAGCGCGAGGCGCTGTTGGCGACCGGCGTGCGCGATCCCTATGCGATCGTGATGGAACAGGTGCTTTCGCCCACGCGCGCAATCATCAAGGGGCGGGAAACCATCCTGCTAGGCACCTATAATTATATGGGCATGACCTTCGACCCCGATGTCGTCGCGGCGGGCAAGAAGGCGCTGGACGACTATGGCGCGGGCACGACCGGCAGCCGGGTGCTGAACGGCACCTATCAGGGCCATCGTGAAGTCGAGGATGCGCTGAAAGACTTTTACGGCACCAGCGGCGCGATGGTCTTTTCGACCGGATACCAGGCCAATCTGGGCGTGATTTCGACGCTGGCGGGCAAGGGCGACTATGTCGTGCTGGATGCGGACAGCCATGCGTCCATCTATGATGGCTGTTTCTTGGGCGACGCGGATATCGTGCGCTTCCGCCACAACAGCGTCGAGGATCTGGACAAGCGGCTGGGCCGCCTGCCCGCCGACGCGTTGAAGTTGGTGGTGCTGGAAGGCGTCTATTCGATGCTGGGCGACGTTGCCCCGCTGCCCGAGATGGTCGCGGCGATCCGCAAGCATCCCAATTGCATGATCCTGTGCGACGAAGCGCATGGCATGGGCTTTTTCGGCCCCAATGGCCGCGGCGCCTATGAGGAGCAGGGCGTCGAGAAGGATATCGACTTCGTGGTCGGCACCTTCTCCAAGTCGGTCGGCACGGTCGGCGGCTTCTGCGTCTCCAACCATCCCAAGTTCGAGATTCTGCGGCTGGTGTGCCGCCCCTATGTCTTCACCGCGTCGCTGCCGCCCAGCGTGGTCGCGACCGCCGCGACCAGCATCCGCAAGCTGATGGATGCGGGCGAAAAGCGCGCGCACCTCTGGAAGAACAGCCAGCGGTTGCACAAGGGGCTGATCGACCTGGGCTTTACCCTCGGCACCAAGACGCCGCAATCGGCGATTATCGCCGTCATCCTGACCGACCAGACGCAGGCGGTGGCGATGTGGCAGACGCTGTTGGAACTCGGCCTTTACGTCAATATGGCGCGCCCCCCGGCCACGCCTGCGGGTACGTTCCTGCTGCGCTGTTCGCTGTGCGCCGAGCATAGCGACGCGCAGGTCGAACAGATCATCGGCATGTTCGAAACGGCGGGCAAGGCGACCGGGACGATCGGCTAAGCATCGAGGCGAACGCGGCCGGTTGGGCGAGCGGCGCGACGGGTCGATCCCAAGCGCGGAACTTTTGACGCGCCATATTCCGCCGTGCCGATTGTTCGGCTAATGTGAAGGTCATGGCCGACAGCGACCATCATGACGATCAGGGTCTGGACGAATCCGGCGGGGGCTGGCGCGTGCTGACCCGGCGCGTCCTGCCGCTGTTGCTGGCGGCGTTGCTGATCGGATCGCTGGGCGCGCTGCTCTACAGCGCCAGCACCGCGTCGAAGGACCATGCCCAGGCGCTGGACGAACAGCAGAATAGTTTCGAAGTCATCGCGCTGGCCCGCGGGTTCGAAGCCCGCATGGCGCGCGCCGAAGTGACGCTGGCGCGCTATGTCATCAGCCTTGACCCGGATACCGGGCGGCTGTTCCAGGACCAGTGGCGCGGCGCGGCCAGCCAGTTGAAGACACTGACCTACGCCACGCGCCGGTCGGATTGGCAGCATGGCAATATCCTGGCGCTGCGCCATGCCTTTATCCAGCGCGGCAAGACGCTGAACGAGATCGGCCTGCGCACCACGTACGACCAGAAGATGGGGGCGCTGGCGCGCTTTCACCAGGCGGGCAAGAGCCAGGATCTGCGCCGGATCACCGCGTTGCTGGACCTGGTGATCCAGGCGGAGAATGATCGCCTGCGCGAACGCAGCCTGGCAGTGACGATCGCGGGCAACCGCAGCGAATGGGTGGGCAAGACGTCGCGGCTGGTAGGGCTGGCGATGCTGGTGTGCATATTGTTCGGCGTATGGTTCGCCAATGTCGCCTATCGCGAACGGCGCGCCGCCCGGCGGCTGGCGGAGGCGGAGACGGAGCGCGCCGACCGGCTGGAAGCGGCCGTCGCCGCCCGCACGGCGGAGTTGACCGAGGCCTATGAGCAGTTGAAGCTGGAAACGGCGGAGCGCACGGCGGCCGAGGACAATCTGCGCCAGATGCAGAAGATGGATGCCGTGGGCCAGCTGACCGGCGGCATCGCCCATGATTTCAACAATATGCTGGCGGTCGTGGTCGGCGGACTGGAACTGGCGCGGCGCAAATTCCGGTTGCAGCCCGAAGAAGCGAGCCGTCATCTGGACAATGCGATGGAGGGGGCGAACCGCGCGTCGGCACTCACCCGCCGCCTGCTCGCCTTCGCCCGGTCGGAGCCGCTGTTGCCCAGCGCGGTCGATCCCGATGCGCTGCTGGCGGGCATGGCCGACCTGATCGATCGCACGATCGGCGACCAGATCACCGTCCAGTTCGCCCGGGCGGCGCAGGGCTGGCGCATCTTCGTCGACCAGCATCAGATGGAAAATGCGATCCTGAACCTGTGCGTCAATGCGCGCGACGCCATGGATGGGCGCGGGCGGCTGACGCTGGCGACGGGCCAGGCGACGTTGTCCGACGGCGCGATCGGCGAATGCGCGGCGGGGGATTATGTGACCGTCACCGTCAGCGACGATGGCTGCGGCATGACGCCGGATGTGCTGGCGCGCGTGTTTGAACCCTTTTTCACGACCAAGCCGGTGGGCAAGGGTACGGGCCTGGGCCTCAGCCAGATTTTCGGCTTCGTGCGCCAGTGCGGTGGAGAAATCCGCATCGAGTCCAAGCCGGACGAGGGCAGCAGCGTGCATCTCTATCTACCGCGATCGATCGCCGCGGCGGAGGCGGCCGACATGCATAGGAGCTTCGCGCGCGCGCCGGTGGAGCAGCCGCCGACCCGCATATTGGTGGTGGAGGATGACCCGCGCGTGCTGAACCAGACGATGGCGGCGCTCAGCGAACTGGGCCACCTGCCGATCGCCTGCGATCATCCGGCCAAGGCGGTGAAGCTGCTCGCCAGCCATGGCGACATCGGCCTGATCATCAGCGACGTGTTGATGCCCGACATGACCGGGCCGGAAATGATCAAAGCCCTGCCCGCCCAGTTCCGCCATTTGCCGGTTCTGTTCGTCACCGGCTATGCGGGCGACACCAACGACAGCGCCGATTTCGAAGGCCATGACGTACTGCGCAAACCCTATACGCTGATGGCGCTGGGGCAGGCGCTGGCGCATACGCTCAGCGACCAAGCTCTTACCGAATCGCGCCACCCCGGAACAGCCGCGGCAGCAGAGTGACCGCGCCCAGCAGCGGCCAGCGGCGCTGCCAGGGCTTGATGCTGATCTGCGTGCCGGCATGGCGATTGATCTTCCACGCGAGATAATCGATGCCGCCTGCATAGGTGAAGCTGGCCTTGGCGAGGCGGATCACCGACAGACGCTTGCCGCGGCGCTGGAGGGCGCGCCAGCGTTGTGCGGCGCTATCCGGCGACATGGCATTGGATACCTCGCCGCTCGGTCCCGCCCCGCATTGATCGGCAATTACGGAAAGAGCCGCACGGCCGAATTGCTCGTACCGATTAGGATCAACATCGACGATCGACACCGATCGCCCCTTCTTTTCTGCACGAAGTTCGGCGTTATACGTCAACGTGAAGCCGGTCTTCCATATGTCGAGTAAGCTATGATCGACGCCTGTCGGCAACATCGGCATGGTAAGATCGAACAATGTCGGCGCGGCCTGCGCCACGGATGCGATCGTGCGCTGGCGGGCGAGATCGTCGGCGGCCCAAAGGAGCCGCGAGGGTTGAGCAAAGCGCGCCCAGACCGAGACATTGTCGGCGGCAATGCTGTTGAGCCGGGCGAAGTCGGCTTCGGACAGGACGGCATATTTGGCGATCAACCCATTATGTTCGAAGGGGAACACGTTGGGCGGGATCAGGCGATTGGCGCGGGCGAGCCAGCTTTTGCCATAGGCGGCCGGATAGTCCGACACGATCAGGTAGAAATCGAGCATCAGCCCGTCGAGGTTCGCCTCCCGCAGGCAGGAGCCGTAGAAGAGCACGGCGCGCGCGGCGTGCGGATAATGGGCAGCAAGCGCGCCTGCCATGGCGGCGGCGCGGGGGTCGGCCGGGGCGGAAATTTCGGCGGTGACGAGGGGAAGGAGATTGTTTGGCATTCATCCCTGACATGTGCAGCGTGTTCCCGCGAAGGCGGGAACCCAGTTCGAACCGTGGGCCTGGGTTCCCGCCTTCGCGGGAACACGCGGCTTTTTCAATCCCGCCGCCGGAAAAGCAGTGACAGGTTATTTGCGGGCATGGCGATCAGGCGGTCGAAGGCCAAGCCCTGCGCATCCGCCGCCGCGACGACATCCTCTACGGCGCGTAGCCCCCAGCGCGGATCGCGCGCTTTGAGCGAGGCGTCGAAGGCCAGGTTGCTGGGCGCGGTGTCCACCCCCGCGCGGGTATAGGGGCCGTAGAGATAGAGCAGGCCGCCGGGCGGCAGCGCCTGCCCTGCCCGCTTGAACAGGCCGAGCGTCGCATCCCATGGCGCGATATGGACCATGTTGATGCAGAGGATCGCGTCGGCGCGGGCGATCGGCCAGTTGGCGGCGGTATCCAGCATCATCGGCGGGCGGAGATTGGGCAGCGCAGCCTCTTCCCGCCAAGCGGCAATGGAGGCGATCGCGGCAGGATCGGGATCGGTCGGTTGCCAGTCTAGGGCGGGAAATGCGACAGCGAAATGGACAGCATGTTCGCCGCTCCCGCTCGCCACTTCCAGCACGACGCCAGAGGGTAGTAGAGCATCGCGCAGAACCGCGACGATCGCGTCGCGGTTGCGTTCCGTTGCGGGAGCGAAACGTTTTTCCCCGATTGCAGGGCCGGAACCCGGTTGCCAGGGTTCCGGCCGCTGCGTCATTCGGCGGCCTGCGCCAGCGCCAGGTCGGTCCAGGTGAGGATCGGCTTGCGCGCGGCGAGCGTTTCATCAAGGCGGCGGCGCGGGGCGTGGTAGGGCGCGCCCTTGAGTGCTTCGTCGCCTGCCTTGGCGCGCTCGGCCAGGCTGCGCAGGGCCATGATGAACTGGTCCAGCGCCGCCTTGCTTTCGGTTTCGGTCGGTTCGACCAGCATCGCGCCATGGACGACCAGCGGGAAATACATGGTCATCGGGTGGAAGCCTTCGTCGATCAGCCCCTTGGCGATGTCGAGCGTGGTGAAGCCGTCGGCCAGCCCCTTGTCGCTGAACAGCGCCTCATGCATGCACGGGCCGCTGCCGCCGAACGGCGCGTCGAGCACATCGTCCAGGCTGCGCAGGATGTAGTTGGCGTTGAGGACGGCGTCCTCCGCCACCTGCCGCAGGCCGTCCGCGCCGTGGGACAGGATATAGGCGAGCGCGCGGGTGAACATACCCATCTGGCCATGGAAGGCGGACATGCGGCCGAAGCTCTGCGGCATTTCCTCGCCGACATTTTCCTCTTCGATCAGGTGGATCGTACCGTCCGCCATGCGCGCGGTGTAGGGCAGTGGGCCGAAGGGCGAAAGCGCCTCCGACAGCACCACCGGGCCGGAGCCGGGACCGCCGCCGCCATGGGGGGTGGAGAAGGTCTTGTGCAGGTTGATGTGCATCGCGTCGACGCCCAGATCGCCGGGGCGGACCCGACCGACGATGGCGTTGAAGTTCGCGCCGTCGCAATAGACGAAGGCGCCGGCGGCATGGACCGCGTCCGAGATCGTCTTCATGTCGCGCTCGAACAGGCCGCAGGTATTGGGATTGGTGATCATCACCGCTGCCACATCCGGGCCGAGGCGGGCCTTGAGCGCGGCCAAGTCCACGCGGCCTTCGGGCGTCGCGGGGATATCCTCCACCTTATAGCCGCAAAAGGCGGCGGTGGCGGGGTTGGTGCCATGGGCGCTTTCGGGGACGAGGACGACCTGGCGGGCGTCGCCGCGGGCTTCCAATGCGGCGCGGATGCAGAGCAGGCCGCATAGCTCGCCATGGGCGCCTGCCTTGGGCGTCATGGCGACGCCGTGCATTCCGGTCAGCTTGATCAGCCACACGGCGAGTTCGTTGATGACGCCCAATGCGCCTTGGACGGTGGATTGGGGCGCAAGCGGGTGGAGGTCAGCGAAACCGGGCATCCGCGCGACCTTTTCATTGAGGCGCGGGTTATGCTTCATCGTGCAGCTGCCGAGCGGGAAGAGGCCGAGGTCAATAGCGTAATTCTGACGGGACAGGCGCGTGTAGTGGCGCACCGTTTCGGGTTCGGACAGGCCGGGCAGACCGATCGCATCGGTGCGGGCGAGGTTGCCGAGGCGGCTGGCGACCTTGGGCGCTGGCGCGAAATCGACGCCGGTGGTCTCGGTCGATCCGATCTCGAAGATCAGGGCTTCTTCCAGCATCAGCGCGCGATTGCCGGTGGCGGTGGCTGGGGACATATGGGCGTCCTTGACAGGCTGCGGCGAGGTAGGGCGGCCTTCGTTGAGCATGGTCATGCCGCGATCTCCGTTAGAGCAACGTGTTCCTGCGCAGGCAGGAACCCAGTCCCGAGTTTGCGCATGGCGATGGGGCTGGACTGGGCTCCCGCCTTCGCGGGAGCACGGCGTTGATGCGGTCTCATGCCAGTTCCTCCTCCAGCGCCTGGGCCAGCGCTTCGATATCCTCCGCCGTGACGGTTTCGGTGACGGCAACGACCAGGCCGTTGCCGATCTGCGGCGCGGTGGGGAACAGGCGGCCGAGCGACACGCCTGCCAGCACGCCCTTGTCGGCCAGGGTGCGCACGACGTCGCGGGCGTCCTTCGACAGGATAAGGGTAAATTCGTTGAAGAAGCTGTCGTTGACCAATGTGACGCCGGGCACCTTGGCGAGGCGATCGGCGGCCTGGACGGCGAGGCCATGATTGAGGTTCGCCAGTTCGCGCAGGCCGCGTTCGCCCAGCAAGGTCATATGAATACTGAACGCCAGCGCACAAAGCCCTGAATTGGTGCAGATATTCGATGTCGCCTTCTCGCGCCGGATATGCTGTTCCCGGGTGGAAAGAGTCAGCACGAAACCGCGCTTGCCCGCCGCATCCACGGTTTCGCCGCACAAGCGACCGGGCATCTGGCGGACATATTTCTGCTTGCAGGCGAAGAGGCCGAGATAGGGACCGCCGAACTGCAGGCCGACGCCGATCGACTGGCCTTCGCCCACGACGATGTCCGCGCCCATATGGCCCGGCGCCTTGATCGCGCCTAGTGCGACGGGTTCGGTGACGACCGCGACCAGTAGCGCGCCGACCGCATGGGCGGCGTCGGCGAGCGGGGTCAGGTCGGCGATGCGGCCCAATATGTCGGGATATTGAACGACGACGCAGCTCGTATCCTTGTCGATGCCCGCGATCAGGGCGTCGATATCGGTCGCGGCCTCCAGCGTCGGGGCTTCATGCGCCAGCGCGTCGCCGGTGAATTTCGCCATGGTGTTGGCGACCGAGACATAATGGGGGTGAAGACCCGACGACAGGACCGCCTTGCCGCGCTTGGTAATGCGGCGGGCCATGACGATCGCTTCCCAGCAGGCGGTCGAGCCATCGTACATGGAGGCATTGGCAACGTCGCAGCCCAGCAGGCGCGCGACCTGGGTCTGAAATTCGAACAGCACCTGCAGCGTGCCCTGCGCTATTTCGGGCTGATAGGGGGTGTAGGCGGTGAGGAACTCGCCGCGCTGGATCAGATGATCGACGCTGGCGGGGACATGATGTTTATACGCGCCAGCGCCCAGGAAGAAGGGCGCCTCCCCCGCCGACAGATTTTGCCGCGCCAACGCCGCCATGTGACGTTCGACCGCCAGTTCGCTAGCATGATCGGGCAGGCCTGCGATCTTGTCGCTCAGCCGGGCTTCAGCGGGCACGTCCACGAACAGATCGTCGATCGATGTGGCGCCGATGACGGACAGCATGTCCTGCCGGTCGGTGTCGGTAAGGGGTAGGTAGCGCATGTCCAAAACTCCCCCCTCCCTTTCAAGGGAGGGGTAAGGGGGTGGGTCCGCCGCTCCAGCGGCGGCTCTTTGGGATAGGATTGAGGCTCCCTATGGTCGCCACCCACCCCAACCCCTCCCTTGAAGGGAGGGGCTATTGTGTTGCGTTACAGTGCGGCGACGAACTTCTTGTAGGCCGCTTCGGTCATCAGGCCTTCCAGCTCGCTGGGGTCTGTGATGCGCAGTTTGAAGAACCAGCCATCTTCTTCGGCGTCGCTGTTCACCAGCGCCGGTTCGTCCTCCAGCGCGCCATTGGCTTCGACCACTTCGCCCGAGATCGGCGCATAGACGTCGGACGCGGCCTTGACCGATTCCACGACCGCGGCGTCGTCGCCCTTGTCGAAGGTCGCCCCTTCGACAGGCAGTTCGACGAACACGATGTCGCCCAGCTGTTCCTGCGCATAGTCGGTGATGCCCACGGTGGCGATTTCGCCTTCGACATCGATCCATTCATGTTCTTCGGTGAAATAACGGCTCATGGATATACTCCCGTCGGTAAAAATGATCAGGCCTTGCGGCGGTAACGATGGGCAACGAACGGCATCGGCGCAACCACAGCGGTGATACGCTTGCCGCGCACGTCGATCTCCAGCGCCTGGCCGATGACGGCATGGGGCAGGCTGACCCAGCCCATGGCGATCGGCGCGCCGAGGGATGGCGCGAACCCGCCGGAGGTGACTTCGCCCACCAATATATCGCCCGCATAGATTTGCGCGCCTTCGCGGGCGGGCAGGCGACCGTCGATGGTCAGGCCCACGCGTTTGGACCCTGGACCGTCGGCCAGTTCCTTCAGCACGCGGGCATGACCGATGAAGCCGCCTTCCTCCCGGCGGCGCTTGCCGATGGCGAAGCCCAGGTCCGCGCCGATGGTGCTGACGGCGGGCGTCAGGTCATGGCCGTAGAGCGGCAGGCCTGCCTCCAGCCGCAGCGAATTGCGCGCGCCCAGGCCGATCGGCTTGACCTGCGGCAGGGCGCAGAGCGCATCGGCCAGCAGGGTCGCGTCGTCGGCGGGCAGGCTGATTTCGAAGCCGTCTTCGCCGGTATAGCCCGACCGGCTGATCCATAGCGGTACGCCGCGCCAGGTGAACGCCCCGCCCTGCATGAAATATAGCTCGGTGGTTTCCGGGATCAGGGCGGCCAGCGCCTCGCCCGCTTCCGGTCCTTGGAGCGCCAGCAGCGCCTGGTCGGCCATGTGATTTATCACCACATCGTCGGGCAGATGTTCGATCATCCAGCCGATATCGTCATATTTGGTCGCGCCGTTGACGACCATATAGATGGCCGCGCCGTCGAACGCCGCCCCATCCAGCCGCGACAGCATCAGGTCGTCCAATATGCCGCCTTCGCGATCGAGCAGCATCGAATAGCGCTGGCGCAGGGGTTTCAGACCCTTGACATCGGCGGGCAGGAGCAGTTCGAGCGCCTCGTCCACGCCTTCGCCCGAAAAGCTGAGCTGGCCCATATGGCTGACGTCGAACAGCCCGGCATGGTCGCGGGTCCAAGCATGTTCGGCCATGATCCCTTCATATTGGATCGGCATGTGATAGCCCGCGAAGCCCACCATGCGCGCGCCGCGGGCGCGGTGCCAGGCGTCGAGCGGCAAGGCTTCCAACGGCAATTCTTCTTCGAGATGGGTGACGTCGTCAGTGCCGGACATGGAGCGGCCTTTCCGTACAGGAGGTGGTAGCGACAGCGCACGCGTCCTGAGTCGGACCCGTCCTTTCTGCCACCCCCTCTGTCACGGAACCTGAGAGCTTTGACCAGCGGCCTTGCGGCCACATGGCTTACCCCTTCGGTGGGACAGCGATGGGCTGTCCGCTTTCCAGAGTGCCTTGCGCGCGATGCGGTCCTTTAACCTGAGAGATTCCGGGGCGGTTGCTCCTTCGGTGACGGGGCGGCCTTAAAGGCTTCCCATGCTCTCCCGCATCATGCCCGGCGAACGAATCCCCCGGAGACGCTTCCGCATTGCGTCAAACGCATCGGCGCGTCAATCCGCCAGAGCGACCGCGCCGAAAATCTCCGCATGGCGCTTTTCGGCATAGCGGTCGGTCATGCCCGCGATGAAATCGGCGATGTGGCGGCTGCGCGCGGGTTCCTGCCCGACGCAATCGTCGCGCCATTCGGGCGGCATCAGCGCCGGATCGTCGCGATAGGCGCGGAACAGGTCGGTGACGATCACCCGCGCCCGATCAGCAGCGGCGAGCTGTTCGGGGTGATGATAAAGGGTGGCGTACATGAAGCGCTTGAGGTCGCGCTCCTGCGCAGCAAGTTCGGGCGAGAAAGCGACCAGCGTATCGCCGAATGCCCGGACATCCTCGACTGTCTCCACGCGTGACGCGGCGATATTGGCGCGGGTGGACTCGATCAGGTCGGTCGCCATCACGCCGATCTGTTCGCGCACCAGCTCGCGCAGCAGGCGATCGGGCGCGACATCGGGATAGCGGGCGCGCACCCGGTCCCAGCAGGTCGCGACGAACGGCACGGTCATCAACTGGTCCAGCGTCAGCAGCCCCGCGCGCAGGCCATCGTCGATATCGTGATTGTCATAGGCGATATCGTCCGAAATCGCCGCCAGCTGCGCCTCCAGCGAGGCATGGCTGGTGAGGTCGAGCGGGAACAGGCCGTCCAGTTCGCGCATCGCCCAACCCGGGTTTTCGATCGGGCCATTATGCTTGGCCAGCCCCTCCAGCATTTCCCAGCTGAGGTTGAGGCCGCGAAAGCGCGGATAGGGGCTGTCCAGTAGCATCAGCGTGCGCAGCGTATGGGCGTTATGATCGAACCCACCATGATCCTCCATCGCGGCTTCCAGCGCATCTTCGCCAGCATGGCCGAAGGGGGGATGGCCGATGTCATGGGCCAGGCACAGCGCTTCGGTCAGATCCTCGTTCAGGCCCAGCGTGCGCGCGGTGGTGCGGCCGATCTGCGCGACCTCCAGACTATGGGTCAGGCGGACGCGGAAATGGTCGCCGTCGGGCGACACGAATACCTGCGTCTTGTGGCGCAGGCGGCGGAAGGCGATCGAGTGGATGATCCGGTCCCGGTCGCGCTGAAACACGTCGCGCGGCCCGCGCATCTCTCCGCCCGCTTCGGGATGGAGGCGGCCACGGCTGGTGTCAGGGTGGCAGGCATAGGAGGCGAGCGTCGTCATGGGCGCGCTCTTAGAGCATTTGGCGGTGGGCGGGAACAGGGGAGGATAACGAACCGCCCTTTGCTTTCGTCACCCCGGCCTCCGAGCCGGGGTTCCGCTAATCTCGATGTGGGCAGGCACCGCGAAGAAGCGGGATCCCGGGTCAAGCCCGGGATGACGGTGTTGGGGTCTTCGTTTCGACCATGCGGCGATCAGTCGCCCAGCTTCTCCACGACCTCCCCTGCCCCACTTTTCCAGGCGAAGGCGTCGGCGCCATCTTTTTTCAGGCTCGTTTCCAGTTCCTTGGCGCGGGTGAAGCTGGCGAAGGGGCCGACCAGCAGGCGATTGGTCCGTCCCCAGCTGGCGCTCCAGCCGTCCTGCCGCGACAGGATCGTATATTTCTTGCGCAGCCCCTTCATGGTGAAGCCCAGCGCGGACTTGCTTTGTCCGACGCCGATCTGGAGCCAGTTGCGCGAGGGATTATCGGCCAGGCGCTTCTTTTCTTCGGCTTCCTTCTTCGCTTTGGCGTCGGCTTCCACCTTGGCCTTGGCGAGTGCGTCCTTCTTCGCCTTGTCGGCCGCAGCCTTGGCGGCGGTCTGGCGCTCGACGCGGCGGGTCGCCTGAATCGCGGCGATTTCGCTGAGATCGACGGCGGCGACGGTCGGCTGACGCTCGGTATCCGGCACGTCGATGGCGCGGATGATGTCCGCCAGACTGCGGGTCGCGGCGGGATCAGGCTGCGGCGGCGCGGAGGGGAGCGGCTGTGTCGTGGTGGCGGCGGGCGTCGTCGATTGCGCCAGGGCGATACCGTTGGGTGGCGATCCGGCGCCGGAGGATGGGGTCGAGGGCGGCGTACGGTCGATCGACTCGAAGCCGGGCGCGGGTGGCCCCTGGACGGCGGTGGAGGGCGCGGTGGTCGATGGGGCAGCAGGCTGGCTTTGCGGCGCAGCGGTCGGCGCGCTCGGGGCGGCCGGGAGCGGCTGGACCTGCGCGGCGGGCGGGGTTTGACGCGGCTGGGGCGTCGGTTGCGGCGTTGGTTGTGATTGGGGCTGGCGCGATGGCTGGGCGACGGTGGGCCGGGGCGTCGGCTGTACTATGGCAGCCTGCGGCGGGGTGGCCTGCGCCATCTGGACGGGGGCTGGCTGCGTCGGCGTTGGCTGCGCCGTGGCCGTCCGCACCGGCGCGGATTGCGATTGCGCCGGGCGGCGCGCGGCGGCCAGCCGTTCGGCACGCGCAGCACGGGCGGCTTCGCGCTGTTGGCGGCGCTGTTCGGACCGGCTGAGCGGCTTGGTCCTGGCCAGGGCGGCCGACGCGACGGTCGCAGGCGCAGCGCTGGCGACCGCGACGCCCGGTGCGGGCGGCGTGGGCGTGACGGCGGCGATGGTCGTGCCGATTTGCGCGGGGAAATGGCCGAAATGCACCGCGGCGGCCTTTTGCGCGGCGGTCAGATAGGGCATTTTCTGCATATAGGGCGTGATCGCGGCGGCCAGTTGGGCAGGCATGGTCTGCTCCGCCACCTTCTTGGCCTCCGCCTGCTTGTTGTTCATCGCCAGGATGAAGGCGCGATAGCGCCAGGCGGCCCGGTCGCTCTTGTAGAAAAGCGGTTCCATGACCTTGTCCGACGCGGCGATCTGCCCGGCGATGCCGAGCGATGCCGCGTAGCGCCGTACCAGTTCATCATCATTGGGCGTGCGTTGGAGTGCCGCCTGATAATCGCGCTGCGCCCCCGCCTGGTCGCCGGTCATGTCCCGCGCCAGGCCACGATCGGACAGGATAGTCGCATCAGGATAGCCCAGCCGCGCAGCTTGGTCGAACAGGCGCAATGCCTCCGCCGGGTTCTGGAGCTTGAGCATCACCCGGCCCAGCCCCGCCTTGATCCGGCCATTGCCGCTGGCGATCGCATCGGCGCGGGCGAAGAAACCGGCGGCGGCGCGCGCATCGTCCAACGACAGCGCCGCTTCCCCTGCGCCGATCAGCGCGTTCACGTCTCGCGGATCGGACGCCAGCCGGGCGAGGTTGCTGTTGAGGTCGGCAGCACCCAGCGGGCGGACCAGTTGCGACTGGTCATATTGGGCCTGTGCCGCGCCCATCGGCAGCAGCAGCGCGCCGGACAGGCAGAAACCGGCAATTTGGGGGCCAATCGTCCAGCGGCAGGTGCGTGTCACATCCGGTTCCTAAAAGCCTTTTCCAGCCGGGCCGATGCGCCTGACGAACCGGAAAATACGGAAAACAAAAGATAAGTCAGAGAATGATCGCGTCGTTCGACGTGCCGTCTTCTCTAGCCGATCCCATGCTGAATGGGAAATTAGCGCAGGGCAAAAGCGCGCCCGATCGCCCCAGACGACCGACGGCGCGCTTTACGAGAAAGAGCGGCCGCAGCCGCTCTGTTCTTTCGAGATTGCCTTGGCCTTTTAAGATCGCTGGCCGTTACTGGTTGCTCTGGCGATTGAGAAAGCGGGGGATATCCACGCCCGGCGCGACCGTATCGTCGCCCGGCGCCTTGTCCGTGCCACGGGTCAGGCCCGCCATCCGTTCGAACAGCGTGCCGCCGGTGGCGACGCGCGGTGCGGGGGCCGCGGGTGGCGCAGCCGGTTCGGCAGCCTCGGCGCCCAAGATCAGTTCGTCCTGGTCGGCATCTTCATCGGAGAAGACGGCGGCGGGCTTGGGCGGCGCGAACGATGCAGGCGCGGCGGCCGGTTGCGCCGGTGCGGGGGCCGCTGGCACGTCCAGTTCCAGCGTTTCGGGCTGCGGCGCAGGCGCGGGCGTCGGCGCAGGAGCGGCGACGGGCGCCGCCTGCTGCGCGACCGGCGCGGGCTTGGGCGCGGCAGGCGCAGGCGTCGATTGCGGCACGGACACGGCCGGGCGGTTGGCGAAGCTGAACGGCTGCGTCAGCGGCGCGGCGTGGTTGCCCACTTCATTGTCGATGCCGGTGGCGACCACCGACACGCGGATCTTGCCGTTCAAATTGTCGTTGAAGGCGCTGCCCCAGATGATGTTCGCGTCCGGGTCCACCAGTTCGCGGATATGGTTGGCGGCTTCGTCCACTTCCATCAGGCGCATATCTTCGCCGCCGACGATCGAGACGATGACGCCCTTCGCGCCGCGCATCGACACGCCGTCGAGCAGCGGATTGGCGATCGCCTTTTCCGCCGCCTGGAGCGCACGGCCGTCGCCTTCGGCTTCGCCGGTGCCCATCATCGCCTTGCCCATTTCGCCCATCACGGAGCGGACGTCGGCGAAATCGAGGTTGATGAGGCCGGGCATGACCATGAGGTCGGTGATGCCGCGCACGCCCTGCTGCAGCACTTCGTCCGCCATTTCGAACGCTTCCTTGAAGGTCGTGTTCGGATTGGCGATCAGGAACAGATTCTGGTTCGGGATGACGATCAGCGTGTCGACATGCTTTTGCAGTTCGTCGATGCCCGAATCCGCCGACTTCATGCGGCGATTGCCTTCGAAGGTGAAGGGCTTGGTCACGACGCCAACGGTCAGGATGCCCTTGTCACGCGCGGCCTTCGCAATGACGGGGGCCGCGCCGGTGCCGGTGCCGCCGCCCATGCCAGCGGCGATGAAGCACATATGCGCGCCTTCCAGCGCGGCTTCGACCGAGGCGATCGTTTCTTCAGCGGCGGCCTTGCCGATTTCGGGGCGCGATCCGGCGCCCAACCCTTCGGTGATTTGCGGGCCAAGCTGGATGCGGCGCTCGGCCGGTGAAGCGTTCAAGGCCTGCGCGTCGGTGTTCGCCACGATGAAATCGACGCCCTCGACATGGGCGGCGATCATGTTGGCGATGGCATTGCCGCCCGCGCCGCCGACGCCGATCACCGCGATCCGCGGCTTCAGTTCGTCCACATGCGGTGGGCTGATTTCAATGCTCATATATATGCTCCCTCAGCTTCCTCGTCAGGAAGCAACGCCGTCATTTAATGTTAACACTAGAAAATAGGGGAATTCACTACCTATTTTCGTCTAGGTCCAAATTCGTTCAATAGTTTGTCTTCATCGCGCGCATCATGCGTTGCCACCACAGCGGTGCGCCCAGGCGATGCACCGTTTGCGGCGCGGGCGCCATCGTGCGGAGATCAACCGGGTTGGAAGCGCCGTAAAGCGCCAGCCCCGCCAAGGTGGCGAAGGCGGGGCCACTATGCGCTTCGGGCATGGCGGACAAGCCCCGGGGCCGCCCGATGCGCACGGCCCGGCCCAAAGCGCCCTGCGCATAATCGGCAATGCCCTTCATTTCTGCGCCGCCACCGGTCAACACCACCTGCCGTCCGGTCGAATTGAAGCCCATACCCGCCAGCGCCGCATTCACTTCGGTCATGATCTGGTTCAACCGTTCGCAAATGACGCCGACCAGCGCGGCGCGGGTGATCTTGCCCCCTTCGGCGTTCAGCCCGGCGGCCTGGCCGGGCATCGCGACTTCACCATGGGGCGGCGCGATTTCGATTATCTCGCGGAAATCGCGCGGGTTCTGCATCGCGGAACCGTAGAAGCATTTCACCCGTTCCGCCTGGCTGCGGCGGATGCCGAAGGACGATGCGATATCGTCGGTGATGTCCGCCGCGCCCATGGGAATGGAATGGAGGCCCACCAACATGCCGCCCGCATAGAGCGAAACGTTCGTCACTCCCGCGCCGATCTCCACCAGGGCGACGCCCAGGTCGCGTTCCTCCTCCGACAGGCAGGCGAGGCCCGTCGCGATCGGCGAGGCGACGATCGAATTGACGTTGAGATACGCGCCGCGCACGCACAGGTCGAGATTGGCGAGCGGCGCGCCGTCGGCCAGCACGACATGGATATCGACGCCCAGCAGGTCCGCATGCATCCCCAGCGGCTTCTTCACCGGCACCTTGCCATTGATGGTGAAGCAGGTCGGCTGGGCATGGAGGACGACACGGCCATCGGGGTCGATCCCCTGCTGGCCGGTGGTGAGCAGGTCATCGATATCGGGCTGTTCGATGCGATAGCCGCCCATGTCGCGCTCGACCGTTACGACGTCGCTGACCAGGCTGCCGCCCGAAAAGCTGACCCACACATCCTCGATATTGGTGCCTGCGACGCGCTCGGCCTGTTCGATCGTTTCGCGCACGGCGAGTTCGGTGCGCTCCATGTCGGCGATGAAGCCGCGCCGCACGCCGCGGCTTTCGCGTTGGCCGGTGCCCAGGATCGCCAGTTCGCCCGTGTCGGTCCGCCCCGCGATCAACGCGGAAACCTTCCACGATCCGATGTCGATCGCGGTGATCAGCTTTTCGACCTTGGGCTGGGCCATGGGGCTTAGCCTTCCTCGCCTTCGACAGGCGCGGCGGCGGCTTTCGCCGCGTCGTCCACAGGCTTTTCCTCGACCTTGCCCTGCGGCAGGCGCAGGACAAAGCGGTCGGGATCGCGCATGTCGAACTTCACGATGCCGCGACCCAGCAAGCGATTGACGCCATCCATGCGCGCGAAATTCACCAAAGCCCCGGCCGAATCCTTGTCGCCCTCCGGCAGGGAGAGCGTTTCACCCGACTGAAAGCGCAGATCCCAGCGGCGGTTCCCGACCCAGGTCGCGCCCGCCAGCATCGGTTTCAACGCCGGGGCGTTTTCCATCAGGCGGTTGAGGCCAGCGGTCTGGCGATTGGCGTTGGGACCGACGACCAGCGGCAGGTCGGGCATCGCGCTGGCGGACACCGACTGCAACACTACGCCCTGCACGTCGATCAGGTGCAACTGGCCATTATGCTGCCACACCGCGACCGGATCGCGCTCGACGATATCGACCACCAGCGTGTCGGGCAGGCGGCGGGAAATGCGCGCATCCTTGACCCAGCCGAGTTTCAGCATGTCGGCCCGCACCTTTGGCAGGTCGAGCGAGAGCATGGAGCGGTCGACCTGGCCCAGCGCGATATTATAGACAGGCAGTTCGTCCATCCGCTCGACGCCGCGCACTTCGACCTTGTCGACTTCGAAGCCCGCGCGGGCGGCGATGTCCGCCGCCTGCTGGCGCGCCATGCCGGGCAGGCCCATGAAGATGGCGATGGCGATCAGGATCGCGCCGAAGATGCCGACGATCGCCCAACTGGCCATGCGTTGCAGCGTGGCTTCGCTGACGGGGAGCATTTCGACCAGACGGTCGATGCTGCTCTGGCGCTTCAAGGTGCGGCCGCGACCGCCTTTCGTCGCCCCATTACCGGAACGTCCCTTCGCGCTGCTCAGTCGTGCGGTGCCGCCGCGCCTGATCCGTGCTTCAGCCATCTTTGCGTCCAGCCCCCTTGGCGCGCGTCAGCGCTTCCTCGACAATAGTCTCCACCAGCGTGGCATAGTCAATGCCCAGCTTGGCCGCCTGTTCGGGCACCAAGCTTAAAGGGGTCATACCTGGCTGGGTATTGACCTCCAGCAGGAACAGCCCCTCGACGCCCTGCGTGTCGTCCCAACGGAAATCGGCGCGCGATGCGCCCTTGCAACCGAGCAATTGGTGGGCGCGCAGGGCGATCGCCTTGCAGGCCTCGGTGATCTCCGGCGGCAGGTCGGCGGGGCAGATATGGTCGGTCATGCCGTCGGTATATTTGGCGTCGAAATCGTAGAAGCCGCTTTTGGGGCGGAGTTCGGTGACCAACAGGGCTTCGTCGCCCAGCACGGCGGTGGTGAGTTCGCGGCCGCGAATATAGGGTTCGGCCAGCAGTTCGGGGAAATCCTGCCACGGGCCGACGCTGTCGCGGGCGATGGGGTTGCCGTAATTGCCCTCCGCCGTGACGATCGCGACGCCGACCGAGCTGCCTTCGTTGACGGGTTTGAGCACGTAGGGGCGCGGCAGCGGGTCGGCGGTGAAGAGGCTTTCGCTGTCCACGATCTGCCCGCCGGGCATGGGGATGCCGTGGGGGACAAGCGCCTGCTTGGTCAGTTGCTTGTCGATCGCGATGACCGAGGTGGCAAGGCCGCTATGGGTGTAGGTGAGACCCATCAGGTCCATCATGCCCTGCACCGTGCCGTCTTCGCCGGGGACGCCGTGGAGGGCGTTGAAGATCACGTCCGCCTGGGTTTCGGCGAGGCGCGCGGCGACATTACGGTCCATGTCGATGCGGGTGACTGTGTGGCCGCGCGATTCCAGCGCCTTGGCGACGCCTTCGCCGGAGGATAGCGATACGGGGCGCTCCGCCGACCAGCCGCCCATCAGGACGGCGACGTGCCAGGGACCACGGGTCATGCGATTTGCTCCAAGATATTCGTCATGCCAGCGAAGGGCGAAGCGAGGCACGTGACTCGCTGCGCCATCTCACTGCCTCGCGACCATGTGAGAGAAGGAAAGTGGGATCCCAGCCTTCGCTGGGATGACGGTAAGGGGGACAGGCTCATTGGCTCAACCCCACCCGCTGGATTTCCCATTCCAGTTCGACCCCGCTCTTTTCCTTCACGCGGCGACGCACTTCCTCGCCCAGCGCTTCGATGTCGGCGCTGGTGGCGTCGCCGGTGTTGAGCAGGAAATTGGTATGCTTCTCGCTCACTTGCGCGCCGCCCAGCACCAGGCCGCGGCAACCCGCTTCATCTACTAACGCCCAAGCCTTATGCCCATCCGGGTTCTTGAAGGTGGAGCCGCCGGTCTTGCTGCGCAGCGGCTGGCTTTCCTCGCGCGCGGCCGCGATGCGGTCCATTTCCGCCTGGATCGCGGCGGGTTCGCCGGGTTCACCACGAAAGGTTGCAGACACCACGATCGCGCCGTCGGTCAGGTTCGAATGGCGATAGGTGTAGGCCAAGTCGCGGTTGAGCAACGTCACCTGTTCGCCCGATCGCAGGATGACCTCGCACGACAGCAATATGTCGCGCGTCTCGCGGCCATAGGCGCCGCCGTTCATGCGGACGAAGCCGCCGACCGTGCCGGGGATGGAGCGCAGGAACTCAAGGCCAGCGATACCCGCGTCGCGCGCGGTCGAGGAGACGAGGATGCCCGACGCGCCGCCGCCGCAGACCAGCGTGGTGGCGTCCAGCGCCGCTACCTTCGCGAAGGGCTTGCCCAGCCGCACGACTACGCCCGGCACCCCGCCGTCGCGGATGATGAGGTTGGAGCCAAGGCCCAGCGCCATCACCGGCACTTGCGGGTCGAGCATGGCGAGGAAGTCGGACAGGTCGTCCGCATCCTTCGGCTCGAACAGCCATTGCGCCGCGCCGCCCGCCTTGAACCAGACGAGCGGAGCCAGCGGCGCGTGCGGCTTCAACGTGCCGCGCACGCGTGGAAGGGCCAGCGTCTCGCTCAACCGCGCATGCCCCACAGGGTCATCCATTTGCTCATGGCCTTGAGGCCCGCTTCATTCGCCTGCGCCGCGGCCATGCCGGTTTCGACTTGGCGCTGCGCCGCTTCCACCATGTCGCGCGCGGCTTCCACGCCCTGCATCTGGGCGTCGATCATGCGCTTCTGCATTTCCAGGCCAACGGCGAACAGTTCGAACATCAGGCGACTTCCTTCACCTTGGCGGAAACGGCGGCGGCAAGGCCCGCCGCCCATTTGGTAATGTCGCCCGCGCCCAGGCAGATGACCATATCGTCCGGCTGGATATCGGCGGCGACCAGCGCGGCCAGATCGTCCGCATCGGCGACGGTGGAGGCATGGCGATGCCCGCGCCGCTTGAGGCCCGCGACCAGCGCGGCGCTGTCCACGCCCTCGATCGGCTGTTCGCCCGCGGTATAGACGGGCGCGGCATAGACGATGTCGGCGTCGTTGAACGCCTGCTGGAACTCGTCCATCAGGTCGCGCAGGCGGGTGAAGCGGTGCGGCTGAACCACGGCGATGACGCGGCCTTTCGCCCCTTCGCGCGCGGCGGCGAGCACGGCCTTGATCTCGACCGGGTGGTGGCCATAATCATCGATGACCGTGGCGGCGCCGCCCGTCACTTCGATCTGCCCGACATTGGTGAAGCGGCGCTTGACCCCGCCGAACTTGGCGAAGCCGGTCTGGATCGTCGCGTCGTCTATGCCCATGTGCAACGCCACGCCGATCGCCGCCATGGCGTTCAACACATTATGGCGACCGGGCATCGGCATTTCGATGCCCTCGATCTTGCGCGTCGATCCGTCGCGTTCGCGCACCTGGATGTCGAAGCGGTTGCCACCGGGGAAGCTGACGACATTATCGCCGCGAATATCAGCCTGGGCGGAGAAGCCATAGGTGACGATGCGCCGGTCCTGCACGCGCGGCAGGATCGCCTGCACCTCGGGATGATCCAGGCACAGCAGCGCCGCGCCGTAGAAGGGGACGTTGCCGACGAACTCGACGAAGGCATCCTTCACCCGATCGAAGCTGCCATAATGATCGAGATGCTCGGGATCGATATTGGTGACGACCGCGATCGTGCCGTCGAGGCGCAGGAAGCTGCCATCGCTTTCGTCGGCTTCAACGACCATCCAGTCGCTATTACCGAGCCGCGCGTTCGAGCCATAGCTGTTGATGATGCCGCCGTTGATGACGGTCGGGTCCACCCCGCCCGCGTCCAGCAGCGCGGCCACCATCGATGTCGTCGTGGTCTTGCCATGGGTGCCCGCCACTGCGACGGTGGATTTGAGGCGCATCAGTTCGGCCAGCATTTCCGCGCGGCGGATGACGGGGACGCGGTTTTCCAACGCCAGTTCGACTTCCGGGTTGCCGCGCTTGATCGCGGTGGAGGTGACGACCACGGCGGCGTCGCCCAGATTTTCTGACCTATGGCCGATCATCACGCGAATGCCCTTGGCGCGCAGTCCTTCGACCACATAGCCTTCGGCGACGTCCGACCCCTGAACGTCATAGCCGAGATTATGCATCACTTCGGCGATGCCGGACATGCCGATGCCGCCGATGCCGATGAAATGGATCGTGCCGATGTCCGTGCCGACACCCTTCATGCGTGACATTCCTTATTTAAAAATCCGTTCGCCCTGAGCTTGTCGAAGGGCTTTACTTCTAAAGAAAAAGGGGCTTCGACAGGCTCAGCCCGAACGGCGAGAGGTGTGTGATGCTCACGCCGGAACACCCTGCAAATTCAACGTCGTCGGCGTCGGACCGACCCGCACCGGATCGTTCATGATCGGGGCCGTGCCGATGCTTTCGAGCAGATCCGCCATGTCGCGCGCGGCGTTGGGACGGCCGCAGCTGCGGGCGCGCTTGGCCGCGTTCTGGAGTGCGCCGGGTTCCAGCGCCATCTTCTGCATCTGCTTGGCGAGTTCTACCGCGGTGAAGCGCGCCTGGGGAATCGTGCGCGCGCCGCCAGCCTCCGTCATTTCCTTCGCGTTGGCGGTCTGATGATCGTCCATCGCGCTGGGCAGCGGGATGAGGATCGCCGGACGCCCGGCGCAGGTGAGTTCGGCCAGCGTCGAAGCGCCAGCCCGCGCGATCACGAGATGCGACCAGCCCAGCTTTTCGGGCACGTCATTGAAATAGGTGGCGAGGTCGGCGGGGATTTCCATCTCCGCATAGGTTTTGCGCACGCGGTCGATATCTTCGGCGCGGCATTGCTGCGTGACTTGCAGACGGCGGCGCAGCGCGACGGGCAGCATCGACAGGCCTTCGGGCACGACGCTGGACAGGATGGTCGCACCCTGGCTGCCGCCGATCACCAGCACGCGGAACACGCTTTCGTCGGTCAGCGCGGGGAAATCCTCCTCGCGCAGTTGCTTGACCTCTTCGCGCACCGGATTGCCGACCAGGTGGACTTTGCCCGCATAGGCGCCCTTGAGCCGTTCGACATCGGGATAGGCGGTGGCGATGGCGTCGACCCGGCCGCTGAGCAGACGATTGACCCGGCCCAGCACGGCATTCTGTTCATGGATGGCGGTCGGGATGCCGTCCGCAAGCGCGCCGAGCAGCGCAGGCATGGCGGGATAGCCCCCGAAGCCGACGACAGCGGTGGGGCGGAAGGTTTCGTTCAAGCGCCGGGCCATGGCGCGGCCTGCCCAGATCGCCTTTACCGCGCCTGGCCAGCTTGCCGGGTTCTTCGTCATGCGGCCCGCGGGCATGATGTGCACCTGCGCCTTGTCGAAGATGCCCGGAATTTTCGCGCCGCGCTCATCGGTGACGAGCGCGACATGATGCCCCCGCGCCATCAGCTCTTCGGCGACGGCGTGCGCTGGAATCATATGACCCCCCGTCCCGCCGGCGGCGAGGACGAAGTGACGGGAAATGCTCATCGACCACTCCATTTGACCACGGTATGCCGGCCCATGAAGGGATTGCGCCGCGTGAAGGCGAGCAACAGGCCGACCCCGATGCAGAGCGCCAGCATAGAGGAGCCGCCATAGCTGATAAAGGGCAGCGTCATACCCTTTGACGGAAATATCTGTGCGTTGACGCCCATATTGATGATCGCCTGCAACCCGAACTGGGTGGTAAGGCCCGCGGCAGCGAGGATGGTGAAATTATCCTCCTCATCCAGCAGGCGCAGCAGCACCCGCACGACGATGGCGAGATAGACGCAGGCGATGGCGATGCAGGCGAGCAGGCCGAACTCTTCGCCGATCACCGAGAAGATATAGTCGGTATGCGCTTCGGGCAGGCGGAACTTGTTCTGCCCGCCGCCCGGCCCGACACCGGTGAAGCCGCCATGGGAAATGGTGCGGAAGGCCAGGTCCGTCTGGTCCGGTCCCGCATCGACCTGCACCCCGATGCCGAGGAAGTCGTTCACCCGCTGACGGCCATTTTCGTAGAACATATAGACCGCGATCAGCCCGGCCAGCGCCACTCCGCCCATCGCGCCGATGAAGCGCATCGACACGCCCGACAATAGCAGCAACACGCCAAGGCAGGCGGCGAAGATGACGGTCTGGCCGAAATCGGGCTGGCGCATCAGGATGATGGCGATCAGACCGGTGACGCAGAAGCTCAGGGGCACGACCGGCAGGCTCATATCCTTGGCGCGCAGCGACAGCAGCCAGGCGAGCGCCACGACGAAGACGGGTTTCAGGAACTCGGACGGCTGGAAGCGGAAGCCGGGCAGGTCGATCCAGCGCTTGGCGCCGTTCACCGTCGATCCCAGGATCGGCACGCACAGCAGCATGACGAAGAAGAAGGCGCAGCCGAAGATCGCCAGCCGCCGCGCCTGCGGCCGGGGCAGCATGGAGATGACGAGCATGATCGGCAGGCCGATGAACACCCACATCAGCTGGCGATAGAAATAGATGAGCGGATTGACCGCGACCGAGGCGGTCGATCGGTCGATCGCGGCGACGGGGGACGCGGCGGCGACGGCGACCAGGCCGATCGCCATCAGGGTGACGATCAAAGACAGGAGGACACGGTCGATCTCCCAGAACCAGATGGCAAGCGCGGTGCGTTCGCGCGGCACGGTGCGGGTGCGGAAACCCTTCACCAGTTCGCCAGCCTTGAACATGCCCGTCGTCCCTTCCCTGTTCATCGTCGCCCCCGACTATGCTGCTTTATTCCAGCGCCGCAACCGCCGCGGCAAAGGCGTCGCCGCGCGCTTCGAAATCGCGAAACTGGTCGAAACTGGCGCAGGCGGGCGACAACAACACCACGTCGCCGGGCTGCGCGATGCGCGCGGCGCGGCGGACGGCGGCGCTTAGCATTTCACTATCGTCCACCGCCATAGCCGGGCGCAGCAGATCGGCGAACATATGCCCCGCTTCGCCGATGGTGTAGGCATGAGCGACATTGCCGAAATGGGGGACGCACTCGTCCAGATTGTCGGACTTGGCGACGCCACCCAATATCCAGTGGATGCGGGGCTTGCCGTCGATCGCGGGCCAGGCGGCGAGCGCGGGCGCGGTGGAGGCGGCGTTGGTCGCCTTGCTGTCGTTGACGTAGAGGACGCCGTTGCGGGTGGCGACGGCCTGCATGCGGTGGGGGAGCGAAGCGTAGCTGGTCAGCGCGTTGGCGATGGTGGCTTCGTCGATGTCCAGCGCCTTGGCGACAGCGATAGCGACAGCTGCGTTCTGCGCATTGTGCGGGCCTTGGAGGGCGGGCCAGAGGCGTTGGGCGACGGGGGCGATGTCGGCAGCGCTAACCGCACCTACCCCGTGCTCCCGCGAAGGCGGGAGCCCAGTTGCAGCGGTCAGGACTGGGCTCCCGCCTTCGCGGGAGCACAAACTTTGGGCAATTCCCCGGCTCGGCTCATCGTCGGTCGCGATGACCGCGCAATGCCCAGCCGACTGCAGCGCAAACAACCGCGCCTTCGACGCGACATAGCCTGCGAAGCCGTCGTAGCGATCGAGATGATCCGGCGTGATGTTGAGCAGCACCGCAACATCGCAGTCCAGGCTGTGAGTCAGGTCGATCTGATAGCTCGACAGTTCCAGCACATAGACGCCGACGCCATGCAGGTTCGGCTCCAGCGGTGGCTGGCTCAGGATCGGCAGGCCGATATTGCCGCCCATCACCGTGGGGTAGCCAGCCTGTGCGATGATGTGGTGGATCAGCGCCGTCGTGGTGGACTTGCCGTTGGTGCCGGTGATGCCGACGACCTTGTGCGGGGGCAGTGTCGGCCGGGCGAGTGCGAACAGTTCGATGTCGCCGATGATCGGCACGCCCGCGATCTTCGCGCGCATGGCGATCGGGTGGCGATTGAGCGGCACGCCCGGCGACACGACGATGCCGTCGAAACCGGCAAGGTCGATCTCCATCGGATCGCCCAGTTCGGCCTTGCCCTCGACCAGCGCGCGCGCTTCTTCCCGGCTGTCCCAGGCGACGACGCGCGCACCGCTGGCGACGAGCGTCTCGACCGTGGCGAGGCCCGACCGCGCCAGGCCCAGCACGGCGTAGGTTTTGCCTGCAAAGGCGCTGGAGACGATCCCCATTCCCTTCACCGCAGCTTCAACGTCGCAAGACCGGCGAGCGCCAGCACGAAGGCGATGATCCAGAAACGGATCACCACGGTCGGTTCGGCCCAGCCCAGTTGCTCGAAATGATGATGGATGGGGGCCATCTTGAACACGCGCTTGCCGGTGCGTTTGTAGAAGAAAACCTGAATGATGACGCTGAGCGCCTCCACGACGAAGAGGCCGCCGATGATGCCCAGCACGATTTCATGATGGGCGGTGACCGCGATCACGCCGATCGTGCCACCCAGTGCCAGTGACCCGGTATCCCCCATGAACACGGCCGCGGGGGGCGCGTTGAACCAAAGGAAGGCGAGGCCCGCCCCCACGATCGCACCGCACAGGATCGTCAGATTGCCCGCGCCCGGCACATGCGGGATGCCCAGATATTCGGCGAAATCGGCGCGGCCGACCAGATAGACGATCAGCATGAACGCCAGGCTGGCAATGATGACCGGCATGGTCGCCAGGCCGTCCAGGCCATCGGTCAGGTTCACCGCGTTACCGAATGCCACGATGACGAAGGCGGCGAAGCAGAAATAGAAGGGGCCAAGCTGGATCGCCGGGCCATTATAGAAAGGCACATAGAGCGCGGTATTGCCATGGTGATGGACGATCATCCATGCCGCGACGCCCGCGATCAGAAATTCGGCCGCCAGCCGCGCCTTGCCCGACAGCCCCTTATGGCTGGCCTTGGTCACCTTGTCATAATCATCCATGAACCCGATCGCGCCGAAGCCCAGCGTCACGAACAGGCAGGCCCAAATGTAGATGGACGACAGGTCCATCCACAACAGCACCGAAATCACCATGGAGGTGAGGATCATGAGGCCACCCATGGTCGGCGTTCCGCGCTTGGCGAGGTGGGTCTGCGGGCCGTCGTCGCGGATCGGCTGGCCCTTGCCCTGGCGAACGCGCAGCCAGCCGATGAATTTAGGACCGATGACCAGACCGATGATGAGCGCCGTGAAGATCGCCGCGCCCGCACGAAAGGACAGGTAGCGGATCAGGTTGAAGATCCCGGCGAAATCCAGATTTTCGGCCAACCAGTAAAGCATCAGTGCGTATCTCCGTCGCTGGCGCCCTGGACAAGGGCGGCGACGAGACGGGAAAGCCCCACGCCGTTCGATCCCTTGACCAATATCGCGTCGCCCGCGCGCATTTCGTTTTGAATGAGAGGGATGGCCGCCGCCGTATCGGCGACATGGACATGGGAAATCATATCGCCCAGCGCGTCGGCGAGCGGCGCCATTTCAGCGCCGACCAGTATGACATGATCGACCTGGCCGGCGCTAAGCGGTTCGGCGAGGCCGGCATGAAGGTCCGCGCTGCGATCGCCCAGTTCGCGCATGCCGCCCAATATCGCGATGCGGCGGTCCGCCTTTTCGCGGCCCAGTTGCTTCAGCGTTGCAGCCATGGACAGGGGATTGGCATTATAGCTTTCATCGATCAGCAGCACCTGCCCGCCCGCAACCGGCAGGGTGCGGCGCTCGCCCCGGCCCGGCAGGCCCGGCATTTCGGCCAGCGCCAGGCCAGCGGCGGCCAGATCGCCGCCCACCGCCTCGACCGCCGCCAACACGGCCAGCGCGTTCGACACCCAATGATCGCCCGGCGCGGCCACCGTGAAACAGAGTTCGGCATCGGGGAAGGTCGCCGTGACGAGCGTGCCGCCGCCCGGCGCGGGCACGGCTTCGCGCACGCACACGTCCGCCTGCGGGCTGGTGCCGAAGGTCAGGATGCGCGCGGCGTGGCGTTCCGCCTTGTTATAGAGGGTCGCGACATGGGGACTGTCATAGGGGATGATCGCGGTGCCGCCCGGTTGCAGTCCTTCGAAAATCTCTGCTTTGGCTTCCGCGATCTTCGCTTCGGTGCCGAAAAATTCGATATGGGCAGGTGCGATGGCGGTGACGATCGCGACGTCGGGGCGCACCTGTCGGGTCAGCGCCGCCAGTTCGCCCGCATGGTTCATCCCCATTTCGAACACGCCATAGGCCATGTCGCGCGGCATCCGGGACAAGCTCAATGGCACGCCGACATGGTTGTTGTAGCTTTTGACCGAGCGATGCACCGCATTAGGCGCGGCGCGGTCCAGCGCCAGGAACAGCGCCTCCTTCGTCCCGGTCTTGCCGACCGATCCGGTGACGCCGATCACCTTGCCGGTCATGCGCTTGCGCGATGCCTTGCCCAGCGCTTCGAGCGCGGCGGCACTGTCGGGGGCTAGGATGTGGGGATGGGCGACCGGTTCGCTGACGATCGCGCCTGTTGCGCCCTGACCGAACGCCTTGTCGATGAACTTATGGCCGTCGGTCGTGTCGCCCTTCATCGCGACGAACAGGTCGCCCTGCCCTACTTCGCGGCTGTCGAAGGCGACGCCCGAAACGGCGAACGGCGCCGACGCGGCGCCGCCTGTGGCCTCAGCGATTTCGGTGGATGTCCAGAGCGACATCAATCCAACGCTCCACAAACAAAACACCGTTCGGGCTGAGCCTGTCGAAGCCCATTCCCTCCTTCGAGAAAAGAAAGGCCCTTCGACAGGCTCAGGTCGAACGGATTTGAACCTGTGTTCTGTATCAACCCGCGCACTCCCGCGCGACGGTGACGTCGTCGAACGGCAGCACGCGGTCGCCGATGATCTGGCCCTGCTCATGGCCCTTGCCCGCCAGCAGCACGATGTCGTCAGCCCCCGCCTGCCCGATCGCGGCAGCGATCGCAGCGCGACGCCCGCCAATCTCTTCCGCGCCCGGCGCACCGGCCAGCACGGCGGCGCGAATGGCCGACGGCTCTTCGGACCGGGGATTGTCGTCGGTGACGATCACATGGTCGGACAGGTCGGCCGCGACCATACCCATCAACGGCCGCTTGCCTGCGTCACGATCGCCGCCAGCGCCGAACAGGGTGATCAGTCGCCCCTTAGTATGCGGGCGCAGCGCCTCGATCGCGGCTTTCAGGCCGTCGGGCGTGTGGGCATAATCGACATAGACCGGCGCGCCCGCTTTGCTGATGACCGCGCGTTCCAACCGCCCGCGCACCGGCTGGACCCGGCCCAGCAATTCCATCACCTTGGCCGTGTCGCCGCCGGTCGCGATGACCAGGCCCGCAGCGGTCAGGGCGTTGGCGGCCTGATAGGCGCCGATCAGCGGCAGGTTGACCTTATACGTCTTGCCCTCCGCCTCGATCTCCAGCGCCTGGCCTAACTGGGTCGGGGTGCGGTTGACCAGGCGTAGCGCCTGCCCCTGCACCCCGACGCTCAGCACACGAAGCCCCCGCTTCGTAGCCCGCGCAATGACCTTGTCCGACCAGGCATCGTCCGCCCAGACGACCGCCGCGCCATCCGGCGAGACGACTTCATCGAACAGGCGCATCTTGGCGTCGAAATAGCTGTCCATGTCGCCATGATAGTCGAGATGATCGCGCGACAGATTGGTGAAGGCGCCCGCCATCACCGGCAGGCCTTCGGTGCGATATTGGTCGAGGCCATGACTCGACGCCTCGAACGCGGCGTGGGTGATGCCCTCGCGGCGCAGGCCCGACATATTGGCGAGGAAGGTGACGATGTCCGGCGTGGTGAGGCCGGTCGATACCTGATCCACCGCCGTCGTCACGCCCAGCGTGCCGATCGACGCGGACTTGTGCCCCATCATCCGCCAGAGCTGACGGGCGAGTTCGACCGTGCTGGTCTTGCCATTGGTGCCGGTGACGGCGACGGTCACGTCAGGGAACGGCGCGAAATAGCGTGCGGCGATCAGCGCGAAGAGGCGGCGCGGATTGGCGTGGGCGATATGGACCGCGCCCTCTACCTTCGCCTCCGGTCGTGCGACGATGGCGACCGCGCCTGCTTTCACCGCATCGACGATATAATCCTCGCCATTGACGCGCAGCCCCTGGAACGCGCCGAAGATGGTGCCCGGCGCGACCTTGCGATTGTCGATGGCGAAACCGGTCACGGACGAATCGAGGCCAGTGTTGGCCTTTTCAGCCCCACCGACCTCGACATCCAGCCCCTCGATAAGCGACCCGAGGCGCATCATTCTTTCTCCTTGTCGCCGTGCAGCAACGGCATCAGGTCGGAAATATCGACGTCGCGGCTTTCGTCCGGCATCACGCCCAGCATCGGGCCGGTGCGCTCCACCACGCGCTTGACCACCGGCGCGGCGGTCCACGCCGCGGTGCGCAGGCCATATTGCCCGGTCGCCTCGTCCATGATCACGACGACGACATAGCGGGGATTGTCCATGGGGAAGGCGGAAGCGAAAGTCGTCACCAGCGAAGTCTTGTTATAGCGCCCCTCCTGGGGCTTTTCGGCGGAACCCGTCTTGCCGCCCACCCGGAAACCCTTGGCGTCGGCGCTACGCCCTGTACCTGCCGACACGATCATCCGCAACAGTTGCCGCATCCGCGCGCTGGTGGCGGCGGAAAAGACGCGGCGGCCGTCGGGCACGTCGTTGGGGCTGAGCTTGCGCACGGTGGCGGGCCGCCACATGCCGCCATTGACCAGCGCCGCATAGGCCGTCGCCAGATGCAGCGGCGTCACCGCGATGCCATGGCCGTAGGAGGTGGTCATGCTGGTGATGCGGCCCCAGCTGGACGGCCAGATGCCCTTGGCGCGCTCGTTGAACTCGATCGGCGCGCGCTGGTCGAAATCCAGGCTGCGGAACATCTTCTGCAGCGGCTCCGCGCCCATTTCGTCGGCGATGCGGGCGGTGCCGATGTTGGAACTGTGCACCAGGATTTCCGGCACGTTAATCCAGCGACCCATGGCATGGTCGTCCTTGATGCGGAAGCCCGCGACGGCGAGCGGCGCGGTGGCGTCATAGCGCTTGCTCATCGACGTGACGACGCCCGCATCCATGGCTGCGGCGATCGACAGAGGCTTGAACGAGGAACCCATTTCATAGCGCGCCTGCACCATATGGTTGCAAAGCGGCGAGTCGCTGCAGCTTTTGCCCGCATAATTTTGCAGCTTGTTGGGATCGAACACGGGGATGGAAGCCATGGCGATGATCTCACCGGTATTGGCGTCCATGATGATGCCGCCCGCGCCCTTGGCCCGCGTCTGCACCAACTGAGCATAGAGTTCGCTTTCCAGCGCGCCCTGCACCCGGCTGTCGATGGAGACGGCGAAGGGCTTGCCGCGTTGCGCCGCGTCGATCAGCCGGTCATTGAAGGCAGCCTCCACGCCCATGCCGCCCACGCCGTCGGCATTGGGGGCAAAGCCCAGCACATGCGCGGCGAGCGTACGCTGCGGATAGAGCCGCTCCTTCTCACGCGGAAATTCGATGCCGATCTCACCCAGCGCGTTGACCGCTGCCACCTGTTCGGGCAGCGCGCGACGGCGCAGATAGGCCCAGCCCCGGCCACGCAGCTTCTTGTAGAAGGCGGCTTCGGGTTCGTCGGGAAAGATTTCGTGCAGCTTGCGCGCCAGTTCGGCGGGGTCGCCGATCAGCTTGGACGGACGCACCGCCACCGAATAGGCGTCCATGGTGCGGGCCAGCGGCACGCCGTTGCGATCCACGATGTCGGCGCGCGCAGGCAGGAAAGGGGAGATCGTACCGTCGCCAGCATTGCCATGCGCAAAAATGCCGACCCAGGCGAGTCGGCCGATCAAAATCGCGGTGATGAGCATGAACAGGATCAGCAGCAGCATCAGCCGGTTATGGGCGACGGCGGTCAGGTTGACCCGCGCGCGCCCGGCCCGCTCGCCGCCCGGCTGAACAATGATCGTGGCCATCAGCGCGCCTCCTTCCGCTTCTCGCGCGCCGCGCGGGCGCTCAGGTCGCCCAACGTGCTGTCGTCCAGCAGCTTGGCGTCGAGCATCGCCATCCGCTCCGCCTTGCGCGCGATCGGATTGGGCTTGGTCACGTCGGCGTCAACCTTCGCCTGCTGCGCGGGGGTGCGGCGCGCGGGCTTGGGCAGCGTGTCGACGGTGTCGGCGGCATGCGCCTCCCGGATCACGGCGATGTCGCTGCGGATCTGCGTCGCGGCGGGGCTTTCCGGTGCCTTTTGCGGGGCGGACGGCAGGTCGGCGGGGGTTTCGACCATTGCCACCATCACCGGCGGGGCGACGTAATCGGGACCGTTGGGCTGGATGCCGTCCAGTTGCGCCAGCGCGCGCTCGCCACCCAGATATTGCTGGGCGCTGGGCGTCGCATACATGAAGTCATGCTGGTTCCAGCTTTCCAGCTGGCGCATGGAAGCGCGCGCACTGAATTCCGTTTCCAGATAGCGGATGTCGCTCTTCGTCCGTGCGATCTGCGCGCGGACGTACATAAGTTCGTTGCGCTCGGTCGCGACCTTGAGCGACACCATATACGCCCCCAGCGCGCCCAGCGCGACCAGGATCACCCAGATCAGGCTCTGCAACCTCTTGACGGCGATCATGAGTGGGCACTCCGGTTGAAAGCAGGGGCAGAAGTGCGGACGGCGGACCGCAGCGTGGCGGATCGGGCGCGGGGGTTGCGCGCCAGTTCCGTTTCACCCGGGCGCACCGCCTTGGCGGGTTTGGCGAAGGTCGGCTGCGGCCCGGCGGCGCGTTCGGGCAGGTGGCGTGACCCCGCCCCCTCGCCGCCGCTGCGCTTGCGCAGAAACTGTTTGACGATGCGGTCTTCCAGGCTGTGAAAGCTGACGATCGCCAGGCGGCCGCCTTCCTCAAGCAGCAATTCGGCCGCGTCCAGCGCCAGTTCCAGCTCCTCCAGTTCGCGGTTCACATGAATGCGGATCGCCTGGAAGGTGCGGGTCGCCGGGTCTTTCTTGTCATGCGGCTTATGGCCCAGCGCGCGGCGTACGACGGCAGCGAGTTGCGCCGTGCGCTCCAGCGGGCGCGCGTCCACGATCGCATGGGCGACGCGGCGCGACCGTGGTTCGTCGCCATAGCGATAGATGACGTTGGCGATCTCTTCTTCGGAAGCCGTATTCAGGAAGTCGGCAGCGCTCATGCCGTCCTGGCTCATCGTCATGGTCAGCGGCCCGTCCGACTGGAAGGAAAAGCCGCGCTCCGCCCGGTCGAGTTGCATCGAGGATACGCCGATGTCGAGCGTGATGCCCGACACCTTGTCGATACCGCGTTCCGCCAGCAATTGCGCCATGCGCGAAAATTCGCCCGGGATCAGCGTGATGCCGTGCGCGTCAGCGACCGCCTGTCCTTCGCGGATCGCATCGGGGTCGCGATCGAAGGCGAAGACCTGCGCCCCCGCGCGGGCCATGGCGCTGCTATAGCCGCCCGCGCCGAAGGTGCCATCGACATGGATCTCGCCCGGGGTAATGGCGAGGGCGTCCAGCACTTCATCGATCAGGACGGGGATATGGGGCGCATCGCTCATTTGCCGCCCCCTGCCGCGCGCGCGTCGATCCAGCGCTTGACCTTGTTGCGGATCAGCGCCGGGCGATCGGGGCTTTCGACCAGGGCTTCGGGCTTCCAGATCTGGAAATAGCGGCCCACGCCATAAAAGAACGCCGCGTCGGTGATGCCGGTTTCTTCCTTGATATCGGGGTGCAGGAAGAAGCGGCCGCCATCATCGAAATTGACGTCCTCGATCGTGCCGAGCCGGTTTTCGCGCTCCAGATCGCCGTTGAACGGGCGGTTCGCTTCGCGCGCCAGCCGTTCCAGTTCGGCGACTTCATCGAACAGGAACTGTTTGTGCGACAGGCCGAAGCCGGTGGCGCAGCCATTGTCCATGTGGATCGACAGGCACAGCCGGTTTTCGTCGCCACTGGCCTGACGGACCAGCTTGCGCATCTCCAGGGGCAGCACGAACCGGCCTTTGCCGTCCGCGACGCTGAACGCGTTGCCCGAATAGAGAGTGACGTCCGACACGCTGGCGACTGGCCCCTTTTATTTTGGGCACAGGCCGCCGGTCGCCGGAATCCCGAACGGACATCCAGCGGACAGGACTGCTCAAAGCCTGACGAACCCCAATGCCGGTTTACGTACCAAGCATGGGGGGTAACTGCAACGGGAAACGATGGGTGGGGATGGGAAAATCAGGTGAAATTTGGGTCTAACCGGTTTTGTCACGCTCCATCGTGTCATGTTCGTTTTTTGTTCTGATGTCGAAACCTTGTTTGCTGCCCCGCAGCGCCAGCGCGCCCATCATGGCCCATATCGTCCCGACCAGCAGCGCCCAGCGGAGCGCGGCGGTCACATGCTTTGCGTCGCGCATCCAACGCCGGTCGGCTGGGACGGATGGGCCGCCCAGCCATTGCACGACGCGCGCAGGCGTGTCCGCGACCCAGAAGCGCGGATCGAGCGGACGCGCGGGATCGGCCAGCCATAGAGCGTCATCGATCGCGTCGGCATCGCCCAGCAGGAGGACTACGCCCTTGCCCAGCTTGCGATGCACGACCCCGTCGCCCGGCGTCGCGCCATATAGCTGCACACCGGACAGGGTCAGGACGGCGCCATCGGACGTGAAATGGCGGATTTCGCCGTCCTCGGTACCGGTCGGCTCGAATCCCCAATGCGCCAGCAGGGGCTGCAACAGGCTGGTGGACGGGGCGCGGCGGCGATCGCCCATCGGCCGGTCGGACGGCCAGCGCAGCAGCGGATCGGCCAGCACGAGCGCCGTGCCGCCAGCCCGCACCCAGGTGTCGATCGCGACCCGTTGCGCAGGCGTCAGTGCGCGCGGTTGTGCGAGCAATAGTCGCTCCGCGCCGGACGCCTTCAGGCCGAGCGGGTCATCCAGCGGTATGACGGTGAAGCGCGTGCGCAGGACCGTGACGATCGGCGCATCGCGCGGCCCACCCTGTCCCGACTCCGCCCAGAAGAGCGGCAGGCCGGTAACGACGGCGAGTTTGGGGCGGTCGGCGACCGGATGCAGCGGTTGGGCAGGACCGCGCCATAGGATGAGCGCAGCGAAGATGAGGCAAGCCGCCCCGGCCGCCGTTCGCTTCGAGCATAGTCGGGAAGCGTTTGCGTGAGGCTTCTCGACTACGCTCGAAGCGAACGGGTGGATAGTAAAGAACGCCCCGCCGAACACCGCCATCAGCGCCACGCCCAGCAATCCCAGTGCTGCAACCATATCCGGCGCGCGCGCCGCTGCGACAGTGCAAAAGATCAGCGCCATCCCGACACTACCCAGCGCCACCCAGGCCTGGATCACCCAACCGCGTCGTGCCAGCAGCAACCCCGCCCCCGCCAACAACAGCGCAGCGGGCACGCCCCAATCCCAAGGATCGGTCTGCCCGGTCAGAAACGTGCGCCTCAGCCCGACGAGAAAAATCGCTAGCGGCAGCAGCCAGAGCCACAGGAAACGCCTCACCCCCGCCTTCATCGACATTCCCGCATTGGCGATCTCATTTGTGCAGGCCAACGCCTATGCCGCGCCCGTTCGCCCTGAGCTTGTCGAAGGGCCATTCTTCCTTTTACATAATAGAGCGGAGCTTCGACAGGCTCAGCCCGAACGGAGGTTGAGGTAGGCTTAATTCCCATTGGCAGACCAGCTTTGCATGGCTGGAGAACTCACCCCAACCCTAACGCGGCGGCTGCGCGGGGTCGCGGTCCATGGGTTTGCGGATATTGGGATCGGGTTGCAGGTCGGGCACGATCGGCGCCTGTTCGGGCGCGGGTTGCACGCCCAGTTCCGCCAGCGGATCGCGTGGCGACACGGCATTGCCGTTGGTCGTCAGCGTCGGCACCACCGGCGGCGGCAGGGCGGCGTCGTCCGACCGCGCCTTGTCGATGACGATATTGGCCAGCCCGACCAGCAACACGACCCCCGCCAGACCGGTCAAGCCGATCTGGACGCGCTGTAACCCTTCCTGACGGCGGGGCGTTTCAGCCATGGTCCTGCTCTTATTCCGGTCGCCGCGACCTGTGTCGGCGGTCATGCAGTGTGCGCGAGCCAGGGGAAGACGGTCAAGCCCTTAGATTCCAGCCATTGCCGGTTGTAGAGCGTCGACAAATAGCGAAAGCCGGTGTCGCACAGGATCGTCACGATCCGCTTGCCCGGTCCCAATTGCCGCGCCAGCGCCACCGCGCCAGCGACGTTGATGCCGGACGACAGGCCGAGGCACAGCCCTTCTTCGGCCAGCAAGCGGCGGACCCACTCCAGCCCTTCCTCATCGGAAATGCGGAATTGCGTGTCGATCGGCGCACCCTCCAGATTGGCGGTGATGCGGCCCTGGCCGATGCCTTCGGCGACGCTGCTGCCCTCCGCCTTCAACTCGCCCTGCGCATAATAGCTATAGAGCGCCGCGCCATGCGGATCGCTGAGCGCGATCGTGATGGCTTCATCCTTGGCTTTGAGGCCCAGCCCCACGCCAGCGATCGTCCCGCCGGTGCCCGCCGCGCAGGTGAAGCCGTCGATCCGCCCGTCCATCTGCGTCCAGATTTCTTCGGCGGTGCCGACGATATGCGCTTTGCGATTGGCGATATTGTCGAACTGGTTGGCCCAGATCGCGCCTTCCGTTTCCTCCGCCATGCGGCGCGAGGTATGGACGAAATGGCCGGGGTTGGAATAGGGCGCGGCTGGCACCGTGACCAGTTCCGCGCCCAACGCACGCAGCGTGTCCATCTTTTCCCGGCTCTGGGTTTCGGGCATGACGATGATCGTCTTGTAGCCCTTGGCATTGGCGACCAGCGCCAGGCCGATGCCGGTATTGCCCGCCGTCCCTTCGACAATGGTGCCGCCGGGCTTGAGCAGCCCCTTTTCCTCGGCATCGTTGACGATGAACAAAGCGGCGCGATCCTTGACCGACGCGCCGGGATTGGCGAACTCGCATTTGGCGAAAATGTCGCAGCCCGTCGCTTCGGACGGACCGGTGAGGCGCACCATCGGCGTGTTGCCGATCAGCGCGAGACTATTGGATTGAAGCAGCATGGCGCCACGCATAGCCCGCCCCGCGCGCTTTTGCCAAGCAAGGGAATGATGCACGGCCAAAAGCGGCCATTTCCCGTCTGGGCGATCCCGGCCCGTTAATCTTTACGCCGCCCGCCGTCCCATCGCGGCACACGGGTAAATAGCTGGAGGAAAAGACAAGGAAATTGGCGTAAGGGCCATCTTGCGCGGCATGGGGCCGCTCGGAATATGGGGCGGACATGCGGCTTTTGGCGCAGATGCGGGGATGGCGGGGCCATGGCGTGATCGCTTTGATCGCGCTGATGCTGCTCGTCGCGCCGCGCCTGATCACCGCTGCGCCGCTTGACATGCTGGGCGGCGACGTCAGCCAGGCCCAGGCCGATCCGTCTGAAGACGGAGGCATGAACTTCCCCGGCTCCGCCTTCTTCTACGCACAGGGGGCGTTCGATCCCGCGCCCGGCGTCGCTACGGTGCAGAGCGAACATGTGCTGGGGCTGGACGCGGTGACGGCCGCGCCCGCCATGGCCTTTCGCGGTCTGACCGGGGTCGACAGCTATCGCGCGCTCAACTGCCTGACATCGGCGGTCTATTATGAAGCGGGCAACGAGCCGGACGACGGCCAGCGCGCGGTGGCGCAGGTGGTGCTGAACCGGGTCCGCAGCCAGTTATGGCCCAATACGGTGTGCGGCGTCGTCTATCAGGGGTCGGAACGCACCGACTATAAATGCCAATTCACCTTCAGCTGCGACGGCGCGATGGCGCGGCTGCCCGCCGCGGCCGCCTGGGTCCGCGCGCGCCGCGTGGCGGAAGAGGCGCTGGCGGGCAAGGTCTATACACCAGTCGGCCTCGCAACCCATTATCATACGCTGGCGGTGCGCCCCGACTGGTCGTCCAGCCTGCAGGCGGTCGCGGTGATCGGCGCGCATATCTTCTATCGCAATCCCGGCTTCAACGGCACGCCCGCCGCCTTCCACGCCGCCTATCTGGGCCGGGAGACGATATCCGGACCGGCGCGGACCAGCTGGCCCGTCCGTCCAGTGCAGCCGGTCGAGATGCTGACGTTGCCCTATGCCCCGCTGCCAGCGGTGGCGCCGACCGCGACGCCGGTCGCGCCGCGCGGCGGCTGGAGCCCGGCGCCCTTGCCCAAGCCTGTCGATGACGGCCTGCCGGAATCTACGATCCGTCCTGAATATTGGAACAGCGGCCGCCCGCTGATCTGACTGGATCGCGGCCTGCGGTGCTTTTTTCGTGGTTAGCTATTCGAAAACCATCGAACCCTTTGAAAAACTGGCATATTAAAATCTGACTTTTGGTCAGATTGCGGGAACCGATTTGTTTCCTAAGACGTTTTGTAATTCGGATAGCAAATCTTTTGCCCCCCGCTCTTGCTATCCACATAATATGAGCCCGGAACGTTTCCCCCGACGCGTTCCGGGCTCAGACTTTTTACGGGGCTATTTCTACTTGAAATCATTATTCTTTTCGGCTGCGGAACGTATTCTCGCAGCGCGGGTTCTTGCTGGGTCACTGCGATGACATCGTCATCCGGTCACAGATTTTTGATGAGGAGATTTCCGATGACGAAGAAGATTTTGGCCGCTGTGCTGCTCACCGGATCGCTCATGGTCGCCGCGTGCAACACCGTCGAAGGCGCTGGCCGCGACGTGCAGAGCGCTGGCAAGGCCGTGGAAAAGTCGGCGAACTAATCGTCGCGCGACTGCATTTATCTACCCCCTCCCTAGCATGGCCCGCCCGTCAAACGGCGGGCCTTTTTTTTGCGCAGCGAAGAATAGAGCTGAGGGATTTTACCATCAGCGGATATTGTTCCGGCTTGCCCAACAGCCGTCACCCCAGCGAAAGCTGGGGTCTCAAGCCAGGGCGCGCTGCGTTTGGGCAAGCGCTCATTTCAACCGCTGCGCGCTCTTGCGCGAGACCCCAGCCCCCGCTGGGGTGACGGAATTTTTTCGTCGTTGTTGAAGTGACGTCAGGCGCAAAGTGGAACGGCAGAAAGACATCCCCAGAAACGCCACACAGCGTCAGCTCAGGCCGAAACCTCTTCCACCGCCTCGGCCTTCGCCGCGCGGCGATCGGTGAACCAGATGGCAACGATGGTGATTTCGTAGAGCAGCAGCAGCGGGATCGCGAGCATCAGCTGCGATACCACATCAGGCGGCGTCAGCACGGCGGCCAGGATGAAGGCCGCGACGATCATGTAGCGGCGCATCCCGATCAGCTGCGCCCGGGTCACGAAGCCTGCCCGGTTGAGCAGCATCAACAGCACCGGCATCAGGAAGCTGATGCCGAACGCCAGGATGAATTGCATGACCAGGCCCAGATAGGCGTCGGCGCTGGGCAGCGCCTCAACCTGAAGGCCGCTGCTATTGCCCTGAAATTCCAAGAAGAAGTGAAAGGCCGTGGGCATCACCACGAAATAGGCCAAGCTGGCGCCCATCGCGAAGAGGAAGGGTGTCGCCAGGATGAAGGGCAGCAGCGCCTTCTTTTCCTTGGCATAGAGGCCGGGCGCGACGAAGGCCCACAGCTGGTTGGCGATGATAGGGAAGGACAGGCAGAAGGCGCCGAAAAAGGCGATCTTCACCTGCACGAAAAACGCTTCATAAAGCTTGGTATAGACCAGTCGACCGCCGCCGTCGCCGAAGGCTTCCTTGAGCGGATGCACCAGGATGGCAAATAATTGTTCGGAAAAATAGAAGCAGACAGCGCCGGTCAGCACCAGGGCATAGACGCATTTGAGCAAGCGGCCGCGCAACTCGATCAGATGGTCGAGCAAGGGCGCCTTGCTGTCGTCGATATCGCCGATCATGCCGATGCGTCACCCTTGCGCGGTTCCGTGGGCGCTTCCGCCACATAGGGCGGGCCGTCGGCCGCTGGCGAAGCGACAGGCGCAGGCGGGACCACGGGCGCGGATTGCGCGACGAAGGCCGGCTTGTCTTCCGGCGCTTCGGCGACATAAGGCGGCGTGTCTGCCGCAGCGCCTTCGACCGGCGCGGGCAACGCTTCGGTCGCTGCGACCTCGGGCGGATGTTCGTCCATGATCCGCTTGTTCTGCGCCGCCCATTTCTTTTCCAGCTCTTCCAACTCGACTTCCCGCACCATGGCGTCGATGCCGGTGCGAAAATGCCGGGCCATGCCCTGCGCCTTGCCCACGATCTGCCCCACTTTATAGAGCGCGCGCGGCAAATCCTTGGGTCCGATCACGATCACGGCAATGATCACGATCACCAGAAATTCGGACGAATCGATACCAAACATGCGGGACTATCGGCCTGCGCTAGAGGATCAGGCCTTGGTCTTTTCTTCGGGCGCAGTCGTTGCACCCGGCGCGTCCTGCTCGGGCACACGATGCCCTTCGATGCGGGTCGCGGGCTTGGCGGGCGTCACATCGTCGTCGCTATCGTCGGCCATGCCCTTCTTGAAGCTCTTGATGCCCTTGGCAACGTCACCCATCAGGCCGGAAATACGGCCGCCACCAAATAGCAGCATGACGACCAGGAGCACGATCACCCAGTGCATCAGCGAAAAGGAACCCATTTGTCTTACTCCTAGTAGAAGGCCTATCTAGGCGTCTTCATCGTCATTTTCCACAACGGATTGGCCGCCCAGACCCTCCAGCGCCAAATCGACGGGGTCGAGCAGGCCAGCAGCGCGCAGATCGTCCATACCGGGAAGGTCGCGACGGCTGCTAAGCCCGAAATGTGACAGAAAATCTACACTGGTCGCATAGATAAGCGGCCGACCGGGCACTTCGCGCCGCCCCGCCGGGCGCACCCATCCTGCTTCCATCAGCACATCGAGCGTGCCCTTGCCCACCTGAACCCCGCGAATTGCTTCGATTTCCGCGCGGCTGACCGGCTCATGATAGCCGATGATCGCCAGCGTCTCCATCGCCGCGCGCGACAATTTGCGCGGTTCGTCCTTCTCGCGACGCAGGATATGGGCCAGGTCGGGCGCGGTCTGGAAATGCCAGCGCCCGCCCCGTTCGACCAGATTGATCCCGCGCCCGGCATAATGATCGGACAGCGCACGCAGCGTGGCGGACAGGTCGCCACCCTCCCCCACATGCGCCTTGATCTCTGCCATCGTCAGCGGCGCTTCGGCGACGAACAGCACGGCCTCGACGGCGCGCAGGAAGTCGTCAGGCTCCACGCTCATGCCGAAGCGCCCTGATTCGGCCTGGCCGCGCGCAGGTAGAGGGGTGCGAAAATGCCGTCCTGCTGCATCTCCAGCCGCCCCTGTCGCGCCAGTTCCAGCGCCGCGACGAAGCTGCTGGCGAGTGCCGACTTCGCCTTCGGCGCGTCCAGCCCCGGCGGCAGGAAGGCTATAAGGGCCGTCCAGTCGATCGCCGCGCCGACCAGCGCACCCACCCGCTGGATCGCCTCATCCAGCGTCATCACCGGGCGCACCGCGATGGTGTGCACCACCGGCTGCGTCCGAGCGCGAATTTGCCCATAGGCTTGGATCAGGTCATAGAGGCTGGCGCGCCACTGCGCCTTCTTCACCAGCCGCAACCCTTCGGGCTTGCGCCGGGCAAAGACGTCGCGGCCCACCCGGTCGCGCGCCATCAGCCGGGCCGCAGCGTCGCGCATGGCGTGTAGCCGCTGGAGCCGCAACTGCAGCCGCAGCGCCAGTTCCTCGGGGCTGGGATCGGCCTGTTCCTGCCGGGGGAGCAGCAGCGATGATTTGAGATAGGCCAGCCACGCCGCCATCACCAGATAGTCCGCCGCCAGTTCCAGCCGCAGTTCCTGCGCGCCATCGATGAAGTCGAGATATTGTTCGGTCAGCGCGAGTATGGAAATCTCACGCAGATCGACCTTCTGCGTCCGCGCAAGGCTGAGCAGCAGGTCGAGCGGCCCTTCCCACGCATCGAAACTGACGGTCAGCATGTCGGGGGCGGGAATGGCAGGCGCGACGAAAAGATCGTCCACTATCGCAATCCTCCCCTGCAAGGGGAGGTGGCAGGGCAAAGCCCTGACGGAGGGGTGTCGCCCTCAAGGCCGTGCACTACGTCTCCACCACCACTACGCGGCGGTCCCCCCTTCCCGGCAGAGGAAAAATTTTCAATCTGAGCCCTCAAGCCGCCACCAGGCCCAACAGCGCATCGCGCGTCGCCAGCACGTCCTCGATCGGCGTCTGATCGCGCCTACGAGTCACCGACGCCATCGCCCGGTCGAGCCGCGCGCGCCCTGCGTCCGTAATCTCCGGCAACAGGCCAGCGATGCCGACCATATCGTCCATCCGCCCCCAGCAATTGAGCGCCAGATCGCATCCCGCCGCCACCACGGCGGCGGCCAATTCGGGGATGCTGCCGTTCAGCGCCTTCATATCCAGATCGTCGGACATCAGCAGCCCGGTAAAGCCGATCCGCTGCCGGATGATTTCGCCGATGATCGTGGGCGACAGGCTGGCTGGGCGCTGCGCATCCCATTCGGTATAGACGACATGCGCAGTCATCCCCATCGGCGCGCGGTTGAGCGTGCGGAAGGGCGCCAGGTCAGTTTCCAGCGCATTCAAGTTGGCGTCCACCACCGGCAGGTCGAGATGGCTGTCCACCATCGCCCGGCCATGGCCCGGCATATGTTTGACGATGCCGACCACGCCGCCATCGGCCAGCCCTTCCAGCGTCGCGCGGCCCAGCGCCGCGACGCGCATCGGCTCGGCGCCCAGCGTCCGGTCGCCCATGATGTCGCTCGCGCCCGGCTGCCGCACGTCCAGCAGCGGCAGCGCATCGACGGTAATGCCGACCTCCGCCAGCGTCAGCGCGATGGCATGGGCATTGGCCCGCGCCGCCGCGATCGCGCTGGACGGGGCCAGATCATAGAGCCGGTCGAACGCCGCGCCGGGCGGGAAACCGGGCCACACTGGCGGCTGCATTCGCGCCACCCGGCCACCTTCCTGATCGATCATGATCAACAGGTCGTCGCGTCCATGCAGCGCGCGCAGATCGTCGGTCAGCGCCCGCAACTGCGCCCGGTCCGCGATATTGCGCTTGAACAGGATATAACCGGCGGGCTGCGCGTCCGCAAAGAAGGCGCGCTCGTCGCCGGTCAGGGTTTCGCCGGACAGACCGAAGATGACGGGTTTCATGGCAATGATGGTAGCGGCACGCAGGCGGTCAACGCAACCTGTTCCCTCTCCCCGAAGGAGAGGGGAACGGCTCAACGGATCAATTCACCACCAGGCAGCTTTCGCCTGCAACCTTGAGCTTGCCGCAGATCGTGCTGGCCTGCCCGCCCGCGCTGGCGCGCAGGCGATAGACGGTGCTGCCGCCCACGTCCGCCGGTTCCACCGTCATGGCGAGCGGGGCGAGATAGGCGAAGCGCTTGGACAGCTTGGTCCAGGCGTCCTTGGCGCCCGATGCGCTGCCATAGGCGCCCAGCTGGATCATCGCGCCGCCTGCGACCGGCTTGGCCGCTGCGGCGGGACGGACGTTGGTTTCGTCGGTAACGCGCGCGGTCACGCTGGCGGCCGGTTTGTTGGGTGCGGCGGGCGCAGGCGCAGCCGGGGCGGGTGCCGTCTTGGCGATCGGCGCTTCGGGCACGCGGCTGGGATCGATCCGCCCGTCGCGCAGCACGCCTTCGCTGGCGGCGAAGCTGGCATCGCCTTCGCCGTCGAATTTCTTGGCGTCGGCTTCATTGGCGGCGATCTTGTAGGACTCGCTCGGCGCGGCAATCAGTTGCCCTTCACCCGCACCGCCCGCGCCACCGCGATTCTGCAGCCACCACACGCCCGCGACCACTGCGCCGATCAGCGCGAGGCCGAGCAGGATCAGGCCCAGCAGGCGCAGCGGCGATATCCGATCTTCCGCCTCATCATCCATCGCCGGCTCCAGCCAGGGCAGGCGATCCTCATCGTCCAGGTCCAGCCGCCCGCGGGCATAATCGCTCATCTTTCAGCGCCTCACTGCATTTCCGTCAACGCGGCCACGCCCATCAGCGCCAGCCCGTTGCGGACAATCTGCCCTATTCCCTGCGCTAGGAAAAGCCGGGTCGCGGTGAGCGCCGGATCGTCGGCCAGGATGACGCGCGCACGCGGATCGTCATTGCCCATATTCCACCAGCCGTGGAACGCCGACGCCAAGTCATTGAGATAGAAGGCAATCCGGTGCGGTTCGCGCTGCAGCGCAGCCCCTTCCACCACCCGCGGGAACTGCGCCGCCAGCTTGACCAGCCCCAGTTCCGCCGTCCCAAGAAGGGACAGGTCGGGCGCGGGCAGGACAATCCCGGCCTCTTCCGCGCGCCGTCCGAGCGAGGCGATCCGCGCATGGGCATATTGGACGTAGAAAACCGGATTGTCCTTCGATGCTTCCACCACCTTGGCGAAATCGAAGTCCATCTGCGCATCGGCCTTGCGCGTCAGCATGGTGAAGCGGACGACATCCTTGCCCACTTCCTGCACCACATCGGCCAGCGTCACGAAATTGCCCGCCCGCTTGGACATTTTCACCGGCTCGCCGTCGCGTAGCAGGCGGACCATCTGAATGAGCTTGACGTCGAAGCGCGCCCGCCCTTCCGTCAGCGCGGCGACGGCGGCCTGGATGCGCTTCACCGTCCCCGCATGGTCGGCGCCCCAAATGTCGATCAACTGATCGGCGGACTGCGCCTTCTGGTAATGATAGGCCATGTCGGCGCCGAAATAGGTCCAGCTGCCGTTCGATTTCTTGATCGGGCGATCCTGATCGTCGCCGAATTTGGTGGAGCGGAACAACGGCAGTTCCACCGGCTCCCAATCGTCGGGCAATTCGCCCTTGGGCGCTTCCAGCACGCCGTCATAGACCAGGTCATGCGCGCGCAGCCAGGCTTCGGCCTCGTCCGGCTTGCCCGCCGCCTGCAATTCCGCTTCAGACGAGAAGATATCATGATGGATGCCCAACAGCGCGAGATCGCTGCGGATCATGTCCATCATCTTCGCCACGGCAAAGGTGCGGAAGGTTACCAGCCAATCGGCTTCAGGCGCGCCGACGAAGCGGTCACCATAGTCTGCGGCCAGCGCCTGCCCCACCGGCACCAGATAGTCGCCAGGATACAAACCTTCCGGGATGGCGATCGTCTCGCCCAGCGCCTCGCGATAGCGTAGATGCGCCGACCGGGCGAGCACATCCACCTGCCCGCCTGCATCATTGATATAATATTCACGCGTCACCTTATGCCCGGCATATTCCAGCAGCGTGGCGAGCGCATCGCCCACCACTGCGCCGCGACAATGGCCCATATGCATCGGCCCGGTGGGATTGGCGGAGACATATTCGACATTGACGGTCACGCCCTGCCCGATGTCGGACCGGCCATAATCATCCGCATCCGCATGGATCGCGGCCAGTTCTGCGCGCCAGGTGGGATCGGTCAGCGTCAGGTTGATGAAGCCCGGCCCGGCAATGGTCGCGCTTTCGACTTCATCCAGCGCCTGCAACTTGGTCACGATCGCGTCGGCCAGCGCGCGGGGATTGGTGCCCGCAGGCTTGGCCAGCACCATCGCGGCGTTGGTGGCGAGGTCGCCATGGCTCGCGTCGCGCGGCGGCTCGACCGTGACCGGCTTGCGATTGAGGCCGGCGGGCAGCACGCCATCGGCCTCCAGAGCGTCCAGTACGGCATCGAGATGGGCGGTGAAACGGGTATAAAGGGACACGGACAGTTCCTCGAAAACACGGGGTTCTGTTTGCCGACATGAACCCCTTGTGCCCCGGCGCAGGCCAGGGTCCAGTTCTACAGGGCGGGACTAAACCCCGGCCTGCGTCGGGGCACCATCCGCGCCTCAAAAAATCGACCCTTCGACAAGCGCAGGGCGAACGGAAAATGGTTCGCGTTTAACGCGTGGCGTTATAGCGCAGCTGATCCTGGGTCAGGTTGAACCCCACCAGCAGTTCGAAACTGGTTTTCGCCAGCGCCGCCTTCACATCGGGCTGGGCGAAGGGATCGATCGCGGCGTCCGCGTCGCCCGCCTTGCGCTTGCCGGTGATCTTGGCCTGGATGTCGGCGGGCAGCGTGGCGGCCGCCTTGTCGACATAGCTGCCTGCCTTGCCCTGCGCGCTGGCGCGATAGTCGCCTGCCGCAAAGTTCAGCGTCACCTGGCCCACCCGCTTGGCGATCACGGCATTGCCGCCGCGCACCACGGCAGAGAAATAGGGCAGCACCACCTGCCGCGCAGCGCTGGCGTCGTTGCGCCGGGCGTTCACGGTGAAGGTCGCTTCGGTATAGAATTGCGTGCCGTCCGCGCAGGTGGAGCGCAGGTTGGTGATCTCCGCCACCACGTCGATCGCCGCCGCGTCGGTGCGCCCGGCAGGATTGAACAGCGTGATGTCGCCGGTCTGCGCGGGAATAGCGGCGGTCGGGCAGGCCGATCGCACCGCGACGATGCCGCCGGTCGCATCGATCTCACCTCGGCGCGAACACCCCGCCAGAGCGAGGGCCAGCATGGCGGTCACGGCAATATGAGACACTTTCACAGGCAGATATTCCTTCGCATGGTCCCACAGACCAAAAGCTTTGCGCTTCCTTATCCATCCGCCGCCCGGCACGCAACCGCAACAAAGCGGCGGCGGTTCGCTCTTTCATCCGGCCGCACATTCGCCTAAGCGGCAAGGCATGACGCACGCGCCCTCCGCCCGCCCGCCGATGAAGCTCCTGATCGCCGCGCCACGCGGCTTTTGTGCGGGGGTGGACCGCGCGATCATCATCGTGGAAAAGGCGATCGAAGCCTATGGCGCGCCGGTCTATGTCCGCCATGAAATCGTCCACAATAAATATGTGGTCGACGGGCTGAAGGCCAAGGGCGCGATCTTCGTCGAAAGCCTGGACCAGGTGCCCGACGGCGTGCCGGTCGTCTTTTCCGCCCATGGCGTGCCCAAGGCGGTGCCGGCCAAGGCGCAAGCGCGCGGCCTCTCTTATCTCGACGCCACTTGCCCGCTGGTCAGCAAGGTCCACCGCCAGGCGGAGCGTCAGGTGGAAGCGGGCCGCCATATCCTCTTCATCGGGCATAAGGGCCATCCCGAAGTCATCGGCACCTTCGGCCAGGTGCCCGACGGCACGATGACGCTGATCGAAACGGTCGAAGCGGCCGAGGCGTTCGCGCCGGTCGATCCCGACAATCTCGCCTTCCTGACGCAGACGACCCTGTCGGTGGACGATACCGCCGCGATCGTGACGGTGCTGGAACGCCGCTTCCCCACCATCGCCGCGCCCAAGGGTGAGGATATCTGCTACGCCACGTCCAATCGTCAGACGTCGGTCAAGGCGATCGCGCCGCGGTGCCAGGCGCTCTATGTCATTGGCGCGCCTAACAGCTCCAACTCGCTGCGGCTGGTCGAAGTGGCGGAGCGCGAAGGCACGCCTGCCCGCCTGATCCAGCGCGCCAGTGAGATCGATTTCGACTGGCTGGACGGGGTGACGACGCTGGGCCTGACCGCGGGCGCTTCCGCTCCCGAAGTTCTCGTGCGCGAAGTGGTGGATCGGCTGGCGGAGCGCTTCACGGTCGAGGAGGAGCAGGTGGAAACCACGCGTGAGACGATCGCGTTCAAACTGCCCCGCGGGCTGGAAACCGCCTGAACCATGGCCGTCTATACCCATGTCCCCGCCGAAGAGATTGACGCTTTCCTCACCCGCTACGACGCCGGTCGCCTGGTATCGGCGAAGGGCATTGCCGAAGGGGTGGAGAACAGCAATTATCTGCTCGAAACCACCGGCACGGACGGTAAGGGGCATCGCTATATCCTGACGCTTTACGAAAAGCGGGTGGATGAAGCGGACCTGCCCTTTTTCATGGACCTGCTCGATCATCTGGGCGCGCGCGGATGCCTGGTCCCGCGCTTCATTGCCGATCGCGACGGCAAGCGGCTCCAGCAATTGTCGGGCCGCCCCGCCTGCCTTATCGAGTTTCTGACCGGCATCAGCGTGACCGAGCCGACCCCCGGACAGGCCCACGCCGCCGGAGTTGCTTTGGGCGAATTGCACAAGGCGGCGCAGGGTTTCGCAGGCGAACGGCGCAATGCGCTGGATAAGGATGGCTGGCACGCGCTGGCCGCCAAATGTGGCGACGATTTCGACCAGATCCAGCCCGGCCTGGCCGCGCGCGTGGCTGAAGAACTCGCCTTCCTCGACGCCCATTGGCCCGCCGACCTGCCGCGATCGGTGATCCATGCGGATCTGTTCCCCGACAATGTGCTGATGCTGGGCGAGGATGTGACCGGCCTCATCGATTTCTATTTCAGCTGCACTGACATTCGCGCCTATGACCTGGCCGTCACCCACAGCGCCTGGTGCTTCAGCAATGACGGCGCGACCTGGTATGGCCCGCGCGGCGCGGCGATCGGCGCGGGCTACACGCAGGCGCATGGGCTGAGCGACACCGAACGCGCCGCCTTCCCGATCTTGTGCCGGGGCGCGGCGCTGCGTTTCCTGCTGACCCGCGCCTATGACTGGATCAACACCCCGGCCGACGCGCTGGTGACGCGCAAAGACCCGCTCGCCTATCTGCGCCGCCTGGACTTCTACGCCAGCGCCGACCCGGCGGATTTGCTGGGCGCTTAACATTGCAAAAAATGCGCACCGTGTTCCCGCGCAGGCGGGAACCCAGTTCCGCTGTTACAGAATATGGCCACGGCTGGACTGGGCTCCTGCCTGCGCAGGAGCACGAAGCATGAGCACCGACCTCCCCACCGTAGACATCTTCACCGACGGCGCCTGCAAGGGCAATCCCGGTCCCGGCGGCTGGGGCGCGGTGCTGCGCTTTGGGACCACGGAGAAGGAAATCTCCGGCGGCGAAGCGATGACCACCAACAACCGTATGGAGATGATGGCGGCGGTCGAAGCGCTCAACATGCTGAAAAAGCCGTGCAAGGTGACGCTCTACACCGACAGCAAATATGTGATGGACGGCATCACCAAATGGATATTCGGCTGGCAGAAACGCGGCTGGCGCACGGCGGACAACAAGCCGGTCAAGAATGTCGAAATCTGGCAATTGCTGGTCAAGGCCATCGCCCCCCATCAGGTGACCTGGCAATGGGTCAAGGGCCATGCCGGCCACCCGGAAAACGAACGCGCCGACGCGCTGGCCTGCGCCGCGGCGGAGAGTTTTCGGCGGTAGAACAGCCACATCCGTTCGTTTCGAGCGGAGTCGAGAAACGATAAGCACACCGTGTTCCCGCGCAGGCGGGAACCCAGTCGAAAGGCCGGAACTGGGTTCCCGCCTGCGCGGGAACACGTGAGCTTTCTACTCATCGCTGCTTTAAAATCGCCTCGATCAGCGTCACATCCGCCGGCTTGTCCGCATCTATACACGCCTCGGGACTGTCCATCGCCACCAGCCGCGCTGTAACCCCGAACTTGCGCCCGATCCGCGCGATCCCGCCGCGCAGCGTCAACAGCCGCAGCAGCGCGCCCATCAGCGCGAACGGCCCGAAGGCGGCCAAGATTTTCCACCCCTTCTTGCGGTCCTGCTCGACCTCCTGCCAGAGCGCGATGATGGGTCGCGCCTGGTCGCTGCCGAACCAGAAGATATTCGCGCCCGACCACCAGCCGCCGCGGAATTTGAGCCAAGTCCGCCGCGATTGCGGATAGCGCGCCAGCAACGTCGCGCGTTCCACCATGGCGACAGCCACGTCCGCGCCGCGCGCCTCTGCCACGAACTGGTCCAGCATCGCCGCGTCGAGCAGCACATGGTCTGCCGTCGTCAGCAGGATCGGAAAGGGCACATCGCCCGTTTCCAGCAATGCCAGCAGCGACGACGCAATCCCCTGCCCGCCCCGCTCGAACCGGACGCGCGGATCATTCGCGAGCCAGGCGGTGGCGGGATCGGCGGCGAAATAGTCCGGCGCCTGGGTCAGGATGACGACCCGCCCGATCGCCGGATGGGCGAGCAAAGCGCGCGCGGGCCGGTTGATCATCGGCTCCCCGCCCACGGGCACCAGCGGCTTGACCGGCACACCGGCGGCGACGGCGAGCGGATCGGCGATGGGGCGAGCGCCTGCCAGCAGGATGGCGGTGATGGAACCAGTCATCGCCCCGCGTTAGCCGAGCGGACGATGCGCGGGAAGGGGCGTTTATGCGCAACAGCCCAACCGTTCAAGCTGAGCGAACGGGGTTTACTATTTACCCGACGCCACCGGTGCGGCCGCAGCCTTTTGCGCGAACGCCTCATGCATCCCCACGCGCAAGCCCTGATATTGCGCCAGCCGCGCCCGGAACGCCGCCAACTCCGCCCCGGCCAGTTGCGCCGTCGTGGTGAACTTCACCGACAGCGGATTGACCGTCGCGCCATTGCGATAGAGTTCATAATGGAGATGCGGCCCGGTCGACAGGCCGGTGGACCCGACATAGCCGATCACCTGGCCGCGCCGCACCCGCTGCCCCGGCGCGGCCGCAATCCGGCTCATATGCGCATAGCCGGTGGCAAGGCCGCCGCCATGCTGGATGCGGACATAATTGCCATGGCCGCCATGCCGCCCGGCAAAGGCCACCACGCCATCGGTCACCGCATAGATGGGCGATCCATAGCGCGCCGCGAAATCGATGCCTGCATGCATCCGCGTATAACCCAATATCGGGTGGCGGCGCTGGCCATAGCCTGACGACATGCGCCCGGCGACCGGGGCCGACAGCACGCCGCGCCGCTCGCCCACACCCGACGCCTCGAACCATTCGGTGCGGCCGTCCTTGGTCCATTTGAGCATATCGACCGACTTGCCCCGCGCGCGCTTCAACCCGGCATAGAGCAGGTCGCCCACCTCCACGTCGCCCGTCTCAGCGCGGCGATATTCGGTGACGATATCGTAGCGATCGCCAGCGCCAATGCCGCCCAGATCGACCTGCCCCGCGATTACGCGCAGGAAAGCCTGCACCGCCTTGGGCGGCGCGCCCGCCGCGCGGGCGGAGCGATAGATGCTGTCTCCGACCACGCCCTGGATGCGCAGCGGCGTATTGTCCACGCGGATCGGGATACGCTTGACCGACAGCACGCCGCCCGCCCGCGTCAGTTCCAGATTCAGGTCCAGCCGCGCGCGAAACGCCAGCTTGTCGAGCGGCCGGGGCCGGTCGCGGCTGGTGCGCCGCCCCAGCAATATGTCGAGCCGCGTGCCGGGCTTCACCCCGTCGCTGATGTCGTTGCCCACCAGGCTGGTGATCGTCGCCACGTCGCCGCCGCTCACCCCGGCACGGGACAGCGCCCGGCCCAGCGTGTCGCTGCTGCCGATCTGGGCGCTCAGTTCGATCTGCGGCCGCTCGGGCGTTTCGCGCAGCGGCTGCACCGCGTCGGTCGCGCCCATGCGATGCCCGCTGTCCGCCCCCAGCGCGAGCGGGGTGATCATCTGGCTGCGCACTTCGTCATATTGCGCATCGCTCAGCGGCGCGCCGGGTAGCCCTGGAATCGGTTGAAAGGCGGGCGAGAGATACAGGGCGGTAGCGCACAGGCCAAAGCAAGTTGCGACGCCGCGAAACCAGGTCAGGCTGCCGACCCTCTCGCCCAGGTCCGGGACCAGTTCGACCTCGTCCGCCCAATCGCGCAAGCGCGATCGCCAGTCGCTGGGCGTCGCTATCGGCGCGCGGGCGATCGAATTGGCCATCCATAATGACATGGATGCGCCGCCCTGCTGCGACCCGAACTGGCTTTCCTGAAACAAACCCGCGACCCCAAAGGCTTTTTTCGTTGCTTCGCCGGCAACGTCCCCCGCGCCATGCGTGGGCGGGACTGTTGTGAACGCACAGGGTTAAAGTCAAATAAAGACCTTCGCATGACAGCGGCGCGTGCGACGAACCGTGCCAGCGACCCGATGGGCGTGCGATAAGCGGCGGAACTTGGAAATCCCCTTGCCCATCGCCCCCGCCTGCCCGACATAGGCGGCCATGGCCCAGTTCGCCCGTTCTTCCCTTACCGCCGTCCTGGGACCGACCAACACCGGCAAGACCCACCTCGCCGTCGAGCGGATGTGCGGGCATAGCAGCGGCATGATGGGCTTTCCGCTGCGCCTGCTGGCGCGCGAAGTCTATGACCGGGTGGTCGCGATCAAGGGACCGGCGCAGGTCGCGCTGATCACCGGCGAGGAAAAGATCGTCCCGCCCCAGGCCCGCTATTTCCTCTGCACCGCCGAGTCCATGCCGATTGGCGGCGGGAGGGAAACGGATGCCACAACGAACGGTCTGAAGGATTTCGCCTTCGTCGCGCTGGACGAAGCGCAACTGGGCGCGGACCCGGAACGTGGCCACATCTTCACCGACCGCCTGTTGCGCGCGCGGGGCCGCGAAGAAACGATGATCCTTGGCTCGGCCAGCATCAGCCGGGTCGTCAAATCGCTGGTCCCCGATATCGAGATCATCAGCCGCCCGCGCTTCTCCACCCTCTCCTACGCGGGCGCGAAGAAGCTGTCGCGCCTGCCCAAACGCTCCGCCATCGTCGCTTTCTCCGCCGAGGAAGTCTATGCCGTCGCCGAAATGCTGCGGCGCTTTCGCGGTGGCGCGGCGGTGGTGATGGGCGCGCTCAGCCCCCGCACCCGCAACGCCCAGGTGCAGATGTTCCTGAACGGCGATGTCGATTATCTGGTCGCCACCGACGCCATCGGCATGGGCCTCAACCTCGACGTCGCCCATGTCGCCTTCGCGTCCCTGCGCAAGTTCGATGGCCGCCGCACCCGCCGCCTGACCGTCAGCGAAATGGCGCAGATCGCCGGACGCGCGGGCCGCCATCATAAGGATGGCACCTTCGGCAGTCTGGGCGGCGAAGAGGGCGACGCCGCCTTCACCCCCGAAGAAATCGAAGCGATCGAGGCGCATCGCTTCCCGCCGATCGAACAACTGTTCTGGCGCGACGGCACGCCCCGTACCGACCGGCTCGATCTGCTGATCGCCGACCTGGAGGAGCGCCCCGACCGCCCCGAATTGCGCGCCGCGCCGCAGGCGGTGGACCTGGCCGTCCTCAAACGGTTGGCCGAAGACCCGCTGGTGATCGAACGCGTGCGCACCAAGCGCCAGGTCGAGCGGCTCTGGGCCGCGTGCAGCCTGCCCGATTTCCAGAAGCTCGGCGCGGATCATCATGCCCGCGCCGTCAGTCGCATCTGGCGCTTCCTGTCGGAGGGGAACGGCTACATCCCCCGCGACTGGTTCGCCCAAAATCTGGCGCGACTCAATTCGGTGCAGGGCGATATCGACACGCTGTCGGGCCGGATCGCGGCTGCGCGCACCTGGTCCTACATCGCCCATCGCCCCGACTGGCTGGAATATCCGGCCGAAATGGCGGAGCGTACCCGCGCATTGGAAGAAAAGCTGTCCGATGCGCTGCACGCCGCGCTGACCCAGCGTTTCGTGGACCGCCGCACCTCCGTCCTGCTGCGCGATATCGGCCAGAATGCCAGCAACCTGCCGGTCACCGTGGAGCCGGACGGGCGCGTCTGTGTCGATGGCGAGACGATCGGAAAACTTGACGGCTTCCGATTCTCGGTCGATCCCGCTACGCGACATCAGGATCGAAAGATGTTGCTGGCGGCCGCGGAACGGCGCCTTGGAAAGGTATTGCGAGTGAAGGCAGACGAACTGGTGAGTGCGGCGGATACGGATTTCGCGCTCATGGACGAAGCGGGACAGGCGCCAGGCATCGCCTGGGGCGAAACGCCGGTGGCGTCGCTGCTGGTGGGGCCGACCCTGCTCGCGCCCGAAATTCGGCTGGATCGCGCGCTTCTCGGCCTGGATCAGGACGTGCAGAAGCAGGTCGCCACCCGCCTGTCCGCCTGGGTCGAGGCGCAGAAGCAAAAGCATCTCCTTCCCCTCGTCAAGATGAGCGAAAGCGCGCTCGATTCCGAAGTCCCCGCCGTGGTGCGCGCCGTTTTCGCGCAGCTGGGCGACGCGGGCGGCGTGATCGCGCGCACCGAACTCGAATTCGGCGCTCGGCCATCTCGACAAGGATCAACGCCATCTGCTGCGCAAGGCGGGCATCGATATCGGCGTACTGGACATTTATCATCCCGGCCTGTTGAAGCCAGGCGCGGCGCGCTGGCGCTCCGCCCTGCTGGCCGCGCGCATCGGCAAGCCCTGCCTGCCGCTGCCGCTGCCTGGCATCACCCTGATCGCCGCGGGCGACCGCCCGGCCCAGATGGGCGCGCGCATCGCGGGCTTCCGGGGTTTCGGGGACCAGATGCTGCGCATCGACATGGCCGAACGCATGGCCCGCACAGCGCATGAAGCGATCGCCAAGAACGAGGCCTTCACCCATGTCAGCCCGCAGATCGTCTCGCTGGGGCTGCTGGAACCCGCCTTCCTGCTGCTGATGCGCGCCGCAGGCTTCCGCCCGGTAGAGCCGCAGGTCGCAACGCCTGCCCCGACGCCAGCGGAAGAGAGCGCAGACAGCGCGGCATCGGCCGAAGGCGCGGAAACCACCGAAGCCGCAGAAGGCACGGCAAGCGCCGAAACCCCGATCGCCAGCGGCGCCAACTGGGTGTTCAAGGGTCGGCAAAAGCCGCGCAACGATCGCCCCAACCGTCCCCAAAACGCCCGCTCGCAGGATGGTCGCACGCAGGACGCCCGCAACCACGGCAATCGGGACCAGAAGCCACGCGGCGACAAGCCCGCGCAAAACCGGCGCGGCAAGGATGGCGGCCCCTCGTCCCGTCCGACTTCGACCGGCGGCAGCCCTGCGCCGATCAACAATGCCTTTGCGGGGCTTGCCGACCTGCTGGGCCGCAATGGCTGACCCCGCGACCGGCATCGGCCATGGGCCGAGCCTGCGCATCGACAAATATCTCTGGTTCGCGCGGCTGTGCAAAAGCCGCTCGACCGCTCAGAAACTTGCCGAAGACGGCCATATCCGCTTGAACGGCCGCCGCATAGAACGCGCCCACGCCCCCGTGCGCGCAGGCGACCTCATCACCTTCCCCCACGGCGAAGGCGTCCGCGTCGTCCGCGTGATCGCCCTCCCCGCAAGGCGTGGGCCAGCGCCCGAGGCGCAGGGTTGCTACGAGGAACTGACGGTCGGAGGATAAGGGGCTGAGGTCGGAGGAGCCGTCCGCGTGGCGCTCGCGAAAGCGCAATAGGAATGCGTGACCTGATCTGAAGAGGAAGCCACTGCGGCTGGGCGCTCGTTTAATAACCCTCACAAGATGCCATATGCCATCCGTCAACCTGGCTTTGCGCTGGGATTCCCCTGCATTCTTAAAGGTGCGCGGAAAAAGCAGGATGCCCGGTCAGGGCCGGCATGATGGGACGTATAGCTTCAGCCGCGGCCTTCACGTCAATGTTTCTCAGGTGCAAGATCGGGGCATTGATTGCAATTTCCATTTAGATGCGGGCCGAACGGTAGCGGACATATCCTGCCAGTCCGACCGTTTGGCGTTCCAACGGTTGACGAACATGATAGAGAGCCAACCGACGAAAATGCCCGCGACAACGTCGATAAAATAATGACCGCCGACAGGAACTGTCGAAATAAGCATGACAAAATTGATTAACAGAAATGGCCAGCGCAGAAGGCGCGATTGATAATATCCCCAAGCCAGAACAATGGCTGCTGTCGCGTGGAAACTGGGGACCGATATCATCCCGGCCAAATGCGTCATACTCACTTCTGACACCACGCCGTTACGAATATCCTGTAACAGATCAATTGCGGCCCATGTCGAATGCACAGTTATATTGGGAATATCCGTGGGAGAGAGGCCATAGAAGTCGAAACCGGAGATCGCGGGCGTGAAGGGGAACAAGATCACACAAATGAAGCTGCCAACCGAGAGGGCAGACGTAATTGTCCAAGCGGTGCTTTTCCTATCAGTAGCCAAAAACCATATAAATATGAAAAATGGCTGCCAATTTAATGTCATATAGGCATGGTTGAGTAAAAACGACAGGTTTTCATGGCTATTAATTGATCTGACCAGCGCAGGCCAGTCAGTGTCAAAAGATATAATTTTGTCAATGCGGAACAAAATAGAATCAATATATGGAAAACATGCCTTTGCTAATACTAAGCTCGCCATCATCGATAGAATCATCGAAAAGAAGAAAATCGATATATACTTAAATATCTGCCCTATTCCGTCGAGATTAATATACTGGCACGCTAAACCGCAGAACCACACTATAGCCAATTCGCCAAAAATAGGGTTCATTTCATTGAAATCGTAACTAACTACGCCGATTGCAATGCCAAAAGCAACGACCGATGCGAATATCATGACAGTGAAAATAACAGGAATACTGTGATATTCTATGATATCGCTGCTTATTTTATATCGCGATTGCAGCGACGCGGATAGAGCTCGTATCGACATTACGTCGTCTTGCTCGAACAAGGTTAATAATTGAAAAATTACACTCAATGGTCCGCTGATAATCTGTAGCATCAGTCATTGATCCAAGCGCACCGCGACAATGCTTGTCGATCAGTGGCCGGGTTTAGGCCATGGCATGTTCCGGTACGGCTCTCACCCATCGAAGCGCACCTATATCGGTTCGGGCGGACAGGTAACTTTACTATTCTTCGTTCGAAAGCAGCCGTTCGGCCATCCATCCATCTTCGCTATCATAACTCCCTCTCTGACCTGCCCTACCCCCCAATTCCGCCACCCTCCCACCCGGCTCGTTCCCATCGTCAACCCCGCTCCGCCAGCCTGCGACCGCAGATGAGAATTTGATCGACCAGAAAGTCTCTTCATGCGCTGAATGAGAACTTCCAGAAGATTCCCCCCCCCGCCACGCCGCTGCACTGCGCCCTACCCCCGCAAGACCTACCCCTGCGACACTGTATATTTCGATAAACACGCGCGCCGCGCCCCGCCCGTGCCACTCCATCCAACCCCACCAGCGACGGTGTGAACTTCGGCCCACTGCCCGCAAAACCGTCCCTAAACCGCGGTCAACAATATCCTCATTGACCTTCGGCCAGCCTAAGCATAGCAGGGCCGCGTTTTTCCAAGCCAAGAGTGCCAGACAATGACCTATGTCGTGACCGACAACTGCATCCGCTGCAAATTCATGGATTGCGTAGAGGTCTGCCCCGTGGATTGTTTCTACGAGGGTGAGAATATGCTGGTTATCAACCCCAGCGAATGCATCGACTGCGGCGTGTGCGAACCGGAATGCCCGGCCGAAGCGATCCTGCCCGATACAGAGAACGGCCTGGAAAAATGGCTGGAGCTGAACACCAAATTCTCCGCCGAATGGCCCAATATCACGGTCAAGGGCGAAGCACCGGATGATGCCGAAGCCATGAATGGCGTGGAAGGCAAGCTGGAGAAATTCTTCTCGCCAGAGCCGGGCACCGGCAACTGATCCGGGCGGCCCGCGCCGTCCTTCCGCGTCCCGTTTTGCGCCACGCTCCCGGCCTTTATGTCCGGGGGTGGTATTTTTGTTACGAATCTGCTAAATAGACCTCCAACGGTCGGACATCCCCCTGTCCGGCCTTGGAGAATACGCTTCATGTCTTGACGGTGGCGCCGTGGACTTCCCGGCTTATGTCTCTTGCACATCTGCCCCCGCGACGGCCCGTCCCCCGGTCGAATTGGAAAGGTATCAAATGGCTGCCAAAGCGCTGTCCTTTGACGTTGGTGATTATGTCGTTTACCCCAAGCATGGCGTTGGCCGTGTGATCGAACTGCAAAAGGAGCAGATCGCGGGCATGGAGTTGGAGCTGTATGTGCTCCGCTTCGAAAAGGAGCGCATGACGCTGCGCGTGCCGACCAATAAGGCCGAAGGCGTGGGCATGCGCAAGCTGTCCTCCAACAAGACGCTCGAAGAATCGATGGAAACATTGAAGGGCAAGCCCAAGGTCAAGCGGACCATGTGGTCGCGCCGCGCGCAGGAATATGAAGCGAAGATCAATTCGGGCGACCTGGTGTCGATCGCCGAAGTGACCCGCGACCTGTTCCGCGCCGACGACCAGCCCGAGCAGAGCTATTCGGAACGCCAGATCTTCGAAGCCGCGTCCAGCCGCCTCGCCCGCGAACTCGCCGCGATGGAAGAAACGGACGAACCGACTGCGCTCAAGAAGATCCTGCGCATCCTGAACGAAGCCGCACCCAAATATGCCAAGGTCGAAGGCTGATAGGCCAACGGCTTATCGCTGACGAAAATAGGGGCGCTCCGATGATCGGAGCGCCCCTTTTTATGGGCATCATGCTTATAGCAATGCTACTGGCCGTTGCCGCCCACCGCATCCTTGGCGGCCGAACCGACATCGCTGGCAGCCTGACCAACCTGCGTCGCTGCGCCCTCTACCGCATTGTTCTTGCTGGTCTGACTGGTGACCAGGAAGAAGGCCGCGACCGCTACGACCACCACCAGCAGCAACAGGGCGAACGTCATGCCGCCGCCGCTGCGCTTCTCGATAATTGTCGTCGTGGTCGTCGCGGGACGCTCCTGATAGTCCGCCATGCCGTGATCCTCCAAATTATGTCTGCTGTCACAATGCATAGATGGAGGACGCGGTTCCGATCCGTCAGCGCCCCAGCTGACGGTCCAGCGCCGCTGCTATGGCTGTCATGCCCGCCAGATTGGGATGATAGGGCGTGAACGGATCGACACCGGGACGCGCGACGAAGCCGTTCGACCAGGGCTGCGCCGCACAGGCATCATGGCCCCGCGACAAGGCCGATGCACGCAGCACATCGGCGCCGTTGCGCTTCGCCACGTCGGCGGTCAGCTGCGCCAAACGGGTCGCCGTCGCCTGCGCCGTCGCCATCGCCTGCGCCGACAAAGGCACGGTAGGACAAGGCGCGCCGGACGGCAGCAGGGTCACATAGTCCACGAAGATGATCCGCGCCTTGGGCGCCCGCCCGCGAACCTCCATCGCGATCCGGTCCATATCGGCCGCCAGTTTCGTCCAGGCGGCTTCGGTCGGCGCAGCGGGAATCGCCGCCGATGACGGCCGCCCCGTCATCGCCTTGCACATGGCGGACAGTTTTTCGAGGTCGGGGCGACCCAGCGCGCCCTTGCACGATTCCACGAACAGATAGCCGACATAACTGACATCATTGCCGCCGATCGTGATCGTCACCAGTGCGGTATCCGGCGTCAGCGCGTCGAGTTGCGGCGCGAGTTCCTTCCATGGTCCCAGCAGATGCGCGGTGGTGGCACCGCCGCAGCTGACATCGACCAGGTCGAGCTGGCGCAGCCGCGCAAGCTGGTGCGCATAATTGTCCCGCGACCGGGTGCAGCGCGTGGCCGGGCTGTCCGCCGACACGGTGACCCCTGGCCCGGCGGCAAAGGAGCTGCCCAGAGCGACATAGCGAGCGGACGGCGCGATCGGTTGGGTCGGCCGCCCCGGCGCAGTGGCGCATCCCGCGAGCGAGAGGACAGGCAAAAGGGCCGCCAGCATGGTCGATCGATATATGCTATTCACGCGTTATCTCCTGCGGCCGCCGGACAGGACGACCATGATATCAGCACAGCTACGCCATCTAAGGGTTCACAACGGTACGAAGGCGCCTTTTGTCCGGTCCTTGATCACCTGATCGGCGCGGAACACTGATCCGCTCATCGTGATATAGACGCCCGGTTCCGCCACCTGCGCCGTGGCGAAGGCCATACCCAGATTGAAACTGGCATCGCTTTCGCCGAAGCGAGCAGGCGCCAGCGCGCCGACCAGTACGATCGTCTTGCCATCGATCCCGGCAAGCTGCTTGGCCGTATCGGTCATGGTATCGGTGCCATGGGTGATGACGATGTGATTTTCCGCCGCAGCGGCGACGCGCGCGTAGATGAGGGCGCGGTCGGTATCGTCCAGTTCCAGGCTGTCCTTGCGTGCCACTTCCTCAATGCGGAAGGGCCGCTTGACCCGCGCGACCTCCAACAGCTTGGCCATGACGGTTTCGCCGACCTGATAGTCGGACAAGGCGTCAAAATAGATTTTGTCGATCGTGCCCCCGGTCGTGAGCAAAAGGATGGGGATATCAGGCGACAGCATAATGGACTCCGCATGGATTTGGATGGCCGTAGGATTATTTGCCCGTAACGCAAAACCTGAGATCGCGGGATACGCCATTGTGCAAGTTCGATGAGCGGGACTGGGTTCCTGCCTGCGCAGGAACACCGACCGCCTAAATCATTCTCCGCTCGCCATCGCCGCGCCGCGATCGCGAGCGGCGGCCAGCGTGTCGGTGAGCAGTGCCATCAGCCGGTCGTCGGCGTCCAGCACGTTCAACCCCTCGCGCGTCATGCCGCCGGGACTGGCGACGCGGTCGGCTAACACGGCTGCGCTGTCGCTCGCGCGGGCGGCCATGTGGGCCGATCCCTGTACCGTCGCCAGCGCCATGCGGGCGGCTTGGTCGGCCGGAATGCCGATCGCCTCACCCGCGCGCGCCAACGCGTCGATGAAGCGAAATAGAAAGGCGGGGCCACAGCCTGAGAGCGCCGTCACCTGATTGAACAGGCTTTCGTCGGCGATCCATTCCACAAGGCCCAGCGGCTGGATCAGGGCGTCGACGGCATCCCGCGCGACGGCAGACGTCTTGCCGTCGGTGAAGAGCGCCGTGACGCCCTCCCCCAAGCCGACCGGCAGATTGGGCATCGCGCGCACGATGTCCGTTGCGGCGGGGAAGCGATCACGCAACTGCGCCAGGGTGGTGCCAGCCAGGATCGAGACGATGCGCGTGTCGCTGGTGCATAGCGGCGCGAGCGCATCTGCAACATCGGCGATCTGATAGGGCTTCATGCCGAGCAGCACGGTGGTTCCGGCTGGCAGCGCAGCGGGATAGTCGGTGACGACCGTGACGCCGTCAGCCACCGGCTTCCCGCTGGGGCGCAACACCGTGACGTGGGCAGCATCAAGACCGCAGTCCAGCCAGCGGGCCAGCATCTGCCCGGCCATATTGCCGCAGCCGACCAGAAAGAGATGATCGGGGAAAAGATGATCGGGCCAGGCCTGCGTCATGCCCTATGCCTCGCCGCGGGTTTCAATCAGGCTGGCGGAGATCGCTTCGGACGGCGATTTGCCGCCCCACAGCACGAACTGGAACACCGGATAGAAGCGCTCGCATTCATCGATCGCGGTTTCGACCAGCAATTGTGCCTGGTCGAGCGTCAACGTACCGCCTGCGCCTAATAGCGCCCCATGGCGGAAAAGGATGATGCCGCTGGACGACCAGAGTTCGAAATGGCCGAGCCAAAGCTGTTCGTTGATAAGGCCCAAGGTTTCGTAGATGGTGCCGCGCTTCTCGTCCGTTACCCGGATGTCGGGCAGCGCCAGCAGCTGCAGCACCTGATCCTCGTCGCGCCAGATGCCGCGCAGCTCATATTGCGCCCACGACCCTTGGGTATTCGCGACGATTTCATCCTCGCCGACCTGCTCGAAACTCCAGCCATGCGCCTCGAAATAAGCGGCCAGCATGTCGATTGGTGCGGCTTCCCCGCCGCCATGTTCAAATTCGTCGCTATCCATCATCGGCGCGCCTTATCACCGCATAGGGTGAAAGGACAGATGCGATCAGTTTGCGTCCGGTGCCTTTGGCTTGGCCGCCTTGACGGTCCGGGTCACCGGTTCGCCCGACTTGCCTTCCAGCGCATCGATCCGCGCCTTGAGCAGTTCGACCTCTTCGCGCGCCGCTGCGGCGATCGCCTTGACGGCGTCGAATTCCTCACGCGACACGAACTCCATGCCGCCGATCCATTCCTTCGCCCGTTCGCGCGCATTGGCTTCGAACTCGCGCGTCACGCCCGCCACCGTGCCGGCGGCGCCGTTCACCAACTTGGCCAGATCGTCGAAAAAGCGGTTTTCGCTCTGCATTGCACTTGTCCTTCTTGCGGCACGCGGTCGGCGCGCCCGGTCTATCTAAGTTGGGCCTTGAGTGCCGGGGCGACAAGGGTCGCTGCATCCGGGTTCAGGCGGCCGATCTCATAGTTGAGGAAGGAGGCGAAGGCCAGCCACGCCAGATAGGGCAGCAACAGCACGCCTGCAAAGCGCCGAATCCGCCAGAAAAGCGCGGTCGTTACGGCCACCAGGATGAACAGGATGAGGATCAGCGCCAGCGCACTGCCGACCTGATGCGCGCGAAAAAAGAGTGGCGACCAGCAGAGATTAAGCAGAAGCTGGACCAGGAACAGGGCGATCGCCCCGCCACGCCCCTGCGCACCGCGCGCATGCAGCACGATGGCGAAGGCCAGCGCCATCATGACGTAAAGGATGGTCCAGGCGACGCCAAACGCCCAGCCCGGCGGCATCAGGGCGGGCTTTTCCAGCGCGTCGAACCAACGATTGCCATAGCCGCTATTGGCCATGCGGCCCGACAGGAAACCCAAAAAGACGATCGCTGGCACCGTGACCAGCGCCCAACGCAGATAGGCAAGACGCAACTGACCGGGGGACGCAATCTCGTTCATCGGCAACGTAGCTCCAAAAAGCCAGTTATTCCGCTGGATCCGGCGAATCCTTAAGCGCCGAATCCAGCTTTCGGCTGACGGTTTGCGGAGAAACCGTGCGCTTGGCAACGCGCGAATAGAAGATCGGGATCAGGAACAGCGTGATGAGCGTCGCCAGGCTGACGCCGAAGACCACGACGGTGCCGATCGAGTGGCGAGCCGCGGCCCCCGCCCCGCCGCGAATGACCAGGGGTACAGCGCCGATCACGGTCGCGATGGAGGTCATCAGGATCGGGCGCAGGCGGCGCTTGGCGGCTTCGCGAATGGCTTGGGCGATGTCCATGCCTTCGTCGCGCAACTGGTTGGCGAACTCCACGATCAGGATGCCGTTCTTGGCCGCCAGTCCCACCAGCATGACGATGCCGATCTGGCTGTAGAGGTTGATCGACCCGCCGGTGATCGCCAGCCCCAGCGCGCCGCCCGCCACAGCCAGCGGCACGGTGGCGATGATGACGCCGGGATGGATGAAACTTTCGAACTGGGCGGCAAGCAGCAGATAGACGATCAGGATGGTGAGGCCGAAGACCAGCCAGATCGACCCGCCGGTTTCGCGCAGCGACTGGCTTTCGCCACGATAGCCGATCGCGAGCACTTCGGGCGACTGGCGCGCCTGATCCTCAAGAAACGCCAGCGCCTCCCCCAGCGAGGTGCCGGGCGCCAGTGCGGCGGTCAGGGTGATGGCGCGCAGCTTGTTATAGCGGTTGAGCTGACGCGGCCCGGCGACTTCGCGGACGGTGACGAGCGCGGACAGCGGGACCAATGCACCGGTGCGGGATCGGACGTTGATGCGCTCCAGATCGGCGACGTTGCGGCGGCCATCCTCATCCGCCTGCACGAGCACGCGATATTCCTCGCCCCGGTCAACATAGGTGCCGACGCGACGCGACCCAAGCAGGCTTTGCAGCGCCTGGCTGACGTCGTTGACCGAAACGCCCAGGTCGCCCGCGCGCGACAGGTTGGTTTCGATCCGCATCTGCGGCTTGGTTTCCTTATAATCGCTGTCGACGTTGATCAGGCCGGGATAGGCGGCCGCCGCCGCCATGATGCGATCACGCGCGGCGACCAGCCCTTCATAGGTGGACCCGGCCAGCACGATATTGACTGGCAGGCCGCGCCCCCGCCCCAGGCCGGAGCGCGGCGCCGCATTGCCGCGCACGCCGGGTTGATCGGCGATCACTTTATTGACGATGGTCGCGACTTCGGCGGTGGTGATGGTGCGATCTTCCCATGGCCGCAGGAAGGCGATGACGTTGCCGCCATTATAATCGTCGGTCGATCCAAAGCCTGACGGCGTGCGGATGACCAGATTCTGCAGCGTGCCATCCTTGCGCAGATAGCTCAGATCATCCTCGATCTTTTTCATATAGGCCATCATGCGGGCAAAGCCGGTGCCTTCGGGCGCGCTGATCTGCGCTTCCACCACGCCGGTATCCTCGGCCGGGGCGAGTTCGTTGGGCAGGCGGGTGAAGGCGAAACCGGCGATGCCCAGAAACAGCAGAACGCCAAGGATCGGCAGCAGCGGCTTGCGCAGCACGCGGTCGAGCCAGCGGGCATAGCCATCCTCCAGCCGCTGGAAGCGATCATCGATCCAGCGCGCCAGACGGCCCCGTTCGGCATTTTTGAGCAGCTTGGAACAGAGCATCGGCGCGAGGCTCAAGGAGATGAAGCCGGAGAAGGCGATCGCTGCGATCATGGCGATGGCGAGTTCGCGGAAGAGCAGGCCGGTCTGGCCCGCCAGGAACATAACCGGCACGAACACCGCGCACACGACCAGCGTGGTCGAGATGATCGCAAAGCCGACCTGTCGCGTGCCCAGATAGGCGGCCAAGAGCGGGTCTTCACCCTGTTCGATGCGGTGATAGACATTTTCCAGCACGACGATGGCGTCATCGACCACCAGACCGATCGCCAGCACGAAGGCGAGCAGGGTCAAAAGGTTGATCGACAGACCGAGCAGCCACATGACGGCACAGGTTGCCAGCAGGCAGATGGGTACGGTGACCGCCGGGATGATCGTCGCCCGCACCGACCCCAGGAACAGGAAGATGACGAGGATGACCAGCAGGGCCGCCTCGATCAGCGTGTCATAGACATTGTCGATCGCCCGTTCGATGAACAGGGATTCGTCGGTGCCGATGGCGACATGCATCCCCTGCGGCAGGGACGGTTCCAATTCCTTGATCAGCGCCTTGGCCTTTTGCGCCACGTCCAGCGTGTTCGCGCCCGATTGGCGAATGATGCCGATGCCGATCGCCGTGCCCTGGTTCGACCGGAAGCTGGTATAGGGATTTTCCGCCCCTTCCTCGATCCGGGCGACATCGCCCAGACGCACCTGATAGCCATCGGTGCCGCGCCCCACCACCAGCCCGGAAAATTCCGCCGGGGTGGCGAAGGGACGCTCGACGCGCAGGGTCTGGTTCTGGTCCTTGGATTCGAAACGGCCCGCGGGCAATTCGACATTCTGGCTGCGCAGCGCGGCTTCGACATCGGCGGGGGTCAGGCCGAAGGCGGCCAGTTTTTCGGCGTTGAACCAGATGCGCGTGGATGGGCGCGCTTCGCCGCTGATGTTGACGCGGGCGACGCCGTCGATCGCGGCGAAGCGATCAGCGACATTGCGGTCGAGATAATCGCTGATCTGGATCGGCGTCCAGCCGGGGCGGGAAAAGGCGAGGAAGAGGATGGCGCGCGCATCCGAATCGACCTTGCGGATTTCGGGCGCCAGCGCGTCTTCGGGCAGGTCTTCCGTCACGGACCCCACGCGGTCGCGCACATCGTTGGCGGCGGTGTCGATATCGCGCGAGGGATCGAACTCGATGTTGATGTTGGACGTGCCGTCCTGCGACGTGGACGTGATCGTCTGAATGCCCTGCACGCCAGCGACCGCATCCTCGATCAACTGGGTGATGCGGCTTTCCACGACGGACGCCGCCGCGCCGGTATAGCTGGTTTCGACCGACACGATCGGCGGATCGGTGTCGGGATATTCGCGCACCGACAGGCTCATATAGCCGACGATGCCGACGATGCAGAGCAGGACCGCGACGACCGCGGCGAAGACCGGACGGCGAACCGAAAGATCGGACAATTGCATCAGCGGGCGGCCTTGCCTGATCCGTCCTTGGCCGCGCCGCCCTTGGGCTTGTCGCCGGGCAGGCGCACGGTCACGCCATCAGTCAGCTTGACCACCCCTTCGGTGACGACCAACTGCCCCGGCTTGATGCCGTCCAAAATCTCGACGCGACCGCCCTGCCGGATGCCGGTGCTGACCTTGATCCGCTTGGCGGTGCGATCTTCGATTACGAAGACGAAGCGGTCGTCGCCGTCGCCCACGACCGCCAGTTCCGGCGCGGCGAGCGACTGGCGCTGGCGTGCCAATACACTGACGGTCAACAACATACCGGGTTTCAGTGCCCTGCCGGGATTGGGCAGGATGGCGCGCACCTTCACCGCGCGGGTGGCGGGATCGATGATCGGATCGATGGTGGCGATGGTGCCGTTGAACGGGCGATCGGGCCAGGCGGCGGAGATCGCCTTGATCGCCATGCCTTCGCGGATCATCGGCAGGCGGGTTTCGGGGATGGTGAAGTCCAGCTTGATCCGGCTGATGTCGCTGACCGTGGCGATGGCGGTGCCCGCCGTGACGATCGCGCCGGGCGACACGGTGCGCAGGGACACCCAGCCGCCGAACGGCGCGCGGATCACCCGGTCGCCGATCGATGCGCGGGCAAGTTGCGCACTGGCGCGCGCGGCGCTGGCGAGCGCCACCTGCTGTTCCAGCGTCGCGCCGGTCGCGAAACCCCGGTCCTTGAGCGACTGGATACGCTGAAGCTGCTGACTCGCCTGCAAGGCGGTCGCTTCGGCGGAGGCGAGTTCGGCCTGTTCCTGCCCCACGGCCAGACGCGCGATTACCTGCCCCTTGGCGACATAGCCGCCATCGGCGAAGTTGAGCGCTTCGATCCGTTCCGTCACCGGTGCGGACAGGACGACCTGTTCATTGGCGAGCGCGGTGCCGACCGCTTCCAGATTGTCGGTAAAGGCGGCGGTCGCGACCGGCTGCACCTCCACCAACGGGATGGCGCGGGGTTTCTTTTCCTTCTCCCCTCCGCAGGCGGAAAGACCAAGGGCGAACAGGAGAACGGGGACTATGGCACGCATGATAGGGGGATGAAGAACCTTTGCTGGCGGCGGCATGATCGGCCGTGGGCCGCACCATATATCGGTAGTGTTTGGAACGAACATATCTCCATTATCCACCAAGACGGGCGTAGAGGAGAAATTCGATATTGCCCTGTGGGCCGGTAATCGGGCTTTGCGTCAGGCCTGCGACGGTCCAGCCCTGCGCCTGCACCCAGTCCTGCACCTCGGCACAGACGCGATCGTGGACGGCGGGGTCGCGGATCACGCCATTCTTGCCCACTTCCTCGCGCCGGGCTTCGAACTGCGGCTTGATCAGTGCCACCAAGTGCGCGCCGGGCCTGGCGAAGCCCAGCGGCTTTTCCAGCACCTTGGCGAGCGAAATGAAGCTGGCGTCGCACACGATGATGTCCACCGGTTCGGGGATATGCGCATCGGTCAGGATGCGGGCGCTGGTCTGTTCGTGCACGATGACGCGGTCGTCGGCGCGCAATTTCCAGGCGAGTTGGTTGGTGCCGCTGTCCACCGCATAAACCTTGGCCGCGCCGTTGGTCAGCAGCACGTCGGTAAAGCCGCCGGTCGAGGAACCGACGTCGATGGCGACGAAGCCGGTGACCTTGATCGCGAACTCTTCCAGCGCATGGGCCAGCTTGATGCCGCCGCGCGATACCCAGGGATGGTCGCGGCCGCGCACGTCGAGGTCGGCGTCGGCAGCGACCTGCTGGCCGGCCTTTTCCACCTTTTTCTCGCCCAGATAGACAAGACCCGCGAGGATGAGCGCCTGCGCGCGGGCGCGGCTTTCGGCGAGGCCGTTGTCGACGAGCAACTGGTCGGCGCGCAGCTTTGCCATCAGCGCACCAAAGCGGTCAGCGTGGCGGGAGTGAGCAATTGCGGCAGCGTCTGCGCCTCCTTGCCCGGCGCGTACCAGAGGTAGAGCGGCACGCCCGATCGGCCCTGACTTTCGAGAAAGCGGGTGATGGCGGGATCGGCATTGGTCCAGTCGCCGACCATGACCGTGACGCCACCCTTTTTGAACGCGTCACGGGTTTCGGCGCGGTCGATGGCGGCGGCCTCATTCGCCTTGCAGGTCAGGCACCAGTCGGCGGTGAAATAGAGGAAAACCGGCTTGTTGGCGGCGCGCAGATCGGCCAGTTTTGAGACAGCGAAATGGACAGTTGAATCGGCTTTTTCGATAGCGGCCGGGGCGCGGGTCGGCAGGGCGTAGCTGGCGCCCGCGAACAGCGCGACGGCGGCAATCGCAGCGATCACGCCGCCGCTTTTGCCCGCCCGCTGCCGCCCGCCTAGCCACCAGAGCAACAGCGCCAACAGCAGCGCTGCGCCAAGGCCGATCGTCATGCCAGACACACCGCGTTGCTGCCCCAGCAGCCAGGCGAGACCAAGCGCCGTCAGGAACATCGGGAGGGCAAGGATCTTCTGGAAGCGGCTCATCCAGTTGCCGGGCTTGGGCAGGCGCTGGCGCAGGGCGGGAACATAGGCGAGCAGCAGGAAAGGCAATGCGAGGCCCAGGCCCAGCCCCGCGAATACGGCGAGCGCGGCAGGCAAGGGCAGGAGCAGCGCCGCGCCCATCGCTGCGGCCATGAACGGCCCGGTGCAGGGCGTCGCGACGAAGGCGACCAGCGCGCCGGTCCAGAAGGAACCGGCGACGCCACCCTTCCCCACCAGCCCCTCGCCACCGCCATAGGCGCGCAGGTCGAACAGGCCCGCAAGATTGAAGGCGATGCCAGTCACCAGCAGCAGCAGCGCCAGGATGATGCGCGGGTCCTGCAACTGGAAGGCCCAGCCGACCGCGCCGCCTGCTGCCCTCAATGTCAATAGCAGACCGCCCAGCGCCAGACAGGTGAGGATGACGCCCAATGCATAGGCCAGCGCTTCCCGCCGGACCGTGCGTTCGTCGCCGCCTGCTTTCGCCAGCTTCATGGCTTTCAGGCCCAGGATCGGGAAGACGCAGGGCATGATGTTGAGCAGTAGTCCGCCCAGCAGCGCCCCACCAAGCGCCGCGAGGATCGCGCCGACTTGACCGTCCTTGGCAGCAGCGACGTCGCCGGGCTTTGCCGTCAGCAGGAAGCCGACATGGTCGCCGGTCCGCAGCACCGCCTGAACGGTGCCGCCTTTGCCGCCCATCACCACATCAGTTTCAATCAGCAACTGATTGCCCTGCCGCGTCACCAGTTGCGGCGCGGCGTAGCGGGTCAACCCCTCGGCCAGCGGGAAGAGATGCACGTCGCTTGCCTGCGCGCTGGCCGGAAAGGGCACGGACAGGCGCAGCTTGCCGTCCTGCATGGCATAGGTGGCTTCCGACCCCAGCGGACGGGGCAGATGGGTGCGCCACCCATCGAAGCGGGTGCGGGCCGCAGGCGCGACCGTGCCGTCGCCCACGACCAGGTCCAGCGTCAGGTCGCCGCTTTCGGGCACGCATACCTTGTCGGTGCAGGCCAGCCATTGCGCCCTGGCGCGCACGGGCAACCGCGTGCCGGGCGCAATGCCGGGCGCGACCTTCAGGTCCGCCAGCACGGCATAGGGGCCTTCATAGACATGGTTCATCAGGCCGGAGATCAGCAATGTCTCCGGCACCGGATAACGCAGCGCGCCGACGGTCACGCCCTTGGGCAGGGTCCAGTCGACGGTCATGCCCAGCCCTGCATCGCCAGGATTTTGCCAATAGCCGTGCCAGCCCTTTTCCGGGACCATAGCGAAGGCAATGGGGGTGCCATCGCCTGCCTTGGGCGCGGCGCTTTCGGCCGCGAGTTGCGCGGCGATATGCGCCGGTCCGCCACCGAACGCGCTTTGCGCCTGCGCGGTCGGCAAGCCCGCCAACAGGGCGAGCGTCACGAATATGACTTGAAAAATCCGCATCGGGCCTCTGGTCGGGTGGATGTGAGCGGGCTAGGTCCGGGGGCGTTCGCCGTCAAGGCTGGAAAAGGTACAGTAGATGTTGAAGAAAGTCGCCCTCGCCCTGTTGCTCGCCACCGCCATGCCGGTCGCCGCGCAATCCCCTGCCCCGGCTTCCGCGACGGCCCCGGCGACGGCCATGCCAACGACGCCGCCCAAGCTGATCGTCGCGATCAGCGTGGACCAGTTTTCCGCCGACCTATTCAGCGAATATCGCCAATATTATACCGGTGGCCTCCAGCGGTTGACGAGCCAGGGCGCGGTCTTCCCGCGCGGCTATCAGAGCCATGCCGCGACCGAGACATGCCCCGGCCATTCGACCATATTGACCGGCAGCCGCCCGTCGCGCACCGGCATCATCGCCAATAACTGGTTCGACCTGTCCACCGGCCGCGCCGACAAGACGATCTATTGCGCCGAGGACGAAAGCCAGCCGGGCAGCAGCAGCGACACTTATGTCGCCTCCCCCATCCACCTGAAAGTCCCGACGCTGGGCGGCCGGATGAAGGCCGCCAATCCGGCGACGCGCGTCGTTTCGGTATCCGGCAAGGATCGCGCGGCGATCATGATGGGCGGCGGCACCGCCGATCAGGTCTGGTGGCTGGGCGGCGCGCAGGGCTATGTCAGTTATAAGGGGCTGCCCACCCCGCCGCTGGTAGCCAAAGTCAACGCCGCGATGGCGCAGCGTCTGGCGCAGGCCAATTCCGGGTTCGAACTCCCGGCCCAGTGCGTGGCCAAGGATTTCGCGGTGCGGGCAGGCGATCGAACGGTCGGCATGGGCCGCTTCGCGCGCGCGGCGGGCGATTACAAGGCGTTCCGCATTTCGCCCGAACAGGACGCGATGACCCTGGCCTTCGCCGCCGCAGCGATCGAAACCATGGATCTGGGCAAGCAGGCGCAGACCGACATCATTTCGATCGGCCTGTCGGCGACAGACTATGTCGGCCATACTTACGGCACCGAAGGCACGGAAAGCTGCATCCAGATCGATCGGCTGGATCATGAACTAGGCGCTTTCTTCGACCGGCTGGACAAGGACGGGATCGACTATGTTGTGGTGCTGACCGCCGACCATGGCGGCCATGACCTGCCCGAACGCCATCGCCTGAACGCCATGCCGATGGAACAGCGCGTCGACATGGCGCTGACGCCCAAGGCTTTGAATATCGCGATCGCGGACAAGGCGGGCCTGCCGGGCAAAAAGGTGATCTGGGGCGATGGCCCGGCGGGCGACCTCTATTTCGACAAGGGACTGACTGCGGGCCAGCGCGCCCGCGTCGAGGCCGAGGCGCTGAAACTGCTGCGCGCCCATCCACAGGTGGAAACGGTCTTCACCAAGGCGCAGATCGCCGCCACCCCCTCCCCGTCCGGTCCGCCCGAAAGCTGGAGCCTGATCCAGGAGGCGCGCGCCAGCTTCTATCCCGAGCGGTCGGGCGACCTGCTGCTGCTGTTGAAGCCGCGCGTCATGTCGATCCCCGAACAGGCGGTGATGGGATCGGTCGCGACCCATGGTTCGCCTTGGGACACGGACCGCCGCGTGCCGATCCTGTTCTGGCGCAAGGGGATGCAGCATTTCGAACAGCCGCTGGGCGTCGAGACGGTGGACATCCTGCCATCGCTGGCCGCGCTGATCGGGCTGCCGGTGCCGAAGGGCGAGATTGACGGGCGGTGCCTGGATTTGGTGGCGGGCGATGGGGATAGTTGCGCGGGGCGGTGAGCGATGGGCTTATCAGGCTTGGCGTAATGCTACGTGGTTCGGATTGGGGTGTTGGGTCACGTCATTTTCATTCTCCCCTCCCTTTCAAGGGAGGGGCCGGGGGTGGGTGCGCCACGCAGTGGCGCTCTGCGGTTATAGCGTAGCCGCTCGCTGCGCTCGCACCCACCCCAACCCCTCCCTTGAAGGGAGGGGCTTTCATGTGGGTTCGCCCCAAGTCCATCACCTGAGTTTCCCTAAATATTCTCTCCCACGCCATCCGTCGCTTCCGCGACCATGGCGTGCACGCGGTGGGGGGCGGAGACTTCGACGCGGCTGGTGACTTCATATTGCGCCTTGGCCTGGCGGACATTGCTGTCGGCGGGCACGCTGTCGGTAAGCCAGACATTGCCGCCGATCACCGACCGGCTGCCCACGATGATCCGCCCCAATATCGTTGCGCCGGCATAGACGACCACATCATCCTCGATGATCGGGTGGCGGGGGATCGCTTTTTCCAGATGGCCCTTCTCGTCCGCGGGGAAGCTGCGCGCGCCAAGCGTCACACCCTGATAGAGGCGCACCCGGTTGCCGACGATCGCGGTTTCGCCGATCACGACGCCGGTGCCATGGTCGATGAAGAAGGACTGGCCGATGGTCGCGCCGGGATGAATGTCGATTCCGGTCTTGCCATGGGCGATTTCCGAGATGATCCGCGCGACCAGCGGCGCGCCCAGTTCGTGCAGGCAGTGGGCCAGCCGATGGTGGATGATCGCCAGCATCGACGGGTAGCAGATCAGCACTTCATCCACGCTGCGCGCGGCGGGATCACCCAGGAACGCCGCATCGACATCGGTGTCGAGCAGCACGCGCAAGGTGGGCAAGCTTTGGGCGAAGGCGGCGATGATGCGCGCCGCTTCCTGATCGACCGCTTCGGACGGCTGGCCCTTGAGCGCGTAGATCAGTTCCAACCGGATCTGGCCGTAGAGGCGGCTGAGCACCGTTTGCAGCGTTTCGGCGACATAGGCGTCTTCATTGCTGAGGCGCACAAAGCTGGGGCCAAGCCGCAGGGGGAAGAGCGCGCCGCACAGTGACTGCATGATCTTGGTCAGGTTGGCGCGTGAGGGGAAACCCTCCGCACCATATTCGGCATGATGTTTCTGCCCCTGCCGCCAGCGACTGCGCGCCGCGCTGAGTGCCGTGACCAGTTGTCCGAGATCCCAATAGCCCTCGACGATCCGGTCGTCATCCTGTCCGTCTGCAATCATATCCGCCTCATGCGCCTGTCGATGCGGGCATAGCGTGGTCGCAGGCGTAGCGATAAACGAGTTTTGCTTGGGGGCGAACAGTTTCTCTTTTAGCTGCGGCCGGTCTATCGCGGCAGGTGCAGGCAGATTTCCGCACGCAATCCGCCTGCGGGGCGGTTGGCGAGGGTCAGTTGGCCGCCCTCCGCCTCCACCGCCTTATGGACGATCGCCAGGCCCAAGCCCAGGCCGCGGGTGTTGCGCTGACGCGCGTCATCGAGCCGGGCGAAGGGGCGCAGCACCTCCTCCAGCCGTTCGCGCGGGATGCCGGGACCATCGTCATCGACCCGGATCAATATCTCCGTCCCCGCGCGCTCCAGCGAGACACGGGCGCGCTGGCCGTAATGGAGCGCATTTTCGATGAGGTTGCGCACCGCGCGGCGCAGCGAGAGGGCACGGACCGCCATCTCCAGATGGTCCGGGCCTTCATAGGTGACATCATGATCATGATCCTGGAACGCATCGACGATCGTCGCGATGGTGACGGCGACATCCGTGCGGACCGCCGGTTCTGGGTCTTTTTCGCCGCCCAGGAACGCGAGCAGCGATTCCAGCATCGCGCCCATTTCCTCCAGGTCGCTGGTCATGGCGCGCTGGATATCCTCGTCCTTCACCTCTTCCAGGCGCAATTGCAGCCGGGCGAGCGGCGTGCGCAGGTCGTGCCCGACCGCCGCCAGCGTTTCGGTGCGTTCGTTGATCAGCCGGTGGAGGCGCGATTGCATGGCGTTGAAGGCGGAGATGAGGTTGCGCACGTCGCTGGTCCCGGCTTCGGGGACGATCACCGCCGATCCGAGGCCAATCTTGTGCGTTGCGTGGGTCAGGTCGCGTAGCGGCGCCAACGTGCGGCGGATCAGCAGCCAGCCTGCCAGCAGCAGCGCCAGTACCGGGATCAGCGCCAGCCCAATCCGGCCGATGGCGAAGGCCCATTTGCCGCCACTATGATGCATCCCGAAATAGACCCAGCTGCCGTCGGACAATTGCAGGCCGCCGTTGATTTCCGAATGACGGTTGGGCGAGGCGAGGCGCAGCCAGAGGCGTGATCGTTCCAGGCTGGGTTCCCAGGCGACGATCTGCTGCCGCATCCGTTGCAGTTCGGGCGACAGTGGCGGCGGCGGCGGCGCGGCGGGCGACCAGTGGACGTCATAGCGGTCGGTGGTGAGTTGAAGGCCGAGTGCCGGGCGTTCGGTCGGTGGCTGCTCGGTCAGCAGCTTGCGGGCGATGACCAGATGTTCGGCCAAGCGCCGCGCTTCGTCATCCTGCAACGACATCTGGCTGGTCCGCTCATAGATGAGCGTCCCCACGGCAAATTCGAGCATGACGGTCAGCAGCAGGATCGCGAACAGACGGCCTACCAGCCCCAGCGATCCCCTGAAATGCCGTTTCAAGCGCGGCTGACTTCCGCGTTGAACATATAGCCCACGCCGCGCACGGTGGTGATCGGCGCGCCCTTGTCCTCCGTCGACAATTTGCGGCGCAGGCGGCTGACCAGCACGTCGATGCTGCGGTCGCTACTGTCGCCCATGCGGGTGCGCGACAGTTCGATCAGCCGTTCGCGCGCGATGACCCGCTGCGGGTGGCTGAGGAAGGAGCCGAGCAGGTCGAACTCGGCGCCGGTTAGTTCCACGATCGCGCCGGTGGGGGAGCGCAGTTCGCGGCGGGGAAAGTTGACGCTCCAGCCATCGAAATGCGCTTCGCTTTCGCGATGCTCGTCCGGGCCGCGTTCCACGCCTACACGGCGCAGGATGGCGCGGATGCGGGCGATCAGTTCGCGGGTGCCGAAAGGCTTGGGCAGATAATCGTCCGCGCCCAGTTCAAGGCCGACGATACGGTCGGTTTCGCTGCCCTTGGCGCTGATGAAGATGATCGGCACGTCGCTCTTGCGCCGGATCTGGCGGCACAGATCGATGCCGTTGGTGCCGGGCAGCATGACGTCGAGCACGACCAGATCGACCGGGCCGGCATCGAAGGCCACCCACATTTCCGGGCCGGAGGAGGCCGGGCGGACCTGATAGCCATGTTCCTGGAGCGCGCGGGCGGTCAACGTGCGCAGCGGCGGATCGTCTTCGACGAGGATGATCGACGGGGCGGTCATGGAAGCGTCAGCGCACAAAATATCATGATGGGGAGATAGAGGTAGGACGGTGGGGGGTCAACCGCACGCCCCTGCCCCAGATGCGCATCGCGACTGTGGCAACAATTTGTCACAACAGGGAAAAGCGTCGGCCCGCCGTAACGGCAGGCCGACGCCCTTTAAGATTAGAAAGCGGCGGTCAGCGAGAAGACAACCTTGCCACGGGCGATCGAAGAACCGTCCTTGTCCTGGAAATTGGGACGGAGATAGTTTTCTTCCACGCGCGCGATGTCGGTATCGACATAGGCGATGCCGGCGGTCAGCGGCGTGCCCGGAATGGCGACGTCCGCACCCACGAGCCAGTCGAGATATTTGCCGGTTGGCGCGACCGACGTGCCGTTGGGACCAAGCCCGCTATTGCCCTTCGACCAGCCCAGATGCGCCTTCAGCGTCACGGGCGTGTTGGGGACGGCGCCGCTGACATCACCCCAGACGTAGAAATTGTCGTTCTTGGCGCCCGGACGGAAAACGGCGCATGTCGGCGCGTCGCTGCACACCTTGCCCAGTGCCTGCTGCTTGGGCGCATAGGCGACGCCGAGCAGACCCTTTACCGGACCGATCTGATGCGACAGCTTCACATAGGGTTCGGCGAAATCGGTTTCGTCCGCGCCATTGGGATACATGTACCAGGTCAGGCCGACGTCCACCGTGGTGCCTTCGCCCAGCGCCATGGAATAGCCGCCGATCAGATCGAGTTCCATGTTGGAGCCGCCGAACGTGCCCCAGCCCGACAGGTTGGAACCCCAGGTGCCGACATAGAAGCCGCTTTCATGCGTGACAGTGATGCCGCCCTGAACCGCGAGGCCGTTGTCGGACTGCGACACGCCACGGAAGCGATAATCGGACACAAGACCGACGCTGCCGGTCACGGTGACGGGGCTGGTGGGTGCTTCCTGCGCGAAGGCCGGCACGCTGGACATGAGCGCGAGGGCGGCACAGGCGATTTGATACTTCATGAACATTCCCCTTAACGTTGGAATGTTCCGTCCTGCATCCGCTCTGGCCCGAAGATCTGTTGTGATCGTCTTCGATACCGGCGGATGTCGATCAATTATGCTTTGGCGATATGCAGGTAAAGAATTTTCTCGCAACTGCGAAATGATTAGCGATTTTGTGTCGCAAAAAAATCACACAGCCGCTTTCACTATCCGCCATCAAAAAGCGCCGCCGTGCCTGCAAGAGGCACGGCGGCATAAGCGGTCGCCTGATCTTAAAAGGGGGGAAGTCAGGCGACGAGCTGGCGCATCCGTCCGGTCGCGCCGAACAGTTCCACCGGCGCACCGGCGCCGCGGCGACGATCCACCCACTCGCGCAGCATTTCTGCGCAAGTATGGTCGATATGGCCGAGCTTTTCGACGTTCAGAATGACGAGGCCAGCGGTCGGCAACGAATCCAGCTTGGCCGACAGCTTGGGCAAGCTGAGGAAGGTGGCGGTGCCGCGCAGCGCCACTTCATGCGCTTCGCCCCGGCTTTCCTCCACCATCTTGAGACGCAGGCGGGTGGCGTGGGGCAGCAGTTCGATCAACGACAGGCCGATACCCACCAGCACGCCGGTCAGCAGGTCGGTCGTGACGACGCAAATCAGCGTCGCCGCCCATACGATCGCGGGCAGCGGGCCATAAAGGTGGAAGAGATGCTTCACATGCGCGACGCTGACCAGGCGAACGCCGGTGATGACCAGAATGCCCGCCAGCGCGGCCATCGGGATTTCCCGCAGCAGCCAGGGTAGGAGCGCGACGAAGCCCAAGATCCAGATGCCATGCAATATAGCTGACAGCCGCGTCTTGGCGCCGGCCTGCACGTTGGCGGAACTGCGGACGATGACGCCGGTCATCGGCAGGGCGCCCGCAAAGCCGCAGAGCAGATTGCCTACGCCCTGGGCGCTGAGTTCGCGGTTGTAATTGGTCCGCACGCCGTCATGCATCCGATCCACGGCGGCGGCCGACAGCAATGTTTCGGCGCTGGCGATAAAGGCGATGGCGATGGCAGTGGTGATGACCGCGGGGTTCATCAACTGGGCCAGCAATCCCTGGTCGGGCAGCGCGATAGCGGCGACGATCAATTCGGGCACGACAACTCGCGCCACCGGCAGACCGAGGACGAAAGCGACCAACGTGGCGGTCACCACGCCCACCAGCGCGCCGGGCACCAGCTTCATCGATGCGGGACGGAATTTTTCCCAGCCCAGCATGCTGAAGATGGTGATGAGACCGACCGTGAACGCCGTCACCGTGTCACCGCTGGTCAGGCCGAAAATCTGGCCGGGCATGGCGATCAGGTTATGCAGGCCGCTCGACAACGGCTTGTCATCGAACAGCACGTGGAACTGGCCGACTACGATCAATACGCCGATGCCCGCCAGCATGCCGTGCACGACGGCGGGAGAAATGGCGCGGAACCAGCCGCCGACCCGCATCAGGCCAGCGACGACCTGAATCGCGCCTGCCAGAATGAGGATGGGACCAAGGGCGGACAGCCCCTGTTCCCGAACGATTTCAAAGACGATGACCGCAAGACCGGCGGCAGGCCCGCTGACCTGCAGCGGCGAACCCGCCAACAGGCCGACGACGATACCGCCGATGATGCCGGTGATGAGACCCTTTTCCGGCGGCACGCCGGACGCGATGGCGATGCCCATGCAGAGCGGCATCGCCACCAGGAAGACGACGATGGACGCCGTGAAGTCGCGGCCGAAAGTGCCGCCGGAAAGAGCCTTCAACATGGTTTACTCCGCCGCTTGGGCGTATTGGCCATCGCCAGCGAGGCGACGGGCGTGGGGAAGCGCGACGGGCAAAGGCTGCCCTTCGCGCAGCGGCATGAAGCGACCGGTGTCGCCGTCCAGGCCAAGCACCTGACCGGCATGGATGTCGACATACCAGCCATGCAGCGCGATTTCGCCACGGGCGATGCCCGACGCGACCGACGGGTGCGTGCGCAAATGCGCCAGTTGCACCACGACATTTTCCAGCGCCATGTTGCGCAGCTTTTCAGCGTCGCTCAGATCGGCGGGGTAATTTTCCTTGCACAGCTTCTGTGCGGCATGGCTGTTGCGCAGCCAGGCGGCGACATTGGGCATCGCGTCCAGATTGGCCTCGGTCGCCAGCGCCTTCATCGCGCCGCAATCGCTATGGCCGCACACGATAATGTCGCGCACGCCCAGAACCATGACCGCATATTCGACCGTCGCGGTCACGCCGCCAAGCTGGCTGGCGTGCGGCGGCACGATGTTGCCGGCATTGCGGCACACGAACAGGTCGCCGGGGGCCGCCTGCATGATATGTTCGGGGACGATGCGTGAATCGGCGCACGAGATCATCAGCGCCTTGGGGCTTTGGCCATGGCTGGCGAGTTGATTGTAGAGGGCGCTTTCATTTGGAAAGACCTTGGTCTCGAAGCTGAATACGCGACCGAGTAGCTCGTTCATGGAGTCTATCCTCTTCTTCAAAATGGTTTCCCGGCCAGGGGGCGGACCGGTGTATCTTGAAGGATAGACGGCTGGTTTTGCTGCAGCGCAGCGGGTTTGTTAAAAACTGTGTCTGGATGATGGAGCCGGCAATCGCCGCGCCTTGCCGAAAAATGGCGGAATAGCGGGGCGATCCGCCGTTCAGCGCCGATCCACTACGGCACTGAACATGTAGCCGACCCCGCGCACAGTAACAATTGGTGCGGCGCGCCCGCCCGCCCCCAGCTTGCGGCGCAAGCGGCTGACCAGCACGTCGATGCTGCGATCGGACGAGGGCGTGTCACGGACTCCGGCCAGTTCCATCAGGCGCGCGCGCGCGATCACCGCCTGGGGATGGTCGAGGAAGACCGATAGCAGGGTAAACTCCGCCGCCGTCAACTCGACCAGTTCCTCCTGCGGATCGGTGACTTCGCGTCGAGCGAAGTCCACCACCCAGCCATCGAAGATCGCTTCGGTCTGGCGACGCAGGCCCAGCGCGCGTTCGCCACGCCCGCGCCGCAGCACCGCGCGCAGGCGGGCGGCGAGTTCGCGCGACGAATAGGGCTTGGCCATATAATCGTCCGCGCCCAATTCCAGACCGACGACCCGATCCACTTCCGAACTGTTCGATCCGACCAGGATAATGGGCACGTCGCTGCGTTCGCGGACGTCGCGACACAGGTCCAGCCCATCCGACCCACGCAACGCTGAGTCCAGGACAACGGCGCCCACCGGGGTGGTGGTGAGGGCACTGAAAATGTCGGTCGCCGATGCCGCGGGCAACGCGCGAAACCCACTTTGCTCCAGATATTCGCGGACCTTGTGCCGCAAATCCTGCTGTCGTTCGGCGATCAATATCAGCGGTGCACTCATCCGCGCGACACGATGCGATTGGCAGAGCGACGCGCCACCGCGCGCAGGTTGACGGACGATAGGGCAGGATAGCGAGTGGCGGCGCACTGGGCCGCGGTGCCGGACTGCGGAATAAGGGACATGGGTTTCTCCTCCGCGACTGGGCGATATGCACCATTGGCCGTGCCAAACCGCCATATAGTCGATGATCGGGGAAGATTAGGGCTGGCGAGTGTCTCTCCAGTTTGCCAGATGTTACAAATCATTGCTGTAGTCAAGCGCGCCTGCCTATTGCGCGGCCAGCATCACCGGGGCGGGCGTGTTGACGCCCCTGATATGCGCGACCAGCGCCCATAGCCAAAGCGCATCGCCCGCCGCATGGTGCCGGATCGCGCCCTGTGCATCGGCGAAGGCGACGGCGGCATCGACATGGCGATCGTCCACACCCTGCGCATCGATCAGCGTCGCGACATGCTGGATCGCGAACGGCGACGGCGCGCCCGCCGCATGGGCCAACGTATCGAGCCAATATTGGTCGATCAGGCTGTCGGCGATGACCTGACGCCCCTGCGTCGCGGCCACCAGTTCGGCCAGCACGACCGCAACCGGCTGGCCTTCGTCCATGATGCGTTGGCGGGTCAGGCCGTGCAACGCTTCGGCTTCCGCGGTCCAGTCCCAGCCAGCCCAACTGTCATGCGGGCGGATCAGCCAGCTGCGCGCGGTCAGGCCATCGGCTATCCCCACTTCGATCGGGAAGGACCGGCCGTGGCGCGGCAGGCAGGACGCCTCAAAATCGATCGTGATGATGCACAAGGCCAGGCTCCGTCATTCCCGTGCGGCCTGCTTCCCCCAGCCTGCGCCGCCTATATTCGATGCGCCCCTTTCGACCCGAACTATGTCAAAGAAAAGTCAGTCGCCACCCCCTTCAGGAAAAATCATAGGAGCTGAAGCATTGCGACGGTGAGAGGCAGGATGGGCGGGACGCCGCCAAAAACTTCTGCTAATCGGCGCAAACCAAAGGGAAACATGCGCCATGACCGTCGTCGCCGCCTATCTGTACCGCAACGGCCAGCGCGTCCGCCCGGTGGCGATCGACGAACGGGTCGATTGCCCGCCCGACAAGTCGGAATTCATCTGGATCGGCGTCGCCGACCCGACCCAGGAGGAAATGCAGATACTGGCACGCACCCATGACCTGCACCCCCTGGCGGTCGAGGATGCGATCAACGCGAACCAGTTGCCCAAGGTCGACATCTATGGCGACCAGCTGTTCGTCGTCGCCCGCACCGCCCATGTCGAGGGCGACACCATCTGTTACGGCGAAACGTCCCTGTTCATCGGTCACAGCCATATCATCAGCGTTCGCCACGGCTCCGCGCGCGCGCATGTAGCGCTGCGCGAGGAACTGGAAGCCGTCCCTTCCCGCCTCGCGCAGGGGGTGGATTATGTGCTGCACGCCATCTTGGATTTCATCGTGGACGGCTATCTGCCGATCATCGAGGGGATCGAGGAGGAGGTTCTGGAAATGGAGCAGCAGATGATCGACCATTTCCTGCGCCGCGAGGATATCACCCGCATCTTCAGCCTGCGCCGCCAGCTCATTCGGTTCCAGCGCATCCTGTTGCCGATGCAGGAGGTCGCGACCAAATTCGTTAAGATGGACCTGCCCTGCATCGATCCCGAAGCCCGCCCCTATTTCAGCGACGTGCGCGACCATGTCCGCCGGGTGCAGACGATGGTCGACGATCTGCGCGAAATCCTGAACAGCGTGTTCGAATCGAGCAACCTGCTGGAACAGCAGCGCACCGGCGACATCACCCGGCAACTGGCCGCCTGGGCCGCGATCCTGGCCGTGCCGACCGCGATTGCGGGCATTTACGGCATGAATTTCGAACATATGCCCGAGCTACGCACGCGATATGGCTATTTCGTGGTGCTGGGCGTGATCGCCGTGGTGTGCTCGCTACTCTACGCCCGGTTCAAACGGTTGAAGTGGCTGTAAAACTGCTGGAAAGGGAATGGTGCACCCGACGGGATTCGAACCCATGGCCCTTAGATTAGGAATTTAATGCTCTATCCTGCTGAGCTACGGGTGCACGCAGTCATGCGCTCTATTGCCAGCGGCGCGCGGGGTCAATTCTTGGGGTGCCTAATTCTTGGCTTGGGGTGGGATGACGGGGAACGGGAGTGGCGCGACCTCCACGCCTTCGGCGATCAGCGCCTTGGCTTCGGCTGGGGCGACTTCGCCATGGATGCTGGCGCGATCCTGTTCGCCATAATGCATGGCGCGCGCCTGTTCAGCAAAACCGCGGCCGACCCAGGTGCTGTCCTCCAGCGCCTTGCTCTGGGCGGTCGCAAGCGCCTCGACCAGCGCCTTCATCTTGGCCTGATCAGCACCGCTCATCGCTGGAGCGGTCAGTTCTTCGCGAGGCATGGCGACGGCGCGGCTGTTGCCCTTGGCGCCCACCGCAGGCGCCATCACCGCCTTGGTCACATCCCCGTCGCCGCAGATCGGACAGGCCAGCAGGCCACGCGCCTTCTGATCCTCATAGTCCGCGCTGGACCCGAACCAGGCTTCGAACACATGCGCCTGCGACTGGCATTTAAGGTCGAACACGATCACGAAATGGTTACGTCCTTCGGCATGATACGGCGGTTGGCTAGCGCGGGCACGCGGCTGCGCACATCCCCTATGCGGGTGAGGTCCAGGTCCGCAAGCGCCAGACCCGCCGTCTCGCCCATGTCGAGCAGCGTTTCGCCCCAGGGATCGATCACGACGCTATGGCCATAGGTGGTGCGCCCATCTTCATGCGCGCCCACCTGCGCGGTGGCGATGACGAAGCAGCCCGCCTCGATTGCGCGGGCGCGTAGCAACACGTGCCAGTGCGCCTGTCCCGTCGGCACGGTGAAGGCGGCAGGCGCGAGCAGGATGGTCGCCCCGGCATTGGTTAGCGCACGATAGAGGTCGGGAAAGCGCATGTCGTAGCAGATGGAAAAGCCCATCCGCGCCCAGGGGGTATCGGCCGCAACCACCTGCTCGCCCGGCCCATAGACCGACGATTCGCGCCAGCTTTCCCCGGTCGCCAGATCGACGTCGAACAGATGGATCTTGTCGTAACGGGCACGGATCGCGCCGGTATCGTCGATCAGGAAACTGCGATTGGCCCAGCGCCCGTCGGCCCGCTCGCCTTTCAGCGGTAGCGAGCCGATATGCACCCACAGCCCTTCGCGCGCAGCCGCATCGCGCACGGCCGCCAGCACGACATCTTCCGCTTCGTTGCGCAGCGTATCGGCCGCGCGCGTGCGGTCGCGGTCGAGGCAGCCCGCCATTTCGGGCGTGAACAGCATGTCCGCGCCCTCCCCCTTCGCGCGCTTGACCATGTCCACGATGGTGGCGGCGTTGGCGGCGGGATCGATCCCGCTGGTCATCTGGAACAGGGCGGCGCGCATGCTGGTCACAGGCCCAGCAACGCGTCCAATTTGCCCTCGCGGTTCAGCGCCGACAGGTCGTCGCTGCCGCCGATATGCTGTCCGTCGATGAAGATTTGCGGCACGGTGCTGCGACCGGGCGCGCGATCCAGCATCTCGTCCCGCTTGGGCCCGCCCATGCTGATGTCATATTCGGCAAAGGCGACACCCTTGTCGGTCAGCAATGCTTTCGCCCGCGCGCAATAGCCGCACCAGGCCTTGGTATAGATTTCGACATTCGCCATGATGATGAAAGGCTCCACAAAGCGATTTCGAGGCGGATGGTCCATCCGCCGACCCGGAAATCGCGACACACAAAAGATGGTCCTGAAATTGGGGGAACGCGTCGCTTTGTCAATCGCCGCGCCTCATTCGACATCAGCATCCGGCAGCACGCGCGCCCAACAGAGCAGCCGCACCTCCGCCGCCCCGCCGCGCCTTAGCACCTTTGCGCAGGCCGCCGCCGTCGCGCCGCTGGTGTGGACATCGTCGATCAACAGCACGCGCCGTCCTTTCAGGTCATGATCCGGCACCAGCGCGAAGGCGCCGCGCACGGCCTTTTCACGCTGGCGGGGGTTCATGCCGCGCAGGGGCAGCGTTCGCTTCACCCGCTGCAAGGCGCGCTTGTCCACCGGCCAGCCGGTCAGCCGCGCAAGATGATCCGCGATCAGCGCCGACTGGTTGAATCCGCGATGCCACAGGCGCCAGCGATGCAGCGGCACCGGGACGATCAGCGCGTCGTCACTGCCCACATGCCGAAGCATCTGGCGCGCGATCAATCGGGCAAGCCCGATCCGTCGCCCATATTTGAGCCGCAACGCTACCGTCCGCGCGACATCGCCATAGGCCAGCACCGCGCGCGCGCCGTCCCAAGGCGGCGGGGCGGCCAGGCACGCACCGCATTCCGCCCCCTCCCCCAGATCATGCGGAAACGGCACGCCGCACCGTGCGCAGCAGGGATCGCCCAGAAATTCCATCCCGCCCCAACAGGTCAGGCAAAAGGCGAAATCCTCCCCGACGATGGCGCCGCAGCCGGGGCAGCGCGGCGGTAGCGCATAATCGATCGCGGGCTGCAAAACGCCCTTGAGACGCGGTAGGATCGGCATCATCTGCCTTGTCCGCACTTCGCGCCCGATGCACAAGGCCCGCCATGGATAACCACCCCGACATTTTCGACCGCGCCCGGCGCGCGCGCAATCGCGATCGGATGATGCCCGCTTTCGCCGATCACGACTTCCTCTATCGCGCGATGCTGGACGAACTGCTCGACCGGCTGGGCGATGTGCAGCGCGATCTGCCCGAAGCGCTAGTGATCGGTTGCCCGGACGGCAGCGCGAAAGCGGCGCTGGAGGCGATGGGCAAGCGCGTGGCCTGTGCCGATCCCGGTTTCCTGGCGGCTAAGGCAATAGGCGGCGTTCAAGCGGACGACGACGCCCTGCCCTTCGCCGACGACAGTTTCGATCTGGTTATCGCCTGTGGCACGCTGGACAGCGTCAACGACCTGCCCGGCGCGCTGATCCTGATGCGGCGCGTGCTGCGCCCGGACGGGCTGATGCTGGCGGCCTTTACCGGCGCGGGCAGCCTGCCGCGCCTGAAATCCGCGCTGCTGGCGGCCGAAGGGGATCGGCCCGGCCAGCATGTCCATCCGCAGGTGGACGTGCGGTCGGCGGGCGATCTGCTCAGCCGGGCGGGCTTCGCCATGCCGGTCGCGGATGGCGATGTGCTGACCATTCGCTATGGCGATGTGGTGCGGCTGATGCACGATCTGCGCGGGATGGGCGCTGGCAATGCGCTGGCAATGCGCGCGCCGACGTTAACCCGCGATGTGCTGATGCGCGCGGCCGGGCATTTTGCCGACGCCGCCGACCCGGACGGGCGGACGGGAGAGCAAATGGCGCTGGTCTATCTGTCCGGCTGGAAACCCGATCCCAGCCAGGCGGGTCCGGCTAAACGCGGCAGCGCCACGGTTTCGCTGGCAGCGGCGTTGAAGGGGAAGGCGTAAGCCCACCCCTTCGCCTGTCGTCAGGGGATCAACCGATCCGCGCGTAGCCGTTCGAACAGCGCGAAAAAGGCGTCGTCGGTCGGCACATAGGTGGTGAAGCCCATGCGGCGGCTTTTCGACATATCGGTCACGACCTCGATCGGACGGCCCAGGTCGGCATCGGTATGCCAGGGTGACGCGAGACGGGTGATATCCGCTTCCGCCAACCCATCGCGCTCGGCGATCGCCCGCCATGTCGCGGCATTGTCCGCCATTTGCTGCTCCAGCGGTAGAATCGTGCCGTCGAAGGGCGCAGCCTCCAACCCGAACCATGCCGCGATACGGCCCCACAGCCATTGCCAGCGAAACACGTCGCCATTGACGATGTTGAACGCTTCGTTGCGCGCCGACGGCGTTTCCGTCGCCCATAGCAGATGCTTCGCCAGCACGGTGGCATCCGTCATGTCGGTCAGGCTGTTCCACTGCGCGGCAGAGCCGGGAAAGCGGAACGGTCGCCCGGTTTCGCGGCACAGGCTGGCATAGATGGCCAGTGTCGTACCCATGTTCATCGCGTTGCCGACCGCCTTGCCGATGACGGTATGGGGGCGATGCACGCTCCAGCCGAACCCGTCCCGCTGCGCCGCGGCGAACAGTTCGTCCTCCTGCGCATAGTAGAAATTCTCGACATCCAGACGCCCCTGCTCCTCGCGAAACGGGGTTTGGGGCAACGTGCCCTTGCCATAGGCTTCGAAGGGACCGAGATAATGTTTGAGGCCCGTCACCAGCGCGACATGGCGGGCGCTGACGCCGGGGCGCAGGCCGTCGAGCAGGTTGCGCACCATTGCGGCATTGACCCGGATATTCTCCGCCTCGCTATCCTGCCGCAGCCAGGTCGTGATGAACACGGCTTCCGGGCGTATATCGGCGAGCGCGGTGGCCGTGGCTGCTGCATCCTGAAGATCGGCGACGAGCGGCAGGACACCGTCCTGGCGTATCGGCCGCCGCGCCAGACCATGCACCGTCCATCCTTCTGCCACCAGAAGCGCGGCGGTGGCGCTGCCGACGATGCCGCTCGCGCCGACGACGAGGGCCGTTTTTTCCGTCATGATAATCCGATCGCTATAGAGAGAATGTGAAGCCATGGCTCGGTTGGCACATGGCTGATCTAGGAGGTTGTGGGCGTTACGGTGCGACGCCAGTCGCTAGTTCGCCGATGACGGGCGCGTCATCGACTGGATGGGATGTCCATTCCTCATCCTGACGGCGATATTCGACATGGCTCGCCCGGCGGAAGGCCGCGCCGTCCCACACGATCACCTGCAATTCCATCTCATTATTGCGGCGGACGTGCAGCCAGTTGAAACTTTGCGGTTCGGCGTTGCGCAGCCGGGTGGAGGTCGCGGTGCCCGCCTGGATCACGAGCGCGCCGCCACTATGTTCCACCATCTTGCGCGCGGACTCGGCATAGGTGCGATGGAAATGCCCGGCCAGCGCCAGATGCACGCCCGCCTCGCACGACGCCTGGATGGCGTCGTCATGCTGGCCGACGGCTTCGCTCAGTTCGCCACCCCGGCCGATCGGCATGGAAAAGAGCGGATGATGGGTCACGAGGATACGGGTCTTGTCCGGCGGCACATGGGCGAACCGTTCCCGCAGCATGTCCATCTGGTCATGATTGATACGCCCGTCCTTGATCGTCAGCGACCGGGCGGTGTTAAGGCCCAATATCGCCACCTCGTCATTTTCGAAGAAGGGGCACAGGTCGTTGTCGATATAGCGTTTGTAGCGTGCCAGCGGCCGGGTGAAGCGGCGGATGACATCATAGAGCGGCACGTCATGATTGCCGGGGATGACCAGTGTCTTCAGCCCCGACGCGTGCAGCCGGTTGAGCCAGGCGGCGGCCTGCTTGAACTGCGCCACCCGCGCGCGCTGCGTAAAGTCGCCGCTGATCACGATCAGGTCGGGTCGGCGTTCCTCCAGCCAGGCGGTGGCGGCGTCCACGATCTTGGGATCGTTGGCGCCAAAGTGAATATCGGACAAATGAGCGATTCGAGCCATGCCAAGGTAACGTATCGATGGCTTATGGTTTCCTGTGCACCCGAAATCGATTTGGCGGAGTTATTGCGGCATGGAAACAAACCCCCTCCCAAAAGACGCCGTCCTGGTCGTCAACGCCCATAGTCGCAGCGGGCAGGACAGCTTCGCGCAGGCGAAGGAAAAGCTGGAGGCGGCGGGCGTCCGGCTGATCGCCGCCCATGCGGTGGAAGACCCCGAACAGATGGCTTCCACGGTGCGGGACGCGGTCGAAAGCGGCGCGCCGATGGTGATCGTGGGCGGCGGCGATGGGTCGATGTCCGGGACGGTGGACGAACTGGTGGGCAAGGATTGCGTGTTCGGCGTGCTGCCGCTGGGCACCGCGAACAGTTTCGCCCGGACGCTGGGGCTGCCACTCGACCTGGACGGGGCGATCAAGGCGATCGCCACCGGCAAGCGCCGCCGCGTCGACCTGGGCATGATCGACCGCGATTATTTCGTCAACGCCGCGTCCCTGGGCCTGTCGCCGATGATCGGGCAGACGGTGCCGCACAAGTTGAAGCGCTATCTGGGGCGGATCGGTTATCTGATGTGGGCGGTCAAATGCTCGGTCGGTTTCCGCGCCTTTCGCCTGACGATCGACGATGGGGTCAAGGAACGGCGCATCTGGTCCACGGAAGTCCGCATCCTGAACGGTCCCTATCATGGCGGGGTCGAACTGTCCGATCATGCCGATGTCGATACCGGCGAAATCGTGGTGCAGGCAGTGGTCGGCCGCAGCAAGCCGCGTCTGGCGTGGGACTGGTATGCGAAATTCTTCAAACTGCGCGACCGCAATTCGCATACGGAGGAATTTCACGGCCAGTCTTTCAGGATCGACACCGTGCCGCGTCAGCGCATTTCCATCGACGGCGAAGTGCTGGCGAAGACACCGGTCACGGTGAAGATCGCGGCGGGGGCGGTCGAGGTGGCGGTGCCTGGGGACAGCTGACGGCGACGCATCCATTCTTGGTTCCCCGGCGTGCGCCGGGCAACGTTGAGGGCAGACTTAACCTCCCCACGTCGCAGACAACAAAAAAGGGACCGGAAACCGGCCCCTCTCCTGTTTTGCGATAGCGGAAAACTTAGCGCTTCGAGAACTGGAAGCTCTTGCGCGCCTTCGCCTTGCCGTACTTCTTACGTTCAACGACGCGGCTGTCGCGGGTCAGGAAGCCTTCGGCCTTGACCGCGCTGCGCAGCGCCGGTTCATACTTGGTCAACGCCTGGGCGATGCCATGCTTGACAGCACCGGCCTGGCCCGACAGACCGCCGCCCTTGACGGTGGCGATGACGTCATACTGACCGTTGCGGTCGGTGACACCGAACGGCTGGTTGATGACCAGACGCAGGGTCGGACGCGCGAAGTAGATTTCCTGATCGCGGCCATTGACCGTGATCTTGCCGGTGCCGGGCTTCACCCATACGCGGGCGACGGCATCCTTACGACGGCCGGTCGCATAGGCGCGGCCAAGGCTGTCGATTTCCTGCTCGCGCAGCGGCATGGTCGAAACCGGCGGCGCGATCGGCGCGGCGACGGCGTCTTCACCTTCGGCGGCAGCGGGCGCCGGAGCGGCAGCGGCGGCAGGTGCAGCGACCGGCGCGGCAGCGGCTTCGGCCGCGATCTGCGCGAGGTCGGACAGGGACTGGCGGTTATCGGACATTATGCACCCACCTTGTTCTTGCGGTTGCGCGACGCGAAGTCGAGCACTTCGGGGTTCTGGGCTTCGTGCGGATGCTCGGCACCGGCGAAGACGCGCAGGTTGCGCATCTGCTGGCGACCCAGCGGGCCACGGGGGATCATGCGCTCGATCGCCTTTTCAAGCACGCGCTCGGGGAAACGGCCTTCCAGGATCTTGGCAGGCGTAGTTTCCTTGATGCCGCCGGCATAACCGGTGTGCTTGTAATAGACCTTGTCCGTCAGCTTCTTGCCGGTGAACTTGACCTTGCCGGCGTTGATGATGATGACATTGTCACCACAATCGACGTGGGGCGTGAAGCTGGTCTTGTGCTTGCCACGCAGGATATTCGCCACGTTCGAAGCGAGACGGCCCACGACCAGGCCTTCGGCGTCGATCAGGACCCATTTCTTTTCGACCGTCGCCGGGGTCGCCGGCTTGGTGGTCTTCATCAGCGCCTTCATGGTGCCAATACTCCAGAATGAAAAAATGAAACCGGGCGCCGTCGCCGACACCCGGAAGTGGGGCGCTAATGACCGCTGACACCCGACAAGTCAAGAGATTCGGCGCTTTTGCTGACGGGTAAAATAATACCATCGTCCAATCGGCGCCTAATCGGCAGGCGTCAGCGTCCGGCTTTCGGTCAGGGCCAGCGATCCCACGGCCAGGCTGCGCTGCTGCGTTTCGACAAGGCCGGTGGTGCGGGACAGGCGGTAGCGGATGGCGACCTGCACGCCCGTGCCCGCCAGCTTCTCCTCCAGATCCAGCGCATCGGCCGGTTGCGCGACGACGCGCAGCGTGCCTTCCACCGGCACCGGTCGTCCCAGCGGCGATCCTGCCACCGTGCGGAGGCCGCGCCCTTCGCCGCCCGCAACGCTGCTGCCGGAAAATAGGAAGAGCGGCTGCATCTCGCCTGCCAACAGGCCCAGCCGACCTTCGGGCGAGAGACTGTCGAACAGCGCCTGGACCTTCGCCGCAGCCTTGTGCCGTGGCGTGTCGGGCGCGAACTGGGCCAGCATGGCGGACAGGCTTGCCTGCACGGTAGTCCACATTTGGTCCATCGCGTCGAGGCTGACGATATGTCCCTGCCCGTCGAGCCGAAAGCGCAGGACGACGCCCACTAACGGAGTCAGCGCAGCGCGATACGACTCCGCCCCGGCGGCGGGCGCATCGGTATCGATCGCCTTGAGCGTCGCCTGGAGGATATAGCCCTCACCTGCCCGCTCGAACCGCAGGTCGCGGGTGGCGCTGAATCGGCGGGTCGTGCCATCGACCGGTCGATGCTGTTCGATCTGATAGACCAGCGCACGGTCGGTGGGCGGCGCAAAGGGTATGGCGATGGCTTGCGCAGCGGCAGGCTGGCTGAACGCGATCAGTGCCGCCCCGACTAGATGCCTCAACGGCGTACACCCACCGCATGGGCACCCCAGGCGGCGGCGGCCACGACCAGCGCGCCGACCGCCTGGTGCAAGACCGCCAATGGCAGTGCGATGCCGCTGACGACCGTGGCGATGCCGAGCAGGATCTGCGTGCCGACTGCGGCATTGATGGCGATCGACGCGCCGCGTTGCCCGGCACGCTTCGCACGCCGCGCCAGCAGAACAAGCGCGACCGCCGCGACCCAGGCCCACCAGCGATGCAGGAAATGGACGAGATAGGGATCGCTGGACACAGTGGCCCAGAGCGACCCCATCCAACTGATGCCTTCGGGCACGAGATGGTCGTTCATCAGCGGCCATGTGTTCGACACATAGCCCGCGTCCAACCCGGCGGTGAACGCACCCAGCATCAATTGCACCACCAATATCAGCAGCACGACCAGCGCGAAGGGCCGCAGCGTCGCAGGCTGCGCGCGCGGCGATCGGGCGAGCGCCCGCAGGTCGAGCGCGGTCCAGATCAGGCCGCCGATGATGAACAGCGCCGTCAACAGATGCACGGCCAGCCGATAATGGCTGACATCGGTGCGGACCGACAGGCCAGACTTCACCATCCACCAGCCGATCGCCCCCTGCAACCCGCCCAGCGCCAGCAGCGCGACCAGCCGCCAGCCATAGCCCGCCGGGATCGCGCGCCGCACCGCGAACCAGATCAGCGGCAGCGCAAAGGCCACGCCGATCAGGCGACCGAGCAGCCGATGCAGCCATTCCCAGAAGAAGATGAACTGAAAATCGGCCAGCGTCATGCCATGGCGCAACTGCTGATATTCGGGGATTTGCTGGTAAAGGCGGAAGGCGTCCATCCAATGATCATGGGTCAGCGGCGGGATCGCGCCGGTGATCGGCTTCCATTGGGTGATCGACAGGCCCGATTCCGTCAGCCGGGTGATCCCGCCGACCACGACCATGCAGAAGACGAGGAAGGCCACGATCAGCAGCCAGCGGGCGATAGCCAACGGACGCGGGTTGGACGATCGGGCGCGGGGGAAAGCGAAAGCTGTCATGCCCGGTCCATGCGCCCACAGCCCATGGGTTTCAAGAGGGGCTGACGGGCGGACACATGGACAAATGGTCCGTACCCATCCTAAGCGATCGTTGCCTGCCAGGCCGCCACCAGATCGCGGCCGCGCTGACCCACGGTCGCGGCGTCGTCGCCCGGCTTATAGAGCGCGCCGCCAACGCCGATGCCCTCGCAGCCTGCCGCCAGCCAGGCACCGATCGTATCCGCGCCGGTGCCGCCCACCGCCCACACGCCGACATGCCTGGGCAGCACGTCCTTCACCGCCTTCACATAGGGTGCGCCCAGTTGGGCGGCGGGGAACAGCTTGATCCGCTTCGCCCCGGCCGCGATCGCGGCAAAGGCTTCGCTGGGCGTCATGAAGCCGGGCAGCAGGTCCAGGCCCAGCGCCGCGCCCCGCGCGATGACGGCGGGGTTGGTGTTGGGCGTGACCATGATACGCCCGCCTGCATCGTGCAGCGCCTCGACCGATTCGACGCTGAGCACCGTGCCGCCGCCGATCAACGCGCGGTCGCCGAACGCGGCCTGCATCGCGGCGATGCTGGTCAGCGGATCGGGCGAGTTGAACGGCACTTCCAGGATGCAGATGCCCGCCTCCACCAGCGCGGCGCTGACGGCGACGGCTTCGTCGGGCCGGATGCCGCGCAGGATGGCGCAGACCGGTGGCGCGCCGTCGGCCAGCAATTCGTCCAGGGTCATGCCGCTAATTCTCCCAAATAACCCAGGCCCGCAAGGGCGCAATGATCGCCGTCCAGCGTGCGCGATGTGATGCCGCGCGCGTCGAGCGCCTGCGCATAGCGAGCGCACAGCGCCTGGTCGCCGATCAAGACGACATGGTCCACATCACCCATCATCGCGCCTATTTCCGCGACTTCATGTCCGATCAGCAGCCCGGACAGATAGCCCAGCGCCCAGTCGGGCGAGCGTCCGCTGCGCAGGCGCATGGTGCGCGCGGCGAACAGCGACTGCAACAGTTGTGCGCCGTGGGCGCGCGCCAGACCTTCGGCAAAACCCACAGATAACTGCGCCGGATCGGTCACCTCGACCTTTGGCCCCAGCGTCGAATGATCGCGCAGCAGTGCGAACAATTCACCGGTCGGCATCGTGCGGAACGACAGGATACGGCCATCCTCCACCAACGACCATTTGTTATGCGTGCCGGGCAGGACGATCAGATGGCGCCCTACCGCCAGGGCGAGATCGCGGGCGAGGGCGCCGAAAATCTGCGTCTCCTCCCCCGCATCACGTCGGGAATGCCATCCGCGTTATCGCAGGCCAACCCGGCCATGATGGCGAGCGGCGTGCCACGCCAGTCGAAACGCACGGCCATTTGCCGCCAGCTATCCGCATCGGCGGGGCAGTCCGCATAGGGCGCTTCCACCCAGCCATCGCGCGCTCCGACCATGCCGCAGAGTGTGATAGCCTGTGGCGCGCCATGGGCCAGCCAAGAGGCGATCGTATCGGCAAAGGCCGCCTCCGCCGCGCGTCCCACCGTGCCGATCCCCGGGCCGTCGCGACGCGCGACGATTGCGCCCTTTTCGACGCGGAACAGGCGTAGGCGGCTGGTCCCCCAATCCCCGATGACGGAGAAGCCGCTCATCGCATCCCACGGCAAATATTATTGTTGGTAACGCTCACATAACCCCGCTTCGGGTGCTTGAAATTCCATTTGTCTGAGTATATCAGAGGGCCGAGCGCGTCAACGCGCCATGCCCACAATATTGCGTCAGGATGCCCCAATGAGCGATTCGTCCAAGCCCGCCCCCAAACTGCGCAGCCGCGCCTGGTTCGACAACCCAGACAATATCGACATGACGGCGCTGTACCTGGAACGCTATCTGAACTTCGGCCTCAGCCTGGAAGAATTGCGCAGTGGCAAGCCGATCATCGGCATCGCCCAGACCGGCAGCGACCTGTCGCCCTGCAACCGCCACCATATCGTCCTGGCCGAACGGATGCGCGACGGCATTCGCGAAATGGGCGGCATCGCGCTGGAATTTCCGGTTCATCCGATCCAGGAAACCGGCAAGCGCCCGACCGCGGGGCTGGACCGCAACCTGGCCTATCTGGGCCTGGTCGAAGCGATGTACGGCTATCCGCTGGACGGCGTGATCCTGACCACCGGCTGCGACAAGACGACGCCTGCGCTGCTGATGGCGGCCGCCACCGTCAACATCCCGGCCATCGCTCTGTCGGTCGGTCCGATGCTGAACGGCTGGTTCAAGGGCGAGCGGACCGGGTCGGGTACGATCGTGTGGAAGGCGCGCCAGCTGCTGGCGGCGGGGAAGCTCGACGATGAAGGCTTCATCAAGCTGGTCGCCTCCTCCGCCCCCTCCACCGGCTATTGCAACACCATGGGCACGGCATCGACCATGAACAGCCTGGCCGAAGCGCTGGGCATGATGCTGCCCGGATCGGCCGCGATCCCCGCCCCCTATCGCGATCGGCAGGAAGTCGCCTATCTGACCGGCAAGCGCATCGTCGAGATGGTGGCCGAAGATTTGAAGCCGTCCGACATCCTGACGCGCGACGCGTTCCACAATGCGATCATGGTCAATTCAGCCATCGGCGGATCGACCAACGCGCCGATCCACCTGTCCGCCATCGCCCGCCATATCGGCGTCGACCTGCCGCTCAAGGATTGGGAGACGGTCGGGCACAAAATCCCGCTGCTGGTCAATCTGCAACCCGCCGGCGAATATCTGGGCGAAGATTATTATCGCGCCGGTGGCGTCCCCGCCGTGGTCGGCCAGCTGATCGAACAGGGGCTGATCCACGAAGGCGTGATGACCGTCAACGGCAGGACCATGGGCGAAAATTGCAAGGGCGTGGCGATCGAGGATGAAAAGGTCATCCGCCCGTTCCAGCAGCCGCTGGTCGAGGAAGCGGGCTTCCTGGTGCTGTCGGGCAATCTGTTCGACGCGGCGGTCATGAAGACCAGCGTCATCAGCGCCGAGTTCCGCGATCGCTACCTGTCCAACCCGGAAGACCCCAATGCCTTCGAAGGCCCGGCGGTCGTGTTCGACGGGCCGGAGGATTATCATCATCGCATCGACGATCCGGCGACCGGCATCACCGCCAATACGCTGCTGTTCATGCGCGGCGCCGGGCCGATCGGCTATCCCGGCGCGGCGGAGGTTGTGAACATGCGGCCGCCTTCCTATCTCATCACCGAAGGCGTCAGCGCCCTGCCCTGCATCGGCGACGGTCGGCAGTCTGGCACGTCGGGCAGCCCGTCCATCCTCAACGCGTCGCCCGAAGCGGCGGCGATGGGTGGTCTGGCGCTGCTGGAAACCGGCGACCGCGTCCGCATGGACCTTAACAGCGGCACGGTGAACGTGCTGATTTCCGACGAGGAACTTAGCCAGCGCCGCGCGGCGCTGGAGGCGGCTGGCGGGTTCAAATATCCTGCGTCGCAAACGCCGTGGCAGGAAATCCAGCGATCGGTCGTCGGCCAGATGAACACCGGCGCAATCCTGGAGGGCGCGGAGAAATATCAGCGCATCGCCCAGACCATGGGCCTGCCGCGCGACAATCACTGACGGTTTCGCGGCGACACGCCGCGGCCCGATCCCACGGTCAGAACTGGACCCCGGCCTGCGCCGGGGAACAGCCCAACCTATTGCATTTCAGGAGAACGACCATGTTCAACGGAGCCATTCTTATCGGCGCAAGCGAGCGCACCGGCGGCGATCCTTTCTACGCCATCGACCCCGCGACCGGGCAAAAGGGCGACGTCGCCTTCTCCAACGCATCGACCGCCGATGTCGCGGATGCGACTGCGCTGGCCGACGCCGCGTTCGAAACCTTCTCCACCCTGACCCCCGACGCCCGCGCCACCTTCCTGGAAAGTGTTGCGGACCAGATCATGGCGATCGACGACCTGCTGATCACCACCGCGATGAGCGAATTGGGTCTGCCGCGCGGCCGCCTGGAGGGCGAGCGCGGCCGCACCGTCGGCCAGTTGCGCCTGTTCGCCAGCTATGTCCGCCAGGGCGACTGGCTCGACGCCACCATCGACAAGGCGCTGCCCGACCGCGCGCCGCTGCCCCGTTCGGATTTGCGCCGCGTCAATCAGGCGCTCGGTCCCGTCGCCGTGTTCGGCGCGTCCAACTTCCCGCTCGCCTTCTCGGTCGCGGGCGGTGACACCGCGTCCGCCTTCGCCGCCGGTTGCCCGGTCGTGGTGAAGGGCCATCCCGCCCATCCCGGCACCGGTGAGCTGGTCGCCCGCGCGATCATCGCGGCGGTCGCCGCGTGCGGCCTGCCCGAAGGCGTCTTCTCCTACCTGCCCGGCACCACCAATGATCTGGGCGGCGCGCTGGTCGCCGATCCGCGCATCAAGGCGGTGGGCTTCACCGGATCGCGCGGCGGCGGCATTGCGCTGATGCAGATCGCAGCCAAGCGCCCGGAGCCGATCCCGGTCTATTCGGAAATGTCGAGCATCAACCCGGTCGTCCTGCTGCCCGGTGCGCTCGCTGCGCGCGCCGAAGCATTGGGCACAGCCTTCGTCGGTTCGATGTCGCTGTTCGCAGGGCAGTTCTGCACCAACCCCGGCTTGGTGATCGCGCTCGACAGCCCCGATCTCGACACCTTCGTCGCGTCGGCCGCCGATGCGCTGTCGGCCAATGCGGCGCAGGTCATGCTGACGCCCGGCATCCACGCCGCTTACGAAAAGGGCGTCGAGGCGCTGGCCAGCGCCGATGGCGTCACCACTATCGCCCGCGGCACGGAAGCCGACGGCGCCAACCGGGGCCAGTCCGCTTTCTTCGCCACCGCGTCCGACCAGTTCCGCGCCAACCCGGCGCTGGCGCATGAAGTGTTCGGCGCGTCGTCCATCCTGGTGAAGTGCGCCACGATCGAAGAGGTGATCGCCACCATCGCCGATCTGGAAGGCCAGTTGACTGCGACGCTGCAGATGGAAGCCAGCGATGCGGACAATGCCGCCAAGCTGCTGCCCACGCTGTCCCGCAAGGTCGGCCGCGTGCTCGCCAATGGCTGGCCCACCGGCGTCGAAGTGACTCATGCCATGGTCCATGGCGGTCCGTTCCCGTCCACCTCGGACGGCCGGTCGACCTCGGTCGGTACGCTTGCGATGATGCGCTTCCTGCGCCCGGTCTGCTATCAGGATGTGCCTGACGCACTGCTGCCCGCGGCGTTGCAGGATGCCAATCCCCTGGGCTTGACGCGTCGTAACGAAGGCAAGCTGGACGTGGCCGCATGACGATCAGGGCAGGTCTGGTAGGGCTGGGTAAAATCGCACGCGACCAGCACCTGCCCGCCATCGAGACGATCGACGGCATAGCGCTGGTCGCCGTCGCCAGCCGCAACGCGCGAGGGGACGGGGTGAACAATTACCCCGACCTCAGCGCAATGCTGGCGGGTGAACCGGATCTGGACGCCGTGATCCTCTGCCAGCCGCCGCAGGTCCGCTATCATGCGGCGCGGCAGGCGCTGCTGACGGGGAAGCATGTGTTTCTGGAAAAGCCGCCGGGCGCGACCGTGTCCGAAGTGGAAGCGCTCACCGCACTGGCGAAGGCACAGGGCGTCACCCTCTACGCCAGCTGGCACAGCCGCTATGCTGCCGCCGTGGCGCAGGCCAAGGCCTGGATCGCGACGCGCACGGTGGAGCGGATCGACATTCAGTGGCGCGAGGATGTCCGCCACTGGCATCCGGGCCAACCCTGGATCTGGGAAGCGGGCGGATTCGGCGTGTTCGATCCGGGCATCAACGCGCTGTCGATCCTGACCGAGATCGTCGGCGAACCGATCACCGTCCTGTCGGCGGAACTGGAAGTGCCGTCCAACAAGCAAGCGCCGATCGGCGCGACGCTCCAGATGGCGACCGCATCGGGCGCGGCGATCGACACAGTGTTCGACTGGCGCCAGACCGGGCCGCAGACCTGGGACATTGCGGTCGAGACGGACAAGGGCAGCCTGCTGCTGTCCGAAGGCGGCAACACGTTGCGGCTGGACGGCGACGTGCAGATGAAGGCACCGGACACGGAATATCCGTCCATGTATCGCCGCTTTGTCGATCTGGTGGCGGACAAGGCGATCGACGCCGACACCGCGCCGTTGCGGCTGGTGGCGGACGCCTTCCTTTGCGGGCGACATTGTCCTACGGCAGCGTTCGAGGACTGAATATAGGAGCGGGCATTTGGGTAGCGGGCGCAAGGTCGGATCGGAGGAGAGCGGGCTGCGCATCCATCAGACGATCGCCCGCGACCTGGGCACTGCCATATTGACGGGGCGGCACCAGCCCGGCGAATTGTTCGAGGGCGAGATCGAGGCGTCCGATCGCCTGGGCGTGTCGCGCACCGCTTATCGTGAAGCCGTCCGCATCCTGATCGCCAAGGGGATGCTGGAAAGCCGCCCCAAGGCTGGCACCCGCGTGTTGCCGCGCAGCCGCTGGAACGTGCTCGATCCCGAAATGCTGGCTTGGATGTTCGCGGGCGAGCCGGACGCCAGCTTTATCCGCGACCTGTTCGAACTGCGCGGCGTGATCGAACCGGCCGCCGCCGAATTTGCCGCGCGCCGCCGCACCGATGCGCAGATCGCGACGATGGAGGCGGCGCTGGCCGATATGGGGCGTTTCGGCCTGTCGACGCCGGACGGCCGGGCGGCGGACCAGCGGTTCCATCACGCGATCCTGGCCGCTACCCATAATGATGCGCTGGAGGCGCTGGCCAGTTCGGTCGGTGCGGCGGTCAGTTGGACCACGACGTTCAAGCATCGCAAGAAGCTGATGCCGCGCGATCCCCTGCCCGACCATCGCGCCGTGTTCGAGGCGATCGCGGCGCGGGACACCGCCGCCGCGCGGGCGACCATGGCCGAACTGCTGCGTCTGGCGCTCGCGGACATGGACATCGCGCTGGCGGAGCCGGGCTGAACCCAACATGGCAGTGTTCCCGCGCAGGCGGGAATCCAGTTCTAAGGGCGCCGATAATTGCTATGGCGGAACTAGGTTCCCGCCGGCGCGGGAACACGGCTTACCTACAAGCAGCCTTCACCCCAAGATATACTCCACCCCCGCTTTGGCGTGGATGCTGGTGCAATCGTAGATCGGCAGGACATTGGCCTTTACGTCCACGATCAGTTCCAGTTCGGTGCAGGCCAGCACCACCGCCTGCACATCCTCCTTGGCGATGTCGGTCAATTCCGACTTCATATAGCGTTCGGATTCCTTGCTGACCTTGCCTACGGTCAGTTCGTCATAGACGATGCGATCGATCCGATCGGCCAGTTCCGTGTCGGCGGGCAGCAGCGAAATGCCGTGGCTGACCAGGCGCTGGCGGTAGAATTTCTCGGTCATGACGTTGCGGGTGCCGATCAGCGCGGCTCTTTCGATGCCGTCTGCTTTCATCGTCTTGCCCACGATATCGGCGATATGCAGGATCGGGATGCCGACCGCTTCCTGCACCCGGTCGTAAACGCGGTGCATCGAATTGGCGCAGATCAGCAGCGCGCCCGCGCCGCCCTGCTCCAGCCGCTGGGCCGCGCCGATCAATTGGCCCGATGCGCAGTCCCAGTCGTTTTCGGTGGCGCAGCGGGCGACTTCAGCGAAGTCCAGGCTCTCGATCAGCAAGGGCGCGCTATGCTGCCCGCCCATCGCGCGGTGCACCGCCTGGTTGATGATCGCATAATAGCGCGCGGTGGAGGTCCAGCTGAGACCGCCGATCAGGCCAAGTTTATGCATTCTATCTCCGCTACGCAGGATGTGTCAGGGCCATAGGGTTAGGGTAAGCGATGGCTGCGGGGCAAGGCTCTTCACACAGGCGGCGCGATGCGGCGCGCGCGCCAGCCGATGCGCGCCCCGGCGACGCCCGCCATCGCGCCCGCCACGACCATGGCGCTGTTCCCCAGCGCAAAGCCCAGCGCCGCCGCCGCCCAGCCCGATCCGCTGCCCAGCCACGCCAGCCCCGCCTGGGTCCGCCGCGCCGCGATCGTCAGCGCGCCGCCCAGAACCAATGCGCTAAAGGCGATGCTCGCTGATAGCAGCCAGCCATCCTCTCGCGTGATCGCAAAGGCGAAGGGGTTGCGGAACAGGACGATGGCGATCGCCATCGCCGCCAATCCGAGCAGGCCGTGCCCGGCGACGACCAGCCATGGCAGCATGGGCGCCGCGCACCGCCGCGCCAGCACCATGCCTATGCCGCCGCCGATCGTCAGCGCGCTTAGGATTTCAGGCAGGTTGACGACGTCATGGCTGTAGATCGTCGCGCCGACCGCCAGCGCAATGCCCGCCATGGCGAAGCGGTTGCCTGTGCGCGTCGCGCGCGACCACAGAGCGCCAAGCAGCAGCGCGCAGGCCGTCAGGTAAGCGCCCGCTACCAAAGGCGATGGATCGATCCCGTCGATCCGCGCGCCCAGCAATGCTGCGAGCGATGGCGGCATCACCCGTCATCGCCTTCGCCGACGGGATCGGGCGCGTCGCCATCGATCGGCGGCCAGTGGCGCTCGACCACGCCCATGATCATCACTGCGCCCGCGGTGGCGCTCAGCAGCGCGAAGAGGGCGATGTAGCGCGCCATCGCGCTGCCCGCTTCGGCTGCCGCGATCGATGCGCCGACCAGCAGGATGGCGGCAATGCCGCCGATCCCTGCGCGCCAGATCGGCCCGTCCGGCTCGACGCCGGGCCGCGCGACGATATAGCCGCCCGCGCAGGCCAGCAGGAATAGCGGCACGAGGGACGCCGCGCCGGTCATGCGCGCACGCCCGCCGCCCCTGTGCCGCGGTCCGCCAAGATCAGCTGGAAATCAGCAGCACCACGATCGCGGCGAGCGCGACGCTGACGATCGTGCCCCACTTCACGAAGCCGACGAAGCTGCCATAAGTTTGGTTCGCGGCCTTCATATTGCCTTCGGACGCCATATCCTGTCCCCTTGTCCTGACGATGTTGGCCCACCTCTTATCGTCTGGGGGCCGCGCCCTCAACCCGCCGCCTGCAAGAAAATTCTTCGCAGTTAAGCGCGCCTTTACCCCCTGCGCTTACCATGGCTTTCGGGTTGCATATGAGGGGTTTGGATGGCGCGCGACGGCGTACCGATGTTGATGCTGATCGATGACGAACCGGCGCAAAGGCGGCTGGTATCGGCATTGGGGGCGCGTGCGGGGTGGCGCACCATCTTTGCCGCCGACGGCGAAACCGCGATCGCGACGCTGGGCACGCAGGACGGGATGCAGCTTGACGCCATCATCCTGGACCAGTGGAGTCCCGATTATGAACCGTCCGGCCTGATCCGCGAGATTCGCAGCCGTCGCCCGGCGCTGCCGATCCTGATCCTTACCGCGCACAATAATGTCGCCATCGCCGTGGAGGCGATGCGCGCGGGCGCGACCGATTATCTGTCCAAGCCGATCGCGCCGGAACGGCTGCTCGCCGCGCTCAACGCCACGATCAGCGAAGGCGCGGCGCATGGCGAATTGCGCCCGCTCACCGAAAAGATCACCGCCCCCCTCTCCTTCGAGGATGTCGTCGGCTCCGCCCCGCAATTCCGCGCGGCGCTGGCCATCGCGGCGAAGGCCGCTCGCGCCCGCGTGCCCGTGCTGATCGAAGGCGAAAGCGGCGTGGGCAAGGATGTGATCGCACGCGCCATCCACGCCGCGTCCCCCCGCCACAAGCAGGCGATGGTGACGGTCAATTGCGGCGCGATCCCCGCCAACCTGGTCGAATCGGAATTGTTCGGCCATGAACGCGGCGCCTTCACCGGGGCGTTCGACCGGCATGTCGGCAAATTCGCCAGCGCCGACATGGGCACGCTGTTCCTGGACGAAGTGAGCGAAATGCCATTGGACGCGCAGGTCAAGCTGCTGCGCGTGTTGCAGGATGGCGAAGTCCAGCCGATCGGCGCGCGTCGCCCGGTCCATGTCGATGTCCGCGTCATCGCCGCGACCAACAAGCGGCTGATCGAGGAGGTCGAGGCGGGGCGTTTCCGCGAGGATCTCTATTACCGCCTGAATGTCGTACAACTGACCGTGCCGCCCTTACGCGAACGGATGGGCGATATTCCCGCTTTGTCGCGCCACCTGCTCGCGCGGATCGCGACCCAGCCGGGACTGCGCGGCCTGGGCGTCACCGACGATGCGCTGGCGCTGTTGATGCAGCATGGCTGGCCGGGCAATGTCCGCCAGTTGCAGAACGCCCTCTTCCGCGCGGCCGTATTGTGCGAAGGCGACGCGCTGACGCCGCAGGATTTCCCGCAGATCGCCGCGCAAATCCAGGCGGGCGGCACCGTCCATGCGCTGCGGCCACGCGCGGTCAACCAGCCGCATCGCGACGGCGCGGGCATCACCCTGTTCGAAGGGGACGGCCATGTCCGGCAATTGGCGGAGATCGAAGCCGATGTCATCCGTCTTGCCATCGGCCATTATCGCGGCCGCATGACGGAGGTCGCGCGCAGGCTGGGCATCGGCCGCTCGACCCTGTACCGCAAACTGGCGGAACTGGGCATCGACAGCGCTGCCTGAACCGGCGACCGGGGCAGGCAGTCTGAACGGTCGGCCGCTTGCGCCGTTGAATTATGCGCGCGGCTATGCTTTGGATTGCGCCATGAAACATGCCGTCATCGCCGTCAGCCTTCCCCTCCTTCTGCTTGCCGCCTGTGGCCGGTCCGAACCCGTGGCCGACCTGCCCACGCAGGAGGAACTGGCCGCCGCGGCCAATGCCGCCGCCGCCAATGCGCTGGCCAACGCCACGGCGGAAGATGTGGACAGCCGCAATTATGTGAACCAGGCGCGCGGCTTTTCCGTGACCTTCCCCGAAGGCTGGGCCATCGACAAGGCTGCCAGCAACGCCGATGGTGCGGTCTATCAAGACCCGGGCGCGGGCGCGGACGTGCGCGTCTTCTGGCAGAAGAACGACAATGACCAGACGCTCCAGCAGATCGTCGAGGCGGTCAACGACAGCGCCGAGGGCGTGGATGGCGACTATATCGGCGACAATGAATATCGCGGCACCGCCAATGACGGCGAGGGCAATAATGTCGCGATCCGCCTGCTCAAACAGACTGACGGATCGATCGTGACCGCGACCTTCGTCTATCCCGAAATGCTGAGCGAACAATATAAGGCCATGGCCGACACGACCCTTGCCAGCCTGCGCGTGTTCAACCCGAAGGCGGCGGCGGATGGCGCTGTGCCCGAGGGCGAGGCTGGCAATGCAACGGCGGCGCAATAACGCTTAACTTCGCACATTTCCCGCGGGTTTCGACTTTTTAGTATAAAAGTTGGACATTTTATGTCCATGGCGGGCGAGCGGGCGAACGATGGGAAAGAGCCGGGTCGCTTTGTGTAGCATGGCGGCGCGGGCGTAGGACAGGGTGCGCGCCTGGGGTTGGCGGGATGCCAACGCGATATGCGAGCGTGCATGCGCGTCCCTTCGATCCGGCCCTGCCCTCAGACCGCGCTCAGGCCCGCATCCGCCAGCCCGCGCCACAAGTGCAGCGCCTGCACGCTTTCGCGGACGTCATGCACCCGCACCATCTGCGCGCCCTGCTGCGCGGCGCGGAAGGCCAGTGCGATCGATCCGCCCAGCCGGTCGGCGGCAGGTGCTTCGTTCGACAGGGCGCCGATCAGGCGCTTGCGGCTGCCTGCGAACAGCAACGGCACGCCCAGTCCCTGAAAGGTCGCCAGATCGTTCACCAGCGCCAGATTGTCGGCCAGGCTCTTGCCGAAACCCAGCCCCGGATCGACCATGATGTTGGCGCGCGCGATGCCCGCCGCCTCGCAGGCCGCGATCCGGGTTTCGAGATGATCGAACACGTCTGCGACGACATCGCCATAGCCGCCCGGCCCAAGCGCAGAAAGGTCATGCGGATCATCGCCCGCCGAAGGTGCGTGCATCAGGATGACCGGGCATCCCGCGCGCGCGACCACCTCCAGGCTGCGCGGATCATGGGCCAGGGCGCTGACATCGTTGACGATTTTGGCGCCAGCGGCAAGCGCCGCTTCCATCACCGCCGCCTTGCGCGTGTCGACCGAGACCGGCACGCCCGCTGCCGCCAGCCGTTCGATCACCGGCGCGATCCGGGCGATCTCGTCCCCTTCCCAGACCTTGGGCGCGCGCGGCCGGGTCGATTCGCCGCCCACGTCGATCAGCGCCGCGCCCGCCGCCGCCATGGCGAAGCCCGCGTCGGCCGCCGCCTGCGGATCGCCGACATGCTTGCCGCCGTCGGAGAAGCTGTCGGGCGTGACGTTGAGGATCGCCATCACCTGCGGCGCGTCAAAGCGGATGGTGCGGTCGCCCAATTGCAAGGGCGCGCGCTGGATCGAGATATTCGCCGCCAGCCGCTGCGCCCGTTCGGCGAGAGCATCGGGCAAGGCGGCGATGGCGGCGTTGAAATCGACCACCGGCACGATCGCCCGCGCGATCCGGCGGGCGCCGTCGAACGCGGTCAGTTGATAGCCCTGGAACCAGATCAGCCCATTGCCCATCCGCGCCACCGACCCGTCCGGCAAGCCGATCGGCGTCGGCACGAACCATGTGGGCTTGAGGTAGAGGCGGGCATGGGGGGGATGGTGGGTAGCATCGACTATCCTTTGGTAAATCCAGCGCGCATCCTTTGAAGCGATCCGTACTCCTGCGCAGGCAGGAGTCCAGTTCCGACCGTGCAGGGTCAGACATAGGGCGGAACTAGGCTCCCGCCTGCGCGGGAGCACCACAATCTCTTAAGGCTCGTTCGCGAGCAAATAGGTTTGCCGCAGCGTGTCGATCGGCTGCAACTTGCCGTCCACCTCGACATGCCAGAAGGTCCAGCCGTTGCAGCTGGGCGCGTTTTGCAGCGTCGCGCCCATTTTGTGGATCGATCCGGTGTCCGTCCCGACGAGCAGCGACCCGTCGGCGCGGACCTCCGCCTGCCAGCGACGCTTGCTGTCCATCAGCGTCGCGCCCGGCGTCAGATAGCCGGTTTCCACCAGCGTGCCGAACGCCACCTTGGGCTGCTGCCGCGCGGTCTGCATGATGGTGAGCGCGCTTTCATCGAGCGGCAAGGCGGCTTCGATCCGCTCCAGCGCGACTTCGATATAGTCGTCCTCACGCTCGATGCCGATCCACTTGCGGCCCAGCCGCTTGGCGACCGCGCCGGTGGTGCCGGTGCCGAAGAAGGGATCGAGCACCACGTCGCCCGGCTTGGTGCAGGCCAGCATCACGCGGTAGAGCAGTGCTTCGGGCTTTTGCGTCGGATGCGCCTTGGTGCCGTTGCGCTTCAACCGTTCCTGCCCGCCGCAGATCGGCAGCACCCAGTCGGAGCGCATCTGCAACTCGTCGTTGAGCGTCTTCATCGCCTTGTAATTGAACGTATATTTGGCGTCTTCGCCCTGGCTGGCCCAGATCAAGGTTTCATGCGCGTTGGTGAAGCGCGTGCCCTTGAAATTGGGCATGGGGTTGGATTTGCGCCAGATGATGTCGTTCAAAATCCAGAAGCCTTCGTCCTGGAGCGCGGTGCCGACGCGGAAGATATTGTGATAGCTGCCGATCACCCAGATGGAGCCGTTGGGCTTTAAGATACGGCGCGCCTCACGCAGCCATGCCTTGGTGAAGCGGTCGTAGCTGCCCAGCGTGTCGAACTTGTCCCAGTCGTTATCGACCGCATCGACGCGCCCGCCTTCGGGCCGGAACAAGTCGCCGCCCAATTGCAGGTTATAGGGCGGATCGGCGAAGATCATGTCGATGCAATTGTCGGGCAGGCTCGCCATCTGCGCGATGCAATCGCCCCGCAGCAGACGATCTGCTTCGACCTCGACCGGTGCGATCACCTTTTTCCGTCGCGGCGCCGCGACGCGCTCCATCACACCCATATGCTCTGCCCCCGAAATCGTCTTGAGGCATAGCGATGAGTCCTCGGGAGTCCGGCGTCAAGATCAGCGACTTATGTCACAAGGCTCGGAAAATAGTTAAAGGGCAGGAGAACGAATTGTGACCCACAAGATGTAAAGTCAGCCGCCTCGGCACAGACTCCATATCGGGCGGTGTGGCGCAAAAGACTCTATGGTCCGCCCTGCCCGACTTTTTTTGGTTAACGCGATCGATAGGGCATTTGGTCGCGGGAAACTTGACCAATTCATAACCCGATGGTTATGCGTTAACGATGACAGATGATTCACGCGCCATCGATCGCGACGCCGCCACCGACGCCTTGTTCAAGGCCTTGTCCGACGGCACCCGCCGCGCCCTGCTTGAAACGCTGGTGCGGGAAGGGGAACAGAATGTGCAGAGTTTGACGCAGCAATCGGGCGTATCGCAACCGATGGTGTCCCGCCACATGGCCAAGCTGAAACGGGCTGGTTTGGTGACCGCCCGCCGCATCGGCCGCGAAACCTGGTACGCCGCGCGGGTAAAGGGACTAGCGCCGGTGATCCAGTGGATGGCGGTCCATGGCGCGCTCTGGTCGCAGCGCTTTTCGGCACTGGAGGGATTGGGCGGCTAAAGCCCTAATTGCCTTCGGCGTCGACCACGAACACCACCGGCTTGCCGCGCGATACAGGATCCCAGCCCGCCGACAAGGCGGACCGGACGCCGCGCGCGATGATGGCGTCGTTGATTTGCAGGCGGCCGGGTTTCAACCCTTTTACCAAACGCTTGGGCGGGGGAAATTCCAGCAGCGCGCCGCGCTGCATATCCTTTTGCAGCAGTGCGACGGTCATGCCCTGCCACCCGTCCACGTCGCTCCATTGCGGCTCTCGCCGCAATTCCCATTCATATTTCAGACCGTCGACATCGACGGTTCCTGACAAGGTGTTCACATGCTGCATGGGCCGCGCATAGCATGGTTATCGCGGCGCACCACCCATGGCGTCGCCGAACGCGATCATGGGGCTATCGGCAATAGCCCTCCTGCCCCGCGACCACGATCAGGCAGTCCTGCTTGCCCGCCAGATATTTGAACCCGGTCGCGTCGCCATTGCCGGGCTGGATCGTCAGATCCTTGCCATCGCGGGTGAAGCGGATGGTGGTTCCTTCCGCCACGCCGCTATAATCGCCCTGCCGGTCCAGATTATCCTTGTTGGTCAGCGCATAATGGCCCGGCTTGCCATCGGGCGAAGGCTGAATATCCAGGAACAGCCCTTCCGGCCCGGTCCAGCGCCCCACCCAGTCGTCGGTCGGCAACCGCGCGTCGGCCGTATCATTGCTGGCAGGCACCGCGTCCGTATCTTCGATCGTTTCGACAGTGGCGCCATTGGCGACATTATTGGCAGCGGCTCGGTTATCGTCGCCGCCCTTGGCGCAACCGGCCAGCAGCAGCGGCAACATCAGCAAGGGGGAAAGGGCGCGTATCATCCATCTGTCTCCTTCGTCTGTCGATCAAACCCCTCACCCCGGCGGTTCGATCCCTGTTTGAGACAGACGCCGACTTGCCAGCCGCGCCGTCTAGGATCAAAGACGGTGATGGGGGGATTTGACGATGATTACGAACGAGAGAAGTGGTCAATATAGCGTGCCTGCCCGGCAAAGGGCGCGCTTCGTGCGCGAGGCGGCCGATGTGCGGCGGCAGGCGCTGATCGACGCGACGGCCCGGTGCCTGGCGGAAAAGGGCGTGGGCGGTACGTCCGTGCGCGCGATCTGCGCCTATGCCGGGGTATCGTCGGGCCTGCTCACCCATTATTTCGACGGCGTCGATGCGCTGATCCTGGCGACTTATGTCGACGTCGGCGCGAAAGTGTCGGCCGCGCTGGACGCGGCGGTGGCGGCGGCGGGCGACGATCCGCGCGACCGGCTGCGCGCGTGCCTGCAGGCCAATTTCCTGGCGCCGGTGCTGGACCCGGACCTGCTGGCGACCTGGATCGCTTTCTGGAGCCTGGTCAAGTCCGACCCCAAGGTCGGGGCCATCCATGCGGATGTCTATGGCGGCACGCGGGCGCAACTCGAATCGCTGCTGCGCGCGGCGTCGCCCGGCATGACCGACGATCAGGCGCGGATCGCCGCGATCAGCCTGACGGCATTGGTTGATGGACTGTGGCTCGAACTCTGCCTCGACCGGTCGGCTTTCTCGCCAGAGGAAGCGCAGGCGATGGTTGGCAATGCGGTGACGTTGGTGCTGGGGCGATAAAGACGATGCGGTCGATCAATGCGATCGGCTGTGATCGTTTTTGTCACTTAAGCCATCTTAGAAAACCAATTTCCCTCAACTCGGTCGCATCCCTACATGGGTCGGGCAACAGCAACCCCTAAACAAGGATCTGGACAGCCTATGGCTCTCATCAACACCCCCCTGAAGCCTTTTTCGGCCACCGCCTATAAGGAAGGCAAATTCGTCGACATCACCGATGCCGACGTGAAGGGCAAATGGGCCGTCTTCTTCTTCTATCCCGCCGACTTCACCTTCGTCTGCCCGACCGAACTGGAAGATCTGGCCGACATCTACCCGACCCTGCAGGGCATGGGCGTGGAAGTCTATTCGGTGTCGACCGACACGCATTTCAGCCACAAGGCCTGGCACGACACGTCGCCTGCGATCGGCAAGATCAACTATTATATGGTCGGCGACCAGAACCATGCGCTCGCCAACCAGTTCGACGTGCTGCGTGAAGGCGTAGGCCTGGCCGATCGCGGCACCTTCGTGCTCGATCCCGAAGGCGTGATCCAGCTGGTCGAAATCACCCCCGAGGGCGTGGGTCGCAACGCGGCCGAACTGCTCCGCAAGGTGAAGGCGCTGCAATATTGGACCAGCCATCCGGGCGAAGTCTGCCCCGCCAAGTGGGAAGAAGGCGAAGCCACCCTGGCGCCGTCGCTCGACCTGGTCGGCAAGATCTAAGCAAGTCCTGCAAGGGCACCCGTCGGGCTGGGTCGAGGCTTCTCTCCCCTCCCCGGCCCGGCGGGCTTTTTTTGAAAGAGCGTGCTCCCACGAAGGCGGGAGCTGGTTCGGACGCTTCAATTGGGCTCCCGCCTTTGCGGGAGCGCGCTGAACCAAGATCATGATATTTCCCATCATGCCGGACCTTCGGGTCGCACCATCCGGCGATAGCAAAGCCGCGCCTGCAATCGGCGCGCCCCACGGAGACGCACAAAGATGTTGGACGCAAATCTCAAGGGTCAGTTGAAGACCTATATGGCGAACATCACCCAGCCGATCGAGCTGGTGGCGTCGCTGGACGATGGCGCGAAGTCGCGCGAAATGGGCGAATTGCTGAACGAAATCGCCGAACTGTCCGACAAGGTGTCGGTCGTAAGCGGTTCCGACAAGCGCAAGCCCAGCTTCATGATCCGCCGCGTCGGCACCGACATCGGCGTGACCTTTGCGGGTCTGCCGATGGGGCATGAGTTTACCTCGCTGGTGTTGGCGCTGCTGCAGGTCGGCGGACATCCGTCCAAGGCGGCGCAGGATCTGATCCAGCAGGTGAAGGATCTGGACGGCGACTTCGCATTCGAAACCTATTTCTCGCTGTCGTGCCAGAACTGCCCCGACGTGGTGCAGGCGCTCAACCTGATGAGCGTGCTCAATCCCCGGATCAGCCATGTCGCGATCGACGGCGGCCTGTTCAAGGACGAGGTGGACGCGCGCAAGGTGATGGCCGTGCCGACTATCTTCCTGAATGGCGAGCCCTTCGGTCAGGGCCGCATGGAGCTGGAGCAGATCGTCGCCAAGATCGACAGCGGCGCGGAAGCCCGCGCCGCCGAAAAGATAAAGGCGCAAGACCCATTCGAAGTGCTGATCGTCGGCGGCGGCCCTGCCGGTGCTGCGGCGGCGATCTATGCGGCGCGCAAGGGCATCCGCACCGGCGTGGCGGCGGAACGCTTCGGCGGGCAGGTGCTGGACACGATGGATATCGAGAATTTCATTTCGGTATCGCGCACCGAAGGGCCGAAGCTGGCGTCCGCGCTGGAAGCGCATGTGAAGGATTATGATGTCGAGATCATGAACCTGCAAAAGGCGGCGAAGCTGATCCCGAGCAGACAAGAAGGTGGCTATCATGAGGTCGTGCTGGAAAATGGCGCGTCGCTCAAAGGTCGCACGTTGATCCTGTCCACCGGCGCGCGCTGGCGGCAGATGGGCGTGCCGGGCGAGGATGAATATCGCAACAAGGGCGTCGCCTATTGCCCGCATTGCGATGGCCCGCTGTTCAAGGGCAAGCGCGTGGCAGTGATCGGCGGCGGCAACAGCGGCGTCGAAGCGGCGATCGATTTGGCCGGTATCGTCGCCCATGTGACGCTGATCGAATATGACAGCCAGTTGCGCGCTGACGCGGTGTTGCAGCGCAAACTCGCCAGCCTGCCCAATGTGAAGATCATCACGTCGGCGCTCACCACCAAGGTGGACGGCAATGGTGAGCGGGTGACCGGCCTGTCTTACAAGGACCGCAACCATGGGACGGAACATGACGTCGAACTGGAGGGCATTTTCGTCCAGATCGGCCTGGTGCCCAACACCGAATGGTTGAAGGACGCGATCGCTTTGTCGCCCCGTGGCGAGATCGAGATCGACGCGCGCGGCGAAACCAGCCAGCCGGGCATCTTCGCGGCGGGCGACTGCACGACCGTGCCCTATAAGCAGATCGTGATCGCGATGGGCGCGGGTTCTACGGCCGGGTTGTCGGCGTTCGATTATCTGATCCGATTGCCGGCGAGCGAGGAAGCGGCGCAGGCGGCATAAGAACAACCCTGAGCGGGGTTTACGAAGACGGCCGATCCGGCGACGGGTCGGCCGTTTTGCGTTTCCCCAATATGCGCGGTGCCGTCTCCGGCAGCATCGCCAGCACCGGCAACACGCCCAGCGCCACCACGGCGATCATCGCGCCCGGCGCGGGCGCCCAGCCGCTCCTTTCGATCAGCCAATGCGCCAGCCAAGGCGTCAGGCCGCCGAACAAGGCCGTCGCGCTGGTCGCACCGAACGCCAGGCCGCTGAGCCGTCCCTCGCCCGGAAACTGTTCCGCCGTGGTCACTGCACCGACCGCGCTCACCGCCCCGCCCAGGCAAGCCAGCACCACCGCGCCTGCCAGCGCCATGGCGAACGCCCCCTGCATCAACAGGAACATCAGCATCGGCAGGATCGCCCCGCCCAGCGCCAGCGCGATCAGCACCGGCTTGCGGCCGATCCGGTCGGTCAGCAAGCCGGTCAGCGGCGTGACGAGGATCACCGCAGCGGCGGCCAGCGTGGAGAGCCACAGTGCGTCCGCTTCCCCGGTCGTGCCCATGGCGGACAGGAAGCTCGGCACATAGGTGATGCCGACATAATAGGTGATCGACCCCAGCGCCGAAATCGCAAAGCCCCGTCCGATCGCCGCCTTATGGTGGCGCAGGCTGTAGGCCAGTGGATTGGTCGGCGTGGTCGCCGCCGCCTGCTGCCGCAGAAATTCGGGGGATTCCTCCATCGTGGCGCGGGCCAGCAGGATGATGCCCGCCAGCGCCGCGCCGACGAAAAAGGGAATGCGCCACCCCCAGTCGCCCAGGCTCTGTGGGTCCAGCGACGCGACCGTGATCGCGGACACGCCCGCCGCCAGCAGTGCGCCGACTTCGCTGGCGGCCGAGGCGAGCGACGTGACGAACCCGCGCCGCTCCGCCCGCGCGCCCTCCAGCAGATAGGCGACGACGCCGGTATATTCGCCCCCGACGGAGAAGGCCATCAGGCAGCGCAGGCCGACCATCATCCATCCCGCCGCCGGGCCGACCTGCGCATGGGTGGGCAGCATCGCGGTCGCCAGCATCGCCGCCGTCATCATCCCCATCGACAGCAACATGGTCAGCCGCCGCCCATAGCGATCGCCGATATGCCCGAAGACGATCGCGCCCACCGGCCGCATCAGATAGGCAAGCGCAAATCCCGCCAGCGCATCGCCCAGCCCCACCGCGCCGCCGCCGAAGAAAATACGCGACAGCACGGTCGCGAAATAGAGATAGAGCGTGAAATCATACCATTCCACGATGGTGGAGAGCGCGGCGACGGCCAGCGATCGGGCGGGTAGCGGCCGGGTGGGCAAGGGATCACCATTCATCGACGCGCTTTCCTTATTGCAGGACGATCATAACTGCCCCGATCCCGGCCTGCTGGGAAGAGGCGCGCGGCGACCAAGGCATGGCAGAGGGAACGCGCAGGCTGAGAATATGTCCCTTCGCGGCGGCGGAGATAGGCGATGAGGATGGGAGGGTCGCCCTATTGCTTGCCTTTATTGCAGCGATACGCATAGCTGCTGACCGCGATTTTTTGCTTAATCTCCGCGGTCGCGCCTCTGTCGATTAGATTTTCTCACGCGAAGGCGCGGAGACCGCGGAGGAATGGGGCGGGAAAAAGGACATAAGCCCTTCCCTTTTAGGGAGGGGTTGGGGTGGGCCGAGCGCAGCGAACGGCTGGGTTAGCGGCAGCAGAGCGCCACTTCGTGGCGCACCCACCCCCGGCCCCTCCCTTAAAAGGGAGGGAGACGAATGGCCGCGAGTGATTGCATGACCTGCCGTCATGCCGGGCCTGACACGGCATCCCGCTTGTTCGCACAATCCGTGAGCCAGCGCGTCCGATTACCGTCGAACCATCCCGAAGATCGTCGGATCGACTTCCAGCCTTGGGACGTCGTCCGCGTTTGCAGGCTGGCGCACGGGCGGCGGGGCGATGCGACTGTCGCGGCCCGGCCCGAACGTCACCACCATGCTGCCCGGATCGCCCACCACCAGCGCGTCATATTGCAGGGCGGCGCTCAGTCGCGCCTGCGTCACCTCCACCATCGTCCCCATTTTCGTCAGCGCAAACAGTTGCCGCGCGAAGGCGTAGGGCAGGCGAATGCAGCCATGGCTGGCGGGATAGCCCGGATTATGCCCGGCGTGGAGCGCAATCCCGTCCCAGGTCAGGCGCTGCATATAGGGCATGGGCGCATTGCTGTAGAGGTTGGAGCGGTGCCATTGCCGCTTTTGCAGGATCGGATAGTCGCCGGTCGGGGTGCGATGCCCCTTCATGCCGGTCGATACGCTGGCCAGCCCGATCAGCTGGTCGCCGCTATAGACATGGATCATCTGCTTCTCGATGCTGATGACCATATAGATGGGGCCATCCCACGGCCCTTCGCCCAGCCAGCGATAGCCGCCCGGCGCCATCGCCTCCTCCTGCGCCGCCGCGCGGACCGGGTCGCCCGAACCGGTGAGCAACAGCGACAGGCCCAGCGCGCCTGCCAGGACGAACGGACGCAAAAACGGCGATGGACGGGAGGCGCGCATAACGCTTTCTTAACCATGATCGCCGCGAGCGCCACCCCGCCATTCCTGTCCTTTTCGTGCGGTGCCATCGTGGGACAAGGGCGCGGCTTTGGCTCAACGTCCCTAACTTCATGGGTGCCGCCCCGTAGAAATTCTTCAGGAGTGTTTATTATCAATAACTTGGATGAAGGCTTCTGCCGGAAATCCGAGGTGTTGGACAGGGCGGTTCGGGATGCCGTCCAGCCATCGCCCTCCGCAACAAAATGACGCAACAGCCTTTGCCCGCATACGCAAAACCTGACATGGGCGGGCAAAGGGAATAATATGTTTCACAGCCCGTCCCCAGGCTGTAAGGGGGCCGCTCTATTGCCGAAGGACCATCGAAATGCCCGCCTACCGCTCTCGCACCACCACTCACGGCCGCAACATGGCGGGCGCGCGCGGACTTTGGCGCGCGACGGGGATGAAGGATTCCGATTTCGGCAAGCCGATCATCGCGATCGCCAACAGCTTCACCCAGTTCGTGCCGGGCCATGTGCACCTTAAGGATCTGGGCCAGCTGGTCGCGCGGGAGATCGAGGCGGCGGGCGGCGTTGCCAAGGAATTCAACACCATCGCGGTCGATGACGGCATCGCCATGGGTCATGGCGGCATGCTCTATTCGCTGCCCAGCCGCGACCTGATCGCCGACAGCGTGGAATATATGGTCAATGCCCATTGCGCCGACGCGATCGTGTGCATTTCCAACTGCGACAAGATCACGCCGGGCATGTTGATGGCTGCGATGCGCCTCAACATCCCCGTCGTCTTCGTGTCCGGCGGGCCGATGGAAGCGGGCAAGACGACCCTGCGCGGCAAGAAGGTCGCGCTCGACTTGGTCGATGCGATGGTCGTCGCCGCCGACGAAAGCTATACCGACGAGGAAGTGCAGACGATCGAGCGCTCCGCCTGCCCGACCTGCGGCAGCTGTTCGGGCATGTTCACCGCCAATTCGATGAACTGCCTGACCGAAGCGCTGGGCCTGTCGTTGCCAGGCAATGGTTCGACGTTGGCGACTCATGCCGATCGCGAGCGGCTGTTCCGCGAGGCGGGCCATGTCATCGTCGATATCACCAAACGCTATTATGAGCAGGACGATGCCAGCGTCCTGCCACGCAACATCGCCAATTTCGCCGCGTTCGAAAATGCAATGAGCGTGGACATCGCCATGGGCGGATCGTCCAATACAGTGCTGCATCTGCTGGCGGCGGCCTATGAAGGCGGGATCGATTTCACCATGGCGGACATCGACCGGCTGTCGCGGCGCGTGCCGTGCCTGTGCAAGGTCGCGCCCGCCAAGAGCGACGTACATATGGAAGATGTCCACCGCGCTGGCGGGATCATGGCGATCCTGGGCGAGTTGGAGCGTGGCGGCCTGATCGACGGCAGCCTGCCGACGGTGCATGCGCCGACGATGGCAGCGGCGCTCGCGCGCTGGGACATTGGCCGCACCAATAGCGAGGAAGTGCGCAACTTCTACCGCGCGGCGCCCGGCGGCGTGCCGACCCAGACGGCGTTCAGCCAGTCGGAACGCTGGGAAGAACTGGACACCGACCGCGAGCATGGCGTGATCCGATCGACCGAACATGCCTTTTCCAAGGATGGCGGCCTGGCCGTGCTGTTCGGCAATCTGGCGCCCGAAGGCTGCATCGTGAAGACGGCGGGCGTGGACGAAAGCATCCTGGTCTTCCACGGCACGGCGCGCGTCTATGAAAGCCAGGACGCGGCGGTCGCGGGCATATTGGGCAATGAGGTCAAGGAAAAGGACGTCGTCGTCATCCGTTATGAAGGGCCAAAGGGCGGGCCGGGCATGCAGGAAATGCTCTATCCGACCAGCTATCTGAAGTCGAAGGGACTGGGCAAGGCCTGCGCGCTGATCACCGACGGGCGCTTTTCGGGCGGCACGTCGGGCCTGTCGATCGGGCATGTCTCGCCCGAAGCGGCGGAGGGCGGCCTGATCGCTTTGGTGCAGACCGGCGACCCGATCGTCATCGACATCCCCGCGCGCGTCATCAAGGTCGACCTGGACGACGCGCTGCTGGCCGAACGCCGCGCGGAGATGGAGGCGCGTGGGGACAAGGCGTGGAAGCCCTTTGGTCGCAAGCGCGAAGTGTCGCCAGCGCTGCGCGCCTATGCCGCGATGACGACCAACGCCGCCAAGGGCGCGGTGCGGGATGTCAGCCAGATCGAGCGGTGAGGCAGTTCAATCCCGCCATCTTTTGATGGGGTGGCGGGGCTGGCGATTATTGGCAACGATTGTCTTCGCGTCTTGGCGATGACGGCGTCTCATACCGACGCGCTATGTGATTCGCCGGAACACGCACGGCGTTCCCCGGCGAAGGCCGGGTCCAGTCCTGAGCGTGGAACTGGACCCCGGCGTTCGCCGGGGAACAGATGGATAAAGCCGGTCGATGCTGCCTGCTATCAGCCCAGCGCGCGGGTCATCAGCCGTTCCAGCCGTTCGGCGAAGGCGCGGGGATCGGTGGGCTGTTCGCCCTCTGCGATGCGGGCTTCGTCGAGCAGCAGGAAGGCGATATCGCGGCGATCGTCGCCATCGGCGGCCTCCGCCAGCTTGGCGATCAGGGCGTGGCCCGGATTGACCTCCAGCACGGGCTTGGCGCGTTCAGGCGCGCGCCCGGCCGCCGCCAGCATCTTTTCCAGTTGGATATCCATGGCATTGTCAGGCGCGACCACGCAGACGGCGCTGGTGGTCAGGCGATCCGACGCGCGGACGTCCGATATCTGATCGGCCAGCACATCCTTGGCATAGGCGATAAAGGCGTCAAAGGTTTCGTCGCTGACCGCCTTGGATGCGGCTTCGCCTTCGGCCAGGGGGATGAGGCTGAGGTCGGCTGCCCCCTGGGTCACCGACTTGAACGGCTTGCCCTCATAATCGACGCCGATCGTCGTCCAGAAACTGTCGACCTGGTCTGGCAGCAGCAGCACCTCGATCCCGCGGGCGCGGAACCCTTCCAACTGGGGCGATTGGGCGAGCCGTTCGATGTCGGAGCCAGTGGCGTAATAGATGGCGGTCTGATTGTCCTTCAGCCCTGCGACATAGTCCTTGAGCGATCGCCAACTGTCGCCCGCCGTCGTGCTTTTGAACCGAGCCAGGCCCAATAGCTGTTCGCGCCGCTCGAAATCCTCGTACAGCCCTTCCTTGAGGACCGGGCCGAAATTGTCCCAGATGGCCGCATACTTATCGGCATCGTTGCTGGAGAGCTTGTCGAGTTCGGACAGGATGCGGTTGGTGACGCCCTTCTGGATCGCGGCCAGCACCGGGCTATCCTGGATCATCTCCCGCGACATATTGAGCGGCAGGTCGGCGGAATCGACCAGGCCGCGCACGAAGCGCAGATAGCGGGGCAGAACCTCCGCCTCATCGGTGATGAACACGCGCCGGACATAGAGTTTGATCCGGCCCTTGCGGTCGGGATCGAACAGGTCGAACGGCTTGGTTTCCGGAAGGAAGGCCAGCACGGAATATTCGTGCCGCCCCTCCGCGCGATAGTGGAGCGTCAGCGCGGGCGTGTCGAACTGGCCCGCGACGCTGCGATAGAAATCGGCATATTCCTCTTCGCTGATCTGCGACTTGGGCTTGGTCCACAGCGCCGCACCATCGGCGACCTGCTGCGCTTCCTCTTCGCTGCCTGCGTCCTGGATGAAGATCGGCACGGGCACATGGCCCGATTGCGCCTTGACGATACGCTCCACGCCATAGCGATCGGCATAGTTTTTAGCATCGTCCAGCAAGTGGAGGACGACCCGCGTGCCGCGTATGGGCGCATCGGCCAAATCGACCGGGGTGATGTTGTAAGTGCCAAGACCATCGGACGACCAGCGGGTCGCTTCGTCCGTACCGGCGCGGCGGGACAGGACATCGACATGGCCCGCCACCATGAAGGCGGAATAGAAACCGACGCCGAATTGGCCGATCAGCTGCTGCCCTTCGCCGCCCTGGTCGGCGGCGACCTTGTCCATGAACGCCTTGGTGCCGGACCGCGCGATGGTGCCCAGCGTTTCGGCCATGTCGGCGGCGGTCATGCCGATGCCATTATCCTCGATCGTGAGCCGACCGGCATCCTTGTCCAGGGTCAGGGTGATGCGCGCCTGCGGATCGTCGCTCAGCAGGGCGGGTTGCGCCAGCGCCTCATAGCGCAGCTTTTCGCACGCATCGGCCGCGTTGGAGATAAGTTCGCGCAGGAACACATCCTTGTCCGAATAGACCGAATGCACCATCAGATGCAGCAGGCGCGAAACATCCGCTTCGAAGGCGTGCGTCTGGGGTTCTGGCATGGCGTCGATGGTCATGATCTCTCGTCTTCTGGCGTGATGATGGAACGGCGTTCACATGGATCGATTATGCCAGGCTTTCAAGATGCGGACGTGACGGCAGCAACGCGTGAAATGCCATAGGGCGCTACATCCAGACAGGTTTTGAAACGCAACGGTCATTGACGCTGCGAAAATCCTTCCTATATAGGATGTGTCGCCTTGATCCCCCCTCTGGGCGACACCTCCCTGAACTATAGCCCCGCCGTGAGTGATTCCGGCGGGGTATTTTTTTTGTTCGCGCGATGGGTTAGGCGACGGTCAATCCGCCTTTTTCCACCCCATTGCGTTCATCATCACATCGAACAGGCGCGTGTTGGGGAAAAAGCCGTGCACCTGCTGCGCGCCGGGGCCGGTGGCGGCGGCGATCACTTCCTCGCCGGTGTGGCCATCCTCAACACTGATGACCGGGTTGCTGGCGATCGTCGTGCCGGGCTTGGCGGCCTCGGCGGCATATTGCTGCGCCAGCGGGGCGTTGCGCTTGCCGCCGCCCATGCGCAGGCCGAAACTATGATCGGCGGTGAAGAGGATCAGCGTATCCTTGCCGGCCACGGCGCTGATGCGGCGGATCATGTCGTCCATTTCGATGACATGATCCATGCCCTTTTCCGGCTTGTCGGTGTGCATGTCCCATTCGACCATCAGGAAATAGCCCTTGGGATTGCGGGCGAGTTGGGCAACCGTGGCTTCGACCGCCGGGATGGGCGCGAAATCCGTGTCGCGCAGAACGGCCACGCGGGCGGCGTCTCGCACGATGGCGGGGTCGCTGCCGAACCTGTATCCCGCCTTGGCGAAGGCCTTATCCGGCGTCGTGCCGTCCTTGGCGAAGGACGCGACCGCATCCGCCTGCCCCTTGCCGATCACGATGTCCACGCCGTTGCCGAAGCGGGGGTTAAGCAGCTGGCGCAGGATTTGATCCTTGTCCTTGCGCGAGGCGACATGCGCGTAGCAGGCCGCAGGGGTCGCGTCCCAGATTCGCATGTTGGTGACGACGCCGGTGGAAAGGCCGCGCTGTTCGGCATATTCCAGGAAGGTCTTGACCGGCGTGACCGCGCCATCGGTGCCGGACGGGAGCGCCGACACCATGCCGCTGTCGGTCTTGTGCCCTGTCATGATCGCGGTCATGCCAGCGGCCGAATCCGTAACCCAATTGTTGAGCGCCGACGTGTCCGACAGGCCGACATGGGGCATGGAATGGATGAACAGCGACTGCGGCCGGTCATGCGCCATGATGCCTGCGGCATTGAGCGTCGGCACGCCGCCCGCGTCGCCCAGGAACAGGATGATGTTGCGCGCTTCCTGCGCCCCGGCCGGGGCGTAGGAAAGGGCTGTGCCCAGCAGCGCCAGTGCGGCCAGCGCCACCTTGCGGGACAAGATCGTCATCGTCATTCCTTCCGTCAGAAGCGTGCGCGCACGCCAGCCATCAATGTGGTGCCATAGTCGGTGTAGCCGGCGAACCGGTTGTCGCGGACATATTGCCACTGCACACCGCCCGCGACGTTGATCCCCTGGACGACGAATGTGACATTGGGTGTCACCTTGTAGGAAATATCGAAGTCGAGGCTGCCGAAGGCGGAATCATTGTTGGCCGCCAGCCCCGCGCCGCCGACATCGCGCAATACCTTGCCCCGCCAGCTATAGCTGGCGCGTGCGCCGACCGGTCCCTTTTCGTAGAAGGCAGTGAGGTTGAAGCTGTCCGAGGCCACGTCGGTCAGTGCGTCGCGAAAGGTGGTGCCGTCCGACAGCGCATAGGTGCCCTTGCTGGCGGTGTGGGTGTAGTTGGCCTGGAAGCCGAGGCCGTCGAACGGCGCGGGCAGCATCTTGAACAATTGCTGATAGGCGATTTCGACGCCCACGACATGGGCGGCGCCGCCATTTTGCGGCGCGGTCAGGCGATAGACCTGACCGTCCAGATTGAAGGCACGCGTCTGCTGGAAGACGAAGGTGGTGATGTCCTTGTAGAAGGCGCCACCGATCAGCGCGCTGCCCGGCGCGAAATACCATTCGACCGTGCCGTCATATTGCCACGCTTCGAACGGGCGCAGTTCCGGGTTGCCGCCGACCGCCGTCAATACCGTGGGGTTGGAGTTGATCGTCAGGCGTGGCGCGAGGTCGGCGAGCGAGGGGCGCGTGATCACCTTCGACGCGGCCAGATGCATTTGCAGCTTGGACGTGAATTCCGCGACCAGGTTCAGCGAGGGGAGGATATTGTCGTAGTTGCGTTCGTAGCGCACCGGTAGCGCGGCGGTGCCATTGTCGGCATAGCCCGAGGAGGTCTGGCGGGTATGGGCGTAGCGCACGCCCGCGTCGCCACGGATCGTCACGCCGCCCAGCGGAAAGCTGAACGCGGCCATGCCGTAGCCCGCGATGATCCGTTCATCGATGGCGTAGCTGTTGCGGCGATCGCTGCGGGTCAGGTCGGCATTGAGCAAGGCTTCCTTGCCGGTCGCGGCGTCCATGAAGCGATCGGGATCGGGCATGAGCCAGCTTGTAGGCAGGGTGCCGCCGACGCCATGGAGGAAATCGTCGACCGGAAACGCCTCGAAATAGCTGTCGTCGAAACGGCGGCCGGCTATGCCGCTGGTGAAGTTGATGTCGCGGCGGTGATAGGTCCGGTCGCGCTTTTCATATTTCGCGCCGAAGCGCAGGTTGCTGACCACACCATCGAGTTCGCGCGCCACGTCGAAGGTCGCCGCGCGCTGACGATCGAGCGAATCGTTCACGCGATATTCGATCCGCCGCCCCGGCAGGGTGGTCGGTTCGTTCAGGTCCGCCGACTGGAAGCTGAGGTTCGGCAGGCGATCCCCCACCTTGCCATAATCGAAGGACACATTACCGACGGTGCCGAGCAACCGCGTGCGATAGATGGGCGTGGGCGTATTGGAATAGGCACGGCCCAGGCTCGCGTCCGCCGCCAGCGTCCAGCCATCGGCCGTCCATTTGGCGTTCGCGCCCACCAGCCAATTGTCATATTTGAGGCGCGAGGTTTCGCGCCCGATCTGCGTCGAGGTCGTGACCGTCGCGGCGGTCAGCACGCCATTTTCAATCACTGCGGTGCCCGGCACGATCGCGCGCGGGGTGGTCGCGGAAAAGTCGGTGGAGTAGGTCAGTTCGTCATAATCAATGTTGAGGCGGCTCCATAGGCCATCGACATTGAGTTCGAACCGGTCGTCCGGCCGCCACTGGATCGCGCCGTTGATGCCGATACGGTTACGATTTTCTCGCTCCAGCGTCGGACGGGTGCTGGTCGGCACCAGGATCGTGTCGCTGTCCAGCGTGCCGTCGCCATTGCTGTCGATCCGCCCGTCGGCCCAGCCGACGCTGGTGACGCGATCCTGCCGGGTCGTGCGCTCGTCATAGACTGCCGCGATCAGCGCGCCGAACGTGCCTGAGTCATTGACCCAGCTCGCCATGCCGGAAATGCGCGGATCGACCGTATCCGCCAGGCGTGGCGAACTGGCCGTGGCGGACAGGGCCAGCACCGGCTTCTTCAGGTCGATCGGGCGAAAGGTCTGAAGGTTGACGATGCCGCCGATGCCGCCTTCGGCCAAGTCGGCGCGCGGGCTTTTGATCACCTCCACCGCCGACATGAGTTCGGACGGCAGCGTGTCGAAACGGAACTGGCGGCCGCTCTGGCCGCTGTCGCGGACATTTTCATTCACCGCAGCGGCGCGGCCGTTGAGCGTCACCACCTGGAAATTGGCGCCAAGGCCACGGATGCGGACGAAGACGCCCTCGCCACGATCGCGCACGATCGATACGCCAGGTACGCGCTGCAGCGCTTCGGCGATATTCTGAGCAGGGAATTTGCCGATATCCTCGGCCTTCACGACATCGACGACATTGGTCGCCTTACGCTTTTCGGCGAGCGCGCTCGACAGGCTGGCGGCATAGCCGGTGACGATGATTTCAGGGGCGGCTTCGGCTGCGCCATCGGCCGCCATGTCCTGCGGCGACACCGCTGTTGGGACGATCAGCAGCGCGCCGTTCGCCTGGGTGCGGACCGCCAGCGGTTTGCCCTGGATAAGGCGTTCGACCGCTGCCCTTGCGTCCATGCGCCCGTTCAGTGCCGGGCCGCTCATGCCCGCCACCGCCTGCGGCGCGAACAATATGTCGGTGCGGGTCTGCTGGGCGATCGCTTGGAACGCCTGACCCAGCGGCTGCGCTGCAATCTGAACGGATGTGGCGCGCTGCTGTGCCTGCGCCGGGACGACACACAAGGCAGCCAGAGCGGCGCCCAGCACCAGCGAACGGCGCACAGGGCGCGAGAAAGAAACGGTCACGGAAATCCCCCATGGATTGCGGCAGAGGCGCCGCGCTTCCCCGACGCGCCAGCCGCTTTCTACCCCACCCCCACCGACGATATTTTTTTCAGCCGCCCAGCAGCACCCGGTCTTCGATCGTGCGCACCGGGATCGACAGCAATTGCGCCAGCGCCTGACCCAGCGCGACATTGTCGCCCATGCGGTACATGCCGCTGACGCGCAGGGCCGACGTGCGCGGGTCGGCGATCGCCAGATGCGTCAGGCTGTAGCGGTTGGCCTCCGCCGCGACCGCGTCCAGCCGGTCGTCGTGAAAGACGGCGCGGCCGCTTTCCCATGCCTGCGTGCTGTCCGCGTCCGGGCGATCGACCTGCACGCCGCGCGCATCGGATCGCAATCGTTCCCCCGCGGCAAGGGTGCGGCGCGTGCCCGCGATCGCCGCATCCGCCCGCCCGGCCAGCGCGGTTACCGCCAGCCGATCGTCCCCGTCGCGGCGTATGTCGAACCGCCCCTGCCCCGCGACGAAGCCGCCATTGCCCGCGTCGATGGCGAAGGGGACCGCCGTCGGCGCGATGGATAGCGCGATCCGCCCTTGTTTCAGCCATAGGGTGCGGCGATCGGCGGTGGCGACCGCACGCACCCGCGTGTCGGTATCGAGCAGCAGCGACGATCCGTCTGCCAGGACGATGCGGCGCTGCTCGCCGATCCCGGTCGCATAGCCCGTACCGGCATAGGCGCTTTGCACCGCCACCATCCCGCCGCCCGCGACGATCGTCCCGGCACAGGCGACCAGCATATTGCGGCGGGACAGGATGGGTGGTGCGGCGCGCGCCGGGACGACATCGGCGCCGGGCACCAGCGCCCAGATATCGCTCGCCCGCTCGAACGCCGCGGCATGGGCAGCATCGGCGGCGATCCAGGCGCGAAAGGCCTGATCGTCGTCGGCCGTCCGGCCATCCGCATGGAGCCTGGCGATCCACTCCGCGGCGGTCCGGGGGTCAAGGCGCTCGCCGGACATGTCTAGGTTCACCAATCCTTCGTCCAATCGCCAAGGAAGGTCATCGCCTTGGCCATATGCTTCTCGACCGCGCTCTGGCTTATTTCGAGCCGTTCGGCAATCTCGCGATATTTCAGATTGTCGATGCGCTGGAGCAGGAAGACTTCGCGCGTGCGGGGCGACAGCCTGTCTATCCCTTCGCGCACCCGATCCAGCCTGGCCCGCGCCATCATCGCTTCATCCTGCATCGGTGCGCCGTCGCGCAACATGGCGAGCGCATCGTCCCCAGTATCGACGCCGCGCACCTTGTCGCGGCGATAGGCGTCGCGCGCGCGGTTGATCGCAGCGCGGACCAGAAACGCTTCTTCATTATCCGGTTGCTGCGGCCGCGCAGCCATGCGGACATAGGCGTCATGCAGCAGGTCTTCGCTGTCGGTCCGGCGGGTCAGGCGTTCGACCTGCGCCAACAGGCTGGCCCAACCCGCCCACAGCCGTCCCGACGATGGATTGCGCGCCTGTTCGAGATGATGATCGCCCATGGGCGATGCGCCCTAGTCACGGGCGCGGACAGTTTGATGACCGGGCGGTTGCAATTGGATGACGAAGGCCCGTCGTCGCGGGCGGCGATGCCGATCGGGGCTAAACCGAAAGCGCCTCATTCGCCGACACATCCACCGGTATATGCGTCCCCGCCACCGCCTCACCGATCAGCAGCAATGTCGGATCGTCGTCGCTGATCGTCTGCACCAGAAAGGCCAGCGCCGACAGCTTGCCCCGGATCAGCCGCTCGCCCGGCAGCGACACATTGACCGCCACCATGACCGGCGTTTCAGGATCGCGCCCCGCCGCGATCAGCGACCGGCCGATCTCGCCCGCCGCCGCACGACCCATATAGATGCCCAGCGTCCCGCCCGGCCGCGCCAGCGCGTCCCAGTCCAGGCTTAACGGCTCGCCCGCTTTCCAATGCGCCGTGATCAAAGTCAGCCCCCGCGCCACGCCGCGCAGCGTCAACGACGCACTCCCGCTCGCCGCCGCTGCGCTCGCCGTGGTGATGCCGGGGCAGATGCGGAACCGCACCCCCGCTTGGCCCAAATGCGCCATCTCCTCGGCCGACCGGCCAAAGATCGACGGATCGCCGCCCTTCAACCGCACCACCCGCTGGCCCGCTTTGGCCGCCCCGAGCAGCAGGTCGTTGATGCTCTCCTGCGCCTTGCTATGCCGCCCGGACCGCTTGCCCACGCTCACCCGCTCGACGCCATCGGGGATCAGGTCCAGCACGCCCGGCCCGACCAGCGCATCGAAAAAGACGATGTCGGCGGCGGCGATCAGCTTTTCCGCCTTGCGCGTCAGCAGGTCCGGGTCGCCCGGTCCCGCGCCGACCAGCCAGACTTCACCGGGCGCAATGCCTTCATTCGGCTGCATGCAACGTCTCCTGACGGGTGTCTTTCAACAGATTGGCGAGCGCGGGACGGCACGACCCGCAATTGGTCCCCGCCCCCAGCGCCTGGCCGATGGCGGGCACATCGACCAGTTGCTGGTCGCGGATCGCCGCAACGATCTGGTTGAGGCCGATGTCGAAACAGACGCAGATGGTCGCGCCCTTATCCGGCTGGCTGCCCGGTCCGCGCGCGGCGAGCACCGAAGCGCCCACGCCCTCGACCGACAATTGCCCGATCAACCAGTCGCGCGAGGGCAGCAGGCCCGTCCGTGTCACGATCAATATGCCCGCCAGCCTGCCGTCGCGGATGATCGCCACCCGCCGCGTGCCGCGGGTCTGGTCGATCGCCTCGACCCCATCGCCCTTGGGCAGGCTGGCCTCCAGCCGCGCCGCATCGCCATGGCCCGCCACTTCGTACAGCGCGCCGCCCGGCACCGTCACGCGCGTCGCCCACAGGCACGGTAGCCGCACGGGTTCATCCCCGCGCAGGATCAGGAAGCCGCGCCATTCGGTCGCGACCCGCTCGACGCTGGCGGGGGTCGATTTGAAACCCGGCTGGCCCGAATGGGGATCGACCAGCGGCCGGGGCAGCAGGCCGGTGCGACCGCCGCTCGATGTCCGGTCGGTCCAGTGGATCGGCGTGAAAATCTCGCCGGAACGCTGCCCTTCGCTGATCGCAGCGCGGAAGATACTGTCACCCTGCGCCGTCCGCACCCGCGCCAGATCGCCATCGCTGATGCCCAGCGCCATGGCGTCGCGCGGATGCATCTCGACCAGCGGCTCCTCGCGATGCCGCGCCAGCTTGGGGGCCAGCCCCGTGCGCGTCATCGTATGCCACTGGTCGCGATAGCGCCCGGTATTGAGCGTCAGCGGCCAGTCCTTAAGCGGCCCTTGCACGTCCATCTGCCGGGTCAACACCAGCCGCGCCTTGCCATCGGGCGTCGTAAAACCATTGGCGAAGGGCGCATCCCCGCCCCAGCGAAACGGCGTCATCGCGTCATAGGCGTCATTGCCGATCGTCGCCCAAGCGTGCAGGTTCAGCACGCGCGCACCGTCATTCTGATAGGCCGTCAACCGCGCATGTTCGCGCCAGATATCGGCAGGCCGATCATAGGCGAAGGCATTGCGCCACCCCATGCGGCGCGCGACCTCAGTCACGATCCACCAGTCCGGCTTCGCCTCGCCCGGCAGCGCCATGAAAGGCCGCTGACGGCTGATCGTCCGGTCGCTATTGGTGACGGTCCCATCCTTCTCGCCCCATCCCGCGGCGGGCAGGCGCACATGGGCATGAACGCTGGTGTCGGTATCGGCGATGATGTCCGACACGACGACGAAGGGGCAGGCCTCCAGCGCCTCGCGCACGCGGCCCGCATCGGGCAGCGATACGGCGGGGTTAGTCGCCATCACCCATAGCGCCTTGATCCGCCCTTCGCCGATCTGGCGAAACAGGTCGACGGCCTTCAGGCCCGGCTTGGTCGCCATGGCCGGCGCGGCCCAGAAACGCCCCACTCGCGCAACATTGTCGGCCAAGAAATCCATATGCGCCGCCAGCGTGGAGGCAAGGCCACCCACTTCCCGTCCGCCCATGGCGTTGGGCTGACCGGTGATCGAGAAAGGCGCCGCGCCCGGCTTGCCGATACGGCCCGTCGCCAGATGCACGTTGATGATCGCATTGACCTGATCGGTGCCGCGGATCGACTGGTTGATGCCCTGGCTGAACATCGTGACCGTGCGCGGCGTGGCGGCGAACAGTCGGTAGAATTGCTCCAGCAGCGCAGGCGCGATGTCGCAGGTCTTGGCCGTCGTCCACAGGTCATGGCCGATGGCGATGTGGTCCCAAAAGCCTTCGGGTGCGCTCACATGGTCGGCGATGAAAGCAGGATCGGTGACCCCCTCGGCTGCACACCAGGCGAGCAGGCCGTTCATCAGCGCGACGTCGGTGCCCGGCTTTACCGCCAAATGCAGGTCGGCGTCCTCACAGGTTTCGGTGCGGCGCGGGTCGATCACCACCAGCTTCGTGCCCCGCGCCGCGCGCGCGGCCTGGATGCGCTGATAGACGATCGGGTGGCACCAGGCGGTGTTCGACCCGACCAGCACGATCAGGTCCGCCGCGTCCAGATCATCATAGCTGGCGGGCACCACATCCTCGCCAAAGGCGCGCATGTGTCCCGCCACTGCGCTAGACATGCACAGGCGGCTGTTGGTGTCGATATTCGCCGACCCGATGAAGCCCTTCATCAGCTTGTTGGCGACATAATAATCCTCGGTCAGCAACTGGCCCGAGACATAGAAAGCCACGCTGTCGGGGCCGTGCTGGGCGATCGTCTCGCGAAATTTCCGCGCGACCAGGTCCAGCGCCTTGTCCCAACTGGCGCGCTTGCTGCCGATCATCGGGTGCAGCAACCGCCCGTTCAGCCCCACCGTCTCGCCCAGATGCGTCCCTTTGGAACAGAGCTTCCCCGCATTGGCCGGATGCGCCTCATCGCCTGCGATCGTGACGGTTCGTGGCCCGGTGGGCGTCGCTGATATGCCGCAGCCTACGCCGCAATAGGCACAGGTGGTGCGGATGGAGATGGTCATAGCCCCTCCCTACTTAGGGAAGAATTGCGGTGGGTGGCGAGCGCAGCGAGCCTCCTTCGGAGGCACCCACCCCCGGCCCTTCGACGGAGGCACGTGACTCCGTCGAACTTAAAAGGGAGGGGAGAAGAAAGCCCAACCCTCACGCCGCCACCTGCACCGCCACCGGTCGCGCAATCCATATTCGCCCGCCCTCTTCCCTCACCGCAATGGTCGGCGTGCAGCCGCTATCCGCGCCCTGCGCCTCGCCCGTCTTCAATGCGATGTTCCAGTTATGCAGCGGGCAGGCGACGCTATGACCGTGGACGATGCCTTGGGAAAGCGGCCCCTTTTTGTGCGGACATTCATTGACCAGCGCGAAGACCTGATCGTCGCCGGTGCGGAACACCGCGATTTCTTTCTCCGCGCCGATCTGCACCGTGCGCGCGCCGCGCTGGGGGATGTCGGCCAGCGTGCCGATGTCGATCCAATCCGTCATGTCGTTCACTCCGCCGCGATGCTGATGGGGTCGAGGGGCTGGTGCAATTCCGCCTGCCCACCGGCGGCGCGCTCCGCCCAGGGATCGTCCTGCATGAACTGCTGCGAGAAGAGGAACCGCGCGCGCAGCGCCTCGCGCCCCGCTTCATCCTCCACGATCCGCGCCTTCACATAATCGACGCCGACCCGCTCGATCCATGGCGCGGTCCGCTCCAGATAGCGCGCTTCCTCGCGATAAAGCTGGGTGAAGGCGGCGCAATAATCGAGCGCCTCCTGCTCGGTCGCGACCTTGCACAGCAGGTCGGTGACGCGGACATGGATGCCGCCATTGCCGCCGACATGCAGTTCATAGCCTGAGTCCACGCAGACGATCCCGAAATCCTTGATCGTCGCTTCCGCGCAATTGCGGGGGCAGCCTGACACCGCGATCTTGAACTTGTGGGGCATCCACGACCCCCAGGTCATCCGCTCGGTCTTGACGCCAAGGCCCGTCGAGTCCTGCGTCCCGAACCGGCACCATTCGGACCCCACGCAGGTCTTCACCGTGCGCAGCGACTTGCCATAGGCATGGCCCGACACCATCCCCGCCGCATTGAGGTCGGCCCAGACGGCGGGCAGATCCTCCTTCCTGATCCCGAAAATGTCGAGCCGCTGTCCGCCGGTGACCTTGACCATCGGCGCGTTGAACTTCTCGACCACATCGGCGATCGCCCGCAATTCCCGTGGGTTGGTGAGGCCACCCCACATACGCGGCACGACCGAATAGGTGCCGTCCTTCTGAATATTGGCGTGCATGCGTTCATTGACGAAGCGGCTCTGCTGGTCGTCGACATAGTCCCCCGGCAGCGCGCAGAGCAGATAGTAATTGAGCGCAGGACGGCAGGAGGAACAGCCATCGGGCGTGGTCCAGTGCAGCTTCTGCATGACTTCGGGGATGGCACGCATGTCCTGCGCGACGATCTCCCGCCGTACATCGTCATGGCCGAAGCTGGTGCATTTGCACATCGTCTTGGGGCCGGACTGGACGGCTTCGCCCAGGGTTACGGCCAGCAGATTTTCGACCAGCCCGGTGCAGCTGCCACAACTCGCCGACGCCTTGCAGCCCGCCCGCACCGCGTCCAGGCTGCATGCGCCCGCGTCGATGCAGGCGACGACCTGGCTCTTGCTGACGCCGTTGCAGCCGCAAATCTCGGCATCGTCCGAGAGCGCCGCAACGGCCGCCTTAGGGTCCAGCGCGCCCCCTCCCTGGGCGAAGGCCTGGCCGAAGATCAGCAGGTCGCGCATGTCGGCGACGCTCTCGCCGCGCTTCAACAGGTCGAAATACCAGCCGCCATCAGCCGTATCGCCATAGAGGACGGCACCGACGACGCGATCGTCCTTCACCACGACGCGTTTATAGACGCCGCGCGCCGCGTCGCGCAGGACGATATCCTCACACCCGTCCCCGCCGGAAAAGTCGCCCGCGGAAAACACGTCCAGCCCGGCGACCTTCAGCTTGGTCGATGTGACCGACCCCTTATAGCCCGTGTGCCGGTCGGTCAGCCCGTCCGCCAGGCTGCGGCACATATCCCACAGCGGCGCGACCAGGCCATAAACATTGCCGTCATGCTCGACGCATTCGCCGACCGCCAATATAGCGGCATCGCTGGTGACCATATGGTCGTCCACCTTGATGCCGCGGTTGACGTCCAACCCCGCCTCGCGCGCCAACGCCGTCGATGGACGGATGCCCACCGCCATGACGACCAGGCTGGCCGGAATTTCCGTGCCGTCCTTCAACCGCACGCCCTCGACCTGGCCTTCCCCAAAAATCTCGGCGGTGTTCGCGCCGGTCAGGATCGTCTGCCCTCGCGCTTCCAGCGCGCTCTTGAGCAACCAGCCCGCCGCTTCGTCCAGCTGCCGCTCCATCAGCGTGTCCATCAGATGGATCACCGTCACCTTCATGCCGCGCAGGGTCAGGCCGTGCGCCGCCTCCAGCCCCAGCAGCCCGCCGCCGATCACCACCGCGTCCCCGCCCTGGCCCGCCGCGGCCAGCATCGTGTCGACATCCTTCATGTCGCGGAAGCTGATGACGCCGGGCAGATCCTTGCCCGGCACCGGGATGATGAACGGATCGGAGCCGGTCGCGATCAATAGCTTGTCATACTGGACGCTGCGCCCGCTCTGCGCGGTCACCCGCTTGGCGGCGCGATCAATCGCCGTCACCGGATCGGCGACGATCAGGTCGATGCCATTGTCGGCGTACCAGGCGCGGTCGTTGATGACGATCTGCTCGAACGTCTTCTCCCCCGCCAGCACCGGCGAGAGCATGATGCGGTTGTAGTTCACATGCGGTTCCGCGCCGAAGATGGTGACGCGATAGCGCCCCGCATCGCGCGCCAGCAATTCCTCGACTGCGCGGCATCCAGCCATGCCGTTGCCGACCACGACCAGATGTTCGCGCACATCGTCCGACGGCACGCGGATATCGTCCGCGCTGTCCGCTACCGGCTCCGTTGTTCCGATCTGAAATTCCATCCCCGTCGCTCCAGAAACCAAAAAAGCCGCCATCCTGACCCCCGGTAAGAACCGAAAGTCAGGATGGCGGCTTTGCCATCATAAGCGCCTTGTCGATCCGTCCCTGGACCGCCGCAGCTTGTGTGTTGAGGACATCCTTGTCCCTTGCAGTGCAGCATATGGGGAATTGCCCGACCACTCAAGCGATTCCTCTCATGCTTTTTCAATCAGATGGCCCAATCCGCCTGGAGCCAGAGCTTGTCGGTATCGGTCGCCATCACTTTGGCGTCATAATGGGCGTAGCGGATCGACAACGCCGTCTTCTTCACCTTCGCCGAGGCTATGAGATCGATCTCGTCGCCATAATGCTGGTCCAGCCGGTCGCTCTCGAACCGATGCCAGCTGCCCGCCAGCGCAACTCCGGCCAGCGGCCCCATCTGTTTCCAGCCATAGCCACCCCCGACATACAGGTCGCGCACGCCATTGGCGGGCGTCGTCAGGAATTTGTCGGCCCAGCCCTGAAATTTGAAATTGGTGCCGAGCGGCGTCTGGAAGCTGGTGAAGGGCAGGCCGCTGCTCGCCCCCAGCACCTCATACCCGCCATTCAGCTTGAAGCCCCCGACGTCCAGCGTCGCGTCCGCCAGCCAGTAATCCGCGCGATAATCATTGGGATTGCGATGATGGTCCGACTGCCGCGCATAGCTGATCTGATAGGATAGTTTGGCGACCTTGGACAAAGGCCGCGTCCCCGCCAGCCGCACCCCATAGGTCTGGCTCGACAGCCGGAAGGCCTGCACCGCCGCCTCATTCTGATCGACCATATAGGCAAAGCCGGTCAGCGTGCCGACGGGCGTCGCATAGGACAGGTTGGCAAAGATATTGTCGCCACTCACCGCCTGCTGCCGCGCGCCTTTGCCCTCAAAACCCCAGATCGTCCGCGCGCTCCAGGCATAGGCAACGTCCAGCTTCAGCCCCTTGACCGGGGTCAGTTCCGCCCGCACCGCATCGAACGTCTGCCCATTGTCGCGGAAGGCGACATTGCCGACAAAGCGTTCGTCATCCAGCACGATCTTCTGCCGCCCGCCGGTCAGCGTCACCGCCTTGGTCTTATATTGCAACTGCGCGATATAGAGCGCGATATTCTGCGGATCGGCCACGATCGGCCGGGTAGCGTCGCCGTTCAGCCCGTCATAATAATGATCGATGACGGCCAGCGTCCCCTGCCCCACGATGGTGGCGGACAGCGCCCCGCTGCTGGCGCTCACCCCGGCGCGGGCGCGGACGGTCAGTGCGTCCGCCTCTTTGAGCAGGCCGTCCTGATCGACATGCTCATAGCGCAACCGCGCTTCGGCGATGGGTTTCAGGCTGATCTCTTGGGCGCAAGCCGGCCCTGCGGCGGCCAGCACGGCCGCCGATGCGATGATGATCTTCATGGACAATCGCCCCCCTTGGACGAAGACATACGTAAAAATCCCGTTCAGCCTGAGCCTCTGACTGTGGTCGGCACGAACGGTTTGCGTAAATTTCGAAATTTGGGGCGGCGGCCTCATGGGACCGCCGCCTCCTCCCCTACCCTTAAATCCGCGCGCCGCTGGTCCAGGTCGCGCGCCACTTGCCCTTGACCATCGTCAGCCCCAGCAGTGCCACCAGGGCCAGTCCCCCAAAGATCAGAAAGCCCGACGCAAAGCTGCCGGTAAACTGCTTGGCCAGCCCCAGCGAACTGGCGAGGTAAAAGCCGCCAATACCACCGGCCATGCCGACCAGGCCGGTCATGACGCCGATTTCCGCCTGGAACCGCTGCGGCACCAACTGGAATACCGACCCGTTGCCCGTGCCCAGCGCCAGCATCGCCAGCACGAAGAAGCCCAGTGCCCCGACCAATGTCGTCGCATAAGCCACCCCCGTCAGCGCCAGCGCCGCGACGATCAACACCATGGTCAGCGTCTTTACGCCGCCGATCCGGTCGGCGAGCGCCCCGCCCATCGGCCGCACCAGCGACCCGGCGAACACGCAACCCGCCGTGCAATAGCCCGCGATGATCGGCGTCAGCCCGAACTGGTCGGTGAAGTAGATCGGCAGGGATGCCGCCAGCCCCACGAACCCGCCGAACGTCACCGCATAAAAGCCCATCAACCACCAAGCGTCAGCTTGCTTCAACGGCTCGAAATAATCGATCAGCTTCTTGGCAGGCGGCGCATTGGGCGCGTCCTTCGCCATGATCATATAGACGACAAAGACGATGCTCAGCGGAATGCAGGCCAGCCCCAGCACCGCGTTCCAGCCGAACAATTTCGCCAGCATCGGCGCGAACAGCGAGGCCAATACCGTGCCCGAATTGCCCATGCCCGCCAGGCCCATCGCCTTGCCCTGATGCTCGGGCGGATACCAGCGGCTCGCCAACGGCAGCGCGATCGCGAAACTCGCGCCCGCAAAGCCCAGGATCACGCCCAGCGCCAGCGTCCCGCCGAAGCTGTTGACGCCCATCACCCAGGCGGTGAACAGGCCGGCGATCACGATGATCTGGCTGATCGCGCCCGACCGCTTCGGCCCGATACGATCGACCAGCAAGCCGTTGACCACGCGCAGCAGCGCCCCCGCCAGCGTCGGCACCGCGACCATCAGGCCTTTTTCGGCCGGGGTCAGCATCAGCGTCTTGGATATCATCGGGGCGAGCGGCCCCAGCAGCACCCACACCATGAAGGCGAGGTCGAAATAAAGGAAAGCGGCGATCAGCGTCGGCGTATGGCCCGACTTCCAGAAACTCGTCGCGGGCGCGGCCGGTGCGGCCTCTCCATCGCGATCCCAATAAGCAGTAGCCATGTGACGTCCCCCAATAAAAGGCAATGGACACGAAAAAAGCCGCAGCCCGGACGATACCTTGGCGGTATATCCGGTCAGCGGCTTTGCTGCGATATATGGTGAGGACATGTGGTCCCCCCATTGGGACGGCACATCCGAAACGCGCGCTTCATCGCGCGACGCCTATGTTATCTCGCGATTCGCATTATGTTGCAAGGCACAAAATTATGAGCCTTTTCAGCAAGCCATAGCTTCATCCGTCATTGCCAGCGCAGCGAAGCAATCCATGGTAGCGCCACATGGATTGCTTCGCTGCGCTCGCAATGACGACGACATTATTACCGCCCCGCCGCAAATCCCGCCAGATAGTCCTCGATCTTCTCCGGATCGAACACGCGCCCATCGAAGAAGCGATCCGGCCCCAGCGTCAATTCCCCCCGGCGCGATCCCACCGCCAGCGGGAGGTCCACTGCCCCTTCCAGCTTCATGCTCGCGCCCGGCATGGCGACGTCGCTCTGCGCCAGCGCGCGGCGATAGACGTCGGGCCGGAACACCGCCGCCGCCTGCGCCGCAGTCGCCGCATCATGCGACACCATGTTCCACCGCACAAGCTGCGAATAGATCCACAGCGCCTGGCTGCGCCAGGGAAAGGGCGTCGCCTCACGCGAGAACAGCATGAAATCGGGGTTGGCGACCGGCGCCTCGCCCGCGCGCGCCACCATCTGCCCCGACAGCGCGCGCGCGATCAATTCGGCGGGCTGATCGACATAGCGCGGATCGGCCAGCAATCCGGCCAGATCGCCATGATTGGCGCTGTCGTCGCACCACGCCGCCGCCCGCGCCAGCGCGCGCAGCAACCGATCGACCGTCTCGGGATTGTCCTCCAGCCAGGGCGCGCGAAAGGCCAGCACCTTTTCCACCCCGCGCCGCCATATCCGCTCGCCGATCGCCACCGTTTCGGCCAACCCGGCTTCCACCGCCGCGCTGCCCCAGGGTTCGCCCGCGATGAAGCCGTCGATCTCGCCCGCGCGCATCGCTTCGACCGTCAGCGAGGGCGGCAGCACGCGCAGCACGACATCGCGATCGGGATCGACCCCCGCGCTCGCCAGCCAGTAGCGCAGCATCAGGCTGTGGCTGGAAAAGCGGTGGACGACACCGATCACCGGCTTGCGCCGCCACAGCCCGATCGCGGCGGCAAAATCATGCGCGGTGCCCAGCGGATCGGCCAGCCGCGCCGCCACGTCCGGTTCCAGCGCGGCGGCGAAATCGCGTGCCATCACCAGCATATTGCCATTGACGCCCAGCTTGTAGGGCGCGGCCAGCGCCGCGGGCTGCTGGCTCAGCCCCAGCGTTACCGCCACCGCCAGCGGCGCCAGCATCTGCGCCGCCTGCACCTGCCCATAGACCAGCCGGTCGCGCAGCGTCGCCCAGCTGGTCGTGCGCACCAGTTCCAGGTCCAGCCCCTGTTCCTCGGCAAAGCCCCGTTCGCGCGCCGCGACCAGTACCGCCGCGTCGGTCAGCGGCAGGAAGGCGATCTTCAGCCCGGTCGTCATATTCCGCCTCCCAACAGGTCGCTCGCGGTGATCAGCGCCTGGGCCACCTCCACGATCTTTTTCCCCTGATTCATCGCCGCCGACCGGAGCAAGGCATAGGCGTCCTGTTCGTTCAGCGACCGCTGGTTCATCAGGATCGACTTGGCTCGATCGATGATCTTGCGGTCGGACAGCGCCGTGCGCGCCTCGTCCAGTTCGGTCTGCATCTTGGCGAAGGCATTGAACCGCCGCACCGCCAGTTCCAGCACCGGCTTCACCCGCTCCTTGCGCAGGCCATCCACGACATAGGCGGACACCCCCGCATCGATCGCCGCGCCGATCATCGCATCGTCGGACTGGTCGACGAACATCGCGATCGGCCGGGCCAGCGCGCGGCTGACGATCAGCATTTCCTCCAGCGTGTCGCGGCTGGGGCTGCCAAGGTCCATCAATACGACATCGGGCGCCATCCGCTCCAGCCGCGCGACGAATGCGCCGCGCGGGGGCACGATATGGATATCGTCATAGCCCGCTTCGCGCAGACCTTCCTCCAGGACGGTCGCGCGCAGCCCGCTGTCATCGATGATGACTATTCGCATTGCTGCCCCTTCTGATGTCGCCATAGCAGCAGTTTGCGGCACTGAGTCAAACCGAGCGCGGCTGTTGCTCCATTTTTTCGGTACGCATGCGATCAACAGCGCATCATCCGGCAGAGCGATGTCGGCGAAACCCTGATCCGGCAAGAGCGGTACGACTGCGCCATTCCGTCCGTTTCATCGACCGTCCGCCATAGCATTTGCCTGCGTTCAAGGCTTTGCGGTAGACGCGTGCAAGGCGGCCGATACCACCGTTTTAAAACGACGTACCGAACAGGGAGTTTGCGTGTCGCAGGATATGGGTTTTACCGTGATCATCGCGCCCCGGAACATGGACGTCGTCGGTTTGATCCTTTTGGGTGGGACCGGCCGCCTGGGGCAAGATGGCTGGAAGCGTCCATGACCGGACCAGCGCCCACGGCGTCGGACAAAGTCTATCTGGGCATCATGCGGGATATCGAAGACCGTCGGATGGTGCCGGGCCAAAGGCTGGCGGAAACCGACCTTGCCGCGCGATACGGCGTAGGACGCAATGCCGTTCGAGAGGCCATGCAGCGCCTGGCGATGCGCGGCATCGCGGACCTGAAACCCAATCATTCCCCCGCGATCCGGTTTCTCGACAATGCGGAAGTCTTAGAAGTCCTGGACGTCGCGGAATATATGACCGCTCTTGCCGCCCGCTCCGCCGCGTGCCGGTTCGACGTCGATGTGCATGGCGCGATGCTGGACGAGGCGATGGCGCAGCTGGGGTCCGTCGATGCCGATAGCCCTCATGGCGCTTTCGGACGGGTGCGGCGCCGTTTTTATCGCGCGCTTTTGCACATCGGCGGCAACCGGGAATTGCAGCGCATATATCCCGCCGTCGGCATGCACCTGATATTTTCGCAATTTCACTCGCCAAAAATGCAGAAGGTCCGGATCGCCGACTATAACCGCATCAGCGACGCGGTGGTCGCAGGAGATGGCGATGCAGCCGAAGCGGCTGGGCGGGACCATACGCGGGCCGTACGGCGGATCATCGCGCAATTGATGGACGAGCAAACTGCTGCTTGATCCGGTCATAGGGGCACGCCACCGGACCACGGCATATCGCAAACCTGGCCTTCAACCAGTGCCGATCGCAAGACGCAGTTCGCGTTTCAACAGCTTGCCGTTGGCGTTCCGGGGCAGTGGCCCGGCTATCGCTTCGACCATGTCGGGCACCTTATAGTCGGACAGACGCTGGGCGCACCATTGTCGCAACAGTGCACCATGCGCACCCGCTTCCGCCCCGAGGACGACGAAGGCATGGACACGCTCGCCCAGAACCGGACAGGGTTTCCCGACGACGGCGGCTTCGACCACGACGGGATGCGCCATCAGGATATTTTCGACCTCGACCGAATAGATTTTATAACCGCCCCGGTTGATCACATCCTTGCTGCGGTCATAGAGGCGAACAAAACCGTCCGCATCCATCGCGCCGATATCGCCCGAGCGCCACAAGCCGCCGGTAAACTCGTTGAGCGTGGCTTCAGCATTATTCCAATAGCGTGGAACGACATGGGGACCGCCGATCCAGATTTCGCCTTGCCCGCCGCGCTCGACTTCACGCCCATCCTCATCGAGAATGACCAGGTCGCAATAGGCCAGTGGTCGGCCCACCTGGTCCGAACGGCTGGCGGCCTCCGCTGCGGGCATGATGACGGAGGGAGACGTCGTTTCGGTCGCCCCGTAGATGTTGGAAAGGCGCAATGCGGGATGGCTGGTGGCAAGGGCTTCCACCGCGCTGTCGGGCATCGGCGCGCCACCGAACGCGCATACACGCCAGGCGGACAGGTCGAACGCGGCGAAGTCCGGTTCGCGAAGGCATAGCAGCAACATGGCGGGAACCACGCTGCTATAGGTCATCCTTTCGGCCTGCGCCGTTTCCAGAAAATGCCTGGCCTTGAACGCGCGGTGGAGCACGACCGTACCGGCCAGATGCAGAACCGTCATGACGTTGAGCACGATCCCGGTAACATGGGACAGGGGAACGGTGACGACATCGACCTCCCCTTCGGACAGGCCCATCGCAGCAACAGCGCCTATGCAACTGGTGATGACGCCGAATTGGGTAAGGACCGCGCCCTTTGGTCGCCCGGTCGTGCCCGACGTGTAGAGTATGCAGAAGATATCATCTTCGTCTTGCGGCACCATAGGGAGGGCATCGCCCGGCCCGCTGGCGACGGCCCAGATGCGCGCGGCGTCATCGACGGCGATCTGGTGCTGCACGTCCGGTATATCGGCGGCGTCGGGTATCTCGCTGCGTAAATCGGCTTCATGCAATAAGAGCATCGCCCCGGAATCGGCGAGCATATGCGCCGTTTCCTGACGCTTCTGACGGATATTCATAGGTACGCAAATCGCACCAAGCCGGGCGGCTGCCAGCATGGCGACCACGAAATCCGCGCGGTTTGCCAGAAGCAAGGCGATCCGCGCACCGGCCTGAACGCCCTTCGCCACGAACAGCCTGGCCGTCCGTTCCACAGCGTCCGAAAGCGAGCGATAGGACATGCGCAGATCGCCATCGACCAGCGCGATGCGATCAGGCGCGCGAAGCACCGCCGCATCCAGCATGTCCACGATCGCCTTGTGCCGATCCGCGACGGCACGCACCAGCCGCCCATGATGGAACTCGTGCCGAAGGCTGAGGCAGCCCTGCATCACATCTCTCCTGCAATCTGCTGTCCAGATTTTAGATGACTTTGACGGGATATGCAGGCAGAAGCAACGGCATATTGTTCTACGATATTGTTCCATGCTGTTGGCGACCAAGACCGACGACATGGCGAGGAGCGGAAGTTTGATGGGCGTGGATGGATTGGATATGGGCGAGCAGATCGCCGCACGCGTCGAAGCGTTCGTGCGTGGCGAAGTGATTCCCTACGAAGCCGATCCCAGGGCGCATAACGCTCACGGACCATCGGACGAACTGGTCCGCGAATTGCGCGAAAAGGCGCGCAAGGCGGGCGTGCTGACGCCGCATATCATGGATGGCGGCGCCCATCTTTCGCACCGGGCCACGGCAAAAATTCTCCGCCGCGCCGGCCTGTCGCCGCTGGGGCCGCTCGCCGTGAACGTCATGGCCCCGGACGAGGGCAATATGTATCTGATGGGCAGGGTCGCCACGCCTGACCAGAAAGCGCGCTTCCTGCAACCGCTGATCGAAGGGACAGCCCGTTCGGCCTTCCTGATGACCGAGCCTGCGGTAGAAGGCGGCGCGGGTTCCGACCCTTCGATGATGAAGACGATCGCCACGCCTGATGGCGGCGACTGGGTCATCAACGGGAAAAAGGCGTTTATCACGGGCATCAAGGGCGCGTCCGTCGGGATCGTGATGGCGCGCACCGACACGGGCAGCGACAAGATGGGCGCGACCATGTTCCTGGTCGACCTGCCCAATCCCGCCATCCGGATCGAGCGTCTGATCGATACGATTGATAGCGCGTCCCCGGGGGGCACGCCGTAGTCATAATCGACAATCTCAAGGTATCGGACGACCGGATTTTGGGCGCCGTTCATGAAGGTTTTCGTTACGCGCAGGTGCGGCTGGCGCCTGCCCGGCTGACGCATTGCAGCCGCTGGCTCGGCGCGGCGATGCGTACGCAGGAAATCGCCACCGCCTACACGACGTCGCGTCATGCATTCGGCAAGCTGCTGATCGATCATGAAGGCGTCGGCTTCATGCTGGCGGACAATCATATCGCCCTGAAGCAGGCGGAACTGACGATCGACTGGTGCGCTGGCGTGCTGGACAGTGGCGCCTTGGGCACTGTCGAAAGTTCGATGGCCAAGGTCGCCGTGTCGGAGGCGCTGTTCCAGATCGCGGATCGCTGCGTTCAGATGATGGGCGGCACCGGCGTGAGCGGCGACACGGTCGTGGAGCAGATATTCCGCGAAATCCGCGCCTTTCGCATCTATGATGGCCCGACCGAGGTCCATAAATGGAGCCTTGCCAAGGCCATCAAACGCGCGGCGCTTACGGCATGACAGGCTCTGGCGAGGCATCTACAGCAGGCACGTCGTCACCGCTGGACGACGTGCGCCTGATCGCCTGGATGACCGCCAACATCGATGGGTATGAAGGCCCGCTGACCATAAGCCGTTTTGCGGGCGGGCAGTCCAATCCGACCTATCGCCTGTCGACGCCGGGTCGCGACTATGTGCTGCGGCGCAAACCATCGGGCCTATTGGCGCCCGGCGCCCATGCCGTTGATCGGGAAGCGCGGGTGATGCGGGCGTTGGGCCAACAGGGGTTTCCCGTTCCGCACATCCATGCCCTTTGCACGGACGAGGCCGTTATCGGCGGCTGGTTCTACGTCATGGACTATATCGAGGGTCGCGTGTTTTGGGACGCGCGTTTCGAAAGCGTCCCCGAAGCTGAGCGCCCCGCCTATTTCGATGCCATGAACGACACGATCGCGCGCCTGCACCGCTTCGATCCTGCTGCGCTGGGCCTCTGCGACTTCGGCAAGGCGGGCAATTATTTTCAGCGCCAGATCAGTCGCTGGTCCCGCCAATATGCCGCGGATGCGGACGTTGCCGGGCGGGACGATGCGATGGATGCGCTGATCGAATGGCTTCCGGGGCATATGCCGACATCGGACGAAACCCGCCTGATCCATGGCGACTATCGCGCCGACAATATGGTTTTTCATCCCACCGAACCACGCGTTCTGGCCGTGCTCGACTGGGAATTGTCGACCCTGGGGCATCCGCTGGCCGATTTCGTCAACCATGCGATGATGTATCACCTGCCGCCCACGATACTCTCCGGATTGGAAGGTAGCGATTTGCACGCGCTCAACCTGCCAGGCGAAGATGCCTATGTCGCACAATATTGCGCGCGAACCGGGCGAACGGCGATAGACGACATGGACTGGTTGCTGGCGTTCTCGCTGTTTCGGCTGGCCGCCATCTATCATGGCATAAGGGCGCGCGCGCTGCGCGGGAACGCATCCTCTGCCCACGCCCTGGACCTTGCCGCAGCCTATCCGATGCTGGCCGCCCGCGCCCTGGCCCATGCGCGGTCGGGCGCAAGCCCGCCCTGACACCCATCTGTCCGATCCAGATCACCATTATGAGAGCCTGAACGACGCGTACACAAACTATAGGAGAGAAGCATGGCAATTGGCGACGCTGTCCTGATGGAGGACTATACAGATAACAACGCCCCGGTAAGGAAGACGGTGCCTTTGGATTTCGACGGACCGCTGCCGCGCCCCACGCGCAGCATCGATGAGGTCAAGCGCGACCTGGACCGTGTCGGCTATGCGATCATGGCGGATGTCTTGACACCCGATGAAGTCAGCGAGGCGCGTCAGGCGCTGGTCAGTGAAATCGCTCGCGAGGAGGCGATCGACAAGAACCGGGTCAGCCGATTCTTCACCGACCCGGACGACAAGAATTGCCGCCTCAGCCGCCTGCCCAACCGGCATCACATGTTCCGCGATTTTCTTGAACATCCGGTCGCGCTCGAATTCACCAAATATATTCTCGGGCCAACGTTGCTGAACGAAAGCTACCTCGTCCACAGCTATGGCGCGAACCTGACCCGGCCGGGCAGCGGCGAGCAGTTCATTCATCTCGACCGTGGCATGGACTTTCACGATCAGACCAAGCCGCTCCAGTCGCGCTTCATCTGGTGCCTCGATCCCTTCGATGAGGAAAATGGCGCTACGCGCGTGGTGCCGGGCAGCCATTTGTGGAACGATCGCATCGATATGACGGGCGCCACCTATTATGAATCGGTGCCCGCAGAGGCGCCTGCAGGGTCGCTCCTCATCTATTCTGACATGCTGCTCCACGGAACGGGCGCCAATATCTCGACGGATCGGGAGCGCGCCGCCGTGATCGTGGGCTATTGCCCGCCATGGTGCCGACCGATGATCAACTTCCCGCTCGTGCTCGATCCGGAGGTCATGGAAGGGACATCGCGCACATTGCGCCAACTCCTGGGCTATGGTTCCGTCTCGATCGGTTTCGATGAGCAGTGGGACAGCGCTTCGGATCAACTCCGCAGCCTCTGCGTGCCGCCGACCATCCAATATTGATCGGAAGGGCGTTCCGGGCCGTTGCAAAGCCACGGCCTGGAATTCCGTTTCATGTCATCTTTGACGCATTGGCAGGTCAAGCCAAGTAAGCGCACTGTTACATTTGTGGCGGCGCGCTGGCTTGGCGGTGGATTAGGGCAGTATGCCGGAAATCGGATTAGCCACCAACTCAAGGCTGATAAAACAGCCAACCTCTCAGCCATAAGCCGAAAGGCACTTTCGCTAGGGATTTTAAGGATTTCTTACTGAAAGGCTGGTGGCTTACGATACTAGAATAGTGCCTTGTTTTATCTGATTTTGGTTTTTTTGAAACGTCAACCTGACCGATATCCCCGGACCTTTTTGGCGCTTTTCGGCGCGTGTTCGAGTCACAAGCTACCGTAAAGCTAGGCATCACTGACATGCTGATTCGTGGGATGCTGGTCTCAGGGGGCACCTCTCGGCTGGCGCGCAATAGCCTCTGCTGGCCGATTGCAGAATGTCAGCTTCGAAGCAGGAACGTCGCGATAACTGCCATCCAAATGTGTAAAAGCACAGCCATAGCGCGCGACCGTACCAATTGGGTGTCATGTCCAAACGACACGGTTATCGTATGCTGTCACGATAATCCCTCCAACGTCCTGAGCAATGGCAACTGATCTGACGTTCAAGCTGTCCAGCGCAAATCCGGCACCGACCAAAATTTCCGTCAACTGATCCGCCGTGAAATGGCGGTGCGTTTCCACGCCCGCGAACCGCCAGCGCTGCATCGTCGCAGCATCGGTGACATAGATGCACAATCGCCCACCGGGCTTTAGTACGCGCCGGATTTCGGCAAGCACGACACCATGATCCTCCCAAAAGTAGAGGACGTTCGATGCGATGATCCCGTCGAAAAATCCATCCGGATAGGGGAGTTGAGAAAAATCGCCCGTGCTCAGGCACACGCGACCAGCACCAATCGCCCGTCGGTTCAGGCGACTGGCCTGACGTAGCATGGTGTCGGACCGGTCGATGCCATAGACGCACCGCGCGGTATTGGCGAGCAGGGCCACGGCATGTCCCGGCCCGAAGCCGATATCCAACAGCATCTCGCCCGGCCTGGCGTCCAGCGCATCGACCACAAGGCGCGTCGGTCGATCGTTCGCGACCCGCATCATGCGACCGATCGCTCTTCCTACAAAACCCTGCGGATTGCCGAGTTGCCGCCCGATGCCATGCCATAGCGACATCGGCTCAGCGCTGCGCCTGCTGACCCAGCTTTGCCAGCAGTGCGCGAGCTTCAGCGCGACGGCCAGCATCCCACACCGGGCGGCCGCTGTCGGGCGCAGACCTGAGCGCGCGAGCCAGATAGCTGCGCGCGCCTGCATGGTCGCCCTTCGACATCAGATAATCGGCATAGAAGAAATTGGCGTCCAGACCGTCCGGATCCTGTGCCAGTGCCGCCTTCAAATAGCCTTGGGCCTTGGCCGAACTGCCAAAACCGATCGGGAAACCGGGCACCTTGTAGTAGAGGACGCCCAGGCTCATCGCCACGCCGCCATCGGCCGCTTTGGGATTGAGGGCGTAGGCTTTGGCCAATATGTCGCGCGCGGATGACGCAAGGCCCAGTTGTCGGAAGACGCTGGCCTGCGCCGCCTCTTCGCTGGTGACGATCCCCTGCCAGAGCAGCGGTTCGGCCTGCCCCGGATATTTTGCAGACACGGCGGCGGCCTGCTGCGCCAACTGGTCGAGCTGTCGATACTGGTCGCTCTTGTCCCTCACCTGATATTTGATCCGTGCCCATTCCGTGTTGATGCGCATGACCTGCGCATCCATCGCAGGATTGTTGGCGGCATGGGCCAGCCCCGCCGTCGCCATGAGCGGCAGCAGGATCGCAAGGCGCAGGTTGGAAAAAACGGACATCATCCTATCCTTCATCACTATCATTGGGCCGGGAAAAGGCTGCGGGCCTTGATCGTCTGGGCGGACAGCCCGGCATCGATGGCGCGCGGCAACAAGGCGTTGATCGCCATGAACAGGCGTTCGCGAAAGCCGATGACGACGTCCCGCTCCCGTGCCACGATGGCCGCGACGATACGGTCGGCCACGACGGCGGGATCATCGGCGGCCATCCCGGTCAGGTCCATAAAACGGTTGACGTCACTATTGTTGAAAGCGGTTCGAACGGCACGCGGCGCGATATGGGTGACGGCGATGCCGAGGCCATGCAGTTCCCGCCGCAAGCCTTCGCTCAATCCCTGCAATCCCGCCTTGCTGCTGGAATAGGCGGCGAAGAAGGGATAGTTGATCGCACCCATGACGGATCCGATATTGACGATCTGCCCGGTCTTGCGTGCCTGCATCTGCGGCAATATCGCGCGGATGACGGTGGCAGGGGCGATGAGGTTTACGACATAGCCCAGCCATATGCTGGCGGGCGCCTGGCGCTCCATCGGCCCGAAATATTGCACCCCGGCAATGTTGACCAGGATGTCGACACGGCGCGCGGCGAGATTGAGCGACAGGTCCGCCAACCCGCTCTCGCTCGACAAGTCGGCGATGATGCTTTCGTCACAGGTGGTGCATGCGACCCGATCGACCCCGACCACCCAAGCGCCGCAGTCGCGCAGACGCGCCGCCACCAGCGACCCGATGCCCCCGGCCGCGCCGGTCAGAACGACCTGCTGCCCGTCAAGCCGCCGCATCGAGCGTCTCCATCGGGATGGATGCGAACAGGGCGGCGAACAGGCGATAGATGTCGCGGGCCATGGCCACGATCGCGGCCTGATCGGCCGGGTCGTCGATCCGGTTCATCAGGTCGGCAAAGAAGCGGACATGATCCTGGTCCAGCGCGCCATGCGACGTCAGATATGTGAAGGCCTCCGGCGGGAGGCCCAGCGCCGCCTGTACCGCTGCGGCGCCGTGACTGGCCAGGGCGACGCTGGTCCCTTCCAGCACATGCACCATCCCGAAAAATGCAACCGGATTGCCGGTTCGAATGACGCGATAGGCGTGATCCACCATCGCCCGCGTCGCGGCGTTGGGCGCGCTTGCGGCGACCGCTGCTGTATCACCACCAGCGGCCGCGATGTCGGACAGGATCCATTGCTCATGGCCCGTCTCTTCCGCGATATACTCATCCAGCGCGGTTACCAGCATCGGTTTCTGGCTCAGCCGCGATCGCGCTTCCTGCATTAGCGGCACGGTATGGCGGACATGGTGATAGGCCTGGCCTAGATAGGCGATATAGGTGTCGCGGCTGATCCGGCCGCTCAGCCCGGCCTGCAATTGCGGCACGGCGGCAAGACCGGCGGCGACGTCGGCGGTTTCGGTAATCAAGCGATCGTAAAAGGGCATAAAGGGACGTCCTTGCAGATGGGCGGTTGCGATGACAGCACGGCGGATCCGGCCATTGCCCGTAAGTTGGCCGTTCATGGGGGTAAAAGGCGCGACCCGCCGCCAATGGGCGATGCGGGCATAGTCAGGCAGCCGTGCGTTAGCGGACGCGACCGCCGCGTCGATATCCGCGTCCGGCGTGCGCGGAACGATCAGCGCGCCCAGCCTCGCCTCCCCATCGCCATGGACCATTGCCTGCGCGACAGCCGGATCGCCCAGCAGCAGGCTTTCCACCCATTCGGGCGATATGTTGCGGCCATGCGAGGTGATGATGAGGGTGGATTTGCGTCCCTCGATCCACAGGCGGCCCGCTTCATCGAACCGTCCAATATCACCAGTATGCAGAGGGCCATCGGGCACCGCTTCGCCGATCCGACCGAGGCATGCGGGGCCGTCGATCAGTATCTCGCCATCCGGGGCGAGGCGTAGATGGTTGCTGCCGATGCTGACCCCAACGCTGCCCCGACGGATTTCGGTCGGCCGCTCCAATGTCACGACGGATGCGCATTCGGTCATGCCGTAGCCCTGCCGAACGGGTAGCCCGAACGTCATCGCTGCGTCGATCAGGGCGGGCGGCACGCGCGCGCCCCCGACCGCCACCAGCGTCAGGTCGGGCAATCGCGCCCCGGTCTGCGCCAGCACCGCAACCAGACCGGCCAGATATTCCGGCACCAGGATCAACGACGTGATCCGCTGCGCGGCGATCACCCGCGCCATCATGGCAAAATCGGGCTGGAACGGGTTGCCAAGCCCCACATCCGCTTGAGGCAATGCCACATAGGTGCCGCCCGCGATCATGGTCGCGTAGAAACCGGCAACATTTTCCAGCAGAATGCCCGGCGGCAATAGCGCAAGGTGACGACCTGCATGGGCGTTGCCGACGAAGTCGATCACCGATTGCGCCACTGCCATCATATGCGCGGCCGACAGGCAGATGCCCTTGGGCGTCCCGGTCGAACCGGATGTGAAGCTGATCTTGGCCGTGCCCGCGTGGAGCGGCACGGACGGCGAATCCAGCAGCGTGAAGCTGAAGTCGTCGGCTTGGCCGGACCGGCTGCCGACCAGCGCGCAGGCACCGCTGGCCCGCAAGGCATGATGCCGTTGCTCTGCCGAGAAAAAGGACGGGATCGGCAAGGCGGGTATTCCGCACCGTAACAGCGCCAGGTCAGCAACACAGGCAGCAGGTCCGTGATCCAACTGGATGGCAACGGGGGACGTCCCGCTGAAATGTCGGCCGAACATTGCGTTTGCTGCATCGATGGCCTCGCTGAACGCCGCCCAGTCAAGCGTCCCCTGCGTACCGCTCTCGATCGCGATCCGATGGGGATGGGTCACGGCGCGGGCGCGAATGATGGTCGTCAGGGCGCTCATGCCTGTCGCTTCGCCCATCGCGCCAGTCCCGCCTGCCCTTCGGCGATGAAGCCCGCGCACACGATCGGATTTTGCGTATAGTAACGCCCCCACCGCGCCGCCGCCGCGCCCAGCCGATGCGGCTGCGCTGGCGCGAGTTCATGCAGGGTGACGCCAAGGCGCCGTAACATCGTCCGAAGCGAGGATGTGAGGACAGCGACTGCGATCTCGGCTTGATTGCCCAGATCATTCGCGGCGCGCGCCCATAAGGCGACCATCGCGGAGGCCGTTTCCGCCGCCATATTGCCAATTTCCACTATGTCGTGACGTGCCACCCGTCGGCCAAGCAGCGTGCTCAGATGCACCTCGACCGGCGCGTCCAGATAGGCCTCAAGAAACAGCCGTCCTTCACCGGCGCGCCGAAAGCCCAGCGCCGCGCCGATCACGCCGTCCCGAGCATGGGCGGCAAGGAAAGGGAAATCGAAATTGGGAACAGCGCCATGGACGTCCGCATAGCGGCGCTCGATCATGGTTAGGGCTGACTGATGATCCACGCATGAACTCCTGATTGCCCCCACGACGTCGGCATCGACCGGCCACCGCAGTTGGCGCACAACATTTTTTCACGCGAAACGTCATGGTCGCACTGCGGTGGCTGTCGGCCGCTGCCGTCGTGCGCCCATGGGCCATCCCGCCCAGGGGAGCTTTCCGATGAAGCTAGCCTTGCGCGCACTATGTGGTGCCGCCCTCTTTCTTTGCCCGGTTCAGGCTTTGGCCTCGCCTCATGGCTGGTCCCAGGCCAGCAGCATCGCAAGGACCATTGTCGTTGCGAGTGCGCTTGGGCTGCCCGTGCTCAAGGACGATTGGAACGGCGCATTGCAGGCTGGCGAAAGCGTGGGCGCCGCCTTCCTGGTGTCAGAAGGCCTGAAGCAGGCTTTTCCGGAAATGCGCCCCGACCAAAGCGATCGGCAGAGCTTTCCGTCGGGACATACGGCAACCGCTTTCGCCGCTGCCGCGTCACTCCAGAATCGCTATGGGTGGGAAGTGGGCGTTCCAGCACAATTGGTGGCCGCCTTCGTAGGTGCAGCTCGCGTGCAAGGGCGCAAACATCATTGGCATGACGTCGCGGCTGGCGCGGTGATCGGCGAAGCGGCCGGGTTCCTGCTGACATCCCGCCGCGACGAGGGGGTCAGGATCACGCCCTGGGCGGAAAGACGGAGCGCAGGGATCGATTTGGCGATGCGCTTCTAGGACATTGTGCGGGTGCCAGGCAGCAAGATTTTCCTTTCGGCGCGGGCGGATATTCGACACACAGGTCCAATGGGTGCGGATCATGAGAACGACCTTCAATCGGCCTACGGTGTCCATCACACCGAACTGCTGCGGTTTCTGATCGCGCGGGCGGGCGACCGGGCTGAAGCAGAAGACCTGCTTCAGGAACTATGGGTCAGAGCGCAGACCCAGCCATCAGGGCCAGTTGCCAACGGCCGCGCCTATCTGTTCCGTATGGCGCAAAATCTGATCGTCGACCGTCTGCGCGAACGCCAACGCCGTATGGCCCGCGAACGCCGATGGTCCGATCAGGAAACCGGCTTTGCATCGGTCGGGATCGAACCTGCGGACCAGCGGCTAACGGCCGAGGAGGCGATGCTCGACCGAGAGGAGGTCGCCGCACTGGTGTCCGCTGTGGCGACCCTGCCAGAAGGCGCGCGCCGTGCGTTCGAACTGCATAAGCTGCAAGGGCTAAGCCATGGCGAGGTCGCCGCCCGGCTCGGCATCAGCAGGAGTGGCGTTGAAAAACATATGGCCGTGGCAATGAAATATCTGCGCCGCGCGTTGATGGACTGAGGTATGACAATTTTGCGACGTCTAGGAATTATAGGGATATTGGAAAGGCTCTCGCCATGACGGCGCGGTCGGACATGGATGAGGCGATGCTGGAGCAGGCTCTGGCTTGGCAGACGGCGCTGGAAAGCGATGATGCGGACTGGGATGGCTATATGGCCTGGCTGGAAGCGGACCCGCGGCATCGCGAGGCGTTCGATACGGTGGCGCTGCTTTCGGCTATGGTCGAGGATCACCGGGTCGAGATTGCTGATGTCCTGGAGGCGAAGACGCCCATGGACGCCGCGTCACCCGAGCAGTCTTCGCGCCGTTTCCTGTATCTGGGTGGAGGGTTGGCTGCTGCCGTAGCGCTGATAGTGGCAGTGCCGATGATCCAGACGGCGCAATCGGTCGAGCGCTACAGCGCGGACGGCGGCAAGAGCCGCACCATCGCACTTGGCGACGGCATCAGCGTCACCCTCTCGCCCGCCAGCCAGATTGTGATACGCGGCAAGAACGCACGCCAGATCGAACTGGCGAAAGGGGAAGCCTATTTCGATATAAGGCATGATCCGGCGCGACAACTGTCGGTGGCGGCGGGCGACTATCGCATCGTCGATATCGGTACCCGATTCACGGTCAACCGGCTAGGCACCGCGCTGCGCGTGGGCGTAGCGGATGGGCGCGTGACCGTGGCGTCTGCCACTATGGACCAGCCGGTCCCCGTTGCGGCGGGCCAGCAATTGACGGGAGACGCCACGTCGGTGACGCTGTCGCCCGCGCCATCCACTGACGTCGGCAGCTGGCGCGCGGGTCGGCTATCCTATACCGACACGCCAATTGCGATGGTGGTCGGCGATATCGTTCGCTATACCGGCAGGCCGGTATCGATCGACCCTTCGCTGGAGAAGCGCCATTTTTCGGGCACATTGGTCATTGGTGACGGATCGAACCTGCTTGCCGATCTTGCTTCCGTTCTGGCTATCGAAGTGCAACGCAAAGGCCGCGGTTTTCACCTGCGCTCTGGTACTGCTGCTCGCTGATACAGGCTTTGGATCGGCGCCTGCGGAAGCGAAAGAGGCCACATATCGCATCGATGTCCCATCCGGGCCGTTAAGCGCCAATCTATCCCACTTGTCGGCAATCGCAGGTGTTTCCATCGGCCTGCCGGGCGACATGCCGCATGTGACCAGCGCGCCCGTAAAGGGCACCATGTCCGTGGATGCCGCGCTACGCCGAATGCTCAAAGGTAGCGGATATCGCGCCGTCCGGCTGAACCCGGCGCTCTATCGCCTCGAACACGAAGCCATCGCCCGGCCAGCGCCGTCACCGCGCCCCGTCCCCGTCGCCCCGCATCCTGGTCTTCCCGCACCCGACATCGTCGTGACCGCGCAAAAGCGCGCCCAATCCCTCGCCACCGTCCCGCTGTCCGTCTCCGTGCTGTCGCTGGATGATCTGACATCCGGGTCCAGGACGCCGACCAGCCAGGACATCAGCCTGCGTACGGAAGGGCTTTCGATGACCAATCTGGGTCCGGGCCGCAATCGCCAGTTCATTCGCGGCGTGGCCGATAGTCCGTTCAACGGCCAGAGCCAATCGACGGTCGCGGTACAGGTCGATGACGCGCGCGTGACCTTCGACGCGCCCGACCCCGACCTGCGGCTGATCGATATGGACCGGGTCGAAATCCTCAAAGGGCCGCAGGGTCCGCTCTATGGATCCGGTGCGCTGGGCGGCATCTATCACATCGTCACGCGCCAGCCCGAGTTGGACAAGATCAGGGGCGCCATTCGCCTGTCCGGCCAGGCCGTCGCCCATGGTGGGACGGGCACCGGGGGCGAAGCGATCGTCAACATGCCGATCGTGCAGGACAGGCTGGCGATGCGCGCGGTCGCCTATCGCTTTCTCGACGCGGGGTGGATCGACAGTGGGCGGGGCCGAAAAGATAGTAACGTGGTGAAAACCGCTGGCTGGCGTCTGGCCGTGCGCTGGCGTCCATCGGATCGGTGGACGGCGGATATCGGCGTCGCGCTCCAGGATCTCAATGTGCGCGACAGCCAATATGTGCTGGCGGGCCGTAACACGCTCCGCCGATCGACCCTGTTCGCCGAACCCAGCGACAACGACTTCAAACTAGCCCATGCCCGGATCGAAAGCGACTTGGGAAGCGTGAAGTTGTTGTCGGCGACCAGCTATGTCGATCATCACTTCACCTATGCGCTGGATGCCACGGCCGCTGCTGCGCGGTTTGGCATTCCCGGGAACATTCTGTTCACTGAGCAGCGCGCCTACACGCTGTTCAATCAGGAATTGCGGCTTACGCCTTCGGGCGACGATCACTGGCTGGTCGGCCTGTCCTATCTGCGCGCCACCACCGGGGTCAGTTCCAGGCTATTGGCGCAGACCGACATGGCGGCCCCGGCAGCGGTACAGGCGCTCGATCGGGTAACGAGCGAATATGCCCTGTTCGGCGAAAACAGGATTTCCATCCTTTCGGGCCTGGAGGCGACAGTGGGTGCCCGGCTGTTTCGTTCGATCGCAGAAGATGAACGGACGGAAATCGCCGACATACAATCGCAACATATCAGCAAGACCATATTGTCCCCCAGCTTTGCCCTGTCGTTACCGCTTGAGGGAAAGGGCATTGTATATCTGCGCTATGCCCGCGCGATGCGGCCGGGCGGCCTTGCACCGACGGGTGAGGGCGACGGCGGCAGGTTCCATGCCGATGAACTGGATACAGTCGATCTGGGATTCCGACGAACTGCCGCAAACGGCCAGCTCTCGCTCTCCGCCAGCGGCTATTTCACCCGATGGAGTGATATTCAGTCGGACTATCTGCTGCCCAACGGGCTGGTTGCTACCCGCAATGCGGGGCGCGGCGATATCATCGGCGTGGAGGGTGCCATAGACTGGACGCTTTTCAGCGGCCTTAAAGTATCGGCGGGCGGCACTATTCAGAATGCGCGCCTGACGCGCGCGGCCGATGGCCTGAAACTGGATGACACCCGCCTTCCGGTGACGCCAAACGTTAGTAGCCGGTTTGCCGTGATCCAACATCTGAACTTGAATGAATGGGATGGCCAAGCCGTCATCCAGGCCAATTATGTCGGCAAGGCGCGCCTGAGCTTCGACAGTGATCTCGATCGGGAGATGGGCGGCTATGCCACCGTCACCGCCTTTGCGGACATGTCGCGGTCAGGCTGGACTGTCGGCGTGCGGATCGACAATATGTTGGACGTAAAGGGAGACAGTTTCGCCTTCGGAAACCCCTTCTCCATCCGAAACGCCCCCCAGTTCACGCCACTCAGACCACGGGCGCTGACTGTTTCGCTCGCGCGCCATTGGTGACCATGCGGGTGCCGGGCGCGACAGACGAAACGACGCGGTATGAGCGATACGGCGCGCAGCAACGATAAGCTCTATCTCCAACCTGCTGCCGACATGTCAGCCCAACCCTTCGCCATGCACGAAGGATGCCGCTCTCTCGCCCCCCTACATCTAGCAGGTAGGCCGTGCGTCATTGATTCATGTTTGCTGAAGACGCTCGCTCTACATGGGAATAGCCGACTGATGCGCTAATGCTTTGGGCCATCGGGATAAAGGCTTCCTGCAACACCAAGATATGCGGATTGCGGCCCTGCGCGCGTAACTTGCGCCAGTGCGCAACCATGCGGCCGACCAGGGCAAGCCACGCGTCATGGCGCAACCATGTTTGATCACGTTTTCTCTTTCAACCCAACTGCGGTGCTGGCCCCGCATGTCGTCCTGCAATCAGCTGGGAGATTACAAAAAATGCTACGGGCGAAGAGATACGGGATGTCGGAACTGTCATTCGCTACGGGCAGCCGCGATGGCCCCGGTTCGTCAAGCTGGCGGCTTTTGCTATCGTCGATGCGCAGGAATCCATGCGACCATGACCTGGGCGACACGGGAAGGCACGGCGTAACGACCGCACGCCTGTCCTTTGCCCTGCACGTCGGCCTTTGAGATGCGCAGCTTGCTCGTCGCCATTCACGATGTCGGTCCCGGGTTCGAGGGGGAGATCGACGGCCTGCTCGATCGGCTGACACGGCACGTCACGCCGCAGCATATCGCCATGCTGGTCGTGCCGAACCATTGGGGCAAAAACCTGCTTGTGACCGGATCGGCGTTTGCAGCCCGGCTGCGCGGCTGGTCGGACCTGGGTATCAGCATGTTCGTCCATGGCTGGTTTCATAAGGATTTTTCGACCCATAACGGCGCCATCGCCGCGCTGAAGGCTCGGCATATGACGGCGGGAGAGGGTGAATTTCTGGGCCTGGACAAGGCAGCGGCCGCCGCCCGCATATATGCTGGCAAGACGTTGATCGAAACCATCACCGGGCGTCCGGTCGCAGGCTTCATCGCTCCGGCCTGGCTGTACGGGGATGGCGCGAAAGCGGCGCTTGCGGAGTCCGGTCTGGCCTTGGCCGAAGATCATTTCAAGATATGGAGTCCGCATTCGGGCAGGATCGTCGCGCGTGGGCCGGTCATCACCTGGGCCAGCCGCAGCAGGGCGCGCATAGCCTCGTCCCTGCTTGTAGCTAGGCTGTTGCCCCATGCGCTCCGTTTCGCTCCGGTCGTGCGCGTAGCGGTTCACCCGGGCGACGTCCATTTGCCTGCGCTGCTTGTCAGCATCGATAACGTTCTGCGCCGATTATGCGCCGTGCGAACTCCCATGCGGTACGAAGACCTTCTCAACTATCCGTCTGTCGCCCATGCGTATCCTGACCTTCCTGCACAGCTTTGAACCGGGCGGGGTCGAGCGGGTCGCGTTGCGGCTGGTGCGGCAATGGCGGGAAGAGGGCGTCGACGCCCCGCTCTTCATGGGCCGGTCCGCAGGCGCGATGCGGACCGAACTCGCCAACGATCTCGCCTATTACGAGCCGCCCCAACCGGGCTTCTCGACCGGCTGGTGCGAAACCCTGTGGATGATCGTCACCTTGCCTGGTTTCGTCCGGCGTACCGCACCCGACCTCCTGTTCTGCGCCGGCAACAGCTATGCTGTCGTCGCCGTCGCGCTGAAGCTCGTCATGGGCAGGCGCTGTCCGCCGATCGTGGCAAAGGTCAGTAATGATCTGGACCGGCGCGACATGATGCCGCCGGTCCGCCTGCTGTATCGCGGCTGGCTATGGATACAAGGACGCCTCATCGACCGCTTCATCGGCATGGAGCAGCCCATGGCAGAAGAGATCGGCGCCGCGATGCGTATCACGTCCGATCGGATTGCGATCGTTCCTGATCCGGCGCTTTCCCGCAGCCAGATCGACCAGCTTCGCATGATGGACCGTCCCAGGTCAGGTGGGGATACCGGCGTCCGCTTCATCGCGGTGGGACGGCTGGTGGCGCAAAAGAATTTCGCCCTGATGCTACGCGCCTTTGCCGCAGGGGCCGGTGCCGCCGATACGCTCGTCATCTATGGCGACGGTCCGGAACGGGCAAAGCTGGCGCGCCTGATCGACCGGTTGGGTCTGGCGGGGCGTGCAAAGCTGGGTGGCCATGTCGCCGATCCAGCCAGTATGCTTGGCCATTTCGACATATTCCTGCTGTCGTCCGATTATGAAGGCGTCCCGGCCGTGCTGCTCGAAGCCATGGCCGCAGGCCTGCCCATCATTACCACCCGATCCAGCCGCAGCATCGCTGCTCTGCTTATGGACGGCCTTCTGGGGACGATCGTTCCCACCGGCGACGTCGTCGCGCTGGGCCAGGCGATCTGCAATGCAGCGACTTTGCAACAGGATGCCACGGCCAGCCTGGCCCAAGCCAAACGTTTCACGATCGAGGAGGCCGCGGGCGACTATCTCTTCGTCTTCGCCGCTCTTTTGCACAAACGCCATCGCAGCGAAAATATTTCCCTGACCGACTGAGGTATTGCCGAATGGGTGCCGTCGTGCGGGCGAGCCAACAATAAAGAGCAGCATATGACCGGCTTGACCGCTTCGGGCGCCACCCTTCCGACGTCTCTTGATGCCCATAGCGGGCGTCACCCTGGATCGCTCATAGATCCTGAACCGCTGATCCGATCGGGCCGCAACTGGACCCGCTGGATCGGACCGCTTGTATCCCTTCTGATCCTTGCCGTGGCTCTCGAACAGTTCAGGGGGCTGGACCGAGTCACGCTCTGGTCACTGCTGCCGACGAACATCCTCTTCTGGGTCGCGTTCCTCTTCTATTATACGGCAGGTCCGCTTTCGGAATGGATTATCTTCCGTCGCCTGTGGAACATTCCGCTGGAGGGTTTTGGCGCGCTGCTGCGCAAGCTGGTCAGCAACGAAATTCTGCTGGGCTATCTGGGCGAGGTCTATTTCTACGCCTGGGCGCGCCGCAATACGCAGATCACCGCCGCGCCCTTCGGTGCGATCAAGGATGTCACCATCCTGTCGGCACTGGTCGGCAACATCGTCACACTCGTCATGGTGACGGCTGTCATTCCCCTCTTTATCGCGGTCGATACCGGTGCGGGGCGATGGGACATCATCGGCTCCATCCTGTTCATGCTGGCATCATCGCTGGCCGTGATGCTGCTGCGCAATCGCCTCTTCACCTTGCCCCGTGATGAATTGTGGCGGGTGACGGCCATTCAGTTGTTACGGATCGTCGCCACCACCCTGCTGGCGGCGGCGATGTGGCACATGCTGCTTCCCTCCGTGGCGCTGAGCTGGTGGATATTGCTGGGCACTCTGCGCCAACTGGTGTCGCGCCTGCCCTTGCTGCCCAACAAGGACGTCGTGTTCGCTGGCATGGCGGCCTTCTTCATCGGGACGGACAATGAAATCGTTTCAGCCATGGCGCTGATGGCGACACTGATCCTGGCCGCGCATCTGCTGGTCGGCACGGTCCTGGGTGCCGCGGAACTGATGCAGGAAGGACGGCCATGATCCTGACGCCCCTGTTGCTGGCGGCGTCGGCGATCCCGTCATCGCCCGATCTTGGCAAGGCCGCAGGCCAGTGCCGGCCCGGGGAAAACACATCTGCATTTTTGGTGGACGTCACGGGTCTCAAGGACCGTAAGGGGCGATTGAAGCTGGAACTCTACCCGGCAAATGATGCTGATTTTCTGGCCGACGACAATGTGCTGGTCGCAGCGGGCAAGGCGTTCGCCCGCGTGGAAACCGGGGTGCCGGCAACCGGTCCGGTGTCGCTGTGCATCCGCGCGCCGGGACCAGGCACCTATGCGCTGACGGTGCTGCACGATCGCGATTCCAATCGCCGCTTTGCCGTCTCCACCGATGGCATCGGCTTTGCGGGCAATCCCAGGCTCGGCCTCTCCAAGCCGTCGGCTGCCGCGGCGAGCGCACCTGTCGGCGAGGGGCCGACCCATCTTTCGATCAGAATGAATTACCGCAAAGGCCTTTTTTCCTTCGGACCGCTGGAGCGATAACCATGCGCATTGTCGACGTCTGTGCCTTTTATGCCCCGCAGGGTGGCGGCGTGAAAACCTATGTCGAACGCAAGTTGCGGGCTGGACAGGCCGCAGGGCATGAGATCATCATTCTTGCACCCGGGCCGCATAATGCACAGGTTTCGATGAGCGGAGGGCATATCGTCACTCTGGCGGCACGCCGTTTTCCCCTCGACCGGCGCTATCATTATTTCGACGACGAAGCCGCGCTGCATGCCATGCTTTCTCGCCTTGCACCCGACATAGTGGAAGTATCCTCGCCCTGGTCAAGCGCGGCGATGGTCGATCGATGGCGGGGCAGCGCGCCCCGTGTCCTCATCATGCATGCCGACCCCCTGTCCGCCTATGCCTATCGCTGGTTTGGATCGGTCGCGCGGCGCGAAACGATAGACCGGGGCTTCGACTGGTACTGGCGCCATCTTCGCCGGCTCGATCGCGCGTTCGATATGATCATCAGCGCAAGCGAAGGCCTGTCCACGCGGCTGCGCGCGGGCGGACTGGAACGGGTTCACACCATCGCCATGGGCGTTGAGCCGGGGCTATTTTACCCGGGGCTGCGCAACGAACATTTACGGGCGCGCCTTCTGGCCCGCTGCGACCTGGACGCCGACGCGACCCTGCTGATCGGCGTTGGCAGGCACGCCCCGAAAAACGCTGGCCCCAGGTGATCGAAGCCGTCACTTCGGCGGGGTACAGGCGTCCCGTTGGTCTGGTGATCATGGGTGACGGGCGCGACCGGCGGAGCGTCCGCAGGGCGGCGGCCAACAATCCCCATATCTGCCTGCTCGCACCGACAGGCAACCGATCGTCGCTGGCCGAAACGCTGGCGAGCACCGATGCGCTGGTCCACGGGTGCGAGGCGGAGACATTCTGCATGGTCGCCGCCGAAGCGCGCGCCAGCGGGTTGCCGGTCATCGTACCCGACAGCGGCGGCGCGGCCGATCAGGCCATGCCCGGTACCGGCCTGCACTATCGCGCGGGGCAGTCGTCCGATTTGGCACGGGTCGTGTCCGAATTTCTCAATAGCGACCCAACCGCCTATCGCCAGCGCGCGTTACAGGGCGCGGCGGACGTCACGACGATGGACGACCATTTCGATCGACTGTTCGACGTCTATGCTCAGTTCGAAGGGATGCGGCGTCATGCTGCGTGAACAGCCTCTGCCCCTAGCGGTAGCCTCACTGCCAATCGCTGCGATCGCTCCAGCCCCGGCGCCCAAAATTGAAGGCCGCCTGCGTCATCGGAGGATTGCTGCCGACAATGGCCAAGGATTTCACAGACAATGTAGTTGCCGGTGCTGGCCAATGATGGTTCGCATCATCTGGTGGGCGTTGGGAAGCTGAACATACAACGAGGCGATGACATGCAGCCAAATTGCGGAGTGTCGTGAACATATGACCCATGCTCATCCCCCTATATCCCCGATGATCAAGGTTCCGGCCGTTACGTTGGGTTTCTGGATCATCAAGATATTAGCGACCACGCTGGGGGAAACAGCGGGCGACACGGTGAGCATGAGCATGAATTTGGGCTATCTTGCCGCAAGCGCCATCTTCATGGCCGTCCTCGGCATTCTGGTGGCCTGTCAAATCCGGGCGCACCGCTATTGGGCTTGGCTTTACTGGGCGACGATTATTGCATCGACCACCGCAGGCACCACAATGGCAGACTTCGCCACGCGGTCGCTGGGTATCGGATATACCGGCGGCTCCCTGCTGCTTCTGACGCTCGTCATCCTGTCGCTTTCACTATGGCACCGCGCCCTTGGATCGATTTCGGTCGAAACGGTACATGAACCGCGCGCCGAACTCTTCTACTGGATCACCATCACCTTTTCGCAAACTCTGGGCACGGCGTTGGGGGATTGGATCGCGGATACCGGCGGCATGGGCTATAGCGGTGCGGCGGCCCTGTTCGGTGCGACGTTGGGATGTCTGCTGATCCTGTACTTTTTCACGAACATAAGCCGGGTGACGCTGTTCTGGACAGCCTTCATCCTGACCCGCCCACTTGGCGCTGCCGTCGGCGATTTTCTCGACAAGCCCATCGACCATGGGGGTCTGGCTATCAGCCGTCCGCTCGCATCGGCTATCCTGTTAGCGGCGATCGTCATGCTCGTCGCGATCTTGCAGATTGCAAAGACGCGTGGGCCAGCGGAATGAACCGACCAGCAATGAATGCACGAACGTCACTTGGACCTCACGTAAATTCGGTATTGGACAGCACCATAGGAGCGCCAAGCAAAAGTTAGATCCCTGCCTCTCAACGGCAGGTGTTGCCTATCTAGGCCGCGTTGACAAAGTTCGACAGCCATTTGCGGATAGCAGCGAGGTTAAGGGAGCTGGCGAATGACAAGGCGGTTTTGTCGTATCCGGTGGCGATGCGGCAGAATTGCTTGAGATGGCCGAACATGCGCTCGATACGGTTGCGGTCACGATAGCGGCGGAAATCGCAAGGGACGGGCTCGCGGCGGTTAGCTTTGGGCGGGATGAAACATTCCTAGCGGGTCACGTCGTCGCGATCGAGCCGGGCGATATTCTCGATGAGCGAGGCTTCCAGCGCTGCCGCATCGTCAGCTACCTCGATCACCGCACAAGGCAACGCCTCGGCTTCGCCGCGCTCCTCTGCCACCGCCCTGTGCAGTATATTATACCCTGTGACGGCTTTACCTTAGCCATGGCGCTTATCATCGCCGCTCTACCCCCTCCAAAGCGGCTCCCTGAACCTTGGCTCCGCCGTTGCATCCACTTCGGCGGGGTTTGTTTTTATTATGGGCAAACGGCGTAAGCGCCCGACCCGGTAACGCCGATCGGCAGATTTGTGGCAAAGGTGGGACATTCCGGACATCCGCTAAAGGCAGGTAGGTCGCGGTTATCGGCCGTCGTGGGCAATGATGTCGGAGAGAAAATCACGAAAGAATGTCGCTCCGACATCGCCAGATGCTTTCTGACTGCGCACCTCGATGTCTTAAAAGGCGAACTTCATCCCGATATTGGCTGATGCCCGGCGATCATCCTCACTGTAGGTCTGGGCGGCGTTGGCGAACAGGGAGAGGACGGAACTGACCCGCATCTCCGCGCCGCCGCTGACGCTGCCGACCAGTCCGCCACGGCGCGCTCCAAGCGAGAGCAGGCCTTGGTTCGCGCCTGAAAGGCCTGCCAGCGCCTCAACATGGCGGCCCTTGAGCTGATATTGGACGCCCAGGCGCACAAACGGACGGAATGGCGCGTCCGACGCCCGGCTGCGGCTAAAGGCGATGCCGCCATCGGCGAACAGGGCATCATGCTTGTCTTTCGCTACGTCGAGCGCCCAGACGCTGCCATTGTCTTCGCGCACGCCAGTGCGGGTCGTCGCGACATAGGTCAGGCCGATGTCCGGCTGTGCCGCCCAATCGCTGCCCAGCACCGCCTCATAGGAGAGGGACAGATCGCCCACCCAGTTTTTGAGGCGGAAACGGCCATGCGCCTTGCCGCCATCGGGCGTCAGGCGATCGGTATCGGCATCGAGATGATGATAAGCCAGCGTTGCGTCGAACCGCAATGCCCCCAACGCATAGCTGCCCGCAACCCCAGCAAACCAGCCATCGGCGTCGGTTTGCGATCCCAGCTGGCGCAGCGTCTGGCGCGAGTCCAGATAGCCGCCAAAGCCCGCAATTGACCAACGATCGGTGCCGATGCCCAGCCCGCCGAGCAAGCCGTAGCTACGCGAACGGCTGGCGGACAGGCCAGCCTGGTCGTCGGCCGCGATCCGGCCCAGACCGCCCAGATACTGGCCGATGCTGAATGCGCGCGGCGCGTCGTCGCCCGACAGCCGAGCAATGCTGCGCGTGGCATTGGCGATCGTCAGACCATTCTCCACGCCAGTCTGGGTCGCAGACGCATAGGGCTCGGCGGTCAGCCGCGCGAACGCGGCGCTGTTCGACGCGCCCGATGCGCTCGCCAGTATCGGCAGCGCGTCGATCAGGCCATCGCTCGCCGTGCCTGCACCAATCACACCATTGGTATAATCGATGGCGCGTCCGACCTGCGGCGTGAAGGTGCCATTATGGAGGAACTGACCTAGCAGGCGGATGCGCTTGTCGTCTTGAATGACGAAGCCGAACAGACTGTCGGGTTTCACGATGCTGGTGTAGCTGCCCGATATACCACCATTGGCGATGATGAGGTCCAGCGTGGTGCCGGGCTTCACCTGCTGGTCGGCGGTCAGGACAAGTCCGGCGCCCTGCGCGATCGTCAGCGTGCCGGAAATCAGCAACTGGTCGGATAGGGTCGGGCTGATCTCCATCAGCGTGGTCGATCCACCCGCCAGCGCGACATTGCCGGTCACGGTCATCGTGCCAGGCGATGCGCCGGGGCTAAGCGTCCCTGCGACATTGACATTGCCGATCACATGGCCAGCGGACCCGAACGTCGCCCCCTGGCGCACCGAAATGCTGCCCGCGCGGATGGTGGAGCCAGCAAGCCCCACTAGACGTCCGCTGGTCAGGTCGATCACTCCGAAATCGGCGTTACCCGAAACGGTCGCATAGCCACCACTCATGTCCAGCCCGGTGATATTGCCGACCGCTGCAAAGCGGACCGGTGTAGCCGCGCTGCCGGCATTGAGCAGGATACGGTTGCTGCCCGCGCCGCCATCGATCGATCCCGCAAACACGCCGTTGATGACGAAGCGGTTGTCGGCGCTACCGAAGGTCAGGCTGTCCGTGGTCAGTGAGGCGCCGCTCGCAAGCGTCAGGTCGCCCTCCACATTCAGGCTTTGCAAGGTGAAGCCGTTGGCCAGCGTCAGCATCGCCGCGCCGCGCGCCGTGATCGCCTCGAAACCGAGCAGGCTGTTGGCGTCGAGCGTGCGGGCGTTGGCCATCCCCAGGATCAGGCCGTCATTGCCAGCCCCGCCTGACAAAATCCCTTGCCAAACCGCGCCATCGGCGAGGGTTACGATATCATCGCCGCCAGCCATGTCGATCTGGCCGAGCAAGCGACCGCCTGCAGCGATTTCAAGCCGTTCGCCGACATCGCCAAAACGCAGCGCGCCGTTGGCGCTGCCAAGCTGACCCGTCACGATGAGGGCGCCGCCAGCCAGTGACACGCTTTCAAAACCAGTTACGGCACCGGACAGCGTGACCGGACCCTGCGCGGCGAAGGTCAGGCCGTCATTGCCCGCGCCGCCATCATAGCGGCCCGCCGCACGCGTCAGGTCGAAGATCATCGCGTCATTGCCGCGACCCAGTTGCACGCTGCTCGCGTCGCCGGTCAGGCGTAATTGCGCTTGCGCATCGCTGCCCAAGATCTGGCCGACAAACTGGCCGTTCGTGGCGAGGGTCAGGTTGGTGCCAACAAGGCTGATCAGGTCATAGCCCTGATCCAGCGCCAGGGTTAGTGTTCCCTGGCCTTCCACCGACAGTTGTTCAAAGCCGGTCTGGGCACCGATGCCGCTGCGATCATCGGCCAGGATCACGCGATAGAGATCGGTCCCGGTGCCGCCATCGATCAGCCCGGCCACGCTGCTGCCCGCCTGCTCGGTAAAGCTGTCGTTGCCCGCGCCCATGGCGACAAGGCCACCGATGCTGCCGCCGTTGACGATGCTGTCATCGCCACCGGCCAGTGCAATCCCCCCGACGATCGTGCCAGCGTTCTTCACGCTGTCATTGCCTGCGCCGCCGGTAATGGTGGTGGCGCTGGCGCTGCTCAGCGTCTCGCCCGCTGCAACCGTGACGGTGCCGCCATCCAAGCCGATCGTATCAAAGCTGAAGTCGCCCGAATAGCTGACATTGCCCTCGCCGATCTGGACGAAACGCTCGAAATTGACGAACTGGTCGCCATTCACCGCGCCGCCGCCCGTCGCATCGACAATGAAGCTGTCGGTGCCTGCTCCGCCATCAACCGTGCCTTGGAGGATCGCACTCGCCAACTGGGTAAAACTGTCGTCGCCGTCGCGCAGATAGACATCGCCGATGATCGTGCCGCGATTGACGATCACATCGTCGCCAAAGCCCAGGTCGATCGATCCGATGATCGTGCCGCTGTTGGTAACGCTGTCCGCCGCAAAGCCAACCGCCTGGATCGCCCCGGCCAGATAGGGATTGCCGCGCCACAGGGCGAGTTGGTCGCTATCGCCCAGGACCGTGCCGGCGCCACCCCGGATTGTGCCGGCATTGTCGAGTGTCAAGGCGGCATTGGTCAAAAGGATTGCGGTGGACAGGTCGCCCGTCGCCTCGATCGTGCCGCCAGCTGTGTTGGACAGGGTTAGCGTCGTGGCGTTATTGCCGGAGAGGGCGATGGCGGCCGACGGCGTCGTATAGATGAAATCGCCATATCCCCAATAGGAATAGGTTTCAGTAAGTCCGTCACCATTAGCGCGAATCGTACCGCTGTTGGTGATGCGGGCAGTATCGGTTGTGTTATAATAGTTCAGCGACAGGTTGACTGCAGCGCTTCCCAAGCCATTGGTTTCGATCAGTCCGCTATTATCCAGCCGATAATCCCAGCTACTATCCCCAGCAGAGTAATCATTGCTGATTGCGATGGCGCCGCCATTATTAGTGCGGATCGTTCCCCTGTTTTTGAGGGAAACATTACCGCCACTTTCGCCAGCAAAGCGCGTAATGATCGACATCGGACCATTCAAAACGCCGCTATTGTCTATGTCTATGCGACCTACCACGTCATCGGCAAAAGCGGCATTCACAGCCACGCCTCCATCAATCAGCCCATCATTACGCAGGCTGATAGCGGAGATACCATCGCCATATAGATTGACCGCACCAAAGGCGGAGCCGATGATCGTGCCGCTATTGGCGAAGTTGAGATCGCCCCGATAACCAGCTTGAACAACCGCTGCGATGCTATTGGCATTGCCGACACTGATGCTCCCCTGATTGTCAAAAGAGGTCGTCGCGCTAGCAAAACCACCGTTCAGTGTGCCGCGATTGACGAAGGATGCCAATTTTCTGGGGAGATAGGCGGCAAAAGCTTCAGTGGAAGAATAATAGCGAATGTCCGTCGACAAGGTCCCGTCGAGCGTTGCTAAGTTGACGATCGTGCCTTCGCCGCCGACGAACAGCGTATCGCTCGACGTCGCCGACGCATCGATCGATACGGTGGCCCCTGCCTGTGCCAGCAGATAATCGCGCTCGAACCCGATGTCCGGACGACCGCCCAGCATGACGGTGGCGTCCCGCGTAAAGATGCGACCGAACATGTCCTGACCATCACCGCCATCGATCGTCCCGGTCACGCCAAGATCGTCGCCCACTTGCAGGAAAATGTCATTTGCGCCGCCAAAACGCAGATCGCCTTCGATCGTACCGCCATCGGCAATGTAAAGACCGGAGCCGCTATAATAATCGACGCCGAACTGGACATCACCTTTGATGGTGCCGGCATTGCTGATTTGGCCATTGCCCAGAGCAATAGCTGCGCCGATACCACCACCTTGAATAACGCCATCGGCCTCGTTGCGGATAGACACCGTATAATAGGAACCGGTGATCGCTGCTCCGTTGACGCTACGGATCAGGCCGTTGTTCGTCAGATTAGCTCCATAGACGAGATAATCATATACAACAGCCGTTCCACCCATATCGATCGTACCATTGTTGACCAGCACATTGGCATTGACGATACCTCGCGCCGTGCCATCACTATCGGCGGCCTCCCGGATGACGCCGCTATTGAACAGCTTGCTGTTATCATAGGGCCAATAGAAACTACCATTGAAGACATCGGCCCGACTGACTTCGATAAGGCCGCTGTTGATCACGGTGCCGCCACCAGCCAGGGTCGTCAGCCGGTAATATTGGCCGCCCGTTGTACGCAGCGTTCCGGCATTTTCAAAGCTGTTACCTGCACCGACGGCGATCAGTGGTGCGCCAAAAGCATAGGGGTCGGCTATCGTCTTGGACAAGGTGCCGTGACTGACCAGCGTGACCGCGTTGGCAATTGTTTGCCCCTCTGCATCGGTAAGGTAGGACGCGACATTCATGCGGATCAGCGGATCAGAAAGGCTGCCGGTCATATCTGCCGTCAGATCGACGCTGCCCTGACCGGCAAAGATCAGCGTGTCGGCCGCTATGGTCGATCCAGTCAGCGTCAGCGCGCTGCCGGTAGTCAGATCATAGCCAATGCGCGAGAATATGCCTACCTTACCGACATTCGTCGCGACCGATCCGTCAATGATATAACGAAGATTTTCGCTGCCGTTGCCGGTGACCACACCGGTGATTCCAGAAAACTGGCCAGGGCCATCGTTCACGAAACTGGTCACAAGCGTGTCATTACCGCCGCCCAGGTTCAGGTTGCCGTCCAATACGCCGCCCGCACGCGCGATGAAGACATTGCTGGACGTCGCGTCGGCATAGCCGTTGCCGAAATCGACATCTCCTTGGATCAGGCCCGCGTTGGAAATCAACGAACCGCCTGAACCGGAATAAAGCGAAGACTGACGAACAGCCGCCGTGCCGCCACGTACGACGCCACCAGCTTCGTTGTAGAGAATGCCGCTATAGCCGAATTCCAGCGCCGCTCCGTCCGACCTGATCGTCCCGCTGTTGACCAGGGTGGAATAATGGAGGCGAGCGCCAATGGTGCGTCCTTCGATCAGACCGCTATTGGAGGAGCGGCCTTGATAGGCGTTGCTCAGGTCCGCGCCCATTCCACTGGTAGACTGGATCGTCCCGCTATTGGCGAGGGCTATCGTTGTGCTGACAGCCGTCCCGTCGGCAATAATGGAACCGCTGTTCGCAAGCTCATAGCCTCTAGTGAAGCGGACGGCGTTGCCACCGGCCGCAGTGATCGTTCCCGCATTGCTGAAATAGGATTCGTTACCCAAATCCACCGCGAACTGTTCGGGATTCTTCAGGCTGGCTCGGATGTTGCCTTCATTACGAACTGTCAGTCCGCCGGTCGAACTATAGTCGCTGACCAATGCCTGTCCGTCAGTGTCGATCAAGCCCTGATTGGTGAAGCGGTTTTCCGGATTGTAAAAATAAGGGTCTCCTCCACCCACTGCGATGGTGCTGGTCGAGAGGAAATCCGAACCCAGGGTCAACGTCGAATTCTTTCCGACCCACATGGCGATCTGCTCGAAACTTGCGGGTAATGCGATTCCTGCATTGAGGGTCGTATCTTCCTCAAAAAGATACCGCAGTGTATCCACACCACCGCCAGCGTCCAGTCGACCGGCAATGGCGCCGATACCGGAACTATCAGCGATGAACACATCATCGCCATCACCGAGCAGCACATCGCCCTCAATCGTTCCCGCGCGATTGTCGATGACGCTGCCGCTATAAGGATTTCCGGTGGTGGAGACGACATTGCCCGTGATAGTGCCGCTATTGGTCAATATGATCCGGCCACCGGTTTCGATCGCATTCCCTGCGCTTTCGATGCGGCCAGCGTTGGTGATCGACAGATAGTCGGGAGCGGTTACAGCTGCGCCCGACGCGCTGCGAATGACCCCCGTCGCACCATTGTCGAGGTAGAAGATCGTATTGCCGGCGATTGCTGCACCCGTACCCAGATTTTCGATCGTACCGGCATTTTCGACATAATTGCCTGGATTGAAGCTTCGATACTGGAAAATAGTAGCCGCAGTTCCGCTTGAACGAATGGTGCCGCCGTTTGCAATTGTGCCTTGGCCATAATAAGAATAATAATCAGGCAAATCGCTGATCGCACTATTCGCACCGCCGTCAATCAGCCCTTCATTGTCGAGCGAACCAACCTGACCTAAAATAGCACCAATAACGCCGGTCGCCTCGTTTCGGATCCAATCGAAGCGACCGCTTGCTGACGAATTGCCGCGCAGAGCGATACCGCTGGTCCCGCTTATTGTCCCGCTATTGTCGATCGTAACCCACGCCCAACCGCTATAGTTTCCGCCGTTCGGATTTACTTCGACGCCCACATCGCCTTGTATCGCGCCACCCTGTTCGACGACAATCGCACTCTGCGTCCGAACGCCATAAGAGTAATCGTAAGAATCCGGCTGGCTGGAAGCGACGACAATGCCGGCATTGGCACCAGATACTGTCCCACGAACGATGATCGTGGATGTGGCAGTCGCGTAACTGTCCGCTTCGACCGGCGGCAGCACCATGATGCTACCACGTCCTGGTCCGGAAACCACGGCGCCAGCATCGACCACAATCTGGGCCTTGTCGACGGCCACAACCAGTCCATTGGTTTCAGTGCCGCTGCAAGTCGTGATACTGTCCGCTACGGCCGGAGACGGCGCGCATTGCGCCCATACGGGAGAGGCGGAAGCGGTTGCCAGGGCGGCGACGCTGGTGCCAAGCGCCAGGGTCCAGCGACGCGCCGATATCATAGTCCCGCCAATCATTAAAACCCCCCCGCATGTAACGCCGATGTAGCGTCAAATTTCAATCTATTATCGCGACATGGCGTGCCACTCCATTCTTGTCGAGATGTAAAATTGAAGGCTAAAGTAACTTTTGCTGATGATATTCAGCAAGAAAATAAGCGTCGCAACCGCAGGATGCGCAAGATCGATCAAGATTTTCGCCCGTCACGCCCGCCTACCAGTCGTTAGACCGGACAATTCGACGTAGTTTTATCCCCCGCCCGCGCGGGACGCGCAGCACGCGCATCGCTGGATAGCTAGACGCTTATATTCTTGGATGTAATGACAATACCATCATAGAGCGGGGTCCAAGCCAGCAGCATGCACCTCCCGCGCTTCGGCTCGCAGTATACGGGCTCTCTTTAAAGAAACATCCGGATAAGCGCCACGAGAGAATAGCTTTTCGACCTTCTTGGACCGTCCTTGGGCATCGGGTCCGTCGATCCAAAATTTCAATTTCTATAGTCGGCTGCCATTCGGGCTGATCAGGAGGAAAAGGCCGCGCTCGTCAGCGACCTTGTATGGCTTGTCCTGAGGCTTTAGCCCCTGATTCTCGTGTCTGAAAGCGCCATCTGCCGACCATCCCATCTGCCTCGTCCGCTTCCTGGTGGTATCGCGTGTCACGCTTTGGCCTCATACCCCTTTCCGATACCCCCAATGGGGAACGGAACGGACAGGCATGGACGGCGACAAACGCACCTAGCCAGAAAGCGCGAATTTTTAGCAGATTTCCGTCGTTTTTCAACCCGATGTGGATACTGACGGAGGAGGTAATGGTGCGCTTACAGTCATCGAATAGCACCGGAAAATCCCTGTATTGAGGTAACTTTGAAAAGTCAAATGGTCTGATACCCCCTAACATACCCCCAGTCATTTTCGAGGCATTTCGGCGGCTGTTCGAGTCACTCAAGTTCAGATTTGGCGTGAATTTGCTGGCAGCTCGCGACCAGCTTAGGCCGTTCCGTTGCAGTGCTGGAAATGTCGGCTCTTGCCAACACCTACCGTTCTTCCTTCCGAGAACTGGCAGCCGGGCTCCTCATGATGCCTTGTTCAGCTCCAGAAAATTGGAGGAGTTGCTTGCAGCTCAACGCATACGCGTTGCTACGATGACCCCATCTTCAATTTTCAAATCTATCGAGAGGGGGGCGTCGTGAGTGGAGATATCCGTGCCGATTGTTTGGAGGCCATCGAACACAATCGCGCTTTGAGCGGAGATGCGGTCCAACACAGCGTTTTCGTTGCGCAAAATTTTGGAGCGTTCAGTAGCACTGGTGACGGCTTTGATTTTCTCGCGGAGGATTTGGTCCAGCGCAACGGCTGCCTCACCCTGCGGCAGCAAGGCTAGTACAGAGGCTCTGATATCCTGAAGCCGATCCCATTTACGCTGTTCTCGGCCGGGGAAGGCAGAGAAGAGCTGCCAGCCACAAGCGCGCGCGCGTAAGCATAGCAGCATTTCGCGATAGAGTTTGTCCAGCGCTGACTGCTGCTCATCCAACGCCTTTATATACTTACCCTGTCGGACCCACTCCTCATCTTTCAGGATCTTCAGGGCTTCGGTTTGGCTGCGGATGTCGATGGCAAGATGGTCCTGCACCTCCAGCAGCTTGGTCTCGTGCATTTCAATGACGTGAACCACCTCATCCGAGAGCTCTCCGGACAGCACTGACCCAGCAATCTGTTCAAAGTAGCGGATCGATCCTGTCAGGACCGATCGACGCTCGTTTTTTTGAAACGTAGCGACATCCTCGATGGCTTCCTTGATGTCCGAGAGCTTCTCGCTGATGTCGGCGAGATGTTTTTGCGCCAACACAGCAGATGCGATATTGAGAGCCGCGCCGGAAGTGGCCAGGGCCGAAAGCTTCCCGACATCGAGTTTGGTGGCTCCGGCGAGTTCGTTCGTGCCGATTTTGCGGAGTGTGCCGATAAGGCCCCCGTGCTTGACGCTCTCCACCAATTTGGTTCCAGCCGGGACAATCACATTCATGTAATTGCTGGTCCCAACCTCTACGGCCATCGCCATGCCAGGTACCACCTGCAAAAGGGGATTTAACCGGCTAATGCCGGTGTCATCCTTGCTGACCTTACGCCATCCAGCTTCCGAATCCGGTGGACTGATCTGGGCAAGCGTTAGGACAGGTGTTCCACTATCATTACTGATGACCAAAGCCTCAGCGTTACTGATAGGCGCTGGTGTCGAGTTTACCGCCTTGGTTCCCTTACTCGCGCGCGCAACTTCAGTATGCGTCCCGCGTAGGAAAGCGATTTGCAAAAGGCAGGCGGCCAGAGGAGGCCATTCTGCGGCGCTCAAAAAACTGCGGGCACCCTCGGCAGCTGCTTGACGAGCCTCGTTCACGGCTGCTTGCTGCTTGTCGGTCGGGATCGACGAGAGACGTTGCGACGTAAAGACATTGAGTAGAGCTGTCTCGTCGTCGGCCAGCTCGTCCTCCTGGGCAGGCGACCCCAGCTGTTTGCATAACGCGTCGATCATGCGTTGATACGAAGGGCGGCTACCATCCGTGATATTCAGTGCCTTCTGGCCAAGGCGGTAAATCTCATCGCCGATCTGATCGGTATACCGACTGTGATTCGGGGCGTGCCGTTCATAGGCCCGGCAGATCTTAAGTATGCTGAGAGGCGTCTGCGTAAGCGTGTCGACCAAAGGCGCTAATTGATCGTCATTGCTCATACCCAGAATCTTGTAGATGACGGGAACGGCGGTGACGTCCGCTGGGGCATCCATGCAGGCTATACCGATCTTTGATTGAAAAAATAGCTCGATCCGATGTCCGTCAGAACCTGATGGCGGTCAAGATATTGTCACTCTTTTTAAATTTTTCAGGCGGCCGATAGAGACCGAATGCGACAATTATTTTTCAACGCGACCGGTGTCCAATTGAGTCACAATGGCTGGTTGTCGAGGAAGCTAGCTTCTTAGGGCATCGTCTGGGATGGCCAGAAAATCGCAGGTTGCACGTGCCGTTACCGATCAAGATAGTCGCTTAGGACCGCGCTAACCAACGTCAGGTATCGACGGAAGCTGCCATCGCCTGTTCCGAGCGAACCGTCTCTTAAAAGGGAGCGCCGCCACATCCGCACCAACGAAGTCGCGAACGACGTCTCAGTGGCGGTCGATCTCTTGAAATTTGATTTATCGTTCCTGCATGGCGCACATGCATGCGCCAGGCCGAAATGGATCAAGCTCGCCGATCAATCGGGCCCGCCGTTCGGCTCCTCAATAAACGAGCATTCCCACGATTGTGCGCGAACCATGTCTACCATGTCCTGATCGTACTTGAACAACGGCACGTGCAGGTGCCGGCCCGCCAGCGAGAACGCTCCTTCTTCCCACCGCGGGTCGGCTTCCACGAAATAGCGCAGCTCGATCCCTTCCAGGTGAAGGAGGAGCGCATCTATGTCCGCCAGCTCCCCTCGGGCACGCATCTCGCCGAGCGCAAGCGACAGGAGCGGCAGCGTGATCCGCGCGATCCCTAGCGCGGGATCGAAGATCTCGGGTGCACCGAAGCACGACCGAGCGAGGATGCCGTGCCGGATGTCAGCCACCGCAACAGGCCGCCCGACGGCGGCACTCGCGATAGCTTCCTGCTCGGTTACCTCCAGTGCGCGGAACTTCTCCACTTGGCCGATGCCTTCGCGAATGCGATCGGCCAGTCGCTCCGTCAGGCGAGCCCCCTGCGGTGGTAGCGTCCCCTTGGCCTGGATGAGCAGCACAGGCCCGGTCTCGCCAGCGACGACGAGGTCGATTTCCCCACCCGCATAATCGTAGCCCGGTCGGAGGAACCAGGGATGGCTCCGCCGCAGGAACTCGATTGCCTGGCTGATGAGCACCGGCTCCAGCTCGTGGGAGACGTGGTTCGCATAGGTACGGGCATCCAGCGTGGAGAAGGCGAAGACGGCATTGCGGAGATGGAGGAAGTTCAAGACTAGGATCGGCGAGAAGACGTAGCTCTTCTCGAAGCGCGCGAAGGGCGGGAACAGGCCATCCCCGCCGTTGTGGCGCGCTGGCGATTGCCGGAAATCAACGCAGAAAAATCGGATGAAGCGCTCGACATCCCCGGGCTCGGCGGCCGACAGCCTCGCGATCAGCCCGACAAACCACTCTGCCTCGACGTTGCACGAGATCCATTCGAGGGTCTCGTCGGAGATGCCCTTCCCGTCATTTTCGCGGTTGGACGTCGCCCCGAGGATCATCGATATCTCGAGCGCCAGCTCGGCATAGGCGAGGATCGCTGCGCGAATGCGATAGAATCCCGAATATCCCGACCCGAAGATGCGCTCCATGCCTTCGGGCGCGACGAGGTTGGGCTCGGCGAGCGAGAAGAGCAGCGCTTCGATCTTGCGGCCCAGCAACGGGCCGACCAGGTCCCAGTTCGCATCCGGGAGATCCCGCACGATCTCGCGCAGGACAGGATCCAGCTCCTTCTTCGCCGGGAACGGGAACACGAGCGCAAGCTCGCTGAGCAGGATATCGCGCGCCTGCATCTGCTCAAACCATTCGCTGCGCAGGACGAGGCGAAACCCCTCCCTGATGGTCGTGACCGTATAGTATTTCTTGTGGGCCTCCGGCATGAACTCGCTGAAATGCGCGTAGCTCAGCAGCTGCGCCATCTGCTCGCCCGTGGGATCCGCTTCCAAGAATCCGTCCAGAGCGTCGCGGGCTGAGGCTCCAAAGGGTTCGGCCTGGCGCCGCACCAATAGCGGCAGCAGGTATCCCATGCGCCGTATCGCGGTCTCGGAAACCCCCGGTTGCGGGTCCAGGTCGAGCAGGCCTGCATGCTGGGTGACCCAGAGGAAATAATGCAGTCCCGCCAAGACCGCCCGGGCGGGAAGCGCCATGATCGGCATCGCGGCAATCGCGGTGTCCGCCTCATTCTCGAACTGCCGCAGGTCGTCAATGCCGTCCACAAAGTGCTCCGCCAGAAGGTCCTGCCACGATATTGGCGCAATCGTGTCAGGGCAACTGCTGCCGCCGATGCATCTGACGCCGCCCTCAATACTGCGAGACGCGGAGCGAGCCTTCGGCGCGCGATGCCATCGGGCACGAGCTGTGGCTTGGCTGCCGGAGCGCTGAAAAGCGCCCGCCGCGCCGTGTTTAAAGTGTCGCGTGCATCCGGCAGGACTGTGCATAGCCGGGCGCGGTGACAAGGCACAGGTACAGTTTCGGAAGCGGGATGCTGACCGGATCGGCATCGCCCATCGTCTTGAAGGCCCTCGGCTACCAGACCGCCTGGGCCTGCGCGTAGCTCGGGCCCTTGAGGACCTCGATGCCCATCCTAAAGCTGCCCATGAGCAAGCAGCGCACGCACTGTCGTTCTGCGCTGACGATCGGCCCATTGCATGTCGGCTTGCAAGACAAAACCGGCCATCGACGTACTCCCCACGACCGGTAGAAATGTCCCAGGGGCAGGCGTTCCTGTTCTGGCGGCGTCGATAAGGAGTCGGGTCGCGAGTCGACCCTAATACGACATTCAGGAGCGGATTTTTGTATCCCGGCTGCTTAACGTCCGGTTCTGGCGGCAATCCACTGAATTACCTTGTTTGGATGCGGCGGTGCGAAGGCTGGCTACCGCAATTCGACGTTTGCAGACCCCATCGATTTGAGCTGTAACAACGGATCTCTTCTAAACATTATGCGAGCAAAGATGGGATGACCAGCCTCTCTCTAATTCCGACTACCCATCTTAGTGAATCCGATGATGTGGTAGATCGATTTTCTTCAGCGGAAAAGGGAGCGCAGCTTCTAGTCCCGTCGTCTACCGAGCAAAAGCGATAGGTTTGCCTAGGGCGTTCTAGCCTTCATCGGCCGATCCCGGTTCCGCCATCTTTCGATGCTGTTCCGCCAAGATAGCCGCGGGCGTCACATGCGCGACGGCCGCCTGCACTTTGTTCTTCCACCCGGATACGATATGCGCTTCGCCCTTCATAAGCGCATCCCAGCCATCGCGCGCTACGTCGGCAGGATCGCTCTTGCTGTCGGATGATCCCACGCTAGTGTCGAGCATATCGGCGCGATCGAAAAATTCCGTCTCGACCGGCCCTGGCATCAGGGTTGTGACGGTGACGCCTTTGCTATCCTTGATCTCGTTACGGATCGCGTCGGCAAAGCTGTCCACGAACGCCTTGCTGCCATTATAAACAGCCTGGAAGCTACCTGGAATGAAACCTGCGATCGATCCGGTGATCAACACCTTGCCGTCGTTACGAGCCACCATCGCTTTCAGAACCTGTTGCAGCAGATACAGAGTGCCGGTGATGTTCGTGTCTATCACGCGCCGCCAGTCGCTCACATCCTGATCGAGAAAAGCGTGACCCAGCCCGCGCCCGGCATTCGCACATAGCAGATCGACTTGTCGGCCATTGGACGCGGCCAGGAGCGTATCCACGCCTTGCAATGTTGCAAGATCGGCCTCGACTGCCATAACCTCGACGCCATGCTGCTTGAAATCCTGCGCAGCGGCGTCGATCAGCGGTTCGTCGGCAACGACCAGCAAATCATAGCCATTTTCTGCAGCGATGGAGGCAAGTTCGAAGCCGATGCCAGTGGAGGCACCGGTGACAATCGCAAATTTATTGGCCACGTTTGTCTCTCCTATTGCGCTGCGGCGGCAAGACCGGGCTTCAGCACGATCTTGGTCACTTCATTCTGGTTGTCGTGAAACATCTTGTAGCCCTTGGGCGCATCTTCCAGCCCCATGCGATGCGAGATCAGGAAGGTTGTATCGATCTTCCCCTCAAGAATTGCATTGAGCAGGGCGGGCATATAATGCTGTACGCTCGTCTGGCCGGTCTTGAGGGTCAGCCCCTTCTCCATGAAGGCACCCAAGGGAAACTTGTCCACGAAACCGCCATAGACGGCTGGCATCGACACGCGCCCACCCTTGCGACAGGCATGAATGGCCTGCCGGATAGAATGGGTGCGATCGGTCCCCAGAAACAGCGATGCTTTGATCTGATCGATCACATTATCGACAAAGAAACCATGGGCTTCCAGGCCTACCGCGTCGATCACCGCATCAGGCCCGATCCCGCCGGTCATTTCCATCAACGCTTCGTAGGTCTTCGATTCCTCGAAATTGATCGTCTCCGCGCCAAATTTTTTCGCCAGTTCCAGCCTATGCGGGAAATGGTCGATCGCGATGACGCGGTGCGCGCCCATCATGAAAGCGGACTGGACCGCAAAAAGCCCCACCGGACCACAGCCCCACACCGCCACCGTGTCGCCCGGTTCGATGTCCGCATTCTCTGCCGCCTGCCAGCCGGTCGGCAGTATATCCGACAGAAACAGCACTTCGTCATCTTCGAGCCCGTCCGGCACGACGATCGGTCCCACATCGCTGAAGGGTACGCGGACATATTCGGCCTGGCCCCCTGCATAGCCGCCGGTCAAATGGCTGTATCCGAACAGGCCCGACATCGGCTGGCCATACATTTCCTGGCCGATGTCCTGGTTGTCGGCCGGATTGCCATTGTCGCAGGCGGAATATTGATGCTTGCCGCAATGATAGCAACTGCCGCAGGCGATGGTGAAGGGCACCACGACCCGCTGTCCCTTTTGCAAAGTGGACTTGGGACCGGTTTCGACGACTTCGCCCATGAATTCATGGCCGAGGATGTCGCCCGCCTGCATGGTGGGAATATAGCCGTCATAAAGATGCAGGTCTGAGCCGCAGATCGCTGTCGACGTGATCTTGATGATCGCATCTCGCGGGTTGAGGATTTCCGGATCGTCCACCGTATCGACCCGGACGTCATGCTTGCCGTGCCATGTGAGCGCGCGCATCAGGCTCTCTCCTCGTCGCGTTGCTTTTGGGTAAAGGCTGCAGTTGCGACCTCGCCCGTCTCCATCAATTGCTTGAAACGGCGCAGATCGCGTCGCGCCTGGATAGCGGGTTCGCGCTGGAACAGCTTGGCGATCACCTTGCCCACCACACCAACGGGTGGATCATAGGCTATGGTTGCCGTGACGATGGTGCCACGCGCGCCTGCATCGCGAAATTCGATGCGGCCGCTATTGGGGACATCGGCGTCTTCGGCAGAAGTCCAAGCGATTAACTCGCCAGCCTTCTCTTCCGTAACGGTCGCGTCCCATTCCACGGTGCGTCCGGCCGGAGCCTTCACCACCCAATGCGAGGTCGTATTGGACAGGATGTCGATCCGTTCGACATTGTCCATGAATGATGGCAGATTGGAAAAATCGCGCCAATAGGCGAAGAGTTCGTCGCGAGGGCGGTTGATCGTGACCGAGCGCCCTATCAGGTCGTCGCCGCTGATTTGGGACACTGCCGCGATCCCACTCGCACGTTCTTCATTCAATTTCGATGTCGTCGGTGGGGCATCGTCTGTCGCCATCGCCATGGGCATTCTCCAGTCATTCTTATGATGTCCGCACGGAGCATTCCGATCGTTCGGCGGCTGTCTCCGGGTATGAGCGGACAACGCGTGAATGTCGGATCGGTCCAATACTCTATTGGAAAATCTGGCTGATCGACATCAACTTGGCTGGATTGAACATGACACTGTGGCAGGCTTGGCTTGCTCCATACAAGTTCGATCATGGTGAGCGACTTGCGTCACGAACCATCGAAAATGATCCAACCCCAAAGCTTTCACTCTCGCCCAAGCTTCGCCTTCATTTCATCGATCTGCCGCGATGCATCTGCTTTGGTTAGGTCGCCGGTCGGCAATTCCACACCCGCTTCTTCGCACAAAGTCGCCAGATAGGACGCCTGTGCGCCGGTGATGGGTTCATTGCCGGACACCCAATTGGCTGGATCTTTTTCCGCGTTCGAAGCCGGGTGCTCATCGAGTTTGGGATTATGGAGATGGTCGGTCATGATGGCCTCATCGTTCTTGATATGTTCCATTACAACTGTCCATGCGGCATGTGGTTCCTGCAATAAAGGTAGAAGACATGCAACCGATCGCTTGATCGGCGCTTCATGCAAAGGCGGGGCATCACCTCCGACCCTCATGTTGCGGAAGGATCAGGATCATGCCTGGAAACGAAAATGGTCTCGACCCTGAAAAGGGTCAATCGGACGAACTGCCCCGTCGCGGGCCTGCCGGAGACGTTCGACCCAATGGCGATGATCCCGATCCCCGCACAGGGGGCGGCAAGTCGCAGGAGGATGTCGACGATCGTCCCTCCGTCGGCACGGTAAAACCGGAAGATTATCCAGAGGCCGATCGCGCCGATTCCAAGCCCTAAGCAAAGGATCACCATGAGCACCACATTGACAGGCACATTCGATAGCCGGGACCAGGCGGACATGGCCGTGGAACGGCTGGTCCAGGAAATCGGCATCGAACGCACCGATATTTTCGTGGCGGCATCCGGACCAGACAACAGCGCGGGCAACCGGACCGGAGGCGCAGATAGCGACACGGTCGATCAGGACGAAAGGGACGATGTCCCTCTTGCTGGCGGTATCACGGTGTCGATCGATTTGCAGGACAATGCAAAGGTCGAAGTCGTCACAGCTGCTTTGGAAGAATTTGGCGCGCAACTATGATCGATATGTTGGCGACGCGATACAGGCTGAATGGCAGATATTTCGCGTGAAGGCGCTCCTGGTCCATAGTCCCAATGCGGGAACAAAGCCCGAGCCGATCCGGTCGCTCATGGGTCAATTGGAAGAGGCTGGCTTCGCCATCCGCTATTGCGAACATGGACGAGACGATATTCGATCCGGCATGAACGGCATGGAAATGGCGATCGCCGCTGGCGGCGATGGAACCGTCGCTTCGGTCGCCACTGAGATACCCGACCGGTCAATCCCCATTGCGATCCTGCCGATGGGCGGGTCCAATAATGTCGCAAGGGCGTTGGGCATTCGTCAATCGATTGAAGACGTTATCGTTTCTCTCGACGATGCGCGTGAAAAGCGGCTGACCGTAGGCAGCGTTACCGGACCGTTCGGGCGGAAAGGCTTTCTGGAAGCGGTAGGTCTTGGTGCGCTCAATGAATCCATCGAACTTGTGGATGAGTTGCCCGACACTCCGGAGGAAAAGCGTGAAAATGGACGTGCGGCTTTTCGCGAAACGCTGCGTACGGCCGCGCCGATTGTATGCGGCGTCGATATTGATGGCCGCCGTTTCGACGGGCCATGGCTGCTTGTCGAAATTCTCAACATTGGCGCAATCGGTCCACGGCTCCCGTTCGCGCCAAGGGCGGACACGCAGGATAGGCTGCTCGACATCCTGCTCGTCGGCGAAGCCGATCGCGACGCCATGGTGGGGTGGGCCGAACATTTCTCCGGCCCGCCACCGGCCCGATTGGAAACAGGCTGCGTCGTCACGCTTCACGCCAGCGGCCTGTGCCCCCGGATCGACGATCGCCCCATCGACATGCCTGACGACGCATGGACGGTAGAAGTACGGCTGGACGACGAGCCGGTGACGATATTGGTGCCGAGCAGCATGATGGGACATGACGATGCCGCCTGCTGAGTTGATGCCAACACAGGACTTGCTTGCCCGCATGGAGGCTGTGGCGGTCGAACTGGCCATGATCGGCGGCCGGGAAATCATGGCTACGCTGGGCAGCCTTATGGCCGTAGAATATAAAGGGGATGACAACGCCATCGCCTCGATGCGCGACCCGGTAAGCGAAGTCGATGGCCGGGTCGAGGCGATGATCCGCAGCCATCTGGCAGATCATTTCCCCGACCATGGCATTATCGGCGAAGAGATGGCTATCCGGCCGGGACCGGACAGCGATTTCGTCTGGGCGGTCGATCCGATCGACGGGACCAGCAACTTCATCAACGGCTTCCCCTTATTCGCATCATCCGTGGGAGTACTGTACCAAGGCGTTCCAGTCGTCGGCGCATTATGGTGCAGTACAAGTCATTTGCTAACGCCTGGCGTCTATCATAGCGGCGGCGGCGTGGGTTTGCGGTTCGAAGGCGAACAGGTCTCACGCATGCCCAACCCCGCCGTTCGCAAACGGCTCGCAGGCGACCCGCATGGCCAGTCTGGCGTCGGACCGTGGGATGGGCGCAAGACAGGTTCGGCCGCGATCGAATGCGCTTTCGTCGCGGCAGGCCTTTTGCAAGTCGCCAGGTTCGCCACGCCCAACATCTGGGATGTCGCGGGGGGAATAGCCCTTGCGCACGCATCTGGCGCTTCGGTGCTTCAGGAGGAAAATGGAAATTGGGCGCCATTCGCCAGCTTTGGCGACCAATTGGCGCAGATCGCGCAATGGCGGCATCCATTGATCCTCGGGACGCCTGAGGATGCCGCCCGCATGATCGACCTCCAGCGCGCTGACGCACAAGATCGAGGCCGCGTGCGATAACGAACCGTCAATGGGCGTAGATCATCTTGCGGGTCATGCCGCCATCGACGGCGATCTGCTGACCCGTGATGAAAGCCGCGCCCTCCGACGCCAGAAACAAGACGGTAGCGGCGATGTCGGATGGTTCGCCGACGCGGCCGACCGGATGCTGATCCCGGTCGATTGCGCGATGTTCCACCGCTTCGCGCGCCTGTGCCTTGGCCCAGGGGCGCGTTTCAATCCAGCCGGGCAAGATGGCGTTCACGCGGATGTCTGGGCCAAGACTGATCGCCAGCGCATGGGTCAGAGCGCAGAGCGCACCCTTGGCCGCCGCATAGGCCTCCGTGTCGGGCTCTGACTGGATCGCGCGGGTCGATGCCATGATGACGATCGCGCCTTTGCGCTGGCGCAGGAGCGGGACGGCAGCGCGCACCATCAGAAAAGCGCCGGTCACGTGGCTGTCCTGCCACGCCTGCCATTTCTTAAGCTCCAGGCTTTCGATCGGACCGCTGACCGGATTGGCAAGGCCCGCATTCGAAACTAGCAGATCGATGCCCTTGACCTCTTCCGCCGCCTTATTCCAGGCTGTAATCTTATCGAACGCCTTTTCCACGTCGCGCTCGCTGGCGACGTCGGCCCGGATCGCGATCAGCTTGTCGGTCGGCATTTCATCGGAAAGATCGCGAACGGCTTCGGCATCCTGGTCCAGCACCGCCACTCGCCAGCCCTGCGTCAACAGGGCCTGTGTGATACCTTTGCCGATGCCCTGAGCACCGCCTGTAACGACCGCTATCTTCATATGGATTCCGCCTTCTCGATGGCCCGACAATCCCAGTGCCGCAGATCAGGGTGATCGACGCAAGGCCGGGGCGTTAGTTCCGCAAAGTGCCAATGCTTTCGAGCAGGTCGGTCACCCTTGCGAGCCGATCAGCCTCGTCGGTCTGCGCCTTCAAAAGCCAGCGGCCGTTTTTTTCGGACAGCCCTGCACATTGGCTCATTTTGCGATCGGTTTCGCGCGGCGTCAGCGCTATCGCGGCCGGGCCTGCATCGACGCGTGCAATCCCGGCGACCCGCGCGAAAATAGCAATTCTGTTGGCATCGATCAGACGTTCGGCAGCGGAGGGCAGCGGACCAAATCTATCCGCGATTTCCCCCTCCAAAGCGCTGAGGGCAGCTTCATCGACAAGCCGCGAAAGCCTGACATAGAGGCCCAGACGGATGTCGGGATCAGGTATCCAGTCCGATGGCAAGCCGCCCGCGATGCCCAGGTTGAGTTCGGGTGTCCACAGTCCAGCATCTTCATCCCGCGCCTCTTTCAACGCCGCTTCGAACAGATGCTGATAGAGATCGACCCCGATCAGCTTCATATGCCCCGCCTGCGTGTCGGCCAGCGGATCGCCAGCGCCCCGTTGATCGAGATCGGCCGCGCTGATCGCAAAACCCGCACCCAGCCGGTCATAGGTCGCCAACGTTCGCAGCCGCTTCATCGTGCGTTCCGCAATCTCTCCCGCTTCGGTCAGCAAAATGACCTGACCCCGGCGATTGCCTCGGCCAACCCGCCCACGCAGTTGATGAAGCTGGGCGAGGCCGAAGCGGTCAGCGCGCCAGACGATCATCGTGTTGGCGCGCGGCACGTCCAGTCCTGCCTCGATGATGTTGGTCGCCAGCAGAACATCGCCTTCGCCACTACCAACGCGAACCATGGCATCGTCGATGGCGGCTACCGCCATCTTGCCATGCGCTTCGATCAGCGCGAGGTCCGGCACGATCCGCGCCAGCCGTTCGGCCAGCGGCGCGAGATCCTCGATGCGGGGCACGACGACAAAGCTTTGTCCGCCACGGGACCGCTCACGCAAAAGCGCCGTCCTGATCATCGCATCGTCGGGGCTGGCAAGGCTCGTCCGGATCGGCTGGCGACGGGCGGGTGGCGTCGCGATCACCGACATCTGTTGCAGGCCGATCATCGCGCGGTGCAACGTCCTGGGGATTGGCGTCGCACTCATCGCCAGCAGGTGAAGGTCGGTGCGTCCCCGTAGTCTTGCCTTGTCAGCCGCGCCAAAACGCTGCTCTTCGTCAATGATGATAAGCCCCAATCGGGCATAGCGAATGTCCTTCGCCATGACTGCGGCGGTGCCGATGACAATGCCGATGGACCCGTCCGCCAGCCCTGCTTTAGCCGCCTTTTTCTCCGCCGTGCTGGAAAGGCGTGAAAGGCCAGCGACGACCACCCCCGTATCGGCAAAGCGGCGCTGGAACGTCTCGACATGTTGCCGAACGAGAACCGTCGTAGGCGCGGCTAAAATGACTTGATAGCCTGCAAGAGCGGCAAGCGCGGCGGCACGCAGGGCGACCTCCGTCTTGCCATAGCCGACATCGCCGATAACCAGGCGATCCATCGGCCGTCCGCTGACCAGGTCGTCCCGTACCGCCTGGATCGCCCGGGCCTGATCCGCCGTCTCGTTGAAAGGGAAGCTGGCCACAAATCGTTCATAAGCGGCGCTATCGGGTTCTATGACGGCGGCTTTGACATCGGCTCTCTCCCGCGCCAATCGAAGGAGGTCGCGCGCGCTCTGCGCCACCGCCTCGTCGATCGCACCGCGACGCTTCTGCCAGGTCGATCCGTCCAGCTTGTCGAGCCGCACCGCATCGCCATCGGCACCGTAACGCCATAACAGGCCCGCCTCCTGGCATGGAACGAGCCGCCGGGCACCATTGGCATATTCAAGCGCAATCAGTTCCGCGTCGCCATCGCCTGAAGGCGGCGCCAGGCCCAACACACGCGCGACGCCATGATCCTCATGCACCACGAGATCGCCTGCACGAATGTCGCCGCCCGACTGGGCAAGCCCAGCGGCAACGCTGTCTTGCGCTTCGCCAATCAACGCCCGGCTACCCAGAAGATCGGCGGCCGCGATCATCAAGAGCTTCGTGCCAACAGCGCCCCGGTCGATTGACGCAACCAGCGCGGCAATCGCTTCCGGCGCAAGTTCATCGACCGCTGCGATCGCTTCGATGGTCTCGACCGTAACCTTGAACGTCCTGGCGATCTTCGGCCGGAGGAAACGGACATCCCGCTCGCTGCCAACCAGCAGCAGACGCTTACCATCCTGCACATGCGGTGCCGCGAAGCGCTTCAGCGCCGATAGAGGTGAGCGCTGCTCCGCAAAGCGAGGGATGGGCGATATGGCGAAATCTGCCGGATCGCCTGAACGCCAGGCGGCAAGATCCTTTGTCCATAGTGACTGGGAGGCGGCATCGATCGCCGAACCCGAATTCCCGGCAGCTTCGGTGGCCAGCCGAATGAAACGCGCGCGGCGTTGTTCGGCCTTTGCCGAGACGTAAAGTCGCCCCGGCCGCAGGTGGGCTAATATGGTGACTTTCCGCTCCGACTCTGGTTCGGCCGCGCGACCAATCTCCAGCATCTCGCACGGCTCCTGCGTACGCTGCGTGATTGGATCATAGCGCCGGATGCCAACGACCCGCCCATCGGCGATATCGATCCGCGCCGGCAGCCCGGCATCGGCCGGAAAGATGTCGATGACCTCGCCGCGAACCGCCACCTCGCCTGGTTCGTCGACACGATCGTCGGCGATATAACCAAGCCGTTCCATTTCAGCGACGAACTGGATGGGATCGATCGGTTCGCCAACTTGCAAGCTGGGGGGCGCGGCGTCGAAGGCAGTAGGAGCCGCATAAAGCCGCGCGGCCCCTTCGCCGCTCATGATGGTTACAAGAGGACGGCGCTTGGACTCCTCCCCAAGCCGCCGAAGGTGTCGCAAGGCGGCGACACGTGTCCCGATGTTGGAAGGGGACGCTGGCGCTCCGTCACCGGGCAAGGTGTCACTCGACGGCAGAAAGACGACATGATTGTCAGGCACCAAGGACATGAGCGCACTAGCTACTGCTTCGGCCTCCTGCTCGTCATCGGCCAGATAGAGCAGATCGCCCGCGTCCAGCGCGTCGAGCAGCATCAGTATGGTCTCGCCAATTCCCTGCGAGGCGATCATTTCTCCACCGCGGCGCTAACATCAACCATATCAGGTCCGAGGGTAAGACGACTCAAAAGCCTTCTTCGCCCTGATGATCGCCATGGCCCGTTGCACGCAACGCCGCCCTGTCGCGATCTGCGCGCGCCCGCGCAGTCATCGTTCGTTCTTTCTGGGATGGGGAAGCGTTGGATTTCGGAGCGGCCTGCTCATAGAGGCTGCCCGTCGCTGCTGGCCGTTGATCCGCTTCCGGATTCTGGCCCATCCTCTTGTCTTCCACCACGCGCTCTCCTACAGGTGGGCAGCTAACGGCGTGATGATGTCGCGGGTTCCGCCAATGGCAAAAAGTCCGGTTCAAAAATGAAAAGCGGGAAGACGCGCGCTAAGGCGGCTCCTTAAGGATCAGATTGGCCGGTCGCTGATCGGCTGCCTAGTTTGTCACCTTCGTCTATCATCTCACGAACTTTGCTGGCGATGGCCTCGATTCCGAAGGGTTTGGTAATCACATGCATATCATGCTCTAGCAATCCGTTGCCGATGACGGCATTTTCCGCATAGCCAGTGATGAACAAAATCTTGAGTTTGGGACGTCCGACTCGGCCAGCGTCTGCGACCTGACGGCCATTCATTCCCCCGGGCAAACCCACATCCGTGATGAGAAGGTCGATGCGTAGATCAGACTGAAGCACCTTTAGACCGCTGGGACCATCTGCGGCTTCAATGACATGATATCCCCCGTCGGTCAGAACATCGACGATGAGCGAGCGAACGGAGGCCTCGTCATCAACGACCAGCACGGTCTCCCCATGTCCACCAGCATCAAGCTGCGTCGGCCGCAATTCCTGCTCGATCTCAGTTGCGGGTCCCATATGCCTTGGAAGGTATAGGCACATGGTCGTGCCTTCGCCGACTTCCGAATAAATCCGTACCTGTCCGCCCGATTGTCTTACGAAGCCATAGATCATCGAAAGACCAAGACCCGTGCCTTCGCCCAGCGGCTTGGTCGTGAAGAACGGATCAAAAGCGCGGGCGATCACGTCAGGGGTCATGCCGGTTCCGGTGTCGCTCACGCATAGCGACACATATTGACCAGGGGGTAACTCTCGTTCGCGGGCCATGCGGGCGTCTAGCCATTTATTGGCTGTTTCGATCGTCAGCCGTCCGCCATCCGGCATCGCATCTCGCGCATTGATGCATAGATTCAAAAGTGCATTTTCCAGCTGGTAGCGATCGACCAATGTCATCCACAACCCGCCCGATCCAACCACTTCAATCTCTATGGAAGGCCCTACGGTGCGGCGTATGAGGTCTTCCAAGCCAGAAATCAGCCGGTTTACATTGACGGCTGTGGGATCCAACGTCTGTCGGCGGGAAAAGGCGAGCAGTCTCTGCGTCAACGCAGCAGCCCGCTTTGCAGCGCCTTGCGCAGTTTCGAGATGGCGACCGATCGCCTCCAGGCGGCCTTGGGAAATACGCAGTTCCAGCAATTCCAGATTGCCGAGAACCCCGGCCAGCAGATTGTTGAAATCATGGGCGATGCCACCGGTTAACTGTCCCACCGCCTCCATCTTCTGGCTCTGGCGCAACGCCTCCTCAGTCGCGGCAAGGGCGTTGGCCGCTTCGGTTTCGGCGGTAATATCCCGGCCGAACAGATAGAGCATTCCGCCTTCCGGTACAGTGGTCCAAGCGAAGCTTCGGTGGCTGCCGTCCTGCGCGCGAAAAACGCTTTGCGAATCCACGACTGCAGCATTGGGCCGCGACAGTTTGGTCAATCGACGCTGCGCAGCTTCCTGGTCCTGCGCGACAAATTCGAGGAGATTGCGACCGACGGTATCGGCTTCACTCCATCCGAGTGTCTTCGTCCAGGATGGATTTACGGCGTTGATGACGCCTTGGGTCGTCGCCACCACCTTCACGATCGGGGAGAGCGCCCAGATCCGTTCCCGGTCGCGAGCGAGCTGACGTTCCTGAGTTATGTCACGTGCCACGGCGTGGATGCGCCCCGCATCAGGCACCGCATTCCAGTCGAGCAGTCGATAGCTCCCGTCACGGCAGCGATAACGGTTCTCAAAGAGAAGGGTCGTGACACCCTGAGCCAGCTTTTTGACTTCCTTGGCCGTGGCAGATAAATCTTCGGGATGCACGAAGTCGGCCAGGACCTGTCCAACCATCTCATCTTCTTGCCACCCCAAGAGCCGGGTCGCTGATGGGTTAACCGAGCGAATGACGCCATCAAAGTCGCAAACCAGCATCAGGTCCTGACTAAGTGACCACAGTCGATCGCGGTCGCGTCGTTGGGCTGAAACGGCATCGATGGTGCCCAGCGCACCTGCGATCTGCGCAGCGATAAGGTTGGCGAAATCACGGGTTGCTGCATCCAGCAGGCGGTAGGGGTTTAAGCCCATCACGAGAGCACCGATGGCCTGGGCCTCGCCAGGCTGTTCCACCGCGACGATCAACGCATCACGTGGCGGTATCTCCCAAGGTCCGGCCGGCAAATCCCGCGAGGCGCGATCCAGTGCGACCACCGCCTGCTTTTCGCCTGGCTGAATGGCCGTCACTGGCCAGGGCGTCGCGTCTCCCATGGCGGGATAGGGACTGTCTGGTAAATCGAACAATTGGAGGTTGGCGAACGGAAAGTCCCGGCTTTCATTACCAAACTGGGCACGAACCGAGCCGATAACTTCTGATCGACTTTGTGACCGGAGCAAAGCTGCGGACAGATCATTCAATTGTTTGATGCGCCGTTCATTGATAACCCTGTCCGTCTCCTCGCGAACGACGCACATCAGACCTTCGATAGCGCCCCCACTACCCATCAGCGGACTATAAGAAAATGTGTGATACGTCTCTTCGGGATAGCCGTTGCGCTCAAGGAGGAGAAGCAACTGTTCGTCCCAGGTCGCAACCCCATCTTGCATGACTGAGACAATGCGATCCCGGACGTCCTCAAAGACTTCCTTCCATACCTGTGACATGGGCCGACCCAGCGCTGTTGGATGTTTGGACCCTAAAGTGGGAATATAGGCGTCATTGTAGAAGAAGTTGAGATCTTCTCCCCAGCCAAGCCACATCTCAAACCGAGACAGGAGCATGAGCCGTAGCGACGCCTTGAGTTCTTCGGACCATCGATCAGGCGGACCTAAGTTCGATGCGTTCCAATCATGCGCTCGCATGATTGCACTCATTTTGGAATCGCCAGGGAAAACGTCAGGCCAGTCGTTTGTCACATTCCCCCCTTAAAATCGTTTGGCCAGACTTACGCCGAAGCCGTAATGATTTTAATAGCCCTGGGTTCCGTCGCGGCGTTCGCGCTGCGACACAGGGCGGTAAGGACAGGCCTGCCCAAAACGGCGGTCTTTCTCCAGATCATCGGCGAACTCCAGATCATCGGCGAAAATTTAATCTAAAATTCCTGTGTGTCATGTTCCAATCAATCAAGGGAACACTGACTAACTCGGCTCGTTATCAAAGCAGTGTCACATAGGAGAGACTGATGAGCATCGAAGGAAAAGCAAAAGAAGCAGCTGGCTACGTCAAGGAAGAGGCGTTTGAGCACGGCAAGTCAGCCGAAAGCCAAAAGAAGGCACAGGAAGGACGCGATTTGCGCAATGAGGGTCGGATAGAAGATGGCAAAGCGCCAAAGACTTCTGAACCAGGCACCGGCACGAAGTAATTTTTGATTTCTGCCGAATGATACGCCGCCCTCCTCAGGGCGGCGTTTTCGTATGCTCTTACTTTAGTGGGGTGTAACGGCAGGCAAATTTCGGTGGTCGCGCCGTTTGCGTGGCGACCAGGTGGATGTGAAGTTTTTCGCCAACAACCTCATTGAGAGCGAACGCCTTCTCAGCCTCATATAGATCGTCGCGATGGCCTTCCTTCCACGCAGGAATTGTTGACATCGCGCGCGCCTTGGCCTGGGTCACATTTTCGGCGACAACGAACATGTTGCGATGCTGTTCGGCGAAGTCAGCCGGGTCGTAACCACCTAGATTGACAAAAAAGAGTCGTTCGCGACCCTTATATGGGTCTGGCCGCAGCAGGACGTCATAGCCGTCTACGTGGTCGATCTCGGCCCAACAATCGATATGCAGCGTCCCGGGCGTACCCCACCATTGACGGCGAAGCGCATCATGCGTGGCCTTTAAAGACGGTGCCACTATGAACCGTACATCATGAATTTCTATGTGAGCGGCAGGATGTTCGCCGCCGATATAGATTGCGAACAATTTCATGCCGCGTCAGCCCGAACAGGGGCAGCAATCATGCGAGCGAGTTCCTCCCCAACGATACCGCCCATCTCATGCGAACTGGTGATCCCCTGAACAAAGGGATGACGGCCCAGGATGAAGGGAAGGCTGAGACAGAATAGCCGTTGCGCGCGCGGATCGGAAGATGCCGGGTGGAATGTCTCATCCACCGAGATTCCCTTAGTGGCGCCCGCGTCTGCATCTTGCGCGTCCAGAACGATGCCTTGTTCAAGAAGCGTCGGGAATGGGAAATCATCGGCTTCGAGCGGGCGTTGGCCAGTCGCATCGATGAACACGTTATAATGGCGCCGCTTTCCGTTCATGACGACGTTGGCGCCGGGATCTACCCCATGTGTCTCCACGCGATAGTCATTCCCAAGCGCGAGCACTTCAAGGTGGCCCGCGCGATGAAGAGCAAGGAGCCGCTGGATGGAGAGATGGGGAACACTCGCATATTCATCGACGAAGGCAGGCTTCAAATGCTTGCCGAAGGATTCCAGCGCCTCTTCGTCAAGATGCGGGATGATCAGCGCCAGCACTTCGTGCATCCGCAGGATGGCATAGCGCCACGGCACCGTAATTTGTTGGTCGAAATTGGCTTGCGCCTCCCGCAAATTTGAGGCCGCCCATTTAAACGGATCAGCATCTACGCGGTCGGCGAAAAAGCGCTCCGCGAAATCTTTCAAGGCCAGATCGGCCAGTCCGACATGATCGGCATAAGCAGGATCGGCGTGCGCCAGTTCCTGCTTGAAAAGCGCATAGGCCTGCCCGAGAAGATCCTCGGTCTGAGCCTCGATCAGTGCTGCGATCGCCTCATGCGTACAAAAGGCCAGTGGCTCATAGGGTATCGGATGGTAGAAATCCGCTTCCGGCAACAACCCCTTACGCGACATCATCGTCAGTCTAAGTCCTTCCGAACCCGCCCCGATCCGATATTCAACGCTGCCATCCGCACCATCGATGAATGCGCCATGCGCAGTAGCCAGGGCGACGACCGCGTCGATTGCCGTGAGAGAGCTGCCGCGAATACCAACATTGACGGCGTTGATGCGCTTAAGAGCCGAAGCTGGCCATGGGCTAAGAAAATAGCCAGGCCGCGCTTCGGGTTCGTCCGGCCACTGATGGCCAGTCGCCATGACGACGAAATCGAAACGATTGTCAGCTATATCCTCGTCCTCCCCTTCAATCTCCAATTGAACGCCATTGCCCTGGACAGACATATCCAAAACGCGACGGCCGGTTCGGATATCGATGATGAACCCCTTATCACGCGCCTCGTCCACGAGCCTGTCGAACTGGTCGAGGAAGTATCGCCCCAGTGCAACGCGCAGGTAAAAAGCGCGGTCATCAATATCCTTGGGATCGATGCCCAAACTTATGAGCCGTTTGCGGCTTTGACGGTTGAGCCAGGCAAGAAGCGTCTCGCACAGCGGCGGGATTTCAACGCTCGCAATGTTCGAAAGCATGGCCGGATCGTTCCACCCCGGTCGATACGGCGTACCAAGACCAGCGCGCGCCTGTTGCTCGAAGATGGTGATCCTCGCGGGGCGGGCTGCATGCTCAACAAACGCCTTGAGCGTATAGAGGGTGGTCGGTCCGGCACCGACAAAGGCAATGGAGGCGGTCATTCGGCTATGAATGCGTAGATGCCGGAGTGGTGCCATCTCAGAGCACGGCACATCAAAAATCATCTCGCCGCCGGTGACGTAGTTGTCCTACACACCCTTGAGATACCGTGGACCACCGCCAATCGAGAACACCGCTAGACTTGAGGCCGACGGAGAATGAGCCTTTGCGCGATTTCCTTTTCAACGCTGAATCTCCAAGACTTTTTAACATCTGTTTTTGTCGAGAGGTGTCGTGCACAGCAGCGCCGACTTAGCCACTATGCATCATCCGGCGCGTGGCAAAACGACCCTTCCCGGTCATTCAGTAGCCAAATTTTCGTCCCCGGCAGCAGACCTTCCGCTTTTGCGATTTTGATGATTGGTGCGTGACCGCCGCAGCCCAGACCCTGGCTCCTCGCAGCGACGAGGAGCCAGCCTTAGATTTCGGGGCCCTCTGCGAGAGTTAAAGCGTCCTCCACATCAACGCCGAGGTATCGGACCGTGCTTTCGATCTTCGTTTGCACAAGTAGCGTCACCTCGGAGACACCGAAATAGGCAGCGATGATACGCCGATCATCTTCGTCCAGTTAGCGCGGCGTGCCGCGCCGGATAAATTGTTGGATATAGGCCGCATTGCAATCGGGCAGGTAGCGCGAACATTAGTGGTCATCAATGTTCTGTCACGGGCTGGACGGCTTCAAACCCCATTGCGTCGCTGACTAAAAGAGCGACGCGCTTCCATATCGCGATGCCATCCTGATTGTCCGCCGGCGCCAGCCTGCCAATCTCGATGGCGACCTGCATCGGCGCATCCCCTGTAGATGTGGACCAAAAACTTCACGCAGGCTTGCAAATCCTCATCGGCCAGATCGTCTATGATCCTGCGTAGCCAGCTTATGTGTTCATCACGGCGGAAGAATCGGTATCGGAGTCGTTCTCTTCATCGTTGACAGCGTCGGCCGGAATGGGCTCCGGCTTTTCGGCCGCAGATGATTTTACAATTCTAGCTTGTAAATCGCTCAGACGCTGATCGGCGCTTTCCTCCGTCTCGCCTGCCGCGACAGCGGCCTTGAGATAGCGCCCGGCTGCCGTCTCGTTCTCGAACCATGCGGTTTCCTTTGCGAAGCCCGTGGCATCGCTGTCGCCAAGATCACGAACGGCAGCCATGTCGAATGCGCCGCAAATATCGAGTTTATTCCAGCTGAAATGACGGCCAAGTGCATCGTAACAATTCTGACTATATATCATTTCGCCCGGCAGTCCCTCGACCGCCACCTTCTTCAGGTTCGCTTCGCCACCTTTGACGCTGGAACCCTTGAGTGCGAGAACCGGTGGGGGAGCCTGTATGGCAATAGCTTCACTGATTGCCGCCTGCGCCGTGTTGGAGGCTTCCGTGGCTGTGCTGCCGCCGGTGTTTGATGAAGAACACTGGCCGATCACTGCGAGCAGGGCGATCACACCAACGCCTGCCCAGATTATGATCGAGGTCTGCGGAGCTTTGGCCTCGTCAGATGCCGCTTTGTGGCGATGACCTTTAGGATGGTTCAAAACTATGCTCCTAACATTGCAACCATGGTTACCAAAGCATAGCTGCGGCGCAAGCCACACAAACACATGCGATCGGACGTATTTATGCTTGTGGTGGTGCAGGATGTTCCATACCCAATTGCAAATGGCGCTTTTGGGGGAAGCAATGGGTCAGACGATGATAGCCCGCCAAACAGGGGCGGCATTTGCGGCGGGCGAAGATGCAGCGGCATTATGGATCATATCGACTTACGCGGGAGTGCAGGTCAAGCTAACCGATACCGCGATTGAACTGTCAGGAGCGCCCGATGCAGACGGCCTGCGCCGGATATGGCGCGCGGCGCTGCTCAATAGGAAACTGCTCAATCGGGCCCGTTCGCGGCGTGCCATGCTGCTCGAAAACCTGCTGTCATGAGCTTCCTGCCGCTCCGGTCGCGGGCGTTACCTGACGGGGCAACGATTTTCGTCAATGACAGTGGGCGTTTTTTCCTTGGGGCCGATGCCTTTGTCGGGCGACTGGTCGATGGTGCCGAAACGGAAGGCGACAGATTCAGTCTGCGGGCGGCTGGACATCTGATTGAGAACGCTGACAGCCTCGCGTTCGCGGCGCATAGCCGGGCGGTGGCGCGGAGGATCGCGCCAGCCGCGCCGCTCGATTATCTGATTCTCGTGCCGACGCTCCGCTGCAACCTCGATTGCAGCTATTGCCAAGTCTCGCGGGTGAATATCGACCGCACCGGTTTCGACTGGAGCGAAGAAACTCTGGCGGCGGTCCTGGCGATGATTGACGGTCTTGCCTGTGACCGCCTCAAGATCGAGTTTCAGGGCGGCGAGCCAACATTGCGCCCGGACCTCCTCCTGGCAGTGATGGAGAAAGCGGAGCGTTTTGCGCAGCGCCAGTTCGTCATTTGCTCAAACCTCCAGCATATTGACGACGAGTTGCTGGCCATCTTCGACAGGCCCGATGTGTTTATCAGTACATCGCTCGACGGCGATGAAGTCACGCATGGTCGTCACCGCACAAAAGACGCAGGAACGACATCGGCCTTTTTCCGCAACCTGCGCTTCATCGTGAACCGCTATGGCCCAAGCAAGGTATCGGCGCTGCCGACGATCAATGCGGCAACGCCGCCAGCGGCTGACGACCTGATCGACGCTTATGTTGCCTATGGCATGGACAGCATTTTCCTGCGCCCGATCAACTATCAGGGTTTTGCCCGCAAGCGGCACAAGCAGGCGCGCGAGCAGGACGAGGCGTGGCGCAGCTATTACGAAGGCTTCATCCACCGCCTGATCGAACGCAACTGGGCGGATCAGGACCGAGTGCTGGAGGAAACCTATTTCAGCATCGGATTGCGGCGGATATTCCAGCCGGGACGCGAGCGCCACGTCGATCTGCGTAACCCGAACCCGATGGGCCACGACTATATTGTGGTGGACCATGACGGGGCCGTTTATCCGACCGATGAGGCCCGGATGCTGTCGCGCTCCGGCGTCATCGACCTGTCGATCGGCACGATCGAAACGGGCTGGGACAGCGAGGCACGGGACTTGTTGAACAGCCACGCGACCAACCAGTTCGATCCGGCCTGTATGCAATGCGCCTACCAGCCTTATTGCGGGCGCGACCCGATTGACGATCTCGCCCGTTACGGCCGGATCGACATGCCCCGGTACGACACGGCCTTCTGCCGCCGCCATATGCACCTGTTCGACCTTATCTTCCGGCTGCTTTACGCCGATTGCGAGAAGGTACGCTACTCGTTGGCCCAATGGCTGCGGCTGCCCTCGATTCCCGACAGTTTCGGCGAGGTGATGGCATGATCCCGCTGCTGCTCTCGGCAGAAGCGGAAGCGGATGCGCCGTTCGTCACGCGCCTGCGCGCGACCGGGACATCAATGCACAGCGCCGATGCGATCCTTGTCGAATCCGACGCGCTGGGTGCGACCTTTGCAGGCAAGAGCGGCCTGTTCGCAATCGACGGGGCAACCGCAGATGACCTTGACGGCGATGTAGTGCTGGTGCGCCCGCAGGCCCGGCGGTTGGAGCGGCTGTTACGATCCGGCTCGCCGCATAACACGCTGCTGGTCACGGAACGCTGCGACCAGCTTTGCGTGATGTGTTCGCAGCCCCCAAAGAAAACCCATGACGATCGCTTCGACCTGCTGGAGCAGGCCTGCTTGCTGGCGGAGCCGGATATGCTGATCGGCATATCGGGTGGCGAGCCGACCCTCTACAAAGATCAGTTATTGGGCATGGTCGAGCGAGTGCTGACGGCACGGCCCGACCTCAGTTTCCACATCCTGACCAACGCCCAGCATTTCGACGCTGACGATATCTCCCGCCTGCGCGCGTCGATCTATCGGCAGGTCAGTTGGGGTATTCCGCTCTATGCTGCCGAACCGGCGTTGCATGACGAGATTGTCGGCAAACGCGGCGCATTCGCGCGGCTTGAGGAAGGGTTTGCCCACCTCATCATGGCGGGCGCACGGGTCGAGTTGCGGACTGTGCTGGTCACGCCCAATCATCACGCACTGCCCGACCTTGCGCGCTATGTCGCGGCGCGCCTGCAATTCGTGGAGGCATGGTCAATCATGCAACTGGAGAATATCGGCTTCGCTAAAGGGCGCTGGTCGAACCTCTATGTCGATCATCGCACGGACTTCCGGCCGATCGGCATGGCGCTGACGCACGCAACCTTGCATAATGTCCGTGCGCAGTTATTCAACTTCCCGCGCTGCACGGTGCCAGCGGATTTCCGCAACTATGCGATTGCCTCGATTTCGGACTGGAAACGGAAGTTCGCCAGCGCCTGCGACGAATGCCGCGAGCAAAGCCAATGCAGCGGCTTTTTCGAGTGGCATCCTAGCGATCATGCCGAAATCTGCGTGGAGCCTTTATGAAGCGAGCCAGATATCTCATATCGAGCCTGATGGCGGCAGGCTTCACGATCCCGTCGCAGGCGCAGGCGGATTTTACACGCGCGACCACAACCGGCACTGACGATCCCAATGCGGGCAAACTGCTCAGGCTGTTTGCACAAGAACATTATGTGACGCTGGCGAGCCACCGAAGCCATAGCAGTCACAGGAGCCATTCCAGCCATAGTTCGGGCTATGGCGGCGGCGGACATTACAGTCATTCAAGCCATACCAGCCATCGGTCAGGCTCGGGCGGGTACAATTACGACCCGCCGACCTATTCACCGCCGCCACCTCCACCGCCGCCAAGGCCCGCGCCCTCGACCCCTTCGGTCGCACCCTATCGCCAGCAGCCACTGTTCAATTCGACAAACCGGGCTGTCGCCCCGCCGCCTGACGGTCTGCCCGCGCTGTCGGGGCGGACGAGCCGCTTCAAGGCTATCGTGCGCCGGGTCGAAATCGCGCTTCTGGCGCAGGATTACTATTCCGGCGTGATCGACGGCGTGGTGGGCCCGTCGCTTCGCTCTGCCTTGCGCCGGTTCCAGAAAGACCGGGGCCTTGATGTAACGGGGACGATCACACCTAAGACCCTTGATGCCCTGATGATCTCGAGCGAGTGATAGGTTTCATTCGTCCGCTACGATCCACGCGCACGAATGCTTTTGATCGTGGCGGGCGCAACGCCATAGAGCTGTGCCAGCGCATGCACCTGCGCACCATCGGACAGGGCTGCGACGATCTCTGTTTCTGTGTCAAGGCGGAGCGCGGGTGCCGTCCCTGAGGTTCCCGGGGCGCACGCGCGGTCTTTTCCCCGTTGCGCACGCTCGCTGGTGGTTTCCGCTTCCACCTGCGTCCAGACGGAAGCGAAGCCGATCATGGCCCGACCATAGGCGATGGTGTTGTCGAACCGCTCGGCCAGACTGCGCAATGTCGCGTTGCTGGCAGTGACGCGTTGTCCCGATCGGGTAAAAATCCATCGCATTCTGGCTGATCCGGTCAAAGCAAATGGTGGTGAGCGTGTCGCCGGGACGCACGCGGCCCAGCAGCCGCGTCAGTGCGGGTCGGGATTTACGTCTGCTGGCGCGCTCCTCGATAATGCGCTTGCAGCCTGCCGCCTTCAGCGCCTACCGCTGAATCTCTTCAAGCGAATGGAGCGCGTAGCGGTCATCTCGGCTGTCGACCCTTTACGGACGTTCAGCCGCAGATTATCGATCCCCAAATGTGGTCCGTCCGCTATTTCGGCAGCAGGCGACCGATAGTGTTGAAAAACTCAGCCTTGCGGTAATCGCGCAGTCCTGATTCACTGGACCTGTCGTTGGGAGACAGGCTGATGATGGGCAATCGGACGGTGATGCAGGAGGCGCTGTTTTACAGCTTCAGCCTGGAGGATCATGTGCCGCAGAACCACCTGTTGCGGGCCGTTGACCGCTTTGTGGACCTGAACGGTATCCGGGAGAAGCTACGAACATTCTATAGCGAGACGGGCCGCCCATCTATCGATCCCGAGCTTATGATCCGGATGCTGCTCATCGGCTATCCCCGTCGCTCATCTTACGTTCCAGGGTGATGCCGGGACCTTGATAGCGTTCGCCGGATCCTCTCGCGGCTCATACTCCTCCAGCGCCTCCCGCCGCCATGGGATATCACGTCGAATTCTTTCGCTCGGGAAGTCCCGCTTCTCCCTCAACGTCAACAAGCTCTTCTCAAAATCGTCGAGCGCATCGAGCGTCTTGATCGCGTCGAGGTCGCCGTCCACGCCGCTGGCGATAGTCGACATAGCCGAATGCACCTCGGCGACGGCTCTCGTCTCGTCATTGCCGTGGGAGAAGAGGGCCTCGTCCAGGCTCTCGATGTCCTCGAGTGGCCGGCAAGCGGCCCCCCCTCCAGCAGCACCGCCGCAGCCTCCGTCGCCACGGACCGGACGCGGGCCTCCATGTCCATCGGAAGCATGGTCATGGCCGACCGCTCTAGCAGCGAGCAGATCTCCCGGACCTCATCCTGATCGACGCCGGTCTCCTCGATCTCGGCTATCCTGCCGGGCGTAGATCTGAGCTTGCCGAAATAGAGGAACATGATCAGCATACTTCGATACCAGCACCTAGGCGATCAGCGCTTTGGTCGGGATCCAGCCTTCGACTATGGCTTCCTGCCTGAAGGCGCCAAGGGCGAAGGCTATTTCGAAAGCCGTGACCGCAGCATATATCCGTTAAAGACGCTGATGCGGGCGGCGGCGGCGGCGCGGCGCGACCCACGCAATCTAAAGCGCTTCCGGACATTGCTGCAAAGCCCGGTCATGGCGGTAAGGATATGAGCGGCGCGTGGCCTGCTGATTCTGGGCGAAGATGCGCGTCCGGAAGGAAGAGCTTGAGCGGATCGTCGCATCAGACCCCGCCGACCATGTCCGCATTGTCGCGGCCGAAGCGCTGGTCGGACTGGGAGAGCCGGTGGACGCGGTAAAACTGCTCGCACAACTTGCTGACGACGACAATGCGCTTGCCATCCGGATGCAAGCCTTTGACGAGCTGTCGACTATTGGCCGCGCCGCTATCCTGGCGTTGCCGGTCCTCCGCAAAGCCGCCAATGCCAGCTACGCCGCTTCGTCGACCCTGAATATCCCAAGCGGATGGCGATGTATCTGATCGCCACGCTGGAGGGCCATTATGACCCGGCGCAAGAAGGTCTGTCTTCGCAAGCCTGTCAAAATGCTGCCAAAAGTCCCAACATGTTCATGGGTCCACCCCCAAGCGCGGGCTGGCCATCCTGAAGCCATCCCTTGGTCGACCGGGCCGTGTGCGCGGGAGACAGTCTTTCCCATGATGGCAGGGGGGGGGTTTTAAGGTCGGAATGTCACGTCCAGTCGGCTTACACCTGGAGGCTTCATCGCCATGTCGCAGGAGCACGGGCGACGCCAAACAGCTAGTGTTTGAATTGTATCCCTGATATACACTTTAGCAACGCGCTGACACTGTATTACAGGCAGCCACCGGGAGGGGATCGGTCGTGGGCAAAGCTTGCAAGACTATCATGCCGACGCATCCCGTCGCGGGTCAGCGGCGATGACCGCGATCGAACATTTTTCGACCCGACTGGTGCCAGCGCCATCCCGCCATATCGTCTGGCAAAAAGTCGTGGCGGCCGCCTTCCCCGGCATGACCACCCATGCGCCGGAAGGTATTCGCGCCGAGCTGGCGCACTGGTCGCTGGGTCCGATCGGCCTCGCGCGCGCGCTGAGCGATCGGGCGCAAGTCAGTCGGATCGGGACCGAAGATGCCGGGCCGCACCTGTTGCTGCACCTGCTTCGCCGCGGCACGATGGTCATGCGTTATGGCGACCAGCATGTCAAAGCGGGGCCGGGCGACATCGTCATCGCCGATGATCGGCGCGCCTACGCATTCGATATATCGCGCAGCAATGACTGCATGATCGTACAGTTTCCCCTGTCTCTGCTGGGAGAAGGGGCGCCCTCGCGCGACTGGCACGGCCAATGGATGCCCTCGCACGATCCGCAGGTCGGACTGCTTTTCCATTTGCTGCAGGGCCTTTGGATGCAGCGCGATCGGTTTGACGAACTGGATGGGGACACCGGCGCACTGCTGATTGATGCCGCGCGCATGGCATGTCGCCGGGCGATGCGTCCGGACGCGCCGGCCCTACACCTTTCCTCCCCGGTCGATTTCGCGCTGGCCCATCTGGATCATCCCGACCTCAACACCGGCCTGATCAGCACCGCGCTCAACCTGTCCGAGCGCGCGGTGCAGAAAAGCTTTTTCCGCCATGTCGGCCAGACGCCCACCGCCTTCATCATGACCAAGCGGCTTGAACGCGCGTCCGCCATGCTGGCGGCTGGTGACGGGCGCACCATTACGGACATCGCGTTCGAGGTCGGCTACAATGATTCCGCTTTCTTCACCCGCTGCTTCCGCCGCCGCTATGGGGCGTCGCCCAGCCAATGGCGTCATCGTTCGCTCCTGTCCTGATTGGGGGTTCGCCAGCGTCCAAGACCGGCAAGCTCACAGGCTCTAAACCGCTTGATAAATCCGCCGACACAGGCGGACGAACGGAGGAGAGGGTGATGAAAACCACGATCGCATATCTACTGGCGTCCGCTGCCTGGGCAGCCACCGCCGCATACGCGCAGGAGGCGCCGCTGCAGGACAGCGGGGGCATCGCAGAGATCGTCGTGACGGCGCAAAAACGTGCGGAAAATGTACAGGATGTCCCGATCGCCATTTCCGCCTTCACGTCGGCAGCGTTGCAGGAGCGGGCGGTGGGCAGCGTGTCCCAGCTGTCGGCGATCGCACCCAACGTCAATCTGGACGCGGGCACGCCTTTTTCCGGATCGACCGCCGTGCTGGCCGCCTATATTCGCGGGATCGGGTCTGATGACTTCGCCTTCAACATCGATCCGGGCGTGGGCATCTATCTGGACGGCGTCTATCTGGCCCGCACCGTCGGCGCGAACCAGGACCTGCTGGACGTGTCGCGGGTCGAGATATTGAAGGGGCCGCAGGGCACTTTGTTCGGCCGCAACACGATCGGCGGCGCAATCTCCATCGTTACCGCCGATCCAGGCAAGGAATTTGCGGCCAAGGGCGATGTGACGCTGGGCAGTTACAAGCTGTTCCAGGCGCGCGGATCGGTGACGGTGCCGGTCACCGATGGTCTCAGTTCAGCCTTCACCTTCGGCATCAAGTCGCGCGACGGCTTCTTGAAGCGCCTGCCCTATCCGGACCAGCGCGCCAACAACGCGCCGCCTTTCTCGGCTTTCTCCGCCGCTGGCTATGACAGCGCCGGCAAGGAAGGCGAGAATGACAATTGGAACCTGCGCGGCAAGCTGCGCTGGGACAATGGCGGTGCGGTGCGGGCCACCTTCTCCGGCGATTATAGCAAGGATAAGGGCACGTCTGCCAACAAGCTGATCGGCACGGCGGAGTCGGTCCACGGCAATTTCGCGGGTACGACCAACCTGCCCGGCACCGCCTTCGACCCGACCGGCACCACCGGCTTCCTCTTCGCAGGCCTTTATAATTTTTGCATCGGCAGCACCGGGGCGCAGATCGCCGCGCGCAATGCGCAGGCGCTGTGCGGGGTGACGGGCACCCAGTTCAACCCGCAGTTCCAGCTGGCCAGCGTCGCCAGCGCCAATGTCGACGGCAACCCCGCCAATGATCGCCTGCCTTGGGATGAGCGCTATCTGATCGCCGACAAGGACCGCAGCTATGCCAGCGGCAACAGCTATTCCAATCTGGAAAGCTGGGGCTTGAGCGGCTTCGTCGATTTCGATCTGGCCGACAATGTCGCGCTGAAATCCATCACCGCCTATCGCGAACTACACTGGAACGCCGGGCTGGACGCAGACGGGTCGCCGCTCAATTTCCTGCAACTCAGCTTCACCATGAACCAGTGGCAGTTCAGCCAGGAATTCCAGCTGCTCGGCAATGCGTTCGAGGAGAAGCTGCGCTATGTGCTGGGCGCCTATTATTTCAAGGAAGCGGGCGACCTGCATGACTATGTGACCTTTGGCGAAGGGCTGGTCCAAGTCGATGGTCCCAACCAGCTGGGCACTAAAAATTACGCGTTCTTCGGGCAGATCGACTATCGGCCAATCGACCTGATCGGCATCACCATCGGCGGGCGCTATACCAACGAGCGCAAGCGGTTCGAGGGTGGGCAGCAGGAGCTGAACGGGTTCAACTACAAGCTGTTCGGGTGCGCCGACGCCAATGGCAATATCAGACCGAACGGCCCGTTCCCGCTGGCCCCGATCCCCTGCCAGGTGGGACTGGGCTACCCCGATCCGACCAACCCGGTGCGCGTCTATACGCCGGGCGTCAATCGCAAGAAGTTCAATGATTTCTCGCCCAAGGTTGGCGTGCAGGTCCACCCGTCGGACGATGTGATGCTTTATAGCAGCTGGTCGAAGGGCTATAAGACGGGCGGTTGGACCACGCGCCTTACCAACCCGCAGGGTAATGTCGCGCCGGACTTTAACGAGGAAAGGGCGACCACCTGGGAAGCGGGCATCAAGTCCACCCTGCTCGATCGGCATCTCCAACTGAATGCGGCGCTCTTCTCGACCAAATATCGCGACATCCAGCTGAACATTCAGGTCGGCACATCACCTACCATCGCCAATGCGGGCGACGCGCGCATTCGCGGTTTCGAGGTGGAAATGGTAGCCGCGCCGGTCGATGGCCTGACCATCAACGGATCGGCCGGTTATATCGATGCGGAATATACATCGGTGTCGGCGGGCGCTGCGGCCGTGGGCGGAGCTAATCCATTCCAGGCGGGGACGCTGGTAGGAGAAACCCTGCCCAAGACTCCCAAATGGAAGGTCAATCTCAGCCCGCGTTATGAAGCGAAGCTGGGCAATGGCGGATCGGTCGTCATGCTGGCCGACTGGACCTACACCTCCAGCGCGTGGAACGATACGCAGCGCACGCTGCTGCTCAAGCGGGTATCGACCAACATCGTCAACGCCTCGATCAGCTATCGCGAGCCGGATGGCCATTGGTCGCTGACCGCAGGGGGCACCAACCTGACCGACAAGCGCTTCCTGACATCGGGCGGATCGAATATCGCGGCAGGCGCGATCTTCGGCACCTACAACCGGCCGCGCGAATGGTATCTGCGCTTCGGGTTCGACTTCTGATGGCGGGGCGGATCGCGATCGACGCCGCCGTGGTGGAAAAGCCGGGCGCCGCTTTCCGGATCGAGCGGCTGGAAATCGACCCGCCCGGTCCAGGGCAAGTGTTAGTGCGCATCCGCGCCTGCGGCATCTGCCATACCGACATGGTCATGCGTGATGGCGATTTGCCGATCCCCTTCCCCGTGGTGCTGGGCCATGAAGGGGCCGGCATCGTCCAGGCCGTGGGCCAAGACGTGGACCATGTCCTGCCGGGCGATAGCGTACTGCTCAGCTTCCACAGCTGCGGCGTTTGCTCCGCCTGCCATGACCATCAGCCGGGTTACTGCACGGATTTCGTCCCGCGCAATTTCCTGGGCGTGCGTCAGCCGGGCGAAGGCGGCCTATGGCGCGGGGACGATCCGGTTGGCGGCAATATCTTCGGCCAATCGGCTTTCGCAAACCATGTGCTGGCGCATCGCGACAATGTCGTGAAGGTGGATCCCGACCTGCCGCTGGCGCTGCTGGCGCCGCTAGGCTGCGGCATACAGACGGGCGCCGGCACGGTGCTGGAAACGCTCAAGGTCGCGCCGGGTGAAAGCGTCGCGATACAGGGCGCGGGCGCGGTCGGCCTGTCGGCGGTGATGGCGGCAGTCATTGCCGGGGCGGGACGGATCGCGGTTCTCGATCGCCATCCGCATCGGCTCGATCTCGCACGGCAATTGGGGGCAACCGAGACAGCGAGTCAGACAGCTGATTTGATTGGGCTGTTTGACTATGTCCTTGATACGACAGGTGTTCTGGCGCTGCTGGAGCCGGCGGCGGCTTTTCTCGCGCAGCGCGGCACGCTGGCGCTGATCGCTGCCTACCCGCCTGGAACAGCGGGGTTGGATGCCTCGGCGATCATGAGCATGGGCAGACGGATTGTCGGCGTAGTGGAAGGCGGCGTCGATCCGCAACAATTCATACCGCGCCTGATCGACTATTACCGTGATGGACGATTGCCCATAGAAACGCTCATAAAGAGCTACAATCTCGATGAGATTGAGCAAGCATTTGCTGATTTACAGAATGGTTCAGTCATCAAGGCAGTGATATCTATCGATTAGTCAGTCGCGGTCAGAGAGGCGATGACGATCGAGTACACCTTGTTCACGATGGGCCGGTCGCCATGTATTCGCCAATTCCGGGCGGGACGTTCTCCTGAATCTGTTTCACGATCATTTTAATGGTTGGCATTGAGGGTCTCTGCTCACTTGTCGAAGGCGGTGGTGGAGAGGGACAGCGCGACGTTGCGCATTTCCCCTCGATCACGCCCTCCGCGCGCGCGCCGTTCCAGGAAGGATTTACCGCCCCATCGCGCTCGCCGTATCCTCCAGCGCCAGATCGACCAGTACTCCCATCGCCTCGGCGGCAGCCTGTTCGTCGCCCGCCGCGATCGCATCATAAACGCGCACATGGTCGGGGATCGGGTTGCGCGGCAGGGCGCGGGCGCGTTGCTTATATTGCGTGGTCCAGTTCACCGCCGCGCCGATGCTGGCGGTCAGCACCATCAGCGCGTCGTTGCGGGTCGCGTGCAGGATGGCGTTATGAAAATCGCGATCCGCCGCGCGGCCCTGCTCGGTCGCCAGCGTATGGCGGCGCATCGCGGCCAGCGCGTCCTTCATGATGCGCAGATCATCCTTGTCGCGTCGCTGCGCCGCCAGCCGAGCAGCGGCCGGTTCGACGATGGCGCGCAATTCGAACAGATCGCGCACGAACTGGATGTCCGGTTCCCCGACAAAGGCCCAAGCCAGCACTTCGGGATCGAGCAGGTTCCAGCGATTGCGCGGCAATACCCGCGTGCCCGCCTTCGGACGGCTTTCGACCAGCCCCTTGGCGGTGAGCACCTGGATCGCCTCGCGATAGGCGCTGCGCGATACTTCCAGTTCCTCGGCAAAGGCGACTTCGCTCGACAGCACGTCGTCGGGCGCATAATGGCCCGACAAAATCGCCATGCCCAGCTTGTGCGCGATCGCACCGTGCAGCCGCCGCCCCGGCCCCCGGACGGCCTTGACCCTGCTGCCTTTTTCTGCCTCAATCCCGCGCAAAGACGGATCGCCCTTCACCATTTCCGCTCCCCTTACCTTCCCCCAATGAGGCATATCCATTCCGATAACACAAGCATTGCTAATACTATCGTCCTATAATATGTCGGAGTAATAGATTGGTTTTGGCTGTCGCGCCGGTCGATAGGAACAGGCGCGCAGTGAACGTTTTTGTGATTTGAATAAAGCGCCCATGCGGCGCGCGGGAGGAGAATTTTCATGACATTGCGCCTGTTGCAGCGCCGTTCGGACAGCGGCGAGCGGACGGTTATCGCCGCGCGGGGCGACACAGCGCATGTCGTGCCCGGCTTCGCCTCCATCCGCGCGCTGGCGCTGCACGCGATCGCGCAAAGGATCAGCCTGACCGCTGCTGTCGATGCCGCCGGACAGGGCGCAGCGGTGGATATCGCCGCCGAATTTGCCGCGAACCGTCTGCTCGCCCCGATAGATCATAATGACGATGCGCATGTCCAGCTGACCGGCACCGGCCTTACCCATCTGGGGTCCGCCGAAGGTCGCGACAAAATGCATCGCGAAGCCGCCGCCGCCGAAAAGCAGACCGATTCGATGCGCATGTTCCTGGAAGGGCTGGAAGGCGGAAAGCCTGCCACAGGCGACGTCGGTCAGCAGCCCGAATGGTTCTACAAGGGCGACGGATCGCAGCTGGTCGGCCCGGGCGATCCGCTGACCATGCCTGCCTTCGCCAAGGATGGCGGCGAGGAACCGGAACTGGCGGGCATCTACATCATCGGGGAGGATGGAACGCCCTATCGTCTCGGCCTCGCGCTCGCCAACGAGTTTAGCGACCATGTGACCGAACGGCATAATTATCTATGGCTCGCCCATAGCAAGCTGCGGCAGGCCGCGCTTGGCCCGGAACTGCTGGTCGGCACCCCGCCCGATCATATCGAAGGGGCCAGCCGCATCGTGCGCAACGGCGAGACCCTCTGGGAAAAGCCGTTTCTGTCGGGCGAAGGCAATATGTCGCACAGCTTCGCCAATCTGGAACATCATCATTTCAAATATGACCTGTTCCGCCGCGTGGGCGATGTCCATGTCCATTTCTTCGGCACGGCCACACTGTCGTTCAGCGACGGCATCGTGCCGGAAGAAGGCGACATCTTCGAAATCATCGCCGCGCCCTTCACCCTGCCGGTGCGCAACCCGCTGGCCCGCGCCGAACCGGTTCAGGTCGCGGCCATGCAGCTCTGAGCCATAGACATGGACCATATCCGTATCGCGATCGTGGGCATCGGCAAGATCGCACGCGATCAGCATGTGCCCGCCATCGTGAACAACAGCGCTTTTACTCTGGCGGCCACCGTCAGCCCCCATGATGACGGGCTGGACGGCGTGTCGCATCACGCCAGCCTGGACGACCTGCTGGCTGACGGACCGGCGGTGGACGCAATCGCGCTCTGCACTCCGCCCCAGGTCCGCTACGACCTGGCGATGCAGGCGCTGACGAAGGGCATCCACCTGTTCCTGGAAAAGCCGCCCGGCGCGACCCTGGCGGAAGTGGAGGCGTTGCAGGGGCACGCCGACAAAATGGACGTCAGCCTGTTCGCCGCCTGGCACAGCCGTTTTGCCGCCGGGGTTGCCCCGGCGCGCGCTTGGCTGGCCGAGCGCGAGATCAAGAAAGTGTCGATCATCTGGCGCGAGGATGTGCGCGTCTGGCATCCTGGGCAGGCCTGGATCTGGCAACCTGGCGGGCTTGGCGTCTTCGATCCGGGTATCAATGCGCTGTCGATCGTTACCCACATCCTGCCGCACCCCTTCTTCCTGCAGGACGCGACATTGGTGCTTCCCGAAAATCGCGCCGCGCCGATCGCCGCCGACATGATGTTCCGCGATACGGTGGGCGCGCCGATCCACATGGACCTCGATTGGCGCCAGACTGGCCCGCAAAGCTGGGACATACTGGTTGAAACCGACGCAGGGACGCTAAAGCTGGCAAAAGGCGGTGCGGTGCTGACCCTGCCCAGCGGTACAGACCACGGCGAGGATGTCGAATATGCCGGCCTCTACGCCCGCTTCGCCGCACTGATCCGGGGCGGCCAGTCGGATGTGGACACCAGCCCGCTGCGGCTGGTCGCGGACGCCTTCCTGCGCGGACGCCGTGAAACCACGCACGCATTTCATGACTAGGTCCGACGGGAGGGGACGAATGATGAAATGCCTGCGCTGCGCCATTGCTGCTCTGCTGCTGTGCGCCAGCGCATTGGCGACCGCCACCATTCACGCCGGCAAGCCCGGTGCGATTTATGACAAGGCGATCTTTAACCCCGTTCGCCGAACATCCGGGCAACGGCATCCTGACCGCGCCGGCGATCACGTCGCACATCACATTCCGCGGGCCGGAAACCGTCAAGCCCGTCGCCCTCACCGGCGCGCAAATCGGCGTCGGCACATTGACCGTGACGCTGCCGACCAAGCTGGCGGCCATAGTCGACCTGCAATAAAATTTGGCGCGGGCTGAGGGCAGAATCGTCGCACGCTCCCCCCCTGAACACCGACTCATTAGATAATGGAGAGGCCCACATGAGGCAGCACATCATGACAAGTCTGGCGGGCCTCGCCCTGATAGCGGCAGGGGGCATCGCCTGCGCCCAGCAGCCTGCGCAACTGGCAGGCGCCAGCCTTAACAGCCGCCTAACCGGCGACCTTGTGCCGACTCATGATCCCGTCATCGCGCGCGAAGGCGACACCTATCACATATTCAGCACTGGCCATGGCAAGCGGCTGATCGAAACGCGCACGTCGAAGGATTTGGTCACCTGGACCGCGGGCGACCCGATTTTCACGGCTTTGCCCGCCTGGGCGAAGGACGCCATCCCCGGCAGCGATGGCATATGGGCACCCGACATCAGCTACGTCAACGGCCGCTACCGCCTTTATTATTCGGTATCGACCTTCGGCTTCAATCGCTCGGCCATCGGCCTTGCCACCAGCCCGACGCTGGATCCGACAGCGAAAAATTATGGCTGGCGCGACGAAGGCTTGGTCGTCATGTCCACGAAGGACAGCGACTATAACGCCATCGACCCCAATTTCATCATCGATCGGGAAGGCCGCCACTGGCTGTCGCTGGGGAGCTTCTGGACCGGTATAAAGCTTTTCGAACTGGACCCAAAGACCGGCAAGCCCAAAGACCCTAAGGCTGAACCCGTCAGCATCGCCCGGCGCCCCGCCCCCGCCGGTGGTCCGGCTCCGGTGGAAGCGCCCTTCATCATCGATCATGGCGGTTATTACTGGCTGATGGTCAGCTACGACTATTGCTGCAAGGGCGTGAACAGCACCTATTATACCGTCATCGGCCGATCGAAGGCGATCACTGGCCCCTATCTGGGCAAAGATGGCAGCCCGTTGATGAACGGCGGCGGCACCATCTTCCTGCATGCCGACCTGCAGGAGCAACAGCGTTTTCGCGGCCCCGGCCATGCAGGGTGGCTGCATGAGATGAACGGCAAGGACTATGTGGTCTATCACGCCTATGACAAGCAGGCGAAAGGCGCCCCTACGCTGCGCATCGCGCCCATCACCTGGGGACCGGACGGCTGGCCCGTTGCGCAATATTAATTTATTAGTCCGACTAACAGTTCTGGAGAGATGATGATGCGCCTCAACCTATCCCGTCGTAGCTTCATCGGCAGCGCCGCCGCCATGTCCGCGGCTCCAGCTATCGTGCGCGCCGCCGTATCGGCCCCGTCCGCTGCGCCCGGCCCGGTCAACCCGGTGGTCAAGCAGCGGGCCGATGCCCAGATCTTCCGCCATGACGACGGCTTCTACTATCTTACCGGCTCCGTCCCCGAATATGACCGGCTAGTGCTGCGCCGCTCCAAGACGATCGCGGGCCTCTCCACCGCGACCGAAGCGGTGCTTTGGCGCCACGAAGCCAGCGGCCCGCGCTCGGGCTTCCTGTGGGCGCCCGAACTGCACCAGATCGACGGCAAGTGGATCATGTATTTCGCGGCCGGGCCCAGCGGCGGCGGCGATGACGTGTTCCGTATCCGCACCTACGCCGTCATCTGCGACGGCGCCGATCCCATGACCGGCAAATGGAGCGTGCTGGGTGAACTGCAAACGCCCTGGGACAGTTTCAATCTCAATTCGACCGTCTTTATGCATAAGGGCGTCCGCTACATGGTATGGGCGCAGCGGGAGCCGGGTATCGACACGAACAGCAACCTTTATATCGCCAAGCTGGAATCGCCGCTCAAGCTGGGCAGCCAGGTCACGCGCATCGCTGTGCCGACGCTGGACTGGGAAATTCAAGGCTATAAGGTGGCCGAAGCCCCTGCTGTCCTGCACCGCAACGGCCGTCTGTTCATGACCTATTCGGCCAGCGCCACCGACGCGCGCTACTGCCTGGGCCTTTTGACGGCGGACGAAAATGCCGATCTGCTCGACGCCAAAAGCTGGACCAAATCGCCCCAGCCGGTCTTCGTCACCAACAGGGCAACCAGCGTCTATGGCCCCGGCCACAACAGCTTTACGGTCGATGAAAAGGGTCGCGACATCCTAGTCTATCATGGTCGCGATTATGAGGCGATCCAGGGCGATCCGCTGTTCAACCCCGACCGTCACACACGCGTCCAGCGCCTTTATTATACCGCCGAAGGCACCCCCGATTTCGGCGTCCCTGTGGGTAACGGCCCCCTGCCGAAGCGCTTCATCTCCGCCGCCGACCCAAAGCGACTTCTGGCGCATGACGGTGTTCGGCTGGTTGCTGGCAACCCTGCTCTGGCGCAAACCCAGTTCCGCCAGATCCCCGGCCGCGCGGGCAAGCAAAGCATCATGCTGTCCCCCATCCTGCTGTCCGACCATTATCTGGTCGCCAAAAAGGACGGATCGGTCACTCTGGAAAAGGACAGCAAAACCCCCGACTTCACGCTGCGCAGCCAGTTCGTCCGACTTGCCAACGCCCGGAGCGGCACGGTCCGCTTCGCCGCCATCGCGGCGCCAGGCAAGGCGCTGGGCACCACCGACGATCAGATCCGCCTGGTAAACAGTCGTGACGCTACGGCCTATTGGCGCGCGGACTGACTATTACGCCAAGTCCGACAAATTAAGGGCGCAGGAGGCTGGCCACCTTTGGGTGGCTGGCCTCTGCTTATGTTTGCCTATGAGCGGCAACCCTCGAAATCCCAGCATGTGCCGCTGCGGCAATATTGTCACAACGTCAGTAGGTTTTAGGTCACCCTTGCAAAATTCCGCTTGCGATTCAATTGTCGGAGCAATAATTAGTCAGAGTAATTCACGCGTGGTACAAGCGCCAGCTCTAGGGGAGGATTATCAAATGGCTTTCAAGCCGATCGCACTCGGTTCCGCGTCCATATTCGCGCTGATGCTGGCAGGGGCCGCGCACGCCCAGACCGCCCCTGATGCCGAACCGGCGGTTGCACCCCAGGCCGCCGATGGCGAAACCGCCGACATCGTCGTTACCGGCGTCCGCGCTTCGATCGTCGGCGCACTGAATGTCCGCAAGCAATCGATCCAGATCGTTGATTCGATCGTGTCGGAAGATGTCGGCAAATTGCCGGACAACAACGTCGTAGAAGCGCTGCAGCGCGTCACAGGCATCCAGGTTACCGACCGCGCCGGCGGCGAAGCGGCCACCATCTCTATCCGCGGCCTGACCGATCCGCTCACCACGCTGAACGGCCGCAACATCTTCACGGCCGCAGGCACGTCCTTCGCCTTGCAGGACGTCTCCGCAAACCTCGTCAAGCAGGTTGACGTTTACAAGACCCGCTCCGCAGACCAACTGGAAAGCGGCCTTGCCGGCCAGATCGACGTGCAGACCCGCCGCCCGCTCGACTTTGACGGCTTCACCATTTCCGGCCTAGCGCGCGGCGTCTATTCGGAACTGGCAGACAAGGCCAACGCCAACGTCGCGCTGCTCGTAAGCAACCGCTGGGAAACCGGCATCGGCGACATCGGCTTCCTGGTGAACGCCAGCTACACAAAGGCCCAGTATCGCAACCAGAACCTTCAGGCCGGCGCGATGGTGCCGTTCGCCACCGAAACCCCGCCAGCCGGTTCGGGCTTGACCCCGTTGCAGCGCATCTTCCCCGGCGCCACGAACGAAAACTGGACGCCTGGTCTTGACGCCGGTCTGCCGACCGCGCCGGGATCGACGCTGAACATCAATGGTGTCGCAACGCCCTATTATCTGTCGCGCGACGCCATCATCTCGTCCGACCTCTACGGCAAGCGTGAGCGTCCTTCCATCAATGCTGCGCTCCAGTGGGCGCCCAACGACAGCTCGGTCTATACCGCCGAAGTCTTCTACACCGGCTTCCGTGGCGAAACCTTCAACAGCCTGCACTTCAGCTTTGCCGACTGGTGGGGCGACCTGCCCACGGACGTCGCCAACAGCTTCGAATTGTATGAAGGCACGAATATCATTAAGTCGCGCCAGCTTGGTTCGGTCGCCGGCTTCAACAGCGGCGACATGGCCACCAACAAGACCGACAGCTATGTCTATGCGCTCAACGCCAAATGGGACGTGGGCGGCAATGGCAAGATTTCGGCCGACATCGCCTATCAGGACAGCAAGAACGAGACCTCCTTCTTCGCCATCCGCACCGATCGCGGTCCTCTCGACCTCAATGTCGATTTCAACGCGGGTGGTGGCCTGCCCGCCTATAGCTTCGCCAACCAGGAAGTGCTTACTGACGCCAGCAAGTGGACCGTCGGCAACCTGTTCGACAGCGGCACGAAGAATACCGGCAGCGCGCTGACCCTGACGCTGGACGGCGAGTATAAATGGGACGACGGCTTCCTGCGTCGCATCAAGGCTGGCTTCCGTTATGACAACCGCGATGCCGACAGCTATGTCCGCGATCAGGGCGCCGGTGGCTTGGGCATTACGCTGGATCAGTTGAGCGAAGGCACCCCCTTCACCAACAGCGGCTTCTTCGACGGCCGCGCCGACATTCCGACCAGCTGGGTATTGGCTGACCCGCGCAGCATGAACAAGGACACCATCCGTCAGCTGTACCGCGCCGTAGCCCCCGGCCTGCTGCTGTCGGACCAGATGACGTTCGGCCATGTGTTCGGCATCAACGAAAGCAATCTGGCCGCCTATATCGTGGCTGATGGCGAGGTCGAAATCTTCGGCCGTCCGCTCCAGCTTCAGGGCGGTGTGCGCTTCGTCGCGATCGACACCCTCTACGACTATTTCGATCGCGGTAACAATTTCGCCCGGACCACCGTGTCCACCGGTTCCGAAAAATTCCTGCCGTCTTTCACCGCGCGCTACAATATTACCGACAATCTGCGCATCCGTTTCAACTATGGCGAAACGCTGCGCCGTCCGGCCTTTGGCGACCTGAACCCCAACCTGTCGCTGACGGGCGATCTGTCGCGCATCGGTTTCGGCTCAGGCTCGGCGGGCAACGCCAATCTGCGGGCGACCCATTCGAAGAATATGGATCTTGCGATCGAATGGTATTTCGATCGCAACAGCGCCATCTATGCAACGGCCTTCCAGCGCAAGATCAACGGCCTGGTCGTACCGCTGACCGCGCGCGAGTTCATTCCGAACAACTATCTGCCGCGCAACGAAACCTACACCGAATTTTTCAACATCACCCGTCCGGAAAATGCTTCCAACGGCACGCTTAAAGGTCTGGAACTGGGGCTGACCTACTTCCCGTCCTACCTGCCCACCTTCCTTGACGGTCTGGGCTTCACCGGCAGCGCGACGATCCTGGATTCCGAACAGACCATCCCGGTCGTCAACAATGAAGGCGAAGTCACCGGCACGACCAAGTCGGCCTTCTTCGGCGTGTCGAAGCTGTCCTACAATGCCACGCTGGCCTATGATAAGGGTCCAGTCGGCGCCCGCCTGTCCTATATCTGGCGCAAGGGCTTCCTCCAGAGCAATGAGGGCCGCTCCTTTGCGAACCCGATCGGTTTCTGGCGCGCGCCGGAAAAGAGCCTGGACTTCCAGCTGACCCTGAACGTCAACGAAGATATCGGCATTACCTTCGACGCAGTAAACATCACCAAGGCGAAGCAGCAAAATTATTACAAGTTCGGCGACGTCGGCAACCCGACCGAGTTCAATTCCAGCACGTTGCTGATCGATCGCACCTTCGCGGTGGGTGTTCGCTTCAAGTTCGACTGAGTGCCCATGGAGCGCGGCGTCTCCTCGCCGCGCTCCATATTGGCGGCCGTATCGGGACACTCTCCAATCCCGGTTCGGCCGCCATTTTTGTTTGTGCTGAGCGAGACGATGTTGCGCGCGACGAGGATGGCTGGCGGCAATTTCGAAATTAAGGTTCACCCATCCGTGCACCTACGGTCTGAATAGGCGTCTCCAGCCAACAACGATACCGCTGATCGAAATAAGCAGACCTGCACTCGACAGCAGCCAGACCAGGATGTGCCGCAATGGCGGCCAGATCAGCAGCTATGGGAAGTTCAGACTGTGGAGCGCGTTGAAAAGCCAGCGATAGCTGCGCCCATCCGATCCGATCTGACCGAGCAAAACACCGGTGATAGGGTCTATATGCAGCCAGGTTTGCGCGCGATCGTCTAATTTGAGCCGCAGCACGGGCAGCGGGCGGCTATCGTCCCGCGCGTCTCCAGTCGCATACCGGTAGCGATCGGGACGCTTCAGCCTATCCATAACGGTCAGCGTCGAGCCGGGCATCGATGCCTGTGCGGCCATGATGATCCGGCCCTGATCCATCGACATTTGCCGCGCCGTAAAACCATCCAGCAGCCGGGGCCGTCCTTCGCCCCATAAGGTGATGACCGGCCGGCCGCCAACATAGGTGAAGCGGGCCTCGCGCCCATCTGCGCTCGCCCGCGCCAGCATCGCCACATCGGTGGCGGGAAAGTCGGCGCGCGCCGAACTATAAAGCCTTGCCATATCGGCGCGCCCCCTGTCTCGTAGTCCACCCCAAGGGCTCATGGACAGCCAACCGCTGAATACCCAGGTGATGACGAGCAGCCCACCGGCCAAACCCGCGACATGGTGCCATTTCATCCAGCCACGATAGGGGCTGACCGACCCGGTTCTGTAGCGATTGCGCAGCCGCATCCGCAACAGGTCGATCCACACGCCGACGATCGCTCCCAGCAATCCGACGCCCGACGTCCACAAGACGGTCTGGCGCCACGGCTCCTGAAACACCCGCAGCGCTTCGAAATAGATCCAGTGCGGAACCGCACCAAGCCAGTTCCAGAAACGCTCATGCGCAGTCGTATTCTGCACGACCTCACCTGTTCGCTGGGTGACATAGACATCCGTTGCTGCCGCATCGGTCAGCCTGACCCGCCAAAAGGGCGCCATCGCCCTGTACGCGCGCGTGACCACCCACTGGTCATGATCGACAGCGTCAACCGAGGCGGCGGGTATTGGCCGCATCCTGATAGCGTTTGCCGACATAGCTGACACCGCCGTCGATCACCCAGTCGTCGGCGAACGACCAAATGACGAACGCGTTGGCGCTTTTCGTGGCGACGTTGCTGGGGCGGTTGCCCGCGCGCTGGAACAGCACGCTACCCACCAATTCCGCAAAATCATCATAGCGCGCCCGCAGCAGCGCGCCGTTTACCGTAAGGCTCAGCCGATCGATCGACTCCAGAAACAGCGAAGCCTCCACGCCGCGAGAGGATTGTCGGCCGACCTGCACCTGGATAGTCGGGATCAAGGGGTCGGACGTCAGCAATTTGCGCTTGACGATATCATAGACCGCCAGCGTCCACTGGCCGCGTGTGCCCCAGAAGACATGCTTGATGCCTGCTTCATATTGCCGACCGGTGGACAGATCGAAATCGCTCTGCGCCACGCTGGTGGCGACGAGTGCGCCGACCGGATCGGCCGCGGTCGCATATTGACCGTAAAGCGCCAGAGCAAGCAATTGATCCGAAATCGCGCAGTCGCGGAATGAACGTCGGCTTTCCTGGGGCGACCGTCGCGAAGCCGACTGGCAGGGAAGTCCCCAAGAAAGGTCGGCGGCTGAACTATAACAAAGGGCGGGAACGTCCGCTTCCAACCGTACAAAAATTTGATCGAACGACAAGAAATCGCGCATAGCTGCCACTTAGTCGGCTCTGGCTCCCCGCGATGGCGAGGAGCCAGCCGCTTTTAGATTTCGGTGCCTTCTGCCAAGGTTAAAGCATCCTCCACATCAACTCCAAGATATCGAACCGTGCTTTCGATCTTTGTGTGACCAAGCAGGATTTGGACAGCACGAAGATTCCCGGTGGCCTTGTATATGATCGATGCCTTCGTTCTCCTTAGTGAATGGGTACCGTAATCCTCGCTGGGCAAGCCAATTCCCGTGACCCATTCGTCAACCAGACGCGCATATTGCCGGGTGCCTATGTGGGCTGCATGGTCTGTGCGGCTAGGAAAGGCATAATCTTCCAGAGAGCCGCCGCGCAGTTCGAGCCATTTGAGCAGACTGGTGCGAGCGTCGTCCATTAGCTCAAACTGGACTGGCCGACCGGTCTTTTGCTGTACAACTGTGGCCCTGGTCCGAATTTTTCGATCGCACACGATATCGCTGATCCTGATCTTGACTAGATCACATCCGCGCAGCTTGCTATCGATTGCAAGGTCAAAGAGGGCCCGATCCCGGACCCGCCCATATTGGTCGAGAAAGAAGCGGATCGCCCAGATCTGACGAGGTTTGAGCGCTCGCTTCGCACCAACCTTGCGCCCGGCGTTCCACGATACCCGCTCGCGAGCGGCGGGATCAAAATCTGATAATCCCATGACACATCTCCTGTGGCCATCATGGCCGCAGGAAGAACGCTTCAAATGAAATCCGGCCCTTCGCGGCCGCTCACGTACCAATGCTAACCATGTAAGCGCGCATTGTCCGCTGTTCCGACATTTGTCATCAATTCTAGATGTCCTCGACTGGCACTTGAACAACGCGTCCTGGCGCTAAAACCAGCCACTCGGCGAGCATAGACCGGACTGGTAACCCTACCGGCCCATTACGTTAAAGCACGTCAGCAGACGTTCGCGCGAATTAAGTGGTCTTCATTGTCATGGTCGAACAACGTCGCCGATATGCGATCGCGACCAAGCTGTTTGCTGCGATAGAGTTGGCTGTCGGCTTCGGAAATCCAGCGGTCAGCTTGGGATTCAGGCAGGCAGCGCGCACTGGCCACGCCGATGCTGACCGTCAGGAACGGGCTGACCTGGGATTGTGCGTGGGGTATATTGAGCGACTGGATTTGGAGCCGGATTTCTTGCGCAACCAGTTGCGCACTTTCAAGGTCGGTACCCGGCAATATACAGGCAAATTCCTCACCACCATACCGGGCGGGTACGTCGGTGGTCCGCTTGACCGCTCGTGTCAACGCGGCGGCTACCATCATAATGCATCGGTCGCCGGCCGGATGCCCATAGGTATCGTTGAACTGCTTGAAGAAATCAATGTCCACCATGATCACCGACAGCCAGTCCTTCGTCCGCGCCAGTCGTGCAGTTTCGGTGTGCAAAGCTCGTTCCAGATGCCGCCGGTTACTCAGGCCGGTGAGTGCGTCGGTCACGGCCATCGTCGCCAACTGGTCGCGCAGCCGTTTTAGTTCGACATGATTGCCAACCCGCGCGCGTAAGATCGCAGGCTGGATCGGCTTCGTCACATAGTCGATCGCCCCAAGAGAAAGGCCGCGCATTTCATCCTCTGTGTCGCCGAGGCCAGTGGTAAACACCACAGGAATGTCGGCCAGCAAGGGGTCTTTTTTCAACCGTCGGCAGACTTCAAAGCCGTCGATCCCCGGCATCAATACGTCCAGCAGCACCAGATCCGGTTGAGCCATACGCGCTACGTCCAACGCCTCCTGGCCACTTGTCGCAAAGCATATCTCATAATCGTCTTCCAGCACGGCGTTCATGATCTCGATATTCGACACCTCATCATCGACTATCAATATGGTGGCCTTGGTCATGATATCGTTCCCGCTTGGGCGGTGTGACGGGCAGCGCCCGCATTGGCGGCGATCAGGTCGAGCGCGGCTTCATAGTCAAGCCGTTCCAGAGCTTGATGCACGGGATGGTTTACGCGTTGATCGTCCGTCATGCCGGTCGCCTGTGCGAAGCGACGAAAACTGGCGCGCGCTCCCAAACTGCGGCGCAGCAGCAAGTCGCGCAATTCGTCATGTGCAGCGAATATCTTTTCTGGATCGGCAGCCACCATTGAACCCTGCGCGGTTGCAGGCAGGCTTACAGACAGGCTTCGCGCCGCTATGATCGCGGGCGCGACTGCCGCGTCGAGATCGACGATGGCGGCACGCGCGCCATCCTTGTCTCCAACGGCCAGCTTTCTTTCGATGTCGGCTGCGATGCTCTGCACGGTTGCGAGTTCAAGCGATCCCGCAACGCCCTTCAGACTGTGGGCCATGCGCCGTGCGTCGGGCAGCAGGCCAGCCGATAAGTGACCCTCCAAATCTTGCGCGACATTGGCGTAGCTTTCTCCAAAGGTGACGATCAGTTTGTGCAGCAGCGCAGCCTTGCCATTCACGCGCAACAGGGCAGCGCTCAGGTCGAAGGGCGGCAGTTGTTCGGGAAGTAACCCGGCTTGCTCCCCGGGCGCCGCGACGGTTTCCACATGCATAGCGCGATCCGCCTTCAGCCAACGGTCCAACGTCTCCACCAGCGTCACAGGATTGACCGGCTTGGCGATATGGTCGTTCATGCCAACCGCCAGACAGCGCTGCTTTTCGTCTTCATATGCATGGGCAGTCATGGCGATGATCGGCAACTGATCGGCAGACCAGGTTTCGCGAATGATTCTGGTTGCGCTAATGCCATCCATTTCCGGCATTTGAAGGTCCATGAGCACGGCGGCGTACGTCGCACCCCTTTCCCGCACTCTGTCACACGCGATCAGACCATTTTCGGCGTAATCCACATGCAAGCCGGCATCGGACAGCAGTGCCGTCGCAATTTCACGGTTTATGTCATTATCCTCGACCAGCAAAACACGCAGACCGCGCAGATGTGCCGCTATCACGGGGACGCTCTTGCTGGCAGTCGCCGCCGTTGAGAGCGGGGCACGTTCCGTCACAAACAACGCGCTAATTGTGTCGAGTAGCGTCTTGGGCACCAACGGTTTGGTAAGGAAGGCGGCGATGGCTCTATTATTGTCCGCCGTCAGAAGCTCTTCAGCGCCATAGGCGGTGATGATGACCGTCTTGGGTCGTCGGCTGGGATAGGTTATGAGGCTCATCGCGTCGACTGTCTGCATCCCGTCCATTCCGGGCATCTTCCAGTCGAGCAGGACAAGATCATAGGGCTGGTTCTTTTCGTCGGCATCCACGATTGCGGCCAACGCCTCGGTGCCCGACGCGACCAGGTCCACCCCCATACCCCATCCGGCGAATACGTCCTGGAAGATTTGGCGCGACGCAGGATTGTCGTCGGCTGCCAGGATGCGCAGTTGCCGGATAGTGTCGGACGGTAGCATCTCTGTGTAAGCGGCATCGTCATCCAGCTTCATCTGCATCTGGCAAGTAAAGGTGCTGCCCTGTCCGGGCGCGCTTTCGACGCGGATGGAACCGCCCATCTGCTCGACGATCTGGCGGCAGATGGCAAGGCCCAGACCCGTGCCGCCGAAGCGGCGCGTGGTCGAACTGTCAGCCTGGGTGAAGGAATGGAACAGCGAGGCCTGTTGATCGGGCGTCATCCCGATGCCGGTGTCGCGCACCGCCACTTCCAGCGTGATCTGGCTGTCCTGCGCGGCGGCCAACCGCGCACTGATCGTCACTGTGCCGTTTTCGGAAAATTTGACGGCATTGCTCAACAGGTTGAGCAGCACCTGATTGAAGCGCAATTCGTCGCCGAGCAGCCGATCGGGTACGTCTGTCGCAATCTGCGACACCAGCTTTACCCGCTTATTGTCGGCGTCGCCTGCGACCAGTTGAAGCTGGTTCGCAATGGCGGTGCGCAATGCGAAGCCATGGACATCAAGTGTCAGTTTGCCCGCCTCGTTCTTCGAAAAATCCAGGATATCGTTGATCAGGCGCAGCAGCGACACCCCAGCTTGATTGATCTTGCCGACATAATCCTGCTGCTTCGGGTCCAGATCCGTGCGCGCGACCAGATGGCAAAATCCCAATATGGCATTCATAGGCGTGCGGATTTCATGGCTCATATTGGCCAGGAACAGGCTTTTCGCCTGACTGGCTTCCTCTGCTTCGCGAGTGCGCTCCTCCAAAGCGACGTTCTTGGTTCGGATTTCGTCGCCCATCAGCTGATTGCGCTGGAAACTGTCGACCAGCTTGTCGCTCAACCAAACCAGCACGGTCGTCTGGAACGCCACGATCCCTGCGTGCAGCAAGACGCGCTCCAGATTGCCCTGGCCCGGAAAAACCGCGTTGGGCAGCACATAGAGCAACAACAGATGATGTAATGCCGTGGCCGCCGCGGCCGTTAGGACAGCGCGCTTGTCGCACCATGCTATGGTGAGCGCGAGCATCGCGAAGAAATACATATGCATGTCCATCTGCCAAGCGTGACCGCTCAGCAGTAACAGCAGTATCGCCGGCTCCCCGATCAGGGCAACGGCGGACAGATAACGGGTGACCGGCGCAGCCCGCTGTCGCCACCAGGTAAGGTGATAGGCGGCGGCCAGGAAGGTTCCTGCAATTGCTGCGCCAACGGCAGACCGGCCCGTCAGCATCGCGACAGCCGTTAGCAACGGCACATGCGCCCACAATAGGAGTACCAGGAAAGCACCGAAATGCAGACGCAGCTTGTCGAGTTCGATGCTCAAAGGCCCTCTTCCTGCAATAAGGGGGAGAAACATCCACCGCGCGATGGCGCGGCGACGGCCAGCCAGGCACCTGTCCGGCGCACGGCACTTGCGAAATCGGCATGGGTCGAACCGGCAATGACGATGTTGGACAATCGGCCTTTCTCAATCAGCCCACCGCCTGCTGCCTGTACGATATTTATCGTATCGGCGAGGTTCGATCCAGGCGATGCGATCACCAGATATTGACCGCTATTCGGCTGCGTCGTCATCCCGGCCAAGGCTAAGCCGATCATTCCTGACAAAGCCAGAATACTCGCAGGCGTATAATCGACCCAAGTCGTTGATCGCGCACGATCAGCACTGGACGCATGTGATCTTGCAGAAACCGACGTTTTCATAGTCGGCATTAGATCTCACAAGGGTTTTACATTGGTTAACGAATACGGAAGGAGCCGGATTATGCGCCACTATGGATGTAGTTTGGCTTACATGCGCGGCTGTCTGCGAGAGTGGGCGTGCTGGTAGTTTCGATGGCCCGTGGGATTTCTAATCGTCGCAGAAACTGTTAGAATCTTGCGGCTGGCTTCGTGCCGCTATCGGGTTTGCGGAGGCAATGGCATTGAGTGATCCGGTCCGTCAGACCCTCAAGCATTTGATACAAGAGCGCGGGCAGACCTATGCCGGCCTTTCCAACTTGCTCCAACGTAACCCTGCCTATTTCCAGCAGTTTATGACCCGTGGAACGCCTCGAAAGTTGGACGAAGAGGATCGCCGGATTCTCGCACGATATTTCGGGGTGCCAGAGGAGGCGCTAGGCAAAGCCTCTGATCCTGTCTCAATGATCCCAAAGATGGAGCAGATAATCGTCACCGTGCCACGCCTAGCTCTCGGCGTCTGCGCCGGAACAGGCGCCCTGACGGAGGCGGAACGGATAGTAGGCATGGTGACTTTCGATGCCCGCTGGCTGCGCCGCTTAGGCATCGATCCTGAACGGGCCTCCGTCGTTAGTGTCGACGGAGATTCCATGTCCCCCACTTTGTTAGATGGTGATGATATCCTGGTCGATCATGCGGATGCCGTCGCTCGGCTGAGGGACGGCGTGTATATACTGGGGCTAGATGGCGTGTTGCTGGTCAAGCGTCTTGTTATGGGGCCGCGGCGCTGGCGATTAAGTGCATTGAGCGACAACCCACAATATCCTGATTGGACAGATATCGACCCGACCTTAGTAACGATCATCGGCCGTGTCGCATGGGTCGGACGTAGGTTTAGCTAGTGGGACTACATCAATCCCTCCGACCGAAAGCTGAAATGCCGATCCCGGGCGAAGATGACATGATCAAAGGCCAGGACCCTTAATGCTTTGCCGATGGAGCTGATGTGAGTGGTGAACTGCACATCAGTTCGGGACGGTGAAGGGTTTCCACTAGGATGATTATGGGCAATGGTCATACGGGTCGCGCCTTGGTTCAGTGCATGGTGAAACATCTCGCGCGTATTGATTTCCACTCGGTCATGCTCGCCTGCGAACCATTGGTGTCCAACCGGTTTGTTACCTGAGTAAAAGAGGAAGTGGCATTCCTCCAACGGCGCAGACCTGAGGCGCGCCGCCACCCAGGGCAATAGGTTGGCAAAAGGTTGTGGGTAAATAGCGCACGAGGTTTGGGTAGCGAGACCGAGAGGTGGGTCAGCTGGGAGGGCACCGGGAGGGACTGCCCAGCCGCTTTCAATATCAGTCGGTCGAAGGGTCCGGTGGTGGATTGTTTGCCCCATGGGAAATGCCTGCCTTCTGGTCCAGCATAATCCCCAATGTCATGGATATGAGCACGGGGATGCTCCAGACGCCGATGATCCCGTGGTAGACGGGATAGGGGATGGGAGGGCCGAACTGAATGGCGAGATGACCGGCCACTGATACGCCATGGAGACCCATGACCCATAGTGGCCAGTAGCGACGGCTACTAAGGCTAAGCCGCCAGAAGCCGAACAGCAGGGCCATATCGACAATCATGAGAGGCCATCGTGCAGCAAACAGGAACGTTACTGCTCGTGTCAGGAGAACCGCCGAGACCATCAGGCCAACAGCAATCCTAGCATCTCGCCCGCCCGCTGCGACCGCATAGATGCAGCTCAGGAGGAGCAGGGCAAAAAAAAGTTGCAAGACAATGGTAGGCATTAGGTCGATGCCGACCACCATAGCGCCATGTCGTCAAGTCCCTCCCACGCGAATTACTGTTCCAGAACCCGCATGGCCGCGGCCTCGACCTGCGGGATCGCCGGAAAAGATGGCTTTTGCGTGTCGTCCATCCAGCAACCAAAGTCGTAGACGTCAAGATTGCTGCCGGTCTTGATGGAAACAAGGGTGCGTTGCGCCTGCACCATATCTGCTCGGCCATCCACGACCTTAGCGATACCGTCGGCCAGCGATTTCAATACGCGTTGCGAACGTGCGGGCGGCAGTTCCGATCCTGTGCAGGCATCGATGAAATCGGTAGCCAGGCGCGCCGCATCGTAGACCGCCCGATCAAGGCTGTCGAAGGTGGAACGGATATCGCTTGCTACGGTCTGACCCGCAGCCTGAGTGAATTTAGGCATGACTTCTCCTTCGCGCCAAACGGCACGTTTCAGCAATTGGGAGTTGGCCGAAGATCAGGTAAGCAGGCTGATAATACCCTGCACGACCGCAACAATAGCCATGAGCGTCATCGCGCCGATAAGGCCGATTTGCGTACCGCTCAAAAACTTGCCAGCGGGTGTTAGATCATTCGGTGTTCCTCCCAGGGGCGGTAGGTGAATGAGCCGCCGGGGCGGTGGGACCACGCCGCCGGCTCGCCGACTGTCATCGGCAAAAACCGGCGAAACGGCAACGCCCTCCGATTGCGATAGTAATCGTTGCGAGAGGTCCGCCCCTGTACATTTGCTGCTGTCAGAGGGCGTGAGCAAGGGCTTTTGAGCCTCTTCGAGCGCCAAGAACCGACGCGCCGCGACTCGGCGATCTGAGGTATCAAACAACGGCAGCGCGGCCGAAATGTACGTGTCTACAGTACGATGCGATCGCCCGACCTTCTGGGCTATTTCCTTCGACTGAAGTCCTTGGGCGACTAGGCGCAAGCATTCCTTATGGAGGTCTGACAGGCGGACAATGGAGGATAAGGATCTGTCATCTGGCGATGAGGAAGTTGCTGAAGGATCAGGACCATCTGTCCACAAAGCCATATTGATTCCCTCCACTGAACCCATTCCCCAATGGACCAGATGGTGAACAATATATTCAGCTTAGTCCCGTTTGTGCAACGCTTCTTCGCGGTCTAGGAGTGCTCCCAAGCGAGCGACCTTGTCGGTAAGCTGCCTCACATCCTCGCAAATCTCCTGAATAAGCATATCGCAGGGATGTCGTTCAGCTGACTCGATTAACGCCTCAAGCAACGTCGACGCCGGGAGAATCAAGGAAGAGGGGATGACAGTCATGGTGAGCCAGGGTTAATACGTGACAGATCAACCAAGACCGAATCCCTTTCGCTCCATTATGAAGCGAGTACGAAACGCTACCAGCCGCCACTAAGCTAAGCCCTTTTCGACCGCTCAATTAAGGTCTGCGGAACGCATCTTATCTTCGAAATCAAAATGATGGTCTCAGCGGGACGGATGATCCGTGTCATAATCCAGTGCCATTTGCACCGCCCGCGCATAGACTTCGGGTGCAAAATTGTTTGTCATGTCGGTGACATCGGTTTCACCTACTGAGAAGTTCAAACCTTCGGAAAATCCGGTTCATCTTATATAGAGGCGGAAACTAACGGAAGCATCGCTGACTTTGGAATGTCGGCTATCCGATCAGGAACGCTCCGAAGCGGACCGAGCACAATGTCCCAGCTATTGCCGTAAATCCGAACTGAGCCGACCACCATCGCAGTCAAAAAGAAGCCCCGCCGCGCGATGCGCTGACGGGGCCGAAGTTCAGGGAGGTGTCACTCAAGGGGGAAGAGTGACAGGACATAGATAGGGCGTCCTTTCTCACATTCAATGCAATGGCAGCACGCGATCCTGCCGCAAGGCTGTTCACCGTCGCTGCCGACGGCCTTCGGTCAGTGCTTTGAGACTATCACCCGGGATCAGGGTCATGGTCCCGATCTTGACGATATCGATCTCGCCCTCGGCAATCAGCTCATAGAGCTTGGACCGGCCGATGCCGGTGATACGGCAGGCTTCCTTGATGCGGACCGTGATGCGCTCGGGTTCAGGATCGAGGGTCATGGCTTTGGCTCCTTGCTGTTGGCGGGCGGCAGGCGCTCGGGTTCGACGGTCTTGCCAAGCCGCCGTTCGACCAGTTCCATGAACCGCTGGTAGCGCACGCGGCCAAGCTGGGCGGTCTCAGGATCGAACGCTGGCTGATGGGCGACCAGGGTCAGCTGATGCTGGACGAACAGGCCCAGGATTTCGGTGAGCGCATCGACCTTGCGCTCGAGCCGCTCGGCGGCCCGGCTCTGCCGATCAAGCCGGGGTCCGAAGCGTTGGTCGAGTTCGCTGCCTGCCTTGCGATCGAGCCAGGCGGTAAGCGCATCGGTGAGGATGGCCGTCTTCGACGCGCCGGGCGCAGCGGTCAGCGCCTCGAGCTTCTCCGACAAGGCGTCGGGCAGGTAGAATTGATGGCGGGTCTTGAACGTCTTCATGCACGGCGATCCTTTCGCTTGCCAGGATCGCGCCTGCGGTCGCCAATGGACAGATGCTCGCTGGTGTCGCCAGGGGCCATCCAGGGCCGCCTCGTTCAGCTGATGCCCAGCCCGCGCGTCCGGGTGCCGATGGTCCAGCTGATGCCCTCGCCGCGCATGATGCCCGAGACGGATTTGCCGACCGCGCGCTCGAGCACGGGCCGCCAGGGCACGAGGCTGAACTCTTGGGCCTGTTCGATCAGTGCATAGCGTCGATCGCCCACCTGCACGGCGCGGCGATAGACGCCTTCGATCGGCGCGTCGCCATGGGGCTGGCGATGGGCAAGACCGGTGTCCTGCTCGATGCCCGCGATGACGCGATCGAGCTCGCGGCGCTGGAGCAGCTGCAGCATGTTCCGGCGATAGCGCGTGACGCCCTCTTCACCCTCGGCCAGCTGTTGTTCAATCAGCCATTGCCGCCGCTGCTGCATCGCCCCGCGCACCTCTGCCCCAAAGCCGCGCTGCAGGGGCTCTGGCGTGGCGGCGGTGAGCTGGCGATCGAGCCAGGTCTCGCCATCATGGGCAGGCAACTGTTCGAGCGGCCTGTTCGACAGGGTCTCGATGATCACCGGTGCCTTAAGCCCCTGTCGCTGCTCATGGGCGAGCGCGTCGGCGAGATGATCGGGGCCGACCTGCCATGTTCCGTCCGCCAGCCGCTCGGGCCTGCCGATCGAACGGCGCATGGCTTCGAGGCGGCGGACATGGGCCTGGGCGCCGCTTTCGCTCATTGCGGGATCATGGCGCAGGTGGATATCGACACTGTACTGGCCGTCATGCTGACTGGCGATGGCGGCGAGGGTGCGATCCACTTCGCGGATGTCGGCGGGACGAGGCGCGAGGCGCAGGATCGCGCCCTTGGCATGGACGGACTGATCCTCGCCGATATCGGCATAATGGCTGCGGCCATCGATGCCGTCGATGATCATGTAGCGCCGGTCGCGATGCTCGTCCGACAGGCCGGTCGCCACCATCCTGCCGATGATGGGTTGGGCTGACGGATTTTGGGTATCGAACAGCGCATGGTCCTGCGGCGGCCGGGTGATGCCCGCCTCGCGCAGTTGGTGGTTCAGGGTGCGGATGATATCGCCGCGCTCGCCCATCCGGCGCAGGGTCGGCTCAAGGTCGGGATCAAGCGTCCATTGGCCGGTCTTGCCTTCGCTGGCGAGGCCAAGTCGTTCGAGGGTGCGCAGGCGACCGATACGCAGGGCATGTTCGCGCGGATCGCTGGCGGCGACCATCAACTGGCGATCGCCATTGGCCTCGCGCAGCAGGCGGCGGTCAATGCCGGTCAACCGCTCCTGGCCGATTTCCCATTCCTGCGCCGCCATGATCTCCCGATCCGTGCGCGGGCCAAGGTCGAGGTTCACCAGTTCCTCTGCGCGGCTGCGCAGGCCCTGGGTCAGATAGTCGCGGGCAATGACCAGGTCCTTGGCTTTCTCGTCCACGCCGCGCAGCATGACATGGCTATGGGGATGGCCGGTGTTGAAGTGATCGACCGCGACCCAATCGAGCCTTGTGCCCAGATCCTTTTCCGCCTGGCTCATCAGGCGGCGGACCAGGGGTTTCAAATCGTCATACTCCGCGCCATCCTCGGGCGCGACGATGAAGCGGAACTGGTGGCGATCCCCTTGCCCGCGCGCGAGGAAGGTTTTGCCATCGGCCCTGTCGACATCCGCGCCATAGAGCGCCCCGCGCTCGCCCTTGCGGGTGGTGCCGTCGCGCTGCAGGTAGCGCAGGTGCGCGGCGGCGGCCATGCCCTTGCCGCCGAGCTTCACGATCCGCGCTTTCACGACGACGCGCCGTGCGCGCAGGCCAGACAGGCGCTGTGATGCCCCCAGCACGCGGCCGATGCCCGCGCCGCGTCCGATCGCGGCGCCGGTGAAGCGGCGGCCCCCGGCGCTCGCCATGCCCCCCGCACGGCGGGCACGGGCAAGGGTCTGACCGACGCTGCGATCCTTTGCACCAATGCGACCGAGCCAGAGCTCAAAGTCGTCGTCGCCGGGCATCCCTTCCTCCTCTTTGTCCGCAAAGGACAAGAGGATGGGTAAGCCCAATAGCCCCGTTCAAGGGCCTCCACTCCGGGGCCCGCGATACCGGCCTTTCCGATACCCCAGGAGGCAAGGCCTTTTCCATGCCTCCATCGCAAAGCCTGTGCAGACGCCAATCCTGGCCTCCTTTAGAGGCAGGGCTTTAATCTTGCCGTCCCTTCTATTCCCCTGATCGCGCCTTTCCGGACGCCAATGGACATTCCCCACCGCTGCCACCGACGATCAGCCCAAGCGCAATTGGTCGGCGGATCGTCCGCATGATCCTTGCGGACACACCGCAGGAGTTGTAGCGCGCATGGGAAAGCCTGGGACGCTGCAAAAGCGTCGGATGCGAGAGCCTGAGGGAAACGAAAATGCTGCCATCACGCACCTTGAGCGTGTCGATCAACCATTGCTGGCAGGCGCTCTATGAATGGATCTGGCGACCGGAATATTTCACCAAATGGGCGTCGGGCCTCGCCGAATCCGACTTGCGGCAGGAGGGCGATGGCTGGCTTGCCGATGGCGCGGACGGGCCGATCCGCATCCGTTTCACGCCGCATAATGACCATGGAGTCATGGATCATTGGGTCGATACCGGCAGCGGTTCCACCATCGCCATTCCGATGCGGATCATCGCCAATGGCGATGGGTCAGAGGTCTTGCTGACGCTGTTTCGACAGCCCGACATGGATGACGAACGCTTCTCGGCGGACGTCAAATGGGTGATGCGGGATTTGAAGCGCTTGAAGGCGCTGATCGAGGGCTAGGCCGAAGTTAAAGGCTAGGCAGCTCGGGCGAGGTCCTCGATCCGCGCGCTGCACAGCTCGCGGATAAGGTCCTGCAACAGCGCAACCCGTTCGCTCAGCCACGCCAGCTGCTCAGGCGTGATGACATATTGGCGCGAATAACGCGCCTTCACATAGGCCGCACGCAGCAGCTCATAGCAGCGTCGCTCGAACTTGGTTTCAGCGGGCCAGACTGCGGCAAGGCGGGGCTCAAGTTGCTCGGTCTGGGAACGCAAACGGTTCAGATTGTGGGTCTTGGGCGAGTATAAAGTGCGGACCAGAAACAGGCAGTGGTAGAAGCGTTCCGTCGCCTGATGGAGAAGAAAGGCCGCGAGTTTTGGGTCGTCGTCTCGCACTGCATAGCCCGCATTTCGCGCAAAACCCTGCGCGCTTTTGAACCACTCTTCGAAATAATCCTGCGTTTCCTGAAGGGCCTGAGCCGGGTCCAATGGCTGCGGTTCGGCCAGCGGATGATCCGGCTCCTCGAACAGGATTATACCATCGCGAACGATGTCCATGAAGAAGTAACGGCCGAGCTTCAGCTGGGCGTTCACATCGTCGATGCTGTGGTAGATCGGGCTGACCTGCGTGCGCAGGCGTGACCCATCGGCAAGCGCGTCGAGCAGCTTCGCCTCGGTCTTCATCCAGAACTCCGCGCCGTCGGTGAACTCCTCGCCGCTCACCACGACGAGGATGTCGAAGTCGGAGAAATAGCGGCCCACCGGGTCCTCGACCCAGTCGCCACGCGCATAGCTGCCGAACAGGATGATCTTGAGAATGCGCCCCTGCCGGTATTTCTCGTGGCACTTCTTGCCAGTCGCGGTGGCAAAGCCATCGCGCAGCGTCTCGACCACGAAATCCAGTTCGCGGCGCTTGGCCAGCGGCAGGTTTACATCCTTGTCCGTGATCGATTTCATGGGGCCAAGCCTTGCGGCAAATTACGCCCATGCCAAGCAAAAAATCGGCAGGGGCGTGTCAGGAAAGGAGGATGGCTGGCGGCATGATTGCCGCCAGCCATGGGTGGATTATGCAGCCTGCCGTTCCGGTTCGGCCTCTGCTGCCAGCGCTGTGTCCACCTGCTGCTGATCCTCGCGGGCAGATAGGTCCAGCGCCCTCTCGACGCTGCCGACCCCGCCGCGCGTCGTATAGGCGCTGGGCGGAAACTGCATCCAGCGCGGCACCCAGCCCTCGACTTGTCCGCGCCCGTTGCCGCCGGTGAGGCAGTCATGGACGATACCGCGCTGCACCTTGACCGTCGCCTTGGCATTGGCCTCGGCAATGTCGGAGCCCGCCACATCGGTAAGGATATGGTTCATCACCTCGCGGTCGCGCATGAGGTCGAGCAACGTGTTATCGCTTTGCCAGACCGTCGCCATATTAACGTCCAGTTCCCGGCCCAACGTCTCGATCATCGTCGATCCCGCCTCCAGCGTCTCGGCCATCACCACGGCAAGGATGCCCATGACGGTGGCGTCATCCATCTCCAGCAGTCGCGCGAACAGGGCATTGATGTCGCGATCATAGCCATGGCCGGTGACGGTCGGAGTGTCGGGATCGAGGCCAAGCAAGTCGAGCGCGATGCGCCGTTCGCCGTCGAACGCGGTTTCCGATACGCAGGTCTCGACGCTCTCGCTGATCGCATCGGTTGCGCCACGCTGGGATGCCACATCCACCCGCCACAGGCTGCTGCCGCTGATCGCATGGGCGACCATCACGCGCAGGGCGATGGCAGGCGCAGTCGCCAGCTTGGCCCGCACGGCGGCATGCCGATGCAGGTCGACATAGCTGGCCAAGGGAGCGGAGAGTTCGGGACGGATCGGCTTTTCCAGCCCATCGCCGCGTTCCAGACGCCGCGCTTCCTTCTGCGTGATATAGCCTTCATGCACCGCGACGTCGCCGCCATGGCCGACCGCGATATAGATGCGACCGCCTTTCTTCTTCGGGCAATGGACATGCTCCCAATGATGGAAGGTTTCGCCTCGGGGCAGGATCATGACATCGTTCCATCCCGCCTCGCGATAGTCCTCCGCCAGCGCGGCGATTGCGTCCTGCTGCGCCTGCCAGAACTGCCCGGCATCGGCAAAATAGCTGTCCTCCCCGAACAGGTCGGCGACGATCTCGCCAGTATAGAGGCACAGGTCGAACAGCGCCTTGCTGGTGGCGATGGCGTGACCGCCCATCAGCCAGCTTTTGAGCGCGTGGCCGGTCGGGGCATAGGCGCTGCCATCGTCCAGCAGGGCCAGCCATTCGCGTTGTCTTGGCCGGGACGCAAGCGTCAAGTGCCGGACCGTGACGCCGTCGATAGTCCCGTTGCGATAGAGGGTGCGGATACGTGGTAGCAGATTGCCCAGCGCCAGTGTCCGCTTCACTTGCAGCGAGGTCAGGCCAAAGGTCAGGGCTATGTCTTCGGGTGAACGGCCTTCCCTGACCAGCCGGGTGAAACTCTCCCAGCGGGTCACTTCGTCGGGATCGAGCCGGGCGATATTCTCGATCAGCGAGGCTTCGAGCGCGGCGGCATCGTCGCCCGCTTCCATGACCGCGCAGGGCAGCGGATCGATGCCGCCACTCTCCTGCGCCACGGCAAGGGCGGCATGATAGCGCCGCTTGCCTGCCACGATCTCATAGGTAGTGGGCGATCCTCCCTCGACCGGCTCGGGACAGGCTCCTGCCCGCACGATCAGCGGCACGAGTATGCCCCGCGCCCGCACCGATGGCAGGATGTTGGTGAGGTCGGGTTGCTTCTTCACGCCGCGCATGTTGGCGGGCGAGACCGAGAGGCAGGCGATGTCGATATGCTTGAGTTCCATGGGCTTTACTCCTCTTGCACACACCGGCCCCGGAGAAGCGGGGTGGGCGGCAAGAGCGCACCGGAAGGCCCGGCAGAGCGGCGGGCTGCATCCGCAGGACCGGAACGGAAGTGGAGGAGCCGGCGGCACGCCGGCTTGCCGCCCGCCGCGACGGGCCTAGAGGGTAGCGACGCCCACACTGCTTGGCCGGGACCGGCCCACGCCATCGCCGACAGGCGATGTCCGCAAATGATCCGGCACGGATTTGCGTCAGCGATCGAAACCCGACAGGGCCGAGACGGTGCAGCCGGCTCGGTGGAGCGAAGCAAAGTAGAGCGCGGTCCGAACGGGGACGCCCGGATAGATGCGACAGCCCGTCAAGCCAAGGTCAGGAGGAAGACGCAGACGTCCGTTGCCCGAAATCAGGTCTTAAAACCTTTCGCTCGCCCTTGAGGCTATCGAGATAATCGCTCCACCACTGCGCCATTTCGACACGCTCATTCCAGAAGGCACCGCGTGCATAAGCCGCCCGAACCGAATCTGTGTCCTTGTGCGCAAGCGCGCGTTCGATGGCGTCTGGGTGCCATTTGCCGCTCTCGTTCAGCAGGGTGGAGGCCATGGATCGAAACCCATGCGCGGTCATCTCGTCGCCGGAATAGCCAAGCCGCCGCAAGGCGGCATTGATCGTATTCTCGGACATGGGATTGGATGTGCTCCGGATCGAGGGGAATACATATCTGCCCCGCCCTGTCAGCCCCCTAACCTCCTCGAAGACAGCCAGCGCTTGTGACGATAGCGGAACCTGATGTTCGACACGTCCCTTCATCTTAGAGGGCGGGATGCGCCACACGGCCTTCACGGCGTCCACCTCGACCCATTCGGCCTTCCTTAGCTCGCCGGGCCGTACGAACAGCAACGCCGAGAGTTGGAGTGCCCAGCGGGTGATCGGTTGTCCTTCATAGCCGTCGATCGCCCTGAGCAATTCGCCCGCCTGATCGGGGTCGAGAATGGCGGCATGGTGCTTGACCTTCGGCGTCGTCAGCGCGCCGCGCAGATCGCGCGTCGGGTCGGCAGGCGCCAGCTGCGAGGCCACGGCATAGCGAAAAACCTGCCCGATGAAGTTGAGCGCGCGCTTGGCACTTTCATGCCGGCCCTTCTTTTCGATAGGCCGCAGGGCAAGCAGAATTTCCAGAGGCTGTATTTCGGCAATGGGGCGCTTACCCAGGACCGGGAAGACAAGCTTGATGAACCAGCGGCGCTTGACCAGTGTCGCCTCGGCAAGCCCTTCGCGCTCCTGCTTCTCCAACAGCATCTCAGCTACCCTGGAAAAGCTATTCTCGGCGCTGATCCGAGCGGCAGCCTTCGCTTTCTGCTTCTCAAAAGTCGGGTCAAGGCCGGCCGCATGCGTTTCGCGGGCCTCATCCCGAAGCTGCCGCGCGCGCTTCAGCGAGATGTCCGGATAAGCGCCCAGAGACAGCAGCTTTTCTATCTTCTTGAACTTGCCCTTGGCATCCAGGCCGTCGATCCGGAACTTCACCCGCCACAGTCGACTGCCGCCGGGGCTGACCAGCAGGAACAACCCGCGTTCGTCCGCCACCTTGAACGGCTTGGGCCCAGGCTTCAAAGCTCTGATTTTCGCATCCGAAAGCGCCATCGCGATGTCATCCCATCTGCTACAAATCGCTTCAGGGGGTATCGAGATTCGCGCCTTGGGGTCATACCCCCACAAAATACCCCCAGCGGGGCACGGATGGGGGTGGACGGCAGCGAACGCACCCGACCTGAAAGATGGAATTTTTAGCAGATTTCCGCCGTTTTTTCAACCCTGAACGGATGCTGGCGGAGGGGGTACTGGTGCCGCTTACAGGACTCGAACCTGTGACCCCCGCATTACGAATGCGATGCTCTACCAACTGAGCTAAAGCGGCGTTGGGGCGGGCAGATATCAGCGGATGGGGCGCAGGACAAGCGGGCATTCGCTTCGTCATGCCTTTTTTCGCCCCCCGGCGCGCATGCAGCCGCCTGCCCGATCACGCCCGCGCCTGTTTACGCGAAATTTACCATCCCATGCCACTGTCGAGTCCCGGAATAGATTTTTTTGACCTGAAGTAGGACGATCGGATGGACACTCTGCGGGGGCATGACGCCGCCAATGACGAGGACGACTTCGACTATGTCGGCGACGCGTTGATCGAAACCCCGCCTGCGGTCATTTCCGAAGAGCGGCGGATGCAGGTGCGCGCCTATAATTATTGGGCGTCGCTGCTGGGCGACCGCGCGCTGCCGTCGATCGAGGATCTGAACCCGGAGCAGTTGGAGGATTTCGGCCCGCACGCGGTCCTGCTCGATTTCAGCGTTGGCCTCGACAATCCGGCCGTCGTCTATCTGGGCGCCGAATTGCGCCGCGAATGCGATATCGAAGGGACGATCGATTATATCGACGATGTGCCCGCCCGATCGCTGCTGTCGCGGCTGACCGATCATTATCTGCAGATCATCGCCAACGCAGCGCCGATCGGCTTCGAGGCGGAATTCGTGAACCAGCGCGGCGCGGAGATCATGTATCGCGGCATATTGATGCCCTTTTCCTCCGATGACGAGACGATCGATTTCGTGTTCGGCGTGATCAACTGGAAGGAACTGGCGAGCCGCAGCCTGTCCGACGCGCTGGAACTGGAAGTGGATGAAGCGATGCGCAGTGCGCCGTCCGCCCACGCCGCCACCCCGATCTGGGCGGACGGACCCGCCGCCGACCAGCAGAGCAACAGCCTGGCCTTCGATATCGAAGACGAGGACGACGACGAGGCGCTCGACCTGACCGGCATGGAATGTCCGACCGAAGAGGCACCGCTGGCCGACTGGCTCGCGATCGCGCGCGACGGCGCCGCACGCGTGCGCATCAGCGAAGCGCGCAGCCATGCCGCCCTCTATCGCGCCGTCAGCCTGTCCTATGATTTCGCGCAGGTCGCCCAGGTACGCCCCGACGACTATGCCGAACTGCTGCATGATTATGGCATCAAGGCGCAGGCGCGCAGCCCGATGACCGCCGTTATCAAGCTGGTCTTCGGCGCGACATACGACAAGACGCGGATTACCGAATATGCCACCGCGCTGGACCATGCCCACAATGCTGGCCTGACCGTCGGGTCGCTGGCCGCCTATCTGTCGGCCTATGCCGGTGGCCTCAAGGCGCTGGTGCGCGACGAACGCGCGCTGCGCCGCTCGCATGCCCCGGCGCGGCCGGATAAGCGCCAGGTCGCGCGCGCCGCAGTGAAAGCCGCTACCGCGCTGGACCCGGTTGCGGTCGCCACCGATGCCGACGGGCTGGCCGTCGTCGTCGCCCGTCGCGAACCTGATGGGACGTTGGCGATCGTTGCCGCCCTGCCGGGGGATAGCGACCTTAACCAGCGGGTGATCGCCGCCGCTTCGCGCTGACGCGCGCGGGCGGCATCCCCCGCCGCATCCTGCCCCAAGCACGCGGTAAAATGCTGGCGGCGCTGCCCTGTCCATGCTCGACATGCGGCGCGGACTGAACGATAGTCGGGCCGGATGACGACCGGGCCTGTCGCTCGGACGACATCATATTGTTACAAAAATTAGAAATTTTATTTCTCGTTCAGGGTTGAGCCGTCCATCGGCCGGGCGCATATAAGCGGCCCTGAAAGCCGAGGAGTCGCATGGCGGCGATCCAGCGTCTCCTCCTTCATGATCCAAGCGGGCAAACCGCGGTGAGAGGTGAGCGAATGACGGCGGTGGTGGAAACGAAGAGCAAGGACGTCGACAAGAGCATCCGCGAGGCGCTGGAAAACGCGCTCAGCCGGGGGGCGTTGCCTGGCGAGAGCGAGGGATTTGACGAAGCGGCGCTGACCGCCGCCGCCCTGTTCCTGGGCCGCACCGCCAATGGCCGCAAGCCCGGCCAGGCGGCGATTGCCGTGGAAACCATGGGCGAAGGCGCCAACGGCCGCTTCATGCGCGTCGCGATCGTCAACGACGACATGCCGTTCCTGGTCGATTCCATCGCCAATGCGCTGGCGGCGGCAGACATCACCATCCACCGCCTGTTCCATCCCGTCCTGTCGGTATCCCGTAATGGCGGCGGCGCACTGGCGGCGATTTTGGATGATGACACGCCGGGCGCGCGCCGCGAATCCATGATCTATATCGAAACCGACCGGGCCGATGCCAAGGCGCGTCGCGCGCTCGAAAAGGCGTTGCACGAAACGCTGGCCGATGTCCGCGCCGCGGTGGCGGACTGGTCGAAGATGCAATCGGCGATGGCGGCCGACGCCGACGCCGTGCCGGACGAGGAAGGCGCGGCCCTGCTGCGCTGGTTCCTGGCGCGCCATTTCACCCAGACCGGGCATGAGATTTTGCAGCGCGACGGCAGCAGCAGCGCGCCGCTGGGCATCTGCACCCGCCACGACAAGCCGCTGATCGCGCCTGCATCGCTGGAAGCCGCCTTCACCTGGTTCGAAGAGGGTAAGCGCACCCCGCTGATCATCAAGTCCAGCCGGATATCGCGCGTCCATCGCCTGGTGCTGCTCGACCTGGTCATCATCCCCATTCGGGAAGGCAAGGCGGTCAAGGCGCTGTCGATCCATGCGGGCATGTGGACCAGCACGGGCCTTGGCGCGACCCCGGACAAGGTGCCGCTGCTGCGATCCGCGCTGTCCAGCCTGATGGACAAATTCGGTTTCGATCCGCTCGGCCATGCGGGCAAGACGCTGGCCCATGCGCTGACGGCCCTGCCCCACGACATCACGATCGGCTTCGACCGCGAGACGCTGGAGCGGCTGGCGCTGACCTTCATGTCGCTGACCGACCGGCCGCGCCCCAAGCTGGCGCTCGCTACCAGCGCATTGGCCCGTCACCTCTATGCCTTCGTCTGGTTGCCGCGAGACGAACTGTCGACCGCACGCCGCATCAGCATTCAGGACATGGTGTCGATGGCCTGTAACGGCCCGGTCCTCAGCTGGTCGATCGCGCTGGAGGAAGGCGGCCTGGCGCTGCTGCGCATCACGCTCGACCTGCGCGAAGGGGGCGTGGTGCCCGACGACGTGGCGCTTGATCGCCTGCTCAAGCAGATGGTGCGCGGCTGGATGCCCGCGGTGGAAGAGGCGCTGGCCGTTACCGAAGAACCCGGCCGCGCCGCCGGGCTGGCGCAACGCTATGCCGGTGGGTTCCCCATGGCCTATCGCAACGGCGCGGGACCGGAGGAAGCGGCGATCGACATCCGCCTGCTGCACGGCCTGTCGGGGCCGAACGACAAATCGATCCGCATCTATTGCAATCCGGAGGATAGCGCCGAACGGCTGCGCCTCAAACTCTACAGCAACCATACCGTCGCCCTGTCCGAAGTCGTCCCGGTTTTCGAGAATTTCGGCTTCCGCGTGATCGAGGAGATGACGACGGCGATCGACGGCGGCACGCTGGGCCATGTCCAGCGCTTCGTGCTGGAGCTGCCCGTCGGCGGCGATGCGCAGGCGGTGATCGAGCGCGCCGATATCGTCACCGAAGCAATCGCCCAGGTGATCGAAGGGCGCGCCGAAAATGACCGGTTCAACGAACTGATCGTGACCGCCGGGCTGGCGCCACGGTCGGTCGTGCTGTTCCGTGCGCTGTATCGCTATCTGCGTCAGGCTGGCGTTGCGTACGGTATGGCGACCTTTGCCGAAACGCTGCGCCGCGCGCATAGCGTCACCGCCAACCTCATCATCCTGTTCGACGCCCTGCACGATCCGGCGGCGCAGGATGGCGCGACAGCACGCATCGCGCAGGCGCAAGCGGACATCGACGCAGGCTTGGAGCAGGTCACCGCCATTGATGAAGATCGCGTGCTGCGCCTGCTGCGCGCCGTCATCACCGCCACGTTGCGCACCAATTTCTTCAGCCCGACATCGGTCGAAGCGCTCGCCTTCAAGTTGGACAGCGCCCAGGTGCCCGGCCTGCCTGCGCCGCTGCCCTGGCGCGAAATCTGGGTCTATTGCCCGCGCGTGGAAGGTATCCACCTGCGCGCCGGACCGGTCGCGCGTGGCGGCCTGCGCTGGTCGGATCGCCGCGACGATTTCCGCACCGAAATATTGGGCCTGATGAAGGCGCAGCGCGTCAAGAACGCCGTCATCGTGCCGACCGGCGCCAAGGGCGGCTTCTATCCCAAGCAACTGCCCAATCCGCAGGTCGATCGCGACGCCTGGCTGGCCGAAGGGACCGAAAGCTATCGCATCTTCATCCGCGCCTTGCTGTCGATCACTGACAATATCTTGCAGAACCAGGTGCAGCACCCGGCCGACGTGGTCATTCACGACGGCGACGATCCCTATTTCGTGGTCGCCGCCGACAAGGGCACCGCGACCTTCTCCGACGTCGCCAACGCCATCGCACTGGAGCGCGATTTCTGGCTGGGCGACGCCTTCGCCAGCGGCGGCTCCAACGGGTACGACCATAAGGCGATGGGCATTACCGCGCGCGGCGCATGGATTTCGGTCCAGCGCCACTTTGCCGAAATGGGCATCGACGTACAGAGCGAGCCGGTCAGCGTCGTGGGCTGCGGCGACATGTCGGGCGACGTATTCGGCAACGGCATGCTGCTGTCCAAAGCGATTAAGCTGGTCGCCGCCTTCGACCACCGCCATATCTTTTTCGATCCCATGCCCGATCCCGCCAAAAGCTGGGAAGAGCGCTCGCGGCTTTTCGCCCTGCCCCGCTCCAGTTGGGAGGATTATGACAAGGCGCTGATCTCCAAGGGCGGCGGCGTCTTTTCGCGCAGCCTCAAGCGCATTCCGCTGACGCCCGAAATGCAGGCGGTGCTGGACGTCACGGACAAGGATATGGAGCCGGCGGCGCTCATCTCCGCGATCCTGAAGGCGCCTGCCGACCTGCTCTGGTTCGGCGGCATCGGCACCTATGTGAAGGCCGCCGCGCAAAGCCATGGCGATGTCGGCGACCCGGCCAACGACCGGCTGCGCGTCAATGCCGAACAATTGCGGGTCAAGGTGATCGGCGAAGGCGCCAATCTAGGCACGACCCAGGCGGGCCGCATCGCCTTCTCGCTCAACGGCGGGCGCATCAATACCGACTTCATCGACAATAGTGCGGGCGTCGACTGCTCGGACAATGAGGTGAATATCAAGATTGCGCTGAACAAGGAAATGATCGAAGGACGCCTGCCCTTCGACAAGCGCAACGCCCTGCTGGAAAGCATGACCGACGCGGTGGGCGATCTCGTGCTGGAAGATAATCGGCTTCAGGCGCTGGGCCTGTCGATCGCGCAGGCGGGCGGCGCGGCCGACCTTGCCTCCTATGTCCGGCTGATCGAAACGTTCGAGGAAACCGGCAGGCTCGACCGGCAGGTGGAGGGACTGGCCGCCAACGACCAGTTGCTGCGCCGCGGCCAGGACGGCCAGGGATTGACCCGGCCGGAACTGGCGGTGCTGCTTTCCACGGCGAAGCTGGCGTTGCAGGATGCGATCGAACATGGCGACCTGGCCACCGACGCCAGCATGACCGGCGAACTGATGGCCGCCTTCCCCCTGCGATGCAGAAGAAGGAAGCGGACGCGATCGCCGCGCACGCCCTGCGCAAGGAAATCATCGCCACCAAGGTCGCGAACCGCATCGTCAATCGCCTGGGCCTCATCCACCCGTTCGAGCTGGCGGAGGAAGAGGGCTGCTCGCTCGCCGACCTTGCCAGCGCCTTCCTGATCGCGGAACGGCTCTACGATATAGGCACGCTCTGGGCGGATATCGACGCGGCAGAAATGTCGGAGGGCGCCCGCCTCGCGCTGTTCAGCGATATTGCCGGGGGGATGCGCGCCCAGATTGCCGACATTTTGCGCAGCGTGCCCGCAGGCACGCTCCCGGCCGACGGCTATGCCCGCTTGGTCCAGGGCGTCGGCACGCTCGCCGACCAGGTGGATGACCTGCTGACCAGCGAGGCGCAACGGCGCACCGCTGCGGTCACCGACCGGCTGCTGGGGCTGGGCGCGCCCGAAGCGCTGGCGGTGCGGACGGCGGGCCTGTTCAAGCTGGACGGCGCAGTCGGCATCGCGGCCCTGGCCGCGCGCATGAAGGTGGACGAAATCGCGCTTACCCGGGCCTTCACCCATCTGGGCGAAGCCGTCGGCATCGATTGGGTCCAGTCCGCCGCTTCGCGCATGGAGCCGACCGATCCGTGGGAACGGCTACTTATTTCCGGCGTCGCCCGCGACATGCAGCAGGTCCGGCTCGACTTTCTGGCGCAATGCGCTGGCAGAGATGAGGACAAGGGCATCGACAAGGACGTCGCCACCCATGTCGAGGACTGGCTGCAAACCAAGGGCGCCCGCGTCCGCCAGTTCCGCGCCCTGGTCCAGCGCGCCAAGGCGGCCGCGACGCCGAACGTCGCGATGCTGGCGGAGATTGCCGGGCAGGCGCGCGGATTGCTGGGGCGGTAATAGACGCATCACAGCGTGTTCCCGCGAAGGCGGGAACCCAGTCCCGTCGTTCGAACTGGGTTCCCGCCTGCGCGGGAACACATTGCAATATCCTATTGCGGCGTATCGGCTACCGGTTCGTCCGCATCGTCGCCATAAGCGTCGGGCAACACGACCTTCGGCGCGTCCTTCTTCCCCGGCGTGCGGATGGCGTCGCCATAGATGGGCACGATCGGTTCGGACGACATGCGCCCGTGCAGCGCGTCGATCTCCGCCTGCCGCTGCTTCAGATACAGCGTCTTATAGACGGTATAAGGATCGTCCTCGTTCCGGATCGCCACGATCGTCTCGTCGAACGCCGCGCGTTCGCCCAACTGGTTCAGGATCGTGGCGGGAATGACATAGGCGGGCTTGAAGAATTTCCGGCCCAGCGCGAAGGGCAGGATCATCTTGTCCGCCGTATCGCCGACAATGTCGCGCAGCGTCGTCGGTCCGACGATCGGCAGGTACATATATGGCCCCGGCCCGATGCCATAATAGCCCAGCGTATTGGCGATGCCATTGTCGCGATGCGGCAGGTTAAACGGCTTGCGCTTGGCGACGTCGAAGAGGCCGACGAAACCCAGCGTCGAATTGACGCCGAAGCGGCCTGCCGTCTCCACCGCCTTCCCCGGCTTGAACTGCACCAGATAGGCAGCCGCGACGATCGGCTCCCCCAGATTGGAGAAGAAGTTGCGCAGCCCCTTGCGCACCGGACGCGGCAAGCCTTCATTATAGGCCTTCGCCACCGGCTCGATCACCGCCTTGTCCACCGATTGCACCGCAGCGAAGCTCTTGGCGTTGATCTGCTCCAGCGGATCGCCCTTGGGCGCGCCCTTCTCACCCGTCACGACGATGTCCTGGACATCATCCCCCTGCGGCGACGCGGGCGGTTGCGCCGCGCCAGTCGCTGCCTTGCTTGGCAGAGTGGACGGCGCGGCATCGCCTGCCTGCACGCCAATCATCATCATTCCCGCAACAACGGCCGGCAACAGCATATTATGGTCCTAGCAGCAGCCCCCACGCTCTCCCGCGCGCGACCGATCAAGAGCCATGACGTCCCGGACAGCGTTGATCCGTGTTACATCAGGCGAATAGTCCGGCTAGATGTGATGTGCCCCACCGTCAATAACAAGGCCGGGAAACCGATTGGCAACAACCAGCATTGGGATGTTGCTCGTCGAACCAGATAGGCCCGCAAAAATATCGGTAAGCGTTTGCAATTGCGAGTCGTTCGCGTTATGCGGCGGAACCTTATTTACGCAGGACGAACCGCATCCAATGCACGGAACCGCCCGCATTCAGGCGCAAAAGAAGAAAAGCGCCAAGGCCTTCTGGCTGAAGCAGCTGCATACCTGGCATTGGGTCAGTTCCGCGATCAGCCTGATCGGCCTGCTCGCGTTCGCCTTTACCGGCATCACGCTCAATCACGCTGCCGATGTTGAAGCGTCGCCGCAGACGGTCGAAAAAAGCGCGACCCTGCCTGCTAACCTGTTGGAGCAGGTCGCAGCCGACGATGCGCCGGACGTAAAGAAGCCGCTGCCGCCCTCCGTCGCCGCATTCGTCGAACAATCGGTGGGACAGGTCGGCACGGGCGACGCGGAATGGTCGGCCGATGAGGTCTATCTCGCCCTGCCCCGCCCCGGCGGCGACGGCTGGGTATCGATCGACCGCCATAGCGGCGCAGTGACCAGTGAAGCGACCAGTCGTGGCTGGATCAGCTATCTCAACGACCTGCATAAGGGCCGCAACGCCGGGACGGTGTGGAAATATTTCATCGACGTCTTTTCCGTCGCCTGCTTCGTCTTCGCGCTGACCGGCCTCGTGCTGTTGCAACTCCATGCAAAGAAGCGGCCCAGCACTTGGCCGCTGGTCGCCATCGGCCTGCTTCTCCCGGCGATCCTCGCCATCATCTTCATCCATTAAAGGGGACCATCATGCAGATCAGCCATCGCCTGGCCTTGACCGGCGCCGTCGCGATCGGCGCGGCCGGATCGGCGACCACGCCCGCCGCCGCGCAGACGCTGAACCTGAACGTCGCGATCCCGCGGCTGACGGTCGCCGAATATCATCGGCCCTATGTCGCCATCTGGGTGGAAAAGGAGGGGGCCGCGCCCCGCACCCTGTCGGTCTGGTATGATTTCGACAAGGCGAAGGGCGAAGGCACCAAATGGCTGCGCGATGTGCGCCAATGGTGGCGAGCGTCCGGTCGCACCCTGACCTTCCCGGTCGATGGCGTCACCGGTGCGACCCGCGCGCCGGGCGACCAGAAGATCGCCTTTACCGCGGGCAAGGGGCCGCTGGGCGCGCTTAGCCCCGGCAACTACACGCTGATCGTGGAGGCTGCGCGCGAAGTGGGTGGCCGCGAAGTCGTCCGCTTGCCCTTCGCTTGGCCGCCAAAGCCGGGCGCCACCGTCAAGGCCCAGGGCAGCAGCGAATTGGGCGCCGTCGCCCTCACATTTGGCAAGTAACAGGGGAAAAGACCATGAAGACCCGATTTCTGATCGCGGGCGCGATCGCCGCCCTGATGCTGCCCGCCACCGCGCAGGCTCATCGCCAATGGATGTTGCCGTCCTCCACCACCCTGTCTGGCACCGACAGCTGGGTTACGGTCGACGCCGCCATTTCCAACGACGTCTTCTATTTCGAACATTTCCCGATGGGCACGGACAATATCGCTGTGACCGAGCCTGATGGTGCGGTTGGCAAGATCGAAAATGCCGCCAAGGGCCGGTATCGCTCGACCTTCGACGTCCATCTGACCAAGCCCGGCACCTATCGCATCGCCAGCGTTTCGACCGGCGTGATGGGCAGCTACACGCTGAACGGCAAGCAGGAACGGCTGCCGCGCGGCACGACGAAGGACAAGCTGGCGAGCGTCATCCCGGCTGGCGCGACCAATGTCCAGACCGCCGAAATGTCGAACCGCAACGAGATTTTCGTGACGCTGGGGGCGCCGACCACCACCCTCTTCAAGCCGACCGGCAGCGGCATCGAACTTGTCCCCGTCACCCACCCCAATGACCTGGTATCGGGCGAAGCGGCGACCTTCCAGTTCCTGCTCGACGGAAAGCCTGCGTCCGGTCTCAAGGTCACGGTCATCCCCGGCGGTATCCGCTACCGCGACGCGCTGGGCCAGATGGACCTTGTCGCCGACAAGGATGGCAAGGTCGCGATCACCTGGCCGCAGCCGGGCATGTATTGGCTGAACGCCAGCATCGGCGGTGGACGCGAAGGCGGCCCCGGTGGTGAAGGCGGTGCTGGCGGTCCGGGCGCGCAAGGTGGCGCAGGCGCGCCGCCAGCGCCCCGCCCCGCCCCATCCGGCCCGCCGCAGCGCCGCGCTGCCTATATCACCACGCTGGAAGTGCTCGCGCCCTGATCCAGGCTGACCACCACGGCATCCGCATCGCGATAGCGCCCGGCCTGTCGCCCGACCCGTTCGTCGGGCGACAGCGCAGGGGCGCTATCGTCGCATTTGGCGGCCCCACCATGGGGACCAGTTGGTCGGCGCAGATCGTCGATCCGCCCGCAGACTGCGCGGCGGCGATCGAAGCGGTGCTGGCGCGCGTCATCGAGCAGATGAGCAATTGGGAGCCGGATTCCACCATCAGCCGCTTCAACGCCCTGCCGATCGACGCATGGATGCCGCTGCCAGCCGATATGCTGGCCGTCCTGCGCGCCGGGCTGGATATGGCCCGGCTGTCCCAGGGTGCCTTCGATCCCGCGATCGGCAGGCTGGTCGATCAGTGGGGCTTCGGCCCGGCGACCACGTCCGCGCGCGCCCTCAAAATAGCCGCGCCCTGGACACGCATAGAACTGGACGGCGACCACGCTCGTCGCCTCGCCGATGTCGCGCTCGACTTTTCCGGCATCGCCAAGGGGTTCGCGGTCGATGCCGTGGCGGCGGCCTTGCGCGCCATGGGCGTCACGAACTTCCTGATAGAGATTGGCGGCGAACTGCGCGGCGACGGGATCAAGCCGGACATCCAGCCCTGGTGGGTCGATGTCGAAGCGCCGCCCGGCCTTGCCATCCCGACGCTACGCATCGCCCTCTGCGGCCTCGCCGTCGCGACATCGGGCGACTATCGCCGCTACCGGATAGAGGATGGCGCGCGCCTGTCGCACAGCATCGACCCGGCCACCGGCACGCCGATCGCGCCGGGCGTCGCGTCCGTCACCATACTGCATGATCAGGCGATGCTGGCCGACGCCTGGGCCACCGCGATCACCGTCATGGGACCGGACAAGGGCATGGCGCTCGCCACCCGCCACGACCTTGCCGCCCGCCTGGTCCTGCGCACCGACAGCGGCGCGCAGGAATATATGACGCCCAAACTCGCGGCGATGCTGGACTAGGACCAGGCGATGGCGCGCACTTTGTTTTAGGCGCTCGCCGCCGACCTCTCGCTCAACGCCTTGAATTGCGCCAGCATCATGTCCCAGCCGGGATGAAAGCCCATCGCCTCATGCCGCGCCTTCGCCTCGGCATCCCAATGGCGGGCCGTCGCGGTGACGCGGGTGCCGTCGCCCTCATCCTCGAACTGCCAGATTGTGGTGATGAACGGCGTCTGCGGCACCCATCCTGCGGCATAGGCGTCCGTCGTCACCGCCAGCGCATTGGGAACGACCTCCAGAAACACGCCCTCCATCGGGCCGGTGTCCTCACCTTCGGGGCCGAACATCTGCACCGCGCTGCGTCCGCCGGGGCGCAGATCCTGCGCGATCACCTGCGCGCGCCAGGGCTTGGGGCAAAACCATTCATCCTTCAGGTCCACCCACACTTTCCAGCAGATCGCGCGCGGCGCTTCGACCAGGCAGGTGACTGATAGTTCGTTATCCGCGCCGCTCATGCCGTCTCTCCGTCAAAGGCCGCCTGCATCGCGGCGGTGTCCAGTTTCTGCATCGTCATCATGACCTGCATCATGCGGGCGATCCCGGCTTTATCGCCGCTATGGTAATTGGCCATGATCCCCTGCGTCACCAATTGCCAGGACAGGCCATATTTGTCCTTCACCCATCCGCACGGCCCGGGCGATCCGCCATCGGTGGTCAGCGCATCATAGTAGCGATCCAGCTCCGCCTGGTCCGCGCACCCGACCGACAGCGACACCGCTTCGGTAAAGGGAAAGTTCGGCCCGCCGTTGAGCGCCTGATAGCTTTGCCCGAACAGGGTGAACTCGACCAGCAGCACGCCGCCGCCCGCCCCCGGGGTTGGCACGTCGTCTGGATAATGGCTCACATGATCCACCGACCCGCCGAAGACCGACACATAGAAACGCGCCGCCTCCTCGGCCTGGCCGTCGAACCAAAGGCAGGGGGAGATCTTGCCCATCACGCCTCTCCCTTGCTGCCGACCAGCGCGAACATCGCGCCCTGCGGATCGGTCGCCTGGATGATCCAGCCGCCACCCGGCACTTCCATAGGTCCGTTCAGCACCTGTCCGCCGCCCGCCGTCACCTTCTCCACCGCAGCGTCGATGTCGCGGACAGTGAAGTAGAAGAGCCAGGCCGCCCGTGGCATCATCGACGGCACCGGCATGATGCCGCCGGTCATGTCCGCAAAATCGCTGCCGCCGCTTTGCGACACCAGCTGATAGCGACCCATATCACCCATATCCATGGCGTCCCCCTGGGTCCAACCGAACTGGCCAGTGTAGAAGGCCAAATCCTGGTCGAAATTCCCGGCATAAAGTTCGTGCCAGCCGACATGGCCCGGCGCCATCGGCGGCGCGGCCTCCATCCCTTCGGGGCTGGAGCCTTTGAGCAGCATGAAGATCGCACCGCCCGGATCGGCCATGACTGCGAACCGCCCCACGCCGGGGATGTCTTCGGCCGGGCGCATCACCTTGCCGCCCGCCGCGCTAAGCCTTTGGGCGTCCGCATCGACATCCGCCGACCCGACATAACCGCCCCACCAGGGCGTCATGCCGCAATCCTTGGCCTCGGCCGGGATCGCCATGACCCCGCCCACCGCGCCCGCGCTGCCCGACACCACCATATAGGGATCGTCGGTCCGCTCGCCGCCAAAGGCCTGCGCCGTCCAGCCCAGCACATCGCCATAAAAAGCGAGCGCCGCCTGCGGGTCGCTGGTCATCAATTCGTACCAGAAGAATTTACCGGTCAGATCGATCATGGTTTCTCTCCTGAAAAAATAATTGCAATCCGTTCTGCCTACGCTTTCACGTCCAGCAAAACCTCGAACCCGCCATAGATCATCCGCGCGCCCGAAAAGGGCATCGGCTCGCCCTCCTTGGGCTGCATGCGTTCATCCTTCATGACTTTTTCCGCGCCAGCGTCACGCGTCGCCTTGTCGGGCCATTCGATCCAGGAGAAGACGACTTCTTCCTCCTCTTCCGCGATCACGGCGGTGCGGAAATCATTGGTCTTGCCGACTTTGATGTCGCTGCCCCAACACTCCACGACGCGCGTCGCGCCATATTCCATGAAGATCGGCGCGGCATAAGCGGCCACCTCCTTGTAGCGGTCCTTATTGCCCTTGGGCACCGGGATTACGAAACCGTCCATATAGGCCATCGTGTCTCTCCTTCTTGTGATCGTTCAGGCTGCGGTATGTTCGCCCTTATTGGCTGCAACCGCCGCTTGCGTATCCATCCAGAAACTGTCCCACATATGCCCGTCCAGGTCGGCAAAGCCCCGGCCGTACATAAAGCCATGATCCTGCGGCGGATTAGGCTCCGTCCCGCCCGCCGCCAACGCCCGGTCAACGACATCGTCCACCGCTTCCCGGCTGATTTCCGACAATGCCAGTCCCATCTGGACGCTGTCCTGCGCATTCGAAATCGGTCGGCTGGTAAAGCCGGAAAACCGCTCGTGCGTCAGCAGCATGGCATGGATCGTATCGGAAAAGCTGATCATCTGCGAACTGTCATCCGCGAAATCATCGTTCCGCACCGCACCCACCGCTTCATAAAAAGCGATGGAGGCGGGCAGGTCACGAACCGGCAGATTGACGAAGATCATCTTGGCAAAGGCTGGGTTGGACATCGCGCATCTCCTGCAAGTGGGTCGGCCATCGTCTCGACGGGCCGACTCGACACTTGAACTTTGTGCGCCTCATGATTACCTTATGCAACATATAAGTTAGAAAAGATAACTAATGAGTCAGATAACCAGAAAACGCGCTTATCAGGACGGATGCGCCGTCGCCCATGCGCTCGACATTATCGGCGATCGCTGGGCGATGCCGGTCATCCGCGAACTGATGCTGGGGCCAAAGCGCTTCACCGATCTACGCACCGGCCTCCCGGGCATCAGCGCCAATGTGCTGACGCAAAGGCTGGAGGAGTTGGAAGCGGCCAGCATCCTCATCCGCCGCCGCCTGCCCCCGCCCGCCGCCAGCCAGATTTACGAACTGACCGACTGGGGCCGCGAATCGGAGATAGTGTTTCAGGTGCTGGGCCGCTGGGCCGCCCGGTCCCCGACGATGGAGCCGGGCAAGCCGATGAGCCAAGTATCGGTGGTGCTGTCGCTGCGCACGATGATCGACCGCAGCCGCATCGGCGACCTTAACGCCACTATCGGCTTCCGCTTCGGCGAGGAAGAGTTTCGCGCCACGTTGAAGGACGGCGATTTCCTGATCGACCGGGGCGACGCCGCAGGTGCGGACGCGATCATCAGCGGCGACCAGAATGCGCTGGTCGCGGTCGTCTATGGCGGCGCGCGCTATGCCGACATGGCGGGCGCGCTGACGGTGGAGGGGGATGAGGCGCTGGCCGAACGCTTTGCGGCTCTCTTCCCCTCCCGCCCAAGGCACCGAACATGGTCAGTGCTTAGCGCCCAGGCGCGCCTTAATGCGCGCCGTTCAGCATCGCGAACACCTGCGCGAAGTCGCCGCGCTGTGTCGCCTCGCTCAGAAACTTCACCCGCTCGACATGGATTTCGGGCGGCGTCGGCTCCTGCTGTAGCAACGCCATCGTTTCGGCGATGAAGTCCGCCAGCTTCATCATATCGTTATTCTGCGCGTGGCCTGGCATCAGGTCGGTCTGCACGCCGGGCGGCACGATTTCCACCACCTCGACACTGCCGCCCTTCAATTGCTCGCGCATTGCCAGCGACCAGCCATGGATCGCCGCCTTGGTCGCGCTATAGGTTGGCGTCGCCGCCAGCGGCACGAAGGCCAGCCCCGACGATACGGTCAGGATCGTCGCTGCCGGCTGCGCCTCCAGATGCGGCAACAAGGCGTGGGCCAGGCGGATTGGCCCCAGCAAATTGGTGGCGATCGTCGCCTCCGCTATGGCCAGGTCGATCTTCTCTTCCGCCACCATGATGCCCGCGTTCAGCAGCACCGCGTTCAATGCCGGGAAGTCTGCGATCAGCTTGTTTGCGAAGGCCACGATCGCCTCGGGGTCTTCCATGTCCAGCGTCATCGCCGCCATGCCGGGATGCGCAGCAACGACCGCGTCCAGCGCGTCCTGCCGCCGTCCCGCGATGATCACCTGATTGCCCGCCTCATACAGCGCGTGCGCCCACGCCGCGCCAATGCCTGAACCGCCGCCGGTGATGAGGATGGTGTTACCTGAATTGCGCATGGGATCGGCTCCTTTGAATTGGCTTCCTCCTCAATTTAACGCTACGCTCTCTTTTAGAAAGTAGGCACTGCAAAGTGCCGTAGTCACCCAAAGGTTAGAAATGGAAAAATCGTTGCAGAACCGCTTTGCCGCCGATGATATCGCCCAGGCGGAACGCTATCTGGCGAATGATGAGTCGGCCGACGTCGATCCGCGGGTCGAAAGGCTGGTCAATGAGTTGATCGGCCGGATCGCCGACAAATGGACGCTGCTGGTGCTGGAGGCGCTGGAAGAAAAGGGGACGCTGCGTTTCACCCAGATCGGCCGGGAGGTGGAGGGGATTAGCCAGAAGATGCTGACCCAGACGTTGCGCCAGATGGAGCGCGACGGCCTGCTCACCCGCACCGTTCATCCCGTCGTACCACCGCATGTCGATTATGCGCTGACCCCGCTCGGCAACAGTCTTAGCGCCGCCTTTTGCGGCGTATGGGTCTGGGCGGCGCGCCACCTCGACACCGTCGAAGCCGCGCGCGCCCAATTCGACGCGCGCGACTGACGCTTATTCCTGCGTCGTGGGCAAAGGCTGCACGACCAGCTTGGGTTCGCTATTGTCCGGCAAGGTCCGGGTCGGCGCAGGCGGCCCGGACAGGGTAGCGCCCGGCGCGCCCGCGACAGGAGTGGACGGCGTCATGCCCGTGGCAGGTGGCGGACTGGCCTCTAGCGTACTCTTGTAACTGGGCGACCATCCCTTGGGCGGCGCTTCGCCCGGTGGGATCGGCGGCGGCGGCAGCGGCGTGGGCGATACGACCACCGTCACCGTCGCGCCGAACCGCGACTGCCATTCGGCCAGCCGCCGCAGATAATCGGCATAGGCCGCGTAAAATTCCTGGAACGGCTTTTCCAGCTCGGCCAGCAGGGCGGGCGCCGCCACCAGCAACTGATCCGATGGCATCGCGATGATCTTCTGCCCCACTGTCACAGCGACGGGGCAGAAATCCTTGATCACCGGCGGCAGAGCGAAGAAATTATAGACGACGGTGTTCAACCGTTCGCGCGACGCCATGCCCGAACTGCCATAAGCGACGCTGTAATTGCGATCGACCGCGGCATTGGCGCTGTTCAGCATCACCTTATGCAGCGACAATATTTGGTTATACTGGTTGCGCGCCACTGGCCCATATTTGTCGCAATTGAGCGCCGCGACGTTCAGCGCCATACGGATGTGCCACAGCGCCGTGTTGGACGTGACGCCGCGATTGGCGGTCAGATATTTGCCGTCCGCATCCTTTTCCGGAATGCTCATGCCCTGGGCCGCGTTGGACGGCGGCATCGGCTTGATGGTCGGCACCACGACCGGGGGCGGCGCAGGCGGCGGTGATGGCGGCGGGGTCGAACAGGCCGCCAGCACGGCCAGCGATACGAGCGAGAGGCGGCCGATATGGCGCGATGACAACATCAAATTCTCCGGTGGGACTTTACGCACGGTCATGCCGGGCATTTGGCTCGGAGGAAATATGCTTAAGCCTCGGTTCGCCGCAAGCCTTTAGGCGACTCGCCGCTCCAAAGCCGTGGCAGCCTGCTCCATCAGTTGCGCGATGATGTCCGCAACCGGCTCTTCCTTCGTCACCATGCCGACCGATTGGCCCGCCATCAACGACCCGCCCTCGACATCGCCATCGATCACCGCCTTGCGCAGCGCCCCGGCCCAATAATGTTCGATCTGCAGCTGCGCTTCCATCATGTCGACTGCGCCGCTGTCCAGCAGGTTGGCGACTTCGCGCTGCTTGGCGGTGAAGGCTTCGGTGCCGACATTCTTGAGCGCGCGCACCGGGATCACCGGCAGGCGCGGGTCGATCTGCACGCTGGCGATCGCGTCGCGCGCCGACGCGCGGAAGAAGGCCTTCTTGAAATTGGGATGGGCGATGCTCTCGCTCGCGCAGGCGAAGCGCGTGCCCAGCTGCACGCCCGCCGCGCCCATTTCGAGGTAAGCGGCGATCGCTTCGCCCCGGCCGATGCCGCCCGCGACGAAGACGGGCACTTGGCTCGCCATTTCCGGCAATATTTCCTGCGCCAGCACGCTGGTCGCCACCGGGCCGATATGGCCGCCCGCCTCCATACCTTCCACCACCAGCGCATCGACGCCGGACCGCACCAGCTTCTTCGCCAAACTCAGCGCCGGGGCAAAACAGATCAGCTTCGCGCCCTTCTGCTTGATCGCCTCGATGCTGCCCTTGGGCGGCAGGCCTCCGGCCAGCACGATATGGCTGACCTCATGCCGCGCGCACACGTCGATCAAATCGAACAGCTGCGGATGCATGGTGATCAGGTTCACGCCGAACGGCTTGCTCGTCAGCGCCTTGGTCGCCGCGATCTCCGCGTCCAGCAATTCGGGCGTCATCGCCCCGCATGCGATCACGCCAAAGCCGCCGGCGTTGGAGATTGCCGACACCAGATGCCGTTCGCTGACCCAGCTCATCGCCCCACACAGGATCGCGCTCTCGCACCCGAAAAATTCCGCGCCGCGGGCCATCAGGGACGTGAGTTTGGCGTGGGTCATATTCATTCCGTTCAAAACCAAAAAAGCCCCTCCCTTTCAAGGGAGGGGTTGGGGTGGGTGCGCCGCACAGCGGCGCTCCGAGCCATCACCGGGGAGCAGGCTCGCTTCGCTCGCACCCACCCCTAGCCCCTCCCTAACGGGGAGGGGAATAGAATTTATGCCACCGGCGCGTCCAGACCGTAAGCGGTATGCAACACACGCACCGCCAGTTCCGTCTCATCCTCGTCGATCAGCACCGACACCTTGATCTCGCTGGTGGAGATCGCCTCGATATTGATGCCGCGTTCGGCCAGCGTCTTGAACATGGTCGCCGCCACGCCCGCATGGCTGCGCATGCCCACACCCACAACGCTGATCTTGGCGACTTCGGTATCCGTGATGATGCGGCGGAAACCGATCGCATCCTTATTGGCTTCCAAGATATCGACGCTGCGGGCCAGGTCCGCGCGCGGGACGGTGAAGGTGACATCCGTCTCTTCATTGTCCTTGCTGTCATTCTGGATGATCATGTCGACATTAATCGCCGCGTCGGCCAAGGGCGTGAAGATGCTGGCGACTGCGCCGGGCTTGTCGGGCACGCGGGTCACGATGATCTTCGCCTCATTCTTGTCATGGGCGATGCCGGTGATGAGTTGACGTTCCATCTTGTCTTCCTTGAGCTTGGCTTCCAGTTCCGCGTCGCTGACGATCAGCGTGCCGGGCAAATCCTGCTGCGTGGGATCGTCGAAGGACGACAGCACCTGCACCACCACGCCCTCCTTCATAGCCAGGCCCACCGAGCGCGTCTGCAACACCTTGGCGCCAACCGACGCCAGTTCCAGCATCTCCTCGTAAGTGACTAGGTCCAGCTTGCGCGCGCGCGCCACGATCCGCGGGTCCGTGGTATAGACGCCATCGACGTCGGTATAGATGTCGCAACGATCCGCCTTTATCGCCGCGGCCACCGCGACCGCCGACGTGTCGGACCCGCCACGACCCAGCGTTGATACCCGCCCGTCGGCCATCATGCCCTGGAAACCGGGGATTACCGCGACGGTGCCCGACCGCATCGACGCCAGCAGGTCCAACGTGTCGATGTCGCTGACCCGCGCCTTGGCATGGGCCTCGATCGTGCGGATCGGCAATTGCCAGCCGAGCCAGCTGCGCGCATCCACGTCCATGGCTTTCAATGTCATCGCCAGCAGCCCGCTGGTGATCTGCTCGCCCGCCGCGACGACGACATCATATTCGGCCGGATCGTAGAGCGCCGATGCTTCCTTGCAGAAGCCCACCAGCCGGTCCGTCTCGCCCGCCATGGCCGACACCACGACCGCCACTTCATGGCCCTGGCTCACGACATGTTTGACGCGCGCCGCCACGTTGCGAATTCGCTCCATCCCCGCCATGGAGGTGCCGCCGAATTTCATCACGATGCGCGCCATGTGTGTGTCGAGCCTGCCTGTAGTTATGAAAGAAAATGTCCCAAAAGGGCCAAACGGCGCTCCTATTAGCAGTCGCGGCGCAGATGGCAAGCAATCCTGCCATATGCGCCACAGCACACCGGCGCTCACTCTTTTGGCTTCAACGGTATCGGTCCATTTGCCTCCTGTCCGTAGCCTGCTAAAAAGCGGCACCAGGACAATCGAAACCACCCCTCCCCGTTCACCCTGAGCATGTCGAAGGACAGTTCTTATTTCTGGGGATCATATACCAAGGCGCATCATGACCGAAACCACCGCCACGATCGACCCGAAGGAAGCCGCTCATTTCGGCACCATGGCCGCCGACTGGTGGAACCCCGACGGCTCCAGCGCGATGCTGCATAAGCTCAACCCCGTGCGTCTGCGCTATATCCGCGCCGCGATCGACCAGCGCTGGCCGGGCCAGGCGCAGGCGTTCCGTCCGCTGACGGGCAAACATGCGCTCGACGTCGGCTGCGGCGCGGGGCTCCTTACCGAACCGCTCGCACGGCTGGGCGCCACCGTCACCGGCCTCGACGCCGCGCCCGAGAATATCGCCGCCGCGCAGGCCCATGCCGCCGCCCAGGGACTGTCCATAGACTATCGCGCCACCCCGGTGGAGGGGCTGGCCGACACCGGCTTCGACCTCGTCACCTCGATGGAGGTGATCGAACATGTCGCCGATCCAGCCGCCTTTATCCGCGCGCTGGCCGCCAAACTGGCGCCCGGCGGCGTCATGATCCTCTCCACCCCCAATCGCACGCCACTGTCCCGCCTCGCCATGATCACCATCGGCGAAAGCGTCGGCGGCATCCCGAAGGGCACCCACGACTGGCATAAATTCCTGACGCCCGACGAACTGACCGCTCTGCTGGATCAGGCAGGCCTCGCCGTTACCGACAGCAGCGGCCTGGCTTTCGATCCGGGACGCGGCTTCACCCTGTCGGCCAACAAGGCGATCGATTATTTCCTGACCGTCCAGCACAAGCCAGCCTGACGGAATAGGTACGCGTTCACAGAAAGCCCGGCTTGCGCACCTTGATCCGGCGGTAACGCGCCTCGATCAGGCTGAACAGACCGAACAAGGCCAGCCCGAACGCGACGATGCCCAGGATCGCCGCTCCTTCGGGTTGCGCACGTAACTGCTTCAATGCTTCGCCTAGGCCACCCGCGCGATCGGCGTCATGGTTTGTCGCCGCCATGATCAGGAACCAGCCGATGATCGCAAAGATCACCGCCCGCGCCGCATAACCACACCGCCCGATCCACCGCACATAATGGGGTGCAGGCACCTGCGCATCCAGTTCGTCGAACCGCGCTTTATAAGCCTTGATCGCCTGCGCCGCAGCGACCGCGAAGAAACCGCAGCTGACGACGATCAACATCGCCGTGCCACCCGGCTGCGCCAGCAGCCATCCCGACCAGCTTTCCGCGCTCTGGTCGCCCGGGCTGCTCCCCTGCGCCGACGTCTGCTTGAGCGCCAGGCGCGCGGCGGCGGTCGCCAGCATGATATGGGTGATCCCGCTCACGGCATAACCCGCCCGCTCGAACCGGCCCTTCAGGTCGCGGCTGCGATTTTCCGGATCGGTGATCGCTTCAGTCAGCCGCCAGATTGCATAACCGACAAACCCGATCGCGCAGATCGCCAGCAGGGCATGACCCAACGGCGCTCCCGCCAGCGTACCCAGCGCGCCCTGATTGTCCATGGGCTGCCCACCATTGACCGCCACGTCCAGCGCGAACCACCCGATCAATATATAGACCATCCCCCGCGCGGCGAACCCGACCCGCGCCAAAAGGGTCATTCGGTCATCATAGGTCATGCAACACTCCCTGCTGCAGCGCCAATGTCTTGGGAAGGCGTCCGTTCCATGGCGATACGCTCAGCACATCCAGCACGGAGCAATCAGGACGAAGCGGACCACCAAAAAGGGGCGGATAATCCGCCCCTTATCCGCATCTACATTACCTTGGTCACATTACATCGTGATCTTGGCGCCCGCATACATATAGCGGCCGACATAGCTGACCGGATAGTTGGACGATGCGATCGACGGCTGTTGGTCGAACAGGTTGTTCGCGCCGACATAGAAGCGGAACCGTTCGTCTACATCATAGGCCACATACAGATCGTGCTGCCACTTTTCCTTATACCGCAGATATTTCGCCTCGGCGATATCCGGATTGGCATCGGTCTGTTCGATCGTATAGCGGCGCGTCTTGCTAAACCAGCTGACACCATAGTTGATGGTTAGCTTGTCCATCTTCCAGGTGATGTCGCCGGTGGCATTCCATTTAGGGAAATAGGCTTCCTCGCGGTCGATGTTGACCTCGGCACCAGGCGTAGCAATGAACTGCAACTTGTCGAGATAGCCACCGACCAGCGAGATGCTGAACGCCCCCGCCTTCGCCGTGTTGAAGCTGTAGTTCAGCTTCATGTCGGCGCCAGCGGTACGGAAATTAGCAACATTTTGCGGCTGGACGAAATAGCCGTTGATGAAGCCTGTACCGTTTGCGCGGCTGATATTCTGGCAATAGACATTGTCCAGCGTCGGCTGATCGACGCACAGGCCGGCCAGTTCTTCCGCCGTCGGCGTGCTGATCGCATTCTTGATCTTGATGTCATACCAGTCGAATGACGCGATCAGGCCAGGAATGAAGCGTGGGCGCAGAACGGTGCCGGCCGTCCATGTCCGTGCCGTTTCTTCCTGCAGGTTGCGATTGCCGCCGGAATTGCCCGGCAGGCTGACAGTTGCGGTCGGATCATTTTCCGGGTTGAATGCGGCGATCTGGCCCGGTGTCAGGCCAGCGGCGGCCAGCGTTGCCTGGCAGTTGGCGACACGATATTGCGTCCCTTCACCAATATAGACGGGGTCGCACGGATCGCCGATGAATGAGAAACCGCCATTGCGCGGTGCGAATAACTCGGTGATGTTAGGTGCACGCACCGCTTCGGACAATGTACCGCGGAAGGTGATGTCGGGGATCGGCGCATAGGTGCCGTCCACCTTCCAGGTCGTGGTTTTGCCGACGGTCGAATAATCAGACAGCCGCACCGCCGCGCCGAAGGACAGGGTGTGGGCAAACGGCACGTCCTTGAGCACCGGCACCGACAATTCGCCGAAGATTTCCTTCACATCGAAGCTGCCCTTTTCGGGCAATTGTACCGAGAAATCCGCCAATGCACCTTGCTGCAACAGCTCGTCGGTGACGAAGCGGCTCTTTTCCTTGCGATATTCGGCGCCTAGCGCGAAGCCGATCGGGCCGCCCGGCAGTTCGAAGAACTGACCGAAATCACCAGAGATAGATCCAGATACGACATGCTGCTGAAGCCTGGCCCGGTTCAAGATATCCGTATTGACCCAATCGAGCGCCGCCTGGCTAGGCGCGCCATTGCCCAGCAGGTTGAGCGGCTGGCAACCGCTGCCTGCGCCCGGCGTGAAGGTCGTTGCGGGGGCATCATAATTGTCAGGATTGATGTTGGCCGTCGGGTCCAGGTCCGACCGGCAGACGATCTGGCCGGTCGCCGGATCGCGTACCGCATCGATCGCCGCCCAATAACGGTCGCCGATGCGATAGTCGGTCAGCAGCACCTTCGACTTGGTCTGGCCGAATACATAGGACAATTCATAGCGGGCGTGATCGGAAATCGCTCCCTCGAACCCGCCCACGAAGCGCATCGTTTCGCGCTCATTCCTCTCGCCGCGCACGCCCATGTCGAAATTGTCGCGCGAAATCAGCGCGCCGTCCGGTGCAAGCGCGCCGAACCGATCCTGCAAATAGGCGTTGTCGGGCGTCAGATAAGTGAAGAAGTCGAACGACGGCTGCGACACCGTGCTGGTCTTGTTCTTCACATATTTGGCTTCAAAGAAAAATTTCACTGCATCGCTGAAGTCGTAATGCGACAGCAGGTTGAAATTATGCACCCGGTTATAGGCCTGCAGGTCGCCCTGATAGCCGGCCAGCGGCGTGCTGTCCCCACCCTGCGTCAGGCCGCCCGACGACGGCAGCAACAGGCCGCGATCATAGACCTTGCCCTCGCCGGTGAAATCCGGAATGCCGTCAAGATCGACATCGACCGCGCCACCTAGCGAACTGTCGGCATAGCGTAGATTGTTGAACGGTCGGCGGTCGGGCACATTGGGATCGTCGGGGATGTCAGCCGGATCGCGCACGATGCCGTAGGTTTTAAGCGGATTGCCGGTCCGCTCCCGGTTGAAGCTGCTCAAACGGTCCTGTTCGCGAAATTCGTAAGACAGCGCGATGTTGCCGCGCCCGTCGCTGAAATTCTTGCCATAGGTTACCGAACCATAGCGCTGTCCGGCATCGCCCCGGCTGGAAATGCCGATCTGACCGCTTGCCTTGAACCCTTCGAAATCGCGCTTCAGCCGGAAATTGACCACGCCTGACACGCCGTCCGCACCATAGATGGCGGATGCACCGCCCGTCAGCACGTCGACGCCTTCGATAAGGTCGTTGGGGATGGTGTTGATGTCGACCGCCGCGGAACCGGACAGGCTCGACACATGACGGCGGCCATTAACTAGTACGAGCGTGCGATTCTCGCCCAGCCCGCGCAGGTCAAGCAGCGCGACGCCGACAGCCCCGAAATCGCTATTGGAACCCGATGTCCGCGCGCCGCCCAGCGAATTGATCAACGCGGGGTTTTGCGCCAGCGTGTCGATGATCTGCACATTGCCTGCCTGCTCCAGCGTCTCGGCGGTTACAGTCACCAATGGGTTGGCAATGTTATAATCGCTGCGCTGGATACGGCTGCCGGTCACGACGATCGTCTCGGAGTCATCTGTCGAAGCGGCATCCTGCGCCATCACAGGGCAGGCAAATAGGGTCGAAAGCGCGCTGGCCGCAAGAAGCCGACGCGCCGCAGCAGCGGTACGATGCATGATGATATCCCTCTGTTTTTTTAGAGTTCGGGGAGAACTCAATGAGGGCAAAAACGCCCCACCTGTCAGCTCTGGTCAACGACGGTGCGACGAATGGAACCTAATGTAGCGTTTTTATTACCGTGTGTAGCTATACTGCAACACAACACGTCGATGCCATAAATAATGCAACGCCCGACCTATGTCGGACTTTCCTTTACGGCATCAATGCTAAGCCCCCACCGCCTCAGCCCGCGCGACCAGCGCCTTCGCCTCTTCCACATGCATCGTCTCGATCATCCGCCCGTCGAACCGCTCCGCCCCGCCGGTCGCCGCCTCGATCAGCCGCCGCGCGTCCGCCAACGCCTGCGCGTCGGGACCGAAGATCTGGTTCGCCACCACCACCTGCGCAGGATGAATCAGCGTCTTGCCGTCGAAACCCAAGGCGTGGCCCTCCATACATTCCGCTTCCAGCCCGGCGAGATCATCCAGTCGGTTATATACGCCGTCGAACACCGCGACGCCCGCCGCCCGCGCCGCCAGCAGCACCGCCTGCATCGCGTATGACAACCCGCCGCGACCGGCCGATGGCGGGATGCCCAGATCCTTGCGCAGGTCGTTATTGCCCATGAACAGCGCCGCGCAGCCCTCCGCGGCCGCAATCTCCGCTGCGGCCAGCACGCCGCGCGCGCTTTCGATCATCGCGATCACCGGCTTCTGGCACACGCTATAGACATCGCGCACCTGCCGCCCCGTCTCCACCTTGGGCAGCACCACATAGTCCGCGCGACTGCCTTTGAGCGCCACCATCTCCACCCCGTGCCACGGCGTCCCCGCCACATTGATCCGCACCGCCGCCAACCGGCCGCCAAAGCCTTCGCCCATTGCCTCGACCGCGCCTGCCCGCGCGGCCTCTTTGGCGTCGTCGGGCACAGCGTCCTCCAGGTCCAATATTACCATGTCGCACGGCAAGGTCCGCGCCTTGGCGATCGCGCGGGCATTGGACGCGGGCAGGAACAACAGCGATCGGGCATGACGCAGCAACATGGAATACTCCTCGGTTTGACTTCCCCCGTTAACGAATAAGGCGCATAGTCCAACCCGGTTTCGGGAGAATATGATGCTGACGACCTTTGCCTTGACGCTTACGGGCCTCGTCCTCTTCTACCTGGCGGTCAGCGTTAAGGTGGTGCGGCAGGGCTATCAATATACGATCGAACGCTTCGGCCGTTTCACCGAAGTCGCCAAGCCGGGCCTCAATTTCTACCCGGCCTTCTTCTATAGCGTAGGTCGCAAGATCAACATGATGGAGCAGGTGGTCGATATTCCGGGGCAGGAAATCATCACCAAGGATAACGCCATGGTGTCGGTCGACGGCGTGGTCTTCTTCCAGGTGCTCGACCCGGCTAAGGCGGCCTATGAAGTATCCGAACTCTATGTCGCGATCATGCAGCTGGCCACCACCAACCTGCGCACGGTCATGGGGTCGCTCGACCTGGACGAAACCCTGTCCAAGCGTGACGAAATCAACGCCCGCCTGTTGTCGGTCGTGGATCATGCGACCAACGCCTGGGGCATCAAGATCACCCGCGTGGAGTTGAAAGACATCCGCCCGCCCGCCGACATCGTCAACGCCATGGGCCGCCAGATGAAGGCGGAGCGCGAAAAGCGCGCCAACATCCTGGACGCAGAAGGCGCCCGGGCGGCGGAAATCCTGCGCGCGGAGGGCGAAAAACAGGGTCAGATCCTGCAAGCCGAAGGCCGCCGCGAAGCCGCTTTCCGCGACGCCGAAGCCCGCGAGCGCGAAGCGGAGGCGGAAGCCAAAGCGACGCAGATGGTGTCCGAAGCGATCAGCGCGGGCAATCCGCAAGCGCTCAATTATTTCATCGCGCAAAAATATGTCGAGGCGGTCAGCCAGTTCGCAACCAGCCCCAATGCCAAGACCATCCTCTTCCCGGTCGAAGCGACCCAGTTGATCGGCACGCTGGGCGGTATCGGCCAGCTTGCCAAGGATGCGCTCGGCAACGACGGCATGCCCACGCCAACCCCGCCGCCAGCCCCCCGCACCCGCCCCAACCCCTTCGGCCAGAGCCAGGGGTGATGCGGGTGGACAGGTTCATCATCCCTGACCTGTTCCCCGGCGAAGGCCGGGGTCCAGTTGCTACCATGGTTCTGGACCCCGGCCTGCGCCGGGGTACAGGGAGTTGCTGCCCTCTCCAACCCCGCTTCCGCGCGAACATCGGCTCACGGACGCCCACCCCATGATCGCCACTCTCTCCCACCTCCAGGACCATTGGGGCTGGCTCGTCTTCGCCGCATTGCTGGGCATCGCCGAAGTCATGCTGCCCGGCGTCTTCCTCATCTGGATCGCGATCGCCGCGGCCATCACCGGCCTTGTCGCTCTGGCCCTGCCGATCGCGCTCCCGTTTCAGTTCCTGCTGTTCGCCGCGCTCAGCGTCGCGGCCGTCTATGCCGGTCGTCGCTGGTATGTGGACAATCCCGTCGCCTCCACCGACCCCCTGCTCAACGATCGCACCGCCCGCCTGATCGGCCAGACCGTCATCGTGGTCGATCCGATTACCGGCGGCGAAGGCCGTGTCCGCGTGGGCGACAGCGTATGGAGCGCGCGTGGTGCCGACGCGGATGTCGGCGCCAGGGTGCGCATCGTAGGTGCGGAAGGAACGATGTTGCAGGTAGAGGCGGTTTAGCACGCCTGATCCTCACGCTTTCATCGCGTCCAATCGCCCGTCAGGTGTCGGCCCAGCGTCGCAGCAGATTATGATAGACGCCGGTCAGGCGGATCACTTCGTCATGATCCTGCCCCATCGCCGCCGCCACGCCCTGTACGCTGCGATCGAGGTCGAACAGCATCTGCCGTGCCCCATCGTCGCGGACCATCGACTGCAACCAGAAGAAACTCGCCACCCGTCGTCCCCGCGTCACCGGTTCGACCCGGTGCAGCGATGAAGAGGGATAGAGCACCGCATGGCCCGCTGGCAGCTTCACCTGCTGCACCCCGAACTGCGTCTCGATCGTCAGTTCCCCGCCATCATAGGCGTCGGGTTCTTCCAGAAAGACGGTGATCGACAGGTCGGATCGCACGCGAAAGCCGGTTCCGGCCTGGATGCGGACGGCATTGTCGACATGCACGCCGAATTTCTGCCCACCCGCATAGCTGTTGAAGAGGGGTGGAAAGATTTTAAGCGGCAGCGCAGCGGCGATGAACAAAGGCGACCGGCCCAACGCGTCCAGCACCATCTGCCCGGCCTGCTTGGCCGCATCGCAATCTTCGGGCAATTGCAGGTTGCGCTTGGCAAGCGCGGACTGGTGGCCAGAGGTGATATTGCCGTCCACCCATGCGCCCGCGTCGATGACGGCGCGGATGGCGGCGACGCCCGCGGCGTCGATCAGGTCGGCTATGGCGATCAACATGGCAAAGGCGCGTCCGTCAGGCGGATTGGGTGCGCAGGATGAAGGGGATTTCGACCACGCCCTTGACCCGCACCGGCTGGCCACCGCGGATCGTAGGCTTCCAGCGCCAGCCCTTCACCGCGTCGCGGGCGGCCTCGTCCAGCCGGGGCGATCCGCTGCTCTGGCTGACGACGATGCTTTCCACGCCGCCGTCGACCGCCAGAATGAGGGTCAGCACGACCGTGCCCTGCTCATGCTTGCGGCGGCTTTCGACCGGATATCGCGGCGGCTTGCCCGCGACCATCTGCGTGCCAAGGTCGCCATTCTGCACCAGGCTCGGCGTTGCCGTAGGCGCGGCGACGGGCGCAGGCGGCCCCGGTGAGACGGCCACGGTCGGCGCGGGCGTAGGAACCGGGACGGGATCGGGCGAGGTCTGGACGACCGGCGCAGGCGGGGTCGGCGTCTGCACGATCGGCGGGGACGCGACCACCTGCGGCGCGGAGGGCGGTGGAAGTGGCGTTTCCGATGCGGGCGGCGGAGGCGGAGGTGGCGGCGACAGGTTCACCACCGTCAGCTTCGCGACCTCCACGCGCTGGGCCTGATGGCGCACCTGGATCAACGCGCCGAGCGCCAGCGCATGCACCGCCAATATGGCGACGACAGCGGTAAGATTAGGCCGGGACCGCGCGCCATAGCGGCTGGCGGCAGGGCTGGTCGCCACAGGCGGCAAGGGCGCCGCCGGGGCAGACGCCACCATGGGGGCGCACCAGGGTTCGGCTATGGACGTCCTATCGTCGATCGGCTGGCTCGCGGCTTGCAGCATGGAAGCGCCTCCCTCGTCCCGCCCATAACGCGAAGACTAATGCGAATCAATTGCGTTGCAGCAACATTGGGCAAAATAAGGACGAGCGGCGACCCGAGGAGAGTAAGTGTGTATCGCCGCCCACCCTGCATCCCCGGCCGGGACGGGCCGGGGAGGATCAAGCCGTCAGAAGCTGTAGTTCAGGCTGAACACCGCCGACCGCGTCGGTCCGGGCTGTGCCCAGCTGCCAGCGACCGAATTGCGGACCGTCGTCACATATTTCTCGTTCGTGAAATTCTGGACGTTGATCTGTGCCTTCAGGTTCGGCGTGATCGGGTAGTTCACCATCAGGCGATGGATGGTGTAGCTGGGCACATAATAGGCGACATAGGTGCTGCCACCGACCGCACTAAGCTGCGCCAGCGTCGGCTGGTTCAGCAGGAACTTGCCCTGGTAGGTCAGGCCATAGCCCAGTTCCAGGCCGAAGGGGAAACGGTAGGTGGTGAACAGGCTGCCCGAATGTTTGGGCGTGTTGGTCAACGCATAGCCCGCCGTCGGATCGAGGAAGGCGGCGCTATTGGCGCAGGTGCCCGCCGCCGCGCTGACCGACCCCGGATTGGCAAGGCAATAATCCGACACACCCTGTTTGATCTCCGACTTGAGATACATATAATTGGCGGAAATCGTCCAGTTGCTGGTGATATTGCCCGACGCGCCGAAGGAAATGCCTTCCACTCGCTGGTGCCCATCGGTCGCCTGGTCCGGCAGCAAGGGATCGCCCGAAACGACCTTGATCTGGTTGCGGTCGTTGCGGAAGGCGGCCAGCGTCAGCAGCAGCTTCTTGTCGAACAGATCGGCCTTGGCACCGATCTCGTAATTTTTGGTGGTTTCCGGTTTTACATTGCAGGTGCCGCTGCCACCGGACGCATTGTCCAACGAACAGCTGCCGTCGACCGATGCCTTGGATGGCAGGGTGGAATTGCCATAGGCAACATAGAGGCTGGTGTCCGGCGTGGGCTTTACGACCGCCCCCACCCGGTAGGAGAAGAGATTACGGGCGTCCATCCGTGCATAGCTGGGATTGGGCGCTGCGGCGGTCGATGGCGTGAGTTGGCCGATCGTCGCGCCGGTGGTGACATAGCTCAAGCTGCGGCTGAACCCTTCGACCCGCTCGTAACGGACGCCGCCGTTGATCTCGAAAAAGTCGCTGAACTTGATCGTATCGAACAGATAGGCGGCGTAGCTGGTCTGCTCGCCCAGCGCTTGGCTGGAGCGGATGAAGTTGATCGGGCCTTCATATTCGTTGTTGCCATAGCTGTAGCCGGTCGGCCCCTGGATGACCTCACCGGGGTTGGAGATGCTGACCAGCGGAAAGGCCGGGGTGGAACCATCGGCGTTACGCGGCAGCGTGCCCTGCTCCTGCCGATATTGTTCCCACATGGCCGACGCGCCCAGCACCAGCGTATGCTGAATACCGCCGGTGGCGAAATCGGCGCTCAGGTCGGTCTGGTTATAGGCGGTCGTGTTGTTGATGAAGCGCTGCACGCCGCGGCCGCCGGTGGGGAGATAATAGCCCGCCGGGACGGTGAAATTCGCGCCATTAACGGTTGCGGTGCAGGCCGCCGCTGTGCCGCCCAGGAAAGGCGCCTGCGGCTGCAACCCGGTCGAGGCCAGACAGAAGGTGCCATTGGGTTGGCTGGTGATCGTGTTCTGGCGAATATGTTCGTAACGGGTCAGGTTGCGGATCTTGACCGTATCGCTGAACGCATGGCTGAAGATCGCCTGGAGCGACCGGGTCTTGCTGTTCTGCTGATCCAGATTGGCGAAGCCATAATAGCCGGACCGGTCGAATTCGTCGAGGAAGCCGCCCAGGTTGGCATAATAGCGCAGGCCATATTGCGGCATGGCGTCGTCATGCAGATATTCACCCTGGATCGTCAGGCTGGTGGGGCTGTCGATGCCGATCGTGATCGCCGGGGCAAAGCCGTAGCGCTCATAATATTCGACGTCGCGGCCGGGCACGTCATTCTTGTGATAGACGGCGTTCAGGCGCACGGCGATCAGGTCGTTGACACGCTGGTTGGCGTCCAGCGTGGCGCGATAATAGTTGTCGGTGCCGATGCCTACGTTCACGATCGTCTGGTCATCGGCCAGCGGACGCTTGGTCACCAGGTTGATCGTGCCCGCGACGGAGCCGCCGCCGTTCATCACCGAATTGGCGCCGTTGGTCACTTCGACCTGTTCAATATTATAGACTTCGTTGCGATTGAGGAACGCGCCCGACCGGACACCGTCGATGGTGACGTCGTTCTTGGCGTCCTGGCCGCGCAGGATGATGCGGTCGCCATAGCCAAAGCCGCCTTCGCCCGCGCCGAAGGTGATGCCGGGAACGGTGGACAAAACGTCGCGCAGGGTCAGGAGATTTTGTTGCTGGATGGTTTCCTTACCGATGACCGTGATGGTCTGGGGCGTGTCGAGCAGGGGCCGGGTATATTTGGGCGATTCCGCCTTTTCGACCTTGATCGCCGATTCATCGATTGCGGTATCGGTCACGGTCATGCCACCAAGACGCGCGCCCTGCTGCGCATCCTGAGCGCTGGCATTGGCCGCGAACGCAATCGCGCCGACGCAACCGAGCGCCAGAAAAGACGTCATATTCCCGGATTTCGACATAGTTTCAGATCCCCTTTCGTTGTTGAGGGGTCTGCTATTGAGAGTCCTTCGCAGAGTCAACGCTATTGCGAATAATTATTACCATTGTCACAACTATGTTGCTGGAACAGCCAGCAGCGGATGGCGCTGGCGAGATTGGGGGGATGGGCCACGGCCAGCCGCGCGGCGTCGATGCGGGCGACGAGCGCATTGAGGGGCAGATGCTGTTGGGCGGCGCGGGCGCGCAGGGCGTCCCAGAAAATCGGTTCCAGACTGATCGCCGTTTGATGCCCGGCGATCGTCACGCTCCGCTTGACCGGCGGAGCGAAGGGCGACCCTTCCGGCCCGGACGGGCCATCGGCAGGGTCGTCCATGCGCATCAATACATATGCTGGCCGCCGTTGATCGACAGGGTGCTGCCGGTCACGAAGCCGCCTTCCTCGCTGCACAGAAACGCCACGCCGCGCGCAATCTCGCTCGCCTGGCCCAGCCGACCGACCGGGATTTTCGCGACGATCTTTTCCAGCACGGCGGCGGGGACGGCGGCGACCATGTCGGTGTCGATATAGCCCGGTGCGATCGCGTTGACGGTGATGCCCGCCTTGGCCCCTTCCTGCGCCAGCGCCTTGGTGAAGCCATGGATGCCAGACTTGGCCGCGGCATAGTTGACTTGGCCATATTGGCCCGCCTGGCCGTTGATCGACCCGATATTGACGATCCGGCCCCAGCCGCGTTCGCGCATTCCGCCGAACGTCGCCTTGGCCATGTTGAAGCACCCGCCCAGATTGATGCGCATGACTTCGTTCCAGTCGTCGAAACTCATCTTCGCCAGCACGCCGTCGCGGGTAATGCCCGCATTGTTGACGACGATATCGACCGGGCCGATCGCTTCCGTCACTTGCGCCACGCCGTCCAGGCAGGCCTGATGATCGCCCACGTCCCATTTGAAGGTGGCGATGCCGGTCTTTTCGGTGAACGCCTTCGCTTTTTCCTCGTTACCGGCATAATTGGCGGCGACGGTGTAACCCAGTTCCTGCAGCGCCAGGCTGATCGCCTCGCCGATGCCACGCGTTCCGCCCGTGACGATCGCTACTCTCGACATCTGCGTCTCCTCTTCCAGTAAACAAGGGTCAGTCTATCCAACCCGAAAGTTCGCGGCTCATTAGCCTCTGGTATAGAGTGATAGCTTCGCCCGACGCGTTTAGACAGGGTAAATAGGCAAATTTTTCGCCACCTTGGGTTAAAAAAACCTCTTTCGCACGCAAGGCGATTTCTTCTAGAGTTTCAAGGCAGTCGGCCGCGAATCCGGGCGTTACTACAGCAATGCTACGGACATTTTCGGTAACCAATTTGGCGAGTGTCGCTTCGGTTTCCGGTTCAAGCCATTTGGCGCGGCCAAAGCGCGACTGAAAACTCATATGCACCGGCAGCGACAGCGCCTCCCGCAACAGCCGAGCGGTCTTGACCGCCTGGCAATGATAGGGGTCGCCCAGATGCAGCGTACGTTCGGGCATCCCATGAAAGCTAACCAACAGTGCGTCCGGCACAAAGTCCAGCGAGGCGACATGCCCTTCGATCGATTGCTTGAGCGCCGCTATATAGGCCGGGTCGTCATGATAGGGCGGCAGGGTGCGGATGGCGGGCTGCCAGCGCATGGCGCCAAGCGCCGCGAAAGCGGCGTCATTGGCGGTCGCCGTGGTCGCGCCGCTATATTGGGGATAGAGCGGCGCGAGCAGGATGCGTTCGCACCCGTGGGCTTTCATCGCCGCCAACTTATCCGATATGGAGGGATTGCCGTAGCGCATCGCCCAGTCGATCAAGACCCCCTGCCCCATCGCCTGCTGCAGGCCCAGCGCGATGGCGCGGGTGTGCACCGCCAGCGGCGATCCTTCCGCCGTCCACACCTGTTGATAGGCATGGGCGGATTTCTTGGGCCGGGTGGTCAGGATGACGCCACGCAGGATCGGCTGCCACAGGAGTTGCGGAATTTCCACCACGCGCCGGTCGGACAGAAATTCCGCCAGATAGCGGCGCACCGACGCCGGATCGGGGGCATCGGGGGTGCCGAGGTTGATAAGGAGAACGCCGACCTTGGGCGCAGGGATGGCGGGATGATCGGGGGGCTGGTTCATGCGGTTCCCACTAGCGGCAGGCTGCGCAAGCGCTGACCTGTCCATGTGTACAGGGCATTGGCGATGGCAGGCGCCACCAAAGGCGCGGCGAGATCGCTGACCCCGGCCGGATCGGCGGTGCTGCGGATCAGTTCCACTGTCACCTCCCCCACGTCCGCCAGCCGTGGCAGGTTCATACGGCCCAGGATCGCGCGGGTCGGCAGGCCGCGTTCATAGGGCACGGACGCACCCATCGCATAAGCCAGGCCATAGATGAGGCCGCTTTCGATCTGCTGCCGGGCGATGTCGGGATTGACCTGATCGCCGACATCGACGGCCGCAACGATGCGATTGACGTTCAGGGCGTCGCCGTTCATCGCCGCTTCCACCAGCACGGCTGCATAGGCGCCATCCATCATATGCGCCGCGATCCCCTGCCCGCTGCCTGCTATGCCGCCCTGCCACCCGCCCATCGACGCGGCGGTGGACAGGCAATGGGCCAGGCGCGGATTGCCGCCGAGCATCTGGATGCGGAAGGACATCGCCTCTATCCCCGCCAGATGCGCCAGTTCATCGACGAAACTTTCGGTGAAGAAGGCACTGTGGAGATGCGCGTTGCCGCGCGTAAAGCCCAGCGGCAGACCGACGTCGGTCGGAAAATGATCGACCGCCCAGTGGGGAATGGCATAGGGCGGTGCCATGCCCGCGACCGCCAGCCGCGTGGCCTTGTCCGCGGCATCCGCCGCCGCTTCATGGGGCAGCGCGCCATCGGCGATGCGCGCCCAGGTCTGCGTCATGGCGCAGGGGGCGGCGACCTTCGCCAGCCAGCCTTCGATCGCGCCGTTGCGGCCGAGCTTGGCGGCCATACGGGCATGGGCGGGCGCACTGGGGCGGTCGTGGATGACATCTTCCAGCCGCGACCAGAGCAGTTGCACCGGACGCTGCATCTCGCGCGCCAGCAAGGCCGCCTGCACGCCGACATCCCAGTCCATCTTGCGACCGAAGGAGCCGCCCGCATGCAGCGGATAGAGCGCGACCGCCCGCTCCGCCAGGCCCAGCGCATCGGCGATCGCCGCGCGGGCCAGGCCGGGCGCCTGCGTCGCCATCCACACTTCCGCACCGTCATCGGTGACCCGCGCCGTCGCGCTGGGCGGTTCGAGCGCCAGGTGCAGCCCGGCATCGACCTGATATTCGCTGGCGAGAATGGTCGCCCCTTCGAACACCGGCGCCAGATCGCCCTGCGCATAGAGCCGACGACCCGCAGACCCGGCAAAAGCCTGTTCCAGCCGGTCGTCAATGCCACCGCTGCTGACCGGCACGCCGCGCAGGGTGAAGACGGGGTCGGCCAAGTCCAGCGCCTTGTTGGCAGCCCACCAGTTGATCGCCACCGCCGCGACCCACCGTTCCTGCTTTACCAGCCTGAGGAAGCCGGTGACGCTGCTGGCGGACCGTTCGTCCAGACCAGCCAGCACGGCGTCGCCGATCGGCCCTTGACGGATCGAGGCATAGACCATGTCGGGCAAACGGATGTCGGCCGCGAAATTATGGCTGCCGTCGATCTTCGACGGGGTATCGAGGCGCGGCAGATCCTGGCCGGACAGGCGGCCGTCCTGCCCCTGACGATAGGGCAGGATGGCGGGCAGGTCGAACGTCGTAGCCTCCGCTGCCACATCGCCGATCTTCATGCGATGCGCGCCGCCATCTGAAATGATGCCGTCGGCAATGTCGCAGCTTTCCCAGGGGATGCCCCAGCGTTTCGCCGCCGCCTTGCACAATAATATGCGCGCGGCTGCGCCAGCATCGCGATAGGCGTCCCGAAACATGGGGATCGACGTGCCGCCGCCGGTGAGCATCAGCGCGCCGCGCGTCGCATATTGATCGATCGCCCAATCGCCAGCGCCGCCCAGCAGCCGCGTCCAGTCGCTGCTCAACCATTCGCGCGCCAGCAATGTGTTGGCGTAAAGCGGGCTGATCGGCGCGCTCTGCACCGCGACCGTCCGCCAGTCCGCGCCCAGTTCGTCCGCCAATATCTGCGGAAGGACGGTGGTGACCCCCTGCCCCATTTCGGTTTGCGGCACCACGACGATAATCTGGCCCGATATGTCGATTTTCAGAAAGGCATTGACGACGGTTTCGCCGGGACCGGCATTCAGATTGGGCTGATAGCGGCGCGGCCATACGCCCCAGGCGATCAGCAACCCCGTCGCCGCGCCGCCGCCGATCAGCAGCATGCGGCGGCTGACGCCCTTGTCTTTGCTTTTGCCGGATTGCTTCCGCGGGGTGCGCGCCATGCCTGTCTGATAGAGGCGCGACGCGACCCTGCCTAGCGTTAATCCGACGTGATGGACGGGATGCCCAACCGGGGAATTTCGATCGCGGGGCAGCGATCCATCACGACCTTCAAACCGGCCGCTTCCGCGCGGGCGGCGGCAGCTTCGTTGATGACGCCCAGTTGCATCCACACCGCTTTAGCGCCCGCCGCGATCGCATCATCTACCGCTTCTCCGGCCGCCTCGCTCCGGCGGAAGATGTCGACCAGGTCGATCGGCACGCCGATATCGGACAATCTGCCCCAGACGAACTCGCCATGCACATGCTCGCCCGCGATCTGCGGATTGACCGGCAGGACGCGATAGCCGTGATTTTGCAGGTATTGCATGACGCCATAGCTCGGGCGATCGGGTCGATCGGAAATGCCGACCAAGGCTATTGTGCGGATTTCGCCGAGTAAGGTCGCGATATCCTGTGGGTCGGTGAGCGGCATGGCAAATCTCCTTTGCAGCTGAGATGGGGAGGACGCAGGCCGACGCAAGGCGTTCCCATCCTGATGGGACTGCGATAAGGCTGCCGCATGTTCGATATTCGGCCCGACGACCTGACCTCGCCGCAAACCCGCGCATTGTTGGCCTTGCATCTGTCCGGGATGCAGGCGCAGTCGCCTGCCGACGCGGTGTTCGCGCTGGACCTGTCAGGGCTTCAATCGCCCGACATCAGCGTCTGGACGCTATGGGATGGCGAGAGGATCGCAGGGGTCGGCGCTTTGCGAATGTTGTCCGCAGACCAGGGCGAGATCAAGTCGATGCGCACGCACCCCGACTATCTGCGCCGGGGCGTGGCTACGACCCTGCTGCAGCACATCATCGCCGTCGCCCGTTCGCAGGGCTTGACGCAACTCAGCCTGGAAACCGGCAGAGGCGCGGCGTTCGAACCGGCATTGGCGCTATATCGCACGCATGGATTTGCCGATGGCGACGCCTTTGGCGATTATGCCGACAATGGCTTCAGCCAGTTCCTGCACCTCAAGCTATGATCAAGCCGCCTGTTTGAGCCAGTCGGCGACCTTCTGCGCGATCGCGCGGAAGGCGTCGGCATGGACGCCCTCGCCCGCCGCCGGGGGATCGCCCGCGTCCGACATGCGGCGAATGTCGATCGCCAGCGGAATGCGTCCCAGGAAGGGCATGGACAGCTCGCCCGCCGTATTTTCCGCGCCGCCATTGCCGAAGGGGTCGGACAGTTCGCCGCAATGGGGGCAGGCATAGCCCGCCATATTCTCCACCAGTCCCACCATCGGCACGCCCGCCTGCGCAAACAGGCTGACCGCGCGGGTCGCGTCGATCAGCGCCAGATCCTGCGGCGTCGATACGATCACCGCACCGGTCGGCTTATGCTTTTGCACCATGGTCAATTGAATGTCGCCGGTGCCCGGCGGCATGTCCACGACCAGCAGTTCGGTGTCGCCCCACTCGGCATCGATCAACTGGCTGAGCGCATTGCCCACCATCGGCCCGCGCCACGCCAGCGCCTTGCCCGGTTCGACCAGATGCGCCATCGACAGCATGGGAATGCCCAGCGTGCCGGTGACCGGGATCAATTTCTTTTCGCGCGCCTGCGGCTTCTTGTCCTCGCTGCCCATCAATCGCGCCTGCGACGGGCCGTAAATATCCGCATCCACCAGCCCGACCTTGAGGCCCAGCCGGGACAGCGCGACCGCCAGATTGGCTGACAGGGTCGATTTGCCCACGCCGCCCTTGCCCGATGCGACGGCCAGGATGCGCAACGCCGCCCTCCGCTCGGTCGTCATGGCGATGCGGACATCGATCACGCCCGGCACCGTCAGACCGCCTTCCTTGATCGCGGCGGCCAAGCCTTCCCGTTGGTCGGGCGCCAGTCCGCCGACGTCCAGGGCGATGGTCATCACCCCATCCTTGATGCGCGGCGCGCTGGCGCGACCATCGGTGAGCGTGGTCAGACGGGCGGTGAAATCAGCAAGATCGGTCATGACCACGCCCTGTAGGAAATAAACGCGGCCATTTGCACTGTTTTTCGGAGGAAAGCCTTCCTATACAGACAGCATGAGAAGAAAATTCGGGTGGATGCCCGCGATCGCAGCGATGGTCCAAGGCCCCTGGGGCGGCAAGAATGACGGACCCGAGGGGGACGGACAGAAGGGCGGCGGCGACGGCGGCCCGCGCAATCCGTGGACTCAGCCGACCAAGCCAACGACCGGGCAGAAAGGCCCGTCGGCGATCGAGGAACTGTTGCGCCGCGGCCGCGAGAGTTTCGGCCAGGGCGGCGGCGATGGCAATGGCGGCGGCTTTGGCGGCCTGCCCCCCGCGCCAACGGCAAGGCGCTGTGGCCCGCGGCGATCGGCATTTTGGTGGTGCTATGGCTGGTGCTGACCAGCTTCCATCGGGTCGGGCCGCAGGAACGCGGCGTCGTCACCTTCCTGGGTAAATATAGCCGCACGCTGACGCCGGGCATCAGCCTGACCCTGCCCGCCCCGTTCGAAGCGGTGACGACGGTCGATGTCGAGGAAATCCGCACCATCGACATCGGATCGGTCAGCGCGGAAAATGAGAATCTGGTGCTGACCGGCGACCAGAATATCATCGACCTCGCTTATTCGGTGCGCTGGAACATCCGCAATCCCGAACTCTATCTGTTCCAGCTGTCCGATCCCGACGCCAGCGTGCGCGAGGTCGCGGAAAGCGCGATGCGCGCCGTCCTCGCCAACGTCACGCTGGACGATGCGCTGGGCGCGGGCCGCACCAGCATCGAGCAGCAGGTCGAACAACGGATGCAGGAGATTTTGGACGGCTATCGCTCGGGCATCCGCCTGCAGGGCGTCGCCATCAAGCAGGCCGATCCGCCGACCGCTGTCAACGACGCGTTCAAGTCGGTGTCCGCCGCGCAGCAGACCGCGCAGACCTACACCAACGAAGCCCGCGCCGCCGCCCAGCAGGTGATGGCCAAGGCGCAGGGTGAGGCCGCAGCCTTCGACAAGGTCTATGAACAATATAAGCTCTCGCCCGAAGTGACGCGCCGCCGCATGTATTATGAAACCATGGAGGGCGTGCTGTCGAACGTCGACAAGACCATCGTCGAAGGGACGAACGTGACGCCCTATCTGCCGCTGCCTGAACTCAAGCGCCGCGCGCAGGCGACCCCTGCCGCCGAAGCGGCCACCAGCACGGGAGGCCAGTAATGCCCGCATTTCTGCGTCATCCCATCGCCTTGGCGCTCACTCTGCTGGCGCTGTTGATCATCGTCGGCAGCACCGTGGCGATCGTGCCGGAAACCAAGCAGGGCGTGATCGTCCGCTTCGGCGATCCCAAGGCGATCATCAACCGCTATCGCGCCAACGAGACGTTCGGCAATACCGGCGCCGGGATCATCCTGCGCTGGCCGTTCGTCGATCAGATCGTCTGGATCGACAAGCGCGTCCTGTCGGTCGAAATGGAGCGGCAGCAGGTGTTGTCCACCGACCAGCTGCGCCTTCAGGTCGATGCCTTCGCCCGCTATCGCATCGTTGATCCGCTGCGCATGTATATCGCGGCGGGCAGCGAAGAGCGCGTGTCCGATGCCTTGCGCCCGATCCTGGGTTCCGCGCTGCGCAACGAACTGGGCAAGCGGCCGTTCGCCGCCCTGCTCTCGCCCGAGCGCGGCAAGGTCATGGAGAATATCGAAGCAGGCCTGAACCGTGTCGCGCGCCAATATGGAGCGCAAATCGTGGACGTACGGATCAAGCGCGCCGATCTGCCCGATGGCACGCCGCTGGAAAACACTTTCACCCGGATGCGGACCGCACGTGAGCAGGAAGCGCTCACCATCCGCGCCCAGGGCGCCAAGCAGGCGCAGATCATCCGGGCCGAAGCTGATGCCAACGCCGCGCGCATCTACGCGGAAAGTTTCGGGAAAGACCCGTCCTTCTATGACTTCTATCGCGGGATGCAGAGTTATCGCTACACCTTCTCGCCCGACCGTCCCGGCCAGACCAACGTCATCCTGTCGCCGGACAACGAGTTTTTGAAGCAATTCCAGGGGCGGCGTTAAACTTTCGTAATGATCCCTGGCGGATCATTACGGAACCAGCGCCATTCAATGAGGGTTAAGGCAAGGCGGCGCATTTCAGGGCTTCTTTTGAAAGTCCCGCCTTCCATTTCCTGAAGATCATGAGAGGACCGTCACGAGTGCGTTACGCTTATGCCATCACCGGCGCCCTGCTGCTGGGCGGCACCGCCATTGCCGTCACCACCAGTTCCAATGTCGGCGCGCAAACCGCGCAGAATGAAGGCCTGACGGCCGCAGCCCCTGCAGGCGCGCCCGCCAGCCTGGCCGACATGGTCGAAAAGCTGCAACCGGCCGTCGTCAACATTTCGACCAAGCAGCGGGTGAAGGTGCAAAATCCCTTCGCCGGTACGCCGTTCGGCGATCTGTTCGGCCAGGGCCAGCAGGGCGGCCAGCCGCAGACACGGCAGGCGCAGTCGCTGGGATCGGGCTTCCTGATTTCCGCCGACGGCTATATCGTCACCAACAACCATGTGGTGTCGGCCGGGGCCGAGGGCGCAAGCGTCGATTCGATCACCGTCACCATGACCGACAAGCGGGAGTTTCCCGCCAAGCTGGTCGGCCGCGACGCCGCGACCGATCTGGCGGTGTTGAAGATCGAAGCGCCAAAGCCGCTGCCGTTCGTCAAGTTCGGTGACAGCACCAAGGCTCGCGTGGGCGACTGGGTCGTCGCGATCGGCAACCCCTTCGCGCTGTCTGGCACCGTGACGGCGGGCATCATCTCCGCCCTGCATCGCGGCACTGGTGGCAGCTACGACAAGTTCATCCAGACCGACGCATCGATCAACCAGGGCAACTCCGGCGGCCCGATGTTCGACATGCGCGGCAATGTGATCGGCATCAACAGCCAGATATTGTCGCCGTCGGGCGGCAATGTCGGCATCGGCTTCGCCATTCCGTCGGAACAGGCAGCGCCTATCGTCGCCACCTTGCAAAAGGGCCAGGCGATCCGGCGCGGCTATCTGGGCGTGCAGATCAGCCCGCTGGGCGAAGATCTGGCCGACTCGCTGGGCCTCGCCAAGAATCGCGGCGAGTTCGTGCAGGGCGTTGAGCCGGGCAAGGGCGCGGAAAAGGCCGGGATCAAGGCGGGCGACGTGATCGTCAGCGTCGCCGGTCAGGAAGTGACCGCCGACCAGAATCTGTCCTCGATCGTCGCCAATCAGGGCATCGGCGCGCGCGTGCCGATCGTCCTGATCCGCAATGGCCAGCGCCAGACGGTGACCGCGATCGTCGGTGAGCGGCCTTCGGAAGACGAGCTGAACAACTTCGCCCAGCCGCAGGGAGACGAAGATTTCAGCCAGCAGGACCAGAATCCGGGTCAGGCGACGCAGCAGGCGTTGGGCATTTCAGCGATCCCGCTGACGCCCGGCATCATCCGCCAGCTAGGCATCGCCGCCGATACGAAAGGTGTCGTCATCACGGCGGTCGATGGGTCGACCGATGCAGGGTCCAAAGGCTTGCGTCGCGGCGACGTGATCATCAGCGCCAACAACCGCCCGGTCGCCAGCCAGGCCGAACTGGATGCGCAGGCCAAGGCGGTCGCGGCCCAGGGTCGCAACGCCATCCTGTTGCAGGTGCTGCGTCGGGGCCAACCCGCAATCTTCCTGCCGGTGCGCCTGCGCGACAAATAAGCAGCCCTTGCCGAACCGTCTTTGCTCTGTAGAGTAAGGGCGCCATATCAGACCCGTTCGGGCTGAGCCTGTCGAAGCCCCTCTCTTCTTAAGAAGAGCCCTTCGACAGGCTCAGGGCGAACGGGTTATTTTTTTGGGGTTGAACCATGAGCGACGGTATCTTCATCGGCCTGGGCGCACCGGAGAAGGAAGGCGGCGTTCCCCAGACGTTGAACCTACGCCGGGCGAACCGGCATGGCCTGATCGCGGGCGCGACCGGCACCGGCAAGACGGTGACGCTGCAGGGCATCGCCGAAAGTTTCTCTGGACTGGGCGTGCCGGTATTTCTGGCGGACGTGAAGGGCGATCTGGCGGGCATATCCATGGCCGGTTCCCCCACCGCCAAAAATGCCGACAAGCTGGTGGCCCGCGCGGCGGAAGTCGGCATCAGCGACTATAGCTATGCCGACAATCCGGCCATCTTCTGGGATCTGTACGGGCAACAGGGTCATCCGATCCGCACGACCGTCAGCGAAATGGGGCCGCTGTTGCTGGCGCGCCTCATGGGCCTCAACGAAACGCAGGAAGGCGTGCTGTCGATCGCCTTCAAATATGCCGATGAAGAAGGGCTGCTGCTGCTCGACCTGGGCGATTTGCAGGCGATGCTCGCCTATTGCGCGGAGAATGCCGATACGCTCTCGGCCCGCTACGGCAATGTCACCAAGGCCAGCGTCGGTGCGATCCAGCGGCAATTGCTCCAGCTGGAATCCCAGGGCGGCGATCATTTCTTCGGCGAACCCGCGCTCGACATCCACGACATGCTGCAGGTGGATGAAAAGGGCCGCGGCTATGTGAACATACTGGCCGCCGACAAGCTGATGCAGTCGCCCAAACTTTATGCGACCTTCCTGCTGTGGCTGCTGTCCGAACTGTTCGAGACGCTGCCCGAGGTCGGCGACCCGGACAAGCCGGTGCTGGTCTTCTTCTTCGACGAAGCGCATCTGCTGTTCGACGACGCGCCCAAGGCGCTGACCGACAAAATCGAGCAGGTCGTGCGCCTGATCCGGTCGAAAGGCGTGGGCGTCTATTTCGTGACGCAGAACCCGATCGACATTCCAGAAGATGTAGCCGGGCAGCTGGGTAATCGCGTCCAGCACGCCCTGCGTGCCTTCACCCCGCGCGACCAGCGGGCGATCAAGGCGGCGGCGGAAACATTCCGCATCAACCCCGACCTCAATGTCGAAACGGCGATTACCGAGTTGAAGGTCGGCGAGGCGTTGGTGTCGCTATTGCAGGAGGATGGATCGCCCGGCGTGGTCCAACGCACGCTGATCGCCCCGCCCCGATCGCGGCTGGGGCCGGTCGATCCGAAGGAACGGGCGATCATTCAGTCGATATCGCCCTGCTCGGGCAAATATGATACCGCCGTCAACCGAGAGTTGGCGGAAGAAATCCTGGCCGCACGCGGTCAGGCGGCGGCAGCGGCGGCGCAGGCATCCAAGGCGCAGGCGGAATTGGACAAGGCAGCGGCCGTACAGGCAAAGGTCGAGGCAAAACAGCGCGAGGCGGAACTCAAGGAACAGGCGCGGCGCGATGCCGCGGCCGCGCGTGAGGCCGCCAAACCCGGTACGCTGGACAAGGTCATCCAGTCGGCGACGCGCGCGGCGGGATCGTCGGTCGGACGGCAGGTCGCCAACGAACTGGGCAAGGCGGTGTTCGGCGGATCGAGCCGCAAATCATCGTCCGGCGGCATCGCGGGCAAGCTGGTCCGCGGCATATTGGGCAGCCTGTTCAAATAGGCTATGGTCGGCGCGAAACAGGGAGACGATCGACATGAACGCGACAGCGAGTTGGACAGTTGTGGCGGCAACGCTGTTGACCACGCCGCTTCATGCGCAGGTCGTCATCATGCCACGCCATGTCGTAGGCGCAGCGATCGTCAGCGACATCGTTGCCGATCGGCAGGCGCAGCGTGATGCGCGGCAGACGCCCTATGCGTCGCCCGGCTACGGATCGATCGACACCGCCGCCGCCGCGCGCGACGCTTGCTCCGAAAAGGCGCTTTACCAGGCCGGGCCAGCATCCCGGCTAATCGGCCCGGCGCGCGCCAGCAGCATGTCCACCGGCTGGGAAGTCGAAGGCGTCGTGGGTTCGGGCGATGGCGACATCCCCTTCGTCTGTTCCGTGCGCAACGGATCGGTCAGCGGGGTGCTGCTGCGGAAATAGGATGGTGACTGTTGCAGGTGATTTCCTGCCATTCCCCAGTTCCCAACATCCGTTCGACCTGAGCCTGTCGAAGGGCTCTACTTCCCTGAAATCCGGGGATTTGAGTAAAGAGCAGGGCTTCGACGGGCTCAGCCCGAACGGATGCTTGAGAGATATGTAAAGGCCGCCTCCCGACGATCGGCTCATGCATAAGGACTGTCCATCTTCCATATCCGCCACTCCATCCACGCCCCGCTCATAGGTCGCAAAGCAAATCTTGTTGCCTGGTGGATCGTCGCGCTGTTGCGTCAGCAATATAAGCGCCGCTAAAGCCCTTGCCATGACGGCTGCCCCCTCTCCCCGCCACCCGCTGCATTTCGCCAATTTCCGGGCCTATCTGGTCGGAAGGCTGTGCGCCGTGCTGGCGCAATATAGCATGATGATCGTGCTGGCGTGGCAGGCCTATAATATCGCACGCGAAACGATGACGACGGCAGGTGCCTCGGCGCAACTTGGCCTGATCGGGCTGGCGCAATTCCTGCCGCTCTTCTTCCTCACCCCCGTCACCGGCTGGGTCGCAGACCATTATGACAGACGGGTCATTACCCGGCTGACGCTGACATTGCTGACGATCGCGGCGGGACTGCTCGCCTTCGCCACCTATGAAGGCTGGGTCAGCCTGCCGCTCATCTTCGGCATCGCTGTCATCGTGGGCACCGCACGCGCGTTCAACGGCCCGGCCTATGGCGCGCTGGCGCCTAACCTCGTGCCGCCCGCCGTGCTGCCCAACGCCATCGCGATATCGTCGGTCGTATGGCAGGCGGGCATGATCGCCGGGCCAGCGGTGGGCGGCTATGCCTTTGCCGCGACGCCCTGGGGCGCCTATGCGCTGGCCGCGACCCTATATGGCGTGGCGCTCTGCGCCATGATGCTGATCGGGCCGGTGCCGCAACCGCCGCGCGACACCAGCCGCCATCCGATCCGCCAGATGATCGACGGCGTCACCTATGTGAAGGGCAACCGGCTGGTGCTGGCGACGATCACGCTGGATCTGTTCGCGGTGCTGCTGGCGGGCGCAACCGCGCTGTTGCCGGTCTATGCGCGCGACATATTGCATGTGGGATCGACCGGGCTGGGCCATCTGGCCGCAGCGCCCGGCATCGGCGCGGCGGCGACCGCGCTCTGGTTCTCCTTCCGCCCGATGAAGACGGAGGTGGGGCTGAAGATGCTGGGGTCGGTCGTGCTGTTCGGCCTGGCCACCATCGCCTTTGGCTGCACCGCCTTCCTGCCGCGCAGCATCGCGATCGAGGCGGGGATCGCATCGCTGGTGGTGCTGGGCGGCGCGGACATGGTGTCCGTCTTCGTGCGCCAGTCGCTGGTCCAGCTGCACACGCCCGACGCCATGCGCGGGCGCGTGTCCAGCCTGTCCCAGCTGACCATTTCCGCCTCCAACGAACTGGGCGAAGCCGAAAGCGGCTTTCTTGCCGCGCTGGTCGGCCCGGTTGCGGCGGTGATCGGCGGCGGCGTGGGGGCGATCCTCATCACCCTTTACTGGGCGCGACTCTTTCCCGAATTGCGCCTTGCACGAAGCTTCGATCCACCCGACATCGGGCGAGAAGAGAACAGCCAGGAGAAAGCCCCATGAAAGCTGCCACGATTCTCGAAACCATCGGCAACACGCCGCATATCCGCGTCAACCGCCTGTTCGGCGACGCCGAAGTATGGATCAAGTCGGAACGGTCCAACCCCGGCGGGTCGATCAAGGACCGTATTGCGCTCGCCATGATCGAGGCGGCCGAAGCATCGGGCGAATTGCAGCCGGGCGGCACGATCATCGAGCCGACGTCGGGCAATACCGGCGTCGGGCTGGCGATGGTCGCCGCGGTCAAGGGGTACAAGCTGGTGCTGGTCATGCCCGAAAGCATGTCGATCGAGCGTCGCCGCCTGATGCTCGCCTATGGCGCCAGTTTCGACCTGACGCCGCGCGAAAAGGGCATGAAGGGCGCAATCGAACGCGCGCTGGAACTGGTCGGCCAGACGCCGGGCAGCTGGATGCCGCAACAGTTCGAAAATCCCGCCAATATCGACGTGCATGTCCGCACCACGGCGCAGGAGATACTGACCGACTTTGCCGACACGCCGATCGACGCGCTGATCACGGGCGTGGGCACTGGCGGCCATATCACCGGCGTGGCCGAAGTGCTCAAGAAGCAGTGGCCGCATCTGAAGGTCTATGCGGTCGAACCGACCCTGTCCCCGGTGATCAGCGGCGGTCAGCCCGGTCCGCACCCGATCCAGGGCATCGGCGCGGGCTTCATCCCGGCGAACCTGCACACCCAGTTGCTGGACGGCGTGATCCAGGTCGATCCGGCCGATGCAAAGGATTATGCCCGTAAGGCCGCGACGCAGGAGGGGATGCTGGTTGGCATTTCGTCGGGCGGCACGCTGGCGGCGATCGCGCAGAAGTTGAAGGAACTGCCAGAGGGCAGCCGGGTTCTGGGCTTCAACTATGACACCGGCGAACGCTATCTGTCCGTCCCGGACTTCCTGCCGGAATAGAAACGGCCTTTAGGAGCCAGATCGGCTTGAACACCACCACGTCTCCCCGTCCAGTCGTCTGGCTGGTCTGGCTCCTCCTGTTCGTCGGCCTGCCCGCGCTCGTCGCGGGCTGGGACACCCAGCATAGTCGCCACGCGGGCAGGCCGCCCATGGCCGCCTTGCGCGCGGGGCGTCCGGTCACGGCCGCGACGCCCCCGCCGGTCGAGCCGGTGGTCGTCTACGCCCTGCCGCGCGACAAGGCGCGCGCGTTCAACCTGGCTATCCCCTTTTCGAAAGCCGCCAATCCGCCCGCCCGCCCCTTCCTCTTCTCAGGGTCGGAAACGGACCTGGCCCGCGCGCTCGATTGCCTGGCGGCAGCGGAAATCTATGAAGCGGGCGACGATGCGGTGGGCGAGCAGGCCGTCGCGCAAGTTGTACTGAACCGGGCGCGCCATCCCGCCTTCCCCAGAACGGTATGCGGCGTGGTGTTCCAGGGGCAGGAACGGCGGACGGGGTGTCAGTTCACCTTCACCTGCGACGGCGCGCTGGCACGCACGCCCAATGCCGCCGCGTGGGAACGGGCGCGGACCATCGCCCGCGCGGCGCTGGCAGGCAAGGTGTTCGAACCGGTGGGGCACGCCACCCATTATCATACCGACTGGGTCGTCCCCTATTGGAGCGACAGCCTGGACAAGATCACCGCGGTGGGCACGCATCTCTTCTTCCGCTGGCGCGGCTGGTGGGGCACCCCGCCCGCCTTCCGCCGAGGCAATGAAGGCAGCGAACCGCAGATCGCACAGATTGCGCAACTCTCCCCCGCCCATCAGTCGGGCGATGCGGTGATTACGTCCGCACCCGCAGCGATCGCCGCCGCCATGGCATCGACAGCGGAACTGGCTGCGCAGACGCCGATGGCGATCGGCGCGCATTCGGTCGGCAAAACGATCGCGGGCGGTCGGCTGATCGGGGCCGATCCGGACAATGTCACTTTCATGATCGACCTTGGACGGGCGAGCGCTGCCGACGACTGGTTGACGATGGCCCACAAGATATGCGGGGGCCGCCCGCTGTGCCGGGTCATGGGCTGGCGCGCAGGCAGCGGGCCAAAGGCCTGGCCGCCCAGCGAGGCCCAGCTCGAAACGATGGGCTTTGGCTATATCCATAATCTGGGCGTCGGGCTGCAACGGGCGCTGTGGAATTGCGCGCAGACGCCCCGCGCGGTGAAAAGCGAATGTATGCGCCAGCGCGTGCCGACGGCGGCGCCGCCGACAGCGCCTGCCGACGCGGGCCTTACCGGCGTGCGGCGCCGGTTCGAAACGGTGAAGATCGCGCCGGTGACGCCGCCGGTCGCGCCACCTGCCGAGACACCGAACGCGACACCTTGATCGCCGATTGGATCGGCCCCCTTCACAAAGCTGGGCTAAGCCTCTATATCGGCGTCAATCCGGTCATCCGCTGCGCTATGCGCCTGGCGGTTGGCCGTCCCCGGATCGCTCGGGGTCCGGCTTCGAATTGCGCGCGAAGCTGGCGGGATTGAGCGATTTTTGACGGGTCACAATGTGCTGACAGTGCGGATCGGACAGTCCCGGCCCGCACTTTTTTGCGTGGAATGACGGGTGCGAATCACCGGTTTTTCCATTGCGCCTGGACTGAGTTTTCGCCGGGATGCGAAAAAACGCGACGAATGAAGGCAAGGACAACGCATGGCGACCAAAGCTCTCCCCGATCAGCAACACCGGCGCAAAAAAGCGTATCAGGAAGGTGTTCGGCGACATCCACGAAGTGGTGCAGATGCCCAACCTGATCGAGGTCCAGCGGGAGAGCTATGAACAGTTCCTCCGTTCCGACCCGTCGATCAATTATGTGTCGGGCCTGGAAAAGACGCTGCGCAGCGTGTTCCCGATCCGCGATTTCGCCGGCACCGCCGAAATGGACTTCGTCCATTATGAGCTGGAAGACCCCAAGTACGACGTAGAAGAATGCCGCCAGCGCGGCATCACCTATGCCGCGCCGATGCGCGTAACCCTGCGCCTGATCGTGTTCGAAGTCGATCAGGACACCGAAACCCGTTCGGTCCTGGATATCAAGGAGCAGGACGTCTACATGGGCGACATGCCCCTGATGACGGGCAACGGCACCTTCATCGTCAACGGCACCGAGCGCGTGATCGTCAGCCAGATGCACCGTTCGCCGGGCGTCCTGTTCGACCATGACCGTGGCAAGACCCACTCGTCGGGCAAATATCTCTTCGCCGCGCGCGTCATTCCCTATCGTGGTTCGTGGCTCGATTTCGAATTCGACGCCAAGGACATCGTCAACGTCCGTATCGACCGCAAGCGCAAGCTGCCGGTCACCGCGCTGCTGTTCGCGCTGGGCCTGACGCCGGAAGAAATATTGGGCGAATTCTACAACAAGGTCGTGTTCGTCCGTGGCGAAGGCGGCTGGGTCATCCCCTATCTCGCCGAAGCCTGGCGCGGCCTGAAGCCTGCGTTCGACATCGTCGACGCCAAGACCGGCGAAGCGATCTTCCCCGCGGGCACAAAGATTTCGCCCCGCGCCGCCAACAAGGCGGAAAAGGACGGCCTGGAAACGCTGCTGATCCCGACCGAGGAAGTCTATGGCCGCTACAGCGCCTATGACCTCATCAACGAGAGCACCGGCGAAATCTATATCGAGGCCGGTGACGAAGTGTCGCCTGAGAATCTTGAGAAGCTGGACAAGGCGGGCATCGACCGTCTGGAACTGCTGGACATCGACCATGTCGGCACCGGTCCGTGGATTCGTAATACGCTCAAGGCCGACAAGGCCGAAGACCGCGACCAGGCGCTGAGCGATATCTATCGCGTCATGCGTCCTGGCGAACCGCCGACGAAGGAAACCGCAGAAGCGCTGTTTGCCGGTCTGTTCTTCGATCCGGAGCGCTACGACCTGTCGGCCGTGGGCCGCGTGAAGCTGAACATGCGCCTCGACCTCGACGCCGAGGACACGGTGACGACGCTGCGAACCGAGGATATCCTCGCCGTGGTCAAGGAACTGGTGAACCTCAAGGACGGCAAGGGCGAAATCGACGATATCGATAACCTGGGCAACCGTCGCGTCCGTTCGGTCGGCGAACTGCTGGAAAACCAGTATCGCGTCGGCCTGCTGCGCATGGAGCGCGCGGTCAAGGAGCGTATGTCGTCGGTCGACGTGTCGACCGTGATGCCCAACGACCTGATCAACGCGAAGCCCGCCGTGGCGGCCGTGCGTGAATTCTTCGGCTCGTCGCAGCTGTCGCAGTTCATGGATCAGACCAACCCGCTGTCGGAAGTCACCCACAAGCGCCGCGTATCGGCGCTTGGGCCGGGCGGTCTGACCCGCGAACGCGCAGGCTTCGAAGTCCGCGACGTTCACCCGACCCATTATGGCCGTATCTGCCCGATCGAAACGCCCGAAGGCCCGAACATCGGTCTGATCAACAGCCTCGCGACGTTCAGCCGTGTTAACAAATATGGCTTCATCGAAACGCCCTATCGCAAGGTCTTGGACAATAAGGTCACCGACGACGTCGTCTATCTGTCGGCGATGGAAGAGGCCAAGCACACGATCGCGCAGGCCAACGCCGAAGTGAATGCCGACGGCACCTTTACCGAGGATCTCATATCCGCCCGCGAGGCCGGCGAGTTCCTGATGGCGCCCAAGGATCATATCACGCTGATGGACGTCAGCCCCAAGCAGCTGGTGTCGGTCGCAGCCTCGCTCATTCCGTTCCTGGAAAACGATGACGCCAACCGCGCGCTGATGGGATCGAACATGCAGCGTCAGGCCGTGCCTCTGGTACGTGCCGAAGCGCCGTTCGTGGGCACCGGCATGGAAGGCACGGTTGCCCGTGACTCCGGCGCGGCGGTCGCCTCCAAGCGGGCGGGCATCGTGGATCAGGTCGATGCGACCCGTATCGTCATCCGCGCGACCGGCGATATCGAAGCCGGTCAGTCGGGCGTCGACATCTACACGCTGCAGAAGTTCCAGCGGTCGAACCAGGACACCTGCATCAACCAGCGTCCGCTGGTGCAGGTCGGTGACCTGGTCGAAGCCGGCGACGTCATCGCCGACGGTCCCTCGACCGAGTTCGGCGAACTGGCGCTGGGCCGCAACACGCTCGTCGCGTTCATGCCCTGGAACGGCTACAACTATGAAGACTCCATCCTGATCTCCGAGCGGATCGTGAAGGACGACGTCTTCACCTCGATCCATATCGAGGAGTTCGAGGTGATGGCCCGCGACACCAAGCTGGGGCCGGAGGACATCACCCGCGACATCCCGAACGTCGGTGAAGAAGCGCTGCGCAACCTCGACGAGGCAGGCATCGTCTATATCGGCGCCGAAGTGGAGCCGGGCGACATCCTGGTCGGCAAGATCACCCCCAAGGGTGAATCGCCAATGACGCCGGAAGAAAAGCTGCTCCGCGCGATCTTCGGTGAAAAGGCGTCCGACGTGCGCGACACGTCGCTCCGCCTGCCGCCGGGCGTTGCTGGGACGGTCGTTGAAGTGCGCGTGTTCAACCGCCACGGCATCGACAAGGACGAGCGCGCCATGGCGATCGAGCGGGAGGAAATCGACCGCCTCGCCAAGGATCGCGAGGACGAACGCGCCATCCTCAATCGTGCAACCTTCAACCGCCTGCACGAAATGCTGCTGAACCAGACCGCCTCTGCCGCGCCAAAGGGCGTGCGCAAAGGCGTGGCGATCGATGAGGCTCTGCTGGCCGAAGTCGAGCGTCACGAATGGTGGAAGTTCGCGGTAGAGGACGACAGCCGTCAGGCCCAGATCGAAGCGATCAAGGGTCAGTATGACGAAGCGGTCAAGTCGATCGTGGACAAGTTCGAGGATCGCGTCGACAAGCTGCAGCGCGGCGACGAGCTGCCCCCGGGCGTGCTCAAGATGGTCAAGGTGTTCGTCGCGGTGAAGCGCAAGCTGCAGCCAGGCGACAAGATGGCCGGCCGTCACGGTAACAAGGGCGTCATCTCGCGCATCCTGCCGGTCGAAGACATGCCGTTCCTGGAAGACGGCACCCATGTCGATATCGTGCTGAACCCGCTGGGCGTGCCGTCGCGCATGAACGTCGGGCAGATCTTCGAAACCCATCTGGGCTGGGCTGCCCGTGGCCTTGGCCAGCAGCTTAAGCATGCGCTGGAAGACTGGCGTGAGGCCAATCCGAACCCGTCGGCGGGCGACATGCCCGACGCGGTCAAGGAACGGCTGCTGACCTCCTATGGTCCGCGCTATGCCGAGCAGATCGAAGGCCGCACGCCCGAGCAGATCATCGATCTGGCCGAGCATCTCCAGCGGGGCATCCCGATGGCGACCCCGGTGTTCGACGGCGCGCGTGAAGCCGACGTGTCGGCGATGCTGTCGCTGGCAGGCTTGCATACCTCGGGCCAGTCGGACCTGTATGACGGCCGCACCGGCGATCGCTTCGACCGCAAGGTCACCGTGGGCATCATCTATATGTTGAAGCTGCATCACTTGGTCGATGACAAGATCCATGCCCGTTCGATCGGCCCCTACAGCCTCGTCACGCAGCAGCCGCTGGGTGGTAAGGCGCAGTTCGGTGGTCAGCGCTTCGGTGAAATGGAGGTTTGGGCGCTCCAGGCCTATGGCGCGGCCTATACGTTGCAGGAAATGCTGACGGTGAAGTCGGACGACGTGGTCGGCCGCACCAAGGTCTATGAGGCGATCGTCAAGGGTGACGACACGTTCGAGGCCGGCATTCCCGAAAGCTTCAACGTGCTGGTCAAGGAAATGCGCTCGCTGGGTCTGAACGTCGAACTCGCCACGATGGACGAGGCCACCGACGAAGACGGCCTGGCGCAAGCGGCGGAATAAGGACGGGGGCGCGGCCGACGGCGGCGCCCCTCCCCTTCTTCGCCCGGACATTTACCCTCCAGAGGGACTGATATTATGAATGAACTGACCAACTTCGCCAATCCGGTCGCCAAGACCGAGACGTTCGACCAGATCCAGATCGGCCTTGCCTCGCCAGAGCGCATCCGGTCCTGGTCCTTCGGCGAGATCAAGAAGCCCGAAACCATCAACTATCGCACGTTCAAGCCCGAGCGTGACGGCCTGTTCTGCGCGCGCATCTTCGGTCCGATCAAGGATTATGAATGCCTGTGCGGCAAGTATAAGCGCATGAAATATAAGGGCATCGTCTGCGAGAAGTGCGGTGTCGAAGTCACGGTGAGCAAGGTGCGCCGCGAGCGCATGGGCCATATTGAACTAGCCGCCCCCGTCGCACATATCTGGTTCCTGAAGAGCCTGCCGTCGCGCATCGGCCTGCTGCTCGACATGCAGTTGAAGCAGCTTGAGCGCGTCCTCTACTTCGAATCCTACATCGTCACCGAACCGGGCCTGACCCCGCTCGAAAAGTTCCAGCTTCTCAACGAAGACGAACTGCTCGACGCGCAGGATCAATATGGCGAAGACGCCTTCTCCGCCGGGATCGGCGCGGAAGCGGTCAAGCAGATGCTGATGGACCTCGACCTGGAAGGCGAAAAGCAGATCCTGCTGGACGAGCTGGCCGTCACCAAGTCGGAATTGAAGCCCAAGAAGATCATCAAGCGCCTGAAGGTGGTTGAGAGCTTCCTGGAATTGGGCAACCGCCCCGAATGGATGATCCTGGACGTCGTGCCGGTCATTCCGCCTGAACTGCGCCCGCTGGTGCCGCTGGACGGCGGCCGCTTCGCGACGTCGGACCTGAACGACCTCTATCGCCGCGTCATCAACCGCAACAACCGTTTGAAGCGCCTGATGGAACTGCGCGCGCCGGACATCATCGTCCGCAACGAAAAGCGCATGTTGCAGGAAGCCGTCGACGCCCTGTTCGACAATGGCCGTCGTGGCCGCGTCATCACCGGCGCGAACAAGCGGCCGTTGAAGTCGCTGTCCGACATGCTCAAGGGCAAGCAGGGCCGCTTCCGTCAGAACCTGCTCGGCAAGCGCGTCGACTATTCGGGTCGTTCGGTCATCGTGACCGGCCCGGAACTCAAGCTGCACCAGTGCGGCCTGCCCAAGAAGATGGCGCTCGAACTGTTCAAGCCCTTCATCTACGCGCGCCTCGACGCCAAGGGTCTCTCCATGACCCTCAAGCAGGCGAAGAAGTGGGTCGAAAAGGAGCGCAAGGAAGTCTGGGACATCCTGGACGAGGTGATCCGCGAGCATCCCGTGATGCTGAACCGCGCGCCGACGCTCCATCGCCTCGGCATCCAGGCGTTCGAACCCGTGCTGATCGAGGGCAAGGCGATCCAGCTTCACCCGCTGGTCTGCTCCGCCTTCAACGCCGACTTCGACGGTGACCAGATGGCCGTGCACGTCCCGCTGAGCCTTGAGGCCCAGTTGGAAGCGCGCGTGCTGATGATGTCGACCAACAACATCCTGTCGCCCGCGAATGGCAAGCCGATCATCGTGCCGTCGCAGGACATGGTGCTGGGCATCTATTATCTGTCGATGGAACGCGAAGGCGAGCCGGGCGAAGGCATGCTGCTAAGCGACATGCAGGAAGTCCATCAGGCGCTGTTCACCAAGTCGGTGACGCTGCATTCCAAGATCATCAGCCGCGTGCCGCAGACCGACGAAGCGGGCAAGAGCTACCTCAAGCGCTACGAAACGACGCCGGGTCGCATGCTGCTGGGCGAATGTCTGCCGCAGAGCCACAAAGTGCCCTTCGACGTCGTCAACCGCTTGCTGACCAAGAAGGACGTGGGCGACGTGATCGATGAGGTCTATCGTCACACCGGCCAGAAGGACACGGTGCTGTTCGCCGACGCCATCATGGCGCTGGGCTTCCGCCACGCGTTCCAGGCCGGTATCTCGTTCGGCAAGGATGACATGGTCATTCCGGACTCGAAGGAAGGCACCGTCGCCGAAACCAAGGCGCTGGTGGCCGATTACGAGCAGCAATATCAGGACGGCCTGATCACGCAGCAGGAAAAGTACAACAAGGTGATCGACGCCTGGAGCCGTTGCGGTGACCAGGTCGCGAACGCGATGATGGACGAAATCCGCGCCCAGCCTAAGGATCCACAGACCGGTCGCCTCGCGCAGATCAACTCGATCTACATGATGGCGCACTCCGGTGCCCGTGGTTCGCAGGCACAGATGAAGCAGCTGGCCGGTATGCGCGGCCTGATGGCCAAGCCTTCGGGCGAGATCATCGAAACGCCGATCATCTCAAACTTCAAGGAAGGCCTAACCGTCCTTGAATATTTCAACTCCACCCACGGCGCGCGTAAGGGCCTGGCGGATACGGCGCTCAAGACGGCGAACTCGGGTTACCTGACCCGCCGTCTGGTCGACGTGTCGCAGGACTGCACCATCGTCGAGGAAGATTGCGGCACCGAAAAGGCGCTGGAGATGAAGGCGATCGTCCAGGGCGGCAGCGTCATCGCGTCGCTGGGCGAACGCATCCTGGGCCGCACCACGGCGCAGGACATTGTCGACAGCAAGGATGGCAGCATCGTCATCCCCATCGGCACGCTGCTGGACGAACCGATGATCGCCAAGATCGAGGCGATCGGCACCCAGGCGGTCAAGATCCGCAGCCCGCTGATCTGCGAAAGCCGGATGGGCGTGTGCGGCAAATGCTACGGCCGTGACCTGGCCCGTGGTACGCCGGTGAATATCGGTGAAGCGGTCGGCGTCATCGCGGCGCAGTCCATCGGTGAGCCGGGCACGCAGTTGACCATGCGTACCTTCCACATCGGCGGCGCAGCGAACTTCAACGAAACGTCGAACCTGGAATCGATGGCGGACGGCACGATCGAACTGCGTGACATGCCGACCATCACCGACAAGCAAGGCCGTCGCCTCAGCCTCGCCCGCAACGGCGAGATCGCGATCATCGACAGCGAAGGCCGCGAGCGCGAAACCCATCGCCTGCCTTACGGCGCCACCATCCTGTTTGCAGATGGCGACACCGTGAAGAAGGGCGATCGCTTCGCCGAGTGGGATCCCTTCACCATGCCGGTGATCACGGAAAAGCCGGGTATCGTCAAATATGTCGACCTGATCGACAGCAAGACGCTGACCGAACAGACCGACGAAGCCACCGGCATCGCCCAGCGCGTCGTGACGGAACATCGTGGTGCTGCCCGCACCAAGGAAGACCTTCGCCCGCGCCTGACCCTGCTGGACGACCAGTCCGGCGAAGCGGCCCGCTATATGCTGGCGGTGGGGGCGACGCTGTCGGTCGATGATGGCGCGCAGGTGCAGGCCGGGGACGTGCTGGCGCGTGTCAGCCGCGAAGCGGCCAAGACCCGCGACATCACCGGTGGTCTGCCGCGCGTCGCCGAACTGTTCGAAGCCCGCAAGCCCAAGGACAATGCGATCATTGCCAAGGTGTCGGGCCGCGTCCAGTTCCTCAAGGATTACAAGGCGAAGCGCAAGATCGCCATCAATCCCGAGGATGGCGGCGAGCCGGTCGAATATCTGATCCCCAAGAGCAAGGTGATCGACGTTCAGGAAGGCGACTTCGTGAAGCGCGGCGACAACCTGATCGGCGGTTCGCCCGATCCGCACGACATTCTGGAAGTGCTGGGTATCGAGCCGCTGGCCGAATATCTGGTCGCCGAAATCCAGGAAGTCTATCGCCTGCAGGGCGTGAAGATCAACGACAAGCACATCGAAACGATCGTTCGTCAGATGCTGCAGAAGGTCGAGATCATCGAGTCCGGCGACACCACTCTGTTGGTGGGCGAGCAGATCGACCGCGAGGAAATGGACGAGATCAACAGCAAGCTGGCAGCGGGCTTCGCGCCTGCCGCGGGCAAGCCGGTGCTGCTCGGCATCACCAAGGCGTCGCTGCAGACCCGTTCGTTCATCTCGGCCGCGTCCTTCCAGGAAACCACCCGCGTCCTCACGGAAGCGGCGGTCCAGGGCAAGAAGGACACGCTGGTCGGCCTGAAGGAAAACGTCATCGTCGGCCGCCTGATCCCGGCGGGTACGGGCGCGGGCATGAACCGCCTGCGCGTCGCCGCTTCGTCGCGTGACGCCGCACTGCGGGCCGCGCTGCGCGCCTCCAGCCAGGTGGACCTGATCGCACCCAAGTCGGCTGCTGCAGAACGTGCGGCTGAACTGGCGCAGGGTCCGGAAGCGGCGATCGGCAACGATCCACTGGCCGCCGTCGAAGGGGAAACCCACGGCAGCGACGCGGACGCGGGCGATTACCTGCTGAAGAGCGACGGCGAATAAGCCCTTTGAAAGGCCGGGAGCCGCTCCCTATATGGGTTGCGGCTCCCATGCCCCTTGACCCCGCGAGGGAAGAGGACAATGCCCGTCGGACGCGTCATGCTGTCCGGCGGGTTTTCTTTTGGTTGGATGAAAAACCGTTCAAACGTCGATCAAAAAGTCGGCTAAGTCCGTCCAAAAGCTCTTGACCAGGATACCGACCGCGACTATCTGCGGCCTCCCAAGCGAGACACGCGCTTGGCTGATGCCCGATCCTCTAATGGTAAGAGAGCGGACTCTGACTCCGTCAATCAAGGTTCGAGTCCTTGTCGGGCATCCAAAATTTCCCAACCGAATAGCTGAACTTATTGCTTCAATCCGCAGCCGGGCCTGATACTTGCCCATTTGCATCAGATTGATGGCAAACACACCCCTGGTGACGCTTGTGCTATAGCGCATGGCAGATTGCTTGTTCTACACGATCGACTTGTTCCGATCGCCTTCGTCCTGGAGGTGAATCTAGGCAATCCTGCTTCCGGCAACCGCCTCGAACAGCGCTGAAATATTACCCTCTGCCTAGGCTTACGGAAATAACGACAACGCCGTTCGAGCCTTCAGGCAAGAAACGAAGGATCAGCCCTGCATAACAACGGAGCGCAATTCCAGCGTCGAATTATGGTCGTGTAACGTCCGATGGCCCAATAACCGCGCCACGGAATTGCGGACCAGCAGTTGCAGGCCTTGTTCGCTGAGCAACCCGCCACGCACCAGGCATCGGTCGATGAGCACGCGACGAAAGGCGGAATAGAGCGACAGATCGGGCGCCCGCGGCGCGCGCCAGAAATCGTCTAGCCTTCCGGTATAGACGACGCCGGGCACCTTGTAGACCGCATGGCCCAGCACCACCACCGGCTTACCCACGTTCAGCGCCAATGTTCCCACTGTGCTGTTGACCGTCACGACGCCGAGCGACTTGTCGACGACTTCGGCAATGTCCCAGTCGGCCAGATAGACGACCCGGTCCGCCACGCCATAATGGCGCGCCAGGCGTCGGGTCAGCCGGTCCCATCCCACCAGGCCCGGATCGAGCGGATGGCGCTTCACGACGAGCGAGACGCCGTCCGACGCATGTTGCGCGAAGCTCTTGATCACGAAGCGCAGCGCGGCGCGCATATTGCCGAAGGGCGAGTGGATGCGGATCTGATAATCGGAATTGAGCTGAAGCGGCAGCGTAAAATAGGGCTTGTCCTTGACCTGCTCCCAGTCGGCCCGCGATCGCCGTTCATAATTGGTGCGCATCACCAGTTTCCAGCACCAGGCCAGGGATTCCATCAGGAAGCTATGTGGCCTGTGCGTGTTGTAGAACGGGAAATAAGGCCGCATCAGCGCCGCAGCGAGACCATTGCGCATCGTGTTGCGCGCCCGCGCGCGGAAGGTCGACGGAATTGGCGGTGCCACCTCTTCCTGCATGGGCAGGCCGCGCGCCTGGTCCAGATACCATTGCGGGTCCAGCGGCAGGGTGGAATTGCCGTTCACGCCGTCATCCTGCAACGTCATGAAATCGGGCCGGATATAGCCTTCTTCCAGGACATGCACACGCAGGTCGCGCAAATGGGCCATGCCATGTGCCGACGCATGATAGGGGCGGCAATCGCCGTAGAGGATCAGATCGGTGACGCCATGGTTGACGACGAAATCGTCGAAGAACAACGGCCAGTTGCGAAACGTCCCGCGATAATCGGTGGCGTCGCCCGGCCAGTCGATCTTGTCGCCGCCATTGATGTTGATCCGCAACGCGCGATGGCCCCGTTCGCGCAACGCCTGCGCCAGCATCGCGAAATAGGGACCGTGCGGCCCTTGCAGAAACAGAAATGTCTTGGCGGGGACGTTAACCATGCAGGAACTCGGCGAACAAAGTCATAAATCGGCGCAACTTCCCCTGTAGCATCCGCAACCGGATAAGCCATGTCACCGGCGGCGTCGATCCATCGGCCATGCGGTCCACCATCACTTCAGGACCGCAGGGCAAACGCGTAACCGGATCAAGATAGCGAGGATAGAGAATCAAGGCTCCCGCGACAAGCTGATCCACACTGAGTTGACGTCCCCGCCGGGCGATAGCCGTAGCACGATCACGGGTCAGCCCCCATCCGGCATAGAAGGGCATCCCATGCACGGTCACCGCGCATCCGCGCATCAGCGCTTCGAACCCGGTGAGCGACGAGAGGACGTGCACGTCGTCCACCGCCTGCACCAGCGCCATTAGCGGCGCGCCGGTATCGATCGCGTCGGCGTGCGCCAGCACCACCGGATCGGGCAGATGGCCCTTGCGATGCCCCGCCTGCACGTCGGGATGGGGGCGATAGACGATCCAGGCATCCGGTTCGGCGCGGCGGACCCGCATCAGGAAATCCAGATTGCCCGCGACGCCCGCGCCGCCCAGGCGCACCGACAGATCGTCTTCCACCTGGCCCACCGCCAGCACCGTGCGACGGCCCGGCGGCAGGGCGATCATCCGCCCTGCTTCGGGACCATATTTGGTGACGCCCGCAGCGCAGACCCTTTGGCGCAGGCGGGCGGCACGCGCGACCAGCGCAGGCGGAAAATCATGGGTCGCCAGCAGCGTTTCCAGATCATTGGCGCTGCGCGCATCATAATAGATGCCGGTCCGGTCCACGACCACCGATCCGGGCGGATGCAGCGCTGCGCCCAGTCCCCGCGACCGCAAAAAGCCGTCCTCGACCCGCGTCACCGGCACGGCCCCCGCCTTGGCCTCCGCAACGATCGCAGGCGGCACGCGCGACGGCCAGATCGCCAGTGCCCCACCATCCCGCCGCGCCTGGCGCAAGCCGCGCGGCGCCGACAGAAAGGGTGGCGCGCGCAGACCATCCCACAGGAAGTGCCGCATCGCCTCTCGCTTCCAGAAGGCCATGCCGCTGGCTGCCGCTATGCCGCGATTGCCATCGAGATGACGACGCCAGTCGGCCAGCTGCGCGATCGCCTGCGCAACATCGACCGGCGCGCCGGTGAAACAGTCGCGATAACGCGCCGCTGCCAGCCGCACCTTCAGTGCCGCCCGCGCCGTAGCCGGATCGACCGGCACGCCTTCGGGATCGATGATCGCGACGCCCAGCAGGCCTGCGACAAGGGCGATGTCATCGTCGGGCGCGGCATGGACCGCCCGCGCTTGCGCAACCAGCGCCCACGGATCGCAATAGGCAGGCAGGCGACGACCCTTGACCGATGACGTTCGAACCTCCCCCGATGCAGGCAGGATCGCGATCTGCTCAGGCATCAGTCCCGACAGCGCCGCCCCCTGGACAGGTACGCCTGCGCGCACGACCAGCGCAACGCCCTCCGGCCGATGGCCCCAAAAGTCCCCGCCGACACGGGCTTGAACCAACAGGTCCAACACCTCATCCGCGACCGGCGCCGCCGCCACAGATGCGCCCACCGGCGCGCTGACCGCGGCCGTCGCGGGATCGATGCCCGAAAAAGGGGGCGATCGCAGAAACGGGACAGGCGTCATCCGCGCGCGACAGGCGCCGAAGCGATTCGCGATCGCGCCCGCGCGCCGATCGTGCTGCCTGATACTGCCCCGCTACGGGCCATGCCTTGTCCTTTCATGCCTGCCACCGTCCATGCGGGCGCGGCCGGTGAAGGTCAAGGAACAGAGGCTGTCACTTCTTCGATCAGGTCGGTGACGATGTCGAAATAGTCACGCCATGTCGGCGCCCGCCACTGGGCCAGCCGGACGATCTGGGCCGCCCGCTGGGGCGACTGCGCTTGGCTATAGGCCTCAATCGCGCGCATCCACCCCATGCCGTCGAGCGGATCGAGATAGTCCGGTGCATCGGCGCCGACCTCGCGATGGGCGGTGATGTCGCTGCAGATCACCGGCACGCCCGCCGCCAGCGCCTCGACCACCGGCATCCCGAAACCTTCGGCGAAGGACGGCATCAGCATCGCCCGCGCGTTGGCGACCAGCGCCTGCATCCGGTTGTCCGACACCTCGCCCGCTTCGATCACATGGCCGCGCAGCGCTTCGGCCCGCTCCAGCATGTCGATGACATTCTCATTCTCCCAGCCGCGCCGTCCGATCAGCACCAGCACCGGGGCGGCATCGCCCAATCGCTCGATCAGCCGCCGCCACAGGTTGAGCAGCAACAGATGGTTCTTCCGCGGCTCGATCGTGGAGATATAGACGAAATAGGGCCGCTCGGGCAGCGCTTCGCCCTTCGCGCCGAATATATCGGGCGCGTCCGCGCCGAAATGCGCGACCCGGATGGCGCGCCCATCCAACCCATGGCGCATATGCGGCGCCAGCGCCTCGATCGTCGCCTGGCTGTTGCCGATGATGCCATGGGCGAAACTGTCGATCGTGCGCACCCGGCGGCGATGCTCGTCCGCGCCCTGGGGCCGGGCATATTCGGGATGGCTGAGGGGGATGACGTCATGCACCAGGGTGATGAACTTTGCCCCCTCCGCCCGCAGGATCGCCCCGACCTGCGCATGATCGTCCAGATGATGGGGCGATACCTGTAGATAGACGCGCGGTCTGGTCGTGCGCGGCACCGGCCGGGGGCGGGTGGCGAACAGGTGGCGGATCACCGCCGCCTTGCTCTCGCTCGTATCGGCCGTCCGCGCGTTGCGCCATTTGGCGGCGGTAAAGGCCAGGAACTGCCGCACGGCCGCGCTGCTTAGCCGCCCATAATAGCCACCGGCCGGATGCACCGCGGCAAAGGCCAGCCGATCGGGCATCCGGTCCAGCAGTTCGCGGGCATAGACATATTCGACGCGATCGATACCGGTGGGCGCTGGATGGAAGGACCGCGACAACAGCCGCGAAATGTCCAGGATCACCTCGCTGTCGCCGCGCCCGCCCGGCACCAGCTGGCTCGCCCGCTTGGACCGCAGCGCCAGCCGCGCGCCGGGCGCAATGAAGGGACGCAGCCCCATCAGGGCTGCCCCTCAGACCAGGACGGCCGAACGATAAAAGGAAGGGGCATCAGAATTGGGCGCGAATCTCGTCGGCCAGCGCGCTCAACGCGGCTGCGTCGGCAAACTGGCCTTGGGCATGCGCGCCAAAGCCCTGCGGCCCGCCTTCGAATCGGGGCACGATATGGACATGCAGGTGAAACACCGTCTGCCCCGCCGGCGCGCCGTTGAACTGGGCGACATGGATGCCATCGGGGACAAGCGCCTTGCGCGTGGCGTTGGCGACCTTCTTGACCGTCGCCATCACCTGCGCCAGCGCCTCGTCCTCGATCTCCAGGATGTTGCGCGCCTTGGACCATTTGGAAATGACCAGACTATGCCCCTTCGCCTGCGGCTGGATATCGAGGAAGGCGAGCGTATGTTCGTCTTCATACAGCTTGGTCGACGGTATCTTGCCCGCAAGGATCAGGGCGAAGGGGTTATTGTCGTCATAGACGCCGTCAAGGCTCATCCTGGCCGTCCTCAGCTCACATAATGGGCGGTGGTCTTAGCCGCGATCTCATCCGCCGTCACGCCCGGCGCCATTTCGACCAGCTTGAACGGGCTGTCATGGTCTGCGCGCTGAAACACGCACAGGTCGGTGACGATCATATCGACCACATCCTTGCCGGTCAGCGGCAGCGTGCAGGCGGGGATGAATTTGGGATCGCCGTTCTTGGAAGTATGCTCCATCACCACGATGATCTTCTTGACGCCCGCGACCAGATCCATCGCGCCGCCCATGCCCTTGATCATCTTGCCGGGGATCATCCAGTTGGCGATGTCGCCATTTTCCGCGACTTCCATCGCGCCCAGCACGGTGAGGTCGATATGCCCGCCCCGGATCATGGCGAAGCTGTCGGCGCTGGAAAAATAGGCGGTCTGCGGCAATTCGCTGATCGTCTGCTTGCCCGCATTGATCAGGTCGGCGTCTTCCTCCCCCTCGAACGGGAAAGGCCCGATGCCCAACATGCCGTTTTCCGACTGCAACGTCACTTCGACCCCGGCCGGGATATGGTTGGCGACCAGCGTCGGAATACCGATGCCCAGATTGACGTAAAAACCGTCCTGCAATTCCTTCGCCGCCCGCGCGGCCATCTCGTCACGAGTCCAGGGCATCTTTACTTCTCCCCTTGGGCGGGCGGCGCCCACCTCTTGTCCATTGGAAATATATCGTCATAGCCGCCCTTAAGGCCGCTGCCATAGACGGGATTGGGCAGCACGAACCAGCCCTTGCCCCACAATCCCGCGATCGGCGCCTGCAACGTCGCGGCGCGGCGCACCGCCACGCCCTGCCCGGCATTGAACAGATCGGAAAAATCGCCCAGCTGGTCGCCGCCCATGGCGATGACGCAATAGCGCGCCGCGATCGTCGCCCGGCGACCATCCTTGCGCGATCCCATGGCATCATCGCCGCTCAGATAGAGCGTCTTACCATGCACGGCGTCACCCAGCCCCGCCGCCTTGATCGCGCGCGCCGTCGCATCGGCATTGGCGGCCGACCGGTTGGTGTTGAAGATCACCGTCACGCCCATCGCCCGCAGATCGCGCAGCCCGATGTCCGCGCCCGGCACCGGCCCGACCGCGCCTTCGCCGGTCTTTTCCCACGCGTCCCAACTTGCCGCGTCGAACCCCTTGCCAACCTTCGCGCCATGATATTCATAGCCGCTGTTCAGCATCACCGTCTCGTCCACGTCGAACACCGCGGCAGAGGGCTTGTCGCCGCAGGGCACGAAGCGCGGCGCAGCCAACGTCGCATCCGCCGCCAGCACCACGCTGTCCAAAGGCCGCGCCTTCACCTGCGCCGCGACATGGCCAACCAGGGCGCGCCAGGCCTGCACCGAAAGCGCCGCCGCCTCGCCCGACCCGTAGAGATATTGCATCCCCGCTGGCGGATCGGCAGGCGGCGCGGAAACGACGGCAGACGGCATGGTCGCGCAGGCGGCCAGCGGCGCCAGCAGCAGCGCCGGAACCATGCGCGACGCCAGCGACATCACGCCGCTTCCCGCTGCCTTACCGTCCGGAACTCGATCTTCTTGTCATAGGGCGCGCCCACGATCATGCGTTTCACATAGATGCCGGGCAGATGGATCGCATCCGCGTCCAGGCTGCCGGTCGGCACCACTTCCTCGACCTCGGCGATGCAGATTTTCGCCGCGGTCGCCATCGGCGCGTTGAAATTGCGCGCGGTCTTGCGGAAGATCAGGTTGCCGCTCTCATCGGCCTTCCAGCCCTTGATGATGGCGACATCGGCGAAGATGCCGCGTTCCAGGATATAATCCTGGCCGTCGAACGTCTTCACTTCCTTGCCCTCGGCCACCTGGGTGCCGACGCCGGTCTTGGTATAGAAACCGGGGATGCCCGCCCCGCCCGCGCGGCACCGTTCGGCCAGCGTGCCCTGGGGGCAGAACTCCACCTCCAGTTCGCCCGCCAGATATTGTCGCTCGAACTCCTTATTCTCGCCGACATAGGAGGAGATCATCTTCTTGACCTGCCGCGTGCGCAGCAGCTTGCCCAGCCCTTCGCCGTCGATACCGGCATTGTTGGACGCGATGGTCAGATCCTTGACGCCCGCATCGCGGATCGCGTCGATCAGCCGTTCGGGAATACCGCACAGGCCAAAACCGCCCGCACACAGATGCATCCCGTCGAACAGCAAGCCTTCCAGCGCCGAAGCCGCATCAGGGTAGAGCTTGTTCACCATCGCCGTTCCTCCTCCAACTTGCCCATGCCCATAAGCACAAGCATCGGGCCGGTCAATTTGCTGCGATCGCGAAAAGCGCCCTTAGATCAGCCCCGCCAAAGGACTGGACGGATCGGCATACATACGCTTGCCCATGCGCCCGGCGCGATAGGCCATACGCCCGGCCTCGACCCCCGCCTTCATCGCCGCCGCCATCAGCACCGGGTCTTTCGCTTCGGCAATGGCGGTGTTCATCAGCACGCCGGTGCAGCCCAATTCCATCGCCTGCGCCGCTTCCGAAGCAGTCCCCACGCCCGCATCGACCAGCACCGGCAGCGTGGTGCCCTCCACGATCAGGCGGATCGTCACCCGGTTCTGGATGCCCAGCCCCGACCCGATCGGCGCGCCCAGCGGCATGATCGCCACCGCGCCGACATCCTCCAGCCGCTTGGCCGCGATCGGATCGTCCACGCAATAGACCATCGGCTTGAAACCTTCCTTGGCCAGCACCTCGGTCGCGCGCAGCGTTTCGACCATGTCGGGATAAAGCGTCCGCGCCTCGCCCAGCACTTCCAGCTTCACCAGGTCCCATCCGCCCGCCTCGCGCGCCAGGCGCAGCGTGCGAATCGCCTCCTCACCGGTGAAACAACCCGCTGTGTTAGGCAGGTAGGTAATGACCTTGGGGTCGATATAGTCGGTCAGCATCGGCGCCTTGGGGTCCGACACATTGACCCGCCGCACCGCCACGGTCACGACCTCCGCCCCCGACGCCGCCACCGCCGCCGCATTCTGCTCGAAACTCTTATATTTGCCCGTGCCCACGATCAGGCGCGAGCGGAAGGTCTTGCCCGCCACGGTCCAGCTATCGTCATTCAGCGCCGACACGTCGCCACCGCCCGCCGCGACCGGATGGTCGCCACCACCGACGAAGTGGACGATCTCCAGTTCATCGCCATCCTCGACCATCACCTGCGCCAGGGTCGATCGGGGCACGACCTCCAGATTGCGCTCCACCGCGACCTTTTCGGGCACGAAGCCCAGTTCGCTCGCCAGTTGCGCCAGGCTAAGCCCGTCGCGGATGCGGCGATGCTCGCCATTGATATGGATGGAGATGGTGCCGTCTGTGCTCACTATAGCTTTCCCGAACATGCGAAGATGTCTCGACTAACCGAGACACGAAGGGCTAAGGATCGTGCCGCATATAGGGGCGGCCTTGCCCCGGTCGCAACATGCAAGGGGATCGCCATGGCCGACATGCGCAAAATATATGTGCTCAACGGACCCAATCTGAACATGCTGGGCACGCGCGAGCCGGAAATCTACGGCTATGACACGCTGGACGACATAGCCGAGCGGATGGACGACGCGGCCACCCGCGCCCATGTCGAAATCGATTTTCGCCAGTCCAATCATGAAGGCCATCTGATCGACTGGCTGCAGGAAGCCCATGCGGAGGGCGCCCATGCCGTCCTCCTCAATCCCGGCGGCCTCACCCACACCTCGGTCGCGCTGCATGACGCGATCAAGGGCATCACCGTGCCGGTGATCGAAATCCACCTGTCCAATCCGCATAAACGCGAAGCATTCCGCCATAAAAGCTATGTCGGCATGGCGGCCAAGGGGACGATCGCGGGCTTTGGCCCGATGTCCTACATGCTGGCGCTCGAAGCCGCGCTGGAACTTTAAGGCGGCGCATTTGGGCGCACAAAAGTTGCGCTTGGGCGTAAATGCGCATAGGCGCGGGGCAAGAAACGACATTCACCGTTCGGGAACATCAAATGAACGACAGGCATGAAAAGGGCGCAATGCAGGTTGACATGCAACTGGTGCGGGATCTCGCCGCGCTGCTAGACGACACCAACCTGACCGAGATCGAGGTAGAGGACGGCGACCGCAAGATCCGCGTCGCGCGCAAGGCCGCCGCCAGCGCCGCGCCCGTCTATGCCGCGCCTGCCCCGGTCGCCGCTGCGCCTGCCGCTGCCCCCGCACCGGCCGCCGCGCCTGCTGCGCCCGCCGAAGCCTCGCTGCCTGCGGGCACGCTGGTCAAATCGCCGATCGTGGGCACCGCCTATCTGTCGGCCGAACCCGGCTCCGCCCCCTTCGCCCGCATCGGCGCGCAGGTCGCCGCTGGCGAAACGATCCTGATCGTGGAGGCCATGAAGGTCATGAACGCGATCGCCGCGCCCGTCTCCGGCACGGTCAAGGCCGTGCTGGTCGATAACGGCCAGCCGGTCGAATATGACCAGCCGCTGATCGTCATTGAATAAGGCCGCACCACCCATGGCCATCGAAAAGCTGCTGATCGCCAACCGGGGCGAAATCGCGCTCCGCATCCATCGCGCCTGCCATGAAATGGGCATCAAGACGGTGGCGGTCCATTCGACCGCCGACGCCGACGCCATGCATGTGCGGCTGGCCGACGAAGCGATCTGCATCGGGCCGCCCGCGGCCAAGGACAGCTATCTGAACGTCGCGGCAATCATCTCCGCCGCCGAAATCTCCGGCGCGGATGCGATCCATCCGGGCTATGGCTTCCTGTCGGAAAACGCCAAGTTCGCCGAAATCGTCGAAGCGCACGGCATCGCCTTCGTCGGGCCGAAGCCCGAACATATCCGCACCATGGGCGACAAGATCGAAGCCAAGCGCACCGCAGGCGCGCTCGGCCTACCGCTCGTCCCCGGCTCCGACGGCGCAATCAGCGATCTTGAGGAAGCCAAGGCGATCGCGGAAAAGGCCGGCTATCCGGTCATCATCAAGGCCGCATCCGGCGGCGGTGGTCGCGGCATGAAGGTCTGCACGTCGCCCGACGAGCTGGAAACGCTGATGCAGCAGGCCGGGTCGGAAGCGAAGGCCGCCTTCGGCGACGCCACCGTCTATCTCGAAAAATATCTCGGCAACCCGCGCCACATCGAAATCCAGGTCTTCGGCGACGGCAAGGGCAATGCCATCCATCTGGGCGAGCGCGACTGCTCGCTCCAGCGCCGCCACCAGAAGGTGCTGGAAGAAGCCCCCTCCCCGGTCCTGAGCCAGGCCGAACGCGAACGCATCGGCGGCGTCTGTGCCAAGGCGATGGCCGACATGGGCTATCGCGGCGCGGGCACGATCGAATTCCTGTGGGAAAATGGCGAATTCTACTTCATCGAAATGAACACCCGGTTGCAGGTCGAACATCCGGTGACGGAGATGATCACCGGCCTCGACCTGGTGCGCGAACAGATTCGCGTGGCGGAAGGCAAACCGCTGTCGGTGGCGCAGGAAGACATCCGCTTCACCGGCCATGCGATCGAATGCCGCATCAACGCCGAAGATCCCAAGACCTTCGCGCCCTCGCCGGGCACCGTGACCAGCTATCATGTGCCGGGCGGCATGCATGTCCGCGTCGATAGCGGCCTGTATCAGGGCTATAAGGTGCCGCCCTATTACGACTCCATGATCGGCAAGCTGATCGTCTATGGCCGCACCCGCGAAGGCGCGATCATGCGCCTGCGCCGCGCGCTGGAAGAATATGTGATCGAAGGGATGAAGACCACGATCCCCTTGCATCAGGCGCTGCTGCACGATCCCGATTTCCTGGACGGCAATTATACGATCAAGTGGCTGGAGGAGTGGTTGGCGCGGGACGGCGACGCGTGAAGGCGACCATCTGGCACAACCCCAAATGCGGCACGTCGCGCAAGACGCTGGCGATCCTGGAAGGAACGCCGGGCGTCGATGTCGAGGTGATCGAATATCTCAAGACGCCCTATAGCCGCGACAAGCTGGCGCAGATCATCGCCGACGCCGGGCTGACCCCGGCGGACGCGATCCGCACCATGGGCACCGACGCGGAAGACCGTGGCTTGCCCGCCATGGATGCCGACACGATCCTGGACGAAATGACGGCCAATCCCGCTTATGTGAACCGCCCCTTCGTCGAGACGGAAAAGGGTGTCCGCTTCTGCCGACCGCAGGACAAGGTGCTGGAAATCCTTTAGAAATCGAACCGGACATCGTTTCGATATCGAAACGATGTCCGGTTCGAAAAGGCGATTCAACTGTCCAACTCGCTGTCGCATTTGCCCTGCGTCACGACCGCGTAACAAAGCCGTGATTGAGCGCTTGCTTTGATGGCAAGAGGCCTTAGCCTCTCGTCCCATGGCAAAGGAACCGGCATTGGCGACCATCGCCGTCTATAGTCTGAAGGGCGGCGTGGGGAAGACCACCTTCGCGATCAACCTGGCCTGGGCATCGGCCTGCATCTCCAAACGGCGCACCCTTCTATGGGATCTGGACCCGCAGGCGGCATCCAGCTGGCTGCTGTCCACCGACACGGAAAGCCGCGACGCCGCCCAGGCGATCTTCAGCAAGGATGTGGACGTCCGCAAGCTGATCCAGCCTTCGACCGTGCCGGGGCTGGACCTGATCGCCGCCGACACCTCGCTGCGCAGCCTCGACCATCTCTTCCGTGAAATGGACAAGAAGAAGCGGCTGTCGAAACTGATCGAGAGCCTCGGCCGCGACTATGATCGCATCATCCTCGACTGCCCGCCCGGCCTGACCGAAACCAGCGAGCAGGTGCTGCGCGCCGCCGATCTGATCGTCATCCCGGTCATCCCCTCCCCCTGTCGCAACGGGCGATGGGCGAGGTCGCCCGCTATCTGGTCCAGCGCGGCGGCAGCCACGCGCCGATCCTGCCGGTCTATTCGATGGTCGACCGCCGCCGCAGCCTGCATCGCGCCGCGTTGGAAAGCCAGCCCGGCTGGCCCGCCATCCCGATGGCGAGCATGATCGAGCAGATGACGGTGCGCCGCAAACCGCTCGGCGCCTTCGCGCCGGCGTCCCCACCCGCACACGCCTTCGCCGCGCTCTGGACCATGGTCGAACGGCAGTTGCTGGCTTAACCGATCGCCACCCGCTGCGGCGCTGGAAACAGGCGCGCGGCATCCTGCGGCGACATCGGCCGTCCGAAATAATAGCCCTGCACCTTCTTGCAGCCCAGTTGCCGGACCATCTGCAATTCGGCCTCCGTCTCCACGCCTTCGGCCGTCGTACTCATGCCCAGGCTGTCGGCCAACGTTACCACCGCCCGGATGATCGCCAGGCTCTCGGCGGTATTTTGCGAAGCGCCAACGACGAAGCTGCGGTCGATCTTGATCGTGTTGAACCGCGTGCGGCTGAGATAGCCCAACGAACTATAGCCGGTGCCGAAGTCATCGAGCGACAATTGGATGCCCAGGCTCAGCAACTGGTCCAATATCTTGAGCGCACCCGCATCCTCGTTCAGGAACACGCTTTCGGTGACCTCCAGCTCCAGCCGCCGGGCATCAAGCCCGCTTTGCCCCAGCGCCGACACGACCGCCGCCACGAAGCTGGGATGGGTCAATTGTTCGGCCGATACATTGACCGCGATCCGGATATCGTCCGGCCATGTCACCGCCTCCATGCAGGCGGTGCGCAACACCCATTCGCCGATCGGCGCGATCAGGCGCGCCTCTTCCGCCACCGGCACGAACTTGACCGGGGAAATCGCGCCCAGTTCCGGATGGGTCCAGCGCACCAGCGCCTCGAACCCCAGCACCACGCCCCGCTCGGCATCGACCACCGGTTGATAGAGAACGTGCAACTGATCCTTTTCCAGGGCTTCGCGCAGCGCCTGTTCCAGCTGCCGCCGCTCTTCCGCCTGCGCATGAAGCTGCGGCTCATAGGCGCAATGGATGCCGCCGCCCTCGTCCTTGGCGCGATAGAGGGCAAGGTCGGCGCTGCGGATCAAGGCCTCGGATTCGCGCCCGTCCATCGGGGACAGCGCCGACCCGACCGACGCGCCGACATGCAGGAGATGGTGATCGACTTGGTAGGACGCCGACAGCGCGCCGATGATGGCGGACGCCAGACGCGGAATGGCCGCGCCGTCGCGAATATGCGGCATGACCACGGCAAATTCGTCGCCGCCGATCCGACCGCAAAACTCGTCCGCCGTGCACACCTGCCGCAATCGCCGGGCTACCTGGCTCAGCAACTGGTCGCCGACCTGATGGCCCAGACTATCGTTGATCGCCTTGAACCGGTCGAGGTCGATCATCAGGAAACCGCAGCCCGGCGACCGGCCCTTGGCCGCGCCCATCGCCTGGTCCAGCACCTCGCGCAGGTGGCTGCGGTTGGGCAGGCCGGTCAGCGGATCGAAGCGCGCCAGCTGCGCGATCTTGTCCGCCGATTCGCGTTGCGCCGTGACGTCCGATCCGACCCCGCGGAACCCTTGGAAAATGCCGTTCTCGTCATAGCGCGGCGACGCCGACAATTGCCACCAGCGCCACTGCCCCCGGACTTCGACCGGCAGAACCAGATTGCTGAAATTTTCGCGCCGTTTCAAATGATCGGCCAGGCTGTGCAGCCCCGCCGCGAACCGACCATCGTCCCAGCCGCTGCCCGCCAACATCTGCACCAGCGACGCGCCTTCCATCTGGCCCGGCGGCATCCCCATGGTTTCGGCAAAGCGGTGCGACACCCCGCTGATCCGCCGCAAAGCGTCTGTCTGCCACAGCCAGTCGGACCCGCCTTCCTCAAACTCCCGCAGCAACAGGCTGACGACTTCGCTCTTTTCCGCCAGCTGGGCGGTGCTGCTATGCTGCCGCGCAAAGGTGCGCGCATAGATGAGGCAGCCTGCCAGCAGCGACAGGGCATAGCTCGTCGCCAGCGCCTGCAACGGCAATTGCCCGCCCGCATCGAACATCGCGAAAATGCCCGCGATGCAGGGGACGAGATAGGCGGTGGCCGACAGCGGGGTCGCGGCATAGCTGATGGCGCCGCAGACCATGATGCAACTCACCAGGGTCCAGAGCGCCACCAGTTCGTCGGTCTGCCCGGACCCGGAGATCAGCGCCATGCAGGCGGCCCAGACCAGCCCCTGCAACAATCCCCCCAAAGCGTGCCGCCGCAGGTCGGCCCGGGTCAGGCCGATATTCCCGGCCCGTCGCCGCTGTCGGTCCAGCCCGGCCGCCACCAGGGTCGCAACGATCAACGCGACGCTCCAGCCTGCGATCAGCGCGGGTGGGCAGCAATGGGAAAAGACCTGCCACAGGAAGAGCAGGCCGCAGATATTCATGCCCTGGCGCAGGATGGCGACGCTGTCGGCGGACCGCAGCTGCGCCTCCAATATGCGCACGCCCACCACGCCGTTGACGGGCGACAGGCCCATCAGGGATCGCAGCGTCACCCGCGCCTGGCGATCCGGTCGTTCGTTATGATCCTGTCGGCTATCCACATGGCCGGGTCTAGCCGCTGCGGGTTATCAATCGGTAACCCGGACGACGCCCAAAGCCATTTTCCGATCAGGCCGCGATGTCGTAGGGGCGGATTTCACCGGTCAGATACAGGTTGCGCGCCTTCGACCGGCTGAGCTTGCCCGAAGAGGTGCGCGGCAGGGTGCGCGGCGGCACCAGTTCCACGACGCAGTTCATGCCGGTGATGGCCCGCACCCGCTCGCGAATCTGGTCGCGCAGGCGCGAACGCTCCTCATTGTCGGACGTGCGGCAATGGACCAGCACGGCGGGCGCTTCCTCCCCGCCCGGCGTGGTGATGGCGAAGGCGGCGATGTCGCCCTGCTTGAAACCGGGCAGCTGCTCGACGGCCCATTCGATATCCTGCGGCCAGTGATTCTTGCCGTTGATGATGATCATGTCCTTGGCGCGGCCGACGATGTAGAGATAGCCGTCGCTCAGATACCCCATGTCGCCCGTGTCGAGCCAGCCGTCCGCCATGCAGGCGTCGGTCGCGGCCTGATCGCGGAAATAGCCGACCATCAGGCTCGGCCCGGTCGTCCACACCTTGCCGATCTGGCGCTCATTCATCAGGCCGCCATCCTCGTCACGGATTTCCACGACCATGTCCTTGGCAGGCTTGCCGCAATTGACGATCGAGCGGAACCGCTGCGGACGCCCCTCGGTTGCGTCGCCGCCCGACAGGTCGGTTTCCTCGACCAGTTCCACGATGATGCCTTCGCCCGGCGGCATGATGGTGACGGCCAGCGTCGCTTCGGCCAGGCCGTAGCTGGGCAGGAACGCCTTGGGGCTGAACCCAGCATCGGCAAAGGCGTCCACGAAACTCTGCATCACATCCGGGCGGATCATGTCCGCGCCGTTACCGGCCAGCCGCCAGCGCGACAGGTCGAACCGGTCCTGCGCCTTGGTCTGGCTCGACATGCGACGCGCGCAGATGTCATAGCCGAAGGTTGGCGAATAGCTGATCGATGTACCTTCATTGCGGCTGATCAGATCCAGCCAGGCCAGCGGACGGCGGGCGAAATCCTCCGTCTTCATGTAATCCGTAGACACCTGGTTGGCGACGACCGACAGGAAGCAGCCGACCAGGCCCATGTCATGATACCAGGGCAGCCAGCTGATGCAGCGATCGCTGTCCTGCACCTGCATCCCATGGCTATGCGCCGACAGGTTGGACAGCAGCGCGTGATGCGTGACCGCCACGCCATGGGGGAAGCGGGTCGAACCGCTGCTATATTGCAGATAGGCGATTTCGTCGGTGCGCGCCTGCGGCAGGTCTACGGGGGTCGCTTCGCGGGCGATGAAATCTTCGAACGCGATGCTTTCGACCGATTTCTGGCGACCGGACTCGCCCGCCATCTCCGCCAGTTCCTTGGGGAAGAGGAACAGCATCGGGTCGCAGCTGGTCAGCTGGACATTCAACTGGTCGATATAGCTGTCCTTGCCGCCGAAGCTGGTCGGCAGCGGCAGCGGCACCGGCCAGGCGCCGGCATAGACGATGCCGAAGAACAGCATCGCGAAATCCGCGCCGGTTTCGGCGACCAGGGCGACACGATCGGCAGGCTTCACGCCATGGGCGATCAGGCGATGGGCGCAGGCTACGGCATCGGCGCGCAGTTCGGCGAAAGGATAGGGCCGCGCCAGATTGCCGCGGGCGTCGTGGAAATTCAGGCCGCGTTTGCCCTGCGCCGCATAGTCCAGCGCGTCGCCCAGCGTCTCGAAGTCCGAGAAGCGGCGCGGCAGGTCATCAGTGGTCGGCGTCGGTGCCATCATGTCTTGCGAACCCGTCATATTGGTTTCACCCAATGGTCTAAAAGGTGTGAAAGCGGGGCCGCTAGCAGCTTTGGCCGCCATATGCACCGCCTATTGCATTCCAGCCTGCACTCATAGCCGACAAGGCGCGGTGAAATTCCGGCCCGACTGTGGCATAAACATGGCGTTCCTATCATGCATGTATCATGAAGGCGCGGCATGACCGGCAAACGCCTCCCCCACCGCTCGATGACGCCGCGCTGCGCGACATGGCGCTGCGCTACGTCGCGCGCTTCGCGACCAGCCGGGGCAAGCTGCTCAGCTATTTGCAGCGCAAGATTAAGGAGCGCGGCTGGGGCGGCGAACAGCCCGCCGATCCGGAAGGGCTGGCCGACCGTTTCGTCGATCTGGGCTATATCGACGACGCCAGCTATGCCGTGATGAAGAGCGGCGCGCTGGCGCGGCGCGGCTTTGGCGCACGACGGATCGAACAGGATCTGCGCGCCGCCGGAATCGCCGAAGCGGACAGGGAACAGGCCGACGCGCAGATCGCGTCGGAAGCCTGGGCGGCAGCGGAGCGCTTCGCCCGGCGCAAACGGGTCGGCCCCTATGCGACCGGCACGCTGGACCCCAAGCAGCGGGAAAAGGCGATCGCGGCGTTCCTGCGGGCGGGCCATGATTATGCCATGGCGCGACGCTGGGTGGATGCGCCGCCGGGTGAGCCGATGGCGGCGGAGGACGAATAGGCCACCGGCCGGACCAACCACCCTGCTTGATCCCTTTGCGCCCGCCGCCTACACCCTCGCCATGACCTATGCCCCCTATCCGGCGCTGCGCCTGCGCCGCACCCGCGCGTCCGCCTGGAGCCGTGCGATGCACGCGGAAAACCGCCTGTCGCCCAGCGACTTCATCTGGCCCCTTTTCGTCACCGAAGGCCACCAAGTGGAGGAACCCATCGCCGCCCTGCCCGGCGTATCGCGCTGGTCGGTGGACCTGATGGTGGAACGGGCGAAGGACGCGCGCGACGCGGGCATTCCCTGCCTCGCTCTCTTCCCCAACACGCAACTCGATCGCCGCAGCGACGATGGCGCCGAAGCGCTCAATCCCGACAATCTCATGTGCCGGGCGATCCGCGCGATCAAGGATGCGGTGCCGGACATCGGCATCCTCACCGACGTGGCGCTCGACCCCTATACCGCCCACGGGCAGGACGGACTGCTGGACGATAGCGGCTATGTGCTGAACAATTCGACCATCGACATATTGATCGGCCAGTCGCTTAACCAGGCCGCGGCGGGCGCGGACATCATCGCGCCCAGCGACATGATGGACGGCCGGGTCGGCGCGATCCGGGGCGCGCTGGAACAAGGCGGCCACCCCAATGTCCAGATCATGGCCTATGCCGCCAAATATGCCAGCGCCTTCTACGGCCCGTTCCGCGACGCGGTGGGATCGCGCGGACTGCTGAAGGGCGACAAGAAAAATTACCAGATGGACCCCGCCAATGGCGAGGAAGCCCTGCGCGAGGTCGCACTGGACTTGGCCGAAGGTGCCGACAGCGTGATGGTGAAGCCGGGCCTGCCCTATCTGGACATCGTCGCGCGCGTGCGCGACCGCTTCGCCGTGCCGGTGTTCGCCTATCAGGTGTCAGGCGAATATGCGATGATCGAACATGCCGCAGCTGCCGGATCGGGCGATCGCGACGCGCTGATCCTGGAAACGCTGATGGCGTTCAAGCGGGCCGGATGCAGCGGCGTTCTCACCTATCACGCGCTCCACGCCGCCAGGCTGCTGGGCGCCTAAAGATGATCGGCACCCGCGCGCGCTTCGTCCTTACGATCTGCGCGGGGTCTTTCCTGCTCTTCCTGGTTCAGCCGATGATCGCCCGTATGGCGCTCCCGCGCCTCGGCGGAGCGCCGTCGGTGTGGAACTCGGCGATGCTGGTCTATCAGGCGCTGCTACTGGGCGGCTATGCCTATGCCCATATGCTCGGCCGCCTGCCCGCGCGGCGGCAGGCGCTGGTGCATATGGGCCTGTTCCTGCTCGCCGCCATCTTCCTGCCGATCGGCCTGATGGGCTGGCAGCCGCCATCCGATATGCAACCGGCCCTATGGGTGCTGTGGCTGCTCGGCGCATCCATCGGCCCGCTCTTCTTCGTCGTCGCCGCGCAGGCGCCGCTGCTGCAACGCTGGTATGCGCTGGCGGACGGGGGCGACCCCTATCCGCTCTATGCCGCGTCGAACCTGGGCAGTTTCGCCGGGCTGCTCGCCTATCCCCTGCTGGTGGAGCCGCTGCTGACGCTCAAAGCGCAAAGCATCCTCTGGTCGCTCTGCTACGGCGCGTTGTTCTTCCTGGTCTATGCCAGCGCCCGTCGCCTGCCCCCCGGCAGCCCGGGCGAGGTCGCCGCCGACGCGAGCGATACGCCCAGCCCGGATGGACGCAGAATGCTGCACTGGCTGGTGCTGGCCGCCGTGCCGTCTGGCCTGATGCTCGCGACCAGCCTGTACCTCACCACTGATATCGTCGCGATGCCCCTGTTGTGGGTGCTGCCGCTTGGCCTCTATCTGCTCAGCTTTTCCGTGGCCTTCGCCGCGCGGCGTGGTGGGGCGGACCTGTGGATCATGATCGCGCCGCTGGTGCTGCTGATCGGCGCATGCATCGCCTTTACCGGCGGGACGCAATTTCCGATCCTGATCGCTTTGGGCATCCTGGCGGTGCTGTTCGTCGTTGCGACCGCGCTCCATGGTCATCTCTACGACCTGCGTCCGGACCCTGCGCATCTGACCCGCTTCTATCTGCTGATGGCCGTCGGCGGCATGGTGGGCGGCCTGTTCTGCGCCCTGATCGCGCCGCTGATCTTCGACTGGACCTATGAATATCCGATCCTGCTCGTCGCCGCGATGCTGCTCCTGCCAGCGCGCGAAGCGACGCTGAGCCTGCCGCGACGCTTGTGGGCGGACCGCGGCCGCCGGGTCTGGCTCGCGTCGCTGTTCCTGCTGCTCGGCCTGGCTTTGTCCATGGTGGGCGGCGGGCTGCTGCCGCCCGGCCCCGTCACGCCGATCGTCAAGACGATCTGCTTCGTCGCCATCATCGCCATGGCGATCCTGTCGCTCGGCCATCGCTGGCTGATCGCGGGGATGCTGGTCTATCTGATGCTGTGCCTGAGCGGTTGGGAAAAGCTGGCCCAATCGACCAGCGGGATGCTGACCCGCAGCTATTTCGGCGTCTATGGCGTGACGAACCGGGGCATGAGCGAGCGCATCCTGTTCCACGGCACCACCCTACATGGCGTCCAGAATCTGACGCCCGGCCGGGAAAGCGATCCGACCAGCTATTATGCGCCCGGCTCCGGCGTCGGGCTGGCGCTGCGCCATGCGCCGACGCTGTTCGGCCCCCACGCGCGGATCGACGTGGTGGGGCTGGGCGCGGGCACGCTCGCTTGCTATCGCCGCCCCGGCCAGACCTGGCGCTTTTACGAGATCGACCCGGCGATGGCGGCGATCGCCCGCAATCCTGCCTATTTCTCCTTCCTGGCGCGTTGCCAGCCGCGCGCCGACATCGTCATCGGCGACGCGCGCATGACATTGGCGCGGCAGGCGGCGGGCGGCGCGGACCTGCTGGTGATCGACGCCTTTTCGTCCGATTCCATCCCCATGCATCTGCTGACGCGCGAGGCGCTGGCGATATACGGCGGCCACCTGACGCGCGACGGACTGCTCCTCATCCATATCTCCAACCGCTATCTCGACCTGCGACCGGTCGTGGCTGCCGACGCCGCCGCTGAAGGCTGGCACGCGCGGCTGCGCCATTACAGGCCGGACAGGCAGGATGACGATCGCCATTATGCCGCGTCCCTATGGGTGGCCCTGTCGCGCGACCCGTCTCGCCTCGACCAGCTGGCGCATCTGGACGGCCCCGGGACGTGGCAGCTGATCAAGCCGCAACCGGGCGTGTCCGGCTGGACCGACGACCATGCCAGCATCCTCCCGATCCTGAAAATGAGACCATAAGGAGAGCGACCTTGTCCAACGCGGCCTATCCCGATGTCAGCATCATCCCCTTCAACGGCAAGACGCCCGTCATCCACCCCAGCGCCTTCATCGCGCCGGGATGCCGCATCATCGGCGATGTCGAAATCGGCGAAGATGCCAGCATCTGGTATAATTGCGTCGTCCGCGGTGACGTGAACCAGGTGCGGATCGGTGCGCGCACCAATGTGCAGGACGGGACGATCATCCATTGCGACAGCCCCGGCGACCGCGCCGATGGCCGCCCGGCGGAAGGCTGGCCCGCGATCATCGGCGACGATGTGCTGATCGGCCACCTGGCGATGGTCCATGGCTGCGTGCTGCAGGATCGCGCTTTCGTCGGCCTGGGCGCGATCGTCATGAGCGGCTGCGTGGTCGAAAGCGACGCGATGCTGGCCGCGGGCGCGCTGCTGTCGCCGGGCAAGCGGGTGTCGCATCGGCAGCTATGGGCCGGTCGCCCCGCCAAATATATGCGCGACCTTAGCGACGCCGCGCTGATCGACATGCGCGAAGGCGTGGATCATTATGTCCATAATGCCAAGGCGCATAAGGGTGCAGTGAAGGCTATGGAGGGGTAAAATGGCAACGACGGGCGGTCAGACTGGCCGGTCATAGTCGGCGCACCAACCTGCATCGGCTTGCGAGTGTGGCATAACCGCAAAAGATGATCGTGCGCGGCTGTCGAAAGCGCCGCTCACTGGAACGATAGCCGGATAAAAAAAGGGCGCAGCCACCGGCCACGCCCTCTTTCACGACCTTTATCGCAACCCTCAAGCCCCGGCAGGCGACGCCTCGCCGAACGGCCCCTTACGCTTGCGGATGCGCGGGATCGAAGACCCCGCCGCCGGGATCACCGAAGGCTTGATCGTCGTCCCGTCGTCGCGGGTGATCTCGCCCTTTTCCAGCAACGCCCGGATTTCCTCGCCGCTCAGCGTCTCATATTCCAGCATCGCGTTGGCGAGCAGGTGCAACTGGTCCTCATGGCCCTTCAGCAAGTCCTGCGCGCGCTGATAGCCCTGCTCCACCAACCCGCGGATTTCCGCGTCGATCAGCTTGGCCGTCTCGTCGGACATATGCACGCGCTGGCTCTGCGAATAGCCCAGGAAGGTTTCGCCCTGCTGCTCTTCATATTGCAGCGGCCCCAGCTTGTCGGACATGCCCCATTGGGTGACCATGTCGCGCGCCAGCTTGGTGGCATATTGGATGTCGCCCGAAGCGCCGCTCGATACCTTGTCGTAACCGAAGATGATCTCCTCGGCCACGCGCCCGCCCATGGCGACGGCCATGTTCGCGTGCATCTTGTCGCGGTGATAGCTGTAGCTGTCCCGCTCCGGCAGGCGCATCACCATGCCCAGCGCGCGGCCGCGCGGGATGATCGTCGCCTTGTGGATCGGGTCGGACGCCGGTTCATGGACCGACACGATCGCATGGCCCGCCTCATGATAGGCGGTCATCTTCTTCTCATCGTCGGTCATGACCATGGAGCGGCGTTCCGCGCCCATCATCACCTTGTCCTTGGCCGATTCAAACTCGCTCATCGCGACCAGCCGCTTGCCACGCCGCGCCGCCGTCAACGCCGCTTCATTGACCAGATTGGCGAGGTCCGCGCCGGAGAAACCGGGCGTGCCCCGGGCGATCGTGCGCGGTTCGACGTCGGGCGCCAGCGGCACCTTCTTCATATGGACGGCCAGGATCTTCTCGCGCCCATCGATATCGGGACGGGGCACCACGACCTGGCGATCGAAGCGACCGGGCCGCAGCAGCGCCGGGTCCAGCACGTCGGGGCGGTTGGTCGCCGCGACGATGATGATGCCCTCATTCGCCTCGAAACCGTCCATCTCGACCAGCAGCTGGTTCAGCGTCTGCTCGCGCTCGTCATTGCCATTGCCCAGGCCCGCGCCACGATGGCGACCGACCGCGTCGATTTCGTCGATGAACACGATGCACGGCGCATTCTTCTTCGCCTGCTCGAACATGTCGCGCACGCGGCTCGCGCCGACGCCGACGAACATCTCGACGAAGTCGGAACCGGAAATGGTGAAGAAGGGCACGCCTGCCTCGCCCGCGATCGCGCGGGCCAGCAGCGTCTTGCCGGTGCCGGGCGAGCCGACCAGCAACGCGCCCTTGGGAATCTTGCCGCCCAGCCGCGCGAACTTGGTCGGGTCTTTCAGAAACTCGACAATCTCTTCCAGTTCTTCGCGCGCTTCATCGATGCCCGCAACGTCGGCGAAGGTCACCTTGCCATGCTTTTCGGTCAGCAGCTTGGCCTTGGACTTGCCGAAACCCATCGCGCCGCCCGCGCCGCCGCCCTTCTGCATCTGGCGCAGCACGAAAAAGGCGATGCCCAGGATCAGCAGGAACGGCAGCGACTGATAGACCAGAATCTGCCAGAAGCTGGGCTGGTCCTGCGCCTGGCCCGAATATTTGACATTATTGTCGTCCAGCAGGCCGGTCAGGCCCGGATCGCTGACGGGAATGGTGGTGAACTTCTGCCCGCCCGACAAAGTGCCGCTGATCTTGTCCGGCGCGATCGCGACGTCCTTGACCTGGCCTTCCTGCACCTTCGACCGGAATTCGGAATAGGCGATGGCGCTGCCGCCCACGGCGGTCGGGCTGTTGAACAGCGACACGAACATCAGCAGGGCGACGATCACGCCCGCCCAAATCATCGCGCTCTTGATCCAGGGGTTGCCCTGCGGCTCTTTTTCGTCGTTCATCATCACTCGCTTTCACCGGCCAAGATAGGGCGCGTCTGTAAAAGCGCAAGCGCGCGCGGCGCCGGTCCGAACGCTATTTCGCCGCCGCCCGGCCGATGGTCAGGCGATGCCCAGCAGGTGCAGCGCGACATAGGCCAGCGCCAGCGCCAAGCCGCCCGACAGGCCGCACAACAGATAGCCGACATAGAGCAGCATCGGCGGATGCGGCCGCGCCATTTTCCGATTACGCTGCGCCGCCGAAAGAATGACGCTGGCCAACAGGCCGTAGGTCACTGCCGCAATCTCCACCATGCACAAGATTCCCCGCTAGTTAACGTGCGCATGATAGCCACAGCAGCAGTTAAAGTAAGGTCATTGCGATGCAATAAATCGGCAGACCGTGAGCCTGTCACGATAAGCCGTGGAACCTTTCCGTAACGACCTTTTGCCCTGTCCGAAAACTCCTTATATCACCGACGCGGCGGCGCGGGTTGCAACGTCCAGTGCGCGCCGCCCCTGAGCAGCCATGCGCCGATGCTCACCTGCCGGCCCGCCAGTGCCGCAGCCATGGCGCGATCCACACTATCGCCGCGCGGCACATCTTCCCCCGCCAGCGCCAACATGTGCACCAGCAACCGCCGCAGATATTCGCGCGGCAGGTCGGTGCGCTCCAGCCGCCATCCCGCGCCATCCGTCCGGACATGCGCCCGCGCGAGGTCCGCCACGCTCCAATGGATCGCCGCCTCGGCCTCCGCCAGCGCGCCTGCGCTGCGCGCCGCCGCTTGCGCGTCCAGCCAGGGCGCATCGGCCAGCACCGCCCGCAACGCCGCCCGGTCGAAGCGCGGATCGGCGTTCGACGGATCATGAACATGGGGCAGCCCCTCGTGATCCGCAAAGGCCTGCAACGCCGCCTTGCGCACGCCTAGTAGCGGACGGATCACCCGCCCCGCCCGGCCGCGCACGCCGGCCAGCCCGCCGACCCCAGACCCGCGATTGAGCCGCATCAGCATCGTTTCCAACTGATCGTCGGCATGATGGGCGGTCATGATCCAATCGACGCCCTGCCCCGCCCGCCACACCTCCATCACCCGATAACGCATGGCCCGCGCCCACGCCTGGACATTGCCGTCCACCGGCGCATCGGGCGTCAATATGGAATGCGGCAGCTCCTGCCCTGCACACCAGCGCGCGACCATCGCCGCCTCGTCCGCCGACGCCGCGCGCAACTGGTGATCGACGGTGACCGCCGCCACCCGCCCCGGAAAGGCGCGCGCAGCCAGCAGCAGCAGTGCCATGCTATCCGGCCCGCCCGACACGGCGACGCCGAAACGCGCCACTGACACGTCGCCGACCAGCTCGCGCGTCGCCGTCTCCAACTGCGTCAGCAGCGCGGCGCTATCCTGGTTTAGCTGCACTTCGCCTTGGCGCGGCCCGTGGTCATCAATCCGCGCAGCGTGGATGACAGGCTGCCGCCATAGACCTGCTCCAGTTCCTGATAGACCTTGCACGCATCGGCCGGTTTCTTCAGCTGAATGAGCGCCTCGCCCAGATAGGTCAGGCTGTCGGCCGCCCGGTCCCCGCGCGGACGCTTCTGGTAATTTTCATAGAAAGCGACCGACGCCAATGCGGGCTTGCCGTCATCCAGATAGGCGCGGCCCAGCAAATTCTGCGCCTTGCTGGCGACCGGGCTGGTGCCATATTTCTCGACCGTCGCCTTCAACTGGCTCTGCGCTTCGGGATAGAATTTCGCGTCCCACAGGCGGAAGCCATAATTATAGGCATCGCCCGCCGCGTCCCCGGTCTCAGGCCGCTCCACCGCCGCGACCGCAGCCTTGCGCGCTTCGCTGGCGACCGGCGGGGTGGCGGCAGGCTTGGGCGCCGCAGGCCGGGGCGACGACGACGCTACTGGCGCAGGCTCGCTCGCCATAGGCGCAGGCGCGGATGGCCGGGGGGCGGGCGCGGTTTCGGCCGACGCCATGCGCGCGTCATTTTCGGCCTTATATTTGGTGAAGGCTTCCTCCAGCTGGCGCAGCTTGTAGCTATTTTCCTCCACCTGTCCGGTGATGGACGCCAGCTGCGATTCCAGCCCGCCGACCCGCGCGGTCAGGTCCGCGATCGGCGTGGACGCGGGTGATCCGGGTGCGACCGTCGGCGTGTTGGGGCGCGTGATTTCCGCCTCGATCGGGGTGCCTGCGGGAAACACCTTGCGCTGCACGGCGCGCATTTCCTTTTCCAGCCGGTCCACGCGCACCTCCACCGGCGCATTTTGCGCGGCGGCGGGCAGAAAGACGGCGGGCGCGGCAATCGCCAGCAAGGCCGCCGATGTCGCAAAAAGGGCGTGACGCATGATGTTCCCCGACTAACTATTCCGCCTTAACCATAAGGCCTTATTTCGCGCGGTAAAGCGCGACGTCGCCGCCCCGCGCGGCGACCCGGCCGACAGCACGGCTCAGGGCTGCGTGCCGCCAGCCGTTGTCGGTGCGCCGGTCGCATCACGCGTCCCGCTCGCCGTGGGCGCGGCCCCCGCACGTCCGGCAGGCGCTGCGCCTTGCGCCGGTGCCGCGCCCCGCGCCAGCAGCGCCGCGGCGCTGACCGGCACGTCGGCGATCGTGCGATCGGGCGATCCCAGCGGCGCGACCGGCTTGCCGCCCACCGTGACGCTCAGCGCCTGCGGGCGGCCGGTCAGGATCATCGGTCCCTTGGCGGCGGGCGGCAGGGTGAAGCTCTCACCCTTCTTCATCAGCCCGTCCTTCAATCGCTCGCCCGCTTCGTCATAGATGCGCAGCCACACATCATCGACGGCGGTGAAGACCACCGGCTGGGCGGCGGGCGCAACCGGGGCAGCGACCCCGGCGGGCCGCGCGGCGGCGGGCTGGGCCTGCTCCTGCGCGACTTCCTCGCCGGTGGGCGGCGTCATCAACTGGGTCCGCCAGACGGTATAGCCCGCGATCAGCATGACGACGATCGCCAGCATGACCCAGGCCAGCCGACGCGGCGGCACGCGCGCCGGATCGACCGGCTCGAACGCTTCATAGCGCGCGCCCATGTCGCTATTATGCACGCCATGGCGCACTTCCGCGGCGATCTCCACCTCGTCCAGGTCCACCGCGCGGGCATAGGCGCGCGCGAAACCGACCGCATAGGGAATGCCCGGCAAGGCGGCATAATCGTCGCGCTCCACCGCCTCCAACTGGCGCTGGGCGATGCGCGTTCGGGTGGCGACATCCTGTATCGAAAGCCCTTGCGCCTCACGCGCGGCGCGCAACTTCGCGCCGGGGGTTGAAGGCTGCGCGTCCGGCGCGCCGATGGCGCCGGCGTCGGTATCTGCTTCGTCTGCCATGCTGCTCCGCGACCTGTGATGTCGGGCCTTGTCTCATTGCGGGACGGGCATTGTCAACGCCGCGTCCAGCCATTTCAGCCCAATTCGATATGCCGTTCAACCGCCCATTGGGTCAAGCGCCCGCGAATATCGCTGACCCCGCCGTCCAGCAATTCGCGCATTTCTGCCCGCAATTCCTCCGCATCGATCATGCGGATCATCGCCTTGACCGGCCCGACCGACGCAGGCGTGATCGACAATCGCCGCACGCCCAACCCCACCAGCGCCATCGCCTCCAGCGTGCGCCCGCCCATCTCGCCGCAGACGCCGACGGGCACCTTATAATCGTGGCAGGTGCGCACCACCCGGTCCAGGAAGCGCAATATCGCGATGCTCAGCCAGTCATACCGCTCGGCCAGCTTGGGATGGGCGCGATCGGCGGCGAAGAGAAATTGCGTCAGGTCGTTGGTGCCGATCGACAGGAAGTCCAGCTTGGGTAGCAAGATGTCCAGCACCTCGGCCAACGCCGGCACCTCCAGCATCGCGCCATATTTGACCGCGATCGGCAGCTTCTTCTTGCGCGATTGCAGCCATTCGCGCTGATGCTCCAACAGGGCGCGCGCCTGTTCATATTCCCATGGTTCCGACACCATCGGGAACATCACGTAGAGCATCTTGCCCGCCGCCGCTTCCAACAGCGCGCGCGCCTGCGCCTTCATCAACGCATCGCGATCCAGCGCCAGCCGCAGCGCGCGCCAGCCCATCGCCGGATTATCCTCATGATCGTCATCGTCGCGCTGCATATAGGGCAGCGCCTTGTCCCCGCCGATGTCGACGGTGCGGAAGATCACCGGCCGGTCCCCCGCCGCATCCAGCACATCCTTATATAATCGCTGCTGCTTCTCCCGCTGCGGCAACGTCGCCGACACCAGGAACTGAAATTCGGTGCGGAACAGCCCGATGCCGTCCGCGCCGACCAGGTCCAGCGCCTGCGCATCCTCGCGCAGGCCCGCATTGACCATCAACTCCACCCGCTGCCCGTCCGCCGTCACCGACGGCAGGTCGCGCATCGCGACGAACTCGGCACGCCGCTTCTGCGTCACATGCAGCTTCGTCTCGAACGCTTCCTCCATGTCGGCGGTCGGGCGGATCAGCAGCGCATTGGCGCCCACATCCATCAGCACCAGGTCGCCTTCATTCACCAGATGGCGGATGTCGCGCACGCGGCCCAGCACCGGCACGCCCATGGCGCGCGCGACGATGGTGACATGGGCGGTCAGCGATCCTTCCTCCAGGATCACGCCCTTCAACCGTCGCCGGTCATATTCCAGCAATTCCGCCGGACCCAGGTTGCGCGCGATCAATATCGCGTCCTGCCGCAACCCCATCTGCGCCGCCGTGCCCAGCTGCCCCGATACGATGCGCAGCAGCCGGTTCGCCAGATCCTCCAGATCGTGCATCCGGTCGGACAGCAACGGGTCGTCGATCTGCCGCATCCGCATCCGGGTGCGCTGCTGCACCCGCTCGATCGCGGCTTCGGCGGTCAGGCCGCTGTCGATCGCCTCGTTGATGCGCCGCGTCCAGCCTTCGTCATAGGCGAACATCTTGTAGGTTTCGAGCACCTCCTGATGCTCGCCCTCCATGCCGAACTCGGCCGCGCCGGTCATCCGGTCGATCTGCTCGCGCATCTTGGCGAAGGCGGAAATGACGCGCTGTCGCTCGGCTTCCGTATCCTCCGCTACCGTATGTTCGACATGGACGCGCGGCTGGTGGAACACGACATGCCCCCGCGCCATGCCCATCACCAGCTGCAACCCATGCAGCATCGTCGTGCCCGTGTCCGTCACGCGCATGTCGGTCGGCCCGTCATCGGCCAGTTCGGCGTTGGCGATCAGCTCCGACATCACCATGGCGACGGTCTGGAGCGCCTCGATCTCCACCTCTTCATATTTGCGCGGATCGGCATGTTGCACGCATAGGACGCCGATCGCGCGCTCCCGCCGTACGATCGGCACGCCTGCGAAACTATGGAACAGTTCCTCGCCGGTTTCGGGGCGATAGGAAAAATCGGGATGCGACGCCGCCTCGTCCAGGTTCAGCGTTTCGACATTGGTGGCGATCAGGCCGACCAGCCCTTCCCCCTTCGCCATGCGGGTGACATGCACCGCCTCCTGCTTCAACCCGCGCGTCGCGAACAGTTCCAGCACGCCCTCGCGCACCAGATAGATGGAACAGACCTCGCTCGACAGCGATTCGCCGATAATCTCCACCACCTTGTTCAGCTTGGCCTGGGCGCTGTTGCGCGCGGCCATGACCTCCTGCAGGCGGATGAGGATCTGGCGGGCGGCGGCGGCGGGTGTGCTGGGCATGGTCCAGCGCTAACAGATTGACGCCCCGCTTTCCAAGGCGTTTCCTATGACGGCCCCGCCAATATTATTGAGCGGAACGCATTTGCATGGCGGAAACATTCTGTACAATCGTCCAGCAAGCTGGAAGCCCGTTACGGGCGCGCAGGGAGAACGGGATCATGGCAGCACAATTGGAACCGGCAATGGAACAGGAACTGGCGACACGCGGCTATTCGCGCCGCCAGATGGCGAAGGTCGCCGCCCTACTGGGCGCGGGCGCAGCCGCCATCCGCATTACCGGCGCAGGCGCGCAGCAGGCGGCCAAGCCGGTCGCAGGCGCGGTCCGCATCGGCGCCAACGAATGCTGGACCGGTCCCTTCCCCGTCGCCGCCGAAGCCGCCTTCAAGCTGGTGCAGGAAGGCAATCGCTACGAACCGGACAATGAGCATCAGAAATTGTTCGACGCCGTCGCCGCGGTGGAGGGCATTCCCGCCGATCGCGTCACTGCCTGGCCCGGCTCGTCGGACCCTTTGAGCCGCGTCGCCATCGCCTATGCCTCGCCCACGCGCGGCATCGTCACCGCCGACCCGACCTATGAAGCCATCTGGCGCACCGGCGCCTGGATCGGCGCGCCGGTCAAGAAAGTGCCGCTGACCAAGGATTATGCCCATGACGTAAAGGCGATGCTGGCGGCGGACCCCAATGCGGGCGTCTATTATATCTGCTCGCCCAACAACCCGACCGGCACCGTCACACCGATCGCCGACATCGAATGGCTGGCGAACAACAAGCCCAAGGATTCGATCCTGGTCGTGGACGAAGCGTATATTCATTGGGTCGACGGCCCCAACGCCGCCAAGCTCGCCGCCACCCGCGACGATGTGCTGATCCTGCGCACCTTCTCCAAATTGTTCGGCATGGCAGGCATGCGCCTGGGCCTCACCTTCGCGTCGCCTACGCTCATGGAAAAGATGATGCGCTATGATGGCGGGCAGGTGACGGCGATGCTGCCGATGACCGCCGTCGCCTGCGGCACCGTCTCCGTCGCCCAGGCCGACCTCATCAAGGCGCGCCGCGCCGAAATGGACGCCGCGCGCGAAAAGTCGGTCAGCCATTTGAAGGCCAAGGGGATCAAAGTCATCCCCGGTAGCCACGCCAATATGTTCATGGTCGATTGGGGCACCAAATCCGCCAAGGACATGCAGGCCGCCCTGCTCGCCGCCAATGTGCAGATCGGCCGCAACTGGCCGATCTGGCCCACCGTCTCGCGCGTGTCGGTCGGCTCCATGGCCGAAATGGAAGCCTTCAACGCCGCCATCGACAAGGTGTGGAAGGCGTAAGCGCAGCATGGGAGGATGCACAAACGCGCTACCCTCCCCCTCGTCATCCCGGGCTTGACCCGGGATGACGCTGCGAAGCGGGCCGGGCGACGCGCAGTAAAACCGTAATCCTCGTCATCCCGGGCTCGACCCGGGATCCCGCTGCCTTCTTGGACGGCACGACACTGTTCAACGACGGATAAGCGGGACCCCGGGTCAAGCCCGGGGTGACGGTAAACGGGATATTCTCGTTTCATCCATCCCGACCTGACCTCGCATCACAAAATTTCCATAAAATCTCAGGCGGCGCATTGCGGAAATGCGCCGCCTTTTCGTCTCTCCCTATGTGACTGATGCCATTGCAGACAGGGGACGGACGACATGACCATGATGCTGACCAAGGATGCCAAGGACGATATGATCGAGCGCGGCTATTCGCGCCGCCAACTGGGTGAAATCACCGCGCTGCTGGGCGCGGGCGTCGCCGCCAGCTCGCTGCTCGGCGGCACTGCGATGGCGCAGCAGCAGGCCGCGCGCGGCGTCAAGGGCGCGGTGCGCATCGGCTCCAACGAATGCTGGACCGGCCCTTTCCCTTCGGGCGTTCAGGCCGCCGCCGAAGCCGCCTCGTTCGGCAACTGGTACGATCCCGACAATTATAAGGGCGACCTCATCAAGACCGTCGCCGCGGTAGAAGGCATCCCCGAAGCGCAGGTCATGCCCTGGCCCGGCTCGGGCGGCCCGCTGGTCAGCATCGTGGCGGCCTATTGCTCGCCGACCAAAGGGCTGGTGACCGCTGATCCGACCTTCGAATCCGCCTGGCGCACCGCCGATTATATGAAGGCGCCCATTGCCAAGGCGCCCCAGGCCATCGGCAAGGGCCATGACGTGAAGGCCATGCTCGCCGCCAATCCGAATGCGGGCCTCTATTATATCTGCACGCCCAACAACCCGACCGGCACCATCACCCCGCTGGCCGACATCAAATGGCTGCTCGATAACAAGCCCGCCGATTCCATGCTGCTGGTGGACGAAGCCTATATCCACTTCTCCGAAGCGCCCAGCGCCGCCTCGCTGATCGGCACCCGCAAGGACATCATCGTCATGCGGACCTTCTCGAAGCTGTTCGGCATGGCGGGCGTGCGCCTCGGCCTCACCTTCGCCGATCCCGAAGTGCAGAAGCGCATCTCGCTCTTCGGCCCCTCGGCCGGTGGCCTGGCGATCACCGCCATGCATTGCGGCAATGCGGTCTATAAGGAAGCCGCCCTCATCAAGGCGCGCCGCAACGAAATGATCGGCAACCGCGACGAAACCATCGCCTGGCTCACCAAGAAGGGCATCGCCGTCCAGCCGGGCAGCCAGGCCAACATGTTCATGGTCGACTGGAAAAAGCCCGCCAAGGATATGCAGGCCGCCCTGCTCGCCTCGCCGGAAAAGGTACAGATCGGCCGCAACTGGCCCATCTGGCCCACCGTCTCGCGCGTGACCGTCGGTTCCGCCGACGACATGGCCAAATTCCGCGCCGCCGTGGAGAAAGTCTATAAGGCTTAAGGCGACCGCCACCGTTACGAAGGAAAGGGGCGTCCGGGCAACCGGGCGCCTTTTTTGTGGGCGGGCGGGTAAAGCCCGTCATTCCTTGCGATCCAGCGTCCTACCGCCCTCAATTCAGGTGCAAGGCGGCATCATAATCCTGTCCTGGCCCGATGATCCGGTGGATGAAAATGCGATCCGGCTCGACGGAATAGAGAATCCCATATCCTTTGTGAGATCGCCGCCTGATCCCATATCGCTCGTAGCGCGGAACCAGCGGGAAGGCGCGTGCCATGTCCACCAAGCGCTTGGCAATGTCGCGCAACTCGCCCACGAAAGAGATCGCGCGTGCAGGGTTATCCTTTTCGATATATCTCCGGATGCCTTCCAGGTCGCGCATAGCCCGTGTGGACAGCGCGACCGTCATGGACGGGATTGACCGTTCGTCATTGTCTGAATGTCGGCAATAAGAGCATCGCAAACCTCGTCGAAATCATGGCCGCCTCCGGCCTTCATCTCCTGCAGGCTTTCATCGATCGACGCATCCAGTTCCTTCAGCCAGCGCTCTTCGTCCATAATCGCGCTTTGATCGCGGCGGATCAGGTCGCGCACATAGTCGCTGACACTGGCATATTGGCCGCTATCGATGCGATTTTGCACATAGTCCCGCATAAGGTCGGGCAGCGAAATATTCATGGTCGCCATCGGCCGACACCTCCAACCTCCGATATGGCAAAAATTGCCACCACGTTCAACGCTTAAGCTCGTCGGCGGCGTGAAGTGATTGAAGACGTTTCCAATCAGAACGCTTTGCAGCACGACGGCCCGCTATAGCACGGCGCAAACTCATCTCCGCCCCCTGTCCTACACACCCCCAACCATGCCACCCTCCCCGGCATGACCCAACCAGATCTCCTCCACTTCACCCCCGTCCCCCATGCCCGCCGCGCGCGCGGATGGACCCCGGACGCGCAACTGGCGTTCATCGCCGCCCTGTCCCGCTGCGGCGTGGTGGCGCAGGCGGCGCGCAGCGTGGGCTGTACGCCGCGATCGGCCTATTATCTGCGACAACGTCTCGGCGCGGAGAGTTTCGCCGCCGCCTGGGACTGGGCGCTGGAAATGGGCTTGGACGAAAGCCGCGCCCGCGCCGTCGCGCTCGCCAGGGAACGACAGGAACGCCCGATCGTCCGGCGCGGCCAGATCGTCGGCATGCGCACCCACACCAACCTCCGTCTGCTATTCGCGGCCTTGCGCGCCCTGGGCGCGGACGGCAGCGGCGCGCGTGCGATGATGCCGCATCGCCAGCGTATCGCCGCGCGGGACATGCTGGGCAGGCTGGCTGATCTTGGCCCGTTCAGCCCGGCGGAATGGGATGCGCTGCGGCCCGCCCTGACGGCGCTGGGCGGCTCCGCCGCACCACCACCGCACGCAGCGCCCTTGTCATAATCTGTCGCCGGTAGGAAATAACATGTCGAAATCTGCGGGAAATATGCGAAGTTAAGCGCAACATTTCCACCGGAGACCCCCACCCTCATGCGCACCAACCGCCGCGATTTCCTCGCCGTCGGCGCTTCCGCCCTTAGCCTGTCCGCCCTCCCCGCCCGCGCCGCCGCCACGCCGGACGCCGCCGCCCAGGCGCTGCTCGCCGACATGGCCGAAGCGATGCTGGCCGACGCGCCCGAAAGCGCCAGCGGCCTTGGCATCGACACCGGCGCGCGCGCGCCGCTCAAAAGCCGCCTCGGCAACAAGACGCCCGCAGGGCAAGCGCAGATTGCCGCCCATGTGAAGGACCGCCTCGCCCGCCTGCGGGCTATCGATCTTGCCCCGCTATCGCCCGCGACCCGCATCGATGTCGAAGTCGCGCTGACCGCGCATCAGACCGCGGACGAAGGCTTCGCCTTCCCCTTCGGCGACATGGCGATCATGAACAGCAACTGGTCCTACCGCAACAGCCCCTATGCCGTCGCGCAAAATACCGGCAGCTTCGTGGAAACCCCCGACTTCCTCGATTCCAACCACGCCATCGCCAACAGTGCCGACGCCGACGCCTATCTCGCCCGCCTCACCGCCTATGCCGCGAACCTGGCGGGCGAAACCGAACGTCTCAAACATGACGCCGCCATCGGCGTCACAGCCCCCGCCTTCCTGCTCGATAAAACCTTGAAGCAAATGAACAGCGTGCAGGCCCAGCCGATCGACCAGCAAGTGCCCGTCGCCTCCATCGCCCGCCGGACCAAGGACATGCCGGGCGACTATGCCGCCAAGGCCGCGCAGATCGTGAAGGACCAGGTCGCCCCCGCCCTCACCACCCAGATCGCCGAACTCACCCGCCAGCGCGCCACCGCCACGATGGACGCGGGCGTCTGGAAACTGCCGCAGGGCGACGCCTATTATGCCTGGGCGCTCAAGGCCGGCACCACCACCACGATGACACCGGAGGAAGTGCACAAGCTTGGCCTCGCCCAACTCGCCGCGCTGCAATCGCAGATGGACGGCCTGCTCAAACAGCTTGGCATGACCAAAGGCACGGTCGGCGAACGCATGACCGCGATGGGCAAAGACCCCCAATATCTCTTCCCCAACACTGACGCGGGCCGCGCGCAGATCCTCAACTTCATCGACGGCCGCCTGGCCGACATCCGCACCCGCCTGCCCCGCGCCTTCGCGACGCTGGTCCCCGCCAAGCTGATCGTCAAACGCGTACCGGTGGAGATCGAAGCGGGCGCGCCCGGCGCCTATGCCGGGGCGGGATCGATCGACGGATCGGTCCCCGGCAACTATTATATCAACCTGCGCGATACCAGCATCTGGCCGCGCTACAGCCTACCCACGCTCTGCTATCATGAAGGCATTCCCGGCCATATCTGGCAGGGCGAATATACCTACAAGCTGCCGCTGATCCGCTCGCTCCTCGCCTTCAACGCCTATAGCGAAGGCTGGGCGCTCTATGCCGAGCAGCTGGGCGACGAACTGGGCGCCTATGACGGCGACATCGCCGGGCGGCTGGGCTATCTCCAATCGATCGCCTATCGCTGCTGCCGCCTTGTGGTCGACACCGGCCTCCACGCCAAGCGCTGGACGCGGACCCAAGCCATCCACTGGTTCGCCACCACCAACGGTTCGACCGTCGAGGACGTACAGGCCGAAGTCGATCGCTACTGCGCCTGGCCCGGCCAGGCCTGCGGCTACAAGGTCGGCCATGGCGAAATCGTCCGCCTGCGCGCACAGGCGCAAAAGACGCTGGGCGACAGGTTCGACTTCCGCCTGTTCAACGACGCCGTGGTCAAGGGCGGCGGCGTGCCGATGACCGTGCTTGGCAAGAGCATCGACGCCTGGGTGAAGGAGCGGAAGGGGGCATAGCCAGAACATCGTGTTCCCGCGAAGGCGGGAACCCAGTCGCACCGTTTCAACTGGGCTCCCGCCTTCGCGGGAGCACACTGCCCTAAATCCCAGCATAAAAAAGGCCGGAGGATCGCTCCCCCGGCCCTTTCCTACACAATCAAAATCTGCGCTTACCCGACGAACGCCCGCTCGATCACGAACTGCCCCGGCGCCGCGTTGGAGCCTTCGGTGAACCCTTCCGCTTCGAAATACGCCCCGAACTGCTTGATCATTTCCATGCTGCCGCACATCATGATCCGGTCGGTTTCGGGGTCGAACTTCGCCGCGCCCGGAATCCCCTCAAACAACGCGCCGCTTTCGACCAGCTTGTCGATCCGCGCGCTATGCCCGTCGAATGGCTCGCGCGTCACGGTCGGCACATAATGGAATTGCGTCGCGGCCTGTTCGGACACCAGCGGGTCTTCCGCCCACTTGCCTTCCATCTCCTCGCGGAAGGCCAGGTCGCTCACCCGGCGCACCGAATGCACCACGACGACCTGCTCGTAAAACTCGTACACGTCCGGGTCACGCGGCAAACTCAGGAACGGGGCCAGCCCGGTCCCCGTCGACAACATGATCAGCCGCTTGCCCGGCAACAGCGCGTCCGTCACCAGCGTGCCGGTCGGCTTGCGACCCAGGTAAATCTGGTCACCCGGCTCGATCAGCTGCAACTTGCTCGTCAGCGGGCCGTCTTCGACCTTGATCGACAGGAACTCGATTTCCTCGTCCCAGGCGGGACTGGCGATCGAGTAAGCGCGCAGCAACGGCTTGCCATTATCGCCCTTCAACCCGATCATGATGAACTCGCCCGAGCGGAAGCGGAAGCTGGCGGGCCGCGTGATGCGGAAACTGAACAGATGCTCGTTCCAGTGCTTCACCGACAGCACGGTTTCCACGGAAAGCGCGCCGGTGGGTTCCAATACCGGCTTTTCGATCGTCACGTCGGTCAACACCTTATCCTTGCAATGCTGTGCACCGCCGGACGGCGATGCTTTTTGCGGATCGTTCGCAATAAAGTCCAGACCCGCAATTGGCCTGCCCGCATGGCGAAGGCAAGGCCAAAAAAACTTGTCGCGGCGATAGGGCGTCCTTCACACGAGCGCCCGCTACGTTCAGCCGAACAGGCCTTTGGCAAAGCCGCTCAGGTCGTTCATCGGACTACCATCGCCATCCTTGTCGAAGAAGCCGCCCAGCTTGCCCAATATCGCTTCGGGTCCGCCGAAGGTGCCCAGCAATTCCTGCAACTTGTCCGCCGACACGCCATGCTCCGCCGCCGTCTCCGCCAGTGCGGACACGCTGGTTTCGCCCGACCCGATCTTGGCGCTGATCTCGCTCAGCAAGGCCTGCATCTGTTCCGGGCTGACGCCGATCTGCGCCGCAATGCTTTCCAGCCCACCCATCTTGCCGATCAGATTGTCGAACATGCTCATGACTCCATCAATAACGGCGCCAGCATAGCACTCGCCGCCCCTCGCCAAAAGCAAAAGAGCCAGGGAATCACCCCGGCTCTTGGCACTATGTGTTCCTGCGAAGGCAGGAACCCAGTTCCACCTTACCACATCGTGGAAAGGGCAGAACTAGGCTCCCGCCTTCGCGGGAGCACCAAGGATTATATCAAGCCGCCGTCAGCGCAGCCCCACGCACGCCATCGTCGACATGGTCCACGAACTGCGCGAAATTGTCCACGAAGGCGTTGACCAACGTCGCCGCCGTCGCGTCATAGGCATCCTTGTCCGCCCACATGGCGCGCGGGTCGAGGATGGTCGGCTCCACGCCATTGACCGCGACCGGCACGTCGAACCCGAAATTGGGATCGGTGCGGAACTCGGCTTCGTTCAGGCTGCCATCCAGCGCCGCGTTCAGCAACGCGCGCGTCACCTTGATCGGCATCCGCTTGATGCCGGGCATCGTCGCCTTGCCGCCCGCCCAACCGGTATTGACCAGCCAGCAGGTCACGCCGCCCTTGTTGATCCGCTCTTTGAGCAGATTGCCGTAGACGCTGGGGTGACGCGGCATGAACGGCGCGCCAAAGCAGGTGGAGAAGGTCGCGGTCGGCTCGGTCACGCCGATCTCGGTCCCGGCGACGCGCGCGGTATAGCCCGACAGGAAGTGATACATCGCCTGTTCCGGCGTCAGCCGCGCGATCGGCGGCAACACGCCATAGGCGTCGGCGGTCAGGAAGATGATATTCTTGGGCACCGGCCCCAGATTCTTCTCCGACGTGTTCGGGATGAAGTCGATCGGGTAGGAACCGCGGCTGTTCTCGGCCAGGCTGTTGTCGTCCAGGTCGATCGTGCGCGTGTCTTCATCGATCACGACATTTTCCAGCACCGTGCCGAAGCGCTTGGTGGTGGCGAAGATTTCCGGTTCGGCCTCGGCCGACAGGTTAATCATCTTAGCATAGCAGCCGCCTTCGAAATTGAAGACCGCCGTGTCCGACCAGCCATGCTCGTCGTCGCCGATCAGCGTGCGGCTGGCGTCCGCCGACAGGGTCGTCTTGCCCGTGCCCGACAGGCCGAAAAAGACGGCGGTGTCGCCATTGGGGCCGATATTGGCGGAGCAATGCATCGGCATCACGCCCTTCACCGGCAGCAGGTAATTGAGGATGCCGAACACCGACTTCTTCATCTCACCGGCATAGGCGGTGCCGCCGATCAGGATCAGCTTCTCGGTGAAGTTGACCGCGACCACGGTTTCGCTGCGGCTGCCATGACGGGCCGGATCGGCCTTGAAAGTCGGCAGGTCGATGATCGTATATTCCGGCGCAAAGCCCGTCAGTTCATCGGCGGTGGGGCGCACCAGCAGGGTGCGGATGAACAGATTGTGCCAGGCGCGCTCGTTGATCACGCGCACATTGACGCGATGTTCGGGCTGCGACCCGCCGAACAGGTCGGCGACATAGAGCGTGCTCTTCTCACCCAGCGCCTTGAAGAAATCCTCCTTCAGCGCGGCGAAATGCTCGGGCGTCATCGCGACGTTGGTGGCACCCCACCAGACGGTATTTTCGGTCTCGGCATCGCGGACGATGAACTTGTCCTTGGCGCTGCGGCCGGTATGCTTGCCGGTCTTGACGACCAGCGGGCCGTCCTTGGACAATATGCCTTCGCCGTTGCGCACCGCGGCTTCGACCAGGGGGGCGGTGCCCAGATTCCAGAATTGGGTGGCATTGGTCGTAATGCCCTGGTCCGCCAGGGAGATTGAGGATTTGGCCTGCACGCCTTTGCTCCTGAATATGATATGTTCGTATCGCGTATCTTCATGCTCGCGACCGATCCGCCCCTTGGGCGCCGTTTGTATCGCACGGCGTCCCTTGCTGCTGACGATCAAACGCATAGGGCTTTGGGCGGACAGCGTCAAATCCCCGCGCGCAGCCATTTGTCCCGAATATCGACGGTCCGGGCGCACGACCTTCCGTTCAGCTTTCTTGCGACGACCATCACCTTGGTCTAACGCTGCCCCTCAATCCCTTTCACCATCATCTGGGACACCGCATGACCGCAACCATCGCCCTGGTGGATGACGACAAGAATATCCTGACATCGGTGTCGATCGCGCTGCAGACCGAAGGCTTTGTGACGCGCATCTATTCCGATCCCGAAAGCGCGCTGAAAGCACTGCTGGACAATCCGGCGGATCTGGCGGTGTTCGATATCAAGATGCCGCGCATGGACGGCCTGGAATTGCTGCGCCGCCTGCGCGAAAAAAGCCAGATGCCGGTCATCTTCCTGACATCCAAGGCGGACGAGCTTGACGAAGCGCTGGGCCTGGCGATGGGCGCGGACGATTATATCGCCAAGCCTTTCTCGCAGCGCCTGCTGCTGGCGCGCATCCGCGCCATTCTGCGCCGCGCCGAAGTCAGCAAGGCGTCCGACGCGCCCGACCAGCCGGTCGCCGACCCGATCGTGCGTGGCCGCCTGGAAATGGACCCGCCGCGCCACCGGGTCAAATGGAACGGGCAGGACGTCACCCTGACCGTCACCGAATTTCTGATCCTGGAAACGCTTGCGCAGCGGCCCGGCGTGGTCAAGAACCGCAACCAGTTGATGGACGCCGCCTATCAGGACGACGTCTATGTCGACGATCGCACGATCGACAGCCATATCAAGCGACTGCGGCGCAAATTCCGCGAGGTGGATTCCGACTTCAATGCAATCGACACCCTCTATGGCGCCGGATATCGTTTCTCGGAGGAGTGACGGCAGCGATGCCGGGTTGCGCTGGTCCGGGCGGATCAGCCTCACGCCCCGCATCCTGGCCGTCAACGTCTTCGCGCTGGCGCTGCTGGCAGGGGGCTTCTTCTATCTCGACAGCTATCGCACCCGCATCGTCGATGCGCGACTGGAACAGTCCGCCCGCGAATTGAAGCTGCTCGCCATCGGCCTGGAAAATGCGCCTGCCGACCGGCACGATGCGCTGATCGCCGCCTATGCCCGCCAGACCGGCGACCGGGTGCGTCGCTACGCCGCCGATGGCCGCCTGATCGCCGACAGCTTCACCATGGACGCGCCGCGCTACCGCCTGCGGTCGCCAGCGGAAGAGGAATGGCAGCGCCACGTCGCCCGCTTCCTGGACAAGGCGGTGGACCGGATCGTGTCGGCCGACCGGCCGCCCGACTTCACCGAGCCGACGGTCGATCGTGCCGAACATTGGCCCGAACTGCGGCTGGCGCGCAAGACCGGCCAGCCGCAGGCGATGAACCGCTACGCCCCCGACCGCACCTTCATGATCTCCGCGGCAACCGGCGTGCGCGACGGCACCGGGCTGCTGGCGACGGAAAATGCGCGCGACATCACCCGTATCGTCCGCGCCGAACGGCTGCGTCTGGGCATGGTGCTGGCGGTCGCCGCGCTCGCGTCCGTGCTGCTCTCGCTGTTCCTGGCGCGCACCATCGTCCGCCCGCTCCAGCGCCTAGCCCGCGCCGCCGTGCGCGTGCGCCTGGGCCGTGCGCGCGAAGTCACCGTGCCCCGCCTGCCCGAACGCCGCGACGAGATCGGCATGCTCGCCCGCGCCCTGTCCGACATGAGCCACGCCCTGCGTCAGCGGATCGACGCGACCGATGCCTTCGCCGCCGATGTCAGTCACGAACTCAAGAATCCGATCGCCTCGCTGCGCTCCGCCCTCGATTCGCTCGACCGGGTGGGCGTGGACCGGCCCGATCTGCGCGACCAGTTGATGGCCATCGCCCAGGACGATGTCCGCCGCCTCGACCGGCTCGTCACCGACATCGCAGAAGCCTCGCGCGTCGACGCCGAACTCTCCCGCACCCGGTTCGAGCCGATCGATCTTGGCCTGCTGATCGAACGCATGGTGATCGCCCGCGAAGCGCGCGGCGTGCCGCGCAGCGTCCGCTTGGCCTTCGCCCGCCCGCGCAAGGATGTCGCAGTGGTCCTGGGCGAGGAAGGCCGCCTGATCCGCGTGCTCGACAACCTGATCGACAATGCCGTGTCCTTCTCGCCCGACGGCGGCCTGGTGCAGATCATCGCCACCGTCGCCGACCATGAAGTGCTGGTCAGCGTGGAGGATGAAGGGCCGGGCGTGCCGGAGTCCGAGCGCGAACATATCTTCCGCCGCTTCCACAGCGTCCGCCCGGAAGGGGAGACGTTCGGCAAACATTCGGGCCTGGGCCTCGCCATCGCCCGCTCCATCATCGAAGGGCATCAGGGCAAGATCGGCATCGGCGACCGCGAGGATGCGCTAAGCGGCGCGCGTTTCATCCTGCGCCTGCCGATGGCGGTGGAGCGCGACCCGGGCATCGTTTCGGAATAGGACGGGCCGCCGCCCCAACATCATTCCCAACATCGCCAACACAGGTTAGAAGGATGCCGGGGATATGGCGCGCGCACTTTCATCCGAAACGCTACATGCGACCAGCGTGGCTATTGACGGCCGCGTCGTGCTGCTCTGCGGGCCGAGCGGCGCGGGCAAGTCCGATCTGGCGCTCCGCCTGATCGATCGCGGCGCCGTGCTGGTGAGCGACGACTACAGCCTGATCAAGCGCATCGACGGGCGGCTGCTCGCCACCGCACCCGACACGATCCGGGGCAAGATGGAAGTACGCGGCCTGGGCATCGTCGCCATGCCGGTGGTGGAGGAAGCGCCCGTCGCGCTGCTCGCTGACCTGTTCGACAAGGTCGACCGGATGCCGCTCACTCCCTTCCATCGCGCGATCGCCGGGATCGACGTGCCGGTGGTGAAAATCGCCCCGTTCGAAGCCTCCGCCCCGATCAAGGTCGAACTGGCGCTCAAGGCGCTGGGGCTGAAAGATCTGGCCGCATCATGAGCCAACCCAAGTCCATCCTGCTGCTGTCGGGCCTGTCAGGCGCGGGCAAGACCACAGCGCTCAAGACGCTGGAGGATATGGGCTGGGAAGTGGTGGACAATCTTCCCCTCGTCCTGCTCGACCGGCTGCTCGACACCCCCCTGCCCGCGGGCCATGCGGGCGCGGACGAGCGGCCGCTGGCCTTGGGTATCGACGCGCGCACCCGTGACTTCGACGCCAACGCCATCGTCCAGCGGATCAAGGCGATGCGCGAACGCCATGGCCACGACATCGAAACCCTGTTCCTCGATTGCTCCGGCACCGAACTGGAGCGACGCTTCGCCGAAACCCGCCGTCGCCATCCGTTGGCGCTCGACCGCCCCGCCGCCGATGGCATCGCCCGCGAACGCGAACTGACCGAACCGCTGCGCCGCTGGGCGACGCAGGTGATCGACACGACCGGCTTCACCAGCAACTCGCTGCAACAGGAAATTCGCAACCGCTTCTCCCGCGAGCGCCTGTCGGACCCAGTGCTGACGATCCTGTCCTTCGGCTTTTCGCGCGGCGTGCCCCGCAATGCCGACCTGATGTTCGACATGCGCTTCCTGCGCAACCCGCATTGGGACGCGGACCTGCGGCCCAAGACCGGGCTGGACCCGGAGGTCGCCGCCTATATCCAGGCCGATCCCGCTTATGAGGAAGCGGTGGGGAAGATCGAGGATCTGCTCGCCACCCTGTTGCCGCGCTATTCGGAGGGCGGAAAGGCCTATATCACCGTGGCGTTCGGCTGTACGGGGGGCAAGCACCGCTCCGTCCATGTGGCGGAACGTGTCGCGAACTACTTGCAAGCCGCGGGCTTTTCGCCCACGGTCTTGCACCGCAATATTGAATCGACGCCCCAGGACAGTCTGGAGAAGCGTCGTCCGGGAGGCCCGAAAGCAATATCATGAAGCAGGTGGGCCGCAGAAGCACATGATCGGACTCGTACTCGTCACCCATGGGTCGCTCGCGACCGAATTTGTCGTAGCCATGGAACATGTGGTCGGCCCTCAGCAGCAGATCGAAACCATCTGCATCGGGCCGGAAGACGACATGGAATTGCGCCGCGCGGATATCGCGACGGCGGTCGCCCGCGTGAACACGGGATCGGGCGTCATCCTGTTGACCGACCTGTTCGGCGGCACGCCCTCCAACCTCGCCATCTCGCTGCTCAAGGCGGGTGAGATCGAAGTGATCGCGGGCATCAACCTCCCCATGCTCATCCGCCTGGAAAGCGCGCGCAAGGTCATGGACGTGCGCGCTGCGGTTGCCGCCGCGCGCGAAGCGGGGCAGAAATATATCAGCGTAGCGTCGGAACTGTTGGGCAGCACCACATGAATGAAATCAGCCAGGAAGTCCGTATCAGCAACCGGCGCGGCCTACACGCCCGCGCCAGCGCCAAATTCGTGACCCTGGCGAGCGGCCTGCCATCCGACATCGTCGTCAGCAAGGACGGCAATCACGTCACCGGCACGTCGATCATGGGCCTGATGATGCTGGGCGCCGCGATGGGCGACAGCATCGTCATCAAGGCCACTGGTCCTGAAGCCTCCGATTGCCTGGGCAAGCTGGTCGGCCTGGTCGAAGACAAATTCGGCGAGGAATGATTAGTACCGTTCCCCGGCGAAGGCCGGGGTCCAGAGTATCTTGGCGAAACGCGCGCCCCTGCCCCCAGGCCATCAATCCACGATCTCGCCTTCCCTGCGCATCTGGGTAAAGATATTCCACGTCGCGATGAACAAGGCCGCAATCACCGGCCCGATCACGATCCCGTTGAAGCCGAACAATTCGATCCCGCCCAGCGTGGAAATCAGCACGACATAATCGGGAATGCGCGTGTCGCGGCCCACCAGGATCGGGCGCAGCACATTGTCGACCGACCCGATGATCAGCGCACCGCTGGCGACCACCACGACCGCCTGCCAAATCTCACCGGTCGCGAACAGATATAGCGCCACCGGTCCCCACACGATCGCCGCGCCGATCGCGGGCAACAGAGAGAAGGCGCCCATCAGCACGCCCCACAACAAGGCGCCCTGGATACCCACGGCCCAGAAGATAAGCCCGCCCAGCACGCCCTGCACGATGGCGACGACCAGGCTGCCTTTCACCGTTGCACGAATGACGACGACGAAACGGGTCAGCAACGCCTCGCGCTGGTGCGGACGCAACGGCGCGGCTTCGGAAAAGCGCTGCGACAGCTTTTCCCCATCGCGCAGCAGGAAGAAGGACAGGTACAGCATCACGCCCAGCGCGATGATGAAGCTGAACGCGCTTTGCCCGATCAGCAGCGCCTGCCCCGCCCAAGTGCGGAAACTGCTGGTCAGGCCGCGCGTCACGGTCACCCGTGCCGCGTCGAAATTGTTGAGGCCAAAGCGTCGCAACATGCCATGCGCCCATTCGGGCAACGCCGCCTGCATCTGCGCGAACATGCGCGCGAAATCGATCTGCCCTGACTGGATCTGCGCATAGACATGCGCCGCCTCCGTGATCAGCGCGCTGACCAGCAGAATCGCGGGGATGATGACGATGGCGATGATCAGCAGCAGGGTGATCAGCGCCGCGCTATTGCGTCGTCCCGGCATCCGGGCGGAAATGCGCTGCTGGATCGGCCAGAACAGCACCGCGACGATCACGCCCCACAACACGGCGGCGAAGAAGGGTTCCAGCACCGCCGCGAAGGCGATCGAAACCAATATGACAAGGCTGAGGAAGAAACCGTCCTCCAACTTGTAGCTACGGGACGGTGGTATGGTCATGATTTCCCCCTAGGCAAGAACGGGTGCGAAATCCATGGCGATCGTTGCGGTTCCATTACGGACGCTGCAATGCCCATTTAGACAGGGCCAGGCGACCGTGCAAAGCCTGCTGTCTTTTTCCGCCGCCCGCCGCTAGAGCATCGGACCTGTTCATCAAGGGACCAGCACAGACGTGGCACGTGAGATCACCGGATTTTCCAACCCGCTGGTGAAGCGCGTCCGCAGTTTGCGCGAAAAAAAGCACCGCAAGGCCGAAGGGCTGTTCCTGGCCGAAGGCCTGCGCATCCTGACCGAAGCGCGCGAGGAAGGCGTGCTGCCCGAAATGCTGTTCCATGCCGGATCGACGCATCCGCTGGCGCTCGAGCTGATCGCCGCAATGGAAGCGGTCGACGGCGACGTCATCGAAACCACGCCCGACATATTGTCCAAGATCAGCGGCAAGGACAATGCCCAGGCGGTCGTCGGCGTCTATCGCGATCGCCTGACCCCGCTCGACAAGCTCGATCGCAGCAAGGCCGACATCTGGATCGTCGCCCAGTCGCTGCGCGATCCCGGTAACCTCGGCACCATATTGCGCACGGGCGATGCGGTCGGCGCGGGCGGCCTGATCCTCATCGACGATTGCGTTGATCCCTTCTCGGTCGAATCGGTCCGCGCCTCCATGGGCGCGCTTTTCACCCAGTCGATCACCCAAGCGCGCTGGGGTGAGTTCATGCATTGGTTGCGCACCGGACCGGGCGAATTGATCGGCACTAGCCTTAAAGCCACGCAGGATTATCAGGAACCGCTTTATGCCAGCCCCAGCTTCCTGCTGGTCGGCAACGAAGCACAGGGTTTGCCGGAAAGCTACGAGGCGGAATGCGACCAGTTGGTGAAGATGCCGATGCTGGGCAAGGCCGACAGCCTGAACGCGGCGGTGGCGACAGCGGTCATGGCCTATGAGTTGCTGAATCAGAAACGAAAGCGATAGGCGTCATGTTCCCCGGCGAAGGCCGGGGTCCAGTCCTGCCGTCGGAACTGGACCCCGGCCTTCGCCGGGGAACATGGGTCAAAAGCGGATAGAACGGGGCGGGGCAGGAAGATATGACACAGACAAGCGGCATCGGCGAAATGTGGCGGCACAAACGTGTCCTGTCGGCCAGCCTGATCGGCACGGCGGTCGAATTTTACGACTTCTACATCTACGCTACCGCCGCCAGCCTGATCTTTCCGTCGCTCTTCTTCCCCTCCTCCTCACCCACCGCGCAATTGATGGCCTCCTATGGCAGCCTCGCCCTCGCCTTCTTCGCTCGCCCGGTCGGCGCGGCGGTGTTCGGCCATTATGGCGACCGCATCGGGCGCAAGGCGACTTTGGTCGCCTCGCTCATGCTGATGGGTGGCTGCACGCTGCTGATCGGTTTCCTGCCGACCTATCAGATGATCGGCTATTGGGCGCCGCTGATCCTGTGCCTGCTGCGCTTCGGCCAGGGCTTTGGCCTAGGCGGCGAATGGGGCGGCGCGGCACTATTGGCGGTCGAAAACGCCCCGCCCGGCTGGCGCGCCCGCTTCGGCATGTTCCCGCAACTGGGCGCACCGGTGGGCTTCATCGCCGCCAACGGCCTGTTCCTGATCCTGGGCGCGTTCCTGACCGATGCGGACTTCTTCGCCTGGGGCTGGCGCCTGCCGTTCCTGGGCAGCGCGGTGCTGGTGATCCTGGGCCTCTGGGTCCGCCTCAAACTCACCGAAACGCCGGAGTTCGCCGCCGCGCAGAAGGAAACGCCGCCGCCCGCCGTGCCGCTCGCCACTCTGCTCTCCTCGCATCTGGGCGCAGCGATCGCGGGCACCTTCGCCTGCGCCGCCTGTTTCGCGGTCTATTATATCGCGACCGCCTTCGCGCTCGGCTATGGCACCACCACCCTAGCCATCAGCCGCAGCAGCTTCCTGTCGATCCAGCTGGGCGCGATCCTGTTCATGGCGGTCAGCATTGTGATCGCCGGCTGGTGGGCGGACCGGACCAGCCCCACCCGCGTCCTCGCCTGGGGCTGCGTCGGCACGGTGGCGATGGGCCTGCTCTTCGGCCCGCTGCTCGGCACCGGCGCATTGCTGCCGATCTTCATCGCGCTCAGCCTTGCGCTGTTCGCCATGGGCTTCATCTACGGTCCGTTGGGCGCCTATCTCCCCGCCCTCTTCCCGATCCAGCTGCGCTATACCGGCGCGTCCTTCGCCTTCAACCTCGGCGGCATCGTCGGCGGCGCGCTGGCCCCGATCGTCGCTACCTGGCTGATCGGCGCGCAGGGCGTAGGGCTGGTCGGCGTCTATATGTCAGTGGCGGCGCTCATCAGCCTGGGCGGTCTCTGGTTCACCAGCCGCAACCCCTGACCGTCAATCGCAGGGAACGCGCGGCAAGGTCTTCTGCGCGCCTGCCAGCGACAGCACGGTCCAGCGCCCGTCGGCATAGCGTAGCGTCACGATGTCGCGCGCCCGCAAGTCCGCCCAAAGCGCACGGAAGTCCGCCGATCCCACAGCATCGGTGATCCGCGCACTGCCCTGCCCGTCGGTCATGAATCCATGTTCGCGCGATCCTGCACGGGACGATGCGACCAGCCGCAACCGGCTGCCTGCCGGTGGCGCCTGCCCCTTGATCTGCGCCATGATCGTCACACGGCCGTCCTTGCACGACAGGTTCAGCGCGCCGCCGGTGGGCGAATCCCATTCCCCGGTCAGATATTCGCCGATGCCGTTCTGAAAGCTGTAATGCCACACGCTACCACCGGCGGCGGACACCGCGCCAGCCAGCATCGCCACGCCGCCCGCGATCATCCATGACCATCTGCGCATAATCGCTCCTCTTGCCCGTTCGGCAAGACAAGCACCTATGCGTGCACCCGGTTCCGACCGCTCAGCCCAGCGCCTTGCGCATCAACAGCATCGGCACCCCGCTATCCTCGAACGCGCGCACGCCTTCGAACCCAAAGCTGCGATAGAGCGGCACGCCCGCCATCGTGCCCGTCAGTTCCAGCGCGCCGAAACCCTCCGTCCTGGCCGCCGCTTCGCAGAGCGAAAGGATCAGCGTCCCCACCCCTTTCCGCACATGATCGGGGTGAGTGTACATCGCCCGCACCTTCGCCGCCTCGCTCACAGGATCGAGCAACCGATCGTCCCGTCCCGCGCTATGATCGCCGCCATAGGCGGTCGCGCGCCTGCTCCATCCGCCGCACCCGGCCAGCGCGCCTGCGTCCTCGATCACGAAATAGGTGCCGTCTTCGATCAGGCGGCTGTCCAGCCCCATGAAGCCATGGCTGGCCGCGACCTGATCCGGCGTCAGGAAGGACGATTGCAACCGCTCGATCGCCAGCGTCATGAGCGCGGACAAGGCCGGTTCGTCTGCGCTGGTCGCAAGACGGTGAGACAGCGAAGAGATCATGCAAAAACCATATCCAATGAAAAAGGCCGGCGCACCAGCGACCGGCCTTTCCCCATTGCGTCGTTACGATCAGAATTTGAAGCTGACGCGTCCATAATAATAGCCGCCATTGATACCATAGGGCGAGATGCTGATCGGCGCATCCAGCACACGGGCGCCATCGATGGGCATGTCGTTCGCATCGTTGGGCATCGTATCGGCCTTCTTGTCGAACAGATTGTTCGCGCCCACCGTCAGCGTCAGCCCTTCATTGATCGCATAGCTCGCTTCAAGGTCGGTGATCGCCGCCGCGCCCACGCTTACGGTCGGCGTGGTGTCGCCAAAGATGATCACCTGCGACGTCTTGCCATAGAAGGTTTCGCGCAGATTGACGCTGAAGCCCCCCATCGTGAAAAGCGCTCCGGCGATGACCTTATATTTGGGCGAGGCGTCTTCCAGAATACTGCGCGAATCGGCGGCATAGAGGCTTTCGGCGATCCGCAGCTTGGTGATCTTCGTCTCGTTGAAGTTCGCCGACAGCGACCACAGGATGCTCCCGTCCCCGACCGGCGTCGGATAGCTGGCGGTCACATCCACGCCGCGCGTGCGCGTGTCGGCGCCGTTGGTGAACAGGCTGACGCCCGCGTCGCCCACTTCCAGCACATAGGGATCAAGCACATTGCCATGGGCGGCGATGGCGTCGAGCACCGCCTGGTTGACCACCGTGCCGCTCGACAGACCCTGGATCGATCCCGTACCAACGATGCGGTTCTTCAGCTTGATCTGATAGGCGTCGACCGTGATGTTGAGCTTCGGGATCGGGCGCAGGACCAGGCCCAGGCTGTAGTTGGTCGACGTCTCCGGCTTCAGATCCTCATAGCCCAGCAGCTTGGCCGCGTCGGAGTTGGGCGGCAACTGCACATAAGCCGACGTCGGCCCGACATTGGTCGAGCTATAATAGGATTCCAGCAGCGACGGCGCACGGAAGCCCGTGCTAACCGTCCCGCGCACCGCGATCTGGTCGGTAAAATCGAGGCGGCTGGTGACCTTCCACGTCCATTTGGTGCCGAAATCGCTATAATCCTCGTAACGCACCGCACCGTCGATCTTCCACATGTCGACCGGATTCAGCGCCAGGTCGACATAGGCCGCTTTGTTGTTGCGCGTATGTCGGCCCGAATCGGTGGCGAGGAAGCCGGGATAGGATTGCCCACCCTCAAAATAGGTCGATGCAAAATCGCCCTTGCCGATGGTGAAGCTGTTCTTGCGATATTCCGCGCCGAACGCCAGGTTGGCGGGCGACGCCATGCCGACCTCGAACTCCTTAGCGATGTCAAGGTTGCTCGTCCATTCAGACGCCTTGAGGAAGCCGTCATAGAAGTTGGATGGCGAACTGCCGGTGTTGATGAACAGCGTGCGATTGGCGGAATCCAGCGTGTAGAGCTTGGCATAATCCTGGCCGTAGGTCGTGCTCAGATCCCAGCGGAAGCCGCCGACTTCACCCTTGATTCCGCCGGTGTTGGAGAAATCATCCTCCTTCGTCGCTTCGCGCGGGTTGAAACCGGTGGCGCTGAACAGGATCTGCTCACCCGCCACGCCCAGCACCGGGGAACGAGAGACGCGCCAGGGCTGCCGGTAATTTTCATAGGCGCTCGCATCGCGGCGGCCATAGGTGCCGAAGGCATAGAGTTCGACGCCGCCAAAATCATGCCCGGCATTATAGACGATCGTCGTCAGCGTCGACCGCGCGTCGCCGACGATCCGGTTGGTGTTGGGCGCGTTGGGCAGGCCGATCGCCGCCATCGCTTGATGTTCGGCCGACAGGTCCGTGCTGATCGATCCATCGCGATCATAGATGCCGCGATCGATCCCGCCGCGCTGGGAAAAGCCGTGATATCGGTGGAACATGGTGAAGTTGAGGTAGGAGTCCGGCCCCACGTCAGGCGCGAAAGTGACGCTGCCCGAATAGGTGGTGCCATCGCCTTCGTAATATTGCCCGGCGGTCAGATTGCCGGAAATCGACCCCTTATCCTCTTTCAGGATGATATTGATGACACCGGCGATCGCGTCGGACCCATATTGCGCGGCGGCGCCATCCTCCAGCACTTCGATGCGGCCGATCGACCCGGGCGGGATCATGTCCAGGTCCGGCGCGGCGCCGCCCTGATAGGGACCGCTCAACACATGCAGGTTGGACGTGCCGTGACGCCGCTTGCCGTTCACCAGGATCAACGCATGATTGGGGCTGAGGCCGCGCAACCGCGCCGACAGCGTCAGGTTCGCGGTATCGCCGCCAAAGGCCTGCGCGGTGAAGGATGGCACCAGTTGCGTCAGCACCTGGTTGAGGTTGGGCTGCCCGACCTTTTCCAGCGAAGCCGCGTCGATCACCTTGATCGGCGCGGCGCTTTCGGCGGCGGTCACGCCCGTGGCGCGGGTGCCGGTGACGATGATGGATGTGCCCTCATCGACGGCGGCGGCCTGCGGCGCGGCATCCTGGGCAAATACGGTGGCGGAAGAACTGATCGCGATCGCGATGGCGGCGCGGGAAACAAGACTTGTATAGCGCATGTAACAGCCCCCTAATATTGCTATCGTTGAAGGCCTCTCCCGGATCGTCTTCTCTTGTCGTCGCCCTGCTTATTCGCAGTTATTCGGCGCGAATGCCGCCGTGACCGGAAACCCGCAGGTCCGATATTGGAAACACTCAGCAATGTCTGGAAACGGAAGGCTGGCATGAATCCGCCATGGCGCGAAACGCTATTTATGCCGCACTGCAAAATCCTTCACCGCCATCCAAAGCCGGACGGTCGTCAGGGATTGTCAAATCCTTGTAACATAAAGAAAAAGGCGGCGACCCCGGGGGTCACCGCCTGTTTCCTTTTTACAACTGTCAAGAAGCGTTGATAAACGCCCAGACTGCGTTGGATTAACCTTCGCGCCTCAACCTTCGCGGGTGTCGCGACGCTCGGCGATACGGGCGCGCTTGCCGGTGCGGCCGCGCAGATAGTAGAGCTTCGCACGACGCACCACGCCACGACGGACGACGGTGATCGAATCGAGGTTGGGCGAATAGAGCGGGAATACGCGCTCCACGCCTTCGCCGAAGCTGATCTTGCGCACGGTGAAGTTGGAACCCATGCCCTTGTTCGAACGCGCGATGCACACGCCTTCATAGTTCTGGACGCGGCTGCGTTCGCCTTCGACCACCTTCACGCCGACGCGCAGAGTGTCGCCAGGGCGGAAATCGGGGATGTCCTTGCCGAGGGCGGCGATGCTTTCCGCCTCGATCTGCTGGATGATGTTCATATGACGTCAGTCCTTAGTCTTTCGCTGCGCACCAGAGGGCGACTGGACCCGACCGTCGATGTGACGCTCCCAAAGGTCTGGCCGCCTTAGCCGTGTATGATCTTCCGCCTGTTGTTTCCGCCAGGCGGCGATCTTCGCATGATCCCCCGATCGCAACACTTGCGGGATCGTGCGCCCCTCCCATTCCACCGGGCGGGTATAGTGCGGATATTCGAGCAGTCCCGTTTCAAAGGACTCCTCGACTCCGCTGGAAGCCGCGCCCATTACACCGGGAAGCAACCGAACACAAGCATCGAGCAGCAGCAGCGCGGCCATTTCCCCGCCCGACAGGATGATGTCGCCCATGCTGACCTGCTCGATCGGCCGGGCGTCGAAAATGCGTTCGTCAAACCCCTCGAACCGGCCGCACAGGATCGTCACCCCCGGCCCCTGCGCCAGCGCCCGTACCCGCGCTTGCGTGATGGGCGCGCCGCGCGGCGTCATCGCCAGCACGGGCAGGTCGGGGCGCTTCTCCACCGCATGATCGACCGCCTTCGCAAGGATGTCAGCGCGCAGCACCATGCCCGCCCCGCCCCCCGCCGGCGTATCGTCCACGGTGCGATGCCGGTCGGTGGCGAAGTCGCGGATATGGATCGGGTCGCACGCCCACGTTCCCTCGCCAAGCGCCCGCCCCGCCAGCGACACGCCCAGCGGCCCGGGAAACATTTCGGGATAGAGCGTCAATATCTGCGCGGCAAAGCTCATTTGCGCCGCGTCCGCATCCACGCCGCCGACACGCCGCCGCACAGGCACAGGGCGCCGCAGATCAGCAACGCGATGCCGATGCTCTGGAGCAGCCCCGCATAGGGGCGTTCGGGGTGCAACAGGCCGCGGCTCAGGATCAGCAGCGGGATCGGGCAGACCAGCGCCACCGCCGCGGCCACTTTCACCCCGCGCGACCAGCCGATGCCGAACAACCGCCAGCCAGCGGCCAGCATTGCGAACAGATAGAGAGCGGTAAGGATTTGCGCCATGGCTCGCGCTTAAGGCAAGCGCGATGCCTCGTCCAGTTCCCGCCGTTACGGGAGTTTCACCGACAATTTGAGTTCCTGAATCTGCGCGTCCAGGGTTGGCGCGAGCAGGATCGTACCCGCCACCCGGCCTCGCTCGCACGACCAGATGAAACTGCCCGACAGGCCACCGCTCACCTTGACCGGCGCATCGGTGCGGCAGGCGCCGACCTCAGCCTTCACCGCCGCCAATTTGCGCCGCCAGCTGTCCAAGTCGCTGTCCATCAGGAAGTTCATCGCCAGCCGGTCCCGCGCCACGCCGACATCGCCCGCCGCATAGATGCGCCCAGCCGCGGCATAGCCGTCCGCCAGCAGCGGCGACACCGCCAATGTGCGTTCGACCAGCGCGCCCGCCTTCTGCAACGCGACCGCCGCGTCCCAGGCCGGACCAGCCCCGCCATTATAGGTGCGGTTGGTGAAGACGAAGATGCCCACGCCATGATCGGGCATCAACAGCACATGGCTGCCATAGCCCGGATACCCGCCGCCATGGCTCAGCGTCAGGCCCAGGTCGCAATCCTGCGCCACCCGCATACCAAAGCCATAGGCGGCCGCCTCACGGCAGGCGGACGGACCACTTGCCCCATTACGCTGGGCGATGGTGACGAAATTGCTGCCCTGCGCCAGCATCCGCACCGCTGCGCGCGACACTGGCCCATCATCGGGATCGTCGCGCGCGGGCCAGGCGGACAGCAGGAAGGCGACCCAGCGGGCATAGTCGCTTGCGCTGGTCTGCAGCCCGCCCATCGCGCCAAACGCGCCGTCGCGCATATCCGGCTCCGCTTTCCAGCGGCCATCCTCCCAACGATAGCCGACCGCCCGGCGCTCGATCGGCCATTCTCCAACCTCATAGCCGCTCGACGTCATGCCTAGCGGCGTCAGCAGCGTCCGTTCGACATAACGGCGATAGGGCAGGCCGGAGACATTGGCGACGATCCGCCCAAGCAGCGCGAAACCGAAATTGCTATATTCATACCGGCTGCCCGGCGCGCTGCTGAACGGCACGCCGCGTTGCAGCATCGCGGTGAAGTCCGCGTCCGGCAGTGGCGTCTGCCGATCGCCCCAGGGATTGTCGTCGACCAAGCCCGCGCTGTGGGTCAGCAGGTCGCGAATGCGGATGCGCGGGCTATCCTTGGTCGGATAGGTCCAGCCGCGCATTTCGGGCACATAGTTTTCGGCCAGATCGTCCAGCGACACCCTGCCCTCTTCCCGCAATTTGAGGATCGACAGGGCGGTGAACGCCTTGGTCATCGACGCGATGCGGAACAGGCTGTCGGGCGTCACCGGGCGCTTGCGCACCAGATCCTGCACGCCCAGCCCCTTCACATGGACCAGCCGCCCGTCCGCGACGATGCCATAGACCAGTCCCGGCGCATGGCTATCTACCTGGAAATCAGCGAACAGCCGATCGATCGCCGGGATCGCCTGTGCGATTTTCGCACTGTCAGCCGCCTGCGCAGGCCGCGCAAATGTGATCGTCAGAAGCAGGCAAGCGACAAGACGCATGGCGATGAACCCTCCGGCAACGGAGGGCCAAGCATGGCAGGATGCCCTATGGCCGCAAGGGCCATCTGCCCCTTATTCTACGAAGATCGCATCGATGATCGCGCGGTCGGTTTCCAGCGTCACCGCATGCATGGGCGCCATGAAGCGCTTGCCCTTCTTGCCCTCTTCGGCCGGCCGTTCGACCTCTATGATGTCACCCGCGCCGAAATTCTCGATCGCGATGATCTCGCCCAGGGCGTCCCCATTGCTGGAAAGGCAAGGCAGGCCGATGATGTCGGCATGATAATATTCGCCCTCGGCCAGTGGCGGCAGGGCGGATCGCGGCACGGTGAGCGCCGTACCGCGCAGCGCTTCGGCCGCGCTCCGGTCGCCGATTTCGGCGAAACGGGCGACCGCGCCATTGGGACCGGGGCGCAGCGACGTCAACGTCAGCTTGGCGCCCGCCGCATCGAAGCTCTTGTAGCTTTTGAGGCTTTCCGCCCCCTCGCCAAACAGCTTCAGGCGGACGTCGCCCGCCACCCCATGCGCGCCAATGATTGCGGCGAGAGTGACGGGCTTGTCGGTCAAGAGGATCAGCCCTCGGCCTGTTCGGCAGCAGCGTCCTCGGCGGGCGCGGCCTCTTCAGCAGGCGCTTCGGCAGGCGCAGCAGCCGCCTCGGCGGCAGCAGCCTTGGCGGCTTCGGCCGCTTCCGCCGCTTCGGCGGCCTTGGTGGCGCGGTCTTCAGCGCGATCCTTGGCCTTCTGGCCCGGCTCAGCCTTGTTCGGGTTGTTGCGCGCGACGCGCTCCTTCACGCCAGCGGCGTCCAGGAAGCGGGCGACGCGGTCGGTCGTCTGGGCGCCGGCGGCAACCCAGTGCTTCGCGCGTTCCACGTCCAGAACGACGCGCTTTTCGTCGCCCTTGGGCAGGACCGGGTTGTAGCTGCCGATACGTTCGATGAACTTGCCGTCACGCGGCGCGCGGCTGTCGGCCACGACGATGCGATAATAGGGGCGCTTCTTGGAGCCGCCGCGCGACAGACGAATGGTGGTTGCCATGGAATTTGACCTTTCTACTCAAATCTAATGCGTTAAAATTGCTTATTTCTTTTTCAGGAAATTCTGAAATCCGGGCGGCATGTTGGGCATATTGCCCCCCAGCCCGGACATGCCCTGCGGCGGCGCGCCGCCCCCGCCCAGCATGCCGTCCAGGCCGCCGGAGCCGAACATCTTGGCCAGCCCTTTCAAGCCGCCCATCTTGCGGATCTTCTTCATCGCGCCTTCCATTTCCTGATGCATTTTCAGGAGGCGGTTGACGTCCTGCACCGTGCGACCCGCGCCCTTGGCGATGCGGATCTTACGCTTGGCGTTGATCAGGGCGGGCTTCTCCCGCTCCTTGGGCGTCATGGAGCCGATCATGGCGTCCAGATGGATCAGCGTCTTGTCGTTCGCACCGCTGTTCGCCATCGCCGCTTGCGCCTTTTTCAGGCCCGGCAACATGCCCGCCAGCGCGCCCAGCCCGCCCATGCGGCGCATCTGGTTCAGTTGGCTGCGCAGGTCGTTCATATCGAACTGACCCTTCGCCATCTTCTTGGCGAGCTTGTCGGCTTCTTCTGCGTCGATCGTCTCGGCGGCGCGCTCGACCAGGCTGACGACATCGCCCATGCCCAGGATGCGCTGCGCTACGCGCTGCGGATGGAAGGGTTCGAGCGCGTCGAGCTTTTCGCCCGTGCCCGCGAACTTGATCGGGCGGCCAGTGACGGCGCGCATCGACAGGGCGGCGCCGCCGCGCGCATCGCCATCCATGCGGGTCAGCACCACGCCGGTCAGCGGCACCTGGGCCGAGAAGTTCGTCGCGACATTGACCGCGTCCTGGCCGGTCAGCGAATCGACCACCAGCAGAATTTCGGCGGGATCGGCGACATCGGCCACCGCCTTCATCTCGTCCATCAACGCCTGATCGACATGCAGGCGGCCGGCGGTGTCGAGCATCACCACGTCGAAGCCCTGGAGCTTCGCCGACTGCAACGCGCGCTTGGCGATATCGACCGGCTGCTGCCCGGCGACGATCGGCAGGGTCGCGACGTCGATCTGCGTCCCCAGCACCGCGAGTTGTTCCTGCGCGGCCGGGCGCTGGACGTCGAGCGACGCCATCAGCACCTTCTTGCGCTCTTTTTCCTTCAGCCGCTTGGCGATCTTGGCGGTCGTGGTGGTCTTGCCCGACCCCTGCAGGCCGACCATCATGATGACGGCGGGCGGCGACACGTCGATCATCAGGTCGGACGTTTCCGACCCCAGCGTCTCCGTCAGCGTGTCGGACACGATCTTGACGACCATCTGGCCGGGCGTGACCGACCGCAGCACATCGCTGCCGACCGCCCGTTCCGTGGCCTGATCCACGAACTGGCGCACGACCGGCAGCGCAACGTCGGCTTCCAGCAGCGCAACTCGCACCTCACGCATCGCGGCGCGGACATCGTCCTCCGTAAGCGCGCCGCGCCCACGTAGTTTGTCGAATACCCCACTCAGACGATCGCTCAGCGAATCGAACATCATCACCTCAATTGGGGCCAAAAGGCCCGGAAAATCATGCATCCCTGCCAAACGACAAAATCGCCGGTGGGCGAAACCTCGCCAACCAGCGTCCATACAAAGCGCCTGATGCATCCCGTTTCCGGCTGCGCGCTCAATGGATAAGTCAGGGACCGAACGGCAAACCGTCCGATTGCAGGTGCGCCCCTAGCGGAAAGTCCGCCGCCGCGCAAGCAGAGCTACAGCTTGGCCGCGCGCAGTATCTCGTTAATCCGCGTCTGCCACCCCGGCCCGGTCGCGCGGAAGCGTGCCAGCACATCCTTGTCTATGCGCAGCGCGACCTGCTCCTTGTTGGAGCCTGCCGGACGACCACCAAGGCGGCGGCGCGCCTCCCGCTCCGCCAACGCCTGCTCGATCGCCGCGACACTGACGTCGCGATCCTCAGGATCATCAGGGTCAGCCGGCAGCCCCACTATATAGTCTTTGTTCAGTTCCATTGCTCTTCCTTACCGAAATGAAGCGATGCCTATATTCGCGCATCACATAGATAACAGTCCATAACCTGCCATCAATCAGCCCGATCGCCTTGTATCGCTGCTCTTCATCCTCGATCCTGATGGTTGGAACGATCAGCATCTCGGCATCGGAGAAAATCTCTACACCAAAGGCAAGCGGCACATGGTGCTTGCCCCGGTTGATCTTGTCTTTGGCAGGATCGAACTCAATGTCCACCTAGATTTATGTATATACAAAAACATGGTTCGTCAATCTCCACCCTTGCCAGTCCCGCAGCTTTCGGCATGGTAACGCGACAATATGGGGAACCGATCATGAGCTGGACACGCCGCAAGCCGATGGGTGCGATGACGCCGCAGGACGCCAGCCATCAACTGGCGCGCACCCTGTCCTGGCCGCATCTGCTGGCGCTGGGCGTGGGCGCGATCGTCGGGACGGGCATCCTCACCCTGATCGGCGTCGGCGCGGATCGCGCCGGTCCGGCGGTGCTGCTCTCCTTCGCGATAGCGGGCGCGATCTGCGCCTGCGCTGCGCTCGCCTATGCCGAATTGTCGACCATGATGCCCGCGGCGGGCAGCGCCTACAGCTATAGCTATGTCGCGCTGGGCGAAGGCATTGCCTGGATCGTGGGGTGGAGCCTGATCCTGGAATATAGCCTGGTCGTGTCCACCGTCGCGGTCGGCTGGTCGGGCTATGCTGCGCCGCTGCTGACCGCGATCGGCTTTCCGCAGGCGCTGACGCAGGGACCGGAACTGGGCGGCCTCATCAACCTGCCCGCCATCTTCATCATCGCCGTGGTCGCGGGCCTGCTGATGCTCGGCACGCGCGAAAGCGCCCGCCTCAACAGCATATTGGTGCTGATCAAGATCGCGACTTTGAGCCTGTTCGTGGCCTTCGCCCTGCCCGCCTTCGACGCGCAGAACTTGCACCCCTTCATGCCCTTCGGCTTTGCCAAACATATGGGACCGGACGGGGTCGAGCGCGGCGTGATGGCGGCGGCGGCCATCATCTTCTTCGCCTTCTATGGTTTCGACGCCATTTCGACGGCTGCGGAGGAAGCCAAGAACCCGGATCGTGACCTTGCCATCGGCATCGTCGGGTCGCTCGTCATCTGCACGCTCATCTATGTGCTGGTAGCCGCCGCCGCGATCGGCGCCCTACCCTTCACCCGCTTTGCCGACAGTCCCGAACCCCTGGCGCTGATCCTGCGCGAAATGGGCCAGGGCGGGGTCGCGCGCATCGTCGCCATCGCCGCCGTGATTGCGCTGCCCACCGTGCTGCTGGGCTTTCTCTACGGCCAGAGCCGCATCTTCCTGGTCATGGCGCGCGACGGATTCCTGCCGCAAAGCCTTGCCAAGATTTCCAAGCGCGGCACGCCTGCGCGCATCACGATCGTCACCGCCATATTGGTGGCGATCATCGCGGGCCTGTTGCCCATCGACCAGATCGCCGCGCTCGCCAATGCCGGCACGTTGATTGCCTTCACCGCCGTGGGCGCCTGCCTGCTCGTCCTGCGCCGACGCCTGCCGGACCTGCGCCGCCCCTTCCGCGCGCCCGCCGCCTGGATCGTGGGCCTGGGCGCGATCTGCGGCTGCGCCTATCTCTTCGCCAGCCTGCCGGTGAAAACGATCGTCGCTTGCCTGGTATGGAACGCGATCGGACTGGTGGTCTATTTTCTCTATGGGCAAAAGCGCGCGACGGCGATCTGATCCTGCAATTGTCGCTATCATCCTATATTTTCAACAAGGACGGCGTAGCGTAACCATGTCCTTTCATCGACTGCCGGGATAACATCGGCAGCGCAGGGTCGCCGAGCAAAGGACCATGGCTGCATCGCAGCTATGTGGTTTGAGCATCCGCCTAAGGCGGAAAAAGGGGATCAATGATGAAGATGACACTGTCCTGCGGCCTGATCGCTGCCGCCATGGCCTGTTCCACCTCTGCAATGGCGCAGGATTATCCCGCCGACCCGGGCGATTTCACCGACATTTCCATGATCGACGTGCTGCCCGGCGGCGACCTTGCCTATACCCAGTTTCTCGCCTCCTCCTGGAAGAAGCAACAGGAGTTCGCCAAGTCGAAGGGCTGGATCAAATCCTATAAGGTCATGCAAAATCTCTATCCGCGCGCGGGCGAGCCGGACCTGTATCTGATGGTCACCTATGCCGACTTCCCCAATGCAAAAGAGGCGTTGCAACAGCGGGCCGCCTATATGCAGTGGCAGGCCAAGTCGCTCCAGACCCTGGATCAGGAAAATGGCGATCGCGGCAAATATCGCGTCGTGATGGGGTCCATGCTGTTTCAGGACCTTCTGCTGAAATAAGTCCGCGGCGGCTGACGAAGTGCCCTTCGTCAGCCACTGGCTTTTCCCATAGGTGCGCATTAGATGCACGCTTATGGGACGCTTCTCCAAAATGCACGGCCTGGGCAACGATTTCGTCGTGATCGACGCGCGCATGCACGCGATCGCCATGACGGCGGCGCGCGCGCGCGCCATTGCCGATCGCCATGCCGGGATCGGCTGCGACCAGCTTATCCTGATCGGCGAGGCCGACGACGCGGACGTCTCCATGCATATCTTCAACGCCGACGGCAGCGAAGTGGAGGCGTGCGGCAACGCCACCCGCTGCGTACCCCTGTTCGTCGGCCGCGATGTGCTGATCCGCACCAAGGCGGGCCTGCTCGATGCCAAGGCCGTCGATGGCGGCGCCAGCGTCGATATGGGCGCACCCCGCTTCGATTGGGATGCGATCCCGCTCGCCTATCCCATGGACACGCTGACGATGAGCGCCAGTTGGGAAGACCTGCCCGCCCCCGCCGCCGTGAATGTCGGCAACCCGCACGTCATCTTCTTCGTGGACGATCTGGACGGTGTAAACTTCGATCGTCTCGGCCCGCTGATCGAGCATGATCCGCTGTTCCCGCAGCGGGTGAACGTCAATTTCGCGCAGATTATGGGCGAAAACCATATCCGCCTGGTCGTCTGGGAACGCGGCGCGGGCCTGACGCGCGCATGCGGCACCGGCGCCTGCGCCACCGCCGTCGCCGCCGTCCGGCGCAAGCTGGTCAGCGGTCCGACGACCGTCAGCCTGCCGGGCGGCGACCTCGTCATCGACTGGGCGCCGGGCGGCACGATCCGCATGACCGGCCCTGCCACCCATGTCTTCGACGGTGAGGCTGACTGGGACCGTTTCTGATGCGCGGCCCCGACATCATCACCATGGGCTGCCGCCTCAACATCGCGGAGAGCGAGGCTATCCGCGATATGGCGCGCGACCAGGACGACCTGATCGTCGTCAACAGCTGCGCCGTGACGGCCGAAGCGGTGCGCCAGACGCGCCAGGCGATCCGCCGCGCTCGCCGCGAACGGCCCGACGCCCGCATCCTCGTTACCGGCTGCGCCGCCCAGACCGAACCGGAAACGTTCGCCGCCATGGCGGAAGTCGATGGGGTGATCGGCAATCGGGAGAAGATGGAGGCGGAAACCTATCGCCCGTCAGCCCAGCGAAAGCTGGGATCTCTCTTTCTTCGCTTTCGCCCGAAAAAAGTGAGACCCCAGCCTTCGCTGGGGTGACGGATTGGGTCCATGGTACGGAGAAAGTCCGCGTATCCGACATCATGGCCGTGCGCGACACCGCGCCGCACATGGCCAGCGCTTTCGCCGATCATGCCCGCGCGTTCCTGGAGGTGCAGAATGGCTGCGACCACCGCTGCACCTTCTGCATCATCCCCTATGGCCGGGGCAACAGCCGCTCCGTGCCCGCAGGCGCGGTGGTGGAGAAGGCGAAGCAACTGGTCGAAGCGGGCTATCGGGAAATTGTGCTGACCGGTGTGGACGTCACCAGCTATGGTCCCGACCTGCCCGGCAACCCGTCGCTCGGCCTGCTGATAGAACGTATCCTCAAAGGCGTGCCGGACCTCCCCCGCCTGCGCCTGTCCTCCATCGACAGCGTGGAGATTGACGATCGGCTGTTCGACCTGATCGCCCATGAACCGCGCATGATGCCGCATCTCCATCTGTCGCTTCAGGCCGGCGACGACATGATCCTCAAACGGATGAAGCGCCGCCACAGCCGCGCCGACGCCATGGCCATCGTAGAGCGACTCAAGGCCGCCCGCCCCGACATCAGCATCGGCGCGGACATCATCGCTGGCTTCCCGACCGAGGATGACGCGATGTTCGCCAACAGCCTGGCCCTGATCGCCGATTGCGATATCGTCCACGGCCATATCTTCCCATACTCCCCGCGCACCGGCACCCCCGCCGCGCGGATGCCGCAGGTCGATCGCGCGACGGTCAAGGCCCGCGCTGCCCTGCTGCGCGACGCTTGCGCCACGCGCCGCGATGCGTGGCTGCGCAGCCTGATCGGCACCACCCAAGCGCTGCTGGTCGAGCGCAACGGGATGACCGGCCATGCCGAAAATTTCGCGCCGGTGCGCTTGGCGACGGGTCACGCCCCCTCTTCCATCGTCCGTGCCACGATCACGGCGCTTGAGAATGGCGCGCTGATCGCGCAAGAGGCGCAGCAATGACAGACACCGGCACCAGCTGGCGCGACCGCCTCTTCGGCGGATTGAAGCGCACGTCCGACAAGCTCGGCGACAATCTCACCGGCCTTTTCTCCAAGGCCGCCCTGGATACGCAGACCCTTGACGAGATCGAGGAGGCGCTGATCCTGTCCGACCTTGGCCCCGCCATGGCTGGGCGCGTGCGCGAGAGGCTGGCCGAAGGGCGCTTCAACAAGGAACTGACCGAGGACTATCTGCGCGAGATCATCGCGGAGGAGATTGAGAAGACGCTGGCCCCGGTGGCCCGCCCGCTGGAGATCGAAGCCTTCCCGCGCCCGCAGGTGATCCTGGTGATCGGCGTCAACGGCTCAGGCAAGACCACCACCATCGCCAAGCTTGCCAATAATTTCCTGGAACAGGATTATGGCGTGATGCTGGCCGCAGGCGACACGTTCCGCGCGGCGGCCATCGGCCAGCTTAAGGTCTGGGCGGAGCGGCTGGGCATTCCCATCGTCGCGGGCAAGGAAGGCGGCGACGCGGCGGGCATCGTGTTCGACGCGGTCAAGCAGGCCACTGAAACCGGCATCGACGTGCTGATCGTCGACACTGCCGGACGCTTGCAGAACAAGACCGAGTTGATGGATGAACTGGCGAAGGTGCGCCGCGTGCTGGGCCGATTGAACCCGGCCGCCCCGCACGACGTTGTGTTGGTTCTGGATGCCACCACGGGTCAAAATGCATTGAACCAGATCGAAGTCTTCAAAGAAACCGCGCAGGTCACGGGCCTCGTCATGACCAAGCTGGACGGCACGGCGCGCGGCGGCGTGCTGGTCGCGGCGGCGGAGAAATTCCGCCTGCCGATTCATGCGATCGGCGTGGGGGAGAAGATCGAGGATCTGCGCCCGTTTGATCCGGGCGACATGGCCCGCGCGATCGCCGGGACCGCTTATGCGCGCTGATGCAAACAGGTGCTCCGGCGCAGGCCGGAGCCTAGTCCCCATGTTTCGCCCATGCGCGCCGCTCGAACTGGGCTCCCGCCTTCGCGGGAGCACCGGAGTTATGTTTCATGCCCAATAGCAAGCCCGCCCATAACGGCACGCTCAGCCTGGCGCTCGATTTCGGGCCGCTGCTGGTGTTCTTCCTGACCTATAAGGGGGCGGGCTGGTTCTGGGGCGCGGACAATCCGATTACGGCCATGACGTTCAGCACCGCCGCCTTCATGGTGGCGATCGTGGTCGCGGTGATCGTGTCGAAGGTGAAGCTGGGCCGCGTGTCGCCAATGCTCTGGCTGTCGGCGCTGCTGATCCTGTTCTTCGGTGGCCTCACCATCTATTTCCATGATCAGAGCTTCATCCAGATCAAGCCGACCATCATTTACGCCTTCTTCGCGCTGATGCTGTTCGCCGGTCTGCTGCGCGGCAAGCCGCTGCTCAAATATCTGCTCCAGGCCGCCTATGACGGGCTGACGCATGAAGGCTGGCTCAAATTGTCGCGTAACTGGGCGCTCTTCTTCGTCGCCATGGCGATCGCCAATGAAGCGATGCGCCGATCGATGAGCTTCGACACCTGGCTGGCGGTCAAGGTGTGGGGCGTGACCATCGTGTCGGTGGTCTTCGCCGCCGCGAACATTCCGATGCTGATGCGCCACGGCCTGACGCTGGGCGAGGAACCGGCGAGCGACGAGATCGGCGAAACCAGCCCACCGCAGGGATAAGCCCTTATTTCTGCGATCGTTTCGCAATAGGCACATATCTGTTTTCTTGGGCGTTGGGTGCGCATATGGGAAGCGGCGGAGGCGTCAACGCCCCGCCCGGACCATAGAACCAACCGACCGCGCCAGCCTTTTGCGCGGCCGCCCCATAACGAACCCGAGGAGTTCCGCCATGGCCTTTGTTCTGCCTGACCTTCCCTACGCCAAGGACGCCTTCGGCGACATATTGTCGGTCGAAACCTTCGATTTCCATCATGGCAAGCATCATAATGCCTATGTCGTGAAGGCCAATGAACTGGTCGCCGCCGACGCCAGCCTGCAGGGCAAGTCGCTGGTCGAATTGATCAAGTCGGCCAAGGGCGGCCTGTTCAACCAAGTCGGCCAGATCTGGAACCACACATTCTACTGGCAGTCGCTGTCACCCACGAAGACGGAACCGACCGGCGAACTGCTGACCAAGATCGAAGATGCCTTCGGGTCGGTCGATGCGCTGATCGAAAAGCTCAAGGCAGAGGCCGTCGGCCATTTCGCCAGCGGCTGGGCCGCGCTGGTCCTCAAGGACGGCAAGCTGGAAGTGACCAGCTATCACGACGCCGACACCCCCGTCGCGCATGAAGGTCATGCGCCGCTGCTGATCGTCGATGTGTGGGAACATGCCTATTATATCGACTATCGCAACCTGCGCCCCAGCTATGCCGACCGCATCCTCAAGGAAGCGATCAACTGGGATTTCGCCGCGTTGAACCTGGACGGCGAAGGCGCCAGCCGCGCCGACCAGCCGGGCTGACTATGACGAGCGGGACCGGTCGCCATCGCGATCGGTCCCGCTAACTTCTCACATTTCCCGCTAATTTCGACATTTCATGTCGCGAGACTGAAATTTTCTTTCCAACTTGCACAATCTGTCTGGACGATGGGAAATAGCCGGTAACGCCATTATAGGATGGCGGCCCTGCTGTAGGACAGCGCGCGGACGATCAGGCCGCTTCCAACTGCGTCACGAACTGATCCGCCGCCCGCTGCAACGCCTTGGCCGTTTGCGATAGGCTGGATGCGGCGCTGGATACCCGGCTCGACAGGCTTTCCGTATCGCGCGCCACATCGGCGACATCCTCCATCTGCCGGGTCATCATCGCCGCATCCTGTGCGGTATCGCGCGCTGAGTCGCCGATCGCGCTGGTGGCATCACGCTGATCCACGACCGCGCGCTGGATCGCGTCGGCGGCATCGGCCAGTTGCGCGACCGCGCCCGCCACTTCGGACAGCGCCTCCTGCGCCACGCCCGCGCCCTGCCGCGCGGACCAGGCCAGCGCGTGGATTTCGCCGGTCGCATTGGCCGCCTGGTTCGCCAGCTGTTTCACCTCGCCCGCCACGACGGCAAAGCCACGGCCGACATCCCCGGCGCGCGCCGCCTCGATCGTGGCGTTGAGCGCCAGCAGGTTGGTCCGCGCCGCAATGTCGGTGATGCTGTCGGCGAAGCTGGTAATGGACGTGGTGCGCCCTTCCAGTTCATGCACGGCCTGATGACCGGTGGTGGAGACGCGTTGCGCTTCGCTGCCCAACAAGGCCTGCTGGTGGGATGCCGATGCGATCGCCGCGATCGATTCCGACAATTGATCGATGCGCCGCGCCAGCATGGTCGCGTTGGCGGATGATTGCTCCGCGATCGCCACCGTTTCCTCCGTCCCGGCGCTGGCGCGTTGGGCCAGATGATTGAGCTGCCGGGCCAATTCATCCAGTTCCTGCGCTGCGGCACCGACCGCGCCGACGATTTCCGACACGGAATGGCGGAAGTCGCCCACCAGCATCAAGGTGGCCTGCCGCCGGTCCGCCGCCATGCGCGCCTTTTCCAACTCCTGCTGCGCGCGCAAATGCGCGGCGCGGGCGTCCATGTCCCGGCTGGTCGCCATGGCGGCTTCCGCGACGTCCCGGCCCTGTTCGGCCTGCTGCGCCAATTGCCCCGCCTGTGCCACATGCCCGTCGAGCGCGAGCAACATGGTCCGCAGCCGGACGGTCAGATAACAGAGCACCGCCGCCTGTAGCAGGACCGCAACGCCGTGGATCGCCACGCGCCCGACATTGGCGTTATCGGGGAAGACCCAGGTCGGCAGGACGAAGCTGAGCACCAGATGATGCAGGGCGGTAAGGGCGGCCGCCAGCATGATGGGCCGCCAGTCATACAGCAGCGCCAGCCCCGCCAGCGCCACGAAAAAGAACATATGGCCATCCATCTGCCAGCCATGCCCCGACAGCAGGTACAGCCCGATCGCCGGTTGCACCGCTGCCAGCGTGCCCATGGCGAGGCGGGATTCCAGATTTCGTTCCTGCCGCATCACCCCCAATGTCGGCAGAATGTTGACCAGCGCCGAAAAGATGAACGCCCGTCCGGTATGCTCCGCGCCCAGCATCAGCCCGCCCAGGCCCAGGGACGCGGTCCACAGCCAGTTGACGAACAGGAGGATGCGCAGGCCTTGTAGCCGCAGCCGGTCCAGACTGGTCACCGCGCTCATCAGGCCTGCTCCCCGCAACCGCCCATTTGCGCCGACAGCGCGATCACGCCTTCGCGCATAAGCGCGGGAACCAGTTGATCGCGCCTGCCTTCGACCAGCATCGATCCCGCCCATGGACCATGGGCGATCAGCCGCGCACCATGCGCGATCGCGACCTGTGCCAGGTCGCCCCGCGCCTCCATGGTCAAGGGCAGCAACAGCATCCGCCCCTGCGTCGGCGGCGCGGCATAGAGGCCGAGCAGACCGATCAGGATCAGCGCACATTGGCAAATCAGGGGCAGACCCCGTTGAAAGGACGCGGAAAATTTCATTCCATCCGATTAGGATGGATTGGTAAGAATATAATTAAGGATGCGCGCGGCTGTGCAAGTTCAGCGCTTCGGTCAGATCGTCCAGGTCCGCGCCCGGACGCACCAACAGCCAGTCGCGGCTGGCGGCGCCATCGACCACCGTCACCGCGCCCTTGGGACATATGCCCAGGCAATTGACCTCCAGGATACCGGCCGCCGCCTTGCGCCCGGTCTTCAGCGACAGATGCTTGCGCAACGCCTTGGCAAGGCGCGCCTTGCCATCAGGGCCAAAGCCGCCGTCCAGCTTCTTGGAACATTTGCGGCAGACCAGCACCACATTGGACCAGTTGGAGCTGACATGATCCTTCAATCGCTTGCTCCGCGCGGCTTCCAGGTGCGCCGCTCTTCCGCCGCGCGCAGCACTTCATAGGCGGCCTGGATCGCCTGGAACCGCACCGCCGCGTCGCTGTCGCCGGGCTTCACGTCGGGATGATATTCCTTGGCGAGGCGACGCCAGCTTTTCTTGACCGCATCGAAATCCGCGTCGTCCTCCAATTCCAGCGCCTTGAGAGCGTGGAGTTCGTCGCGCGACCGGCTGCCGTCGCCCGGCCCGCCCCAGCCATGATAGGCGCTGGACTGGTAACCGCCCGCGTCGCGGCGTTCCGCCTTTTCGCGGGCCGCCCGCTCTTCATCGTCCAGACCCTGAAAATAGTCCCAGTTGCGGTTATATTCGCCCGCATGATCGGGGCAGAAATACCAGCGTTCCGGGCTGTTGGGCGATTTGGGCGCGGGGCAATCGCCCGGCTTGTCACAACCGAAGCGGTCGCACATGCGCACGCGCTGTGCCTCACGCGCCGCGCCATAGGCACGCCAGCGGGGAAAGCCCCAGTCATTGGATCGGCTGTTTTTGGCCATGTCCCCGAATTAGGGAAGGTGGGGACGGAAAGCCACCCCGCCCGCCGATTTTGAACAGGAAAATGCCAGAGAGCCTGTAAGCCGGGTTCTGTCCACCCCGTTTCCGGGGATAGGCGACCATTCCTCTAGGGAACGGATTGCTCCGTTCCTCAAGCAACCAACCCGGGCGATCTCGGTCGAAACAGACCTAGCAGTCAAATCTTGCGACCTGCTGCGCGCCGCCCCTATTCGGTCTTGCTCCCGGTGGGGTTTACCGTGCCGCCTTGCGTTGCCGCAGACGCGGTGCGCTCTTACCGCACCCTTTCAATTTCGCTTAGCCGAAGCTGTAGCGACCTGCTTTCTGTTGCACTGTCCCTTGGATCGCTCCAGCCGGTCGTTAACCGGCACCGTCATTTCGTGGAGCCCGGACTTTCCTCGCCGTGGAAGTTACCCGCCACGCCGCGGCCGCCCGGCCCTCTGGCGGAACGGTCCCTAGCGCCCTAATCCTAAATCGTCACGCCCTTATTCATCGCCACGGGGCTTGGGCAGCAACAGCGCCAGCAGGATCGCGCGACATTCGCCGCAAATCACCCCGTCGATCACTTCGGGGCGGAAGCGGCGCTGAAAGGCGACGACGGCCGCCTGCGGATCGGCGATGTCATAGCCGAAGCGCTCCAGCGCCAGCATGAAGCCGCTGTCGGTCCAGTGCGGGTCCATCAGATTCTTGGTCGGACGCGGGAGGGCCAGGCGGAGGCGGGCAAGTTGATGCCAGGGAAATAGTTCGCCCGGATCCTGCTTGCGCGCCGGGGCGATATCGCTGTGGCCGACGATATTGCCGCGCGTGATCCGGTGCCGCTGGACGATATCATGCACCAGCGGGATCAGCGATCCCATCTGCGTATCGGGAAAGGGGCGATAGCCCCATTCATGACCGGGATTGACGATTTCTATGCCGATACTGGCCGAATTGATATCGCTGACCCCGCGCCAGTGCGATCGGCCCGCGTGCCAGGCGCGCTTTGCCTCATCGACCATGCGGATGATCTGCCCATCTTCGGTCACGACATAATGGGCCGACACTTTCGATTCCGGGTTGGCAAGCCAGTTGATGGCGCTCGCCGCGTCGGGCATCCCGGTATAGTGCAGCACCAGCATGGTGACAGGCAGGCTGCGATCGTCGAAATTGGGTGACGGAGTATCGATCATAGGCATGTCGGTCATGGGAAACGGCCAGTCGCTTGCAGCAGATCGATCATCGCACCCTTCCGGCCCGCCTCTGTGACGCGCTGGGCCTGACAATGACCGATGCTGGACGTGCAATCAAGCAGGGTTAATGCGACCAAGCCGGATCAGCCCGCGCGCCGCCTGGTTTGATCCATGCCGTCAGGCGACAGGGCCGCCCGCACATAGCCGCCGCGAAAGTCGGGGTGCGACAGGAAATCGTCCGCCTGCCCGATCACCGTTTCGCCCGCGCCGAGCAGCAGCACCGATCCTGCGTGGCTGTGGCGGGCGAGCAGGCGCAGCACCTCCCCGCGTCGTTCTGGGGTGAAATAGAGCAGGATGTTGCGGCAGAGCAGCAGGTCATAGGCGCCGGACGGGGCGCGGGCATCGAACAGATTGTCGTGCCGGAAATCGATCATCCGGCGCAGATCTGGGCTGGCGCGCCAATCATCGCCATGGGGTTCGAACCATTTGAGGAGATCGCCGATAGCAAGGCCGCGCTGCACGTCCATTTGCGAAAAGATGCCTGATTTCGCCTGTTCGATCGCGGCGGTGGAAATATCGGTCGCCAATATCTCGATCCGCCATCCCTGCCAGCGCGCGGCGTCATTGCGCAGCCGGATGGCGAGCGAATAGGCCTCCTGCCCGGTCGAACAGCCCGCGCTCCAGATACGCAGCGTCCGGTCCCGCTTGGTCGCATGGATATGCGGCAGGATCTGGCGATGGATCATGTCGAATATCTGCAGGTCGCGAAAGAAGCTGCTTTCATTGTTGAGCAGCGCATTGACGACATCTTCGTCCAGCTTGCGGTCGCGCTTGCTGACCAGGCGCGCGGCCAGCTCATCCATATCCTGCAGGCCATGGGCGCGCAGCACCGGCCGCAACGCGGTTTCCATGCGCCAGGCGCGGCCTTCGGACAATATCTGCCCCGTTCGGGCCTCCAGCAGCGCGGACAATATCCGGGCAGCGCCCTGGAACGCCGTGGCCGATGCGGGCGGTAGCGGCATCAGGCGGCGACCTTGCCGCGACGCGCGACGAAATTCATCATCGCCACAGGCTCCATGATGGCGCAGGTCAGGCCCGCACCCGCCACAGATCCCGGCATACCCCATACGACGCTGCTCGCTTCGTCCTGGGCGACGATCCAGCCGCCAGCCGCCACGATCGCGCGTGCACCCAACGTCCCATCGCGGCCCATGCCGGTCAGGACGATGCCCGCCGCGCCCGCGCCATAGGCTTCCGCCATGCTCGCGAACATGGGATCGACGCCGGGCAGATTGCCCGCCGCCGTGCGCTCGGGATTGAGCATGATGGTGACACGCCCATGCAAGCCGCGACGTACCTGGATATTCGCGTCGCCGGGGGCGACATAGATGATGTCGGGCGCCAGAAGATCGCCGGTTTCCGCGACCTTCACGCGCAGGCTGGTCATGCGCGACAATTGCTGCGCGAAATAGACGGTGAAGCTGGCGGGCAGATGCTGCGTCAACAGCAATGGCACGCCCAGGGGTGCAGACAAGCCCTGGAACAATTGGCCCAAGGCGTGGATGCCGCCGGTCGATGCGCCGATGCCGATACAGGCGAGCGGCGCGGCGGCGGCCTCTACCGATGGCGGCGCGACAGGCGACATCGGCGGCACGGCAGGACGATCGCCGAACAGCCGGTTCAACCGATCGATCAACGCCTGGGGGAATTGCTCGCCAAAGCTGCCGCTTCCCGGCTTTGAGAGGATATCGCTGGCGCCCAGCGCCAATGCTTCGATCGCCGCAGCACTGCCTTCCTCGCACTTGCCGGACAGGATCGCCACCTTGACCGCAGGATTCGTCCGCAGGATTTGCGGCAGCGCCGCCAGCCCGCTCTGTCCCGGCAGTTCGATGTCAAGCAGGACGAGATCGACCGCATGGTCGGCCAGATAGCCAAGCGCCTGTTCGGCGCTGCTGGTCTTGTGGACTACTTTATAGCGCGGATTGCCGTTGAGGATGCGTTCGATGACCGTCCGCACGACGACCGAATCGTCAACGACCAGCGTGCGAACTTTCTCTCTTTCGCTAACGGGACTGGTCGTCATCGGCATCATCGCGTTCATCACAGGACTTTCGGCGCGGAAGGATCAAACGGAAATCGGCGGTATTTCTGAGGCATCGGACAAGCCGATGGCTAGATGACCCCGACGATCGCCAGCTTGCTTTCCAATGTCTCCCGGTCGAACGGCTTCATCACATATTCGTCGGCGCCCGCCTCTACGGCCGCCTTGATGTGGCTGATGCCATTTTCCGTGGTGCAGAAAATGATCTTGGGCCGCGCCGTCATCTTGGCCGTGGACAAGGCCTGCAGAAATTCCATCCCGCTCATGATCGGCATGTTCCAGTCGAGCAAGACGACGTCGGGCGCGGACGCTTCGCACTTGGTCAGCGCGTCCTGGCCGTCCACCGCTTCGCTGACCGTCAGGTCCAGCGATTCCAATATATGGCGGGCCACCTTGCGGATGACCTTCGAATCGTCGACGACCAGACAGTTTTTCATGAAGCGTCCCTTAGATTTTATACGTCCCGTTCCAGCGGGCTTAACCTGCAAAACCAAGTATTTGGTAAACGGCACGATATTCTTATGCGGCCTGCGCCAATGTCCCGCCTTCGATGAAGGCGGCGAGCGACACCAGCAGCCAGGGGTGGTCGTCATGCTCCACCAGCGCCCGGACATAGGGCGCCCAGGACGGGTCCAGTTGCCCCCGCAACGGCAACTCCCCCTGGGGCACGCGGCAGATGTCCGACACGCCGTCCACCATCAGGCCGTAGCTATGGCCGCTGATATTGGCGATGATGGCCAGGTTGCGCTGGTCGGCGGGCGTCGCTTTCCCGCGGATCAACGCGGCGACGTCGATGATGGTGAGCACCCGGCTGCGCAGCGCGGACAGGCCCGCAATATGCGCGCCCATGCCCGGCACGGGCGATATGTCGGTCAGGCGCACGACCGCTTCGACCTCGCCGGTTTCGACCGCGATCCGCGTGCCTGCCAATGTCGCCAGAAGATAAAGCTTGTCCATGGCCATTTCCTTACGCCCGCCGACCGGCGATCGCCGCCATCAGCGCGTCCTGATCATACCGGTAGATGCTGCCATCCTGCGGCCCGGTCGGTCGCGGTGACGCGCGCAGATGGACGACGCGGCACCCCATGATCTCCGCCGCCTGCGCCGCATCGGCTTCGGTGCACAGAACCACGTCGTCGGCCTCGACGGCGCAATCGTTCGGCAGTCCCAGGACCACGTCATGGCCGGCCTGACGCAGCAACGGCGCCAATATTTCCCGTGTCCACCCGTCACCGCTGTCGGCCAGCAGACACCGGCCACGGGTGCGCTCGACCAAGGCCTCTTCGGGCAAGGCCGCGAACAAAGCGAAGGGATTGACGACTTCCAGATGTTCGCCGTCGATCACGGCCACGCCGCTCAACATGCCATGCATCGCCACCATGTCTGGCACGGCGGGCATCTGGACGATGTCGAGCACGGCGGCGACCGGATAGCAGGCGTCGCGTCGATCGTCGCGCAGGCGCAGCGCCGACACCTTGTCCTGCGCGAACCGCGACAGGCCGTTGACCACCGGCACCAGCCGTCCGTCGAGCCGCACGAAGGCGCGACCGCCCGACTGGCCGAACAGGCTGGCGTCGATATCTTCGACCCGTTCGATCAGCGACAATTTGAGTAGGCGCCGCTCGCCGGACAATTCTTCGAAGCGTAGCGCCGCGACCATCTCGATGCCCGATTGCGCGTCCGCTTGCTCTTCCTGCTGCCGCGCGGCGCGATCGTCGATGATATTGGGCAGACGCGCCGCATTGGCGAGACCGGCGGCATCGAGCAGCAGCATGGGCTTGCCATTGTCCGGCAAGGTCATCCCGGCATAGACGCCCGTCGCCATCACCAGTGGCGATGCCGGACGGATCACCAGTTCCTCATGATTGTCCACAGCCGACACGCCCATGGCGAAGGGCACGCCAGTGGCGGAGCGCACGACCATGACCGCGCGCGGCCCTTGCTGCACCGGCTTTTCCATGCCCAGCACATCTTCCAGATCGACCATCGAATGACGGATGGCGCGGATCGTCGCGATCTTTGCGCCGCCCACTTCGCTGATGTGCAGCGTTTCATTATTGTCGTGCAGGATTTCGACCACCGCCGCGCGCGGAATGGCAAAATGCTGGCCGCCTGCGCGAATGATCAGGCCAGGGATGATGGTGAGAGTGAGCGGCACGCGCAGGGTGATGCACAGCCCCTGTCCCGGCTGATTGTTGAGCGCGATGACGCCGCCGATCCGCTCCACATTGGCGCGCACCACATCCATGCCGACGCCGCGACCGGACACGGCCGTCACCTGCGTCGCGGTCGAAAGGCCGGGCTGGAAGATCAGGTCGAGCCTGTCTTCTTCGGATAGGCGGGCGGCGGTTTCAGGCGTAAGCCGACCGGCAGCGACCGCCTTGGCGACCAGCCGCTCCGTATCGATCCCCGCACCATCGTCGGAAATGGCGATGACGATCTGGTTGCCCGACTGGCGCGCCTCCAACCGCAGGCGGCCCGATTCGGGCTTGCCCGCGGCGCGGCGCTGGTCGGGCGTCTCGATGCCATGGTCGATGCTGTTGCGCACGATATGGGTGAGCGGATCGACGACCATCTCCACCATCTCGCGATCCATCTCGACATCGCCGCCCTCCAGCAGGAGGTCGATGCGCTTGCCCAGATCCCGGCCAAGATCGCGCACCATGCGCGGGATGGCGGCGAACAGGCGATCGACGCGCTGCATCCGCGTTTTGGATATGACGTCGCGCATGTCGGCGACGCAGGTCGACAGCCGTTCGAACACATTGTCGAGTTCGGGATCGGCGGAGCGTTCTCGCAGCTTGCGCGACAGTTCGTTGCGCGCCAGCACCATGTCGGACACGCCGTTCATCAGCTGGTCGATCAGGCTGAGCGGCAAACGAATCGTGCGCGGCACCGATTGCGAGCCGCCGTGGCGCGCGACGGCGACGGGGGCGGCGACCGCTTCGACCGTCGCCTCGGGCTGCGCGCTCAGCGCGCTGATCAGGAAATCGTCATTCTCGCTGGGCAGCGCCGCGCCGATCGCGACCGCTTCGGTCAGTTCGCCGATCCGGTCCAGGATCCCCAACACCGCGCTGACAGTGGCGGGATCGGCACCACGGTTGCCCGCGCGTATGTCCGACAGCACATCTTCGGCCGCGTGGCTCAACCGTTCGAAGCGCGGCAGGTTGAGGAAGCCGCAGCTGCCCTTGACGGTATGGAAAAAGCGGAAGATCGCATCGAGCCGATCGCGGTCCGACGGATCGGTTTCCCAGGCCACGACCTCTCCGGCCAGAGCCTCCAGCGTTTCCTGAGTCTCGGAAATGAATTCCTGTAGTAGTTCGTCCATTCCAAGGCCTCACGGATGCGCGCATCGGCACCATGGGGAGGCGTGGTTAAAGCCGCGTTAAAGGCGCGACGAACTGCGTAAACACCAATAAAAAGGGCGCCGCGGATAAGCGCGACGCCCTTTTCGATTCAGCTAGACGAATCTCGGCTGATTAGTTCTTTTCGACGGCGTCCTTCGCCTTTTCGCCCGCTTCGCGGGTGGCGTCGGCCTTGTTTTCCAGCGTGTCGGCAGCATTTTCAGCCGCGTTTTCGGCGTTGCCCGACAGGTTGTCAGCCATCGCTTCCATATTGTCGGCCTGGTTGTCGAGTGCGTCCGCCTGATTCTCGTAAGCGTTCTCGACCTTGTTCTCCTTGGCGGAATCGCAAGCGGCGAGCGCAACAAGGCTGGCAAGACCAAGGACTGTGACGAAAGTTTTCACGGCGTTTTCTCCTGTTATGCCCCCAGGGGCTGACGTCAATCGGCACGGGTTGCGGCGGTATTTAGCATCCGAAACCCTGACGCCGATCAACCGGTCGCGCCCTTGATGGTTCCCATCGCAGGCTCGTTTCGTCGCAAAAACGATTTATTTTTTCAAAGAATCGCGAATTTCGCGCAGCAACACAATGTCTTCGGGCGTGGGCGCAGGCGCGGCAGGGGCCGGTTCCGGCTTGGCGGTCAGCCTGTTCATCGCCTTGACCAGCAGGAAGATGATGAAGGCCAGAATGACGAAATTCACCAGCACCGTCAGGAACTGCCCCCAACCGAACATGGCGACGCCTGCGGCTTTCAGGTCGGCATAGCTTTGCGGGTTGCCCTTGAACCCTGCGGGCAGATCGCCGAGCCGCAGGAAATAGCCCGAAAAGTCCGCACCGCCGAAAATATAGCCGACAACCGGCATGATCAGGTCGTCGGTCAGCGATTTGGTTATGGTGGCGAACGCGCCGCCGATGATGACACCGACCGCCAGGTCCATCACATTGCCGCGGTTGATGAATGTCTTGAATTCCGAAACCAGCCCCATGAGGCACCTCCTTGTCTGATCGATCATCATGTCGGGTCTGCGATAATATAGGATGGCCCGTTGCGCCGGTCAGGACAACGCCCTATTTCCACGAGCGAAACAAAAAGCCGAGGATGTTCCATGACGCTCCTGCGCCGCTTCTCCACCTACCTGCTGCCCCTGTTCGGCGCACTCGCCCTGTCCGCCTGCGGCATCAACAGCGTACCGACTGCCGAGGAAGAGGCGAAAGCCAAATGGGCTGATGTCCAGGCCCAATATCAGCGCCGCTCCAATCTGGTCGGCAACCTGGTCGCCACCGTGAAGGCGGCGGGCAAGCAGGAGCAGGATACGCTGGTCAAGGTCACCGAGGCCCGCGCCAAGGCGACGTCGGTGCAGGTCAATGCCGAGGATCTGTCCGACCCGGCCAAGGTCGCGCAGTTCCAGGCCGCCCAGGCGCAATTGAGCCAGGGGCTGGGCCGCCTGCTCGCGTCGGTCGAGGCCTATCCCGACCTCAAGACCAACGACAATTTCCTGCAACTCCAGTCGCAACTGGAAGGGACGGAAAACCGCATTGCCGTCGCCATCCGCGACTATAATGGCGCGGTGCAGGCCTATAATACCCGCATCCGCACCTTCCCCGACGCGATCGGCGCGAAATTGATCCATGGCGCTAAGCCCATGACCCCGTTCCAGGCGACCACGCCGGGTGCGGAGGAGGCGCCGAAGGTCGACTTCGGCAACTGAGTTGGCCTTCCGCCGCCTATTCGTGATGCTCCTGCTGGTGTGCGCACCGGCGGCATGGGCGCAGAGCTTTCCCGCTTTCAACGACACAGGTGTGGTCGATGCGGCGAATCTGCTTGATCCGGCGCAGGAGCAGGCGCTCAGCCAGAAGCTGATCGCGCAGAAGAAAGCGAGCGGCCGTGCCCTGTTCGTGGCGACCATTCCCGACCTGCAGGGTTATGACATCGCCGACTATGGCTATCGCCTGGGCCGCGCATGGGGGATCGGCGACAAGGATAATGACGGCGCATTGCTGATCATCGCGCCGGCCGAGCGCAAAATCCGGATCGAGGTTGGCTATGGCCTGGAAGGCGTGCTGACGGACGCCCTGTCGTCCCAGATCATCCGCACCGCCATATCCCCGCGCTTCAAGGCCGGTGACATGCCGGGCGGCATCAATGCAGGCGTCGACCAGATCGCCAGCCTGCTCGCCCTCCCCCGATCAGGCGAAAGCCCAGGCCGCAGCGGCGGAGGCCGCCGCGCGCAAGCAGGATGATGGCGGCGGCGCGATGATCGGCTTCTGGATCATCCTGTTCATCGTCTTCTTCGTGGCCTTGCCCCTGCTGTCGCGCGCACGAGGCGGCAAGCGCTATAGCCGCGGCGGCGGCGCGCCGATCATTATCTGGGGACCGGGCGCGGGATCGGGCTGGGGTTCGGGCGGCGGTTCCGGCTGGGGGGGCGGCGGCGATAGCGGCGGCGGCTTTTCGGGCGGCGGCAGCTTCGGCGGCGGCGGCGCTTCGGGGGATTGGTGATGCAACTTCATCTGACACAGGCCGACCATGCGCTGGTTTCCGCCGCCGTGACGGAAGCCGAATCGCACACATCGGGCGAAATCGTCACGATCGTCGCGCGCCGGTCCGACAGCTATCATGACGTGGGGCTGAGTTGGGCGGCGGCGGTTGTGTTTATCGCGCTGGCGCTGATGGCCGCCTTCCCCGCGCCGCTGCGCGCTTTCCTGTCGATGCTCCTGCTCGATTGGGAGCATGAACTGGCGGACTGGAAATTGCTGACGGGGCTGCTGGGCCTTCTCATCCTGAAATTTCTCCTCGTGCGCTATCTGCTGGCGATCATGCCGCTGCGCATGCTGGTGACCCCGCGCGCGACCAAGGCGCGGCGCGTGCGGCGGCGCGCCATCCTGCTGTTTCGCACCGCCGCCGAAGCCCGCACCACCGGGCGCACCGGCGTGCTCATCTATCTGTCGCTCGACGAGCATCGGGCCGAGATCGTTGCCGACCGCGCGATCAACGAAAAGGTTGCGCCCGAAGCCTGGGGCGACGCCATGGCGAAGCTGATCGATGCGATCCGCGCGGGCCGTGCAGGCGAAGGCATGGCGGCGGCGGTCCGCCAAGTCGGCCTGGTGCTGGCCCCGCATTTTCCGCGCGATGCCGACGACATCAACGAACTGCCCGACAGGCTGATCGAATTATGACCGACCCCGACCGGACTGCGCCGGAAGAAGTGATGTGGACGGGCCGCTTCATCACCGCGAAGAAGCGCGGCAAATGGGAATATGTCGGCCGGGCGCGCGGTATCCACGCCGCCGTCATACTGGCGATCGATGAAGGGCCGGATGGGCGGCATGTCTTGCTGGTCGATCAATATCGCGTTCCGCTGGGCCGACGCTGCATCGAACTGCCCGCAGGCTTGGTCGGCGACGAACAGGAGGGCGAGGATGCCAGCATCGCAGCGGCGCGCGAGTTGGAAGAAGAAACCGGGTTCCGCCCCGACCGCCTCGAATCGCTGGGCCAATTCTACAGCTCGCCGGGCATGGTGTCGGAAAGTTTCACGCTGTTCCGCGCGCACGACTTACAGAAAACCGGCGCAGGCGGCGGGGTGGATGGTGAGGATATCCAGGTCCATCGCATTGCGCTTGATAGCTTGCCCGATCAGATCGCCGCATGGCGAGAGCAGGGCTATGCGATGGACGTGAAGCTGCTGCTGTTATTGGGCGCAGGCATGATCGCCTAAGCCTTGCCAAGCGTGCGGGGTCGAATATTCAAGCCACCCGATACCATCCCGCCACCCGATCCAGCGCCAAAGTCAGCACCAGCTTGCCCGCGCGACTGGGCCAGCCAAGCGCCTTTTCCGCCGCGACCAGTCCTTCGCCCGCACAGGCGACCCGCCACAATATATCCGACAGGCCAGGTCCGGCAGCCCGAATGGCCCCATCGAACCGATCGCGCGCCGCCAGTTGCGCCAGGGTCGGATCGCCAGCCCCGGCCGAACCCCGCGCGCTGCGCGGTGCGGCGTCCCATCGCATGGTGATGCGCGCGCCCAGCCCGGCCTTTTCCCAATCGCGGCGCAGCAGGTCGCCCGCCAGATAATGGCGCTCGCTCAAATGGCCGCGCGCATGCAGCCAGGCGATCGGCGATTCGCCGATATGCACCTGCACCGCCTGCGGACGGCCATCGGGGTCTTCGATCATCTGTTCGACATGGGTGGCGGCCACGGCATTTCCTTTCCGGCGGAATCGACGGAAGCAGCCTTGCCATCGCGGATAGTTTGTAGGAAAGAGGAAACCAAATAGGTTCTTTAATGTCGAGGACATCATGATCACCCGCATCCGCGAGGTTCGCAAGGCCAAGGGACTGACGCTCGAACAGGTGGGCGCGCTATGCGATCCGCCCACCACTGCGCAGACGATCGGGCGGCTGGAAACCGGTACCCGGACCGTATCGGTCAAATGGCTCAACCGCATCGCGCTGGCGCTGGGCGCCACCACGTCCGAACTGGTTGCCCTGCCGGGCCAGGCGGAAGTGCCGGTGGCCGCGTTGCTGGGTCCGGACGGCGCGCGTGCGCCGACCCGGCCGCTGGCCTTCCCCCCGCCCGGCGCATCGGACGGGATGGTCGGCGTGCATGTCAGCGCCAGCATCGGCGACTATCGCAGCGGCGACGCCATCTGGTGCCGCCGCATCGCGCCGGACGAATTTTCCAGCGCGCTCAATCGCGATATCCTGTTCCCGCGTCCCGCCGGCCGCTTCCTGTTCGGGCGGTTGATCGGGCGGGAAGGCGACCGGTTGCAGATGCTGCCATTGGGGTCCGGGGCGCGGCAAATGGTGCTGACCGACCCGCCATGGGCCGCTGTGGCGGTGCAACTCGTCCGACGGCTCTAGCCAAGTCGTCACGCCCGTCTTAACCATCCGCAAAGACTATGCAGCGAAAGAGAGGCCATGGCGCTCAACGTCCTTATGCTATCGACCCTCTTTCCCGACATCAGCCGGCCCAATTTCGGCGTGTTCGTGGAACGACAGGCGCGCGAACTGGCCAGTCGGCCCGAAGCCGACGTTACCGTGATCGCGCCGGTGGGCCTGCCGCCATGGCCGCTGTCGCTGGCCGCGCGCTACGCCCCGCTGCGCGCGCTGCCGCGCAAGGAACGGTGGCGCGAACTGACCGTCTATCGACCCACCTTCCCGATCATTCCCAAGTTCGGCGGGCGCACCAATGTCGGCGCGATGACCCGCGCGATCCTGCCGCTGGTCAAGCGGCTCCATGCGGAAAAGCCGTTCGACGTCATCGACGCCAGCTTCTTCTTCCCCGACGGCCCGGTGGCGCAACGCCTGTCGAAGGCGCTTGGCATCCCCTATTCGGTCAAGGCGCGCGGCGCCGACATTCATTATTGGGGCGTCCAGCGCGGCACGCGCAAGATGGTCCGGCAGGCGGCCGATGGCGCGGCCGGATTGCTCGCCGTGTCGGACGCGATGCGGCGGTCGATGGCGCGGATGGGCATCAATGCCGAAAAAATCCGCGTTCACTATACCGGCGTCGATCTCGACACGTTCGAGATGGGCGATCGCGATGCGGCCAAAGCGGCGCTGGATTTCAGCGGGCCTGTCGTGCTGTGCGTCGGCGCGCTGATCCCGCGCAAGGGGCAGGATCTGCTGGTCCGCGCGCTGCCGCTACTGCCCGACGTTACGCTGCTGCTGGCGGGCCAGGGCGCGTTCCGCCGCACGCTGGAAAATCTGGCGCAGGAACTGGGCGTCGAACGACGCGTCGGCTTCCTGGGTTCGGTGCCGCACCATAAGCTGCCGCGCATCTATACCGCCGCCGACGTGATGGCGCTGCCGTCCGAATCCGAAGGGCTGGCCAATGCATGGGTGGAATCGCTCGCCTGCGGGACGCCGATCGTCATCACCGATGTAGGCGGCGCGCGCGAATTGCTCGATCAGCCGCAGGCGGGCCGGATCGTCTCACGGGAACCCGAAGCGATCGCCGACGCGATCCGCGCGATATTGAACGCGCCGCCGACGCGCGAAGCGGTGCGCGAATCGGCGCTGCGCTTCACCTGGGCCGCCAATGGCGACACGCTGCTATCGCATCTTCAGGCGATCGCCGCGAAGGCCTGATCCCAGAAACACACCAGCCGCGCCTTCCCGTCCGGGGTGGGAAAGCGGCCCTCGTCAAAGGGCAGGCCGCCCCATCGCCAGGGCGTCAGTTCCTGATAGGCAGGATTGGATATCGGCGCATGGCGGCGCAGGCTGAACAGGCGTTGCGATCCGGGCTGATAGGCCGACAAGCGCGCATGTTCGCGGTAGATGTCTGCCGGGCGCTCATAATGGAACGCGTCGTGCCAGCCCATGGCGCGGGCGATCTGCGTCACGATCCACCAGCCCGGCCGGGCCTCCCCCGACAAAGGCAGGACCGGGCGCTGTCGGGCGATCAGCCGATCGGCACTGGTCAGCGTCCCGTCCCGTTCCAACAGCCCCGCCATCGGAAGGGCGATATCGATCCGCTCGGCCTGGATCGGGTCCAGCCGGTCGCCTGCAAACAGGGTGAAAGGCCGACCGGTCGGCAGTGCATCGAACCAGGCGGATGGGGCCGCGCCCAGCATCACCAGCGCCTTGATGCGGCCATCGCCGATCGCTTCGACCAGAAGGTCGCCCGACAAGCCGGGCGCGGACGTGAGATTGGGCGCGGACCAGAAGCGCCGCAATGAGTCCAGCGCTCTATCCCCAAAATCATGATGCGCCGCCAGCATATCGGCCCCGCATCCCGCTTCCCGCGCACCCATCGCATTGGGCGCGCCGGGCAACAGGAACGGACCTGCGCCGGGCCGCCCGATGCGTCCCGTTGCCAGATGCAGCGCGATGATAGCCGCCGCCGCTTGCGCCATTCCTTCGCCTGCATTCGCGTCGCACAGCGTCACCATCCGTGCCGAGGCCGCGACCATATCCTGCAAGGCGCGGATGCGTGCTGCGGACAGTCCGGTCGCGCGCGCCACCGACCAGAGGTCATGCCCCGGTCGCAACCCCTCCCAATAGTCCGGCGGGACATGCACATGGGCGGCCAGGAAAGCGGGATCGGCAAGCCCGGCGTCATGGCAGTGCCGCAACAGGCCGCCGAGCAACGTCGCCATGCTTCCGGGCGCGGGGTCCAGATGCAGGTCGGCGGGCACCCGGCGCGCCGCAGGATCGGGATCGATGACGGCCAGCAGTGCGCCCTGCTCTTCCCGCGCCCGCGCCACCCGGCGGTTCAACATCGGGTGGCGGCGCAGCGCTTCCGCGCCGATGACCAGGATCAGTTCGGCGCGGTCGATATCCTCGACGCTGGTGGGCATGACATCCTCACCGAACGCCGCGCAATGCGCCTGCGCGCTGGTGTCGGCCCAGGGCACGTCGATATGGGCGGAGCCGACGAAGCCCTTCATCAGCTTGTTGGCGGCATAATAGTCTTCGGTCGTCAGATCACCCGCGACATGCAATGCGACGCTTTCTGGCCCATGCCGTCCCACGATGTCGGATAGGCGGCGGGCGGCCTGCGCGATGGCCCGATCCCGGGATATGCGCTTTCCAGCCAACAGCGGATGGAGCAGCCTGTCGTCACATCCTGCCTCCGCCGCGAGCGCTTCACCCGCAGGGCAGAGCCACCCCATATTGGCCGGATGGATGCGATCCCCCTCCAGGAGGACATCGCCCTTGTCCTCCACCATCGCGCGTATGCCGCATCCCATGGCGCATCGGCCGCATAGCGTTCTGGTCACGATCATGCCGGTATCCGCCTATCCGATCGAATGCGCCGACAAAAGCAATAAAGGTTGAGTCCGCGAAGCAGCCAGCGCACTGTGCGGGCATGAAACTATTGCGCCGCGCTGTCCTGGCGGTCCTCCTCCTCGCCCTTTTGCCCACCGCTGCGCCCGCGCAACGGCGCGCACCGCTGGTCCTGGCGGCGGCCAGTATGCAGGACGCGCTGACCGCTGCGGCCGATGCCTGGGCGAAGGCGGGCCATGCGCGCCCAGTCCTGTCCTTTGCCGGTTCCTCGGCGTTGGCGCGGCAGGTTCGGGCAGGCGCGCCCGCCGATCTCTTCATCTCCGCCGATGAGGACTGGATGGACAATGTCGAGCAGGCCGGTGCGATCCAGCGCGGCACGCGCGCAGATCTGGTCGGCAACCGGCTTGTGCTGGTCGCGCCGACAACGCAGCCGGTGCGGCTGACGATCGGCAGGAACATGGCGATAGCCAGGGCATTGGGATCGTCCCGGCTCGCCATGGCCGATCCGGCCAGCGTACCTGCGGGCAAATATGGCAAGGCGGCGCTCAGTGCGCTGGGCGTCTGGTCGAGCGTGGAGGCCAAGGTCGCCCGGGCGGACAATGTCCGCGCCGCGCTGATGCTGGTGGAACGGGGCGAGGCGCGACTGGGCATCGTCTATGCTACCGACGCGCGGGCGTCGGGCAAAGTCCGGGTCGTGGGCGTCTTCCCGGCCTCGACCCATCCGTCGATCCGCTATCCGATCGCGCGCCTCAAGAACAGCGATCATCCCGATGCCGAGCGGTTCCGCCGCTTCCTGCTGTCACGGCCAGGCCAGGCGATCTTGGCGCGCTACGGCTTTTCCCGGGTCTGAACCCTAGACGATGCTGGCTCCCGAAGAATGGTCGATCATCGGCCTCTCGATCAAGGTCGGCGGCGTGGCCGTGATGGGGATGCTGCCGATCGCCTTCGGCATCGCATGGGTGCTGGCGCGGTTGCGCTTTCCCGGCAAATTGCTGGTCGATGCGCTGGTCCATCTGCCGCTGGTCATACCCCCGGTGATCACCGGCTGGCTGCTGCTCATCCTGTTCGGGACGCAGGGCGTCATCGGCCGCTGGCTGGCGGACTGGTTCGGGATCAGCCTGCTCTTCCGCTGGACCGGCGCGGCGCTGGCGGCGGCCATCATGGCGATGCCGCTGATGGTCCGGGCGATGCGCATGTCGATCGAAGCGGTCGATCCCCGGTTGGAAGCGGCGGCGCAGACATTGGGCGCTTCCCCGGTCCGCACCTTCCTGACCATCACCCTGCCCCTGTCCATGCCCGGCATCGTGGCCGCGGCGATATTGGGATTTGCGCGGTCGATCGGCGAGTTCGGCGCCACCATCACCTTCGTGTCCAGCATTCCGGGCGAAACGACCACCCTGTCGCTCGCCATCTATTCAGCGATCCAGACGGCGAACGGCGATATGCTGGTTTGGCGGCTGACATTCCTGTCGGTGGGTCTGTCCTTCATCGCGCTGCTGGCGGCGGAATGGCTGTCGCGGTGGAGCAGGCGGGCGGCGGCGGCATGATCGACATCAGCGTTGCGCGGAAATTGGGCGATCGGACGATCGCGGCCCATATCGCCACGGACCAACCGATCGTCGGTCTGTTCGGGCCATCGGGCGTCGGCAAGACGTCGATATTGAACATGGTCGCGGGCCTGTTGAAGCCGGACCGGGGCCGGATCGTCATCCAGGACAGCATATTGTTCGACACCGAAAGCGGCATCGACCTGTCGCCATGGCAACGCGGATGCGGCTTCATCTTCCAAGGCGGCCGCCTTTTTCCGCATCGGCGCGTGCGGGGGAACCTGTTCTACAGCAAGCGCGACGGCAGCGGTCCCGATGCAGAGGCCGTCATCGACCTGCTGGGCATCGGCCATCTTTTGGATCGCTGGCCGTCATCCCTGTCAGGCGGCGAGGCGCAGCGGGTGGCGATCGGCCGCGCCTTGTTATCAGCCCCGCGCATCCTGCTGATGGACGAACCGCTCACCCATCTCGACCAGGCGCGCAAGGATGACCTGCTGAGCCTTATCCTGCGGATACAGCAACAGACGCGCATCCAGATCCTGTACGTCACCCATGACGCCCGCGAGTTGGACCGCCTGGGCGCGGACGTTTTTTCGATCGACTTTTGACCCCAGACGAACAGGCCGCGTTCAGACCAAGGTCCGGGCAAGCGCCTCTGCCACCTTGATCCCGTCGATCGCGGCGGACAGGATGCCGCCGGCATAGCCCGCACCTTCCCCGGCCGGATAAAGACCCGCGACGTTGAGGCTTTGGAAATCCTTGCCGCGGGTGATGCGGATGGGGGACGAGGTGCGGGTTTCCACGCCCGTCATCACCGCGTCGGGATGGTCGTAATGGGCGATCTGGCGGCCGAAAGCGGGCAGCGCTTCGTGGAAGGCTTCGACCACATAATCGGGCAGGCATTGGGTGAGGTCGGTGGGGGTGACGCCCGGCTTGTAGGACGGGACCACCTCGCCCAAATGCGTCGAGGGGCGGCGAGCAAGGAAATCGCCCACGGTCTGGCCCGGCGCCCAGTAGGACGCGCCGCCTGCGACATAGGCCATCGATTCCCAATGGCGTTGCAGGTCGATGCCCGCCAGCGGCCCGTCCGGATAATCGCGCGCCGGATCGATGCCGACGACCAGGCCCGAATTGGCGTTGAACTCTGCGCGGCTATATTGGCTCATGCCGTTGGTGACGACGCGCCCTTCCTCCGACGTGGCGGCGACGACCCGGCCGCCCGGGCACATGCAGAAGCTGTAGACGGTGCGGCCATTGGCGCAGTGATGGGCGAGGCTATAGGATGCTGCGCCCAGATCCGGGTGGCCCGCGCACTGGCCGTAGCGGGCGCGGTCGACCCAGCTTTGCGGATGTTCGATCCGCACGCCGATGGAAAAGGGCTTGGCTTCGATATGGACGCCGCGACCGTAGAGCATTTCAAAGGTCGGGCGCGCGCTGTGACCGACGGCCAGGACGACATGATCGGTATCGATCACGCTGCCATGCTGCAGCACCAGGCCGCGCAGCTGCTGTTCGCCCTCGCCCGTGCGGTCCAGCACTAGATCGTCGACGCGGCTTTGCCAGCGATATTCACCGCCCAGCGCCTCGATGTGGCGGCGCATCGCTTCGACCATGGTGACGAGGCGGAAGGTGCCGATATGCGGATGCGCTTCCCACAGGATGTCGTCGGGCGCACCGGCGGCGACGAACTCTTCCAGCACCTTGCGGCCTAGGAAGCGCGGGTCTTTCACCCGGCAATAGAGTTTGCCGTCGGAAAAGGTGCCCGCCCCGCCTTCGCCGAACTGGACATTGCTGTCGGGGTTCAACTCGGCGCGGCGCCATAGACCCCAGGTATCCTTGGTCCGTTCGCGCACCACTTTGCCACGATCGAGGATGATCGGGCGGAAGCCCATTTGCGCCAGGATGAGGCCCGCGAACAGGCCGCATGGTCCCGCGCCGATGACGACCGGGCGCTTACCCCGCCAATCGGCCGGGACGTGGGTGACGAACCTGTAGCGCGTATCGGGCGTCGGGCGGACGTCATGGTCGTTTTCGAAGCGGGCCAGCACCGCCGCCTCGTTCGCGACGTCAACGTCGATCGTATAGACCAGCAGGATGGCGGAGCGGCGGCGGGCGTCATTGCCCCGGCGCACCAGGCTATGCCCGCGCAGGTCGTGCGGTTCGATGCCAAGGCGCGCGCAGATGGCGGCGGGCATCGCCTCGGCCGAGTGATCGAGGGGCAGTTTCAGGCCGGACAGACGGATCATAGGATCGCCCCATAATCGCTGGCGGCGCAAATGGGAAATGCTCCGTTAGGTTTGGGCGGGTGGCTAGGCGCGCCGCATCCGCCCGACCAGCCATTCGCCCGCCAACGCGGCCAGCATCGACAGGCCGGTGAGCGGGAAGAGGATGCCCAGCCCCAGCATCAACGCTGCCACCCCGCGCCGGGCGGCAGGCGTGGATGCGGGCGGCGCGTGCAACCGACCGTCCTTGCGCCGTTTCCACCACAGGACCGGCGCGGTGGCGCACAAGGCCAGCAGGCAGAGGCAACCCGCTAGCATGAGCAGCCGGTTGCCCTCCCCATATTGCTGGCCCTGATGCGTGGCGATGCCCCATTCCACCGCTTTTGCCCCGGGGCCGAACATGCGCCAGTCGATATCCTGCACCACCGCGCCGCTGGCGGCATCGATGGTGAGGGCGCGGGCATCATCGGCCCGCTGCACGAAGCTCGCCACCAGATAGGGCGCGCCGGGGGTGGCGGGCAGGATGATCTGATAGCCGTGGGTCATGCCGCGCCCGGCGGCGATGCGGGCGACGGCGTCGATACCGATATCGCCAGGCGCGCCCATTGCGCCGCCGCCTTCGCGCAGGGTCCAGGGCAATACGTCACGCGCCGGGGCGGGCCAGGGGACGGCTGCCATTTTCGGTCGGCCCCAGTTGTTCGCCGCGACGATAGCCCGCAAGCCGCCGCCCCAGACATCGGTCCAGGGCATGCCGGTGACCGCCAGGAACAAGATGATCCCCGCCGACAGAAAACCCAATGTGCCATGCAGGTCGCGCCAGAAAAGCCGCCCGCCTGCCCGCCCCCGGATCGCCAGCGCAGGCCGACCGCGCCGGGGCCAGCGCAGATAAAGACCGGTGGCGCAGAGCAGGATCGCCCAGCCTGCCACCACCTCCACCAGCCGGTTGCCGATCGGACCGGTGAGCGCCAGACTGTGCAGCGTCTTGATCGTCTTCATAACGCCGCCATCGTGCATCTGGCCCATGATGCGACCGTTAAATGCGTCAACGAAATAGACAGTTAAATCGCTATTCTCGCCCCTGGTCGTAACCCGCCAGCTTTCGGTGCGGGCGGCGGGGATCGTCAGCTGCGTGACCGGGGTTTGCGCATAGTGTTGCGTTATCGAAACGATCTGTGCGGGGGATAAGGTTGGTGCGTTTTTCGGCGCGGCGATCTGCACCGGATAGAGCCATGCCTCGATCTCCGGCTTGTAGAGGTAGAGTGCGCCGGTCACCGCCATCAGCGCCAGGATCGGCAGGACGATGAGGCCGGCATAGAAATGCCAGCGCCACATCGCCCGGTACAAGGCTCCGTCCGTCATCGGTCGTCCCCTCCGTTCAGAAACGCGCACGCACGCCGCCATAGATGGCGCGGCGTTCGACCGGGTAGAAAGCAACACTGCCTTCGTCCGCCGCCGTGGCGGGATTGTCCGCGGCGTAGCGGACGAGCGCGCCGATATCGCCGATCGCGCGCCGGGCGGTGAGGTTGCGCGCGTCCACGAACAGGGTGACGCCATCGCGGACCTGCGCCTGCGCGCCCAGGTTCAGCATGGCATAGCCGCCGACCCGTTTCGTGTTCGCATAATCGACCCACGCCCCCTGCGGCAGCCATTCGATAGCGGGCGAGAGGCTCAACCGGTCGGTGCCCAGTTTCAATTCCGCCCGATAGAAGTGGCGCGGGACCACGGGCAGGCGGTTATCGCCGAACTGCACATCGTCGCGGAAGCGGAAGTCGCTATATTGATAGGCTTGCCGCAGCATGGCCCAAGGGGTCAGCGTCAGGTCCAGGCCAGCCTCCAACCCCTGATGCCGGGTCCGGTCAGCGTTGAAGGTAGCGGCGGGGATGACGCCCGCGACCACATTATATTGCAGCATCTCCCCCTTATATCGGCGCGATAAAGGCTGATGTCCCAGGCGGCGATGCCCGCCCGGCCGCGCGTGCCGATTTCGGCGGTCCATGCCTTTTGAAGGCCCACCGGGGTGAAGCCCGGCGCGCCACCTGCAGGCGCCTGGCTTAGTTCGCCGAACCCCGGCATTTCCACCGAGCGGCTGTAATTGGCGTAGAATTGGAAGGCTTGCTTGGGTTGGTAGAGCAGCCCCAGCTTCGGCGAAACACTGTCGAAACTGGCGTCGCCGCTGCGCGCCGGGGCCAGGCGATTGCTGATCCGCCGTTCGCCATGGCTGTAAAGGCCGCCCGCGATCAGCCAGAGATGGGCGAGCGGAGCGATGCGCGCTTCGCCATAGCTGTTGATCGTCTGCGCCTTTTGCAGGGCATGAGCGGTCAGCGCGCCGGGCCGGCCGTTCAAGTTGACGAACTGGCGCGCATCGGTGCGGCCGAAGCGCGCCTGGCTGCCCAGCGTGAGTTCGACCGGCATGCCGCCCAGATCGCCCGTCAGATCCAGGCTGGCGAAGACCCCGCGATCTTCCGAATTCTGGTCGATCAACTGATAGATGGGGTGGGACAGCGACTTGGCATTGTAGAACAGGCCGAAGGCGAGCGTGCCGTCGCCAAGGTCAATGGTGGTGCGATTTTGCAGGCGGATCGAATCGATGTCGCGCGCCTGATCGCCAGTGAAATTGCCCTTGCCCGGATTGGTCAGCACGTCCCGTTCGCTGAGCGCGCCTGCGAGTTTCTGACGGATCATCTGGGTGCTGGCGTAGAAGCGGGTTTCGATCCGGTCGCTGATCTTCAACCCGACATTGCCATTGAACCGCGCCGCCTTGCGATTCCCATGGGCGCGGTCACTGTCGGATCGGTCGGCGGTGATCGCGGCATAGGCGTCGCCATGATCGTCGGCATAGCCATAGGCCACCTTGGCGCGGATCGTGTCGAAACTGCCGCCATCGACGCGCAGGTCCAGCCCCGGTGCGCTGCGCCCGGTCGGCGTCACCGCGTTGATCGCGCCGCCCAGCGTCGATCCGCCCAGGCGCAGCGCGTTGCCGCCGCGATAGACCTCGATATGCTGGAAGACCTGCGGGTCGAGTTCCTGGAAATCGCCATTATCGTCGGCGGCGTTGATCGGGATGCCGTCCTGCAACAAAGTGAGGCCGCGCATATGATAGCTGCGCGACAGGCCGGACCCGCGAATGGAAATCCGCACCTCCTGCCCAAAGCGTGGCTGGGTATAGACGCCGGGCGAAAAGGCCAAAGCGTCGCGCAGCGAGACGGCGAGCCTGTTTTCAAAGTCCTTCGCCGCGACGACATCGACGCCGCCGGGGGTGCGCTGAACGCGGGCGGCGGCTTCCTCGACCGCGCGGCTGGCGGTGACGACGATCGCGCTTTGATCGGCGTCTTCGGCGACGGCGGGGGTGGCGGACAGGGCAAGGATGAGGGCGCACAGCGGCAGGGCGCGTGCGGCGTGGATGTGACGCATGGGTCGACTTTCTGAAACGGGAATGCAGGATCGGCGCTCATCGAATCCGCGTATTCCCGCGCAGGCGGGAACCCAGTTCGGACGGCGGGACTGGGTTCCCGCCTTCGCGGGAACACGTCATCCTGACACGAGAGCGCGTTGGAAATCAGAAAGTCGCGGGTGGTCCTGACGAGGGCGGCGGCGGGGCGGCCAGTCGGGCGATGACGCCTGTCTTGAGCGCGAACGCGATCGCCCCGAAAGCCAGTTGCCAGGCGGGCAGCGGCAGATCGGCAGCGACCAGCGGCGGCACGACGGGCTGCATCGAGGCGGCGAAGGGGCAATGTTGTTGCCCCGCCATGCCGTCATCCGGGCGATGGTCGCCCTTCTCCGGCGCCTGGCCGCGCGGCACGACGACATTGATCGCGCCCTGCCCGGTGCACAGCGTCACCACGACACCGCTTTGCGTGCGCACCGGCATGAAGCCGGATGGCGCGATCAGTTGGATGGCAAGGACGAACAGCGCCAGCGCGGCCAATAGGCCACGTGCGCCTTCAGACTGTCTGATCGCCCCCATCATGCCCCTTCCCTAACGGCGACCAGCCGCTTTGTCACCGGGTCAAAAGGTCCAAGACGCATGATGTGCTAACCTTGACGTAAACGTAAAGCAGGATTACATCTTCGTTCATGGACAATCGCAGCAGCATCGCGGGCATCGAACTGCCCGACCATAGCGAACGGCAAAGCTACAGCATTACCGACCTCAGCGAAGAGTTCGGCGTCACGGCGCGCGCGTTGCGCTTTTATGAGGATGAGGGGCTGATCTCGCCGGAACGGCAGGGGCTGGCCCGCATCTATTCGCGGCGCGACCGCGCCCGGCTTGCCTGGATTCTGCGCGGCAAGCGGGTCGGGTTCAGCCTGACCGACATTCGCGAGATGATCGACCTTTATGATGCCGACGAAGAGCATGAAGAACAGCGGCGCGTCACCATGGGCAAGTGCAAGGCGCGGATCGACCTGCTGACCCGGCAGAAGGAAGATATCGACGCCGCCATCGCCGAACTGGACGCCTTCGTCGCGACCATCGCTCAACGCTAATCCCCCCCTTTCCCCCGCCATAAAAAGACGCTTAGGAGACGATCATGCCCAGTTACGCCGCCCCCGTTCGCGATACCCGTTTCGTGCTGGACCATGTGGTCGGGTTGGAGCGCTACGCCAATCTGCCTGGCTTTGAGAACGCCACGCCGGACCTGGTCGAGGCGATCCTGACCGAAGGCGGCAAGATGGCGGCAGAGGTGCTGTTTCCGCTGAATGCGGTGGGCGACAAGGAAGGCTGCACCCGCAATCCCGATGGCAGCGTGAAGACACCGACCGGCTTTAAGGATGCGTTCGACCAGTTCGTCGCGGGCGGATGGACCACGATCCACAGCCCGGTCGAATTTGGCGGACAGGGTCTGCCCAGCGTGGTGGCGACGGCGGTCGACGAATATGTGCTGTCGGCCAACCAGTCGTTCGAAATGTATCACGGCCTGACCGCTGGCGCGGTCGCGGCGCTGATCGCCAAGGGCAGCGACGAATTGCAGCAGCGCTATATTCCCAAGATGGTGTCGGGCGAATGGACCGGCACGATGAACCTGACCGAGCCGCATTGCGGCACGGACCTGGGCCTCATCAAGACGAAGGCGGTGCCGCAGGCCGATGGCAGCTACAGCATCACCGGGACCAAGATTTTCATTTCGGCGGGCGAGCATGACCTGTCGGAGAATATCATCCACCTCGTCCTGGCCAAGACGCCGGGCGCGCCCGAAGGCAGCAAGGGGATTTCGCTGTTCGTGGTGCCCAAGATATTCGTGGGCGACGACGGCGCGCTGGGGGATCGCAACGCCGTGTCGTGCGGATCGATCGAGCATAAGATGGGCATTCACGGCAACGCGACCTGCGTCATGAATTATGACGGGGCGACCGGATGGATCGTAGGTGACGAGAATAAAGGCCTGGCCGCGATGTTCATCATGATGAACGCGGCGCGGCTGGGCGTGGGTTTGCAGGGCTTGGGCCAGGCGGAGATCGCGTTCCAGAATGCGGTGCATTATGCGCGCGATCGCCGTCAGGGGCGTTCGCTAACTGGCCCCAAGGAGCCGAACGAAAAGGCCGACACGCTATTCGTGCACCCCGATGTGCGCCGGATGCTGATGGAGGCCAAGGCGATCACCGAAGGGCTGCGCGCTTTCATCCTGTGGGGGGCGTTGCAGGTCGACCTGTCGCACCATGCCGCGACAGAGGAAGAGCGCCAGACGGCCGATGACCTCATCAGCCTGCTGACGCCAGTGATCAAGGGCTATGGCACCGACAAGGGCTTCGATGTGGCGGTCGCGTGCCAGCAGGTGTTCGGCGGCCATGGCTATATCTGGGAAAATGGCGTGGAGCAGTATGTGCGCGACGCGCGCATCGCCCAGATCTACGAAGGCACCAATGGCGTGCAGGCGATGGACTTGGTCGGCCGCAAGCTGCCGATGAACGGCGGCCGCGCGTTGCAGGCGTTCCTGAAGATCGTGGCAGACGAAGTGGCCGACGCCAAGGGGCATGAGAAGCTGAGCGGCTTTGCCGAAGCACTGGAAAAGGCGAGCGGCCAGTTGGGCGCGGCGACCATGTGGCTGATGCAGAATGCGATGAAGAACCCCGACAATGCCGGGGCGGGCGCGCATCATTATATGCACATATTGGGCATCGTCGCGACCGGCCTGATGTGGCTGCGCATGAGCAAGGCGGCGGTCACGCTGCTGGCAGCGGGCGAAGGGGACGCCAAGTTTCTGGAAGCCAAGCTGGTGACGGCGCGCTTCTTTGCCGAGCGGATCATGCCCGATGCCGGATCGCTGCGCCGCAAGATCGAGGGCGGCGCAGATGCGCTGATGGCGCTGGACCCGGATATGTTCCTGGCGGCCTGATCGACGTTATCGATTGCATGAAAGAGCGGCCCACGGGTCGCCCTTTTCGTGCGCGTCAGGCGGCGAGCGGCAGCTGCTCTTCGACCTGGGTCGGCGTGACGCTGTCGGCTACCGGCGTCTGCGTCCGGACAAGGCCAGCGACATGGCGTTCAGCGGCGATGACATCACGGCGATAGGCGAAATAGAGCGACAGAAGTGAAAACATCGTAGAGCCTCGACTGTAGATTTTTGCTGCGCTGCAGCATCGAGGGTTATCTGGGCTTTCATGCGCGGTTGCGCAAATGCAATGCGGGTCGAGGCGATTGCAGTTAAGGTAAGCCATTGCGGTCGGTGGTTATACGAGCTGACGTCGGCATCTTACTGCTAAGACTGAAGATGCGCCCTCTTCTCCCCTCCCTTTCAGGGAGGGGCCGGGGGTGGGTACGCCGCGCCAGCGGCGTTCTGCCGCCCGGTGCCTAGCCGCTCGCTTCGCTCGCACCTACCCCAACCCCTCCCTAAGAAGGGAGGGGCTTTTGCCCGTACTGTGCGCGCCCGGCCTAGCAATCGCTGAGGCACGCCATTAGCGTGTCGCGATGAGCAACCCGTCGGACGACATCAGCGCGACACGCCCCGCCGCCCGCACCTTGGGCCTGGCCGCCTGCATCGCGCTGGTCATGGGCAATATGATCGGATCGGGCGTGTTCCTGCTGCCTGCCGCGCTGGCGCCGTTCGGCTGGGATGCGGTGGCCGGGTGGATGTTCACGATCGCCGGGTCACTGGTGCTGGCCTTCGTCATCGCGCGGCTGACGGTGGCGATGCCCGACGCCAATGCGTCGCAGATGATCGCGCGTGCCTATGGGCCGCTGGCGGGGTTCGCGATCGGCTGGATCTATTGGCTGTCGATCATCATCACCAATGTCACCATAGCCGTGGCGGCAACCGCGAACCTCAGCAGCATCATGCCGGTGCTGGCAAAGCCCGGCGTCGGGACGATCTGCTCCATCGGCTTCCTCTGGGCGATGACCGGCGTCAACCTGATCGGCGCGCGGGCGGCGGGCCTGACCCAGATCGTCACCACCGTCATCAAATTGGTGCCGATCGCGGTCGTCCTGCTATTGCTGGCGATCATCCTGGGCAGCGGCGAGGCGCAGGTCGTGCCCTTCCCGGTGCAAGGATTGACCGAGGCGGGCATCACCGCGTCGGCGGCGTTGACGCTGTTTGCGCTGCTGGGTTTCGAATCGGCCAGCGTCGCGGCGGACAAGGTGCGCGATCCCGCCCGCACGATCCCGCGCGCGACGCTGATCGGCACGGCGGCGACGGGGCTGATCTATCTGCTCGTCTGTTCGGGCATCGCGCTCACCCTGCCCGCCGCCGAAACGCAGACCGGATCGCCGTTCGGCGCGTTCGTCAGCCATTATTGGTCGGCGGGACCGGCCCATTATATCGCCATCTTCGTCGTCGTCAGTTGCCTGGGCGCACTTAACGGCTGGACCCTGTTGCAGGGGGAAGTGCCGCTGGCGATGGCGCGCGCGGGCGAATTGCCGCGCTGGCTGGCCAAGACCGATGCGAAGGGCACGCCGGTGCGCGGGCTGATCCTGTCCACCATATTGGCGAGCCTGCTGCTGGTGGCGAACAGCTTGCAGGGGCTGGTGGCGGTGTTCACGGCGATGGCGTTGCTGGCGACGTCGGCAACGCTGTGGCTCTATGTCGGCTGCGCGTTGGCGAGTTTGCGGTTCAGGCTGGTGGTGCCCGCCGCGATCGTGGGGCTGGGTTATGCGCTGTGGACGCTGTGGGGCGCGGGTGTCGTGGCAAGCGGGTCGAGCATCCTGCTGATGGCGGCGGGATTGCCCTTTTACTGGTGGGCGCGAAGGGGGCGGAGCACCGATTGAGCTTACTTGCAATGCGTATTCCCGCGCAAGCGGGAACTCAGTTCAAACGGTGGGACTGGGCTCCCGCCTGCGCGAGAGCACATTGTGTATAGGGCTTAGTCCGCCCACAAATCCTTGAGCTTGGAGAAGAAGCCACTGACCTGCGGGCATTCTTCGCCGGTTTCCGTCTCGCGGAAGGCTTCGAGCAATTCCTTCTGGCGGGCGGTCAGCTTGGTTGGCGTTTCCACTTCCACCTGGATCACCAGATCGCCCTGCCCGCGCCCGTTCAGCACCGGCATGCCGCCGCCGCGCTGGCGGATTTGCTTGCCCGACTGGATGCCGACCGGAATCTTGATCTCATGCCGGTTGCCGGCGAGGCCCGGCACTTCGATCGATCCGCCCAGCGCCGCCGTGGTGAAGCTGACCGGTGCGCGACAGAAGAGCGTCGTGCCGTCGCGCTCGAACAGCGCGTGGCGCTTTACATGCAGGAAGATATAGAGGTCGCCCGCAGGTGCGCCGCGCGCGCCCGCTTCGCCTTCGCCCGACAGGCGAATGCGCGTGCCGTCATCGACGCCCGCAGGCACGTTGACCGACAGGGTCTTGGGCTTGTCCACCCGCCCTTCGCCGCGACAGGAGCGGCAGGGGCTTTCGATCACCTGGCCTGCGCCATGACAGGCGGGGCAAGTGCGTTCGACCACGAAAAAGCCCTGCTGCGCGCGGACCTGCCCATGGCCCTTGCAGGTGCCGCAGGTCTTGACCCCGGTGCCGGGCTGCGCGCCCGATCCGTCGCATGTGTCGCAGGCCGCCGACACGTCGATCGCGATCTCGGTCTTCTTGCCATGATAGGCTTCGTCGAGCGTGATTTCCATGTCGTAGCGCAGGTCCGCACCGCGACGATTGGCTTGGCGACCACCGCCCGCCTGCCCGCCGAAACCGGACTGGCCAAAGATGGTTTCGAAGATATCGCCCAGGTCGGAAAAGCCGCCCGCGCCGCCGTGGAAACCACCGCCACCACCGCCGCCCTGCTGTTGCTGGGTGTAGGCCGCATGGCCGAACCGGTCGTAAGCCGCGCGCTTATGCGGGTCTTTCAGGCAATCATAGGCCGCCGACACCGCCTTGAACTTCGCTTCGCTGTCGGTGCATCCCCCGGTTTTATCCGGGTGATATTTCATCGCCATCTTGCGATAGGCGCTCTTGATCGTCGCGCCATCGGCGGTGCGCTCGATTTCGAGCAGTTCATAATAGTCGATTTCGGTCGTCATATCGTCCCCGGCGCGCCCGGTCCGTCACCCCAGCGAAGGCTGAGGTCTCTCTTGCCTTCCAGCACCGGGGCGGAAGAAGAGAGATTCCAGCTTGCGCTGGAATGACGGAGGATAGGCATCAGCTTACGCCTTGTTGTTCTCGTCCACTTCCGAGAATTCGGCGTCGACGACATCGTCGTCGGCCTTGGGCGCGTCCGCGCCCGGAGCGGCGGCCGAAGCCTGCTCCTTCTCGTAGATCGCCTGGCCGAGCTTCATCGCGACGGTCGCAAGTTCCTGCGCCTTGGTCTTCATCGCTTCGGCATCGCCGCCTTCGATCGCAGCCTTGGTGTCCGCAATCGCCGCTTCGATCTCACCCTTGAGCGAAGCATCGACCTTGTCGCCATGTTCGGCCAACTGCGCTTCGGTCGTGTGGACCAGGCTTTCGGCGTTATTCTTGGCTTCGGCCAACTCGCGGCGCTTCTTGTCGTCTTCGGCGAAGCGTTCGGCATCCTTGACCATCTGGTCGATGTCGGCGTCGCTCAGGCCACCCGACGCCTGGATGCGGATCTGCTGCTCCTTGCCGGTGCCCTTGTCCTTGGCACTGACATTCACAAGGCCGTTGGCATCGATGTCGAACGTGACTTCGATCTGCGGCACGCCGCGCGGGGCTGGCGGAATGCCGAGCAGGTCGAACTGGCCGAGGATCTTGTTGTCCGCCGCCATTTCACGCTCGCCCTGGAACACGCGGATGGTCACCGCCTGCTGGTTATCGTCGGCGGTCGAATAGACCTGCGACTTCTTCGCGGGGATGGTGGTGTTGCGATCGATCATGCGGGTGAACACGCCACCCAGCGTCTCGATACCAAGGCTCAGCGGCGTTACGTCGAGCAGCAGCACGTCCTTGACGTCGCCCTGCAATACGCCCGCCTGGATCGCCGCGCCCATGGCGACGACTTCGTCCGGGTTCACGCCGGTATGCGGTTCCTTGCCGAAGAACTCCTTCACCGCTTCGCGCACCTTGGGCATGCGGGTCATGCCGCCCACCAGCACCACTTCGCTGATCTCGCTCGCCGAAACGCCCGCGTCGGCCATCGCCTTCTTGCAGGGCTCCATCGTGCGCTTGATCAGGTCGGCGACCAGACGCTCCAGATCGGCGCGGGTCACGGTCTTCACCAGATGCTTGGGACCGTTCTGGTCGGCGGTGATGAAGGGCAGGTTGACTTCGGTCGTCTGCGCCGAAGACAGTTCGATCTTCGCCTTTTCTGCCGCTTCCTTCAGACGCTGCAGCGCCAGCTTGTCCTTGGTGAGGTCAATGCTTTCGGCCTTCTTGAAGTCGTCGGCCAGATACTGCACCAGCTTGGCGTCGAAATCTTCGCCGCCCAGGAAGGTGTCGCCGTTGGTCGACTTCACTTCGAACACGCCGTCGCCGATTTCGAGGATCGAAATGTCGAACGTGCCGCCGCCAAGGTCATAGACCGCGATCGTCTTGCCATCCTGCTTGTCGAGGCCGTAGGCCAGCGCCGCCGCGGTCGGCTCGTTAATGATGCGCAGCACTTCCAGGCCAGCGATCTGACCAGCGTCCTTGGTCGCCTGACGCTGCGCGTCGTTGAAATAGGCAGGCACGGTGATGACCGCCTGCGTCACGGTTTCGCCCAGATAGCTTTCGGCAGTTTCCTTCATCTTCTGCAGGATGAAGGCGCTGATCTGCGACGGGCTGTAATCCTCGCCACCGGCCTTGACCCAGGCGTCGCCATTCGGGCCTTTCGCGATGTCGTAGGGGACGAGTTCCATGTCCTTCTTGGTCATGGGATCGTCGAAGCGGCGGCCGATCAGGCGCTTGACCGCAAAGATCGTGTTGTCCGGGTTGGTGACCGCCTGGCGCTTGGCCGGCTGACCGATCAGACGCTCGCCATCCTTGGCGAAGGCGACGATCGAGGGCGTGGTCCGCGCCCCTTCCGCATTTTCGATGACCTTGGGCTTGCCGCCGTCCATGACGGCGATGCAGCTGTTGGTAGTGCCCAGATCGATACCGATAACTTTTGCCATTGTGTCCTCTTTGAACCCCAAATTTCATTCAGCGGTTGACGGCCCCATACCTCACAGTAGCGCCAAGGCAAGGCCGGTTTGCAGGTGGGATATAGGCGCGCTTTCGCTTGGCACAAGAAGTTGTGGCGATTACCTATGCGGGCGACCGGAAACGAGACAGTCATGGAGCATCCAATGCGCGCGCCCTTCGCCCTCTTCGCCTTTGCCGCCGCGCTGACGCTCAGCGCCTGCGGCGATCCTGCGCCCAGCTATATCGACCAGGCCTGGGTTCGGTTGTCGCCCAACAAGGACACGCCATCGGCCGGCTATTTCGTCATCCACGGCGGGGACGCAGGCACGCAACTGCGCGGCGTGCTGACCGACTATGCGCTCAAGGTCGAAATGCATGAGACGGTCAGCAAGGATGGCATGACGACGATGGAGCGGGTCGACAGCGTCGACGTGCCGCCCAAGGGTCAGGTCGCCTTTGCGCCGGGAGGCAAGCATCTGATGCTATGGGGCGTCAACGATACCGCGATCAGCCGGGGCAAGATGCAGCTGACGTTTTTGATGGGCAATGGCGACCGGCTGCTGGTCGATGCGGTGATCCGCAAGCCCGAGGCGGCGGGCGCGGCAACGTCCAAAGCGAACGGGCATGAGGGCCATTGACCAGCCGTGCGCTGACCGGCGCGGAGGTCGCGCTGGCGCGGGGCATGTTCGGCGCCGCGATCGACTATGGCCGGGTGCGGGTGCATGAGCGCAAATGGTGGCCGCTCCAGCCCAGGGGCGTGACGATGGCGCCGGACGGCGACCTGTGGTTCCATCCCGACGGCGGCCTGTTCTGTGCGGATTTTTGCGACGGGCCGCTGCATTTGCAGGGGCATTTCATCCACGAGATGACCCATGTGTGGCAGGCGCAGCGGTCGGGGAAATGGTGGTTGCCGCTGATGCGGCACCCCTTTTGCCGCTATGGCTATGATGTCGTGCCCGGGCGGCCATTCGTGCGCTACGGCATCGAGCAGCAGGCGGAGATCGTGCGGCACGCGTTCCTGTTGCGGCGGGGCGTGGCCGTGGCGGGGAAGCCGGAGCTGGCCGTGTATGAAGAGTTGTTGCCGTTTGCAGGGACGTTTGCGTAATGTGCCAACGGCCTGCGGATTTTTAGCCCAAATCCCTTTACGGTAGAAGCCAGGAATATGTCCGCCAACAGCAGACAAAGCCCTGCCGCTTGCTCCGCATCGGCCGCCCGCCTATCATGCGCCCTGTCAATCACCCATAAGGATCGCCGCCATGGATATCGCCCTGAACGCACAGCCCGCCTGCTCTGCCTTCATGAAAGCGTTTGTCCATGCCTGCCATCACCCTTTCCCAACTCGGTTGGTCCGCGCCTGACGGCACGCCGGTCCTTTCCGGCCTCGACTTCCGCTTCGCCCCCGAGCGCATCGGCCTGATCGGCCGCAACGGCGTCGGCAAATCGACGCTGCTCGCGCTGATCGCGGGGGCATCCGCGCCGACGAGCGGCCAGGTCAGCGTGCCCGGTACGATCGCCATGCTGCGCCAGTCACCCGAACCTGCGCCCGGCCAGACCATCGCCGACCTGTTCGACGCCCGCGCCGCGCTGGCCTTGCTCGACCGGGCGGAGGCGGGCGTGGCGACGATGGACGAACTGGAGCGGTGCGACTGGACCCTGCCCGGCGCCATCGCCGACGCGCTGGCGCAACTCGATCTCACAACCCCACCCGACACGCCGCTGACCCACCTGTCCGGCGGCCAGCGTAGCCGCGCGGCGCTGGCGGCGGCGATCTTCGCGCGGCCCGACTGGCTGTTGCTGGACGAGCCGACCAATCACCTCGACGCCGACGGTCGCGATGCGCTGATCGCGATGCTGGATTGCTGGCGCGGCGGCGCGATTGTCGTCAGCCACGACCGCGCGCTGCTGGACAGGATGGACGCCATCGCCGAACTGACCAGCCATGGCATCGCCCGCTATGGCGGCAACTGGTCCGCCTATCAGGCGCGCAAGGCGATCGAGCAAGCGGCGGCACAGCAGGCGATCGACCTGGCCGAACGGCACGCGTCCGACCTCGCCCGCAAGACGCAGATCGCGACCGAGCGCCAGCAACGGCGCGACGGCGCGGGCGCGCGACAGGGGGCGAAGGGCGGCATCCCCCGCATCCTGCTGGGCCGACGCAAGCAACAGGCCGAACAGTCGCGGGGGACGCCGCCCGCCGCGCCGAGCAGCAACGCGCGCAGGCGCAGGACGCCATGGCGCAGGCGCGCAGCCGGATCGACATCCATGATCCGCTCAGCGTCGCCCTGCCCTCCGCCCATGTGCCGACCGGCCGCATCCTCCTGACGATCGACCATGTGACGGCGGGCCATGATCCGGCGCATCCGGTGCTGCGCGACTTTAGCCTGACCATCGCCGGACCGGAACGGATCGCCGTGACCGGTCCAAACGGCGCGGGCAAATCGACGCTGCTGCATCTGGTCGCAGGCGACCTCGCGCCGCTATCGGGCCAAGTCCACCGCCCCGCCGATTGCGCGCTGCTGGACCAGGACGCCAGCCTGCTCGCGCCCGACGCCAGCATCGCCGATAATTTCGCGCGGCTACACCCCGATGCCGGGCGCAACGCGATCCACGCCGCGCTGGCCCGCTTCGGCTTTCGCGCCGGCCTGGCGCTGCAACGGGTGATAAGCCTGAGCGGCGGACAAAGGCTGCGTGCGGCGCTGGCCTGCGTGCTGGGCGGCGAGCGCCTGCCGCCGCTCCTGTTGCTGGACGAGCCGACCAACCATCTCGATCTTGCGTCGATCGCGGCGGTCGAACAGGGGCTGGCCGCCTATGACGGCGCGTTGATGGTCGTCAGCCACGACCCCGCCTTCTTGGAAGCGATCGGCATCACCCGGCGGATCGCGCTTGGCGGACCTTAGCGATTAGTGGGCGGCGGAGGTGTCGACCGGCCCGGTGGGACGCGGCGCGATCCACACCACGATCCCCGCCACGCACAATATGATGCCCGATATGAAGAAGACATGGTCGACCGCGACTACAATCGCCTCCTTTTCCACCAGGTTGGAAATCGTCTGCCGCACCTGTTCGGCGCCAAGGCCGATGCCCGACAATAGCGACTGGGTGGCGTCGGGCTGCAACCCGGCCGCCAGCTCGTTGCGCGACACGCGCTGCGCATCGCCCCAGCTGGTCAGTACCAACGATGTCGCGATCGCCGTGGCCATGGTGCGCACGAAATTCTGCAAGCCCGCCGCCGACGCGGTTTCGCTGGGCAGCACCGATCCCAGCGTCAGCGTGGTGAGTGGTATGAAGAAGAAGGGCAGCGCGAAACCCTGCACGAATTGGGGGATCAGCATCGTTTGGAAATCGATGCCGCTGGTCCATCCGCTGCGCATGAAGGACATCATCCCCAGCCAGGTGACCGCCAGCGAAATCAGCAGCCGCGGATCGACGCGCGTCATCAGCCTGGCCGCGATCGGCGCGGTGAACAGCGCCGCCATCGCGGTCATCGCCGTCACGATCCCGGCCAGCGTCGCGGTATAGCCCATCGACGTCTGCAACCATTGCGGGATCACGACGATGCTGGCGAAATAGGCGCCGAAACAGAGCGACAGGGTGAACAGGCCGGAACTGAAGCCGACATGGCGGAACACGCGCAGGTCCACCACCGGATGCTCCTCCGTCAATTCCCAGATGATGAACGCCAGGAAGCCGACGAACGCCAGCACGCCCAACATGACGATCATCGGGTCGGCGAACCAGTCATGGTCCCGGCCGATGTCCAGCATGATCTGCAGGCATCCGATCCAGAAGATCAGCAGGCCGAGGCCCACTTTGTCGATCGGCACCTTCGCCGTGTCGGTTTCCACCCGCCGCAACAGCGCCTGCGCCGCGAACACGCATATGACCGCGATCGGCAGGTTGATGAAGAAGATCCAGTGCCAGCTCCAATTGTCGCTGATATAACCACCGATGATCGGTCCCATCGCAGGCCCCATCAGCGTCGTCATCGCCCACAGGCCCATGGCCCGCCCGCGTTGTTCGGGTGGGAAGATGCGCATCAGCAGGGTTTGCGACATGGGCATGATCGGCCCGCCGCATATGCCCTGGCCGATCCGGCACGCCACGATCATGCCCAGGGTGGTGGACAGGCCGCACAATACGGAAAACAGGCCGAAGCCGATCATCGCCAGCGTGAACACCCGCACCACGCCGAACCGCTGCGCCAGCCAGCCGGTCAGCGGCACGCAGATCGCTTCGGCCACGGCATAGGATGTGATGATCCACGTCCCCTGATCGGGCGAAATGCCCAGATTGCCCGCGATATGGGGGACGGAGACATTGGCGATGGTAAGGTCGAGCACCACCATGAAATTGCTCATGGCCAGCACCAAGCCCGCCAGCGTCCGGCTGCGCGGGGAGAGCCGCGAAAAAATATCGTCGTCGCCGCTCATCGCCCGGACGTTCCTTTATTTGTCGGTCAGGTCGATCTCGACATCCATGGACAGGCCCACCCGCAGGGGATGCGCGGCCAGTTCCTTGGGGTCGAGCGCGATGCGCAGCGGCAGGCGCTGCACCACTTTGATCCAGTTGCCGGTCGCATTCTGTGCCGGGATCAGCGACAGGGACGATCCGGTGCCGCCGGAAAAGCCCACGACCTTGCCATGATAGACGACATCGCCGCCATAGAGGTCGGACGTCACCTTGGCCGGCATCCCGACCTTGACCTGACGCAGCTGGCGTTCCTTGAAATTGGCGTCGACATAAACCTGGGCGACGGGCACGATGCTCATGATCGCGGTGCCCTGCGCCACGCGCTGGCCCACCTGCACCTGCCGCTTGGTCACGACGCCGTCGATCGGCGCACGGATGACGGCGCGGTCCAGGTTCAGCCGCGCCGAATCCAGCTTCGCCTGCGCCGCCATCACGCCGGGGTCGGTATCGATGGTCGATCCGCGCACCAGCGCATCATTGGCTTCCAACTGCCCGCTCGCCGCGCCGCGTGTCGCCTGCGCGGTCTGCACCCCGGCCTTTGCCAGGTCGAGCGCGGCCCGCGCCGAGGCGTAGGCGGTGCGTGCGCTGGTCACTTCGTCGCCCGACACCGCGCCTTCGCTCACCAGCGCCTCGCGCCGTTGCAGGTCGATCCGCGCCTTTTCGACATCCGCCTGAGCGGTGGACAATTGCGCGCGCGCCTGGACGATGTCGGCGCCGCGCGCTTCGACCTGCGCGGCAAGCGACGTGCTGGTCGCGCTGGTCTGGCGGAAGCGGCGCTTGGCTTCGGCGAGGTCGGCCTGCGCCTGCGCGACGGCGATCTTCGCGTCGGTCGGATCCAGTTCCACCAATATGTCGCCACGCTTGACCTGCTGCGTGTCGCTGACCAGCACCTTGATCGCCTGGGCGGACATCAGCGGCGTCACCTGCGCCATTTCCGCGTTCACATAGGCATTGTCGGTAGCGACATGGTTGCGCCCCACCAGCAGATACCAGATGCCCCACAGCACGCCGATGACCACCACCGCCAGCCCCAGCCGGATCAGCCAGGTCTTGCGCGCCGACTGGCGCGCCTCCTGCTGCGCGTCGCTATCTTCAGGAGCGGTCGTTTGCGGATTGGCGTCAGCCATGGGGTTGGTCCTTGGACTGGAAGTCGCTGGCGGTAAAACCACCGCCCAGCGCACGGATGAGGGCAATGTCGGTCGAAAAGGCGCTGGCCTCCAGCCCCGCAAGGGACTGGCGCGCGCGCAGCAACTGGTCCTCGACATTCAGCACGTCGAGATAGGTGGACAGGCCGCCCTTGTAGCGTTTCTGCGCGATACCATAGGCGTCCTGCGACGCAGCCACTGCCGCGCGCGCATCGACCAGGCGCGCGTCCAGCGTCCGCCGGGTGGTAACGGCGTCGGCGACTTCCTGATAAGCAGTCAGCACGGTCTTGTCATAGCTGGCGACCGCTTCGTCATAGGTGGCGCGCGCCCCGCGATACTGGCCCTGCAATGCGCCGCCATGGAAGATCGGCAGGCTGATCGCCGGGCCGACGGTGCCGAACAGCGACCCCTTGTCGAACAAGCTGTTGATGAACGGCTTGCGCGTCCCTTCCACCGACGTGCCGGTGAACACCGGGTCGTACCCCAGCGACTGCACGCCGACCAAGGCGCTCAGGCGAATGGCGGGGAAGAAATCGGCGCGCGCGACCTTGATCCGCCGGGCGGCGGCATCGGCCCGGGCCAGCGCGGCGGCGATGTCGGGGCGGCGCGCGACCAGATTGGTGGTGACGTCGGCGGGCAGGCCCAGCGGCGCCAGCGCACCGATTTTGGGTCGGCCGATCGCCAGGCCGCGGTCCGGCCCCGCGCCGATCAGCGCTGCGATCTGATGCTGGCGCAATTCGATCGCCATGGTCGCGGCGGTCAGTTGCGCGCGCGCCGACGATACGGTGGCGTCCGCCTGGCGCACGCTGCCGCGCGTTTCCAGGCCGTTGCGCTGCCGATCCCCCGCCAGCTTCTGGCTCGCGACCCGGATGTCCAGCGTCTGCCGGGCGATGTCGGCTTCGTCATGCAGACGCGCCAGATCGGCATAGGCGTCGGCGATCGCGGTGGTCAGGGCCAGCCGCGCCTGTTGCGCGTCGATGTCCGCCGCGCGGGTTTCGGACGTGGCCGCGGCCAGCGCCGCCTTGTTCTTGCCCCACAGGTCGAGGTCGAAGCCGATATCCAGCGCGACACGGCCGGTGCCCAGCCAGCCCTGCGGCACGAATGCCTTGGGCTGGCCCATATTATAGCTTTGCTTGGTCGCAGCGCTGCTGACATCCAGGTCGACGGACGGCGCCAACGCGGCCCCCGCCTGCTGCGCCAAGCCCGCCGCCCGGCGGAACCGGGCGCTCGCGGCGGCGACGTCGGGCGATGCGCGCAGCCCTTCGGCGATCAGATCGTTGAGTTGCGGGTCGCCATAGGCCGTCCACCAGCCATCACCCGGCCAAGCGGCGGGCGCGGCCGTCAGGCTGCGTTGCGCGTCGATGCTTTGGGCGGTGCGCAGTTCGGGCTTCGCCCCCAGATCGGGCACGGCGGCGCAGGCTGCCAATAGCAGGAGGGAAGAAGCCATGCCTCCCGTTCGGGCGGCCAGGGCAATGCGACTCACGGACATATCAAACCGTACCAACTAGTATGAAAATCGCCTTTGCCGCCCCCACCGGGCCTTGTCAACATAATTAGCGTACTCTATAGTACGATTTTATGACACCGTCCGAATCTCTGACCATGCCCTCTCGACGGGAGGCTCGCCGCCAGGACCGGCGTGAGATGATCATGACGGTCGCGCAGGCCTATTTCCTGGAACATGGCTTTGCCGGTACGACCATGTCGGGCATCGCGGCGGCGCTTGGCGGGTCCAAAGGTACGTTGTGGAATCACTTTCCATCAAAGGAGGCTTTGTTCGCCGCCGTGGTCGATCGCGTCGCCAGCGGATATCGCGCCGAGCTTTCGCAATTGCTCGATCCGGGCGGCGCGCTGGAGCCGACATTGATCCGCGCCTGTCGCAGCCTGATAGAAAGGGTGACGTCGCGCGACGCAGGCGCGTTGCATCGGCTGATCATCGCGGAAGGACGGCGCTTTCCCGAACTCAGCCAGATTTTCTTCGACCTGGCCCCCCGCAACATGCGATTGCTTCTGGCCGGTTTCCTGCGAGGCGCGATGGCGCGCGGGCAGTTGCGGCAGGCCGATCCGATCGATGCGGCGCGCGCACTCCTGTCTCTTTCCCTGTCCGGTTGCCACCAACAGATGCTGATCGGACGCATGGATCACCCCACCCCGGCCGAGATCATCGCCGACGCGGATTTCGCCGTCGATATCTTCCTGCGTGCCTATGCGGTCCCCGCCGGCGCGCCCCCGGCCTGATCGGCACCGATGCCCCAGCGCGCCTGTTAACCATTTCTTTGGTCCCGCTTTCTATCGTTAAGACGGGTTAGGGAAAGTGGGACGACATGCCGATCTTCAATCGCAACCGCATTCGCCATGCCGATGCGGAGGATATACCCGACACGCCGCGCCTGCAGCGCCGCGTGCGCCTGCTGCTGGTCGATGAAAATCCCACCGCCCGCGCCGTCATCGCGCGCCGCCTGTCGCACCTCAATTATGATGTGATCCTGGCGGAAAACGGCCATATCGCGCTGAATCTGCTGGTGACCCGGCCTGCCGACATCATCCTGATCGACATGGGCCTGACGATGCTGCCTGCGGTCGCCACGATGCAGAAGATCCGCGCCGCCAACCTCGCGGGCAATGCCTGTTTCGTCATGATCGCCGGGCGGCTGGATAGCCAGTCCACGGTGGAGGCGCTCGCCGCCGGGGCCGACGACCATGTCGTCAAACCCTTCGACTTCGACATACTCGACGCGCGGCTGCGCCATTTGTGCCAGCGCGCCGAACAGGTGGGGGCGCTCACCCGCCACAATGCCGAACTGGACGCCCGGATCGCCCGCCGCGCGGTGGAACTGGGCGAGACCCGCGAAGCGCTGCGCGAAATGCAGATCGATCGCGCCCGGCTCGTCTCCTCGATCCAGGCGCTGCATGACGAGGTTGAACGGCTGCAGTCAGCCCAGGCTTAGCCAGAGCGACAAGCCGTCGCCGGGCGCATCGGGCGCGTCGCCCGCAACGATCCGCACCGCATCGGCCCGCGCCCGGTCCAAAATCACCGCAGGCACCGCGCTTTGATGATAGACGCGGTCCGCCTCCCCCAACAGACGCGCCGCGCGCAGGGTGAGATCGTCGGGATCGCCCGACGTCAGGCGGATAACCTCCAGTCGGGACGGCGCAGCCGCGCCCGTCTCCGCCAGCCAATGCGGCAGGCCATCGACCGCGCTATCCCGCAAAAGATCGATCGCCCCGCACGACGCCAACCCGGCATCGATGGCCCGCCGCCGCGCCGCCGGGTCCGGCCAGCGCGCCCAGATCGCGCCGCGCGCGGTGAACAGCGCCGTCGCCAATGCGCCGAGTCGCGCAGGCAGCATCACCTCCAGCCGTTGCCGCAGCGCCTTGGCCAATCCTGCCGACGCCCCGCCGGTGCCGATCGCGATCAGCACCGGGTCGCGGTCCACGATCGCGGGCAGGGTGAAGTCGCATAGGTCGGGCTGGTCGGTGGCATTGACCAGCACGCCGCGTGCCCTCAGCCGCGCTACCGTCGCGCCATCGCCATCCGCCACGATCGCAAGCCGGGCGTCGGCATCCGCCTCACCCACCACGATCGCGCCCGCCCGTTCCAGCAGGCGACGCTTGGCTTCTGCCGCCTCGCCTTCCCCGGTCAAGATCACCCGCCTGCCCGTCAGTCGCAGAAAGACGGGCAGGCTCTGCATCAGCGGCCGACCCAGTCGGGAATGATATCGCCCTCGATCAGCGCCTCGATCGGCGGCCGTTCGCGCACCACCGCCCATTTGTCGCCCGACACCAGCACTTCGGGGATGAGCGGGCGGCTGTTATAGGTGCCCGCCATCGTCGCGCCATAGGCGCCCGCGGTCATGAAGGCGACCAGGTCGCCCGCCTGCACCACATCCATGTCGCGATGCATGGCGAAGGTGTCGCCGGTTTCGCACACCGGTCCCACCACATTGGCGATGGCGCGCGCGCCCGCCGGCTTGACTGCGCGAATATCATGCCAGGCATCATAGAGGCTGGGGCGCATCAGGTCGTTCATCGCGGCGTCCACGATGATGAAGGGCGATTGCGCGCCCTGCTTCACCCGCACCACGCGCGACAGCAGCGCACCGGCATTGCCCACGATCACCCGGCCCGGTTCGAACATCAGCCGCACCGGCCAGCCCTGCGTCACCCGCGTCACCATCGCGCCATAGTCGGCGGGGCTGGGCGGCAGAGGCTGGGACGGATCATAGGGCACGCCCAGACCACCACCCAGATCGGCGGTGCGGATGTCATGCCCTGCCGCGCGCAACTGCTCTATCAACGCACCCACTTTGGTGAAGGCGGCCTCCAGCGGGGCGAGGTCGGTCAGCTGGCTGCCGATATGCACGGCGACGCCCTGTACATCCAGGCCGGGCAGATCGCGCGCGGCGGCATAGCTGTCCATCGCCCGGTCATAGGGAATGCCGAACTTATTCTCCGACTTGCCGGTCGAAATCTTGGCATGGGTGCCTGCATCGACATCCGGGTTGATGCGATAGGCGACCGGCGCGCGCTTGCCCATCGACAGTGCGACGTCGGACAGCATTTCGGCTTCCGGCTCGCTCTCCAGATTGAACTGGTAGATGCCCTTGTCCAGCGCCAGCCGCATCTCGTCCGCCGTCTTGCCGACACCTGAGAAGACGATGCGGTCCGCCGGGATGCCCGCCGCGATCGCGCGCAGCAGTTCGCCGCCCGACACCACGTCCGCGCCCAGCCCCAGTTTCGCCAGCGTCGCCAGCACGGCGGCATTGGGATTGGCCTTGACCGCAAAGGCGATCAGCGGATTGTCGAGCGCGCGCAGCCCGTCGCGGAACACGCCGACATGGCGCGCCAGCGTGGCGGTGGAATAGACATAGACGGGCGTGCCGACCGCGTCGGCGATCGCATCCAGCGGCACCTGCTCCACCTGCATGGCGCCGTTCACATAATCAAAATGGTCCAAAGTCGGGATTCCTGGCTTATTGCGGCTGCTTTTCGGGCGGCAGGTCGAAAGGGTCGTCGCCACGCTGGCGCGACTGGGTCAGCAATTCGACATTGCGTTGCGGTCGCGCCTGGATCGACGGGGTCATGAGCTGGGTCGCGGTCTGCGCGGTCGCAGCGCCCACCGGCACGGCCGCGCCACTCTGCCCCGCGACCGGTTTGAGCGGTTGCTTGCCGCCGCAGGCCGCCAGCATCACCGCCACCATCGCCAATCCGCCAAGCGTGCGCTTCTTCATGACCCGATTTCCTCTTTCGCCTGCGCGATCCGCGCCCGCACCTGGGACGGCGCGGTGCCGCCATGGCTCTGGCGGCTCGCGACCGATGCGTCCACCGTCAACACCGCATAGATACGCTCATCGATCCGCGCGTCGATATCCTGGAGCGTCGCGATCGGCAACTGGTCCAGCGGGGTGCCCGCTGCTTCGGCCGCCGCCACCGCGCGCCCAGTGATGTGATGCGCTTCGCGGAACGGAATGCCCCCTTCGCGCACCAGCCAGTCGGCCAGGTCCGTGGCGGTCGCAAAACCGCTTTCGGCCAGCCCGCGCATCCGGTCGGTGCGGAACGTCACCGTTTCGATCATGCCGGTCATCGCCGCGATCGACAGGCCCAGCAGGTCGTGCGCCTCGAACACCGGTGGCTTGTCGTCCTGCATGTCCTTGGAATAAGCGAGCGGCAGCCCCTTCATCGTGACGCACAGCGCAGTCATGCAGCCCATGATGCGCCCGGCATGGCCGCGCACCAGTTCGGCGGCGTCGGGATTGCGCTTTTGCGGCATGATCGAACTGCCGGTCGAATAGGCGTCGGGCAGTTTGACGAAACCGAAGGGCTGGCTCGCCCAGATGATGAACTCTTCGGCCAGTCGCGACAGGTGCAGCGACGCCTGGGTCGCCGCCATCAGATAGTCGAGCGCGAAGTCGCGATCCGATACGCTGTCCAGGCTGTTGTCGGTCGGCTTGGCGAAACCCAAAGCCGCGGCCGTCGCATGGCGATCGGTCGGGAAACCGGTGCCCGCCAGCGCGGCGGCGCCCAGCGGACATTCGTTCAGCCGCGCGCGCGCATCGGCAAAACGGCTGCGGTCGCGCCGCACCATCTCATAATAGGCCATCAGATGATGGCCCAGCGTCACCGGCTGCGCGGACTGGAGATGGGTGAAGCCGGGCATCACCGCATCGGCATGCTCGTCCGCCCGCGCCACCAGCGCGCGCTGGAGGCCGAGCAGGCCCGCTTCGACCTCGTCGATCGCATCGCGCACCCACAGGCGGAAATCGGTCGCGACCTGATCGTTGCGGCTGCGCGCGGTATGCAGCCGCCCGGCGACCGGGCCGATCAGTTCGGCCAGCCGCGATTCGGTGACCATATGGATATCTTCCAGGTCCAGGTTCACCGGCACGCCGTTCGCTTCATATTCGGCGGCGATCCGGTTCAGACCCTCGGTGATCGCCTGCGCATCCTCACCCTCGACAATGCCCTGTTTCGCCAGCATCGCGACATGCGCCTTCGATCCGGCGATATCCTGTTTCCACAATCGCTTGTCGAAGGGGATGGAGGCATTTATCTCACGCATGATCGATGCCGGGCCGGCGGCGAACCGGCCGCCCCACATGCTGTTGGAGCCTGCTTCCGTGATATCGTCATTCCGCGCGCTAATGATACTGCTCCTGCCTGTCGCTCTGGCGGCCTGCGATAGGCAATCGCCGCCCCCTGAGCAAGCCAATGCGCAAGCCGATACCGCCATGAGCGGCGAAGTGTCGGCCTCGAAAGATACGCCCAAGAAGGCGGACGGCTTCGACTATCGACTCGATCGCAGCAAGGCGGGCGCCCCGGCCCCCGACTTCGCCTTCCAGAATCCCGATGGCGGGACGAAGACGCTCAAGGATTTTGCGGGCAAGCCGATGCTCGTCAATCTGTGGGCGACCTGGTGTGCGCCCTGTATCGCGGAAATGCCCACGCTCGACCGGGTGGCCGCCAGCTATGGACCCAAGGGTCTGGCCGTCCTTACCATTTCGCAGGATAATCAGGGGCTGAAAGCGGCCAAGCCCTTTTTCGACAAGCATCCCCTGCCCCATTTGAAGGGCTGGGCCGACCCGGAAAACCAGCTGGGCTTCCACTATGCCACCGGCCTGTTGCCCACGACGATCATCTACGACCGGCAGGGCAAGGAAATGGTGCGGGTGATCGGCGCGATGGATTGGGAAGGGCCGGACGCAAAGGCCTTGATCGACGCCGCGCTGGCATCCTGACCGGATCGAACGCTGCAAAGACGAACGAGCCACCAAAATCCGCCATGCCACTATAGTTTATAGTGGCATGGCGTCGATGCACAGTCACCGCACCAAGAACCCATCCTAATGAAGGTGCCCTGACCAACCCGAAACCCGGAAACAATTGAGAAATATTGCACATTCACTACATTTTTTTGCAGTGCAGTAGAGGTTTTCGACAAGCCGTCCGTCATCCCCCTTAGTCATCATAATGCAAAACAGGGGGCATGAATGACGCGACTGTCCGCGCTTAAACTTTCACTTATTCTGGCTTCGTCCTGGTCCGCCTGCGCAATGGCGCAGGAAGCGCCACAGGAGCCGCAGGCCGATCAGGGTGGCGACATCATCGTCACCGGCACGCGCGCCGTCGGCATTTCCGCTGCCGAGTCCGCCGCGCCGGTGCAGGTGCTGAACGAAGAAGCGATCAGCCATGTCGGTCAGCCGAACCTCAACCAGGTTCTCACCCAAATGGTGCCGGGCTTCACCGCGCAGACGCAGGGCACGGACTTGTCCAGCTTCTCGCTGTCGGCGCGCCTGCGCGGCCTTAGCCCCAACCACACGCTGATCCTGGTCAACGGCAAGCGCCGCCACGGTAACGCCATTCTGCAGGTGATCTCCGGTGCGTTCCAGGGGTCGGCCGCCCCCAGCATCGACGTCATCCCGCCCGATGCCATTTCCCGCGTGGAAGTGCTGCAGGAAGGCGCAGCAGCGGTGTACGGCACCGACGCGATTGCGGGCGTGCTCAACTTCATCCTCAAGGACAATGACGAAGGCGGCACGTTCAAGGTTACCGGCGGCCAATATTATGACAGCGAAGGCGAGCTTTTCTCCGCCTCGGGCAATGTCGGCTTCAAACTGGGCGAGGACGGCTTCTTCAACCTGACGCTGTTCCACCGCCGTCAGGATTATACCACCGTCGGTCAGGGGCAGGTGCTCGTCACCCAGCAAAATGGTGCGCTGCAATCCAATGCCCCGGCCCAATGGTCGAACCTGGCGGGCGACACGCTGGCTGGTATCAACGGCGGTCAGCCCAAGACGAACCTCAACGTCGCTTTCTATAATTTCGGCTATGATTTCGGCGGCGTCGAACTCTACAGCTTCGGCGACTATAGCCGCCGCGAAGGCTGGGCCAAGCAGGGCTACCGTCATCCCAAGCGTATCTGCTACGAAACCAACGCCGCTGGCGCCGTCATCAACGACGGCGGCAACGTCACCAATACGGCGTATAATCCCAATGTCTGCTACGGCAACACCGGGGTCGTCGGCATGGTCCCGCTCCAGCATGTGATCGAAAATGAATATAGCTTCACGATCGGCGCCAGGGGTGAATTTGGCGGCGGCTGGAACTATGACGTCAGCGGCACCTATGGGTCGCAGAAGGACGACATCTGGACCGAAGCATCGGCGCATCGTGAAATCTGGCGAGAAAGCTCTGCGGCGGCCATACGCGGCATCGGCACGGCCAACTCGCCGGACAGCGCATATGACGGCGGCTTCAAACTCGCTCAGACGACGCTGACCACCGACATTCGCAAGGAATTCGACGCCGGATGGGCCACGCCGATCACGCTGGCCTTCGGCGGCGAATATCGCAAGGATGAGTATGAGATCATCGCCGGTGATTCCATCTCGACCTACAAGACCGGCGTCCAATCCTTCCCCGGCTACAAAGCGAGCGACGCCGGCGAATTCCAGCGCAGTTCCAAGGCGGGCTATATCAACCTGATCGCCAAGCCGGTCGATGGCTGGAGCGTGGACCTTGCGGGTCGCTACGAAGATTATACCGATTTCGGCGACACGCTGATCGGCAAGATCACGACCCGCTACGACTTCTCCGACGCCTTTGCCATTCGCGGCACGGCCAGCACCGGCTTCCGCGCGCCGACGCTGCAGGAACAGAAATATTCGACCATCAACGTCGGCCCGACCAGCGCCGTCGCACAGTTGCCCGCCGGATCGCCTGCCGCCGCGCTGCTGGGCTTCGATTCGCTCAAGCCTGAAAAGTCGAAGAATTTCTCGGCCGGTTTCGTCGTTCGTCCAGTGCCCAAGCTGGCGATCACGGTCGATGGCTATCTGATCAAGATCAAGGACCGCATCACCGGCACCGCCGCACGCAACGCCGTCCTCAATGGCGTGGTGCAGGCTGGTGGCGCTGAAATTCTTGGTGCCTTGAACGCCGCGGGCATCGTACTCGACAGCGCGCTGTTCACCAACGGCACGATCGGCGTGCAGAGCTTCACCAATGGTATCGACACCCGCACCTGGGGCATCGACTTCTCGGCCAGCTATCCGGTCGCGCTGGACTTCGGTTCGCTCAACCTGTCGCTGACCGCCAATTACAACAAGACGAAGATCACCAACAACAAGCTGGGCTATCCGATCTTCAACGCGGCGTCGGAAAGCAATATCGAGCGCGCCAATCCGGATTATAAGATCGTCGCCAACGCCCTGTTCAAGAGCGGTCGCTTCGGCCTCAACCTGCGCGAAACCTTCTATGGCAAGACCAGCGTGCTGGTTCGTCCCGCCTTCAACGCACGAACGGCCAGTGGCGGACTTCCCAGTGGTGGCTTCCTTATCGCCGATGGCGCGGGCGGCTCTAACCAGCTTTATTTCAACGGCGTGGCGAAGGCAGCCGCGATTACCGATCTTGAAGTGAATTACGATTTCACCGACAATGTCACCTTCTCGCTGGGGGCGAACAATCTGTTCAACAAGAAGCCCGAAATTCCAAAGCTGCTGGAAGATGTGGCAGTCGCAGCGGGCGTGTCGCCTTATCAAAACGGCTCCGGTTCCTACAGCGCCTCCTACGGCCACAGCGCCTACAGCACGTCGGGCGGCTATTATTACGCCCGTATCGACTTCAAATTCTAAACCACGTCACGATGGGGGCCGGTCCGACAAGGACCAGCCCTTTTCGCTTTGGGAGCAGGCGCATGAAAGCAGGATCGCCATGACCCTTACGCGCCGTGACGCACTGGGCGCCGCCCTTGCCATGCCGATCGCCGCGCAAGCCGCACGGGCAGCCGCCCCGCCCAGCCTGCCGGACAAAGCCAGTTTTGCAGCGACACCGATCGCCTATCTCGACAACGCCTCCACCCATCCGATCAGCCTGGGCGCGCGCGCCGCGATGGATGCCTATGTCGCCGCCCGGACGCTCGATCCCGCAGCCGTAGCACGCAAGCCCGTGGACCGCGCCGCCACTCTCGCCACATTCGCCCGGCTGGTGAATGCCGATCCCGACGAAGTGACATGGGTTCAGTCCACCACCATGGGCGAACAGGCCGTGCTGCGCGCGCTGGGCTTTCCCCATGGCAAAGGGCGCATCGTCACCGACACGCTGCATTTCTACGCCGGTTTCCCCATGTATCAGGAACTCGCCAAGCAGGGCGTCGATATCGCCTGGGTCCAGGCGCGCGACGGCCGGATCGACATGGGCGACATGGCGAAGGCGATCACGCCCGGCACGAGGCTGGTCAGCCTCTCGCTCGTGTCCACCTATAATGGTTTCCAGCATGACCTGAAGGCGGTGTGCGCCATTGCTCATCGTGTAGGTGCGCTGGTCTATGCCGATATCATCCATGCGGCGGGCGCCATCCCGGTCGATTTGCACGGCAGCGGCGTCGATTTCGCCGCCTGCGCCACCTATAAATGGCTGATGGGCGATTTTGGGTTGGGCTTTCTCTATGCCCGGCGCGGCGTGCTGGATGCACTGCCGCGCGCCGATTTCGGCTATTATGGCTTTGCGGCCCCCGGCGCGCCGCCCGGCATCAGCCTATCGCCGCCGGAAACCCATGTCTATCCGATGGACCCGCCCGGTAATGCGCCCACCAGCTATTTTGTCCGGCCCGGCGCGCTTGGCCATTTCGGCACCGGCACCTATGCGCAGGCGGTGGTCGCGGCGATCGATCATGGCCTGAACCATATCGCTACGCTGGGCGTGCCTGCGATCCAGGCGCACGCGCAAAGCCTGATCGGCCCGCTGCGCGACGGCCTGACCGCTAAGGGGTATAGCATTATCACCCCGGCGGGCACGACGACGCCGTTGCTGACCGCGCTACTGCCGGACGCGCGAAAACGGCTGACCGATCCGCTGGCAAAGGCGCAGGTGCGGATATCGCTCCACAACCATCATGTCCGCATTTCGCCGTCCATTTTCAACGACAGGACGGATGTCGATCGCCTGCTCAACGCCCTGCCCCGCGCCTGATCCCTGGGAGATACTCGATGCACCGCCTTCTCGCCGCCATTGCGCTGATGAGCGCTACGCCAGCACTCGCCCAGCCTGCCCCCGCCCCCCAGGCGATGCCCGCCAAGCTGCCCTTCTCCCCCGCGGTGCGGGCGGGCAATATGCTTTTCCTGTCCGGCCAGATCGGCCAGGTGCCGCAGGGCATGGACAGGCATAGAGACGGCTTCGACGCGGCGGTGAAAGGCGCGATGGACGCGATCGGGAAGATATTGAAGGACAATGGCCTGGGCTTTGGCGATGTCGTCAAATGTACGGTGATGCTGGACGACATGGCTGACTGGCCCCGGTTCAACGCCGCTTACCTGCCCTATTTCGACGGCCATCGCCTGCCCGCCCGTAGCGCCTTTGGGACGGACGGCCTGGCGCTTGGCGCGCCGTTGGAAGTGGAGTGCATCGCAGCGTTTAAGTAAGCGCCACAGCGTCCCGCACCACCAGCACCGGCACGCCATCGCGCACCGGGAACACCAGCCCCGCCGCATCCGACACCAGCCCGCTACGCGCCGCGTCCCAGCGCAGCGGCGTGCGCGTCACTGGGCAGACGAGTTTCGCCAGCAGCCAGGGATCGATGGGCGCGGACACGTCGTTCATTGCCCTGTTCATTGCATCGTCGCGCTGCCGTCGCGCTCGATCCGGCCGACGATCTGCATCAACTGAATGATGCGTTCCGACCGTTCGGACAGGCTGTCCGCCTCCAGCAAGGTCTGCTTGGCCGCCGGGTCGAACGGCACGATCTGGGCGATGCCGTTGACCAGCGCCGTGTCGTCCAGACGCGACACCGCGGTCCAGTCCACGACATAGCCCAATATATCGGCGAACCGCCGCGATTCCTGCTCCAGCGCCGCGCGTTCGACCGCGTGCAGAAATTCATCCTCCTGCGGCGCCTGTTCGACATCGGCCTCGACCTGGCGGAACTGGGTCGCGACATCCAGTTCGCGCACCAGCCGGAAACGGGCCAAGCCCGTCAGCACGATATTGAACCGCCCGTCGTCCAGCGCCTCGATATGGCTGACATGGCCCAGGCATCCCATGTCGAACAACGGCGGCACCGGACCCACCCCGCGCGGCTGGATCATGCCGATCCGCCGGTCGCGCGCCATCGCATCGTGGATCAAGGCGCGATAGCGCGGCTCGAAAATATGCAACGGCAGGTCCATCCCCGGCAGCAGCAACGCGCCGGGCAGGGGGAAGATGGAGACGCGTGCAAGCGGCATAAGGGTTACGAGAACAGGATCTGCGACAGCTTGCGCCGCTGCGCCGACACCCACGGATCTTCCAGACCCACCGCGTCGAAGATGGTCAGCAACTGCGCCCGCGCCGCCCCGTCATTCCACGTCCGGTCGCGCCGCACGCTTTCCAGCAGCGCGTCGGCCGCGCCATCCCGGTCGCCATTGGCCATCAGGCCGCCGGCCAGTTCGAACCGCGCCTCATGATCGTCAGGATCGGCATCCACCTTCGCCTGCACGCCTGACAGGTCGGCCACCGGCTTCACATCCCGCGCCAGCGCGATCGCCGCGCGCGCCTGATCGATGGCGACATGTTTGGCGACATCGGCGGGCAAGGCGTCCAGCGTGGCTTCCGCCTCATCCAGCCGTCCCAACGCCACCAGGGCGCGCGCCTGGCCGGAGACGACCTCGACATTGTCCGGCGTCATTTCTGCAATCTGCGCGAAGATTTCCAGCGCCCGCTCCGCGTCGCCCTCCGCCAGCACCTCTTCGCCCATGGCGATCAGCGGCGCGATTTCCTGCAACTGCGCCTTTTCGTCGGATTCGATCGGCAATTGCGACAGCAGCTGGTCGAGATATTGTTTCAGCTGCCCTTCGGTCCGCGCCTGGGAGAGGTCGGCGACCGGCTGGCCCTGAAACACGGCATAGACGGTCGGGATCGATTGCACCCGGAACTGGCTGGCGATGAAGCCATTCTCATCGACATTGACCTTCACCAGCTTGACGCCCTTGGCCGCATAATCGGCGCAGACCTTCTCGATGATCGGGGTCAGTTGCTTGCATGGCCCGCACCATTCGGCCCAGAAATCGACGATCACCAACTGCGTGCGGGAAGGCTCCACCACATCCTGGCGAAACGTCTCCACCGCTGCCTTGTCGGCCTCGCTCAATCCCAGGGTCGCCACGCTTATAATCTCCTGTCCATGCGGTCACGCGCCGCCGTCATACCGCGCCTTATGTGGGGCGTCACCCCTCCGGCGCAAGTTGACCGGTCAGAAGGTATAGCCGACCCCGATCGCGCCGACCCACTGGTTGCGCGATCCGACATCCGCCACGATCGGCGAATCGGCATATTTGCCCAACATGCGCGAATAGCCCGCGACGCCGAACACGGCCCAGCCCTTGCGCAGATCGCCCGACAGCGATTTGCCCGCCGACAGGTTGACACTCATCCGCTTGAAACCCGAGCCGCGCCCGGCCCGGTCATAGATGTCCAGCCCGCTCGCCAGGCTTTCCTGCGGCGTGATGTCATAATAATAGCGGCCATATTTCTTGCCGACATAATCCGCCGATGCGCTCAGGCCCACGAAGGTCGTCATCGAGAGCGGCGTGAAATATTCGATCGTCGGCGTGATGACATAGCCGCCATGCGCGCCCGCGACATCCTTGGTCACCGCGACCCGCGCCGACAGATTGTCGTAATCGCTGGTGATGACGCCGGTCTTGCCGACGCCGACGAAACCACCGACCTCGACGGCGACGTCGCGCTTGCCCAGCAACCGGACGGCGTCGTCCTTGATATTCTTACGGCTGGTGCGGTCCAGACGGACATTGACCACCGGGCCAAGCTCGAAATCGACGCCGGTACCGGTCGGATCGGGGATTACGTCGACATACAGCGCCGTGCCGCGCGTCCAGAAGGCGATGTCGTGCACCTTGCCGCGCGCCTGCGCGATCGGCAGCACGCGATAATCGTCGGACCCTTCATAGCTGGGGATCACGGCCGCGCCGACGCCCACCGTCAAAGTGCTGTGCTGCTCTTCTTCCTGCGCCATGGCGGGCGCGACGAGAGGCAGGGCCGCGACCAGGGTCGCGACCAGTCGGCTGCGGAAATATTGCATGATGGCCCCGTTCATAAATGTGCGTCTGGAGCGTAGAATGTTTCGAAGCCGTTTCCGGTTCCGCCCTCCGCTTTTCAGAGGAAATATTTGAGTTTTATGACCTGCTCCACGGGCGCACCCGCGACGGTAAAACTGGCCGACGCAAAGCTGGGCGCGCCGAAGCGCAGCACCGGATTGCGCGAAAAGCCGACCCCTTCGCGCGGAATCCCGGCAAACGTGTCCAGCTTGCCATTGCCATTTTCGTCATGGACGACCGCGATCGCATAATCGCCCGGCGTCAGCGCGCCCACCGATACCGGTCCGTTCTTCGCGGCCACCGCCAGATGATGCTTGTCCGGGTCTTTGGTGCAATCGGGAAAATGCGCCGCCTGCCGCGTCACGCATACCAATATCTGCCCCTTGGTGGAGCGCAGCCCCTGCAGCACCATGGTCAGCGCCTGCGGCTGACCGGGGGGGCCGCGCCCGTCAATGCAATCGTCATGGCCATCATCAACCCATAGCGTTTCAAACCGACGCCTTCCTGAAATCGCCCAGTCCCCTGTCGGTGCCGCACAACCGGTCCCAGACGCGAAAATACAGGCCGTAATTGCAATTATAGAGGTCGTGATGCCGCTGATGATGGGTGGCCGTGATCAGCCATCCGCCCAATGGCCCGCGCACCAGCCAGCGCGGAAACATCTCCCACCCCATATGATTGCTGACGCCCATGATCGTCATGATCGTCAGCACGACGCCCAGAGCGCCGACATGGATCGGAATCAGGAACACCAGCGCCGGTATCACCACCGCGCCGGTCACCGCCTCCCACGGATGAAAGCTCATCGCCGCCCAGGCGGTCGGCGGGCGACTGGCATGATGCACGACATGGGCGACCCGGAACAATTTGGGCCGGTGCATCCAGCGATGCGTCCAGTAGAACCATGTGTCATGCGCGGCCAGATAGAACAGCACCGACACTGGCAGATACCAGAGCGGCAAGGCGTGCACGTCGCTATAGATGCGCGTCCACCCCCGCTGCTGCCAGCCCCAGGCGACGATCCCGGCGGGTACGCCATAGATCAGCGCGGACGCCAGCGACCAGGCGATTTCCCGCCCCATCTGCTTTTCCAGCCCGCGATACAGACCCGGCTGCCGAATCCGCGTCGCCAGCGCAAAGCCGCCGCTCGCGAGCAGATAGCGCACGCCGACGATGGCGCTCATCGCAAGAGCGGACAGGATGATGGCTGCGACCATGGGGGCGCTATAGGCGCGGTTAGGCCGCTGGGAAAGCGGAAGACGTAACTGTGCGGCACGCCGTTCCCCGGCGAAGGCCGGGGTCCAGTTCCAGCGTCATGACTGGACCCCGGCCTTCGCCGGGGAACCCTCGCCTAGGTTCGTGGCCGCGCCTGGCGATAGCTGCCCAACTGCCGCACCCATTTGGTGTGGAATTCCAGTTCGGCCAAGGCCCGGTCCACCGCCGGATCGCCCGGCATCCCTTCGATATCGCAGAAAAACTCGGTCGCGGCGAAGCTGGCGCCGCGCTGATAGCTTTCCAGCTTGGTCATGTTGACCCCGTTGGTCGCAAAGCCGCCCATCGCCTTATACAAGGCGGCGGGCACATTCTTCACTTCGAACAGGAAGGTCGTCATGACCGGCCCGACATTGGCGACCGGCATTTTCGGGTCGCGCGCCAGCACCAGGAAGCGCGTCATATTATCGTCGCTATCCTCGATATTCTCCGCGATCAGGCGCAGGCCGTAAAGTTCCGCCGCCAGATAGGGCGCGATCGCCCCTTCGCCGGGCGTGCGCGTTTCCGCAACCAGCGCCGCCGCGCCCGCCGTGTCGGCATAGGCGACCGGCTGGATGCCGCGCTCGCGCAGATAATGGCGGCACTGGCCCAGCGCCTGGGGATGGCTGATCGCGCTCTTCACCGGACTGTTGTCTGGCGCCATCAGGCAGTGGCGGATGCGCAGGAAATATTCGTCGATCACCGCCAGGCCCGATTCGGGCAGCAGGAAATGCATGTCCGCCACGCGCCCGTGCAGGCTGTTTTCGATGGGAATGATCGCCCGTGCCGCCTGTCCGTTACGCACGGCGTCGATTGCATCCTCGAACGCGAAACAGGGCAAAGGCACGCAATCGGGCGCATAGCCGAGCGCTGCCAGATGCGAATTGGCGCCGGGCGCGCCCTGATAGGCGACGGCGCGGTCGGGATCGCGCGCGGCCTTGGCGGTAAGGTCCGCGACGATGGCGCGGGCGGGAGCGGGAAAATGGTCCATATGTGGCTGCGCGCTTAAGGTTTCGCCCTTCCCCACGCAAGCGTCGCCAAGGACTTGGCGCATATAAGGGACGATTTACCGCGCCAACGCGGGTTGCATGGTGGCGTGTCCGCCATTATGGCAGCGCACAAGAGGGGGCGCGGAAGACAGCCGCCAGAACAGAAGCGCAAGGGAAATCGAGCGAAATGGGCGATCGTTTCAATACCGTGGCGGGCTGGGCGTTGTTCGCGGGGATCATCGCGCTCGGTGGCGCGATCGTCAGTTCCAAATATTTTCACGACGAACGGCCCGAGAAGATGGGCTATGCGATCGAAGGCGTCGAAGCCGAAGGCGCAGCGGGCGGCGATACCGGCCCCGGCCTCAACACGCTGCTCGCCACCGCCGACGTCGCGGCCGGTGAAAAGGTGTTCGCGAAATGCGCCGCCTGCCATACCGTGAACCAGGGCGGCGCCAACGGCATCGGTCCCAATCTCTACGCCACGGTCGGCGAAGGCATCGGCCAGGGCAAGGGCGGCTTCGCCTTCTCCGACGCGCTCAAGAGCAAGGGTGGCAATTGGTCGTTCGACAATCTCGACCACTGGCTGAAAAGCCCGCGTGAATTTGCGCCCGGCACCAAGATGACCTTCGCAGGCCTGGGCAACCCCGCCGACCGTGCGAACCTCATCGCCTGGCTGAACACGCAGGGTTCCAACCTGCCCCTTCCCGCCGCCGACGCTGCGCCGGCGGCCGCCGAAGGCGCGAACGCTGCCGAAGCGGGCAACGCCGCCAATGCGACGGAAGCCCCGGCGGCAAACGCGGCCGCCAACGCCGCCGAATAAGCGACGCGGAACGGCACAGGACAAAGGGCGCGGCACCGGTTGCCGCGCCCTTTGTCGTTTCCAATCAACCCGCCCGCCAGCGGCAGGGGAATAATGCCTCTCCCCTTCCCCCATGATTCGCATTAGGCAGGGCCATGATCCGCGTCCCTGCCCTCCTCGCCCTCAGCCTGCTGGCCGCCTGCTCCAAACCGGCACCCGCGCCCGACAACGCCGCGCAAACGCAGGCGGTCGTCACCACGCTGCCAGTCGTCATCCGCACGGCCAAAGCCACGCACCGCTTCGACGTAGAGGTCGCCGCCACGCCGCAGGAGCAGGAAAAAGGGCTGATGTTCCGCAAGAGCCTGCCCGACGACGGCGGGATGCTGTTCCCGATGGACCCGCCGCGCACCGCGAGTTTCTGGATGAAGGACACGCTGATCCCGCTCGACATGGTGTTCATCCATACCGACGGGACGATCGCGTTCCTGCAGGCCAATGCGCAGCCCTATTCGCGCATCCCGGTGTCGGCGGGCGTGCCGGTGGCCGCGGTGCTGGAACTGCGCGGCGGACGGGCGGCGGAACTGGGCATCGGGGAAGGCGACCGGATCGCCTGGGGCGGCTGCGCCGTACCTGCCGACAAGCGCGCGACCGACCGCAATTTCTGCCCCGCGCCAACGCCATAACCCCACATCCTCCTTGCCCGCGCCCGTCGCAGCGGCTAAGCGCTTGGCCCATGGGTATCCTCGGCAAGATCTTCACCTGGTGGGATGGCGCGACCATCGGCACTTCGCTCTTCACCTCCCGCAAGGGCAGCAAGGTGGGCGAGGACCATCAGGGCAATGTCTATTATCAGGGCGGCGTCGGCCTGAACGGCGAACCGCGCCGCTGGGTGATCTATAACGGCGCCAACGACGCCAGCCGCGTACCCGCCGAGTGGCATGGCTGGCTGCATCATTCGATCGAAGGTGCGCCCGAAAGTTTCCTGCCGCCACCGCGCATCTGGGAACTGGAATCGACCCCCAACGCCACCGGCACCGTCAACGCCTATCGCCCGTCCGGCGCGCTCGAAAAGGGCGGCCAGCGCCAGAAGGCGACCGGCGATTATGAGGCGTGGAGCCCCGACGCGGCATGATCCGGCGTCCGGCGGGCGGAGTCCCGCCGATCCAGCCTGCGCTTGCCCTGTTATGCTGTACGCTGGCGCTGGCCGCGTGCGGCAAGAACGACGTGCCTGCCGGTAACCAGACCGGACCGGTCAAGGTGGAAGGCACGCCGATCCGATCGGCGGCAGGCGGCGCGCTGCCCGGCACACCGATGGCGGAGCGCACGGCGGTGATCGGCCTGCTGAACAAGCGCAACGGCCTGACCCGCGACCTTACCATGAAACCGGGCGAAGCGGTGCGCGTGGGCGATGCGATCGTGCGGCTGCAGGCGTGCGAAACCAGCGCGCCGTGGGAAAATGTGCAGGAAACCGGCGCCTTCGTCCAACTGGACGTGCGCAGCAGCGCCGACGGCAAATGGCGGCGCAATTTTTCCGGCTGGCTGTTTCGTGAACGGCCCGACCGCAATGTCGTGCAGCACCCGATCTATGACGTGTGGGTCAGAAGCTGCGCAATGGCCTGGCCTGAAAGCGGCCCGGGCACGGTCAAGCTGGGCGCCAAGGGTGAGCCGGTCGCGGCATCGTCACCGGCCAGCGGCGCGAACGCCAGTTCCGCCGCGACGCCCGAACCGGCCGCCAGTGCCCCAGCCCCTGCCCCCAGCGTCACGCCCCCGGTCGCCGCGCCCAGCAACTGAAGATAGGCGCGCTGGCTGATTTCCACTGCGCCCATCGTGCGCAGATGATCGGTCATGAACTGGCAGTCGAGCAGGGTGAAGCCGCCGAACCGCAGCCGCGCGACCAGCCAGGCCAGCGCCACCTTCGACGCGTCGGTGCGGCGCGATACCATGGATTCGCCGAAAAACGCGCGACCGATCGCGACGCCATATAGGCCGCCCACCAGTTCGTCCCCGTCCCAGATCTCGACCGAATGGGCAAAACCGGCGTCATGCAGGTGGCGATAGGCGGCTTCGATCTGATGGTTGATCCAGGTCGATGGCCGGTCCGGCGCGGCCTGCGCGCAAAGCGCCAAGATCTGCGCGAATGCACGGTTCGCGGTGACGCGGAAACGGTCGCGACGCACTATCTTGGACAGCGAGTGCGACAGGTGAAAGCCATCGAGTGGTAGAATCGCCCGTTGCTTGGGTTCGACCCAATAGACCTCCTCCGCGTCGCGATCGTCGGCCATGGGGAAGACGCCGATGGAATAGGCCTGCAACAGGACGAGCGGTTCGATCATCATTGCGGGGCAGGATAGGCAGGCCAGGCGGACGGGGATAGCCCCCTTTCCTGCAACCTGTCCTTGCGGTTTCGACACCCAAGGCCGATCATGGAGGCCTATATCCAAAGGTGGAAGGCACAGAGATGGCGGACGAACCGGTCAAGGGACCAGCATCCTATTTTCCCTCGATCGAAAAGACCTATGGTCGCCCGATCGCCGAGTGGCAGGCATTGGTGCGGCAGGCGCTGCCGGCCAAGCATATGGAGTTGGTGACCATGTTGAAGACCGAGCATGGCATGGGTCATGGTCATGCCAACGCGCTGGTGGCACACACCCTGGCGGCGGAGAAGGGCTGAGCGCCCCCTAGCTGACCGCGCTTTCGAGCAACTTGATCGTCCCTGCGCGCGCGTCCATTTCCGCCTGCACGCCCAGCGGCAGGCTATATTGGTTGGCGACATGGCCGAACTGGCCGCCCTGGAACGATGGAATGCCAAGCGGCTCCAGATGCTGTTGCAGCACTTCCGACAGGGTGAAGCCGCCATAGCTCGCGCCGCTGGGGCCGCAGTCGGTGCACTGGCCGAAGATTACGCCGCTGAGCTTGCCCAGCACGCCGCCTAGCGCCAGCTGTGTCAGCATCCGGTCGATGCGATAGGGCGGTTCGCTGACATCCTCGATGAACAGGATCGCGCCGCTGAAATCGGGCAGATAGGCCGTGCCCATCAGCGCCGCCAACACAGTGAGGTTGCCGCCCAGCAGCCGTCCGCGCGCCACGCCGGGGCGGAAGGTGCGGATGCGCCCGGCGCGCTGCGCCAGCCGGTCCTCATGCCCCACCGGATTGGACAAGGTCGGCGTGCCTGCATCGAAGGCGACGGCGCGGAACGCGTCCCAGCTATAGGCGCCCCAACTGCTCGCCGCATTGGGACCGTGGATAGTCGTGAAGCCCGCCTTCGCCGCGAAGGCCAGGTGCAGCGCAGTGATGTCGGAAAAGCCGACCAGCAGCTTGGGATTTCTGCGGATCATCGCGAAGTCGAGCCGGGGCAGGATGCGCGCGCACCCCCAGCCGCCGCGCACCGCGAAGACCGCGCGAACCTCCGGGTCGGCGAACATCGCATTGACGTCGGCGGCGCGATCCGCGTCCGTCCCCGCCAGATAGCCGTAGCGCCCGGCCAGATGCGGCGCAGCCTTGGGCTTCAGTCCCATGGCGACGATCGTATCCTTGACCAGGTCCAGGTCGAACGCGTCGTCGGTAAAGCCCGCCGGTTCGATCAGCCCGACCGTGTCGCCCGCGCGCAGCCTGGGCGGCTTCACCAGCGGCGCGGCCATGGCGGGCATCCCTGTCAGCAGCGCGCCCATCCCGGCCATGGCGCCTGCCATCACGCCGCGCCGGTCCATCCGCATGATCAATAGCTGCTCCCATCCTTGTGACGATAGGCGCCGTCCGACCAGAGCAGGTCGATATCGGCATAATGACAATCCCCGGTCGGCGGGCGGCCGAAGGCGACGAAGATGCAATCGGTCGCGCTTTCGTTGATGAGATGGTGGCCGTTCGGTTCGCCCTTGGGGAAGGCCGCCATGTCGCCCGGCCCCATCGGCGTGCGGGCATCATCCTCGACCAGCACCGCCTGCCCCGCGACCATCACGACAAATTCATCCTCATCCTCATGCCAATGGCGGTGGGAAGAGGCCGCACCGGGTTTCAGCACGACATGGCTGACGCCGAAATCGGACAGGCCATGGACAGGGCCGAGTTGGCGCACCCATCGCCCCGCGACGATCGCCGCATGATCGGCCGGATAGCCGGTGCGGTTGGTCTGCGCGATGGTTTCCAGGTCGATCCGGGGCATGGCCGTCCTCCTCCTGTCACTGGTCAAGGGACATGGCTTTCGCTAACGCGGGACGATGAGCATGACCAGCACCAATGATGATGTCGTGGCCCTGGCCCAGCGGTTGCTGGCCTGCCCGTCCGTAACGCCAGCGACCGGTGAAGTGTTCGCCGTGCTGGAAGCGATGCTGGTCCCGCGCGGCTTTACCGTGGACCGCTTCACCTTGGGCGAAGCACCCGACGGACCGGTGGAAAATCTGCTAGCCTGGCGCACCACCGGCGCCGGGCCGCATTTCGCCTTTGCAGGTCATCTGGACGTGGTGCCGCCGGGCGCGGGATGGACCAGCAATCCGTTCGTGCCGGACATTCGCGGCGACCTGCTCTACGGGCGTGGCGCGGTGGACATGAAGGGGTCGATCGCCGCCTTCGTCGCGGCGCTGGACGCGCTGCCCGACGATCTGCCCGGCACGATCAGCCTGATCATCACCGGCGACGAAGAAGGCCCGGCGGTGTACGGCACGCTGGCGTTGATAGACCGGATGGCGACGCATGAGCTGCGCCCCGACCTGTGCCTGGTGGGCGAGCCGACATCATCGGTGCGGCTGGGCGACGTGGTGAAGATCGGGCGGCGCGGGTCGGTGAATATGTGGATTTGCGTGGCGGGCAGCCAGGGCCATGTCGCCTATCCGCATCTGGCCGACAATCCGATCCCCAAGCTGGTGCGCATTCTGACGGCGATCGAGGCGGAGGTTCTGGACGAAGGGACCGACTGGTTCCAGCCCAGCAATATCGAGATTACCGATCTGGAAGTCGGCAATGTCGCGCATAATGTCATCCCCGGCGCGGCGACCGCGCGCATCTCCATCCGCTTCAACGACCAGCATAGCGGCGCATCGCTGATCGAGCGGATCAAGGCAATCGCGGCGGTCGAAGGCGGCACGGTGGGAGCCAAGATCAGCGGCGAATCCTTCCTGACCGCGCCGGGCGCGTTCAGCGATCTGGTCAGCGGCGCGATCCGCGACGTGACCGGGCTGGAAACGGAATTGTCCACGACCGGCGGCACATCCGACGCGCGCTTCCTGTCGCGCCTCTGCCCGGTGGTGGAGTTCGGGCTGAACAATGCGACCATGCACAAGCTGGACGAGGCGGTCGCGGTCCAGGATCTGCACGACCTGACGAAGATCTACACGCTGGTGGTGGAGCGGGCGCTGGGCTGAGCAGGCATTGCTGACCTATGCGGGGGCGTTGCCGCCTTCGCGGTGAATGAGTGCGCGTCTGATACCAAACCGCCATAACAATGGCCCATCGGAACAATCACAGCGTTCCCCGGCGAAGGCCGGGGTCCAGTTCTGCGCTCTCGACTGGACCCCGGCCTTCGCCGGGGAACCACATGTTACTGGTTATTGTCGATGCAAATTGCTTTTAGCCCGCGTCGCGGACCTGCGCCTGAAGCCGTGGCGCGAATTGCGCCAGATAGTCCTGCTCGCCCGTGGGCCGCGCCAGGTGGTAGCCTTGGAATAGGGTGCAGCCGATGACGCGCAGCACGTCCATCTGCGCCTGGCTTTCGATCCCCTCGACCACCACTTCCATGCCCAGCCCCTGGATCAGGCCGACGACGGCAGAGCAGATGGTGCGCGCTTCGGCGGATGTGGCGATGTCGCGGACCAGGCTGCGGTCGATCTTGACCCGATCGACCGGCAATTCCTTCAATCGCGCCAGGTTGGAATAGCCGGTGCCGAAATCGTCGATGGCGACGCGCACGCCATCCTGGCGCAGCGCATGGAGTTGATCCAGCACGCGCGGGTCCATCTCCATCGCCAGCGATTCGGTGATCTCCAGTTCCAGCATGGCGGGCGGCGCGCCATGGGTGGCGATGGCGTGGCGCAGGCGCAGGAAGAAATCGGGCTGCGCCAGTTCGCGGGTCGATATGTTGATGGCGATGCGTTGATGCACGCCGGTCGCGGCCCAGCGCGCGGCGGTCTGGCACACGCGGCCCATCACCCAGTCGCCCAGCGCGACGATCGCGCCGCTTTCCTCCGCCACCGGCACGAAGGCGCCGGGCATGACCAGCGCCCGATCGGGATGCGCCCAACGCACCAGCGCTTCGGCGGTGACCGCATGGCCGCTCGCCACATCGATCTGCGGCTGAAATTCGAGCAGAAACTCCTCCCGCTCCAACCCGCGCAGCAGGTCGCGCTCCAGTTCGGCGCGGTCCTGCGCTTCCAGCGCCAGCGCGTCGGTGTAGATTTCCGCGCGGCCCCGGCCCTGATGCTTGGCATGGTACATGGCGACATCGGCCGCGCGCAGCAGATCGGCCAGCGTCGCGCCATGATCGGGATAGCAGGCGATGCCGATCGACGCGCCCAGATCCACATGTTGGCTGCCAAGGTCAAACCGCTCACCCAGCGCGAATTGGATCGCGCGCGCGATCCGCTGCGCCGCTGGGGGATCGGACAGATGGGGAAAGAACAGGGTGAACTCGTCGCCCGCCAGGCGGCCAATGACGGCGTCGCTGCCGCCTGCGCTCACCTGCGCCATCACGACTTCGCGCAGGCGGCCCGCTACCCGCGCCAGCAACTGGTCGCCCGCCGCATGGCCCAGCGTGTCGTTGACCGCCTTGAACCCGTCCAGATCGATGAAGAACAGCGTGGCGAGGCCATAGTCCTCGCGCTCCGCAAGCAGCCGTTCGACCTGGCGGCAAAAACTGGTGCGGTTGGCAAGGCCGGTGATCTGGTCGAACAGCGCGAGCGTCTGGACATGGTCCAGATTGGTGCGCACCTGGCTGAACAGGCTTTCCATCGCCACCGACAGGTCGGGCAGTTCCTGGCCGATGTCGGTCGGCACCCGCGATTGCAGGTCGCCATGGGCGGCGGACAGCAGACGTTCGGTGGCGGCATCGATTGCGGTGGCGGTGGTGGCGATCGTGCTGCGCGCCGACGCCCAACTCATCGTGCCGCATAATATGGCGATGATCAGCGATCGGCCGATCTGCAACAGGTCGTCCTGCTGATTGGGGGTATAGCCCAGCACCAGCGACAGGATGAACACCAGCGCCCCCGCGGCGCAGGCGAAGGCAGTGGCGCGGCTTTTCAACGTCACGCCCTGCATGTGTCTCCCAGCCCGATACCGGTCCCGCAGGACCCACGATCCGCCGGATATGAAGGACAGTGGTTAAGAAAAGATCATCAGGACCGACAAAAAACGGTCATTTTTTGCGGCGCAATATCAGGTAGATCGCCCCATCGCCGCCATGGCGCGGATGCGCGACGCGGACGCTGGCGATACGATCGGCATAGGGGCTGGTTTCGAGCCAATGACCTATCTCGCCGCGGATCGCGCCGCGATGCGATGCGCCGCCCATAGCAGCGTTTTTCGGGGGTTTGCCGGTCACGACCAGCAACACGCGGGCATCGCGCGCCAAAGCGGCGGCGATCGCCTGGTTCAGGCGCACATGAGCGGCCGACAGGCTGTGGCCGTGCAGGTCGATGCTGGCGTCCGGGCTGATCGTGCCGCCGCGGATACGGCGCTCCCATCCGCTGTCCAGCACCGCCGCCGGGGTCCGGGCGGGCGGTGCAGCGATGATGCGCGATGGTGGCGGCGTTAACCTTTTGACAGGCGGGACGCCGGGCGGAGCGGCAGGCGCGGGATCGACCGCGAAGACCCGCACGACGGGACGGATCGGCCGGACCGTGCGGGTCAGCGCGGACCAGAGCGCTTGCTCCTCGCTGGACAGGCGACGCCGCACCATGGCGCGGATCAGGGTCGGGCGAGGCGCGCCGCCGAGCCGATCGGCAGCAGCACCAGGGCACTGCCGCGCGCCGACATGCCGCCCGCTATGCCTCGCGCCCGTGCGCCCGCGCCCCAGAAACTGTCGAAGCGATTGGCGCCCTTGATCGCGCCGCCGGTATCCTGGGCGATCCATACGCCGCCCGGTTCTGCCCGGTCGAGCGAGAGCAGCACCGGCGCGCCCAGCGGAATGAATTTGGGATCGGCGGCCACCGTCGCTTCGGGCGTCACCGGTACGCCCAGCGCGCCCAGCGGCCCCGCGCCGGTCAGTTCGCGGAAGAAGACGAAGCTGCGATTTTCATTCATGATCGCCGCGCCTTCGGCCGGATGCGCGCGCAGATATTGCATGATGTCCTGCATCGACCCGGCCTGGATCAGCCCGCGATCCTTCATCAGCTTGCCGATGCCAGTATAGTCGCGGCCATTCTGCCCGTCATAGCCGATGCGCATGACGCCGCCGTCGGGCAAGTTCAGCCGACCGCTGCCCTGCACTTGGAGGAAGAAGAACTCCACCGGATCGGCGGCATAGGCCAGTTCCAGCCCGCGCCCGGTCAGCGCGCCCGAAACGATCTGGCTGCGATCGTCATAGGGGACGAACTTGGTGCCGTTCACCTTGCCGCGGATCGTGCGCCCTTTCAGACTATCGCTGAACTGGCCGAGATCGACGTCGATCAGGTCGGTCGGGCGGCGATAGATGGGCACGTCATAGCCGGGCTGGCGCGTGCGCGATCCGGCAATTTCCGGTTCATAATAGCCGGTGACGAAGGCCGTGCCGTCACCCACCTGCACCGCTTCGAAATAGCGGGCGAAAAATTCGCTAGCCGATGTTTCGGGCCAACTGGACGCGGCGGCGCAGGCATTGTTCCAATCGGACCCGCGCGTCAGGCCGCTGGCGTCGGTCCGCTTCATCAGCGTCGGGCAGGATATGCGGAAGGCCTGGAGCGCCAGGCGCGATCGTTCGCCCGACGGGATGAGGCTGGCGATATCGGGACCGCGCGTGACGCCGACGCCCGCAGCGGTGGTCTTGTCGAGCGCCGGATCGGTCGGCACTTCGACCGGCAGGGCCGGGCGCGGCGTGGCCGGGACGGGACGGGTCGCACTGTCGCCCGAGGGCCGGGGACTGGCCGGTAATGGCGCGGGGCCGCCAGCCGAAGGCGGGATCATGCCGCCCGCGCAGGCAGACAGCATCAACGCTGCAAGCAACGCGCCCCCCGAATGGCGTGCGATCATGCCGCTTCGTCGGTTTCGCTGAGCTTCCAGTTGGGATCGGCGCTGCGAATGTCGCGGGTGAAGGTCCAGATATCCTTCGTGCCCACCGCGTCGGTCATCGATCCGGCCACGACATTGCCGTCCTTGTCGCGGGTGACGGCGGCGATATCCGCTTCGAACTGCAACGCGATTTCCGCGATGCCGCCATGGGCGGATGCTTCGACGATCTGCGCCTTTTCGATGCGGACCAGGCGATTGTCGAGCACATGGCCGTCGGCCTCACGCGCATCGATCGCCGCCTCGAACGAAGCGCGGACATCGTCGTCGCACAACCAGGTCAGTTCTTCGCGATCGCCGCGCCAGAAGGCTTCCAGCACCATCTTGTAGGCGCTTTTCGCGCCATCCACGAATTGCGGCACGTCGAAGCTGCGGTCGGCAGCGATCAGGGCGCGCACGCCATTTTCGGCGCCAGGCGCGATCAGCCCTTCGGCCAGACGTACCGAATCGCCGCTATTCTGCGCCATCGGGCCGGGTTGCAGCACCGTCACCTTGGCGCGTTCGTCGGCGGGACGCAGCGCGGGTTCCTGTTCGTGGCCCGTGCGCTTGCCGAGCACCGAATAGAGCCGCAGCGCCAGAAAACCGGCGATCATGGCGAGGATGACGATCACATACACGGAAGGCTATACCCTTTTGCGTGGGACAATGTTCCGATCAACATAGGCATGTTTGCACGCAACTTCAAATGCGCGCTTGTGGGGGCACGGCATTGCCCTGCCCTGCCGCCCCTGCTAAGCGCGCGGGTCATCATTATCCGGGGGTCTTGGCGCCGCCGGACCAACGGGAAGTCTAGGGAAGAGCATGGCTGACGAAACCGATCATATCACCACGAATTTGAGCAACGGCGCCGACACCGCGCCGCAAATCGCGCTGATCAGCCAATATGTGAAGGATCTGTCGTTCGAAAATCCGAACGCGCCGGCCGTCTATCAGTGGCAGGACCAGCCGCAGATCGACGTGCAGTTCAACATCGGCGCAGAGCGCGTCGGCGACGACGTGCTGGAAATCGCGCTGAAGATCGAAGTGAAGGCGATCGCGCCGCAGGGCACCGCCTTTGCGGTCGAACTGCTCTATGCCGCAATCTTCGGCATGCGCAACGTGCCCGAAGACCAGATCCAGCCCTTCATGCTGGCCGAAGCGCCGCGCCTCATCTTCCCCTTCGCCCGCCGGGTGCTGGCTGATGCGATCCGCGACGGCGGCTTCCCGCCGCTGCTGCTCGATCCGATCGACTTCGGCGCGCTCTATCTGCAGCAGGCGCAGCAGATGGAAACGACCGCGGGCGAACCGGCCGGTCACGCCTGATAACTTGCGATGATCTCCAACCCCGTTCGGGCTGAGCCTGTCGAAGCCCCTTCCTTCTCTGCCAAAAAGAAAGGAAGCCCTTCGACAGGCTCAGGGCGAACGGATCAGGGGTCGATCGTATGAAACTGGTCCGCGCCCTGGGTTCGGTCGGCGGGCTGACGCTTGCCAGCCGCATCCTTGCGCTGGTGCGCGATTCGCTGGCGGCGCGTTATGTCGGCGCGGGCTTTGCGTCCGACGCGTTCAATGGCGTCGCCTTCCGCCTGCCCAATATGTTCCGTGCACTGTTTGCCGAAGGCGCCTTTTCCGCCGCGTTCATCCCGCTCTTCAACAAGAAGGCGGCGGGTGACGGCGGATTACCGGCCGGATATGACTTCGCCGAACGCGCGCTCGCCGTCTTGCTGCCGGTCCTCCTGCTCTTCACCGCCATTTTGATCGCCGCCGCCTGGCCGATCACCTGGGCGCTGTCGGGCGGCTTCGCGCGGCAGAACCCGACGCCGGAGCAATTCGCCTTCGCCGTCACCCTGTCGCGTATCACCATTCCCTATCTGGCGCTGATATCCTTGGCCTCCCTGCTGGGCGGCATCCTCAATTCGCTCGACAAATTCTGGGTCAATGCCGCCGCGCCGATCCTGCTCAACGTCGCGATGATCACCGGGCTGTGGTTCTTCCACGGCGCGAACGAATATGAGACCGCGCGGGTGCAGGCGATGTCGGTGACGATCGGCGGCGCGCTCCAGCTGCTCTGGCTGATCCTGGCCTGCAAGCGGGCGGGCGTGTCGATGCGGATCAAGCGGCCCCGCCTTGACGGCGACGTGCGCGAGTTGCTGCGTAAGATTTTACCAGCGGCGGCCGGGGCTGGCGCGTCGCAGATCAATCTGCTCGTCTCCACCGCCCTGTCGGGCTGGCTGCTCGCATCGGGTTCGATCACCTATATCTATTATGCCGACCGGCTGAACCAGTTGCCGCTGGGCCTGATCGGCATCGGCCTTGGCACGATCCTCCTCCCCACCATTTCGCGGATGCTGTCTAAGGGGGAAGACGCCGCCGCGATGGAAACGCAGAACAGAGGCATCGAGCTGGCGCTGTTCCTGACCTTGCCCGCGACCGTCGCCTTCTTGGTCGTCGCCGAACCGATCGTGCGCGGGCTGTTCCAATATGGCCGCTTCATGCCCGAAGACGCGATGCGGTGCGGCTGGGCCTTGTCCGCCTTCTCGATCGGCCTGCCCAGCTATGTCCTGGTGAAGGTGCTGACGCCCGGCTATTATGCGCGCGGCGATACGAAGACGCCGGTGCGCTATGCGATGGTTTCAATCCTGATCAACATCATCGGCAATCTGGCGATGATCCCGACCCTGGGTCATATCGGCCCGCCATTGGCGACCGCCCTGTCCTCCACCATCAATGTTGCCATGCTGTATCGCACGCTGGTGAAGCGCGGCCATTTCGCGGCCGATGCGGGGTTGCGCCGCCGCCTGCCCCGGCTTGCCATCGCCGCGCTCATCATGGGCGTGGCACTCTGGGCGGGCGAAGACCTGCTCGATCCCTGGCTGACCGGCGCGATGGTGCAGCGCTATGTGGCGCTGGCGGTGCTGGTCGGCGCTGGCGTGGCGCTTTACGGGCTGGCATCCTTCGTCACCGGAGCCTATCGGCTGTCCGACATCAAGGCGCTGATGCGCCGCAAGACTGCAACTTCTTAAGAACGGATCATTCCCATGCGCGTCCTTTCCGGCATCCAGCCGACCGGCAATCTGCACCTTGGCAATTATCTGGGCGCGATCCGCAACTGGGTGCGGATGCAGGATGAGATGGACGCGCAAAGTCAGTGCTTCTTCTTCCTGGCCGACATGCATTCGATCACCGTGCATGAAGGGCGCGAACAGCGTATCCGCAACGTGCGCGACATGGCCGCCGCCCTGGTCGCCGCCGGGATCGACCCGGACCGGTCCGTCCTGTTCAACCAGGCGCGCGTACCGGCTCATGCCGAACTGTGCTGGTTGCTGAACGGCACCGCGCGCATCGGCTGGCTCAACCGCATGACCCAGTTCAAGGACAAGGCGGGCAAGGACCGCGAAGGCGCGTCCGTCGGCCTGTTCGTCTATCCGGTGCTGCAGGCGGCCGACATATTGGTCTATAACGCTACCCATGTGCCGGTGGGCGACGACCAGAAGCAGCATCTGGAACTGTGCCGCGACATCGCCGCCAAGTTCAACAGCGATTTCGGCATCGAACTGTTCACCCTGCCCGATCCGATCATCCCCAAGGAATCGGCGCGAATCATGTCGTTGCGCGACGGCACGGCGAAAATGTCCAAGTCCGATCCGTCCGACATGAGCCGCATCAACCTGACCGACGATGACGACGCCATCATGGCGAAGGTGCGCAAGGCCAAGACCGACCCCGAACCGCTGCCGGAAACGGTGGAAGGACTGGCCGGTCGCCCCGAAGCCAACAACCTGGTCGGTATCTACGCCACCTTGTCCGGCACGACGCCCGATGCCGTCTGCGCTCAATTTGCGGGCCAAGGCTTTGGCGCGTTCAAGCCTGCGCTGGGCGAAGTGCTGGTCGAAACATTGCGCCCGATCCGCGAGCGCTTCCTGGCGCTGCGCACCGATGACGCAGCGCTCGACGCGATCCTGGACAAGGGCGCGGCCAAGGCGGCGGCGGCAGCGGAGCCGACCCTGCGCGCGGCCTATGATGCGATGGGCCTGATGCGCTGACGCGCCGGGCGGGTCTGATGCGATAATATCACAGGGACGGCAAAAGCGTCGTCCCTGCCGGTCCGGCTTTACGGGAAGGTCGGGCGCATGTCGTCCCTTGTCAGACAAGAACATGGTTTGCGCCCGTTCGGTCGGTTCGCGCGTTCAATCGATGTTCAGTTGCGTTATGCTATGGCATGCGCAATGATGTTAAGAGGCTCTTGCCTGGTACAGGACGCAGAAAAATGACCCGTTTCAAGAAGTTCGGCCTGATTGCGGCGCCAGCTCTGGCGCTGGTGGCACTGTCCGGCTGCGCCACCGGTTTCAAGGCCGATGTCGCCCGTTTCCAGCAGCTTCCTGCCCCGGCCGGGCAAAGCTATATCGTCGTTGCCGACAATCCGCAGCTCGCAGGTGGGCTGGAGTTCGCCCATTATGCCGACATGGTCGGGCAGCGGCTGGCGCAGACCGGCTATGTCCAGGCCAACGACCCGGCCCGCGCGGACCTGATCGTCCGCGTCGCCTATGATGTCGACAATGGTCGTGAGAAGGTACGCTCCACCGGCTTTGGCGGTGGCGGCTTCGGCGCTGGCTTCGGTGGCCCTTGGGGCGGCGGCTGGGGCCGCGGCCGTTGGGGCCGCCCATGGGGCTATGGCTTTTATGATCCCTGGCTGTTCGGCGGCGGCGGCTTCAACGATGTGAGCAGCTATACCGTCTATACCAGCGATCTTAGCATGAAGATCGACCGGGCCGCCGACAATCGCCGCCTGTTCGAAGGCAAGGCCAGCGCCCAGTCGCTGTCCAACAAGCTGACCTATCTGGTGCCGAACCTGATCGACGCGATGTTCACCAACTTCCCCGGCCAGAATGGCGAGGATGTGAAGATCACCTTGCCGCCCGAAAAGAAGGGCTGAGGCTCAGCCGCATAAACGCAAAAGGCCCGGCGCTTGCATAAGCGCCGGGCCTTTTGCGTTTGAAGCCGGGACCATGGGGGCAGCGAGGGAAACGGGGACATGGCGTTACCGCCTTCTCGACCTCGCGCGAAGCGAACGGGTCAGATCAAAGCCATACTGCTCCAACTGGTCCGATTAACCCGGCCATCATAGCCTCACGGCACCCGCCGCGCCGTGACGATCTTCACCGGCGCTTCCAGCATCTGCCCCTTCATCACGCCTTCGCCTGCCGTGGGCGATTTGGGCGCGGCCAATATCGCCTTCACCACGTCCATTCCCTCCACCACATGGGCGAAGACGGCAAAGCCCTGATTGTCGCCCGGTGCGTCGGGATGGGCGTCCATGCCCGGCATCTTGCCCAGCACGATGAAGAAGTCGCCGGTGGCGCTGCCTGGCGCGTAGCGGGCCATCGACAGCGCGCCATCATCATGGCTGAGGCCGGTCTGGTTCGTCGGCTCATGCTTGATCGGCGGCAATATCCGTTTGGGGTCATTTTGCGCGCCGCCCTGCACGAACCCATAGTCGGCCGCGCCTACGCCCCGGTAGAAGACCGTGCCGTCGAAGCGCTTCTGGTCGACATATTTCAGGAAATTGGCGGCGGTGACGGGCGCCTTGTCCGAATGCACCGCCACGACGATCCTGCCCTTGTCCGTCTCCAGCGCGACGCGGACATCGGTGGACGGCGGAGCCGCGGGCGTCTGCGCGGCGGCGGACGCAAGGGTCAGGATGGCGAGGAGCGCGAGGGCGAGATGGCGAATCATGCCACCAGCCTAGAGTGCGCCCCGGTGATCCGAAAGCCTATTGCGGCGGGGGCAGGCAACCAGTTCGTGCGGCGGGACTGGGTTCCCACCTGCGCGGGAACACACCCCTCCTGACGCCCTTAGCCCTCCAGCAGGCGCTGCAAGGCACGCACGTCGGCGTCGATATCCGGGTTGCTTTCGCGCAGTTGCTCGATCGTGCGGACGGCATGGATGACCGTGCTGTGATCGCGACCGCCGAAGATGCGGCCGATTTCGGGCAGCGAGCGCGGCGTCATCTTCTTGGCGAGATACATGGCGACCTGACGCGGGCGCGCGACAGCGCGGGCGCGACGCTTGGAGCGCATTTCCGACGGGTCGATCTTGAAATGCGCGGCGCAGGCCTTCTGGATTTCATCCACGGTGATGCGCCGGGCATTGGCGCGCACCGCGTCGGCCAGCATCCCCTGCGCAAAGTCCAGGTCGATCGAACGACCGGTGAGCTGACCATAAGCGACCAGCTTGTTGAACGCCCCTTCCAGTTCGCGCACGTTCGAGCGGATCGCGCGGGCCAGAAAATCGATCACGGCGTCAGGTACCGGCGGATCGCCCGCCACCGCGCGCTTGGATTCGAGGATGGCGAGGCGCAGGTCCAGGCCAGCGGGCTGGATGTCCGCGACCAGCCCACCGGCCAGCCGCGACAGGATGCGCGGGTCGATCGATTCGAGCATCTGCGGCGCCCGGTCCGCGGTCACGACGATGCGCGCGCCGCTGTCGATCAGGTCGTTGATCGTGTGGAGAAACTCCTCCTGCGTCGATCCCTTGCCCGCGATGAACTGGATGTCGTCGATCAGCAGCAGCCGCGCCGCGCGCAGCCGCGCCTTGAACGCCATCGTGTCGTTGGCGCGCATCGCATTCACAAACTCCATCATGAAGCGTTCGGCCGACATATAGAGGACCGGCGCCGACGGAGAGTGGGTGGAAAATGCGCGCGCGATGGCGTGGAGCAAATGGGTCTTGCCCTGCCCGGTGCCGCCATGGACGAACAGCGGGCTGAAGCGCGGCGTGGCCTCGCCCGCCATCGCCTGCGCCGCGGAACAGGCGAGCCGGTTGGTGTCGCCGACGATGAAATCGGCAAAGCCGTGGCGCGGCAGAAAATTGGAGGCGATCGTAACGGGCGCTTCGTCCGCCACGGTCACGACCGGCTCGACAGCCTTCATTTCCAGCAGGCGCGGGCCCGATGCGTCGGGCGCGCGCAACACCCGCACTTCGCGGACGCCAGCGCCGATGCTGCGCCAGGCCATGCGCAAGCGGTCGCCAAATTGCCCGGTCACGAAATTGGCGCTGAAGTCGCTGGCCACCAGCAGGTCCAGCGTCTGCGAATCGGGGCAATAGTCGCCCAGCCGCACAGGCTTCAACCATTGGTCGAACATGCGGGCGCCGACATCGCGGCGCAGGCCGGTGCGGATGCTGGTCCAGGCGGATTCCAGGCCCGCATCGGCCTGAAGCATCTCTCCGTCCTGCCAACCCACCACGCGCACAACATCCTTCATAAGCTTCGACGACCTACCAACTTCGCCCCCTGGTTCGGGCAGGAAAAAATGCGCGCAGTTACCCGATCGGAAAAGCCCCCGCGATTCCGAGTCCTACGCGATAATCGATCTCACATGACGGCCGCCATGGATGAGTCACCGTAGCGATTCGACGGCGGCCGGATTTCGAAAATAGACAGGGGTGCGACGCCGGATCAAGGGCGGCATGGTTCAAAAAAGTGAAATAAAGCCGTTGACTCAGCAAAGCCGCCGGATTCTTTAATAACTAAATTTATTCAGCTTTTTCAATGCTTTATTGGCACTCATTTATGCCGCAGTGCGTCGAATCGCGAGAAACCGGCCGATCATGAAAAATGACCCATTTGTGACAGAACGACGAAAAGCCCGCCCCAGTGATGGGGCGGGCCATATCATCTCTGAAAACCTGAAAGAGGTTTTAGGCGAGCGCGCTGACAGCCTTGGTCAGGCGGCCGAACTTGCGCGCGGCGGTGTTCTTATGCATCACGCCACGGGCGACGCCACGAGCCAGCTCGGGCTGGACGGTCTGCAGCGCGGCAGCGGCGGCATCCTTGTCACCAGCGACGAGGGCGGTTTCCACCTTCTTCACCAGGGTACGAATCCGGCTGATGCGGGCGCCATTGATGGCGGCGCGACGTTCGTTGCGGCGGATGCGCTTCTTGGCTTGCGGCGTATTGGCCATTTACAGTCCTCGGTTCTCGTCAATCTCGGGAAGAGGCCTGCCGGGACTCGCCGACCCGCCTCATGAAGGAGCGCCCCTTACAGGGGATCGCGGGGGTCGTCAACCGGTGGCCGCCCGGCTATTTCTGGCATTTGCGGCAGTAAAAGGTCGATCGTCCGCCATCGACTCGCCGTTCCACCGTGCCGCCGCACGGGCAAGTTTCGCCTTCCCGGCCATAGACCCGCCATTGTTTGGAAAAATAGCCCAACTCCCCATCGGGCCGCGCATAGTCGCGCAGGGTGGAGCCGCCCGCCACGATCGCCGCCGTCAGCACCGTGCGAATCGCATCGACCAGCACGGTAAGGCGCGGGCCGCTGATCTTGCCCGCCGCCCGCGTCGGCGCGATGCCCGCCATGTTGAGCGCTTCGCACACATAGATATTGCCCAGCCCCGCCACGACCCGCTGGTCCAGCAGTGCCGCCTTGATCGACGTCCCCTTGCCCTTGAGCGCGTCGGCGAGGCGGCGGACGTCGAAATCCGGCCCCAGCGGCTCCGGTCCCATGCGGGTGAAGGGGGCATAGCTGGTCCATATGTCCGACCGCACCAGGTCGAGCGACCCGAATCGGCGCGGATCGTTGAGCGCCAGCACATGGCCGTGGCTGGTTTCCAGCAACAGATGGTCGTGCGTGCCGATTTCCGCCGGGTCGATCCGCCAGCGGCCCGACATGCCCAGGTGAAAGATCATCATGTCGCCGCGATCGGTTTCGATGAGGCCATATTTGGCCCGGCGCGACAGCCCCGTCACCGTCGCCCCTGTCATCCGCTGGCGCAGGTCGACGGGTATGGGAAAACGCAGGTCCGCACGGCGTGGCTCCACCCGCGTCAATATGCTGCCCTGAAGGACGGCGCGCAGGCCCGCGACGGTGGTTTCGACTTCTGGAAGTTCCGGCATGGCCTGTATGTAGGCGCTGACGAGACGGCGGCAACAGAGGTCTTCCAAAACATCCGTTCGCTTCGCACGTGCCGGGAAGCGGTATGCGCGATGCTATGGGTGGGGCCGGTCGGGATCGAGGTCGGGCCAGCGATCGATCAGCGCGCGGGTGACGCCATTGGTCCAGCCGAACCCGTCCTGCAGTTCATACTCGCCGCCACCGCCGGGCTTGCGCGCCTCGACATCATATTTTTCCAGCATCTTGCCGGTTTCGCGATAGGCCGCGTCCACCGTGCCAATCCAGCGCGCCGCGATAGCCTTCGCCAGCGCCGCATGGCCGGTGCGGGCCAGCCCCTCCACCGCCACCCATTGCAGCGGCGCCCAGCCATTGGGGCTGTCCCATTGCTGGCCGCTGGCGATGCGCGTGGTGCGCAGCCCGCCCTCCCCCAGCAATTGCGCGCGCGTGAGGCGGGCGACGGCGTCGGCCTGGCGGCGGTCGGCCAGCCCAACGAACAGCGGGAAGAGCGTCGCGGCGGACACGACCGGCGTCGGCTTGCGGCCCTGCATGTCCCAATCGGCATAGCGCCCCTCGCCCGGTTGCCACAGCCAGCGGGTGATCGCCTTGCCCCGCGCCGTTGCCAGCGCATCGAATCGCCGGGCGCACGCACTGTTCTTGACCGTGGCGCAACGCCGGGCGATGCCCCGTTCCAACGACCAGAGCAGGCTGTTGAGGTCCACCGGTACGATATCGGTCGTGCGGATGGTCGACAGGCGCTTGGGATCGTCCAGCCAGCGCGAGGAAAAGTCCCAACCGCTTTCCGCGCCCGCGCGCAGATGGCGATAGATGTCGGCGGCCGGGCGATTGCTCTGCCCGGCCGTCGCGACATCCTCGGCCCAGCTTTCATCGCGCGGCCCCGGCTTGTCGTCCCAATAGCGGTTGAGCATCGCTCCGTCGGGCATCCGCACCACACGGCGATCGGCCTTGCCCGCCGCCAGACCATCCGCCCCGCGCATCCAGAAATCATGCTCGGCGCGCAGGGCTTTTAAGTGCCGGCGATCTTCGGGGTTGCGCGCCAGGTCCGCCATCAGCGCCAGAAAGGGCGGCTGCGACCGGCCCAGATAATAGGTCCGCGTGCCATTGGGGATGAAGCCGTAGCGGTCGATCAGGCTTTCGAAATCGACCAGCATCGAATTGATCAGCGCCTGCTGCCCATCGACCTTCAGGCCCAGCATCGTGAAATAGCTGTCCCAATAATAGATTTCGCGAAACCGCCCGCCCGGCACCACATAGGGCGCGGGCAAGGCCAGCGCCGACGATCCGGCCGGCGGATCGAGCGCCGGGCGCGTCAGTTGCGGCCAGAGCGCCTTGATATGCCCGCGCAGGCTCTGCGCCTGTGCCGCCTGTTCACCCGGTACGTCGAAATGCCGGAGGACAAAGTTGCGGAGCGCCGCGCCCTTGGGCTGTTCGCGCCGATAGGCGGCCAGGATCGTCGCGGGATCGTCCCTGGGCACCGCGTCCACGAATGTCTTGCCGTCGGGGAACAGCTTTTCCCGCTGCACCGCTTCGAACAGGGGGCCATAAATTTGCTGCGGGCTGGGCGGAGCGACCGGCGACGCCACCGACTGGGCGCTGCACAACAGCGCAGCGAGCGCGCAAAGCATGGAACGGCGCAATATCATCACTCCCCCAATCAACCGGCGATCAGGCAGAGAAATGGCCGATTGCCGCGAAACGTTCCAAAGGACATGCCTTGGCGCTGGAATGGCGGCGCAACACTGTCTAGAGCGATGCCCATGAACGACACAGCATCCTTCGGCTATCGCGACGTCGATGCCGCGCAAAAGCAGGGCATGGTCCGCGAAGTCTTTTCCAACGTCGCGGCGAAATATGACCTGATGAACGACGCCATGTCCGGCGGCGCGCATCGCCTGTGGAAGGACCAGTTCGTGCGCCGGGTGAAGCCCCGCGCGAACGAACACATCCTCGACATGGCGGGCGGCACCGGCGACATCGCCTTTCGGATGCACAAGCACGGCGCGCAGGTCACCGTGTCGGACATCAATCCCGAAATGCTGGCCGTGGGCGTCGAGCGCGCGCAGAAGAAAGGCTATGACGGCCTGATCTGGTCCGAACAAAATGCCGAAGAACTGACCTTCGACGACAGGGCGTTCGACGCCTATACGATCGCCTTCGGCATCCGCAACGTCACCCATATCGACCAGGCGCTTAGCGAAGCCCATCGCGTGCTCAAGTTCGGCGGGCGTTTCTTCTGCCTCGAATTTTCCACCACCACCTGGCCGGGCTTTTCGGACGTTTACGACGTCTATTCGCACAAGCTGGTGCCGCATCTGGGCAAGCTGTTCGCCAATGACGCCGACAGCTATCGTTATCTGATCGAATCGATCCGCCGCTTCCCGCCCATGCCCAAATTCGAAGCGATGATCCGCGACGCCGGTTTCGTGAATACGAAGGTGGAGCCGATTTTGGGCGGGCTGGTCGCGATCCATTCGGGCTGGAAGATTTGATGGGCGCTCCCAAAAAAGCCCCTCCCCTTCAGGGGAGGGGTTGGGGTGGGGGCTGTGCGCCATTCCGCCACGACAGAAATCTCGCTGCGCTCGCCACCCACCCCAACCCCTCCCTTAAAAGGGAGGGGCTTAAGTAAGATGACGTCCCACATCACGCATCTCTGGCGCCTCGTAAAATGGGGCCGCACGCTGGCGCGGCATGGCGCGCTGACGGGGATAGAGCGCGATCCGCTGACCCCCGCGCCCGTCCGGCGGCTGGTGCGCATCGCCCGTTTCGGCGCGCGCGTGCCCAAGCAGCCACGCTATGCCGATGCCTTCCAATCGATCGGCCCGGCCGCGATCAAGCTGGGCCAGACGCTGGCAACCCGGCCCGACCTGGTCGGCGATCATGCGGCGAATGACCTGCTGCGTTTGCAGGACGCCCTGCCGCCCGTGCCCTTCGACACGATCCGCGCGCAGATCGAGCAGAGCTTCGGTCGTCCGCTCGAAGCGCTCTACAGCCGGTTCGACGAAGCGCCGGTCGGCGCAGCATCGATCGCGCAGGTGCATCGCGCGCTCACCACCGACGGCCGCGACGTCGCGGTCAAGGTGATCCGCCCCGGCGTGATCGAAAAGTTCAACCGCGACATCCAGACCTATGAATGGGCGGCGGCCCATGTGGAAATGCTGGGCGGCGAACTCGCCCGGCTGCGCCCCCGCCTGGTGATCGCCAACATGAAGCGGTGGACCGCGCGCGAACTGGATTTGCGGCGTGAGGCAGCGTCGGCGTCGGAACTGAGCGAGGCGATGGAGGCGATGCCGGGCTACCGCATCCCCGCCATCGACTGGGATCGCACGACCGGCAAGGTCATGACGATGCAGTGGATCGACGGCATCAAGATTTCCGATCGCGCCGCGCTGATCGCGGCGGGCCATGACGTCAAGGATCTGGCCGCGCGGCTGGTCAACGCCTTCCTGCGGCAGGCGATCGCCGAAGGCTTCTTCCACGCCGACATGCATCAGGGCAACCTGTTCGTGACCGCCAATGGCGATATCGTCGCGATCGATTTCGGCATCATGGGCCGGATCGACCGGCGCGCGCGCATGTGGCTGGCGGAAATTCTCTACGGCCTGATCACCGGCAACTATAAGCGCGTGGCCGAAATCCACTTCGAGGCGCAATATGTGCCCGGCCATCATAATGTCGATGAATTTGCGACGGCGCTCCGCGCCGTGGGCGAACCGATGCGCGGCAAGCCGGTGCGCGAATTGTCGGTCGGCGGGATGTTGGACGGCCTGTTCGCCATCACCCGCGATTTCGACATGCAGACCCAGCCGCACCTGCTGCTGCTGCAAAAGACGATGGTGATGGTGGAGGGCGTGGCGACCGCGCTCGACCCCGACATCAACCTGTGGGAAACCAGCGGCCCTTATGTGAAGAACTGGCTGCGCGACGAGCTGGGACCGGAGGCCAAGGCCGCCGACACGCTGATCGAAAATTGGCGCACGCTCCAGCGGCTGCCGGGCTTGGTCAAGCGGATCGAGGACGCCTTCCCCGAAAAGGGCGGCGCCCCGCCCCCGCCCCCCTTGAGCGAGGTCAAGCTGATCCGCATGGGCGGCGGCTGGCGCTACATATTGGTGGCGATGCTGGCGGCGGCGGCCGGGGCTGGCGCGACGGCGTTGCTTATCCTATCTTGAGGCCATGACCCGCGACGAAGCCATTGCCCGGATCAAGCCGCATGAGGCCGAACTGCGCGCGGCGGGGATGGATGCGCTTTATCTGTTCGGTTCGACCGCGCGCAATGACGCACGATCTGATTCCGATGTCGATCTATCCTGCGATATAGCAGCAACGGCGCCAGTAGGGTTTTTGGAGTTCATAAATCTACAGGAGCGCCTATCCCGCATCCTGCGCGCAGAAGTGGATCTGGTCGAACGACAGGCGCTATATCCGCGCGTCGCCCATCATGCGGCTGCTGACATGGTGCGCGTTTTTTGATGGATGACGATCAAAGGGATGCGACGAGACTGGAGGTCATCGTTGTTTTGATCGATCGGATATGGATGACCGCCACATCCGGCTTGGCCGATCTGGCTGCACTATGTTGCGCGGAACTGGCCCGAATCGGCGAATGACCCAGCGTGTCCTCCTCATCATCTCCGGCGGGATCGCGGCGTATAAATCGCTCGAACTCGTCCGCGCGCTACGCAAGCGGGGCATCGCAGTGCGCGCGGTACTGACGGCATCGGCGCAGCAGTTCGTGACGCCGCTGTCGCTGGGCGTGCTGACCGAGGATCATGTCTTCACCCAATTGTTCGACCTGAAGGACGAGCAGGAAATCGGCCATATCCAGCTGTCGCGCCAGGCCGACTTGGTCGTCGTCGCGCCCGCCACCGCCAATATCCTGGCGAAGATGGCGAACGGCATCGCCGACGACCTCGCCACCACGCTGCTGCTCGCGACTGACAAGCCGGTGCTGGCGGTCCCGGCGATGAACGTGCGGATGTGGCATCATCGCGCGACGCAGCGCAATCTGGCGCAACTGCGCGCCGACGGCGTCCACATCATGGAACCGGACGCGGGCGAGATGGCGTGCGGCGAATATGGCAAGGGGCGCCTGCCCGAACCGGAGGCGATCGCCGCAGAGATCGAACGCCTTCTATCCGCCGTTCGCCCTGAGCCTGTCGAAGGGCTTCGCCTTTTTGACAAGGGCGAAGTGCGAGATAAGGACGGCGCTTTGGCGGGCAAGCATATCCTCATCACCGCCGGCCCCACGCATGAGCCGATCGATCCGGTGCGCTACATCGCCAATCGATCGTCGGGCAAGCAAGGCTTCGCCATCGCCGCCGCCGCCGCGCGCGCCGGGGCGCGCGTGACGCTGGTCGCCGGGCCGGTCCATCTCCCCACCCCGCCCGGCGTCGATCGGGTCGATGTCGAAACCGCGCGACAGATGATGGCCGCGGTCGAGGCCGCGTTGCCCGCCGACGTCGCGATCATGGTCGCCGCCGTCGCCGACTGGCGCGCCGCCGATGCCGCCGACCAGAAGATCAAGAAGGACGGCTCCGGCCAGCCAGCCCCTCTCGCCCTGGTCGAAAACCCGGACATCCTCGCAACGCTGGGCCATCACTCGCAACGCCCCGCTCTCCTGATCGGTTTCGCCGCCGAAACCCAGCAGATCGCAACCCATGCGGAAGCGAAGCTGGCGAAGAAAGGCGCGGACTGGATCGTCGCCAACGACGTATCGGGCGACGTGATGGGCGGCGACGCCAACACCGTACAGATCGTCACCGCCACCGGCATCGAATCCTGGCCGACCATGCCCAAGGCGCAGGTCGCCGACACCCTTATCGAAAAGGTCGCCCATGCCCTCGCCCCTTCCGCCGATTGACATCCAGCTCAAGCGCCTCCCCCATGGGGAAGGGCTGCCAGTGCCCGCCTATGCCACCGCCCATGCAGCGGGCATGGACGTGGTGTCGGCCGAAGCATTGACCCTGCAACCGGGCGGCCGTCACGCCGTGGCGACCGGTTTCGCGATGGCGATCCCGGAGGGCTATGAAGTGCAGGTGCGCCCCCGCTCGGGACTGGCGCTGAAACACGGCATCAGCCTGCCCAACACGCCCGGCACGATCGATGCGGACTATCGCGGCGAATTGAAGATCATCCTCATCAACCTGGGCGACGTCCCTTTCCCGATCGCGCGCGGCGACCGAATTGCGCAACTGGTGGCCGCCCCGGTCCAGCTTGCCAGCTTCACCGAAGTCGCCGAACTGGACGATACGGCACGCGGCGCAGGCGGTTTCGGATCGACGGGCGTCGCGTCATGACGCTGAGCGACGAGCAGCTGGAGCGCTATGCCCGGCACATCGTCCTCAAAGAAATCGGCGGCGCGGGACAGGCGCGACTGTTGTCGGCGGACGTGGCGTTGATCGGCGCGGGCGGCATCGGCAGCCCGGCGATCCTCTACCTCGCCGCAGCGGGCGTCGGCACGATTCGCGTAATCGACGATGACGATGTCGCGCTGTCCAATCTCCAGCGCCAGATCCTGTTTAGCACCGCCGATGTCGGCGCGCCCAAGGCGGAAGCGGCGATGGCGGCGGTGGCGCGGATCAACCCGGACGTGAAGCTGATCCCGATCAACGCCCGGATCGATGCGGACAATGCCGCGATCATGCTGCGCGACGCCGATGCCATACTCGACGGCTGCGACAATTTCGCCACCCGCCTGGCGGTGGCGGACTGTGCGCAACGCCTGCGCATCCCGCTGGTATCGGCGGCGGTCGGCCCGTTCGAAGGGCAGATCGCCACCTATCGCGGCTGGGAAGCGGACAAGCCCTGCTATCGCTGCCTGGTCGGCGCGCCGCAGGACGCACCGGAACGCAATTGCGCGGAAACCGGCGTCATCGGCGCGCTGACCGGCGCGATGGGCAGCCTGGCCGCGCTGGACGTCATCCGCGCGCTGGTCCCGTTCGGCGCGGATATGGCGGGGCGATTGCTGATCGCCGACCTGCTGTCCATGCGCTTCCGCACGCTGGATGTGCCCAAAGACCCCGCCTGCCCCGGATGCGCCGTGGAACTATGCGCGCCCTGACCATCATCGTCGCAACGCCCGATGCGGAGCGGCTGCGCGCGGCGCTGATACTGGCGGCGGCGCAGGCCGCGTTGGGTGGCGACGCGACCATCTTCCTGCAACTGGACGCCGTCGCGCTGCTGCGCGCGCCGATCGCCGCACCGCGCGATGCGGCCCATCGGACCGCCGGGCTGCCCCATCTCTCGGCGCTTTTGATCGAGGCGCAGGCGCTGGGCGTCACGCTGATCGCCTGCCAGAGCGGGCTGGCCTTGTCCGGCATGACCGCGAACGACCTGCCCGGCGATGTGGAGGTCGGCGGGCCGGTCGGCGTCCTCCAACGCACAAGCGACGACGCGCGCCTGCTGATCGCCTGATCCGTCGGGACCGGCGGATTGGCCCGCCGCACGAACAGGCCTTCTATTGACAGGCCGGACCGCCCATTTAAGGGGAAGGCGCGGCTTTGCGTGGCCGCGATCCTTAGTTCATTTGCAGAAAGACCCGTCCCTTGTCCGCCATGCTCAAGATTACCCTGCCCGATGGTTCCGTGCGTGATGTCGCGCCCGGTACTACCCCGGCGGATATTGCAGCGGCGATCGGGCCGGGCTTGGCAAAGGCGGCGATCGCCGCGCGCGTCGACGGCGAACTGCGCGACATCACGCGCCCGCTGGAACAGGATTCGCACCTCGCTCTGGTGACGGCGAAGGATGAGGCCGACGCGCTGGAACTGGCGCGGCACGACTTTGCGCATATCCTGGCCGAAGCGGTGCAGGCGCTGTTCCCCGGGACGCAGATCACCTTCGGCCCGTCGACCGACGATGGCTTCTATTACGACTTCGCGCCCAAGGATCGTCCTTTCACGGAGGAAGACCTGCCGGGAATCGAAGCGGAAATGCGCAGGATCATCGCCGCCAACAAACCGCTGGTGCGCGAAGTCATGGATCGCGACACGCTGATCGCCGCCTGGCGCGCGGCGGGTGAGAGCTTCAAGGCCGAATGGGCCGCCGAATTGCCCGCAGGCGAAGAACTGACCGTGTATCGATCGGGCGACTGGTACGATATGTGCCGTGGTCCGCATCTGGCCTCCACCGGCAAGGTGGATCCCGCCGCGTTCAAGCTGACGCGCGTTTCCGGCGCCTACTGGCGCGGCGACCAGAAGAATGCGATGCTGTCCCGCATCTACGGCACCGGCTGGCTCAACAAGAAGCAGCTGGCCGAGCATCTGACCCGGCTGGAGGAAGCGGGCAAGCGCGACCATCGCAAGCTGGGCGCGGAGATGGACCTGTTCCACCTGCAAGCCGAAGCGCATGGCAGCGTCTTCTGGCATCCCAAGGGCTATCTGATCTGGCGCGAGCTGGAAGCCTATATGCGCCGCGCGATCGACGCGGCGGGCTATCGCGAGGTGAAGACCCCGCAGGTCATGGACGCGCGCCAGTGGGAACAGTCCGGCCATTGGGGCAAATATCGCGAAAATATGTTCGTCATCCCCGACGAAGTGCCCAATGTGGACGATGAAGGCCCGCTGGTGTCGGACGATGCGCAGTGGATGGCCTTGAAACCCATGAACTGCCCGGCGCACGTCCTGATCTTCCGCCAGGGAATCAAAAGCTATCGCGACCTGCCGTTGCGCTTCTACGAAAATGGCTGCTGCCACCGCAACGAGCCGCATGGCGCGCTGCACGGCCTGATGCGCGTGCGCCAGTTCACGCAGGACGACGCGCATATCTTTTGCCGCGAGGACCAGATCGTGGAGGAAGTCCGCGCCTTCTGCGCGCTAGCCGACCGCATCTACAAGGATTTCGGCTTCACCTATTCGATCAAGCTGGCGCTGCGCCCGGACAAGCGCTTCGGCAGCGAAGAGATGTGGGACAAGGCGGAGAATGAACTGCGCGCCGCCGTCGCCGCTGCCGGCCTCAACACGCCGGAGTTCGGCTGGGAAGAATTGCCGGGCGAAGGCGCCTTCTACGCGCCCAAGCTGGAATGGCATCTGACCGACGCGATCGGCCGCACCTGGCAGGTCGGCACGATCCAGTCGGACCGCGTGCTGCCCGACCGACTCGACGCCAGCTATGTCGGCGAAGATGGCGAACGCCATCGCCCGGTCATGCTCCACCGCGCGATCTTCGGCAGCTATGAACGGTTCATCGGCATCCTGATCGAACATTATGCGGGCAAATTCCCGCTCTGGCTGGCCCCGGTGCAGGCGGTGGTCGCAACCATCGTGTCGGATGCCGACGACTATGCGCAGAACGTCGTGGAGCGCCTGCGCGCAGCGGGTATCCGCGCGGAAATCGACGTGCGGAACGAGAAGATCAACTATAAAGTGCGCGAACATTCGCTCGCCAAGGTGCCCAACCTGCTGGTCGTGGGCCGTCGCGAAGCTGAAGAGGGCAAGGTCGCCCTGCGCGTGCTGGGCAGCGAGGGGCAGAGCGTCCTTTCGGTGGACGAGGTCATTTCGCGTCTTGCAAATGAGAGCCGCGCACCCGATATGCGGTGAGGCAGCAATGCCACAAGGGTTCGTGATTTCGCCGACGCGAAGGCACGGACCCCTTTCGGCTTTGCCAAAAAGCCGCTAAGAGCCATTCGTTTTTGAAACGACCAGAGGAGATACTGCTATACGTCCCCCGATGATGCGCCGCCCGCTGGCGCCGCCGCCGAAGTCCGGCCCCCGGTATAACGAGTTCATCACCGTGCCCAAGGTGCGCGTGATCGACGACGAAGGCGAAAATCTGGGCGTGATGTTTACGCAGGAAGCGATCGAACAGGCGGCCGATGTGGGCCTCGACCTGGTCGAAGTCTCCCCGAACGCCGATCCGCCGGTCTGCAAGTTTCTGGACATCGGCAAGTTCAAGTACGAAGCCCAGAAAAAGGCGAATATCGCCCGCAAGACCCAGAAGACGCAGGAACTCAAAGAGATCAAGATGCGTCCGAACATCGACGATCATGACTATGATACGAAGATGAAGAAGGTCCATGATTTCATCGGCGACGGCGACAAGGTGAAGATCACCCTGCGCTTCCGCGGCCGCGAACTCAGCCACCAGCAGCTCGGCATGGCCCTGCTGCAACGCGTGGCCGAAAATGTCCAGGAAGTCGCGAAGGTCGAAGCCTATCCGCGTATGGAAGGCCGCCAGATGCTGATGGTGCTCTCGCCCAAATAAGCGCGACGACACCAGCCTTTCGAATATAGGAAAGAGGCGCTCCGGCAACGGGGCGCCTCTTTCGTTTTAGAAGTTGAGGTTCACCAGCGTGCCCAGCATCGTGGGCATCAGGCAGATGGCCACCGCCAATGTGGCGGCAGGCCGCCAGCGCCGCGCCAGGTCGGCGATCCCCATCGTCGCGGCCAGTGCGATGCCGGGCCACAGGATATTATAATAGCGCGGCTGCATGATCGTCAGGTCGCCCAGCGTCACATAGCTGCGCCAGCCAAAGCAAAAATGGATCGTCAGCAGCACGACCAGCCCGATCGCATAGGCCTGGCCCCAAGGCCGGATCACCCGATGGCGCAGCCCCGCCGCGGCCAACGCCAAAGGCGTCAGGATCAGGATGAGCGCGACCGGCAGCGAGTAGGATTGCTCCCAGGCGGGCCATTTCATCACCAGCCATTTGAAGAACCAGCCCGCAAAGCCCATCAGGTCGAGCGGCAGGCGCTGGGCCACCGGCACCCGCCAAAAGGCTTCATTAACCCAGACGAATTGGCCGATGCGCATGAAGGTGACGAGATAGGGGACCGCCCCCAGCATCACGCCGACACAGGCATACCAGAGCATCCGGTCCGACCATTTCACCCGCCCCGTCAGCAAACCCATGCCCAGCCACGCGCCCGCCACCGCCGCCACGCCGATGAACGCGGTCAGCTTCGTCCAGCCCGCCACCGCCAGGCCGACCGCAAGCCACCATGAAGCGCCCGGCAAGCCTAACATGCCGCCAAAGACCATCGCCGCGGCCAAAGCGGCGAGATTGTCGTTGTTCACCATCCCGCCGACGACCGCCGCCTTGGGAAAACTGGCCGCCATCACTGCATAAAGGCCCGGCGGCACCACGTCCGCCGCGAAGCGCCGGTGCACTGCCACCATGCCGATCGCCAGCGCCGCGGTGGACAGCAACACGCTGGTCAGGCGGAACAGCAACGGCTCGCTGGTCAGCAGCATCAACGGCGACAGCATCAGGTAATAGAGCGAGGGATGATTGATATAATTGGAAAAACCCGACCATTGCGTCAGGTCATCCAGGCGCAGCATCTTATACTGGCTCCAGTCGGGAAATATCGTGGGATGCTCATATTGCGCACGGATGACCGACAGATGCTGGATCTCATCGATCTGCGTGGGAAAGGGCACGACGAACACGACGAACAGCGCCAGCGCCATATGGATGCCCAGGACGAACAGCATCACCGACGGCAGGCCCAGCCATACGGACCGCGCCGCCATCGGACGCGACGGTGCGGCAGGATACGGAGCGGCGGAAGATATCTTCGGAGAAGACTGGGCTATCGTCTGCGTCGTCATTGGTCGGGCAATCCACTACTGCACCCGGACCATTGCAGAACAGTCTTGATATTTCCTTGTCGCCCCGCCCTTTAAGCCGACGGCGTCGCCCGGTACAGCGTCGGGAACATCGCCTTGAACGCGGCCAGCTTCGGCACGTCCCAGCGCAGGATGTAGGGATGGCGCGGATTGTCGCGCATGAAATTCTGGTGATCGGCCGCCGCGTTCTGGAAGCCGGTAAAGCGCTCCACCTTCGTCACGATCGGATCGCGCCAAAGCCCGGACTTGCCCATCTGGGCCAAATAGGCGCTCGCTGCCTTGGCCTGTTCCGGGTTCAGCGGGAACAGCGCGCTGCGATATTGGGTGCCGGTATCGGGCGTCTGGTAATTAAGCGTCGTGGGATCGGCGATCACCGAAAAGAAAACGCGCAGCAAGGTGCCGTAGCTGACCTGCGCCGGATCATAGGTGACGCGCACCGATTCGGCGTAGCCGGTGTCGCCACCGCTCACCGTCTCATAATCGACGCGGCGATCCTTCGGCCCACCGGCAAAGCCGGAGACGACGAGATGGACACCTTTGATGTGCGAGAAGACGCCCTCGACACCCCAATAGCAGCCGCCCGCGAACACCGCGGTTTCCAGCTTGCGCGTGGGCGCGGCATCGATCGCTGGCACGGGGGCAAGGACCGCGCGCTCGGCGTGCAGGGGCGCAGCGACGGCAAACGCCGCCGCCAGCGTCAGAAGCAGGCGGTTATAGCGCCGCGTCATTGGTCGATGTCGCCGCGATCGCGGTCGATCCAAACATGGGCGCTTCCTTGGGCTGGAGCATGACCATGCCAACCGCACCAATGGCAAAACCGCCCAGGAAGCGGAGGAACAGATCGGACTTCATGAACGCCAACATGGCAAACGCCTTTCTAAAATAGGATTCAGGCCGTTTCGACCTGTGCACTACCGCCATCCATATTAGCCCTGTCTGAACGGCCGCTCCGGGAGGACCGGGTTTCGACCAATGTCACGATCAGAGCGACGAAAGTGAGCAGTGTTTAATCAGTTTCTCTATGCAACGGACATATAGGCCATCGCCCGCCAATCACAAGACGGCGCGGGGCGAAAAGGACCGTTTCCATTTTGTGACGCATAGTGATGTAACAGCCTAACGCTCCGTGTTCCCGCGCAGGCGGGAACCCAGTTCAGACGGCGGGGCTGGGTTCCCGCCTGCGCGGGAACACGCCTCTTGTCACTTCAGCGCAGCGCAGGCTTCCTGAATCCGCGTGCACGCCTTTTTGAGCACCTCGTCCGACGTCGCATAGCTGATGCGGAAGGCGGGCGAGAGGCCGAAGGCCGCGCCATGGACCGCCGCCACCTTGGCTTCGTCCAGGAAATAGGCAATCAGCTTTTCGTCACTGTCGATCGTCACGCCCTTGGGCGTCACCTTGCCGATCACGCCGCTGGCGTCAGGATAGACGTAGAAGGCGCCTTCGGGCGTCGGGCAATCCAGCCCCGGCGCGTCGTTCAGCATCGCGACGACCATGTCGCGGCGCTTGCGGAACACGCCGTTGCGCTCCTCCAGAAAATCCTGCGGGCCGGTCAGCGCCGCGACGGCGGCGGCCTGGCTGATCGAGCAGGGATTGCTGGTCGACTGCGATTGCAGCTTGCCCATCGCCTTGATGATCCATTCGGGACCACCGGCAAAGCCGATGCGCCAGCCGGTCATGGAGAAGGCCTTGGAGCAGCCATTGACCGTCAGCGTGCGGTCGTACAGGTCCGGGCAGACCTGCGCGATCGTGGCGAAGGGGGTCGATGCGTACCAGACATGCTCATACATATCGTCGGTCATCACCAGCACATGCGGGTGGCGCAGCAGCACATCCGCCAGTGCCTTCAACTCATCGGCTGAATAGGCGGCGCCCGACGGGTTGGACGGCGAATTGAGCATTACCCATTTGGTGCGCGGCGTGATTGCGGCGTCCAGCTGGTCGGCGGTGATCTTGTAGCCCTGGCTCGCCGGGCCTTCGATGAACACCGGGGTGCCGCCTGCGAAATTGACGATGTCGGGATAGCTGACCCAGTAAGGCGCGGGGATGATCACCTCGTCACCCGCATCCACCGTCGCCAGCAGCGCGTTGAACAGCGTGTGCTTGCCGCCCGAATTGACGCTGATCTGGCTGCGCTTGTAATCCAGCCCGTTGTCGCGCTTGAACTTGAACATCACCGCTTCCTTGACGTCGGCGGTGCCGTCCACGTCGGTATAGCGGGTCAGGTTGTTGCGGATCGCGGCGATGCCGGCTTCCTTGACGAAATCGGGCGTGTCGAAATCCGGCTCGCCGGCCGACAGGCCAATCACGTCCACGCCTTGCGCTTTAAGCGCGTTCACGCGGGCGCTCATGGCGAGCGTAGCGGACGGCTGGATACGACCCAAGGCGGCGGAAGTCTGGCTCATGACAACAATCTTTCCTCAGAGCGATTTCAAAACAGGCAAAACCGCCTGCCAGATCGGAAATCGCATCAAAAAAATATAGAATCCCCAAGGCCCGCAATAAAAGCGGACGCGGCGTCCCTTAGTGCGCAACGGAAGAAGGGGCAACCGGCCAGATGCCGCTTATTGGCTTTACGGCAGAATAGACCGGCTATCGGACGCCAGTCGCCACGATCATATCATCGCGACCAGGTCGCGGCGGCCATGCCGCGCGCCGCATTGCCGATGAAGAAGCCGCCCTCCAGATCATAGGGGCGCAGGTCGCCCTCCACCGCTTCGCCCATGTCGATCAGGCTCTGGCGCAATATGCCGGGTAGGATGCCGCGCGACAGCGGCGGCGTCACCAGCTTGTCGCCCCGCTCGACGAAGATCGAGGAGAAACAGCCTTCGGTCAGATAGCCCTGCGCGTCGACCAGCAGCACCTCGTAAGTGCCGCCTCGCTTCAACGCGTCGCGATACAGGCTGCGGTCGGTGGTCTTGTGGAGCAGGCGCAAATCGTCGGCGGGCGCATGACGCGGCACGGCGGCGACCTTCATGATCGGGTCGGGCCAACTGCGATGATCGCGCACCTCGATCGCGATCGCCCCGCCCCGCGACACCATCAACCGCACCCGGCTGCGCTCGCGCAGGCGGAAGGTCGCGGCCTGCAATTCGTTGCGCACGTCATGCCGGTCGAACTGGAAGCCCAGCGCCTGGGCGCTGACCTTGATCCGTTCCAGATGCAGGTCCAGCAACCTTATTCCCTCGATCGGGTCGAAGGCCATGGTTTCGATAAGGTCGAAGCGTCGATCAGCCAGTGACATTGCTGCTATTCCAAGCCCTTGCCCGCGCCGGAGTCAAGCCGGGACAGGAACGCCCCCTTGGCCAGGCACTCCGCCCATTCCATATCCACCTGCGAATCCGCGACGATGCCGGACCCCAGGCCCAGCCGCCCCACGCCGCTCTCCTCTTCCACCGTCACGGTCCGGATAGCGACGTTGAATGCCGCGTCGCCCTCCGGGTCGATCCAGCCCATCGTGCCGGTATAGACGCCGCGCGGCTGCGGTTCGACCGCGTCGATAATCTCCATCGCCCGCACCTTGGGCGCGCCGGTGATGGAGCCGCAGGGGAACAGCACGCGCAGCACATCCACCGGCGACAGGCCGGGCAGGATGCGCGCGCGCACCGTCGATACCAGCTGGTGCACGGTCGGAAAGCTTTCGACCTTGAACAGGTCGGGCACGGTCACGCTGCCCGCCTGCGACACCCGCGACAGGTCGTTGCGCAGCAGGTCCACGATCATCAGATTTTCGGCCCGCTGCTTGGCGTCGCTTTCCAGCCACAGCGCCTGCGCGGCATCCGTGTCCGGATCCGCGGCGCGGGTCGCCGTGCCCTTCATCGGTCGCGCGGTCAGCTGGCCGCGCACCTGGGTGAAGAACAGTTCGGGCGAAAAGGACAGGATGGATCGCGCGCCCGTGCGGATCACCCCGCCATAGCCCGCCGCCGCGCGCGGCCGGATCGCGGCATAAAGCGCCAGCAGATCGCCGCTCACATCGACATCGCAGGGGAAAGTCAGATTGACCTGATAGATGTCGCCCGCGCGGATATAATCCTGCACCTGCGCGAAGGCCGCGCCATAGGCGGCCTCGTCCACCAGCGGGCGCAGCGGGCCGACGGTCGCGCCCGCCGGATCGGGCAGCAGGCCGGGCAGATCGGCGGACGGGATCAGCCTTACCCCTTCGAACAGGCCGAACCACAGCAACGGCGCCCCCCCGTCATCGCGGGTCCGCGCGATCGGCGCCAGCCGACCCTCCAGCGCCAGCCCCGCCTCATAGGCCATATAGCCCGCGACATGCAGGCCGTTTTCCCGCGCATCGGCCACCCGGTCGAGCGCGGGCTGCACATCGGCCATGCGATCGGCGGCGATGATCTCCACCGGGTCGCGATACAGCCGCGCGGGCGCGGCGCGGGCGCGCGCATCGTCGAACAGGCAATAGGCTTCGTTGGGACCAGGCAGACGCATGGCGCTTCTTAACAGGCTTTGCGCGGGGCGAAAGGCCATAGCAACGGGATGCGGCGTTGCGCGCCCGCGCCAAAGCCCCTAGCTGACGGGGCATGACCGACCCCACGCCCCTGCCCGACCGCCCGACCGGCGCCGCCATCGGCCACGGCCTGCGCGGGCGTTGCCCCAATTGCGGCAAGGGGCGGATGTTCGCGCGCTTCCTCAAGACCGCGCCGACCTGCCCGTCCTGCGGCCTGGCGCTCGACGTGCATCAGGCGGACGACTTCCCCGCCTATATCGTGATCCTGCTCTTGGGCCATATCCTGGTGCCCCTGATGATCGAGGTGAACAGCGCGCTCGCCATTCCCCTGGGCTGGCAGGCACTGATCTGGCCCAGCCTCGCCATCGCCCTAGCCATAGCGATGATCCAGCCGGTCAAGGGCGCGGTCATCGCCGTCCAGTGGAGCCGACGCATGGCGGGCTTCCGCTAGGATTAATCGACATTCAGCCCCTAGACAGCTGACTAACGGACTATGTGTTCCCGCGCAGGCGGGAACACGCTGCGCTTAATAATGCAAACGCCGGACAATCACTCCGGCTGCCGCAGGAAATTCAGCTCCATCGCCTCCCGCAACGTCTCGTCGATCGCGCGCCGCCCTTCCGCGCCATGCGTGACGACAGTCGTGTCGCACGTCGCGACGCACACGCCCTTCTGGAAGCCCGCCGAACTGATCGTCCAGCTGGTGCGGCCGATATGGCCGATCGCGCAATGCACTTCGAACGGATAGGGGAAGTGCGATTCCTCCACGAAGTTCAGGTTCACATTGGCGACCAGCCAGCGCACGCCCTGTTCCTGCGGATGGCGGCCCATATGATGGTGGAAGCGGATGCGCGCGGTTTCGAAAATGCCGGAAATCGCCACATTGTTGATGTGGCCCATGGTATCGAGATCCTGGAACCGCGTGTCCATGCTGGTCACGAAGCGATAGGCTTGCGGGTTCAGACGCCAGGATTCGGGTTTGGCCATGTCCTGCTATTTCCCTCTTATAAGTATAGCTAACCTCTTACCCCGGATGACCGGTGATGCAATCGCACCGATAAAAATGACGCAACTGCGGCCTTTGGGACACAGAAGAGGTCAATGCGGCAACCAAGCGTTTCGCGCGTGCCTGATGGACTTGATCGCGGGAACGCCATAGTTTCGGGTCCGCCATGATCTGAAGGGATCCTCATGCAACGCTACAGCCGCGCCGCCATCTTCCTGCACTGGGCCATTGCCGCCTTGCTCGCCTTCCAGATCAGTGTCGGCTGGGCGTTGGAGGATCTGGGCGCGCACGGCTTTGCGCTCTATCAATTGCACAAGTCGGTGGGGATCACGATCCTCCTGCTCACGCTGGTGCGGATCGGCGTGCGCTACTGGAAGCCGCGCCCGGCCAAATTGGAGGGCGGATGGCAGGGCGCGCTGGCGTCGGCCGTGCATGTCGGCCTCTACGCCTTCATGCTGGGGGCGCCGCTGACCGGCTGGGCGCTGGTATCGACCGCCAAGGTCAAGGTGCCGACGCTGATCTTCGGCGTCATCCCCCTGCCCCATCTGCCGCTGCCCGCCAGCGTGCACGGCCTGGCGGAAAACAGCCATGGCCTGATCGCCTGGCTGGGCATCGCGCTATTCGTGCTGCATGTCGCGGGCGCGCTGCGCCATCATCTGCTGATGCGCGATGGCCTGATCTGGCGCATGATCCCCGGCCGCTCGCCCATCCTGCTGGTGGCGCTGCCCGCCCTCATCCTGGTCGGCCTGGCCGCCGGCAAGCTGATCCAGCCCGCACCCCGCGCCGCCACCGCCCCGGCCCCGGTCGCGCAGGATATCGGCAATGACAGCGCCGCGGACAATCTCGCCGAAGCGCAAGCCGTCAACGCCGCCGCCCCCGCTGACAATGCCACCGCCAATGTGGCGCAGGCCGCGACCGAAGAACCCGCAGGCCCGCCCCCGCCTGGACCGTGCAGCCCGGCGGCCGCATCGGCTTTTCCGTCGGCAATGATGGCGACACGATCAGCGGCAGCTTTTCCAAATGGACGGCGCAAATCGTGATGGACCCCGACCATCCCGACAGCGCCGATATTAAGGTGACGATCGATATGGCCTCCGCCAGCGTCGGCGACGCCTATAAGGACGGGATGCTGCCGGGCGACGAATTTTTCGGCGTCGCCGCCCACCCCACCGCCACCTTCATCGCCAGGGGCGCGGAGGCGACCGGTCCGAACCGCTACCGCGCCAACGGCACGCTGACGGTAAAGGGCGTATCGAAGCCGCAGGCGATCCGCTTCACCCTGTCGGGCAAGGACGCGACCCGCAAAGTCAGCGGCACCGCCGCCGTCGCCCGCACGCCCTTTGGCGTGGGCAATGGCGACAGCAGCGGCGGGCTTGGCCCTAATGTATCGATCACCTTCGATTTCACGGCCAAGCGCTCATAGAGCCGCTCGATCAGCCTGATCGGGACAAATGATTGCGCGCGGCCATGGCCCAACTGGTACAATCTTGCCTTGGCGCACGGACCAGCGTAGGTGCGCCCCCTATTTTATCACATGCGAAGGAGACTCGACGTGGCGGCGAAGTGGACGCCGGAAAGCTGGCGGAGCCAAAAGGGCATTCAGATGCCCTTTTATCGGGATGCAGGCGCGCTGGCGTCGGTAGAGGCCCAGCTTGGCCAGTTTCCGCCCCTCGTCTTTGCGGGCGAGGCGCGTAACCTCAAGGCGGATCTTGCCAAGGTCGTGCATGGCGAAGCCTTCCTGTTGCAGGGCGGCGATTGCGCCGAAAGTTTCGCGGAGTTCCATCCGAACAACATCCGCGACACGTTCCGCGTGCTGCTCCAGATGGCAGTCGTGCTGACCTTCGCGTCGAAGCTGCCGGTGGTGAAGGTCGGCCGCATGGCGGGCCAGTTCGCCAAGCCGCGCTCGGCCGATACCGAAGTCATCGATGGCGTCGAATTGCCCAGCTATCGCGGCGACAATGTCAACGACATCGCCTTCACCCCGGAATTGCGTGAGCCGGATCCGGAGCGGATGGTGCGCGCCTATAACCAGTCGGCCGCGACGCTCAACCTGCTGCGCGCCTTCTCGACCGGCGGCTATGCCAGCCTGGACCGCGTCCACGGCTGGATGCTCGATTTCATGGGGCGTAGTCCGTGGGCCGCGAAGTTCGAACAGATGGCCGACCAGATCGGCCAGGCGCTCGACTTCATGCGCGCCTGCGGCCTGTCGGCGGAAACCGTGCCGCAGTTGGGCGGGACCAGCTTCTACACCAGCCATGAAGCGCTGCTGCTGCCGTTCGAACAGGCGCTGACGCGTCAGGACAGCCTGACCGGCGACTGGTACGACACGTCGGCGCACATGCTGTGGATCGGCGACCGCACCCGCTTCGAAGGGTCGGCCCATGTCGAATATCTGCGCGGCATCGGCAATCCGATCGGCCTAAAATGCGGTCCCAGCCTGGAACCGGACGCGCTGCTGCGCCTGCTCGACACGCTGAACCCCGCGCGAGAAGCCGGGCGCATCACGCTCATCACCCGCTACGGCCATGACAAGATCGAGGCTGGCCTGCCCAAGCTGGTGCGCGCCGTGCTGCGCGAAGGCCATCCGGTGATCTGGTCCTGCGACCCGATGCACGGCAACGTCATCAAGGCGGCGAACGGCTATAAGACCCGCCCCTTCGACCGCATCCTGGCCGAAGTCCGCGGCTTCTTCGCCGTCCATCGCGCCGAGGGCAGCTTCGGCGGCGGCATCCATGCCGAAATGACCGGGCAGAACGTGACGGAATGCACCGGCGGCGCCATCGCCATCACCGACGAAGGCCTCGCCGACCGCTACCACACCCACTGCGACCCCCGCCTGAACGCGGCGCAGAGCCTGGAACTGGCCTTCCTGCTGGCAGAAATGCTCAACGAAGAACTGAAGGAACGCCGCGCCGCGGCGTGAGGTTATGGAAAACAGGTCGGGGCCGGATCGCAAGATCCGGCCCCGTTTCTTTGTCGGACCAGCGCATCTGTTAATGACCAATTTGGATAGGAAGCGGACCATTTGCTTTATTCGCGAACGCCCGTTATGCAAGAGACTACTTCGACAGTATAAGTCTTTCAATTTTCCTATTTGCAAACATCGAAATCGATTTTTCATCCGCCGTAAAACCTTGGGCCATGGCGGTGTTGAGAGCCTTCTGGAAGGCTTCCATCTCATTGTCCTTCGCATATTTTTCATGGCCATACATAAATATGGATTTCGTGTTATCATTTGATAACAATATGAATTCGTCTACTTTATCGGATTTTTTCTTCCTCTCATCGTTAATTAATACTGCTGTGGCTAGAACCATCATTCCTAGCCTAAGTGTCTGATTCATAATTATTCGGCGTTATTTCATGCCCTTGCGATGCGGCGCGTGAAGAGTTGAATGGATGCGATGAAGAGCCACGCCGTTGCCGATGCGATGGTTTGCTCGAAGTCCTTGGCGAGGCGTCGGTTCCGGTTGAGCCATGCCAGCGTGCGTTCAACAACCCATCTGCGGGGCAGCACCTTGAAGCCTTTGGCGGTGTCTGACCGCTTGATGATTTCGACGGTCCATTTCCCAATTCGCCGCAGAGCCTCCCGGAGTTTGTCGCCAGCATAGCCGCCATCGGCGAAGACGTGCCGCAACCACGGAAAGCGCCGGATGATTTCGCGCAGCACCATCGGCGCACCATCGCGGTCCTGAATGTCAGCGGTGTGGATCACGGCATGCACCAGGTTTCCCTCGGTGTCGGTCAGGATATGGCGCTTGCGGCCTTTCACCTTCTTGCCAGCGTCATAGCCGCAAGGACCGCCACTTTCCGTGGTTTTGATGCTCTGGCTGTCGATCACACCCGCCGACGGCGAGGCCTCGCGGCCCGTCATCTCGCGCGAAGCCATGAGCAGCACATGGTTCATCGTCAGCCACAGGCCGTTGTCGCGCCAGAGGTAAAACCAGCGCCGCACCGTCGAGACCGGCGGAAAGCATGGGGGCAGCATCCGCCATGGCAAGCCACCACGCAGCAGGTAAAGCATCGCTTCGACAATCCGGCGCATCGGCCATTTGCGAGGCCGCCCCACATGCGAGGCGGACGGCAGCAGCGGCTCCAGCACCAACCACTCGGCATTCGTCAAATCACTTGGCAAAATCAGCCCGCGTCGCGCATGAAGCGCGCGAGTGGTATCGGTCCACATCGTTGATCCTTGGTAGTTTTTCGCAAAACCCATGAATCAATGACAGGCCGAGCCGTCAAGCTAACCTGCTGATACCACTCACCTTAATTTCGGATCAGACACTAAGCTTACCAAATATAGATGCCTCTTTCCATTTTTTGTCACTCCACTTGAAATCACTATTCGCGACAAGATCAACGTTGCTCGTAGACCTGTAGATTGTGGACACACCCCGATTTTCCATTCTTTGTCCCCTTTTTCATCAACATGCTTAGGCAGTTAGACAAAAACTGGGAGAGGAAAAACTATTTTGTGTTCTGCACCCTCCTGTTTCCCTTCCTACTGATCATTGCCATTCCGGCCCGATGCAGGTCTGTCAATGACCGCTTCTGAGCAATAAGCGAAGCACCACGAACGGCAAAAAATGGTCCAACCGGAAATTCCTCCCCTGAAAGGGGAGGTGGCAGGCCGAAGGCCTGACGGAGGGGTAGTTCGCGAAAACATATGCCAGGTGTAGCGGCACCCTACCCCTCCGAACCGCCCATTTCCTTGCCGCCCACAGATAAATCCAACAACCTTCCAATGTAGGATTTTATCTGATCTATCCTCATAGATGGATCATCCTACCCACCCCTCCCTGCCTCGCGAAAACCGGCGCGTCACTGCCACGCCCGGCATCCCGTCATGGTGTAGGAAGTGACGCATCGGAAACGCTTCGCAAGCGCGTGGCAAGCGCATCGGGCCGATATCGCCCGACGACGGTGTGAACTTCGGCACCGTTACGTTCACGCCCTACTCCGCCGCATTCTTCCGCTGCTGCGCGCGCCGCGCGAAGATGTTCAGGCACTCGACCAGCGTCGAAAAGGCCATCGCCGCATAGATATAGCCCTTGGGCACATGCACGCCAAAGCCATCGGCGATCAGCACGGCGCCGATCATCAGCAGGAAGCCCAGCGCCAGCATCACCACGGTCGGATTGCGCGCGATGAAGTTGGCGAGCGGATCGGCCGCGATCAGCATCACCGTCACCGCGACGATCACGGCGATATACATGACCGCCAGATTGTCCGTCATGCCCACCGCCGTCAGGATCGAATTGAGCGAGAAGATCATGTCGAGCAGGATGATCTGCACGATCGCCGCGCCGAACGTCATGGTCGCCACGCCCTTCTTGTCCAGCACGCCGTCCGCGGGCGTCGGATCGACCGTGTGATGGATTTCCCGCGTCGCCTTCCAGATCAGGAACAGGCCGCCCACGATCAGAATAAGATCGCGCCAGGAGAAATTGGTTTCGAAGGTCGGTGCGCCATGCTGGTCCAGCGGGCCGCTGATGCCAAGGTCGAACACCGGCTGCGTCAGCCCGACGATCCACGCGATCATCGACAGCAGCACCAGCCGCATCGCCAGCGCCAGGCCGATCCCGATCTTGCGCGCCTTGGGCCGCTGTGCCTCCGGCAATTTATTGGTCAGGATGGAAATGAAGACCAGATTGTCGATGCCCAGCACAACCTCCATCACCACCAGCGCGACAAGCGCGGCGAGAGCCGTGGGATCGGTGAAGGCAGTGATCAGGCTGTCCATGATATCTTTCCGATGACACAAATTGCGATGCCATTTGGCACGGCATCGCAACGACAGGCACCTCTATCTGTTCCGGCAGACATGCTTTGTCACATGACAGCGCTATCAAGCATGAACCGTCATGCCCCACGCTGGACTAGGGCGTTGCTCTGCCCTAGCGAGACTAGCCGTAGCTTCCTTCCTGGTCCGGCCCCCTTGGCCGCGATCGTCCGCCCCTTTGCGAAAGGCGTTTCATGGCCCGAACCACGCTCACCCGTTTCCTGATCGAACAGCAACGCAATGCCAACGTCCTGCCCGGCGAACTGCGCCTGCTGATCGAAACCGTCGCCCGCGCGTGCAAGACGATCAGCCATTCGGTCAGCAAGGGCGCGCTGGGCGAAGTGCTGGGCAGCCTGGACAGCGAAAATGTGCAGGGCGAAGTGCAAAAGAAGCTGGACGTGATCGCCAACGAACTGCTGCTCGACGCCAATGAATGGGGCGGGCATCTGGCCGCAATGGCTTCGGAAGAGATGGAGACGATCCACCTCATCCCCAATCGCTATCCCAAGGGCGAATATCTGCTGCTGTTCGATCCGATCGACGGGTCCAGCAATATCGACGTCGACCTGTCGGTCGGCACGATCTTTTCGGTGCTGAAAGCCCCCGACGCCTGCGCCGGACGCGAAGTGACCGAAGAGGATTTCCTGCAGGACGGCCGTCAGCAGGTTGCCGCAGGCTATGCCATCTACGGCCCGCAATCGCTGCTGGTGCTGAGCGTGGGCACGGGCGTCTATGAATTTACGCTGGACCGCGAAGTCGGCAGCTGGGTCATGACCGACGCCAATATGCAGATGCCCCAGGGCAAGTGCGAATTTGCCATCAACATGTCCAACCGCCGCCAATGGTCGCCCGCGATTCGCCGCTATATCGACGAGCGGGTCGAGGGCGGCGCGGGGCCGTGCGGCAAGGATTATAATATGCGCTGGACCGCCTCCATGGTGGCGGACGTGCATCGCATCCTCAAGCGCGGCGGCATCTTCATGTACCCCTATGACCACCGCAACCCCGGCAAGGCCAAACTGCGCCTGATGTATGAAGCCAATCCGATGAGCTACCTGATCGAACAGGCGGGCGGCGCGGCGACAGACGGCTTCATCCCGATCATGGACGTACCCGCCACCGGCCTGCACCAGCGGGTCGGCGTCGTGCTGGGCGACAAGGCCGAAGTCGCGGCGGTCGTCGCCTATGGTCAGGAAATGGCCGAAGCCTGAGAGGAAAAGAAAAAGGGGGAGAGCGGTGACGCTCGATCCCCCTTGCTTCGGCTCGCCTTGCCGGTCTTACCGGCGGCTCCTCTCCAGAAACTTGTTATAGTTGGCGCGCCGAACAGCAAGCACGCTCTAGACCAAGCGGATGACAAAAAAAAGGCCGATCGCAAGACCGGCCCGAAAGTTTTAGGAGAGGATGCCTGAAAGGCACAGTCTTTTTGTACGGCCCGCAGGATTTTCGCAAATGCGAAGGACGAAACCATGATTGCATCAAACGCAACCGCGTTTCGGTGGCGCATCGGCACTGGTCCGCTTCCGAGTCGGCGGCGATAAAGCAAATGTCAGGGCTTTGGGATTAGGGTGCGGACGCGATGCACGGATCACCCAGCGCCAACGGTTCAGCGACCGCCATCATTCGCTATCGCCGCGATATCGACGGGCTGCGGGCGCTCGCCATCCTGCCGGTGCTGCTGTTCCACGCCCATGTCCCCGGCTTTTCTGGCGGCTATGTCGGCGTCGATATCTTCTTCGTCATCTCCGGCTATCTGATCACCGGCATCATCGCCCGCGAAGTCGATGACGGCCGCTTTTCCCTGCCGCGATTCTACGAACGCCGGTTCCGTCGCATCATGCCCGCCCTGTCGCTGATGATCCTGGCGGTGCTGGCCGCCGCCGCCTGGCTCTATCTCCCCGGCGATCTGGAAGGCGTGCCGCGCTCGGCCCTGGCCGCGACACTGTTCGTGTCCAACCTCTGGTTCTTCACCGACACCGGTTATTTCGCTGGCGGCGCGGACGTGAAACCGCTGCTCCACACCTGGTCGCTGGCGGTGGAGGAACAATATTATATCGGCTTCCCCATCCTGCTGATGCTGCTGGCACGTTTCGCCCCCCGCTGGCGGACGGCGACGGTGGCGCTCATCGCGGCAGGATCGCTGGCGCTCGCCATCGCCATGCAGCGCGACACCAGCGGCTTCACCTTCTATCTGCTGCCGACCCGGGCGTGGGAATTGTTCGCCGGGGCGCTGCTGGCATTGGGGGCCGTGCCGGTCATCGGCACGCGCTGGCTGCGGGAGGCCGTAGCCGCCGGTGGGTTGGCCGCCATTGCGCTGGCCGTGACGCTCTATGACAGGAACACGGTTTTTCCCGGGGTCACCGCTCTTGCCCCGGTGCTGGGTGCGGCAGCGCTGATCCATACAGCCCCCGGAACGCAAGTCGGGCGATTGCTCGGCTGGCGACCGCTGGTCGGGGTCGGTCTGATCTCCTACTCGCTCTATCTGTGGCACTGGCCGCTGATCGTCTTAACCGAATATGCAACCGACAGGCCGCTGGCAGGCGTGACACAGATCGCGATCATAGGCTTGTCGTTACTGGCGGGCACGCTGTCCTGGCGCTTTGTCGAGCGCCCTTTCCGCGATGCAAGGCGCGTCTCCGCGCGGGTCATCTTCCTGTTCACCGGCGTGGCCATGGCAGCGCTTTGCACTGCGTCATTAGGCATGGTGGCAACGGGCGGATGGCCGTCGCGCTTCTCACCACAGGTGCTGGCCCAAATGGCCGGACAATCGGATTTCGCGCCGACGCGCAAACGCTGCCACGATACATTCATGCGTGGCGCAGCCCCGTGCGTACTGGGCGCTGCAGTAGCGCCCGATGCGATGCTATGGGGGACAGCCATGGCGTGGAACTGTCCTATGCCCTATCGCTCGACGCCAAAGCGCACAACCGCTCGCTGGTCGAGCGGACCACATCCAGCTGCCCGCCGGTGCTGGGCTATGATGCGAAGGACGCCCGCTGCGCCGCCGCCAACAAGGCCGCCTTCGACGCGATTCGGGCCGGTCCCGCGTTGCGCCGAATCTACCTTGCCGCCTTTTGGGCCAATGGCGATTTCGACGATCCTGCCTTCGTCGCCAAGCTCGACAGAACCATCGCCGCGATCCGCGCCGAAGGCCGCGATGTCGTGCTGATCGGTCCCGTGCCGCCCCAGCCCTTCGACGTGCCGCGCCGCCTGGCGCATCTGGCGGATGCGGGTCGCTTGGCGAACGCCCAAGGCGTCGATCGCGCCTGGGTGGAGGCGCGAACCACCCATCTGCGCGCACTTTTTGCCCGTTGGCAGGCGCGTGGCGTGACGCTGATCGATCCCGTATCGGCGCTATGCCCGACCGGGCATTGCGCCATCGAGCATGACGGCAAGCCGCTCTATTTCGATTCGCATCACCTCAGTGTCGCTGGCGCGCGGCTGGTGGTGGCGGGGCGATGAGCCTATTCAGCGGCGAGCGCATAACCGGCGCGCGGCAGTTCGGCGGCCAACGCCTCGGCCATGCCCGTCACCACCGCCTGCATCCGCACCACGCCCGGCCCCGGCCGGTCCAGCGTCGCATCCAGATAGAGCGCCCGATCGATCTCCACCTGCAGCGCATGCAGCCCATGTTCGGGCCGGCCATGGCGATCGATCATATGATCGCCTGCATAAGGGCTATTCTGCGCCACCGTCAGGCCATGGCCCGTCGCGACGTCGGCCGCCAGCGTCATCAGCCGGGCGGAAGCGCTGCGCCCGAACCGATCGCCCAGCACCATGGTCGGCGCTGGCTGCCCGGCAGCGCTCGGCGCCAGTGGCGGCATCGAATGCAGGTCGATCAGGATCGCATGACCATGCGCTTCACGCGCGGCCGCCATCATTCGGCCGATCGCCGCGTGATAAGGCCGATGCAACCTGTCGATCCGGCGACGCGCCTCCGCCCAGGCCATCGGTCCCCGCCACAATTCATGTGCGCCCGGCAACCGGCGCGGGAACAGTCCCAATCCGCCCCGAAGTTTCGCACTGCTCTGGAGCGCGGCATCGCGCGGCAGGTCTGCAATCATCCCGAGATCGATCTCCCGCTCATGCCGGTTGAGGTCGATAAGCGCGCGGGGCGTGCGGGCGACGATAACGGTAAAGCCCCGCGCGATCAGCGGATGGGCCAGCAAATCGACCCAGCGGTCTTCCAGCCGATTGAGTATCCGCAACGGCACCTGCGCGGCTGCCAGCAGATCGTCCCGATAATCGCGCCCGGCATGAGGAACGGAAATGATCAGCGGTCGATCGGGAACGGCGGGACCGTAAAGGTCGAAACCTGTGTCGCTATGGGTCGGGGAACGCGGCGCGGGGTGGTCCAATGCGGCTCCTTTCACCGACGCGTCGAAAAAACTTGCCCGGCTGGATAATATTTACACCTTGTCGCATATAAGGCGGCTTCGCGCCACCCTGTCGGATGGCGTAAAGGGCTGCGGGGCAGCTGGATGAGAGTGTTGGGGGCGATGGTTCGCATTTTATTGGCCGAAGATGATGAGAGCATGCGGACCTATCTGGCCCGCGCGCTGGAACGGTCGGGTTACGAAGTCGTGCCGGTCGGGGACGGGCGCGCCGCGCTGCCCCATATCGATACGGACCGGTTCGACCTGTTGCTGACCGATATCGTAATGCCAGAGATGGACGGCATCGAACTGGCGCAACATGCCGCATCGGTCGCGCCGGACATGCGGATCATGTTCATTACCGGTTTTGCCGCCGTGACGCTGAAGGCCGGCAAGGCCGTGCCGCAGGCCAAGGTGCTGTCCAAACCCTTCCACCTGCGCGACCTGGTGTTGGAAGTCGAACGGATGTTCGGCGCAGAAAGCATCCCGGCATCGACCGACAGTCCGTAATCCTTTAGAGCGCGGCTGATCCCGCTTCGGCAGGTCAGTCGGGCACCACCTCCTGCATGTCGGGCGTCGGATCGAGCGGCTTGCCGGCCATGGCGGCCTTGAACCGTTCGCGGTCCAGCCCCTTTTCCCACGCCGACACCACCACCGTCGCCACCGCATTGCCGATGAAGTTGGTCAGACTGCGACATTCGCTCATGAAGCGGTCGACGCCCAGGATCAACGTCATCCCCGCCACCGGCACCGAAGGCACGATCGACAGGGTCGCGGCCAGGGTGATGAAGCCCGCACCGGTGACACCGGCCGCACCCTTGGAGGAAATCATTGCCACCAGCAGTAGCAATATCTGCTGCTCCAGGCTGATATGGACATTGCACGCCTGCGCGATGAACAAGGCCGCCAGGGTCATATAGATATTGGTGCCGTCGAGGTTGAAGCTGTAGCCGGTCGGCACGACCAGCCCGACAACCGACTTGCGGCAACCGGCGCGTTCCATCTTCTCGATCAGGCTTGGCAATGCGGCTTCGGACGACGACGTGCCCAGCACCAGCAGCAGTTCGGCCTTCAGATAGCGGATGAGGTGCAAAATGTTGAAGCCGACGAACCAGCCAACCGTGCCCAGCACCCCTAGAACGAACAGCAATGACGTGAGGTAGAAGGTCGCCACCAGCCCGGCCAGATTGGCCAGCGTCCCGACGCCATATTCCCCGATCGTAAAAGCCATCGCCCCGAATGCGCCGATCGGCGCGGCCTTCATCAACAGGGAAACGAGCTTGAACACCGCATGGCTGGCGGATTCGAGCACGGTCATCAGCGGCTGCGCCTTGTCCCCGATCATGGTCAGCGCGATGCCGAACAGGATGGCGACGAACAGCACTTGAAGAATGTTGCCGTCCGCCACCGCCGACACCATCGTGGCGGGGATGATGCTCATCAGGAAACCGGTCAGCGTGCGCTCATGCGCCTGATGGGCATAGTCCGCCACCTTGCCCGCATCGAGCGTGGCGGGATCGATATTGAGACCCGCGCCCGGCTGCACGACATTGGCGACGACCAGGCCGACGATCAGCGCCAGCGTGGAGAAGGTCAGGAAATAAGCGAACGCCTTGGCCGCGACCCGGCCGATCGCGCCCAATTCCTTCATGCCAGCGATGCCGGTGACGATGGTCAGGAAGATGACCGGCGCGATGATCATCTTGACCAGCTTGATGAAGGCCTCGCCCAACGGCTTGAGTTGCTTACCCGCATCCGGCCAGAAATGACCGATCAGCACGCCCAGCGCGATCGCGACAAGAACCTGCACATAAAGTTGCCGATAGAAAGGCAATCGTGGCGCTGCCTGTATCGACGTGGATGGCGATGGCAGCATGGTCGGTAGCGTCCCCCTGTTTGTCGCCAGCATATGAAGCGCCCCTGCCCTGTCCAGAAGAATATCGGCGCCTCGCCATTTCCTGCTTGCGCGACCAGCCTCCCCCCGTTATTGGCCCCCTCCACGGCGGGCGTGTAGCTCAGTGGTAGAGCACTGTGTTGACATCGCAGGGGTCGCAAGTTCAATCCTTGCCACGCCCACCATCGAAAAACCCGTCATGTCCGAGCGACCTGGCGGGTTTTTTGATTCCCGATCACGGGCAGCGGCGCACATCTAATGAAATCATGAAAAGATGACGGCAATCGACATGAATGCCGCCCTCGCAGCAGCTTGTCAGACCATATCGTCACTATTAGCAATAGCCTCCTGCTATGGGGAAACGGCAGGGGGGCATTATGAAATTCTTGGGTCGCGCGGTCGTGACTTGCCTGTTCGCAGCGTGCGTCATTGCGCCAGCCGCCGGTCAAGAGCGCACGGCCACGAAAGGCGGGTTCAACCTCGCATCGCAAAGCGGCAAGACCATTCTGCTATTTCGCCCGACGGTTCGCGTCGGCGTCCAATCCACAGGCGGCATGTTCGAGCCGAACGCCGACTGGACGGACCAGGCGCGGAAAAACATCGATGATGCTCTGGCGAAGCGCCAGCAGACATTAGGCAACAAGGTCGTCGCGGCACCGGTGTCTTACGGAGAGCAGGCCCAGTTGGTCGAAGAATATTCGGCCCTGTTCGCTGCAGTTTCGCAGTCTGTGATTCAATATCAGTTCTTCGTAGGCAATCGACTGTCGACCAAAAAGCGCGACAACAAGGCAGATGTGTTCGAATGGTCGCTGGGCAGCGGCGTAGCCGCCCTTCCAGGCGCCAAGGATGCCGACTATGCCCTCTTCATCTGGAACAAGGACGCCTATGGTTCGACGGGACGCAAGCTGCTTCAGGTGGCGGCGGCGTTTGGCGGCGTTGGCGTTACCGCGGGCGAGCATAAAGGCTATGCGGGATTGGTCGACCTGAAGACGGGAGAACTGCTCTGGCTCAATGCCGACGGCGCCATGGGCGGCGACGTTCGTGAAATCGACGGAGCCGAAAAACGGGTCGGCCAGTTGCTGGAAGAATTTCCCGGAAGCGTTCAGCCAAAACTGGCATCGGCTCAGCCATGAGGAAAGGCGTAGCGGGGCTGGTGGCGACCACGGTCGCCGTCCTTTCATCCGCCGCTTATGCGGCAAGCAATATTGCGCCCCTGCCGCCACCCTATATCGGCGCTTATCAGCCGGTGGGCGTCGATGAAATCGGGGCATGGCGGGAGGCGGATGAAGATGAGCGAATGCTCGTCAACTCGCCGATCGTCATTCGCGATGAGGCTCTCAACGCCTATGTCCGGCAGGTTCTGTGCAACACCGTGGGTAACGACCGGTGCAAGGCCGCCCGCATTTACATCATGCGCGTGCCTGTCTTCAACGCGTCGATGTCGCCAAACGGCACGATGCGGGTGAATAGCGGCTTGTTGCTTCGGATGCGGAACGAGGCGGAATTAGCAACCATATTAGGGCATGAATTCGGGCATTTCGAACGACGGCATACATTGATGAAATGGAAGGCGACACGGTCCGCGACCGATCTGCTGAGTTGGGCGCAGGTTTTCGCAGCACTGGGTAACAGTTACCAATCCCACACCAACTTCAATGATTTGGAACTGTCGGTGTACGGCCGGATCTATCGTTTCGGTCGCGATCAGGAGCGAGAGGCCGATGCGCTGGGATTAGGATATCTCAATGCCAGCGCACTTCGTCCGCAAGCCGCTTCGGCGGTATGGCAGAATCTGATGAACGAACAGGAAGCGTCGGCATCGGCGAAGGGGGTTAAAAAGCCCAACTTCACCAAGATCGCGTTCTTTGCGTCCCATCCTCCGGAAGGCGAAAGAGCGGCGGCTATGATGACATTGGCCGATCCTGCGGGAGAAAATCGGGAAAATGGCGCCGCCCGCTATGCCGCGGCATTGGCGCCGCTGCTGCCAAGTTTCCTGGATGATCAGATCAAGCTGAACGACTTTGGGGCGAGCGATTATATCCTATCGGCATTGGCGATAAACGGCTGGACCGCGCGGCTTTTGCTGGCGCGCGGCGATCTCTATCGCGCGCGTGGCAATCCGCGTGATCTGGTGCAAGCCGCGGAGTTTTACGGGAAAGCGGTTGAGGTGGATGCGACAATGCCGGAGGCCCAGCGCGGTTTGGGATTGTCGCTGATCAAGACGGGGCGGCGGACCGAAGGACAAGCCGCGTTGCAGCGCTATCTGGAACTGAAACCAAATGCTGCGGATGCCGCCATGATCAAGATGCTGGCGCCCGCGGCTGGGGGGCAATGATGAACAAGATTATGTGGACGCGGTCGGCGGCAATCACCGCTATTGCCATGCTCACGGCCCCAACGGCGCTGGCGAATGGCTATCGTGAAAGGCATGTTCAGGTCGAAGTGGCGAAATCTACGATGAGGGTCACCCCTGTTCGGGATTGGAACAGCCTGTCGATCCGTCCGGGCAAGAAAGCCGAAACATGGACGCTGGATGGCGAGCAGTTGAACGACGTCACATTTTACGCCGGTATCGCGCCGGGCGAACCGTTGATCCGCGAAAGCAGCAAGAAGCATACACCTCTGCCCAAGTTCACCAGTGAAACCCTGCTGGTCGAAATCCCCGAATTGCTGGAAGGCACCTATCGCACAGAAAAGGGGATCGGGGCATTTTCGGTGACCGGCTCGAACCCCGATCATTTCCTCGGTCACGATGGCATCCGCTTCACCTATGACTATGTCGACCGGGATAACCTGCCCCGAAAGGGTGAGGCGCGCGCCGCTGTGATCAAGGGGCAATTATATATGGCTACGTTCGATGCGCCGCGGCTGCATTATTTCGATGCGACATTGGATGATTTCCGCATCCTGACGGATAGCGCGGTGTTGTAACCGTTCCCAGGCATCTACCCGCATGGCCGACTGGCAGGTCGAAGACGGAACCTATCTTCGGCTCGCCTTGTTGGATGGGCTGAGGAGAACGTATATGCATCAGGAAAATAATAACGGCGAACCGGAAACACATGTCTCGCGTGAAGAAGCCCGGGCCGGATCGTCCAATAAGGAAAATCGCAACGCGCTGACTATCAGCCTGCCGCTGGTGATTCTGCTTCTGGCCCTCGTCATCGCTATCGGCTTCTGGATGACCAGCAGATCCGGGGCGGATAATGTTAACGTCGATAATCAGGCAGCGACCAGCGTCGCGAATAGTACCTGAAATTAGCGGGCCTGAGATAGCGCTTGGGTGACGTGTCAATTGAATCGCGGGGTCGTGCCGATCGCCCGCGTTGCTGGGCGAAGAAGTGTTCATAGATGCCAATGATGTTGCGACGCGGCGACGGCGCTGCTAATCCCGCCTCCCATGATCCAACCGCCTGAAATCCTCCGAGTCTCCAAGTCCCGCGTGTCCTGCGACGGGTCTGGCGATATACCTGCCGCGCTCGGCCATCCGCGTGTGTTTTTGGAAATCGATGAACATGGCTATGTCGATTGCGGCTATTGCGATCGGCGCTTCGTCCTGATCGGCGGTGTGGCGGACAATGGCGACGTTGTGAACAAGCCGGATATCGCGTCGGGCGCCAGCCTTTAGAGCGGTTTACGATCTGATTGCATCGGATCAACCGCTCAAGCTTTATGTTCTGCCGTGATTTCCGAGCCATCAGATAATTGGCTTCGCCGAACTACGTTTCATCTGATTGGAAATCGCTCTAAAAATTCCGTTGGGCTTGTCGGCGAGCGCCCCTATATCAAGGGCATGACCGACATCGCTCCCCTGTTCACCGATGCCCGCGGCCTGCTCTATCGTCCGGGCCTGCTCGATCCCGACGGCGCACGCCGCCTGACCGCGCAAGCGCTGGCCGCGTGTGACGACGGTGAGCTTTATCTGCAATATCGGGCGAGCGAGAGCTTCGGTTTTGACGATGGTCGGCTCAAGACCGCCGATTATTCGACCGATGCGGGCTTTGGCCTGCGCGGCGTGTCTGGCGAGATGACCGGTTTTGCCCATGCCAACGACATTAGCGAGGCGGCCATTGCCAAGGCGGCGCAGACGCTGAGCCTGCTCGATCCGGCCAGCAGTCCGCCCGCCCCGCCCCCGCAGCGCACCAATCGCCATCTCTATACCGATGCCAATCCGCTGGAGATCGTCCCCTTCGCCGAAAAGGTGAAGCTGTGCGGCGAGATCGACGCGGCTGCGCGCGCCCGCGATCCGCGTGTCGCGCAGGTCTCGGTCAGTCTGTCGGGCAGTTGGTCGGTGGTCGAAATCGTGCGCGCCGATGGTTTTACCGCGACCGACATCCGCCCGCTGGTGCGCCTTAATATATCGATAATCCTTGAGGAAAATGGCCGCCGCGAAACCGGCACTTTCGGAATCGGCGGCCGTTACCTGTATGACGAGGTGATGGCGCCTGCGATCTGGAACCGCGCGATCGACGAAGCCTTGGCGCAGGCGAAGGTCAATATGCGATCGGTCGCGGCGCCTGCGGGCGAGATGACCGTGCTGCTTGGCCCGGGCTGGCCGGGCGTGCTCGTTCATGAGGCGATCGGTCATGGGTTGGAAGGTGATTTCAATCGCAAGGGGACCAGCGCCTTTTCCGGGCGTATCGGCGAGCGTGTCGCAGCGCCCGGCGTCACGGTGGTGGACGATGGCGCGATCCTCAATCGCCGGGGATCGCTGTCGATCGATGATGAAGGCACGCCGACGCAGGAAAATATCCTGATCGAGGACGGCATTCTCAAAGGCTATATGCAGGACCGCCTGAACGCGCGCCTGATGGACGTTGCGCCTACAGGCAATGGCCGCCGCGAAAGCTACGCCCATGCGCCGATGCCGCGCATGACCAATACCTTCATCAAGGGCGGGCAGGATGATCCCGAGGAATTGCTGAGCCGCATGAAGTCGGGCATTTTCGCCAAGAGCTTTGGTGGCGGGCAGGTCGATATCGTGTCGGGCAAGTTCGTCTTTTCTTGCACCGAGGCCTATAAGGTCGACAATGGCAAGTTGGGCGATCCGATCAAGGGCGCGACCCTGATCGGTGACGGTCCCACTGCGCTGACCAAGGTGATCGGCGTTGGACGCGACTGGGCGCTGGACGAAGGCGTCGGTATGTGCGGAAAGGGCGGGCAGAGCGTGCCAGCGGGCGTCGGACAGCCCACCTTGTTGATGGAAGGCCTGACGGTCGGCGGCACCGCGACCTGATCATCAAGCGACCAGTAGAGATTTTTTCGCAATGAGCGGCGGGAACCGGACTGCCGCTCTTTCATTGGTTCGGCATGAACATGCTGACCGACAGCCATGATGCAGTGACCGCCGATTGGGCTGCGGCTTTGCTTGATTTCTGGTTCAATCAGGTAGGCGAAGCGGGATGGTGGAGCCATGATCCGTCGCTGGACCAGATATGTGCCGAACGTTTCGGGGCGCTTTGGGAAGAAAAACGGATCCTGGCTGCCGAATCTTTCCTCGATCGCGCTGATGATGCATTGGCGGCAATCCTTTTGTTCGACCAATTGCCGCGCAACATGTTCCGCGAAAGCGCCAAGGCCTTTGCGACGGATGCGCTGGCTCGCGATGTGGCGCGCGGCGCGATTGCGCAAGGCTATGATATCCAGATTGGCGGATCCGGGCGGCTATTCTTCTACATGCCGTTTCAGCATAGCGAAGAGATCGAGGATCAGGATCTGTCGCTGACGCTGTTCGAAGGGGCAGGCGATGAGCATTGGATCCATTTCGCGCGCCAACATCATGCAACCATATTACGCTTCGGCCGTTTTCCGCATCGTAACGCCGTCCTTGGCCGCGATACGCTTCCACAAGAGGCGGATGCGGTAGCGGAAGGCGCAAGTTGGTAGGGCATATGCCCGTTTTTTAGGCAGCATGACGATGCTGCCCATTTTTTTGGCGGCGCAACATGGTCCAGCCTGACGACAGCCCGCATTAACGCGCCGTTAGCATATTGGCACGCCTCTTGCTGAGTAGTCTCCGCACACCAGTAACAGGGGGCGACATGAAACTTGTCATGGCTATCATCAAGCCGTTCAAGCTTGACGATGTCCGCGAGGCACTCTCCTCGCTCGGCATCGCAGGAATGACGGTCAGCGAAGTGAAGGGCTTCGGCCGCCAGAAGGGGCAGACCGAAATCTACCGCGGCGCCGAATATTCGACCAATATGGTCCCGAAGATCAAGATCGAGGTGGTCTGCGACGACGACCTAGCGCCCCGCGTCGTGGAAGCGACCCAGGCGGCCGCCAATTCGGGCGCCATCGGCGATGGCAAGATCTTCGTCCTCGATGTCGGTCAGGCCGTGCGCATCCGCACCGGCGAGACCGGCGAAACCGCGCTGTAAGAAGGGGGAAATAATGACCTTTTCCAAGAAACTTTGCGGGGTAGCGGGGGCAACCGGCCTGTCGCTGTTCGCCGCACTGCCTGCCTGGGCGCAGGCCGCAGCGGCACCCGCCGCCACGGTCGACAAGGGCGACACCGCCTGGATGATGACCGCTACCGTCCTGGTCCTTGCCATGATCCTGCCGGGCCTGGCCCTGTTCTACGGCGGCCTGGTCCGCAGCAAGAACATGCTGTCGGTGATGACGCAGATCGGCGCTGCCGCCTGTCTCGCGATGCTGATCTGGGTGATGTACGGCTATTCGATGGCCTTTGGCCCCGATTACACCAGCGGCCTGTCCAACTTCGTATCGACCTTCGACAAGGCGTTCCTGAAGGGCATCACGCCCGCATCGCAGGCCGCGACCTTCACCGCAGGCGTCGAAATCCCTGAATATGTGTTCGTCTGCTTCCAGATGACCTTCGCCGCGATCACTGTCGCGCTGGTGCTGGGTTCGGTGGTCGAGCGCATCAAATTTTCGGCCGTGATGGTGTTCGCCGCTGTCTGGCTGACGATCGTCTATTTCCCGATCGCGCACATGGTCTGGGCGGCTTCGGGCTATTTCTTCAAGGCTGGTGCGCTCGATTTCGCCGGCGGCACCGTGGTCCACATCAATGCGGGCGTTTCCGCGCTGGTGGCCTGCATCATCCTGGGCAAGCGCATCGGCTACCCCAAGGAGCCGATGGCACCGCACAGCCTGACGCTGACTGGCGTCGGCACCGGCCTGCTGTGGGTCGGCTGGTTCGGCTTCAACGCCGGTTCGGCGCTGGAAGCCAATGGTTCGGCGGCTCTCGCCATGATCAACACCTTCGTCGCCACCGCTTCGGCTGGCCTGTTCTGGATGCTTGCCGAAAAGCTGAACGGTCACAAGGGTTCGGCGCTGGGCTTCTGCTCGGGTATCATCGCCGGCCTCGTCGCCGTCACGCCTGCTGCGGGCAATTCCGGCCCGTTCGGCGCGATCATCCTGGGCGCGGTCGCTTCGATCGTCTGCTTCTATGCCGTCACCGTCCTCAAGCCCAAGCTTGGCTATGACGACTCGCTGGACGCCTTCGGCATCCACGGCATCGGCGGCATGATCGGCGCCATCGGCACCGCCATCGTCTATTCGCCGACCTTCGGTGGACCGGGCGCTGCGGACTATGTGATCGGCGCCAAGCTGCTCGTGCAGATCGAAGCGGTCGTCGTGACCATCATCTGGGCCAGCATCGGCACCACCATCGCCATCTTCATCGCCAAGGCCGTCACCGGTCTGCGGGTCAGCCAAGAGGTCGAATATGAAGGCCTGGACCTCGGCGAGCATGGCGAGCGCGCTTACAACGCCTGATATCCGGGCATAAGTTTGGCAGGGCGGGCCGCCCCAACAGGAAATGGCCCGCCCGCCCCACCTTGTTCCTCCTGCGAACATGCCTCGGGCCGGTACGAAAGTACCGGCCCTTTTTTTGCTTTAGAGAAATACGATGTATAGATCGCGTGCCTGTTCAGGCGGGCCGCGTCCAGAGCATGTCGCTGCGTGGCGTGGCAGCGGGCCAGCGGCGCGCGCGCGCTGGTACGTTCAGGCCTGCGCGGATCACCCAGCCCAGCTTGTCGCGCTTGGACGTCATCACGCGATGATCCCATGCCTGCTCGCCACGACGCGCCACTTCTCGCGCGATATCGCCATAGATGCCCGCTGCCGCCAACACCGCCCAGGCCGCGCGCGGCGGCAATGCGCCGGTGCCGTGGCGGGCGCTGTCCTCATAGGCGGCGGCCATGTCGGCCAGCCTGCGCGACAAGATCGCCAGGCGCGGCCGGACCCAGGGCTTCATATGTTCACCGGGCGGGATATCCATTTCGGCCAGCCACTCCTGGGGCAGATAGCAACGGTCCGCCGCTTCGTCCTCGCTAATGTCGCGGGCAATATTGGCGAGTTGAAAGGCAAGGCCCAGATCGCAGGCGCGGTCGAGCGTCGTCTGGTCGTTGGGATCGACGCCCATCAACACCGCCATCATGCAGCCGACGGCGCCCGCGACATGATAGCAATAGCGCAGCATGTCGGCCTCGCTGCGCGGACGCCAATCGCGGGCGTCGAGCGCGAACCCTTCGATCAGATCATGGGCGTAACGCTCCGGAATGACGCATTCCCGCATCACCACGCCGAAACCGTCAAAGGCCGGGTCGCCGGTCGGTTCGCCGCGTAGCGCCCTGTCGGTCAGCACACGAATGGTCGATAGCCGCGCCTGCCCGTCCGCTACACCAGTCAGCGTGCCGCCATGGTCCTGCCCGTCGGCGATGTCGTCGCACTTGCGGCACCAGGCGTAGAGCAGCCAGGCGCGTTCGCGCGTGACAGGATCGAACAGCTTGGACGCCAGGGCGAAGGATTTGGAGCCGCGCGCGATGCTGTCGCGGGCGTGGGCAACAAGGGCGGCGCGGTCGGGAACTGAAGAGGACATGTGGCGAGACATGCCCTGCCTTGCAAGGAAAGTCACCCAAGGTCCGTTCGTTTCGAGCAGAGGCGAGAAACACAAAATGATGTGCCAACCACTTCTCGACTTCGCTCGAAGCGAACGGATGAGTTTTATATGGCTATAGCCGCGCCGCCTTCATCGCGAAGATCGTCTCATGCGGCTGGTAAGCGGCCATGGAATCGACCAGCCCTTCGATACTATCGGCGTGGATCATGATCCCGGCATGTTGGGCGCGGATGAAGCCTGCCTCCACCATCTGCCGGTTGAAGCCGATCAGCTGGTCGTAGAAGCCCGCGACGTTGAGCAGACCGACCGGCTTGCTATGATAGCCCAGTTGCGCCCAACTGATCGCTTCCCACAATTCGTCCATCGTGCCGACGCCGCCGGGCAGCGTGACGAAGCCATCCGAAAGGTCGGTGAAGAGCTGCTTGCGCTGGTGCATGGTCTGGACGACGTGCAATTCGGTACAGCCGCGATGGGCGACCTCAGCGCCGACCAGCGCTTCGGGGATGACGCCGATCACCTCGCCGCCTGCCTCCAGCGCGGCGTCCGCCACCGCACCCATGAGGCCGAGGCGTCCGCCGCCATAGACGACGCCGATGCCGCGCTCCGCCAAAGTGCGGCCGACATGCCGTGCCGCATCGATATAGGTAAGGTCGGCGGGGGTCGCCGATCCGCAATAGACTGCCAGTCTTTTCATTATGTCCGTCCGTAGGGCCGCGCCCTTATTTCAAGTCATCCAGCATCAGCGCCGCGGTCGCCTTGGCGCTGCCCACCACGCCGGGAATGCCCGCGCCGGGATGGGTGCCGGCCCCTACCAGATAGAGGTTGGGAATGACATCGTCGCGATTATGCGCGCGGAACCAGGCGCTTTGCGTCAGCAACGGCTCCAGGCTGAAGGCGCTGCCCATATGTGCGTTCAGATCACGGCCAAAGTCGCTGGGCGCATAATGGAACTGCGTCACGATACGCGATCGGATGTCGGGAATCAGGCGATGCTGGATTTCGTCCAATATGCGTTCGGCATAGGCCGGGCCGAACTGGTCCCAGTCGATCGGCAGCTTGCCCATGTGCGGCACTGGGGCGAGCGCATAGAAGGTCGAATGCCCATCCGGCGCCATCGACGGATCGGTGACGGTCGGGTGATGCAAATAGAGCGAGAAATCCTGCGGTAGCACGCCATGATCGTAAATGTCGGTGAGCAGCCCTTCATAACGCGGCCCGAACAGGATCATGTGATGCGGGATGCCGGGCCAACTACCCTTGATGCCGAAATGCAGCACGAAAAGGCTGGGCGACCAGCGTTTTTGCGCCAGCTTCTCGCCCTGCTTTGCCCCACGCGGATGATGGCCCAGCAGGTCGCGATAGCTGTGCATCAGATCGGCGTTAGTGGCGATGGCGTCCGCCTCCCCGCGCCAGCCCGATGCGGTGTGGACGGCGGTCGCCTTGTCGCCATAGGTTTCGATGCGGGTGACGGGATCGCCCAGGCGCAGCGTGCCGCCGAGCCGTTCGAAATGGGTCGCCATGCCCTGAACGAGCCGATTGGTGCCACCTTTGGCGAACCAGACGCCGCCATCCTTCTCCAGCTTGTGGATCAGGGCGTAGATGGCGCTGGTCTTCATCGGATTGCCGCCGACCAAAAGCGTGTGGAAGGACAAAGCCTCGCGTAGCTTTTCATTCTTCACATGGCTCGCGACGACCGAATAGACCGAGCGCCACGCCTGATATTTGGCGAGGCTGGGCGCCGCCTTGATCATCGAGGCGAAGTCGAGGAAGGCGACCGAGCCGAGCTTACGATAGCCCTCTTCAAAGACGCCCGCGGCATAATCGCAGAAGCGGTCATAGCCCGCGACGTCGCCCGGATCGAGCTTGGCGATTTCGGCGCGCAGCGCGGCTTCGTCGTTGCTGTAATCGAAATTGGTGCCGTCGCGCCAGTTGAGCCGGTAGAAAGGCGACACCGGCATCAGGGTGACGTCCTGCGCCATGTCATGGCCCGACAGACGCCAGAGTTCGGCCAGGCAGTCCGGGTCGGTGATGACGGTCGGCCCGGCATCAAAGGTGAAGCCGTCCTTTTCCCACATATAGGCGCGGCCGCCGGGGCGATCGCGTCCTTCGACCAGGGTCGTGTCGATACCGGCCGATTGCAGGCGGATGGCCAGCGCCAGGCCGCCAAAGCCCGCGCCGATGACGATCGCTGTCCTGTTGGTCATCAGGCGGGCGGGTTCCATAATGTTCGCATGGCGTCCCTTATGGGTACAGGCGGGCGTCCGCACAAGATGCGCAAACGGTCAGTCATGGACGAACGGCCCGCATAGAAGCGCTGGATCAGGTCCGGCGCCAGACGATAGAAGCGCGCAAAGATGCGCCAGCGCTGGTCGGGGGCAGCCGCGCCGAAGAGCATTTTTCCCAGGAGCCGGTAATAGCCGCCCCGCCGCCAATGCGCCCTGGCATAGGCGCGGGTTGCAACGGGTAGGCCGTCAAGTGGCTGGTCCGCCAGCCAGAGCGCGAACCGCACGGCGTCGGGCAGGGAATAGCCGGTCATCGGCTGGAACAAGCCGGCGCGCACGCCAGCGCGGGCGACCGGATCGTCCTTGGGCCAATAAAGGTCGAAATCGCCGCCATGGACGACCGGCAGGACGCCCTGTTCGCGATGGACGATATCGCCATGCCAGCCTTTCGCTTGGGCATAGGCCGCGATGCGGGCGTCGAGCGCTGGCACGTCGAGGTCCGGCGTGTCGCTATAATAGGTGTCCTCGATGAAGAGGGTGCGGTCGTCCCAGGGCAGCAGATAGACGAATCGATAGCCGTCGATCTGATCGACCGTCGCGTCCATGATGATCGGACGGTCGACGCCATGGGGCGCATCGAGACTCAAGGTATGGCCGACGAATTTCTGCCAGCCGCAGCGTAGCGCCGACAGGTCGCCTGCGCCGCGGGCATCAATGACGGCCGATGCCCGGATGGTGCAGTGGTCGGCCAGTTTTACCGATTGCGGGCCGACCTTTTGCACCGTCGTGCCGGTCAGCAGCCGATCACCCAATGCGCGTTCGAGTGCGACAGCGAATTGGACAGTTGAAACGCTGTTATAGGGGGTCGCCAGATCCCGCTGATAGCCCGGGAAATGGACGCTATGTCCCTGCGGCCAGCGATGGGCGATCAGCGGATCGACCAGCCAGCGATCGGCGGGCGCGACATCGCCGTCGAAGAAGGACCAGATATGGTTGCCGCCGGGCCGGTCCCCTTGCTCCACCAATAGCAGCCGGACATCGGGGCGCAGGGCGGCGAAGGCGAGCGCGATCAGCCCACCGGCCAGGCCGCCGCCGATGATGGCGAGGTCGCAGTCGAGATCGGTCTTCATAGGCACGTGGTAGAAGGTGTCCGGGTCCAAGTGAAGGCCGGAACGAAGCGTTGACGGCAGAACTAGGTTCCCACCCGAGCGGGGAGCACGCCATCGATCAACGCCCCCTTTGCAAATACCTACATATAGGATAGGGGGGTATCCTATGCATATCGTCGCGGATCGAGAAAAATTGTTGGCGCGGGTACGCCGGATTGCAGGACAGGTAGCCGCCGTGGAGCGGCAGTTGTCCGGCGATGCGGGCTGTTCGGAAACGTTGCAACTGGTCGCATCGGTGCGCGGCGCGGTGGGGAGCCTGATGGAGGAACTGATCGAGCAGCATATGCGCGAGCATGTCGCCCGGCCGGGACTGAGTGATGCAGCGCGCCAGGCCGCGACCGAGGAAATGCTGGCGCTGATCCGCCGATACGGGAAATGACGATGCACGACGATCATCACCACGACCATGATCATGGCGGCCATCGCCATGCCGACGCCATGGCTGCACCCCTGAACGCAGACACCGGGTCCGACGATGGCGAGGAAAGCCATTATTTCGATCATATCTACCTGTCCGCCGGGCATGACCAGAATGCGAAGCGGACGATCTGGGTCGTATGGCTGACCGCAGCGACGATGGTGGTGGAGATCGTCTTCGGCTGGATCACCGGATCGATGGCACTGCTGGCGGACGGGTTCCATATGGCGACCCATGCGGGCGCGCTGGCGGTGGCGGCGGCGGCCTATGGCTATGCCCGGCGTCATGCGCGCAATCCGCGCTATACGTTCGGGACGGGCAAGGTGGGCGACCTGTCGGGCTTTGCTTCCGCACTGCTGCTGGGGGTGACTGCGCTGTTCATAGCGGTCGAATCGGGGATGCGGCTGTTCGAGCCGATCCATGTCGCCTTTGGCGAGGCGACTTTGGTCGCAGTCGTGGGGCTGGTGATCAACATCATCAGCGCGGTCTTGCTGGGGCATGACCATAGCCACGATCACGGGCATGATCATGGCAATGCGCAGGGGCATGGCTATGCCGACAATAATCTGCGCGCTGCCTATGTGCATGTGCTGACCGATGCGCTGACGTCGGTGCTGGCGATCGGCGCGTTGCTGGCGGGGCGCTATCTGGGTTGGTGGTGGATGGACCCGGCGGTCGGCCTGCTGGGCGCGGCGGTGATCGCGCGCTGGGCCTGGGGCTTGATGAAGGATACCGCCGCGATCCTGCTGGACACCGCCGAACCGGCGCTGATGGCGACGGTGCGGCGAGTGGCCGAGGGGGAAGGCGCGACCATTCGCGACCTGCATGTGTGGCGCATCGGGCCGCATGCGCATGCGGCGATCATCAGCTTGGCGCCTGGCGCCGATGCGCCCCGGGTGCGCGCGAAAGTGCGTGCCCTGCCGCGGATGGAGCATGTTACCGTGGAGTGCGGCTGACGTATATGGCCCATAGGGCGGGACTGGGTTCCCGCCTGCGCGGGAACACGTAGCATTATTGTATAAGGGTTAAAGTGGACGCTCGTCCCAGCAGGCCAGCGTGACAGTGCCGTTGTCATCCACGAGCAGTTCGCCGAATGCGCCGGTGCGCAGCTTGAGCGATGCCAGCGGCAGTCCGGCGGCGATCAGGGCGAAACGGGCCGCGCCGTTGCTGGTGACGAGCAGGTCGGCCCCTTCCCCCGCTTCTGTAAAAAAAACGCGCCATGCCGCGATGCGGGCGTCGGCATCGACGATCCAACCATCGGGCGCGATGCCGCGTTCGTCCCAGTCGGCCAGCGCCTGTGCACCGATGCGAGCGAGTACGTCGGATTCGGGTTGCCCTTCGTCGGGACCATGGTCGATTTCGCCCAGCCAGGCGCGCGTGCCATCCGACGCATGCCCCGTCGCGGCGGCGATGCGATCCGCCGTTTCGCGGGCGCGCAGCAGCGGGCTGGAGAGCAGGCGCGCGATCGGCAAGTTCTGATCCGCGAACCAGCGCCCGAGATGATCGGCCTGATCGCGACCGCTGGCCACCAGCGGAATGTCGGTGCGGGCACCGACACGGCGTGCGTCGACGCTGCTCGTGAAGGTGTTGCCGTGGCGGATGATGAAGAGGCGGCGCATGACGATGGTCGGGCGGGTCAGAGCAGGGGCGTCGGATCGCCATAGAGGGCGATCAGCGCCTCGACCCGGCTGATGTCGGCTTCGGTATCGATGCCGCTGCTGTCGAATCGGGGGGATCGACCGCGACAGTCATGACCGGAATGCCCAGTTCCAGCAGGCGCAATTGCTCCAGCCCCTCCAGATTTTCCAGCATGGTGGGCGGGCAGGCTTCGAACCGCTGCAGCGCATCCAGCGCATAGCCGTAGAGGCCGACATGGCGCCACACCGGAGAACGCGGCGCGGTTTCGCGCAACTGCGCCTCTCCGCGAATCGCGGGAATGATCGTCTTGGAAAACCACAAAGCATGGCCGTCCGCCGCGCGGGCGCAGGTCGTGCCGCTGAAAGGTGAGCGCGTCTTATGGTCGCGCATGGCATCGAGCGCGGGCCAATCCAGTGCGATGACGGGCGTCGCGACCGGTGCGCCTGCCTGCAGCGCGGCGATCACGGCGTTCAAGGCGCCTTCGGGCTGGAAGGGCGAGTCGCCCTGGAGATTGACGATAAATTGTGGCGGCGCAGGTTGCGCGAGCGCGGCGGCGAGCGCGCGGCCCGAGCCGGTCGCGATGGCGCTGTCGGTCATCACCGCGTCGCAGCCCGCAGCGCGCGCATGATCGGCGATGGCATCGTCGTCGGTCGCCACGGTCAGGGTTACGTCATCGCGCGCACCTATCGCCGCACGCGCCATCGCGATCGTGCGGTGCAGCAGCGTTCGGCCCGCAATCAGCCGCAACGGCTTGCGCGGCAGGCGGGACGATCCTGCCCGCGCGGGAATGACGACGAGAAGGCTCAGGCGACCCCGGCGTGCAGCAGATCGTGCATATGGACCGCGCCGACCAGGCGGCCATTGTCGCAGACGAAAAGCAGCATGACGTTACGTTCATGCATCAGGCGCAGCACTTCGGACGCCAGTTCATCCGGACCGACGGCCAGCGGCGTCAGCGTCATCGAACGACCCACGGCTTCGGTCAGATTCTGCTTGCCGGTCACGGTGCGACGCAGGTCGCCATCGGTGAAGGCGCCGATCAGCCGCCCGTTTCGATCGACGATCGCGGTGCCGCCCAGACGTGCGCGGGTCATTTCGATGGTGGCGTCGAGCAGGGACGCGTCTTCGCGCACCATCGGCACGCTATCGCCCTTGGCCATCAGTTCGCGCACCTTGATCAGTTGCGCGCCCAATTTGCCGTTGGGGTGGAATTTGTGAAAATCGTCGGCAGAAAAGCCGCGCATTTCCATGAGCGAAATGGCGATCGCATCGCCCAGCGCCATCTGCACCGTGGTCGAAGTCGTAGGCGCCAGCGAATTGGGGCAGGATTCCTCGACCTCCGGCATCACCACGCACATGTCCGCCGCCATGGCGACCGTGCTGTTGGGCTGGGCCGTGATGCCGACCAGCGGGATGGCGAAGCGCTTGCAATAATGGATGATCGGGCCGAGTTCGGTCGATTCGCCCGAATGGGACAGCATCAGCACGGCGTCGTCGGGCGTGATCATGCCCAAATCGCCATGGCCCGCGTCCGCGGGGTGCAGGAAGATCGCCGGGGTGCCGGTGGAGGTGAGCGTTGCCGTCATCTTGCGCGCGACGATGCCGCTCTTGCCGATGCCGGTGACGATGACGCGGCCACGCACCTTCATGATCACGCCGATGACGCGCAGGAAGGTCGCGGCAAAATCCCGATCCGAGAATTTGGCTTCCAAGGCGTTCAAGCCGAAGGCTGCGATGGAGAGGCTGCGGCAGGCAGTCTCAACGATACGGCCGCCCGAGCCGAACGGTACAATTTTCGAAGCTGGTGTCGACACGCGTTTGCCCTTTTATCCGCCTCTCAAAGCCGGAACATCCGGCCAGATCAACGGCGACGAACACCGTATTCGATGTGTCGTCTTTCCTTCGTTCCGCGACCCCTAGCCGATTTTGCAACCGGCGTGGTTCATGACTTACGCCGTTTCAGGCACTTATGGCAATCCATTTTGCAACTGCGAAATGAAAATAGCCATAGCCGATCCAGTTTCCAGTGTGCCAAGGTGAATGGATTATTTACAGCGATGAGCCGTGGAACCTTTTGCAATTTACGTAGATACGGCTGGTTCTTTTATCCTGCAGCGCAATAGTCGCGATACCATTGCACGAATTGCGGCACCCCCGACTCGATTCGGGTTGCGGGCGCGAAACCGATATCCTGGGTGATCGCGCTGATGTCGGCATAGGTGGCGTGGACGTCGCCAGGCTGCATCGGCTGAAAGTCGATCTGCGCTTTTTGCCCGAGTGCATCTTCGAGCACGGCGATGAGGTGCATCAGTTCTTCGGGTCGGTTGTTGCCGATATTGTAGAGCCGGTGCGGGGCGCGGCTGCCGCCCGCCTTGATCGCGCCATCGTCTGCGGGGGGATGATCAAGGCAGGCGACGACGCCATCGACGATATCGTCAATATAGGTGAAATCGCGTTGCATCCGCCCATGATTGAACACCGGGATCGGTTCACCAGCGAGGATTTTGGCGGTGAAGATCCACATCGCCATGTCCGGGCGGCCCCAGGGACCATAAACAGTGAAGAAGCGCAGGCCCGTCATCGGGATGCGGAAGAGATGGGCGTAGGTTTCGCTCATCAGTTCGTCGGCGCGCTTGGTCGCGGCGTAGAGGGAGACGGGATGGTCGGCGCGATCCTCCACGCGGAAAGGCAGCATGTCGTTGCCGCCATAGACTGACGAGGAGGAGGCATAGACCAGATGCCGCACCCGCCGTTCGCGCGCCAGTTCCAGCATGTTGACATGGCCCGCCAGGTTGGAGCGGACATAGGCATGGGGGTTGATCAGCGAATAGCGCACCCCTGCCTGCGCGCCCAGATGCACGATCGCTTCGATCACCTGGTCGGCCAGCGCGGCGTGCAGCGCGTCGAGATCGGCGAAATCCAGTTCGTGAAAGGTGAACAGCCGGCCATGCGCCGCCTGCAAACGGGCGATGCGGGCGCGTTTCAGCGCGACCGGATAATAGTCGTTCATATTGTCGATGCCGACGACGGCATGGCCCTGCGCTAGCAGCCGGTCGGCGACATGCATACCGATGAAGCCGGCGGCTCCGGTAACCAGGATAGTCATGCATTTCCTTCTTGGCATGGGCGGGCACGCGACCTCCCCCGTCTCCGACACTCTGGCACGGCTTGTAAAGCCCCGATCCGCCAGACGTTGTATGTAGGGCATAAGGCTTTCCCGATCTTTACCGCCCTCTAATCTTTATTGCCTATGGCGGGGCCATGGACATGGCATCGCATCCCACGGCCCCCACCCCCGGTTCGGCCGGGCAAGGGCAACGCGCGCGCTGGATCGCGCTGGCGCAGGATGCCGCCGAAGCCAATGCTTTCTACGCGCCCGACATGCTGGGCGCGGCGATCGACCATCTGGCGGCGGATCGGGGCGTGCAGTTGATCGAGGTGCGGGCGGGCGACATCGCGATCGGATTGCTGCCGGTCGTTCGAAAGCCGCGCCACGGGCGCCTGCCGATCGGCTGCGTCGGCAACTGGATGCACGATCATTGCTTCTTCGGCGCGCCGATCATCCGCCGGGATCATGAGATGGCGGCCTGGCGGGGCTTTCTGGCGCAACTGGACGAGGCGCGCTGGGCCAGCGGTTTCCTGCATCTGGAGGGGCTGGACGCGGCCGGGGCCAATGCCGCCGCGCTGGAGGCGCTGTGCGTCGAGCAGCGGCGCGGACGGCTGGAAATCCATCGCTACGACCGGGCGATGCTGCGGTCTGACCTGACCGCCGATGCCTATTGGGATACGCATGTCCGGTCCAAGAAGCGCAAGGAGTTGCGCCGTCTGCAAAAGAGGCTGGCGGAACTGGGGGCGGTCGAAACGCGGTTGCTCATTGACGGACAGGATCTGGCGCGCTGGTGCGGCGATTTTCTGGCGCTGGAGGCGTCAGGATGGAAGGGACAGGAAGGCACGGCGCTGGGATGCAAGCCCGCCGACGCCGCTTTCTTCCGCGCGGCCTGCGCCGCCGCCTTCGAGGCGGGACGGCTGCATATGTTGCGAATCGACCTGGATGACCGGGCGATCGCGATGCTGGTCAATTTCCGCCATGGCGAGGGCGCCTTTTCCTTCAAGATCGCATTCGACGAGGAGCTGGGCCGCTTTTCGCCCGGCGTGCTGATCGAGATCGCCAATCTTCATGCGGTGCAGGCCGATCCGGCGATCGGCTGGATGGACAGTTGCGCCGCACCCGACCATCCGATGATCGACAGCCTGTGGGCGGAACGACGGACCATCGTGCAATATCGCATCGCCCTGCATGGCGCGGGCGCTACGCGGATGCAGCGCAGCGCCGCCTTCGCGATCGCCAACGGGGTCGAAACCATCGCCAGAAAGCTGAAAGGACAGGCATGACCGCCCATAGCCCGATCGCACCGGCCGTCAGCGCCACCTTCCCCGACGAGGCGCGCGCCGCCTTTGCCGCCGCCTATCCCGACCGATCGACGCGGCTGACCCATGGGCTGGTCGGCCATGGGCTGCTGACATTGGAAGCGCTGGCGGTTCTAGCCGAGCGTATGCCTGCCAGTTCGGTCGAATATAATCTGGGCAAGCTGCCGCTGGGCGTGCGCGCGGAAGACACGCCGTCCAACGGGCTGACGCTGGGCGAAACGATCCGGACGATCGACACCAATGGCAGCTGGGCCGTGCTGAAGAATGTCGAGCGCGACCCGGCCTATGCTGCCCTACTGGACGCGGTGTTGGCGGAACTGGCGCCGATCGTTTCGGAGAAGACCGGGCCGATGCTGCATCGCGAGGCGTTCATTTTCCTGTCGTCGCCCGGCAGCGTCACGCCGTTCCATATGGACCCGGAGCATAATATCCTGCTCCAGATCATGGGCATAAAGACGATGACCGTCTTTCCCGCGCGCGACCAGCAGCTGGTGCCCGCGCAGAAGAGCGAGGATTTCCACGGCGGCGGGCATCGCAACCTGGTCTGGCAGGACGGGTTCAAGGCGCGTGGCACGGCGGTGCGGCTGGAGCCGGGCGACGCCATCCATGTGCCGGTGAAGGCACCGCATTTCGTGGAGAACGGCCCCACCGTATCGGTCAGCCTGTCGGTGACATGGCGATCGGAACGCAGCGTGGCAGAGGGCGAATTGCACAGTTTCAATGCGCTGCTGCGCAAACGCGGACTGCCGGTCGGCACGGTCAGCGCGCAGCCCGAAACGCAGGGCGTGCGCCGTCTGATCTATCGCATCATGCGGAAGCTGGGCGCTTAAGCAGCCGACGCAGCAGCGCTTCGACTTCGAGGCGCGGGCTGAACCGTTCCAGCACCCACCATTCCAGCGACTCTTCGCAGGTGGCGAGGCTCTGCTTATAGCGATCCTTCCCCGCCAGCAGCGAATAGCGCGTCAGCCCATGGGCGGCATAACGGCCGACCGCCGCCGCATGGCAGAGCAGGCCGGGCTTGTCCTTGGTCGCGCGCGGCGCGGCGAAGGCGGACTGATAGTTCATCGCGACGCCGCGATGGACGAAATTGACCAGCAGCCCGACGACACCGCCTGCATCGGTGAAGCGCAGCAATTCGACCTCACCCGATGGCAGGCCGCGCGCGGCGATCGTGGCGACGAAACCGCGAAAACCGGAATCGTCCCAGGCATTGTCGACGTGGCGGCCGCCGTTGAGCGCCGCCATATCGTCCAGCCAGGGGGTGATATCGTCCAGGCTGCCGACCGCGATGTCGGGCAGCGGGCCGCCATGATCCTTCATCGCGCGGCGGATCTGGCTGCGCGTATTGCTGCTGAGCAGGGAGAGATAGTCGCCATCGGCAGCGCGCACGGCGTCGAGATCGACCTGATAGACGGGCGACATATCGGTGCGGATGCGGCGGCGTACGGGGAGCGCCAGCAGCGACGAGCTGGGCGAGATGCCGCTCAGCCGCAGGGCGCGCCAGTCGCGACGGCGGGACAGGGCGGCCAGAGCGGCGACGGTCGCCTCCCCTTCCCGACCCGCTTGCGCCAACATGCCATTATATTCGACATAGGGGCGGTCGGCCTGCACGTCGCCGGACTGGTTGAGGCTGAGCGTCGCGACGTTGCCGAGCAGGCGCGGTTGCATCGCATGGCCGACCAGCGCCAGCGCGACATCCTGGCCTGCCTCGTCAATGATGGCGAGCAGGTCGGGATGGACGGGATAGCTGTCGAGCCATGCGCCCACCCAGGTCCAGCGCAGGAAGAAGGACGCGTCGGATTGCGCCTCAAGCGCCTGCCAGCGCTGCGCCAGAGTGGCCCGGTCGGGCTGCGAGAAGGTCGCGGATAATGCCATCGCGCCCTTTGTGGCAGAGCGTGAGGGCGGGTCAAGCGGATCGGTCAGCCAAATCCATCAGGCACAAACGCGGCGCGCCGGATCGACCGTGCCATCCGGGCGCACCCCGGCGCGGGCCAGATCATGGCGCATATGGCCGGTGAGGAAGCGATACCACATGACGAAATCGGCGCGCAGCGACCAGAGCGGATAGCGGAAGGTGGCGGGGCGATTATGTTCGATCAGGCCGTGCCCGGCCCAGGCGAAGCCGTAGCCCGCCAAAGGCAAAGCCGCCGCCATCCACCAGCGCCCGGCAAAAGGCGCCGCCGCCAACAGCGCGACGACCATACTGGTGCCCGCATAATGCAACGCGCGCGTGCCCGGACGCGCATGTTCCTGGAGATAATAGGGCCAGAAATCGCGGAAGCGGGTCAGGGGCATCAGGGGCATCCTCTCTGACCCTAAGCGTAACGATTCCTGCGATCGCCGTTAACCGTTATGCGCCAGACCGTGCGCCCTGTCGGGAGCATAGAGGAAATAGTCATAGGCGGCGCGGGCGGCTTCCGCGATGATGCGGTCGCGCGAAACGTGGCCCTTGCCATCCTTCATGACGAAGACGGCGATCGCGAAGCGGCGACCGTCGGGCAGGCGGACGACGCCGACATCATTGCCGATGCCGTTCAACGACCCCGTCTTGTGCGCGACTGCCGTGCCGGGCGGCAACATGCCGACGATCCGCTTCTTGCCGGTTTCGCAATGCGCCATGATGGTGAACAGCCGCTGGGTACTGACGGCCGAAAGGGCGCGGCCCGATTCATAGGCGGTGATGAGGTCGAGCATCGCTGTGGGCGTGGAGGTATCCTCCAGTTCGGTCGCGAAGGCCATATTGGGCAGGTCGCGTATATCGCGCGTGACCAGTTGCGGATCGGCGCGGCGGGCGGCGTCGGCATTCTGGCGGAAGCTGCCCGATAGCGGGTGGATGCCCATGGCGCGATAGAGAAGATGCGCGGTGTCGCTGTCGACGCGCAGCCCGGTGACGCCCAGTTTCGTCACGAACGCCGTGATCGCCTGCGGCCCGCCTGCGCGCGCGACCAGCACGTCGGTCGCATTATTGTCGCTCTTCTGGAGCATCAGTTCGAGCAGCCGGTCGATCGACAGGGTCGCGCCGGGGCGGGAGAACATCCAGGCGATGCCGCCTTCGCTCGCCAGTGCGGGATCGAGCACCAGTTGTTCGTCGAGCCGCGCTTCGCCTGCATCGACCAATGCGAAGATGCGCCCGGCCACCGCGACCTTATAGGCGCTGGCCATCGGGAAGAGCGTGTCGCCGTTCAGCGCCTGCGTCTCGCCCGTCTGCAAATCGCGCGCGGCGATGCCGACGGTGCCGTCGGAAAGGCTGGCGAAGCGGGCAAATTCGCCCAGCAGCTTGGCCTCGGCCGTCTGCTGGGCCAGGGGCTTGGGCGGCGGGCCGAACGCGTCGGCACTGGGCAGGGGCGCGAGGAACAGGCCGAAGGCGGCGAACAGGCTGATCGAACGACGGAGCGACATGAATTTGCCTGTCGCGGATCGATGCGCGGGAGGCAAGAGGCTTTGCATTGGATCAGACAGGTTGACAGGCATTTGCGCCGCGCGCCATCAGACGGGCATGAGCGATACCATCAAGCTGCACGAAAGCTGGCGCGCGCCCCTGGCCGACCAGTTCGCCGCCCCGCATATGCAGGGGCTGAAGCAGTTTTTGCAGGCGGAGAAGGCGGCGGGCAAACGCATCTTTCCCAAGGGCAGCGAATATTTCCGCGCGCTGGACCTCACCCCGTTGGACCAGGTGAAGGTGGTGATATTGGGGCAAGACCCCTATCATGGCGAGGGGCAGGCGCATGGCCTGTGCTTTTCGGTGCAGCCGGGCGTGCGGACGCCGCCGTCGCTGGTCAATATCTACAAGGAGATGGAGGCGGACCTGGGCATCGCGCGGGCGAACCACGGCTTTCTGGAGCATTGGGCGAAGCAGGGCGTGCTGTTACTCAACAGCGTGCTGACGGTCGAAATGGGGCGGGCGGCGTCGCATCAGGGCAAGGGCTGGGAACAGTTCACCGACGCGGTAGTGCGGATCGTCGCGGAAAAGCACGAGCCCGTCGTCTTCATGCTGTGGGGCGCCTACGCCCAGCGCAAGGCCGGTTTCGTGGACCAAAGCCGCCATCTGGTGATCAAGTCGGCCCACCCTTCCCCCTGTCCGCCCATAACGGATTCCTGGGTTCGCGCCCTTTTTCGAAGGCCAACGCCTTTCTGGAGGCGAAGGGGCGCGGCGCGATCGACTGGGCGTTGCCGGAACTGGCCAGGGCTTAAGACAGGCTTCGGAACCGACCGCGGCGCTGCTTGCTGAATGGGGCATAACAATCCGGTTCAGGAACGAAACAACCATCTCATGCGATACCCAGATCACAGTCAAAGAAACCAGGTCTGAGGAGAAGTCACATGATCATTCGTAAAGCCGCTCTGGCCATCGCCCTTGCCGCCGCCACCCTGAGCGCGGTCGCGCCGTCCATGTCCTATGCCCGCGACCATGACCGTCGCGGTCATCGCGAATATCGCGGCGACCGCTATCGTGGTGATCATTATCGCGGTGACCGTTATGCCGACCGTCGCGGCTATCGCGACGACCGCTATCGCTGCCGCAAGTCGGGCGGCACCACCGGCCTGCTGGTCGGCGGCGTAGCCGGTGCGCTGCTGGGTCGCTCCATCGACACCCGTGGCGACCGTGCGCCGGGCACGATCATCGGTGCTGGCGCTGGTGCGCTGGCCGGCCGGGCGATCGACCGCAACGGCAGCTGCTAAACAGGAAAGGCGCGAGGGACTTGCCGTCCCCCGCGCCTTTTCTTTAACGCCAGGAAAAGTGAGGCCCGGTCCTGCTTGCGCAGGCCGGGCCTTCGTTCCTCTCCAAACTTGTGAGGCGATCAGCCGTCGTAGTCGCCACCGATATTCTGGTTGCGCGGCGGGGCCGCGGCGGTCAGGCGCAGAGCCTCCGCCGACTGGGCGATCGAGCCGATTTCATCCGGCGTATCGTCATCATCGATCTGCACCTTCTGCAGCGAGGCAACGACCGAATCATGAAGATCGGCGGGCATAACGGTTTCCTCTGCGATCTCACGCAGGGCGACGACGGGATTTTTGTCCCGGTCGCGGTCGAGCGTCAGCTCGGCGCCGCCGGAAATTTCCCGCGCGCGCTGGGCGGCGAGAAGGACGAGGTCAAAACGGTTGGTAACCTTGTCGACGCAATCTTCGACGGTAACGCGGGCCAAACAGGGCCTCCTGCAAATAACGGAAGGAAAGTCGTGAATTGGCCGCCTAGCAGCGGTTCGATCAAGAGTCAATGTAAAGCCATAAAGCCATGGCTAGGCGCAAAGAAAATCGGCATGGTGGGGCATGGCGACCATCGATCCTGCCCCCGCCCGTCCTGTTTCTGCCCATGGCCCTGCCAGCGTCGCCCCGGACGATATCCGTCTGGACCTGCACGGCAATCAGTTGCGCCTGATCGCCGACGGTGCGGCCCTGCGCGAGACGCTGATCGCCCTGATCGACGGGGCGCGGCACAGTTTGAAGCTCTATTACTATATCTTCGCTGACGACGGCAGCGGCAGGTTGGTGCGCGACGCGCTGATCGCGGCGCGGCGGCGTGGGGTGGCGGTGACGCTGATGGTGGACGGGTTCGGATCGTCCAGGACGGACGACGCCTTCTTCGCGCCATTGGTGGAAGCGGGTGGACATTTCGCGCGGTTCGGGACGGGCCGATCGACCCGCTACCTGATCCGCAATCATCAGAAGATGGCGATCGCAGACGACAAGCGGCTGATGATCGGCGGCTTCAATATCGAGGATGGCTATTTCGGCATTCCGGCGGACGATCATTGGCGCGACATCGGCCTGCTGATCATCGGCGAGCAGGTCGAGGCGATGACCCGCTGGTATGGGCAGTTGTGGCGGTGGGGATCGACCAGGAAGCACCGGTTCCGCACGCTGCGGCGCATGGTCCGACAATGGCATCCCTCGCTGCATCATCATCCCGCCGACCCGTTCCGCTGGCTGATCGGTGGACCCACCCGGCGGCTAAGCCCCTGGGCGCAGGTGGTGAAGCATGACCTGGAACAGGCGCGGCGGGTCGATATGATCGCTGCCTATTTCTCGCCCGGCCGGGGAATGCTCAAGCGCATCGCCCGCGCCGCGCGACGGGAAGGCGCGCGCATCGTGCTGCCGATGATATCGGACAATGGCGCCACGGTCGCGGCGTCGCGCCTGCTCTATGGGCCGCTGCTCAAGCGCGGGGTGGAGATATATGAATATCAGCCGTGCAAATTGCACAGCAAGCTGATCGTCATCGACGATGCCGTCTATATTGGGTCGGCCAATTTCGACATGCGCAGCCTTTTCATCAACCTGGAGGTGATGTTGCGGGTGGAGGATGCGGGCTTTGCGGCGCAGGTGCGCCAGTTCATCGCGCGGGAAGCGACGCAGAGCCGTGCGATCAGCCTGGAGTCGCACCGATCCGGGCGTAGCGGCCTCACTTTGCTGAAGCAGTGGGTCAGCTAT